>NZ_JBGJZM010000001.1:0-2333923 GCF_042610425.1 Ectobacillus soli
GTTCGAGTCCCGTCCGGACCGCCATTTGGCTCGGTAGCTCAGTCGGTAGAGCAGAGGACTGAAAATCCTCGTGTCGGCGGTTCGATTCCGTCCCGAGCCACTTTAGTAGTTTTAGAGTGTTGCCGACTTAGCTCAATTGGTAGAGCAACTGAATCGTAATCAGTAGGTTGGGGGTTCAAGTCCTCTAGTCGGCATTTCTTATTTTGAGCCATTAGCTCAGTGGTAGAGCATCTGACTTTTAATCAGAGGGTCGAAGGTTCAAGTCCTTCATGGCTCACATTTATGCGGGTGTAGTTTAATGGTAGAACTCCAGCCTTCCAAGCTGATAGCGTGGGTTCGATTCCCATCACCCGCTTTTTATTTAAAGGGCCTATAGCTCAGCTGGTTAGAGCGCACGCCTGATAAGCGTGAGGTCGATGGTTCGAGTCCATTTAGGCCCACCATATTTATTTAAAAATTATTCCGCAATAGCTCAGCGGTAGAGCAATCGGCTGTTAACCGATAGGTCGTAGGTTCGAATCCTACTTGCGGAGCCATATAGAGAAGTACCCAAGTGGCTCAAGGGGCTCCCCTGCTAAGGGAGTAGATCGGGTAACCGGTGCGAGGGTTCGAATCCCTTCTTCTCTGCCACGGCCCGTTGGTCAAGCGGTTAAGACACCGCCCTTTCACGGCGGTATCACGGGTTCGATTCCCGTACGGGTCATATTAAGAGTCAGCATATGCTGGCTCTTTTTACATGTTTTCTTTAGATTTCATCTATCTCCACTTTATGCCGCTATTTAAGCGGAGTAATGCCCTTACCTTATTTCTTTCTTCAGAAAAAACACTGACTATCTTCACAGTATTTATGTGAATCAATTCACAAAAACATCACAAAAAAAGAATAGAATAAAAAACATTTATGCTAAAATGTAATTGTTCAGAAGAAATTACACAGAATATAGAATGAATGGATTTATAAAGAAAACATAGAGAAAAAAGGAGAGTTTAACATGAAACAAAAAATTAATCGTGTTGTTTTAGTCGGAACTGGTGCCGTTGGTTGTAGTTACGCTTATTCAATGCTTAATCAAGGAGTAGCAGAAGAACTTGTACTCGTTGATGTAAATGAAGCAAAAGCAGAAGGCGAAGCAATGGATTTAAATCATGGTATTGCTTTCGCTCCATCTCCAACAAAGATCTGGAAAGGAAGCTATGCAGACTGCAAAGATGCAGATTTAGTTGTTATTACTGCTGGACTTCCACAAAAACCAGGTGAAACACGTTTAGATTTAGTTGAAAAGAATACAAAAATCTTTAAGCAAATCGTTCGTGGAATTATGGATAATGGTTTTGATGGAATCTTTTTAATTGCTACAAATCCAGTTGATATCTTAACATATGTTACATGGAAAGAATCTGGCCTACCTAAAGAACGCGTAATTGGTTCTGGTACTACTCTTGATACAGCACGTTTCCGCTATATGTTAAGTGATTATTTTGACGTTGATGCTCGTAACGTGCATGCTTATATTGTTGGTGAACATGGAGATACAGAACTTCCAGTATGGAGCCATGCTTCTATTGGTGTTCAAAAATTAGAAAAAGTATTAAAAAATGAACAGTATAGTCAAGAAGATTTAGATGCTATATTTGTAAATGTTCGTGATGCTGCTTACGATATTATTAATCGTAAAGGTGCAACATTCTATGGAATCGGCATGGCTCTCATGAGAGTTACAAAGGCGATTTTAAATAATGAAAATTGTATCTTAACAGTATCTGCCCATTTAAATGGAGAATATGGACAAAGTGATATATATGTTGGTGTTCCAGCTATTATAAATCGTAGTGGTGTACGTGAAGTAGTTGAAATTGAAATGAATGCAGATGAACGTGAAAAATTTGATCATTCCGTAAAAGTGTTAAAAGAAACAATGAGTCCTGTATTATAATACTAAATGGGAAAGTATAGTTTTATTAAAAGCTTCTCAAAATTTTTCATTTTGAGAAGCTTTTTTGTTACAATTTTTTGTATTTACAATTAATTTTCCCTTTTCTTACATTCCCTTTACACATCTGATTTACTATTAATGTATATAACTGATGATTTTATCTAGCATCAATCGACATTGGTTAGTTAGAATTAGATACTTTTATAATATAGTTCTTTCCGTAAAAGGACGGGATTCTGTATTATGAAACGCTTTCAATAAATATGCAGAATAAATACATCTCGTTTTAAAGAGGTTATAACTCTCACTGTAAGACACATAGAGACATAATATAAGTTTATTGTCTATATTTTGAACATCTGCATTTTTTTATGAAATATAGTACGTGTTTTCCCCTCTAGTAAAAGGAATATGAAAGCCTTTTGTAGAATAATAATTATAGTATTTGAAATCTTATGTACTTGAGAGGTGAAAGCTGTGGTCTTGACTCATCCTACAGATTATGACATACATCTGTTCCACGAGGGAAGTCTTTACAAGAGTTATAATATGCTTGGTGCACATCTCTCTTCAGAAAATGGAATAGAAGGAACCGTGTTTTCTGTTTGGGCGCCCCATGCAACTACTGTTAGTGTAGTAGGAAATTTTAACAATTGGGTTGGAAAAGAACATCACATGATTAAAGTCACCGAGGAAGGAATATGGTCATTGTTTATTCCTCAATTAAGGGAAAACGAGTTATATAAGTATGAGATACAAACGTCATACGGTAAAACAATTCTAAAATCAGATCCTTATGCGTTTTATTCAGAACTTCGCCCCCATACTGCCTCCATAGTTTATGATATCGGGAAGTTTGAGTGGAATGATGACAAGTGGTTCCGTAATAAAAAACGAAAGTCAATTTATGAAGAGCCATTTGCAGTATACGAACTACATTTTGGAACTTGGAAGAAAAAAGATGATGATTCACTCTACTCTTATAGAGAAATGGTAGATCTATTAATTCCGTATGTATTGGAGCATCATTTCACACATATTGAAATTATGCCATTAGTGGAACATCCTTACGATCGTTCTTGGGGATACCAAGGTACAGGATATTATTCTCCTACAAGTAGATACGGTACACCAGAGGATTTGATGTACTTTATTGATCAATGTCATCAAAACGGATTGGGCGTTTTATTAGATTGGGTACCTGGACATTATTGTAAAGATGCACATGGTCTATATATGTTTGACGGAGAACCCACATATGAATATTACGATTTCGATGTTCAGGAAAATCCGGTTTGGGGAACTGCAAACTTCGATTTAGGAAAGCCCGAAGTGCAATGTTTTCTCATTTCAAATGCTTTATTTTGGTTTGAAAACTATCATATAGACGGATTTCGCGTTGATGCTGTAGCAAATATGCTATATTGGAACGCTAATGGGCAGTTCAGTCGAAATGAAAATGCCGTGTTATTCTTACAAAAGCTAAATGAAGCAGTTTATGCAGCGCACCCCCATGCATTAATGATAGCGGAGGATTCAACGGATTGGCCGCTTGTTACAGCTCCTACCTACGACGGGGGACTTGGCTTTAATTATAAATGGAATATGGGATGGATGAATGACATCTTAAAATATATGGAATGTGAGCCTCAATATCGCAAGCATCTTCATGATAAAGTTACATTTTCACAGCTATATGCATATTCAGAAAATTTTATTTTGCCTTTATCTCATGATGAAGTTGTACACGGGAAAAAGTCCCTCCTAAATAAGATGCCAGGGGATTACTGGAGAAAGTTTGCACAACTGCGACTTTTATATGGATATTTCATTGCGCATCCTGGCAAGAAGCTTCTATTTATGGGCGGGGAATTTGGGCAGTTTGATGAATGGAAGGATCTTGATGATTTAGATTGGAATCTGCAGGAGTTTGAATTACATCGACTGATGCAAGTGTATTTTAAAGAGTTAATGAGTATTTATAAACGCTCTAAGCCTTTATATGAATTGGACCATAAGCAAGATGGATTCAGATGGATTGATGCAGATAATCGTGATCAAAGTATCTTTTCGTTTATTCGTTATGGTTCAAAAGAAAACGAATTATTAGTAATCATTTGTAATTTTACAGAATATGTTTATGAAAATTACAAAGTTGGCGTGCCATTACATGTTTCATACAATGAAATTTTAAATAGTGATGATATTCAATACGGCGGCTCTGGCCAAATAAATAAAAAAAGATTAAAACCAGTCAATAAGGAATTTCACAGTCAACCAGCTTATGTTGAAATGACAATACCGCCTTTTGGCATTTCTATTTTGCGACCAGTGAAAACAAGGAAGGGGAAGAGCGATGGCAATGAAAAAGAAATGCGTAGCAATGTTACTAGCAGGGGGAAAAGGTAGTCGGTTAAGTTCTTTAACAAAGAATTTAGCAAAGCCAGCTGTCCCATTCGGTGGAAAGTATCGTATTATTGATTTCACATTAAGCAATTGCGCCAATTCTGGTATCGAAACAGTTGGGGTTCTAACACAATATCAGCCGCTCGTTTTGCACTCCTACATTGGAATCGGAAGTGCTTGGGATTTAGATAGAAACGATGGAGGGGTTACTGTACTACCTCCTTATTCAGAATCCTCAGGCGTGAAATGGTATAAAGGAACTGCGAGTGCGATTTTCCAAAATTTAAATTATTTGAAGCAATACGATCCTGAATATGTCCTCATCTTGTCAGGCGATCATATATACAAAATGGACTATGATAAAATGCTTGATTATCATATGGAAAAAGATGCAGATGTTTCGATTTCTGTTATCACGGTACCTTGGGATGAAGCAAGTCGTTTCGGTATAATGAATACGAACGAAAATATGGACATTATAGAATTTGATGAAAAGCCTCAGGTGCCAAAAAGTAATTTGGCTTCCATGGGAATTTATATTTTCAAATGGTCTGTATTGAAAGAATTTTTAGAAATGGATGCACGAAATCCTGAATCTACCAATGATTTTGGTAAGGATGTTATTCCATTGTTATTAGAAGAAAACAAGAAGGTTGTAGCGTATCCGTTCGAAGGGTATTGGAAGGATGTAGGTACAGTTAAAAGCTTATGGGAAGCTAATATGGATTTGCTTAGTGAGGAATCTACATTGAATATGTATGATCGTAATTGGCGCATTTATTCTGTAAATCCAAATCAACCTCCGCAATATATTGCTCCATCAGCAACTATTGAAGAATCCCTTTTAAATGAAGGCTGTGTAGTCGAAGGGGAAGTTAAGCATTCTGTTTTATTTCAAGGCGTGTTAGTCGGAGAAGGATCTGTTATTACGGATTCCGTTATTATGCCGGATGCGGTAATAGGAAAAAATGTAACGATTGATCGCGCTATTGTAGCACCAGGTATGGTGATTGAAGATAATGCCATTATTCGTCCGTTAAAAAATGTAGAGGATGTAATACTAGTAGCTGAAGCTGAATAACATTTGAGAAGGAATGAGGAGGAGGATTTATGCTAGGAATAATAAATGCAACCAATGAATTTGATTCTTTAAGTAAACTAACGAAACATCGCTCATTAGCGGCGCTCCCTTTCGGAGGACGTTATCGGTTAATCGATTTCATGTTATCGAATATGGTGAATTCCGGAATACACAGTGTAGCCATTTTTACTGGACATGAGAATCGCTCGATTATGGACCATCTTGGCTCAGGAAAACAATGGGACTTAGACCGTAAACGAGATGGTTTATTTGTATTTACCCCAAATAGTAGATGTGGAAGAGTTGAATTTGGATCGTTTTTCCACCTTTTTCGCAACATCGATTATTTATTAAGAAGTAAGCAAGAATATGTGGTCATTTCAGCAGCACATATTGTAACCTCCATTAATTTTAAACCAATATTATTACGTCACATTGAAATGCAATCAGATATTACAGTAGTACAGTACCAGGATCGCTCTTTACAAACTTATATTATAAAGAAGGAATTGTTACTTTATTTAATTCAAGAGTATAAAGACGTAGAAAATATGAGCATTATGGATATCGTACGAAATAATCCTACTTCTCTTCGCATTCATCCATATGAAGCACAAGAATATGTTGCAATCATTGACTCAATCGAAAGCTATTATGAAAATAGTTTGGCTTTATTAAATCCAACTGTCTGGAAACAACTGTTTCATAATGAAGCCCCTATTTATACAAAAGTAAAAGATGAACCTCCTACAAGATATGGCAAGGATGCAAAAGTAAGCAATAGTATGATTGCTAATGGTAGCATTATAGGTGGGAAAGTAGAAAACAGCGTGTTGTTCCGTTCGGTGAAAATTGGAAAAGGATCTGTTGTTCGAAATAGCATTATTATGCAAAAGACTGTAATTGGAGAAAATTGCATTTTAGATGGAGTTATTTTAGACAAAGATGTAAAGATTGCAGATGGAACGGTTATAACAAAAGAAAACCAAGTCGAGTATCCATATGTTGTACAAAAAGGATTAGAACAAGGAGCGCTGATGAATTCGTGAAGATTTTATTCGCAGTATCCGAGTGTGTCCCCTTTATAAAATCTGGGGGATTAGCAGATGTAGCGGGCGCACTTCCTAAGGAATTAAAAAAACTAGACAATGATGTCCGAGTCATACTACCTAATTACAGTCTTATTCCTTGGCATATTAGACAAAATAGTGTTTTAAAAAAAGTCATATATGTCCAAATTGGTTGGAGAAAGCAATATTGTGCTATTTTAGAAACAAAGTATGATGGTATTACTTACTATTTACTTGATAATGAATACTACTTTAAACGTGATTCCTTATACGGTCATTACGATGATGCAGAACGATTTTCTTATTTTTCCAGAGCGGTGCTAAATTGCATTCCGCATCTGGATTTTGTTCCAGATGTATTGCACTGTCATGACTGGCATACAGCAATGATCCCTTTCTTACTTCGCGAGCAATATAAACATTTACCCATGTACGAAAACATTAAAACAGTTTTTACAATTCATAATTTGCAATTCCAAGGAATATTTCCTCGTAGTGTAATGGGAGAATTACTTGGTTTAGATGACAGATATTATTCAAATGATTATTTAGAATTTTATGGGAATATTAATTTTATGAAAGCTGGCATTGTGGCATCTGATGTAATTACGGCTGTAAGTCCAACATATAAAGAAGAAATTCAATATCCCTTCTTTGGAGAAAAGCTTGATGGTTTGCTTCGGGCGAATAACTACAAGCTTAAGGGTATTGTGAATGGGATAGATGATTCATTCTACAATCCTGAAACAGATGCATCCATTACATCACATTATGATGCGGATTCTTTAGAATCTAAGCAACTGAATAAAACGGCATTGCAACGTCAATTTGGGCTACCTGAAAAGGTACATACACCAGTCATTGCTATGGTGACACGTCTTACGAAGCAAAAAGGAATTGATTTAGTCCGTCATGTATTTCATGAAATGATGCAAGAGGATGTTCAATTTATAGTACTTGGATCCGGTGACCGTGAATATGAGGATTTCTTTAACTATATGGCCTATTTATATCCAGAAAAAGTTAAGGTGTATATTGGATTCAATGAATCACTTGCTCATCATGTTTATGCAGGGTCAGATATTTTTCTTATGCCTTCCTTATTTGAACCATGTGGGCTTGGACAACTTATTGCACTGCGTTACGGATCTATTCCAGTTGTAAGAGAAACAGGTGGATTAAATGATACTGTCCAGTCCTTTGATGAAATAGAAGAAACAGGAAATGGATTTAGTTTCAAGAATTTTAATGCTCACGATATGTTATATACGGTTCGACGTGCATTGTATTATTATCATCAACCGGACAAATGGACCAAGCTTGTAACAGGGGCGATGAGTCAAGATTATAGCTGGAAAGCATCAGCACAAAAGTATCTATCCCTATATGAAGAACTAGTTGACAGGAGTGAATAGGATGTTCTCAAGTAAAGAGGGCTTCAAAGCTGCATTTTTAGAAAAGTTGGAAACGACGTATGGGAAAAGCTTTAAAGACTCTACGACTCGTGATCAGTACAACACACTAGGTCATATGGTGCGAGAATATATTAGTTCACGATGGATTGATACGAATGAAAAAATCCGAACAGATAACAATAAACAAACCTATTATTTATCCATTGAATTTCTACTTGGAAGATTACTTGGTAGCAATTTATTGAATTTAGATATTTTAGAGATAAGCAGAGAAGGGTTAGCAGATCTAGGAATTAGTTTAGATGAATTGGAAGAGAACGAATCAGATGCAGGATTAGGAAACGGCGGTTTAGGGCGCCTTGCAGCTTGTTTCTTGGATTCACTTGCATCACTTAACCTTCCAGGACATGGTTTTGGTATTCGGTATAAACACGGTTTATTTGATCAAAAAATAGTGGATGGATACCAAGTTGAGCTGCCAGAACAATGGTTACGAAATGGGAATGTATGGGAACTGCGGAGACAAGATCAGGCAGTGGAAGTTAACTTTTGGGGACAAGTAGAGTCCTCGAACGTGAATGGAAGACTAGAATTTTATCATAACAATCCGGAGACAATTATGGCGATTCCGTATGATGTACCTATTGTTGGGTATCATACGGATACCGTGAATACACTTCGTCTGTGGAGTGCGGAGCCTACGCCATTCCCGCCGAATAATAAAAATGTACTCGTTTATAAGCGAGAAACGGAATCTGTATCTGAATTTTTGTATCCAGATGATACGCATGACGAAGGAAAAATACTTCGTTTGAAGCAGCAATATTTTCTTGTTTCTTCTAGTTTACGAAATATTATACGTCTGCATAAGGATCGCAATGGTACATTAAAGAATCTACATGAAAAGGTAGCCATTCATATTAACGATACACATCCCGTGCTTGCTATTCCTGAATTAATGCGAGTGTTGCTAGACGAGGAACGCATGGATTGGGATGAAGCATGGTACATTACGATGAATACTATTTCATATACCAATCATACTACTCTCTCAGAAGCACTTGAAAAGTGGCCGATTCATATTTTTCAGCCACTTCTGCCACGTATTTTCATGATTGTGAATGAAATTAATGAAAGATTTTGTCGTGATTTATGGAATCGGTATCCTTATGATTGGAAACGAATTGAGAATATGGCTATTATCGCTGATGGTCTTGTGAAAATGGCACATCTTGCTGTTGTGGGTAGTCATAGTGTAAATGGTGTGGCACACATTCACACAGAGATTTTGAAGAAGCGGGAGATGCGATTGTTTCATGAGTTTTATCCAAATAAGTTTAATAATAAAACGAATGGAATTACGCATAGAAGATGGTTATTAAAAGCCAACCCGGAACTTACAAAGCTATTAGTAGATAGTATTGGTTCTGATTGGATAGCAGATCCAACAAAGCTCAAATCTTTATTAGCATATAAAAAGGATGCTTCATTTTTACAGGAATTCGAGGCTGTAAAGAAGCTTCGTAAAGAAAAGTTAGCACAGCGTATATTACAAAAGACAGGCATTGTCATTGATACACAGTCTATTTTTGATGTACAAGTAAAACGACTCCATGCGTATAAACGCCAGCTTTTGAATGTACTTCATATCATGTATTTATACAATCGGTTAAAAGAGGATTCAACGTTTACAATGCAACCACGTACCTTTATATTTGGAGCTAAGGCTTCTCCAGGTTATTATTATGCAAAGAAAATTATTAAATTGATAAATGATATCGCTGTTAAGGTCAACCATGATCCGCAAACAAATAGTGTTTTGAAAGTTATCTTTTTAGAAAATTACCGTGTATCTCTTGCAGAAGAAATTTTCCCAGCATCTGACGTAAGTGAGCAAATTTCAACAGCTAGTAAGGAAGCTTCTGGAACAGGAAATATGAAGTTTATGATGAACGGGGCGATTACTGTTGGAACTCTTGACGGTGCTAACGTCGAGATACGCGATGAAGTCGGGGATGAAAACATATTTATTTTCGGGCTTACAGCTGAAGAAGTGCTACATTATTACAGCAATGGTGGATATCGATCAAGTGATTATTATCATCATGATCTACGAATTACAAAAGTTGTGAATCAGTTTGTAAATGGATTTTTCTCTGATGGGGATGATGAATTTGGAACCATTTATGATTCTCTCATCACACAAAATGATGAATATTTTGTATTACGAGATTTTGCTCCGTATATAGATGTGCAGGAAAAAGTGGGAAAAGCCTATCAAGATCGCAAGAAATGGTTAGAGATGAGCATAACGAATGTTGCAAAGTCAGGATATTTCACGAGTGATCGTACCATTAAGCAATATGCAGATGAAATATGGAATATCAAACCGATTTTTTGAGGGAACAGGTGCCTATAAGCACCTGTTTTTTTTATGCCCATGTTTGTATAGCATTCATGTAGGATGAAATATCATGATTTTTAGTAATGGATCCTAAGTTAGAAGTAAAGGTTACGGCATGATTTATATGGTAATACTCCCATATACGATTGATTTTTTCAATCTTCACATTTCTTGGGGGCAAAAGAGGAACAATATCAAATAAATTGACAAATCGAATGCTGTTTGCAACCTGTAGGTTATAATAGTTTCGAAATGCAAGATCTCCTACTTTTGGAGCACCGAAGTTATAGAGAATATATTTGCTAAACGAAGTATTGACTCTGGCATCTAACATGTGGAGGACAGCAAGTGCTCCCCCTAAACTATGACCAGTTATCAGAAGAGATTTATCTGAGGAAAGAGTAGCTAGTGTATCCATAATGGTGTCACGACACGTTTCATATATAGAAAGAAAGCCACTGTGAACATTGCCGCTGTTTGGGGTATATGGATATTCCCGTTGATTGACTAAAGAATCTGCAATCCAATCTGGATCAGATTGTGTACCGCGAAAGGCAACAATAATATAATCATCTGATTCTAGAATAAAGCCAAACCATTCCAACGCCTCAATTGCCTTTGCCTTGAAGCCTAAAACATATTGAAATCCATCCGGAATAGAAAAGTGACCATCTTGTCTATTCTGCTCATAGGTTAATGCGCAGCAATTCGCAAGTAAAAAGCTTAGGTCTTTGTCGATGGTAGAAAATGTGAGCAAGGAAGAACCTCCCATATGAGTGTAGTGTTGCTTACATGAAAGCAACACTACATTATATGAAGGCTCAATATAATCCATTCGTTAGTCAATCAAACGTCCCAATCCGCCAAGAACGCTACCTTCATCGGTTTTTACTCCAGCCGATCCATTAATACGCTGTGCAAGACGACTCAATGTGAGGGATTGAACCCAAACGGTACCAGGTCCTTCTAGTGTAGCAAAAAATAACCCTTCACCACCAAACAATGCTGTTTTCACATTTCCTGCAAGTTGGATATCGTAGTGTACGTCTTTCGTTAATGCTACTAAGCAACCTGTATCAACGCGAAGTCGCTCCCCGCGTTGCAGCTCTTTTTGAAAAATTGTGCCGCCTGCATGAATAAATGCTAAGCCGTCACCTTCAAGTTTTTGCATAATAAATCCTTCGCCCCCGAAGAATCCAGTACCAAGTTTCTTAGTAAACTCAACGCCAATAGAAACTCCTTTTGCTGCACAAAGAAAGGCATCTTTTTGGCAAATTAATTTCTCATTGTATTGACTTAAGTCAATAGGGATAATTTTCCCTGGATAAGATGCTGCAAAGGAGACAGAACGCTTTGCATTATCGGTATTTGTAAATACTGTCATGAACAGGCTTTCTCCGGTTGCCATTCGTTTTCCAGCACCAAGTATCTTACCAAAAAGCCCCTTTTGTTCGGAGCCATCTCCGAAAATAGTTTCCATTGTAATGCCGTCTTCCATCATCATAAGTGCGCCAGCTTCGGCAACTACACTTTCTTGAGGGTCCAGTTCAATTTGAACAAACTGCATATCATCGCCATACAACTTATAGTCAATCTCATGGGATCTCATGGATTATCTCCTCTCTATTCAAAAATAAATGTACCAATTCTATTGTAACGAAAGAACAACCGAGAAAAAATGAATTTTTTGTTAATATTTCCATTACACACATTATTTGTTTGACGGAATTTATTTAATTATGATACATTAAAAGTACTATTGAACTGCATATACTGGTACGGAAGTAGGTCAAATTTCTCATGTTCTTAGCATGCTAGACTTGAACAATTTCTTTATTTTCTTCCTTCGTATGTAGCGCAATTAGTTTTATTTTTTCAATTTTAGGAGGTAATACAATGCAAGTGGGTAAAGTAAAATGGTTTAATGGTGAAAAGGGCTATGGATTTATTCAAGGAGAAGACGGTAATGATGTATTTGTGCACTTCTCTGCTATTCAAGGTGAAGGATTTAAAACTTTAGAAGAAGGTCAAGAAGTTACTTTTGAAGTCGTTGAAGGAAACCGTGGACCTCAAGCTGCTAACGTTGTAAAAAAATAAAAAGTTATGAGCATTTCGCTTTGGTGAAATGCTCTTTTTGTAGGGATTGAATCATATTGATTCAACTAACTACCAGCGAAATAGGAATGGGCTGGTAGTTAGCTCTACTTTTTTTATAACGAAACTACTTATGTTTTATCTTGTTGTTTGTTGGAGAAACCTCATCATTGTCTAACATTTGTTCATATGCTTCATGATCATCTCCCAGATATGCTTTTGGATTCTTCCCATATATATCTGTTCCGATAAAATTTTCAAAATCCTCAACAACACCTCTAGGCTCATCACTATCTGTATACATCGTATTAAATTCTTTATAGTCTTGCCCACTTAAATCTGAAGGAGTATCAGAACTTCCATAACTTGCTACATCTTGCCATGCATCTTCTTCATCATAACCGATAAAGGAGTCTCGTTGTTTCTTCGTTACTACAGGTGTAATGATTTCTTCTTCTACTGGTCTGCTATCTTTTAATAAGCGATCGTTGGCGTGTTCCTTAGTTGTTACTGCAGTTGGCATGGCTTCTAGTCGCTCAAGTGGTATGATTTCACCGGATACTTCACAAATGCCATAATTGCCAGCTTCTATTCGTGCTAACGCATACTTAACATCCTCTAGTTGTTTATGGTGAAATTCCAGTAAACCAAAGTCTTTTTCCCGCTCGTACAATTCAGTGGCAATATCTCCAGGATGGTTATCGTAAAGGGAGAGTTCTCCTATGGATTCACTATGCGTTTGTCGATCTTCAGTTTCACGATTAGAAATACTTCTTTCTAGTTCTTCCTTTTCATGGGTTAATACTCGTTTAAAATGTTCAATTTGTCTTGGAGTTAGCATTAAGGCACCTTCCTTTTTTTTATATTGGTACTAGTATTTGCAACCGTATCAAAATTATAAGGAAAGGTGTTGAAACGAAAAAAAGGCAGCTATCTCTAGCTGCCTTTTCCATTGAGTCGTTTAGTATAGGAAAAATCCAAGTAACAGACCTATAGCAAATAAAAACCCAAAGATTGTGTTCATTTTTGAAGTGGCAATCATTGCTGGCATCATCTCGGCAGGCAAGCTTTTTCCGATAAATCCTCTTACTGCAGAAATGGCTTGCGGAAGGCTTAGGAATACGACTAAGATCCAAGGAGATACAATTCCACTAAATAGTAGAAATAACGCCCACGCATAGGATATGAAGAATATTGTTCCTAAAACAAAAATTGCATTTTTTCTTCCCACAAGAATAGCTAATGTTTTCCGACCATTTTCTTTATCTCCGTCAAGATCGCGAATATTATTCGCTAATAGAATCGATCCAATTAAAAGAGAAGCTGGTATGGCAATTAAAATTAAGTTGCTTGTAACTTCCCCTGTTTGAATAAAGAATGAAATTCCGATAATAACAATCCCCATAAATAATCCCGAAGTAAGTTCACCAAAAGGTGTGTAGGCAATCGGAATGGGACCCCCTGTATACAAATATCCAACTATAATACTGACTATGCCAACCAATGCAAGCCACCAGCTACTTTGTATACAAATAATAATTCCTAATAACAAAGCAGATGCAATGCATCCATACGCTAAATATAGGACGGTAGTCGGTTTAAATCCTTCGCGGACAATCGCACCGCCAATGCCGACGGATTTTTCATTGTCCAGTCCTCTTTTGAAATCAAAATATTCATTAAAAAGGTTCGTGGCCGTTTGAATGAGCATACATGCTAGTAGCATAATGATAAATAAAGGAAGATTGATTTTCATTGATCCCATCATTTGCAAAGCATATACAGTTCCGATTAAAACGGGAACAAAGGATGCAGTAAGGGTATGAGGACGAAGTAAGTTCCACCATACTTTAAAACGACTTTGCTTTGTTGTAGTATGCGTTAACGAAGAATTCGCTTCTGCTTTCATATGTTTGAATCCCCCAGTTCATAATAAGTACACAATTAAGTGTAGGAAAAGCCATGAGTAGTGTCAATGTTTAATTTATAGGAAACGACATGGTTTCTTACTAAAATGCTAATGATTGACACGGCTTTTATTAGGGGTGTAAATTAAACTTAAGTAGAGTTTTTTCGTAAGGAGGAGACACATATGATCGATATGAAACAACACAGAATGCAGCAATCGCTCCTCACTGCTGTAGATACACGAGAAGAAATGATTATAAGTACGGTTAAACAAGTGGAATGGATTGATCCACTCCTTTTTTATGCAGCCGGACGAAAATTAGGATATAAGGAGCGCTTTTATTGGTCCGATCCTACCCAGCGTATTACCATGGCAGGAATAGGATCTGTTTTAACATTTACTGCATCTTCAAAAAAGCGTTTTCATGAAATTCAAAACTTGTGGGAGAAAGTAAGTATAGACCACTCTCCATATGCATTCGGAACGGGACCGCTGTTGTTCGGTGGGTTCACGTTTGATCCGTTACAGGAAAAAACAGAAACGTGGAACTCATATTCCGATTCCACATTATGGCTACCGTCCTTTATGATTACATTAAAGGATGGTGAAGCGTGGTTAACTATAAATAAAATTGCACGTAAAGATGATCACGCACAAGATTTGAATGAAGAAATGAAAGAAGCAGTCCATCATTTACTTCAGCTAAGTAAGGAGCCATTATCTGATCATACCGTTTCTTATATACGTAAGCACGAGGGAAAGCTTGAGGACTGGGTTCAAACAGTAACCGCAGTTCAGACGGAAATGGAAGAAAAGAATGTTCCTAAGGTTGTTTTAGCGCGCGAAATGAAATTGGAAACGGATCGTGAAGTAGATTCAGCTAATGTGCTGGAGGCACTTCGAATCGGTCAACCTGGTTGCTATGTATTTGCGGTTGATTATAATGGATCATGTTTTTTAGGAGCAACTCCTGAGCGATTAGTTAAAAAGGAGAGAACAAAGTATACTTCAATGTGTCTTGCTGGCTCAATTGGTCGGGGAAAAACGGCAGAAGAAGATGAACGAAATGCAAAAGAATTATTATATGATGAAAAAAACCGAATTGAGCATGGATATGTTGTTGATAGTATACGAAAGATGATGGAAGAAGTATGTGAAAACATAGTCATTCCGCAAACACCGGGTATTATGAAAACAAAACATTTGATTCATTTGTATACACCCGTTGAAGCAAGTGGTACAAGCAGTTTATTGACTATGGTTGAAAAGTTGCATCCAACTCCTGCGCTAGGTGGAACGCCTCGTAATGAGGCGATGAGAATGATTCGTCAGCAGGAACAGATTGATCGTGGTTTATATGGCGGCCCAATTGGCTGGTTAGACAGCGAAGGAAACGGAGAATTTGCAGTAGGCATACGTTCGGGTTTAATTAAAGGAAATTATATTACTTTGTTTGCAGGATGTGGCATTGTAGCAGATTCGAAGGCTGAACTCGAATATGAAGAAACAAAAATGAAGTTTAAGCCTATGCTTACGGCCTTAGGAGGAAACACAGAATGAGTCATACAGAAGCATTGACCTATTATTTGGGATCGTTTGTTGATGAACTCGCGTACTTACATGTACGCGATGTTGTCATTAGCCCTGGTTCCCGTTCAACACCGTTAGCCTTGTTAATGGCTGAGCATGCAGACATTACTACATATTTACATGTAGATGAGCGTTCAGCTGCTTTTTTTGCACTTGGTATGGCAAAAGCAAAAAAACAGCCTGTTGTCTTGCTTTGTACTTCAGGTACGGCAGCAGCAAATTATTTTCCTGCTGTATGCGAAGCATTTCATTCTCGTGTACCACTTTTAGTATTAACCGCGGATCGTCCTCACGAGCTGCGCGACGTAGAAGCACCACAAGCAATGAATCAGATTGAGCTTTATGGTTCATTTGTAAAAAAATCATTTGAACTTGCACTTCCTGAGTCATCAGATAAGATGTATCGTTATATCCGTTCTTCAGCAAAGCGAGCTATTATGCTTAGTAAAGACGTACCAAACGGACCTGTTCATTTAAATTTTCCAATTCGTGAGCCGCTATTACCGGATTTTTCATTACCAGATATATGGAATAAAGGGAAAGTGTCTAGTCTGGAAATGGATGAAACAAGTATTCGTGTTCCATCTAAGCATTATGTTGAGACTTTAGCAAATCGCTTAAGTTATTTGGATAAAGGAATAATCGTTTGTGGAGATCAAAATGATCCCTTGCTGGCACAGGCTGTTACGGAATTGGCCCGAACATTACAATATCCAATTCTTGCAGATTCATTATCACAACTTCGATGCGGATACCATGATAAAACATTTATTATCGATTGTTATGATACGTTTTTACGAAATGAAAGCATCTCATCCAATTGGAAACCTGATGTAGTCATTCGTCTCGGCGCAATGCCTGTTTCAAAAGCACTTTCACAATTTATTAGCAAGCAAGATGCAGCTTTACATATTACGGTTGACGAAGCTGTCGCATGGCGAGATCCAGGGCGTATAACGAATGAAATGATTCATGCGAATGAAACACAATTTTGTAAGGAATTAGCGGAAAAGACTAAAGAGAAAAGGGAAAGCAATTGGATTCGCTCTTGGAAGATGATCAATCAAGTGTCCAAGAAACATCTTCTTGCCGTTCAAGATGATGAACACCCATTTGAAGGTAAGGTTATTACAGAAGTTGCACATTTGCTTCCAGACAAGGGAGCGTTATTTCTGAGCAATAGTATGCCAATTCGAGATGCAGATACCTTTTTACTCAATGAGGACAAGGAGCTTACTATCTACGCAAATCGTGGTGTAAATGGAATTGATGGTGTTATCTCCACTGCACTTGGTACAAGTATTTCGTCTGAACCTCTTGTTCTTGTTATTGGTGATTTAGCCTTTTATCATGATTTAAATGGCTTGCTTGCGGCGAAACTTCATCAACTGAATGCGACGATTGTTATCGTGAATAATGATGGAGGTGGAATCTTTTCTTTTCTTCCACAGCATGAGCAACAGAAACATTTTGAAACATTATTTGGAACGCCGCTTGGTTTAGATTATGAACATGTAGTTAAGATGTATGGCGGTACATTCAGTCGCCCGCAATCATGGCAGCAATTTCGTGAATACGTGAAGGATGGAATAGCCCTACAGGGACTCCATGTTATCGAATGGCGGACTGATCGTGAAAGTAATATGCGTATGCACCGTGATCTTTGGACAACCATATCGAAGGAAATTGACAATGTGTTGCGGCATGATTAAACTTGGCGGGGTTATGTACGATGTGGAAGAGATTGGCGAGGGGGAGCCCCTTCTTCTTCTGCACGGTTTTACGGGAAGCAAAGAAACATGGCAGTCCTTTCTTTCTTCATGGAGCAAACACTTTCGTGTGATCGCCGTTGATTTGCTAGGACATGGAAAAACGGAGCATCCAGTAGATGAAGCACGGTACAATATAGAAGTAGTTGCACAGGATTTATGTATGTTAGTAGATCGTCTGCATGTAGAGCAGGTACATATTCTTGGTTATTCCATGGGGGGAAGGCTTGCCATTACATTTGCAAGTTTGTATCCTAAGCGGGTTTGTTCCCTCGTTTTAGAAAGTACGACTGCAGGTTTAGAAGAAAAGGAAGAACGGAAAGCACGTGTGCAAAAAGATCGTAAGCTAGCAGATTTTATTGAAACAGCTGGTATCCCCGCTTTTGTTGACAAATGGGAAGAGGTTCCATTGTTTGCTTCGCAAAAACATTTATCAAAATCATCTCGTGATCGTCTTCGTAATGAACGATTGCGAAACAATGAGATTGGACTTGCAAATAGCTTACGAGGTATGGGGACAGGAGTTCAGCCTTCCTGGTGGCATCAGTTACATAAGTTTCAAATGCCTGTATTACTTCTTTGCGGTGAATATGATAAAAAGTTTATAGGGATTCTATCACGTATGGAACATATGCTGCCAAATGCAAAGTTTATACAAATTTCTGATGCAGGCCATGCAATTCATGTGGAACAACCGGAAAAGTTTGATACAATAGTAATGGGATTTTTGAATAGTTTGACGAATTAGGAGGTAATTTGATGACAAGAGAGTGGAATATTCAAGGTTCATATGAAGATATCATTTATTCTACATACAATGGTATTGCTAAGGTTTCTATCAATCGCCCTCATGTGCATAATGCATTCCGACCAAAAACCGTTATGGAAATGATCGATGCATTTGCGCGTGCTCGCGATGATGAAAATATTGGCGTTATTATTTTAACAGGTGAAGGCGGACGTGCATTTTGTTCCGGCGGAGACCAAAAGGTTCGCGGCAATGGTGGATACGTTGGAGATGATCAAATCCCTCGCTTAAACGTGCTTGATTTGCAACGCCTAATGCGTGCAATTCCAAAACCAGTTATTGCGATGGTTGCAGGTTATGCAATCGGCGGTGGTCATGTTCTTCATATTGTAGCTGACTTAACCATTGCAGCTGAAAATGCTGTCTTTGGACAAACTGGTCCGAAGGTAGGAAGCTTTGACGGTGGATATGGTGCTGGTTACTTAGCACGTATCGTAGGACATAAGAAAGCACGTGAAATTTGGTACTTATGCCGTCAATACGGTGCACAGGAAGCTCTAGATATGGGTCTTGTAAATAAAGTAGTACCATTAGAACAATTAGAAGATGAAACGGTACAATGGGCAGAAGAAATTCTAGAAAAAAGTCCGATGGCAATCCGCTTCTTGAAGGCTGCATTTAATGCTGATACGGATGGTCTAGCAGGTATTCAACAATTAGCAGGTGATGCAACACTTCTTTACTATACTTCAGATGAAGCAAAAGAAGGACGCGATGCCTTTAAGGAAAAACGTTCACCAGATTTCGGACAATTTCCTCGTTTTCCTTGATGATAAGATAATAAGGACTGGTGCTCATTTGAGTGCCAGTTTTTTTGTTGGTATATAATAATACATATAGAAAATGGTTCTAGAAAGAAGGGGATAGGATGAAAATGATGCCAAACTGGTTAAAGCAGCGTGCTTTTTTAACACCGGAGCGAATTGCACTCGAAGAGGGAAATCAGGTACTGACCTTTCGTGATTTAGATAAACGGGTAGCTTCTCTTGCTGAGCATCTTTCTTTCGCTGGAGTAGGCAAGGGACATCATGTTGCCGTTTTAATGAGAAACAGTATTGAAATGGTATATGTAATCCATGCACTATCATACATAGGCGCAATTGCTGTTTTACTAAATACACGGCTTTCACAGGAAGAGCTTTTTTGGCAAATAGAGAATGCTGAAGTACATCTACTTATAACAGATGACAATCAGCATATCATGGTAGATAACCATCGTATATATAAGTATACATATGAACAGCTACTTGCTTTACCTTCCGTTGCTGTTCCTTTTATGGAAGAATTTGCGGAAGAGGAAACGATGACAATCATTTACACATCAGGTACCACTGGTAATCCAAAGGGTGTGAAGCTAACCTATGGAAATCATTGGTGGAGTGCGGTTGGATCTGCCTTAAACTTAGGTCTTACAGAGAAAGATTGTTGGTTAGCTTGCTTACCGTTTTTTCATGTGGGTGGGTTATCTATTTTATTGAAAAATGTTATCTACGGCATGCGCATTGTCATCTTAAAACGGGCAGATGCAAATCAAATTAATGAGAAGTTGTTACAATGTGATATTACGATGATTTCTGTTGTTTCAAAGGTTCTTACCGATATGATTCGGTTACTCTTAAATCAAGATTATCCGAAAACCCTTCGCTGTGTATTGCTTGGGGGAGGTCCTGCACCGAAGCCGCTTCTTGAGGCTTGTGTAGAAAAGCATATTCCTGTATTTCAATCGTATGGTATGACTGAAACTGCATCGCAAATTTGTACATTATCTAGCGATTATATGCTTTTAAAGGTAGGATCAGCTGGGAAGCCTTTATTTCCTTGTCAATTTCGAATTGAAAAGGATGGAAAGACGCTGTCAGCAGGTGAAGCTGGTGAAATTGTAGTAAAAGGCCCAAATGTAACAAATGGATATTGGAAACAGGATGATGCGACGAAACAGAGTATTGTAGATGGATGGCTGCATACAGGAGATATCGGATATTCAGATGAAGAAGGATTTTTATATGTATTAGACCGCCGCAATGATTTGATAATTTCGGGCGGGGAAAACATTTATCCTGCACAAATCGAGGAGGTTCTTCTTGCTCATCCACTCGTTTTAGAGGCAGGCGTGGTGGGGATTGACGATGAAAATTGGGGACAAGTCCCAGTCGCTTTTGTAAAAGTAGAAAAGGAACTAACTGAGAAAGATCTATTAGTATTTTGCCAAGAACGGCTTGCCCGTTATAAAGTTCCCAAACACATTTACTATGTTAATGAATTACCGCGCAACGCATCCAATAAGCTATTACGCCGTGAGTTGAAGGGACTCTTACGATGAACATTCAGCGCGTGACACTCTATTACACAAATATGAACCTGGTTACTCCGTTTCAGACGAGTTACGGCTTGTACAAGGAGCGAGAAAGTATTTTAATCCAATTACATGATGAAGACGGTAGAAGCGGCTGGGGAGAGGTTGTCGCATTCTCACAGCCTTGGTATACAGAAGAAACAATTCAAACTGCATCGCATATGCTAACTGACTATTTAATTCCTGCCTTGCTTCGAACTCCGCTTGCACATCCGAGTGATGTTCAGAAACTATGGCAAGTAAAACGTAATCATATGGCGAAGGCGGGCATAGAAGGTGCTCTATGGGATTTGTATGCACAACAGACAAATCAATCGTTAAAAGGTGCACTAGGTGGTTTAAAAGAGGAGATTGAAGTTGGGGTTGTGATTGGGCTGAATTCATTGCCTGTAATGCTACGACATATTGAACAATATGCAAGAGATGGCTACAAACGATTTAAAGTAAAAATAAAACCAGACCGAGACTATGAAATTGTTTCAGGTATTCGTAAGGAATTTCCAGACATCCCTCTCATGGTAGACGCGAATTCAGCTTATACCTTAAATGACCTAAATAAGTTGAAGCGATTAGATGAATTTAGGCTGATGATGATTGAGCAGCCGCTTGGGGATCATGATTTTCTTGATCATGCTACTCTTCAACAGCAAATTGAAACGCCTATTTGCCTAGATGAAAGCATTCATACACTAGAAGATGCAAGGGTAGCCATTCGGTTAGGGAGTTGCCAAATTATTAATGTAAAACCGGGACGGGTCGGTGGGTTAACAGAAGCAATTCGTATTCATGATTTCTGCATGGAACAACATATTCCTGTTTGGTGCGGAGGAATGATTGAAACCGGAATTTCTAGAGCTCAAAATATAGCCCTCAGTACTTTGCCTAACTTTTCGATTCCAGGAGATATTTCCGCATCGGCACGTTACTGGGAAGAGGATATTATTTGTCCAGAGGTTACGGTGAAAAACGGAAAGGTAACTGTTTCAACTCTAAACGGGTTAGGCTATGAAATAAATCAAAAACGATTAGAAACCATTACGATGCATACGCGTCATTTTACATAAGAAAAGCGCATGACATCATGTCATGCGCTTTTCCTCTACTAAGGAGTATTAATGATATCCCTTTGCTGAGTTTTTAGTAATCTTTTCTTTGAAAACGGTATAGCTCCATATTTGATAACCGATAACAATTGGTACCATGATAATAGCTACAACGAACATAATTTGTAGGGTTAACTGGCTACCTGATGCATTGTATAATGTTGTACTAAATACATCATTAATGCGAGAAGGAAGCATTCTTGGGAACATTCCTGCAAAGCCTGTTGCCATAAACATAGTGATTGTTAAAGCTACGGAAGTAAAGGCTAATCCGATTTTTTTCTTTGCCACCATCCAGATAGCAAGTATGCTTAGAAGCATAGCTAGGATTGGTAGTAAATAAAGAACTGGGTATTGATTGGAATTTTCAAATAGCTTAGTTCGATTTGCAGTTGCAACGAAGAAGATAGCAAGCAAGATGGCTGAAACCATAGATGCTGGTCTTGCTATCTTATAGGACCGATCTGCCACTTCTCCTGTTGTTTTCAATATCGTCCATAGTGCACCTGAAAGAGTGAAGATTGCGACGAATAGAATACCACCAAGTAAACCATAAGGATGAAGAAGACTGAGTAATGTTCCTTCATATCCATTTTGACCAATTAATAGGCCGTAGTATAGATTCGCAAACGCTACTCCGAATAATAGGGCGATTAAAAAGCTGCCAATGGCAAATGCCCATTTAAATGTACTTTGCCATTTTGGTGATTCTTCTTTATGCATAAATTCAAGACCTGCTGCACGGAAGAAGAGTGAAAATAGTATAAGCATAAGCGGCGTATATAAGTAGCTAAACATGTTTGCATAGGTAACTGGGAAGGCCGCAAATGTTGCACCGCCTGCTGTAATTAACCAAACTTCATTACCACCCCAGAAAGGTCCAATTGATTCTTGAAGCTGATTCCGTTCCTGCCGATCCTTTGTTATGAAAGGAAACAGCATTCCTGTTCCAAGTGAATATCCATCAAGTACAAAATACACTGTCCAAATTACTCCCCAAAGACCGAACCAGATGATGGCTAACATATCATGAGACATAGTTTACATCCCCCTCTTCAGAAGCAGTAACGGCTTCAGGTCCCTTTTTTGCATATTTCAGCATTAAGTACACATCTGCTACAAGTAGTAAGGTATAGAATACAACTAAACTAACAATTGAGAATATAATTTGTGACATAGAAATTGGTGAAACGGATGCGGATGTTTTCATCAGTCCGTATACAGTCCATGGTTGACGTCCAGCTTCTGTTACCATCCATCCTAAGTTAATTGCTACGTAAGGAAGAAGAACTGACCACATCGTAAACTTTAAGAATAATCTTGAAGTTTCAAGTTTTCCTTTTCTGTATAAATAGAAGCCAAGCCATGTAAGAAGCATAAAGTATACACCAAGAACAACCATTGCACGGAAACTGTAATAAACAATGTTAACGTTTGGACGTTGATCTTGCGGGATATCTTTAAGACCAACAACTTTGCCGTTAAAGCTACTTGTATAGAAGAAGCTACCTAGACCTGGTATGCTAAGACCTTCAATATTTTTTTCGTTTTTCACATCAGGGAATTGAATGATATTGAAAGGTTGTCCAGTACCAGTATCCCAAATTGCTTCCATCGCTGCACCTTTTGCAGGCTGTACTTTCGCAGCATTTACGCCGGATTCATGACCGATAAAAGGAGTTGCTGTTGCAGCAAGAAGTCCAAAAATCAATGCGTATTTAAATGATGTTTTAAAGAATGGAACATTATTTTTACGTAATAAGTGGTAAGCACTAATCGCCATTACAAAGAAGGAACCAACGATGTATGCACTTACAACTGTATGGAAGAACATGTGCCAAGCATATGAATTAGAAATAAGTGCCCAGAAATCATTTAGTTCAGCGCGGCCATTTCGAACCACGTATCCAACCGGACGTTGCATAAATCCATCTGCTGTAATAATCCACACTGCAGATAAATTTGTTCCGATAGCTACCATCCACATGCTGAAAGCTCTGAACTTAGGGGAAATTCGATCTTTCCCGAATAACCAAATCCCCATGAAGGTAGATTCTAAGAAAAAGGCTGCGAGAGCTTCAATTGCGAGTGGAGCTCCGAAAATATCTCCCATATATTTAGAATACTCAGACCAGTTTGTACCAAATTGGAATTCCATTGTAATACCAGTGATAATACCCATTACAAAGTTAATAGTGAATAATTTCCCCCAAAAATCTGCCATCTTTCGGTACATAGGGTTAAGAGTTCGTGCATGTTGTGTTTCCATAATCGCTACGAGAATAACGAGTCCTAAAGTAAGCGGTACAAATAAGAAGTGATAAAATACAGTAACAGCAAATTGAATGCGACTTAACATAAGAACATCCATCGTCTAACTTCAACTCCTTCTTTTGTTTATCTACACTCATTTTATAGTGAAAAAGGGTGTTGAAAACGTTTTATTTGTTACAAAGTTATGTGGAAAAATCGACGGAATTATGTCTTTTACCAGAATCAGAATTATTGCTTATTTTATTTCATAGTTGACAATCATTTCTATAAGAGAGAACATGAAAATAGGAGGGATAAATAATGGCGTTGCTAGATGAAATTTTAACATTCAACAAGGGGTTTGTAGAAAGTAAGGAATATGAACTATTGAGATCGAATAAGTATCCTGAGAAGAAACTTGTTATCATATCATGTATGGATACACGTCTCGTTGAACTACTACCAAAAGCGATGAATATTCGAAATGGCGATGTGAAAATTATTAAAGTGGCAGGAGCAATAGTTTCTCATCCGTTTGGAAGTATTATGCGCAGTATTATGGTGGCAGTATATGAATTAGGTGCTGCTGAAGTATGTGTGGTTGGTCATTATGATTGTGGCATGGCAAGCATACAAGCACAAAAAACGATTCAGAAGATGAAGGACCGAGGCATTTCTGAAGATAAGATTGAAACGCTTCGCTATTCAGGTATCGACTTAAATCGCTTTCTTCGTGGCTTCTCAAGCGTGGAGGATAGCGTAAAACATAGTGTAGAAACGATTCGTAATCACCCTCTCTTACCAACTGATGTTCCAGTACACGGTATGGTGATTGATCCAAAAACAGGCAAATTAGACGTGATTATAGACGGCTACGAACATTAAGGATGCTTGTGTTTTTTCTCGGGAACAGGGTCAAATCCACCGGGATGAAACGGATGGCATTTTGAAATTCGTTTGATAGTAAGCCAGCTTCCTTTAAGTGCACCATGGACTTTAATTGCTTCCACACCATAATGGGAGCAAGTCGGGTAAAAACGACAGGATGGTGGTGTTAATGGAGATATAAAATTCTGATAAAACTGAATAATAGAAATAAGAATTTTTTTCATAGTAAAAACTCCTTTCAAATACAGTTATCATAGCACAAGTTATATTGAAAAATCATGTTTCGTTTCTTTACTATTTGTAAAAAATCTTATATCATATTATGTGTATCGGAATTGTTTAATTTTGATTTATTAAGGAGAGACCAATATGCCATCAGTAGAAAGCTTTGAATTAGACCATACCATTGTAAAAGCACCTTATGTCAGACATTGTGGTGTTCATAAAGTCGGAAGTGACGGAATTGTAAATAAATTTGATATTCGATTTTGTCAGCCGAATAAGGAAGCAATGAAGCCAGATGTTATTCATACACTGGAACATTTATTAGCATATAATTTACGAAAATATGTAGTGAAATTTGGTCACTTTGATATTATTGATATTTCTCCTATGGGGTGCCAAACTGGGTTTTATCTTGTAGTAAGCGGTACACCAACTGTTCGTGAGATTATTGACTTGCTCGAAGACACAATGCGTGATGCAGTTACTGTAACTGAAGTACCCGCAGCTAATGTTTTGCAATGTGGGCAGGCAAAACTGCATGATCTAGAGGGTGCAAAACGTCTTATGAATTACTGGTTATCACAAAATAAAGAAGAACTAGAAAAAGTATTTGGCTAATAGATGATGTTGAAAGGCTATCTTCAGCACAGTCGTATCTGTGTATGAAAGAATAGTCTTTTTTTCATTTTGAAAGAAAATATCAAAACTTGTATGTTCACCCTAAAAGTATAGGAAGGGAGATTGTGCATATTTCTCTTTCTCTAGGCAACAATGAATAGGAGTTTTATCTTATGGGACAACATGATTTGACAAGCCTGTTCGGTCAGAGTTTGCTTTTATGAGTTGTTAAAAAGGGAATAACGTTTAAACACCATTTTTCTTATTAGGCAGATGTTACAAAAATATGCTACAATTCACTGTAAGAATTCGTAATATTAGGAGCGCATTTGCATGTATACATTTAAAGATTACTACCAGAATAAAGTGGAGTTATCATTTGATGATCGTCCTTTTTCTCAAGCACCTAAGCATGTATGGGCGATATGCCGTTATAATGACAAGTGGCTGTTAACACAGCACTTGCGTCGTGGCTATGAATTTCCCGGTGGAAAAGTAGAAGAAGGTGAAACACCTGAAGAAGCTGC
The DNA here is from genome assembly GCF_042610425.1 of Ectobacillus soli. Classification (NCBI taxonomy): domain Bacteria; kingdom Bacillati; phylum Bacillota; class Bacilli; order Caryophanales; family Bacillaceae; genus Ectobacillus; species Ectobacillus soli. The sequence continues at coordinate 26,448 of NZ_JBGJZM010000001.1, forward strand.
TGTCAGGGAGGTGCTGGAAGAAACCGGTGGAATCGTTTCACATCTTGATTATGTTGGACAATATAAAGTGTCTGGAAAAGATAAAGTAATTATTAAAAACATATATTATGCAACGATTAGTAAGCTTGTTAAGCATACACATCTGGACGAAACGAATGGACCAGTTTTGTTGGATGCGATTCCGGCCTATATTAAAGATGATCGGCGATACAGCTTTATTATGAGAGATGATGTGCTAGTTCGAAGCTTAGAGCAAGTACACAAAAGTTTTCATGTTATGTAAGAAATGGACCGTTACTCAGAAATGGTGGGAACCTTTATCTGTGACGGTCCATTTTTTATTTGAACTTTATTTAATAATCATTTTTTCAAATAATGCAACGAGAACGTACATGATAGCAGCAAATAAGCACGTGAGCAGTACGCTCATGAGCACAAGCGTGAAATTGAAAATTTGAAAGCCGTAATGAATTAAGTAACCTAAACCTTGTTTTGAAACAAGCAATTCTCCAAAAATAACTCCGACCCAAGAAAGGCCTACGTTTACTTTTAAAGTAGATATAATCGTTGGAAAGGAAGCAGGGAGAACTGCTTGCTTATACACTTGCCAACGATTGGCACCGAATGTTTGAAGAACCTTTATATAATTCGTGTCAACCTCTAAAAAGGCTGAGTAAATTACAAGAATGGTAATGATGATAGAAATCAGTACCCCCATTGCAATAGATGATGTTTCATTAGGACCAAATAGTACGATGATAATTGGTCCGAGTGCGACTTTAGGCATAGCATTGAGTACGACTAAATAAGGATCTAAAATCTTAGCTAAAATAGGAATCCACCAAAGTATGGTAGCAATAATGGTACCGAGAAGAGTTCCTAGAATAAATCCAATACAGGTTTCAAATAGTGTGGTAGATAGATGGGGCCAAAGCGTACCATCTTGTAACTTACTACTAAATAAGTGAAAAATATTAATCGGTGAACTAAATAGAAGTGGATCAATCCAATCTAGGCTGCTCGCAACTTGCCATAGATAGATGAATCCAACAAGCAAAAGTACTTGTATAAATAGGATGGTATATTTTACTGTAAGGTTCTGTTTTTTATACATGCTGTGTAATAGTTTCAAATTGAAGTGATTATCCCTCAATAGCTTCAAGCTCCTTCCAAATAGTTTGAAATAAAGGGAGGAAGGAAGGGTGAGAACGCGCCTGAAAGGGGGGTAAAGTACGTATATCCTCAGGAATTATAACCTCTTTCGCTACTCTTCCAGGTCTAGCTTGCAGTAGAATGATACGGTCACTCATCGCGATCGCTTCCTCTAAATCATGAGTAACGAGGATGGACGTTTTTTGAAATTGCTTCAGCAGGGAAAAAACGAGTTCTTCTAATTTAAGCTTTGTCTGATAATCAAGAGCGGAAAATGGTTCATCTAATAATAGTAGCTTCGGATGAGTTGCTAACGTACGGACAAGAGCCGCACGTTGACGCATTCCACCCGACAAATGATGAGGATACAAATGTTCTATGTTTTGTAATCCAACCTTGTTTAATAATTGGATAGTGTAACGTTTATTTTCTTCATTATAGGTATTCGTGATGCGAAGTCCAGTTACAACATTTTCTTGTATTGTTTTCCAAGGAAATAAGTAGTCTTGCTGTAACATGTAGCCGATTTTGGATGATGGTTTTGTAATAATTTCCTCTTCAAGTGTTACAGTACCGCTTAATGGTACTAGTAATCCAGAAATTAAAGAAAGTAATGTCGTTTTCCCGCATCCGCTTGCTCCAAGAAGCGAAACAAATTCTCCTTCTTGGATAGATAAACTTATATTAGCTAGCACAAGACTTGCTTCATCTTTAGTAAAGTACCCATGGTAAAGCTGGTCAATGGATAAAAAGCTCATTATGCATTTCCCCTATTTTCTTATCACTTTTTCAGCAATCGCTGGATCAACTAAGCTTTGATAGTCGACCTTATTTGGCAATTGCCCAGCTTCTTTCATAATTTTTTGAAGGTTATTCCACTCTGCTTCATCTAAAAGTGGATTAGTTGCAAATGATTGCTGATCCTTATATCGTTGTATGACTTTTGTAATAATCTCCTTTGGTGTATCGGGAAATTGTGATTGTACTGTATTTGTAATTTCTTCTGAAGTATGAGTGTCTACCCATTGTTGTCCTCTATATAAGGCTTGTGTAAATTTTTCTATCGTTGCTTTATGGCTAACTATATAACTTTTCTTTGTCATAAAGGATGTATAGGGAACATTTCCAGATTCTGCACCAAATGAAGCGACAATATACCCTTTTCCGGACTGCTCAAAAATACTAGCTGTTGGTTCAAATAATTGAACGTAATCACCTGTTCCAGAAGCAAAGGCGTTAGCAATATTCGCAAAGTCAATGTTTTGTATGAGAGTAAGATCCTTTTGTGGATTTAGATTATGATTTTTCAGAACAAATTCTCCTACCATTTGCGGCATACCACCTTGGCGTTGCCCAAGAAACGTCTTGCCCTTTAAATCACTCCAATGGAATGTATCTGTTTTAGAACGAGCCACAAGAAATGTCCCATCTGTTTGGGTTAGCTGGGCAAAGTTAATAACAGGATCCTTTGCTCCTTGATTGTATACATAAATGGATGTCTCTGAACCAACGAGTCCGATATCTATACCATTTGAAAGAATGGCAGTCATTGTCTTATCACCGCCAGCAGTCATTTGTAGTTCTAAATCAATTCCTTCTTCTCGGAAATAGCCATTATTTATGGCTACATATAGGGGAGTATAAAATAAGGAATGGGTGACCTCGCCGACACGAATCTTTTCATTGACTGACTTTTGATTGCAAGCTGCTAAGGTACTCAAACAAAGTAGCATAATTAAAAATAGAAAGAGAAGCTTTCGCAATGCTGTGCACCTCCTAGATAGAATCTACTGTTACTGTATGAACTGAAGCAAAATTGTGTGAATGCCTATAAAAAAAAGTGTGATTAAAATGTTTCATCCCGCTATTTAGTAAAGTGCATCGTTTGTTTATCGAATATTGTCAAAATGTTTTTTTAAATATTTTTATAATATAAGTCGACTATTAAATGATAATCATGATAAAATAGGGTTGTGAAATATCACAATTAAAATTATGAAAAGTTGATAAAGGCAAACCTGTTGAAAAATGGGGACGCAAAGTCACAGATCTAAGGTAGGAATACTACGATGGCTGGTCTGCCGCTTACGGAGGTAGCTAATGTTGATGAGTCAATCAAGAATGATTGGGGAAGAGACGCACGGAGCCTATCTTGACATGGAGTGGTTAGCATTGATTATGGAGGCAAAAAGTTTAGGGTTAAGCTTTGAAGAAGTGAATGAATTTCTACAAGTAGCGTCTACTAAGTAACGCAGTGTAGGATAGTAGATAAAACAACTACGAAAAGCATCTCTAGCTAGAAGCACGGTTACATGCTATAAATGTTGAGCAGTCATTTGACTGCTCTTTTTTTTTGAAAAAAAAACACCGTCTACAGTAATTCTGTAGACGGTGTTTTTAGTTATTAGAAAGGACCGCCTGCTGAAATGATGTCTTCAGAAACATTAGCAAATTTCTTGAAGTTTTCTTTGAATTTGCCTGCAAGTTCCAAAGCAGTTTTCTTATATTCTTCTTTGTTAGCCCATGTCTTTTCTGGTATTAATACTTCATCAGGAACACCAGGTACATGAAGTGGAATTTCAAGTCCGAAAATGCTATCTTTGTTTGTTTCCACATTAGCTAGTTCACCGTTAAGTGCTGCTTGAACCATTGCACGAGTATATTTAAGATTCATACGTTTTCCTACACCGTATACTCCGCCAGTCCATCCTGTGTTTACTAAGAATACTTCGGCATTATGTTTTTCAATTTTTTCTCCAAGTAGTTCAGCATAACGAGAAGCTGGAAGCGGTAAGAAAGGAGATCCAAAGCATGTTGAGAATGTTGCTTGTGGAGAAGTAACTCCACGTTCTGTACCAGCAAGTTTGCTTGTATATCCGCTTAAGAAGTGGTACATTGCTTGTTCTTTAGAAAGTTTGCTGATTGGAGGCAATACGCCAGATGCATCAGCTGTTAAGAAAATAATTGTATTCGGATGACCTGCAACACTTGGTAAGACAATATTATCAATTGCTTCCATTGGATAAGCAACACGAGTATTTTCTGTCAATGATACATTATCATAATCTGGCACGCGAGAATGTTCATCAAGAACAACGTTTTCTAAAACAGTACCAAATGTGATAGCATCGTAGATTTGAGGTTCTTTTTCACGTGATAAATTGACAACTTTTGCATAGCAACCGCCTTCGATGTTAAATACACCATTATCAGACCAGCCGTGTTCATCATCCCCAATAAGTTTACGGTTTGCATCAGCTGATAAAGTTGTTTTTCCTGTTCCAGAAAGACCGAAGAATAAAGCAACGTCGCCTTCTTGACCAACATTAGAAGAGCAGTGCATAGAGAAGATGTCTTGTTCAGGTAGTAAGAAGTTCATAATAGAGAAGATACCTTTTTTCATTTCGCCTGCATATTCAGTTCCTCCGATTAGAACGATACGTTTTTCAAAGGAAGTGATAATGAATGTTTCTGAATTTGTTCCATCCACGCTTGGATCAGCTTTAAAATTAGGCGCTGAAACAATTGTAAATTCAGATTGATGATTTACTAATTCTTCTTCAGTAGGACGAATAAATAATTGCTCTGCAAATAGATTATGCCATGCATATTCATTGATAACTTGGATTGGCATTTGATATGCTTTATCTGCTCCAGCGAAACCGTTAAATACGAATATTTCATCTTTGTTTTTTAAGTATTCTAACACTTTAGTATATAGCTTATCGAAAGTTTCTGATGAAATTGGTTGGTTAACTGAACCCCAGTCAACTTTGCCTTCCGTAATATCATCTTTAACGATAAATTTATCTTTAGGAGAACGTCCTGTGTATTTTCCCGTCGCAACAGAAACAGCGCCTGCAGAAGATAAAACACCTTCTTTTTTCACTAGTACTTTTTCAACTAATTGCGGAACGCTTAGTTGAACTTGTGCATTGCTTCCATTGACTAATTCTTGTAATTCAGTTTGGATATTCACAGTACTCATATACCTACCATCCTTTATGTGATTTATGAAATATGCTCCCTTTTTCTACAAAGAGTATAACATATTAAAATAAATAATGTATACTATATATTGAAATTTGTTTCTGCCTTTATTAGGTTATTCTATCCTTACTTTATTCGACAAAATTAGTGAATATCATTCAATAAAATATGAAATTTTATTGACAATATACGCATATTTCTTTAGTATAATGTTTGGACGGATACTCTCTTATCCTGAGCTGGCGGAGGGACAGGCCCCATGAAGCCCAGCAACCTCACTCTCAAAGTGAAAAGGTGCTTAACCTGATGCAAGGCTCGTAATCAGCCTTGAACGATAAGAGTGAAAGGCAAACATGAGTAAATTTTAACCTTTCCTCGAGGGGAAAGGTTTTTTTATTTTTAAAATTGGGTATTGTAAGTAAGCCACGTATTCTGTAGAGATGAGTTCCGTACATAATAGAAAAGGGGGGTTACTAATGAGTAAGAAACGTCGTCTATTTACTTCTGAGTCTGTTACTGAAGGACATCCAGATAAAATTTGTGACCAAATATCTGATAGCATTTTAGATGCAATTCTAGAGAAAGATCCGAATGCGCGCGTAGCTTGTGAAACATCAGTAACAACTGGTTTAGTGTTGGTTGCAGGAGAGATTACAACTTCTACCTATGTAGACATCCCAAAAATTGTTCGTGATACAATTCGTGATATCGGTTATAATCGTGCGAAATATGGATTTGATGCAGAAACTTGTGCTGTACTTACTTCTATAGATGAACAATCCGCTGATATTGCAATGGGAGTCAATCAAGCATTAGAAGCTCGAGAAGGAACGATGACAGATGCGGAAATTGAAGCAATCGGGGCTGGCGATCAAGGATTAATGTTCGGATACGCTTGTAATGAAACAAAAGAATTGATGCCTCTTCCAATTGCTCTTGCACATAAATTATCTCATCGTCTAGCAGAAGTTCGTAAGGATCAAACAGTTCCATACTTACGACCAGATGGTAAGACGCAAGTAACGGTAGAATATGATGAAAATAACCATCCTGTACGAATTGATACCATCGTCATTTCAACTCAGCATCATCCAGAAATTACACAGGAACAAATTCAACAGGATGTGAAAGAATTGGTCATTAAACCAATCGTGCCGGCTCATTTAATTGATGAAAAGACAAAGTACTTCATCAATCCGACGGGTCGTTTTGTAATTGGTGGACCGCAAGGAGATGCCGGTTTAACAGGACGCAAAATTATTGTAGATACGTACGGTGGATATGCACGTCATGGCGGCGGTGCATTCTCTGGTAAAGATCCAACAAAAGTAGACCGTTCAGCAGCCTATGCAGCACGTTATGTTGCAAAAAATATTGTGGCTGCAGGTCTTGCTGATAAGGCAGAAGTTCAGTTTGCCTATGCAATTGGCGTTGCACAGCCAGTATCCATTTCAGTCGATACGTTTGGAACGGGTAAAGTATCTGAAGAATTGTTAGTGGATTTAATTCGCACTAACTTTGATCTTCGTCCAGCTGGAATCATTAAAATGCTTGATCTTCGTCGCCCAATATACAAGCAAACGGCTGCTTATGGTCATTTTGGTCGTACTGATGTTGTTCTTCCTTGGGAACAAACGGATAAAGCAGTAGATTTAAAGAAGCAAGCAGGTCTATAAAGTGAAACGTCCCTAAAGGGATTATATAAAAAATAAGGGGACCCGAAAGGAATGATTATTTCCTTTCGGGTTCCCTTATTTCATATGACTATCATTCTAGATAACTTGTACTTTAAGCCGTAGTATTTTCAAGATAGGATAGGGCCCTTCTTCTAGCAGTGTTAATCGTCCATAAAACCATCAGTTAGTTTCATAAGAATATCGGTCCCTTTTGATGCTAACCCATTTATTTTTGTATCTTCAATCAAATGCTCCAAGATGTGTAAATCAGTTTGCAAATGCATAATGACACTTACAATGATGTAAACGGTCGCCATATGTTCTTTTTTATATTTCGATTTATATACGTTTTGCATAATGCGCAAGGATTGCTTAGTTTGTTCAAGCTTAACTTCTAATTGCGTTATGATTTCATTCGGATCACCATGAACAGCAAATAAAAGAGCTTCATATAAGGGTAAAGGAGCTTCATCTCGTTTTGTTATTTGCTCAGAAAGTAGCTTTTCAAATTCTAACTGACCTTCAGATGTAATTGTATAAATGGTTCTGCCTACGCGATGCTCATCTTGAATAGTGTTTTTTACTTCAATAAAATGATGCTTTTCTAGTTGTTCAAACGCGTAATAAAGTGACCCTTTTGTAATTTTCATATAATACTTCATATGAGTTGTTGTAAGAAGCTGCTGAACTTCATAAGGATGACGATCTTTTTCCATAAGAAGCCCAAGCACAACAAGCTTGACATTCAAGGCTTTTCCCTCCTACTTACGGATCGTACAAGCCAGGAAAACTTTTAAATTCAACTTAAAACCTCTCTACGTGGGAAAGATGAGATCTCTCACGTAAAGGGAATCTGCCTTTCAATTTTTATTGTTCAGTGGCTTGTGCATCTCTATTTTTATCCTTACTTGGAACTGTAACGCGGGCATTTCCCATCAATATAATGGTTATGAATGCTGCAGCAATTGCAAGCAGTGCTAGTGCAAATACATAGGAAATGGATGAAGACATTGCTGCAACAATTTTATCTAGAATAGGAGTAGGAATTTTACTTCGCATACTCGCTTCAAAAATCGAACGTGTATCCCCAATAGAAGCCAATGGGTTTCCGGCCCCCATACCTTGAAATGCTGTCTTTAAATTAGATGAAAATACATTACTTTGAATGGATCCAAAAATCGTAACCCCGATCGTCATGCCTAACGAACGGAAAAAGGCGTTCGTTGAGTTTGCTGAACCACGAAATTGTGGTTCAATATTATGGACAGAAGAGGTTGGAAGCAAGGAAAAAGAAAACCCTACGCCAAATCCTGTTATTGTCATATACACAGTTAATAGTGTGCGTGCCGTTTGTGGTGTAATTGTACTAAGTAAGTACATACCAGTAAAGAAGGATATAACAGAAAGTAGCATTAAATTTCGATAGCTAGTTTTGGTCAGAAAGATCCCTGCTATCGCACTCCCTACTACAGACCCAATCATCATTGGTGTGAGAACGAGTCCGGCATTTGTAGCAGAGCCGCCGTATACAGCTTGAACAAAAATCGGAATAAATACTGTTAAAATGATGAAGGTTGCACCGTATAAGAATGCAATAATTTGAGACGTGGCAAAGATACGTCGTTTAAACATCCAAAATGAAATAATCGGATCTTTTGCTTTTGTTTCCGTAATAAGAAAGATGACAAAGAATAAAGCAAATGATGCGAAAAGTGCTATGATTTGCGTAGAATCCCATGCGTATTTATTTCCACCTAGCTCAATGGCAAACATTAAGCTGACAACTGATATAACTAGCGTGGCCGCTCCTGTCCAGTCAATTTTTTGTTCTTTAGGAGGAGTCGTTTCTTTATAAGCACGTAAAATAAAGAATAGGGAAAGGACTCCGATTGGGACGTTAATATAGAATACCCAATGCCAGCTAAAATGTTCCGTAATGTATGCACCTAGTAACGGTCCGAATACGCTAGCTGAACCGAATACAGCACCTAAAAGTCCTGTCATTTTGCCACGTTGTTCAACAGGAAAAATATCAAATACAATAGTAAATGCTATCGGAAGTAAAGCTCCGCCGCCAATCCCTTGAATCGCTCGGTATATGCTAAGCTGTGTAATACTTTGGGCTGTTCCGCACAGCGCAGATCCGATTAAGAAAAGAAGAAGACCAAATACGAAAAAACGTTTACGACCATACATATCGGATAATTTTCCGAAAATTGGCATACCAGCCATAACCGTAACCATATATGCAGATGTAACCCAAACGAATTGATCCAGGCCACCTAAATCAGATACAATGGTTCCTATTGCAGTGGCTACAATTGTATTATCCATTGCCGCCATTAAGATACCTAATAATAAACCCGCAATAACGAGCCGAAGATTACTTTCTTTTGAAACCATATGTTTGTCTCCTTTTATAGCTTAATAAATAGTCTAATTAGACTATATACGTATTATAGTTTAATTAGACTATTTATCCTAATTTTTTATTATGCCCTGCAACGAAAAAAATTGGACCGGAAAACAGATGGTTACTTCTGCTTTTCGGTCCAATATCATTGTTATATAGAATCGTATGGTGAAAATTAGGCTAGTAATTCTGCAACAGGAACACGAATGGTATCTTCATAATGACCAAGAAGATTTTCAAAGATGCTATCCCAACTTTGCGTAAGTGCATATTCTCTTGCGGCTATACTCATATGTTTGCGCTTTGCATCATTGTCTAACAAAGAGAGGATGGCGCCTGAGAATTCATCTACTTGTTTGGGGGTACATAGATAACCAGTTTTATTCTCAGAAATAATATTTTTTACACCACCAGCATTTGCTCCTACAACGGGTGTTCCGCAAGCAAGGGATTCTAGCACTACATTTCCGAATGTTTCCGTAGGGGATGGAAATACCATTGCATCTGAAGAGGCATACACTTGTGCTAATTGATCTCCTTTTAAATAACCTGTAAATGTTACCTGTTTCTTAAATTCTTCTTTTAATTCTGCTGCCATTGGACCATCTCCAACGATGAGCCAATGCACTTGATCTCCGCGCTTTTCGATGATGTCCTTCATCACTTTTCGCAGTGTTTCAATATCTTTTTCTGGTGCAATTCGTCCTACGTAAGAAAGGATATGTGGTGCTGAAATATGATACGTTTCACGAATGGTTTGCTCTGCATAATTGGGATGAAATAAATTACAATCAACTCCGCGACTCCAAATGTGAAGATCGCGAAATCCTTTCTTCTTCAATTGTTTTAGTGTTTCATAAGAAGGAACGAATGTTTTTTGAAGGGAACTATGGAACCATCGTAAGTAATTCCATAACATAGTAGATAGGAATTCCATTTTATAGTATTGCAAATATGCATCAAAGTCGGTATGGTAGGATCCTACTAATGGAATATTTAATTTTTTTGCATAGTACATACCGAATAGTCCCATATTAAACGGAGTTGCTACGTGGATAATATCTGGTTGGAATTCAAGTAATTCTTTTCGTAAATAAACAGGATTTGGAATAGCTAGACGACATTCTGGATAAATTGCTAAAGGGATACTTTTAATTTTCTTCACATTCACCATTACGTTTTCTTCCATGGTATTTTGCGGAGCAAACACGTAATATTCAATGCCTTCACGTTTCAAGTATTTTGTAAAGCGATCCAACGTTTTCGCAACTCCATTTACTTGAGGTGCAAATGTATCCGTAAAGATTGCAATTTTCATCCATAAACCCTCCATCTTCAAAAAAATAGTGATAATTGAAAGTAAGAAATAATACCAGTAAGACTTCCAAGGCATAAGCCTGCAAGAACATCAGAAGGATAATGAAGACCAAGATATATACGTGAAATACCTACGCTAAGTGCAATTGGAGCAAGAATGAAAATGAGTACTGGCATACATAAAATGAAAGGTATAACTACTGAAACTATTGCGGTTGTATGCCCTGATGGGAAAGAATGGTCTTGTAAAGGGTTAATTGGATATTTTGTACCGTCTACGCTTAAATAAGGTCGTTTTCTTGGGTATAGCTTTTTCAAGAGCTGTACAGGAATATGACTAATGGTAAGCGAAATAGCACTGGCAATGGCTGCTTGATGTAAGCTTCCTCTTGAAAATAGAAGAAGTACGAGAACGGCAGAAATTGCAAATGTAGCCCCGCCCATATGAGTAACGGTGCGGAAATAACGGTTTAACGCTTTTTTTTCAAAATAGCGATTAATCCCCTTAAAAATATGACATTCTATCTCATATAAGGCGCTGATTGATTTTGACATCATCGAACAGTACCTCCTTACTAAAATTATATTTGGAATTCTCTTACCATTTTAATAAGAATATATTGAGTAAGTAATAAGAAAATGTAAATACAAGTCTAAAGATATGTAAAAAAAACAGCAAGCAGAGCAGATGCTTTACTTGCTGTTTTGTAGTCCTTTATAAAATTGTCCCTTTTCGACGTATTCGCGGCGAATTCGTGCCATATCTTGTTTGTCTGCCTCTGTTAATTCACGTATGACTTTAGCAGGACGACCAAATGCAAGTGAGTTAGGGGGGATAATTTTTCCTTGCGGCACGAGACTGCCAGCACCGATAAAGGCACCCTCACCAATGTCTGCACCATCTAAAATAATCGACCCCATTCCGATTAAAGCATCTTTTCGAATTGTGCAGCTATGTAGTATAACCTGATGTCCAACTGTCACATCGTCTTCTAACAGAAGTGGATATTTCGGACTTTGATGGAGTGTACATTGATCTTGCACATTTACGCGATTCCCAATAATGGTTGGGGATACATCTCCGCGAATAACGGTATTAAACCAAATGCTCGCTTCTTCTCCGATAGTTACATCGCCTGTTATTGTAACATAATCAGCAATGAAAGCGCTTTTTGCAATATTCGGAGTTTTGTCTTTAAAGGGATAAATCATGACAGAATACCACCTTTCTTTTCAATTATTCATAGTGTAGCATACAGAAGTAAAAAGGGGGAGTTATCATGTGGAAATGGGAAGCTGACGAACCGAAGGCAGTGGTTGTTATCATTCACGGTGCGATGGAGCATCATGGGCGGTATCGGCCACTTGCTGATATGTGGCGAGAGAATGGGTTTCATGTTGTGTTAGGGGATTTACCAGGGCATGGAACTACTTCGAGATCTCGCGGGCATATTACCAGCTTTGATGACTATATAATGGAAGTTTCCAGGTGGATCAAAGAAGCAAAATCTTATCAACTCCCCCTTTTTTTATTGGGACATAGCATGGGTGGATTAATTGCGATTCGTATGATGCAAGAAAATAAAGTAGATGTCAATGGTGTGATTCTAAGCTCTCCGTGCCTTGGTATCGTGGCAAAGCCACCAGCTTATTTGCGAGCCATGTCAAGGGTGATGAATGTGGTGTATCCAAGTTTACTCGTACCGTCGAATTTGACGGTTGAGATGGCAACACGAAACAAGGATATTCGCGATGCAATGGAGAATGATTCCTTATATTTACGAAAAGTATCCGTAAGATGGTATAATGAACTGTTAAGAGGCATGAAGGAAGCTAACGAGAAACAAGAAAAATTTCCGAATGTACCACTTTTGCTCATGCAAGCATGTGAAGATAAAATAGTTGATAAAACCATCGTTCGAACTTGGTTTAATGAGTTGGAAATTGATGATAAAGCCTATAAAGAGTGGGAAAATTGCTATCATGAGTTGTTTAATGAATACGAGAGAGAGGAAGTATTTACACACGCATTTCATTTTGCACAAGCTCATTTAGCGAAGTAGAGGTGGTAAGTAATGAATGTACCGAATAACCCCATCACTTTGATGGCACAGGTGTATAAAGAGGTTATGCCAGTAGTACACGAGAAACTTGCTTATTGGACTACAAGAGCAACCGAAATTCCGAATATAGAACTACGAAAGCAAGCTCTAGGCAGCATAGCGGCGAAAACGTTTCATTGTGAGGGCGGAGGAATATTAGCCTTGCTAGCGGGAGAAAACCGTAATGAGTGTATCTCTTTTGTTGTTGCCTATCAAACGATAAGTGATTACCTTGATAATTTATGTGACAGAAGTACCTCCCTTGATCCGCTTGATTTTGAAGCAATGCATGAATCGATGCTCCATGCCTTAACGCCATCTCAGCCTCTTGTGAATTACTATCGCTACCGAGAAGATCAAGACGATGGCGGCTACTTACATGAATTGGTGCAGACGTGTCAAATTATTTTACAAAAATCGCATCACTACTCGAAAATTGCCCCAACCCTTCATGAGCTTGCAGGTTATTATTGCGATTTGCAAGTTCATAAGCATGTGAAAGTAGAGGAACGTGAAGGACGGTTACAAAATTGGTTTCATGCTTACGAAGACGAGCTTCCTGCAATGGAATGGTTTGAATTTTCTGCATGTGCAGGCAGTACGCTTGGCATCTTTTGTCTCGTATCTTATTCGTTCCATGAGAAATTAAGTGAGGAACATATTTTGAAAATAAAACAAGGCTACTTTCCTTACGTACAAGGCTTACATATTTTATTGGATTATTTTATAGACCAGGAGGAAGATCGAATCGAGGGCGATTTGAATTTTTGTAGCTACTATGAAAATAAGGAACAGACCTTGAAACGATTTCAGCATTTTGTACGTGAAAGTGATGCGCACGTGCGCGGTTTGCCTGATGCGAAGTTTCATCAGCTTCTTAGTCGGGGGTTACTTGGCGTTTATATGTCTGATCAAAAGATACATGAGCAAAAAGAAATAAAAAAAATGGCGAAGAAAATTGTGAAGTTCGGAGGCTTAACGTCTTATTTTTTCTATATAAATGGGAAAATGTATCGGAAAAGAGCGCAATAATGTACTGCAAAAGTAGCCTAACGACTAGGACTCTAGTCGTTAGGCTATTTTCATTTTCTTTTCTCTATTGCAATAATAAACGGAGGATCATTTTGTTGATTGATAAATTCATAGCGAAGCACATGAGTTTTTTTCTGATCAAGCTCTTGTACAAAGGAAAGAATATGATCGCGCTCCGTCTTTCCTTCCGGATGTCCGTGATATATAACGAGTACAATGATTCCTTCCGGTGCCATAATAGAAAGGAGCTGAGTAATGGCATCAATCGTAGACGTAGGCTTTGTGACAATCTCTTTATCGCCCCCAGGTAAATAGCCTAAATTAAAAATTGCTCCTGTTATCTTACCATGTGTAGGTTTTGGTATATGGTTAATAAGATTACTATGACTGTCGTGAATTAGTACGACGCGGTTTGCGATACCTGTTTCGTCTAAACGTTTTCTCGTTTGTTCTAACGCTTGCGCTTGAATATCAAATGCATATACTGTTCCATCTTCTCCGACAGTTTCTGCTAGCATACATGTATCGTGTCCATTCCCCATAGTTGCATCCACGCACACATCGCCTGGTGAAATAGCAGATCGAAGCAGAATTCTAGCAAAAGGCAATATTCCTTCTAATTTCATTTTTCGTTCACCTTATTTTCGAATTTTCCTTGCCAGCTTCCTCGTCGTTCAAATTCAGCATCAATGGAGTTAAGTACTTCCCATTTCTTTAAACTCCACATCGGTCCAATCATTAAATCAGGCGGGCCATCTCCTGTAATGCGATGAATAATAACAGATGGTGGGAACAGTTCAAGCTGATCGACAACAAGATTTACATAGTCTTCTTGGGAGAGAAATTGGAGTTGTCCTTTTTCATATTGTTTTACCATAGGAGTTCCCTTTAAGAGGTGCAACAAATGAATTTTCAGACCTTGAATGTCGAGTTTTGCTACTTCTTTGGCAGTTTCCATCATCATATCGTACGATTCAAGTGGTAAACCATTAATAATATGTGAGCATACGCGAATATTATGTTTACGTAGTTTTTCTACGCCTTCTACATACGTCTTAAAATCATGAGCGCGGTTAATAAGAAGAGCGGTCCGTTCATGGACCGTTTGTAAGCCGAGCTCTACCCAAAGATACGTACGTTTGTTTAAGTCAGCAAGATATTCAACTACATCATCAGGTAAGCAATCTGGACGAGTTGCAATGGAAATACCAACAACGCCTTCTAATTCTAAAACAGGCTCAAATGTTTGCTTTAATACTTCAACAGGTGCATGAGTATTTGTAAAAGCTTGAAAGTAGGCCATGCATTTTCCGTTTTTCCATTTTTCATTCATTTTTTCTTTTACTTTGTAAAACTGAGTCACAACATCTTCTGCTCGGTTCCCTGCAAAATCGCCAGAGCCAGCAGCACTGCAAAAGGTGCAACCACCGAATGCAACCGTACCATCACGGTTCGGGCAGTCAAAGCCAGCATCCAAGGAAACCTTAAATACCTTTTCTCCAAAGTGCTGCCTTAGATGATAATTCCATGTATGATATCGTTTATTATCATTGCTATATAGAAATGGATTTTCCATGATATTTCCTCCATATAAAAAAGTGACGATCGAAAAACAACCATCATTATAACATATATACTCATAACAATACCTTTTTCCGGACACAATAAGGTGAAACTTCCCATCACCTTAGCGTGTTAGGAAAAAAGGAGGTAGACCCATGACAGATCGTTCTTCATTGGATCAATGCATTAGCAGTGCACAATCTGTACTTGAAACTAGCAAAGAACAAGTAAAAACGGCTATGAAACAAGAGCATTATAATGATATCGATTATTCCGATGCTCAGTTTCAGCTTGAACAGGCTTTGCTATCACTCGAATCGATGATGCATAATGCAAATGCTGAGCAGCGCGAGCGAATTGATCGAATGGTTGCCAATATACGAAATGTGCAACATCAAATGATTATAACGCCACATTAAATGGAAAAAGGAGCATAATGATGACAAAACGTTCTAAACAAAATAATCCTGAACAAAAAACGAATAATGGTACGAATCCAGAATTTACAAATCAATCTGATCCAATTGTACAAGCAAAGCAACGGAACCACGGAACAGGTCAGCCGCAAAAAGCGAAGCAGTAAGGAAAAAGATTGTAAAAAAGTCTCGCCTATGGCGGGCTTTTTTACGGTAGATTCGTTAAGAGAAAATGCGATTTTTCCGAATAATTTGTCTACACGTTAATCTGTTGTCATCGCTGTGAAAAAGACATACAATCGGTATGTTGTGGAAAAGTGAGGGGGAGAATCGATGCCAAAACGAGCGTGGTTATTAATTATTGGAATGATTATAAATGTTACTGCCTCTTCTTTTTTATGGCCTTTTAATACGATATATATTCATACTTATTTAGGAAAGTCTTTGTCTGTTGTGGGAATGGCTTTGATGATTAATTCGCTTGCTGCAGCAATTGGAAATCTGGCAGGTGGTTATATGTTTGATAAATGGGGAGGATACAAGTCTATTCTAACTGGAATTATCATCACACTCGTTTCTGTTGCAGGGCTTGTTATAATTCATAGTTGGCCTTTATATGTTGTGTGGCTAGCCGCGATTGGTCTTGGATCAGGAATGGTTTTCCCCTCCATGTATGCAATGATTGCTACCATTTGGCCAGAAGGTGGGCGGCGAGCATTTAATGCTTTATATGTTTCACAGAATTTTGGTGTAGCGCTTGGCTCTGCTCTTGGAGGTCTGGTTGCATCCTTACGTATTGATTATATCTTTCTAGCAAACTTAATTCTCTATGCTGCCTTTTTTGTGTTAGCAGCAATTGGATTTAAAACGATTCAAACAAAGGCCGTTCATGTAGAAAATGAACCAACAATGCGAAGCCTTTGGAAAATGACTCCGATGTTTCAATCGCTGTTAATATTATGTACTGCATATATGATGTGTTGGGGTACTTATGTACAATGGCAAGGTGTCATCCCCTTACATATGCAAGAATTACACATTAGTTTGCAGTCCTATAGCTTACTATGGACTGTAAACGGTGCGTTGATTGTGTTAGCACAACCATTTATTCATTGGATTGTTCAGACAATCAAAGCATCATTAAAGCAACAATTTATCATTGGAATATCTATTTTTATCATTTCCTTTGCTCTTGTCAGTCAAGCAGAGAGTTTTCGTATGTATATGATTGCAATGATTATATTAACATGCGGCGAAATGTTTGCTTGGCCTGCAGTACCTACCATAGCCAATAATTTAGCTCCTACAGGTAAGATTGGATTCTATCAAGGTCTTGTGAACAGTGCAGCGACAGGGGGAAGGATGCTCGGACCATTGGCAGGCGGAGTTATTTTTGACGTATTTCATATTCGTGTATTATTCATCTTTATTTTGGCTACACTAATCATAGCAATTTTTATTACAAGCGTGTATGATTACAAGCTTGTACATAAGAAAATAGAGAGGAAAATCTCTGTTTGACTGGATTTAGAACATAATTTAAAATAGAGTATAAGAAAATAGTTAATGACAGTGATAAGGAGTAGTAGCGATTTCAAGTGGATCAGAGAGTTGACGGTTGGTGCAAGTCAATCTAAGCTTAGTCGTGAACTCACCTTGGAGTAGTAATCGTGAATGAGTAGCGATTATCGTTGCATCCACGTTACGGATAAAGAGCGAATGCAAAATTGCATTAACTAGGGTGGTACCGCGGGAATATACAACCTCTCGTCCCTTTTGGGATGGGGGTTTTTTTGCATTCCAACGGAAATAGAATGGAGGGTATTGTGGTGAGTTATAATCATCAAGAAATCGAGAAGAAATGGCAAATGTATTGGGAAGATCATACAACGTTCCGTACAACAGAAGACAAAGAAAAGCCTAAATTTTATGTGTTGGACATGTTTCCTTATCCGTCTGGTGTAGGACTTCATGTAGGACATCCAGAAGGGTATACAGCAACAGATATTTTAGCTCGTATGAAACGGATGCAAGGCTATAATGTACTTCACCCAATGGGTTGGGATGCATTTGGTCTTCCTGCAGAGCAGTACGCTCTGGATACAGGTAATGATCCCGCAGAATTTACGGTAAAAAATATTAATACATTCCGCAGACAAATTAAATCACTTGGTTTTTCTTATGACTGGGATCGTGAAGTGAACACGACGGATCCCGATTATTATAAATGGACGCAATGGATATTCATTAAGATGTTTGAAAAAGGGTTAGCATATGTTGACGAGGTTGCTGTGAACTGGTGTCCTGCCCTTGGAACGGTACTAGCAAATGAAGAAGTAATTGATGGTAAGAGTGAACGAGGTGGCCATCCGGTAGAACGACGTCCGATGAAGCAATGGGTGTTGAAAATTACTGAGTATGCCGATCGTTTATTAGAAGATCTGGAAGAACTAGATTGGCCAGAAAGCTTAAAAGAAATGCAACGAAACTGGATTGGTCGTTCGGAAGGTGCAGAGGTTCATTTTACAATTGATGGAACGGATGAAACGTATACGGTATTTACAACTCGTCCCGATACTTTATTTGGTGCAACATACTCTGTGCTAGCTCCAGAGCATGAGCTTGTAAGTAAAATTACAACACCTGAACAAAAGGATGCAGTAGAAGCTTACTTAGATAAGGTGAAAACAAAAAGTGATTTGGAACGTACGGATTTGGCAAAGGATAAGACAGGTGTGTTCACAGGTGCCTATGCGATTAATCCTGTTAATGGTGAAAAAATGCCAATCTGGATTGCTGACTATGTGCTAATTAGTTATGGATCTGGTGCTATCATGGCTGTTCCTGCTCATGATGAACGTGACTATGAATTTGCGAAAAAATTTGATCTTCCAATTAAACAAGTGGTAGAAGGCGGAGATATTGCGAAAGAAGCTTACACAGGTGACGGCGCTCATATTAACTCTGGTTTTCTAAATGGACTTGGTAAAGAAGAAGCGATTACTAACATGATTGACTGGCTTGTTGCAAAGGGTGCAGGGGAAAAGAAAGTAACGTACCGCTTGCGAGATTGGTTATTTAGCCGTCAGCGCTATTGGGGAGAACCGATTCCTGTTATCCACTGGGAAGATGGTACGATGACAGCTGTACCAGAAGAAGAATTACCATTGCTTCTTCCTAAAACAGAAAATATTCGTCCATCAGGAACAGGGGAATCACCGCTCGCTAATATAGAAGAATGGGTTCAGGTTGTGGATCCAATTACAGGGAAAAAGGGTCGCCGGGAAACAAATACAATGCCGCAATGGGGCGGAAGTTGCTGGTATTTCTTACGCTACATCGATCCGCATAATAGCGAAAAATTAGCAGACCCAGAAAAGTTGAAACAATGGCTTCCGGTTGATACATACATCGGCGGTGCAGAGCATGCGGTTCTTCACTTATTGTATGCACGCTTTTGGCATAAATTCTTGTATGATATCGGTGTTGTTCCAACGAAAGAGCCATTCCAAAAATTATTCAATCAAGGAATGATTTTAGGATCAAACAATGAAAAAATGAGTAAGTCAAAAGGAAATGTCGTCAATCCGGATGATGTAGTAGCGAGTCACGGAGCGGATACACTCCGCTTATATGAAATGTTCATGGGACCACTCGATGCATCGATTGCATGGTCTGAAAATGGTCTTGATGGATCCCGTCGTTTCTTAGATCGTGTATGGCGCTTACTTGTACACGAAAATGGCGAACTAAGTGAAAAAATAGTAGAAAAACCAAATAAAGCTCTTGATAAGGTATTTCACCAAATGGTGAAAAAAGTGACGGAAGACTATGAGGGCCTTCGATTTAATACAGCAATTTCACAAATGATGGTATTCTGTAACGATGCTTATAAAACTGATATCCTTCCAAAGGAATACATGGAAGGCTTTGTTCAGCTATTAGCTCCAGTTGCACCTCATCTAGCAGAAGAGTTATGGAATAAACTTGGACACACAGAATCCATTACGTACAGTGCTTGGCCATCCTATGATGAATCTAAGCTTGTCGAAGACGAGATTGAAATTGTTGTACAATTGAATGGTAAACTAAAAGCAAAGCTGATGATTGCTAAGGATGCAACAAAAGAACAAATGGAAAAAGAAGCTATGAAGGATGAAACAGTAAAAGAACAAATAGAAGGAAAAACGATACGTAAAGTAATTATAGTACCAGGTAAGCTTGTTAATATCGTTGCCAACTAATAGTGCAAATGCCCTCCTATTTTTAAAACATAAGTCATTGCTTTTTCACACATACTAAAGATGACTTAATGAAAAGAGGAGGGTTGCATCATGGCAAAAGGAAGAAGTAACAATAGTGGTCAGAAACAACCAAACTTCAATGACTCATCGAATTCTTCAAAAGAAAAGCAAACGCAAATAAAAAAGCATGACAAGGAAAAATAAATAGGATTGTAATGGAGGGAGAAGTTTTAATACTCTCTCCTTTTTTTGTTCATCTTTTTGTAACAATCTGTTGATAAAAAGCAAAGGGGTATATGGTTGTCAATATGGTGGGTGGAATGAACGAATACAAAGGGGAATTACAATTTTCTTGAGAATGTCTGTTTCTTTTGCATATAGTAATAGTAATGAATGCAAAGGGGCATATGAAAATGGCTAACATACAAAACATAGAGATTAATCGAAATATAGGAACAGTGAATATAGGAAATCATTATAATCTAACATCACTTTCTGTTTCAAAAACGAGTAATGGGTCTGGGGCATCTAATACAGGAGTATATGTAAATGGAAGACGTATCGTAGATGATAGGCCTTCATTTGTACCAATTACGAATGAACCCTTATTGGAAGACTAGCATACATTAATAGAGAAAATGAGAAGAAAGGCCGATTTATATGACGGTAGTCATTAAGAAATTTGTTATCGTAAATAATTACGGTGTTGTGCGTATAACAGATCACGTAAATGAAGTGAAAGCAGATGCTACGAAATCTAATAACGGAACAGAAGGACCCGTTATTGCTGATTTTGTGAACGGAAAACGAACCGTCTAGATTATAATGAAGATTCTTTCATAACAAATGCCATCCTCTGAAAGCCAGCAAATTGCTGGCTTCTTTTACTATATGTAAAATTTTTCGCTACCTATCATAAAAGGCTATTGTATTAATAGAATAAATTAAAGAATCCATTCGCGAAGGGAGGGGGAATGGATGGGAAGGACTATAAAAGTTGATATTACGGAAAAAGTAGTTGCAAAGTTTAAAAATCACTATTTAGAATTATATTCCAATAAATTTATGATTGGAAAATACTATATGAATTCAGAAGATAAGCATTATGTACTAGAAAATGGCTATATATTTGAAAATGGCCGTTTTTATCGTCTTATTGATACACGCAGAGATGTGAATCCTTCTGTAAAACGGTCCGATGTAAGGTGGTGTTTAGATGATACGAGTAAAAGTATTTGATGAAAGTCATGAAAAGGATTTGGAAGAATCGATTAATGGTTTTTTGAAAAAAATTACAGAAGAGAGTGTAGTGGATATTAAATATCAAGTAGCTGTTTCTAATAATGATGAGGAAAATCAAATATACTGTTTTTCGGCCATGATTGTATATAAAGGATGACAGAAAAGGAGTGCGTCGTATTCCTTTTCTGTCATCCCTTTATTTAGAACGTGCATCTTTTCCAGCAGACATTCCTGCAATTCTTCCTGTTACGAGAGCAGCGGTGATATTGTATCCACCTGTATAACCATGAATGTCGAGGATTTCCCCGCAAAAGTACAAGCCATTCATTAACTTAGAAGCCATTTGTTTTGGATGAATTTCCTTAATGGACACCCCGCCCCCTGTTACGAATGCTTTTTCAATAGATTGCGTTCCGTGCACAGCAAAGGAAAAACCTTTAATATCGCGTACAAAGGCGCGTAACTTTTCATGAGAAGCTTGGCTTGCATTTGTACTATCAAGTAAATCATTTCGCCCAAGAAGGAACAGTAAGTATCGTTCTGGTAACATTCCTTTTACTAAATTTTTTACATTTTTTTTCGAATCTTCCTGTATTCGTTGTAGAATTTGTTGAAAGAGCTCATCTTCTTTTGTATCTGGGTACGAATCAATGCACATCATAATTTGGTTAACCTGAAATTTTTTCATCGTTTTAATTACATATTGACTACATCTTAGTGCTGCTGGTCCAGAAAGACCGAAATGGGTAAAAATCATGTCCATTTTATGGGTAATGACTGTTTTCCCTTTTGGATTTAAAACGCTGATTGCAACATTTCGGAGGGAAATCCCTTGTAACACGCGTTCTTTAATAAAAGATTCATTAGATAGAATCGGAACTTCTGTCGGAAATAGCTCAGTAATATGATGACCAGCTTTTTCTGCCCATGCATATCCGTCCCCAGTTGAACCCGTATGCGGAACAGATTTACCTCCAACTGCTACCACAACGTGCCCTACAGGGATTATTTCGCCGTTTTGCAAGACAACAGCTGAGGTTTGCCCATTGTGATACTCTATCGTTTTTACGGATTGGTTTGTACGCACATGAATATGAAGCTCATGCATTCTTTGAAGAAGAGCATCTACTACGGATTGTGATTTATTAGAAACAGGAAACATTCTTCCGTGATCTTCTTCCTTTAATTTCACGCCTAGTTTTTCAAAGAATTGAATGATATCTTCGTTATTAAAAATGGAAAAGGCACTATATAAAAAACGTCCGTTTCCAGGAATATGCTTTATAATTTCTTCTTCTGGAAGGCGATTCGTCACATTGCAACGTCCACCACCTGATATAGCGAGCTTTCTTCCTAGTTTTTCTCCTTTATCGAGCAGCAAGACGGTAGCTCCTTGTTCAGCAGCTCCAATGGCTGCCATAAGACCAGACGGTCCCCCGCCGATAACAATTACATCATAGTTCATTTTTCTCACCCTTGTCCGTTCTTTTGTAAACAAGGATAGCACGAAAAAAGGAAAAATAGAATTAGCTCTTTTCTTTCCTAACTCTTCGTTTTTTTACGCTTATCGTATATAGAAGTTTTATGATACAATACAAAAGTTAGATTTTAATATACGTGGGGGATCTTTAAATGTCCGATTCCAAATTTGTACGTGGAACACTTATTGTAACGTTCGGAACCTTTTTCGTGAAATTTCTTGGTATGATTTACGTCTTTCCGTTTCATCAGCTTGTTGGCACCAATGGTGGAACCCTGTATACATATGGCTACGTTCCTTATCAGATTTTTCTAAGCATAGCAACAGCAGGAGTTCCTTTA
This sequence comes from Ectobacillus soli, assembly GCF_042610425.1. Lineage (NCBI taxonomy): Bacteria > Bacillati > Bacillota > Bacilli > Caryophanales > Bacillaceae > Ectobacillus > Ectobacillus soli. The sequence continues at coordinate 49,416 of NZ_JBGJZM010000001.1, forward strand.
GCTGTTTCTAAATTTGTATCGAAATACAATGCTCTAGGAGATTATGAGACGAGCAGACGAATGTTTCGTTCAGGAATGAAGCTTATGATTTTTATGGGTATGCTCTCCTTTATTGTTCTTTATATGAGTGCACCTCTGTTCGCTAAAGCGATGCTAGGAGATAAAACATTAGTAAATAGCCCGCAAGATGTAACCATGATTATTCGGCTTGTTAGTTTTGCTCTTCTTGTTGTCCCTGCAGCTAGTTTGATTCGAGGATTCTTTCAAGGTCATCAGTCCATGGGGCCAACCACTGTTTCGCAAATTATTGAACAAATTATCCGTATTGCTATTTTGTTAATAGGAAGTTATATTGTGATTCGGGTATTAAAAGGCTCGGTTGCTACTGCTGTTGGTGTTTCTACGTTTGCAGCTTTCGTATCTGCTGTGGGGGCATTAATCGTATTACTGTGGTATTGGGTGAAACGAAAACGTAATTTGGACGAGCTACTAGCGTCACAAACGGTAAAGCCATCCGTTGTCAGTACCCCGCAGCTTTACAAAGAATTATTTGCTTATGCTCTTCCTTATGTTGTGGTCGGATTAACCATTCCGTTATATCAACAAATTGATACACTAACGTTTAATAAAGTGATGGAAGCTGCTGGAAAGGCGGATATTGCGGAGCATGCCCTCGGTATTTTTACAATGTGGACGCATAAACTCATCATGATACCCGTGTCACTTGCGACCGCTTTTAGTTTAACGCTCGTTCCAGCAATTACAAAGTCATTTACAGAAAATAAAATAAAAACGCTGCATCATCAAATTCAGCAAACCTTTCAAGTAAACATCTTTTTAACATTACCTGCTGTTGTGGGGATTTCTGTTCTTGCCTATCCTCTTTACCGTGCCTTCTATGAAGCGGATCCGCTTGGTGGGCAGATTCTTATGTGGTATGCACCTGTTGCTTTATTATTCGCGTTATTTTCGGTTACTGCAGCTATATTACAAGGGATTAATCAACAAAAACATGCCATTATTGGCCTAGTAATCGGTATTATATTAAAAATCATTTGTAATATTGTGCTGATTCGGTATTTCGACGCGATTGGTGGCGTTCTTGGAACTGGTATTGGATTTGCTGCATCGATTCTATATACCAATAAGCAAATTCGTAAACATGTGAATTTTAGTTTTGTACGTGTATACAAACGAACCTTCCAAATCTCTGTTATTACATTCCTTATGACAGTAAGTGCCAAGGTAGTATATAGTGGTTTATCCACTATCATTCCTTACACAGCAAGTCGCTTGGATGCATTTCTTATCGTAATAATTACTGGTATTGTCGGAGTTGCAGTCTATGTGTTTTTAGCTATTCGGACTGGGGTTGCTTCCCGTGTGTTTGGGGAAGAACTACTTCATAAGCTAATTAATAGATTTAGACGAACAATTAAACTTACAAATAAACAAGCGTAATAATGCGATTACGCTTTGTTTTATTCGAAAGGAGAGCCTATGAGAATTGATAAATTCTTAGCAAATATGGGATACGGAAGTAGAAAAGAAGTAAAAAAGCTTTTAAAGGATGGAGCAGTTCGTATTGACAGTCTTCCCATAAAAGATGCGAAGGCACAAGTAAATGTGGATGTTCAGGAGGTTACTGTATACGGTGAACTTGTTGAGTATAAGGAGTTTATTTACTTAATGATGAATAAACCACAAGAAGTGATTTCTGCAACGGAAGATGAAGAGCAACAAACGGTTATTGACTTGCTTCAGCCAGAGGATGCTGTGTTTGATCTGTTTCCAGTTGGACGTCTAGATAAAGATACAGAAGGTTTCCTTCTTCTTACGAATGATGGAAAACTTGCGCATCAGCTACTATCACCAAAAAAGCATGTACCGAAAAAGTATTATGCAAGAGTCGAGGGACTTGTGACGGAGGATGACATTTCAGCTTTTCATAGGGGAGTCATGTTAGAGGACGGTTATGTGACAAAACCAGGCGAATTAACCATCTTACGCGGTGATAGCATATCAGAAATTGAACTCGTAATCACAGAAGGAAAGTTTCATCAAGTGAAACGCATGTTTGAAGCAGTTGGCAAAAAGGTGGTTTATTTAAAACGAACAGAAATGGGGCCTCTCTTACTTGATGAAGAGCTAGAGCTTGGTCAATACCGAGAATTGACAGAAGAGGAACTTCAACTACTTAAAGGTGAATAGGTTATATACAAAAGATAGAGATGATTCAAAAGGGAAGCCCATTGCCTTTTGAATCATCTCTATATAAAAAGACTCTACCAAATCTTTATATTACAAGTAAATACGGGAATAATCCTAATTTTTATAAATAAAAAAGTATTTTTAAGAAGAAAGTCTCACTCTCTTTCCTGTTGTCGTCCACTTTCCACGACTAGGGCTGTAAACCAAATCATTGAACTGCAGCACATTTAGATCTCGTTGGATGGTTCTTGGCGTTATGCCAAACTCATCCACTAAATCCTGGGTTGTGACAGTGCCCTTTTCATTGATGTACATATAAATCGACTTAATCCGTGTTAACATACGAGAGGTTGTAAATTTCAAAAAACCACTCCTCCACGAGTTTTATAGTGACTCAACTAGGAAAAAGAATATCTTTTTGTTTTTATTTTACTCCATATCATTCATATCATGCTCTTTTTTTACCTTTTTTAACAGAAAATTAATCTATACATTTAAATGTAAAGGTTTGATATAGAGCTAAACGATAAGATATATTATATTTCTACAAAAAACGTCTCAATCCTACCTTTTGTTAAATCATCGTGAATGTATTTGTTTGCGTATTTTTAAAGAGTGAGGCAAACACTTTACATATGTTCTTCGTCCATTTAGCATCCCCTTGTTAAGTACGATTATAGCTATGCGACTACTTCTATTTTACCACGAATATTGGCGAAATAGACAATCGTTTGCTATGATGAAAGATGAAATTAAGTAAAGTAGGTGACTTCTATATGAAAATTAATTGGATAGAAGAAGTGGAAAAAAGAAAAGATGCATTACTTGCAGATACGCAACAATTTTTACGAATTAAAAGTGTGCTTGACGAAGAGGATAGCCAAGAAGGTGCGCCGTTTGGCAGAGGCATTGGGCAAGCACTTACGTATATGCTTCAAACGGGTAGTAAAGACGGATTTCGTATGAAAAACTTAGAAGGGTATGCTGGCCATCTGGAAATGGGACAAGGCGATGAGCTCCTTGGTATTCTATGTCATGTTGACGTTGTGCCAGAAGGAGACGGGTGGGCAAGTGATCCGTATGCAGCAAATATTCGTGACGGAAAAATCATTGCACGAGGTGCAATTGATGATAAGGGACCAACAATGGCCGCTTACTATGCAATGAAAATTGTAAAAGAGCTCGGCCTGCCTTTAACGAAGCGAGTGCGCATGATTCTTGGTGCAGATGAAGAAAGTCATTGGCGCTGCGTGGATCATTATTTTACACATGAAGAAATGCCAACGATGGGATTTGCTCCTGATGCCGATTTTCCTATCATTAATGCGGAAAAAGGAATTTGTGATGCGTATGTAAAGCTGACTGCATCTGAAAAGAGAGAGGCAATGGCACTGATTAGCTTTTCGTCTGGTAGAAGATTAAATATGGTACCCGATTTCGCTACAGCACAAGTACGGACAAGCGATGTACATAGTATAGAACGATTTAAAATCTTCTTACAACAAACGAAATTGGAAGGACAAGCTTCCACAGAAGATGGAATTGTTTCATTTGAAGTAAAAGGGATATCTGCACATGGCTCGACTCCAGAACAAGGAAGAAATGCTGGTATTTTGTTAGCTACATTTTTAAATGGAGAGCAATTGGACTGGGCTGGTACTTCGTTTGTCGCGTTTGTAACCAAGTATTTTGAAAAGGATACGCTCGGAAAAGAGCTTGGTATATCATATAGCGACGATATTACGGGAGAATTAACGGTGAATGTAGGTCTTTTGAACTACAGTGAGCAAGAAGGTGGAACACTTGGTTTAAATATACGATATCCTGTGACAACTGATGCAGTAAAAATGCTGAAAACGTTGGAAATCGTTGCAGGGGAGAACGGGTTTTCATTAGGCGAGGTATCGGATTCAAAGCCGCATCATGTTGATAAGGACCACGTGCTAATTCAAACGCTTGCGCGTGTTTATGAGGAACAAACAGGAGAGAAAGCTAGCTTGTTAGCAATTGGCGGGGGAACATACGCTAGATCACTACAGGCGGGAGTTGCATTCGGCCCGCTTTTCCCAGGTAAAGAAGAGCTTGCTCATCAAAAGGACGAATATATTGAGATTGATGATTTAGTAAAAGCAACTGCAATTTATGCACAGGCTATTTATGAATTGGCTAAATAATAGCAGTGACGTAAGCAGTTACTAGAAATCGTACTTAATTGTGAGATAATCCAAAATGAACATAGAGTCTTGGATTATCTTCTTCTTTGTTTTGGGAAGGGGGAAAAATATGGAGAAATCCATACAGAAGGAATCGAAGATTAGTACTATGTTTCGATTCTATTATTTTTTCATTTTTTTTGGATTAGGGGTACTGTTACCTTTATTGGGGGTATACTTGAGTAATACCTTACATTTATCAGGAACACAAATTGGAACCATTACTTCAGTCGGGTCCATTGTTATGATTTTCATTCAACCGTTATGGGGAATGCTATGTGATTACACACAAAAGCCTCGTGGAGTATTATTTGGTACATTGCTGGCTACAGGTATCATTGGCTTTTTGTATTCAACCACTGCTTCCTATCCAATTCTAGTCGTTATCGCTGTTGCATTAGCATTGTCACAAAGTGCAATCATTCCGATTTCTGATAGCATTGCTTTGAATTATGTTCAAAAGGGGAAGGATAACTATGGAAGCATTCGTTTATATGGTTCCCTTGGTTTTGCCTTTGCAGTTCTCGTTGCAGGAAGAGCTTCTCAAAGCTTTGGAATGGGTATTATTTTTTACTTGTTTGCAGCATTTATGTTTGCCGGAGCGGTATTGACGTGGATCCTTCCAAAACAAGGGTCAGGCTTACATGTGAATCTTGTGCAAGGGTGTACAATACTTTTAAAAAAACGTGAATTTTTATTATTCTTAGGGAGTACGTTTTTTATCTTTGGACCTATTAATGCGAATAATACATATTTTGGTTTGTTAATTATGAAGCTGGGCGGAACATTGACTGTTGTTGGGATTATGTTTTTGCTTTCTGCTGGTAGTGAAGCGCCGTTTATGAGAATCTCTTCCTTTTGGATGAGTAAGCTCGGCGTAGATCGTATTCTTATTTTGTCAGCGTTGGTTTCGGCCATTCGTTGGCTGTTTTATTTCTTTGAGCCGTCATTATTGCTTATTTATATTACTACCATTGCTCAGGGCTTATCGATTGGGTTTTTCGTGCCAGCTGCCTTGCAATATGTTCGTAACCTTGCTTCAAATTCTATGCGATCGACAGCTGTTGCATTGTACGCAGCAGCAGGAAGTGGATTTGGAACATGGTTTAGTACTATACTCGCAGGTGTTCTCATGGATCAATTTGGAATACCATTTGTTTATCTATGCTTCTTTATACTCACGGTAGTCGGATTATTTCTGTTAGTTCTTCTATTTAAAAAGAAAGTAGTCTCCTCAAAAGTATGCAAAAACGATATAGTATAAAGAGCAATAAATGTATATAGATTACAAAACGACGGGAGAATCACGTTGTATGCCAAATCATTATTTTTTTGCTATTCCTATACCACCGAATGTTAAAGAGCAGTTGTTTCAATGGCGATTGCAATATGAACGGCAACTTTCCTTTCGAACATGGACACATAAAGACGATTATCATATAACGCTTGCCTTTTTGGGAGAAGCAACTACGGCCTTATCTGCTTTTCAACTAGAGGACGTTCCTGTCTCTCGCTTTTCTCTAGGTATAGAAGGTTTATATACATTTGGAATGGAACATCGTCCGCGTATATTATGGGCGGGGGTTGAGCATAGATCAGAGATTATTACCCTGCAAACCTATGTATATGATGCGTGTGAAAAGTTAGGATACCAGTTAGATAAACGTCCCTTTCAACCACATATAACGCTTGCTAAACGTTGGATAGATGCACTACCTTTTGAGAATAAGATGCCGATTAATCCCTTAAAATTTACGGTGGATCATTTCTCTTTATTTGTTACTCATATGGAAGAAACACCAAAGTATGAAGAAATAGCTACATTTCCTCTTTTTTATAAATCATGAGATAATGAAAACGTTTACGAATGAAGAGAATATAATGTAGTATAAAAGGCTTAAATAACTAATGTTTTACTTATTTGAGTTAGAGGATGGTGAACACAGCAATGATTAAAGTCGACAACGTATTTGAAGCATATTTAGATCGGATGGACTTTATTACCATCTTGCTGCCGAAATCGTATGGTGCTTCAAGTTCTTTTCGTCTCAAACACCATGAATTAGAATGGAATCTTATCATACAAAACATTATCGAATTCCCGGAATTTACAAAATATGAATGCAAAATAGAAACGCCTTTAAAAATTGGAGAGACGTATGTTGTTGTGGATGAACGAAATAATGAAATCGAGTTGCACATTGGAGCAGTTATTCGAACTGAACAGTTTGATGACCTCTATTATTATGATGGAAATGATTTAGGTGTTACATTTTCACCAGACAAAACCGTATGTAAAGTGTGGGCTCCCACTGCTACAAAAGCAAAAGTACGCTTTTATGATTTAAGTGGTTTTAGAGAGTATGAAATGGTTCGAGAGCGAAATGGAGTTTGGATCGCGGAGATTGCTGGAAATTGTGAGGGAACTTATTATACGATTTGTGTGTATATTAATCATAAGTGGCGAGAAGCGATTGATCCATATGCGAAAGCTGTATCAAGTAATGGAATCTACGGAATCATTATTGATATAGAAAAAACGAGAGGGCAGGAAAATGAAATTGTGTTGCCTCCGTGTCCATTAACGGATGCTATTATATATGAAGCACATATACGCGATTTTACCATTCATCCTGACAGCGGAATTGTTCATAAAGGAAAATATAAAGGTCTAACGGAAGAAAGAACAAAGGGGCCAGAAGGAACAAGTACAGGGTTAAGTTATTTAAAAGAGCTAGGTATTACACATCTTGAATTATTACCATTTAATGATTTTGCTGGTGTGGATGAGTTATTTCCGCAATTAAGTTACAATTGGGGTTATAATCCGTTGCATTATAATGTACCCGAAGGAAGCTATGCGAGCGACCCAGAAAATCCGTATGCACGGATATTAGAAGTAAAACGGATGATCCGTAATCTTCATAAACATGGAATTCGTGTGATTATGGATGTGGTTTATAATCATGTTTACATTCGGGAAACCTCTTCCTTCGAAATGCTTGTCCCGGGATATTATTTCAGACATGATCATGATGGAATGCCTTCAGATGGGACAGGAGTTGGGAATGATATTGCTTCTGAGAGAAAAATGGTTCGTAAATTTATTAAAGACTCTGTGTTGTTCTGGTTAAAGGAATATAGCATTGATGGATTCCGATTTGATTTAATGGGAATCTTAGATATAGATACAATGAATGAAATTCGTCATGAAATTGACCGTATCAAACAAAATGTGATCCTTCTTGGTGAAGGGTGGGATATGGATACGCCATTATCATTGGATAAGAAGGCTACACTTCGTAATGCAGCAAAGATGCCAAATATTGCGCAGTTTAACGATGCATTTCGAGATACGGTGAAGGGGAGCACATTTAATAGCTATGATCGTGGTTATGCATTAGGGGATGGAGCTTGTATCGAGCATATGAAAATGTTTATTGCGGGGAGTATTCCTATGCAGCTAGACAAAAATAGTCCATTTCTGGAGCCTTATCAAACGATTAATTATGTAGAATCACATGATAATACCACCATGTGGGATAAATTGATAAGTAGTAATAGTGATGAAGAAGAGCATATTCGAAAAAGACGGCACCGCCTAGCAACTACCATTACGCTTCTTTCGCAAGGTATTCCTTTCTTACATGCTGGTCAGGAATTTTTCCGAACGAAGAAGGGGGTAGAAAATAGCTACAATTCACCTGATTATATTAATCAAATTGATTGGGAGCGTAAGGAATTGAATCTACATCATGTAGAATATATTAAAGGAATCATTGCTATCCGCAAAATGCACGGTGCTTTTCGGTTAACGTCGACTGATTTAGTGCGAAAGCATTTACGGTTTCTTCCTGCGCCTGATTCAGTAATCATGTATGAATTATCAGGTGTAAAAAAATATGGTCCATGGGAAAATATTCTAGTTATATTGAACAACACCGTTTATGAAAAAGAAATTATACTCCCTGATAGCGGAAAATGGTTGGTACTTGCTGATAATGTGGCAGCATCTTCTGTTGAAATGTATCAGACACAAGGACCAGGAATAACAGTATTTCCGATTAGTTCATATATATTGGCAAAAGGGTAACAATTCTTTACTTGACGATATGAAACGAATGAAGGTAGAATTGTCAGAGGTAGCTATTCTGGTATGAAAGCCAAAATAGCTCTCTTTTTTGTCAGGAAGTTAGATGACAATAACACGTTTCTATTATGGAAATGAATAGAGATACATGAGTATAGTGCCTTTCGCTAAACCTTCTTCTAAAACAGTCTAGGTTAAAATTACTGTTGGCTGCTCTGTAGTGAAGAAGTAGCGCCAAGAGCTAATAATAAAAATCACCAAAAGGAATTGTTGATAGATAATGGAAATGGAATGGTTAGAACAATTACTAGGAAAAGAGTGGGATATAATTCCTGCTGGCGGTGCTACGGGTGAGGCATATTTTGCTGAACAAGGGGAACGAAAGCTATTTTTAAAACGAAATTCCTCTCCTTTTCTAGCGGTCTTGTCAGCAGAAGGAATTGTTCCTAAGCTGCTATGGGCAAAGCGTATTACGAGTGGAGATGTTATTTCAGCTCAAGTATGTTTGAGAGGTCGAAAACTGGAACCGGAAGACATGAAGAAGGAGAGAGTAGCTCTCCTTCTTAAGAAAATTCATATGTCAGATGACTTGCTACATATGATTGAAAAACTTGGGAAAACACCGCTTAAAGCAAGCCAACTTTTGCAACAAGTACGTGATTCGCTTGATGAAGAAGTGAAGCAAAAGGATCCTGTTAGGCAGGCATTACAATATTTGCAAGAATCAGTAGAAGAAATAGAGTGTGATCATGTATCAGTATGCCATTGTGATGTGAATCACAATAATTGGATGTTATCAGACGATGATCAATTGTATTTAATTGATTGGGACGGAGCGGTCATTGCAGATCCTGCTCTTGATATTGGTATGCTACTCCACTTCTACATTCCAAGGGAGGAATGGGAGGATTGGTTAAAAAGCTACGGAATGGAGCTTACTGATTTTCTGCTCCGTCGCATGAAATGGTATGTGATAGCCCAATCTATCATTTCCCTCCAATGGTATACAAAGAAGAACAAGCAATATGAGATGGATTATTGGCTTACTTATATCAAGCAGCTATTGTCATAGCTATTAGGAAAAACTATCCATTCCTGAAATCCATTGTGAAAGTTGATCTTGATGGTTAGAAATATGTTCATGTAAATCAGAAGAATATTGTCCAGCTTGACTGTACTGGTATACGTCAGAAAGTACATGCTTCGTTTCATCCGTAACATTATCATTCGTTAGCAACGACTTAATAAGGCGTTCTAGTTGTTCACATTCTGAAACTGTACCACAGCAATCGTTTTGTTGGTTTTGTAAAATATCTTTTAAAATAAGTAATTGATGTTCGTGACTGATTGTCATGTTGCAATTCACACCCTTTGTACTCATATTTAACAGTAGTTTTTGTGAGTATCCATCATTTTATTCGTTACTGCCTGTAGCATCGTGCTGTTGGCATTATTGGAAAGAGAGGAAGAGATTTCATATGCGCCTGAGATTTAAACCATACGCCAATGAAATGATAGAAAGTCATCCGCAGTTCGTTATTCTAAATCCAGAAGAACATAAAGGAAAGTGGAAGGATGTATTTCCAAATCAGAATCCGATACATGTAGAAGTAGGGACTGGACGAGGTCGTTTTATTTATGAAATGGCAAAAGCAAATCCTACAGTTAATTATATTGGTATTGAAAAATACTCAAGTGTTATTGTAGACGCACTTGATAAATTAATCGAAGAAGAAGTGCCGAATCTGAAGCTTATTAACAAAGATGCAAAAGATATGACAGTCTTTTTTGAGAAGGGTGAAATTCAACGCTTGTATTTGAATTTTTCTGATCCTTGGCCCAAATCTCGTCATGAAAAGCGTCGCCTAACATATAAACAGTTTTTACACAATTATGAACAAGTTCTTATTCAAGGTGGAGAAATTCATTTTAAAACAGATAACCAAGGGTTATTTGAATATTCGTTATGTAGTTTTTCTCAATATGGAATGATTTTAACATATATAAGTTTGGATCTGCATAATAGTGAAGATACCAACAACATTATGACCGAATATGAAGAAAAGTTTTCGGAAAAAGGGAATCGAATCTATAGAGTAGAAGCAAAATTTAAAAATGAGTCTGTGTAATAAACACAGGCTTTTTTTTATGGTACAATAAACTCTACTAAATATTTTTATTTTTTCCATATTTATCAATAATTGATAAAGTTGGGAAATGAAAGTACATATAAATAGGGGAGTGGAGAGTATGGAGACGCTGCAAGTGGGAGAAATACGAGTTACATGGTTACAAGGGGGCAATACACATCTGGATGGCGGAGCAATGTTTGGAGTTGTTCCGAAAGCACTTTGGTCTCGCAAATATGAGCCGAATGATGAAAATAGAATTCTCTTGCGAACAGATCCGCTTCTCATTCAGACTAAAAACGGTAATATGCTGATTGACTCTGGAATTGGCAATCAAAAATTAAATGAAAAGATGAAACGCAATCAAGGGGTAACAGAGGAATCACAAGTAGAACAAAGTTTGGATTTGCTTGGATTATCCACGGATGATATTGATTATGTGTTAATGACACATCTTCATTTTGATCACGCATGCGGATTAACAAAGTGGAATGGAACTAACTTTGTTCCTACTTTTTCTAAGGCAAAGATTATTGTTTCAGAGACAGAATGGGAGGAAATGCGGCAGCCTAACATTCGCTCACGTAATACGTATTGGAAAGAAAACTGGGAGAGTATTGTGCACCAAGTTAGTACGTTTAAAGAAAAAGTAAATGTTACGGAAGCCATTTCAATGGTTCATACAGGAGGACACAGCGATGGACATGCCATTGTAATTATAAAAGATCATAATGAGACAATGCTTCATATGGCTGACATTTTACCAACACATGCGCATCAAAATCCTCTTTGGGTAATGGCTTATGATGATTATCCGATGACAAGCATCTATCAAAAACAAGATTGGATTCAATTTGGTATAAAGGAACAGGCATGGTTTACTTTTTATCATGATGCCTATATTCGTGCAGTTAAATGGGATAACGAGGGTAATGTAATAGAAAGCCTTCCTATTCAAACAAACAATCCCCTCTTACGGTAAGAGGGGATGTTCTTCTTAAGGGGGAGTTAACTTTCTGTAACGTCTAAGATTGTTCCTGTGTTAGCATCCAGTAGAAATTCATAGCGGTTTTGTTTGTCTAGTGTAACAGTTGTTACACCGCCTCTGTATACATCATAAGCTATATCATATTTTTCCCACACTTCAGGAACCATGTGGATCCAAGAACCTGTAATTTCACCTTTTTCCGAAAATACTTTTTTTGCCATTTTCAAAGCTTTATCAGCAGAAATATGGCCATTCTGCTGAAGCTGATTTGCCACAAAATATCCGGCAGTAAAGCCTAAACCTACGCCGAGGAGTATGTTTTTCCAATTCATCATTTTCACCTCAAATTGTGCAAATTTCACTAACAGTACAAGTATAATCGAATTGACACGAAAAAAGAAGAAACTAGCGATATTTGTGAATATTCGTTACAATAAAGTAAAATTCCTATGCAGATAAGGAATGACTGCATGGTAGAATTCTTATGTTTTATTTCATTAATACATATGTTTAATTTTTAAATGTTACTTCTCTATAGTATGTAGAATAGGATTATCAGCCTATTCACTCAACTTGGTTTTTAACTAAAGGAGTGTTGTGTATGAATAAGGAAACATTGGATTTGTTTCGAACATTAACAGAACTTCCAGGTACTTCAGGGTTTGAGCATGAAGTGCGACGTTTTATGAAACAGGAGCTTTCTAAATATTCGGATGAATTAGTTCAAGATGGACTCGGCAGCATATTTGGTATGAAAAAGGGTGACGAAAACGGTCCTCGTGTGATGGTTGCGGGTCATATGGACGAAGTTGGATTCATGGTGACACAAATAACAAAAAACGGAATGCTACGTTTTCAACCATTAGGCGGTTGGTGGAATCAAGTATTGCTTGCACAGCGCGTACAAGTTATGACTAATAATGGGCCTGTTGTTGGCGTGATTGGTTCTATCCCCCCGCATATTCTAACGGATGAGCAACGAGCAAAGCCGATGGACATAAAAAATATGCTAATAGATATTGGTGCAGACAGCAAAGAACAAGCTTTAGAATTAGGTATAAAACCAGGGCAACAAGTGATTCCAGTTTGTCCATTCACTCCCATGGCAAATCCTAAAAAAATTATGGCAAAAGCTTGGGACAATCGTTATGGCTGCGGCTTAGCGATTGAATTATTAAAAGAAGTGCAAGGGGAAATGTTGCCCAATATGCTTTTCTCCGGTGCGACTGTACAAGAAGAGGTCGGACTACGCGGGGCACAAACAGCTGCAAATATGATCCAACCTGATATTTTTTACGGGCTTGATGCTAGTCCGGCAAATGATGCAAGTGGTGATACACAACAGTTTGGACAACTAGGGAAAGGTACGCTCTTACGGATTTTCGATCGAACAATGGTTACGCATAGAGGATTACGTGAATTTATTTTAGATACAGCTGAAAGTAATCATATTCCGTACCAATATTTTGTCTCTCAAGGCGGAACAGATGCTGGACGTGTTCATTTAAGTAATAACGGCGTTCCATCATCAGTTATTGGTATTTGTGCACGGTATATTCATACACATGCTTCGATTATGCATGTTGATGATTATGCTGCTGCAAAGGAATTACTCATTAAACTTGTGAAGGCAACAGATCGAACAACACTTGAAACAATTAAAAATAATGCGTAATAAGATAGATCGGATAAGAAGAAAAGGCCTTAAGGGCCTTTTCGCTTTGAAGGGGGATATAGCAATGCAAGTGGCAATTGGATCATTAAATCCAACAAAGGTAGGCGCAGTAAAGCAAGTATTTGGTGAGAACATACTCCCCATATCTGTGCCATCAGACGTATCAAATCAGCCTTTTTCAGATGAAGAAACGATGAAAGGGGCAATAAACCGTGCTCAGCATGCGTTAGCGGCTACTGATGCTGATGTCGCAATCGGACTTGAGGGAGGCGTATATGTCACAGAACAAGGACTATTTCTTTGTAATTGGGGTGCACTAGTTACGGTAAATGGTGAAATGTTTCTGGCAGGAGGAGCAAGAATACAACTTCCTCCTCAATTTGAACAGCCATTGCGACAAGGAAAAGAATTAAGTGAAGTGATGGATGCGTATACACGGCAACATGATATTCGAAGCAAGGAAGGTGCTATTGGCATTTTTACGAGCGGGTATGTAGGCCGTGAAGAAATGTTTATTCATGTTGTTAAGCTGCTTGCGGGTCAATATCGCTATAAGTCATAATGGTTGCAACTGTATTGGTTCTGCGTTTTAATGATGGCAAGGTGAAGTCTTATTTTTAAGATACTGTATGAAAAGAAAAGGAGAAAAATAGAATGAAGACATTAAACAGTGTTGAACAGTTTGAAGAAGTAAAAGCGCAAGGTAAAGCTGTGTTTGTATTTTCTGCTGGATGGTGTTCAGATTGTCGTTTTATTGAGCCGTTTATGCCAGAAGTAGAAGAGAAATTTAAAGATATTACGTTTTATCACGTAGATCGTGACGAATTTATTGATTTATGCCAAGCAAATGATATATATGGTATACCGAGCTTCCTTGCATATGAAAATGGTGAAGAAACAGGTCGTTTTGTTAGTAAAGATCGTAAAACTCAAGAAGAAATTGAAGCGTTTTTGTCTGCATTACAGTAATCGAATTAGACTACTTTTTTGTAGTTCCATTCACATAAAAAAGGGGGGATACGGATGAAGATGAATAGTAATCAATTGAAGCAAGAATTAATGAAACGATTGAAACGTACTGACTGGGAGTTCCAATATGATAGCAAAAAAGATCAACTACGTGTAGAACACTGTGAAACGAAAAAAGGAATTACCGTCTCATTGCCTGGGATTCTTGCCAAATGGGAGTTGCAGGGGGAAAATGCAATAGAAGAAGCAGTATACTATGTGAAGGAAGCGCTTCTTGCTATGCATTCTGAAGATACAGAGAACACGCGTATTCTTCCTGTTATTCGCTCTACCTCTTTTCCATTACATCAAGAGGAGGACAATCCATTTGTAACGTCAGATCATACAGCAGAAACACGCATTTTCTACGCACTAGATGCCGAAAAAACATATCGACTGATCGATGAAAAATTGGCAGAAAAACTTCAATTAGATCATCAGCAAGTGAAAGAACTCGCATTATTTCATGTTCGGTCACTCCCTAGAAAGATGAAAGAAGATACAGTTGCAGGAAATATATTTTACTTTTTTCATGCAAATGATGGGTATGATGCGAGCCGCATTTTAGATATTTCTTTGTTAGAAGATATGAAAAAGAAGATAACGGGAGATATGGTCGTTGCAGTTCCTCATCAAGATGTACTAATAATTGCTGATATTCGAAATGAAATCGGTTATGATATTATTGCGCAAATGACAATGCAATTTTTTGCCGAAGGTCATGTACCGATTACATCGCTCTCCTTTATTTACGAAAATAAGGAGCTAGAACCTATTTTTATTATGGCAAAAAATCGCGTCAAGAATGATGGTACAGATAAGAAAGGATGAAACAAGTGAATATTTTTTATAACAAGGAAGGCGTTGGAGATACTTTACTTCTCTATTTACAAGATGGTACGTTAGAATCTCGTACATTCGAACGAAAAGGTGATGTGGTACGTATCTTTGATCGTGAAAGTAATAAAACGTTTGGGTATAATCTTTTTCATGCTTCTTCTTACATAACTGTTACAGAAACGGGAACTGTTACAGTAACAGAAGAAATAGTTAATCATCTGAATGCAGTTTTCGAGAAAAATGGATTTGTTGAAAAAATAGAAGCTGATTTTTCACCAAAATTTGTTGTTGGTTATGTTCAAGAAAAAGAGCATCATCCAAATGCAGATAAGTTAAATATATGTAAAGTAGATGTTGGGAATGAAACGCTTCAAATTGTGTGCGGGGCTCCCAATGTAGAAGCAGGTCAGAAGGTTGTTGTTGCAAAAATTGGGGCGGTAATGCCAAGCGGACTTGTTATTAAGGATGCAGAGCTTCGCGGGGTGGCCTCATCTGGAATGATTTGTTCTGCTCGTGAATTAGCGTTACCTAACGCACCAGAGAAAAAGGGAATACTTGTATTAGAAGATAGCTATGAAGTAGGAAAACCTTTTACATTTTAATGGAATTCAACGTGCTGTGAAGATGGGCCGTTTTACAAAAATTCTGTAAGTAAGGATTTTTTGTGACGGTCCATTTCCCATATTCTTTTTCTGCTAGTGTTCATTAATTTTTGCTACACATTTTGTTGAATACTGTTACAATAAAGAATGTTACTATTTGGGGAAAGAGTGGTAGTTCATGCTAAGTTGGATGAAAAAAATATTGAATAAAGAGGAACCTATTTCTGAGAATGAGAGTAGGCTTGAAACGGAGCAAACGATACAAATGGAAACAACGCACGAGTCGTTCTCCTTTCCTAACGGTAAGTTTCGATTTCCACTCATTCAAGATGATAATCTTCTCAATCCGCCTACTGTAAATGCTACAGAGACTGAAAAGATTGAGCCAAAAAAATCACAAATAACTCGTCTGGATAATCAAAATTTTATCAGTAAGCCAGAAATTACTCCGACGCATGTAACGTATAAACGAGAGCAAGCTACTGTAAAGTCGAAAATAATACAATCAAGTTCCGATATGGAGCAGCCTAAGGGTCCTATTTATACAATAGGACGAAACCGACAATCCTTTCAGCCTACAGAGACTGTATCACCTGTTTTTGGATATGAACGACCAAATGAGAATTTGTTGAAAAAACAACCTAATATTGATCTCGTTTTAGAAGCAGAACATTTGTCTGTGGTAGATGCTTGGCTCTTGAAGAATGGCTATCTTGTTTCAGAAAGTACGGATGAGAGGGATATACAAAAGGACGAGCTAGACAGCACACAACATAACGAAGCAGACGAAATAGTAGAAATACTAGAAAATGAGAAGAATAAGACGGAATTAGATGCAAGTGAGACTAAAGAAGAGGAAATAGTCGAAGCCTCTCTTATGAATTCTGTTTTACAAAACGAACATATTGTAGATAGTACAAGAGAACAGATGGCACAAGCAGAAGAAGCAGAGCCACTACTAACTAGTGTAATAGAAACAGAAAAAGGTATTGAAAACGAAGAACCTGAGATAGTAAACGAAATTACTAAATGTGAAGTAGTGAACGAAACAGAAGAAGAGAACCAGTGGAATATTGCAGAAAGTGAAGTAATTCCTGAACAGGAAGCGACGGAAGATAAGACAAATGAAGTTGCAGAAAACAAAGTAGAAATCGAACAGGTAGCAATGGAAGAACCAAAGCGCGAAAAAAGACGGTCTGTTCCGTTTAATGTTATTATGCTTCGTCAAGATAAGAAGAAGCTTACATCTGAGCGCAAGGTTGCTAGAGTAGAAACACATCCTTCGTATGTATTTCCGTCACTTGGTTTGTTAAGTACACCAAATGTGAATCCTACAAATGATGACGAATGGCTCCGTAATCAAGAGCAATTGCTAAATACAACGTTTGAAAACTTTCATATTGGCGCTCATGTAGTTCATGTAACGCAAGGACCAGCAGTAACGCGCTTTGAAGTACAGCCAGAACCTGGAGTGAAGGTTAATAAAATTACGAATTTATCGGATGATATTAAGCTCAATTTAGCGGCAAGAGATATTCGGATTGAAGCCCCGATTCCTGGTAAAAACACTGTTGGAATTGAAGTTCCGAATAGACATAGTAAGCCGGTGTTTTTGCGAGAAATATTAAGAAGTCCTGTATTTATTAAAAATGAATCTCCTTTAACAGTGGCACTCGGTCTTGATATTTCTGGCATGCCTATCGTAACTGATTTACGTAAAATGCCACACGGTCTGATTGCTGGTGCTACCGGTTCAGGAAAGAGTGTGTGCATTAACGCTATTTTAACTAGCATTTTGTATAAGGCTTTGCCACATGAAGTGAAGCTTCTCCTCATTGATCCTAAAATGGTAGAGCTTGCACCGTATAATGATGTGCCACACCTCGTATCCCCAGTTATTACCGATGTAAAAGCGGCGACCGCTGCTTTAAAATGGGCTGTAGATGAGATGGAGCATCGGTATGAATTATTTGCTCACGCCGGAGCACGCGATTTAACGCGATATAACGACTTAGTGAACAAAACAAATGAAGGTCAGCCGCTTCCCTACATTGTTATTGTCATAGATGAGCTTGCAGATTTAATGATGGTATCACCAGCAGATGTCGAAGAAGCCATTTGTAGAATTGCACAAAAGGCGAGAGCGTGTGGCATTCATTTACTCGTTGCAACGCAGCGTCCATCTGTTGATGTTATTACAGGATTAATTAAAGCAAATATTCCAACTCGGATGGCTTTCACCGTATCGTCTCAAGTAGATTCTCGTACCATTATTGATGTTAGCGGGGCAGAAAAACTGCTTGGAAGAGGGGATATGTTATTTCTAGAAAACGGTACCTCAAAACCAATTCGTCTGCAAGGAGTATATGTGTCTGATGATGAAATTGAACGTACGGTAGGCCATGTAAGAAAGCAAATGGAGCCGATATTTTTGTTCAAGCAGGATGACCTATTAGCAAAAGTAGAGCAACATGAGACGGAAGATGAACTTTTCTTAGAGGCATGTAGATTTGTTCTGGATCAGGGCGGGGCGTCTACTTCATCCTTGCAAAGAAGATTTCGAATAGGCTATAACCGAGCTGCTCGTCTTATAGAAGAGATGGAAACGCAAGGTATTGTTTCTGAAAATCGCGGAACAAAGCCACGAGATGTTCTCATTTCTGAGGAAGATCTATCCGCTATGCAAGAAAACGAATAGGTAAAAAAGCCAAGAGTAGAACAGGGAGTTTAGCGCATGAAAGAGATAGAATGGAAGCTACAAGGGAAAATATCGCGCCTTACAAACGAGACATTCAAGTTTGATGAGCGCGTGGGTGAAGGATGGTTTTCAGCAGTATATTTTTTGAAAACACGTGAGATAATTAAAGAATTTTGCCCTGGTGCCGTTGTAACGATGCAGTTCTTTCAAAAAGAACATGCCGTTTTATGCGGAACAGATGAAGTGATTGCTTTGATTCAAACATTTGCCGAGCATCCAGAAGAGCTGGAAGTAAAATCGTTAAAGGATGGGGATAAAATTTCCCCGTTTGAGACAGTGTTAACCATTAAAGGGCCAT
Source organism: Ectobacillus soli (assembly GCF_042610425.1). Classification (NCBI taxonomy): domain Bacteria; kingdom Bacillati; phylum Bacillota; class Bacilli; order Caryophanales; family Bacillaceae; genus Ectobacillus; species Ectobacillus soli. The sequence continues at coordinate 68,228 of NZ_JBGJZM010000001.1, forward strand.
ATGAATATTTTGGATATTTAGAGGGACTCATTGATGGAATTCTTGCTAGAAGAACTTCTGTGGCAACGAATGTGTATGATGTGGTGCAAGCTGCAAGAAAAGGTGGAATTGAAAAACCAGTTATTTTCATGGGAGATCGCGATGATCACTTTACACAGCAAGCCGGAGACGGGTATGCAGCATTTATAGGCGGCATGACTGCACAAGCTACGCACGCTATGGGTGAATGGTGGGGTAAAAAAGGAATGGGTACGATGCCACATGCTCTTATTCAAATGTTTCAAGGTGACGTCGTTGCAGCAGCTTCCGCATACCATTCGAAGTTTCCTGAAGATGAATTAGTCGTGTTAATTGATTATAATAATGACGTCATTACTGATGCATTAAAGGTTGCCAGAGAGTTTGGCCCATTGCTGAAAGGAGTTCGCGTCGATACATCACGTACGATGGTTGATCAGCACTTTATCCGTCACCCAGAACTTCTTGGTACCTTTGATCCCCGAGGTGTAAATCCATCTCTTATATTTGCACTTCGCAAAGCATTGGATGAAGAAGGATATAATCATGTAAAAATCGTTGTGAGCGGCGGCTTTAATCAAAAACGGATTAGAGAGTTTGAAAAGCAAGGAGCCCCGGTTGATATGTATGGGGTAGGTAACAGTCTATTAAAAGTTAACATTAGCTTTACAGGCGATAATGTCGAATTAGACGGAATGCCTGTTGCTAAGGCAGGACGAAAATATCGGCCAAATCCTCGTTTAGAACGAGTAAATCTGTATGAAATAAGAAAGTAATGTTCTCTTCTTTCAGGGTCTCTTAGAAGGCCCTGAAGGAAGAGGGGGAAATGTCTAATGGAAGGATATTTTTCTTATCTCGACAATAAACCGTTTTTTGTTATAATAGGCTTATTGTGATTGAATATGTAGAATAGTCATTTTACGGTTTGAACAATTACGAGAAAGAGATATTACCAAATTAACAAAGTTATCATATACTGTTTTAGGTAGGTCATTGGATTAGTTACAGATGTTGGAGGTTCTTTAAAATGACAGTTTACCATTTTGTAGGGATTAAAGGCACTGGAATGAGTGCCCTTGCTCAAATCCTGCATGATATGAAACATACCGTGCAAGGCTCGGATGTAGAAAAAACATTTTTTACGCAAGCAGAATTGGAAAAGCGTGGAATTCCGATTCTTCCATTTAACAGAAATAATATTCAAAAAGGACAAGTGATTATTGCTGGAAACGCATTTCCAGATACACATGAAGAAATTGAAGAAGCAAAAAAACTAAACTTGCCCATACACCGTTATCACCATTTTTTAGGTGACCTAATGAACAATTATACGAGCATTGCTGTTTCAGGAGCGCATGGAAAAACATCAACAACAGGTTTATTATCCCATGTTATGCGCGGCGCGTATCCAACCTCATATTTAATAGGTGATGGAACAGGAAATGGCGTGGAAGACAGCAAATTTTTCGTGTTTGAAGCATGCGAATACCGCAGACACTTTTTATCCTATCATCCTGACTATGCAATTATGACGAATATTGACTTTGATCATCCTGACTATTTTAAAGATATTCATGATGTATTTAGTGCATTTCAAAAGATGGCATTGCAAGTGAAAAAAGGTATTATTGCTTGTGGCGATGATGAACAATTACAAAAAATTCAAGCTAAAGTACCTGTTATTTTCTATGGTTTTGGTGAAGATAATGATTTCCAAGCTCGCAATGTAAAACGTCTTACAGACGGATGTACATTTGATGTATTTGTTCGCAATACGTTTTATGGAACATTTCGCATCAATGGTTATGGAAACCATAGTGTATTAAATGCACTTGCTGTCATTGCTCTTTGTCATTATGAAGAAATTGATGTTGAAATTGTAAAACAACGCCTTGAAACATTTGAAGGTGTAAAGCGTCGTTTTAGTCAGAAAACGATGGGAAATCAAATTATTATTGATGATTACGCACATCATCCTACAGAAATTACAGCAACTATTGAAGCTGCACGTCAAAAATTTCCGGATCGTGAAATCGTAGCCATCTTTCAACCACATACATTTTCACGTACAAAGAAATTTTTAACGGAATTTGCTGAAAGTCTGCAAAAGGCAGATCAAGTATACTTATGTGACATTTTCGGTTCAGCGAGAGAAAATCAAGGTGAATTGTCAATCCAAGACTTACAAGGAAGAATTGATGGATCAAAGACGATTGCTCTTACGAATACGGAAGTTCTAAAGCAACATGAAAATGCAGTTTTGATTTTTATGGGTGCGGGAGATATACAAAAGTTTGAAAAAGCTTATGAACAAGGACTTCAAGTGAAATAAAGCGTTCGTATTAAATTTTAATAAAATAAGAAAAGGATGCGACAATAGTTCGCATCCTTTTTCTTATTTTATAGTATTTAGTTGGTTCTATAGTTAAAAGATTTATTGCAAGTTCTCTGGATTTAATGCTCCTAGCTCCGGAAGGACAAACCGTCCATCTTTGCGAATGAGAACGTCATCAAAATAAATTTCTCCACCGTTATAATCTGGACGCTGGATGCACACTAAATCCCAGTGAATGTTGGAGTTATTGCCATTGTATGCTTCATCATAAGCTTGACCAGGAGTGAAATGGAAGCTTCCTTGAATTTTTTCGTCAAATAGAATATCTCCCATAGGATGTAAAATATATGGATTGACACCAATTGCAAATTCCCCAACGTAGCGAGCGCCTTCATCCGTATCGAATACTTGATTGATACGTTCTGTATTGTTCGCAGTAGCTTCTATAATTTTTCCATCTTTAAAGGTAAGCTTTACATTTTCAAAGAGGAAGCCATTGTAAGGGGACGGCGTATTGTATGAAACCGTACCGTTAACGGAATTTTTAACCGGTGCCGTATACACTTCGCCATCCGGAATATTTGCTTCTCCGGCACATTTAATCGCAGGAATGTCTTTAATGGAGAACGTTAAATCTGTTCCTGGTCCTGTAATATGGACCTTGTCTGTTTTGTTCATTAGTGCTTGTAAACTATCCATCGCATCATTCATTTTGCTATAGTCGAGGTTGCACACATCAAAGTAGAAATCTTCAAACGCTTCTGTACTCATTTTTGCAAGTTGTGCCATCGATGATGTTGGATAACGAAGAACTACCCATTTTGTTTTTGGAACGCGAATTTCGCGGTGAACCTTTTGACCAACTGTTTTGCCTTGAACTTTCATTTTCTCACTTGGAACGTCTGCTTGTTCGTTAATATTGTCACCAGATCGAAGACCTATGTAAGCATCCATTTCTTTCATAACACTTGCTTCGAAGGCTGCAATTTGCTCAAAATGTTCTTCAGTTGCACCAAAAAGCAGTGCACGGTCCACTTGTTGATCCTTTAAGGATACAAATGGGAAGCCACCTGCTTTATAGGCTTCTTTTATAAGAGCTGTTACTAATTCTTTTTGCAGACCAAAGTTTTCAATTAATACTTTTTCACCTTTTTGTAGCTTTACAGAGTAATTAATTAAATTGTAAGCTAATTTTTCTATACGCGGATCTTTCATGGTAGGTACCCTCCTTTTACATTACCCATCTATTGTAACCTAAATATGACCATTTGTTTACTAGGAGGGTAAGGAAGAATTATGATTGTGTAGGAATGATAAGGTTGTATTAGTATACCAACTCGTTACGTTGTATAATAATAACAAAATGAGCTTGAAGGAGTGAACCATATGCAAGTCTTGCTATACGTTAGCGTCGCAATCATAGCCATTGCCTTTGCAATATTAGTAGTATATATTAGCGGTACGCTCGTGTCATTGCGAAAAACATTGGAGAATGTAGCAGCCACAACGGCTTCATTAGAAAAACAATTACAAGGTATAACCCATGAAACTGAGCAATTATTACATAAAACAAATGAACTAGCTGAGGATATTTCGAAAAAATCACAATCCATTCAAAAAGTTGTAGAATCTGTTGAAGGGGTCGGTACGACGATAGCAGTATTAAACGAAAAAGTACGTACCATTACAACGGCAGTATCGAACCAAGCAGAGCATAATAGTGATAAGGTTGCACAAGCTATGCAATGGGGTACAGCGGCTATGAAAGTATATGAACATTTTCGGAATAATAAAAAGGAAAAGAACGAGAAGCGTGAAGGAAAATTAAGAATCCGAGCAAAGGGTGAATAAGTTGATTCCATTACAAGTAGAAGAGCAATTAGGTGAAATTGCGGCAGCACCGTCATGTATTGTTTTTAAGCACAGTCTGACCTGTCCGATTAGTAAAGGCGCATTTGAGCAGTTTCAAGCATATATGGAAGAACAACAAACGATTCCTGCCTATTATTTGTATATTCAAGAAGTAAGGCCGTTATCGAATCAAATTGCAGAACAATTTGGTATTCGTCATGAATCCCCGCAAGTATTATATCTAAAGGATGGCAAGGTAGTATGGAGCGAATCACACTGGAATATTACAAAGAAATCCTTGCAGGAGCATATTGGATAATTCGATACAATCCAGATGATTAAAATGGGAAAACAATCTATCCAAGTAAGGGAGGGCTTTTCATGGCATCTAACAATTTAGAAACACTCCGTAATCAAATAGATGAAGTAAACTTGGAAATTTTAAAATTATTAAATAAACGAGGTAATCTTGTTCAAGAAATTGGGAAATTAAAAGAAGTACAAGGCGTAAAACGCTTTGATCCGCTTCGGGAACGCGTGATGCTTGATTTAGTAGCAGAGCACAACAAAGGGCCTTTTGAAACTTCTACTTTGCAGCATATTTTTAAAACCATTTTTAAAACTGGCTTAGAGTTACAGGAAGATGATAATCGGAAAGCACTCCTTGTTTCTCGTAAAAAGAAGCCAGAAGATACGGTAGTGGATATTAAGGGAGAAAAAATTGGCGATGGTACGATGCACTTTATCATGGGGCCATGTGCAGTTGAAAGCTATGAGCAAGTAAAGCTCGTTGCGCAAGCAATGAAGGAGCAAGGATTACACGTAATGCGCGGTGGGGCTTATAAGCCAAGAACGTCTCCGTACGACTTTCAGGGGCTTGGTGAGGAAGGATTACATATACTTCGCCAAGTAGCTGATGAATTCGATATGGCGATAGTTAGTGAAATTTTAAATCCCAAGGATATTGAAATGGCCCTTAATTATGTAGATGTAATACAAATTGGAGCTCGTAATATGCAAAATTTTGAGCTCTTAAAGGCTGCAGGTGCTGTAAAGAAACCTGTTCTACTAAAGAGAGGGATTGCTGCAACCATTGAAGAGTTTATGTATGCGGCAGAATACATTATGGCGCAGGGAAATGACCAAATCATATTGTGTGAGAGAGGTATTCGTACGTACGAAAAAGCAACGCGCAATACGCTTGACATATCTGCCGTACCAATTTTAAAAAAGGAAACCCATTTGCCGGTTGTTGTAGATGTGACGCATTCAACAGGACGCCGTGATTTGCTACTTCCAGCTGCAAAGGCAGCTATTGCTATTGGTGCAGATGCTGTAATGGCCGAAGTGCATCCTGATCCTGCAGTTGCACTTTCTGATTCTGAACAGCAGATGAGCATACCACAGTTCCATGAATTTATGAATGTATTGAAAACGTTCTTACAATAGTACTTATTTATAGGTACGATGATGTGCTTTATATATAAAATTGCCTGGCTTCCATTGTCTGCATTCTAGTTTTTGAAGGGGGGAGGATAAGCTCATTGCAAAGAGCAAGAAAAATCCGAGTCTTCCATTCAATATAACGAAGAAAAGATAGCTTGGAAAGTTGGGCAATTTTGTTTTACGGATGGAAAAGAAAGAATTTTTTTCATACATTAGTGGGAATATATTGTCTGAATATGCATTTGTATCGTATGATAAAGTAAGCATGTAATATTTAATGACATCTTCATCCACTTGATGGGTTTTCTATATATCCATATTTTATACATAATTTTAGAATAGAGAAAAGGAGCGAACAAACCATGAATATAACAATATATGATGTAGCACGTGAAGCCAATGTTTCCATGGCAACCGTTTCCCGTGTAGTGAACGGCAATCCAAATGTAAAGCCAACAACTAGAAAAAAGGTATTAGAGGCGATTGAACAATTAGGTTATCGTCCAAATGCAGTGGCGCGAGGTCTTGCCAGTAAAAAAACAACGACTGTCGGTGTAATTATTCCTGATATTTCAAGTATTTTTTATGCGGAGCTTGCACGGGGAATTGAAGACATTGCCACTATGTACAAATATAATATTATTTTAAGCAATTCTGATCAAAATAAGGAAAAAGAAATGCATTTATTGAATACTATGCTTGGTAAACAAGTAGATGGTATTGTATTTATGAGTGAAAATATTACTGAAGAACATGTGAAAGAATTTGAAAAATCGCCCGTTCCTATTGTGTTAGCATCTTCCTTTGATGAACAAAGTGTCATTCCGTCCGTTAATATAGATTATGAACAAGCAGCCTATGATGCCGTATCTTATTTATTAGAAAAAGCGCATAAGAATGTTGCGTTCGTCTCTGGTTCTGTAGATCATGCAAAGGCTGAAAACAAAAAATTAGATGGTTATAAACATGCGCTTCAAGAAAATGGGATACCCTATAATGCTGATTTAGTCGTTGAAGGAGATTTCACCTATGATTCAGGTATGGAAGCATTTGAAAAACTATGGGAAAATAATCAAAAGCCGACTGCAATTTTCGTTTCTTCTGATGAAATGGCTCTAGGTGTTATTCACGGCGCCCAGGACAATGGCATTCATATTCCAGAAGATGTGGAAGTAATCGGATTTGATAATACCCGTTTAGCAACCATGGTACGTCCGCAGCTTACGACTGTTGTACAGCCTATGTACGATATTGGTGCGGTTTCTATGAGATTGTTAACGAAGTTTATGAATAAGGAAATTGTAGAGGATCAAACCGTTATCCTTCCGCATCGCATACAATTCCGTAAAACAACAAAATGAGAATAAAGTGAAAGAAATTAATTGTACGTACAAAAAGGAAGTCTCATTTGAGGCTTCCTTTTTGCGTGAAGAGAACTTCTGCCCTATGGAGCTGGACGAGCCGAAAAGGCTTTTTGTGTGTGATCTAGCTCCATTGGCTATCCCCTCCGGCCGGAGAACCCTCACCCATAAAGGCAAAAAGCACCTTTTTGGGTGAGGAACCTTCCGTCCTACGTGGCTGAACAAGCCGATTCCGCTTTTCGGGTAATCCAGCTTTTTGTTGGAATCCAGCTTTTTCGGCTAGCTCCTCCGGTCAGAAAACCTCCGCCCATAAAGGCAAAAAGCGCCTTTTTGTGCGGAGAACTTCTGCCCTATGGAGCTGAACGAGCCGAAAAAGCTTTTTGTTAATACACCGAGGTTTTCATGCTGTTTCTTATGATGGATAGTGATTTTGCTACGGTTAGGTAGTTTTTTTCTTCAATTTCTTTTTTTCTTGGTATGGGTGTGTACATGTCTTTTGGATCTTCCCATTCGGTTGAGAGTGGGAGGCCGGCTTTGTCTTTCCATTCTTCTATCCATTCTTTTGGAAGGGTTCCGGTTAGATTACGGATGTTGTTCATTTCGAGCCAGACGAGAGACCAGGCTCTTGGTACGACACGCCAAATGTCATAGCCGCCTCCACCTACTGCGATCCAGCGTCCGTCACAAAACTCATGGGCAATTTCGTGTGCAATTTTAGGAATTTCTTTATAAATGTCGATTGTAGAGCAAAGATGTGTAAGAGGATCGTAGTAATGTGCATCTGCTCCATTTTGCGTTACAATCACATCTGGTTTAAAATAGGCGGCAACTTCTCGTAACATATTCCGGTAGGCGTATAAAAAGGATTCATCTTCTGTAAACGCATCCAATGGAATGTTAAATGAATAGCCGTAGCCTGCACCTTGTCCTCGTTCGTTGACAGCACCTGTACCAGGAAATAAATAACGTCCTGTTTCGTGTATGGAAAGGGTACATACGTTAGGATCGTCATAGAAGGACCATTGCACACCATCTCCATGATGTGCATCTGTATCTACATACAAAATGCGCAGTCCGTATTTCTTCTGAATATATTTGATAGCGATGGCACTATCATTGTAAATACAAAAACCAGAAGCCTTTCCTTTAAAGCCATGGTGCAAACCGCCCCCTAAATTGAGTGCATGGGTTGCTTTTCCTTCAAGTACATAATCTACTGCTGTTAATGTACCTCCGACAAGAAGTGCACTTGCTTCATGCATATGTTCAAATACAGGTGTATCTTCTGTACCGATACTGTACTGCATACCTTCTTGCTCTCCAAGTTTTCCTTCCCCAGCTCGCTTAACTGCGTCGATATATTTTTCATCGTGAATGAGTGCAATTTCTTCGTCCGTAGCGATACGCGGTGGACGAATTTGTGATTCACTAATGAATCCCCCTTTATTTAATAAATCAAACACAAGTTTTACGCGTAGCTGGTTGAAGGGATGCTCCCGGTTAAAGCGGTAGCCTTGAAACTTCTCTGTATAAATAAATACAGAGTCCATTAGGAAATACCTGCAACACTTGGCCACAGTACTTCATAGCCTTCTTCTCGAATGACTTGAATAATTCTAAGGGGGTTCATCGTTTGAATCCGAAAAACTAAGACCTTATGTTCATCTTTGTCTGGATAGACAAGGATTGTAATTATATTAATTCCTTCTTTAGCAAAAATGGATACAACTTTACTTAAGACACCAGGTTCATTGGATACTCGTACTTCAATTTGTGAGCCGGGTTGATAGGCCCCTGTCAATTTAACAAGTGTATGCAGTACGTTTGTTTCCGTTATGATACCAACAAGCTTTCCTTCTTTTGTAACAGGAAGGCAGCCGATTTTATTATCATAAAATATCGTTGCAATTTCCTCGACAAAATCAAGAGGATGACAGGTAGTGACATACTTTGTCATAACCCGCTCAATAGGCTGTTGAAGTGAATCCATTGAAACAGGCTTGTCGAGTATTGAAGGACAAGCATCCCGAACGTCACGATCTGAAATAATCCCAACTACTTCGTGCTCGTTATTCACGATAGGGATGTGACGAATACCTTTTTCAGCTAGTGTTCTAAGTGCCGTTTCAATTGTGTCTTTTGGCGACAATGTAGTCGTGTTACGATTCATAATTTCTTCAACAATCATTTGGTTACCTCCTCATTAATACATAAAGCGATTCTGAAAGCGAATTCTATCAAATGCGGTAATGGAGTCTTGGTTTACACGTTTCCCAATCCGAACCATTAGACAGTTCGCAGGATGGGAGCAAATTTCAGGATCATCTGTTGCCATCCAAATTAAATCACCAGCACTCATCATCTTTTCCATGATTTTTCGGTACTCCCATACATTTAAACCTGATCCTTGTAAATCCCAATGCCAATAATACTCAGTTGTTATAATAATATAGTCTTCCATATTATCGTCTAGCATAGAAATTTGAAGCATGGTTTTCCCAACAGAACAGCCTCGGAATTCTGGTATTACTTCAATTGCTCCTAGTTCAATTAAATTTTCTATATTTCCTTCTGACCATCGTTCTAGCGGATCTGGGTATAGATACGTTGTATAGCCTATAATTGTTTGTTCAAAGCGTGCAATAATGAGACGTGCTTCTGGAAGTTTAGATATTTCGATAATTGCTTCTTGTTGTTGATCTGGAGGTCGAAATGCTACCAAATTCTTATGAAACTCATATGTTTCTAGCTCTTGTGTAGGCACAGGGCCTTCTATGATGAGAGTTCCTTTCGGGGTATGGAGTGTCCTGGAATGATAAACCTTGTTATGAATCAAATTGTTTCACCACCTCAATCGGGATTTCTCAATCTTATCTCAATAGTAGCTTATATTTTGCGTACTGTGAATGAAAACGCTTCTAAAAATTTGCAAAAATATATGAAAAGTTACTGAAAATTATAAATAGTGAAGTATAATAAGGTGTAGAGTTATATATAAGGAGGGAGAAGATTACAATGAAATTGGAAGCGCTTCCCGTTGTAAGTACAAATAATAACCTGGAAAACTACGAAGAGATGTATAAAACGTTTGATTGGAAAGAGGTAGAGAAACAGTTCTCCTGGCACGAAACGGGACGAGTGAATATGGCTTATGAAGCAATTGATAAGCATGCAAAGTCACATTTGAAAGATAAAATTGCATTGTATTATCAAGATGGGTCTCGAAAGGAAACTTATACGTTTGCAGAAATGATGGATTTATCAAATAAGGCTGGAAATGTGTTGAAGGAATCTGGTGATGTTAGCAAGGGTGACCGTGTGTTTATTTTCATGCCTCGTTCTCCAGAATTATACTTTACACTTCTTGGTGCATTAAAGCTAGGAGCAATTGTCGGGCCTTTATTCGAAGCCTTTATGGAAGGTGCTGTCCGTGATCGCTTGCTAGACAGTGAAGCAAAAGTACTTATTACAACCCCCGAACTTCTCGCGCGCGTTCCCATAAATGAACTACCAGATTTACAAACCATTTTCTTAGTCGGTGAACCAATAGAAGAAAGTGAAAAAATCGTAGCATTTCTCCCACTTTTTGAACGTGCATCCTCCGAGCTTGAAATACAATGGCTAGACAGAGAAGATGGATTGATTCTTCATTATACTTCTGGATCGACTGGAAAGCCAAAAGGTGTGTTGCATGTTCAGAATGCAATGTTGCAACATTATCAAACAGCGAAATGGGTACTTGATTTGAAGGAAAATGATATATATTGGTGTACAGCTGATCCAGGCTGGGTTACAGGGACATCTTACGGTATATTTGCACCTTGGCTAACAGGTACATCCAATGTTATTTTAGGCGGACGATTCAGTCCTGATACATGGTATAAAACATTACAGGAATATGGTGTAACTGTATGGTATAGTGCGCCAACTGCCTTCCGCATGCTAATGGGTGCGGGACAGGATATTATAAAACAGTACGATTTGTCTAAGCTTCGTCATGTGTTAAGTGTAGGGGAACCTTTAAATCCAGAGGTAGTTCGCTGGGGAATGAACGTATTTCAAAAGCGAATTCATGACACGTGGTGGATGACAGAAACAGGTGCACAAGTAATTTGTAACTATCCATGTATGGATATTCGTCCTGGTTCAATGGGAAAACCAATTCCTGGTGTGGAGGCTGCAATTGTCGATAACGAAGGAAAGGAAGTTCCACCTAATACAATGGGGAATCTTGCTATTAAGCAAGGCTGGCCATCGATGATGAAGACCATCTGGAACAATCAAGCTAAATATGAATCCTATTTTATGCCAAATGGATGGTATGTATCAGGTGATTCTGCGTTTATGGATGAAGATGGATATTATTGGTTCCAAGGACGCATTGATGATGTGATTATGACTGCAGGTGAACGCGTAGGTCCATTTGAAGTAGAAAGTAAAATTATCGAGCATCCAGCTGTAGCAGAAGCTGGAGTCATTGGGATTCCTGACCCTGTTCGCGGGGAAATTATTAAAGCATTTATTGCACTTCGAGATGGATTTACACCGTCTGATGAACTTAAGGAAGATATTCGTCAGTTTGTCAAGAAAGGGTTAGCTGCCCATGCAGCACCGCGCCAAATTGAATTTCGTGATAAGCTTCCAAAAACGCGAAGTGGTAAGATCATGCGCCGCGTATTAAAATCTTGGGAATTGAACTTACCAACAGGGGATTTATCCACATTAGAAGATTAAGAATAATATGATGAAAAGGCTTGAACGATTCGTTCAAGCCTTTTTTTTCGAAAATAGTAAAAAGAATATTATTTGTTGTGCATTTTTAGTAATTTCTGCTTCTACATTTGATAGAATGAAAGTAAAGGGAGGGAATAGTATGAGAGGCGAAGATAAAGAATCATTAGTTGAAACAATGGATAAGTATGAAAAAATTATGAAAAAAATTGCCATAAATCGAGTAGCTCCTTCCAAACGAACTGAAATTAAAATTGAGGGAACCGTTTATACTCATTTAAGTCCGGAAGAATTTTTACGGGAATTTTCAGAATGGCTTGAAAAGGACGAACAAAGTTCGCGTTTTATCGGAGAGATTCATGAAAAAGAGTGAATGGATGTATCTTGGCGCGGAGTTCTTACTTGAGAATTGACGTCAAATAAAGATAGTGTGATGATATTTCAAATGGACAAGCTTATAGGCATCCCCTTCTTAAATAATCATTTTATTTCTTCCTCACTATTCTTAGTATGAATAAGACGCTTTCTCCTAACTTGATGGCATTGACACGGGGAGTATATTAATGTTATAAAGAATATTATATGAATACGTTTTGAGCTTGGAAAGGCTTTAGTAATGATCACTTCCCTGTTTGTAGAGAGCTGATGGTTGGTGGAAATCAGTACATATTTGATCGTGAAATACAACCTGGAGCATCTTTTTTCGATTGAGCAGTTGCTTGAAAGGGGAAAGACGGTGATGAGCCGTTAGCAAAATGAAGTGGTGAATACGATTCACAACTAGGGTGGTACCGCGAGCATTCCATCGTCCCTTTTTTTAGGGGACGATTTTTTTATTTTTTCGAAGGGGCGAAGAACACATGGACATTTTAGAAGATTTACAATTTCGAGGGTTAATTAATCAACAAACAGATGAAGAGGGATTACGCGAACTACTTTCAAAGGAAATCGTGAAATTATATTGCGGATTTGATCCTACTGCAGATAGCCTTCATATTGGGCATTTACTACCGATATTAATTTTGCGTCGTTTTCAGCAAGCTGGTCACCAGCCAATTGCGCTTGTTGGAGGGGGAACGGGATTAATCGGTGACCCAAGTGGAAAAAAAGCAGAACGAACATTGAATGAAAAGGAAACGGTTGCAATGTTTAGTTCTCGTATTAAGGAGCAGCTTTCTCGCTTTCTTGAATTCGATGAAAAGGTTAATCCGAATCCAGCTATTCTTGCAAACAACTATGATTGGATCGGTTCATTAGATGTCATTACTTTTTTACGTGATATTGGCAAAAACTTTGGTTTAAACTATATGCTTGCGAAGGATTCAGTAGCAACACGTCTTGAAGCAGGTATTTCCTTCACAGAGTTTAGCTATATGATTTTGCAATCCTATGACTTCTTAAACTTATATCAAACATACGGTTGTAAGCTTCAAGTAGGTGGAAGTGACCAATGGGGCAATATTACAGCTGGGTTAGAATTAATTCGTAAATCCGAAGAAAATGCAAAGGCATATGGTTTAACGGTTCCTCTTGTAACAAAGGCGGATGGAACGAAGTTTGGTAAAACAGAGGGCGGAGCGATATGGCTTGATGCAGCGAAGACATCCCCGTATGAGTTCTACCAATTTTGGATTAATACCGATGACCGTGATGCAGTGAAATATTTAAAAATCTTTACGTTCCTATCTCATGATGAAATTAATGAGTTAGAAAGACAAACCGAAGAAGCACCTGAAAAACGTGCTGCTCAAAAAGCGCTAGCAGAAGAAGTTACGAAGCTTGTACATGGCGAAGAAGCATTGCAGCAAGCAATTCGTATCTCCCAAGCATTATTTAGTGGATCGGTAGCGGAATTATCTGCTGAAGAAATCAAGCAAGGATTTAAGGATGTTCCTTCTTTTTCAGTTGCGGATGAAGACGTTGTACTGCTTGATTTGCTCGTAACGAGCAAAATCTCTCCATCAAAACGTCAAGCACGTGAAGATATTACAAACGGTGCGATTTATGTAAACGGAGAACGCGTTCAAGATTTAGATCACGTATTAACTAAGACAGACCGAATTGAAGGACAATATACTATCCTTCGCCGAGGAAAGAAAAAGTATTTCTTAGTTCAATACGAAGCGTAAGAATAGTAAGGATTATATATACAAAAAGGGAGGGTGCTGAAGAAATTTTCAGCACCCTCCCTTTTTGTACAAGGCTTCTTTGAGTATAAAAAAAGAGCTAATCGATTGATTAGCTCTTTTTTTGCTATTAACGAGAGTAGTATTCTACGATTAGAGATTCGTTAATTTCAGCAGGTAATTCAGAACGTTCAGGAAGACGAGTGAATGTGCCTGATAATGCTTCAGCATTGAAGTCTAAGTATTCAGGTACGAAGTTGTTAATTTCAAGAGATTCTTTAACAACAGTAAGGTTAAGAGATTTTTCACGAACACTAATTGTTTGACCTGGTTTTACGCGGTAAGATGGAATATCTAAGCGGCTGCCATCAACAAGAATGTGACCGTGGTTTACCAATTGGCGAGCAGCACGACGAGTGCGAGCAAGACCTAAACGATAAACTAGGTTATCAAGACGAGTTTCAAGAAGAATCATGAAGTTTTCACCGTGTTTACCACTAAGTTTACCAGCGATATCAAATGTGTTACGGAATTGACGTTCATTTACTCCGTACATGTGGCGAAGCTTTTGTTTTTCTTGAAGTTGAAGACCATATTCAGATAATTTCTTACGTTGGTTAGGACCGTGTTGTCCAGGTGCGTAAGGGCGTTTTTCTAATTCTTTTCCTGTACCGTTTAGGGAAATACCAAGACGGCGAGAAAGTTTCCAAGATGGACCAGTATAACGAGCCATGATGACTCCTCCTTGTGTTTTTATTTTTGTAAAATAAAAACAGACGTGAGTTGTTTTTTTATGAGTATTTTGTTTTCATGTATCCTCGCTCCAGCAGCAAGGAGTTACTCGATACACCTCGGTAAGAGGAACAAAATACAAACATAAACCCATTCTCATAGGCTGCATATTTTACACAAATTCTATTATAACTTTTTATACATACTAGGTCAAGAAAATATAAATTGATTCTAACTTTTACATTTGGTACGTGAGTACATCAACGAATAATTCTAAGTAATGTTGATCGATTTCATCGAATCGTGCTAGGTTTGGACTATCGATGTCAAGTACACCAATAACTTCCCCATTTTTGATCATCGGGACAACAATTTCAGAGTTAGATGCAGCGTCGCAAGCAATGTGACCAGGAAATTGGTGTACATCATTTATAACAATTGTTTTTTTTGTTTTAGCTGCTGTTCCACATACTCCTCGTCCAAGCGGAATTCGAATGCAGGCAGGTAACCCTTGAAAAGGTCCGAGAACAAGCTCTTTTTCTTCCATCATATAAAATCCGACCCAGTTAATATGTTCTAGAAATTGATTTAACAATGCAGAAGCATTTGCCATATTTGCTATGACATTCTTCTCATCATAAATAATTGCCTTTAATTGATTAATGACTAGCTCGTAATTTTTCTCACGTGTCTCATTATATCCTTGTGATGCAAACATGAACTTCCTCCTTACTATTGTAGAATCAGACCTATCTTTGTCGATAGAAAACTAAAGGAATTTTTGAGATATGTCAAGAAATTAGTAATAAGAGCTTCTGTGAAAGGGTGAAAAATGTGACCTCCACCAAACAAAAAATCATTGATGCTGCGGTATTTTTATTTAATACACAAGGTTTCGATGGTACTTCCGTTCGAGATATTGCTAGGAAGGCTGATGTGAACGCAGCAAATATTTCGTATTATTTCTCAGGAAAACAAGGATTGCGTGAGTTTTTGGTCACTAATTTTTTGGAAAGTTATATTCGTGTATTAGAAGTTGGATTCGAGAGGTTGTCTACATTACCACCTAAGGAAACATTATTTGCAATCGTAGATAACATTTTACTATATCAATCAGATAATCGTCACCTGTCTCGCTTTTTTTATCGGGAAATTTCACTTGATAGCATACTTATTCGTGAAATTATGACTACGTACTTTATTCGTGAAAAATATTATTTTTCTACGATTATTCAAAGTGGAATAGAGCAACGGCAATTTCGAAAGCTTCCATTTCCCATTTTCATGGCACAGTTGAAAGGGATGATAAGTGTTCCTTATTTGTATCCACAATATGTTTCGGAAGTATTGCATACCTTCCCCTCTGAAAGGTATTTTGTAGAGACCTATAGAAAAGAGGTGAAAGAATGGTTAAATAAAACGATTGAAGTAGGAGAAGCAGTACGAGTTAAAGCGGGGGGACCCCTTCTTAATATTTAGTTATAATACATTTGGATAGAAGTGGCTCATCAAACATACTATGAGTTGTTGAGCGACTTTTTTTGTTTGAAAAAACGGGCATGATACTGGAAAAATTCAAAAAAATTAGGTTAAAAATAATGAATTACATGGTATCATAGATACATTGAGAACACTAAATCTACACATGTATATAGAGATTGCGCCTTCCACAAAGCGGAGCGGATAATAAACGAGAATGAGGAGGGTACAGAATGGATTCATTTTTGACGATTATCATCATTGTTGTGGGCATTGTTATTGCTCTGCTCATGATACAACTTTTGATTAAAAATCGTTTATATAAGGAAATTGATCAGTTACAGGTATGGAAAGAGGAAATTAAGAATAAACCGGTAGCTGATGAATTAAAACGGGTAAAGGATTTAAATTTAACCGGTCAAACAGAAGAACTATTTGAAAAGTGGCGGAATGAATGGGATGAGACAGTTTCAAATGTCATTCCACAGGCTGAAAAGGAATTGCAAAATGCTGAGTCTGGTACGGCACAGTTTTCATTTCGAAAAGCGCGCTTTTCTGTACAACAAGCTGGAACTACCTTAGCGGAAGCTGAGAAAAGTATTGAAGCCATTCTCTCTGAATTGCAGGAACTAATGGAAAGCTTCGAGAAAAATAGTACAGAAATTGAACAGCTTCGTAATACATATAGGGAATTAAAGAAGAACGTACTCGCGTATCGACATACATTTACACTGGCAGAGCAAAAGTTAGAAGAGCTTCTAGATGAAGAACAAAAGAAGTTTCAATTATTTGATGAAGCGACAGACAAAGGAAATTATTTAGAGGCTAGAGATATTGTGAAAAATTTAGAACAAGGAATTTCATATTTACAAGAATTACTGAAGCAGATTCCAATTCTTCAAACCGAGTGTCAAACAAATATGCCAACGCAGCTTGAAGATTTATTGCAAGGCTATGATCAAATGAAGAATCAGGGATATGTACTTAATCATTTGGAAATTCCAAAAGAGGTGCGGGAATTACGTACGCAATTGCAGCATTGTCTTGATGATATTAAAAATGTGAAAATCGAAGATGCGAAGCAGCATATTGAATTAATAAAGAGCAAGCTGGATACCCTTTATGATCAGCTTGAAAATGAAGTGACGGCAAAGTATTATGTTGAAAAAGATATTGATTCAATGAATGAAGAGTTAAACAAAATTCGTGAGCAGTCCTTCAAAACGAAGGAAGAAACACAGTTTGTCAAACAAAGCTATCAATTAAGTGATGAAGATGTGGAAGTACAAAAGTATGTAGAAAAACAAGTGAATATACTTACAAAGCGTTTCGATACGTTGCAACTTAAAATCGCAGACGAAGATATTGCATTTTCAGTTATTCGTGAACAACTAGAAAACATTCACCGTCAAATGGACGAGTTGCAAAATCTTCATAGCCAATATAAGGATATGATGCAAACGTTACGAAAAGAAGAATTTGAAGCACGTGAGAGTCTACAACGAATGAAAAAAATGATTATCGAAACGAAGCGCGTTATTCAGAAATCAAATTTACCAGGTTTACCAGAAGAAACGTTAGAAGGTTTAAAGAGCGCACAGCTAGCTGTTCAACAAGTATATGAAGAGTTAGAGCAAAAACCATTAAATATGGGCGCTGTAAATCGTATACTGGGTGAGGCAGAGACTCTTGTAACGAATGTGTATGAGTATACAAACGAAATGATTGAACAAGCGAACCTAGTGGAAAAATTAATACAATATGGTAATAGATATCGTAGTCAACACAATGATATAGCATCAGGTTTATATAGTGCAGAAAAGCTATTTCGTGAATACCAGTATAAAGCTTCTTTAGAGATGGCAGCTTCTGTATTAGAAAAAGTAGAACCTGGGGTTGTACAAAGAATAGAGGAATTTACAAAAGAAGAACAACAGATGTGAAGACAGTAAAGAATGATTGGATTAGAAGAGAAATCTTACCCAATCATTCTTTTTTTTTTCGTTAAAATATAAATGCTTTAACATATTTCTGTTTTTTTGGGTAATAATGAAATTTGTGAATGTAATCATTTGCTTCCATGTTTGGTTTATTCTTCATAATCAATTGGGTGTTCCTTTATGAAATTTCAATAGCATGTGGCTTTTTCGTTTTCATATTGAAAAAGGCGTATAAATCAAGTAATAGAAGGTATAAATTACCATGAAGATATATGTATGATGCAATGTGTTTCGTCACATTCTATAGTCACAAGGAGGTGATTACACATGGCAAATACAAATAATCTAGTAGTACCAGGATCTGAATCAGCAGTAGATCAAATGAAGTATGAAATTGCTTCTGAATTTGGTGTTACTCTTGGACCTGAAGCAACTGCTCGTGCAAATGGTTCAGTAGGTGGCGAAATTACAAAGCGTCTTGTTTCTATGGCGCTTGGCGGATATACAAAATAATTAAATATATTTGGATATGAGGACGGGACTTCTCCCCGTCCTCTTTTAGTTGTTAAAAATAGATTACATAGCTAAATGTCGAAATAGAAAGGGGTTTTGTTGTAAAAAAGAGGAATTTGTCTAAAGGATTATGACATACATATACAGAATATTCCTAATTATGAAAAGAAAAGGAGGATGAGGAATGAATCGTGAACAGTTAATAGCACCTATTCAGTATAATCTTGTTGAAGAATTTGAAAAGTATGCTGTACAAAAGGATAAGCTTGCTTTAATTTGGAGAAATGAAACAGGGGAAACAAAGCAGGTAACGTATGAAGAGTTAATACATGGTGCAAATAAAATTGGGAACGCTTTAGTAAATGAAGGTCTAAAGCAAGGAGATACAAT
The DNA here is from genome assembly GCF_042610425.1 of Ectobacillus soli. Classification (NCBI taxonomy): domain Bacteria; kingdom Bacillati; phylum Bacillota; class Bacilli; order Caryophanales; family Bacillaceae; genus Ectobacillus; species Ectobacillus soli. The sequence continues at coordinate 87,150 of NZ_JBGJZM010000001.1, forward strand.
TTTAATTATGGTACCGCGTCTTATTGAAGCATATATGATTTATATTGGAGCACTGAAAGCTGGGCTTGTTGTCATCCCTAGTTCAGAAATGCTTCGAAAAAAAGATATTGAATATCGAATTGCCCATGGTGAGGTAAAAGCAATTGTCAGTTATGCTCCTTATGTCGGCCAATTTGAAGGTATTGAGGCATTATCTACTATAAGTACATTTGTTGTAGGTGACGATCCAATAGATGGATGGATTAGCATAAAGGAAAAGCTTCAAACAGAAAGTGAGATACTAGCTACTGCACCTACAAAACGTGATGACATGGCGTTCTTGTCATATACTTCTGGCACGACAGGAAATCCAAAAGGCGTCGTCCACACTCATGGTTGGGCTTTTGCACATTTGCGTACGAGTGCACCAAATTGGCTTGCTATTGAAGAAAACGACATTGTATGGGCGACGGCGAGCCCTGGTTGGCAGAAATGGATATGGAGTCCGTTCCTAGCTACTCTCGGTTCTGGTGCAACAGGATTTGTATATTTTGGTAGATTTGAGCCAAAAACTTATCTATCGTTATTAAGCGAATATAATATTAATGTCTTGTGCTGCACCCCAACTGAGTATCGGTTGATGGCGAAGGTTGAGAAGCTCGAAACGTATCAGTTTCCTGCTCTTCATAGTGCTGTCTCAGCAGGTGAGCCATTAAATAGAGAAGTTATTGACACATTTCGACATCATTTTGGAGTGAACGTGCGTGATGGTTATGGTCAAACAGAAAATACATTGCTAGTTGGTGCTTTGAAGGAAATGGAAATTAGACCTGGATCAATGGGAAAACCAACACCTGGGAATAAAGTTGAGATTGTAGATGAGGATGGTCAGCCTGTAGGTGTTGGGGAAGTAGGCGATATTGCCGTTCATATTAGTACCCCCGCCCTTTTCAAACATTATTATAAAGATGCCGAACGAACTGCAATGCAGTTTCGAGGAGATTATTACATTACAGGGGATAAGGCGACAATGGATGAAGATGGGTACTTTTGGTTTGAAGGACGTGGGGATGATATTATTATTTCCTCGGGCTATACAATCGGACCATTTGAGGTAGAAGATGCGCTTGTAAAACATCCGTATGTAAGAGAATGTGCCGTTGTTGCAAGCCCAGATGAAGTAAGAGGGCATGTTGTTAAAGCATTCATCGTATTACAGGAGAATATTTCCGTAAATGAAGAGTTAATAGCTTTGCTTCAAAACCATGTGAAAGAACTGACAGCACCTTACAAATATCCGCGCAAAATTGAATTTGTAGAGGAACTGCCGAAAACGACATCGGGGAAAATTCGTCGAATCGACCTTCGAAAGCGTGAACTAGAGCCAGCTGCAGACTGATGCTACACAGTGTATGACAAAAAGTTTAGGGAGTAATCAGAATGAAAAGGTAAACAGGAAAGAATTTCTTCCTTGTTTACCTTTTCTTTTTTATACTGGGAAAAAGAGGAGGGTGAATGATGGGAGAATTGTGGTATGGAGGAACCATTTATACGATGCGGGTTGAAAATGAAACAGTAGAAGCTGTGTATGTGCAAGATGGAAAGATTGTAGATATAGGAACGAAGGAACGATTGTGCGGTACCTATTATATTGACACGTATCACCATATTCGAGGAAATACGATGTTTCCTGGTTTTGTAGATAGTCATCTTCATCTCATTGGTCATGGTGAGCGTTTATTGCGGCTTGATTTAACAGCATGTACATCCTATGCCGAGATGCTTGCACTTGTAGAAGAGAGAGTGAAGGAAACACCAGAAGGAGAATGGATTATTGGAGAGGGATGGGATGAAAATAGATTTGTGGATACGAAAACCATTCATAAAAAAGACGTAGATGCCATATCCAGTAAGCATTTCATTGTATTAAAACGCGTATGCAGGCATGCCATACTTGTAAATTCTAATGTACTAAGGCAAGCAGAAATCACGCCTGCGACAGACAAAAAGGGCGGAGTAATTGCTAGAGATGAGCATGGATTAACCGGTGTATTGCACGATAATGCACAGCAATTGGTATACAATATACTTCCGAAAAACAGTCAACAATATGTTAGACATGCCCTGCAGATAGCTATTCAGGATTGTTATGAAAACGGGCTTGTAGGAGGACATACGGAAGATTTGCACTATTACGATGGATTTGAAAATACGTATGAAGCTTATCGCCATTGTATGAAGAAAACACCGTTTAAGGCTCATTTGCTTGTTCATTATGCTGAAATGGCCCATCTTCACAACCATTCGGAGGAGCATTACATCGAATTTGGTGCAATTAAAATGTTTGTAGACGGTTCGTTAGGGGGACGAACTGCACTGCTAAGTAAGCCTTATTCTGATATGCCTAACACCCAAGGTATCGCTGTATTGGAACGAGAAGAAGTAGCGATGCTTGTAAAACAGGCACGCCAAATCAATAGAACGGTAGCCGTACATGCAATTGGAGATTTAGCATTCCAATACGTGGTAGAGGCAATAGAGGCGTATCCACCTCCATATGGTATGCGTGATCGAATTATCCATTGCCAAGTGCTACGTAGTGATTTAATACAACGGGCTAAACATCTTTCTGTTGTTTTAGACATTCAACCGATTTTCGTCAGCTCGGATTTCCCATCTGCTATTGAAAAATTAGGATCTGAGCGTTTGCGCTATTCGTACTCGTGGAAAACATTGTTGCAGGAGGGATTGGAATGTGCAGGGGGATCGGATGCACCTATTTCTGATGTAAGTCCAATTGCCTCTATTCATGCAGCGGTTTCACGACTAGATGCAGAGGGAAGATGCTATCAACCCGAGGAATGCTTATCCTCTTTTGAAGCAATCTCACTCTATACAAAGGGAAGTGCTAAGGCTATCCATAAAGAAAAGGTAAGAGGAATCATTGGTTTCGGATATGAGGCTGACTTTACTATTGTAGATAGCGATATAGTCACGATGCCGCCGAATGATATTGCAAATGCCAAGATTACAATGACAGTAATTGATGGAATGATTGTATACAACAAATTACTGTAAATTGCGTATAGGTTCCGCCTTTACTATATGATGCAAGAATAAGGTTTATTTCGAATAGAATCAGTCAATAATGGGAACGGAGTGAAAGGGTGAGCGGATATGCATTGGTTTATACTCGTACTTATACTGTTACTTACACTTTTTCTAGTTCTATTTATTACGACCATTTCCATTAAATTGATGGCATTCTATTCGGAAGAAAAACAACAGCTACATGTACAAGTGAGAATTTTCTTCATTCGTTATACATTTGATGTAATTGCACTTGTGAAAAAATTTCAAAAGAAAGAAACGAAATCCAGGGAAAATGATACGAAACAAGACATGCCTCATGAACCCTTCTTATTGTATACCATTGAAAAAATATCAGACATGATAAAAAGCATGGTAGATATCCATACTATAAGCAAAGACTTCTTTCGCAAAGTCAAAGTGAAACAATTTTCATGGTGTTCTTATATTGGAACAGGGGATGCAGCTAGTACGGGGTTGTTTTCAGGATTCATATGGTCCGTAAAGGGGCTGATGGTTGGAATTCTTAGTACGTACACAAAGGTGAAAACATTGCCTAAGCTTGCAGTTACTCCTGTATATGATGGAACGTTAACCATTTCAGAGCTAACGTGCATTTTTTCTTTTCGCACGTTTCATCTGCTTTATTTTGTACTTTGCCTATTTCGTTATATGCATAAACGGCATACAATAGTTGTTCATGCAAATGAAAATAAAAATGTTTGAAATTGAAAATAAAGTGGTCTGTTTAATGTAAAGGTAAATGGAAGGAGGTAATTTGTATGACAGTACACCCTATTCAAGGGTTAATGACAACTGCCATGGAACATGTAAAACAAATGGTTGATGTGAATACAATACTTAGCGATCCAATTCTTTCTCCTGATGGAAGTGTTATTATTACCGTTTCAAAGGCTAGCTTCGGATTTGCAGCTGGTGGAAGTGAATTTGGAAAGCAGGACGAAGAAGGCGATTTTGCATTTGGTGGTGGGAGTGGTGGTGGTGTTTCCCTGCTACCGGTGGCCTTTCTAATTCTAACTGGAAAAGGAATAAAACTGTTACATCTAGATGAACATTCCCATTTACTAGATAAAATAGTTGAATACGCTCCTGAGGCTATTGAAAAAGTACAAGAGTTCTTTCAAAAACGTGAAGATGTATCCAAAAATGTGGATGAAACTATACTTTAAAAATATCGAACAAGGATGGAGAAGTTCGCTTCATCCTTGTTCGTGTGCTTGATTTAGCATTATAAAAATGAAGTTGTTTTATTTGCATTCTATTTATAATATCTCTATCATTTATAATGTACATATTTGTTTATAAGGAGGATGTCGAGATGGCAACAGTTACGTTTAAAAAGAATCCAGTTACATTACTTGGTACAGAAGTAAAAGTAGGGGACAAAGCACCTAATTTTACAGTTTTAGCAAATGATTTATCTCCCGTTACATTGGATTCATACAAGGGTGCGGTAAAATTAATTAGTGTAGTTCCTTCTGTTGATACAGGAGTATGTGATGCACAAACTCGCCGTTTCAATGAAGAAGCTTCTAAAATTGGTAACGTTAAAGTATTAACTATCAGCAATGACCTACCATTTGCACAAAAACGTTGGTGCGCAAATAGTGGCTTAGACAACGTTGTAACTCTTTCTGATCACCGTGATTTATCATTTGGTCAAGCATATGGAACTGTTATGAAAGAACTTCGTTTATTAGCTCGTGCTGTATTCGTTGTAGATAGCGAAGATAAAGTAACTTACGTAGAATATGTAAGCGAAGGCACAACTCACCCTAATTATGAAGCTGCTATTGAAGCTGCAAAAGCTGCAAAATAATCGTACTTTGAATGAGAACGTCCTCTTTTTAGGAGGGCGTTTTTTTGTCTAATAATTCATCTACATCTATTCTGTTGCCGGTTGTATCGTGATATGATATAACCTATGTGTATGATTTGGACAGGGAGGTTTATGTAATGAGTACAGCGGTAGAAACGCTTTTTTCAATCTTTGATACATCATCGATTTTATTACGTAAAGAACTCGATGTGACATATTTAGAAGCATTAATTGAAACTGGAGACAATCTGTTTGAAGGGGCCATTCTCCAACAAGGACTGCATACGTCTACCAGTGAAAGATTACAAACGGAGTACGATACATATCAAAACAGTTCCTATACGAGTGAGGATATTCGAAAGGCATTTCAGCTTTGCTTGTTAAAAGGAATGAAAGAAGGAATACAAGCTCATCATGAGATGACACCAGATGCAGTTGGGTTATTCATAAGCTATTTGTTTTCTCGGTTTTTTGAAGGGAAGAAACAGATTTCAATCTTAGACCCAGCAGCAGGAACAGCGAATTTACTGACAACTATTTTTAATACACGCGATCAAGAAACAACTGTTTCCGGATATGCAGTAGAAGTGGATGATGTATTATTGCGCCTTGCTTATGTAAATGCCAATTTGCAAAAGCATGCCATTGAATTTTTTAACCAAGATGGATTAGCCCCTCTATATATTGATCCGGTAGATGCAGTTGTGTGTGACTTACCTATAGGCTATTATCCAAATGAAGAGCGGGCAAAAGAATTTTCTTTACGTGCAGAAGATGGTATGTCATTTTCTCATCATCTATTTATGGAGCAAAGTATGAAATATACGAAAGAGGGAGGATATTTGTTCTTTCTCATTCCAAACTCTTTATTTGAAAGTGAGCAAGCCCTAAAATTACACACATTCTTACAGGAAACGTGCTATGTACAAGGTGTAATGCAATTACCAATATCTATGTTTGCAAATGAAAAGCAGGCGAAAAGTATATTTATATTGCAAAAGAAGGGTGATCAAGTAAATCCTCCGAAACAAGCGATGTTAGCAGAATTGCCAAAGTTTACTAACCGAACTGGAATGGAACAAATCATGGCACAAATTACTGCTTGGTTTCAAGATAATAAACAAGTAAAATAATGAAATCCGTATACATAAAAAACAGATTTCATAAATTCAGTATAGAAATAAGGTAAGGTGAAACTCGAGAATTTGTGTAGTTTCACCTTTCTTTATTATATGCTTCACAAATTAAACATATATGTCCATTTTGTTTTGATTTCGTATTCATAATTGAATTTGAAGGATTACGATGTTTAAATTTTAATACGACTGTTTACTTAGGTTAGATTGTTTCAATAAAGGCATGGAAAAGAAGGGGATGAAACAAGCATGTCAAAAATTATTGCGATAAATTCTGGAAGTTCTTCTTTAAAGTTTCAGTTATTTGAAATGCCAAGTGAGAATGTTATTACAAAAGGTTTGATTGAACGAATCGGCATGAAGGATAGTATCTTTAAAATAACGATAAATGGAAATGAAACGACTGAGGTCTTTGATATAGCTAATCATGGTGAAGCTGTGCAAGTGCTAGTAAATGCTTTAACAAGTTCGCATATTATTCAATCGCTAGATGAAATTTGCGGTATTGGTCATCGTGTTGTACACGGTGGAGAAATATTTCAGGATTCTGCTCTCATCACTGACGAGGTTATTCGTGAGATTGAAGTGTTAGGTGAACTAGCTCCTTTACATAATCCAGCGAATATTACAGGTATTATGGCGTTTAGGAAGGTAATACCTCATGTTCCTTCTGTCGCAGTTTTTGATACTGCCTTTCATCAAACAATGAAGGAAGAGGCATTTTTATATAGTGTACCTTATGAGTATTATGAAGACTATCGTGTTCGTAAATACGGTTTTCATGGAATTTCTCATAAATATGTTACGCAGCAAGCGGCATTATTCTTACACAAGCCATTAAAAAGTCTGCGACTTTTATCATGTCATGTAGGGAATGGGGTGAGTATTGCTGCAGTAGAAGATGGAAAATCAATTAATACATCGATGGGGTTCACTCCACTTGCAGGAGTGCCGATGGGAACACGTTCAGGAAATATTGATCCGGCACTAATTCCTTATATAATGAAAAAAACGAATCAATCAGTTGAAAAAGTGGTCGAAGTGTTAAATACGAAAAGTGGTCTTCTTGGAGTTTCGGGTATTTCAAGTGACTTAAGGGATATTATTGAAGCGGAGAAAAAAGGAAATAGACGAGCAAAATATGCAATCGATATATTTGTTAATCGTATTCATCAATATGTAGGCTCTTATGCAGCTAGAATGAAAGGTATGGATGCAATTATTTTTACTGCAGGTATTGGAGAAAACAGTGCAATGATTCGTGAACGTATTCTTGAAGGGTTAGAATTTATGGGAGTATACTGTGATCCAAAACGAAATCACTATGTGAATGGGGAAGAAGCATGCATTTCATATCCCCATTCACCTGTAAAAATACTTGTGATCCCAACGAATGAAGAAGTAATGATTGCACGTGATGTGATGCGAGTAGCTAATGTATAACAGGACTATCTCCTCTATTTTTCTCTATGGTATAATATAGAAAAATGTCTTCGTGACAAGGGGTGGTTTCTTGTGGGGCTTTCTTTGCGTGAACAGAAACTTTGGAATGAAATCCAACATTGGGAAAACCAGTTGGAAGAACAAGATGTAACGGACTTTCAACTTGCTTTTGATAAGTGGTTAAACCGTACCTTCTCTCAGCTTTCAAATGATCAGCAAAATGAATTTTTTGCAAGAGTAGATGGATGGTTATTCCATCTCCATGCATTGATTCATAGCTCACAATCCCAACTAGATGCGCGAAATAGAATTCTTTCTAGCGCTCGCCTCTTTGATGAAACGATAGAATATATTGAGGATTTACGGAAACTATCTATTGACCAACTTATGTATATTGCTGAGAATCAAATTGCTCGGCATCGCTTGTATTCGTTTGTACAAGGCGGGGCAACTGGTGCAGGGGGCTTTCTATTTCTATCTATTGATTTTCCTGTTATGATTGCTATTAACCTAAAGGCTGTTCAAATTATTGCAACTTCGTATGGGTATAATGTAAATCGACCTTATGAAATGATGCTTGCTCTTAAAGTATTTCATGCATCTATTTTACCATTACGTATGCAGCAAGCTGCATGGTACGACTTAGTGCACGATATAAAGAAATCTGAAGAAGAGCCGTTTTTCTATGAAGGAGTCGATGAAGTCATCGACAGTGGATCTTTATTAGTTGTATTAAAACAAAGTATAAAAATGTTTGTCATACATTCTGCAAGGAGAAAACTTATCCAAGGCATTCCGATTATTGGCGTTGCTGTAGGATCGGTCTTTAATTATAGACTGACGCGAAATGTAACAGATTTTGCTCATCGTTTTTATCAGATGCGTTATCTATATGGAAAACAATCTTAAGCGGTTCCTTACAATAAAAAAGGCTCCCTGTTAGCTTACAGTTATATAAGTTAACGAGGGAGCCTTTTTTATTATTTTTAAATGGTTAGTAAGAATTGGTAGCTTTCTGTGAAACGATTATCTTACCTTTATTCACTCTTATGCGTGTGCTTTTCCAGCTGATATATCCTGGTTCGTTCGATACCAAAGCCATAGGTCATTAATGATAGAAGCAAGTTCTGCAATTTCGCTATTTAACATACAAGAAGTTTTGAAATTTTCTTCGTTATCTAGCTGATCTTGCTTCGTACGGATGTTGTTTTCTAAATCTGCAATTCGATCCGGTATTCTTCCTCGTATCATTTCCCATTTCAGCAAAATCCCTTGTTGTGTATACACAGAAATCTCGTCCCAATCTTCAATAATGTGAGGTGTTGCAATTCCAAGTCGTTCATTGAATATGAAATAATGTTCCATAAATTCTCCCCCTTGCTTCTTTATATTCTATACGAATTTGCGAAAAACTTCGAAAGAATTGTTCCAAAACTTCAAAAATAATGGTTGCATCTTATGTAGAAAGTTGTTAAAGTATGATTATGAATTTAAATAACATTTAATGAATATTTATTCTTTTTATAGAGGGGGATTTATAATGGGAAATAAGAAAGTCGTATTAGCATACTCTGGGGGTTTGGATACCTCTGTTGCAATTAAATGGTTACAAGACAAAGGATACGACGTAATTGCATGTTGTCTTGATTTAGGTGAAGGAAAAGATTTAGCCTTTGTACAGGAAAAGGCCCTTTCTGTCGGAGCAATTAAATCTGTTGTTTTAGATGTACAAGAGGAATTTTCAAATGATTATGCACTTATCTCTTTGCAAGCTCACACATTGTATGAAGGAACATACCCACTAGTTTCTGCTCTATCCCGTCCGTTAATTTCTAAAAAATTAGTTGAAGTCGCTGAACAAGAAGGAGCAGATGCAGTAGCACATGGTTGTACAGGAAAAGGAAACGACCAAGTACGATTTGAAGTTTCTATTACAGCATTAAATCCTTATTTAGAAATTATTGCTCCAGTACGTGAATGGAAATGGTCTCGTGAAGAAGAAATCGAATATGCAAAACAAAACAATGTGCCTATTCCAATCAATTTAGACAGCCCATTCTCTATCGACCAAAATTTATGGGGACGAGCAAATGAATGTGGAATTCTAGAAGATCCATGGGCAGCTCCTCCTGCAGATGCATATGAAATGACAGCAGCTCTTGAAGATACTCCTGATACACCAGAAATGGTTGAAATTGGTTATGAAGCTGGTATTCCAGTATCATTAAATGGTACGTCTTACACAGTTGCTGAAATGATTAAACAGTTAAACACGATTGCTGGAAAACATGGAATTGGACGTATTGACCATGTTGAAAACCGTCTTGTTGGAATTAAATCTCGTGAAGTGTATGAATGTCCAGGAGCAATGACATTAATTACAGCTCACAAAGAACTTGAAGATTTAACACTTGTAAAAGAAGTTGCTCACTTTAAACCAATTGTTGAAAAACAATTAACAGAACTTATTTATAATGGATTATGGTTCTCTCCTCTTCGTACCGCTCTTGTTGCATTTTTGAAAGAAACACAAAAAAATGTTACAGGTACAGTACGTGTAAAATTGTTTAAAGGTCATGCTATTGTAGAAGGCAGAAAATCAGAGTTCTCTCTTTATGATAAAAACTTAGCTACGTATACAAAAGAAGATCAATTTGATCATGCTGCTGCTGTTGGTTTCATTTCATTGTACGGTCTGCCAACAAAAGTATACAGTCAAGTAAATAGTAACAAGAAGGTGGAAGCGTGAAAAAACTTTGGGGTGGCCGATTCACTGAAACTGCAGAGGCGTGGGTAGATGAATTCGGCGCCTCTATCTCCTTTGATAAAGCCCTTGTTATCGAGGATATTGAAGGAAGTATAGCTCACGTGACAATGCTTGGGAAATGCGGCATACTGCCCTCTGAAGACGTTGAAACAATTAAAATAGGTCTTCAGGAGCTTCTAGAAGAAGCAAAGCAAAATAAGCTAACGTTCACCGTAGAAAATGAGGATATTCATTTAAATTTAGAAAAAATGCTAATTGAAAAAGTTGGGGAAGTCGGCGGGAAGCTACATACTGCTCGTAGTCGTAATGACCAAGTGGCTACCGATATGCATTTGTATTTACGTAAAGAAGTAAGAAATACGATTCCCCAAATTGAAGCATTTCAACAAGTTCTCGTTGAAAAAGCAGAGAAGCATATTGAAACAATTATGCCAGGATATACGCATTTGCAGCGTGCACAGCCTGTATCCTTTGCACACCATCTTCTAGCTTACTTCTGGATGCTAGAACGTGATAAGGAACGCTTAGAAGATTCATTAAAACGGATTAATGTTTCTCCGTTAGGAGCGGGTGCGCTCGCTGGTACGACATTTCCTATTGATCGGTCTTATAGCGCCTCACTACTAGAATTTGATGGCATTTACGAAAATAGTATGGATGCAGTAAGTGATCGTGATTTTATTCTAGAATTTCTAAGTCATTCATCGATTCTTATGATGCACTTATCCCGTTTCTGTGAAGAATTAATTTTATGGAGCAGTCAGGAATTTCAATTTATTGAAATGAGCGATCAGTATTCAACGGGAAGTAGTATTATGCCGCAAAAGAAAAACCCTGATATGGCTGAGCTCATTCGTGGTAAGTCTGGACGTGTATATGGAAATCTGTTCGGCTTGCTAACGATTATGAAGGGTCTTCCACTGGCTTACAATAAAGATTTACAAGAAGATAAAGAAGGTATGTTTGATACGGTGAAAACGATACAAACAAGCCTACACATTATGTCTGGTATGATTGAAACGATGCAAGTAAAAGAAGAACATATGAAACAAACGGTTCAGAAGGATTTTTCAAATGCTACTGAAATTGCAGACTATTTAGCAAATAAAGGTTTGCCGTTTCGTCAGGCACATGAAATTGTTGGACGACTTGTGTTACTTTGTATCGAAAAAGGTGTTTTTTTACTTGATCTGCCACTTGAAACGTATCAAAAGATTTGTCCATTGTTTGATTCGGATTTATATGAGGTGCTATCACCTTATGCAGCAGTTCAGCGTCGTAATAGCGAAGGTGGAACTGGCTTTATGCAAGTAGAGACAGCTTTACAAAAGGTGAAAATGATTTTGAAGCAAAGCAATACGAAAAAAGCCTGACGCATAGTCAGGCTTTTTTCGTATTGCTTGAATAAGAAAGCGGGGCTAATGAATTAGCTCCGCTTTTTGTAATTACAATTCGCCTTTTCCATCTTCTCCTCTTACGACAAGGACATCGCAAGTTGCGTAGCGAATAATATGTTCAGATACACTACCAATTAAGAAGCGTTCTACTGCATTTAATCCTGTAGCACCGCAAACGATTAAATCTACTTTGTTGTTTGGTGCGATTTCTTTAGAAATTTTAGATTTTGGATTTCCAAATTCTAGAACGGTTTCTACGGATTGAACTCCTGCTTCTACGGCAATTTTTTCATAATCTTCAAGCAAATCTTCGGCGAATACATTTGCACGTTCTGCGATTGCTCGACTATATGCTTCAACTGCTGAATATGCTTTAACATCAACAACGTGAGTGATAGTTAATTTTGCGTTATTGCGTTTTGCAACTTGAATGGCCTTTCTGAACGCTTTTTCAGCCTCTTTTGAACCATCAACTGCAACGAGAATATTTTGATATTGTGTTGACATGCTGGAGTCCCCCTTATTTCACTAGAAATAACTTTCTACACTTTTATTATACAACTAAACTGACTAATTGTATTGACAGAAATGTTACAGAATTCAAAAAAAGAAAATCAAGGCATCTTAGTTGTAATTTTCATGACAAATTGTTACATATGATGTATAAGATAACGAGGAGGGGCTTTAGTTGAGACATGCGCTCATTACAGCCGGTTCAAAAGGATTAGGTAGAAAGGTAACGGAAGCGTTTTTAAAACAAGGATATTCCGTTACGGTTACATATCGAAGTGATCAAGAATCAGCTGATTCGCTTAAACAAGACTTTTCTAGTATGCCAGAAAATTTACAACTTATACAAGCAGATGTTACAAAAAAAGAAGACCTATACCGGGTAGTAGAGGAAATGATGAGTCAATTTGGTAGAATTGATTGCTTAATTAATAATGCAGGACCTTATGTGTTTGAAAGAAAACGATTAGTTGATTATACAGATGATGAATGGCATTCCATGATTGATGGAAATCTACATGGAGTATTCTACTTGTTGAAGCAAATTATTCCTATTATGCGAAAACAGCAATTTGGTCGTATTATAAATTATGGATTTCAAGGTGCTGAGGATGCTCCGGGTTGGATTTATCGGTCGGCTTTTGCAGCTGCCAAGGTTGGACTTGTCTCATTAACGAAAACAATTGCCTATGAAGAGGCTGAATATGGAATTACGTCAAATATGGTCTGTCCAGGAGATATTACTGGGGAAATGAAGGAAGCGACGATTGAAAGAGCAAGGTTGCAAAAGGACAAACGCACACCAATTGGAAGATCTGGAACGGGGGAAGATATTGCACGAGCCATTCTATTCTTATGTGATGATAATTCGGATATGATAACGGGAACTTGTATGGAAATTACAGGAGGCATTGATGTCATTCATCGACATAGATAAAAATTAGAATGTTAGAAAATCTTACGTTAAATACATGTCCGATTAATCTAAGTGTTACAATTTATAACGTATTAATTAAATACAATTTTCTACGGTAATCTACAATGGGTGTAGAAAACATAATATTGCATAACTTGGAGGAGGACAAATCATGCGTATTGGAGTTCCTAAGGAAATTAAAAACAATGAAAATCGTGTTGCACTAACACCAGGTGGAGTTTTGCATATCATTCACAGTGGACATGAAGTATATATAGAACAAGGTGCCGGTCTAGGGTCAGGTTTTAAGGATGAGGAATATGTGAAAGCAGGGGCAAAGATCGTAGATTCTGCAGCAAAAGCATGGGATATGGAAATGGTAATGAAGGTAAAAGAGCCTGTTCCTAGTGAGTATGGCTATTTTAAAGAAGGGTTAATTCTATTTACTTATCTTCATTTAGCTCCTGAGCCAGAGCTTACAAAGGCGCTTCTTGATAATAAAGTAATTGGTATTGCATATGAAACGGTACAGCTTGAAAACAAAGCTCTTCCACTTCTTACTCCTATGAGCGAAGTTGCTGGTCGTATGGCTGCACAAATCGGAGCTCAATATCTAGAAAAGCAAGAAGGCGGAAAAGGTATTTTATTAGGAGGAGTTTCAGGAGTAAAACGAGGAAAAGTTACAATTGTAGGCGGAGGCGTTGCAGGTACAAATGCAGCTAAAGTTGCAGTAGGTTTAGGAGCGAATGTAACAATTATCGACTTGAATGCTGCGAGATTACGCCAGCTTGATGATATGTTTGGTCATAGCGTTACAACTTTGATGTCAAGCCCCTATAATATCGCAGAAGCTGTTAAAGAATCTGATCTTGTTATTGGAGCTGTATTAATTCCGGGTGCTAAAGCTCCGAAACTTGTAACAGAAGAAATGATTGTTTCTATGGAACCAGGCTCTGTTGTAATTGATATTGCAATTGACCAAGGTGGTATTTTTGAAACAACCGACCGTATTACTACACACGATGAACCTACTTATGTAAAACATGGTGTTGTACATTATGCGGTTGCTAATATGCCTGGTGCAGTTCCACGTACGTCTACACTTGCATTAACTAACGTTACTGTACCTTACGCTCTTGAAATTGCAAATAAAGGGTATAAAAAGGCTTGCTTAGAAAATAGCGCTCTTTTGAAAGGTATTAATACGTTGAACGGATATGTTACATTCAAGGCTGTAGCCGATGCACATGGAGTTCCTTACTTATCTGCAACAGAAGCATTAGAGAAAATGCCAGCACTATCTTAATCAAAAAAGGTGTCCAAAAAGAGCTCTTCTTTTTGGACACCTTTTTTGATTTACTCTGTAAGGTTACTTTATAATTTGCAATTCCTTTGGATACTTAGTTAGCACTTCTACACCTGTGTCAGTAATGTACACATCATCTTCAATGCGAACACCGCCCACATTTGGTACATAAATACCAGGCTCAATTGTAAAGACCATTCCCTTGCGTAACGTATTCTTGTTAATATTGGTTAAGGATGGATATTCATGAATACTAATTCCTAATCCATGACCAAGGCGATGTGGAAAATAATCTCCATAGCCTGCATTTTCGATGAATGAGCGTGCTGCTCGGTCGACATCAGCGATGCTAGTTCCTGGTTTGCAAATGTCAATTGCATGTAATCCAGACGTAAGAACGGTATTGTAGATATGTGATTGTTCTTCTGATATGTCACCGAAAGCGACGGTACGTGTAATGTCAGAACAATAGCCATCAATCACAACGCCAAGATCAAATAGTACAAAATCTCCGCGTTGAATCTTATTATTTCCGGGCTCTCCATGAGGCAACGCAGAATTGGCACCAGTTAGGACCATGGTGCTAAAAGACATTTTGTTAATGCCACGCTTCTTTACTTCGTATTCAATGGTAGATAGAATTTCCATTTCAGATTTTCCCTCGGCGATTTGACTCACACCAAGTTCTACCGCATAATCAGCCATTTGAGCTGCTTGTCTAAGAATAGAAAGTTCTTTCTCATCTTTGATGAGGCGTAATTCTTGCATTTTTTCTTCGGCTGCAGTGAAAGTAGCAGTTGGAAATAAAGAGCATAAGGCTTCGTAACGTTGGACATTCATATGTTCCTTTTCAATTGCTAATGTATGAACATGGATGCCATGTGCACGTATAGAATGTGATACCATTTCCCAAGGGTTGTCTGTATCATTAAATCCAATGATTTCATAGTTCCATCCCGCAGTTCTTGCTTTTCCTTCCTCCATTTTTGGACAGATGAGGATTGGTTCTTTTTCTTGGAATACGAATAGACCAAGCAATCTTTCATTGGGTTCACAATAAAATCCACTTAAGTAAAATACGTTAGAAGTAGAAGTAATAAAGGCTGCTTCTTTCTCTGTTGTTTGTAACCAATTCATTACATGCTGCAAGCGTTGTTGCATAAGTAGTCCCTCCATTTCAGTGTACATATTAACTTTACATCGTTTTTCTCTTTTGTGACAAGTAACTACTGTAAAAAGAGACAAGAACGCTAGGTTTTAGGTAAACTAGAAGGTAAGGAGGGATTATAATGTTAGTTTCGTACCATGGTCATTCAGTTGTAAAAATTCAGACGGGATCAACCACTATTTTAATTGATCCATTTATTACAGGTAATCCTAAAACAGATTTGCACGTAGAGGATGTAACGGTTGATGTGATTTTGCTTACACATGGACATGGAGATCATGTAGGGGATACGGTGCTACTTGCCAAGCGAAATAATGCACTTGTTATTGCACCGTTTGAACTTGCAACATTTCTTTCATGGCAAGGCGTTCGTACACATGCTATGCACATCGGCGGTTTGCACAAATTTGAATTTGGCACAGTCAAATTTACACAAGCATTCCATGGATCTAGTTACATTGATGAGACATCTAAGACAATCGTGTATACAGGGATGCCGGCAGGAGTCTTATTTACAGCAGAAGGGAAAACAATCTATCATGCAGGGGATACAGCTCTGTTTTCTGATATGCAGCTTCTAGGGACTTTACATACTATTGATATCGCATTCTTACCAATTGGTGATAACTTTACGATGGGACCCGCAGATGCATTAATAGCATCAGAATGGATAAATGCGAAAATGATTGTTCCTATTCACTACGATACATTTCCTCTTATTAAGCAAGATGCCTTTGCGTTTGTTTCAAAGCTTAAGAATGGCAATGGAAAAGTGCTAGCACCATCGGAAATCATACAGTTGTAAAAGAACGGGATATCCCGTTCTTTTACAACTGTTATACAAATAACTTTGTATTTCCCCCCTACAACATATACCGCATTCCAATTTGTACCTTACATAGGAGTTCTAATCCTAACCAGAATGATATTTATTTGTTATAAAGAAAATAATACAGACATAGGTAATAATAGTGTAACAGTTTAGAAAATATAGTATACTGTAAATAAGTATTAACGGAAAATAGAGCGGAATGGAAAGAATGGTGAGGCTATTTGGCTACAAAACATGATCAAATTTTAGAATATATCAACAGCTTACCGGTAGGAAATAAAATCTCCGTACGTCAAATTGCAAAGGATTTGACTGTAAGCGAAGGAACGGCTTATCGCGCTATAAAGGATGCAGAGAATAAAGGATATGTTAGCACAATCGAACGAGTTGGAACGATTCGTATTGAAAAAAAGAAAAAAGAAAATATAGAACGACTTACCTATGCGGAAGTTGTCAATATTGTAGATGGACAGGTACTTGGTGGACGTGAAGGATTGCATAAAACATTAAATAAATTTGTGATTGGTGCAATGAAGCTAGAAGCGATGATGCGATATACGGAAGCAGGAAATTTACTAATTATCGGAAATCGGACGCAGGCGCATCAATTGGCTCTAGAAGCAGGGGCAGCCGTACTTATAACAGGTGGCTTCGATACGGAAGATTATGTGAAAAATTTAGCAGATGAACTGAAATTGCCGGTTATTTCAAGTAGCTATGATACGTTTACCGTAGCAACGCTTATTAATCGTGCCATTTACGATCAACTGATTAAAAAAGAAATCGTTCTTGTGGAAGATATTTTAACACCACTTAGTAAAACGATTTATTTAAAGCCTTCTGATAGAGTAGAACAATGGCATAGTCAGAATGAACAATCTATGCACGGCCGTTATCCTATCGTGGATGAAACGATGAGAGTAATTGGGATGATTACACCGAAAGATATAATTGATGTTTCAAAGGATGTTACGCTGGATAAGATTATGACGAAGAATCCAATTACTGTAAGCGGGAAAGTCTCGGTTGCATCTGCAGCAAGAATGATGGTTTGGGAAGGAATTGAAATGTTGCCGGTAGTAGATGCGGGCGGTAGATTACAAGGAATTATTAGTCGTCGTGATGTATTACAAGCCTTGCAAATGATACAAAGACAGCCTCAAGTAGGGGAAACGATTGAAGACATTGTAACCAATCAATTTCTATCACAAAAGGAAACAAGACCTGATAATATATACCGCTTTTCTGTTACACCACAGATGACAAATAGCATTGGTACGTTGTCGTACGGTGTATTTACAACAATCTTAACGGAATCTGCGAGCCGCGCCTTACGTGCACAGAAAAAAGGCGATTTAGTTGTAGAAAGTTTAACGGTTTACTTTGTAAAACCAGTTCAAATTGATTCGATTATTGAAATACATCCAAAAGTAATGGAAATTGGGCGTAAATTTGGTAAGGTCGACGTAGAGGTACAACAAGAAGGGGAAATTGTTGGAAAAGCACTTCTTATGGTGCAATTTATTGATCGATAGAATGAACAAGTAATTTTGTTAATAAACCAGCAATTTGAAGGAGAAATATGGATATGAAGGAACAAATAATACAAGCAATTAAAGAATATGACACAATCATTATTCATCGTCATGTTCGTCCAGATCCTGATGCCATCGGATCACAATGTGGGCTAGGAACCATGCTCCAAGAATCTTTTCCTGAAAAAAAAATTTACATGGTAGGTGCAAATGAGAAGTCTCTTTCATTTTTAAGAGGTATGGATGAAATTGACGATCAAACATATGAACAGGCTCTTGTTATTGTTTGTGATACAGCGAATGAAGAAAGAGTATGTGATCAGCGCTACAAGCAAGGAAAGAAAATTATTAAAATTGATCATCATCCGAATGAAAATCCATATGGTGACATTCTTTGGGTAGATACGACCGCAAGCTCATGTAGTGAAATGATTTATGAACTTTATGAGTACGGAAAAGATAAAGGTCTTGTTCTATCACAAGAAGCGGCACGATTACTATATGCAGGTATTGTTGCAGATACAGGAAGATTTTTATTTTCTAATACAAAGCCCAAAACATTTCGGTATGTAGCAAATCTAATCGAAACGGGTATTGATTTTCCTGATCTTTATAATCAAATGTACAAAACAAATCCGCGCCTAGCAAGATTGAATGGTTACATTTTACAGCATTTTGAATTAACAGAAGAAGGGGCAGCGTATATAAAAATCACACCAGAAATTTTGGAACAATTTCATGTAAAGGCAAATGAAGCTTCTAGCATTGTGGGTGTGCTAGGTAATATAGAAGGAATTAAAGCATGGGTACTATTTTTAGAAGAAAAAGATTCCATTCGCGTGCGGTTACGTTCAAAAGGACCTGTTATTAATACCCTTGCAATGAAATATAACGGTGGAGGTCATCCACTTGCTTCCGGCGCTACGGTATACTCTTGGGAAGAGGCAGAGAAAGTCATTTTAGACTTAAGAGAGATTTGTAAGTAGAAGGCATAAGATGACTCGAAAAGAGGGACTACTCCTTTCGAGTCATCCTCTTTTAATTTGCAAGGAAATTTCTAATACGGTATCAAAGTGAATACTGCGAACAAGAAAATGATAGGTAACATTGTCACGTGTATATGTTTTGTTTTCGATTGCCTTTAGCAACAATTCTTTATTCTCTGAAACACTTTGTACACTTTTTGTAAGCAGGTTTTGTAAATCTTTTTTTACGTCACTTGATAAACTATGAACCGCTAATAAATCTAAGTCATATTGCTCGTGATTAATAATATCGATTTTCACATCTTGTATTGTTAATATTTTTTTTGTTTTTTCATTTGTAGCTTTTTGATCCTCTTGTAAAATATGATTTTTTCGTTTTAAATCTGTAATTTCATTTTGCTGCTGCCAGATAAGTGCACGTTGTTCTTCATGAAATACGCCATAAATATATAAGAATATAATCCAGCTAATGATCCCCCCCACTGCCATGCCGGCAAAAATTGTTTGCCAAGTCCGTGATTTATATAGGGGCGGGATTCTCATGCACGGTCCTCAGTTAACCATTTCACGATAATTAGTCCAGTTTGCATACCACCTGTTGCAAAGACAATTAAGAGCGCTTGCTTGACGATATCCTTCGTTTCACCTTGAAAGATTCCTCGTTCTAAACTGTAGAATGTGTCAAATGTTCCACCGATAGCAGCCACGAGAGCCCAAATTCGAAGACTTTCTGCAAATCGTCTAATCATGGTCATAGGTGGTTGGCCTACGAGAAATGAGCCAATTCCTCCGATTAGTGATCCTCCTAGTATGACGCCAAATGCGATGAAATAGCTTGTAATGAGGAGTGAAAAAAACGTTTGCTTAACTTCCATTTCCTCAGCTCCCTTCTCATTCATATGTATATGGATAGAATATAGAGAGTATGTTTTGATTTATGATTGCTTGTTCTCATATAATAAAAAAAACACGATTGAAAAAGGTGATGGTATATAAGTGAAGTTTGTACATTTGCAATGTCAAACCGTTTATAGTCTATTAAAAAGCACATGTACGATTGATATGCTTGTAAAGCGAGCGAAGAGTCTTGGCATGGAGGCATTGGCGATTACAGATGAAAATGTGATGTACGGGGTTATTCCGTTTTATAAAGCATGCAAAGGGGAAGGAATTCAACCAATCATAGGCTTAACTGCCTCTGTATTAGAAGAAGAAGGATCGTACCCACTTGTCCTATTGGCAGAAAATGAAACAGGCTATCATAACCTATTAAAAATTTCTAGTACTATTATGACAAAAGCAAAAGCCGGTATACCTAGAAAATGGCTCACACATTATACCGATGGAATTATTGCACTATCTCCGGGACGTAAAGGAGAGCTTGAACAGTACATCTTACAAAATGACGAAGAAAAAGCTCGCGCATCTATTCGTAAAAATAAATCTTTATTCACAAAATTTTACATCAGCTTACAAAATCATCTTATTCCTGGTGAGGAGGAGCTTCTCACGAAACTGTTAGCTTTAAGTAAGGAAGAAGGAGTACCGGTCGTAGCAACAAACGATGTCCGGTACTTAAATAAAGAAGATAGTGTAGTTCATGACTGTCTTCTCTCTATTGAAAATGGCACAAAGTTAACAGATGAGGGTCGCCCACGCTATGAGAGTAGTGAGTATGAATTAACCACGCCATATGAGATGATGGAACGTTTTTCCTCTGTTCCTGAAGCAATTTCTAACAGTGTGGATATTGCTAAAAACTGCCATGTACATATCCCATTTCATCAAAATCGATTGCCTAGATTTCCAATTCCAACGGACGAAACTCCTGAATTGTACTTACGTCGCATATGTGAAGATGGATTAAAAAAACGATATGATGTTGTTACTGAACTACATCAGCAACGTCTTGTATACGAGTTACAAATTATTTCAAATATGGGTTTTAGCGATTATTTTTTAATTGTATGGGATTTTATGCAATATGCTCATAGTCATAACATTATGACGGGGCCAGGACGTGGATCTGCAGCTGGTTCACTTGTAGCTTACGTCTTAGAAATTACTGATATTGATCCCATCGCTTATGATTTGTTATTTGAACGGTTTTTAAATCCACAGCGGGTTTCTTTACCTGATATTGATATTGATTTCCCCGATGTTCGTCGTGACGATATGATTCGGTACGTTAGTGAAAAATATGGGAGCATGCATGTGGCACAAATTGTGACATTTGGAACACTAGCAGCTAAAGCTGCGATTCGTGATGTAGCTCGCGTCCATGGGCTTTTGCCAAGAGAAATCGATGAACTTGCTAAGCTCATTCCCTCGCGTATAGGAATATCTTTAGAGGAAGCTTATAAAGAATCAGAACCATTGCGAAGACATATTAATAGTACACCACTCCTTGAGAAAATTTATACAATTGCCCGGAAAGTAGAAGGGCTTCCTCGGCATACGTCCGTTCATGCAGCAGGAGTCATTATGAGTGATATGCCTCTTACAGATCACGTTGCCATTCAAGAGGGGCATACTGTTTATATTACCCAATATCCTGCCGAAGTATTGGAGGAGTTGGGAATGTTGAAAATGGACTTTCTGGGCTTGCGCAATTTAACTATTCTTGATCAAATTCGTAAGCTCATTCACGAAATGACTGGAGAAACGATTCGTTTTAATCATATTCCCCTTCAGGATCAGCGTACCTTTTCCCTTCTAAGTAAAGGGGATACGACAGGTGTCTTTCAATTGGAATCTGCTGGAATGAGAAGCGTATTGCGTTCACTGAAACCGACAGAATTCGAGGATATTGTTGCAGTGAATGCACTGTATCGTCCAGGTCCCATGGAGCAAATTCCATTGTTCATCGATTCGAAGCATGGAAAGCATGCGATTCACTATTTACATGAAGATTTGGAGCCTATACTGTCTAGAACGTACGGCGTAATTGTTTATCAAGAGCAAATTATGCAAATAGCCTCGGTAATGGCCGGTTTCTCCTTAGGAGAAGCAGATATGCTTCGAAGAGCAGTTAGCAAGAAAAAACGTGATTTGTTAGATAAAGAGCGAGAGCACTTCGTATTGGGCTGCATAAACAAAGGATATGAAGAAAAGATTGCTCATGCTGTATATGATTATATCGTACAGTTTGCAAATTATGGATTTAATCGCAGTCATGCAGTTGCTTACAGCATGATAGCTTATCAGCTTGCTTATGTTAAGGCAAACTACCCTCTTCCATTTATGACGGCTTTATTGTCTAGTGTAATTGGAAGCGAGGATAAAATTGTGCAATATGCACGAGAAGCAGTGCAAAAGGGGATTTCCATTTTACCTCCATCTATTCATACAAGTGGATTTCGTTTTCAAGCGGAGGGAGAAGCGATTCGATTTAGTTTATTGGCAATTCGAAATGTAGGGGTTGCCACAGTGAAAGAAATATTACAAGAGCGTAATAAACGCCATTTTACGGATTTGTTTGATTTTTGTATCCGAATGTCAAGCCGCGTTATAACAAGAAAGCTATTAGAAACTCTTATTTGTTCTGGATGTTTTGACGATTTTGAGGATCGTGCAACGCTTTTAGCAAGTATTGAAACCGCACTTGCTTATGTGGAACTGGTGAAACCGGACGATGCCAGTCAAATGGATATGTTTTTAGATGAGGATCTTGTGCCAAAGCCACAGTATGTGTCAGTGGAGCCAATCCCTTTTATTGAGAAGTTAAAGCTGGAAAAGGAAATGCTCGGATTATATGTATCTAGTTACCCTACATTTATGTATAAGGAGCTTATGGAAAAGGTACAAATACCTACGATTGGAGAGGCGCTCCGCCAACACGAGAAGCATGTACGATCTATTGTATATATTTCAAAGACAAGAATCATTCGGACGAAAAAAATGCAGAAAATGGCTTTTTTAACTATTTGTGATCAAGGAGAGGAAATGGAAGCAGTTATGTTTCCTGATACATATTTGCAATTTGCTCCCTTTGTTCAAGAAGATCAAATTATTCTCATTGTAGGTAATATTTCGCTTCGAAATAATAAAAAACAATGGGTAATTGAAGGGTTATACCCGCTAGAAGGCATGGATAAATATAAAAAAAATGATACTTTTTCTTTATATTTAAAACTCCATTCTCAGCATGAGACCGCGGTTTCTACGCAGATAATGAAGACGATTTTTAGTCATCCGGGCTTTGCAAATGTTTTCATGTATTATGAAAAAGAGCATAAAATGGTACAATTATCTTACAGATTTTCCGTGCATCCCAATGAAGAGTGCTTACAAGCGCTTATTAGCATCCTAGGCCAAGAAAATGTTGTGTGTAAAATATAATGGACTTTTTCCTCCCTTATCTATTATAGTAGTAGTGGTAAGTTGTGGTCTGACCACTACAATTAACCGGTAAGGAATGGCAGGATGGTCTTCAAGGAGAGTGTATATTATGTCAACACTTCGTGAAGAAGCACTTCACATGCACCGTGTAAACCAAGGAAAGCTAGAAACCATTTCAAAAGTTAAGCTTGAGAATGCGAAAGATTTAAGTCTTGCATATTCTCCAGGAGTAGCAGAACCTTGTAAAATCATCTATGAAGACAAAAGCAAAGTATACGAATATACGATGAAGGGTAACATGGTAGCAATCGTTACAGATGGAACTGCCGTATTAGGGTTAGGCAACATCGGTCCAGAAGCATCATTGCCGGTTATGGAAGGAAAGGCTGTTCTTTTTAAAAGTTTTGCAGGCGTAGATGCATTCCCACTACCATTACAAACGAATGATGTAGATAAAATTGTGGAGACGGTTAAGTTACTTGAGCCTTCATTTGGTGGTGTGAACTTAGAGGATATTGCATCTCCAAATTGCTTTATCATCGAAGAACGATTGAAAAAGGAATGTAATATTCCTGTATTTCATGACGATCAGCATGGAACGGCAATTGTAACAGTAGCTGGTTTACTTAATGCACTAAAGCTAGTAAATAAAAAGATGTCGCAAATAAAGATTGTTGCGAGCGGAGCAGGAGCGGCTGGAATTGCTATTATAAAGTTATTATATCGCTACGGTGTTCGCGACATCATTATGTGTGATACAAAAGGCGCTATTTATGAAGGACATCCAGATGGAATGAATGCACTAAAGAATGAGGTTGCGAAGTTTACGAATCGTGACAAATTAGCTGGTTCATTGCACGATGCCTTGCAAGGTGCAGATGTATTTGTGGGCGTATCTGCTGAAGGTGCACTTACGAAAGAAATGGTTCGATCTATGAATCATGATCCTATTATTTTTGCAATGGCAAATCCGATGCCGGAAATTATGCCAAAAGATGCATTAGAAGCTGGAGCTGCAGTGGTTGGTACGGGCCGCTCAGATTTCCCAAATCAAGTGAATAATGTCCTTGCATTTCCTGGTATATTCCGAGGAGCGCTTGATGTATATGCGACGCAAATAAATGAAGAAATGAAACTAGCTGCTGTGGAAGCTATTGCATCCCTCGTATCAGATGAAGAATTATCGGCTACATATATTATTCCTACTCCTTTTGACTTACGTGTGGCTCCACGAGTTGCTGAATTTGTTGCAAAGGCAGCCATGGAAACAGGGGTAGCACGTCGTAATGTAGATCCGAAAGAAGTAGCAGAAAAAACAAGAAGATTAGCAACTATCGGCAAAGCGAGTGAGGAGTAAAGTGTGACGGTTCAAACGAAGGTATATCTCGAAATTGTCCAAAAAATTCGTGCTATTATTGACGAAGACCATTTGAAGGCTGGAGATCGATTGCCTTCAGAAAGAGAGCTTAGCGCACGTTTAAGTGTTGGACGTTCTTCTGTTCGTGAAGCACTTCGCTCACTTGAACTGGTTGGACTGATTGAAACGCGGCGTGGAGAAGGAACCTTTATTAAAAATATATATGAGCATAGTCTTGTAAATGTACTAGCTACATTTCTGTTGCAGGATGAAAAAACGAAGAATGATTTACATCAGGTTAAGCAACTTATAGAGCAGGATGTTCTTCGTATTCTTTGTTCTTTTGATAGCCATATTGAATGCAACGATATATTGTTACAAAATGATCTTTCTATTAAAGCGTTTCATGATGTCTTTTGGAGGAAAATGACAGAAAAAACAAATAACTATTTATTGTACAGAATTTGGGTAATTTTACAAGCGTATGATTCCACAATGACATATGAGCTACAGCTTGAGAATAGAAGGTTGTACCATCATATTTGTCAGGCTGTTGAAGATAAAAATGAGACTAAGGCATTACATTATTATAATCAATTGGCTTCATGTATTATGTATTCTTAGAATTCTCATCATTGCCTTTTTTCTTAGACAAATAATTGCACATGCAATTAGCTACAATTTGAATTGTTATGCTTTTTGCTCTTGATTTATATAAATATTTCTGTGTTCTTTGCAAGTAACAAAGGAGGCCCAACATGCTAAGAGATTTATTCTCAAAGAAAAAGAAATATGCTGTAATTCCTTCAGAACAACTTCGAAAAGATGTACCTGACGGTGTAATGACAAAATGTCCTAGCTGTAAAAAAATTATGTATTCGAAAGAACTTCGAAAGAACTTAAAGGTTTGTGCGAATTGCGGCTATCATCATCAAATGAATGCGTATGAACGAATTGAAAGCTTACTAGATGAACATACATTTCTTCCCTATGATGAGGAAATGATATCTGTAAATCCCTTGCAATTTCCTGGTTACGAAAAGAAACTAGAGGGAGATCGTCAGAAAACAGGACTTAATGAGGCAATTGTAACTGGAGAAGGAACAATTGATAATATGCTTGTTGTTATAGCTGTAATGGATTCTCGCTTCCGTATGGGAAGTATGGGTTCGGTTGTAGGAGAAAAAATTGCAAGAGCTGTTGAGAAAGCGAGAGAATTAAAGGTTCCTTTTCTTATTTTTACCGCATCAGGAGGGGCCCGTATGCAAGAAGGCGTTCTTAGCCTAATGCAAATGGCAAAAACGAGCGTTGCCTTAAAACGTTTTAGTGAAGAAGGTGGACTCATTATTTCTGTTATGACCCATCCGACTACCGGAGGAGTTTCAGCAAGCTTTGCTTCACTAGGAGATTATAATTTTGCAGAGCCGGGTGCATTAATAGGTTTTGCTGGTCGCAGAGTAATTGAACAAACTGTACGCGAGGAATTGCCGGAAAACTTCCAAACAGCTGAATTCTTATTAGAACACGGTCAGCTAGATAGCGTAATCGATCGATCGAAATTAAAGGAAACACTACGAGTGATTATAGAGATTCACCAACGGGAGGAAATAGCTCAATGGCAGAACTAGAATTTGAAAAACCAATTGTAGAGC
This sequence comes from Ectobacillus soli, assembly GCF_042610425.1. Classification (NCBI taxonomy): domain Bacteria; kingdom Bacillati; phylum Bacillota; class Bacilli; order Caryophanales; family Bacillaceae; genus Ectobacillus; species Ectobacillus soli. The sequence continues at coordinate 113,405 of NZ_JBGJZM010000001.1, forward strand.
TGCGAGGGAAGATAGATGAATTAAAGGAATACACAAAAAATAGTAGTATGGACTTTACGGATGAAATTCATATTTTAGAAGTAAAGCTAGAAAACTTACAAAAGGAAATATACAGCAATTTAAAAGTGTGGGATCGCGTACAAGTTGCACGTCATCCTCAACGTCCTACAACATTAGATTATATTGCAAATATTTTCACTGATTTTATTGAATGTCATGGTGATCGTTTCTACGGAGATGATGAGGCAATTGTCGGTGGAATTGCAAAATACCAAGGTATACCGGTTACGGTTATAGGGCACCAACGCGGTAAGGATACGAAGGAAAATATTCGTCGTAATTTTGGAATGCCACATCCAGAAGGCTATCGCAAGGCATTACGTCTTATGAAACAAGCTGAGAAGTTTCGCCGCCCCATTATTTGCTTTATTGATACAAAGGGTGCTTATCCAGGGAAGGCAGCTGAAGAACGAGGGCAGAGTGAAGCAATCGCTCGAAATTTGTTTGAAATGGCTGGCATCACTGTGCCTATCGTTTGTATTGTCATTGGAGAAGGTGGTAGTGGTGGTGCATTAGGTTTAGGTGTGGGTAATTACGTACATATGTTGGAAAATGCTACGTACTCTGTTATTTCTCCTGAAGGTGCCGCTGCTATTCTTTGGAAAGATGCAAGCAAAGCAAAGGAAGCTGCAGAAGCAATGGGTATTACCGCACCGCAGTTAAAGAACTTAGATATTATTGATGAAATTATTACTGAAGTACCTGGTGGCGCTCACCTTGATGCAAAGCAACAAGCTAGGTACGTTGATCAAGTGATTGCCTCGTCCCTAGAAGCTTTAAAAGGGATGACAAAAGAACAAATCGTAGAGCAACGCTATGATAAATATATGAAAATGGGTAAAATCTCGTTTTTAGAAAATACTATAGTAAATGGATAAAACGTGCACTCTGTGCACGTTTTCTTCTTTAAATTATCTTTACACGTATTGAAGAACTTCTGACCTATGGAGCTGTACAAGCCGGTTTCGCTTTACTTAATTGACACATTATCTTCATTGTTTTTTAAGGGTAATTCAGGTAAGGTATCTGTGTGGCATGATGTCTGATCAATTTACAAAGTGAACGGGACATTAATTGCGCAACGATCAACTGTAATGATAAAATGATATTGGACAAACGTCTTTATCATGAACGCTACTGCGTGTTATAGGCGTATAGAGAAAAGAGCCGCAGTTCACGAGAAGATGAATATTCTTTAGAGGTGAGTACAGATGAAACGAATCGGAGTTTTAACAAGTGGTGGAGATTCACCTGGCATGAATGCAGCAATTCGTGCGGTTGTTAGAAAAGGCATATTCCATGACTTAGAAGTTTACGGTATTTATCACGGATATGCAGGTTTAATTTCTGGACATATTGAAAAACTAGAATTAGGATCAGTAGGCGATATTATTCACCGTGGTGGAACGAAGTTATATACGGCAAGATGTCCTGAATTTAAGACGTTAGAAGGACAAATGCAAGGGATTGCACAATTGAAAAAGTTCGGCATTGAAGCCCTTGTTGTTATTGGTGGAGATGGTTCTTATCAAGGAGCGAAAAAATTAACAGAACATGGTTTCCCATGTATAGGTGTTCCGGGAACGATTGATAATGATATTCCAGGAACGGATTTTACTATTGGGTTTGATACGGCGCTAAATACGGTAATTGATGCAATTGATAAAATTCGTGATACAGCGACTTCTCATGAACGTACATATGTAATTGAAGTTATGGGTCGCCATGCAGGGGACATAGCATTATGGACGGGGCTTGCTGATGGTGCAGAAACGATTTTAATCCCGGAAGCTAAGTACGATATGGAAGAGATAATTGCTCGTTTAAAACGCGGAACAGAACGGGGCAAAAAGCACAGTATTATTGTGGTTGCCGAAGGTGTTGGCAGCGCAATTGATATCGGTAAAAAGATTCAAGATGCGACTCAATTTGATACACGTGTAACCGTATTAGGTCATGTTCAACGTGGAGGTTCTCCAAGTGCATTTGACCGTGTATTAGCTAGTCGACTAGGGTCAAGAGCAGTTGAACTTCTTCTTGAAGGAAAAGGCGGACGTTGCGTGGGTATTCAGAACAATAAAATAGTTGATGAAGATATTATCGAGGCGTTATCTCATAAACACGTAATTGATTTAGACATGTACCAACTGTCTACAGAATTATCAATCTGATTGTCTTTAGTGAATGGGAACGTTTTCAAAAAAAAACGGAGGTATTTTATGCGTAAAACAAAAATTGTATGTACAATAGGACCAGCTAGTGAAAGTATTGAAAAGTTAGAAGAATTAATACAATCCGGTATGAATGTAGCACGTTTAAACTTTTCTCATGGAAACCATGAAGAGCATGCTGCACGTATTATCAATATTCGTGAAGCTGCAAAACGTACGGGTAAGACGGTTGCAATCTTGTTAGATACAAAGGGACCAGAAATTCGTACACATGATTTCGAAAACGGAATGGCTGAGCTTGTAACAGGTGCAGAGGTTATTATTTCGACTGAGCAAGTACTAGGGACAGCAGAAAAATTTTCTGTTTCTTATGCTGGACTTTATGATGACGTAGATCCTGGCTCAAAAATCTTAATCGATGATGGTCTGATTGAGCTTGAAGTGCTAGAAAAAGCAAATGGTGAAATTCGTACAAAGGTACTAAATAGTGGAGTTGTTAAAAATAAAAAGGGTGTTAACGTACCAAATGTAAGCATAAAGCTTCCTGGTATTACAGAAAAAGACGTAAGTGACATCGTATTTGGTATTGAACAAAAAATTGATTTTATCGCAGCATCATTCGTGCGTAAAGCCTCTGATATTCTAGAAATTCGCGAATTACTAGAAGGGCACGAAGCACAATACATCCAAGTAATTCCTAAAATTGAAAACCAAGAAGGAATTGATAACATTGATTCTATTCTAGAAGTTTCTGATGGTCTAATGGTTGCTCGTGGTGACATGGGTGTTGAAATTCCACCAGAAGAAGTACCTCTTGTACAAAAACGTCTAATCAAAAAATGTAACGCACTTGGCAAGCCTGTTATTACTGCAACGCAAATGTTGGATTCCATGCAACGCAACCCACGTCCAACACGTGCTGAAGCAAGTGACGTTGCGAACGCTATTTTCGATGGAACAGATGCTATTATGCTTTCTGGAGAAACGGCTGCGGGATCTTACCCTGTTGAATCTGTAAAAATGATGGCTTCTATCGCAAAGCGTGTGGAACAATCCTTACAATACGAAGATTTGTTCCGTAAACGTATGAAAGAAGCTAAATCTACGATTACAGATGCAATTAGTCAATCAGTAGCTCATACAGCAGTTGCTTTAGATGTAGCTGCTATTGTAACCCCAACAGAAAGTGGTTATACTGCAAAGATGATTTCGAAGTATCGCCCGAAATCTCCAATTGTAGCCGTAACATTCAATGAAATGATTTGCCGTCGCTTAGCACTTGTATGGGGCGTTCAAGCATATTTAGCAAAAGGAACGGTAAATTCAACAGATGAATTGCTTGAAACAGCTATTGATACAGGAATGGATGCAGGCATTATTAATTTTGGAGATACAGTAGTTATTACAGCAGGTGTTCCAGTTGGTGAAACAGGAACGACAAACATAATGAAAATTCACGTTGTTGGGGAACAAATAGCCAACGGTCAAGGAATTGGACGTAAATCAGCAACCGGTAAAGTGGTATCTGCAAAAAATGCTGCTGAAGCATTAGCAAAAATGACTCAAGGCGATGTACTTGTTACAGTTTCAACAGATAAAGATATGATGGAAGCTATTCGTATGGCTTCTGCATTAGTTATTGAAGAAGGCGGATTAACGAGTCATGCAGCAATCGTAGGTGTATCGATTGGAATCCCAGTTGTTGTAGGAGTCCAAAACGCTACTTCTATCCTGCAAGATGGACAAGAGGTAACCGTAGATGCAGCAAGGGGAATTATTTACAACGGGCACGCTGTACTATAAGTAAAAGTAAAAGAGAAGAAGGAATTCAATCCTTCTTCTCTTTTTTTATGCTGACTATTAGCACATCCATTCTGTTTTATGTTATAGTATGGCAAATTCCTATTTCTATATAAGCAATATGCATGTATGTCATGATACATATAAACGGAGGAGACATATGATAAAATTTTTTGCTATTCTATTTATTGTGGTTCCCGCAATAGAGGTAACCTTACTTGTAGCCTCAAGTCATTGGATAGGCGTATTTCCTACATTTATCATAATGATTGCAACAGGAGTAATTGGAGCTTACATAGCAAAACAGCAAGGTATAGCTGTAGTTCGTCAAGCAAATGAACAGATGCGCCAAGGAATCCTACCTGCAGATTCAATCCTAGATGGTATTTGTATATTATTTGGAGGAATTCTCCTAATGACACCTGGGTATGTAACAGATGTACTTGGATTGATCTTATTATTACCAATCAGCAGAAAACGAATAAAATTCATGGGAATGAAATGGATTCAGAGAAGAATGAGAGGAAACACAACAATTATTTGGAAACAATAAACACCGTCTGGTTAACCAGACGGTGTTTATTGTTTTTTATCTATTTGTTTTTGAGCAGTTATAACTTTTCTCCTCTAATATAAATCCATAAATCTTGAAAAACATGTGCTTTGTGTAGGGTAGTAATCAGGACAAGTGTTGTTGGCCCTATAATTAAACCTAGAACACCAAATAACTTAAAACCAACGAATAATGCGATTAGCGTAGCAAGAGGATCCACTCCTATGTTCGAAGAAAGAATCTTTGGTTCGATTAGCTGACGCTGTACAATTACTACTATATATAATATGAGTAGTCCAAGCGCAAAGGATGTATCTCCAGTGAACCATACATATAAAATCCAAGGGACAAATACTGTACCAGTTCCAAGGTAAGGAAGTAAGTCTACAATTCCAGTAATTAAAGCAACTGTAATTGCATAAGGAACGCGTAAAATTAAAAATCCGAGTAAAACGATAACAGTCGTCATAGATATAAGCGTAAATTGTGCTTTTATATAACCGAAGAGTGCTTTTTGAAGATCTTTAAAAATTGTTATTCCATAACCATGCATTTTTTTAGGAACAATTTTTTTAACAGTATTTCCGATTCTGTGCCAGTCATTTGCGATAAAGAAAGTTGCTAACAAGATAAAGATTAGCACGGTAACTGTTGTAGGAAGAGCACTTATAAAATTCGTGAGCCATGTCAATATCGTAGTTAATATATTTTTCACACTTTGTGTTAAAGATGTGCCGATATTTTGGATATTCGTTGTAATGGTTTGTTGCTGAGATACGCCAAGGCGATTAAATTTAGTTGATAAATCATTATAGAGCGGCATAATATTGTGAACAAGTATGTCTTGTAAATAAGAAGCGAATTTTGGAAATTTATCGGGTAAAATAATGAGTAAATAATTAGCAGCAGCAATCGCTTCCGTAACGAGAAGAATAACTAAGCCAATGATTGCACCGAATACAAGAATAAGTGTAACAAATACCGCAAGAGGTCTTGGAAACCGTAGCTTTCTATCTAAAAAATTTACAATCGGATTAATCATGTATGCAATGATGAGCGCAATGATAAACGGATAAACAAGTCCTGAAACGTACAATAAGAGAAGCATTCCAAGGTAAGCTACAGCCAGTATTAATAACATGCGTAAACCGATAAATATATATGTTTTGTTCAAAAAAAATCCTCCTATCCGGTACGATATAACGCAATATGTAAGTGCTCCATAAAATGTGGGTAATCTCTAGTTAAACTATCTGTATTTTAACATGGGTATGAAAGGAAAAGAAAGTTACTTCCGTATGGGATTAGAGGAAAGGGGGAAAAGTATGAGTCAATCTAGTTTATTTTTACTTATCTTACTAGTAATAGGAATGATAGCTAAAAACCAATCATTAACCGTTGCGGTAATTATTTTATTTGTGCTAAAACTCACATTTGTAGGAGAGAAAATATTTCCTTACTTGCAGCAGAAAGGAATAAACTTAGGTGTAACTGTTATTACCATTGCCGTACTTGTTCCGATTGCAACGGGAGAAATTGGGTTTAAACAGCTTATTGATGCTATGAAATCTTATTATGCTTGGATTGCTCTTGGTTCTGGAATTGTTGTTGCTTTGCTTGCAAAAGGAGGTTTGCAACTTTTAACGCAGGATCCGCAAATGACGGCAGCACTTGTATTAGGAACAATTTTAGCAGTTACTTTATTCAACGGAGTTGCCGTTGGACCGCTCATTGGAGCAGGGATAGCTTATGCAATTATGCAGGTTATAGAACTTATAAAATAGAGTTTTTTTGTCATTAAATTAATTAAACCGATTCTTTTCGTTTCCAAAAATCAGATAATTGTTTATAATAGTAATTAAAGAGGTGCCATACTGCCATTTACCTAGGAATGCAATTAATGATGAGAAAAGTAACAACCACATAAAATAATACCTTTTTCCACGTTTGTTTTATGTTCTGTTGTTTTTCTCTGGGCACTTCCTGTGGGCTGGGAGAATTATGAGAAAAAGGAGAGAATATTATGACAAGTACGAAAGGTCTTGAAGGGGTAGTAGCAACAACATCATCAATCAGCTCCATTATTGATGACACATTAACATATGTAGGTTATGAAATTGACGATTTAGCTGAACATGCTTCTTTTGAAGAGGTTGTGTATTTATTATGGCATCGTAAACTGCCTAATCGAGAAGAATTAGCAGAGTTAACATCTCAACTGAAAGAATTTGCAGAAGTACCAGCAGAAGTGTTAACATACTTAAAAATTACAAACTTAGATAACGCTCATCCAATGACAGTTTTACGTACAGCTATTTCTATGTTGGCTTTGTATGATGAAAATGCCGAAGCAATGGATGAAAATTCAAATTATTTGAAAGCGGTTAAATTGCAGGCTAGGATTTCAACTCTTGTGGCAGCCTATGCAAGAATCCGTAAAGGTTTAGATGCTGTTGCACCAAATAAGGAACTTACTTTTGCAGCAAATTTCTTGTACATGCTAAATGATAGACTTCCAAAAGATATTGAAATCGAAGCTTTCAACAAAGCACTTGTACTTCATGCGGATCATGAACTAAATGCTTCTACATTTACTGCTCGTGTATGTGTGGCTACTCTTTCTGATGTATATTCTGGTATTACAGCAGCAATTGGAGCATTAAAAGGCCCTCTTCACGGTGGTGCTAATGAACAAGTAATGAAAATGCTTTCTGAAATTGGGGAAGTAGCAAACGTAGAATCTTATATTACAAACGCTTTAAATAACAAAGTGAAAATTATGGGATTCGGTCACCGTGTATACCGCAAAGGAGATCCTCGTGCTAAGCATTTGAAAGAAATGTCTAAGCAATTGGGTCAATTAACTGGCGAAACAAAATGGTATGATATGAGTGTGAAGATACAAGACATCGTAACTTCTACAAAAGGATTACCACCAAATGTAGATTTCTACTCTGCATCAGTGTATCATTGTTTAGGAATCGAACATGATTTGTTTACACCAATCTTTGCTGTCAGCCGTACTTCTGGTTGGTTAGCTCACATTCTAGAACAATATTCAAACAACCGTTTGATTCGTCCGCGTGCAGAATATACTGGTCCTGTAAATCAAAAATATGTTCCAGTTGAAGACAGAATCTAATATCTGCATAGTAATTTTAGTAAAAAAGTAATACAAAACATTATAGTTGATCAAAAGAAGGTCTCTAAGCAGACTTTTAGACCTTCTTTTGTTTCATACATATTTTATATGGGGGTAATTGCATTGACTACTGGACAAAAAATCACTGTAACTAACAGCATCTTGAATGTACCAAATAACCCAGTAATTCCTTTTATTGAAGGTGACGGAATTGGTCCTGATATTTGGGCCGCTGCTTCACGCGTATTAGACGCAGCCGTAGAAAAAGCTTATAACGGAGAAAAGAAAATTGTTTGGAAAGAAGTATTAGCTGGAGAAAAAGCATTCAACCAAACTGGCGAATGGCTTCCACAAGAAACTCTTGACGTAATTCGTGAATATTTAATTGCTATTAAAGGACCTCTTACAACTCCAATCGGTGGTGGTATTCGTTCTTTGAACGTTGCACTTCGTCAACAATTGGATCTTTATGTTTGCTTACGTCCTGTTCGCTACTTTGAAGGTGTTCCTTCACCAGTTAAGCGTCCACAAGATACTGACATGGTAATTTTCCGTGAAAATACAGAAGATATTTATGCTGGTATTGAATGGGAACAAGGTAGTGCTGAAGCTCAAAAAGTACTTAATTTCTTACAAAACGAAATGGGCGTTAAGAAAATCCGCTTCCCAGAAACTTCTGGTTTTGGTATTAAACCAGTTTCTGAAGATGGAACAAAACGTCTTGTTCGTGCTGCAATCAACTATGCCATCACTGAAAACCGTAAGTCTGTAACGCTTGTTCATAAAGGTAACATTATGAAGTTCACAGAAGGCGCATTCAAGAAATGGGGCTATGAAGTAGCAGAACAAGAGTTTGGTGATAAAGTATTCACTTGGACTGAGTATGATCGTATTGTTGAAAAAGAAGGAAAAGAAGCAGCAAACAAAGCGATGGCAGCAGCAGAAGAAGCTGGAAAAATCATCGTAAAAGATTCTATCGCTGATATTTTCTTACAACAAATTTTAACTCGCCCACGTGAGTTCGATGTTGTTGCAACAATGAACTTAAACGGCGATTACATTTCTGATGCACTTGCTGCTCAAGTAGGTGGTATTGGTATCGCTCCTGGTGCTAACATCAACTATGTGACTGGACATGCTATTTTCGAAGCAACACATGGTACTGCTCCTAAATATGCTGGTATGGATAAAGTAAATCCTTCTTCTATCCTTCTTTCTGGTGTTCTTATGCTTGAACATTTAGGTTGGAACGAAGCAGCTAAGCTTATTACAGCTTCAGTTGAAAATACAATTGAATCTAAAGTTGTAACATATGACTTTGCTCGTCTAATGGATGGAGCTACAGAAGTAAAATGCTCTGAATTTGCAGACGAATTAATTAAAAACATGGATGCAGTGAAAACTGTTAAATGAAAACTGTTAAATAAGGAGAGAAGCAGAATGACTAGCTCACGTAAGAAAATTTCTGTTATCGGTGCTGGATTTACCGGAGCAACTGCTGCTTTCTTCGTAGCTCAAAAAGAGCTGGGTGACGTAGTACTTGTAGATATTCCACAAATGGAAAACCCTACAAAAGGGAAAGCATTAGATATGCTTGAAGCTAGCCCAGTTCAAGGATTTGATTCTAACATTATCGGTACTTCTGACTATGCAGACACTGCTGATTCTGACGTAGTAATCATTACTGCTGGTATCGCTCGTAAACCAGGAATGAGCCGTGACGATTTAGTTGCTACAAACTCTAAAATCATGAAGAGTGTAACAAGAGAAATCGTTAAATATTCTCCAAACACAGTAATTATCGTATTAACAAACCCAGTTGATGCAATGACTTACACTGTATACAAAGAATCAGGTCTTCCTAAAGAACACGTAATCGGACAATCTGGTGTTCTTGACACAGCTCGTTTCCGTACATTCGTTGCACAAGAACTTAACCTTTCTGTTAAAGATGTAACAGGTTTCGTATTAGGTGGCCACGGTGACGATATGGTGCCTCTAGTACGTTACTCTTATGCTGGCGGTATTCCGTTGGAAAACCTGATTGCTAAAGAACGTTTAGAAGAAATCGTAGCACGTACTCGTAAAGGCGGCGGCGAAATCGTTAATCTTTTAGGTAACGGTAGTGCATACTATGCTCCTGCAGCTGCTTTAGTTGAAATGGCTGAAGCTGTTCTTAAAGACCAACGTCGTGTTCTTCCAGCTATCGCATACTTAGAAGGCGAATATGGTTACAGCGATCTTTACTTAGGAGTTCCTGTAGTACTTGGCTCTAACGGTATTGAAAAGGTAATCGAACTTGATCTTTTAGACGAAGAAAAAGCTGCATTAAACAAATCAGTAGAATCTGTTCGTAACGTCATGAAGGTTCTTGCATAAGAAACAACGTGCAGAAATTGTTACAAACAAATATTAAAAATTTTCACTTATAAAAAGATTCGGGAGCAATCCCGAATCTTTTTTGCTGTTAAGTAAAATGCTAAAATATTTTTAAAAATAATCCGATTCATCGGGGAAATGCGGTTTTTGTCGAAAATACATGAGAAAAGCTTGCTTACTAGAACGAGTTGACTTGAGCATCCTAGTATTATCTAGTATCATAAAAAGGATAGTATAAATAAAATATATGGATGAAGCTCGGTTTTACTTTATCGCTTGGAGGAATACAATGAGTAACCGAATACTAGTGGTGGATGACGAGGAATTTATTTTAACGTTGATTGAATTTAATCTTCAACAAGCAGGTTTTGAAGTCATAACCGCCATGGACGGAGAAACGGGGCTTCAGAAAGCAACGGAGGAACGTCCAGATTTAATTATACTAGATTTAATGCTTCCTAAGATGGATGGCATGGAAGTATGTAAGGAATTACGTCTTCAACGCATTATGACTCCAATTTTAATGCTTACAGCTAAAGATGATGAATTCGATAAAGTTCTTGGACTTGAACTTGGTGCTGATGATTATATGACAAAGCCATTTAGCCCAAGAGAAGTTGTTGCGAGGGTAAAAGCTATTTTACGCCGAACTAAAATACAGGAAGAGCCTGTACAGGAAGAAAAGGATTCAGGGCATATTCTCATTGCAGATTTAAAAATATTACCTGAGTACTACGAAGCCTTTTTCTTAGAAGAAAAACTTGAATTAACTCCGAAAGAATTCGAACTTCTTGTATATTTAGCAAAGCACAAGGGCCGTGTATTAACACGAGATCAGCTACTCAGTGCTGTTTGGAATTATGACTTTGCAGGTGACACACGGATAGTAGATGTACACATTAGTCATCTTCGCGACAAAATTGAGAAAAATACAAAGAAACCAGTTTATATTAAAACGATTCGTGGACTAGGCTATAAGTTAGAGGAGCCAAAGGCAGATGAATAAGTTTCGTTCGAGGCTTATGTTTGCCTTAATCTCTTTAATTGTTACCGTCCTAGTTGGGTTAGGTCTTTTACTAGGGCAGCTCTTTAAAGGGTTTTACATGGACAACTTTAATAAACGGATGGAAAATGAACTACGATATGTTGCTTCAGTTGTAGAATGGGAAGGAATTCGTTATTCACTTTCCTATCCGGAAACACTGAATCGTGTGGAAACGAGCTTACAAGAAAGTATAAGCTTATTGGATGAACATGGTAAAGTGTTGTATGACTCAAAGGGAAGAAAGAGTGAGATTGAATCCAATGCTGCCATTTCTAATATTATCTCGAAGCTTGATAATCGAACAGATGTTGTAGAAGGTAAGAGCGGGGATTCCCAATTGTATTACTATGGCGTGCTACTGCAAGATAAACATGATGACCGGGCATATTTGATTGTCGATTTTTCCTTCAGTGCATTAAATGATATTCATAAAAAAATATGGGGCGTACTAATTACCAGTTTTATGATTGCATTTGGCGTTATTGTATTTTTAGGAATTAAAATAACAGCACAATATACAAAGCCCATTGAGAACGTAACAAAGGTTGCCATTGAACTTGCAAAGGGAAACTACAAAGCAAGGGCATATGGAAATCAGGCAGATGAAACAGGTATGCTTAGCCAAGCAATGAATATTCTTGCACGTAATTTACAAGAAATGACATCGGCTCAGGAAATGCAGCAGGACCGACTTCATACGCTGATAGAAAATATGGGAAGTGGCATGATATTAATAGATAGTCATGGTTATATAAGCTTAGTAAACCGTTCTTATAAAGAAATTTTTCACGTTACAAATGAGCAATTTTTAAATCGACTTTATTATGAAGCATTTGAACATAAAGAAATTATTGCTTTGGTGGAAGAAATATTTATGACAGAGGTTAAAGTGAGGAAACAAATGCTATTGCCTCTTCAAATTGAAAGAAGGCATTTCGAAGTATACGGGGCTCCTATCATTAGTACGAGTCATGAATGGAAGGGGATCGTTCTTGTATTTCATGATATTACGGAGCTCAAACGATTGGAGCAAATGAGAAAAGATTTCTTAGCGAACGTTTCTCATGAACTAAAAACCCCTATCACCTCGATTAAAGGGTTTTCTGAAACATTATTGGATGGAGCAATGGAAGATGAAAAACTACGTGTCTATTTTCTTTCTATCATTTTAAAAGAAAGTGATCGGATGCAAAGCTTAATTGAGGATCTATTAGATTTATCCAAAATCGAACAACAAGGCTTTAGGCTGAATATGAGTACGGTAGATATCAAACAGTTATTAGAAGAAATTGGTGTTATTTTGCAAGGGAAAGCTGAAGGAAAGCCTATTTCTCTAACTATACAAGCTGACGAGCATATTATTATTCCGGGTGATCCTCATCGGTTAAAGCAAATTTTCATAAATTTAATGAACAATGCAATTTCATACACACCAGCAGGTGGCAATGTAACTGTGCATATGAAGGATGAACCTAAGTGGATTTCTATTACCGTATCAGATACAGGGATTGGTATTAATAAAGAAGAAATACCAAGAATTTTTGAGCGTTTCTATCGAGTAGATAAGGCTCGTAGCCGAAATACTGGGGGAACTGGATTAGGCTTATCTATAGTAAAGCATTTAGTGGAAGCGCACAGTGGATATATTACGGTGCAAAGTGAAATGGGTAAAGGAACCACATTTACTGTTCGACTTCGTAAAGTTACAAACTGATGTTTTACATTATATTAACAATAAGTTCACTATTGATTAATAATACATTGCTATATTATTAGTTGAAAACCCCTTCATCCAAGGAGTAGTTTTGGGCGAGAAAACACGTAGTTTTTCTCGTCCCTTCCCTATCTTTTCTATCAATAAAATGTAGTATCTATATATTTTTCGGCAAAAGCCGTTATGTTCCCTCTCTACTAAGGTCATGCTATTATAGAGAGTGGATATAACGGCTTTTATTGGTTTGTTAACTTATCGAACATATGGGGAGGTACAGCCACTTGAGTAAAAAGGTTGTCTTACTGGACGGAAATAGTATTGCCTATCGTGCGTTTTTTGCACTTCCACTGTTAAATAATGATAAAGGAATACATACGAATGCTATTTACGGTTTTACCATGATGCTACTGAGAATTCTGGAAGAAGAAAAGCCGACACATATACTGGTAGCATTCGATGCAGGAAAAACGACATTTCGTCATCAAACATTTGCTGATTATAAAGGTGGCCGGCAAAAAACACCATCGGAGCTGTCAGAACAGTTTCCTTTCATTCGAGAAGTATTGGATGCTTTTCATGTAAAACGATATGAACTTGAAAATTATGAAGCGGATGATATTATTGGAACGCTCGCATTGGAAGCAAGTAAGCAAGGGGCAAATGTGAAAATTATTTCAGGAGATCGTGATTTATTGCAGCTTGTTTCTACACAAACAACTGTAGCCATTACACGTAAGGGGATTACAGAAGTAGATGAATTTACACCGGAAACATTGTTTGAAAAGTACAGTCTAACCCCTTCACAAATCATTGATATGAAAGGATTGATGGGGGATTCATCGGATAACATTCCAGGGGTGCCAGGTGTAGGGGAGAAGACCGCTATTAAGCTTCTGAATGAATTTAAAACCGTTGAACAGGTTTATGAGAATATAGAAAGTGTTAGTGGAAAGAAGTTAAAGGAGAAGCTTGAGCTTAATAAGGATCAAGCTATGATGAGTAAGGAACTTGCTACTATTAATCAGCATTCTCCTATTAAAGTATCCATAGATGAAATGGAATTTAACGGATATACTGTCGATGATGTAGTACCGATATTTAAAAATCTTGGCTTTCATTCGTTGCTAGATAAGATGGATGTAAAGGAAGAAGCAAAGGAAGCAGTAGAGCTAGATCAAATATCGTTTGAAATTGTAGATGTGCTTAGCAGTGATATGTTACAAAATGAAAGTGCTCTTATTGTGGAAGTACAGGAAGATAATTATCACCGTGCGTCCATTCAAGGGTTTGGAATTCAAAATGAAACAGGCTGTTACTTTGTTCCTACTGAGCTTGCATTGCAGTCTGAAGTGTTTCGTAACTGGTTGGCAGACGAGGATATGAAGAAATACACGTTCGATGTAAAGCGGGCCACCGTTGCATTAAAATGGAAAGGAATTGATATGCGCGGCGTTGAGTTCGATTTACTTATTGCAGCATATTTGCTTGATCCTGCTGAAACCGATAAGGACTTTCGAACAGTTGCGAAAATGAAGGCTCATCATGCTGTATCCTCTGATGAAGAGGTGTATGGAAAAGGCGCAAAGCGCATGGTTCCAGATGATAGCGTTGTAGCAGAGCATATTTCTCGCAAAGCTCATGTTCTGTATGAAGTGAAGCAATCATTTGTGGATGAGCTTCAGAAAAACAATCAATATGATTTGTTAACAGATTTAGAATTGCCTCTCTCCATTGTGTTAGCTGACATGGAATATACAGGCGTGCATGTAGATAGTAGCCGTTTACGTGACATGGGAGAGGAGCTATCTAAAAAGCTGAAACAAATGGAAACCGATATTCACCAATTAGCAGGAGCAGAGTTCAATATTAACTCTCCTAAGCAGCTCGGGGTTATACTGTTTGAAAAGCTAAATCTACCTGTGATGAAAAAAACAAAAACGGGATACTCTACGTCAGCGGATGTGCTAGAAAAATTAAAGCATCATCATGAAATCGTAGAGAAAATTTTACAATATAGACAAATTGGCAAGTTATATAGTACGTACATTGAAGGTTTATTAAAGGTTGTGTACGAAGATACATCTAAAATTCATACCAGATTTAATCAAGTGCTTACGCAAACAGGGCGATTAAGTTCTACAGAACCGAACCTACAAAATATACCAATTCGACTAGAGGAAGGGCGTAAGATACGACAAGCCTTTGTACCTTCAGAAGAAGGATGGATGATCTTTTCTGCAGATTATTCGCAAATTGAATTACGTGTACTGGCGCATATTGCGAATGATAAAGGTCTGATGGAAGCATTTCATCATGATATGGACATTCATACGAAAACGGCAATGGATGTATTTGGTGTAGCCAAGGAAGAAGTAACAGCCAATATGAGAAGACAAGCAAAGGCTGTTAACTTCGGAATCGTATATGGCATTAGTGATTATGGATTATCGCAGAATTTAAACATTACACGTAAAGACGCAGCATCTTTTATTGAAAAGTATTTTGAAAGCTTCCCTGGTGTAAAAGAATATATGGAACGTATTGTGCAAGAGGCAAAGTTGCAAGGGTATGTCACAACATTATTAAATCGCCGGAGATATATTCCAGAAATCACAAGTCGTAATTTTAATTTGCGCAGCTTTGCGGAACGTACGGCTATGAATACACCTATTCAAGGAAGTGCCGCAGATATTATTAAAAAAGCGATGATTGACATGTATGCACGCTTACGAACGGAAAAAGTTCGTGCTAAGTTACTTTTACAAGTACATGATGAACTCATATTTGAAGCTCCGAAAGAGGAGATAGAAATCTTGAAAACAATTGTTCCTGATGTAATGGAGCATGCAATTGAATTACATGTGCCATTAAAGGTGGACTATGCATATGGTCCTACATGGTATGATGCGAAATAAGGAAGTGTAGCGATGCCAGAATTACCAGAGGTTGAAGCTGTAAAAAATACATTACGGCAGCTTATTATTGGGAAAAAAGTAGAAAATGTAAGTGTGACGTATCCAAAATTAATTAAGAAACCTGATGATGTACAGCAGTTTCAAACGATGCTTCAAGGTGAAATCATCGAGGAAATAGGAAGAAGGGGGAAATTTCTCCTTCTTTATACAACGAATTACACACTTGTGTCCCATCTCCGGATGGAAGGAAAATATAGATTGTTTGATGCTACTGAAGAAAAAGCTAAACATACTCATGTTGTCTTTCGATTTACAGATGGTACAGAATTACGCTATCAGGATGTACGGAAGTTTGGAACGATGCATTTATTTCAAAAAGGGGACGAAAAAATTAGTCATCCCCTTATAGAACTTGGTCCTGAGCCGTTATCTCCAAATTTAACCGTTTCCTATTTACAAGAAATCCTTCAAAAGTCTCATCGGAAGATTAAGGTCATTCTTCTCGATCAGCATGTTTTGGTGGGATTGGGAAATATATATGTCGATGAGGTTCTTTATCGTTCTCGGATTCATCCCGAACGTGAGGCAGCCTCCCTTCTTGAAGAAGAGATTCAGACGTTATACCAAGAAATTGTGCATACGTTATCAGAAGCCATTGCTAAGGGCGGGAGTACAATTCGTACTTATGTGAATTCACAAGGGAAAATTGGCACATTCCAACAGCAATTACTTGTATACGGTCACGAAGGTGAACCATGTAACGTATGTGGATCAATTATTATGAAAACGGTTGTTGGTGGTCGAGGTACCCATTATTGTGCAGTCTGTCAACAGAAAGAAAAAGATTAACATCGGATAGGCATACTTCATATACATACGTTAACGGTGTATATGGAAAGGAGCCTACCGATGCAAAGCTATCTTTCTCTTTTTCTTTTAGCTTTCACGCTAAGTTTGGATAGTTGTAGTGTGGGACTAACTTACGGGCTTAGAAGGCTGACGATTTCGTTTAAATCAATTCTGGTTATTTCACTCTGTTCAGCAGTAGTGATGCTAGTAAGCATGACAATTGGAAATCTTATGATTCATATGGTTTCTCCAATAGTTGCGAGGCAAATAGGAGGATTAGTGCTCGTTGGAATCGGTGCTTGGGTGCTGTACCAATATTTTAGTCCTGACAGTAAGGAAGATACCCTTACAGATGAAAAAACGTTGTGGAATATAGAAATCCCTACGCTAGGTATAGTTATACAAATATTAAGAAAACCGACTGTTGCTGATTTTGATCGGTCCGGTACGATTTCTGGCATGGAGGCGTTATTATTAGGTCTTGCGCTTTCGCTAGACTCGTTTGGGGCAGGGATAGGAGCATCTCTGTTAGGTTATTCATCATGGCTAATGGCCTTGCTCGTTGCGCTTATGAGCGGAAGTTTTTTATTTTTGGGGATGAAGATAGGGGCATGTCTTCAAGGAAAAGCATGGATATATAATCTCACGTTTCTTCCAGGGCTACTTTTAATTATTATAGGAATATGGAAAATATAAGTAGGATAATACTATATAGAATGGACCATTTTTCTAGTAAATGGTCTGTTTTTCCATGTCCTATCGTAATTATACGTTTTTTTGTGTACGGTAACGTATAATAGATGTAAGTAATATACATATAGAAGGAGAGCTGGATTCATGACGATAGTGATTGGATTAACAGGAGGAATTGCAAGCGGGAAGAGTACCGTCTCTGACATGTTTAAAACGCTAAATATTCCCGTAATTGATGCGGATGTTATCGCAAGAGAAGTCGTTAATCAGGGAAAACCCGCATACAGAGAAATTGTACAAGCATTTGGTAATGACATTTTACATGAAGATAAATCGATTAATAGAAAAAAATTAGGTGATATAATTTTTCAGGATGATCAAAAAAGAGCCATACTAAATGGAATTGTGCATCCTGCTGTGCGTAAGGAAATGATTGCTAAAAAAGAGGAATACATACGAAAGGGAGAAGCTGCCGTAGTATTAGATATTCCTTTACTATTTGAAAGCAAGCTTACATCGCTTGTACACAAGACGCTTCTTGTCTATGTAGATCAAAACACACAAATAAATCGTCTTATGGACCGAAATCGTTTTACAGAAGAAGAAGCACGTGTGCGTATTTCATCGCAGATGCCACTTGTAGAAAAGCAAAGTCTAGCAGATGAAATTATTAATAATAATGGCACATTAGAAGAGACTAGGTTACAATTATTACGAGTATTAAAGCAATGGAGTATTCTATAGTTATAATTTTTTATTTTTATGAAAATATTTAGTGCTTTCTTTTCTTTTTGTGCTATACTAATACTGATAATAGGGAGAAATAGTATAACGCAATCAAGGGGGATAACATATATGATTCGTGTGGCAATTAACGGGTTTGGACGTATTGGGAGAATGGTGTTTCGTCAAGCCATTAAAGAAAGCGCATTCGAAATCGTAGCGATCAATGCGAGCTATCCGTCAGAAACGTTGGCACATCTAATTAAATACGATACCACTCATGGTCGTTTTGATGGTACGGTAGAAGCATTTGCTGATCACTTAGTTGTAGACGGGAAAATTATTCAGCTTTTAAACAACCGTAATCCACAAGAACTTCCTTGGAAGGAACTAAGCGTTGATATCGTAATTGAAGCTACAGGAAAATTCAATGCTAGAGAAAAGGCAAGTCTTCATTTAGAAGCAGGAGCTAAAAAAGTAATTATTACAGCACCTGGTAAAGATGAAGATGTGACGATTGTTGTTGGTGTTAACGATCAGACACTTGATTTAACAAAACATGATGTTATTTCAAATGCATCTTGCACAACAAACTGTCTTGCACCCGTAGCTAAAGTTCTTGATGAAAAATTTGGAATTGATAATGGTCTAATGACAACGATTCATTCCTATACAAATGATCAAAATAATATTGATAATCCACATAAAGACTTACGAAGAGCACGTGCTTGTGCACAATCTATTATTCCGACTACAACTGGTGCAGCTAAAGCATTGGCTAAAGTGTTACCACATTTAAAAGGAAAATTGCACGGAATGTCACTTCGTGTTCCTACTCCAAACGTATCACTAGTTGACCTTGTAGTAGATTTACAGCAAGATGTAACAGTTGAACAAGTGAACGCAGCGTTTATAGAAGCTTCACGTGGCTCCTTAAAGGGAATTGTAGCATTCTGTGATGAACCACTTGTATCTTCTGATTTTAACACAAATACACATTCTGCGATAGTGGATGGTTTATCTACTATTGTTATGGGTACTCGTAAAGTAAAGGTTTTAGCTTGGTATGACAATGAATGGGGCTACTCACGTCGTGTAGTAGATTTAGTAGGAATTGTTGCAAATAAACTCGAAGTTAATTCTAATGTTCAACATGCATAAGACGAATTAATTTGTCTCTTTTGAAAATAAGAGGGAATGTATAGAAATTTCGCGCGGTACTGGAAACTTTCAAATAAAACAACGTGAAGTAAAAGCTCTTTAAAAAATAGGAGTATTGCTTTAGAATGAAAAGAGGTGTATTATACGCCTCTTTTTTCTTTTTTTGATAATGTTAGTTAGATGCCTCCGAATGCATGGTAATATGGAATCATTTTCTCCTAAGGAGAATGGTTAGTCTATTACTTGTTTTTTATTGTACAGTAGGAGGAGTTTTACATGAGTATTATGGGAAGAGTAAAACAAATGCTAACAAGGATATCAGAAACATCAGAAACGCATAGTAATGAACAATTACGAAGTCGTTATTATAAAGTGAATAAAACACAAGCTATGAAAGTAGCAGAACAACTACTATAGGATACAAGGGGTTGCAATATTACATTTGTTTCAACATACAATTGTATGGAACAATTGGACAAGGAATTACCTTGTATCGGTACGGGATTAGCTGAGCAAATGTAGTACTTATAGAACGATTAGATTAGGCTAAGGAGTGATGATATGCGTTGTCCCGCTTGTTTTCACAATGGAACGAGAGTATTAGATTCCCGCCCAGTTGATGAAGGGCGCTCCATTCGAAGACGACGTGAATGTGAGAAATGCCTGTATCGCTTTACTACTTTTGAAAAGGTAGAGGAAATGCCTTTAATAGTAGTAAAAAAGGAAGGCACACGTGAAGAATTTAGCAAAGAAAAGATTTTACGCGGATTAATTAAAGCATGCGAAAAACGACCGGTTTCGTTAAAGCAATTAGAAGAAGTGACGCAATCTGTAGAACGTGGGCTGAGAAATGCAGGCTCATCAGAGGTTAAAAGTGAAATAATTGGAGAAATGGTAATGGAGGCTTTACGTGATATTGATGAAGTAGCATATGTGCGGTTTGCCTCCGTTTATCGACAATTCAAAGATTTAAATGTGTTTATTGATGAACTAAAAGACATACTGCATAAAGAACGAAAATAGAAGAACGGCGTGTAGTACGTTAGATTACACTTGTAGAAAGGATTTGCAGGCATGGAAAGACAATCATGGATGGATTTGCTTCCAATTGACCGGTATCGCGTCTTTACAACAGGTTTGCTGTATAGTTACGATCGAAAGGTCCTGACAATGCTGTACCAGCCTATAATAGGTAGCAAAGCGTTTAGCCTGTATATGACACTATGGGGAGAGCTTGATCAAGATTTTTCTAATGAACAAGAACAAACTCATCATTCGCTTTTGCTGAATATGCATATGAGTTTGCCTGATATTCATAAGGAACGAATGAAATTAGAGGGTATCGGCCTTATGAAAGTATTTGTAAAAAAAACAAATGACGTTCGGACGTTCTTGTATGAGCTGCAAGCTCCGCTTACGCCAAAGCAATTTTTTGATGATATTGTATTAAACATTTTTTTGTATAATCGGCTAGGTATTACAAAGTACAATCGAGTGAAAAAGTATTTTCTGCAGCCTGAAATGGATATACAAGAATACAGTGAAATTACGAAGTCATTTAATGATGTGTTTCAGTCTTATACGCCTGCTCAGCTTTCAAAATTTAAGCCTGAGATGGAACAAATAGATAAGGGCTCTCTTATTGGAAGAGTTCCAAGTGATTCACCTCAAGTATTAAATGATTTCTTTGATTTCTCTTTGTTTTTAGAGGGTATTGGCAATACGATGATTCCAAGACGTGCGATAACTGAGGAAGTCAAAGAAACGATTTTAAAGCTTGCTTATGTCTATCAGCTCGATCATGTGACAATGAAGAAAGTCGTCATGGATGCTCTTATTATTGGTCAGGATAAAATTGATATTGAATTGCTTCGAAAATGTACGCGTGATTGGTATCAATTTGAGCATAGCAATACGCTTCCTGTACTGAGCGAAAGAGTACAACCTGCAAAAATGCAGGAAATGCGTGACAAAGTGCCGCAATCAAAGCAGGATAAGCTCATTAAAGTGCTGGAAGAAGTGTCGCCAAAGGAATTGCTTACAGAGCTATCTGGAGGTGCTTTACCTGTAGCCTCTGATTTGCGGGTAATCGAAGATATTATGCTGAATCAAAAACTATTACCAGGTGTGATTAATGTTCTGATCTACTATGTCATGCTTCGTATGGATATGAAAATACAAAAAGGTTATATGGAAAAAATAGCAGCACACTGGGCTCGAAAACATGTATCATCCGTCAGAGAGGCTATGGAGCTTGCGATTCAAGAGCAACGTCAGTATTTAGAATGGGCACAATCTACGAAAGAAAGAAAGGCAAAAACACGTACTTCGCAAAAGGTAGTACGAAAAGAACTTGTTCCTGATTGGCTAGCAGAGGAAAAGCAAAGCTTAGAGAAGCAAAGTTCTGAAGTACAGGATGAAAAAGATATTGATACAGAAGCTCTTCGAAAAAAAATAGAAGAGAGACGAAAACGTATGCAAAAGCGTTCAAATGGATAGAAAAACAAGTAGGGAATTAGTAGCTTGGAGGGAAGCATTTGCAAAACATTAGAAACAATCTCTCGCAGTTGATACAAACGGAGTCATTTAAGAAGCGCTATGATAATATGAAGAAAGAAATTCTAGCAGATTCAGATGTAAAGAATTTTCTAGTGGAACATGCACAAGAGCTTTCGAAAGATGTTGTTGAACGTAGCTTAGTTAAATTATATGAATATACACAGCAAAGTAAGCAATGTAAAGAATGTCCGAGCCTTGCTGCCTGTAAAAATATTTTACAAGGATATCATCCGCATCTTATTATTTCAGGGAAAACGATTGATTTACAATATGAACGCTGCTCTCAAAAAATATTTCATGATCAACAAAAAAAACAGCAATCTCTCATTCGGAGTTTGTATATGCCTCGTGACATTTTAGAAGCAAAGCAAGTATCACTGGATTATAATGATAAAGGAAGAATGAATGCAGTGAATGAGGCTGAAGAATTTGTGGAGCAGTACGAGCCTGGGAAAAAGATGAAAGGATTGTACTTGTTCGGACGCTTTGGTGTAGGAAAAACCTATATTCTTGGTGTAATTGCCAATGAACTCGCGCAGCGTAATGTTTCATCTATGCTCGTTCATGTTCCTGAATTTTTGCGTGAAATGAAAGGATCGATTGGGGATCATACGCTAAATACGAAAATTGAAGCAGTGAAGCAGGCACCGATATTAATGCTAGATGATATTGGGGCAGAAGCGATGTCAAGCTGGGCGCGTGATGAAGTACTCGGCACCATTTTACAATTTCGTATGCTAGAAAATCTACCCACATTTTTTACTTCTAACTTTGACTTTAAATTGCTTGAGCACCATCTTACCTACACACAGCGCGGTGAAGAAGAAGAGTTGAAGGCAGCTCGTATTATGGAACGCATTCGGTATTTAGCCAAGCCGGTAGAAGTAAAAGGAAATAATAGACGACAAACAGGAGAATGAGGGAGACCTTGTTCTCTTTTTTTAATTGTTTTAGAAGAACTACAGTATTCTCACCTGATAGCGAGAATTTTTTGGGTATCTCGTTCATATATATTAATTGATATATGCATTAAGGGGGGATGATAGTGATCGAAATTAGTTTTGAAGAAGATTGTGATGCTAATTATTTGTACGAGCGGTTCGTGCAATATGCTAAGACACAAGAGAAAAATATCCTTCATGAGCATAGGAAACTTATCCTACTAGATACCAGTTCTACTTTTATTCAGGATATTCTAATCCCAGAGCTGGTTCAATTTATAATTAAAGTCAAGGAAAACAAATGGATGAGCTCACTTGTTAAACATTCTTATTTCTATCACAATGAAGAGGAGCAAAGTGAAATATTACATATTGCCTATTCTATTATGAATGGGAAGAGAAAAGGGTTACCACATAAAGGACTCCACTTTGCACGCAAGCGGTTTATTATACAATCCTTACGAAGCACGTTTGAACACTCTCTTTCCTTTTCTTTTGAAGCCTATGTTCGGTTTCGATTACGGCCTTATATGCAGTACATTAATCAATTGGTTGAACTGTCCATTGATGAATACAAGTTAGAACAAGATTATCAAGCATTTATCGAAACACTTCGGCAGCAAGTCAGTACGAGAGATGCTATTCTTTCGTCGATACATATTGTGTTTCGAGAGCATATTTTCTTCTATGATGAAGCTGGTTCTCGAATTTCAGAGCAAACTTTACGTGAATATATTGATGATCGTATCCTTCAGCTTGAGGATGTATACGTGGATCAGCAAATTATTGCACCGCTATTATCTATTTCCCCTAAGATTATTTACATCTATACTGCCCATGAAGACGATACAATGATTGTTACGCTTCGAAATGTGTTTCAAGAGCGAGTTAAACTATACTCACTAGGTGAATTTGAAAAAATGAGACAGAATATATAAAACGAAGTGGGTCATATTGATTTTATGAAAGAATCCGTCTATAATAACGACAGGTAAGATTCATATACAAGTTATGATGAGGATATGAGTTCTTTTTACGATTAGCAGAGAGGGAAGCCGTTTGGCTGGAAGCTTCCTAATACGAAAAAGAAACTTACCACCTCTGAACTTCAGCAGTGAACATTAGTAATTGCTGACGGCTACGATCCGTTATCGTTTCTTGAGCAAAGGAGATTTTTTTCCTTTGAAACAAGGGTGGAACCACGAATATAACACTCGTCCCTTTTCCAGGGATGGGTGTTTTTTATTTATTACAAGAAGGAGTGAATAGTGATGGCTGAAGTATTACATATTACGTTTCCAGACGGAGCTGTGAAGGAGTTTCCGAAAGGTACAACTACCGAAGATATTGCATTTTCTATTAGCCCAGGATTGAAGAAAAAAGCGGTTGCAGGTAAGTTGAACGAGAAGTTACTTGATTTACGTACACCAATTGAAGAGGATGGTACGATTTCAATTATTACACTTGATTCTAATGAAGGGGTTGAAGTGCTTCGTCACTCAAGTGCTCATTTACTTGCGCAAGCACTAAAACGTCTGTACCCAGGTGTAAAGCTTGGTATTGGACCAGTTATTGAAAATGGTTTTTACTATGATGTAGATATGGAAGAAGCCCTTTCAGTTGAGGATTTACCGAAAATTGAAAAAGAAATGGAACGCATTGTAAAAGAAAACATCGAAATTCATCGCAAGGAAGTAAGCAGAGAAGAAGCACTTGCTCGCTATGAAGAAATTGGCGATGAATTAAAGCTTGAATTGATTCGTGAATTGCCTGACGGCGAAACGA
Source organism: Ectobacillus soli (assembly GCF_042610425.1). Taxonomy (NCBI): domain Bacteria; kingdom Bacillati; phylum Bacillota; class Bacilli; order Caryophanales; family Bacillaceae; genus Ectobacillus; species Ectobacillus soli. The sequence goes on from NZ_JBGJZM010000001.1 coordinate 137,895, forward strand.
TTTCGATTTATGAACAAGGCGAATTCTTCGACCTTTGCCGTGGTATTCATCTTCCGTCTACAGGAAAGATTAAATCCTTTAAGTTATTAAGTGTGGCAGGTGCTTATTGGCGCGGCAATAGCGATAATAAAATGTTACAACGTATTTACGGGACTGCATTTGCTAAGAAGGAAGAACTAGAACAACACTTACACTTCTTAGAAGAAGCAAAAGAGCGTGACCATCGTAAGCTTGGGAAAGAATTAAAGCTCTTTACAAATTCACAACAAGTCGGACAAGGTTTACCACTTTGGTTACCAAAGGGTGCAACGATTCGCCGTATTGTTGAACGTTATATCGTGGATAAGGAAGTAAGCCTTGGCTACGATCATGTTTATACACCAATTATGGGTAGTGTTGATTTGTATAAAACATCCGGTCACTGGGATCATTACCGTGATGATATGTTCCCGCCGATGGATATGGACAATGAACAATTGGTACTTCGTCCGATGAACTGCCCGCATCATATGATGGTATACAAAAACGATATGCATAGCTATCGTGAATTGCCTATTCGTATTGCCGAACTTGGAACGATGCACCGCTATGAAATGTCTGGTGCTCTATCTGGCTTGCAACGCGTTCGTGGCATGACATTAAATGATGCACACATTTTCGTAAGACCGGATCAAATTAAAGATGAGTTCCTACGCGTTATTCGTTTGATTCTAGATGTATATAAAGATTTCGACTTAACTGATTATTCCTTCCGCCTTTCTTACCGTGATCCAAAAGATACGGAAAAATATTTCGATGATGATGAAATGTGGAACAAAGCGCAAGGCATGCTGAAGGAAGCTATGGATGAAATGGGTCTTGATTATTATGAAGCAGAAGGAGAAGCAGCTTTCTATGGTCCTAAGCTAGATGTACAAGTACGTACGGCTTTAGGTAAGGATGAAACATTATCTACTGTACAGCTTGACTTCTTGTTACCGGAACGTTTTGATTTAACTTATGTAGGCGAAGATGGAAAGCAACATCGCCCAGTAGTCATCCACCGCGGCGTCGTATCAACGATGGAACGCTTTGTTGCTTTCTTAATTGAAGAATACAAAGGTGCGTTCCCAACATGGCTTGCTCCGGTTCAAGTTCAAGTCATTCCGGTTTCACCTCACGTTCATCTCGATTATGCGAAGAAGGTTCAAGATGAATTAAAACTTGCCGGCGTACGCGTAGAAGTCGATACACGCGATGAAAAAATTGGTTACAAAATTCGCGAAGCACAAATGCAAAAAATTCCGTATATGCTCGTAGTTGGTGACAATGAAGTAACTGGAAACGGTGTAAACGTCCGCAAATACGGCGAACAAAATTCAGAAACGATGGCATTTGCATCATTTGTAGATATGATTAAGAAGGAAGCAAAGCTATAAAAATTAGTTCGGACGATTCTTGTATGTTATTGGTAAATGCCCCCATGTTAGACGTCTTCCGTTTCAACATTGGGGGCAAATGCCTGTACATGCGGGATAAAATATTCGGAAAATAACTTGCGTACTTTAAAGATGTCTGTTAAAATAGATTTTGTGCCAATTACTCATATCAATTATTGACAGACTTCACTTGCTATGGTATGATACTTGAGGATTAATTAAATACGAACTTGTAGAAAGTAGGAGCACCCGCTTCTCACCTGGATGACGCATATGGCTGTTAACAGGTTGACGATAAATGTGACGATAATAACAGTTACAGTGTGGGTGTTTATACCCGCACTTTTTTTATTGTACTCGGGTCTCACTGCAGGACGTATTCCTATAAAAATTTGGAGGTGGCTTACTATTAGCAAGGACATGATGGTTAACGAGCTTATTCGTGCTCGTGAGGTACGTCTCATTGGAGCAAACGGAGATCAACTCGGTATTAAATCTCGTCAAGAAGCACTGGAATTAGCTGCAAATGCAAATCTTGATCTTGTAATGGTTGCACCAACTGCGAAACCGCCGGTATGTCGTATTATGGACTTCGGTAAGTATCGTTTTGAGCAACAAAAGAAAGAAAAAGAAATGCGTAAGAATCAAAAAATCATTAGCTTAAAAGAAGTTCGTTTGAGCCCAACCATTGACGAACATGACTTTAACACAAAGCTTCGTAATGCAATTAAATTTCTTGAAAATGGCGATAAAGTAAAGGCGTCAATCCGTTTCAAAGGTCGTGCAATTACCCATAAAGAAATTGGACAACGCGTATTAGATCGCTTTTCAGAACTTTGCAAGGAAGTAGGTACAGTTGAATCTGCACCGAAAATGGAAGGTCGAAGCATGTTCTTAATTTTAGCATCTAAAATTGAAAAGTAATTATTAGAGGAGGAAATCTTCATGCCGAAACAAAAAACTCACCGCGCTTCAGCAAAACGTTTCAAAAAAACTGCAAGCGGTAAACTTAAACGTTCACATGCTTATAGAAGCCATTTATTCGCTAACAAAGTAACGAAAGCAAAACGTCAACTACGTAAATCATCATTAGTAAGTGCTGGAGACTTTAAACGTATTCACCAAATGCTTGACACAATGTAATTAATTTCAGAACGGACAGATATCTAGGAGGGAAACAATATGCCAAGAGTTAAAGGCGGTACAGTTACTCGTAAACGTCGTAAGAGAGTATTAAAATTAGCAAAGGGTTTCTACGGTTCTAAGCATACTTTATACAAAGTTGCTAACCAACAAGTAATGAAATCTTTAATGTATGCATTCCGTGATCGTCGCCAAAAGAAACGCGACTTCCGTAAACTTTGGATTACTCGTATTAATGCAGCAGCTCGTATCAACGGTCTTTCTTATAGCCGTTTAATGCACGGACTTAAGCTTGCTGGAATCGAAGTAAACCGCAAAATGCTTGCTGATCTTGCTGTTGCTGATGAAAACGCATTTGCTGAATTAGCAACTGTTGCAAAAAACAGCTTAGTGAAATAATAATAGAGCCTCAGGGTATAGACCTGAGGCTTTTTTGTATATAAATGAATCCTCTATGCTGCCCCCTTTTCTATTTGAATACTCTCCTGAACATTATCAAAATGATAAATCTGTAATCGAAAAATTATCTTCACATCAGCAGGTACACTGTTATAATTAACATGAAAACTTGAGGAGGAATACAAACGTGGACGTACTACAATTATTTAAGTTACAAAAGGAATTAGATGAGCGAATTTTATCTGAGCACCACTTAGAGTCTCAGAATTTATTAGAGGAAAAAACGTTAGCACTATTGGTTGAAGTTGGCGAATTAGCTAATGAAACTCGTTGTTTTAAATATTGGAGTAAAAAACCAGCATCTGAAAGAAGCATTGTACTGGAAGAATATGTGGATGGCTTACACTTCATTTTGTCTATTGGGATTGATTTAGGTGTGGACAAAAACTTTCTTTTTTATAAATGTACGCAAACGAGCAAATCAGCTGTACAACTATTTTTAGACGTATATACGAAGGTCATTACCTTCTATGAACAAGCATCTATTACAAACTATATTGAATTGTTTACAAGCTTCATTCTATTAGGAGAAGCCTTAGACTTTTCACAAGATGACATGGAAAAAGCCTATTTAGCAAAGAACGAAAAAAATCATAAACGTCAAAATGAAGGATATTAATAGGAAAACCCTTCTTTTATTACGTTACAGGATTACGTTGCTCATTTTCGGATGAGCTTTTTTTGTATATTTATGATTCCAAATGTAAAATAGAGTATATAAGAAGGAGGGATACCACATGCAGGATGATACGTTAAAGATGCTAAAGGATTTAACAGATGCAAAAGGAATCGCTGGGAATGAACGTGAGCCTCGTGAAGTGATGAAAAGATATATAGCTCCTTATGCAGATGAGATTACATATGATAACTTAGGAAGCTTAGTGGCTAAACAAGTTGGAGAAGTAAACGGACCGAGTATTATGGTTGCAGGGCATTTAGATGAAGTGGGCTTTATGATTACTAAGATAGATGAGAAAGGCTTTCTTCGTTTTCAAACGGTAGGTGGCTGGTGGTCACAGGTTATGCTTGCACAGCGCGTAACGATTGTTACGAATAAAGGTGATATTACGGGGATTATTGGCTCTAAGCCGCCTCATATCCTGCCGGCCGAAGCTCGAAAAAAACCGGTTGATATTAAGGATATGTTTATCGATATTGGTGCATCAAGTAAAGAAGAAGCATTGGAATGGGGCGTATGTCCGGGAGATCAAGTTGTTCCTTACTTTGAATTTCAATTGATGAAAAACGAAAAAATGATGCTAGCAAAAGCATGGGACAATAGAATTGGTTGTGCCATTGCGATTGAAGTATTAAAGAGATTACATGATGAGGAACATCCTAACGTTGTATATGGCGTTGGAACAGTGCAGGAAGAAGTCGGACTTCGCGGTGCCAAAACAGCAACTCATTTCGTGCAACCTGATATAGGATTTGCTGTTGATGTTGGAATTGCTGGAGATACGCCGGGAATTTCGGATAAAGAAGCACTCAGTAAAATGGGAAAAGGACCGCAAATTATCTTATACGATGCATCGATTGTAGCGCATAAAGGACTACGTGACTTTGTAGTAGATGTTGCGGATGAAAAGGGCATTCCTTATCAATACGATTACGTACCAGGCGGAGGAACAGATGCGGGATCCATTCATGTATCCTTGCAAGGTGTGCCTGCTTTAGCAATTACCATTGCAACGCGTTATATTCATTCTCATGCAGCTATGCTTCACCGTGATGATTTTGAACATGCGGTGACATTGCTTGTGGAAGTTATCAAACGACTAGACCGCAGTAAAGTGAATGAACTTACATTTGATTAATACAAAAACGAGAGCGATGCTTCGCTCTCGTTTTTGTATTTGGATTGTTAGTTGTGTTGCAAGCCGTTTTGTAAGGTGGTAAGCATTTCTTTTTTTTCTTGTTCATTGGCATGTTGCCATATAATTTCGAACAGCACACCTAGCCCTGGAAGCATTTTCTCTTCTCCACTTTGAATGGCATCTAAGATCGTCGCTTCTAATTCTGGCTGTGAATTTTGCGCCACATTTGCAATCACAGCACCTCGTAAATTAAAATTCAATTTGTATCACCTCTTTACAGAATAAGATATCGTTAGTTTTTGATGTTTTCGTGTAATTATGTATGAAAATCGGCTATAATAATGAATCGAGAAGAGAGGGACGTTACATGAAAAAAATCGATTCACAGCAGAATGTACGGGTCAAGCAATGGAGAAAGTTACATACGAAAAAGGAACGCGATAAATCGGGGTTATTTATGATAGAGGGATTCCATCTTGTCGAAGAGGCCTTACAAGCAAAAGGCATCGTTCGAGAGCTTATTATACAGGACAATATTGATGTGCCATCAAAGTGGGATGTAAGTAATATTGAATTGTATATGGTTTCAGAGCCAGTTATGAAAACGATGTGTGAAACAGAAACGCCGCAAGGAATTGCAGCAATTTGTGAAAAACAAGAATTAAATACGAGCTTCACGCAGGGAAAATATCTTCTATTAGATGGAATTCAAGATCCAGGAAACCTTGGAACGATTATCAGAACGGCAGATGCTGCTGGTATAGATGCGGTCATCGTAGGAGAAGGAACCGTGGATGTATACAATAGTAAAGTACTTCGTTCTACACAAGGATCTATTTTTCATCTTCCAATTATAAAGGGAGAATTAGAAGAAATTATGGAGCATATGCAGAAACATCATATACCTGTATATGGAACAGCACTGCACGGTGCTGTCGCGTATACGGAAGTACAGCCAACTACAAACTTTGCTCTCGTTCTTGGAAATGAGGGAAATGGCGTAAGACAAGAGATATTAGATCAATGTGATAAAAATTTATATATCCCTATACTAGGCAGTGCAGAGTCGTTAAATGTTGCGGTTGCAGCTGGAATTTTGACATACTATTTACAAAGCCAGGTTGCCAAGTAAAGAAAAACTTTCTATAATAGAACAAACTGAATCTTTAAATACGATGAAAGAGAGCAGTAGCTTGTTCCTCGCCATACAGGGAGAAAATGCCGATGACTGTGAGCATTTTTATGGTAGATACATGTGAATTCACCTCTAGAGTAGGCGCCGGGACCACGGATCGTGTAAAGGCGTACCGGTTAGACCGTTATGAAAATGAAGTGAACAGCACTTGTGCTGTTAAATTGGGTGGTACCGCGATTAAGTCTCGTCCCTTTTCGAAGGATGAGGCTTTTTTATATGTCATTTTTTTGTTCGGTTTAAAAAGGAAGCAATAGACAAATCCGAACATATTCCGGTAGGGAAACAATTTAAGGAGGTTTACTATATGGAGGATCGTTTAAAGCAACTCGAACAGGACGCACTTGCAAGAATTTCGTCTTCTACTATTTTGAAGGAATTAAATGAAGTACGTGTTGCGTTCCTAGGGAAAAAAGGACCGATTACAGAAGTGCTTCGTGGGATGGGAAAACTATCGCAAGAAGAAAGACCACGTATGGGAGCGCTTGTCAATGAGGTTCGTGAAACCATTCAAAAACATTTAGAAGAGAAGCTAGATGCGCTTGAAAAAGCAGCAACGAAGCAACGTTTAGCTCTTGAAACAATCGATGTAACATTGCCAGGCCGCAAGGTTGCAGTCGGATCACATCATCCATTAACATCCGTAATCGAAGAAATTGAAGATTTATTTATCGGAATGGGCTATGAAATTGCTGAGGGACCGGAAGTAGAACAAGATTACTTCAACTTTGAAGCATTAAATCTTCCGAAAAGCCATCCCGCTCGTGATATGCAGGATTCTTTCTACATTTCAGATGAAAAAATATTACTTCGTACGCACACATCTCCCGTGCAAGCGAGAACGATGGTCAAACATAATGGAAAAGGTCCTATCAAAATCATTTGTCCTGGTAAAGTGTATCGCCGTGATGACGACGATGCGACCCATTCCCATCAGTTCATGCAAATTGAAGGGCTTGTTATCGATAAAAACATTCGTATGAGTGATCTAAAGGGAACGCTCGAAGTATTTGCAAAGAAAATGTTCGGGGATGATCGCGAAATTCGTTTACGCCCAAGCTTCTTCCCATTCACAGAGCCTTCTGTAGAAATGGACATTTCCTGTATGATGTGCGGTGGTCATGGTTGCGGTACGTGTAAAGGAACAGGCTGGATTGAAATTCTAGGAGCAGGTATGGTTCATCCAAATGTACTTCGCATGGGCGGATACGATCCGGCTGAGTACCAAGGCTTTGCATTTGGTATGGGACCAGAACGGATTGCCATGTTGAAATATGGTATTGATGATATTCGTCATTTCTATACAAATGATTTGCGTTTCTTACAACAATTTAAACGAGCTTAAGGAGGGATGAAGCATGTTCGTATCATACCGATGGTTACAAGAATATGTGAATTTGGACGGCGTCACTGCACAAGAGTTAGCTGATAAAATTACGAAAAGCGGTATTGAAGTAGAAGGTGTGGAAGTACGAAATAAAGGGGTACAAAACGTAGTCGTTGGCTATGTGTTAGAACGAGAAAAACATCCAGAAGCAGATAAGCTTAATAAATGCCTTGTGGATATCGGCGAGGAAGAACCGGTACAAATCATTTGCGGTGCACCTAATGTAGCAGCAGGACAAAAAGTTGCCGTTGCGAAAATTGGAGCTAGACTTCCTGGTGGTGTAAAAATTAAAAAAGCAAAGCTTCGCGGAGAGCTTTCTCAAGGTATGATTTGCTCCCTTCAAGAACTTGGCGTTGACGCTAAGCTCGTACCGAAGGAATATAGCGATGGAATTTTTGTTTTTCCAAGCGATGTAGAAATCGGAGCAGATGCAATAGAGCTTCTAGGATTAAACGATGAAATTCTAGAGCTTGGTTTAACACCAAACCGCGCTGATTGTTTAAATATGATTGGGGTTGCCTATGAAGTTGCAGCTATATTAGGAAGTAATGTGAAGCTACCTACCACCGAATTAGAAGAACAATCAGAAAAAACATCCGATTATATTTCTATTTCCGTTCTAGCACCAGAGGACAGTCCATTATACACAGCAAGAATGGTGAAGAATGTGAAAATTGGTCCTTCTCCTATCTGGATGCAAACACGGCTCATGGCAGCGGGCGTTCGTCCTATCAATAATGTAGTAGATATAACCAATTACATTTTAATGGAATATGGTCAGCCTCTTCATGCGTTTGACTACGATAAGTTAGGCTCGAAAGAAATCGTTGTTCGTCTTGCAGATGAAGGGGAAAAGATGACGACTTTAGACGATGTAGAACGTACGTTACACCGTGAGCATCTTCTTATTACAAATGGTGAAAAAGCGGTTGCAGTTGCTGGTGTAATGGGCGGTGCAAACAGTGAAGTAGATGCAAGTACTGTAAATGTACTGATTGAGTCTGCTTATTTTGCCGGACAAACTGTACGAAAAGCATCTAAGGATTTAGGGTTACGTAGTGAAGCAAGTGCACGCTTTGAAAAGGGTATTGATCCTCTTCGTACAATTGAAGCTGGAGAAATGGCAGCTGCATTAATGGCAAAATACGCAGAGGGTGAAGTACTAGAAGGCATAGTAGAAGCAAATCACTTACAAATTACAGATACAATCGTTTCTGTTACAACTGAAAAGATAAACAGTGTTCTCGGAACTGAAATTACTGCCCCGCAGGTAGCAACTATATTTACGAACTTACAATTTACGTTCGCGCAAGAAGGCGAAGTTTTTCATGTAACTGTACCAACAAGAAGACCGGATATTACAATAGCGGAAGATTTAATCGAAGAAGTAGGTCGTCTATATGGGTATGATCATATCCCATCAACGCTTCCTGTTGCAGAGACTACTCGCGGAAAATTAAGTGAATCGCAAGCGAAACGCCGCAAAATTCGTCGTTTCCTAGAAAGTACAGGTCTTTATGAAGCGATTACGTACTCGCTAACAAATGAAGAACGAGCAAAACAGTTTGCTATCCATCAAACTGAAGCAGCTGCTGTTCGTTTATCCTTACCAATGAGTGAGGAACGCAGTCAGCTTCGACTTAGTTTGCTTCCTCATTTGCTAGAAGCTGTTGTATATAATAACGCACGTAAAATTGAAAATGTCGCCTTATATGAAATTGGATCCGTATTCCTCCCAGCAGGTTTACAGGAACAACCTCAAGAAGAGCAACATGTTGCAGCTGTTCTAACAGGAACATATTATGAGCACGCTTGGCAAGGGGAAAAGAAAACAGCTGATTTCTATGTTTTAAAAGGAATTGTAGAAGGATTAATGGAAACGTTAGGTGTGTCTGAATCTATTACTTACCAAACATCTGAGCGTGATGGATTGCATCCAGGAAGAACTGCAAGTGTTCTTCTTGATGGGAAAGAAATTGGTTTTATCGGCCAATCGCATCCAGAAATGCAAAAACAGTTAGATATAAAAGATACATTTGTTTTTGAATTGTTACTTACACCGCTTTTACAAGCCAATGCGAAGGAAGTTGGATACGAAATGATTCCGCGTTATCCATCTATTTCTCGTGATATTGCACTTGTTGTAGATACAAAAACACTTGCATACGATGTGCAAGCCGTAATCGTAAAAGCAGGTGGAAAGCTATTGAAAGAAGCAATTCTCTTCGATTTATATGACGGAGAAAAAATGGAGGAAGGCAAAAAGTCCCTTGCTTTCTCATTGCGCTACTACGATCCAGAACGTACGCTAACAGACGAAGAAGTAACCGAAGCCCATGAGCTTGTGTTACAAGCAGTGGAAGAAACATTCCATGCACAACTTCGTAAATAAAATCTAGAAAAAACGAGTCCCAAGGAATTTATTGTGACCACTGAAGTACTATTTTTCAGTGGTCTTATTTATTTATGAGTTAGGAATAGATAAATCTAGATTGGTTTGTACCCGTTCGCGTGAAAAACGATAGGGGTGGGAACAAAAGAGATAGGTTTATGCCCGCTTGTGTGAAAACACGATGAGGGCGGGAACAAAAGAGATAGGAATGTGCCCGTTCGCGTGAAAAAACGATAGGGGCGGGAACAAAAGAGATCGATTTGAGCCCGCTTGTGTGAAAAAACGATGAGGGCGGGAACAAAAGAGATAGGTTTATGCCCGCTTGTGTGAAAAAACGATGGGGGTTGGAACAAAAGAGCTTGCACTGATGAGTTTTCATCGCACCATTTTTCGAACCCCACCTTTTTCAGTGCCCTCGCATTTGTTGAGGAACTCGTTTTTTTATACTGCACTATTTTGATAAAAGGAAGAAAATCGATAATAAAGATCTAACACCGTTAATAAAAAGTTACTAGGATTTAGCTGCTATTCGCATCGCTTTTTCCGTGTTTGCAAAATGCAGCTTCACAAACTGAGTTAGACTTTCTTTTCCGCGTGTTTTAATTAGTTTTGCAGCAGCTTGGTCCACCTTTGAGCCTGCTCCCTTTGGTATAATAAATCCTGCTTTTGTTCCAAGCTCATTCATATGTTTAACAAAGGCATATCTGGCGATAATAGAAGCAGCGGCTACCGCAATGTGAATTTGTTCGCCCTTTGTGGCAAAATATACAAGTTCTCGCTGAATCGTCTTCTGTTTTCGCAGATAGTTATAATAAATGTCTGGTTTTACAAATTGGTCAATTAAAATGGCTTCTGGTTGTTTCGGTGCTATTTTTTTTCGTACATTTGTAATGGCTTGATTGTGTAGCTTGGCTTTCATCTCACCTTGATTCGTTCCGTTAGCTTGGAGTGCATTGTATTTTTCATTCGGTAACACTAGTAGGCTGTACGGAAGAAACGGGATAAGCTGTTTGGCAATGGCAGTAATTTGTTCGTCGTTTAAGTCCTTGCTGTCGCGAACGCCGAGCTCTTTTAGTAGCGGAATTTGGGACGATTCTACATAGGTAGCCACAACCGTGATTGGACCGAAGTAATCACCCGTTCCTACCTCATCTGATCCGATTATGGACATCGTTCCAATTGCAGGAGGAGGTGAAAAACTTGTTGTTTCTGATTTTTTCTTCGAATTTTTCGGTGCAACAGTTGCATCTTTCACCCAGCGAGAGGATTCACTTTTTGCATCCGAGCCTTGAAATAGTACTTTTCCAGATTTATAGGCGGTAATCGTACAGGATGGCAGCTTTGCAATAAATATTCCTCCTTGAGGAACCTTCGTAATTATGTTATTTTCATATTGCATCCGCATTTGTTGTATAACAGAAAGAGACACTTGAATGACTTCAGAATTGGTCAATTTGGAAACTCCTTTTTTGGAAATTATGAGTTAGTGAAAAAATATGGGTCAGAGAACCTCTGCCCTATTGGACTGAACGAACCGGCTTTGCTTTTCTTGTGATCTAGCGCCGCTGGCTAGCTCCTTCCGGTCAGAGAACCTTCTCCCCAGAAGGCAAAAAGCGCCTTCTAGGTCGAAGAACCTCTGCCCTCCGGAGCTGAACGAGCCGGCTTCGCTTTTCTTGTGATCCAGCTACGCCGGCTAGTCCCTCCGGTCAGAGAACCCTCGCCCATAAAGGCCAAGAGCGCCTTTTTGTGTGAGGAACCTCTGCCCTATGGGACTGAGCAAGCCGGCTTCGCTTTTCTTTATAATCATACCGAATTTTGCTTTGTAATTCCATATATGGTTTGTTCATGGTATGATATAGTTTAGGATTCTTTATGTTGATTGGAGGACAGGGAGTTGTCACAGCAAAACGAGAAACGAATGAAAATTTCTGTGGAGATCTACGGCCAGCAATATTCGGTTGTTGGAGATGAAAGCACGAGTCATATGCGCATGGTTGCGGCCATTGTTGATGATAAGATGCGCGAAATAAACGCCAAGAATCCTTCTCTTGACATAAATAGATTGGCAGTGCTTACTGCAGTAAATGTTGTACATGATTATATTAAATTAAAAGAAGAAACAGAACGATTAAAAGAAAGAATAAAAGGAATGAATGAAGAATGATCGATTTAATCATCATCGCTGTACTTCTCATCGGTTTTTTTATTGGGTTGAAACGAGGGCTTATTTTACAAATCGTTCGCATTATTAGTTTCATGGCTGCGTATTTTGTAGCTTATACATACTCTGCTGCGTTTGCACCCTCATTAAAGAGCATTATTCCCTATCCGCTGCAAACAGTGCAGCAAATGCCCGTCTGGCTCAGTTCGGTAGATGTAGAGGCAGTTTTTTACCGAGGGCTCGCGTTTGTTATTTTATTTTTCTTGACGACTTTTGCACTGTCCATGATTGGACATTTGCTCAATATATTTGCTCAAATACCCATATTAAAGCAAGCTAATGCGCTAGGTGGCGGCATACTTGGTCTTGTAGAAGTATATATTTTGCTTTTTGTTATCATTTTAGTTGGGACGATTTTGCCAATCCAACAAGTGCAAACGTCTATACATCAATCTGTCCTTTGCAAAGTAATTGCTGATGATACGCCTGTCCTTTCGGATAAAGTGAAGCAATTGTGGACAAATGGTAAAGTGTGACAATGAACTGCTTAGAGATACAAGGTAAGTACTTCGAAAAGTGGACCGTTTTGCAGAATTCTGTTACATTGAGAGTTTCTGTAACGGTCCATTTCGCTTGTTTTAGATTGGAGACTATGTATGAATAAAAAACAAATTATCAGTACACTAGAAACCATCGCTCTTTATATGGAGCTTAAAGGGGAAAATTCGTTTAAAATTGCTGCATTTCGAAAGGCAGCTGCAGCGTTAGAGCATGATGAACGCAGTATGGCGGAGATTGATGATTTTACTGTATTAAACGGGATTGGAAAAGGAACGGCGACCGTTATAAGCGAATGCATCAATTCAGGAACATCCTCTTTGCTTCAGCAGCTGCAACAAGAGGTGCCTCGTTCCTTATTGCCACTGTTAAAGCTACCTGGTTTAGGTGGAAAAAAAGTTGCTAAGCTATATAAAGAATTGCAGGTTACGGATGTATCATCTTTAAAGCTTGCATGTGAGCAACATAAAGTTCAGAATTTAGCGGGCTTTGCTAAAAAAACAGAAGAGAAATTACTAGAAGCAATTCTTCAAGTCGGTACAAGGCCAGAACGATTGCCTATAGCTTTTGTATTGCCTATTGCCGAGGAAATAGAACAAATCTTGTCGAATATGCCATATGTTCTTCGTTTTTCCCGTGCGGGTAGTTTACGCCGTGTTCGTGAAACTGTGAAAGATTTAGATTTTATCATTGCAACTGCACAGCCATTAGAAGTTCGAGATGAATTGTTACAACTTCCTCATATTATAGAGGTAATTGCAAGTGGAGATACCAAGGTTTCTGTCCGGTTGCAGTATGAATATGATGTGGCCGTTGATTTTCGTCTAGTAAAGGAACAAGAGTATACTACGACGCTTCATCATTTTACAGGTTCTAAAGAACACAATGTGAGAATGCGCCAGCTTGCAAAGGAACGTAAGGAGAAAATAAGTGAATACGGTGTAGAAAATCTTGTTACAGGTAACGTCAAAACGTTCCAAACGGAAGAAGAATTCTATGACCATTTTCATCTCTCCTTTATTCCTCCAGAACTAAGAGAAGATGGAAGTGAAATCGACCGAATCCAGTTTATTCCGAATCTAATTCAAGTAGAGCAGATAAAAGGCGATTTACATATGCATACTACATGGAGTGACGGTGCGTATTCTATTGAAGAGATGATAGTTGCTTGCCATAAGCGGGGATATGAATATATTTCCATTACAGATCACTCGCAATATTTAAAGGTAGCAAATGGCTTAACGAAAGATCGACTATTAGAACAAGGGGAAGAAATTCGCCGTCTAAACGAAAAATATCCAGATATTACTATTTTACGTGGGATTGAAATGGATATATTGCCTGATGGAACGCTTGATTATGAGGATGATGTGTTAGAACAGCTTGATTTCGTCATTGCCTCCATTCATTCGGGTTTTTCACAAAGTCCTGAGATGATCATGAAGCGGCTCCAAAAGGCATGCGAAAATAAATACGTATCGATGATTGCACATCCAACTGGCCGCCTGCTTGGGAAACGCGACGGCTACGCTGTGGACATTGATATGCTAATTCGCTTAGCTAAGGAAACGGGAACGATTCTTGAATTAAATGCTAATCCGCATCGCCTTGATTTATGTGCGAATGATTTGAGAAAAGCCGAGGATGCAGGGGTTAAACTTGCGATTAATACAGATGCGCATTCACTTGACATGCTACATGACATGCATATTGGCGTGAGCGTTGCGAAAAAAGGATGGATTCAATCTGAATCCATCGTAAATACATGGAACTGTGAACAATTATTAGATTTTATTCATAAGAAGAAGCAATAGGAGGACGAATACGTTGCAAGAACGAACATTACGCATTTTAGAATATGATAAAGTAAAAGAACAATTACTCGAACACGTATCATGTTCACTTGGACGGGATAAGGTTATTCAACTGCTACCGACTACAGATTTTGAAGAAGTACAGTACCTGCAGGAAACAACGGAAGAAGGTGTATTTGTACTTCGATTGAAAGGTCATGCACCGCTTGGTGGTGTAACAGACATACGTCCAAACGTGAAACGAGCGAAAATCGGCAGCATGCTCCATCCAAGTGAGCTTCTTGATATTTCAACGACGATGTACGGTAGTCGTCAAATGAAAGGATTTATCGAAGATGTCGTAGAAAATGACGAAGAACTTCCCATCCTTCTTTCTCTTGCAGCGAGATTAACTTCGCTATTTGACTTAGAAAAGGAAATTAATAATTGCATCGGCGACGGGGGAGAAGTCGTTGATAGTGCAAGTGAAAAGCTGCGTGGCATTCGTCAACAAATGCGGCTTGCTGAATCTCGTATTCGAGAAAAACTCGAAGGGATGATTCGTTCTTCTAATGCATCCAAACGACTCTCTGATACGATTGTTACGATACGGAATGATCGGTATGTCATTCCGGTAAAACAAGAATATCGCACGGTATACGGCGGCATTGTTCATGATCAATCTGCATCCGGTCAAACGCTATTTATAGAGCCGCAGGTTGTAGTAGATTTAAACAATACGCTACAAGAGGCAAGAGTGAAAGAAAAACAAGAAATTGAACGTATTTTGCTCATGCTAACAGATCGAGTTGCCGAAGTTGCCGACATCATATTAGAAAATGTGGAAGTATTAGCAGAGTTTGATTTCGTATTTGCAAAGGCAGCATATGCAAAACGTTTAAAGGCTACCAAGCCAAAATTAAATAATGAGCGCTATTTAAAATTGTATAAAGCTCGTCATCCTCTTATTCCGCAAGATGTTGTCGTCGCAAATGACATTATACTCGGAACGGACTATACAACAATCGTCATAACCGGGCCAAATACAGGCGGGAAGACAGTCACATTAAAAACAGTAGGAATATGTGTACTTATGGCACAATCTGGTTTGCAAATTCCTGCCTTAGATGAGTCTGAAATTTGTATCTTTCAAGACGTATTTGCAGATATCGGAGACGAACAATCGATTGAACAAAGCTTAAGTACATTTTCTTCTCATATGGTAAATATCGTTTCTATTTTAGAACAAGCAGACTACGATAGTCTTGTTCTCTTTGATGAATTAGGGGCAGGCACAGATCCGCAGGAAGGTGCGGCATTAGCGATCTCGATTCTTGATGAAGTATACAAACGTGGTACGAGAGTTATTGCAACTACGCACTATCCAGAGTTAAAGGCGTATGGCTATAATCGGGACCGTGTCGTCAATGCGAGTGTTGAATTTGATGTAAATACGCTCAGTCCAACATATAAATTATTACTTGGGGTACCAGGAAGAAGTAATGCTTTTGAAATTTCCAAAAGGCTTGGGTTAGTAGACCGCGTTATTGATCATGCTCGTGAGCATATTAGTGCAGAGTCAAATAAAGTGGAAAATATGATTGTGAAGCTAGAAGAGAGCAAAAAGAACGCAGAGAAAGAATGGAAAGAAGCCGAAGAGTTTCGGAAAGAGTCTGAAAAGCTTCATAAGGAACTACAACGACAAATTCTAACATTCCATGAAGAACGCGATGAAATGTTTCTAAAGGCACAACTAGAAGCAGAGGAAAAAGTAGAAGCGGCAAAGAAGGAAGCTGAAACGATCATAAGGGAACTTCGTCTTCTTCGTAAGGAACAGCTTGCCAATGTGAAAGAACACGAATTGATAGATGCTAAGAGCCGTTTAGATCATGCAGCACCTACGTTGATAACGAAGAAAAAAGCCGAGAAAAAACAGGGAAGCAAACGGGTTCTTCGTTCCGGTGATGAAGTCAAGGTTCTTACATTTGGACAAAAAGGACAGCTTTTGGATCAAGTAAGTGATAAAGAATGGAACGTACAAATAGGTATATTAAAGATGAAAGTGAAAGAAGCGGATATGGAATACTTGAGTACACCAAAGCAAGTAGAGAAACGTTCGCTTGCCATGGTAAAGGGCAAAGATTATCATGTGAAGCTTGAACTTGATTTACGAGGAGAACGTTATGAGGATGCCATGGAACGGGTTGAAAAATATTTAGATGATGCCATGCTTGCAAGCTATCCACGTGTATCCATCATACATGGAAAAGGAACGGGAGCGCTTCGTCAAGGTGTACAAGAAAAGCTTAAGAAGCATCGAGGCGTTAAAACATTCCGATATGGTGAAATGGGAGAAGGAGGTCTTGGCGTTACAATCGTCGAACTGAAGTAGAAAAGGGGAAATGGTTTCATGTTTATGGAGA
Organism: Ectobacillus soli; assembly: GCF_042610425.1. Classification (NCBI taxonomy): domain Bacteria; kingdom Bacillati; phylum Bacillota; class Bacilli; order Caryophanales; family Bacillaceae; genus Ectobacillus; species Ectobacillus soli. The sequence goes on from NZ_JBGJZM010000001.1 coordinate 154,638, forward strand.
AACTAGCGAAAGTTCTACTTGGCGTTTGTATTAGTTTGTTTGTTCTTGGAATACTATACGTTTTTCTATATGCAAGATAAGACGGTTGCTCGTCTCTTTAGATAATAAAAGAGACGAGCAACCGTCTTTTTTATTATAAAAATCTGAAATATAAAACAAAATTTATTTTTTTGTATATTTACAAAATTAGATATATTTGCTACCATAATTTATTATAATAGTATATTCATTACTGGAAATCGAAACACTTAAATAATCGTAGTCATTATCTTTACATACGTTCGTTATAAACTATCATTTGACGAAATAACGTACATTATAGCGAAAAAAATAGTATATTTATATTTATTCTAAATAATGTATATTTATAACATTATGTTCTTAGTTAAGAACGTATGTATTTGCTAAGAAAAGACGTTGGAAACTTGCAGTTATTTTAACTTTGTAGGAATAAAAATTCGAATGCATACGCGTAAGAAAAGATTCGTAAAAACTAGAATTAGCATGAGATAGAAATGAAGGAGATTATAACCATGAAACTCACTGTAACATTTAAACCAGTTCACAGTACACTCCAGTTGCCATTAAACTATCAATACGTGTTACAAGGATTTTTGTATCGTTCACTAACGGAAGCTCGGTTTGCTAATTTTTTGCACGAAATAGGATTTCAAAAGGGAAATCGGACCTTTAAGTTGTTTACATTTAGTCGTTTGTCTGGACCACACCGTATTTTAGTAAAGCAGAAGAGAATTGAATTTAACGAAACAATTACATGGCATGTAAGCAGCGTACTCGACACACTAATCCGGCAAATTGGGGAATTTCTACTTTTTTCCGATACAATCCAGCTACACGGACAATTGCTCACCGTTGAAAAAATTGAAATTCGTAAAACACAATTGCCAAAGAGTAAATATAATATTGAAATGCTATCACCGGTTACGGTATATAGCACATACGAAAAAGATGAACGGAAGAGAACACATTACTTTCAGCCATATGATCCCGTATTTCCCATTTTAATTGAATCTAACTTTGAAAATAAATATGAAGCGTATCACGGGAAAAAACCTGAACAGCCATTTATTATACGGCCAGTTCAAGTGCTCGATAATTACAAGGTGGTTACAACATTTAAAGGACATATCATTACAGGCTGGCTTGGAAAGTTTGAAATTGAGTCCTCACCGGAGCAGCTGTCCTTTGCCTATGATACAGGTTTAGGAGGAAGAAATTCGCAGGGATTTGGTATGTTTTCTGTAGTGGACTAATACTAGCAGCTTCGTGTAAAGGAAAGGGGCCTGTCAAGTTGTCAGTCCCCCTTTTCCATCTATGTACGAATGATATCTCATTCCGTTACTTTTGACGTAGCACATTAATCGTTACTCTCCGATTTGCCTGACGATGCTCATCTGAATCATTTGGATACAGAGGCTGGTATTCGCCAAAGGCTGTGAATTGTAATCGTTCTGGCTTAATTTGATGAGATTCGAAATAATGAAGTACGCTGGAAGCTCTGGCAGCTGATAATTCCCAATTGGATTGAAAGGACGAGCTCTTAATCGGAACATTGTCCGTATATCCTTCAATGCTTACTGGGTTGTCTACGGTATTTACTAAGCCAATTAAGTCATCTAAGGTTGAAAAGGCGTTCTCTTTTACTACTGCTTTTCCTGAGTCAAATAGAATCATATCTTTTAACGTTACACCGATCGCTTTTTCTGTATCTTGCAAGGAAATCACGTTTTGTAGACTATTATCGTTAATATAGGCATTAAGCTTTTGTTTTAATTCTTCTAGCTTTTGATCTGTGATGGGTTGTGACTGCGTCGCCTGCGGAGCCGGCGTAGGTGCTGGATCTGGAGACTTTGTTCCCTCTTTTTGTCCAGTTAACTCTGTTTTAAAAGAGCCCATGATTGCATTAAATTTGGAAATATTAACGGAGCTAGCCGCATACAAAACGATGAAAACCGCTAATAGTAAAGTTAAAATATCGGCGTACGGGATCAGCCAGGATTCATCAACGTGATCTTCTTCTTCGTTTCTATGTTTTCTTCGCTTACTCATCTTTCATCGCCTGCGCCTTCTTACGCTCTCTTTCTTTCCATGATAGATTAGCGAGTAGCTTTTTCTCTAATGCTTTTGGAGAGATACCACCTTGAATTTGAACGATTCCTTCGATAATGATAAGTTTCCGATCAATTTCTAGCTTTGAAACACGCTTTAATTTGTTAGCAAGTGGATGCCAAAAGACATATCCAGTGAAAATCCCGAGTAACGTTGCGACGAAGGCTGCCGAAATGGAGTGACCGATTTTACTTATGTCAGTTAAACTACCAAGTGCTGCAATCAGTCCAACTACGGCTCCTAGTACACCTAGCGTCGGTGCGTAGGTTCCTGCCTGTGTAAAGATGGAAGCCCCAACCTTATGACGGTTTTCAATTGCATCTACTTCTTCATTTAGCACTTCTTCAATGAATTCAGCATTATAGCCGTCTACAATTAATTCCAAGCCTGTTTGTACAAATGGGTCCTTTATGGTTTCGATGACCCCTTCTAAAGCTAAAAAACCTTCTTTCTTAGCTACCTCGGCACAATGTACAAGCTCATCAATTTGTTCCGAAATAGTAGGCTGTTTCGGTGTGAAAAGAGCGGTTCGAAGTATCATTGGGAATTTTCGAACTTCTTTAAATGGAAAACCGATGACGATGGTAGCAATGGTTCCGCCAATAATAATTAAAAAAGCTGCCGGATTGTTTAATGCGTTTAAAGATGCCCCCTTTAGTACCATTCCGACACCAATTACAATTAGAGCAAGTAATACCCCAAAAAAACTAGTCATCCTTTTCTCCTTCTAAAACGTTATAATATAATCATATATTAGTATTGTAAGTTAATGTATGTCATTCGACAATCCTAATTTCTTTTTCTAAATCAACTAACTATAATTAAAAAAATAATTTTTATAATGATAAAATGGACTCATCATAAGCAATTTAAGAGGAAAGGAGCATCCATTTGAAAATTGAACAAGCAGTGTCTATTGGGTCGGAACGTATGCTTTCAATACGTGAAAAAACAACAGCATCAACTTCTTTCAGTCAAGTGATCCAACAAAAACAATCCATTCTCAGTCAGGAGAGATTACAATCTCTTATGACGCAGATTGAAAAACAGGGATCTCGTTTACAGGATTCTCAAACGCTGCAAGATTTGATAAGCTATAAAAAAATGATTCACTCTTTTTTGCAGGAAGTTGTTCATAATGGATTATCGTTAGAGGATCAATACGGTCAACTTCCAAATGGAAGAGGAAAAAAACTGAAATTAATTAAACAAGTAGATCAAAAGCTACTTGAATTATCGCAGCAGGTGTTAGAACAATCGAGTTCTCAAGTAGACATTCTTGCGAAAATGGGAGAAATTAAAGGTCTATTAATAAACTTATATTGGTAACGAAAGGGATGTTTATATGCTTCGCGGAATGGATACAGCGGCGTCAGGTATGATTGCGCTTCAGCGTAGACAAGATCTATTAACGAATAATGTAGCTAATAGCAACACACCAGGGTATAAGCAAGATAATAGCGTACTTCGTGCCTTTCCAGAAATGTTATTGGAGCGATTAAATGACGGAAGTGGTCAAGTTGCACCGAAAATTGGAACATTGCAAACGGGTGTATATAATCAAGAAAGCATTCCTCTCTTTACCCAAGGAGATCTTACCAGTTCGAATTCGCCGTACGATTTAGCGATTGAGGATAAAAATCTTACGCCGACGATCATTGGCGGGAAAGTGGTCAAGCCAGCTGCGTTCTTTGCTGTTCAATCGGCTGACGGCGGAATTCGCTTCACGCGAGATGGTCATTTTACCGTTACAAGCAATAATCAATTAACAACAGCAAATGGATCGATTGTTTTGCAAGCAAATGGAACGCCTGTAAGTGACCCAGAGCTTGGATCTGGTGATGTTGCGATTCGTGAAAACGGCGACGTCATTGTGCATCCAGGTGATCCGGCACGTGCCCGTACGATTGGAACAATTGGAACGGCAATTGTCAATAATCCGAATGATTTAATTAAAGAAGGCAATGATCTTTACCGATTAGACGGTGCTACAACTGGGATGATTGGCATAAACCAGGGGGTTGTTATGCATCAAAAAATGCTGGAGCAGTCCAACGTCGATCTTTCGCAAACGATGTCGGATATGATGACGAATATTCGTTTGTTTGAAGCAAATCAAAAGGTACTGCAGGCGTATGATAAATCGCTTGAACAATTGAATACGATTGGAAGGGTATAAGTATGAATACTTCTTTATCTATAGCAGCAGTTGGACTTCGTGCCTATCAGCAGAAGCTAGACAGCATTTCAAATAATATTGCAAATGTCGATACGACAGGATATAAAACAAGAGATGCATCTTTTTCCGAGAATTTAGCTACATCTATTATGAATCAGCCGAATCCACAAAGCGAAGTAGGGCGGTTAACGCCGCTTGGCATTCGGACAACGTACGGCACACATATTGGTCTCACTCAATTAGATCTTTCGCAAGGATCCGCGAAGCAAACGGACAATCCATATGACTTGATGATTGAGGGGAATGGCTTCTTTCAAGTACAAAGAGGAAGCGGCAATACGCGACAAATTATGTATACACGAAGCGGTGCCTTTCATCTTTCTCCAGTAGGAGGAACGACCTCTCAACTTGTAAACGGGGACGGCGATGTCTTGCTAGATCGCACTGGCAATCCAATTTTACTTAATAATACGACGGATGTGCAAGTTGCACCAAATGGAACGATTGTGGGATCGAATCAGCAAATTGGAGTGGTGCAAATTTCGAATCCACAGCTATTAACAGGGGAAGGTGGGGTATACTCACTTACTGGGAATGGCGTAGTGACATTTGATCCGAATTCGCAGGTCAAACAAGGGTTTTTAGAAAATTCGAATGTAGATATGAACCAGGAAATGACAGATTTGATAAAAGTACAACGGGGCTATCAAGCAAATGCAAGAGCTCTTAGTTATGCCGATCAAATGATGGGGATATCCAATTCGATTTATCGTGGGTAAGTAAACAGGTTTCTATAGAAGCGGCGTCTGTCCGATGAAGGATAGGCGTCGTTTTCCTTCTTTGTATTTTTCGGCGCTATTTCCTAAACAAATCAAAGCGAGTTGCCGATACTAGAAGGTATAAATAGGAACGGTTTAAAGGAGGTTTGACTTATGAAAATAGATAACATTGCGAGAATTGTATCTGCCTATCAGCCTATTCCAAAGGGAAATGAGCAAAAGAACCGGGCGGATTCCAAAAAGAATGCATACGACCATTTAGAATTGTCTGCACAGGCAAAGGAACAAATGAGTAAAGAACGCGCTGCCAAAATTGAAGCACTGAAAAATCAAGTTGCAAACGGAACGTATCAAGTTGACAGCCAAAAGGTAGCTGAAAAAATTCTATCTTCCTTCGAAAATGGAGGCAAAGTCGTTGAATGAACTAACGGAAATTCTGCAAACGTTACTGAATCTACATGAAAATTTACTTGATATAACAAAGAAAAAGCAGGAAGTGTTAGTTACAGGAGATGTAAAAGCACTTCTTTCTCTTTTATCTGAGGAATCAAAAGTTGTAAAGCAAATCGGGGAAACGGATGTACGCCGCACGAGTGTTGTAGGTGAGGAACCATTATCTGCATACATTCTACATCGCGGCAGCCAGGCGGAAAAGCAGGAATGGACACAATTACAGGATGGCTTATTGGCGTTAGTTTCTGATATTACGACTGTGAACCAGACGAATGCGGTATTGATTAAGCAATCGCTCTCCTTCACGCAGCATATGATGGAGCAACTACTGCCAACTACACAAGCAGCAGGCTATTCAAGACAACATGATACGGTTCAAGAATCCAGTAGCCCGAATCGTTTTTTTGATGCTAAAGTATAGGAGTGGGAAACATGAGCTCAACATTTGGTGGATTAGAAATTGGAAAACGAGCGCTTACCGCGCAGCAAGCAGCTCTGAGTTTAACAGGAAATAATATTGCGAATGCCAATACAAAAGGATATACGAGACAGGAAGCGGTATTCGAACCGACACTCTCCATCCCGTATGCTCTTGGCGTGTCAAATATTAAAGTTGGAACGGGGGTAGAAGTATCCCAGTTTAAGAGAATACGGGAAAGCTATTTAGATACGCAGTACTACGGTAAGCAGCAATCACTCGGGTATTGGCAGGAAAAGCAATCAGCACTATCAAGTGTAGAAACAATCTTAAATGAACCATCGGATACCGGACTTCAATCAAAATTAGATAGCTTCTTTCAAAGCGTACAAGATGTAGCAAAGCAGCCAGATAGCTTATCTGCCCGTGCTGTTTTTACCGAACGTGGTCAAGAGCTTGCTTCAACCCTTTCTACACTCTCTTCATCGATTAACGAGACAACTGATCAATTGGCAACTAAAATTACAGATAAGCAAGCAAGCGTCAATGATTATGCGAAGCAGCTTGGTTCGTTAAATGGACAAATTGCACAAAGTGTAGCACAAGGACTCGCGCCAAATACCTTACTCGATCAACGAGATGTAATACTAGATAAACTTTCATCACTTGTTCCTATTAGTACATCTGCTGATACAAATGGCATGGTTCGTGTTAGCGTTGGCGGCGTTTACCTTGTCAATCAAACGAATGTAGCGAGCTTTGCAGTAAATGTGAATACAGGGGAAGCAACAATTGGAGGAACCGTAGCAAAGCTTGGCGACGGTGAAATTCAAGGAATGTTGGATGCGAAAGGGTATGTCCAAAATGGAATCCAGACCGGTGTATTAACCGATATTAAAAACAATATTGATACGCTTGCCCAAACGATTGCATCTCAGATTAATAGCATTCATGCCGGAGATAATGCTAGAAATTTAGATGATATTGCAGCTCGCACGGCAAATCCATCGGCTCCTTTAGATAAGCTACTCTTTTTTGTTGATAAGACAAATCAAAACGTTGCGCCGACCAGTGCAGAAAATATGATCGTTAATCCTCTTATCACAGCGAATGGAAATAAAGTTGCCGCAGCGCAGAGCGACCACGTTAGTAATGGCGATAATATGACGGCTATTTCGAACTTGCGGAATACACCGATTACAATTGGCGGGAAGACCGTAACCATAGACGAATATTACCGCAGTATTGTAGGCCAGGTAGGATCGCTTGCGCAGGAAGCAAATAATCAAGTCACAACGCAAACCACAATGGTGCAACAGGTTGATAACACACGGCAATCTGTTTCAGGAGTTAACATTGATGAAGAAATGACGAATATGATTCGCTATCAGCAAGCATATGGCGCCGCAGCGAAGTATGTTACCGCCGTAAATGATATGCTCGATAAACTTATAAATGGAATACGTTAAATTAGCTAGGAGGTGGAATCATGCGAATTACACAACAAATGATGAGTAACCAATTTATTCAAAGCTATCAAAAAAGCGTAGAAGCAACCGGAAAACTGCAGCAGCAAATTGCCAGCAGCAAACGGATTGAAAAACCATCTGATGATCCATATGGGACGGTACAAAGCTTAAGCTATCAATCTACTTTAAATGAGATTGATCAGTATCAGAAGAATGCACAGGATGGAATTACTATGGCAGAGGCAACGGATACAGCAATTGGACAAGTAACGAGTATATTGCAGCGCGTTCGTGAACTAACAGTACAAGGAAGTACTGATTCGTATAGTGATGCCGACAGAAAAAACATGGCAACAGAAATAAAAAGTTTGCAGCAGGAGCTTGGCAATGTAGCAAACACCACACTTGGAAATCGTTATTTATTTTCTGGAACGGATAATACCGCGCCTTACCAAAACGGAGCCTTGCAATCTTCTAACCAAGAAGGCGTACAATGGAATATTGGCAAAGGGGTGTCGGTAACAGCAAATGTAACAGCGCCAGCGTTATTTGGTAATGTAGCGGATGGGAAAAACTTATTTGATACTGTTAATTCTGTTGCACAAACATTAGATAATGGAGGCAATCCCAATTCTATTATTGCAACCATCGATAAGCAGCTTGATAATGTGTCTACGCAACGAGCGATTGTGGGAACAAAGCAGAATCTACTAGAGTCAGCTTCTAGTCAATTGGATCAGACAAGTATAACAACGCAGAAAATGTTATCCAATATAGCTGATGTGGATGTAGCTAAAGCGTACACGGATCTTTCAAGTCAAGAAGCGGTTATGAAGGCAGCATTGTCAGCTGGGGCTAAAATTATTCAACCTTCCTTAGTAGACTTTTTAAGATAATCAATCCAATTAAAAAAATCACCAAATGAGGTGATTTTTTTAATTTACTGATTCTACAGACCAAACGATAAAATAATTTTATATTTATGAACAAAATGTGAAAATGTTATAAAAAAATCGAGAAATCATGATTTCACTATCAACAATTAGAAAAATAGTGTCGATACATAAAAGCAGAGGGGGAGAAATCCCTTACATACAGAGGAGGTAATTGAAAATGATCATTAATCATAATATCACAGCAATGAACACTCTACGTTATTTGAATGGTAACACTGAAGCACAAGGAAAGAGCATGGAACGTCTTTCTACTGGTCTTCGCATTAACCGTGGTGCAGACGATGCAGCAGGACTTTCAATCTCTGAAAAAATGCGTGCACAAATCAAAGGCTTAGACCAAGCTTCTCGTAACGCACAAGATGGCGTATCCATGATTCAAACTGCTGACGGTGCTTTAAACGAAACAACTAGTATTTTGCAACGTATGCGTGAATTGTCTGTACAAGCTTCTAGTGATACACTAGCAGCCCCAGATAGAACAGCAATCACTAGTGAAATGACTGCACTTAATGCCCAAGTTGATACGATTGCAACAACAACAAGCTTTAATGGTAAAACCTTGTTGGATGGTAAATTAAATGGTACTGATGGTAATGCCAAATTATCTGTTGGTGCAAATGGAACTGCGGCTGAAACAATTACAGTAAACTTTAAGGCTATGGATTCAGCAACATTAGGTTTAACTGCCGCAAATACTGATGTTACTGACGTTACCAAATCACAAGCTACAACAGGATTTATAGATACTGCTATACAAACAGTATCAACACAACGTGGTGATTTAGGTGCTGCTCAAAACAGACTTGAACATACAATTAATAGCTTAGATTCTATCTCTCAAAATACATCAACTGCTGAATCTCGTATTCGTGACGTAGATATGGCGAAGGAAGTAATGAACAGCAGTAAGAGCGGTATTCTTGCACAAGCTGCTCAAGCTATGCTTGCACAAGCTAACCAACAACCACAAGGTGTACTTCAATTATTACGTTAATTTTAGAGAAAGGGTCGCAGCTTTTTGCTGCGGCCCTTTTGTTTTTTCTAGTACAAAAAAGGTTATACACCTGCGTGTATAACCTTTTTTGCGTAAATTAAGTTCATTCTTAAACAGTAGTCTGTTTTGTTAATTGATCGTAATAATACTGAACCCCTTTGACCCAGTACGAATTTAGATTACCTGGGTCATTCTCCGAGCCAATCGGAGCGTACTTTGCCCCGATGTCTGCAATCGAAGTCTTCCCTTCATCAAGGTAATTTTTCCGTAAATTCCGCGCCATATCGAAAATTCCATCCTGCAAGGATGCATAGGATTTTAGTCCGTCCTTTCCCATCATGCCAGCGGGATTATTTTTCACTTGTACAGCTCTTGAATTTCCGTTTCCTGTTTCGTGCATCGAAATGGCAGCGAGGAGAGCGGGATTTATGCCGTATGTTTTTCCAGCTTGTTCAAATAAGGATGCGCTTTTAGCAAGGGCACCTTTCAGTTGTCCGTTCAGTGCACTCGGATTTGTTGTACCGTACGACAATGAAACCTGCGGTCCTCCGATAGTAGGAGAGTATGTAGTTTTAGGTAGGTTCGTGCTTAATTGATTGGGTAGTAATGAAAAATCCTGCTGACCAGTCGAATCCGTCATGGCTGCCTGCTGCAGCATACTTTCAATCAGAGTGAGAAAGGTTTGATTGGAAAGCGAAGAAACCGAAGAAGCCGATGTATCCTGTTTTGAAAGGGCAGCAGATAGTAAGGCTTGCGACAATAATAAATAATTTGACGATTGAATATCCATCCTGTTCTCCTTTCAAGTTTCATTCCGTAATTGGTAAGATAAAAGATTAATTTAATAAAATATATTTATATTCTCTAATACTAGTTTACAATTATTTTAATAAATTGAAAACGGAAAATAATAATTTCAAAAATATAGTGAAAATCATTGTTTGTTTATAGAAAAATGATTATTCTATTAGTATAGTATGAAAAAACAGTAGGTGAATCTATGTGATGCAGCTTTCTATTTTACCTGTCAAGGAATATAACGTATCGAAGGATTCAAAAGAAAAAGAAAAGGATACTGCTTCTGCTTCCTTTCTTTCCTATTTACAAGGCACGCAAAAAAATAGTGAGAAAAAGAAAGATGCGGAGCTCACTAACGTAGTAATACCATCGCCTACGGGTACAACTTTGCCATTAAAAACGGACCAGAGTGCAACAGGGACGTTAGTGGACAGTGCTGAAAAGAAAGTTGGTTTGCAATCGCTCGTAAAAAATCAAGGAAGTTCCGTAGCATTAGAGAAATCTCTTGACCTACATTTGCAAAGTCAAGTCATAAAGCAAATTGTAAGTGCTAATAACATGTCGGGACAAGAGGAAAATCCCGGTTTTCAACAGCTAAGCCAAACTATTACTACGGATTCTATGGCTAGTAAGAAATTGGATATGAACGTGATAGACAGTGGAAAGATAAATTCGTTACGATCAAACGAGAGCCTATTACATAAGCAGGTTTCTTCAAACAATGTTGTAATGACTTCATCATTAGTAAAGGGAACAATGGAATCAAAAGAAGTATCGAATCGTGCTGAGAAAGCCTATAGCGTGCAATCACCAGTACAAAGTCAAGCTGGGATGAAGGAGTTAAACAAGGCGTTAGACGCCCTACCAAATGTGTTAGAGCAATCGTCTGTTGTAATCTCCAAAGGAAAGGCGATTGAAAATCAATTGGAAAGTTCCATGCCTAACCAGGCAATACGTCTAAACAAGCAAGAGAGTGGAATTGTGAATTCGCTAGTATCGAGTGAGGGCAGCACAAGCAAGGTACCCAACATGGGAATTAGCGAAAGCGTTCTACAAAAGCAGATCTCTTCAAGCGAAATCGCTGTAACGTCCTCGCCGCTATCAATGCGAACATCATTACTGAAAACAGAACAAAAGTTTCGAGATGCAACTGATGTAAATCATGAAAAACCAACGGTAGAAATTACACAAGCTCCTGCGGAACGTGTAAATCCTATAAATCAATTGAATGTACTCATGCAAAATAGTCAGAATGCAGCGAAAAGTAAGGAAAATAACGATATGAGTAATAATTCTAGTCCTAATCAAGATCAGGTAGGGTCTAGTAATCAGGTTGTTAGTAATGGCATCACTATTCCCAATGTTCAAGCAACGAAAAGCTTTGATTCTATTGTGACACCTTCCATTCCGTCTACTGTAAGTGCGTTTGCACAAGATCTTGTTTCAACCTTTTCATCTCGTATTCATGTAGCTGAGACGTCAGGAAAAATGGAAGCAACGTTATCTTTAAACCCGGATGACTTGGGGAAAGTCGACGTTAAAGTTGTTATTCAAGATGGACATGTTAGTGCAAAATTAATAACAGATTCATCTATTGGTAGAGCTGCTCTTGAACAGCATGTGGATTCCCTTTATGCTGCCCTGCAGCAGCAGGGATTACAAGTAGACAAAATTAATATTACCCAGCATTCCTCTTCTTCACTACCGTCATCATTTTCACAAGGCGGGGATTCTGCTCCGAAACAAGGACAGCAACAATCAAGAAGACGCGGAGATAGTTATGGTGAAACGGAAGAATATTCCGATGCACCTTATGAATCTGAATGGGTATCACAAATCAATACGATGGCGTAATCTATGGGAGGAGCATGAAATGACAATTGTTACATCCATACCGAATACATATACACCAAAAGTAGCAACCCCACCCAAGAAGGATTTAGGAAAAGATGATTTTTTAAAATTATTAGTTACACAGTTGAAGAATCAGGACCCTTCACAACCGATGCAAAATGGTGAGTTTATTGCACAAATGGCGCAGTTTAGTTCGCTAGAACAAATGACAAATTTGAATCAAACGATGACAGATTATATTACAAAATCAAATAATAGTATTAGCAGTAGTTCTAATTTACTTGGGAAAAAGGTTACATGGACTGACCCTGTTACAAATGAGCAAAAGAGTAGTGCTGTAACGGGGATTACGCAAAAAGCAGATGGTATTTACTTGAAGGCAGGAAATGATGAATTTCTGGAAAACTCTATCAATTCAATTGAAATGTAATTTTAAATAGGAGGAATGTTCAATGTTACGTTCATTAAATGCAGGGGTTTCAGGTTTAAAAGCATTTCAATCAAAGCTTGATGTAGTAGGAAATAATATCGCAAATGTGAATACGGTAGGGTTTAAAAAGAGTCGTATTATGTTTGAAGATTTACTTAGCCAAAACATGAAAGGTGCCTCAGCACCTACTGCTACCATGGGTGGTACGAATCCACTACAAGTTGGTTTAGGAACAAAAGTTGGTACTATCGATACGATACAAACTGCAGGAAGCCCTACAACGACTGGCTTATCTACAGATTTATACATAAATGGGAACGGATACTTCGTTGTAAAAGATTCAAATGGGAATCAATTTTTAACACGAGCAGGAAATTTTAGTGTAGATTCAGTAGGAAACTTAGTGAATCCAGATGGAATGATAGTAGATGGTGTTAATATATCCCAGGCTAATCTAGGACAGTATTTATCCTATTCAGTTGCCGCTGATGGACAGATGAAGGGCATTAGGGCTAATGGTAGTACCGATCCCCTTGGAACGATCCATACAGTTACTGTACCAAATCCAAGTGGCCTTAATAAAATAGGAGGATCGCTCTATCAAGTAAGTTTAAATTCAGGTTCTATGTCAAATTCTGGCGTCGGCGTGGGTCCAATCGTTTCCGGCGCACTTGAAATGTCTAACGTCGATTTAACAGAAGAAATGACCGACATGATTACGGCACAGCGTGGCTTCCAAGCAAATGGTAAGATAATTACCACGTCTGATGATATACTAAACGAACTTATCAATTTAAAACGATAAAAAATATATCTATAGAATAGCGATTGTTTATAACGAAAAAGGGGGATGCTGCTATTCCTCTTTTTCTATGTTTTTACACTCCTATATAATAAGGAAGGAGTACGGTAAATGGAGGAATTTATCCCATCATTTCATACTGATCAGCCATTATCTGAAGAAGAACAAAACGTGAAAGTCTATGATTTCAAAAAAGCTCTACGTCTATCGATTGAGCAAGTTCGTGTGTTAACGAGAATTCATGAAAATTTTGCTTATCAGCTTTCCTCATCCATTTCAGCATTGCTTCGTACGATTGTACAAGTGGAAGTCGTTTCCGTTGAGCAGACATTGTACGAGGAATTTATTAACCAATTGCCTACTGTAACGGTTCTAACCATATTTGAAGCGGTTAAGCAAGAAGTGCGCGTGGTGATGGAAGTGAGCCCGCGCATGGCATTTGCAGCGATTGATCGTTTATTAGGCGGACCAGGAACTATCAATGAACTTGAACATATTAGCATAACGCCAATCGAAAAGAATGTGCTCAGACGATTATTTGAAGGCTTTGTACAAAATATTGAAAAGGCATGGAATAGTATCATCCCGATTGAATTTAAAATGCTCGATATTGAAACGAATCCGCAGTTCTTACAAATTGCCATTCCAACTGAAACTGTAATTGTAATTGCTTTCGATGTGTTAATCGGAGACATGAAAGAGCGGATGCATATGTGTATTCCGTATATGTTAATTGAACCATTTATATCGAAGCTATCCTCATACCAGTGGTATGCCAATCGGCAAAAAGCAAAAAATATTGAAGAAAACGAGCATCTGCAAGAAAAAGTAGAAAATTTAATTGTTCCGTTAACGGTTGAACTTGGCCGTGGAAGCATTACCATTGAAGAATTTCTTGGCTTAGCAGTTGGTGATGTGATCCAGCTGAATCAACTAACAGATGCTCCGTTACATGTGAGAGTAGGAGAACAAACAAAATTTCTAGCTATGCCGGGAACGAAAAAAACACGAATGGCAGTTAGAATTGAAAACGTACGAGAAGGAGATGGGGAAAATGGATGATAACGGAAAGCTATCGCAAGAAGAATTGCAGGCATTATTAGGTGAAACAGAAGCTCTAAAGAGCAACGATACGTTATCACCGTCCGCTTCAAATAGGAATGAGAAAGAATTCGACCAATTAAATTTACAGCTCTTGAAATCTATCCCTCTTGAAATCGTTGTTGAATTGGGTAGAACGAAAAAGAAAATTAATGAAGTGCTCGAATTAACGAACGGTTCTATCGTTGAGCTTGAGAAAATAGCTGGAGAGCCGTTAGATGTCTACATTAATAATAAGCTCATTGCAAAAGGTGAAGTTGTAGTCATAGATGAGCATTTTGGGGTTCGAATTACAGAGATTTGTAAACCAGTACTCTAATACATAACAAAGGGGTGAAGGAGGATCTTCTTCATCCCTTTGTATAATATACAAAGATGTTCTTTATTAAGAAAGAAAATTTGAATGCTCATTTCTTAAATATCATTAAACGATATATAAAATCTGCCGATACATGAAAGTAGAGTAGAAGTCCGATAAGTAAAAAAAGAAGGAGTGATTGAATATGCTTCCAAGTGATTTAAGAATTACAGGAATGGCGTCTGGTCTAGATACACAAAGTATTGTGACAAAGTTAATGGCTGTAGAACAAATTCCTTTAAATAAAATTATGCAAAACAAGCAGTGGACGCAGTGGCAACAAGCTGCTTACCGTGATGTGAATACAAAGCTATTAGATTTTCGAAACTCGTTTCAAAATTTACGTCTGCAGTCTACATTCCAAGCTAATAAAATCCAATCGTCAGATACAAGTAAAATCACAGCTACACAAAGCGGTAATCCAAGTCAAACGAATTACAGCATTACCGCCGCAACATTATATCAACCTGCCATCCCTTCATCGGTGAAATTTTCATCTGTAGACGCAAGTCTTACCGATACAACAACAGCATTTGGGACGGGAAAGGGATTCAGCTTTACGCTTACTGATCCCACTACTACTAATAATACTACTATCGTGTTAACAGATACCGATAATATACAGACAGCTTTGTCAAAAATTAATGCACAATCCCAAAATACACATGTTACAGCGAGTTACTCAGCGGGGGATAAGGCACTCGTTTTTACGTCTAACCCAGGTTATTCGTCTATTGCAATCTCGTCTGCTCCTACAAATGTGTTAAATATTGCAAATGGAACGGTAGATTTAAATCAAAGTACAATTGCGGGTGGGAATCAGGGTAAAGCAAGTGTAAATGGTAGTGCAACAATTAACGGAGTCAACCTTACGCTAACGAGCAATACATTTGCCTTTGATGGCGTGCAGTTTACGTTAAACAGCAACATTACAAGTGGTGCTGTCAACATTACAAAAACGCCTGATTCAGATGCGATTTTTACTAGTATTAAGACATTTGTAGACAAATATAACGAAATGATTACAACATTTAATGGGAAAATAAGTGAAACAAAGAATAAGGACTATCCCCCTTTACTTGATACTCAGAAATCAAGCATGACGGATACACAAATTACGCAGTGGGAAACAGAAGCGAAAAAGGGCGTATTACAAAATGACTCGATTGTGGGGAAATTGTTAACTTCATTGCGCAAAGCGATTTATAGCACCGTTTCGGATCCAACTGCAGGTACGGTAAATAGTAATTTCAACTCACTTGCTAAAATAGGGATAACTACAAGTACGGACTATCATGACAATGGAAAGCTTGTCATTGATGAAGCGAAGTTAAAAGGGCTGTTGCAGACGAATGCAACAGATGTTCAAACGTTATTTACGAAAACATATGATACTGGTACTGTATCGGATACCACTTTAAATAGCACAAGTAAATTTCAAAATAGCGGCGTTGCATGGCGGATTTATGATCAAGTAAATGCGACTTTAAAACAACTCGTAACAAAAGCAGGCGATCCGACCTTACAAATCGGAGGCAGTCTGTTAGATAAAAGTATTCAAGATATTAATAAGCAAATTACTTCATGGCAAGCAAGCTTAACGCAAAAAGAAAATCAATATTGGGCTAAATTTAATGCGATGGAACAAGCGATGCAGCAATCTAATAGCCAGAGCAGTTGGTTAACTTCACAACTAGGTACATCACAAAGTGGTAAGTAAACATGATTGAAGAAAAAGAAAAACAAATCGAAGTATATTATCAAATTACTTTGCAACTTCTGGATGCCTTAACGAACGGAAGAGAAGACGTTGTTAATTCCTTGCTTAATAAGAGAGAGGAAGCCATCAAGAAAATGGATGCAATTGATGATACAGAAAAACAGATTGTAATGAATGATACTATACAAGAGCAAATAACAAAGCTATTACGCATGGAAAAACAAATTCAAGAAATGCTTTTTCAAGCGATGAAACAACATGAAAAACATATTGTGAGTATTCGTAACGAATCTTTTCTCTTCAAGCATTACGATCAGCCGGTTATCATTCCAAATGGAGCATTCTACGATAAAAAGAATTGAAAGAGGGAAGTTAGATGATTAACAAACCGAATCCATATGATGTATATAAACAAAATCAAGTGGTAACCTCCAGACCGGAAGATTTAACACTTATGTTATATAACGGTGGCGTAAAGTTCTTGCTACAAGCTAAACAAGCGATGCAACAACAAGATTTACCAAAAGCACACACCTTAATCATACGTGCACAAGACATTATTAATGAGCTGCTCATCACGTTAAATCCCGACTACGAAATTACCAATCAATTAGCTCCGCTTTATGAATACATGAAAGCAAGATTAGTAGAAGCCAATTTAAAGAAAGACATCACATATGTAGAAGAAGTAGAAGGAATGTTCAAAGAATTAAGAGATACATGGTCACAAGCTATGAAAAGTTTATCCGGTAGACAGTAACATCCTTTCGAATAAAGCTTACTTTAAAAATTCACAAAATGTACAAATTTTTTTAATCAAGAAGAATTATTATTAAAATAATTCTTCTTTTTTTTGTATATTTTGATATCCTATTAGAAAAAGAATCTCATTTTATATTTAAATTTAATGTAAAAATCATTAAATTTGCTTATATTTTTCAATTTTTTCCCTTTATTTTTGAAAAATAGAAATATTTTCATTTCTATTTTTCTCAACTTGTCGTAATATATTATCGAAATATATTATATTAACAGGTTGCTAATGCTGTATATGGTGATTTTTAATAGGCAGGTGAAAAGTATGGTGCAAGTAATGAATATTTTATCTAGTGCATTAGATGCAGCCTCGATGAGACAGCAGACCATTTCCAACAATATTGCTAATGCAAATACACCAAATTTTCAGCCGGATCAAGTTGTATTTGAAGATATCTTACAGCAAAAGCTGAGTAATTTCTCTTTTTCAGGTACAGCAACAGATCCAAGGCATATCTCCATTGGTGGCCAAAGCGATACGGTTACACCATCGTTAATGAAACAGCCCGTAGTTATGAATAATAACGGGAATGGGGTTGATCTCGATTCCGAAATGTCGAAACTTGCTGAAAATTCGATTTGGTATCAGTCCTTAGCCTATGGAGTAAGTGAGCAATTTAATTTATTAAATATCGCATTAAAAAAGTAGGTGATGTTCTATGTCCATTTTTCAACCTTTATCGATTAGTAGCTCTGCCCTAACTGCTCAGCGTCTGAAATTAGATACGATTTCATCGAATATTGCTAATGCAAATACAACGCGGGGCCAATTTGTTAATGGGCAGTGGCAGCCGTATCAAAGAAAAACGGTGGAGATCGGTACGAAGCAGCCAGCACCCTTCTCACAATATTTACAGCAACAATTAACAGGAGTACAAGTCAATGGTATTGTGGCGGATCAAAGTCCAGCTCGTCCTGTTTATGATCCGACCAATCCAGATAGCAATGCACAGGGATATGTAATGATGCCAAATGTTGATGTAACGAAGGAAATGGTGGATTTAACAGCTACATCCCGTGATTATGAGGCAAATGTTACAGCATTTAATGCCGGAAAAGCGATGCTTCTGAAAGCTCTTGAAATCGGAAAATAGGGTGGGATTGAAAGATGAATGTAACAGGAATACAGCCAAATGCAGCATGGATGAATATATCAGGTACGCAGCAGACCAGTGGAACTTCCTCGTTTGGAGATGTTTTGAATCAATACATACAACAAGCAGATAGCTCGATTAAAGATGCTGATAATCAAGCGCTTCTTGTGGCAAGCGGTAAATCAACAAATTTGCAGGATATGACTATTGCTTCTCAAAAAGCAAGCATTGCGATGCAGTTAACAGTTCAAGTTCGTGACAAGATGCTTGAAGCCTATCAAGAAATGATGAGATTGCAAGTATAACGGTAATTTTGAAAAGCGGTGGGATAATAATGAAGGAACGAATAATCGAATTAGGCAAGAATATGAAGCAATCTTGGAATTCGGTTAGCAAACGAAATAAAATTTTGTTTACTAGTTTATTTTTTGCTCTCATTATCGGATTATCTTTATTCATATACTTTGTCTCAACTCCGAAATATGTTCAGCTTTATACGAATGAACTAAGCCAAAAAGAAGTGGGCGATATTAAAGCAGAGTTGGATAAAGAAGGATATACAAAATATAAACTAGATAAACAGGGAACGGTTTTACTCGTTCCACAACAGGATGCACCGAACTTGCTCGTATCTTTGGCTTCGAAAGGATTGCCGAAAACGGGTGCTATTAGTTTTTCAGATATGACGAAGGGATTAAACTTTGGAGCGACCGATCGCCAGTTGAATGCAATGGAACGTGAAGCACTTCAAGGGCAAATTGCTGATTTATTAAAACATGTTGAGGGAGTAAAGGATGCACAAGTTGTGCTAACCTTGCCACAACAAAGCTTGTTTGTTCGTTCGGATCAAAAGGAACAAGCATCTGCTTCTGTTTTAATTAATGTAGCACCAGGTACTACGCTTGAATCCAAGCAAATTCAAGCTATGTATCTCTTAGTTTCTAAAAGTATACCGAATCTTCCGAAAGAAAATATCGTTATGACAGATCAATATGGTCAAGGTCTTGCAAATGCTTCCAGTACGGATGATGGATCTGTAAATATGGATCAATTTCAACAACAACGAAACATTCAGCAAACGGTAGAAAAAGATATGCAACAACGCTTGCAGCAAATGCTAGGCATGTTGATGGGACAAGACAAAGTGATTATACAGCCCTTTGTTAAGTTAAACTTTGATAAAGTAACGGAAAAACAAAATCTTGTAGAACCTGTGAATAAAGATACAAATGAAGGAATTGCTATTAGCGCTGAGAAAATTTCAAAAACGTATACCGGAAATTCACAACCGAATGGTACGAATGCTAATGGACAAATGGATACAACGAACTATCCAGCAGCAGGAAATACGCAAAATAATAAATCAGAAGATATCGAGAATCGCTTTAACTATGAAGTGAATCGGATTTCACGGGATATTGTACAAAGCCCATACAAAATAGATGACTTAACAATCAATATAGCGGTGGAACCACCAGATCCTAAGGATCCAGCATCTCTTACTGATCAAACGAAATCAGATATTCAAAATGTTCTTTCGAATGTTGTGAAATCAGCATTAGCAGATAAAAATTTATCTAGCCAAGATATCGCAACGCGTATTGTTGTATTCCCAAAAGAATTTACAGGAAAACCAAAGACAGCTACAACGGCTTCTACGGCATTACCATGGTGGGTTTATGCTGTATCTGGCTTGGCAGTATTGTTACTCGTTACAGTAGTATTCTTAATGCTACGCTCTAGAAGTGCAAAAAGAAAAGCAATCAATGAAATCGTACCCGAATTACCGATTAAAACTGAAGCAGTAATTGATGAGAATGCCCTTATTAAGAAGCAGGTCGAAGATATGGTTCAACAGCAACCGAAGGAAATTGCAGGATTACTGCGTACTTGGCTTATTAAGGAATAACGGGAAGGGGGTGTTAAGATGGTGAAATATACAAATTTACAAAAAATAGCTATCTTACTTCTTTCAGTCAGTCCAAGTGCTTCTGCCGAAATTATGAAGCATTTACATGAAGATGAAATTGAAAGTATAACGAAGGAAATTACGAATTTACGGATGGTTTCCTCGGAGATAAAACAGCAGGTGATGCGGGAATTTCATGAATTGGCTATTGCCAACAATGTAGCATCCTATGGGGGTATGCAGGCTGCCAAAGACTTACTTCAACAATCCCTTGGCTCAGAAAAGGCGTCCGTATTCTTGCGTCGCTTGAAGACTCAATCAGGAGATAAGCCGTTTCAGTTTGTGGACCGTGCAGAATCTGTACAAATATTAAACTTATTGCAACATGAAAGCGCACAAACAATTGCTCTTGTTCTATCCTATCTCGATTCAGAAAAGGCATCGACTATATTGTCTGCTTTTTCACCAGAAAAACAGATTGATATAGCGAAACGGATTGCTATTATGGATACAGCTTCACCGGATATGATCCATCAAGTAGAGCAAGTTTTAAAAGAACGATTATCTGCGACAAGCACACATAAACAAGTGTCGAAAAATGGAATCGAATCGATCGTAAACATTTTAAACGGAGTAGACAGAAGTACAGAAAAAAATATACTCGATACACTTGAGTCTACGGATCCGCATCTAGCGGAAGAAATTAAACAAAGAATGTTTGTATTTGATGATATTGCATATCTAGACAATCGTTCGGTTCAGCGTATTCTGGTCGATGTGGCGAACGAGGATTTACAACTTGCATTGCGTTCTACAACGCAAACGATGAAAAATGCGATTTATCGCAATATTTCCAAGCGTCGGCAGGATCTATTGGAAGAAGAAATCGCTGCAAACGAATCTGTTCTCATGAAGGATGTAGAAGAGGCACAGAAACGGATTGTCACAATGGTTCGAAAGTTAGAAGCAGACGGCATCATTATTATCTCTCGAAATGGGGGAGACAATCTTGTCATCTAAACTTGTAAAAGCGGCTAAGGTGATAAAAAAAGAAGAACGAAAAATATTAACTATGGCTACTCCCTCTCTTCCTCCGATTGAACAAATTGAGGAAAAGGCTACGGATCCTTTTCTTCAGGAGAGAGAAATGATGCTAGCAGATGTAGAAGTAGAAATAGAACAAAGACGAAATCAAGCAGAGACAGAACTGCAAGAGTGGCGTAACAAAGAGGAAGAACAGTTCCATATTTCTCTGAAACGCATGGAACAGGAAGCTTATCAAAATGGCTATACCACTGGAATGGAAGAGGGACAAAAGCAGTTTGAGGACAAGATCGCGCAAGCTTCTTCCATTTTACAACAGGCATACGAGGAAAAGGAAAAGCTAATAAAGGAAGCAGAACCATTTGTTCTTTCCCTTACAATTGAAATAGCCAAGAAAATTATGCAGCAAGAGCTTAGTCAAAACGAAGAGGCACTTATTCACATGATTCGTCAAACGTTACTTACAATCCATGATGCTTCTTTCATTTCCATTGGCGTTGCGCCAAAAGACTTCGATTTTGTACAAAAACAAAGGCAACAACTCGTAGCTGTAATGGATGGACAAGTGGAAGTGAAGGTATTCCCTGACTATAGTATTTCAGATGGTGGGTGCCGCATCCTTACTCCATATGGCAGTATTGATGCAAGAATTGATGTGCAACTAGAGGAAATAAAAAAGGCTCTTCTTTCTTGTAGGCAGGTGGATTTAGATGAGTAATTGGGATGTTGAACCCTATTTAGAGACGTTACATAATATGAATGCCATCAAAATGAATGGGAAAGTAACCCAAGTTATAGGGTTAACCATCGAATCACAGGGACCTGACGTGAATATGGGGGATATATGTCTTATTTATCCAAATAGGCAAGGTAAGCCCATTCAAGCAGAAGTGGTAGGTTTTCGCAATAATAATGTACTTCTTATGCCGCTTGGTGAAATACATAGTATAGGACCTGGATGTGAAGTTGTGTCTACGGGTAAGCCGTTAATGGTGAAGGTGGGGACTGGACTGCTGGGAAAAGTGTTAGATGGGCTTGGAAAGCCAATGGATGAAAGTAATCTTCCGCTTGGATTAGTGGAAGTAAATGCAAATCGTCTCCCGCCGAATCCACTCAAGCGACCACGAATAAATGCCCCCTTAAGTGTAGGGGTTCGAACCATTGATGGTCTTCTGACGATTGGAAAAGGACAACGCGTTGGTATTTTTGCCGGAAGCGGTGTAGGAAAAAGCACACTTCTTGGGATGATGGCACGCAATACAGAAGCTGATATTAACGTAATTGGTTTAATCGGGGAACGTGGAAGAGAAGTTCTTGATTTTATTGAACGTGATTTAGGAAAAGAAGGATTAGCCAAGTCAGTTGTTGTCGTAGCGACTTCGGATCAGCCAGCACTCATCCGAATTAAAGGTGCGATGATTGCTACTGCAATTGCTGAATTTTTCCGAGATCAAGGAATGAATGTCAATCTGATGTTAGATTCAGTCACACGGTTTGCAATGGCGCAGCGAGAGATTGGCTTAGCTATAGGCGAGCCGCCGACAACGAAAGGCTATACACCATCTGTATTTGCCATGCTGCCGCGGTTATTGGAGAGAGCAGGCACGAATGAAAACGGTACGATTACTGCTTTTTATACCGTTCTTGTCGATGGTGATGATATGAATGAGCCAATTGCAGACGCCGTTAGAGGAATTTTAGACGGTCATATTGTGCTTAGCCGGAGCATCGCACAGAAGGGAATGTATCCCGCTATCGAAGTGACGGCAAGTGTGAGCCGCGTCATGAAGGATATTGCATCTAGTAGCCATATAGCAGCATCCGAAAAAGTAAAGGCGTTAATCAGTGCCTATCAGAAGGCAGAAGATTTAATTCAAATTGGTGCCTATAAACGGGGAACAGCTAGAGAAATTGATGAGGCCATTTCAAATAAGGATTGGATTGATCAATTTTTAAAACAAGGAACAATGGAGGATTCTTCCTTTGAGGCGGCGGTTTCTACATTAACGAATCGATTTGGGGCGATGGATCATGACATTTCGGTACCGGTATGAACAGATTGTTACGATGAAGGAAAAGGAAAAGGACCAAGCACTCACTGACTATGGAGCCTCGGTTATGAAACGGGATGCAATTGTAGCAAGGCTACATGCTCTGCAAGAAAAACGAAACGAATGGATTATGAAATGGGAAAGGGTAGATAACGCTTATACAGCAGCAACCATTCACCAACAAAATGAATATCTTACTTTTTTAGACTTTGAAATATCGCAGGTTTTGAGACAAGTACAAGTTGTGGAGAATGAACTTCGTCTGAAGCAGACTACCTTTTTAGAGAAACGTAAAGATGAGAAAACATGGAATCATTTGCGCGAACAATCACGGGAATTGTATATAAGCAACCAGAATAGACTCGAGCAAAATATGCTAGATGAAATGGCAACCGTTCGCTATTATCAGAAACAATCTTTACCTCACTAGGATTCACAAAATGATAGGTGTCACTTCATGAAGTAGGTGTATGAATGAAAAGTGAAAGATGGAAAGGACCGTTTTATATTTTCGGTGAAATCCTTATTTTTACATTCCTCATATTTATGATTTTATACTTGTTCATGGGGGATGAATTAAGAGATCCGGTAACGAAATCCAATCCTAGTACGCAACAGGGCGGAGATTCCTATGCTGCACTTTCAAAAAAATACGAAAGTATGCAACAAAAAGTGAGTGAGCAGGAGAAGCTCATTCAAGATCTTCAGACAAGCTTACGCGAAAAACAAATGCAACTGGACACGAAGGAAAATGATGCAAGCAAGCAACAAAGTACGGCGAATACAGATGCTTATTATAAAAAGACAGCAGCTACTTATGGAAATATGTCCCCTAGTAATGCTGCGAGTATTTTAGAAAATCTTACCGTGCAGGATGCAGCATCTATTTTAAAATATATGAATGTATCGCAGCAGGCAGATATTCTTGGCAGAATGGATCCGAAAAAGGCTGCTATTGTTTCTAATGCATTAAAGGAACTTGCGAAAAAAGGGTAGGTATCGATTTTGAAAAGAGGGGAAAACGTGAACGAACAAAAAAAAGAAAGCACAGTCCAGTCTGTTACGTTCTCTCCTATTATGGAAGAAACCGTTGATATGGACAAGAAACAGCTACAATTGCTTACAGACGTTTCACTACATGTTTCCTTTGAACTAGGTAGAGCCAAGAAAACGATTCATGACATACTTGAGTTAAAAAAAGGAAGCATTATTCGCTTAGACAAGTTAGCCGGGGAACATGTAGCTATGCTTGTGAACAAAGCCAAGATTGCAGAAGGTGAAATTGTAGTCGTAGATGATCGGTTTGCCATTCGAATAACTGATATCGTTTCGATTCAAGAGAGAGAAAGAAAAATGAAGTGAAGGGAGCAGTCTCATGATCAAATGGAACAAACTGCTACTAAGCTTTCTCCTCGTTTTCTTAGTATGTAGTATGCCCAGCGCGAAAGCGAAAGAAGGAACCGTATACCAGCAGTATAACGATACGAGCTCGCAGCAAAAAAATACCCCGGCAGCATCCTCGCCTGCCCCTGCTCCTTCCGTTGTACCGTATATTTTTCAATTTATCGGTTCATTTGTATTAATTATCGTACTCATTTATGTATTATCAAAAGTGCTATCGAAAAAAGCAACGAAAATTCGGGATAGTGGACCCTTTCATGCTATTGGCAGCTATTCACTGGGAAATAATCGTTCTGTTCAGTTACTCATGATTGGGAATACGATGTATATCGTTGGAGTCGGTGAAAATATTGGATTGATTCGTACCATTCCTCCTGGGGAAGAACAGAAGGAGTTGTTAGAAGCAATTGCTTCTGCAACAGATGAGAATGAAGCCAAATGGACGTTACAATCCTTTGCTTCTGCAGAAAAATGGAATGCTATTTTGAAACAGCAGATGCGAAAGTTGGATCGGAATACACTTCCTCGAAATAAAGATAAGGAGCCAAAGGATGGGGGGAAAGATAATTGAAAAAAGTATTCTTGATTGTTTTTGCCCTCTTTTTTGTAAATCAGAATGTAACCCTTGCAGCAACGAATAGTCCTACTATACCAAGTATCCCTAATATCAGTGCATTAGGGGACATGAATAATCAGTCATTCTCACTGACGCTTGTATTGCTACTGACTGTATTGTCGGTTGCTCCTAGCATTATTTTATTAATGACATCCTTTACGAGAGTGGCAATTGTTCTTTCTTTCGTTCGGACGTCTCTTGGAACGCAGCAAATGCCGCCCAATCAGGTTATATTAGGGCTTAGTTTATTTTTAACGTTTTTTATTATGGGACCTACGTTTCAACAAATAAATGATCAGGCCCTACAGCCCTATATAAAAGGAAATATATCACAGCAAGAAGCATATACGAAGTCAACAGCCCCGATGAAGGAGTTCATGGCGAAACAAACACGTCAAAAGGATTTGAACTTATTTTTAGAATATAGTCACTCACCGAGTTATACGACAGTGCAAGATATTCCTCTTCGTGCTCTCGTTCCTTCGTTTGTAATGAGTGAATTAACGACAGCGTTTCAAATGGGCTTTCTATTATTCATTCCGTTTCTTGTCATTGACATGATTGTTGCGAGTATTTTAATGGCAATGGGGATGATGATGGTACCGCCATCTTTGATCTCCTTACCGTTTAAAATTCTACTGTTTATTCTCGTAGATGGTTGGCATCTTGTCGTACAATCGCTGTTCGTGAGTTACACATAAGAGGAGAAATCGATATGACACCAGAAAGTATGAATGCTCTTGCACAAAGTACAATTTATATTACGATGCTCGTGCTAGCACCTATCTTACTTATTGCACTAGTTGTAGGGGTACTTGTGAGTATCATACAGGCAGCAACGCAAATTCAAGAACAGACGTTAGCGTTTGTTCCGAAAATTGTTGCTGTTCTAGTAGGACTACTCTTGTTTGGACCATGGATGCTAACGAATCTGATTGACTTTACACGCAATATTTTTACAAATCTAACGAAATTTATAGGGTAATGTGATGGAGTTAATACCGTATTTATCTTTGTTTTTACTTGTATTCGTTAGAATTTCAGCATTTTTTGTAGCTGCACCCATATGGAACAATCAACAAATACCGAGTCAACTCAAATGGGGATTCTCATTTTGTATTGCTATTGTGACGTTAGGATTTATTGAGCCTACTACGCCACTCGTTTTTAACAGCACGTATTTCTTGCTTGTATTTAAAGAATTGGCAGTTGGATTATCTCTTGGCTTTGCATCTTCTATTCTATTTTATGCAGTAGAACTAGCTGGAAGCTACATTGATTTACAAAGTGGGTTTACGATGTCATCTTTGTTTGATCCAAAGAGAGGAATTCAAGAGCCGCTAACAGGAAAATTCTATTACATCTTAACGATGATGTTTTTTCTTCTTTCTGATGGTCACCATATTCTTCTAAAGGGAATTATTCAGAGCTATCAATGGATTGCAGTAGATACTTGGCTGCCAAGTTCATTTACTTCAAATATTGTACAAGTTTTGCTTGATATTATCGGTCATATGTTCTGGATTTCCTTGCTTATTGCGGCTCCATTAGTAGGAACGCTATTCATGGTCGATCTTGTATTAGGCATTATTTCAAAATCGGTTCCACAAATGAATTTATTTGTAGTAGGTATTCCGATTAAAGTTCTTGTTTATTTCGTCATTTTGTATGTGTCCATACCCGTGTTTTTTTACATGCTATCCCAGCTTGTTCAAACGATGATTTCATCATTTGAACAAATGTTACATATATTGGGGGGATAAACAATGACAATGTCTTTGGATTTGCAATTTTTTGCAGAAAAAACAGAGAAAGCAACCCCGAATAAAAAACAAGAAGCGAAGAAAAAAGGTCAATATGCAAAGAGTACTGACTTATCAGGTGCGACGGTCATTACCTTTTCGTTTATAGCACTTGCGGTGTTTGGAAAGAGTATGGCATCGCAATTGTATACGTTGTTTGGGCAAGGTTTTTCTACGATGATGCAATGGGATGTAACGCAAGATTCCGTTCCGACTCTGTTTATTGGGCTGCTTAAGGTAAGTATACCAATTGTAGCTCCGGTCCTTTTGGCAGCATGGATTGCTGCTATAGTTGGAAATGTTGTACAAGTTGGTTTTGTTCTATCGTTTGCTGCTCTTCAGGGTGGGTTGGGTAAAATCAACCCAATTTCAGGTATAAAGCGTATGTTTTCAATGAAATCGGTATTTGAACTTTTAAAATCTCTATTGAAATTTATTATATTAACGACAACAGGCGGCATGCTACTTTGGCAGGAAAGACAATCCATATTACAAATGTCTTTGATGACGCCGCAAAATATTATATCGTATATGTTTTCCTTACTTGTGAAGATTACACTTATTCTTTCTGTCGTCTATTTTATCATCGCAATTGTTGATTATCTGTACCAACGGTTTGATCATAATAAACAACTCAAAATGACAAAACAAGAAGTCAAAGAAGAGTATAAAAAAATGGAAGGCGATCCGGTTATCAAGCAAAAGGTAAAGGAAAAGCAACGACAAATTGCGATGTCACGGATGATGAATGATATACCGAAAGCAAGCGTTGTTGTTACGAATCCGACTCACTTTGCCGTAGCGATTATGTACGAAGCGGGAGAAATGGCAGCCCCAGTTGTAATAGCAAAAGGCGCAGATTATATTGCCTTAAAAATTAAAGAAGTTGCGAAAGAACATCATGTTATCACAATGGAAAATAGGCCTTTGGCCAGAGCACTTTATGCAAATGTTGAAATTGGCCAAGAAATTCCCGAGGATCTATTTAAAGCGGTAGCGGAAGTACTTGCTTATGTGTATCAGATGAAAGGGACATTAACCAAGTAGTGGGGGTGAAACAATGAAACTAAAAGAAGTTGGCGTATTAGTTGCTGTTATGATGATTATCATCATGATGGTTATTCCATTACCTACGTTTATTTTGGACATTTTGCTTATTATTAATATTTCGATGAGTATTATGATTTTACTAGTCGGTATGAATACGAAAGAACCATTAGATTTTTCTGTTTTTCCCTCTCTTTTATTATTAACGACACTTTTTCGTCTTTCGTTGAATGTTTCGAGTACAAGATCAATTCTTTCGAATGCGAAAGCAGGACATGTTATTGAAACGTTTGGTCAATTTGTAATTGGTGGAAATGCAGTAGTTGGATTCGTTGTATTTTTAATTCTTGTCATTATTCAATTTCTAGTTATTACAAAGGGATCAGAGCGTGTGGCGGAAGTAGCTGCTCGTTTTACATTAGATGCTATGCCTGGTAAACAAATGAGCATTGATGCCGATTTGAATGCTGGTATGATTACGGAACAAGATGCCCGTATCAAACGGAAGAAGGTCATGCAGGAAGCAGATTTCTACGGTGCGATGGACGGGGCAAGTAAATTCGTAAAAGGGGATGCGATTGCAAGTATTATCATACTTGTAATCAATGTTATCGGTGGTTTTATCATCGGGATGACGATGCACGGTATGGATTTTAATTCCTCACTTACTACGTTTACTCTTCTTTCTGTTGGGGATGGTCTTGTAAGCCAAATTCCAGCTTTATTGATATCTACGGCAACGGGTATTGTTGTAACGAGGGCTTCATCAGATGGTAATCTAGGGGAAGATATAGCAGGACAGTTGTTTTCCTATCCAAATTTACTATATGTCGTAGCAGGTGTTATTGCTTTGCTTGGACTTCTTACTCCCATTGGGATTGTCGCTACATGGGGCATAGCAGGTTTGCTTGCTTATGCTGGTTATGCCATGCAAAGAAATGCCTCAAAGTTAGAAGAGAAAGAAGAAGACTTACAATCGGAACAAGAATTAGATGATGTTCGAAAGCCAGAAAGTGTTTTTTCACTCCTACAGGAAGACCCAATCGAGTTTGAGTTTGGGATAGGATTGATTCCGTTAGCTGATACAAACCAAGGAGGTGACTTGTTGGATCGTATTGTAGCGATTCGCAGACAATTCGCGCTTGAACTTGGGCTAGTCGTTCCTGTCATTCGAATACGGGATAATATTCAGCTAAAGCCAAATGAATACATCATTAAATTAAAAGGCAATAAAGTAGCAGGCGGAGAAATTCTGCTGGATCACTATTTGATGCTTAATCAAGGCGGAGAGGATTATGGCATCGAAGGTATTGAAACCGTTGAACCGACTTTCGGACTTCCAGCCTTGTGGATTGATGAGAATATGAAGGAACAAGCAGAATTGTATGGGTTTACAGTTGTAGATGTATCTTCTGTAATTAGTACGCATCTTTCCGAAACAATTAAAAAGTATGCACACGAAATCTTAGGAAGAGAAGAAACAAAACAACTGATTGATCATTTACGAGAAAGCAATCCATCTGTAGTGGAAGAAGTGATACCACAAGTGCTTTCGATAGGCGATATTCAAAAAATATTGCAAAAGCTACTAAAGGAACGAGTGTCGATTCGTACACTATCTGTTATTTTTGAGGCCATTGCAGATTACGCTGTCTATACGAAAAATCATGATATTCTTGCAGAATATGTGAGACAGGCACTTGCTCGTCAATTGACACATCAATATTCACAAAATGGTGTGATACATGCTGTTCGGGTTGGGGCAGAAGTAGAAAAGAAAATGGCAGAGGCCATTGTTCATACAGAGCATGGGGATGTTCTCTCTCTTGATCCTGAGACGACCAATCGAATTGTACAATCGGTAGGGGAAACCGTACAGCAAACGATTCAAATGGGGATACAGCCTATTGTTGTTTCTTCATCTGGCATTCGAATGTACATTCGTCAAATTACCGAACATGCGTTAGCAAATATTCCAATCTTATCTTATAACGAGCTTGAACCTGATGTGGAAGTTCAAAGCGTTGGAGTGGTGAATCTATGAAAATTAAAACCTATTTGGTCCACCATATAGAAGAAGCGTATCCGATGATTCTACGCGACCTAGGAAACGAGGCAATCATTCTCAAGACTACAGTAATACGATCAAAAGGACTGTTTGGTCTATTTGGTAGAAAACAAGTGGAAGTCGTAGCTGCATCAGGATTAGGAAAAGCAACAGAGGTAAAAACGGATTATGAGCCAAGTTTTCATGCTACCAATGCGAATGACTCAGTTATGAAAGAACTAGCAGAAATGAAACAACTTATACATACAATGACGGAAGAAAAATCACATGCAAAGCTAGATAAATGGGTAGAGAGACTACAAGAGCAAGAAGTGGACCGTGAAGTCATCCATTATATTATGAAAAAAGTAGATATGATTCATAAAAACTTAGATTATATACAGGAAAAAGAAATTAAAGAAACCTTACTAGCTATTGTGGAACAGCTTTTGGTAGAGGGGTTTACAAATGAAACACGCACTGATTCTTACGTTATAACACTACTAGGACCAACAGGAGTTGGGAAAACGACGACGATTGCCAAATTGTCCGCCATCCATATGTTACAGCAAAGGCAACGAGTCGGCCTACTTACAACCGATACGTACCGGATTGCTGCAGTTGATCAATTACGAACGTACGCCAATATATTAAATGTACCGTTACAAGTTGTATCTAGTAGCGACGAATTGAAACCATCTCTTAAGAAATTAGAAAATTGTCAAATTGTATTTATGGATAGTGCTGGTCGTAATTATTTGGACACTTCTAATGTAGACGATATAAATCATTATCTTGAACAGGATTACCCACAAGAAAATTATTTAGTTCTTTCCATGACAACGAGATGGAAAGATATGAAAATAATTGTGGAAAAAATGAATGGGGTTCCGATTGATAAGCTAATCGTTACAAAATGGGACGAAACGAGCTGTTACGGTGCGATATTAAATATGGTCTATCATTATCCATATCCGTTGTCTTATATCGGAACGGGTCAAGGTGTACCACAAGATATTATCGTCCCAGATGCTGCATATATAGCGAAAAAAATACTAGGAGTAGATGAGGATGCAAGACCAAGCACATCGTTTGAGAGAATTGTATGACAAAAGCAAGCAGTCGTCTCACCTTTCCCGTGTGCTGACTATTGCTAGTGGAAAGGGCGGCGTTGGAAAATCGAACTTTGCCTTAAACTTCGCGATTGCTTTAAAAGAATGTGGTAAAAAAGTGGTCGTCATTGACTTTGATATAGGTATGGCCAATTTACATATTTTAATGGGAGTTATACCGAAATACAATTTAATTGATATGGTCAAGGATCGACGAACGATTTGGGATGCTCTTGAGACGGGGATAGAAGGAGTTGAATATGTAGCGGGCGGAACAGGGTTTGAATCCCTTACATCTTTCAATGAAGAGGAACGGACCTATTTCTTTCAAGAACTAGAAAAACTTCACGATTATGCAGACTATATCATCATTGATACAGGCGCTGGTCTAACAGAGGAGTCGCTGCAATGTCATTTGGCTGCAGATGAAATCTTTCTGCTAACTACACCCGAGCCGACATCGATTGCAGATGCATATTCTGTTGCGAAAATATTGCATGCAAGCAATCAAAACTTGTTCTTTCAGCTTATAATTAACCGAATTGCTACCCGGGCTGAAGGCATTGATGTAGCTAGTAAATTTAAATTGGTGTTTGAGCAGTTCTTACATCATGAATTACATATATTTGGTGCGATTGCGGATGATCCAGCCGTGCGAAAGGCAGTACAAAAACAAGTTCCATTTTATGTTGCTTATCCACATTGTCATGCATCTGGTGATTTACAGCGACTCGTCAAACGTTACGTGGCGGGTACTCCTACTAATGAGGAGAATCAAGGGGTAAAAGGATTTTTAAAGAAGTTTTCCATGCTGTTTAAATAGATGATAGCTTGGTGTTTGATCTGTGAGCAGCCAAAAGATATTCGACGGTAGGGGAGTGAGAAATTTGATGCAAGGAACTGAGGAAGACTTGATTACGCGATATACTCCGTTAGTTCGTATGATTGTTTCACAAATGAAAAAAAGATTATCAACACAGGCAGATGAAAATGAACTCCACTCACTTGGAATGATTGGGCTATGGGATGCTATTCAAAAATTTGATGCAACACATGACAATACATTTGAAAGCTACGCTGCACATCGAATTCGCGGGGAAATACTAGATGGTCTGAGAAAATCAGATACAGCATCTCGTTCGATGCGTCAGAAGGAAAAGCATTTTCGGGAAGCATTCGAAACATTGGAACAATCATATATGCGTCATCCCACCTCAGAGGAAATGAGCGAATATTTGGGAATCACTCTTGCAGAATACGAAAAAACGAGAATGCAGCTGTCCATTATGAAATATGAATCATTGGATGAGCCATTAAAAGAAGAGGATGAATCACATTCTAAGCTTCAAACAGTGGTGGATATTTATTATCCGAAGCAAGAGGAATGGGTGCTAGAGCAGGAACGTAAGCAACGATTGGCTAAGCTAATTGAGAACCTGCCATACAAAGAAAAGCTCGTCCTTTCCCTTATCTATTATGAAAACTTAAATGTGACTGAAACGGGGCATGTTATGGGCCTTCATAAATCCCGTATTTCACAACTCCACACTCAAGCGATGAAACGATTACGAGCAACAATTGAAAAAGAAGGGATGGAGTTTTAAGTGAATATATGAAAAACCGCTAATTTATAAAAGTAGCGGTTTTTCATAGTAAGGAACTTCCAACCTCCGGAGCTGGACGAGCCGGGTCCGCTTTTTTGGTTAATAATTTCCTAGTTCTGATTCTGGTGCTTGTATAATGATTGGGTTTTTACTTGGGTCGATCCATCGTAATATGCGTAGTACATTGTTTTCGGTTGTTGCTGTGCACCCGAGTGTGTAGGAATCGCTAATGTGAAAGAATATGGCACTTCCTTTTCCAGGTATACGATCGGTGTTGTAGTTGATGACGAATCCGTATTTGTACTGCGGAATATTCATATTTTCAGCAGACGACCATCGTCCGTTGTTTTGCGATTTTTTTTGCCATGTGTTATATAGGGAAGAATTTACATCATCCACCCATACATCATCATCAGTGATTTGTCGGTATGGAAGCTTTGTTCCTGGGTTACTTGGAATTCCAAACGCCGTGCCAATCGTATATTTTCCGCGCGGAGAAGCAGATCCACCCTCATTCATTACAGAGGCAAATCCGTTTTTTCCAATATACCCATCCATGCCGAGAATGGTAGTAAAATGTCCATTTGCATCTCGTTCAAAGGTACGTATGTATGCTTCACTTGTTCCATAACCTTTTGTCGTTACCAATATAATTTGTCTATTTTGTTCTACGGTTTTGAAAGAATCTGCAACAGTTGTGGAAGGTGCATTTACAATATTAGTTGCACTTGATGATTGTTGTTCCTTTTGTTTGTTCTCCTCGGCAGCTTTTAAATCATCTGCTTTCCTTTGTTCCTCAGCTTTTTTTTGTTCTTCCAATTTTTTCTGTTCCTCCAATTTCTTTTGTTCTTGTGCTTTTTGTTCAACTAACAGTTTTTGCTTTGTAGCTTGTTCTTGTTGTGCTACCTGCAACGCTGCTTCCTTACTCTTGGCATTATAGACAAATAGTGAAGTTGAGCCTACTAATATAACCAATATAATTCCGATAGAAAGCCATTTTCTCTTCATAAATAAGTTCCACAGACCTTTTATCATTGCTTCGCTCCTTCCATGGTAAATACAATCTATATAGGATTAGTATAATCGAATGAACCTTAATGTGGTGTATACTTGTTGGTTAATGTCGAAAAAAACATCTTTGTCCGATGCTATGTCCATCATATATACTAGTAATAGTTAGAATAATTAGAAAATAAGGAGGAGGCTGTATGGAAAAACGGTGGCTTACAAGTTATCCGCAGGAAATTCCTCATTCCATTGTTTATGAAAATAAAGCATTACAGGAGTACTTAAAACAGACTGCTTTAGAGCACCCAGAAAAGAAAGCGCTCTATTTTTTAGGGAAGGAACTGACCTTTCAACAAGTATTTGAGCAGGCACTAACCTTTGCTGCCTATTTACAAAGTATAGGTATTAAAAAAGGTGACCGGGTAGCTATTATGTTACCAAATTGTCCTCAAGCAGTAATCGGATACTACGGTACGTTACTAGCAGGCGGCATCGTTGTTCAAACAAATCCACTTTACACAGAGCGTGAGCTACAATATCAGCTTTATGATAGCGCTGCAAGCGTCATTTTATGTCTAGACCTATTATATAATAAGGTAGAACACATCATGTCCTCCACATCTTTACATCATTGCATCGTAACTAGTATCGCAGATTTTCTACCCTTCCCGAAACAAATCCTATACGCATACTCAAACCGAAATAAACGTCCCACTAAAGATAATCTGAAGGAAAATGAACAGGTAATCGTTTGGAAGGAAATGATGGATTATCCATTTCCACTCAAAGAAGTACCATGTGCAACGGAAGATGTAGCATTACTTCAATATACAGGTGGAACGACTGGATTTCCGAAAGGAGTTATGTTAACCCATCGAAACTTAGTTAGCAATACAAGTATGGCAATTCACTGGCTCTATAATTGTAAACCTGGTGAGGAAGTCATTCTGGGCGCCCTTCCCTTTTTTCATGTATACGGCATGATGACGGTAATGAATCTATCTATTATGCAGGCGTATAAGATGATTTTGATACCTAAATTTGATGTGGAAATGATATTAAGTATGATCAAAAAGCACCGTGTTACTTTATTTCCAGGAGCACCAACTATGTATATTGCTCTGTTGCATCATCCTAATTTGCAACAATACGATCTTTCTTCTATAAAAGCATGTCTTAGTGGATCAGCACCTTTACCTGCAGAAGTACAAGAGCAGTTCGAGAGGATAACGGGAGGAAAATTAGTAGAAGGGTACGGGTTAACAGAATCCTCCCCTGTGACGCATAGTAATTTTTTATGGGGAAAGCGAGTCACAGGTAGCATCGGCGTACCGTGGCCGGATACAGAGGCGAGGATTTTGTCACTTGAAACAGGTGATCCACTTCCCCCAATGGAGGTTGGCGAAATTGTTGTGAAAGGTCCACAAGTCATGAAGGGATATTGGAATAAACCTGAAGAAACAGCAGCGATTCTTCAAGATGGCTGGTTATTGACAGGTGATGTTGGCTACATGGATGAGAGTGGATTCTTTTACATTATCGATCGAAAGAAGGATATGATTGTAGCAAGTGGTTTTAATATATATCCTCGTGAAATAGAGGAAGTATTATATGAATATGATAAAATAAGAGAGGTAGCTGTTATCGGTGTTCCGGATCCGTACCGGGGTGAAACGGTAAAAGCATTTATCGTTTTAAAGGACGGGGTCACCTGTACATCTGAAGAAATTAATCAATATGCAAGAAGTTATTTAGCGGCATATAAGGTACCAAGGTTGTATGAATTTCGAGATGAGTTACCGAAAACGATGGTTGGTAAGATATTACGAAGGGTGCTCATAGATGAAGAGCAGAAAAAAATAGAGGATGAACATGATACGGGCTCATAAAAGCCCTTTTTTTAATTGGCATATTGACAGGTTTTTAAATAATTTGTACTATAAAATCATGAATGAATAGTCATTCACTTTTCTTCTTGGAGGGACTTACATAATGAATAATCATAAACCAAAATATAATCAAATCATTGATGCAGCAGTAGTTGTTATTGCAGAAAATGGATATCATCAATCACAGGTTTCGAAGATTGCAAAGCAGGCAGGCGTAGCAGACGGTACAATCTATTTATACTTTAAAAACAAGGAAGATATCTTGATTTCTCTTTTTCAAGAAAAAATGGGAAATTTTATTGAGAAAATTCGTGTGGAAACGGAAGGAATTGGAAGCGCAGTAGAGAAGTTATATATGTTGGTGGAAACACATTTCAAATTACTCTCTGATAATTATCATTTAGCGATTGTTACGCAGCTCGAACTTCGGCAAACGAACAAAGCATTACGTGCAAAGATCAATGATGTATTAAAGGGGTATTTACAATGCATCGATGAGATTGTACAGCTTGGTATTCGCCAACAAGAGTTTCGAAGCGATTTAGATATTCGTGTAACAAGACAAATGATTTTCGGAACAATTGATGAAGTGGCTACGAATTGGGTAATGAAAGAACATAAATATGATCTTATTGCCCTTTCAAAAACAGTCCATCAACTATTAGTAGGAGCATGTGCGTACAGAGACTAGTTATTAAATTCGAAGGGGAAAAGGGAGGAACAAAAGTGAATTTCTTATCAGTAGCCAAGCAAGAAAGAATTGCGGTCGTAACTATTAATCATCCACCTGTGAATGCTATGTCGTCTCAGCTTATCAAAGAACTTAATGAAGTTTTAGATAACCTAGAACACGATGAAAATGTTCAAGTGCTTGTGTTCCATGGGGAAGGAAAGTTTTTCTCTGCAGGAGCTGACATTCGAGAGTTTACAAAGATACAAAATGCGGAGGAAGCTACGGAATTATCACGTAATGGACAGCTTGTATTTGAAAAAGTGGAGAATTATCCAAAGCTAATCATTGCTGCCATTCATGGGGCTGCGTTAGGTGGAGGACTTGAGTTTGCGATGTCTTGCCATATACGAATCGTAAGTGAACAGGCAAAACTTGGACTTCCAGAACTAAATCTAGGTATTATTCCAGGTTTCGCAGGGACGCAACGATTGGCTCGTTATGTTGGGAAAGCAAAGGCGCTAGAAATAATGATTTCCGGTGAACCAATTACAGGTAGACAGGCCGTGCAGTATGGATTAGCTAATCAATGCTATCCAGAAGAACAACTAGTGGAGGAAGCGCTTCTGTTAGCAAAGAAGGCTGCAGCGAAAAGTCCGTCTTCAGTTAGTGCCGTTCTCGAGTTAGTACAGACATCAAAAACAGCAGCATATTATGACGGAGTGATACGGGAAGCACAGCTATTTGGTGAAGTATGCACGTCTGAGGATGGAAGAGAAGGAGTTTCTGCATTTCTAGAGAAACGTAAGCCTGCCTTTAATACGAAATAAGTAAAAATTTCATTATAGAAAATTGGAAAATTTGAAAATAAAAAATGGAGGGGGAAGAAAATGAACATTTATGTACTTATGAAACGCACATTTGATACAGAAGAAAAAGTAGTGATTAAAAATGGTTCAATTTATGAAGAAGAAGCTTCTTTTATTATTAATCCATATGATGAGTATGCAATTGAAGAAGCGATTCAAGTTCGTGATGCAAAAGGTGGAGAGGTTACAGTTATAACGGTGGATGGTGAGGATGCTGAAAAAGAGTTACGAACAGCTTTGGCTATGGGGTGCGACAAAGCGGTCTTGTTAAATGTGATTGATGACTTGGAAGAAATTGATGCATTTACGACAGCAACTGTGCTTGCTCAGTATTTAAAAGACAAATCACCTGATTTAATTCTGTGTGGAAATGTTGCAATTGATGGAGGAAATGGACAGGTTGGTCCGCGCGTTGCGGAGGCGCTTGCTATTCCATACATAACCACCATAACGAAATTGACGATTAATGATCAAACAGCAACGATTGAGCGAGATGTAGAAGGAGATACAGAAATTGTGGAGGTATCACTTCCCCTTTTAGCAACCGCACAACAAGGTTTAAATGAACCACGCTATCCGTCTCTACCAGGAATTATGAAGGCGAAGAAAAAGCCGTTAACAGAAATTGAATTAGATGATTTGGATTTGGATGAAGATGATGTCCAAGCTAAGACAAAAACCATTGAAATCTACCTACCTCCTAAAAAGGATGCAGGAAAAATATTGCAAGGAGATCTTTCGGATCAAGCGAAAGAACTTGTAGCATTACTTCACACAGAAGCGAAGATTGTTTAATTTCATCGCGTCACTATATTAGAAAATGAAAGAAAAAATAGGAGGGGTATTGATGGCTCGTACAATACTAGCAGTAGCAGAGATACGCGAAGGGGCTTTGCGAAATGTTTCGTTTGAAGCACTTTCAGCAGCAAGCATAATAGCAGAGGGTGGAGAAATCATTGGATTGCTTATCGGTGAAAATGTTGCTTCCTTTGCAGAGGAATTAATTGCATACGGAGCAACACGTGTTATCACTGTGGAAGACAGTGAATTGAAAACGTATTCGTCCGATGGCTATGCACAAGCTATATTAGCGGTTGTACAAGAGGAAAAGCCAGATGGTATTGTATTGGGCCATACGGCTATAGGTAAGGATTTGTCTCCTAAAATAGCTGCTAGACTAGCAGCTGGTCTTGTTTCTGATGTAACCGGTGTAGAAATTGCAGGAGGAAACGTTGTGTTTACGCGTCCTATTTATTCGGGAAAGGCATTTGAGAAGAAAATTATAACGGATGGCCTATTACTTGCAACCGTTCGTCCGAATAATATTTCTCCCCTTGTAAAAGACGCTACGCGGACTGGAGAAGTAAAATCTGTTGCGGTTGTTATTGAAAATATTCGTACAGTGATTAAAGACATTGTTCGAAAAGCAACGGAAGGTGTGGATCTTTCTGAAGCTAAGATTATCGTTTCAGGTGGACGCGGAGTCAAAAGTACAGAAGGCTTTGAACCGTTACAAGAGCTAGCAGATGTTCTTGGAGCAGCAGTGGGAGCTTCTCGCGGAGCATGTGATGCAGAGTATTGTGACTATTCCTTGCAAATTGGTCAAACTGGAAAAATTGTAACACCAGATTTATATATTGCATGCGGTATTTCTGGAGCGATACAGCATTTAGCAGGTATGTCGAATAGCAGAATCATTGTAGCTATTAATAAAGACCCAGAAGCAAATATTTTTAAAGTAGCTGATTATGGAATCGTTGGAGATTTATTTGAGGTTGTTCCACTTTTAACAGAAGAGTTTAGAAAGCTAAAGGTTCATTCATAACGCGAAGCAGTACACCCCATATATTTTTGTGAGAAAAACGGGAATTAGTTCTCGTTTTTCTGCATTTTTAAGGAAAAAAGCATAGCAATGGATGACAACTGGTTATACTATGGATTGATACATATTATTCGCCACGATGAATAGTAAATGGTATACTTCTGAGTAGACTTATAATTAGTAAGGGGGACTTACAATGGCAATTGTAAAAGCAACTGACCAAACGTTTGCAGCTGAAACTGCAGAAGGTCTTGTAATGGTAGATTTCTGGGCTCCTTGGTGCGGACCTTGTAAAATGATTGCACCTGTTTTAGAAGAAATAGCAGAAGAACTAGGCGATAAAGTAAAGATCGTCAAAGTAGATGTTGATGAAAACCAAGAAACAGCAGTGAAATTTCAAGTTATGAGCATTCCGTCTCTATTCGTAATGAAAGATGGCGAAGTTGTAGAGAAAACACTTGGTTACCAACCAAAAGAATCTTTACTATCTCTTGTTTCTAAACATATATAAGATAAAAATCCGGCGTACACACGCCGGATTTTTTCTGAGGTCCTTTATCTTCCTCCCATCTATAACCCCATATGATTTTCGCGTTTTCATTTCATTTTTCTACAACTTGCTATACAATGAAGGAACATACGTTTTATATAGATGGTATTTGTATAAGTTAAAATCCCATTTTACAAAACCAATAGGTTTGCTAGAGGGAGTTGCTGTGGATGAAAGAGCATTTACGAGAAAAACTTGCAATTTTACCTGATCAGCCTGGCTGCTACTTAATGAAAGACAAGCAAGGAACGATCATTTATGTAGGGAAAGCAAAGGTGCTAAAAAATCGAGTACGATCGTATTTTACAGGCACTCATGATGGAAAAACATATCGACTGGTTAATGAAATTGTCGATTTTGAATACATTGTTACATCCTCTAATTTAGAGGCGCTTATACTCGAAATGAATTTAATAAAAAAATACGATCCAAAGTATAATATTATGCTCAAGGATGATAAGAGCTATCCATTTATTAAAATTACAAATGAACCTCATCCTCGTCTACTTATAACAAGAAATGTAAAAAAGGATAAGGGGAAATATTTCGGTCCCTATCCGAATTCGTCGGCGGCATATGAAACAAAGAAGTTGCTTGACCGGATGTATCCGCTTCGTAAATGCGCTCATATTCCGGATAAGGTATGCTTGTATTATCATATGGGACAGTGCCTAGCTCCTTGCGTGAAGGACGTTACAGAAGAGGAGAATAAACAGATTGTGGATGAAATCATTCGCTTTCTAAGTGGCGGTCAAAGTGAAATACGTCAAGATTTGGAGAAGAAAATGTTTGAAGCTTCCGAAAAGCTTGAATTTGAACGAGCAAAAGAATTGCGTGATCAAATTGCATACATTGATTCATTGATGGAGAAGCAGAAAATGCTCATGGCAGATTTGGTTGACCGCGACGTATTTGGCTATGCTGTAGATAAAGGATGGATGTGCGTACAAGTATTTTTCGTACGCCGTGGAAAACTTATTGAACGTGATGTTTCTATGTTTCCCATTTATGATGAACCAGAGGAAGAGTTTTTAACATTTATCGGTCAATTTTACGCACAAGACCAAAACGTCAAACCAAAAGAAATAGTCTTACCGAGTAGTATTGACCATGACATTGTAACAAAGTTTCTAGAAGTAGAAGCTATGCAACCGAAAAAAGGAAAAAAGAAAGAATTAGTTGAATTAGCTGCTAAAAATGCGCGCATCGCACTAGAGGAAAAGTTTCAGTTAATTGAGCGCGATGAGGAACGTACCATTAAAGCTGTTGAAAATCTAGGATTACGGGCAAGCATCCCTACGCCGCTGCGGATAGAAGCCTTCGATAATTCTAACATTCAAGGAAGCAATCCAGTTTCTGCTATGGTTGTATTTATAGATGGAAAGCCAGCGAAAAAAGAGTATCGGAAATATAAAATAAAAACCGTACAGGGTCCAGATGATTATGAATCCATGAGGGAAGTAGTTCGTAGAAGATATTCGCGTGCATTAAAAGAACAGTTACCGTTACCTGACCTAATTGTCATTGATGGAGGGAAAGGACAACTAGCAGCTGCTGAGGATGTACTAGTGAATGAATTAGATTTGCATATTCCCATTGCTGGTTTAGTAAAGGATGATAAACATCGCACTGCCCAGCTTGTAATTGGAAATCCTCCGGTTCCTATTGAATTAGGAAGAAACAGTCAGGAATTTTATTTACTTCAGCGCATACAAGATGAAGTGCATCGATTTGCCATTACGTTTCATCGTCAGCTCCACGGAAAATCAGCTATTTCATCAGAATTAGATCAAATTCCAGGAATTGGAGAGAAACGAAAGAAATCTTTGCTTAAGTTTTTCGGCTCCTTGAAAAAATTAAAAGAGGCAACAATGGATGATATTTGTGTGGCAGGTATGCCAAAGAACATTGCTTCTGTAATTTATGAGCATTTTCATAATAATGGAGATGGAGCATAGATGTATAATTCCCTTGGTAGAAGGTCTCCTCTACCGAGGGAATCTCGAGGTTTAACATTTCTGACTGCTACAGGGTAGCAATCAGAAATTCTATATTTCTGCATCCAATATATCTTTTGGATCCCACTGAACAATAAATTGAACTTTTTCTGTTCGCTTTTTCTGATCCTCATATGTTTCCGCTGTAACACCACGTTGCTTTTGAATCTGTCCTGCAAGAAATCCTGCCTCTAGTTGATAAGTAGTACTTTGTTTCTTCTGATAACGGTCTGAAATAAAAGGGCTCATTAATTGAAAATGCATTTCATTTTTCTTTTGCTCAGATACTGTTAGCGTACCCCAACAAGCCTTATCAAAAAAAGTAATAATATCTTCTATTGTTTCTAGTGGGTAACGTTGAACTAAGCTTTTTCCAGCCCAGTATAAAATGCGATCGGCTTCTTTGCCAAGTAAATCCGGTATTAAATCATCTCGAAGTAATTGAACTGCAAGAGGATGGATTGGTATATTATTTAATTCATCTTGAGTCACAAGTTTACTCACTGTATTTCCCCTCTTTCTTTTCAGAGAATATTATATAACATTTCCTAAAAAGAGACACTTCTATTTATTCGCACTTTCATAAAAAACTTGCTAATATTATACATATTTAATACGAAATATATATGTTTTTTAAACTTTTTGTGAAAATTATGAATCCGTTTTCTTGACGCTATCTAAAGAATAGGAGTAAAATGAACTTGTCATAAATTATGCTCAAATATTTTGAATACTTACACCGTTTTTCTTTACAATAAAAGGAGAAAAACACTATTATTATGTCTTAATTTATGATCTTAGCTAAACTTCGAGGGGGTAATGGGGAAATGAAAGGCCGTGAATATGGATATCGTAAATGGCATTCTTTGCTGGGAGTAATTCCAGTAGGGCTCTTCTTGACACAACATATGGTAGTAAACCACTTTGCAACTGGAGGGGCTTCAGCATTTAACCAAGCTGCATTATTTATGGAAAACTTGCCATTCCGAACTTTCCTAGAAATCTTTGTTATCTTTTTACCATTGTTATATCATGCAGTATACGGGTTATATATTGCCTTTACTGGTACTAGCAATGTCAATCGGTTTGGATTTTTCCGTAACTGGATGTACATACTTCAACGTGTTTCAGGAGTATTTACACTAATCTTCCTTGCTTGGCACATTTGGGAAACGAGAATTCAAGCAGCATTAGGTCAAACAGTTAACTTTGATATGATGAAACACATTTTAGAAAACCCAGCTATGTTTGCGTTTTATGTAGTGGGTGTAGTATCTGCAATTTTTCACCTTTCTAACGGCTTATGGTCATTCTGTGTTAGTTGGGGAATTACAGTTTCACCTCGCTCACAACGTATTTCTACGTATATAACAATGGCTATATTTATTGCTCTTTCTGTTGTTGGAGTAAGTTCATTGTTTGCGTTTGTAGATCCACAGCTAGCAAATATGTAAGGAGTGGAAAAGATGGAAGGAAAACTAGTAATAGTTGGCGGTGGCTTAGCAGGCCTAATGGCAACAATTAAGGCTACAGAAGCTGGAATGAAAGTTGACTTAATTTCTTTAGTTCCAGTAAAACGTTCTCACTCAGTTTGTGCACAAGGTGGTATTAACGGTGCCGTTAATACGAAGGGTGAAGGGGATTCGCCTTGGGATCATTTCGATGATACTGTATATGGTGGGGACTTCTTAGCGGATCAACCGCCTGTAAAGGGTATGGCTGATGCTGCTCCTGGAATTATTCACT
Organism: Ectobacillus soli; assembly: GCF_042610425.1. Classification (NCBI taxonomy): domain Bacteria; kingdom Bacillati; phylum Bacillota; class Bacilli; order Caryophanales; family Bacillaceae; genus Ectobacillus; species Ectobacillus soli. Next base: position 198,173 of record NZ_JBGJZM010000001.1, read on the forward strand.
TAATGGATCGTATGGGTGTAATGTTTAACCGTACTCCAGAAGGATTACTTGACTTCCGTCGTTTTGGTGGAACACAATTTCATAGAACAGCATTTGCTGGAGCAACGACTGGACAACAATTACTATATGCGCTTGACGAACAAGTACGTCGCCAAGAAGTAGCAGGACTTGTTACAAAGTATGAAGGATGGGAATTCCTTCGTCTTATTCTTGATGATGCTGGTGTAGGTAAAGGAATCGTTGCACAAAACTTAACTTCTATGGAAATTAAAAGCTTCCCTGCTGATGCTGTTATTATGGCAAGTGGTGGACCGGGAATTATTTTCGGAAAATCTACTAACTCTATGATTAACACAGGTACTGCAGCTGCAGCTGTGTACAAGCAAGGTGCAACTTATGCGAACGGCGAATTTATTCAAATTCACCCAACTGCTATTCCTGGGGATGATAAGCTTCGTCTAATGAGTGAATCAGCACGTGGTGAAGGCGGTCGTATTTGGACATATAAAGATGGTAAACCTTGGTACTTCTTGGAAGAAAAGTACCCTGCATATGGTAACCTTGTTCCTCGTGATATTGCAACGCGTGAAATTTTCCATGCTTGTATTGATTTGAAGCTTGGAATTAACGGGGAAAACATGGTTTATCTTGACCTTTCTCATAAAGATCCAAAAGAACTTGATATTAAGCTTGGTGGTATCATCGAAATTTACGAAAAATTTACTGGTGATGATCCTCGTAAAGTACCAATGAAAATTTTCCCTGCGGTTCACTATTCAATGGGCGGACTATGGGTTGACTATGAACAACATACAAGTATTCCTGGTGTGTTTGCAGCCGGAGAATGTGATTTCTCTATGCACGGCGGAAACCGCTTAGGTGCAAATTCATTGTTATCTGCTATTTACGGTGGTATGATTGCAGGACCAAATGCAGTTAAATATATTCAAGGTCTTGAACACTCCACTGATTCCGTTTCTTCTAAAGTATTTGAACAACATGTTTTAGCTGAAACAGAACGCTATAATAATATTCTATCTCTTGATGGTAATGAAAATGCTTATGTACTTCATAAAGAACTTGGAGAATGGATGACTAATAACGTAACGGTTGTTCGTTACAACAAAACTTTATTAGAAACTGACAATAAAATTCAAGAACTTATGGAACGTTATAAGAAAATTAATATTACTGATACAACAAAATGGAGTAACCAAGGTGCTTCCTTTACTCGTCAGTTAGAAAATATGCTTGATTTAGCTCGTGTTATTACACTTGGAGCATATAACCGTAATGAAAGCCGCGGGGCGCATTACAAGCCAGAATTCCCAGAACGCGATGATGATAACTTCTTAAAACATACAATGGCTAATTTCGATGCTACAAATCGTGCACCAAAATTAAGCTATAAAGATGTAGATACATCTCTTATTGCACCGCGTAAACGTGATTACACAACACTACACGAAAAGGCTAAAAAGCCAGATGAAATAGATTCGAAGGGAGATAAGCAACATGTCTGATAAAACAGTTCGTTTTATTATTACGAGACAAGATTCCCCAGACTCTGCACCATACGAACAAGAATTTGAAGTTCCTTATCGCCCAAATATGAATGTTATTTCAGCGTTAATGGAAATTCGTCGTAACCCAGTTGATGTAAAGGGGAATACAGTAGTACCTGTAGCTTGGGATATGAACTGCTTAGAAGAAGTATGTGGTGCTTGCTCCATGGTTATTAATGGAAAGCCACGTCAATCTTGTACAGCACTAATCGATAAATTAGAACAACCTGTTCATTTAGCACCAATGAAAACATTCCCTGTTATTCGCGACCTACAAATCGATCGTAGCAGAATGTTTAATGCACTTAAGAGAGTAAAGGCTTGGATTCCAATTGACGGAACATATGATTTAGGACCTGGACCAAGAATGCCTGAGAAAAAACGTCAATGGGCTTATGAACTTTCTAAATGTATGACTTGTGGTGTTTGTTTAGAAGCATGTCCGAACGTAAATAGCAACGCTAGCTTCATCGGACCAGCTCCGCTCTCACAAGTACGCTTATTTAATTCACATCCAACGGGTGCAATGCATAAGGCAGATCGCTTACATGCACTTATGGGTGACGGCGGACTTGCAAACTGCGGTAATTCACAAAACTGTGTTCAATCTTGTCCTAAGGGAATTCCTCTTACGACTTCTATTGCAGCACTTAATCGTGAAACATCTATTCAATCATTCAAAGACTTTTTCGGTAGCGATAATAACTACTAATATGTAGTGTTGCCTCTTCCCTTATTAAGGGAAGAGGTGATTTTTATAAGGAGAGTTAACAAGTGAAGAATATTTCGTACATTGATGATTTGACAGCATGGGAAAAAGAATTTTCTTTTTTCATTCCGCGTAAAGTACGATTTTCTGATACGGATATGTTTGGACATTTGAACAATAAAAAAACGTTCACATATTTTGAAGATGCATGTCTAGAGCTTTTCAAACAGTTCGGGTTTACTGAAGAGTGGATGAAAAAGGATGCCGAAAAGATTATTGTTGTAGCCAGCATGCAATGTGACTACGTGCATCAAGTTTTTTATGATGAGGATCTAAAGGTGTACATAAAGATACATAAAGTAGGAACATCCTCTATAGAACTTCATTTCATGATTAAGAATGAGCCAGGTGATATTACTGCAGTTGGTCGTAGTACAATGGTTCAAGTAAATAAAATCACTGGGAGGGGTTTTCCATGGTCAGAAGAATGGAAAGCAGACCTTCTACAAAAAGAATACGCACGTTAGAAAAGTGAACAGATATAAGAATTTGTTCCTTTTTTTTCTTGAGAACTGGTGAAACAAATGAATAAAATTCAATAGAAAAGACCGTCTAACATTATCAGTTTGACGGTCTTTTCTACATCATTTATTTTTTACAGCTTCTTCTAATGTAAGTTGGTGATTATAGATATAGGTTGCCTGTGGATTTCCCACGTATCGAATGTGCCATGGTTCATAGGCATATCCGGTAATAGTGGTTTTATCTTCCGGATAACTAATAATAAAACCGAATTCATGAGCATGATCTTTTAACCATTTACCTTCTGGAGTATCACCAAACGTTTCGTTTAATTCCATTAATAAGGATTTAGATGTAACATCAGCAGCCAGCCCTGTTTGATGTTCACTTGTTCCTGGAAGAGCGCTATACTGCTCGGCACTTTGCTTTCCTTGTTTCTTTACGTAAGAATTAAACAGTTGTTCTTGTGATTGATATGACCGATAGCCCGAGACTAAATACAATGTAATATCGTCTTTCTTTGCTTGCTTAAACAAATTTTCTAAAGAATTAGCCGCTTCTTTACGTAAGGTTGGATGAGCAGTTTTGTCACCTGCATTGAAAAGAACGTCTGGCTTTACAAGATCTTCAGGAACATAATTGGATGGAAGCTTGCGTTGTTTATCAACAAGCACCAATAGGGAAGAGGGATTCGTAACAATGTTTGAATCTCCTTCTTTTTGCAAGGTTTCATCATAGCCAGGAAAAGTAGGTTTACTGTTTGTTGTACTAGCACTTCCTTGACTATTTTGTGTAGACGAAGCATTTCCTTTCGCTTTGTCAGCTAATACATAATTACGAAAGATTACAATAGACGATATTACGATAGTAAAGATTATGAGTAGTGGTAGTAAAAATTTCTTCATTTCGTTTCGAACTATTCCTTTCTACATTCAAAGAGTTTCATGCTCTTCTAAATTATATCGGTTATACAATGAAATGAGAAGAAAAATCATCAGGAAGAAAAAGGACTACCTCTATATGTTAAGTAAAATGGTTCATAGAGCATTATAATTTCTGTACATCAATAATCCGAAACCCATTTTCTTCTAATTCTTCTCGCAAGGAAGGTAACTGAGAGAAAGTAAAATCCTTTCCTAGCGTAAAAATTAGCCGGCGAACATAGAGAGCTTTATTATCTAACGTAAGCAGGCTTTGAATGCCGGAATACTTTTTAAGCACTTTTGCTAATTTTCCAATTGCACCATTATAATCCTGTATCCCAACAGTAATTGTATACGATCCAGAATGAATGCCCCACGCATCTTCTAGCAGTTCAAAAATCTTCGAATGTGTCAAAATTCCTAAAAAGGATTGATTTTCATCTAGAACGGCAATGTATGGTAAACGTTTAATCGTAAAGAATACATTAAAAAAAGAGGAATTTTCGTATACAAAGACATTCTTGTCATCTAATAGTTCCATAATCGATGTATCTAGTGAATGTGCATGTTCTAAAATATCAACTTTATACAAATTTCCAAGATACTTAGTTTCAGTTGTATTTAGGACTGGAACACAACGATAGCCGGTTTTATTTAAATGTTCTAAAGCTTCTTTCAACGTAGCATCCTCTTTTAAATAAAGTACTTCTCGTTTTGGAACATAATTACCTTTCACCCTCATTGCCTATTCCTCCTCTATATATTGTTAAAGAAAATATACAATATACAAAAAATAAATGAAATGGATTTCAGGAAATATAATGAATTTGTCGTAAAGAAGCGGTTCTTATGTAGTATGGATTTAGAAATGATATACTTTAATTTGGAAATCATTTATAATGAAAGAAATAAATAGTTTTGTAAGTCGGAGGAGCCTGTCATTTAGGCTCCTCTTTGTCTTTTTTAGAAGAAAAAAAGTAGACTACGGGGTTTTAACAAAAAGAAGGGGGAAAAGCATGCTACTTATACAACTAGCGATCATATTATTATTTTCTAAAATTGCAGGACACTTAAGTGTAAGACTTGGACAGCCGTCGGTACTTGGAAAACTTCTCGTTGGCATACTATTAGGTCCATCAGTGTTGGGACTTATTTCAAACAGTGATATTTTGCAACAGCTATCACAGATTGGGGTCATTCTTCTGATGTTCATAGCCGGGATCGAAACAGACTTAGACGAATTTAAGAAAACAGCTAAAGCGTCGACAATTGTTGGAGTATTTGGTGTGATTGCACCAATGATATTAGGATACGTTGCTGGTATAACATTTGGAATGACAACACTGCAATCCTTATTTCTAGGTCTTTTGTTAGCAGCAACTAGCGTAAGTATCTCCGTTCAATCCTTAAAAGAGCTAGGCAAGCTTCAAACGAAAGCAGGAAATACGATTTTAGGGGCAGCAGTCATTGATGATGTACTGGTTATTGTAGCATTAGCCTTTGTGATGAGTTTGGCTGGAGGAGATGTGCATATTGGCACAATTTTATGGAAGAAGGCTGTATTCTTTCTTGTGATTTTTGTAGCAGCATGGAAATTCGTTCCTATGTTTCTAAAATACTTTTCTTATTTAAAAGTATCTGAAACGATAGTAACAGCTGGACTAATTGTGTGCTTCTCCTTTGCTTATTTTGCGGATTACATGGGAATTGCAGCAATCATCGGATCGTATATCGCTGGCGTAGCAATCAGTATGACAAATTATAAAAAAGTAATATTCGAAAAAACGGAAGCGCTTGGATACTCCTTGTTTGTTCCTATTTTTTTCACGAGTATCGGTCTTTCTGCACAATTTTCAGGTATTCTTGAAAACTGGGTTCTTATTTTAGTTATCAGTATAGTTGCTATTGTATCAAAGTTGATTGGATGTGCAATCGGTGCAAAAGTTTCTCATTTCACATGGAGAAATTCATTTGGAATTGGAGCTGCGATGGTGTCCAGAGGAGAAGTAGCGCTAATTATTGCTGCTATTGGGCTAGAAAAAGGTTTGATCGAACAAAGTATGTTTTCCATTATCGTTATCGTTGTACTTATAACAACGATTCTTACAGCGCCGCTTATGAAGATATTCTTCAATGAGCGTGGTAAAGAAGTAGTAGCGCAATAGTGTATGTCATCAAAAGAGTTGTTTCAATTGATAGGGTTTGTATAGAAGGGGTAGTAAATAAAAACAGGCAGATGGCCACGAATTCCTCGTGCATCTTCCTGTTTTTTTACGTGCAGGTGAATATTTTTAGTATAGACTAATAAAGTTGCATAAGGAAAAATATGATGTATAAAAGACTCATTTTTGCACATTCCTTATTTTTTATCATAGGTTACGGTATGGAGAAAGTTAGATAAAACAAATAATAAGGAGATGAGAAGTGTTGAATGAATTGGATATAGCTAAGGTTACGAAAGCTACCACGCTAGCCCATCAAGAGGGATGGAAAAGAAGCAAGGGGAATCCGAGTTTACAAGAGGTATATAAAACGATGCATGTACCGAAGAAAGGAAACTTCTTTCGGAAGTTACTCGCATTCATGGGACCTGGATATCTCGTTGCAGTTGGATATATGGATCCAGGAAACTGGGCAACATCACTTGCCGGTGGATCTGCCTTCAATTACACTCTTCTATCGGTTATTCTTTTGTCTAATATGATGGCAATCGTTCTGCAGGCACTATCGGTGAAGCTAGGGATTGCGACAGGACGTGATTTAGCACAAGCGTGTCGTGATCATTTTAGCAAGCCAGTAGCATTTGTATTATGGATACTTTGTGAGCTCGCTATTGCAGCTTGTGATTTAGCGGAAGTAATTGGAGCTGCCATTGCATTGCAACTGCTGTTTGGTGTCCCGCTTTTATGGGGTGTTTGTATTACTTCATTCGACATCCTCCTTGTTTTATTATTGCAAAGTAAAGGGTTTCGTTACATTGAAATCATCGTCATCGGCTTAATATCTACCATTGCAGTATGTTTTGGTGTTGAGCTATTTATGTCACAGCCACAGTTAAATGAAGTAGCAAAGGGGTTTATCCCAAGCACGGAAATTATTCAAAATCCAACGATGTTATTTCTTGCACTTGGTATTTTAGGGGCAACCGTTATGCCCCATAATTTATACTTACACTCGTCTATTGTGCAAACCCGTAAATACGAAGAATCAATAAAGGGAAAACGAGAGGCTATTAAGTATTCTGTCATCGATTCTACGATTGCTCTTATGTTAGCGTTATTTGTAAATGCGTCGATACTAATTTTGGCAGCATCTGCTTTTTATACGAACGGTCATACAGATGTTGCAGATATTAAAGACGCCTATACGTTGTTAAATCCCCTACTCGGAACCGGCATTGCAAGCACTTTGTTTGCTGTTGCCCTTCTTGCTTCCGGTCAAAATTCAACCTTAACAGGAACACTAGCAGGGCAAATTGTAATGGAGGGATTTTTAAATATTAAAATTAGACCATGGCTGCGGAGATTATTTACTCGTCTCATTGCCATCATTCCAGCCGTTATTGTAACGATTTTATACGGGGAAAAAGGAACGACCGATTTATTAATATTAAGTCAAGTTATTTTATCCCTTCAGCTTTCGTTTGCAGTTATCCCATTAGTGATGTTTACAAGTGATAAAAAGAAGATGGGGGTATTTGTAAACTCACGAATAACGAAAGTCATTAGTTGGTTCATTGTAATCGTAATTGCTACGTTAAATGCTTATTTGCTTATAAATATGTTTTTTATGTAAGTATTAGCATCATATAGAAAACGTCCTAGCACAAAAAAAGGCTAGGACATTTTTGATTAATCAGTATTTATAATGTTTTTGAGCCCTTTACTCCGTTAATGGTATAGCTCGCTGTAATTTCTGCGTTTAAGGAATGCGCAACAGAGCAATAGGTATCCTTTGAAAGCTGGATGGCACGAACGACTTTTTCTTCTGGAAGATCGCCTTCCAATGCATACACAATATGAATAGCTGTAAATCGCTTCGGATGATCCTGTGCACGCGCTCCCTCTACTTCCATATGAAAGGCAGTTGGATGTAAACGCATTTTATGAAGAATGCTAATGATGTCAATACCCGTGCAGCCAGCTACAGCATTTAATAAGAGTTCGGTAGGACGAGCTCCGGTATTTTGTCCACCTACTTCTTCCGCAGCATCCATTTTAATCTCATGTCCGGAAGGTGTAACGCTTGAAAATCCCATTTGACCAGTCCATGTTACATTTGTTTTCATATGTATCTATCCCTTCTTTATGTTTCTAATTCCGCTTTAGCGCAGATACTTATCATTATTATACTAGTGTGTGCGATAAGTGGGAAATGAAACACATTAAAGGGAGTAACTATGGTGAAATATTCCGTCCATGTTATGTTTTCCGAACAGTAAGTAGTTTTGATAGCTGCTTTGGCGTAGAACGACAGAGTAGGAGAATCGATTGGCGCGCCTTAGCAAAAGCTACAGATCTTTCAAAATACTGATATAAACAGGAGCTTGAACGAATGACAAAAATGAGCCAGTGATTCTTTCTTCGGTTCTTTTTGTATGTAAATTTTCTATCTTTATACCGTGCATTGTAGCAAAGGAAAGAATCATTTCTAATCTAAGATTGTATATACTGTACAGATGACTTCATTCTTTAAGAAGAGGAGGTGCACATATGAGTATTGCATCGCTGCGTGGCAAACAAATCGATGTAGAGATTTCGGGTAAAGTTTTGTTTCAAGGAATACTAATTGAACAAAGTAAAGAAATCGTTGTTTTGTTTGATGGAAAAAATTTTATGTATTTTCCACTTTTGCATATTCATCGTATCAATGAGAGCGCAGTTCCTAATGGAGAGATTACAAATCCTAGCGTAGGATCGTTGGTAAAGAATGATCAATCTATATCGTTTCAGACTATTCTAGAAAATGCCAAGGGACGTTTTACAGAAATTTATGTAACGGGTGACATATCCCTTCATGGCTATATTGTGAGTGTTCAAGAGGATTACCTTTACTTCTACTCTCATGTTTTTAACATGATGCTGCTTTCCACACACCATTTAAAATGGCTTATTCCTTACCATTTAAAAACGATCCCTTACACGCTTAGTGATGAGAAAATACCTACCGTTCCATCCACCATCCCCTTACATGCATTATTTGAAGAACAAATAAAGAAGTATGAAAACGAGCTAGTTGTGTTTGATATGGGAGGAAAGTCGACAAAAATCGGACTATTAAAGAAAGTGAATGAAGGAATTATTGAATTAGTTGTAGCAAATGGGGACACGGTTTATATCACAGTAGCGCATATTCAATCCGTTCACATTCCTGGATGATTGTTCAAACCATGAATGGGGGATTTTGCATCCCCCATTGGCTTGGCATTTTTGTGGGTGATTTATATATGGCCAGTAAACACCAAAGTTATCCAATAATAAAGCGTTATTAACGTAAATAGTAGGGTTGGGGGAATTACAAGACATGTAACCTTAATATAGGTTCCCCATCCAATTTTAATATGTGCCCTTCGTAAAATATGCAACCAAATTAAGCTTGCAAGGGTTCCAACGGGAAGAAGGAGAGATCCCATATCACTACCGATAATCATCGCTAAATACACCGTTTTCACTGTAATTGGGTCTAATCCCATTTCAGTTAGTGCCATAGTTCCAATCATTAATGCTGGATGATTATTAAATAGGTTAGAGAGAACGGAAAGTAGGATTCCCATAATGAGACTGGCATTCCATAAATTCGTTGTAATATAAGGGTGGATACTACTAATGAGATAGCTTGTTAAACCGATGTTATGAAGACCGAATACGAGTACATACATTGAATACGCAAATAGCAGAATATGCCATGGCGTTTTGATTAATATGTCAAATGGCGCTAAACGTAATTTGTACCATCTCCATCCTAGTAATATAACAGACCCAACTATAGCGATGATTTCGATTGGCATGCCAAAGTAGGAAGCAATGAATAAGCTAATTCGTACTCCTAATACGAAAAGTAGTATATTACGCATAAATTTTGTACGTAACCTTGCTTGTTCGGCAGCTAATTTTGGTTGTAAAGGATGAAACGATTGCGTAGCAAAATTCTCATCTAACTCAAGGGAAATGGCAGGTAGTCTTCGAGGAATATCTTTTTGAAGAACAAGAAACAACATACAAGACATGAAGAGTAATCCGATTGTACCAGGTACGAACATCATAGCTGTATGCATATAGAGATCCATATGGATAATCTTTAATGCTATTAGATTAACAATATTACTAACACCTATTGGGGCGCTAGATGCGGTAGCAATTAAAGCGCCGCTTAGTAAATACGGGACTTTTTGATGTGGCTTTAATTGTAAGCGATTTAATAGGAGTAAAAGTATCGGGGTTGTGATAAGAATACTACCATCGTTATTAAAGAAAAGAGTCATTAAAAAGCATAGTAAATTTGTGTACCAAAATAATCGTATTCCCGAGTCCTTTGCTTTTATTACTAATTGAGCAGCTGCCCAATGGAAAAATCCAAAACTCTCCAATACAATTGCCATAACCATCGTAGCGATAATGGTTACAGCAGCCCCCATAACCTTATTGCTAATCTCGTTTAAATCCAGTAAGGAAACACTTCCGAAACTTAAAACGATAATAGCGCCGATCATTGCTGGAACAGCTTCATTTATTCCCCTTGGACGCCAAAAAATGATTACCATTGTTAATAAAAAAACAGAAATGGTACTAATAATTTGAATGTTGATAAATAAAGCGCCTCCCTCCAAACCTTGACATACCTTATGTTTATCTGTCTCTAATATTATATATATGCGTTATCCTATTGCTTGGACTAAACGGAACTCTTATTTCTATATAGAAATAACGGATAGTAGGGATTATTATGGAGTATAGAATTAGAAAAAGTATGACTAGTTAAAATGCTTACAAACAGATAGGGAGACTTGTAATGAATTATAAAGGGATTGTTCTCATTTCTACCACATTGATCATCATTAGTTTACTAACCGGTTGTGGGATAGGCAACCAAGGCATGACGAATCAATCGAAAGAACAACACAAAATTGCAGGTACCGAAGTAACAGCAAATCAACTGAGACTGAAATGGTTGAATGTATCTTATGCAAGTGTATCTCATGCAGAAAATCTGGATATTTATTTGCCTAATCATATAGGAGATGGACCATTTCCTGTTATTCTAAACATTCATGGCGGTGCCTTTCGATATGGGAAAAAAGAGGAAGAATTAAGTAATCTACAAGCAGCTTTAAATAGGGGCTATGCGGTTGTTACGATGAACTATAGATTAAGCGAGGAATCCCGTTTTCCAGCACAAATTCAGGATGTAAAGGCTGCAATTCGATTTCTGAGAGCGAATGCAAGCACCTACCACTTAAATCCTACTAAAATTGCAACATGGGGTTCTTCAGCAGGTGGTTATTTAGCAGCATTAGCCGGAACATCAGGTGGTAATCAAGAATTTGAAGGTGCCGACCTCGGCAATGCGAACCAATCTAGTAGCGTACAGGCAGTTGTGGACTGGTTTGGTCCTATTAATTTTTTAACGATGGACGATCAGTTTAAGCAAAGCGGGTTAAAGGGAATTGACCATAATACACCAAATTCAGCGGAGTCTCAATTACTGGGGGATACGATTACAAACATTCCTGATTTGGTAAAAAAAGCGAACCCAGAAACGTATATCTCGAAGGATGACCCGCCTTTTTTTATTCAGCATGGTTCTCACGATACGGTTGTTCCGGTGCAACAATCAACGGAATTTGCAGCGAATTTGGAAAAGGTAATCGGAAAAGATAATGTAATGTTAGAAGTATTTGACGGTGCAAAACATATGGATCCAAAATTTAGAACGACGACCAACATAGAAAAGGCACTTGATTTCCTTGATAAAACGTTAAAATAAGTAATTGTTGAAACATTTAAATCTAGGTTACCATTCATATCAAAAAAAGCTAGCATTTATGCACCACAAGGCTTACGCTCTCATACAATACAAATGACTAAATGGATACCCAATCCCAATTTGGCTCTGGCGTAGGCAAGGAGGGTTATACCAGTTGATAAAGGATAAAGACTTTGGATCAAAACCGCTACTTACAAAACGAGAGCGTGAAGTGTTTGAACTTCTCGTGCAAGACAAGACAACGAAAGACATCGCAGGTGAACTGTTTATCAGTGAAAAAACCGTTCGCAACCACATTAGTAATGCAATGCAAAAGCTTGGAGTAAAGGGGCGCTCACAAGCGGTTGTAGAGCTTCTTCGTATGGGAGAGCTTGAATTATAGGTAGGGGAACCGGCTGTTGTAAGGGGGCCGGTTTTTTCGTGAGAAAGCTGTGTTTGTTTTTATAAAAACATCTTGCAAATTAGGATGAAAAGGAGCAAAATACTTCAGTGGGATTGTTTCCCTAACCTATTGTAATAACGAATCGGATGAACGGTGGCCGATAGCATGTTATGCTAATGAGAAGAATATTGTGCCTAACTTATAGTACAGACAGAAAATGGGGCGATCTTTTGAATAGAGCAATTGGTGTTTTGGATTCCGGCGTGGGTGGACTGACCGTAGCGAAGGAGCTTATTCGGCAATTACCTAAGGAACGAATAATTTATTTAGGTGATACAGCACGCTGTCCATATGGACCACGACCACGCGAGGAAGTACGAAAATTTACTTGGGAAATGACCAACTATTTGTTGGCACAAGATATAAAAATGCTAGTGATTGCCTGCAATACAGCAACTTCTGTTGTGCTAGAGGAAATGCAGGCTGAATTGCCAATACCAGTCGTTGGCGTTATTTATCCAGGTGCACGTACTGCACTAAAAGTAACGAATAATTATCATGTGGGTGTAATTGGAACGATTGGAACGATTCAAAGTAAAGCCTATGAATTTGCGTTAAAGTCGATAACGAATCGTGTAACAGTGGAAAGTTTAGCTTGTCCACCGTTTGTAACACTTGTAGAAAACGGTGAGTTTAATGGCGCGCATGCTCGTAGTGTTGTACAATCTGCACTGGAACCACTTAAACAAACAAATATTGATACGCTAATTCTTGGATGTACGCATTATCCGATATTAGGTCCTGTTATACAAGATGTCATGGGAAAACAGGTACAACTTATAAGTTCCGGTGATGAAACAGCACGAGAAGTAAGTACGATTTTATATCATAGTAATTTGCGAAATACAGTGGAAGAACAAAATGATCACTTGTTCTTAACAACGGGACCAATTGAAACATTTAAAAAAATTGCCTCCAGCTGGTTTGGACAACCAATTGAAAATGTAAAACATATTACTTTGCAGCAAGAAGCCTATTCCAAAGCTGAGTAACGCAATGTATACATGTATGACGAGTATCAGGTATTTCCTTGGTACTCGTTTTTTCATTCTCTTACCTGCGTTTTCTCCAACAGGTAGTTCTAAATGTGTTTGTAGCTCGTATACATATTAGTACAAACCATCTTAGGAGGGGAAACCTATGCAAAAAACCGCAATATCTTGGATTAGTACGATTCTAATAGGTACTGTGCTATTAGTAGGCTGTGGGGCGGTTACTAAGGAGAAAGCTTCACAGCCAGTTGATCCACCTGCAAATGTTACGAAGAAAGATCAAGATAAGAAAAATACGAATGAACCGGCTAAAGAGGAAAAAAAGGCAGATGCAGCGAAACATGAGCTATATCTTGTTGATAAAAATGGGTATGTCGTACCTCAAGCTATAGATTTACCGAACGCTAAAGATAATGCTGTAATGAAGCAGGCACTGGAATATTTAGTGAAAGACGGACCGGTAACAAGCCTTCTACCGAATGGGTTTCAAGCGGTTCTTCCTGCGAATACACAGATAAAGGGTGTAGATGTTCGCAGTGATGGAACTGCAGTGGCAGACTTTTCAGCTGATATTAAAAAATATAAAAAAGAAGAAGAACGCCAAATTGTCGAATCCATTACGTGGACGTTGACGCAGTTCAAAGACGTAAAACGTGTGAAAATTCAAATTGAGGGTCAAGATCAAGCGATGATGCCAGTCAATAAAACGCCAATTGGTGAAGGAGTAAGCCGAGCGGACGGTATAAATTTTGACGATGAGCAATTGGTAGATGTAATGAATACAAAGCCAGTGACGCTCTATTTTGTAACGCAGAGTAATAAGCAAACGTATTATGTACCAGTAACGCGGCGTATTTCTAATAGTGAGAAGGATGAAGTCATTTCCGTTGTAAATGAGCTGATTAAAGGTCCGTCTCAGAAGTCTCAGCTTGTCAGTGATTTCAATCCAGATGTAAGACTTGTAAATGCTCCGACATATGAGAATGGTAAAGTAACACTTAATTTTAATGATAATATATATGCGAGTGTAGGGAAAAATGTAATCTCTAACTATGTTCTTGGTGCTCTCGTTTTGTCTTTAACCGAGCAAAAAGGCGTGCAGAGTATTTCTATTGAAGTGAATGGAAAATCGGATTTACTTAAAGAAAATGGGGAAAAGCTAACGAAACCTGTGACAAGACCGCAAAATGTGAACACTGGTAGTTTTTAGTATAGTGGGTTTGGTATACTAAACAAGCAGGGCTCGGCAAAGGCTAATTAGAAAAATTTGTGTGAACGAAACTTGGGTGTAAGGAAGAGGTGCCATGTTAGTATGGGATTCTCATCTGTTTCTAATAAGAATAAGGAAGTATAATAGTGAAGAGGTATGGCTCGATCCTTGTTTAGGAGCGAGCCATATCCGCTTTTCTTAATTTCCATACATACCGTCATTTTAGGCTATACTAGAATTGCAAGGAGGAATGAATCATGAGAGTAGATGGACGTCAAAAGGATGAACTACGACGTATACATATTCATACAAACTATTTAAAACATCCAGAAGGCTCTGTTTTAATTGAAACGGGAGATACGAAAGTAATTTGTAATGCCAGTGTAGAAGACCGCGTACCCCCATTTATGAGAGGGGAAGGGAAAGGCTGGATAACGGCTGAATATTCAATGATTCCACGTGCAACCCAGCAGCGCACCATTCGTGAGTCAAGTAAGGGAAAAGTAACAGGACGTACAATGGAAATTCAACGATTAATTGGTCGTGCACTCCGTGCTGTAGTTGATTTAGAAGCACTTGGTGAGAAAACAATTTGGATTGACTGTGATGTAATTCAAGCGGATGGCGGAACAAGAACGGCCTCCATTACAGGTGCCTTTGTAGCGATGGTACTAGCATTTCAAAAGCTCGTGAACGATGGAAAGCTATCTAAAATTCCTGTAACCGATTATTTAGCGGCAACCTCGGTTGGAATATTGGACGAGCTAGGAGCGGTGTTAGATTTAAACTATGCAGAAGATTCTAATGCCAATGTAGATATGAATGTCATAATGACAGGGCAAGGAAAATTTGTAGAAGTACAAGGTACGGGTGAGGAAGCTACGTTTAGCAAAGAGGAGCTATCTCAATTGCTAGCTTTAGCAGAAAAAGGAATCAACTCACTTATTGAAGTTCAAAAACAAGCGTTAGAAAGCATTGGAGAAACGATAACTATTCAATGAAGGGCTGGAGCGCTATGAAACAAGTAGTAATTGCTACAAAGAATATGGGCAAGGTAAAGGATTTTGAACAGCTCTTTGCGAAATATGAATTAGAGGTTAAATCCTTGCATGACTTTCCTCGTATTGAAGAACCTGAAGAAACAGGGGAAACATTTGAAGCGAATGCAATTATTAAGGCTGATAGCTTATGCAAACAGCTTGGACAAGTTGTAATTGCGGATGATTCAGGTCTTATGGTGGATGCGTTGTTTGGAAATCCGGGTGTACGCTCTGCTCGTTATGCCGGAGAAGAAAAAGATGATGATGCAAACATCCAAAAAGTACTAGAAGAATTAAATGGAGTTCCAGAAGAAAAGCGTACTGCACGTTTTTATTGTGCGCTAGCAGTTGTATTCCCTGATCAGAAAGAACCGATTCTTGTAAACGGAACGATTGAAGGAACTATTTTAGAGCAGCCACGCGGTGACAATGGCTTTGGTTACGATCCAATCTTCTATGTAGAAGAACTGAAAAAATCAATGGCTGAGCTGTCTCGTGAAGAAAAAAATAAACGGAGTCACAGAGCAAGAGCGCTTCATAAATTAGAGAAAAAAATACCTGAGTGGTTTTAAGACAACAAGAGGCAAAGGGTGAAGAAATATGAAAGCGTTGATTGTAAGCGATAGCCACGGTTTAACAAGCGAGCTTAAGAATTTGAAACAGCAGTATGAACA
Organism: Ectobacillus soli; assembly: GCF_042610425.1. Taxonomy (NCBI): domain Bacteria; kingdom Bacillati; phylum Bacillota; class Bacilli; order Caryophanales; family Bacillaceae; genus Ectobacillus; species Ectobacillus soli. The sequence continues at coordinate 214,233 of NZ_JBGJZM010000001.1, forward strand.
GGAAGTCGATGTAATGATTCATTGCGGAGATTCTGAGTTGTCCATACAAGAAACGGACGGTTTTGAGATTGTAAGAGGCAATTGCGACTATGAAACGTCATATCCTAATGATATTGTTACGGAAGTAGAAGGAATTCGCTTATTTATTACGCATGGTCATCGTTACAATGTGAAAATGACGCTACAAAACGTGCTCTATAAGGCAAGAGAATGCCAGGCACAAGTGGTTTGCTTTGGCCATTCTCACATTATGGGTGCAGAAGTCGTTGCGGGAACGCTACTTATTAATCCTGGAAGCATTGCACTTCCTCGAATGCGTAAAGAAAAAACCTACGTTTTACTAGAAATTGAAACGAACGTAGCCACGGTTCAATTTTTAGATTTAGAAGGAAACGTAGTAGTAAAACGAGAATTGTCTTTAAACGAGTAAGAATAAATCGTTTAAATGAAAGATGAAGAACATCAAGCTTTCTTTTTAGTAGGATAGAGAAAATGTTTCTATCCTACTAAAAAATATGTTGACTTTGTTATGGTACAAGATTATAATAAAAAACGTCGACACAACGACATTGCAACAAATGATTTATGCGGGTGTAGTTTAATGGTAGAACTCCAGCCTTCCAAGCTGATAGCGTGGGTTCGATTCCCATCACCCGCTCCATAATGTCCCAGTAGCTCAGCTGGATAGAGCAACGGCCTTCTAAGCCGTCGGTCGGGAGTTCGAATCTCTCCTGGGACGCTTTTATCTACATATCGAATCGCTATATATAAGCCTTTTAGGACGCCAAATGAAATGTCAGTGCATCGGTCAAAAGCCGAAACGACTCAAAATTAGGCGTATGCTAGAAGGCTTTTTGTTTTACGAAAAAAAGGAATACTATCTATTTCGGAGGACTCAATAAGCATAGGCATTAGGCTGATGCAAATGGGGATTTTCAGTGGTCTTGGCAAGTGGGAGGCCGTACATATTTAGGGACTGTTCCTGTATCATGTAATGGTGCAAGTGTAGACACATCATTTACTGTTGTATATTAGTAAATGAAAGAATATAAATCAAATGGCGAACCTATAGATGGTTCGCTTTTCGTTTGTATTAGGTTGAAAACGAATTATGGTAAAAGGAAACCTGGTAACAAAATCATTGTCGAACATAATCTGAAAAAAAGTGAAAAGCTTATTTGATAGCTAAATTCCTCTCTTTAACTACATATCTTACCTTTCCCCGATAAAATAAGTGATCCTTTTTAACTGTATTGAATTCTATTATTTCTTTATTTATTTTAATAGTCTACTATAATTAAAATAAACGAGTATTATCTGAAAATATTTTAGATTGCAAATCTAGAGGAGAAAACAAGGCGTGAATAAAAAAGTTGTAAGAATATTAGTACAAATGACTGTTGCTACTGTGCTTGTGCAAGTAAGTGTGCCTTTGATTCATACTAGTGCACAGGAAATACAGCAAAACAAGGAACAAACAGTATTGGTTGTCTATAAAAATCAAGAAGGGAAAAATACAGTTTTACAACATAGCAAGAATATTGAACACCAATTTGAAAGCGTCTCTGCTGTATCTGCAACGGTTGACCAAACTGATATTACAAATTTAAAAAACAATCCGAATATTGCTGATGTCGAACCAAATGTAACCGTTAAATTGCAAGACGTTCCCGCAACATTCGTTAAAGCACAAATGACTACGGTGACAAATGGACAAAATTCACAATGGGATATGCAAGCTGTACAAGCTCCCCAAGCATGGCAAGCAGGATTGACAGGAAAAGGTGTAAAGGTTGGAGTCATTGATTCAGGGATTGCTCCTCATAGTGATTTGACTATTGCTGGCGGCGTATCCGAAGTCAGCTACACAACATCGTATACTGATGATAATGGGCATGGCACACATGTAGCTGGAACGATTGGTGCAACAGGAACTGGAACGGTACAAGGGGTTGCACCTGATACGCAGCTCTATGCTATCAAGGCAATGGACAGCACTGGCACAGGAACGTTGCAGAATATTATTGCAGGGTTGGATTGGGCAATTCAAAATAATATGGATATCGTGAATTTATCTTTTGGAGTAGATACAGATAGTCCTTTATTACATAATATGATCGACGAAGCTTATAATCGAGGGATTTTACTAGTCGCATCAGCTGGAAATAATGGAGATGCAACAGGTACAGGAGATACGATGCTGTATCCTGCTAAATATAGCAATGCCATTTCAGTAGGTTCCGTTGATCAGGATTTAAGTCGCTCTTCTTTTTCTTCGACAGGTCAAGAATTAGAAGTAAGTGCTCCTGGTTCCAATATTCTATCTACTTATTTAAATAATGGATATGCGATTGGCAGTGGTACATCAATGGCAGCACCGCACGTTGCAGGAGTTCTCGCTTTATTAAAACAAAAATATCCGTCTATGACGAATGCTCAGCTTCGTCAAGAGTTGGATAAGGATACAAAAGATCTTGGCATTGTCGGAAGGGATACATTATTCGGATATGGATTGGCAGAATACCCTGCGCAAGAAACAGTTCAGCCAGCACCAACCCCGAGTAATCAAACAGTCAGCTTTGATGCGATGTTTGTCCACACGGCGGGGAATGCGATTTGGACCAGCCCATATGGTGATCAGGGAGCTAATTATGTGGGGGATACTACTATGTATGCTGGCAAAGTTGTCCACATTTCTTCTGAAACGCAAAGAGGAGACGTGCTTTGGTGTTATGTGAATGTAAATAATCAGCCAATTGGCTGGGTGGACAATCGGGTGTTGGAAAACGTTTCTATTGTTAATGATCAAGATGCAAATCAGCTGGTTAAAAGTACTACCGGTAATGGAGTATGGTCCGCTCCTTATGGTATACAAGGTTCCAGCTATGTTGGATCAACAAACAATTATGTAGGAAAAGTGATTAAGCTAATTCAAAAGATAAGTCTTGGCAATGTTGTATGGTATCAATTCAGTGTAGATAACCAGGTAATTGGATGGATAGATGGGCGAGTGTTAAGTGATGTAACCGGTATTAATGACAGCAACCGAGATGTCGTAATGGGGGCAACAAACATAAATAGCATCTGGTCCATGCCATACGGTGTTCCTGGGGCGAAGTATCTGGGTTCAACAGACTTGTATGCTTATCGTAATATTACAATCCTAAATACTACAACGTATCATAACACCCTTTGGGATAGGATCAGTATAGATGGACAAGTAATTGGCTGGATTGATGATAATGCTTTGGATACATTAGGTGTAGCAAAAGCTGAGAATTTGGATGTGACGATAGGCAGTACTTATAACAATGGAATCTGGTCAACTCCTTACGGAACCCTTGGTGCTAAGTATTTGGGAAGTACGAACGACTATATGTATCAAACGGTTCTTGTAGTAATGAGTGTTCAAAAGGGGAATACATTGTGGTACCAGATTCAAAAAGACGGAAAATTTTTAGGCTGGATCGATGCAGGAAAGGCATTGACTGATTTGACTGATATACAAGATGAGAACCAAACAGCTCTGATGGGCTATTCTGGTAAAGGGGACGCAATTTGGAACATCCCGTACGGAGAGTATGATGCCAAATTCGTTAATCTTGTCGATCGGTATAGCTATCAACCGGTTCAAGTAGTGAAAAGTGCCAAAAAAGGTCAAACAGTGTGGAATGAAATTTCCATAGGAGGCAATGTAATAGGATGGGTAGATGCCAATAATATCTATACAAATGTTACCAACGTACAATCTGAAAATAGAACTGCGTTTGTTGTCGCTCTAGATGGAAATGCAGTTTGGACAGCTCCATATGGGGAACATGGAGCAAGTTATGTAGGTCCCGCAAGTAATTATATAAACAAGCCACTTCAGCTTATTCGCAGCCTGGATATTGGTGGGGTACATTGGTATCAATTCAAAGTCGATAACCATGTTGAAGGCTGGGTTGATTCACGTGCTATTTCAGGATAGAAGCCAAATACTATTCTGATACATCTTTAAAGCATATTTGCCTTAAATCAAATTACGTCTTCCTTGTTTCGTAGAGTGGGTTTAGCGCTAAGATTGAAATAAAAATGCAAAAGTGGGTACGACATTGTACAGAGACATACCCGCTTTTGCACATAATAGTCTTCAAAAATCAACTTCCTCTTCATCCACTTGGTCTATTCCACCTATGACTTCCTCTGCGTATATTATTTTACCAGAAGACCATTCTTGTACATCGGTAGCACGTTCTGCTTCTTTCTGTACAATCTGAATCGGAGCGGTTTTAAGTAATTCTTCTATCATGGTAAGTTTGTCCATGATTCGGTCTTGTTCCTCTTTTTTGGCAACCAACTCTACGATAAACGGTGCTAATGATCGGCTTTTTGCTTTTTCATCTAGTATGCGATAAATCCGTTCAGGTATATCAGTTGTAGAGAAAGCCATTTTTTCTCTTCGTTTCATCTGCAATCACACCTTATATTGTGATTTTTGTCATTTCGTTTAAGCTCAATATTTCTAATGCACATAAATTAATGGTTCGAGGCGTAGGAGCGAATATTTCGTTTTCATCGTATTCGATAATATCGTGTAGAAAAAAGTGGTTATTTTCAGCGACGCGTTGTGTTACATGCTGTAATAAACTGCTTTTTATATAAGGTTCTAGAATAGGAGATTCCCCGCCAATATATATGAACTTTAACGGTTCATCATTTGATGAAATAAATGATTCTAGTACTGCATATTCGAGGAAGGAGGCATATTTGGCAAGTGTTTCTTGAAACATATTCGTTAGGTCGTAGCTTTCACCTGTATTTTCATTGTTTAATTTGTATTGCTGGGATTTGTAGTGGTTTACAATGAACTTTTCTAGCGCTCGTAATTCCTTAAACTTTTCGAGTAGTTTTTCTTTTCTGAAATCCTCTAAATATCCTAAAAAGGGGACAATGTCGATTACTTGAAAAGCATCACGGTCTTTTGGTGAGGTAAGACCTTTCCCTAACAAAACTGCATCTGTAGATCCCCCACCAATATCGACCAATACCACTTTATAGGCATTAAATTGTTCTGCTTCGCGTCGTTTTACAATCTTTATGATCTTTCCCTCTTGATCTTGTTTCATCATTTTATATTTAATTGAGTGGCGAGCAACTTCGCATTCGATTTTACATTTTGCTCGGCTAACAGTGATATGTAGCTCTTTGCTCATACCCGGTGTATGGATGATAACCGAGTGATCAGTATGAAATCGCTTTTCCATCATGTTTTGGGCAGTGCTAAATTTTTCTTCTCGCTTTAGCAGCCAAATAGGGAGCATCATGTGCATCGATTCAATCTCGATAGTGGAGTCTTCTTCGTTTTGATCATGCAGTGCATGATAATAGGAAATGGCGCTCAAGAAAATGACATAGGGAATGTTGCTTTTCATCTTATCGTGCATTCGGTTTACATGGGAATTAGCCTGCATGGCATGTTCTGCGGCCTCCCCTACAAGAAAGTACTTTGTTTCAAGCCCTATGGTAGTAGAGAGAAGCATACTTCCTAGTAAATCTTTTGGATTAGTAATGGTATCTGTAAAGTGTCGTTCAGCCTCTTGCTTACTAAGTTCAACGACATTGGTAGGAAGCTCAATATAATATCCATCCACAAGAAAATTGCTTGTACTATTCCCGAAATCAGCATTGAATCGCATTACCTTCATTCTATTCCACACCCTCTTTCTTAAAATTAATTCACATTTATCTGATACTAATTCTATCAAAAATGGAATTATTTACAATATAAATGTGGAATATTCAGGAAAATAGTGTTCGACAATTCTTACTTAAGTATAACTTATGTGTACATACGTAAGAGAAGTATGGTTGGTGTACAATTAATAGAAAGGAAAGATTGAAATGGGATTGTAATACATGTCAATTGTTGTGTTTATATAGTTCTTTTGCTATAGTTACTTTTAAGTGTATAAAAGACTAAAAGAGGCGAAAGCATGAACGAAAATGAAGAGAAAATCGTGCTGTTTCCAAACCTTTCTGACCGTTTGCGCGATATGGGATTTGATGCTTTGCATGCAAAACAATTCGAAGAGGCATTGCCATATCTCAATCAGCTTCGTATGTATGGCTTACATGATGAGCATTCTGAATTTGCTGCTGTTGTTTGCCTCATTGAGCTTCATGATTGGAAAGAAGCAAAAGCGCGCTGTGATGAGTTGTTAGATGCTAGCGATGAATTGCAAACAGACGTAGAAGACATCTTTATTACCATTCTCGTACAGCTGCATGATTATCGCGCAGTTATTAAGACGGTAGATCGGATTCGAGAAGAACCGGATATTTCAGAAGAACGAAAGCAAAAATTTTCTGCCCTTTATTCCTTTGCACAGAATATGTTACAGGAAGAAGTAGTCATACCTAATGAATCGGAGCTAACAAAAGTGTTTGTAGGTAAAGATCTTGTAAAACAGTTACGTGCATTGCAGGAATTACGGGAACGTGGAACGGTACGTGCATACTCCTTTCTCAGGTCTTTTTTACAGCAAGAGGATCAGCATCCTTACATAAAATCAATGATTGTACATATGATGATGGAGTACGAAGTAGCTGAGGAAATTGAAGTTGTTAAATATGGCCGCTCTGTAACTGTCGTACCTAAAGAGCTTCTTACTGAGCGGGATTCCCCGTTCTCTAAAGAAGTTTTACGACAAGTAGAGCAAATTATGGGACAGGATAATCCTACTATGTTTCAAGCTGTCGAAGAGTATTGGTATCAAGTGATTACTATTCTGTTTCCACTTAATCCATCACCTGAAAATGAAACTCTTTGGGCTGCAGCATTGCAGAAAATTGGAGAAGAACGTTTTTTCATGTATGCAGATGATAACAAAATTGCCAAGCAATATGGGGTTGCCACTACTGCATTACATAGTGCATATGAAGAACTTTTAACAATAGAAAAAGACGAGTATTTAAACGTATAACGAAAAAAATACTCCGATTATTGAAAGCACAGATTTGTATGATATAATGTAATGGTTGTATAATGCGCAAATATGCATTTTTGCGGGTAATATTTACTATTTCCTTGCAAATTTCGTATGATTCTCGGACATACATACCGAGTTTTAATAGCTTATTATTTATAGTTGGAGGGAACGAATAAATGGCTACAAAATGGGAAAAATTAGAAAATAATGTAGGCGTACTAACAATTGAAGTAGAAGCAGAAGAAGTAAAAAAAGGGTTAGACGCTGCATTTAAAAAAGTTGTGACACGTGTAAATGTACCAGGATTCCGTAAAGGAAAGGTACCTCGTGTATTATTTGAAAGACAATTTGGTGTTGAATCTTTATACCAAGATGCATTAGATATCTTATTGCCTGAAGCATATTCAAAGGCAATTGATGAAACGGGTATTTTCCCAGTTGCTCAACCTGAAATTGATGTTGAACAAATGGAAAAAGGAAAGTCTTTAATCTTTACTGCAAAGGTAACTGTTAAACCTGAAGTGAAACTTGGAGAATATAAAGGCTTCGCATTAGAAAAACTAGATACAACTGTAACAGATGAAGATGTAGACAACGAATTAAAATCATTGCAAGAAAAACAAGCTGAACTTGTTTTAAAAGAAGAAGGAACAGTTGAAAAAGGCGATACTACTGTTATCGATTTCGAAGGTTTTGTTGATGGCGTAGCATTCGAAGGCGGTAAAGGCGAAAATTATTCTCTTGAAATCGGTTCTGGCTCTTTCATTCCTGGATTTGAAGATCAATTAGTAGGAGCGAAAACAGGAGAAGAAAAAGACGTAGAAGTTACGTTCCCTGAAGAATATCATGCTGCTGATCTTGCAGGTAAACCAGCTGTTTTCAAAGTATTGGTTCATGAAATTAAAACAAAAGAGCTTCCTGCTTTAGATGATGAATTTGCAAAGGATGCTAACGAAGAAGTTGAAACTCTTGATGAGTTGAAAGCAAAACTTCGTAGTGATTTAGAAGAAAAGAAAAAGGTAGAATCAGAAAACAAGCTTCGTAACGATGCAGTCGAAAAGGCTGTTGGAAATGCAGAAGTAGACATTCCTGATGCTATGCTTGAAACAGAATTACACAATATGATTCACGAATTCGAGCACCGTATTGAAGCACAAGGTATGAATTTAGAAATGTACTATCAATTCACAGGAACAGATGAAAGCAAATTAAAAGAACAAATGAAAGACGAAGCATTAACACGCGTAAAAACAAATCTTGTTCTTGAAGCTGTTATCGAAGCTGAAAACGTAGAAGTAACAGATGAAGATGTGGATGCAGAAATTGCAAAAATGGGTGAAATGTATAATATGCCTGTAGATGCTGTGAAGCAAGCACTTGGAAATCTTAGCGCTGTAAAAGAAGATTTAAAAGTTCGTAAAGCTGTAGATTTATTAGTTGCTAGCAACTAATAAATATATGTTATATTTGTAGTTAAATGAGCAAGCATACATGCAAGGCACGATGGTAGATCGTGTCTTGTTTTATAAAAAAATAAATTTTTTAAACGAAATGTTTATTAAATTTAAAGGAACATTATGATTTTGTGTAGAATATATGTATTTTAAAAATTATATGCATTTTTTAATCAAAAAGTGCGACCATATCATTTGTATTTATTCAAGTGTAGTGACATAATATGTATTTACATAGGGTAGAAATTTTAGGTTACATATAGTGGGTACTGTTTCTAGCACTTTTAAGGGGTGTGATGGTATGTTTAAATTTAACGAAGAAAAAGGGCAATTAAAGTGTTCCTTCTGTGGTAAGACACAAACGCAGGTACGTAAACTCGTAGCAGGTCCTGGTGTTTACATTTGTGACGAATGTATTGAACTTTGTACAGAGATTGTACAAGAGGAGCTTGCAAAAGACGATGAAGTAGAATTCAAAGATGTACCAAAGCCTGCTGAAATCCTCGACATTTTAGATGAATATGTAATTGGACAAAACAAAGCGAAGAAAGCTTTAGCAGTTGCAGTATACAACCACTATAAACGTATTAACTCGAACAGCAAAATTGATGATGTTGAATTATCAAAAAGTAATATTGTATTAATGGGCCCTACGGGTAGCGGAAAAACGTTACTTGCTCAAACATTAGCTCGTATTTTAAATGTTCCATTTGCTATTGCAGATGCTACTTCTTTAACAGAAGCAGGGTATGTTGGCGAAGATGTAGAAAATATTTTGTTGAAACTGATTCAGGCTGCTGATTATGATGTAGAGAAAGCCGAAAAGGGTATCATTTACATTGATGAAATTGATAAAGTAGCACGTAAGTCTGAAAATCCTTCTATTACTCGTGATGTATCGGGTGAAGGTGTACAGCAAGCACTTTTGAAAATTTTAGAAGGTACGGTTGCTAGCGTTCCGCCTCAAGGAGGTCGCAAGCATCCTCATCAAGAATTTATTCAAATCGATACAACAAATATTCTTTTCATTTGCGGTGGGGCATTTGATGGCATCGACCAAATCATTAAACGTCGTTTAGGTAAAAAAGTAATTGGATTCGGAACGGATAGTAAGAAGGACATTGTGAATGAAGATAAAATTCTATCACATGTATTGCCAGAGGATTTATTAAAATTCGGCTTAATTCCAGAGTTTATTGGACGTCTTCCTGTTATTGCTAACTTAGAACAGTTGGATGAAAATGCACTCGTGGAAATTTTAACAAAACCGAAAAATGCACTCGTGAAGCAGTATCAAAAGCTTCTTGAGCTAGATGATGTTGAGCTTGAATTTGATAAAGATGCTCTCGTTGAAATTGCACAAAAGGCAATTGAACGGAAAACAGGTGCACGTGGTCTACGTTCAATTATTGAGTCTATTATGTTAGATGTTATGTTTGAGCTTCCTTCTCGAAATGATATCGATAAATGTATTATTTCCAAGGAGACTGTTTCAAATAATGCATCGCCAAAGCTTATTCTGCAAGATGGAACTGTGCTTGACCACGATACGAAAACATCAGCATAACCAAATCATATTCAAATTACAACTATATAGTATACAGAAGAAACAGCAATTCTATGAATTGCTGTTTCTTCTTATGTTTAGTCCCCTCTTTCCCAGGAGATACTACAAGTATTACTCGTTTTGGGAGGGATTTTAATGAGCTGGACAAACGTAATTTTACTCGTTCAATTAGTGTTCGGCGTAATTGTCGGAGCGTATTTTTGGCATTTACTCAAAAACCAACGTACGCAACGAATTTCTATTGATAAAGAATCAAAAAAAGAGATGGAGCAACTTCGCAAGATGCGACTTATTTCGTTAACAGAGCCTTTGGCACAACGGGTTCGACCGACATCGTTTCAAGATATTATAGGTCAAGAAGATGGAATAAAATCCCTGCAAGCAGCGCTTTGTGGTCCTAATCCGCAACACGTCATTATTTACGGACCTCCAGGTGTGGGAAAAACAGCTGCAGCTCGTCTTGTACTAGAAGAAGCCAAGAAAAATCCGAAATCTCCGTTTCGACCTAATAGTGTATTTATTGAGCTTGATGCTACCACTGCCCGCTTTGATGAACGCGGTATTGCGGATCCTCTTATTGGCTCTGTTCATGATCCTATCTATCAAGGTGCTGGTGCGATGGGGCAGGCAGGAGTTCCTCAACCGAAAAGAGGGGCCGTTACTGATGCACATGGGGGGGTCCTGTTTATTGATGAAATAGGTGAGTTACATCCTATTCAAATGAACAAAATGTTAAAAGTACTAGAAGATAGAAAGGTGTTTCTAGAGAGTGCCTATTATAGTGAGGAAAATGCTCTCATTCCTACATATATTCATGATATCTTTAAAAACGGATTACCTGCAGATTTTAGATTGGTTGGGGCGACAACTCGTTCACCTGAAGAAATTTCGCCAGCGATTCGTTCTCGTTGCTTGGAAGTGTTTTTCCATGAACTGGAGACAGATGAAATCGAAAAAGTAGCGACTGTTGCTAGTAATAAAATTGGTCTGCAAATTTCGCAGCAGGGGCTTGCGATGATCGGTCTATATGCAAAAAATGGAAGAGAGGCCATTAATCTCGTACAACTGGCGGCAGGAATGGCGATAAATGAAGAGCGGGGTAACATTCGTGATGAGGATATAGAATGGGTGATCCATTCCAATCAATTAACGCCAAAGCTTGAAAAACGGATATACCCTATTCCAAAAATTGGATTGGTAAATGGATTAGCGGTGTATGGACCAAATATGGGGGCGTTATTAGAGTTAGAAGTAACAGCAATTCCTGTTGAAGGAAAAGGCGAGATTGTCATTACGGGTATTGTTGAGGAAGAAAGTATGGGAAATCAAACAAAATCTATTCGCCGCAAAAGTATGGTAAAGGGCTCAGCAGATAATGTAATAACTGTACTGAGATCATTAAATTTACTACCTAACGGCTATGACTTGCACATTAATTTTCCTGGTGGTGTTCCTGTTGATGGGCCTTCAGCTGGAATAGCAATTGCTACAGGTGTTTATTCTGCTGTTCACAGTGTGTATGTACGAAATGATGTTGCTTTGACGGGAGAAATAAGTATTCACGGTGAGGTGAAACCTGTTGGCGGGGTTTATGCAAAGATAAAGGCTGCCAAAAAAGCAGGAGTAAAAACAGTATTAATTCCAGCAGACAATTTGCAACCAATGCTATATAACATAACAGGAATTGAAATAGTACCTGTTCGCCATATACGAGATGTGTTTGCCCGAATCTTTGTAGATCATATCTTAACAGAGTATACTGATACAAGACATTCTGCGTTATTACATGATGAAGGTGAAATGCATTCGATGTAATGGATAGACTTCGCTTTCTAACGTAAAGCGAGGTCTATTTTATTTATAAAACAGGTTGTATCTATCTCCATAATTGCATAATTGTTCTGTTGTAATATACAATAGGTGAACAGACTATATAAAAATGGAGGTGCAAATTAGAATGAATACGAGCGAAAGAGTCGTACCCCTCCTTCCATTACGAGGCATTCTTGTTTATCCAACGATTGTCCTACATCTTGATGTAGGACGTGAAAAATCAATACAGGCTATAGAAAACGCTGCGTTGAATGAAGATCTCATCTTCTTGATGACACAAAAAGATGTAAATGTGGATCAACCGGCAAAGGAAGATTTATATACGATTGGTACACTAGCAAAGGTAAAACAAATGTTAAAGCTTCCAAATGGAACAGTTCGTGTGCTAGTAGAAGGATTACATAGAGCAGAAATGGTGTCATTAAATGAGGAAGAGAATGTCGTAAATGCTTCCATTACGATTATCGAGGAAACAGGGGAAGGCGATTTAGAAGAAAAAGCGCTTATGCGTACATTAGTTGATCATTTTGATCAATACATTAAGCTTTCTAAAAAAGTTTCAAATGAAACGTTTGCAACAGTAGTTGATATAACTGAACCAGGACGCCTGGCGGATTTAATCGCTTCTCATCTTCCTTTAAAAATGCATGAAAAACAAGAAATATTAGAAATCATCAATGTAAAAGACCGCCTGAATCGATTGATTTCTTTCATTCAGGATGAAAAAGAACTTCTTAACTTAGAGAAGAAAATCGGTCAACGTGTGAAGCATTCTATGGAACGTACACAAAAGGAATATTTTCTTCGTGAACAAATGAAAGCGATTCAGAAGGAGCTTGGAGAGAAAGAAGGAAAAGGTAGCGAGGTTGACATTTTACGTGGGAAAATTGAAAAGTCCGGCATGCCAGATGAAACAAAAGAAGCAACCATTCGTGAATTGGATCGCTACGAAAAACTCCCTGCTAGCTCTGCAGAAAGCGGTGTAATTCGAAATTACATCGACTGGATGCTTTCACTCCCATGGAAAGAAGCAACAGAGGATATTTTAGACATTCGTAGAGCCGAAAAAATTCTAAACGATGATCATTTCGGATTAGAGAAAGTAAAGGAACGTGTTCTTGAATATTTAGCGGTTCAAAAACTAACCCGCTCTTTAAAGGGACCAATTCTTTGTTTAGTGGGGCCACCCGGAGTCGGAAAGACATCTCTGGCACGTTCTATTGCAAGATCGTTAAATCGTAATTTTGTACGGGTTTCACTTGGCGGTGTTCGCGATGAATCTGAAGTTCGTGGTCATAGACGAACTTATGTAGGAGCTATGCCAGGACGCATTATCCAAGGAATGAAAAAAGCAAAAACAGTCAATCCGGTCTTTTTACTTGATGAAATCGACAAAATGTCAAATGATTTCAGGGGAGATCCTTCTGCAGCTTTATTAGAAGTGTTAGATCCTGAGCAAAATAGCAATTTTAGCGATCATTACATTGAAGAGCCCTATGACTTATCGAATGTAATGTTTATTGCAACTGCGAACACACTTTCAACGATTCCCGGACCGCTTTTAGATCGTATGGAAATCATATCGATTGCTGGCTATACCGAGATTGAAAAAGTAAATATTGCTAGGGATCACTTATTAATTAAGCAGTTGAAGGCGCATGGACTTAGCAAGGGAAAGATGCAGATTCGTGATGAAGCACTGCTTGATATTATTCGGTATTACACAAGAGAAGCAGGTGTTCGTTCATTAGAGCGTCAACTCGCTGCTATTTGCCGAAAGGTTGCACGTATTCTCGTAGCCGAAGAACGAAAGAGAGTAGTTATTACAGACAAAAATCTAACGGACTTCTTAGGTAAGAAAATATTTCGCTTTGGTGAAGCTGAATTGCAAGATCAAGTGGGGGTTGCAACAGGTCTAGCCTATACAACAGCAGGAGGAGATACGCTCGCAATAGAAGTATCCCTTTATCCTGGTAAAGGAAAATTAATTCTTACTGGTAAACTCGGAGATGTTATGAAGGAATCAGCGCAAGCGGCGTTTAGCTACATTCGTTCTCGCACGGAAGAACTTCAGATTGACAAGGATTTTTATGAAAAGAATGATATTCATATTCATGTACCAGAGGGAGCCGTTCCGAAAGATGGTCCTTCAGCAGGGATTACGATGGCAACAGCCCTTATTTCTGCATTAACGGGACGACCTATTCATAAGGAAGTCGGAATGACGGGGGAAATTACACTTAGAGGTCGCGTTCTCCCAATTGGCGGATTGAAGGAAAAAACATTAAGTGCACACCGAGCTGGATTAAAGAAGATTATTATTCCTGCAGATAATGAAAGAGATTTAGATGATATTCCTGAAAGTGTGAAGGAGCAGTTGACGTTTGTGCTAGTCTCTCATCTGGACGAGGTACTGGAGCACGCGTTAGTAGGAGTGAAACAATGAAAGTAACGAAGTCTGAAATCGTAATTAGTGCAGTAAAGCCTGCACAATATCCATCTGGAAATTTACCTGAAATTGCACTTGCAGGACGATCTAATGTGGGGAAATCTTCCTTTATTAATACGTTACTGAGTAGAAAAAGCTTAGCGCGTATTTCTTCTAAACCGGGCAAGACACAAACACTAAATTTTTATATTGTGAATGACATTTTACATTTCGTAGATGTTCCCGGATATGGATATGCACAAGTTTCTAAATCGGAACGAGAAGCATGGGGAAAGATGATTGAAACGTACTTTACATCAAGAGAGCAGCTTAAGGCGACTGTACTTATTGTAGATTTACGTCATCCTCCAACAAAAGATGATATATCCATGTACGAGTTTTTAAAGCATTTCAACATACCAACAATCATCGTTGCAACCAAAGCTGATAAAATAAATAAAGGAAAGTATCAGGCACACTTGAAAGTAGTATTTGATACGCTACGCGTTAGACAAGGTGATGAAGTAATCCTATTTTCTTCTGAAAAAGGAATTGGAAGAAATGAAGCGTGGAATGCAATTCAACATTATCTTCACAATGAAAACGTGTGACAATCGTCGCACGTTTTTTTGATAAGGGATACTAAAAAATGAAAACGCTTTTATAAAAGGGGATAATTTGCTTACTTTGGAATAATAATTGGTAATAAGAAAGCAAATATGGTAATCCCATCACTTGATTACTCCTCCGTTTTTTGATAACGTAGCAAATAGAGAAGATGGACTATATTTTTTTTAGTAGAGTCTTTGTTCACAGATTTGTTGATTTTATCAAGGAACATTTGTATTATGATTAGGTTGTAATTGATTAGTTGAAGGGGGATACACTGCGTGCATATTTTAATTGTTGGTGTTAACTATAGAACTGCCCCTGTAGAAATTCGTGAAAAATTATCCTTTCAAAGCGATGAACTCGAAAGGGCAATGACTCAGCTACAGACGCAAAAGAGTATTTTAGAAAATGTAATCGTTTCTACGTGTAATCGTACGGAAATATATGCAGTTGTGGATCAGCTTCATACGGGAAGATATTATATCAAACATTTCTTAGCTGAATGGTTTCAGCTTTCTATAGAAGAAATCTCACCCTATCTATCGATTTGGGAAAATGACGGAGCAATTGAACATTTGTTTCGTGTAACGAGCGGTCTGGATTCAATGGTTATAGGGGAAACGCAAATTTTAGGACAAATTCGTTCTAGCTTTTTGGAAGCACAAGAGAAGAAAACAACTGGTACGATTTTTAATGAATTATTTAAACAAGTGGTTACGTTAGCAAAGCGTGCCCATTCGGAAACGACAATTGATGCAAACGCTGTATCGGTTAGTTATGCTGCCGTTGAACTAGCCAAAAAGATTTTTAACAATCTTTCAAATTGTCATGTTCTTATTCTAGGCGCAGGAAAAATGGGAGAACTTGCACTACAAAATTTATATGGTAGTGGTGTGAAAACGGTTACAGTTATTAATCGTACGTTAGAAAAGGCTGAAACAATGGCCGAAAAGTATATGGGACAAGCAAAACCGTTGGATGAATTAGAAACTGCTCTTGTGAATGCGGACATTTTAATTAGTTCTACGGGTTCTTCAAACTTCGTTATTACTAAAAGCATGATGGAAAAAGTAGAAAAGGTTCGCAGAGGACGTCCGCTATTTATGGTAGACATTGCTGTACCACGTGATTTAGATCCTGAAATGGAAAAGCTAGAGAGCGTATTTTTGTATGATATTGATGATTTACAAGGAATTGTAGATGCTAATAAGGAAGAACGTCTAAAAGAAGCGGAAAAAATTGGTCTTATGATTGAAGAAGAAATCGTTGTATTTAAAGCATGGATGGAAACGCTAGGTGTAGTTCCCCTCATTTCATCCTTGCGTGAAAAATCATTGCAAATTCAAAGCGAAACGATGGAAAGTATTGAACGGAAAATTCCAACGCTTACAGAACGAGAGAAAAAAGTAATCAGCAAGCATACGAAAAGTATTATTAATCAGCTGCTTAAAAATCCGATTCTAATTGCTAAAGAATTAGCAGGCGAACCGGATGCAGCAGAAAAATTAGAACTTTTTGCTAGAATTTTTGATCTTGACTTAGCACATGAAATGGAATCAAGAATTGTAAATAGAGAGAAAGAACAGAATGCCTTTTCTTCTGTCCATTCTCTATAGGTTGATAACGGGATGGAACTTCTAAATAATAGTATCGTGTATCACGTTGCAATTATATTGTATGCGTGTAGCGTTAGCTTGTATTTCATAGACTATTTTCAAAGTAACCAAAGAGCAAATCGAATTGCTTTTTGGTTACTTTCCATTGTATGGATATTGCATACGATTTTTATGGTTATGCGTGCAGTGGAAACAACAGAAAATTCCATTCTAACGCTTTTGTCAGGGGTTTACTTTTATGTATGGCTGCTTCTTTCTCTTTCTCTTGTAATGAATCGTATTTTTCGTGTAGATTTTTTTGTTTTTTTTACAAACGTTATTGCCTTTGGAGTAGATGTGTTTTCCATTTTTACTCCAATCGGGAAAACTCCACCAGTGCTTGCAAACCGATTAATTTCTGAACTCGTCTATGTTCATGTTGGTATGGCCTTTATCGCCTATGCAACGTTCACGGTTTCGTTTATATTTTCTTGTATGTACGTGCTACAATATACGTTATTAAAGCAAAAAAAGTGGAATAATCGATTACGTAGATTAGGAAGTTTACAAAACTTTAATTCCCTTTCTTTTGGTTTAAATTTATTTTCTGTTCCTTTCTTCCTATTCGCATTATTACTTGGATACATATGGGCCTATGCAAGAATTGACCAATTTCACTGGTATGATCCAAAGGTGTCCGGCTCTTTTATTGTATTACTCGTATATAGTATAGGATTATACTTACATGGATCTGAGAAGCTGCAAGGAAGAAGTATAGCAAATTGGAACATCGGAGCATTCTTTGTGTTACTTATAAATATTTTTCTATTTACTAGTTTATCTTCTTTTCATTTTTGGCATTTTTAAACATAGGAGAGACATGACATGCGTAAAATAATCGTTGGTTCAAGAAGAAGCAAGCTTGCTTTAACACAAACAAATTGGGTAATTGATCAATTAAAAAAACAAAATGTGCCTTTTGAGTTTGAAATCAAAGAAATCGTTACCAAGGGCGATGTAATCTTGGATGTTACCTTGTCAAAAGTTGGCGGAAAAGGCTTATTTGTAAAAGAAATTGAGCAAGCAATGCTTTCAAAGGAAATTGATATGGCCGTTCACAGCATGAAGGATATGCCAGCAGTTCTTCCGGAAGGATTAACCATTGGCTGCACTCCAAAACGAGTAGATCCGCGTGATGTATTAATCTCTAAAACGGGTGTTACGTTTGAAAATCTACCTAGCGGAGCTGTTGTCGGCACGAGTAGTCTTCGTCGGAGTGCGCAGCTTTTAGCTTTACGTCCTGATTTGCAAATGAAGTGGATTCGCGGCAATATCGATACGCGCATTAAAAAGCTTCATGAAGAGGAGTATGATGCTATCGTTCTTGCAGCTGCTGGCTTGCATCGTCTTGGTTGGAGTGAAGATGTCATTACAGAATATTTAGATATGTGTGTGCCAGCTGTTGGCCAAGGTGCGCTTTCTATCGAATGTCGTGCAGATGATGAGGAGTTGCTACAGGCCCTTAATAAGATGAACGATGTTGTAACAGCCAAAACGGTAGCAGCGGAGCGTGTTTTCCTTAACAAGCTAGAAGGTGGATGTCAAGTTCCAATCGCAGGTTATGCAACGCAATTAGAAACAGGAGAATTAGAGTTAACAGCATTAGTTGGATCAAAAACGGGATCTGTATTACTGAAGGAAGTTGTGTCAGGCAAGGACCCTGAACAAATCGGTAATCAGGCAGCTGACCTTCTTATTGCTCGGGGTGCGAAGCAGCTTATAGAAGAAGCAAGGGAGTAGGAAGGAATATGATAGAAGCATCTTTAGCCGGCCAGACTGTCCTTATTCCACGTGCAAAGGCACAGGCTGAAGAAATGGCCGAAGCGGTTCGGATGCGGGGCGGAAATCCATTCATTCTTCCTTTGCTAAAAATTGTACCTACTGCAGATCAATTCAGTGCGGAAAATTTGTCTGAATATGATTGGATTTTGTTTACGAGTAAGAATAGTGTGATTCATTTCTTTCAATTAATTGGTGAAAAAAAATTACCTTCCACTTTGCAAGTGGCAGCAATTGGTACAAAAACAAAGCAAGCGTTAGTGAATAGAGGATGTAACGTTACATTTGTTCCAAGTAAATTTGAGGCAGAAGCATTTGTAGAAGAGTTTCTTTCCCTTATTTCAAATGAGGTACGGATTTTGTTTCCTAAAGGGAATTTAGCACGTGATGTGATTCCAACTGCTTTGCAAGAGGCTGGTTTTACACTTCATGAAATGATTGTATATGAAACGAAGTATAATGAGGATGCAAAGCTGCCTCTTATAAAAGCATTAGAAAGTGGTACCATTGATATTATTACGTTTACAAGCCCATCTACTGTCAAAAGTTTTGTTGATCTTCTTGAAGGTACAAATTGGAGACAATGGGTAAAAAGGTGTACAATTGGGTGTATCGGGCCAACTACAGAACGGGAAGCCAGAAACTATTTTACTTCGATTATAATGCCGCAAGAATATACGATTGACGCGCTATTAGATTGTGCTTCCAGTCAAATGCGGTAAAAAATAATAGAATTGGAGATGGAAAAATCATGGGTCATTTACAATTTCAACGTCATCGCCGCTTGCGTCAGTCTGCGAACATGCGAGCACTAGTTAGAGAAACACACTTACATACAGAAGATTTCATTTATCCTATTTTTGTAGTTGAAGGCGAAAAAATACGAAATCCGATTCAGTCCATGCCTGGAATCGATCAATTATCAATAGATTTGCTACAAGAGGAAATGCAGGAAGTTGTCGATTTAGGAATTAAATCAGTTATTGTGTTCGGAATTCCAGATGACAAGGATGATGTAGGTTCTTCTGCATATTGTAGCCATGGCATTGTGCAAAAAGCCATTTCAGAAATTAAAGCACATTTTCCAGAGCTAGTTGTGATTGCTGACACTTGTCTTTGTGAATATACGGATCACGGCCATTGCGGCGTGATTGAAGACGGAGTTATCTTAAATGATGAATCATTAGAATTACTTGCTAAAACAGCAGTAAGCCAAGCAAAGGCGGGAGCTGATATTATCGCACCATCTAATATGATGGATGGATTTGTTGCTGCAATCCGTCAGGCATTAGATGAAAATGGATTTACGAATGTTCCGATTATGTCTTATGCAGTGAAATATTCATCTGCTCATTACGGCCCGTTTCGTGATGCTGCCAATAGTTCACCGAAGTTTGGTGATCGTAAAACGTATCAAATGGATCCAGCAAATCGCCTAGAAGCGCTACGCGAGGCAGATTCAGATGTCCAAGAAGGAGCGGATTTTTTAATTGTGAAACCAGCGCTTTCCTACCTAGACATTATTCGTGATGTACGAAATAACGTTGATCTTCCCATTGTTACGTACAATGTAAGTGGTGAATATTCAATGGTTAAGGCGGCAGCATTGAATGGTTGGATAAACGAAAAGGAAATCGTGTTAGAGCAATTAATTAGTATGAAACGTGCAGGAGCAGATTTAATTATTACTTACTTTGCAAAGGACGCAGCAAGATGGTTGCTAGAAGGGAGCACGCGCTAATGAAACAATATACCAAGAGCATTCAAGCATTTGAAGAAGCAAAAACACTTATGCCTGGTGGCGTAAATAGCCCAGTTCGAGCATTCCGTGCAGTAGGGATGAACCCGATCTTTATGGATCACGGAAAGGGTTCAAAGGTGTATGATATCGATGGCAATGAGTACATCGATTATGTACTATCATGGGGACCACTAATACTTGGCCACACGAATGAACGAGTGGTGGAAGCCTTGAAAAAAACAGCAGAAAAAGGAACAAGCTTTGGTACGCCAACTGAAATCGAAAATGAGCTTGCCAAGCTTGTCATTAGCCGTGTACCATCCGTAGAAATCATTCGTATGGTGAACTCTGGAACAGAAGCAACGATGAGTGCCCTTCGTTTAGCGCGTGGATACACGGGCAGAAATAAAATTTTGAAATTTGAGGGTTGCTATCACGGACATGGTGATTCCCTTCTTATTAAAGCAGGATCAGGGGTAGCAACACTGGGATTGCCAGATAGCCCGGGGGTACCGGAAGGAATTGCACGTAATACTATTACGGTTCCTTATAATGATATTGAAGGCGTAAGAACAGCATTTCAATTACACGGTGAGGATCTTGCAGCTGTTATTGTAGAACCGGTAGCTGGGAATATGGGTGTTGTTCCGCCGCTTCCTGGATTTTTAGAAGGGTTACGTGAAATTACGAAAGAGTACGGAACGGTTCTTATATTTGATGAAGTTATGACTGGTTTTCGCGTTGGGTACAATTGTGGACAAGGTTATTTTGGAATTACTCCTGATTTAACATGTCTAGGAAAAGTAATTGGCGGGGGTCTTCCTGTTGGTGCATTCGGCGGAAAAGCAGAAATTATGGAAAAAATCGCACCAAGTGGCCCAATTTATCAAGCTGGTACCTTGTCAGGAAATCCCCTTGCTATGACTGCTGGTTATGAAACACTGGTTCAGCTTACGCCAGATTCTTATAAGGAATTTGAACGAAAAGCTGATCGTCTGGAAGAAGGAATCAAGGCTGCAGCAAAAGAATATGATATCCCTGCATGTGTGAACCGTGCTGGATCGATGATAGGTTTCTTTTTTACAAGCGAAAAAGTAATCAATTTTGAAACTGCGAAATTATCTAATCTTGATTATTTCTCTACTTACTATCGTGAAATGGCTGAGCAAGGAATCTTCTTGCCGCCTTCTCAGTTTGAAGGCTTGTTCTTATCCACAACACATAGTGATGAGGATATTGAGAAAACAATAGCTGCTGCAACAGTTGCATTTTCAAAATTAAAATAAGAATGTGAAAGTATATAGTATTACGTAAAGGTTTACAGCCCACTTTATAGGGATGTACCAAAAGGTGTGATAGCGCGTAGGATATAGTTCCTTCGTTTTATCACACCTTTTTTTATCATAGGATACTTCTCCTTCACATACATTTGTAATGACATACACGATGGCGAGGAGGAAAAGAAGTGACTACAGATAATCCAACATCTTTACGCTTTTCTTTAAAAGAATCTGTTTGGTTTCAAAAAGGACAGGAAGTAGCTGAATTACTTTCTATTTCGTTATATCCTGACATTGAAATACAAGAACATGATTATGAAGTGGTTGTGAAAGGTGCTCTGCTTTTAACGGGGGAATATGTTGCACAGGATGAACAGGAGGAAGCATTTTCTTTACGTGAGCTTTCACCCGTGCGTACGATTGATTCCATCTATATTCGGGAGGATGGTATTAATGAGCTTTCACATGCATTTCCGTTAGAAATATCAATTCCGCGAGGTCGTGTTCATGAAATAGCAGATTTGTTTGTAACCATTGAAACGTTTGATTATGAATTGCCTGAATCAGGATGTTTGCAACTGATAGCAGATCTCTCCATTCATGGATTACGAGAAGAAATACAGCGTGAAGAAGAGCTTGTTGAGGAGCAGGAGCTAGATGAACCGGAACTAGATGAACATTCACAATTTCTTCAGGAACATATTCCTGAAGAAGAGGAAGATCTATTTGAACCATTTGAGCTTGTCGAAAGAAAAGAACCGGTAAAAGAGCTGGTAGAAAAGCTGGTAGAAGAACCAGTAGAAGAACCAGTGGAAGAACCTGTTGTTATACAAAGACAAGATGCATTTGCCAAAGCGGGATGGTTAAATCGAAAGAAAGAGGAAGTTTCAACCTCGAAAGAAGAGGAAGACGAATTTGAATTTTCTAAACGTGATGAAAATGCACTGTATTTAACGAAGCTATTTACGAAGGAACGAGAAGAAGAGTTCACCAAATTACGCATGTACTTTGTACAACAAGGAGATACGATTGATTCGATACTAGAACGGTATGATATTACGATTCAGCAATTAACGCGTGTAAATGTCTTAGATGACTTATATGTGCAAGAAGGAGAAATACTGTATATTCCCGTCGCAAAAAGCAGTGTATAAGCTGGAGGATGAAGAAAACCCCAACTGATGGAAGTTTCACTTTATCTGAATAGAAAGGATCATCGCCTATATGGATCGTGAAGTGAGAGATCGGTATATTCCTATTTTAAAAATGTATCGGCTTCACGCAGAGCATTTAGAAGAGTATGGAAATGTCGTGAAAGTTTATACGAATCAAGGTCCATACGCATTAAAGAAGCTGCGCCCATCTCATGAGCGCAGCAATTTCATGCAGAATCTGCAATTGTTAGCAGAAAAGGGATTTACGAATTTTGCTCCTGTTTATCATACAAATGATGGAAATTATGTACTTTCTGACGATGAGAACAGCTATTACTTAATGCCTTGGCTAGAATCAGATGATAATGAAGAAAATGACCATTATCATAAAATGTTTCGGGCGCTAGCGCTCATGCATCAAAAAACATCCCGCGAAGAAAAAGTATCAGAAGAAAAAATCCAGCTGCATTTTGATACGCTCTCAAAGCAATGGGAGCAGGAACGAGATATGTTGGATCAATTCGTTTTAACCTGTGAAAATAAGTGGTATATGTCACCATTTGAGCTCCAGTATTGTACGTATTATCACCATGTTATTCGTTCCCATGAATTTGCAACAAAAAAGCTGGGAGAATGGCATGAAGCAATGAAGGATAAAGAGTCGACGCGTATATCTCTTATACATGGGAATGTCGCTGGAAACCACTTTTTATTTGATCAACAACGAAATGGTTATTTCATTAGTTTAGAGCAATCCCACTTGTCTACACCTGTTCAGGATTTAGTTCAATTTTACTTACGTTCCCTTAATACGTATCCGATGGCTCGCAATGATCGATATGAATGGTTTTATGAATATCAAAAAACGTTTCCCTTTTCACAAGAGGAAAAGCAACTTCTCCTTGCTTATCTTGCCTATCCGCAAAGATTTACAAAACGAGTATCACAATATGTGGATGTAGCTCCTAGAAAAGATATGCAAGAGCTGCACTCCGTTAAAAATCTACAGCAGGGCTACTGGCTTATAAGTAACACCGAATTTTTTATCACCCAAATTCAAGCCGCAGAAGCACAGCAGAATCAGCAAAACCAACAGACTTAAAGAATGAAGTGTTAGTCAATAGGGAAAGGACTGTTACAAAACGACTCTGTATCCAGCGTTGTTGTAACAGTCCTGTTTTTGATTCATGGTTGTTAGTTTACGGCTGCTGCCAATGGGTTCGAATGGTTAATGTGATAAAAATGGCAAGGATGACAAAGTCTAAAAAGGTAGGGAGAATTAATGTACGAATGGCTTGAAAGATGGTTAGAGGGATAATAAAATCATAGGCAATCGACTGAACCGAGCGAAACCATGAGGGGGTGGAAAAGTTATAAGTTCGCTTATTACGTCGCATCGTTGATTCCTCCGTAAGTCGTATTCCTTCTAGCATATGAAAAAAATGAGGAAATGTGCCTAACGGTTTTGTACGTTCATAGAATAAAAAACTTGAAAAACGATATTGACGATTATGTTTTTCTTTTTTAGACTATAATGTATGATAGAATATGATTCGAATAGATAAATGCGTAGATAGGGAAGAGTATATCGCACAAGCATCTTACAGAGAGAGAAATCAGTTGCTGGGAGATTTCTTAGATGACAACGATAGAAGGTAGCCTCTTGAGCAGCTTCTTTGAAGTACGAGTAGAAGAAGCCGGGATGAAACCCGTTACATAATGAAGTGTGCAGGCTATAGTATAGTCTGCAAAAAAAGGTGGTACCGCGAATACAAACTCCATTCGTCCTTTTATGAGGATGAGGGAGTTTTTTTATTTGAGCAAGCCGGTTACGCTTTTGGTGGTGTCTAGCTACACCGGCTAGCTCCTCCGGTCAGAAAACCTCCTCTCATAAAGGCAGAAAGCGCCTTTTTGAGAGGAGAACTTCTGCCCTATGGAGCTGAACGAGCCGGTTACGCTTTTGGTGGTGTCTAGCTACACCGGCTAGCTCCTTCGGGTCGGAGAACCTCGCCCCATAAAGGCAAAAAGCGCCTTTTTGTGTCGAGAACCTCCGCCCTTCGGAGCTGAGCAAGCCGGTTACGCTTTTCTAATTTAGGAGGGATAGGTATGGAACAGAAGACGTTGTCGACAAAATATGATCATACTTCTGTAGAGGAAGGTCGCTATAAATGGTGGGTGGAAGGAAAGTATTTTGAAGCTAAGGGAGATCCAGAGAAAGAACCGTATACGATTGTAATTCCACCGCCTAACGTAACAGGAAAGCTTCACTTAGGTCATGCGTGGGATACAACCCTGCAAGATATATTGACTCGTGCAAAGCGGATGCAGGGCTACGATGTATTGTGGCTTCCTGGTATGGATCATGCGGGCATTGCTACACAAGCGAAGGTAGAAGCCAAGCTACGGGAAGAAGGAGTATCTCGCTATGACCTAGGACGTGAGAAATTTCTAGAAAAAGCATGGGAATGGAAAGGCGAATATGCATCTCATATTCGTGCACAGTGGGAAAAAATCGGATTAGGACTTGATTATTCTCGTGAACGCTTTACTTTAGATGAAGGGTTGTCCGATGCAGTTCGTGAAGTATTTGTTACCCTTTATAAAAAAGGGTTAATTTACCGCGGTGAATATATCATCAACTGGGACCCACAAACAAGAACAGCTCTTTCAGACATTGAAGTTATTTATAAAGATATCCAAGGTGCGTTCTATCATTTACAATATCCACTTTCTGATGGCACAGGCTTTTTAGAAATTGCAACAACTAGACCTGAAACGATGCTAGGTGATACTGCCGTGGCTGTCCATCCGAAAGATGAACGGTATCAACATTTAATTGGGAAAACGCTTATTCTTCCAATCGTTGGTCGTGAAATCCCAATTATTGCGGATGAGTATGTAGATATGGACTTTGGATCAGGTGCTGTGAAAATTACACCGGCTCACGACCCGAACGACTTTGAGGTTGGAAATCGTCACGATTTAGCGCGCATTCTCGTTATGAATGAAGATGGAACGATGAATGACAAAGCTGGCAAATACGAAGGAATGGATCGCTTCGCATGCCGCAAACAAATCGTTCAAGATTTACAAGAACAAGGCGTTCTTATAAAAATTGAAGAAATG
This sequence comes from Ectobacillus soli, assembly GCF_042610425.1. Lineage (NCBI taxonomy): Bacteria > Bacillati > Bacillota > Bacilli > Caryophanales > Bacillaceae > Ectobacillus > Ectobacillus soli. The sequence goes on from NZ_JBGJZM010000001.1 coordinate 239,833, forward strand.
ACACACTCGGTTGGGCATAGCGAAAGAAGCGGTGCAGTAGTAGAACCATATTTGTCTACTCAATGGTTTGTGAAAATGAAACCGTTAGCGGAGAAGGCAATCTCACTTCAGCAAGAAGAAGAAAAGGTTACATTCGTACCAGACCGCTTTGAGAAAACTTATTTACACTGGATGGAAAACATTCGTGATTGGTGTATTTCTCGTCAGCTTTGGTGGGGACATCGTATACCAGCTTGGTACCACAAGGAAACAGGGGAAGTGTATGTATCTGTAAACCCACCGGAAGATATAGAAAATTGGGAACAAGATTCAGATGTGTTAGATACTTGGTTTAGCTCAGCGCTATGGCCGTTTTCAACTTTAGGATGGCCAGATCGTGATGCTATTGATTTTAAACGCTATTATCCAACAAATGTACTTGTTACAGGGTATGATATTATTTTCTTCTGGGTTTCTCGTATGATTTTCCAAGGGTTAGAATTTACTGAGAAACGTCCATTTGCAGATGTATACATTCACGGACTCGTTCGCGATGCAGAAGGACGTAAGATGAGTAAATCACTAGGAAACGGTGTCGATCCAATGGAAGTGATTGAAAAGTACGGAGCAGATTCCTTGCGTTACTTCTTATCAACCGCCGGATCTCCGGGTCAGGATGTTCGATACAGTATTGAAAAAGTAGAATCAACTTGGAATTTCATCAATAAGATATGGAATGCCTCTCGCTTTGTATTAATGAATTTAGACGACATGAAGTATGAAGAAATTGATCTTACAGGAACGATGAACGTTGCAGATAAATGGATTTTAACACGTCTGAATGAAACCATTGAAAGTGTAACAAGAAATATTGATAAATATGAACTTGGGGAAGTAGGACGCTCCCTTTACAACTTTATATGGGATGACTTCTGTGATTGGTATATTGAAATGGCAAAACTTCCGTTATATGGAGAAGATGAGGCAGCAAAGAAAACGACTCGCTCTGTACTAGCCTATGTGTTAGAGAGCACGATGAAATTGCTCCATCCGTTCATGCCATTTGTAACAGAAGAAATTTGGCAAGCCCTTCCGCATGAAGGAGAATCAATTATCGTTTCAAAATGGCCAGAAGTACGTGAGAATCTGTCAGATAAACAAGCTGCAAAGGATATGCAAATTCTCACAGAAATAATTCGGACCGTTCGTAACATTCGCGCGGAAGTAAATACCCCGCTCAGCAAAAAAATCCAGCTTTTCCTAAAGGTAAAGGATGAAACCTTATTAGCAAGCTTGAAGCAAAACAGTGCTTATATTGAACGTTTCTGTAATCCAAGCGATCTTATCCTTGCAACGGATATACAAGCACCTGAGAAGGCTATGACAGCAGTTGTAACCGGAGTGGAATTATTTCTTCCACTAGAAGGCTTAATTAATATCGAAGAAGAAGTGGAACGTTTACAGAAGGAAGTAAAGAAACTAGATGCAGAGGTAGAACGAGTACAGAAAAAACTAGGCAATGCAGGATTTGTTAAGAAGGCTCCTGCTCATGTAATTGAAGAAGAGCGTAAGAAAGAACAAGATTATGTTGAAAAACGTGAAGTTGTTCGTGCTCGCCTAGCTGAATTACAACAATAGAATCATCGACAAGATGAGCCTAGCGAGGTTTTCTTGCTAGGCTTGTTGGGTTAGGAGGGGTAGCATGATACAATCTTATGAACAAGCAATAGATTGGATTCATAAACGACTTAAGTTTGGAATCAAGCCGGGATTAAAACGGATGAATTGGATGCTAGAACAATTAGATCATCCTGAAAGACTTGTGAAATTCGTTCATATTGCAGGCACGAATGGAAAAGGTTCTACCGTTACCTATATGCGTTCCATCTTACAGAAAGCTGGGTATAAGGTAGGGACATTTACGTCTCCTTATATCGAACGATTTAATGAACGCATTAGTGTGAATGGAACACAGATTCTAGATGAAGATATATTGAAGCTTGTGAATCTAATAAAGCCTGTGGTAGAAGCAGGTGACGAAACCGAACTTGGCGGGGCAACAGAGTTTGAAATTATTACTGTCATGGCTTTTTACTACTTTGCTCATGAAAATAGTTGTGATATTGTTTTGCTAGAAACGGGTCTTGGTGGTAGATTGGATTCTACAAATGTTGTGTCTCCATTATTATCTATAATTACAACAATCGGTCATGATCATATGCATATTTTAGGAAATACGTTAGCGGAAATTGCATATGAAAAGGCAGGAATTATCAAGAAAGATACCCCTGTTGTAACAGGTGTTACACAGCCAGAAGCTCTTGATGTCATTACATCCGTAGCACGGGAGAAGCAAGCAAAAACGTATGTATTAGGCCATGATTTTACCAATGAATATATGCGTTCTGAGCCGAACGGGGAAATATTTTCATTTTCGTGTGAATTTCAAAGACTTGAGCAAGTCTCGATTTCAATGAAGGGCGTTCATCAAATCCATAATGCTTCCCTTGCTCTCATGGGTATTTATTATATGAAAATGTTTCAATCTTTTCATATAAATGAAGAGCATATTCGAGAAGGATTACGAGAAGCATATTGGATTGGGAGATTTGAACAATTAGTAGAAAATCCGACCGTTATTATTGACGGAGCCCATAATCCTGAGGGAATAGAAAGCGTAGTAGAAACGCTTAAAGCTCATTACGGAGACAGACGAATCGTGATTATGTTTAGTGCACTTGGTGATAAGAAGCTAGAAGAAATGGTATCGTTACTAGAGACTGTTGCTAGTAAGATGATATTTACGACATTTTCATTTCACCGTGCGATAGCTGCAAATCTACTTGCCGCTCATTGTCACGCTACTGAAAATGAAGTATATGAAAACTGGAAAGAAGCTTACGAACATACAATTTCAGAATTAAACGAAAAGGATGTATTATTAATCACAGGCTCTCTCTATTTTATAGCAGAGGTACGAAAGTTTATTATAGATAAAACCGATAGTCAGTAGACTATCGGTTTTTTTGTTCTATTCCATATTGATGAGGAATATCTTTCTAGTACAAGAATGCCCTTTGACAAAAATCTCGTTTGTTTTTGTGATAGGCAGCGGTTTGAGATTAGAAAGGAGAGAGAAATATGGACAAGTATTCTCCAAAAATATCGATTAAGCTAAATGGTACAAATCTATCATATAAAGAAAAACGAACAGCAATCGTTTCAGCTAAGAAAGACGAAGCGCTGATTTATTCTTCCAAAGTGGAACCTCACATAGATATTACCCCAGCATCCGCGAAACAGGCCAATATAAAAAAGCGAATTGCACTCACAATAAGCTCTGCTGTAATACTTGGAACTGGCTTAGGAATAGCCGTTTTGCAAACACTAGGTGATAGCCAAACGCAAGGAAAGCAGCCAAATGCCATTGTATCCAATCAACAACAAACAGTTCAGCATGATACGATTGCGCTGCAGCCTGTTACATTATCGATTCTACAAACAGGAGTGTTTTCTTCCAAAGAAAAGGGACAGGCTACGCTTGATGCGATGAAAGCGAAAGGCATACCAGTCGCGATAAGAGAAGAAACTGGGAAATATTATCTTGTAACGTTTGTTAGTAATGATGGTACAAGCGCAAAGCAAATGGGAGACTTGCTTTCTAAGAAAAATATTAGTTTTTATGTGAAAGAGTGGTCGATTCCACAAACAACCGTTCCAAAACAATATAATGCTACGCTTATTGCAAAATCCGAATCAATTTTGTTAAATATCGTGAAACAAAGTACACAACTATATGTAACAGGAAGTATGGATGAAGCAAAATGGAGCCAGATGAATAAAGAACGTGAAAGTATCACGAAGGAAGGAAGTACTATACAACAAGAGGATGTTAAACAACTAATGACGAGTCTTTCTGCATCAAGTGACGCTTTGAATGATTACAAAACGAAAAAAACAGAGGAATCCTTTATGAAATTGCAGCAAACAGTAGTAGACGGACTTACCATCTATGAAAAAATTGTAACAGCCAAATAATTAGAAAATCACATCATTATATCTGAAAATAGAAAAGTAGAGAATTAGTAGCGAAAGAACGTGTAGTTCTTTCGTTTTTTCTATGTAATACAGAGATGAAAATTGGCTTTTCTTAGGTTGTGAAGATAGATGTTCTTTGCTACGATGATACTATATCTTTTTTTACAGAAAGTAAGTAGGTGACAACGATGAAACATATTATTTTAGCATCTGGATCTCCAAGACGAAAGGAACTTTTTAATTTGTTATCAGTTCCGTTTTCAATCTATCTAAGTGAAATGGAAGAAAGGTTGGAAAATTGGGATGATTCTTACGCTGCAGCTATGGGATTAGCCTTACAAAAAGCGAGCGAAGTTTATCGGCACTTTGAAGATGCAATCGTTATCGGAGCCGATACAATTGTTACATACGAATCGCAATTATTAGGCAAACCAAAAAATAAACAAGATGCAGAAAAAATGCTACGTTTTTTGTCTGGACATACGCATGAAGTAGTTACAGGAGTAGCGATAATTAGCAAAGATAAAAAAATTTCATTTTATGAAAAAACAGAAGTAACATTTTATTCTTTAACAGATGCTGAAATAGAATCTTACCTTGATACAGATGAACCATACGATAAAGCAGGTAGCTATGGTATACAAGGAAAAGGCGCATTGTTCGTGAAAGAAATCAAGGGGGACTATTATTCGGTAGTGGGCTTACCTATCGCTAGAGTTGCTAGGGAACTGAAAACATTTCTATGAGGAGGAATGAGGTTGAGTATGCTGCGTGAAGTTGCTAAGGAAGATCAGCCACGGGAAAGATTACTCACAGAGGGTGCCGATAGCCTATCGAATACAGAACTGCTTGCTATCCTTCTTCGAACAGGAACAAAGGATGAATCAGTTCTTACATTAGCAGGACGAATTTTGCATCAATTTGATGGATTGCGTTTGTTAAAAGATGCCACCGTAGAAGAAATTACTAATATTAACGGAATAGGTCTAGCAAAAGCAGCACAGCTGTTAGCATCATTTGAGCTTGGCAGGCGAATGGTTCGGCTAGAATATAAAGAAAGATATAGCATTCGGAATCCTGAAGATTGTGCGAAGTACATGATGGAAGAAATGCGTTTTCTTGTTCAGGAGCATTTTGTTTGTCTATATTTAAATACAAAGAATCAAGTGCTCCATCGTCAGACCATATTTATTGGTAGTTTAAATGCATCTATAGTGCATCCTCGTGAAGTATTCCGCGAAGCATTTCGCCGATCAGCAGCCTCTATTATTTGTCTTCATAATCATCCATCAGGAGATCCATCCCCTAGCCGAGAAGATATAGAAGTTACCAAAAGATTAGCTGAGTGTGGTAAAATAATGGGGGTAGAAGTACTCGACCATGTTATTATAGGGGAGCATCGTTTCGTTAGCTTGAAAGAGAAGGGTTATATTTAACACTATTCAATTTTTCTGTTTTGATTTATAATGTGTTTTATGAGTTTTTTATACAGATTAGCTAACAATAGTAAATATGAAGGATAGAAACGTTTTGTTTTTTAAAATAAAAAGCAAAGTATTTTCGTTTTAGAAAGGAAGATACAGAAATGTTTGGATTTGGTGGATTTACAAAAGATTTAGGTATTGATTTAGGTACTGCAAATACTCTTGTGTATGTAAAAGGAAGAGGTATTGTTGTACGCGAGCCGTCAGTTGTGGCTATGCATACAGGTACGAAGCAAATTGTTGCAGTCGGAAACGATGCAAAGAAAATGATTGGACGTACACCTGGCAATGTAGTTGCTCTTCGCCCGATGAGAGATGGTGTAATTGCTGATTATGAAACAACAGCAGCAATGATGAAACATTATATTCAACAAGCACAAAAATCAAATGGCTTTTTCTCTCGTAAGCCGTACGTAATGGTGTGTGTTCCTTCAGGTATTACGGCTGTTGAAAAACGGGCAGTAATCGACGCAACTCGTCAAGCTGGAGCTCGCGATGCATATTCTATTGAAGAACCGTTCGCAGCTGCAATCGGTGCAAACTTACCCGTATGGGAGCCAACAGGAAGTATGGTTGTTGATATCGGTGGCGGTACGACTGAGGTTGCCATTATTTCATTAGGTGGTATTGTTACGAGCCAATCGATACGAGTAGCCGGTGATGAAATGGACGAGTCTATTATGCAGTATATTAAGAAAAATTATAACTTAATGATTGGGGAACGCACAGCAGAAACATTAAAGCTTGAAGTAGGATCTGCTGGAAATCCTGAAGGAATTGAGCCAATGGAAATACGCGGACGCGATTTAATTACAGGCTTGCCAAAAACTGTTTTAATTCGTCCAGAGGAAGTGGCAGAGGCTCTCAAAGATACAGTTGATGCCATTGTTGATTCCGTTAAAAACACACTTGAAAAGACACCTCCTGAACTGTCTGCGGATATTATGGATCGTGGTATTGTTTTAACCGGCGGTGGTGCACTTCTTCGTAATTTAGATAAAGTTATAAGTCAAGAAACAAATATGCCTGTCCTTGTAGCGGAAAATCCACTCGACTGTGTTGCAATTGGAACAGGAAAAGCTCTTGATAATATTAATCTCTTCAAAACAAAATTAAGTTGATTTAAGAGGGTGTAAATATGCCACAGTTTTTCTTAAACAAACGATTAATTGTGTTATTAGTGAGTATTATTCTTCTCGTGGCATTGATTGGATTTTCCATTAAAGATCGCCAAAAACTGAGCTGGCCTGAGCAATTTGTTAAAGATTCAATTGGGGTTGTGCAAAGGGTATTCGAGAAACCCGCACAATATGTTGCGGGCTTCTTTCAGAATGTAGAAGATATAAAGGTTACATATGAAGAAAATAAGGCGTTAAAGGCAAAGCTAGACAAATATGCTGAGTTGTCATCGAAGGTTGGAGAGTTAACAAAGGAAAATGAGGAATTACGAGCTATTGTGGGAAAGAAAGATTCTCTTCGGGACTATAATCCACTTCAGTCAACTATTATTGGGCGCAATCCAGATAAATGGTATGACCTAGTAGCAATTGATAAAGGGGCGCAAGAAGGCGTTCAAAAAGATATGGCCGTAATTACTGATAAAGGTTTAATCGGAAAAGTAAAAAGCGTTTCACAATTTACTTCTACGGTTGAATTACTTAGCTCCGTAACACGTACGAATCGTATTTCAGCTGTCGTACAAGAGGATCAAACAATATTTGGATTAATTGAAGGATATGATAAAGATAAACAAGCACTTGTTTTTACAAAAATCCCTTCAAATTCAAATGTGAAAAAAGATCAGTATGTTGTAACATCTGGCTACGGTGGAATATTTCCAAAGGGATTGGTTATTGGTAAAATTGTAGATGTAACACCGGATGACTACGGTCTAACTCAAACCGCATATGTCAAACCAGAAGCTGATTTTAATAATATCGATAATGTCATTGTTGCAAAACGAACGATGCCATCGTCAGATCAATTGAAATAGGGGGGAAGAATACAATGAAAAAACTGATTCTTCCTTTTCTTCTTCTTATTGCCTTTGCATTAGAGAATGTATTTTCTATTTTTGTACCAAGTAATCTCTTTGGAGAAAATAGTATAGCTGCTCCTCATTTTCTTTTTATCATACTGTTATTTATCGTAGTATACTATAATTCTACGAACGGTATCTTATTTTCATTGCTATTCGGATTTATTGTTGATATTGTATATACAGAACTATTAGGAATGTATTTATTTGCATTTCCACTTTTTGCATATTTGGTTGCCAATGCGATGCGAATACTCCAAGTTAACTTATTTATTGTTTCTACACTTGTTCTTGTGAGTGTTGGCGTGCTGGAGTACTATGTGTACGGGTTTTTACTATTGCTAGGGCGCACAAATCTATCGGCAAATGTATTTTTTACAGAACGATTTCTTCCAACCCTACTTTTAAATCTTATTTTTTTAGTTATTTTTTGTTTTCCATTGCGAAAATATATTTTACGCCTTCTTAATTCCGTAGAGGACTAATAAAGAAGGATTATCTTATTATATGTCGAATTAAATCGTTGGGGTGAGTGTTGGTGATGGAACGTAAGCAACAATACGTAACGATAAAGGGAACGAAAGATGGACTTACTTTACATCTTGATGATTCCTGCTCCTTTCAGGAACTATTGCAAGAAATTGATGATAAACTTTCAACTAGTCATTATGCTAGCGGAGAGCGTCCGCTCATTGAAGTGCAGGTGAAAGTGGGAAATCGATATGTAACGCCACGCCAAGAAGAAGATTTAAGAACCTTAATTCGTAATAAAAGAAGTCTTGTTGTTGGTACAATTGAAAGTGAAGTTGTAACAAAGGAACAAGCATTAGAGTGGAAAAGAGAGACGGAAATTACGTCTGTAACAAGAGTCATTCGTTCCGGACAAACATTAGAAGTACAAGGTGATCTTCTTTTAATTGGTGATGTTAATCCTGGTGGAAGGGTTCTGGCGGGAGGAAATATTTTCATTATTGGGGCACTACGTGGATCAGCACATGCAGGCTATTATGGGAATAGAAAAGCAATTATTGCTGCATCTGTTATGAAACCACTACAAATTAAAATTGATGATGTTTTGAATCATTCAATAGACGCTACGGATAGCGGACATGAAATGGAATGCGCCTACATTAATCAAAACAATCAACTAGTCGTTGGACGCATCCAGCTTCTTACTCATCTTAGACCGAATTTAACTAGGCTAGAAAGGGGAATTAGTTAGCTGTGGGAGAGGCAATTGTAATTACATCTGGAAAAGGCGGAGTCGGAAAAACAACGACATCAGCAAATCTTGGGACTGCTCTAGCTATATCTGGTAAAAAAGTGTGCTTGGTTGACACGGATATTGGACTTCGAAACTTAGACGTGGTGATGGGACTTGAAAATCGAATTGTTTTTGATCTTGTAAATGTTGTAGAAGGCACTTGCCGTTTGCCACAAGCGTTAATTAAGGACAAACGATTTGATGATTTGTATCTATTACCTGCAGCTCAAACTAGTGATAAAACAGCTGTAAATCCTGAACAAATGAAAGAAATTATTAATGAATTGCGCCAAGATTTTGATTACATACTTATTGATTGTCCAGCTGGAATCGAACAAGGGTTTAAAAATGCTATTGCGGGGGCAGATAAAGCAATTGTTGTCACCACTCCAGAAGTATCATCTATGCGTGATGCAGACCGTATTATTGGTCTGCTCGAAACGGAAGATATTGAGCCGCCTAAGCTAATTATTAACCGGGTTCGTAGCCATATGTTAAAAAATCATGAAATGCTTGATGTAGATGAGATTGTTAGAACCCTTTCCATTGAACTTATTGGTGTTGTGGAAGATGATGATTTAGTCATCAAGGCGACAAACTTAGGAGAGCCTGTTGCTTTGTACCCAACAGGGAAAGCTGCCATGGCCTATCGAAACATTGCAAGACGTTTACTAGGAGAATCAGTTCCTTTGCAATCTCTTGATGCAGATAAAGCAAGTGTCATAACAAAAGTTCGACATTTCTTCGGTTTAAAATAAGTTTTTTATAAGTATAAGGTTCTTTGTTAGATAGTAAAATAGATCACCTCTCAAAGCAGACAAAGTGTATTTTGTCTGCTTTTCTTAGTGTGCATATCTCGTCCGGACAACTCATACATATGTACAAAGAACTAGTAGGGGATGGGAACGAAATGAAAAAAAAACAACTCAATCAAATTCGAAAACAAATTGCTAAACGAAAGGCTGAGAGGCTGCATGTTCCATCTTGGCAAGAAGTAGAGAAATTCGTTTTACCTGTTGATGAGCCTATTTCTGTTCCCATTGAAGAACATTCACAGGAACATCCTCTGTTTCGAAAAGAACTATTTTTCATGAAAATATTATTTTCATCTATTCTCGTACTTGGAACTGCCATACTAATGAAGAATTCTTCCCCTTCTCTTCAGGAAGTACGTAATACTATAAAATCGACAATGCAAGAGGAATTTCAGTTTGCGTATGTTTCCAAGTGGTATGAACAACAGTTTGGTAAGCCATTAACCTTTCTCCCATCATCTGAAACTAAGGATAGTACGGCTACATATGCAGTTCCTGCTTCGGGAAAGGTATTGCAAACTTTCAAATCTAATGGTCAAGGAGTACTTGTGCAAACAAGTAGTAATGCGGTTGTGGATGTGGTTGATGAAGGCGTAGCAATTTTCGTTGGAAAAAAATCCGACCTTGGAAATACAATTATTGTGCAGCATAGTGATGGAACAGAATCTTGGTACGGTAATTTATCACAAATGTCTGTTTCTGTATACGATTCTGTAAAAAAGCAACAAAAAATTGGTGTTGTTCAAAATGACGCAAATGGGAAAACAGGAAATTTCTACTTCGCTATGAAGAAAAATGAAAAATTTATCGATCCAATTCAGGTGATTTCCTTTGAATAAATATGAAGGCATGTTTCGTAAATTCTCGATTCATCCTTTATTTTGGGGCGTCATTTGTATTGGTGTATGGACGGCACATTTTAAAGAATTAATGGTCCTTTTTATGATTGTTTTTTTTCATGAATTAGGCCATGCAGCAGCAGCGACACATTATAATTGGCGTATTCGAAGAATTCAGCTTTTGCCTTTTGGTGGTGTTGTAGAAATGGAAGAACATGGTAACAAACCGATTAGGGAAGAGGTCATAGTCATTTTGGCAGGGCCAGCTCAGCATATTTGGATGGTGCTTCTCGCATATATGTTACATGAAAATGGTTGGATGAGTGAGAATGCATATACCTTTTTTTTATGGAATAATTTATCTGTTTTTTTTATTAATTTTCTCCCTGTTTGGCCATTGGACGGAGGAAAGCTTTTGTTTTGCATCTATTCGATGGGGACATCGTATTTACAAGCACATCGCATGATGTTAGTTACGTCAGTCATATTTGTTACTTTATGCATTTTGGGCGGCTTGCTATGGAACAAAACAAATATTACAATGTGGACGATGCTTGTTTTTTTACTTATTTCATTGTATCACGAGTGGAAACAGCAGCCTTATGCATTTTTACGGTTTCTGCTCGAAAGGTATTATAATAAAGCAACAACCATTCGTAGCATTACCTCCATCTCGGTAAATAAAAGTGATCCACTATTTGTAGTATTCATGAAATTTCGACGAGGTTACAAGCATTCTGTTATTATTAGGGGAAAGGATAGGCAGTATATATTAGATGAAAATGAATTACTATATGCTTATTTTTCAGAGAAACGAACTCGTTCCTCTGTAGGGGAACTGATTGGATAGAAGTTGTTAGAAGGAAGGATTGAGACAGGTAAGGGATTCATTCTTTACCTGTTTTGCGAAATACATAAAGTGGGGAATAATACATGCGAACGTTATATATGAATATGGTAGGAACAGAAAAAAGAATTGCGTTAGAGGAGGAGGGGAAAATTGTAGAATTTTTCTTTCGTCGACCAGATGATGATGAAATTGTTGGAAATTTGTACCAGGCAAGGGTAACGCGCGTGCTACCGGGTATGCAGGCAGCTTTTGTAGACATTGGTATGGACAAACAAGCATACTTGCACCGTGATGATATTGCGGAAGGAAATGGTAAGCCTATTTCACAGCTGATTCATCAAGGACAAGCCTTGCTCGTACAAGTTATAAAGAATGCAGTAGATCAAAAGGGACCTAAACTGACTACAAAGATAGAATTGACAGGTATGTATGTCGTTTATATGGCTACAGATCCTATGGTTGCTATTTCTAGAAATATTGAAGAAGCTTCTAAGCGAAATGAGCTCCAGGAGCTTGGAACAAAGCTTGGTGGCGGATTTATTTTTCGAACAGCTTGTAAGGAATCTTCTCTTTCTACTGTAAGGAAGGAAGTTGAAAAATTAAAGGAAATCTATGAAAGTAAAATGCATTATAAAGGAAATATACCTGCGCTCGTTTACTCTTCTCAGTCCTTTCTTGACCGTGTTCTGAAGCAAATTCCTTCTCATACGATTTCCGCAATCTATGTAGATGATTCCTCGGTGTATAAAGAAGTGGTAAGACAAGTAGGCAAAGAAAAGGCAATCTTATACAATGACAAACAGTCTCTATTTGATTATTTTCATATTGAGCAACAGATGGAACAGGCCATTAAAAAGGTTGTGTGGCTTGAGAACGGAGCCTACCTCCTTATCGAACAAATGGAAACGATGACAGTTATTGATGTGAATACAGGTAAATATACAGGGAAGGTAGAGCAAGCAGATACAATCCTGCAAACAAACTTGCATGCTGCAACTGAGGTAGCTAGGCAGTTACGAATTCGGGACATTGGTGGAATGATTGCTATTGATTTTATAAATATGAAGGAAGAAGCGAGTAAAGAGCAAGTGAAGCGAGCTCTTATGGCTGCCCTTAAAAAGGATAGTACAACTACCCGTGTTTTTTCCTTTACTGCACTTGGTATTTTAGAGATGACAAGAAAACGCAAGAAAAAATCACTTCGCGATTATATTCTTGCTCCTTGTATATGCTGTAATAATGGATTTGCACTTGCTCCGAATGCGGCCGCTTATCAATTGCAGCGTGAGTTGCTACAATATAAAGATTCGGATTATGAAGCAGTATTAGTTGAGGCTTCATCTGACTTACAGGAACAATTTTGCAAGCTACAACTTAATCAGGTTTTATCGGTTGAGGTCTCATTTGTAACGAATGAAGTGCACACTTATTCGATTCGTTTTTTTGGTACAAAGGGTGAGGTTGCAAAGCGGAAAAGTAAATAGTCTTTATTGACATCACTATGCTTTCGTGATAGTATTTTCATGTTATAGTTTATAGCACCCATTTCGCTATATACTACAACCGCACAAAATGGGTTTGCAAAGACGAAAGTCTACCTTATTTTTGGCGAGTCTGAGTAATTAAGAGGAGGTGCAAATATGTACGCAATTATTGAAACTGGTGGTAAACAACTTAAAGTTGAAGCAGGTCAAGCAATCTACATTGAAAAACTTGATGTAGAAGCTGGTGAAACAGTAACATTCGACAAAGTTCTTTTCGTTGGTGGTGAAACTACGAAAGTAGGTAGCCCTGTTGTGGAAGGTGCAACAGTTACAGCGAAAGTTGAAAAACAAGGTCGCGCTAAGAAAATTATCGTTTTCAAATACAAAGCGAAAAAGAACAACCGCAAAAAGCAAGGACATCGTCAACCTTATACGAAGCTTGTAATTGAAGCAATCAACGCGTAAGTTTGATATGATTAAAGTTACAATCAATCGCACTGCAGATGGTATAAAATCGTTTGAAATGACTGGACATGCCGATTTTGCAAAGCACGGACAAGATATTGTTTGTGCTGGTGCATCTGCTGTCGTGTTTGGATCAATCAATGCGGTTGAAGCACTTTGTGGTGTGAAGGCGAAAGTAAACCTTGGTAAAGACGGCGGTTACTTACTATACACGTTGCCTAAGCTAGACAACGATACGTTTCAAAGAGCACAACTGCTCTTAGAGGGTATGCTTGTTTCGCTAAAAACTATTGAGTTAGACTACGGCAAGTATATTCAAATTCATGAAATGATATAGGAGGTGTAATAGATGTTAAGATTGAATCTTCAATTCTTCTCCTCTAAAAAAGGGGTAGGTAGTACAAAGAACGGTCGTGATTCTAATTCCAAACGTCTTGGTGCTAAACGTGCTGATGGACAATTCGTAACAGGAGGAAGCATTCTCTTCCGCCAACGCGGTACGAAAATTTATCCAGGAGTTAACGTTGGCCGTGGCGGAGACGATACTCTTTTTGCAACGACTGACGGTGTTGTACGCTTCGAGCGTCTAGGCCGTGATCGCAAGCAAGTGAGTGTATATCCTCAAGAAGCATAATGAAACTCACGGAAAACTCTAACCTGGGTGCAGGTTAGAGTTTTTCTATATTAAAGGGGTAGTAGCATGGACAAAAAATGGACGGTTGTGGATGCTCTTAGACATTCACGTCATGATTGGCTTAATCGACTACAATTAGTGAAATCTCATCTTTCCCTCGGCGGGGTAGATCGAGTACACGAGCTAATCGAAGAATTCGTAGGAGAAGCACAACAGGAAGCACGTCTCATAAATTTGAAAATGCCTCTTTTTGCAGAGCTATTACTCACCTATAGTTGGAATTCTCCTCCTTGTGAATTGGATTTTGAAGTACTTGGAGAAGAACAACTACCTCTTACCCATCTAGATCAACCTTTGACAACGTGGACAGAACAATTTTTATACCTGTTGCATCGTTCGTTGGATCATCACATTGAAAATCATCTATCTGTAACCGTAGAGCAAGAAGCTGAAGAAACAAAGATCTATTTTGATTTTCGAGGTAAGCTATTAGATACCCACGCGATAGAAAGTTGGCTTACAAAGTGTAAAGAAGAGCAAAATAATTTTATATATTCGATGCAACCTGAAGAAATTTGCATTGAAATGCAACTAATAGAATAGGAAAGAGTGGTGAAGGTATGTTCGTAGATCGAGTTAAAGTATTTGTAAAGGGCGGAGACGGCGGTAATGGCATGGTAGCCTTTCGTCGTGAAAAGTATGTTCCAATGGGTGGTCCAGCAGGCGGAGATGGCGGAAAAGGCGGAAATGTTGTATTCGTTGTCGAAGAAGGCTTGCGAACATTAATGGATTTCCGTTATCAACATCATTTCAAAGCCCCACGTGGCGAACATGGTATGGGCAAAGGACAGCATGGTAGAAATGCAGAGGATATGATTGTAAAAGTTCCGCCTGGCACGATTGTGTCTGATGAGGATACAGGAGTTGTCATTGCCGATTTGGTTACACACGGACAAAAAGCAATTATCGCAAAAGCAGGCCGAGGAGGCCGAGGGAACATTCGATTTGCTTCTCCTGCAAACCCTGCACCGGAAATTGCAGAAAATGGGGAGCCAGGACAAGAGCGTAATATTATTCTTGAACTAAAAGTACTAGCCGATGTAGGGTTAGTAGGATTTCCAAGTGTAGGAAAATCTACGCTTCTTTCAGTAGTGTCTTCGGCTCGTCCGAAAATAGCAGAATATCATTTTACAACGATTGTACCGAATTTAGGGGTAGTGGAAACTGAAGATGGTCGCAGCTTTGTTATGGCGGATCTTCCCGGTCTTATCGAAGGCGCTCATGAAGGAGTAGGTCTTGGACATCAGTTTTTACGTCATATTGAGCGTACTCGCGTTATTGTGCATGTCATTGATATGTCTGCTATGGAAGGAAGAGATCCATACGAGGATTATGTAACCATTAACAAAGAATTATCGGAATATAATCTTCGTCTAACAGAGCGTCCGCAACTTATTGTGGCAAATAAAATGGATATGCCTGATGCTGAAGAAAATTTAAAAGTATTTAAAGAAAAGTTGAATACGAATGCACAAATTTTTCCGATTTCTGCTGTGACGAGACACGGTGTACGTGATTTATTGTTTGCAATTGCTAATTTGTTAGAGACTACACCTCAGTTCCCGCTGGAAGAAATTGAAGAAGCACCATCAACGGTTATGTATAAGTTTGAAAAGAAACCGGTTGACTTTCACATTGAGAAGCAAAGCGATGGATCTTTCGATGTGAGCGGGCAAGAGCTAGAGAAATTATTTAAAATGACAGACTTTACACGTGATGAGTCTGTTCGTAGATTTGCTCGTCAAATACGAGGAATGGGTATTGATGAGGCACTTCGCGAGCGCGGAGCCAAAAATGGTAATACCGTTCGAATCTTAGAATATGAATTTGAATTTATCGACTGAAGCTACTTGTTTATACAAGTGGCTTTTTTTTGTAAGAATATTCGAATTTATTATAGTAGAAACGACTACTTCGTGTTATAACTAGAAACATACCAATTAGAGGAGAGAATTTCATGACGTATCGTGTAGGATATTTAGGACCAGAGGCAACATTTACGCATATGGCGGTGAATCGCCAGTTTCCAGAAGCTGATCGCATTCCGTATGCAACCATTCCGGACTGCATGGATGCGGTAGCAGATGGTGCTATAGATTTTGCAGTCGTACCACTTGAAAATGCTATTGAAGGATCGGTAAATATTACCATTGATTATTTAATTCATGAGCAATCCCTTTATATTGTTGGAGAGATTACGATTCCGGTGCGGCAGCATTTGCTCGTGCATCCAAGCAATGAAGCAACGTGGAAAAAGATCGAAGTTGTTTATTCACATCCGCATGCCTTGGCACAGTGTCATAAGTTTTTAAATACCCATGTCAAAGGGGTACGCATGGAGGAAATGAATAGTACGAGTGCGGCTGCGCAGTATGTGATGGAGCATCCCGAATATCCAATTGCTGCAATTGCGAATGAATTAGCGGCGGAAAAGTATGGACTCGTTGCCGTACAAAAGGATATTCATACATATCAAAACAATCGTACGAAGTTTATTGTGTTACATAAACAGAAGAATGAGGAACTTGCCTTTCATGGACAGAAGCAAGGAGAGAAAACAACGCTTATGATTACGATGCCTTCAGACTATGCAGGAGCTTTGTATCAAGTTCTCGCAGCATTTGCATGGAGAAAGCTGAATTTAAGTAAAATTGAATCGAGACCGGTGAAAACAGGACTGGGCAATTATTTCTTCTTAATTGATGTGGAAGGACCGTTTGACTCGATTTTATTACCAAATGCAAAACTAGAGCTTGAGGCTCTAGGATACCAAGTATCGTCTCTTGGCCATTACCCTTGCTATGAATAAGAAAAAGAGTGAACAATAAACGGGAATTCCCATTTATTGTTCACTCTTTATTTTTATTATTCTTCTAAGAGAATACCAGCCTTTTCTAAGGCTAAACACACTGCATTCAATTTTTCAATGGAATCGGCTCTGATTGTATGAAGATGAATTCCCCCGGTTAGCTGAGATAGATAGGATGCTTTTGTATCAAACACCTTATTCATATATTGCTCCACTTCATGGCGATTACTAACCATAATCGATGCAGTCAAATCTCCGTAAATAGGATGTTCGACCTTAACATCTTCCACTGTAATGCCATGGTCAACTAAAATCGTTAACTCTTCTATGACACGGTCTGGTGTATGGACACATGCAATCACTCTTTCAAAGCTGGATTGCAGGGATTGTGGTTTTAAATATAAATAGCCTTGAGAAGTAGCAATAATTGGTTCATTTCTTGCCTTTAGCAATGAGATATCTTGTACAATTACTTGCCTACTTACATGGGTCTTTTTTGATAATTCACTGCCGGATAGAGGCTTATTTGCGTTAAGTAAGCACTCTAATATAAAGGTTCTTCTCTCTTCTCCTAAAATTTTCTTTTTATTTATATCGTTCATGGTACAACAGCGCCTCCAGGAAATTGATCAATCATCTTTTCAATTATTTCGAGTGTTATGTGTATATGCTGCTTGGTTGTATGAGTTCCAAATGAAAATCGTACATATTGTTTGGCTCTCTCATGACTTTTTCCTATAGCAATCATTGTTTGGGATGGCTCTTGCTTATGACTATGACAAGCACTGCCGGTTGAAATGGCGATTCCATTTCGATTACATTCTAGCATTGTATATTGTCCTTCTATTCCCTCGATTGTAACACCGACGATATTTGGAAGGTGTAACGTAGGATGTCCTTCTATTGAAAGAGAATGAGAAATGTTACAAAGACCTTCACAAAATAGTTGCCGTAACGCTTCAATCCGTTTAGCTTCCCCTTTTTGCGTATTTATCATGATCTCAGCAGCTGTCAAAAATGCAGCAATACCTGGAACATTGACCGTGCCAGGACGAAATCCAAATTCATGAGAAGTACCTTCCCATACAGGCTTCCAATGTATATTTGGATTTATGTAGCAGGCCCCTACCCCTTTTGGACCATATAGTTTATGGGCAGAAATGGATAAAGAATCTATATTCATTTTCTCTACATCAATTGGAATTTTTCCAAATGTTTGCACACAATCTGTATGAAATAGTATATCATGCTTTTTTAATAATGAACCGATTTCTGTAAGTCTTTGAATGGTTCCAATCTCAGAATTTGCATGCTGAATACTTGCTAGAACCGTATCACTTCGGATTGCCTTTTCAAGTGCAACCATATCGATTAAACCGAATGAATCAACAGGTATATACGTAACGGAAAAACCATGGTTTTCTAATTTACGGAAATAGTTACGAATAGAGGCGTGTTCGACCTTAGTCGTAAGTATATGCTTGCCTTTTTGCGTATGTGCTAAAAGTAAGGAATGCACAGCGAGCATATTTGATTCAGAGCCGCCGCTCGTGAAGAAGATCCCTTTTTCCTCTCCATTTAAGAAGGTTGCAAGTTTTTTTCGGCAGGTCTGAAGCAGTGCACCTGCACGGGAGCCTATATCGTGTAAACTTTGTTCATTTCCAAAGTATTCGACATTTGCTTGCTGATACGTTTGTAATGCTTCTTTGCACATCGGTGTTGTAGCTGCGTAATCTAAATAAATCAAATGGTAATCTCCCCATTCCTGTGCACACGTATTTTTTTGTATCTAAAAAAGTTCTTGTCATTATTTTAATAATATGTAAAGATAGGTGTCAAGACAGTTGTATATATAATTAGGAGGCGAACCTATGCAACATGCGGACGTTCTCATTATTGGCAGTGGAATTGCCGCTCTATGTGTGGCACAGCAAATTTGCAAGGAAAAGAATGTGATAATAATCACAAAGAAAACGAGAGACGATAATAATTCTTGGATGGCACAGGGTGGAATTGCCGCAGCGGTCGCTCCTACAGATCATTGGATGAACCATTATGATGATACGCTACAAGCAGGGTGTCAGTATAACAACAGGGAGGCAGTAGCCTATCTCGTAGAGCAAGCACCGAATGAAATGATTCAATTAATAGAAAATGGTATGAAGTTTGATAGAAATGAGAAGGGATTGAGTCTTGGTAAGGAAGGAGCACATGGTACAAATCGTATACTCCATGCTGGCGGGGATGCGACAGGCATGCATGTCCTTACCCATATTCGAAAACAGGTTCTGGAGAATGTAACAATTGTGGAGAATGAAATGGTAATCGATTTAGTTACGCAGGGCGGCGTTTGTACCGGGGTATTGACGCGAGATGAAAAGGATAGGATCAAAGCGTACTATGCTCCTCACACTGTACTAGCAACGGGTGGTGTAGGGTCTCTCTACTCATTTAGCTCCAATAATGGAACGATTACAGGAGATGGAATTGCTATGGCGTATCGCGCAGGAGCGCAAGTAACCGATTTAGAATTTGTACAATTTCATCCGACGATGCTTTATGTGAACAATCAATCCTGTGGTTTGGTGTCCGAGGCAGTTCGCGGGGAAGGTGCGGTTTTGGTGAATTCTAAAGGAGAACGATTTATGCATGGAATTCATCCATTAGCAGATCTTGCTCCGAGAGACATTGTAGCCCGCGCAAATCATCAGCAGATTATGAACGGAGAAAAAGTATATTTAGATATTTCAATGATCGATCATTTTTCCACCCGTTTTCCTACGATTACTTCACTTTGTGAGGAACATGGAGTAGAGATTGGTAAAAACCGTATTCCCATCGTGCCAGGTGCTCATTTTCATATGGGCGGAGTGAAGACCAATCTAGATGGAGAAACATCGATTCCTGGATTATATGCGGTAGGAGAAGTAGCATGTAATGGCGTTCATGGTGCAAACCGGCTGGCTAGTAATTCTTTAATAGAAGGAATTGTGTTTGGACATCGTCTTGGAGAATTCTTGCGTAGACAGCGTAAGGAAATAACAAAGAAGGTACTAGTGCGTAAAAGTATAACAAAAAAACAAGTGATTCTTCCAACTGTGCAAGAAATTCAACAGATGATGATGAAATATGTAGGTATTGTGAGAGATGAAGAAGGCTTGCTTATGATGAAACAGTGGCTTACACCTTATAATAACGTATCCATACATGAATCGCTCTCAAATGAGGAAATAACCATTGTGAATATGGTGACTGTTGCATATTTAATTACAACTGCTTCCTTACAGCGACAAGAAAGTATCGGGGGGCATTATCGAAGCGATTATCCGAATATAAAACAAATCCATGAATCAATTGTATTGACCAAGAAAAAGCAGGATCATCAATTGGTGTAGGAAAGTGAGTGTGAAATAATGAATCCAATTAAACTAAAACAAGCACTAGAATCATTTTTTTTAGAAGATATGGGGGAGCGAGATGTTACATCTCAGTTAATTTTTCCTCGGAATTCCATGGCAACCGGAACATTTCTCATGAAACAGGATGGAATTATAGCAGGAACTGACATTATTACAACGGGGTTTCGACTTCTTGATTCTTTGGCTGAGGTAGAACTTTATAAACATGACGGGGAAGAGGTACACAAGGGAGAAATTATTGCTAAGGTGAAGGGACCAATTGTAGCACTGCTAACAGGAGAACGAGTTATATTAAATTTGATTCAGCGTATGAGCGGAATTGCGACGGTTACAAATGAAGCAGTAAAACAGTTAGATGATGACCATACACGTATTTGCGATACGAGAAAAACAATGCCGGGTCTTCGTATGTTTGATAAATACGCAGTCACATGCGGATCAGGTTATAATCACCGGTTTGGCTTGTATGATGGGGCTATGATTAAAGACAACCATATCGCATTTGCTGGGTCGATTACGAAAGCAGTTTCCATGGTGAAGAAACAGGTAGGGCATATGGTGAAAATAGAGGTAGAAACGGAAACGAAGGAACAAGTACATGAAGCAGTACAGGCAGGAGCAGATGTCATTATGTTTGACAACCGTTCGCCGCAGGAAATAAAAGAATTTCGTCGCCTTGTACCAAATGAAATCATAACAGAAGCATCGGGCGGTATTACCATTTCTAATTTAAAAGAGTATAGACAAACAGGTGTCGATTATATATCACTCGGTATGCTGACTCATTCCGTTCAAGCGTTAGATGTTAGTTTTAATATAGAAGGAGAGAAAGCATGAGTATATTAGACCAAATGAATCAAATGGGGCAATTCATGTTGCCGCAAAGATATAGTCTTATGTCTCAGGAAGAAATGGAAGCACGTGTCTTTGAGATTAAAGAAAAACTCGGGGAAAAACTTTTTATTCCGGGTCATCATTATCAAAAAGATGAAGTAATCCAATTTGCAGATGCAACGGGTGATTCCCTTCAGCTTGCACAGATTGCTGCAAAGAACAAGAAGGCGAAATATATTGTCTTTTGCGGCGTACACTTTATGGCAGAAACGGCTGATATTTTAACGACAGATGAACAGGTTGTCGTGTTGCCAGATATGCGTGCAGGATGTTCGATGGCCGATATGGCAGACATCTTTCAAACAGAACGGGCTTGGCAGTCGTTACAAAATGTATTTGGAGATACGATTTTACCGTTAACCTATGTTAATTCAACTGCCGCTATTAAGGCGTTTTGCGGTAGAAACGGTGGAGCGACTGTAACCTCTTCGAATGCTAAGAAAATGGTAACATGGGCATTTACCCAAAAAGAGCGTATATTGTTTTTGCCAGATCAACATTTAGGACGAAACACCGCCTATGATTTAGGTGTTCCGCTTAGTAGGATGGCTGTATGGGACCCGCATACGGATACGTTAGAGTATGAAGGAAAAGTCGAAGAGATACAGGTTATTCTTTGGAAAGGGCATTGTTCTGTTCATCAAAATTTTACTGTAAATAATATTGAATATATTCGAAATCAATATCCTGACATGAGAGTGATTGTACATCCGGAATGTTCACGCGAAGTGGTAGCGGCATCTGATGACGCTGGCTCTACAAAATATATTATTGACACGATTTCCCAGGCAACTCCTGGAAGTCAATGGGCGATTGGTACAGAAATGAATTTAGTTCAGCGTCTAATAAAGCAGCATCCAAACCAGCAGATTAGGTCTTTAAACCCGTTTCTGTGTCCTTGTTTAACGATGAACCGTATTGACTTGCCACATCTGTTATGGACATTGGAGTTATTAGAACGAAATGAAGTAGTAAATGTTATTGAAGTAGAGAAAAAAGTTGCCGAAGATGCGAAGCTTGCCCTTTATCGCATGCTCGCATTGTAATGAAGTGGTATTTATAGTGGAGACGAGCAGCAATGCAGAGTCTCCTTTTTCTTTTTCATCTACTCATAAAAAAATCATTGCTTGCATACATTGTTGTGAAGTGGCACCGTGTGTTGATTGTGCAGTTTCTATCATAGAGAAGTCGCACAGGAGGGGGAAAATTTGAAAATTCATATTGTCCAAAAAGGAGATACACTTTGGAAAATTGCCAAAAAGTATGGCGTGAATTTCGAAGAGCTTAAGAATGTGAATGCTCAGCTCAGCAATCCAGATTTAATTATGCCAGGGATGAAAATTAAAGTTCCATCTGCAGATGTACCTGTTAAATATACAGGATCGGGATCTGCGCAGCCAAAAGAATACGTGAAGGAAGTACAACAGAAGGAATTTCCAGCGGAGCCGAAACTTCTTTCTATACAAGATGAAGAAGAACCGAAGATGAAAACAGACATTGTATCTGAGAAGCCTGCTGAGCAGCAAGCCCCGCAAAAAGAAGTACAGATGAAGTCCGTACAAAAAGAAGTACAGATGAAGCCAGTGCAAAAAGAAGTACAGGTGAAGCCAGTGCAAAAAGAAACACAGGTTGCGCCTGTAGCAAAAAAAGAAGAGACCGTTGTAAAAGCAGTAAAGGCTGTAGTAAAAGCTGCGCAGAAGAAAGAAGAAGTGAAGTCAGTAGTCAAAAGTGAGCCCGCTGTCCAAAAAGAAGGGAAAGAAGGGACTAAGTTTTCTATTAATATTTTGCCGCAGCCACCGGAGCCACCGACAAAGGATTTTACTTTAGCAAAGGAATTGAAAGTACCGGCAATGACAAAAAAAGAAGATCAATCGCAAATATCACCTATCTATGAAAAAACAAATACAATACCGAGTTCGAATGAAAATAAGGTAGTTGCAGATTTGGCAAATCAAGTATCACCTATTTCGGAAAAGGTAAATGAAAGCCAAGTACCTGCAAGTAAATCGAATGTTAGTAGCATCCCAGTCCAAAATGTAAGTGCCTACGAAAGTCCGAAAGAAGGAGTATTACCGATAGTTGATGTAACAAATCCATATATACCGCCGGAGGTAAATAAAGGATTTATTCCGTCTGAAGATGCATATGGGGGCACGATACCTTCACCTATTTGGGATCAAAGTATGAATCCGAGCCAGCCAAACCTATATCAACAAAATTATATGCAACCCGCTATACCAACGTATACTGAGGCACAGCAGTACACACAGCCACCTTTGCAAGGGCAGCCTTACAACCCATACGAAATGCAGCCACCACAACCTAATCCGAGTTATTATCCGCAAGGACAGCCTTATACTCCTTACGAAATGGCGCCGCCGCCATACCCGTCATATTTCGGACCGCCGCCCTATCCGTCCTATGCACCAATGATGTATCCACCGGCCTACCCTTATCCACCAGTTTATGCAAATCCGCAGGAAATGGGTCAAGTACAAGGGGCGTATAGTCCATATGCCGCCGGACCTGGATTTGTGCAGCCTGTTCCGTACGAATCGTCATCTCTTTATATGCCAACGCCTACTAGTAATGTAGCACCTGCAAGTAATCAAGCACCAATAGCAGATGAAGACTGCGGTTGTGAAGAACAACCACAACAGCCTTATCCATTTGCACCGCAGCCAGGATTGTACGGCGCACCTTATTACCCTACTTATCAGCAAGTACCATATGTTCCATCCGTGCCATATGCTCCGTATCCACAAGCATCCTACTATCGTCAAGATCAACAAGCCCTATTTGGAACACCAAAGATTGATGATGATGACAATGAAACATAATGAACATAAAAAAGGCGATGCATTTATGAATCGCCTTTTTTTCTTCTTGCAACAAATAGGAATGAATGTTAACAAAATTACTCTGATAAAACCGCATATATATGTTGTAGAAACGAATCATGATACATACGTTTTAAAGGGATATGCAGCGTTCGAAAAAATGTGGCTACAACTTATGATTTCCAAGCAATTACAAAAAACAGGATTTACCTCTACATCCTTTGCTAGGTTGCTTCCGAACGGAAAAACATATGAGCAGTTCGAATCTACCTATTGGTTAGTGTTCGATTATTTGCCATACAATGAACCATTTTCATTCGGATTGAAGGAGGATCGAAAACAATCGCTTGAAACCCTCCATTTGTATCATACCTATGTACGTATGCTTCCTGAAGAGTTTTGCTCGATTCTACCCGTTCAGTCCGTATGGTCAAAATGGCACAAACGAGTGAAGACAATTGATATTCACAAACAAGTTTTATCATTTTACATGGGAGAATCGATCGTACAAAGAGTTCTGGACTGGTCATCTTTTGCATTAACCCGTCTTTCCCCTACAGAGATATCAGCATCTTTTCATACATGTTTGCACGGAGATATTACAGTGCATAATTATGTAAAGGCTGATGAGGTATATTTAATTGATTTTGATTGTATGAGCTATGGCCCTATCCTATATGATTATGTGAAATGGTGTCACATTGCTTTGCCTTATGAAAATTGGTCGTTAGAGGAGCTTACAACATTTTATGAACTGAAAGAACTCCTTAGCAATCGTATGTTTCTTCTTTTCCTTATATTCCCGGAAGATCTAATACGTGAATGGTACTATTTTCTGTTCCTTTCTACCAATGAAAAAAAACGATATGAACAGCAATTGATTTATTTTACAAAAAAGCAATTTCGGTTTCGCTTACAATTTGTCGAGCGATTATATAATATGGTAACATAATCACAAACATACGAAGGGAAGTATGGAAAAATGGAAGAAAAAATAAAAAAGCTTGTTGAATGGCTGCAATTAAAAGTGAAGGAAGCTCATGCAAATGGTGCGATTGTTGGGATTAGCGGCGGAATTGACTCAGCTGTTACAACTCACTTGATTAAGCGTGCCTTTCCTGATCATTCCGTTGGCTTGATTATGCCTTGTAAAAGTAATGAAAAAGATGCAGAGGATGCACTGAGAGTCGTTGAAAGCAGTGGTATTGAGCACTATGTGATTACTTTAACAGATACCCATCATACTTTGTTTCATGAGATTGAATCACAACTAAAGAATGCGGGAACATGGAATGAAGAAAAAGCGAAGCTTGGCGATGCAAATACGAGAGCACGTCTTCGTATGTCAACTTTGTATGCAGTAGCAAATAACTTTAACTATCTTGTTGTTGGCACAGACAATGCAGCTGAATGGCATACCGGTTACTTTACGAAGTACGGAGATGGTGGGGTTGACCTAGTACCTCTTGTTAACTTTACGAAAGGTGAAGTGCGTGAGTTAGCAATAGCATTAGGTGTACCTGATGAAGTTATACATAAGGCACCTACTGCAGGACTTTGGGAAGGCCAAACGGATGAAAATGAAATGGGAACAACATACAATATGATTGATAATTATTTAAAGGGCGAAGAAATTCCAGAGAAGGATCGTCTAATTATTGAAAACATGCACGCTCGTTCTGAACATAAACGTCACTTAGCAGTAGCACCTCCTAAGTTTTAAACAATATCTGTCAGTTTAAAAACCACCCCCATGAGTCAATATAAGAGTGAGCCAAATGGCTTACTTTTATTAGTGGGGGTGTTTGCATTGCATAAAAAAGTAAAGCAGGTTGCAGCAACTCTTTTACTCGTTGGCACACTAACAGCTTGTAGTACTAGCCAATCAAAAACGTCCATGGAACAGCAAACTGGCTATGAGCAAACATCTTATAGGGGACAAAGTTACTATCCCAATGTACAGGGGAATATACCGTACACTAACGTAACAAACGCAAGTATAAATCAAACTGCGGTTCCTAATTATGGAAATGTAAAATACTCAAAGATTAATCAACACATTCATAATAAACGCAATAGCGTTGCATACGATTACCATACAGATCCAACATCCCAGGCACATTTTTATAATGCGTATCCAAAGCGCAATATAACCATGAATGGATACGATTCAGCGAAAGATCGTAAATTGGCAGAAGATCTTACACAACGAATCAATCGTATGAATGAAGTAGAAAAAGGGGTAACAATTGTAAAAGGAAACGATGTAATCGTGGCGATAAGACCACGAGTTAAAGGGGAAGAAAAAAAGGCAGAAGATGCTGTTTCAAAAGAAATTTCGCCAATCACAAATGGGCGACATGTGAGGATAACTTCCGATGAAGCAACGTTCAATAAAGCACAATCGATGAGCATTCATTTGCTAAGAGGAACAATGACCCCTAGCATGAAAACGGAAATGGATAGTATGTTTCAATCCAATCGTCCAAACGTAATGTAAGTCCCGAAGAAGGAGAACGCTTAGGCGTTTCTCCTTTTTGGATTGCCATCAGGTTTGAGAAGGGCTTATGCCTATGGATCTTAGTTAGATTTGTGCCCGTGAACGAGGAAAAAAGAAAGGAAGCGGAAACAAAATAGGATTAATTAAAGTTTGATAGGTTGCAGAGGAAAGCATCAACTAGATAAGATGGATAAAACTTCTTCATATGGTCAAACTAGTAGTGGAAACTCATAACTCTAAGGTTAGTTCAAACTAACATTTGTAGGAGATGAAGGTTGATGAACTTTCTAGCGAAGCTTACACTCATACTAGTGTGTGGAAGTGCCTTTCTATTTGAAGCTTCTCTTTCTAGCTTTGCCAAAGATACGGAACTAATGCTTCAAGAGAAAGAACCATCCATTACCATCGTTTTGCAGCGTGCCTATGTAGATGGAGAAGTGAGTGAAGAAATATTTACAGAAAAAGTGACGAACGTAGAAGAAATATTGAAATTGTATAAGGATTGGCAGCTTGTCGACCGAGATGATACGCAAATGGTAATGCAAAAGCGTATTGACGATATTTCTCCGTTACTAAAAACGAGCGGTTATTTTGGTGTTTCAAAAAAGGGGATACTTCAACTTTATCAAGGTGTTCCAAAATCTAATCATGCGATTCATTCTTTTTTCCAGCTAGATATGGAAAAATTGGAGAGTTATCGCAAAGATCAGTTAGAGCGTGGCATTCGTGTGAAATCAAAAAAACGGTATGAGCAAGTGTTAGAAACAATGAAGCAATATTCAGTTCAGAAAAAAGGTACCTAAAAAACTATCGTAACATCCTCTGAGGGAAACACAAAAAGGATATTTCCTGCTTGTGTTTCCCTTTTTTAATAGAATGAGAAAGATTGTTAAAAGGAAAAAAGCGCCTTTTTGTGCGAGGAACCTCTGCCCTATGGAGCAAAGCAAGTCGATTCCGCTTTTCTGGTTCTTATGTTAAAATGGAATACATGACTTGAAAAGGGAGAGGACATCTTTGTTTGAGTATATTACAGGTTGTGTAGAGTTTGTGGGGCCTGAGTACATCGTTCTCGATTATAATGGAATGGGGTTTCAATTGTTTACTCCAAATCCTTACGCTTTTCGTACAAGTGATAAGGCGATACGTGTTTATACATATCAATATGTTCGCGAAGACGTGATTGCTTTATACGGATTTATGACGCGTGAGGAACGTTCTTTATTTATGAAATTGATCGGTGTATCTGGTATTGGACCAAAAGGGGCACTTGCTATCTTAGCTTCAGGGGAGACAAAGCAGCTTGTACAAGCGATTGAGCAGGAAGATGAGAAGTTTCTTGTTAAATTTCCAGGTGTGGGTAAGAAAACAGCTCGTCAGATGATGCTGGATTTAAAAGGAAAACTTGCTGATAT
Source organism: Ectobacillus soli (assembly GCF_042610425.1). Lineage (NCBI taxonomy): Bacteria > Bacillati > Bacillota > Bacilli > Caryophanales > Bacillaceae > Ectobacillus > Ectobacillus soli. The sequence goes on from NZ_JBGJZM010000001.1 coordinate 267,657, forward strand.
TGTCCCAGATGCATTTCCTACTTTATTTTCCACCCCTGCAGAGTTGCAAACACAACATCCACAAGTAGAGTTAGAAGAGGCTATTGAGGCGCTTCAAGTTCTTGGTTATGCGCAGCGGGAAATTTCCCGAATTGTCCCTGACTTACAAGGGGAGCAGTTAACAACGGAGCAATATATTAAAAAGGCGCTACAGCTTCTATTACATGGTAAGAGGTGAGAAGCATGGAGGAACGTCTTGTTACGGGTGAATCTGTATATGAGGACGATGAGCTTGAATATTCATTACGTCCGCAGCATTTACGTCAATACATTGGTCAAGAAAAAGTAAAACACAATCTAGAGGTTTTCATTGAAGCAGCAAAGCAGCGTGAGGAAACTTTAGATCATGTTTTGTTATATGGACCACCGGGACTGGGGAAAACGACATTAGCCACAATTATCGCACATGAAATGGGAGTCAACGTAAGGACCACTTCTGGGCCAGCCATTGAACGTCCTGGTGATTTAGCTGCAGTCGTTACCGCGTTAGAACCTGGTGATGTATTATTTATTGATGAAATACATCGTTTGCCTCGTTCGGTCGAAGAGGTATTGTATCCGGCAATGGAGGATTTTTGCTTAGATATTGTGATTGGGAAGGGTCCGACAGCAAAATCTGTTCGTCTTGATTTACCTCCATTTACACTTGTTGGTGCGACAACACGTGCAGGGGCTTTATCTGCACCACTGCGCGACCGATTTGGTGTTCTATCACGTTTAGAATATTATACGGTAGATCAGCTTACAGCCATTGCTCAGCGGACAGCTGATGTTTTTGGTGTTGTCATTGATAAAGCCGCTGCTATAGATATTGCAAAACGATCACGTGGAACCCCGCGTATTGCAAACCGAATTTTACGACGTGTCCGTGATTTTGCACAAGTTCGTGGCAATGGTATCATTACGTTGGAGATTACCCAAATGTCACTTTCTCTTCTGCAAGTGGACGAACTAGGCCTTGACCATATTGACCATAAATTACTTGTTGGCATTATGGATACGTTTCGAGGAGGACCAGTTGGATTGGAAACAATCGCAGCAACCATTGGAGAAGAATCGAATACCATTGAAGATGTGTATGAGCCATACTTAATGCAACTAGGTTTTTTGCAGCGGACTCCGCGCGGTCGTATTGTCACACCGCTTGCCTATGAGCATTTTCATAGGGAGGTACCTACAAAATGATGGATATGTCAAAGTTATTTTTAGTAATTGGTAGTATATGTATTGCAGTTGGTTTGCTTTGGCGGTTTGTTGGAAAAATACCCGGTGATATTTTAATTAAAAAAGGAAATGTGACGTTTTTCTTTCCAATTGTTACGTCTCTGTTACTGAGCGTAATCCTATCCGTCATTTTTTACGTTATACAACGATTTAAATAGAAACAGGTGGAATAATGGACATTAATGAATTTGATTTCGACTTACCAGAAGAATTAATTGCACAAACTCCGTTAGAAAAGCGAGAAACGTCTCGTTTGATGGTATTAAACCGAGAAACAGGAGATATTCAGCACAAACATTTTTATGATATTGTCTCTTTCTTACAACCCGGAGATTGCCTCGTTTTAAATGAAACGAAGGTTATGCCAGCGCGTTTGTATGGAATTAAAGAAGATACAGGAGCACATATTGAAGTTCTTCTTCTTAAGCAAGAAGAGAACGATTGCTGGGAAACGCTTGTAAAGCCTGCAAAGCGCGTGAAGGAAGGAACAGTTCTGTCTTTTGGTGATGGAAAGCTACAGGCTGTTTGTATCGGCACGGAGGAGCAAGGCGGTCGTAAACTGAAATTTTCTTATGAAGGAATTTTCTATGAAATTTTAGATGAGCTTGGTGAAATGCCTCTTCCGCCGTATATTAAAGAAAAACTTGAGGATCAAAATCGTTATCAAACGGTTTACGCCAAGGAAGTAGGATCGGCGGCAGCACCGACAGCTGGTCTTCACTTTACAAAGGAATTATTGCAAACGCTAGAGGAAAAGGGAGTACAGTTAGCATTTATTACGTTGCATGTCGGTCTTGGTACATTCCGTCCTGTATCGGTAGACAGCATTGAGAATCATAAGATGCATTCTGAGTATTATCATATGTCAGAGGAAACGGCGTCCCTTTTAAATAAGACAAAGCAAGATGGCGGTCGTATTATTTCTGTTGGAACGACTTCTACGCGAACACTGGAAACCATTGCAACGATAACAGGTGGACCATTCCGTGCATGCTCTGGCTGGACCGATATATTTATTTATCCGGGCTATACGTATAAAGCGATTGATGGTTTAATAACAAACTTTCACTTGCCTAAGTCTACTCTTATTATGCTTGTTAGTGCTCTGGCTGGTAGAGATCATGTTCTGCACGCATACAACGAAGCAGTATCAGAGAAATATCGGTTCTTTAGTTTTGGAGATGCAATGTTAATCTTGTAGAGGGAAGAAAGGAGTTATGTATGGCAGCTGTAACCTATGAATTAATTAAAACTTGTAAACAAACAGGTGCACGTCTTGGCAGAGTGCATACACCGCATGGTTCATTTGAAACACCTATTTTTATGCCGGTGGGGACACTTGCTACAGTGAAAACAATGTCACCTGAAGAATTGAAAGCAATGAATGCTGGCATTATATTAAGCAATACGTATCATCTATGGCTTCGACCAGGACATGAAATTGTTAAAGAAGCAGGTGGCCTTCATTCCTTTATGAATTGGGATCGATCTATTTTAACAGATTCTGGTGGCTTTCAAGTGTTTAGCTTAAGTGACTTTCGTAAAATAGAAGAAGAAGGTGTTCATTTCCGTAATCATTTGAACGGGGATAAGCTCTTTCTCTCACCGGAAAAGGCAATGGAAATCCAAAATGCGCTTGGTTCAGATATTATGATGGCGTTTGATGAATGCCCTCCATATCCTGCAGAGTATGATTATATGAAAAAGTCTGTTGAACGGACGAGTCGCTGGGCAGAACGTTGCTTATCAGCACATGCTCGTCCTAGTGATCAAGGTTTATTTGGTATTGTGCAAGGAGGAGAATATGAAGATCTTCGTAGACAAAGTGCACGTGACCTTGTTTCTCTCGACTTTCCAGGGTATGCAATAGGGGGACTTTCTGTTGGGGAATCGAAGGAAGTTATGAACCGTGTGTTGGAATATACAGCGCCGCTATTGCCAACAAACAAACCTAGATACTTAATGGGAGTTGGATCACCCGATTCTCTTATTGATGGAGCGATTCGCGGGATTGACATGTTTGATTGTGTTTTGCCTACTCGTATTGCAAGAAACGGTACTTGTATGACAAGTCAGGGACGCGTTGTCATCAAAAATGCACAATATGCAAGAGACTTTGGTCCACTTGATCCAAATTGTGATTGCTATACGTGTAAAAATTATTCTCGTGCATATATTCGCCATTTGATTAAATCAGAAGAAACGTTTGGAATTCGTTTAACGTCTTACCATAATCTTTATTTTCTGCTAAAATTAATGGAGCAGGTGCGACAAGCTATTCGTGAAGATCGTCTTGGCGATTTTCGTGAAGAATTTTTTGAACAATATGGCTTTAACAAACCGAATGCAAAAAACTTTTAAAATGTACATAATTTGAGGAGGACTAAAAGTATGAATGCGTTTGCTGTACAAGTATTGCCGCTTCTTTTAATGGTTGTTGTATTTTATTTCTTATTAATTCGTCCGCAACAAAAACGTCAAAAAGCAGTTTCACAAATGCAAAGCAGTTTAAGTAAAGGTGATCGCGTTGTAACAATTGGCGGTCTACATGGAATTATTGATTCTATCAATGACGCGACTGTTGTTATCAAAGTAGGAGATGGCTCTCATCTTACGTTTGAACGCAATGCAATTCGCGAAGCAAATAAAGAGTAGGTTCAAAAAGTAGAAGCAGCTTGTTTTGTATAAAAAACCTTGGCGTTTGCCAAGGTTTTTTATTCTTTTTTTGTCGTATTTACTCCGATGATTCCGCCCATTGTACTTGCTGCGATGTATCCAATGTGATAGAGGATGCTCTCCTTTGAGAGCGACTTACCAAACCCTAAATATTGAAATAGAAAAATTACAAGAGCAAATGATAGCCCTGTTAAACTACCGACAAGCCATCCTTTTGTTTTTGCCTTTACACCTGCAACGAAGCCTGCTACAAGCATCGAAATGATTGCAAATACGAGAATGATGGTAGAAAGAGTGGAATCATTCATTGTTGTTAATCTAGCAAGGAATGCTACAAATAAACTTGCTATTGTAGCAAGAAGTAAAATCATACCCAGTCCGAATACGATGGCAGATGCCATTTTTTTTGTTCCCGTCATTATCATCCCTCCTCTCTTACAAGCATATTAGACATAACAGAGAGATAGACTTACTTTCTTATGGATTAAGTGATAACCTGTAGGGAAAACTAAACAGGATACAACATGATAAGGTGGGATGATGATGATGGATCTTCTAGCAATGGCTGGTCGAACGGTCCTATTGTATGCAATTATCACTATCATATTTCGAACAATGGGAAAACGAGAGCTTGGTGAATTAAATGTACTTGATCTCGTTGTTTTTCTAATGCTAAGTGAATTAGCTGTCATTGCTATAGAAAATCCAGATAAGCACATCTCGCATCAGATTGTTCCTATGACGGTACTTGCAGTTTTGCAGCTTAGTATTGCTTTTGTTTCCTTGAAAAGTCAACGAGCACGTAAGCTACTTGAGGGCGAAGCTGTTATTCTAATACGAGAAGGTAAGGTAGATGAAAAGCAAATGCGCAAGCAACGCTATAATTTCGATGATCTTCTGTTACAGCTTCGTGAGAAAGATATTGGTGATGTGCGCGATGTGGCATATGCGATATTAGAACCTTCTGGAAAACTATCGGTCTTTCCAAAGAAAACAAACAAGGATACTCCGCCCGTATTTACACTTCCTCTTATTATGGATGGAGTGATCCAAGATGAGCATCTGCAAAGCATAAATAAAACAAATCTTTGGCTCAGGCAGAAGCTACGGGAACTTGGATATAAAGATGTGAAGAAAATTTCCTACTGTACGTATCAAAATGGACAATTTTTTATTGATATAACGGATGAGTAAGTGCCCTTGTGTTATTTTAAAAAGCCAAAGCGTAAAAGAGAGAATCGTTGTAATTCTTCTTTGCGTATGAGACGAAATACGATGAGCAATGTTGCATAGACAAAGCTTGTAATGACAATAGAAAGCAATGTTTGAATTCCTAATGAAGAAGAAAAGGTGTATAAATTACAGGAAAATCCAACTACTCCTGCTAGAAAAATAGCAAGCATACCATAGATGTAATCTCTTGCGTAAATAGTAAATGTAATTTTTTTTAGAAGCGTTGCGTAGTGCAAAAAGGTAACAACGAGTAAGCCAGTTGCTATCGCTAGTGCAACTCCCATTATTTGAAATTCTGGACGTGATGCAAGTGCGAAAATTACAATAATCTTTACAACCGTACCAATGAAACTGTTATACATCGCCGCCTTGGCTAAATCTAATGCTTGAAGCACCGATGCTAGTGGACCTTGAAAATAATAGAAAAGAAAACATGGCGCGAGAACCTTTACATAGATTGCAGCATGATCTGTTCCGTACATGAGCGTCATAATTGGATTGGCAAATACGTACAAAATTACGACAGACCAACCTCCAGAAAGAAATGATAATCGCAACGCTTGCTGCAGTCGGTATTCAACGAGTACGTGGTTTTTTTTTGCCATTGCTTCACTAACAGAAGGAACTAGTGAGGTGGAAAGAGCGTATGTAATAAAGGATGGTAAGAATAGTAGGGGTAAGGCATAACCGTTTAATTCTCCGTATTGTTTGGTTGCAATGCTCGTCGTTACACCAGCAATGGCTAAACTTTGTACAATTACGATTGGCTCAATAAAGTACGAAATCGAACCGATTAAACGGCTTCCTGTAGTAGGTAAGGCAATGGACATAAGAGATTGGAAGGTAGCCTTACTGTTTTGTACAGTTTGTAAAAAGTGAGAAGTTAAGGGAATATGTTTTTCCCCTTTAAATATATACAACATATAAGCGAGTGAGACGAGCTCCCCAGCTGCTGCTGAAATCATCGCTCCTGCGGCAGCGAATTCAATTCCAAACGGAAGGAATGCTCGGATACAAACGGCAATGAGTGTAATACGGACAACTTGCTCTAATACTTGTGATAAGGCACCAGGCTTCATATTTTGTTTTCCCTGGAAATATCCTCGTAGTACAGATGAAATTGCAATAATAGGAACGACAGGAAGTATTGCAATAAGTGGATAGTACGTTCGTGCATCTGTTAATAGCATCTTTGAAATGATAGGGGCAGCTAAGGAAATGGCGATTGTAAAGACTATGCTGAGTGACAACGTTATGGACAATGAAACGGAAAGAATTTTTTTTACTTTATGCGGCTCTTTCCTTGCTTCTGCCTCTGCAACAAGCTTAGCAATTGCTACGGGAAGTCCAAGCTGTGTGATGGTGATGGCTAGGATGAAGGTCGGAACAGCCATCATATATAGTCCTACCCCTTCTTCTCCTAAAATTCTTGCCATAACAATTCTATTAAGAAAGCCAAGTACACGCGTAGCTAGTCCCGCTAGAATTAAAATCAACGTTCCACGTAAAAAGCTTTGCTTCGTCATTTCGTTCCCACCTTCTCAAAAGCTCCAGAATGATTTACAATAATTTATATGCTTATATATATGGCAAGCATGACAAGGTGTATGTATACAAGTTTTTGCATAAGATTAGGGAACGATCTAAACAGATTGTATATATAGGAATCAAACGCCCAAAATGAATTGGAGGAGGACATGATGGTTGTGAAAGAACATCCGGTAGATGCTTATCGTGAACAGCTGAAGATTGTGATTGATAGCAAAGTGGAAGAATTTAGAGTTCTAGGATACGATCGAGTAACAACGAAAGACGTATGGGAATGTTTGAAAGTTAAAAAATGGAAAAAAGTAGACCAGGAACTGAAATTGTTTCAATTAGTAAATGATGTGCTTACGCTTTCAACTAGCGATTATATGACATACTTAACGATGCAAGCCTATAAATCACCGCTTGGACCATTAAATGAATATGAAACATGATGACTTGATTTGACATTCGTTTTTAAGGCTTTCTATAATAGACATAGTATTGCTTTTTTTCTTAAGTATAAGGAGGAACACAAAACCAATGGCAAAACGAAGCAGACTCGTTGCTTTCTTTTTAATTGTTCTACTTGTGGGTGGAATAATTGGAACAACGACAAAAAATGTGACACAAGGTATTAATCTTGGGCTAGATTTGCGTGGCGGCTTTGAAATTTTGTATCAAGTACAGCCTGCTAAGCAAGGTGACACTATTACTCGTGACGTTCTTTTAAGTACCGTGAATGCGCTAGAGAAACGCGTAAACGTTCTCGGAGTAAGCGAGCCTAATATTCAAATTGAGGGTAATGATCGCATACGTGTGCAACTTGCGGGGGTTCAAGATCAAACAAAAGCCCGTGAAATATTATCTACACAAGCGAAGCTTACATTTCGTGATGTAAATGATAATGTTTTGATGGATGGAACAGATTTAAAGCAGGGCGGGGCAAAGCAAACATTCGACCAACAAGGTCAGCCTAGTGTAGGGTTAACACTAAACAATGCTGCTAAGTTCAAACAAGTTACAGAAAATGTACTAGGGATGAAGCCAAATAACTTAATGGTAATCTGGTTGGATTTCCAAGATGGAACGGATTCATATAAGGCAGAAAGCCAAAAGGCAAAGCCTAAATACTTATCAGCTGCTAGAGTCGATCAAGTGTTTAATCAAACAGATGTATCCATTGTAGGATCTTTCACTCCAACACAAGCTAAGGAATTAGCTAATTTACTTAATGCAGGCTCATTGCCGGTTGAGTTAAAGGAATTATATTCTACTTCAGTTGGTGCAAAATTTGGGGAAACAGCCTTGCAACAAACAATGGTAGCAGGAATGATTGGTGTAGCACTTATTTTCTTATTTATGCTACTTTACTATCGTTTGCCTGGTTTGGTCGCTGTCATCACACTTGGCTTATATATTTACATAACACTTCTCATCTTTAACGGTATGCATGCTGTCCTGACGCTGCCGGGTATAGCGGCTCTGGTGCTAGGGGTCGGGATTGCGGTAGATGCCAATATTATAACCGATGAGAGGTTTAAAGAAGAACTCAAAATCGGGAAGTCCGTTATGGCTGCTTATCGCGCTGGAAATCGACATTCCTTCTTAACTATTTTAGATGCACATGTTACGACACTTCTTGCAGCAATTGTTTTATTTATATTTGGTACAAGCGCTGTAAAAGGTTTTGCAACAAGCTTAATGGTCAGTCTAGTTGTCGGATTTGCAACGAACGTAGGTGTTACACGTTTATTACTTGGAATGCTTGTAAAAAGTCGTTTATTTGACAAGAAGGTAGAATGGTTTGGCGTGAAGAAAAGTAAAATCTTGCCGCTTTCTAAAGGGGTTATGCATGCTCCTACACCATTTGATTCTATTAATTTTGTAAAGATTGGACATCGTTTTCTCGTATTTTCTGCAGTGTTCATGATTGTAGGAGTTATCATTGTTTCCATCTTTAAGTTAAATGCAGGCATAGATTTTTCTAGTGGATCTCGGTTAGATATGACGAGCAATAAACCAATTGTTGTAAGTGAGTTGAAAACAGATTTAGAGACGATTGGAGTGAAAACGGAGGATATAGTTCTAACGGGGACTAATAACCAAAGTGCAGCAATCCGTTCAAAAGGTGTATTTACGAAAGAAGAAATTGCGAAAGTAAAAAGTACGATTAAGGATAAATACGGTGCGGAACCTAACGTAAGTACGGTATCTCCAACAATCGGTAAAGAATTGGCACGCAATGCGCTGATTGCGGTTCTGATTGCATCCGTTGGAATAATATTGTATGTCAGTCTTCGTTTCCGTTTTACGTATGCTATCTCTGCAGTCGTTGCCTTGTTACATGACGCATTTTTCATTATAACGGTATTTAGTATATTACGATTAGAGGTAGACCTGTCGTTTATTGCGGCCGTTTTAACCATCGTAGGGTACTCTATTAATGATAGTATTGTTACTTTTGATCGAAACCGCGAATTGTACAAAGAACGTAAGGTGCGTTCTATAAAAGATTTAGAAGAAATTGTGAACTTAAGTATTCGACAAACACTTAGCCGCTCGGTCAATACCGTTTTAACGGTGTTACTACCGGTTATTGCCTTGCTTATATTTGGTAGTGCTTCCTTGCGCAATTTCTCATTTGCTTTGCTCATAGGACTGATTGTCGGTACGTATTCTTCCGTATTCGTTGCTTCTCAGCTATGGCTTTATATGGAATCACGTAGTCTGAAAAAGGGAACTGGTAAACGGAAGAAAGAAGTAGAAACAAAACAAAAATCAGATATTCTTGTATAAGGATAGAAGGCGATATCGTATCTACGATATCGCCTTTTTCACAGCTATAGAATCATTGTCACCCTTTAGCCTGTTTAGTATAATGAATAGGTTAAGGGGTGATTTCGTTGTTGCGAGCAAAAACACGATGGAATGAAAAAAGTCAAGATGAGGAAGAAGTAAAGCGCCTTTCACAGTCGCTGCATATTACACCCTTCGTCGTCTCTTTATTGATGAATAGAGGATTAAAAACGGAGCAGGAAATAGTTGATTTTTTGTTTACAGAACAACAATTTCATGATCCGTTTCTTTTACATGATATGAAGCTAGCTGTTCAGAGAATTCATCATGCAATCGAAGAGGGGGAACGGATCCTCATTTTTGGTGATTATGATGCGGACGGCGTTAGTAGTACAACTTTGCTTATGCTCACGCTTGAGGAATTGCATGCGAACGTGTCATTTTATATTCCTAATCGGTTCACCGAAGGATATGGACCGAACGAAGCGGCGTTTCGCTGGGCAAAGGATGAGGGGTTTTCGTTAATTATTACAGTAGATACAGGTATTTCAGCAATAAAAGAAGCCGAGGTTGCAAAGGAAATTGGACTAGATCTAATTATTACCGATCATCACGAAATTTCACCGCAGCTTCCCGAGGCGTATGCAATTATTCATCCAAGGATTGGGGATGGCTATCCATTTCAACATCTTGCAGGAGTGGGCGTTGCATTTAAACTTTCTCATGCTTTATTAGGGCGCGTTCCAGAGCATCTGCTCGATATTGCAGTAATTGGAACGATTGCTGATTTAGTGCCCCTCTTTGGTGAAAATCGGCTTATAGCGAAAAAAGGGATAGAAAAGTTAAGAGAGACAAGTCGACCTGGTTATCGTGCCCTCTTTCAGGTTGCCAATATAAATGCAAATGAAATCAATGAAGAGAGTATTGGTTATTCGATTGGACCCCGAATCAATGCGGTAGGAAGACTAGGAGATGCAGATCCTGCTGTACAATTATTAATAACAAATGATCCAGAAGAAGCGAGATTTCTTGCGGAAGAAATAGATTCGACAAATCGGCTTCGCCAAGATATTGTGAAGAAAATCGCAGATGAGGCGATACAAGAAGTGGAAGATAAATACTCATCTGATCAAAATAAAGTACTAGTAATTGCAAAAGAAGGATGGAATGCGGGAGTGATTGGAATTGTAGCTTCTAAATTAGTAGAACGCTATTATCGTCCAACCATTTTGCTTAGTATTGATCGTGAAAAAGGGATAGCGAAAGGGTCTGCACGGAGTATAGAAGGATTCGATTTATTTGCAAATTTATCAACATGCCGTGATTTGTTACCGCATTTTGGTGGTCATGCGATGGCTGCTGGGATGAGTCTTTCTCTTGGTGATGTTAATGAACTTCGAAATCGTTTAAATCAGTTAGCTGATGCTACGCTTAGTGAAGAACAGCTTTTCCCTATTACAGATATTGATACTACGTGTACACTAGGAGAAGTGACCATATCTACCATTGAAGAATTACAGCTCTTGGCTCCCTTTGGTGTAGGTAATCCCAAACCATGTATACGAATAGAAGAAGCTGCAATCGAAAGTATTCGTCAAATTGGGTTGGATGGTTCTCATGTCAAGCTGTTGCTGCGTGATGGTGATAGCAAATTAGACTGTGTTGGCTTTGGATTTGGACATGTTGTAGAGGAAATTTCGCCCATGTCACGTGTATCGGTAGTTGGAGAAGTAACGATAAATGAATGGAATCATTTTCGTAAACCGCAGATTATGATTTCAGATCTTGCTGTGAATAACTGGCAATTGTTTGATTATCGTGGAGATCGAAATATCGAGAAATTCTTGTTATCGTTGCCTGAGGATAAAGTGACAGCTATTTATTTTCAAAAAGCAACCAATTCATTATCGTTACCTGGGGCACTGTTGCAAGCAAAGGAAGTAACGGAGCAATCACTTAACGGACGTTATATAGTGCTCTTAGATTTACCAGTAAGCATGGACGAGGTAGAGAAGCTTTTTGCAAAAGGATTTCCGGAACGAATTTATGCCGTTTTTCACCAAGAAAATCAGCATACATTTAGTACCGTTCCGACCCGCGATCACTTTAAATGGTATTTTTCATTTTTACGCCAACAAGCTCCGTTTTCACTTTCTAAGCATGGGGCACAGCTGTGCCAGCATAAAGGTTGGTCAAAAGACACTGTAATTTTTATGACACAGGTGTTTTTTGAACTAGAATTTGTTACAATAAAAGATGGTTTGATTTTTATGTCAGATCATATTTCCAAACGTGATTTGTTAGAATCCACTACTTATCGTGAAAAGATAAATGGATTACAGGTCGAAAAAGAATTAGTATATTCCACATATCAGCAGTTATTTATGTGGTTTAGTAATATACAGAGTAGTTCTTTAACATGTCAGGAGGCTTATTAACATGGATTTAAAACCATATATTGCAATTGTTCCGGACTATCCGAAAGAAGGAATTGTATTTAAGGATATTACGCCATTAATGAATGATGGTAAGGCGTACAAAGCTGCAACGGATGCAATTGTAGAATTTGCGAAAGAAAAGAAAGCAGAACTCGTTGTAGGACCGGAAGCACGTGGATTCATAATTGGGTGCCCTGTATCCTATGCCTTAGGAGTAGGTTTTGCACCGGTACGTAAAGAAGGAAAACTTCCCCGCGAAGTTATTAAATACAATTACGGTAAAGAATATGGTAAGGATGTATTAACGATTCATAAGGATGCTATTCGTCCAGGTCAACGTATTCTCATTACCGATGATTTACTTGCAACGGGCGGAACGATTGAAGCAACGATCGCCCTTGTGGAAGAACTTGGCGGCATTGTAGTTGGAATCGCCTTTTTAATTGAGCTTAACTATCTTGGTGGTAGAGAAAAGCTACAAGGCTACGATGTTTTAACGCTTATGAACTATTAAAAAACATGCCTAGAAACGGATTGTTCCTTTTCTGGTGTGAACGCAATGGACCGGTATACAGAATCCCTTAAAATAGAGACGATCTGTAACGGTCCATTTTCTATACGTATAGAATGGTTCTTATTTATTGTCAGATGAACATATATATAGTCTCTATATTACAATCTTCGCTCTTTCCTTTTTCAATTTTCAATATTTGCGTTATAATGGTGTAATAAATAATAATTCTAACTTATAAAAAGGATTAATTTTTCATATAAAAAGGTGATTCCATGGCGAATGAACAAGTGCTAACAGCTGAACAGGTGTTGGAGAATGCGAGTAAATATTTAACAGATGAAGATGTTACGATGGTTAAGCGTGCCTATGAATATTCTCGCGATGCCCACCGTGAGCAATATCGTAAATCTGGCGAACCTTATATTATTCATCCTATTCAAGTTGCTGGAATATTAGTAGGCTTGAAAATGGATTCTTCTACGATTTCGGCTGGGTTTTTACATGATGTTGTTGAAGATACAGAAGTAACATTAAAGGATTTAGAACGCGAATTTTCGAAAGAAGTAGCCATGTTAGTAGATGGTGTTACGAAGTTAGGAAAGATTAAGTATAAATCACACGAGCAACAACAAGCTGAAAATCATCGAAAAATGTTTGTCGCTATGGCGCAAGATATTCGCGTGATTTTGATTAAGCTTTCGGATCGTTTACACAATATGAGAACGCTTCGCCATTTACCTCAAGAGAAACAGCGACGTATTGCAAATGAAACACTCGAAATATTCGCTCCGTTAGCACATCGTCTTGGAATTAATACGATTAAATGGGAGCTTGAGGATACTGCTTTACGCTACTTGAATCCACAGCAATATTATCGAATTGTTAACTTGATGAAAAGAAAGCGGGCAGAACGGGAAGATTATCTAAAAGATGTTATGAAGGAAATTCAAGAAAAGCTCTTGGAAGTCACAATTCCTTGTGATTTATCTGGTCGACCTAAACATATTTATAGCATTTATCGTAAGATGGTTTTGCAAAATAAACAGTTTAATGAAATATATGATTTACTTGCTGTGCGGGTTATTGTAAATAGTATTAAAGATTGTTATGCAGTATTAGGCATTATTCATACATGCTGGAAGCCAATGCCAGGAAGATTTAAAGACTATATTGCGATGCCAAAGGCGAATTTATATCAATCTCTTCACACAACCGTAATTGGCCCGAAAGGAGATCCTTTAGAAGTCCAAATACGAACGAAAGAAATGCATCGTATTGCAGAATATGGGATTGCTGCTCATTGGGCATACAAAGAGGGAAAAGATATAGAAGAAAGTGAAACGTTAGAAAATAACCTCACCTGGTTTCGTCAAATATTAGAATGGCAAAATGATGCCTCCAATGCGGAAGAATTTATGGAATCACTTAAAATAGATTTGTTTTCGGATATGGTCTTTGTATTTACTCCAAAAGGCGATGTAGTAGAATTGCCTCTAGGCTCAGTCCCGATTGACTTTGCTTATCGTATTCACTCTGAAATTGGAAGCAAAACAATTGGTGCAAAGGTGAATGGGAAAATGGTTCCGCTAGACTATAAATTAAAGACTGGTGATATCGTTGAAATCCTAACCTCCAAACATTCATATGGACCTAGTCAGGATTGGGTAAAACTTGCTCAAACCTCGCATGCAAAAAATAAAATACGCCAGTTTTTTAAGAAACAGCGCCGTGAAGAGAATATTGAAAAAGGTAAAGAATTAATTGAACGTGATTTACGAAGCTTAGAGTACGATGTAAAGGAAGTTCTGAACCCAGAAAACGTCAAGCGTGTAGCGGAAAAATTTAATTTTCCGAATGATGAAGAAATGTATGCAGCGGTTGGATACAACGGGATTACATCTGCACAAATTGTGACTCGTTTAACGGACAAGTATCGAAAACAACGAGATGAAGAAAAATTACTACATGAATCTGTATCGGATGTTCGAAATAGCTTAAAAATACGTAAACACGATTCAGGCATTAAAGTAAATGGTGCTGATAATTTATTAATTCGTTTATCAAAATGCTGTAACCCAGTTCCAGGCGATGATATCATCGGGTATATAACAAAGGGACGCGGAGTTTCCATTCACCGTACAGATTGTGTAAATGTATTAACAGAAGAAGCAAAGGATCGCTTATTAGATGTAGAATGGGAAAATGATCCAGAAAAAGACCTGGAATATAATGTTGATATTGAAATTACAGGCTATGATCGCAGAGGCTTATTAAATGAAGTACTGCAGGCAGTAAATGAATCGAAAACATATATATCAGCTGTCGCCGGTCGAAGCGACCGAAATAAAGTAGCGACTATTCATATCTCCATGAGTATTCAGAACGTTCATCATCTTCACAAAGTAGTCGAACGAATTAAACAAGTACGAGACATTTATGCTGTCCGTCGATTAATGCATTAAAGGGGTAGGACGATGAGAGTAGTAGTACAACGAACAAAAAAAGCATCTGTTACAGTAAATGGTGAAGTAGTAGGTAACATTCCATTTGGATTAATGTTGCTTGTCGGTGTGACACATGAAGATATAGAAAGTGATGCTGCTTACTTAGCTGAAAAAATTGCAAATCTTCGTATCTTTGAGGATGAGAGTGGAAAAATGAATGATTCTGTTTTAGATAAGAACGGGCACATTTTGTCTGTTTCTCAGTTTACATTATACGGAGATTGTCGAAAAGGGCGCCGTCCAAACTTTATGGAAGCAGCGAAACCCGATTATGCACAGCAATTGTATGATGTATTTAATAAAGAGCTAGAGCAAAAAGGTCTTCATGTTGAAACGGGAATCTTTGGTGCAATGATGGATGTAGAATTAGTAAATGATGGTCCCGTCACGCTTATTTTAGATAGTAAATAAATTTATCCCGCTATTTGTGGGCGACCCCTCCGATGGAAGTTTCACTTTATATCAGTCGTTGTATATTGTTATTTTATTATCTGTGAAGAATAATTCTTGCCTATAGTGGAATAATAGGAGAAGAATATGACAGATGTGAGGGATACAACATGAGAATGAGTGATCAAGCCAACGGGATAACTAACAGTGTGAACGGACTTTTTCACATGCAACGGCAGGAAGCTGAAGGGAAGGAACGAGTTTTCCCTGCAATGGAGCTTGCTTCAGAGCATGGTGTGTCCATTCAAGATGTGAAAAACGTCAAGAAACATTTGAGTCGGTCTTGACAAGAAACCGTAACAAACGTATATTTATAAACAAAATCATGTTTTTACAGATAAATATCGTACAACCGATGATGGAGAACAGTAAATATGATGACACATGAAAAAGAGAGAAAATGACTTAGGCTGAGAGCATTTTCACATGATGACATATTGAAGGAACACTCCGTAGGTTTTGCTCTGAAAAGGAAACTTAGTAGGAGAGGAACGCGTTCAGGCGTTATGGAAAGAGTGGAAGCGAATGCTTCAATTAGGGTGGTACCACGGGTATAAAACTCTCGTCCCTACAATTTGTAGGAATGGGGGTTTTTTTATTTTGCAATAGAAAAGCGGACACGGCCCGGTTTTGCTACGTTGGCCGACATCTGTAGTAAACCCGATGCATAGCTGTTATTTTTAAAATGGGAGGAACCAAGCATGTCTATTCAAATTCCAAGAGGAACGCAAGATATCCTACCTGGAACGGTAGAATTATGGCAGTATATCGAAGCGCAAGCACGTGATATTTGCAGACGCTATAATTATAAAGAAATTCGCACACCGGTTTTTGAGCATACAGAGCTATTCTTACGTGGTGTAGGCGATACAACAGATATCGTTCAAAAAGAGATGTACACGTTTGAAGATCGCGGAGAACGTAGTCTAACGCTACGTCCTGAAGGAACAGCTTCTGTCGTTCGTTCCTATGTGGAAAACAAAATGTATGGTGATAGCACGCAGCCGACAAAGCTATATTATATTGGCCAGATGTTTCGCTACGAACGACCACAAGCAGGACGTTATCGTCAATTTGTACAGTTTGGAACCGAAGTACTTGGCAGCAGTGACCCTGCAATCGATGCAGAGGTTATTTCTCTTGCTATGGAATTCTATCGAAGTTTAGGATTAAAAAGTGTAAAGCTTGTGCTTAACAGCCTAGGTGATCGGGAAAGTCGCACGGCTCACCGTGAAGCTCTCGTAAATCATTTTGAACCTCGAATTGGAGAATTTTGCAGTGATTGTCAAGCGCGATTACATAAAAATCCACTTCGCATTCTTGACTGTAAAAAGGATCACGATCATGATCTTATGAAATCAGCCCCTTCCATAACAGAATATTTAAATGAAGCTTCACGCGAATATTTTAATAACGTACAAAAAACATTAACCTTGATGGGGATACCATTTGAAATTGATGCAAACTTAGTACGTGGATTAGACTATTATCAACACACTGTTTTTGAAATTATGAGTGAAGCATCTGGATTTGGTTCGATTACGACATTAAGTGGCGGAGGACGTTACAACGGACTCGTACAAGAAATTGGTGGTCCTGAAACAGCTGGTATTGGTTTTGCATTAAGTATTGAGCGATTGCTACTTGCTTTGCAAGCAGAACAAGTACAACTGCCAATTGATTCAAATCTGGATTGCTATGTTGTTTCTTTGGGAGATAAAGCTAAGGATGTAGCAGCAAAACTTGTATTTGAATTGCGTAAAGCAGGGATAGCTACTGAAAAAGATTATTTGGATCGAAAGGTAAAAGCACAATTTAAGGCTGCTGATCGATTCCATGCAAAGTATGTTGCGGTTTTAGGAGATAACGAGTTAGAGCGTAATGTCATTTCGGTTAAAGAAATGGAAAGCGGCGACCAGAAAGAAATTTCTCTTGATACACTCGTTTCTTACATAGCAGAAAAAGTTTTTTAGGAGGAGAAAAAATGGCAGAAAGAACACATCATTGTGGAGAAGTTTCATTGCAGGATGTAGGGAGTACGGTACAATTAAATGGTTGGGCACAAAAACGAAGAGATCTAGGGGGATTAATTTTCGTTGATCTACGTGATCGCTCAGGTATCGTACAAGTAGTCTTCAATCCAGAAATTTCAAAAGAAGCATTAGAGCTTGCAGAAACAATTCGAAATGAGTATGTATTACACATTGTAGGTACAGTAATTAAACGGGAAGAGGGCCAAGTAAATCCTAAAATTCAAACGGGATATATTGAAGTGCAAGCAACCCAAGTTACTATTTTAAATAAAGCAAAAACACCTCCTTTTTCAATTGCAGACGATACCGAAGTTTCAGATGATGTTCGTTTGAAATATCGTTACTTAGATTTACGTCGTCAGTCTATGTTAGAGACATTTAAGTTTCGTCATACGATTACAAAAGCTATGCGTGATTTCTTAGATGAAGAAGAATTTCTTGAAGTGGAAACGCCAATCTTAACGAAGAGTACACCTGAAGGGGCTCGTGATTATTTGGTGCCAAGCCGTGTTCATCCAGGTGAGTTCTATGCATTGCCACAATCACCGCAACTTTTTAAACAATTACTTATGGTAGGCGGTTTTGAAAAGTATTATCAAGTTGCTCGTTGCTTCCGTGATGAAGATTTACGTGCAGATCGCCAACCTGAATTTACACAAGTCGATATTGAAACATCATTCTTATCACAAGATGAAATCATTGCCATGATGGAACGAATGATGAAACGTGTGATGAAGGAAGCGAAACAAATGGATATCGTTACTCCATTCCCTCGTTTAACGTATGATGAAGCAATGGGTCGATATGGTTCAGATAAACCAGATACCCGGTTTGGACTAGAACTAGTAGATGTTTCGGAAGCAGTTGCAAGCAGCGGCTTTAAAGTGTTTGCGGATGCGGTTACGAGTGGTGGTCAAGTAAAAGCCATTAATGTAAAGGGATCTGCAAGCAAATACTCTCGTAAAGATATGGACGCTTTAACTGAATTTGTGAAAATATACGGTGCAAAGGGATTAGCTTGGTTTAAAGTCGAAGAAGACGGAATAAAAGGACCAATCACGAAATTCCTTACTGAAGAAGATAGTGCTGCAATTCTTCAATTAGTTGAAGGAACAGTAGGAGATTTAATCGTATTTGTTGCAGATAGAAAAAGTATTGTTGCCGATAGCCTAGGCGCACTTCGCTTAAAGCTTGGTAAGGAACTACAACTTATTGATGAAAATACATTTAATTTCTTATGGGTAACGGATTGGCCATTACTTGAATATGACGAAGAAGAAGACCGCTTCTCGGCAGCACATCATCCATTTACGATGCCATTCCGTGAAGATGTTGCATTACTTGAAACGGAACCAGAAAAAGTACGTGCACAGGCTTATGATATCGTATTAAATGGTTATGAACTTGGCGGTGGATCTTTGCGTATTTATGAACGTGACGTACAAGAAAAAATGTTCAAGGCACTTGGATTTACGCCTGAAGAAGCAAAGGCACAGTTTGGATTCCTTCTTGATGCATTTGAATATGGAACACCTCCACATGGTGGTATTGCATTAGGGCTTGACCGTGTAGTTATGCTACTTGCAGGTCGTACTAATTTACGCGATACGATAGCATTTCCAAAAACAGCAAGTGCAAGTTGCTTGTTAACCGACGCACCAAGTGAAGTGGCACCTGCACAATGGAATGAGTTACATTTACAAAAAAGAGGTCGTAAATAAGGATTACAAAAAATAGTATCAGTAGCGAATAATTATTTGAATCTAACCTATCCTATGTGAAGTTCACATAGGATTTTTTTTAACTTGTTATTATATAATAACTTTTTCTATACAAATAGTAGGAAAAGAAGGTAGAATACAAATTGAATGAATTTGCAAGAGGAGTGGATACGTATGCTACATCAGTTTTCGCGGAATGAGTTAGCTCTTGGAAAAGACGGGCTTGAAATATTGAAAAACAGTACGGTCGGTGTGTTAGGAATAGGGGGCGTAGGTTCCTTTGCTGTCGAAGCATTGGCACGATCTGGAGTAGGCCGCCTCGTTCTTGTTGATAAAGATGTTGTAGATATTACAAATGTCAATCGTCAATTGCATGCGCTACTTTCCACCGTTGGTCGACAAAAAGTAGAGCTTATGAAAGAACGGATTGCAGATATTAATCCAGATTGCGAAGTAATTGCTTTGCAAATGTTTTATACAGAAGAGACGTATGAACAATTTTTCTCCTATGGTCTTGATTTTGTCATCGATGCTGCTGATACGATTTCGTATAAAATTCATATTATGAAAGAATGCTTAAAACGGAAAATTCCGATTATTTCTAGTATGGGAGCTGCAAATAAAATGGATCCGACACGATTTCGGATTGCGGATATTTCCAAAACACATACAGATCCCATTGCAAAAGTAGTGCGAACAAGACTTCGTAAAGAAGGAATTACAAAAGGTGTGAAGGTTGTTTTCTCTGATGAAAGTCCAATTGTTATTCGTGAGGACATTCGAAAGGAAATTATTCCAGATGAAAACGCAAAAATTCGTAAGGCTAAAATTCCACCATCCTCAAATGCTTTTGTACCTTCTGTTGCTGGTCTTATTGCAGCAAGTTATGTCGTTCGAACACTGCTGAAAGACATACAAATAAATCGCGTTGGTCAAGAGTAAACAGGAAGAAATAGGCCGTTATGCAGAGATCTGTATTATGGTCTATTTTTTTTAAAATGTTGTATAGATTCCTGTCATAAAAGTTTCACTTATCCCTTACCCTATTCACTACAAGCCCCTATACAAATCCCTTTCGGTAATGATTCTTTTTCTAACCCTGTCAAGTGTAGTACAATAAAGGAAACGCATCACGGGGAGGAGAGTTAGGTGGAACAAGCACCTCTTGCTTATCGCATGCGGCCGAAATCGTTAGATGAGGTTGTCGGACAAGATCAACTTACATTACCTAGTTCATCCTTTTATCGTATGGTTCAAAGTGGACATATTCCATCTATGATCTTATACGGAGAACCAGGAATTGGGAAAACATCCTTAGCCTATGCGATTGCAGGCTCTACAAATAAACATTTTATAGCATTAAATGCAACAACTGCTGGGAAAAAGGATATTGAACAAGTAGTTGATGAAGCACGAATGTACGGAAGCGTTATCTTGTTTCTTGACGAGATCCATAGGTTTACAAAATCGCAACAAGATTACCTACTTCCTCATGTTGAAAGTGGGCTCGTTACATTGATTGGAGCTACGACAGAAAACCCGTTTCACGACGTAAATGCCGCTATTCGAAGTCGTTGTAATCAAATCAAACAATTAAAACCGATTACTCCGCCCGATATAATGAAAGTTTTAAAACGGGCATTAACAGATGAAGAACGTGGATTAGGTAAGCTTGCTGTACAAATAAGTGAGCAGCAGCTTGAACAAATAGCTAATGGTACAAACGGAGATGTTCGCTCTTCTTTAAATCTTTTAGAGGATATTGTACACGCTTCACGAATGGACAGCGGCATGTATGAAGTAGTAACTGAAACGATACAGGAATTTCTAACGAATAAAGGATTTTCCCATGATAAAGCCGGTTCTGCACATTATAATGTTCTATCTGGATTACAAAAGTCTATTCGGGGTAGTGATGTGGACGGCGCGTTACATTACTTAGCTCGTCTCATAGAGGCTGGTGACTTAACGAGTATTTGTCGTAGATTGACTGTAATTGCTTACGAGGATTGTGGTCTTGCATCGGATATGGGATTTAAAGTATATATGGGATGTGAAGCTAGTAAATCGGTTGGATTTCCTGAAGCTCGTATTATACTGAGTACACTTGTTATTGAAATGTGCTTGTCAGCTAAATCGAATTCTGGCTATTTAGCTATAGACAAAGCTTTGCAGGATGTCAGAAACGGTGCCTACTATGACATACCGGCCCATTTAAAGGATAGCCATTATAGCGGTGCAAAACAACTCGGACACGGAATTGGTTATAAATATCCGCATGATTTTCCACTTGGAAGCTTTGGAGGATGGGCAAAGCAGCAGTATTTACCTGATGAATTAAAGGACCGGCAATATTACGAACCGAAAGAAGCGGGGAAAGAAAAAACATTAGGGGCTATTTATTTAAAATTACGAAAAATGAAAGAAGAGTAGGGACAATAGATTATGCTTTTCCTTATGAGTTAAGCATAATGTGTCTATCCTATAGTAAATAGATGATAACAAAGTAAAGATATGGTCATACAAAGTTTTAGGGAATGAAATGTTGGTTTTACATGATGTATGATATAATCGTTAGGGCTTATTTACGTATGGAAGAAGTTTAGGAAAGAGGTGTTAGTATGAAAATATCAACAAAAGGTCGCTATGGTTTAACTATTATGATTGATTTAGCAAAAAAATATGGAACTGGACCGATTTCTTTAAAATCGATTGCACAGTCACATGACTTATCTGAGCACTATTTGGAACAGCTTATTTCGCCCCTTCGTAACGCACGTCTTGTGAAAAGTACACGCGGAGCATACGGTGGCTATGTTCTTGCAGATGTACCAAGTGCAATTACAGCAGGAAACGTAATTCGTTGTTTAGAAGGTCCGATTAGTGTAGTAGAAGGAATAGAAGAAGAAAAACCGGCACAACGTCAGCTTTGGATGCGAATACGAGACGCAGTGCAAGGAGTACTCGACAGCACTACACTTGAAGACCTTGTCAAATACGACGAAGAAAACCAACAAGGATATATGTTTTATATTTAATAAAAAGAAAAGCGGAGCCGGCTGTTCAGCCACGCAGGACGGAACGTTCCTCGCCCAAAAAGGCGCTCTATGCCTTTTCTGGGCGAGGGTTGTCCGGCCGGAGGGGTTAGCCGGAGGAGCTAGATCATAAAGAAAAGCGGAGCCGGCTGCTAAGGTGAGTCGGCTTCTTATTTACTATACAAATTAAAGGGTGAATTTATATGCATATTTATTTAGATCATGCTGCAACGTCACCCGTACATCCAGAAGTGGTGCAAAGCATGATCCCTTATATGACAGACGTGTTTGGAAATCCCTCTAGCATACATTTCTTCGGTAGACAAGCGCGCCATGCTATTGATGAAGCAAGACGAGTATGTGCGGCAAGTATTGGAGCAAAACCAAACGAAATCATTTTTACTAGTGGCGGATCAGAAGCAGATAATTTAGCTTTGCTGGGCGTAGCACGTGCAAATCAAAATCGTGGACATCATATTATTACAACGGAAATTGAACACCATGCCATTTTAAATACATGCAAAATGTTAGAACGAGAAGGATTTAACATTACATATGTACCAGTCGACGAAACCGGCCGCGTACATGTGGAAGATATTAAACAAGCTCTAACAGACGAAACCATTCTTGTATCGGTCATGTACGGTAATAATGAAGTGGGAACGATACAACCTATACAGGAAATTGGGGAGCTTCTAAAGGATCATCAAGCCCATTTTCATACAGATGCTGTCCAAGCTTATGGACTCGTATCAATTGATGTGAATCAACTTGGCCTTGATTTGCTTTCGATTTCATCACACAAAATTAACGGACCAAAAGGTGTAGGATTTTTATACTGCAATGAAAATGTAAAGCTCTCCCCTATTATTACCGGTGGTGAACAAGAAAGAAAACGAAGAGCAGGTACAGAAAACGTCCCTGGCGTAGTAGGATTGCAGCATGCTATTCAAATAGCTAGAGAAGAACGTGAGCAAAAAATTCAGCGCTATCTCTCTTTTAAAGATATAATGATAGCTGTCTTTGAAAAAGAAGGCATAGTCTACGAATGGAATGGAAATAAGGAGCATAGTTTAGCGCATGTATGTAACTTTAGCTTTCCATCTATGGATATTGAATCGTTTCTCGTTAATCTAGATCTTGCTGGTATTGCAGCATCAAGTGGCTCTGCATGTACAGCTGGTTCTGTTGATCCTTCTCATGTTCTTGTTGCGATGTTTGGGAAAGAATCAGAAAAAATTCGGTCCAGTGTTCGATTTAGTTTTGGCTATGGCAATCATGCAAAGGAAATTGAAAAAGTAGCTTATGAAACAGCAAAAATCGTCAAACGATTAGCTAAAAATGTAGGAAAATAACAAACGATACAACTAAGAAAATTGAGGTTGGAGGTGAAACATTTGAAAAAATCCCCTCAGGAAACAAGAGTCGTCATTGGAATGTCAGGTGGCGTCGATTCTTCTGTAGCAGCGCTTATGCTAAAGGAGCAAGGATACGATGTAATCGGTATTTTCATGAAAAACTGGGATGATACAGATGAATTTGGCGTATGTACAGCAACGGAAGATTATAACGATGTGATTGCAGTGTGTAATCAAATTGGAATTCCGTATTACGCAGTAAATTTTGAAAAACAATATTGGGACCGGGTATTTACCTATTTCCTCGACGAGTACCGTGCGGGTCGTACACCAAACCCGGATGTTATGTGTAATAAAGAAATTAAGTTTAAGGCGTTTCTTGATCATGCCATGTCGCTCGGTGCAGATTATGTTGCAACAGGACATTATGCCCGCGTGGAAGAGCAAGACGGAGTATACAATATGCTTCGTGGTGTCGATGATAATAAAGACCAAACGTACTTTTTAAATCAACTTGGACAGGAGCAACTTTCCAGAACGATGTTTCCACTAGGTGATTTAAAGAAACCGCAAATTCGTGAAATGGCAAAGCGCGCCGGCTTAGCAACCGCTTCAAAAAAGGATAGTACCGGCATTTGCTTCATAGGCGAACGTAATTTTAAAGAATTCTTAGGTAATTATTTACCTGCTCAGCCAGGGGATATGGTTACGTTTTCTGGCGAAGTGAAAGGAAAGCACGATGGTTTAATGTATTATACAATCGGGCAGCGGCACGGCCTAGGAATCGGTGGGGACGGCGATCCTTGGTTTGTAGCCGGAAAAAATTTGGAGAAAAATCTATTGTATGTAGTCCAAGGCTTTCATAATGAATTGTTGTACGGGGATGAAGTGCTGGCGACAGATATTAGTTGGACGAGCGGAAAGCCGAAGGCTCAGCAGTTCACATGCACAGCCAAATTCCGCTATCGACAACCGGATAATAAGATAACTGTTACGGTACTGGAAGATGGCAAGGTTCACATCACTTGTGATGAAAAAGTCCGGGCTATAACACCAGGACAAGCAGTGGTCTTTTATGATGGTGATGTTTGTCTTGGCGGAGGAACAATTGATGAAGTGTTCCGAAATGGGAAAAAGTTAACGTACTTATCTTGAATTTATGAAACCTCGGGCTTTAATGAGACCGAGGTTTCTTTTATGATAGATGTATGAAGAATGGCTAAAGGAATAAAATTTTAGAGTAGAGGTGTATCGGATGGCAAAGCTTGATGAAGGTATAGCGTATATGCAGGAAGGAAATTGGGAGGAAGCTGCAAGGCTGTTAAATGAAGTAATTGAAGAAGATCCATCTAATCCAATTGGATATGTGAATTTCGGAAATTTATTAGACGCAATTGGCGAACGCGACCGTGCTGTTGCTTTTTATAAAAAGGCATTAGAATTAGACGCTAAGCTTGGAACTGCTTATTATGGTCTTGGTACGATTTATTATGAAGTAGAAAAATATGAAGCAGCAAAACGTATGTTTGAAAAGGCGGTTGCATGTAATATACAAACAAATGATGTATTCAGTATGCTTGGATTTACCCACATTCAATTAGGAAATGATATGTTAGCACTGCCGTTTTTACAACGGGCAATTGAACTCAATGAAACGGATGTAGAAGCAACCTTTCAATATGGATTATGCTTAGCTCGTATGGACCACATTAAAGAAGCGAAGCCTTTATTTGAAAAGGTATTACAAATGGATCCTATGCATGCAGATGCCTATTATAACTTAGGGGTTGTGTATGCGTTTTTGGATGAAAAGGATGAAGCTTTGCAATGTTTTAAGAAAGCAGTAGCTATTCAGCCTGATCATCTTCTTGCTGGAAACGGTATACGAATGGTAGAGCAAAACCAGTAAGGTGGAAAGGGAGGTGACGCCTCGTGCAAAACTCAATGGATTTATTTGAAGAAGAGCAAAGGTACCTTAAGGCTCAAGTGCTTGTTACGATTTTTCATAATGAGGAGAACTTGTATTCCGTCGTTCGAATGAGAGTGATAGAAACAAATGAAGCTTATGACGACAAAGAAGTAATCGTTACCGGCCACTTTCCACGCATGCATGAAGAAGAAATTTTCACACTTACCGGAACGTTTAAAGAACATCCACGATATGGTATGCAATATCATACTGAAACCTTTAAGAAAGAATTACCACAAACAAAAAGTGGAATCGTCCAGTATCTATCAAGCGACTTATTTAAAGGGATTGGAAAACGAACGGCAGAGCGGATTGTGGAGAAGCTAGGGGAGCATGCTATTTCGAAAATTATGGACGACCCTGCTGCTCTTGATGGAATTATAAGCAAAGATAAGGCGCAAGATGTATACGGGACCATTATCGAGCATCAAGGTCTAGAAAAAGTGATGAGTTTCTTAAGTGGTTACGGATTTGGAACAAAGCTAAGCATTAAAATTTATCAAACATATAAAGAGCAGACGCTCGAAGTGATTCGTAATAAGCCGTACCAGCTAATTGAAGATGTCGATGGTATTGGATTTGCGCGTGCTGATGAAATTGGAAAGGCGTTTGGTATTTCAGGAAATCATCCGGATCGTATACGGGCAGGCTGCTTATTTACATTAGAAAATGTGTCGCTACAAGAAGGACATGTATATATGACGAACAAGCAACTCGTCGATCAATCGCTTGAATTACTGAATCATCGCGAGGACACGATACAACCCGTGCATATTAATGAATGTCTATCCTCTCTTCAAACGGAGGAAAAAATCGTTATAGAGGAAGAACGTGTGTATCTTGCTTCCTTATATTTTGCCGAAAAAGGCCTGGTTACCTCCATGCACCGCATTCTTCATCAAGATGAAAAAGAGAGCTTTCCAGAGTCAGAGTTTTTATTATCACTTGGGACAATCGAAGATAAATTAGCTGTTCAATATGCACCAAAGCAGAAGGAAGCGATTCAAACCGCACTATCAAAGCCTGTCATGATTTTAACGGGGGGACCTGGTACGGGGAAGACAACCGTTATCCGCGGGATAGTAGAAATGTATGCGTCCTTACAAGGTATTTCGCTAAATCCAAAGGATTATACAGAGGACAATCCATTTCCTATTTTATTAACAGCTCCAACAGGGCGTGCCAGTAAACGTATGAGTGAGTCTACTGGTTTACCAGCAGGTACTATTCATCGCCTTCTTGGTTGGACACCGGAAGGCTCCTTCGGACGGGATGAAAATGATCCTATACAGGGAAAGCTTCTGATTATTGATGAATTTTCTATGGTCGACATTTGGCTAGCAAATCAGCTATTTAAATCTCTTCCATCCACGATTCAAGTCATTATCGTAGGCGATGAAGATCAATTACCTTCCGTAGGACCGGGACAAGTACTAAAGGATCTGCTAAAAAGTGAACGAATTCCTACAGTTCGTTTAACGGAAATTTACCGCCAAGCAGAAGGCTCTTCTGTGATTCAGCTTGCTCACAGTATTAAGAACAATGAAGTGCCTACTGATATAACGGTCCAAAAGGTTGATCGTTCCTTTATTGCGTGCGCAGGGCCACAGGTTGTAGATGTTGTGAAGAAAGTGTGTGAAAATGCACAGGCAAAGGGCTTTACGGCTCGGGATATACAAGTTCTCGCTCCTATGTATCGCGGTCCTGCTGGCATAAATGCACTTAATACAGCGCTACAAGAAGTATTTAACCCACCCAGGGAAAAAAGGAAGGAAATGCAGTTCGGTGAAGTAACATACCGAGTTGGCGACAAAGTCCTCCAGCTAGTGAATCAGCCTGAGAGCCAAGTGTTTAATGGAGATATTGGTGAAATTGTCGCGATTTTTTTTGCAAAGGAAAATGTGGAACAGCAAGATATGCTAGTTATTTCATTTGATGGAATTGAAGTAACTTATACCAAAGGGGACTTTAATCAAATTACTCATGCATATTGTTGTTCGATTCATAAATCGCAGGGAAGCGAATTTCCTATCGTTATTTTGCCTGTCGTGAAAAGCTATTATCGTATGCTAAGACGTAATTTAATTTATACGGCGATTACACGAAGTAAGAAATTTCTTATCCTTTGCGGAGAACAGGATGCTTTTCATTCTGGTATACACCGCACCGATGATTCCGTTCGGCAAACATCGCTTTGTGAAAAACTGCAAGAACGATTTGGTGATCAAGGAGAAGACAAAAAAGACGACTCCAATCCTTTACATGTTGATTTAGAAGTTGATAACGATGATGTGGAAAATATTTCGCCTTATGATTTTATGTAGAGAAGACACACTATAAGTAGGTAGAAAGAAACTCGCTCTACCTACGTTTAATATGGGATTGTTTGGACATACTGAGAGAATAGAAAAAGGCAAAGGAGTGGACTGCCTTGTTAGTATGTCCAAACTGCAAAGGAAAAGATATTGGGAAAATTGGTGTAAACCAATACTATTGCTGGAGCTGTTTCATCGAGCTTTCTATTACGAAAGGCATGATTTATACTCATCAAGTGGAAGAAGATGGGTCACTTAGCTCTCTTGATGATCTATTTCATGAGGATGAACGGAAAATCAGCATGTAAGGGGTGTTGTGTCTTGAATATGAGAAACTCAATTATGGCATTTGGATTAGGTGCTGCTGCTTATCATTATGTAAGAAAAAATAATGTGATGTCTGCACGGAATATGAAGAAGGCTAAAAAATTGGTTAAGTCGTATTTTTAAAAAGAAGAGATGACCGAGGGAGTCTATCTGTTTTCCCATTAGGTCATCTCTTTTTTTACCAGATTACGTATAAACGTTCCTCACTCTTCTCAAACTACATAGAGGAGGGATGCGTATTGAAACAAATAAAAATCATTTGGATTTATCGGTTGGCACTTTTACTCCTCTTCTTTTTATGTTTACTCGTTTTTTGGAAATTAAAACCGATGTGGACTCCAATGTTGGACGTGATGAAGCTCATACTTATCCCGTTCCTAGCTGCTTTTTTTATCGCATATTTGCTGCACCCACTTGTTGAAAAATTAAATAAACATGGGGTTCCAAGGACGTTGGCTATTTTACTTATCTATCTATTATTTTTCGGAGGGGTTGGGTATGGGGTGTACAAAGGTACACCAATTGCCATTGCTCAGCTTCAGGACATGAATAATAGTTTTCCTAAGTTTATGGTCATGTACGAAAGTTGGAGTGATCATGTAGAAGAAAAAACAGAGAATTATCCAGAATTTGTGCATGAAAAACTTAGACAAGTATTTATTAGCATAGAAGAAAAAGTGCAATCATTGCTAAATCGTATGATGAGTACGGTAAGAACGATTTTAGATTCTTTGTTGATTATCGTCCTTGTTCCGTTTGTTGTCTTTTACCTATTAAAGGATTACGGAGAAATATATCATATCTTTTGGAAGCTTGTTCCTTTGAAATGGAGGAAGGAGGGACAAAAGCTAGCTGCGGATATGGATCAAACACTGGGAAATTACATTCGGGGTCAGCTGTTTATATGTGCCGTACTAGCAGGAGTTTCGGCGCTTGCTTTCTGGATTATAGGAATGAAATACCCGCTCCTGCTTGGGATTATTATCGGATTAACTGACATCATTCCTTATTTTGGTCCGATTCTCGGTGCCATTCCAACGATTGGAATCGCTATGACTATCTCTACTCAAATGGTTATAAAAGCAGCAATTACACTTGCTATACTGCAATTTGTAGAAAGTAATATCTTATCCCCGTACATTGTTGGAAAATCTCTTCATATGCATCCTGTTATTATCATGTTCTCTCTTCTGGTAGGGGGAGAAATAGGAGGACTTGCAGGACTTCTTCTTGCCATTCCAATTTTAGCTATTGTACGTGCCATCGTTTTACATTCAAAATCATTCCTAGCAAGACGTTGACAATGTTTTTACTATCACGTTATAATTCGTTATATATGTAAATTTGATGACGGATCGAGTATGTCACTACTATTTTTCAGAGAGGATGTCCCGCGGCTGAGAGGACTCTAAAGTAAGGGTGACAGAAGGCTAATCCTAAAAAGCAGCTAATCCCTGCCGTCCTGCCACGTTACGGCAACTTGAGGTGATGAGCTACGGTTCATAATCAGGGTGGTAACGCGAGTATACTCTCGTCCCTGCTATGGGGACGGGGGTTTTTTGTTTGTCAAAAATAAAGGAGGATTTACAATGAAGACACTGAAGGCAGCACAAATTCGCCAAATGTTTTTAGACTTTTTCAAAGAAAAAGGGCATAGCATAGAACCGAGCGCTTCGCTCGTACCACATGATGATCCAACGTTATTGTGGATTAACAGCGGCGTTGCAACGCTGAAAAAATATTTTGATGGACGGGTTGTTCCGCAAAATCCGCGCATTACAAACGCACAAAAATCCATTCGTACCAATGATATTGAAAACGTTGGGAAAACAGCACGCCACCATACGTTTTTTGAAATGCTAGGTAATTTTTCAGTAGGTGACTATTTTAAAGAAGAAGCAATTGCATGGGCTTGGGAATTCTTAACGAGTAGTAAATGGATCGGTTTTGATAAAGATAAACTATCTGTTACGATTCATCCAGAAGATGAGGAAGCATTTCGTATTTGGAATGAAGAGATGGGAATTCCGAAAGAACGAATCATTCGACTTGAACATAATTTTTGGGATATTGGGGAAGGACCGAGTGGACCAAATACAGAAATTTTCTACGATCGCGGAGAAGCTTATGGAAATGATCCAAGTGATCCAGAGATGTATCCTGGTGGAGAAAATGAACGTTATTTAGAAATATGGAATCTTGTATTCTCCCAATTTAACCATAATCCAGATGGTACATATACACCATTACCAAAGAAAAACATTGATACAGGTATGGGATTAGAACGTATGGCTTCTGTCGTGCAAAACGTACAAACAAACTTTGATACAGATTTATTTATTCCGATTATTGAAGCAACAGAAGTAATTTCAGGTGAGAAATATCGTACGGATAAAGAGAAAGATACTGCATTTAAAGTAATAGCTGACCATATTCGTACAGTAACTTTTGCAGTAGGAGATGGGGCGCTTCCATCTAATGAAGGCAGAGGCTATGTATTACGTCGTTTACTTCGCCGTGCAGTGCGCTATGCGAAGAAATTAAATATCAATCGTCCGTTTATGTACGAACTTGTTCCGGTAGTTGGAGAAGTAATGAACGATTTTTATCCGGAAGTATTGGAAAAAACGGCATTTATTCAACGTGTGATTAAAAATGAAGAGGAACGCTTCCACGAGACGTTACATGAAGGAGAAGCGATTCTAACAGATGTGATTGAAAAAGCGAAGAAACAAGGAACAGGAACGATTAGTGGTGAAGATGCATTCCGATTGTACGATACATACGGTTTTCCAATCGAACTAACGGAAGAATATGCAGAAGATGAGAATTTGGTAGTCGATCATGCTGGTTTTGAAGTCCAGATGGAAAAACAACGTGAGCGTGCAAGAGCAGCGCGTCAGGATATGGATAGTATGCAAGTCCAAGGTGGTGTACTGGGAGACATTAAAGTAGAAAGCAGTTTCGTTGGTTTCTCTCAATTAGAAACAAAGAGTAAGATTGTTGCTCTTGTTCAAAACGGAGAATATGCAGATGTAGTAAAAGCGGGAGAAGAAGCGCATATTATGCTCGATGCAACACCTTTCTATGCAGAAATGGGTGGTCAAATAGCTGACTTTGGACAAGTAGTTGGAGAAGGATATAGAGCTAAGGTTACAGATGTTCAAAAAGCACCGAACGGACAACATTTGCATAAAATCATAGTAGAAGAAGGATCATTTACAAATGGCGTAAGCGTAACGGCAATTGTAGACCAAGCAAACCGTGCCAATATTATTAAAAATCATACAGCAACTCATTTACTTCACCAAGCATTAAAGGATGTATTAGGTGTACATGTAAATCAAGCAGGTTCACTCGTAACTAGTGAACGACTTCGTTTTGACTTCTCTCATTTTGGACAAGTCACTCCTGAAGAATTAGAAAAAGTTGAACATATTGTCAATGAAAAGATCTGGGAAAGCATCGCTGTAAATATTTCAGAAAAGCCAATTGCTGAAGCGAAAGCAATGGGCGCTATGGCATTGTTCGGTGAAAAATATGGAAAAATTGTCCGCGTTGTACAAGTAGGAGATTTTTCTTTAGAACTATGCGGTGGTTGTCATGTTGATAATACAGCGTCAATCGGTATTTTTAAAATTGTATCAGAATCTGGTATTGGTGCAGGTACGCGCCGTATCGAAGCAGTAACAGGTAAATTTGCATATGAATTGATGAACAGTCAAGTTATGCTCTTGCAAGAAACGGCAGGAAAACTTAAGACAAACACGAAGGACATTTTAACTCGGGTTGATGGTTTATATGCTGAAGTAAAACAATTGCATAAAGAAAACGAATCGCTCGCAGCTAAGTTAAGTAATATTGAAGCAGGAAATCTTACGCAGCAGGTTCGCGTAGTAGAAGGTATAAATGTATTAGCAAGCCAAGTACAAGCAACGGATGTAAATCATCTTCGTACCATGTTAGATGATTTGAAAACGAAGGTAGATTCAGCGGTTATTTTACTAGCAGCAGTAAATGAAGGTAAAGTTACCTTACTAGCAGGAGTTACAAAGGACCTTGTGAAAACATTCCATGCAGGAAAACTAGTAAAAGGTGCAGCAACCATTTGCGGCGGGGGCGGCGGGGGCCGACCTGATATGGCCCAAGCTGGTGGTAAAGACCCAAGCAAAGTAATGGAAGCACTTGCTTATACAGAAGAGTACGTCAAATCTGTTTTAAATTCATGATAGATTAGTGTACAATGATAGGGAGAAATATTTCTTCTCCCTATTTCAAGCAAAGTGAGGTGCTTACAGTGGACCCATTCGATAAAACAATGAAATTTACAGTTCAAGATGAAAAACAAAGTGTTCAAGTAAATGAAGTATTGTTTACTGTTTACGATGCACTTCAAGAAAAAGGATATCATCCAATTAATCAAATTGTAGGCTATTTGTTAAGTGGCGACCCAGCGTACATACCTCGTCATAAAGATGCACGTAGTATCATCCGTAAGCTCGAACGGGATGAATTGATTGAAGAATTAGTGAAATCTTATTTAAAGAATCACCGTGAGGAGTAATCATGCGCGTTTTGGGATTAGATGTAGGTACAAAAACAATTGGTGTCGCAATAAGCGATGAAATGGGCTGGACAGCCCAAGGAATAGAAACGATTAAAATTAATGCAGAGCGAAATGAATTTGGCTTTGCACGTATTAAAGAGTTAGTTAATGAGTATAATGTTGAACAAATTGTGATTGGCTTGCCAAAAAATATGAATGGCACAATCGGTGAACGCGGCCTGGCTTGTCAGGATTTTGCTGACAAATTGCATACATTTCTTACTCTTCCATGTACGTTATGGGATGAACGTCTTTCTACTATGGCAGCGGAGAAAATGCTCATATCTGCTGATGTTAGTCGTAAAAAACGTAAAAAGGTTATAGATAAAGTTGCAGCCGTTGTTATTTTGCAAGGGTACTTAGATAGCAAACAATAGGAGTGAATGAGTAATGACAGAACATAACCATGACCACGATCATGACCATACTGATCTTGTAGAAGAAAATCAAATTACAATTGTAGACCAAGACGGCAATGAACATTTATGTGATATCGTCTTTACTTTTGAACATGATCAATTTGGACAGAAAACGTATGTCGTGTTCTCTCCAGTTGGAGAGTTAGATGAAGACGGTGACCGCATTTATGATGCAGCTATTGTACAACCAGATGAATCAGAAGAGGGCGGCATATTAGCTGAACTTGAATCTGAAGAAGAATGGGATTTAGTACAAGAAGTGTTCGGTGCTTTTCTAGATGACGAAGAAGAGTAAGCCATTTAGAGTAAGCGGACTGTGAAAGCAGTCCGTTTTTCTATGGGGAAAGAAAAATCATTTTTCCATCTGTTACTAGGTTTCTGTGTTTGTTACTTCAAGGAGGATAGACAAAAGATGATGAAATTTAATAAACCCAAGCGAAAGCTAAAGACTTGGGTGATCGTTCTGCTTGGAATCGTCTTCGTTAGTGCCGCGTTATATGGTTACGTAATATCTGCTTTGCAACCCGTAAATGCACAAAGTACAGAAAAACAAAAGGTAACTATTGAACCAGGAACATCCACTGCTGAAATTGGGGATTTGCTTAAGAAAAATGGCATTGTGAAGAATGGAACCGTGTTCGAGTACTATGTAAAGACAACTTATAAAACAGGACTGAAGTCCGGAACGTATTTACTAAGCCCAGCGATGAGCGTAAAAGATATTGCAGACCATATTACAGGAGGAACCATGTATCAGGTACCTCTGAATAAGGTTGTGATTCCAGAAGGTTCACAAATAGTTGAAATCGCCGATATCATTGCAAAAGAGTTTAATATGAATAAAGAGGATGTCGTAAACCAGCTAAACGATTCCGCATTGCTAAATCGTCTACAAAGTAAATATCCTCAGCTTATTACAGACAAGCTAAATGATTCCACAATTAAATATAAGCTGGAAGGTTACTTGTATCCAGCTACCTACTCGTATTTTAAAAAGCCAAAATCAATTGATGAAATCATTGCACCTATGCTCGATAAAACGAATAGCTATGTGGTAAAACATGAAGATCAGATTAAGCAAAAGCAATTTGATGTACATCAATTTTTAACGATGGCTTCTTTAATCGAAGAAGAGGCAACAGCTACTACAGATCGGCAAAAAATTGCAAGTGTATTCTACAATCGTTTAAAAACGAATATGCCTTTGCAAACAGATCCAACGGTTCTATATGCGCTTGGTAAACATAAAGAGCGGGTTTTGCTGCAGGATTTAAAGGTTGCTTCACCTTACAACACATACATTAATAAAGGATTGCCAGTTGGACCGATTTCCAATGCTGGCGAACCGTCATTGCAGGCAGTGCTTGAACCAGTGCAAACAGATTATTATTATTTTCTCGCGGCACCAAGTGGGGAAGTGTTCTTTGCAAAAACACTAGAAGAGCATAATGCGCTAAAGGCGAAGTATATTACGGCAAAGTAGAAAAGTAATGCATAGGAAAATTGTCGCATCTCTTTCTTTTTTATGATAGAATATATCGGGTTAAAAAGGGCTTGTAACATTACGATATTTCTTGTAATGTGCAAGTTATAAAAATGAGCGGAACTTGTTGACAGGGAGTGCTCTGGTGGGAGAAGCAAGATGTCGAAACCACTCGTAAGCACTCTTCCTTTTTATAATAATCATTACTCTACTCTAGTATGTTCTTGCTTCGAAAGGAGGTTTTACGATGGAGCAGAATGCAACACAACACTATTTACTTTCTTTCATTGAAGAGAAGGATCCGCTTATTTTGCAGATGGAACAGTACGCAAATGAACACCATGTTCCGATTATGGATAAGCTTGGAATGGAATTTATGCTGCAGTTGCTTCGCTTAATCGAGCCTACATCTATTCTTGAAATAGGAGCAGCCATTGGATACTCCGCCATACGAATGGCGAAAAGTGTTCATGCGAATGTAGTGACAATCGAAAGAGATAAAGAACGGTATGATGAAGCCATTTTAAATATTAATCAAGCTGACTTACAAGATACTATTTCTCTTATTTTTGGGGACGCGCTTGAAACATCTTTACAAGTGAAACAACACGGCACATTTGACGTTATATTTATAGATGCAGCAAAAGGACAATACCAACGTTTCTTCGAGCTGTATGAACCTCTTCTTAATGAAGGAGGAGTTATTATCACTGATAATGTTCTGTTTCATGGCCTTGTCGTAGAAGAAAATATCGAAAAGAAACGTTTACGTAGTTTAGTAAACAAGATAAAGAACTATAATGAATGGTTAATGGCACATGATGGATTTGATACTACCATTTTTCCTATTGGTGATGGAGTAGCAGTTAGCAAAAAAAGAGGTGAACGGAAATGAAAAAACCAGAATTACTAGTCACACCAACGAGCATACATGATATTGAACCGCTTGCAAAGGCAGGGGCAGATGCATTGATTGTTGGAGAACAAAAGTTTGGTCTTAGACTTGCAGGGGAATTTTGCCGTGAAGATGTGAAGAAGGCTGTAGAACTTGCTCATCAACATCATATAAAACTTTATGTTGCAATGAATGCCATTTTTCATAACGAAAGTATTGATGTGCTGGCAGACTACGTATCCTTTTTAAAAGAAGCAGGTGTAGATGCAATTGTATTCGGTGATCCAGCTGTCCTAATGACAGCGAAGGAAATTGCCCCTGATATGAAACTACACTGGAATACAGAAACGACAGCAACAAATTGGTTCACTTGCAATTATTGGGGACGTAAAGGTGCAAAGCGCGCAGTCCTCGCTCGTGAATTAAGCTTTGAAGCGATTGAAGAAATAAAGGAGCATGCAAAGGTAGAAATTGAAGTGCAAGTTCATGGTATGACATGTATGTTCCAGTCAAAGAGATCGCTTATTGGAAATTACTTCGAATATCAAGGACGTATACTTGAGATTGAAAAGAAAAAATACGAAAAGAATATGTTTCTCCATGATCCAGAACGAAATAGTAAATATCCTGTATTTGAAGATGAGAATGGCACACATATTATGAGTCCAAAGGATATTTGTATTATTGATGAACTAGAAACACTTATTGATGCACAAATTGATTCCTTTAAGATTGATGGAGTGTTGAAAGATTCTGCGTATCTTATTGAAATTACGAAAAAATATCGCACAGCTATCGATCTTTGTGTAGATAATCGTGATAAATACGATGAAGTGAAGGATCAGCTTTACAAAGAAATTGAAACAATTCAGCCAATTAATCGTCCGTTAGATACCGGGTTTTTCTATAAAGAAACTGTATACTAAACAAAGGAGGTATAAGTATGACTGGTAAGGAAATTTCACGAATCATTGATGGAAAACGCATTATAGTGAAAAGACCTGAATTGTTAGCACCTGCAGGCAACTTAGAGAAGCTTAAGATTGCCGTTCGCTACGGAGCTGATGCCGTATTTATCGGCGGGCAAGAGTTCGGTCTTCGATCAAATGCTGACAATTTTACGATAGAAGAAATGGCAGAAGGCGTTGCTTTTGCAAAAGAGTACGGAGCAAGAATATATGTAACAACGAATATATATGCGCACAATGAAAATATGGACGGACTAGAAGAATACTTGCAAGCGATTGAGAAGGCCGGAGTTGCTGGAATTATCGTAGCAGACCCATTCATTATTGAGACTTGTAAAGAAGTAGCTCCGTCTCTCGAAATTCATTTAAGTACGCAGCAATCGCTCACGAATTGGAAGGCTGCGCAGTATTGGAAAGAAGAAGGATTAGATCGCGTCGTACTTGCACGTGAAACGAGCTATGAAGAAATTAAAGAAATGAAAGAAAAAGTGGATATTGAAATAGAAACGTTTATCCACGGCGCAATGTGTATAGCCTATTCAGGAAGATGTACGCTCAGCAATCATATGACGGCACGTGATTCCAACCGTGGGGGTTGCTGTCAATCATGCCGATGGAACTATGACTTAGTACAAACAACCTCACAGGAGAAAAATGCAGATGAAATCGCGTTATTTGAAGAAGGTGACGAGTCATTTGCAATGAGTCCAAAGGATCTAACATTAGTTCAGTCCATTCCGAAAATAATTGAAGCTGGAATTGATAGCCTGAAAATTGAAGGACGTATGAAATCCATTCACTACATCGCAACAGTTGTAAGTGTATACCGGAAAGTAATTGACACATACTGCGCAGATCCTGATCATTTTGAATTCAAGAAAGAATGGGAAGAAGAGCTTGATAAATGTGCAAACCGTGACACAGCCTCAGCTTTCTTTGAAGGAGTACCTGGATACCAACAGCAAATGTACGGTGATCATAGTAAAAAAACAACATTTGACTTTGTTGGCTTAGTACTTGCATACGACACAGAAACAAAAATAGCAACCATTCAACAACGAAACCACTTTAAACCTGGTCAAGAAGTAGAATTCTTCGGACCAGAAATCGAAAACTTTACGCAGCAAGTCGAAACGATATGGGGAAGCGAAGGCGAAGAACTAGACGCAGCAAGACACCCACTCGAAATAGTAAAAATCAAAGTGGACAAACCCGTACACCCATACGACATGATGAGAAAAAGAATGTTTCAATAAAAGAAAAGCGGAAATCGGCTCGCTTTAGCTCCGGAGGGCGGAAGTTCTCGCCCCAAAAAGGCGCTTTTGGCCTTTATGGGGTGAGGTTTTCCGACCGGAAGGAGCTAGCCGATTGGAGCTGGACACCAAAGAAAAGCGGAAATCGGCTCGCTTTAGCTCCGGAGGGCGGAAGTTCTCTGAAAAACGAAGCCGAGATACTCTTTTACATGAATGTTCGTATATTTTAAGAAAGAGTGGTAGTATAGATGGGTAAGCAAAAGCCTATTGTGATTGGAATCGCTGGAGGATCAGGTTCTGGGAAAACAAGTGTAACAAAAGCGATTTTTGATCATTTTCATGGTCACTCTATTTTAATGCTCGAACAAGATTTTTATTACAAAAATCAAGATGACATCCCGTTTGAAGAACGATTACAAACGAATTATGATCATCCTCTTGCATTCGACAATGATTTATTGATCCAACAAATAAATCAATTGTTAAAATATGAGCCGATTGAAAAGCCATTGTACAATTATAAATTGCATACACGTTCAAAAGAAACGATTCATCTAGAACCAAAGGACGTTATCATTTTGGAAGGTATTCTTATTCTAGAAGATAAACGTCTGCGCGATTTGATGGATATCAAAATATTTGTAGACACAGATGCAGATATACGAATCCTGCGAAGAATGCAGCGTGACATGAATGAACGTGGCCGTACGCTTGATTCGGTAATCGAACAATATATAAATGTTGTAAGACCGATGCATAATCAATTTATTGAACCATCTAAGCGCTATGCGGATATTATTATTCCAGAGGGCGGGCAAAATCACGTAGCAATTGATATAATGGTAACAAAAATTGGAACAATTCTTGAAGAAAAAACAATTTTGTAATAGCATAGAAAAAGACACCGAAACAGGAGGTTTTTTTCCTGCACATACCGAATACAGTGGAACATATAACCTCACCCCGTGATGGGTGGGGCCGTCTTTGTATGGATGGCATCATTAGGTAGTAGATAGAAAAAGGAGTGGACATTATGGCAACTGAAAAAACGTATCCAATGACACAAGCTGGAAAAGATAAGCTTGCGCAAGAATTAGAGTATTTAAAAACGACAAGAAGAAAAGAAGTAGTAGAACGTATTAAAATTGCACGTAGCTTCGGAGATCTATCTGAAAATTCTGAATACGATGCAGCGAAAGATGAGCAAGCATTCGTAGAAGGACGCGTAACACAAATTGAAAATATGATCCGCAATGCGGTTATTATTACAGAAAGCTCAGAAGTATCAAACGTTGTTTCTCTTGGAAAATCTGTTACATTTATCGAATTGCCAGATGGAGAAGAAGAAACGTACACAATTGTTGGTAGTGCAGAAGCAGATCCATTTGAAGGAAAAATTTCAAATGATTCACCAATTGCAAAGAACCTACTTGGTAAACAAGTCGGAGATGAAGTAATTGTAGCTACACCAGGCGGAGAAATGAAGATGAAAGTTCTAGCTGTAAAATAAACCAAATGAGTTAAATTCACAGTACCAAGTGAATGATTAGCCCTCACAGAATCTATTCTGTGAGGGTTTTGAGCGTCTATCCGGTTTTACCTCTTTCTTAGATGTCTAGGGGTTTAAAAGAATACAAATAAAAGGATTTTCTTCATCCTTCCCCCAATTGGTGCTACAATAAGAAATATGTGAATACAACACGGATGGAGGTAAGAGTATGACTCAAACTCTAGACGATTCGAGACTACACAAAAGAAAGCAGAAGCGTCGTAAATTATTTTTGAACATACTAATTGGAATCGTCTTTTTTGCTGCAGTTACAGTCGCATACCAGCTGTTCTCATCTCCGAAACAAACGGTGAAGAGTAATAATGTTAATCAAAATAAAGTGGCAACTGATGCAAAAAATGCAACAAGTTCTGCAGCATCTACAAGCAATGCTGCCAATCCTTCGGGGAGTACATCCCAGCCTGTTGAAGATAAAAAGGTAGTTGTTCAACAAAGTGATCCAAAGGTTACGGAAGCCTATACAAATCCATCATGGAAGCCAGTAGGTACTTCTCAATCAGAACCACATACGACAAAGTTTGATACATCTTCTCAAGATTGGAAAGAAATGGTTCAAACGATTTCTTATGCATTGAAAATTCCAACCGATAATTTAACCATTTTATTTATTGGTAATAATGGAGAAAATAAAGCTGTTGGCACGGTTAAAGCAAAGGATACGGAGCAACGGTATAAAGTAAATATTGAATGGGCCGACAAGCAAGGATGGAAACCAACATTAGTGCAACAATTGAAATAGTTAAACAAGAATGGAGTTAAAAAAGAAGATTAGTCTTTATGAAGACACTGAAAAAGGTATCCCTCTCTTACATATCTAGAGAGGGATACCTTATTTCTTTGTCTAGCCAATGATGGAACTTGTAGAATCCCTTTACGCATAGATACTAGATTAGTGCCCGCGAAAGTGAATTATAAGGGCATTGGTTGCCGCCTCGAACAAAAATGAAAGGAGCCGGTCATCAATCCTCTGTTTTGGTTACCGCTTCGAGTGAAAATGAAAGGAGCCGGTCATCAATCCCCTGTTTTGGTTACCGCTTCGAGTGAAAATGAAAGGAAGCCGGTTATCAATCCCCTGTATTAGTTACCGCTTCCAGTGAAGATGAAAGTAACCGGTCATCAATCTCCTGTATTAGTTACCGCTTCCAGTGAAAATGAAGGTAGCCGGTCATCAAAGCGCATCAAAGTAATCGTCTCTATAAAAAAAGGGCCCTGAATGATTTTTTCAGTGCCCTCCTCTCTACCGAGCACTCTTCTTTTTTAACTTAAAATGTACAACAGCGCTATAGTGTATTCGTTTGCTATCTGAATCTAAGCACATTTGATGAGAAACATTGTAAACTTCTAGTAACAGCGCACAATTGTTCTCAATCTGTTCATTGATTTTTTTTTGTAACGTTGCTAAATCATTTGCTTCATAGAATTCAATTTTGTCTTCAATCATTTCGAATGAGAGTTCCATCATAATCCTTCTTTCTATCTAATTCCTTATTATTAAGTGTAACAAATAAGAATTTTAAATACTATATTTGTAAGTATGGGTGTTGACTTTATTGAAAATCAGGCATATTATACTGATAAATCCTATAAGAAAAAGGGGAATTCGGATGGGGATTGAATTCAATCAGCTATTTGATGAATGGGCACAAACATATGACACCTTTATTGCTGGTGAAAACGATGAATATAGAGATATTTTTTTAAATTATGATGCCATATTAAATAATGTGGTAGAAAAATCATTCGGATCTATTATAGAGTTTGGAGTCGGAACAGGAAATCTGACGAAAAAGTTTCTGGATGCTGGATTTGAAGTGTTAGGCATTGAACCTTCTACGGAAATGCGTCTACTGGCAAGAGAAAAGCTTCCACATGCGTCTATTATAGAAGGGGATTACTTACATTTTGAACTATTGCATGATGTAGATACAATTGTTAGCACATATGCCTTTCATCATCTAACAGATGAAGAAAAGCGACTTGCGATTTCGAAGTATAGTCAAATCCTAAATTCAAATGGTAAAATAGTCTTTGCTGATACGATGTTCACGGATCAGGAAACCTTTGATCGTACAATACGAGATGCTATTGACCGGGGTTATAATAATTTAGCCAAGGATTTACAGTCTGAATATTATACTCTGATTCCAATCATGCAATCGATATTTGAAGATAACGGCTTCCATGTGACATTCACACGGCAAAATCATTTTGTGTGGATTGTGGAGGCGACTAAGAAGTAAGAGAGAGGGATATCATTTGAAAATAGCAGTTATCGGAGCAATGGAAGAAGAAGTGCGCATATTGCGTGACAAGCTTGAGAATAGAGTAGTAGAAACAGTAGCAGGTTCTGAATTTACGACAGGAACATTTGCAGGACATGAAGTTGTATTGCTGAAGTCTGGTATTGGGAAAGTGAATGCCGCTATGGCAACTACCATCCTATTGGAACGATATCAACCAGATAAAGTCATCAATACAGGATCTGCCGGTGGATTTCACCAATCTCTAAACGTGGGTGACGTTGTGATTTCAACCTTTGTTCGTCATCACGACGTAGATGTCACGATATTTAATTATGAGTATGGGCAAGTTCCTGGTTTACCAGCTGCATTTGAAGCTGATGCAGAGCTTGTTGCATTAGCAGAAAATTGTATGAAGCATGTAGATGGCGTACAAGTTGTAAAAGGAACAATCGCAACAGGGGATTCCTTTATGAATGACAGTGAACGTGTAGCGTTTGTTCGCAGTAAATTTAAGGATTTATATGCAGTGGAAATGGAAGCTGCAGCGGTTGCTCAAGTGTGCTATCAGTACAAAGTACCATTTGTTATCATCCGTGCACTTTCTGATATTGCTGGAAAAGAATCAAATGTATCATTTGATCAATTTTTAGATCAGGCTGCGCTTCATTCTACGAGATTTATTGAAAACATGTTGCGAGAACTAAAGTAAGAATGAAGTCTGTTTTAAATTAGCATACGGTTGTATGGAACCCTAGAGAATAGTAGTTTATATGCAAGAATCCAAAGTAAGGAGAAATCCTTACTTTGGAGAGTTTGTTTGAACTGAGGAGGAATGGTCCTAATGAACACGTTTCGCGGGGTACACGAGCTAATTGGCAATACACCGCTCGTGGAAATTACGCGGTTTTCCTTGCCGAAAGATGTACGAATATTTGCTAAGTTAGAGTATTTCAATCCTGGTGGAAGTATTAAAGACCGCTTAGGGAAGCATATGATAGAAGACGCATTAGATAAAGGGCTTGTCAAGCGAGGTGGCACAATTATTGAACCTACCGCTGGAAATACAGGAATAGGACTAGCACTAGCGGCTCTGCAATACGATATACATGTAATTGTATGTGTGCCGGAAAAATTTAGTATTGAAAAACAAGAGCTAATGCGGGCGCTTGGAGCTACAGTTGTAAATACAGTCACTGAAGAAGGGATGACAGGTGCTATCGCAAAAGCGAAGGAACTGCTGCAAGAAATTCCAAATTCGTATTGTCCGCAGCAGTTTGCTAATTATGCCAATCCCGACACGTATTTTAAAACTCTAGGACCTGAAATTTGGGCGGATCTTGATGGAAAGGTAGATATATTTGTTGCTGGCGCGGGGACAGGTGGAACATTTATGGGAACAGCCACTTACCTACAGGAACAAAATCCAAATTTAAAAAGTGTGATTGTAGAACCAGTAGGGTCTATCTTAAACGGTGGACAGTCTGGGCCACATGAGACGGAAGGGATTGGAATGGAGTTTCTGCCGCCATTTATGAATACGAATTATTTTCATAGCATTCATACGGTCTCGGATCGCGATGCTTTTCATCGCGTAAAAGAGCTTGCAAAACTTGAAGGCCTCTTAGTAGGTAGTTCATCTGGATCTGCCTTTCATGCTAGTTTATTAGAAGCAGAAAATGCCAAACCAGGAACAAACATCGTAACCGTTTTTCCAGATGGTAGTGAACGATACCTAAGTAAAGACATATACAAAGGATGGGACTAAAATGAGAGAAAAAACGAAGTTAATTCATGGTATTTCGATCGGAGATCCACAAACTGGCGCAGTAACCGTTCCGATTTATCAAACAAGTACGTATAAGCAAGAAGCGGTTGGTAAGCATAAAGGTTACGAATATTCTCGTACAGGCAACCCAACGCGTAGTGCACTTGAAGATATGGTAGCTGTACTCGAAAATGGTCATGCAGGCTTTGCATTCGGCTCTGGAATGGCAGCTATTACTGCCGTTATGATGCTATTTTCAAGCGGAGACCATGTCATTCTAACGGATGATGTATACGGCGGTACATTTCGTGTTATGACGAAAGTTCTGAACCGGTTTGGATTAGATCATACTTTCGTAGATACTACAAATCTAGAAGAAGTAAAAGCAGCTATAAAGCCAAATACGAAGGCAATTTACATTGAAACACCAACTAATCCACTACTTAAAATTACAGATATTACAGAAGTATCAACAATAGCAAAGCAGAACAATCTCTTAACCATAGTCGATAATACATTTATGACGTCATATTGGCAAAATCCAATCACACTCGGTGCTGACATCGTATTGCATAGCGCAACAAAGTATTTAGGTGGTCACAGTGATGTTGTATCTGGCGTCGTTGTTGTAAATACAGAGCAATTAGCAACTAATCTTCACTTTATCCAAAATTCTACAGGCGGTGTACTTGGTCCGCAAGATAGTTTTCTTCTTCTCCGTGGATTAAAAACTT
Source organism: Ectobacillus soli (assembly GCF_042610425.1). NCBI lineage: Bacteria > Bacillati > Bacillota > Bacilli > Caryophanales > Bacillaceae > Ectobacillus > Ectobacillus soli. The sequence goes on from NZ_JBGJZM010000001.1 coordinate 311,755, forward strand.
TAGGGGTAAGAATGGAAGAACATGAAGCAAATGCTCGGAAAATTGCGAACTTCTTGACTGAACATCCAAAAGTGAAAAAAGTACATTATCCTGGTCTTACTAATCATCCACAACATGAAATGGCTAAGAAGCAAGCAAGAGGATTCGGGGCAATTATTTCATTCGATGTAGATAGTATAGATACTTTGAATCGCTTGATGAGTAATACACAATATTTTACTCTTGCAGAGAGCTTAGGAGCAGTGGAAAGTTTAATTTCTGTACCAGCAAAGATGACTCATGCTTCCATTCCAGCGGATCGTCGTGCGGAGCTTGGAATTACCGATACACTTATTCGTATTTCGGTTGGTATTGAAGATGTCGAGGATTTAATCGAGGACTTAACGCAAGCTTTAGCATAATAAAGATAGCCTCTAGTAACGTAATCGACATAGGCGTAAAAGAGGCTATTTCCTTTTTTGGGAAATCATTTCCACTTTGGATACATTTACTTGACTATTAGATTACTAGAATATGTTACTGTAAGTAGTATGGAGAGTGATAGAAATGAAGCATTTGCAACATAAAATAGCGGACTACAATCGGTTTGGACAAGTGTTACTAGCACTAAGCACAATTTTTATGTTGGGCCTTCTCATTCCAAATGGGGGAAAAACATTGTTACAGCTTATTACCATGCTAGTATCAATTGGAGTTTTTTTAAGTGGAGCGATGGTTTTCTTCTTTCAAGCTAAAAAAGTTCGTGAAAAACTGAATGATTTGCAAGAAAATCAACTGCAATAGTTTCGGTAGTAGAGAACGCAATACCTGTTTTGCTAATATAAAGTAAAAAAAAACTTGTCTATTCGTCAACATGCTACGAATAGACAAGTTTTTTTTATTCTACATTCCCTAATTTTAGAGCAACAACAAATAATACTGAGATTACAAGAAATGCTGATACAAAAAGTCCATTTGCATATTTAGAAAGGCTAGAAGCTGTTGCAGCATCTTCTTTTCCATCTAGGTTCTTTACAGCACGTTTTCCTAAGATTGTTAAGGCAATAATAGAGCCGAGTACAATTAAACTACCGAAATCTTGCATATAGCTTAGCCAAAGTGATCCTTTTCCTTCCACTTCGGAAGAAAAGCGCATAACAAGTCCAGTAATAAGAACGATTGTAGCACTTGGATGTGTTACCATATTAAAGAATCGAAGGATTTTCTTTAGTGATTCATTTACACCAGAACTACGAATATCCTTTTTTAATGCTAATAAAATTCCAGCAACAACTACCATAGCACCGAGCCAAACTGCTAGACCCGTGAGATGTAAAAAGAGAAATAACTTGAACAAAATTAGATGCCCCCTAGTTTCATTTGTTTAAAAATATTTTAAATTTTCTCAAAAAGTACTTCTTCTCAAGAAAACTAAAATGGTATCTATGAATCATTCTAACACGGCTATGTTGTAAATGCTCATCTGAGCTTGTGTTCGAATTGTATTCATAGAAATCTACATTGTTACAGCTCCTTATTCTATTTACTATCTTCACCGTGTAATGATAGTATTACTATTACCATACAGTAAGAATTTATCAGTAGTCAATTAATGACTATTATAGTGTTGAGTAAAGAAGAGTTGACTTTATTCTTGCGGATTTTTTAAAATGAAAAGAATGGAACTAGAAGGAGTTTTGAATTATGGAAGAGCGCGCACTTATATTATTAGGAATATTAATGGCACAAAGTCAGCATGGCTATCAAATAAATGAGTTTATAGAGAAAAATTTAAGTAATATGACAGATATGAAAAAGGCGACAGCTTACAATATGCTTGAAAAATTAAGTGCTTTAGGACATATTGATGTTCATATCGAGCAAGAAGGAAATCGCCCGCCAAGAAAAGTATATAGTGTGAATGAAGAGGGCACACAGTACTTTTTGGAGTTACTACGTAGAAATTTAGAAAGCGTGGGAAAGAAAAACGATCCTATTGATATTGGTCTTATGTTTCTCGACTATCTTCCGTTAGAAGAAGCAATTGTTTGCTTAGAAACCCGGCTTAGTAAGCTTTACAAGCGTATCTCCTATCAAGAGCAAGTTCCGAGTCATGGAAGCGGGAGCGGGGTTGATTTAGCTATTGAACGAAATCTTGTTATGTTGCGAGCGGAGTGTGAATGGCTTGCAAGTGTCATTAGCCGCTTACAAAATAAATAAGAAAGGATTGTAAGGAGAGTGTCAAATAGATGTACATATGAGAATATATCTTGACACTCCATTTTTCTAAAAAATATAATAACTAGTGTAAGGTAGTTTTTTACGTAGTAATTGCACTGGATTCTAGAAGATGTAACTTTTAAAGTTACATCTTGAAATAGAAAATATATGGGGTGAATACATGGCGAGTAAGAAGAAAAAAGGCAAGATACAAACTTCTTCAAGATGGGTATTTTGGGCAGTGGGTATAGTAATTGTTGCCGTGATAGCCGGTTTAATTATTTTAGGGAATGCTTCTACATCTAAAAAAGAAGCAACAATTGACTATAGCGGACAACCATACATAGGGAAAGATACAGCACCGGTCCAAATTGTTGAATTTGGAGATTATAAATGTCCTGTATGTAAAAGTTTTAATGAAACCTTTGTTCCGCAAATGACGAAGGATTTTGTAGATACAGGGAAAGCAAAGATTTATTTTATGAACTATGCCTTTATTAACGTAGATTCTACACGTTCGGCTTTGTTCTCAGAAACAGTGTATGGGGAATTGGGAAATTCTGCATTCTGGAAATTCCATGATCTACTTTATAAGAAGCAACCAGAAGATCCGCAATATGAAAAAATGGATTATTTCACTGAAAGCTTTTTAACAGATACATTAAAAGAAATTGCTAGCAGTGACGATGTAAATAAAGTCGTACAAGCCTTTAGTCAGAAAAAGGAACAAGCTGCCCTAGATAAGGATATGTCCTATGTAAGCAAGCTACAAATAAATGGAACACCGACGCTTTTCATTAATGGTAAAAAGTTTGAGGGTCAATCGTATGATGATCTGAAAAAAATGGTTGATGATGCAGCGAAGGGGAGCAAATAATGAATAAATCTTTTGTGCTTTCATGGCTTTCTGCAATAATAGCGATGCTAGGAAGTCTATTCTTTAGTGAGGTATTGCATTACGTGCCCTGTACATTATGCTGGTACCAACGCATTCTTATGTATCCTCTCGTTCTTTTAATTGGCATTGCCTTGTATCATAATGAGTCTTCAATCTATAAGTATGTTCTTCCCATGTCCATACTTGGTATGTTGTTATCTGGCTATCATTATGCAGAGCAACATATCTCAGCGCTTCAACAATTTCAAACCTGTTCAAGTGGTGTTCCTTGTACAGGAAAATATGTTGATTGGTTTGGATTTATTACGATCCCGCTACTAGCTTTTGTTGCCTTTACAGTCATAACAGTATGTATGTTTTTTGTTAGGAAGCAAGCTTTAGCTGAGGAAGAATGAAATTGATTGTGGAAAAATGAAATCGCTTCGTAAAAGGAATGAGTAGCTTGTGGAAGCTGCTCATTCTTTTTTGTATGCTAACAGCTCGGATACTGTTACAAAGTCGTATCCTTTCTGTAAGAGTGCAGGTAGAATAATTTTCAGCGCACGAATCGTTTGAGATTTATTGTATATCCCGTCGTGCATCAGTACAATATCCCCATTTCGAGCATGCTTTAAAACATGATTTGCGATTGCATATACTCCCGGAGATGACCAGTCCCTCGTATCTTGATGCCAAGACCATAGTATGGTTTTATATCCTTCTTCTTTTGTTAAAGTAAGTAATTCTTCACTCATATACCCCCCTGGAGGTCGAAAGAACCGCGGTGTATTTGGTTGCCATTTATCGATATACCTTTCCGTTTCTATAATTTCCTGTTTCATTTGTTCAATAGATGCTTTATTTGAATACCTATGTGTCATTGTATGGTTTCCAATTTCGTGACCTTCTGCTACGATTCGTTGCATAATTGCTGGATTTTCTTGCATACGATTGCCTACGACAAAAAAAGTAGCTTGTACATGGTACTGTTTTAAAATATCTAATATTTCAGGAGTGAAAATTGGATTAGGCCCATCGTCAAATGTAAGGGCCATTACTTTATGAGATGTAGGTACTTCCCACACAATATCGCCTTGTGCTTCTACTTTTTCACGTTTGATTTTTTTGGCTTCAACATGTAGAGGAGTCAACATGAAACAAATGATGAGTGCTGACAAAAGATAGATACGAATCGCAATCACCTCTTTTCCTACACTTAATATTTGAGGAAAAGAAAAAAATATACCGTTAGATAAAAAAACGGTAATAGAGGTTCCACTTTTTGTCTGATTAATCTAGAGGCTCAACATGTACGTTTGCTAAGTAAATATCGTGTTTAGTAACAAGAATTTTTTCTACGTCAGAGGAAATGTCATGACTAATACGCACATCAATGCTTGCATCCACTAGTATAATGACGTCTACAATTGCATTACTGCCATAGCTTCTGGCTTTAATGGCTTTGACCTTCTCTACACCAGGTACTTGTGCAATGGTACCCTTATAGGCTGTTAGTTCCTCTTCGTCAAATCCATCTGTCAATTGATGAGTAGTTTCTCTAAAAATATCCCAAGCTGTTTTACAAATGAGCAGTCCAACAATAATAGCTGTCACCGAGTCCAGCCAGGGTAAGCCAAACTGTGATCCAACGATACCGACAGTCGTTCCAACACTCACCCACGCATCTGATAAATTGTCTTTGGCTGCTGCCATTACTGAATGACTTTTAATTTTTCCTGCAAGTTTATGATTGAAACGATATACGAAAAACATTATGATTGCACAAAACATAGCTGTGTACGCAGATGTCCAATCTGGATAGGTTGTGTCCCCTTTAAGCATTGAGAGAATGGCTTGATAGAGTACTTGTAAGCCTACGGACATCATAATGAAGGAAGCGACCATGGATGCAACCGTTTCGGCGCGCAAATGACCATAGGGATGATCATGGTCCGGCGGCTTTTGTGATACACGCAAACCAATGAAAACGGCGATAGATGCAATAATATCTGTTGTATTATTGTAACCATCTGCTTGTAATGCTTCTGAATGGGCAGTATAACCTATAAATAATTTTAAAATAGATAATAGAATGTATACGATGATACTAAGAATGGCACCGCGTTCCCCCATTCTAAGCTCCTTATAGCGTTGATCCAATTTCTTTCCCTCCAAATTTCTATCTCGATATGTAGTGGAAAACATATCCACTTATAAATTTGCTTTTTACAATCCTATCAAACGAAATACATGTGGGTCTAGAGAAATCTTTTTAGAAAAAAACAGGAAAGTAAGCGTATACAAAAAATGTTTTACGAAGGCAAAAGAATAAGTTTCATTTAGTCAAAAATGTTACCATATCGCTACTTATGTATAGATAATCAACTTTGTTTGCATAGACTCACATGGCCTATATTTGGTAAGCTAATAAAAGTATAAAAAATTCGTACCATTTTTACCCGGGAAGAAAATAGAGAGGAGTCTTGGTGTATGATACAATCACGTACATCACCTTTACTAGCAGCATGGATTAGTGTCTTTAGTAATGTTTTATTAACAATTTTAAAATTAATCGTGGGAATTGTGTTCAGGAGTCAGGTTCTCATTGCAGATGGTGTCCATAGTGCAGCAGATGTTGCTGCATCTGTCGCTTCACTAGGATCCATGAAAATTGCAATTCAACCAGCTGACGAAGATCATCCTTACGGTCACGGGAAAGCAGAAGTTATTTCATCTGCTATTGTCGCCATCATATTAGCACTTGCTGCTGTATTTATAGCTTATGAGTCCGTTTCATCTTTATTTGAGCCTGCCGCTAAGCCACATATAATTGCTTTACTTGCTGCAATTGTGTCGCTAGTTTGGAAAGAAATTCTATACATATATGTATACCGAGTTGGAAAAAGGGTAAATAGCAAAGGATTGTTAGCTACTGCTTATGATCATCTTGCTGATGTATACGCATCCCTTGCAGCTACAATTGGGATTGGAATTGCCTTGTTAAATAATATTATTCCCATTCCTTATGGTGCTTACGGGGATCCGATTGCTGGAAGTATCGTTTCTATCTTTGTACTTCGTCTTGCTGTACAGATGGGAAAAGAATCAATCGATACGTTAATGGAGGGGAGTTTGACACTTGAAAAACAACAATCCTATCGTAAACTTATCGAAGAAAATCCAAACGTGAAACGAATTGATCGTCTTAGAGCAAGAGAACTAGGCTATTATGTTTTAATTGATGCAAGAGTTAGCGTGCTTGCAGAGCTTAATATCCAGCAAGGTCATGATATATGTAGAGAAATAAAAACATCAATTATGAAAGAACATCCAGAAGTAAAGGAAGTTTTAATTCATCTGAATCCGTGGTATGAAACAAAGTCGAATAAATAGTATTCTATCCTTATACCCATGTATGCATGGATATAGGGATATTTTTTTATTGGAAAATGAAATATTCCCTCCTATACTGGAATAAGACCTAACATAATCCATGAAACGAATACAAATTATAAAAATATAGGGTGAAATGAACATTTTTCAATAAAAGTACGTCTTTTCAGACAAGAGAGAAGACAGGAGGGGCTGGAGTATGTGAACCAGGAATTGCATGAGTTAATACAGCGCGCAAAACGAGGAAAAGAAGATGCATTCTCACAGCTGGTCACATTGTATAAAGGTGAAGTGTTTCGTCATGCCTATGCAATGGTTAATGATAAGATGGAGGCTGAGGACATAGCGCAGGAAGCCTTTCTTAAAGCCTATCTTTCCCTTCCAAAATTAGAAAATGAATATGCATTTGTTTCATGGTTAACGAGAATTGTAACGAATTTATGCTATGATCGCTTGAAAAAGATGAATAAAACAAAGTCGTATTCTTCAGAAGAAGATATGATAAGTATAGAGAACGATGAGATGGAACACATACAAACACGGTTAACGATACAGGAAGCTATGCAAAGATTATCGGTTGAACATAGAACGGTCATTATTTTAAAAGACGTACAGGGATATTCTTACGATGAAATAGCAACTATTTTACATATTCCTGTTGGAACGGTTAAGTCTAGATTGAATGCAGCAAGAATGATGGTAAGAAAAGAAATTTCTAGAGGTGATGAGAATGCATGAGATAGAAGAATTATTACCTGACTACGTAGACGATGAATTAAGTTCGGATCAACGTATGAAAGTGGAGAAACATCTTAGTGTGTGTATAGAATGTCAACATCAGGTTGAAGAGCTAGTGCAGATGAAACAGGATATTCTACAGGCCTATTCATTGATTCAACCAGATGATCATTTCGAAGAGCTTGTAATGGAGAACATTGGTTCTTACAAGCAACAATTGAAACGAAAATCGAAAGTTATGCATGTTTCGCTTTCCATCGTTGTGTCTGCTCTATTCTTATTTCTTGTTCTACAAACGAGCTCTATCTTGTATGCCATCTTTCAAGTTCTATTTGCGTTTATACATGTAGGCATGAGTCTTGTTGGCGCAATTGTGACGATTGTTTCTTCCGTTCCTAATGTAATTGAAATTATCGTGATATCAACCCTTTTCGTTTTCATTTTTTCCAGTTGGTCGATTCACCGGTTGTTGCGGACGAAAGCTATCAGTTAAGGAGGTGGAAAATTGAAAATACTTCGATTATCAATTTTCATTATGTGTATCTATTTTTTTCCCATGCAACAGCAAGCCCTTGCTGCAGAAACAAATCTAATTCAATTTAAGGAAACGATCATTCACGATTATCAAAAAGTAGAAGGAATTCTTGTTATCGGTAATGGTTTAACAGTAGAAGGAACGGTCAATACGGCAGTTATCGTCATAAATGGAGATTTACATATTCAAAAAACCGCTATTATTAAAGGTCCCATTCTTGTTATTGGAGGGGTAGCTGAGCAACAACAAGGTGCGAAAATTGGGGAACATCTGCTCGCGCTCCAATTCAATGATGCTACGCAAAATAGTTTTTTATTTGCAGGAGCATTATTTCTTGGTATGTGGATTATTCGAATTATGACGGTACTTAGTATCGGAATCTTTACAATACTAACTGGGATACTTATGAAACAACGAATGGAAAGCATGAGTACTCCGGTTACATCCGAGTGGGGGCGATTGCTTGTCACAGGAGCATTTGCTAGCATTGCTCTAGGAGCCATTAGCGTACTGCTTACCATTAGTGTGATTGGTATACCAATTGTCATTGTATTACTTGTCCTATCTCTTCTTTCCCTATTAATTGGGATGTGTATGCTTAGCGATGTAATTGCAAAAAAGGTGAAAGGGCTTGAAGATGGTCCGTGGTGGAAGAAACTAACGATTGGGTGTGCCATTTTACTCTCTTTTATGAGTCTTCCGTTAATTGGAGGGTTCGTTATTTTGCTAACACTCTGGCTTTCCTTTGGTGTTTCAATAAAATGGTTGGTGGATAGAAGAAAAAAAAGATGATGTATTCCTTACATCATTCGGACAATGCGAATGATATAAGGAATGCATACAGGATAAAATATTTTTTATTTCGTCTGAACTTTTTATAAGTTGCCTTCGTCCATTAACATGAAGAAAACTAAGGAGGCAATATACGTATATGAGTAGTTTTATACAAAGTGTTTTATTGACTTTAATGAGTTTTGGATATGTAGGAATTGCAATTGGATTAATGATAGAGGTTATCCCGAGTGAAATTGTATTAGCTTATGCGGGCTATCTGATTACAAAAGGAGAAGTTAGTTTTGTCGGAGCCGTTATTGCAGGGGTCATCGGTGGTGTAATTGCTCAATTATTTTTATATTGGATTGGTAAGTATGGAGGCAGACCGTTTTTGGTGAAATATGGAAAATTTTTATTCGTTCGCGAAAAACAAATTAATATGGCAGAACGTTGGTTTGAGAAGTACGGGGTTGGAGTAATATTTACAGTAAGATTCATACCCGTTGTTCGGCATGCCATTAGTATTCCAGCAGGTATTTCACGTATGTCTCTTGCAAAGTTTACGGGTTATACGACTCTAGCTATCATTCCATGGTCCATTTTATTTATTTATCTTGGAGAAAAATTAGCCTCAAATTGGCAACAAGTGAATCAAATTGCGAAGCCGTACGTACAGCCCATTATGTATGCGGCTATCTTAGGTGTAATTGCATACCTATTTGTAAAAATACAAAAAAATAGACAAACTCGTGCATAATCATACAACTATGAAGAAACAGAAGGTGAGAGTCCATTGAATAATGAAATCTTTCAACAAATTAACAATTTAGCAGGGCATTCAGCTCTTTTAGATAAAACGATGGTGTTTTTAACAGATAGTACGGCATACGTAGCTATATTTATTCTACTAGCTCTTTGGTTTCAAAATGGAAAGTTAGAAAGAGTAGCTGTTTCTAAGCAGTACACTGCCATATACGCTGTGCTTTCAACATTGATGGGATTAGCTATAAATGCGATTATACATAGCGTATATTATCATCCGCGTCCATTTGTCACGTATCATGTTCATCAATTGGTTCCGCACGGCCTGGATTCTTCATTCGTAAGTGATCATTCTGTACTTGTGTTTGCGATTGCCTTTACACTGTTGCTTCGAAGTGATTCTTTGAAACACATTGTACTTAGTTGGGCAATCCTTATTGGAATAACAAGAATCTATATAGGTGTCCATTATCCACTTGATGTGATAGGAGGAGCAGCTCTTTCGTTTATGACTAGCTTTATTGTTGTGGCAAATGCCAAAAAAGTAGAACCGCTCGCACAATTTATTTTCCGCCTGTTTAGAAAGGTTATCATCGTTATTCCGTTTCTTTCAAAATATTATCATGGAGCGCATCGTGAGGGCTAACTATTAAGGAGTTTTTCATGGCCAAGAAAGTAAGTAGTATCCTTTTCGTAACTATGATTCTCATTATTATTTATGTAAATCGAGATCAATTCGTTGGAATTATTAAAGAAGGCGGTATGTTTTCTATATGGATTAGTATGCTAATGGTTGCAATGGGTGCATTTTTCCCCATTGTACCCTTTCCTATTTTAGGAGGGATAATTGGGGCGGTTTTTGGCGTTTGGCAAGGCGCTCTCATTTCTTTAGCGGGGGGAATGCTAGGAACGACCGTTTTTTTCTTGCTAGTACGATATGGATTTCGCAATGTAACAAAGACCTATATAATGAAATATGAAACAATTAAAAAATACGAAGCAATAATGCTTAAGAAGCCTTTTCTTGCTGTTTACCTAAGTAGAATGATTCCTGTTATTCCTGCTACTGTCGTAAATATGACATGGGCACTTAGTGATGTCAGTATTTATGCATTTTTTGTTGCATCCTCCTTGGGGAAAATTCCAAATATTCTACTTGTAAATTATGCAGGTTCCATTTTTATGCATCATCAATGGGGAGCCATTGTAGCGTATGCAGCTTATATGGCTGTCATAGGAGCAAGTTATTATGTTGTATTTTTTAAAATGAAAAGTAGAGAAAAAACCGAAAAATTAGAAAATGAGTAGGTGACAACTATGGTAGGAAAAGAGAAAATGCTTATTTTTTCTAGCACTTTTGGGGAAGGTCATCAACAAGCTGCTCATGCTATTTCTCAGGTAGCCAGGCTTCATGAGGGGATTGAAACAATACATTTAGATTTTATATCCCTTGAGCATCCGTTATTATTTCCAATAGGTCATTACATGTATATGAAAGGAATAAAGACCTTTCCAAGTTTTTACGGATATTTGTTTCGAAAAACGCGTCTAAGCAATTCTCCTACACTGAAATTTCATTTTTTATCTGAAGAGTTACAACGAATGCAAACATTATTAGAAGAAATTCAGCCAACAGTTGTTGTGAATACATTTCCTTATACAGCTTTTCTCATCTCAAAACTAAAGGAGTATGGTCTTAGTAACGTTCCCTCGGTAACAATTATTACTGATTACACAGACCATGGTTATTGGATTCATCCGAACACGGATTTGTATATTGTGGGATCAAAAGAGGTACAGGAAGCCCTTCAAAAACGAGGAATAGAAAAAGATAAAATAGCTGATACAGGCATTCCGGTAAGACAAGAGTTTTGTTGCGATTACTCTCATTCTGGCTTGTTAGAAAAGTATGGATTAGACTCATCAATTCCTACTATTCTTATTATGGGAGGCGGCTACGGTCTTATGGGAGATGCAGTGTCACTCTTTCAAATGCTTACTTCATTAGAACAAAAGCTTCAAATTTTAGTTGTATGCGGACATAATAATAAACTCAGACAAATTGCAGAAGATGAATTAAAAGACTGTAAGCATCGTAGTATCGTTACTGGATATATTGATTATGTACATGAATTCATGGCTGTTTCCGACCTTATTGTGACCAAACCAGGCGGTGTTACTATTTCCGAGGCAATGGCTGTGGGGTTACCGATGGTTTTGTACCGTGCACTTCCTGGGCAGGAACAGGATAATGCTTCATTTTTAAAAAAAGCTGGCGTTGCTATGCAAGCAGAAACACTGGAAGATTTGCGACTACTGCTAGCTGAACTTAGCAGTAATCCTTTAGCCTATTTAGCATTAAAGAAAAACGTAGAAACATACAAGTGTAAGCCGTCTGCTCTCGATGCTCTTCTTGCTATAATACAATTGAGTCAGCAAGAGAGGAATCGTATTCCAACAAGTGTATAACGGCATTGATACTTTATTGTAAATACATTAGAAATGGTCTTACTTTTTATAACGGAGATGAATGAAATGTGGGTTATCTTGTTTACTGTTCTGATTATATTCATTCTATTCTATGCAATCATTCCAAATATAGTAGCGCGATTCGGCTTCGGTGTTATTTTAAAAAGTAAGAAGAGACGAGAAATTACCTTTACATTTGATGATGGTCCCAATCCTATCTATACGCCTCTTTTGCTTACCTTGTTAAAAAAATATGGAGTGAAAGCAACTTTTTTTGTAGTAGGAGAGAAGGCGGAACGTTATCCAGAAATACTGAAGCGAATGCAGGAAGAAGGTCATGAAATAGGGATCCATAATTATGTTCATGTCTCGAACTTGCTGTTAGGACCTTGGACGGTAAAAAAACATTTGGAGAAAACAGCATCCTATGTGGAACATATTACGAGTGTACGTCCTGTATTTTATCGTCCTCCTTGGGGACTTGTAACTGGCCTGGACTTTTTTTTACATAAAAATTTTCGTATGGTTATATGGTCGATAATTGTAGGAGATTGGCGTACAAAGGGCGGAAGTGTAAGAATTAAAGAAAAATTGCTACATTCTCTACATGAAGGTGCTGTCATCGTACTACATGATAGCGGAGAAACGTGGGGAGCAGAATCAAATGCACCAGAATTTATGCTGCAAGCTCTAGAAGAAGTACTACAGCAAGTGCAGCGACGCGGCTATCAATGTGTGAAGATGGGACAGCTTTTTCCTGACAAGTAATTATTATTTTTTTACAATTATGCAGATAAGCCATCACTTATAAGTGATGGTTTGTTTTTGTGTAATAAGAAGCATAGAGTCGAAACATATTGCAATTTATTGTAGGGTGATTTACAATTAATATACCCATTAGGGTATATTGCTATTATTTTTCAGATTGCTATTATAATTATTTCAATACATGATGATGTATCATATACATGAAAGAAAGGAAGATAGAATAATGACAGGTCATCGTTTTAATCCAGAGCATGCAAATAAATTATTAAACCCAAAACGGGGGAAAGCTATCTTACCTGAGAATGTCATTGAAATTATGAACATTCAAAAAGGTGATCAGGTTGTGGAACTTGGTGCAGGAAACGGATATTTTACGCTTCCTATTGCTAGGATTACAGAAGAAATGGTATATGCAGTTGATATTGAACCTCACATGCTTTCCCTTCTTCAGGACCGAGCACGTGAACAACATATTTCGAATCTAACGTATGTCACAAGTGATGTGACAAACACGCAGCTACCAGATGAAGTCGCTGATAAGGTGCTCTTTGCATTCGTTGCACATGAAATACCGGATATTGGGGCACTTTTGCGCGAAGTGTCACGAATTGTGAAAAAAGGTGGACAACTACTTATCGTTGAGTGGGAAGCTGTTGTCAGCGAGAGTGGGCCAGCATTAGAGGAGCGAATTCCATCAATTAAGTTGCAGAATCTATTAACATCATTTGGTTATGCAAGTAAATTTTATAAAATCAGTGATTCTGTATACGGTTTACTCGTTCGTATGTCGTAAGGAGGAGTCTCCATGGATTATCAAAAAGAAATTCAGTTAGATATAAAGAAAATGGATCAAAGAGTTCTAGAAGTTATTGCGATGATGGAACAGAAAAAAGGATGTCCAGATATTGTACAGGAACTTTCCATAATTCGTACGGCGATTGATCGGGCTATTGGAATAATTGTAGCAGCAAACGTTGAGCATTGCGTATATAACAGCAAAGAAAATGATTCAAGTGAAGTAGTCAAAAGTGCGCTGGAACTTATTGTGAAAAGTCGTTAATCCATTTGGATAAACAAGAAGGAAGTTCCTTAAGTTAACAAGGGGGAATGCAACATGAGTATTGGCTTTATCCTCACCATTTTTGCACTTGGATGTATAGGCTCTTTTCTATCTGGTATGCTCGGAATAGGCGGAGCAATTATTAACTATCCAATCTTATTATATGTTCCCGCATTATTAGGATTTCCTACCTTTACTGCACATGAAGTGACAGGAATAGTGGCAGTGCAAGTATTTGTTTCTACACTAAGCGGTACATGGTACTATCGAGGCAGTAAATTTGTAAACAAATCACTCATATTAAATATGGGGGTCCCTATGTTCGTAGGTAGCTTTCTAGGCAGCTTCGGTTCTCAGTTTGGAAGTGAAGGACAAATTACAGTTCTTTACGCAATTCTTGCCACTATGGCAGCTATTATGATGGTTGTCCCGAAAAAAGGTACGGACTCTCCCTTACAATTTGTGAAATACAATCGATGGATCGCTATAATAGCAGCGTTTATAGTGGGAAGTGTATCAGGTATTGTTGGTGCTGGGGGAGCATTTCTATTAGTTCCAATTATGCTTGTTTTATTAAAAATCCCAACTCGAATGACCATAGCCTCTTCTCTTGTTATTACATTCATATCCAGTATCGGCGCCACAATAGGAAAAGTAATGACTGGTCAAGTTTCTTGGCTACCAGCCACCATCCTAGTTATTGCTAGTCTCCTAGCATCACCACTAGGAGCAAGAATAAGTCAACGAGTTTCTACAAAAGTGTTACAAAGCGTTTTAGCCGTAGTAATCGTAATTACCTCGGTAAAAATATGGTTTGACATACTGTAAGAAGTAATAACTAACATGAACATATACCCATATAGGTAAAACCCGTTTCAGTGAAGATGTGACGGGTTTTTGTTTGCAAATAACAGTTTACAGATGCAGTTAATATGTATGTTTCTATTGTCAAACGGTTAAAGTAATAACAAGCTTCATAATCAAGGAGGGGAATGGATGGATAGTACACATGATTTTGTAGAGAAGTTGCACGAAAAACAAGAAAAAGACGAACAAAATAGAAAAAGTCAAGGTAATGGAAATCCAGGTAAAAAGAAACCTAATAAGGAACATAAATAAAGAGTTTTAGTCGCAATAGAAATATTGTAAATTACAAAGTAATAAGTAAAGAAAGTATCGGGGTACTATGAACTGTAACCGTATTCCGTATTTCATGGTTAATTAAAAAACGGTTGCTTTTCTTCAGATAAGAGCAACCGTTTTTTTATTTATTTGTGGTATGAATAAAATTTATCCTTTACTTTTTAAGGTAATGTTAAGATTGGGATACTTATATTTGTCAAAGTGATACAATAGGTTTTGACCATCAATGAACGTAATGCGTTTATCTTTTACAAACTCCACTGAATCTTTTCTAAATGAACTCGTTGTTACTAATATCCCTTTTGTTGCTTCCTTCATGTAATATGGCCATATATTGAAACTCTATTAGTAACAATAGTTACGAAAACAGTCTGATAATAATATAAATCCAATTGTTCATAAGTGATTTTTACTTTATAAAAGTTGCATATATCCTCCTGCACAATACTCCCCTTTTTGCACTTTCTGTTCTAAGAAGCCTGCACTCCAAACTTCCTCCGCAACAGCCAATCACCGTCTCCGAGTGAGCGGACCCAGCTGTTTCCTTCGTACATTGCTTTTTGATCAGGTGTAAGATGAGAGAGAACAAACTCCAAGTCTTCCGTGTTCGTGCTACGTGCCTGGAGCTCGCGGAACGTCATATACTCAGATAGCGGGTGTCGAGGGTTGAGAATCAGTGGGCAGTACGGTAGCGGAGCATACGGGAAGTGCTGCTTTACGAATGAGATATTCAGCAGAAGGAAGGTGGCATCTCCCACCGTGCGCACCTCAATTTTTTCTGCGTGCTGCTGCAGCAATAGTTCTTCTGAAATGCCGATTTCTTTTGGTGTTACAACTTCACAAATATGGTACTTAGGCTGTCCCACATTGCATCTCTCCTTTTATCATATTTCTACCATTGTAGTGTGAAAGGAAGGGATGTATGCCGCAACAACGAGGAATGAGTGCTGATTCTAATTGTTTAAGACGCTTATAGAAAATCATATGGTGTGCCTTGGTGCCTTAGTACGCTGTGTATAACTGTCCTCATCTTTTCCTAGAAAAGATTTCTTACCTGGAAATTCATAAAGAAACACGATGATATCATTCGTACAAACAAGGACATTCCCGCCTCCATATGCACTTAGTAATGAACACCATTTTTCGCTAGCATACAAAATTAAAATATGTAAAATTAGAAAAACCCACATGTTAGGTGGCTTTTTCTAATTTTCGAACATGATGACGAGTATCATATTCATTTTTGTACTTTTACGTACGAATGCTAAGTTTATCTTCTTTTGACCTCTACTTCAAAGTTGGAGAGAAACCCTACGAAGCGTAAGTGGGGGATGAAAGAACCTCCACTGAGAAAGTTTCACTTTATTTAGACTAGACATCAAATGTTATAAAAATATAAAAAATCTATAATCCTTACTAACTGCTATTTTTGTCTCTGTACAAACAAAGGTATTCTTCTCGCCTCATATATATAATAACGAACACTATTTTCAACGGGGGTGAGAAGATGAGTATGCTTGCTACACTTGGATACATTGTTCGTGAATTATTTATGTTCGTATCATATGTGAAAAACAATGCGTTTCCGCAGCCTCTATCCTCAGATGAAGAAAAGAAATACTTAGAGCTAATGGAACAAGGGGATCCTAACGCTAGAAACGTATTGATTGAACATAATCTACGATTAGTGGCTCACATCGTCAAGAAATTTGAAAACACGGGTGAAGATGCAGAGGATTTAATTTCAATTGGGACAATTGGCTTAATTAAAGGAATTGAAAGCTATTCTCAAAGTAAAGGAACAAAGCTAGCGACTTATGCCGCCAGGTGTATTGAAAATGAAATTTTAATGCACTTACGCGCATTAAAAAAGACAAAGAAGGATGTTTCTTTACATGATCCAATCGGGCAGGATAAGGAAGGAAATGAAATTTCATTAATTGACATATTAAAATCGGAGTCAGATGATGTAATTGATACGATTCAGCTGAGTATGGAGCTTGAAAAAATACGGGAGTTTATTGACATATTAGATGAGCGGGAAAAAGAAGTAATCGTAAATCGCTTTGGGCTTGGTATGGATAAAGAAAAAACACAACGCGAAATTGCTAAGGCATTAGGAATATCACGTAGCTATGTCTCTAGAATTGAGAAGCGAGCGTTAATGAAGATGTTTCATGAATTTGTTCGTTCTGAAAAGGAAAGAAAGGGCAGACGTGAAGGCTAATAGCGGGGCATTTGTTTGGAAGCGAGTTGTAAGATTGTATCTCGTTATGGAGTTAAAGTGTGTTTTCGAATATAATAATAAGTATTCAGCATTTTTGTGTAAGGAATATTTGATGAGGTGACTCCCATAGGGTCACCTCCATTTATGAATGTTAGATTAGGAGGATAGATCGTTGTTACAAGCTTTGTATCGATTGTTCATTGAATTGACAAATGGTCGGTTTACTTCATATTTGTTAAGAAAGTTTTCACAGTCAAGTCTGAGCTCTTTTGTGATTCCGTCCTATGCACGTACGTATCATATTAATCAAGAGGAAATGGAAAAGGATCTGCACAGCTATGGAACATTACATGAATTATTTACAAGACGTTTAAAAGATGGAATGCGCCAAATTGATGTCTCTCCTCATACGATTGTTAGCCCGGTAGATGGGGTACTGGAAGACTATGGTTGCATAACAAAAGATAGAGACTTTATTATTAAAGGAAAGCATTACTCTGTTAGGGAGATGCTAGGAAATGAAGAAAGAGCACAACGTTACAAGGATGGAACGTTTTTTGTGCTCTATTTAAGTCCGAGCCATTATCATCGCATTCATAGTCCTTTATCTGGTCAAGTGCTAGAACGCTATTCATTAGGAAAAAAATCGTATCCGGTGAATCGACTGGGTATGAAGTATGGGAAAGAACCGTTAAGTAAAAATTATCGTATGATAACTGAAATAAGTTGCGAAGGAAAGCAGGCTGCCATTGTGAAAGTCGGTGCAATGTTTGTAAACAGTATTGAACTGTTGCATGAACATGATTTTCTGCGAAAAGGCGAAGAAATGGCCTACTTTACTTTTGGTTCTACCGTCGTCCTTCTTTTTGAAAAGGGGATGGTAAACGCTACTTCCTCTATACAGAAAGGACAAGCGGTAGTTGTAGGGCAGATAATTGCACAGGTATTGTAGGAAAAGGTTGTAAAGAACATGTATTTGTGGTAGAAAGAAAGATGTTCCATTGTATAGTAGAGAGTAGTTACTTAGTACCAGCGGATTTATATATGGGTTAAATAGGATTGTTGCTGCTTGTCCTTTAATGATCGACGAAGCATTTCTTGTTTCATGAGGAGAATAAACTCAGGATTTAAATTTAATTCTTTTGCTTTATAATAAGACTCACTCAGCAACTCGTCTGAAAGTTTTTCCATACTTCCTGCCACGTAGGCAACTCACCTCCAAGTAAGGAATTATGATTTGTTCTGATATGAATATACCAAAATTTTACTTTTAGTACAAATGTTTGGTTATCCACATGTCTGCGTGGATAACCTGTTAAGTAAATGTGTGTAACATAATTTTTCCTTTATTTAGTATGGATGGAAAATGTGTACAAGGTTATCCACAAGGTGTGATGAAAAAAATGCCGTCGAAATATTTTCTTATTTTTCTAGTTCTATCCGTAGTCGAGTTATAAATCCGCAGTATTTGTGATTATACATATAGGATAAGAAAGTGGAGACATGACGAATTTCGTCATGCAATGGGAAACATGGATAGCATTGCTGCATCCCAATTCCTCATAGAAGAGGTGGTACCATGTTAAAATTATTTTTACCAAACGAATTTGTAAAAGATATTTATGAAATTTCACCAGAAAAATTAAAGCAACGTGGTGTGAAAGGGATTATTACAGATTTAGATAACACATTAATTGAGTGGAATCGTCCAAATGCAACGCCAAAGCTTATTGAGTGGCTAACTAGTATGCGTGACAATGACATTAAGGTAACGATCATTTCTAATAATAAAGAAGAGCGCGTGAAATTATTTTCAGATCCGCTCCAGCTTCCATTCATTCATCGGGCACGAAAACCTTTACTAACGGCGTTTCAACGTGCGCTGCAAAAGATGGATGTAAAGCCAGATGAAGTGGTTGTTATAGGTGATCAACTGCTAACGGATATACTCGGTGGAAATCGTCTGAAGCTATATACAATTCTCGTCGTTCCCGTTGCAAATTCAGATGGATGGTCTACTCGATTTAATCGAGTGATTGAGAAACGGATATTGAATCGTTTAAAACGACAAGGTTATATTGAGTGGGAGGAATTGTGATTGGAAGAAGTAATAAAATGTATAGGCTGCGGTGCAGTCATTCAAACAGAACATCCTGAAGAAATCGGTTATGCCCCCCCTTCTTCTTTAGAAAAAGAAAATGTAGTTTGTATGCGTTGCTTTCGTCTAAAGCATTACAATGAAATACAGGATGTTTCGCTAACAGACGATGATTTTCTTCGCATTTTACATGGAATTGGGGAGAGTAATGCACTTGTAATAAAGCTTGTAGATATTTTCGATTTTAACGGGAGTTGGTTGCCAGGACTGCAACGATTTGTAGGTAACAATCCTGTACTTTTAGTTGGAAATAAAGTGGATTTACTTCCTAAATCAGTGAAACGTCAGAAACTTATCCATTGGATGAAATATAGCGCAAAACAACTGGGATTAAAACCGGTAGATGTGTTTGCGATTAGTGCAGAAACGGGAAATGGTGTAGATGAGCTAGCACAAGCTATTGAGACGTATCGTGAAGGAAGAGACGTATATGTAGTAGGATGTACAAATGTTGGTAAATCTACCTTTATTAATCGTATGATAAAAGATTTTGGGGATGTAAAGGAAAACGTCATAACAACCTCTCATTTTCCAGGTACAACTCTTGATCTAATCGACATTCCCTTAGATGAAACATCGTCACTATACGATACACCAGGAATTATTAATCATCACCAAATGGCACATTATGTGAACAAAAAGAGTTTAAAAATGATTACGCCTTCGAAAGAAGTGAAAGCAAAGATTTTTCAAGTGAATGAACAACAAACATTATACTTCGGCGGCATGGCTCGCTTTGATTATTTGAGCGGAGGAAGACGTTCCTTTGTATGCTATATATCGAATGCAGTCAACATACATCGCACGAAGCTTGAAAATGCAGATGATTTATATGCAAAGCATCTAGGGGAGCTTCTGAGTCCACCAATGCCAGAAGAGGTTGCTACTTTTCCAGAGCTAGTAAGACATGAATTTGTCATTCATGAGCCGAAAATGGATGTTGTCATTTCGGGATTAGGTTGGATTACAATCAATGAACCTGGGGCAAAAATTGCGATTCATGTTCCGAAGGGTGTTAGTGCTTCTATACGGAAATCTTTAATTTAAAGGCGGGATAGAGTATGAAATTATACGGCGTTATTGGGAATCCAATTGGTCATTCTTTATCACCAGATATGCACAATGATGCATTTTCTTCCATGCACATCGATGCTCATTATCATGCTTTTCGAATAGAAGAGGATAAGCTTCTGGATGCAGTAAAGGGGTTTCGGGCAATGGAAATATCAGGTTTCAATGTGACGATTCCCCATAAAGTTGCAATCATGGAACATCTCGATAGCGTTGATGAGCTAGCCAAACAAATTGGTGCAGTAAACACCGTTATAAATCAAAACGGAAAGCTGATCGGGTATAATACGGATGGTGCAGGATATGTACGTGCTTTGGAATCAATCGCATCGGATTCATTGATGAATAAACAGGTTCTGCTTCTAGGTGCTGGCGGAGCATGTCGTGCCATTTTCTTTACGCTTGCATCAAAGGGTATAACGCAAATTGATATTGCAAATCGTACGGTTTCCCGTGCGGAAGACTTAATTAAATCTTGTAAGTATCATACATTTAGTCATGCTGTAACGATGGAAGAAGCATTTCAACAACAACACACATACGATATTATTGTGAATACGACCTCGGTTGGGATGTATCCAAATGTAGATGAAACACCGCTTTCCATTCAACGAGTTCGGGAAGGCGCAATCGTTTCTGATATTATTTACAATCCGAGGGAAACAATGTTTTTAACAGAAGCGAAACGGGCTGGAGCCATTGTTCAAAATGGAATCGATATGTTCGTGTATCAGGGGGCATTGGCTTTTCAATTATGGACGGGAACATGGCCGAATGTAGAACGAATGAAAAAACTCGTTATAACAAAACTTGGAGGATAACACATGTTAACAGGAAAACAAAAACGATTTTTACGCGCACAGGCTCATCATCTATCACCTATTTTTCAGGTAGGAAAAGGCGGCGTAAATGAAAATATGGTAAAACAAATTGGTGAAGCTTTGGAAGTACGAGAATTGATAAAAATTAGTGTTTTACAAAATTGTGAATATGATCGTCATGAGGTTGCAGAAGAATTAGCAACATCAACACAAGCTGAGCTTGTCCAAGTTATTGGTGGCAGTATTGTACTTTACAAAGAATCAACCGAGCATAAGCAAATTACATTGCCATGAACAGAATCGGGATTATCGGTGGAACGTTCGACCCACCGCATAACGGTCATCTTCTCATAGCCAATGAAGCATATCATGCTCTGCAGTTGGATGAAATTTGGTTCATGCCGAACAAAATACCTCCGCATAAGCTGGAAAAGGATGTTGCTAGCACTATGCATCGTGTGGAAATGTTAAAGCAAGCCATTGATCACGAACCGCACTTCTCGATTTGTCTAATTGAATTAGAAAGGCAAGGACCATCTTACACGTATGATACTGTGATACAATTAAAGAAAAGTTATCCGGAAAAACAGTTTTATTTTATTATTGGCGGAGATATGGTAGAGTATTTGCCAAAATGGTTTAAAATTGATGAATTACTTGAGCTTATTCAATTTGTTGGAGTTACAAGACCAGGATATTCTCTTCAAACTCCTTATAATATTAAAGAACTAGAAATACCGGAATTTGCTGTATCTTCTTCTTTTATTCGTGACCGATTTTCTTCTGGGGGAACGACGAAATATTTGGTGCCTAAGAAGGTGCAAACTTATATTGAGAGGAATGGATTATATGGAGCGGGAACAAGCGTTAGCAATCGTGCGTAAACAGATGTATGAGAAACGATATGTTCATACAGTCGGTGTAATGGAAACTGCTATCTTATTGGCCGAGCAATATGGGGCAGATCCGCAAAAGGCAGAGATGGCGGCCATTTTTCACGATTATGCGAAATGTAGACCGATTCATGAAATGGAAGAAATTATTATACGTGAACACATGTCTCCTGATTTATTGGAATATAATAAAGAACTTTGGCACGCACCAGTTGGGGCTTATCTTGTTTCGAAGGAAGTAGGCATTTCGGATGCTGCTATCCTTCAGGCAATTACGTACCATACGAGTGGACATGAACATATGACGTTGCTTGACAAAGTAATCTGGTTGGCTGATTATATTGAACCAGGACGAAAGTTTGAAGGTGTTGAAGAAGTTCGAACACTAGCCAAAGAAGATATAAACAAAGCGTTATTACAGGCATTGAAAAATACAATTTTCTTTTTAATGGAGAAGAATCAAAGAATTTATCCATTAACAGTGGCAACGTATAACGCAATACTCAAGGAGGAATGTACTGGATGAATGAACATGCATTATTAAATGTGGTAGCGAAAGCTGCTGAAGATAAAAAAGCAGAAGATATCGTAGCATTAAATATGAAAGGAGTCTCTCCTTTTACAGATTACTTTGTTATATGCCAAGCGAACTCTGATAAACAAGTTCAAGCTATTGCGCGGGAAATGAAGGAAAAAGTGTACGAGAACGGGTATGAAGTAAAGCATATGGAAGGGTTTGATGAAGGCCGCTGGGTATTAGTTGATATGGGAGAGGTTGTGGCTCATATCTTCCATCGTGAAGAACGTAGTTATTATAACTTAGAACGTTTATGGGGCGATGTGCCGCGTGTAGACATCTTGGAAGAAATAGAGAGATGAGATACGAACAATTTGCCTTATTGTATGATGAACTGATGAATGATATACCTTATGAGAAATGGATCAAGTATATAGAAACAAAAAAGCAAGAGGCTTCTATTGTTGGTAATACATTACTTGATGTCGGATGCGGGACAGGCAATATCGCATTGCCACTCGTAAAAAAGGGATACAACGTAACAGGTGTGGATCTTTCAGAAGAAATGCTAACAATTGCACAGCATAAGCTTGCTGAGTTCTCGGTACCATTATTTATGCAAGATATGAGGGAACTTGAGCTGCCTGAGCAGTATGATATGATTACTATATTTTGCGACTCGTTAAATTATGTAACAGATGAAGAAGGTGTAAAGCAAACCTTTAAGCGTATCCATCATTACTTAAAAGATGAAGGGTTGTTTTTGTTTGATGTGCATTCCTTGTATAAGATTCATAATGTGTTTGAAAACGAGACATTTACGATAAATGAGGAACAGATTGCTCTCATTTGGAATTGCTTTCCTGGGGAAATGAAAGATTCGATCGAACACGAATTGACATTTTTTGTAAAAGAACCAGATGAGGAATCCTTCGTACGCTTTGAAGAGTTTCATGTGCAACGAGCATATGAAGTTGCCCGTTTAAAAAGTTGGCTAGAAGAAGCAGGCTTTTCCATTATGAGCATAACAGATTTAGAAATGAACCCTGTTACAGAGCAAACAGAACGGATATTTTTTGCCGCTCGAAAGAAATAATTTGATTATGAATAGAAAAAGGAATGAAACACAAAGGTTTCATTCCTTTTTCTATGATCATTATTAAATTTATATAATGCCCTATTCATAACGGAAAAAATGTATAGGCAAAACGTATATACATAAGCAGCAATTGTATATTTTTCTTCAACTTGCATGAAAAGGAAATGGTAACAATAGGTCGAACATGAACATTAGGATTTCTTAAATTGCTTCTGTATTTTTTGCCTATCTTCTTCGTATTTTGTTTGCGTGCGCTGGAAAAGATGATTGAACATATCTCCTAGCTCGTTTTCCATAATTTGAATTCCTTCGCCCGTAATGCCACCTTTCACACAAACCTGCTGCTGCAGAGAGGGGAGTGAAAAATGATTTTTTTCTAACAAAGTCCCCATCCCGATTAGCATTCCACTTGCAAGTTCTGTTGCTTGCTCATGTGTGATTTTGGTTTCGCACACCGCAGCCTGTATAAATTGCTGAAGTAAATAGCTAAAGAAGGCTGGTCCGCAGCTTACAATGTCCGAAGCAACTCTTGTCACCTCTTCTTCAATTTCAACAGGTGTAGAAATCGATTGAAATAGTGTATAAATAATGGTCCGCCAATGCTCACTGCAGGAATGACCAAACGTACAGAGTGAAATACCTGATAATGCTCGGTTTGTTATACTGGGGATAACACGAGCTACGTTGGCTGCTACTACAGATTGTAGTTGTTCTACATCTACGGGACTCGTTATGGAAACTAAACATTTTTCTTTCGTGAATAGATCCGCATGTTGATGGAGAATCGGATATATCTCAAGAGGCTTCACACAAATTAAAATGAAATCACTACGGATAATTAGTTCTTTAATAGTCGCTGCAATATGAATGGAAGGATGTTTCTCTTTCAAGTGAAACGCTTTAGTCGCAGTACGATTAATTATTGTGAAACAGGAAGGATTCACTGCATGAGCTTCCACAAATGCATCGACTAAGAGGGTACCCATATTTCCTGTTCCTATCACTCCTATGTTCAATATTACATCCCCTCCTTCCTAACGGTTTTCTCCTAAACAATATGAAGAGAGTAGCAACTTTATGAATGAAATGAAAAGGAGTGCATGAGAATCGAAAAGGTAAAAAAGTGGGGGATCCTACTATGTGTTATAGGTGTTCTTTTTGGTATGTTTTATTGGAATACAAATGGTGCTAAGACACAACCACTGCCTCCTAAATCAATCGAATCTGAAAAAGTAACGGAAAAAAATGAGAAAGTGAAATCAGAAAGTATTGTCATTGATATTAAAGGAGCAGTAAAGTCTGAAGGCGTCTATGAAATGGCACAAGGAGATCGTGTTAAACAAGCGATAGAGAAGGCAGGTGGATTTTCAAATGATGCAGATGTGAAGAAGATAAATTTAGCTCAATATGTACAAGATCAAATGCTTCTATATGTGCCTCGTATTGGCGAACAAGGGGGAGTAGCACTAGAGCAGCAAGGGAAAAAGAAAGTAGCAATCAATATAGCGACGAAGGAAGAAATTGAAACCATAGTTGGTATTGGTCCTACAAAGGCGGAGAGTATCATTCGTTACCGGGAGCAAAAAGGCCCATTTAAGAAATTAGAAGATTTACTAGAGGTTGATGGTATTGGTGAAAAATCTCTGGAAAAAATGAAAGAGGAAATTATTGTACCATAATGGATTGACGATGTTTCCGATTAATAGGTAAACTTAAAGAAAAAGATAAGGCGGGAATGTAATGGAGCGAATTTCTTGGGATCAATATTTTATGACACAAAGTTATGTTTTATCATTACGAAGCACGTGTACAAGATTAACAGTAGGGGCTACGATTGTGCGAGATAAACGAATTATCGCAGGTGGATATAATGGATCGATTACAGGAGGAGTGCATTGTATTGATGAAGGCTGCTATGTCATTGACAATCACTGCGTGCGAACAATTCATGCAGAAATGAATGCTTTGTTACAATGTGCAAAATTTGGTGTGAAAACAGATGGGGCAGAAATATATGTAACCCATTATCCTTGCTTACAATGTTGTAAGGCGATTATTCAAAGTGGTATTTCAGCTGTCTATTATGCGAAGGATTATAAAAATCATCCTTATGCAAGCCAATTATATGAGCAAGCAAATGTGAAAGTACGTAAGGTACCATTGGAATATACAATTGCATCCTTGGAACAAGTAGAACAGTTTAATCAACTCAAACAATTACTTGAATCTAATGAAGTAGGAAATGAACAAGAAGCGACTCAGTTACTACAAAAAGTAAAGAAGCTTACTAAGAATGCAGAATAGGCAGTAAGTAGAGTTCAAGTGAACAATCTTATAAAAGGATTGATGACTATTGCGCGGACAGTGGGGGTATGTTGCAATAGGTGTTATAATCGCGATTTGTGCTGCTCATTTTCATTTTTCATCTTTTTGTTTTGTAGTTATTCTCTGTTATGGTATGTTCACTTTTTTTATGTTACAAAGGCGAATTTTTCTTGTTTGTATGCTTGGTTTTTTCTTGACTTATATGTATATGAATTATGTTGAAAAGAGGAATGTAACTCATCTAACTCCTTCGCTTTCTAAGTTTATTGGGAAAGTGGAAGCATCCGCGCAAATAGATGGGGATGTTATGTCGCTACTCGTCAAAACGGAGCAAGATGAAATGCTACGATTAACCTATACTTTTTCTACGAAGGAAGAAAAGGGTTCATGGACATTTCTTCAACCAGGAACTACTTGTACATTCATAGGCAAGCTTGAAGAACCAGCTAAAGTCCGAAATGAGGGGGCTTTTAACTATAAGGAGTATTTGTATCACCAGCACATTCACTACGTGTTTCGTGCCTCCTCTTTCGCCTCCTGTAATACAGAGAGGATAAGCTTTATTCATTGGTTGTTTTCTATTCGTCAATCGTCTATCCATTATATTCAAGAAACTTTTCCAAAGGAAACTGTTGGCTTTATGAACGCGCTCTTGTACGGAGACCGGCAGCAACTGTCTGGTGACATAGAAGACTTATATCAACAGATGGGCCTAATTCATTTACTTGCCATATCAGGATCTCATATTAGCTTGCTTGTAGTGATGTGTCTGTTTGTTATGCTCCGAGTTGGTCTTACAAGAGAAACAGCGACGGTTATATTAGTTATAATCGTTCCATTGTATATGTTTATGACAGGTGCCTCAGCTTCTGTTGTTCGAGCCTCTGTTATGGCTGTTTTTGTCTTAGTTTGTGTACTTTTTTCTCGGCGCTTACGCGGTATGGATGCACTTAGCTTAACGGCTATCACGATGATGATGTGGAATCCGTATATTGTATTTGATATTGGCTTTCAGTTTTCCTTTCTTGCGACCGCTGTGCTTTTGTTGTCATCAAAAGTTATTTTAAGTGGTCAGATGTTAAAAGGAGCATGGAATCTCGCCCTTGCTGCGCAGCTTGCCTCCATCCCAATTACTTTGTATCATTTTGGTCGTCTTTCCCCGTACAGTCTGTTTTTAAATTTAATTTTTGTGCCGTATCTTTCCTTTGTTATATTGCCACTTTCTTTGTTGACTCTTGTTGTATCGTTTCTTTTTCCTTCCCTTACTATTCTATCTTCCCTTTTATCAGGTTGTATTACGTTTTCAAATGAATTGTTAAAATGGTGCAATAACTTGCCATTTTTGCAGGTTACATTTGGCCAATCCTCTGCTACGATGACTCTGTTGTACTCCGTTAGTATTTTATGTTTATTTCTTGTATGGGAAGGAAAGATGGGGAAGTCTTTTCGTATCCTTAGTGTCGTATGCTTTGTTTTAATAGGAACCATTCAATATACATCGCCGTATTGGAATCCAAATGGATCCATAACCTTTATTGATGTAGGACAGGGGGAGGCAATCCTCATTCGTCTTCCCTATAACAAAGCAACCTATCTTATTGACACAGGTGGTGCGATTGCCTTTCCTCAGGAGGAGTGGCAGAAAAGAAAACGAACCTATTCTGTCGGTGAAAGTATCGTCCTTCCCTACTTATACCAACATGGTGTTAAAAAAATTGATAAGCTTATTTTAACGCATGCTGATGTTGATCATGCTGGTGCAGCAAACGAAGTTCTGAAGGGGATAGCGGTCGGTGAAGTGATAGTAAGTAGAAAGAAAACGATTTCACCGCTGGAAGAGGAAATCATCCAGAATGCGAAGAATCGCAAAGCATCCATACAAATTGTGAAAAGTGGAGATAGCTGGCAGGAAGGAAGTTCGGCAACATTTACTGTCCTTTCTCCTTTAGGTGATGAAACGAAAGATAATAATCAATCTATTGTTTTGTACACAAAGCTGGGAGGGCTAAAATGGCTATTTACAGGTGATTTGGAAGAGGATGGAGAAAAACAGATAATGGATCGCTATCCAGATTTACGTGTAGACGTATTGAAGGTGGGACACCATGGAAGTAAATCATCGACATCTGAGGCATTTCTCCAAATGCTAAAGCCGACGACTACTGTGATATCAGTAGGGAAGAAAAATCGTTATGGGCATCCTCATACAGAAGTAATAGATCGACTGAAATATCATAATGTTTCTATTTGGCGTACAGATGAGGGAGGAGCTATCACATTTACGTTTATAGGAGAAAGGGGAACATTCCGAAGCGTGCAGCCATATGATAGAAGTACAGAATAAAGAACGGGTAAAAAAAGACCACCATAGATGGCAGTCTTAAGAGCCGATAATCTTTAGTATGGTTGCAATAATAAACAAAGTAACAAAGAACCCAAAGGAAACAAAAAAACCAACACCTGAATCGACTGCATCATTTCGTTTGCATTGAACGTCCTTCTCAAACTCATTCACTTTGCATCCCTCCTAAGATATAACAAGTATACAGGTTAGAATTAAATATTATATACAAATAATTCTAAATATGTATATAATCCTCATTCATGCGAGAGATGATTCTGTAAATACTAGGTGTAGGTATCCGTCACGCTGCATGTAACCTAGGGCATGCGAACTTGGCGTTTCACATAAATGAAGGGCGGACAGTTGCTTGTCTGCCCTTCCTGCTTGTAAATCAATGCATGTGCCCTTACTATAGAGATATATGATATATGAGGAGAAACGAAATGAATGCGATACATAAAAAAATGAAGCAGAAGCAATTTGCTTCGCTATATGTATTATATGGAACAGAAACCTATTTTATGAATGAAACATTGAACATACTTATAACGGAAGCATTGGAGAAAGAAGACAGGGAATGGAATGTAGTTACCTATGACCTGGAGGAAGCATATTTAGAGGATGTAGTGGAAGATGCAAGAACATTGCCTTTTTTAGGGGAACGAAAAATTATCGTTGTGAAATCTCCGTATTTTTTAACTTCACAAAAAGAAAAGCTCGAGCAGAATGTTTCCGTCTTACAAAGCTATATGGAGGAACCTTCTCCTTTTGCAATTGTTGTCATTCTCGCACCATTTGAAAAGCTAGATGAGCGTAAAAAGATAACAAAGCTAGTCAAAAAGCATGCGGAAATGATCGAAGCCAATCCTCTGCAAATTCAAGATGTACGAAAATGGATTATGGAACAGGGAACGGAGCAGCAGGTGACGATTGAAAATGACGCAGTAGATTTGCTTGTTGAATTAGTTGGAAGTAACGTTATGATTCTTTCGCAAGAATTACAGAAGTTATTTTTGTACGCAGGGCAGTCTGGAACAATAGCGCGTGACCAAGTAGCACAACTCGTACCTAAATCTGTAGAGCAAAATGTATTTACATTAGTAGAAAAGGTTGTTAACAAAAATATTGCTGGAGCGATGAGGATACTTCATGAATTGCTTGTAAAGCAGGAAGAACCAATTAAGATTTTGGCTTTGCTGGCAGGTCAATTTCGATTGCTGCATCAAGTAAAGGAACTACAAATGCATGGCTATGCGCAAAATCAAATTGCGTCCCATCTTAGCGTACACCCTTATCGTGTAAAGTTGGCTATGAAGCAAACGTCTTCTTTTTCGTTTGAAGAGTTAAAACAAATTATTGATTTGTTGGCAAACGCCGATTATGATATGAAAACGGGAAAAATGGAAAAAAAGTTAATTTTGGAGTTTTTTATTATGCGTTTGAAGCATATTAAAGCGTAGGATGAATCAAATAATAATATGTTATATAAAATGGACCTTCAAGCATCTTTTTTTGTTAGAGGGTCTTTGTGTTTTGTTATGGAAAGAAGTGGATAGAAAAATTTCTACAAAAAAAACGACCCAAAGGGATCGTTTTGTTATTACGCGTTAATGCTGTTTAGTCGTTTTGCAAGACGGGATTTCTTACGAGCAGCAGCGTTTTTGTGAATTAAACCTTTTGTAGCAGCTTTGTCAAGCTTTTTAGCAGCAGCTAATAAAGCTGATTTTGCGTTTTCAACATCCTTATTTTCAAGTACAGCTTCAGCAGTCTTTACTGCAGAACGCATTTCAGACTTGATTGAAGCGTTATGTGCACGACGCTCTTCACTTAAGCTAGCGCGTTTAATAGCGGATTTAATGTTTGCCATTTTCATTCACCTCCTGGTAGCGATCGAGTAACTCGATACTTACATAGAACAACAAATATTTTATCAAACGATAGGCTTAATTGCAATAGAGAGAACAAATGATTTTTATAAACGAAAAAGCGGAACCGGCTCGAACTGCTCCGGAGGACGGAAGTTCCGCACATAAAAAGGCGCATTTTGCCTTTATGGGGGAGGGTTTTCCAGCCGGAAGGAGCAAGCCGGGAAAGTTAGATTATAAACGAAAAAGCGGACCCGGTTTGAACTGTTCCGTAGAGGGAAACATACTAAATGGAATCAAATATATATAGTTGGATATTCTAATGATATTTGATAATCAGGAGGATGGTTTATGAAGAAATTAGATTTACAAAATTATTGTGTACGGACGGATTTGGCTGTTGAGGCGCATGAGCTGCTTCAAGAAAGAAGTGAATCTGCCATTCCAGGGGTTCATGTGGAGGAACGCGTAGAGGATAGTGTGAAGATTACGAGTGTTGTGATAGAAAATCATGCTTCTGAGGCGATGGGGAAGAAGCCAGGAACGTATCTTACATTTGATATACAAGGAATTAGAGAGCAGGATACAGAGCTCCAGCAAAAGGTTGAACAAATTTTTGCGAAAGAATTAGCTATTTTTTTAGAAAACATTGGTATTTCTCGTGAGGCAAGCTGTCTTGTTGTAGGTCTTGGAAATTGGAATGTTACGCCAGATGCACTTGGGCCAATGGTTATGGAGAATATATTAGTAACGAGACATTTGTTTCTACTACAGCCTGAGCAAGTGAAAGAGGGATTTCGCCCTGTAAGTGCCCTATGCCCAGGGGTGATGGGGACAACTGGTATTGAAACGAGTGATATTATACAAGGCGTTGTGGAAAAAACGAAGCCGGATTTTATTATTGCAATTGATGCGCTTGCCTCGCGTTCTATTGAACGAGTGAACCGCACGATTCAGATGTCTGATACAGGTATTCATCCTGGAGCTGGTGTTGGAAACAAACGAAAGGAGCTTAGTAAAGAAATCCTTGGTATTCCCGTTATTGCAATTGGAATACCGACTGTCGTGGATGCTGTTAGTATTACAAGTGATACGATTGATTTTATTTTAAAACATTTTGGAAGGGAATTAAAAGAAGGAGATAAGCCATCACGTTCTTTGCTTCCTGCAGGATTCTCCTTTGGGGGGACAAAGGTGCTTACGGATGATGATCTGCCTGACGATACAAGAAGAAATATGTTTATGGGGATTGTTGGTACACTTCCGGAAGAAGAAAAACGAAAGCTCATTTATGAGGTATTGTCTCCTTTAGGACATAACTTGATGGTTACACCGAAAGAGGTGGATGCGTTCGTAGAAGACATGGCCAATGTATTAGCAAGTGGTTTGAACGCAGCTCTTCATTATAATGTTGATCAAAATAATACGGGAACCTATACTCACTAAATATTTAGTAAGGAATAAGATAATGTGTATCTTTTTCACGTGAAGAGGTAGTGGACATGTCTGCATGACGGCAATTTTCATTGAATCTTACGTACTGTATTGATATAATCAAAGCTAGTGTATGCCTTGCGATACTAGTAGGAGTGAGAACGTATGAATAAAGAAGAAAGAGAAAATCGAAAGTCACGTATTCGTAATTTTTCGATTATTGCCCATATCGACCATGGAAAATCGACATTGGCAGATCGAATATTAGAACGAACAGAAGCATTGTCCCAGCGTGAAATGAAAGAACAGCTATTAGATTCAATGGATTTAGAACGTGAACGTGGAATTACGATTAAGCTAAATGCCGTTGAGCTTCAGTATAAAGCAAAAGATGGGGAAACGTATATTATGCACTTAATTGATACCCCAGGACATGTTGACTTTACGTATGAAGTGTCTCGTAGTTTAGCAGCGTGTGAAGGTGCAATTCTTGTTGTGGATGCAGCGCAGGGAATAGAAGCGCAAACATTGGCAAATGTGTATTTAGCACTTGATAATAATCTTGAAATTCTTCCGGTAATTAACAAAATTGATTTACCTAGTGCCGATCCAGAACGAGTTCGCCAGGAAATTGAAGATGTAATCGGATTAGATGCTTCAGAGGCAGTATTAGCCTCTGCGAAAGCAGGTATAGGGATTGAAGAAATCTTAGAGCAAATTGTAGAAAAAGTTCCGGCACCATCAGGTGATTCAGAAGAACCTTTGCAGGCACTAATTTTTGACTCATTGTACGATGCGTATCGAGGTGTTATAGCTTATATTCGTGTCGTAAATGGTACGGTAAAAGTCGGCGATAAAGTTCGAATGATGGCTACTGGAAAGGAATTTGAAGTGCTTGAAGTCGGCGTGTTTACGCCTAAGCCAGTATTGCGCGATGAATTAATGGTCGGGGATGTAGGGTTTTTAACAGCATCTATCAAAAATGTTGGTGATACACAGGTCGGGGATACAATTACGCACAGTGATCGTCCTACTACTAAACCGCTTTTAGGGTATCGCAAAATGAATCCAATGGTATTTTGCGGTATGTATCCAATTGATACAGCGAAATACAATGATATGCGTGAAGCACTTGAAAAATTACAATTGAATGATGCGTCCCTTCAGTTTGAGCCAGAAACGTCTCAAGCACTTGGTTTTGGATTTCGTTGTGGCTTTTTAGGACTACTTCATATGGAAATTGTACAAGAACGGATTGAACGTGAATTTAAGATTGATTTAATTACGACTGCTCCTAGTGTAATTTATAAAGTATATACAACGAGTGGTCAAGAAATTGCTGTAGATAATCCTTCGAACATGCCGGAGCCTCAAAGTATTGATCGTATTGAAGAACCATATGTCAAAGCGACAATTATGGTACCAAATGATTTCGTCGGAGCGGTTATGGAAATATGCCAAGGAAAACGCGGGTCATTTATTGATATGCAATATCTAGATGAAACTCGTGTTACACTTACGTATGAAATTCCGCTTTCAGAAATTGTATATGATTTCTTTGATCAGTTGAAGTCCAGTACAAAAGGATATGCATCGTTTGACTATGAACTAATCGGCTATAAGCCATCCAAACTTATGAAAATGGATATTTTATTAAATAATGAAAATGTAGATGCCTTGTCTATCATTGTTCATAAAGATTCCGCCTATGAACGTGGCAAGACAATTGTAGATAAGCTGAAAGAGCTGATTCCAAGACAACAGTTTGAAGTACCGATTCAAGCAGCAGTTGGTATGAAAATTGTTGCACGGTCAACCATTAAAGCTATGCGTAAAAATGTGTTAGCGAAATGCTACGGCGGTGACATTTCTCGTAAGCGTAAACTCCTTGAGAAACAAAAAGAGGGGAAAAAACGGATGAAAACGATAGGGTCTGTTGAAGTGCCGCAAGAAGCATTTATGGCAGTCCTTCGTATGGATGATACAAAATAAGCTATAATAAAAATAAATGAGGTTTACGGTATTGGACCGCTATACAAAAATCTTGTACTAACAAGAATTTCGTATGGCGGTCCATATTTTCATCAATCGTAAAAGGGGGAGAGAATTTGACGCGAGCAGCCTATATACACATTCCTTTTTGTCAGCATATTTGTCACTATTGTGATTTCAATAAAGTATTGCTTGCTAACCAACCGGTTGATCAGTATTTAGACTATTTAGAGAAGGAAATGCAACAAGTCTTGCAACGAACGCCATTTGAGGAGCTTGATACCATTTTTGTTGGTGGAGGAACTCCTACGGCATTATCGATGCATCAAACAGAGAAACTCCTGTCGATGATTGAGAGTAATTTAAAACCGTTTGGTTCAAATTATGAGTATACGTTCGAGGCGAACCCTGGTGACTTACCAAAGGAAAAATTGCAATTGCTTCTAGAAGGGGGAGTGAATCGTCTTAGTTTTGGTATTCAAACATTTGATGATGGACTATTGAAAAAAATTGGACGATCTCATACAAAGCGAGATGCGATTGAGGCCATTGAGGATGCAAAAAAAGTAGGATTTACTAATATTAGTGGGGATTTAATATACGCTTTACCAGATCAAACTATACAAGATGTAAAGGAAGCGCTACATATCGCTATGCTACTAGAATTGCAGCATATGTCAGCTTATTCGTTAATTGTGGAACCGAAGACTGTATTTTATAACCTAATGAAGCGTGGAAACCTACATTTGCCAAGCGAGGATCATGAAGCAAACATGTATGAATATATTATGCAAGAAATGGAAAAGAATCAATATCATCAATATGAAATAAGTAACTTTGCAAAATCGGGTTATGAAAGCAGACATAATATAACCTATTGGAATAATGAAAGCTACTATGGATTTGGGGCAGGAGCACATAGCTATGTATCTGGGCAACGTATTCAAAATGCGGGACCTTTAAAACAATACTTTACACTGATTGATAAGACCGGATATCCACATCATGAGGTGCATGATGTGACGAAGCAAGAAAAAATGGAAGAAGAAATGTTTTTAGGACTTCGTAAAACGGAGGGGGTAAGTAAGTCGGTCTTTAAGCAAAAGTTTCATGTAACCATGCATGAAAAGTTTAATAAACAAATCCAGATGAATAAGCAACGAGGATATATAGAAGAGACAGAAGATACTGTTCGGTTAACGAAGCTGGGAACATTATTAGGAAATGAAGTGTTTCAATCATTTCTTCTCGAATAACAATCGTTTTGCATTGACAAGAACATGGTTAGTTTGGTACTTTAATAATAGATTTAGCACTCAAAGGTTAAGAGTGCTAACAGAGGTGATAATAGATGCTGTCAGAACGTCAACTCTTAGTGTTACAAATTATCATCGACGATTTCATTCATTCTGCGCAGCCAGTTGGCTCCCGTACATTGTCGAAGAAAAAAGAGATTACCTTTAGCTCAGCTACAATTCGTAATGATATGGCAGATTTGGAGGAGCTTGGGTATATAGAAAAAACCCATAGTTCATCAGGACGAGTTCCTTCAGAAAAGGGATATCGGTTTTATGTGGACCATTTGTTGGCACCGCAGCATTTGCCGCATGATGAAATAGTTCAGGTTAGAAATATATTTACTGAGAAAATGCTTGAAATGGAAAACATTGCACAGCAATCAGCGCAAATTCTATCTGATTTAACGAATTATACTGCAATTGTTCTCGGTCCAAAAGTTACAGAAAATAAATTGAAACGTGTACAAATCATTCCACTTGGAAACGATACGGCCGTTGCGATTATTGTAACGGATTCTGGTCATGTTCAAAGTAAAACCATTACCATTCCAGTATCTATGCATATGAATGATTTGGAAAAAATGGTTAATATTTTAAATGAAAAGTTGGCTGGAATTTTACTTTCTGACCTTCATCATAAGTTGTATCAAGAAATTGCTTACGTTTTGCGTCAGAATGTTCAAAATTACGATCAAATCATGCAACTTTTGGACGGCACGTTAACATTACCAATTTCGGAGAAACTTTATTTTGGAGGAAAAACCAACATATTGACGCAGCCAGAGTTTAACGACATTAATAAAGTACGTTCTTTATTAAATATGATTGAACATGAGCAAGAATTTTATCATTTGTTGCGTAACAAAAAAGTAGGAATTCAAGTGAAAATCGGTCATGAGAACAATTCATCTGCGATAGAAGATTGTAGTCTTATTACGGCTACGTACTCCCTTGAGGATGAATTGTTAGGTACGTTTGCTATACTTGGACCGACTCGCATGAATTATTCACGGGTGATTAGCATATTAGATCTTTTCTCTTCGCAATTGTCCAACGTGTTTCAAAGGTTGAATCAAAGCAAAGAGTGAGGCAAAATAGAACATGATATTTAGTTTCATAAGGGAATTCATTTAAGGGAGGTGAAATGTTTGAAAGAACGTAATGAGCAAGTTACAGAAGAATCTGTGGCAGAACAAGAAGTGGTAGAAGAAGTGGTAGAAGAAGTTGAACAAGAGGAACAGGCTGAACAAGAAGAACTTTCAGAGCAAGACAAGAAGATTGCTGAATTAGAGGCAAAGCTTTCTGAAACCGAAAATCGCCTGTTACGATTGCAAGCTGATTTTGACAATAATCGTCGCAGAGTGCAGCTAGATCGTCAAGCTGCAGAAAAATATCGTTCACAAAGTCTTGTATCTGATATTTTACCTGCTCTAGATAGCTTTGAACGAGCGATGAAAGTGGAAGTAAACGATGAACAATCGAAGTCTCTTCTTCAAGGAATGGAAATGGTACTTCGCCAGCTTACAGAAGCTCTACTGAAAGAAGGAGTGGAAGTAATTGAGGCGGTAGGAAAAGAATTTGATCCAAACCTACATCAAGCGGTTATGCAAGTAGAAGAACCATCTCTTGAATCAAACATTGTTGTAGAAGAATTTCAAAAGGGTTATAAATTAAAGGATCGAGTGATTCGACCATCAATGGTTAAAGTAAATCAGTAACACTACATATATTAGGAGGTTTCGTCATGAGTAAAATTATTGGGATTGACTTAGGTACTACAAATTCTTGCGTTGCTGTAATGGAAGGCGGAGAGCCTAAAGTTATTGCAAATCCAGAAGGAAATCGCACAACTCCATCTGTTGTTGCATTTAAGAATGAGGAACGTCAAGTTGGGGAAGTTGCTAAGCGTCAAGCTATTACAAACCCAAATACAATTATTTCTATTAAACGTCATATGGGCACAGATTATAAAGTAGAAGCAGAAGGAAAACAATTTACACCGCAAGAAATTTCAGCAATCATTTTACAAAACTTAAAAGCTACTGCTGAAGAATACCTAGGTGAAACAGTAACGAAAGCTGTTATTACTGTTCCTGCATACTTTAACGATGCACAACGTCAAGCTACAAAAGATGCTGGACGTATTGCTGGACTTGAAGTAGAACGTATTATTAATGAACCAACAGCAGCTGCACTTGCATATGGATTAGATAAGCAAGATACAGAGCAAAAAATTCTTGTGTATGACCTTGGTGGTGGTACATTTGACGTTTCTATTCTTGAACTTGCTGAAGGAACATTCGAAGTAATTGCAACAGCTGGAGATAATCGCCTTGGTGGTGACGACTTTGACCAAGTAATTATTGATTACTTAGTTGAACAATTCAAGAAAGAAAATAGCATCGACCTTTCTAAAGATAAAATGGCATTGCAACGTTTAAAAGATGCAGCTGAAAAAGCAAAGAAAGATCTTTCAGGTGTAACATCTACACAAATTTCATTACCGTTCATTTCTGCTGGAGCAGCAGGTCCTCTTCATCTTGAAGTATCTTTATCACGTGCGAAATTTGATGAACTTACAGCTGGTCTTGTAGAAAGAACGTTAGAACCTACGCGCCGTGCACTTCGCGATGCTGGATTAAATGCAGCAGAACTAGATAAAGTTATTCTTGTTGGTGGATCTACTCGTATTCCAGCTGTACAAGAAGCTATTAAACGTGAAACAGGAAAAGAACCATTTAAAGGTGTAAATCCTGATGAAGTAGTTGCATTAGGTGCGGCTATTCAAGGTGGCGTGCTTACTGGAGATGTGAAGGGCGTACTTTTACTTGATGTAACTCCGCTTTCACTTGGTATTGAAACAATGGGCGGCGTGTTTACAAAATTGATTGAACGTAACACAACGATTCCAACAAGCAAATCTCAAGTATTCTCTACAGCAGCTGACAGCCAAACGGCAGTTGATATTCACGTGCTTCAAGGGGAACGCCCAATGGCATC
Organism: Ectobacillus soli; assembly: GCF_042610425.1. NCBI lineage: Bacteria > Bacillati > Bacillota > Bacilli > Caryophanales > Bacillaceae > Ectobacillus > Ectobacillus soli. The sequence continues at coordinate 349,517 of NZ_JBGJZM010000001.1, forward strand.
TGATAACAAAACATTAGGTCGCTTCCAACTTTCTGATATTCCACCAGCACCACGCGGTGTCCCACAAATCGAAGTTACATTTGATATCGATGCGAACGGTATCGTAAATGTACGTGCGAAGGATCTTGGAACGAATAAAGAACAAGCTATTACAATCCAATCTTCTTCAGGTCTTTCTGACGAAGAAGTAGATCGTATGGTGAAAGAAGCAGAAGCTAACGCTGATGCGGATAAAGCAAAAAAAGAAGAAGTAGATTTACGTAACGAAGCAGATCAACTTGTCTTCCAAACTGAAAAGCTTGCGAAAGACTTAGAAGGTAAAGTGGAAGAAGCTGAGATTGCTAAGGCTAATGAAGCGAAGGATGCTTTGAAAGCTGCAATTGAAAAGAATGATTTAGAAGATATTCGTGCGAAGAAAGATGCACTGAATGAACTTGTACAAGGCTTAACAGTAAAACTATATGAACAAGCTGCGCAAGCACAGCAAGCTGGTCAAGCAGATGGTGCAGAAGCGAAGAAAGATAACGTAGTAGATGCAGATTATGAAGAAGTAAAAGACGATAAATAATAGGTCGTATCTGAAAAAAGTCAAAGTCAAGTATGCCTTGGCTTTGACTTTTTTTCTATTAGAAAGGGTTGTAGTTGCTATTGCATCTAAGGTTGCAAAGGGCTTTCTTGCAATGTTACAATTACCTTTATGTGAAAGGAGTCGGGGGATTAAACTATGAGTAAAAGAGACTATTATGAAGTGTTAGGCGTAAGCAAAACAGCTTCTAAAGATGAAATAAAAAAAGCATATAGACGTTTAGCAAAGAAGTATCATCCTGACGTTAGCACGGAGGAAAATGCAACAGAAAAATTTAAAGAAGTACAAGAAGCTTATGAAGTATTAAGTGACGAAAATAAGCGTGCTTCGTATGATCAATTTGGTCACGCTGATCCGAACCAAGGATTTGGTGGTGGAGGTTTTGAAGGCGCAGGCTTTGGTTTTGAAGATATCTTCAGCACATTCTTTGGTGGTGGTGGTGGAAGAAGACGCGATCCAAATGCACCACGTGAAGGTTCAGATTTACAATATTCTATGACTCTTAATTTCGAAGAAGCAATTTTTGGCAAAGAAATGGATATTGAAATTCCAAGTGAAGAAAATTGTGATACATGTAAAGGTACAGGTGCAAAGCCTGGAACGAAAAAAGACACATGTTCACACTGCGGAGGAACAGGTCAGGTGAGCGTAGAACAAAATACGCCATTTGGACGTATTGTTAATCGACGTGCATGTTCGCATTGCGGGGGAACGGGTCAAATTATTAAAGAAAAATGTACGACATGTCATGGTAAAGGGAAAGTTAACAAACGAAAGAAAATTCACATTAAAGTTCCAGCTGGAATAGATGATGGACAACAAATTCGAGTTTCTGGAAAAGGCGAACCTGGCATAAATGGTGGCCCAGCAGGAGATTTGTATGTAGTCATTCGCGTGCGTCCTCACGAATTCTTTGAACGGAACGGAGATGACATTATTTGCGAAATGCCACTTACCTTTATGCAAGCAGCGCTAGGTGATGAAGTAGAAGTTCCAACCGTACAATCTAAGGTAAAGCTGAAAATACCTGCCGGAACACAAACGGGAACAGAGTTTCGTCTAAAGGGAAAAGGTGCACCTAACGTAAGAGGCTATGGACAAGGGGATCAATATGTAATTGTTCGTGTCGTAACACCTACAAAGTTAACAGCTAAGCAAAAGGAATTGTTCTCAGAACTTGCGAAAGAAGGCCATGAAGAGTTGAAAGAAGACGGTTTGTTTGCAAAGCTGAAACGAGCATTTAAAGGATAAAGACGGGTAGAAGACATGAGTAGGAGTTGTTAATAGCATGAAATGGATTGAATATAGCATCCATACGACGCAATTTGCAGTCGAGCCGATTTCAAATATACTTCACGAAGCAGGAGCAAGTGGTGTATCCATTGAAGATGTGGCTGATTTAACGAAAAAACGTGAACAGCAATTTGGTGAAATTTATGATTTGAATCCGCATGATTATCCTACTGAAGGTGTGACAGTAAAGGCATATTTTCCTGAGACGGATACACTAGAAGAATTGTTTCAAAATGTAAAACAGGAAATTGACCACTTAGCATCGTTAGATATTCCACTCGGAAAAAATGATGTTAGTATTAAGGAGGTACGGGAAGAAGACTGGGCCACATCGTGGAAACAGTACTATCACCCTGTAACTGTTTCAGAAACATTTACGATTGTCCCAAGCTGGGAGGAATATTCTCCTGCCCCAGGTGAACATATTATAGAATTGGATCCGGGTATGGCTTTTGGAACAGGAACACATCCAACAACTGTCATGAGTATACGTGCACTTGAAAAAACGGTAGAGCGCGGTGATCATGTCATTGACGTTGGGACGGGTTCCGGTATACTAAGTATTGCAGCGGCTAAGTTAGGTGCTGCATCTGTAAAGGCATACGATTTAGACATCGTTGCAGTGGAAAGCGCACAAGCAAATGTTACTCTTAATCATACGGAACATATTGTATCTGTGGCTCAAAATAATCTCTTACATGATGTTGAAGGCACTGTGGATGTAATTGTAGCCAATATATTAGCTGAAATTATTTTATTATTTGTAGAGGATGCAGCAAAAGTAGTGAAAGAAAGCGGAATCTTCATTACTTCGGGAATTATTGAATCCAAAGAATTTGAAGTGAGAGCAGCCCTAGAGAGTGCTGGATTTACGATTGAAGAAGTACTCCATCAGGAAGATTGGGTAGCTATTATAGCAAGAAATAAAGCAAAATAAAATTTAAAATAAGTTGAAATCTTATGTAAAGGGGGATGTTTCCCCCTTTACTTGTTCAAAGAGTATCATGCAAAAAAGGTTGTGCAATGCAGCTAATCCTTATTATGCTAGCAGTAGTATAGAACTTGTTTGCTTTCGCTTGGTAAGAAAAATATTAGTAGGGTGATACGATGCAACGTTATTTTGTAAATAAGCTAGAAGATGATACTTTTTTCATAGACGGTGACGATGCACATCATATAGTGCGTGTCATGCGAATGGAACAAGGTGATGAGTTGTACTGTTGTATCAACGGAAAAACAGCTCTTTGTACCATTTCTGAGCTTTCGTCTACGAGTGTACAAGCGACTGCTGTAGAATGGATAGAGGAAAGAAAAGAACTTCCAATCTTTGTTACAATTGCGAGTGGACTGCCGAAGGGGGATAAACTTGAACTCGTGTTCCAAAAAGGAACTGAGCTTGGTGCATCCGCTTTTTTACCGTTTCAAGCGTCGCGTTCTATTGTGAAATGGGATGGAAAGAAAAGTGAAAAAAAAGTTGAAAGATGGGCTAAAATTGTAAAAGAAGCTGCTGAGCAATCCCACCGAGCTACGATTCCCTCTGTGCAAGAACCAATGTCCTTTCAGAAGCTTCTTTCTGCAAGTGAGGAGTATGATGTATGCATCGTTGCCTATGAAGAAGAGGCGAAGCGAGGCGAAAAAGCAAACTTTGCAAAAACATTGGAAAGCTTAAAAAATGGGCAGCGTTTGCTCATTGTATTTGGCCCAGAAGGTGGTTTAACAGAGCAAGAAATAGAGAATTTACTACAGTATGGTTTTGTATCGTGTAGTTTAGGTCCAAGAATATTACGAACGGAAACAGCCCCATTATACGCACTATCTGCTGTTTCGTATCATTTTGAATTAATGAGGTGATAATATGTCTTCAGTTGCATTTCATACATTAGGCTGCAAAGTAAATCATTATGAAACGGAAGCCATTTGGCAGCTGTTCAAAGAAAATGGATATGATCGAACAGAGTTTGATCATAGAGCCGATGTATATGTTATTAATACGTGTACCGTTACGAATACGGGAGATAAAAAGAGCAGACAGGTAATTCGCCGTGCTGTTCGTCAAAATCCAGATGCAGTCATTTGTGTAACGGGATGTTATGCACAAACTTCACCAGCAGAAGTTATGAATATTCCCGGAGTAGATATTGTCGTAGGTACACAAGATCGTCATAAAATGCTTGGTTACATTGAACAATTTAAAGAAGAACGAGAGCCAATCAATGGTGTGCATAATATTATGAAAGCACGTGTCTATGAAGAAATGGACGTTCCTTATTTTACAGATCGTACGCGTGCATCTCTTAAAATCCAAGAAGGATGCAACAATTTTTGTACGTTTTGCATTATTCCTTGGGCACGTGGGCTAATGCGTTCTCGGGATCCAAAAGAAGTAACCCAGCAAGCAAGACAGCTTGTAGATGCTGGATATAAAGAAATCGTACTAACAGGTATTCATACAGGTGGGTATGGGGAAGACTTAAAAAATTATAATTTAGCAATGCTTCTTCGCGACATGGAGAAGGATGTACCAGGATTGAAACGCCTTCGTATTTCTTCTATTGAAGCAAGTCAAATTTCAGATGAAGTAATTGAAGCACTCCGTAATTCAAGCGTAGTAGTCCGCCATCTTCATATTCCGCTTCAATCAGGTAGCAATACGGTACTAAAACGGATGAGACGTAAATATACGATGGAGTTTTTTAAAGAACGTTTGGACCGTTTAAAGGAAGTATTTCCTAGTCTTGCAATTACTTCTGATGTCATTGTTGGTTTTCCAGGTGAGACAGAAGAAGAATTTATGGAAACATATAATTTTATTAAGGATAATCAATTTTCTGAGCTGCATGTATTTCCTTATTCCCAACGTACAGGTACGCCAGCAGCACGTATGGAAGATCAAATATCTGAAGAAGTGAAAAATGAACGTGTACATCGCTTAATCGCATTATCAGATCAACTGGCAAAGCAATATGCATCACAGTTTGAGGATGAAGTGCTTGAAATTATTCCTGAAGAGCATAGCGAAGGACAAACGCTTGTGGGTTATACGGATAATTATCTAAAAGTGCATATGGATGGTCCTGATGAGTTAATTGGAAAACTTGTTCGAGTTAAGATTACAAAAGCAGGTTACCCATTTAATGAAGCAACATTCGTTCGTGTAATGGATGATGAACATGCCTCAGCAGATGAAGCTAGTGCTTAAGTGAAAGGAGTCTAGAAATGGATTATGCAAAGTTAATTGATCATACGTTGCTTAAGGCAGATGCTACGAAAGATAGTATTATAAAGCTATGTGAGGAAGCAAAAACCTATCATTTTGCATCGGTTTGTGTGAATCCAACTTGGGTAGAGACCGCAGCACAATTGCTTCAAGAAAGTGATGTATCGGTATGTACAGTTATCGGATTTCCACTTGGTGCCAGTACGTCAGAAACGAAGGCATTTGAAGCAAGTCTTGCAATTGAAAAGGGTGCCAAGGAAGTTGATATGGTAATCAACATTGGTGCGTTAAAGGATAAGCAAGACGAGCTTGTTGAAAAGGATATACGAGCAGTTGTTGAAGCAGCAAAGGGAAAGGCTACTGTAAAGGTTATTATAGAAACGTGCCTCTTAACAGATGAGGAAAAGGTGCGGGCATGTGAGCTAGCTGTTACAGCAGGGGCTGACTTTGTAAAGACATCTACTGGTTTTTCAACTGGCGGAGCAACGGTTACTGATGTAGCACTTATGCGGCGAACAGTCGGACCAAGCATCGGGGTAAAGGCTTCTGGCGGTATTCGTGATTTGGCAAACGTAGAAGCAATGGTACAAGCAGGTGCATCGCGAATCGGAGCAAGTTCCGGTGTAGCAATTGTAAAAGGACAAAGATCTACGTCAGATTATTAATATTTCCATGAAATAAAGAGAATTTCTTCTTGTATATTTAATAGATAATGGAAGTTTTCTTTCTGTTTCGGTTGACCGAAATCATAAAAATGTATTATAATCGTTTAAGACATGCTGAAGAAATGGTATATTTCGCATGACTTAGAGTAGTGTAAGTGGATGTTTCGGAGGGAGGGAAATAATAATGTCTAAAACAGTCGTTCGTAAAAACGAGTCTTTAGAGGATGCACTTCGTCGTTTCAAACGCACAGTTTCTAAATCTGGAACACTTGCGGATGCAAGAAAACGCGAATTTTACGAAAAGCCAAGCGTAAGACGCAAGAAGAAATCCGAAGCAGCTAGAAAGCGTAAATTTTAAGAGAGGGTGTTAATATGAGTCTTCTCGATCGTTTAAATGAAGATATAAAACAAGCGATGAAGAGTAAAGAAAAGGATCGACTTTCTGTGATCCGTATGGTTAAGTCTTCTTTAAAGTACGAGGAGATTAAGCTTGGACAAGAGCTAACGGAAGAGCAAGAGCTTACCGTTTTATCTCGTGAAATGAAGCAGCGGAAAGACTCCCTCCTTGAATTTGAAAAAGCTGGTCGTGAAGACCTTGTGGATAAAGTGAAAGACGAAGTAAAAGTCTTAGAAGTATATCTTCCAGAACAATTAAGTGAAGAAGAATTAACTGCGATTATTAAGCAAGCGATTGCTGATATAGGAGCATCTTCTAAAGCTGATATGGGAAAAGTAATGGGCAAGGTCATTCCTAGCGTAAAGGGAAAGGCTGACGGTTCATTAGTTAATAAACTTGTTTCACAGCTTTTAGCATAAAAAAAGACGTCTAATATAGACGTCTTTTTTTTCTATGCTTTTTTCTTTTTTTGTGCTAGTGAAGCCCTTTCCTTCATACATTTGAGATGAGAGGGGGGTCTTTAATGAAGAATTTGCAGCGGGTAAAGGATTGGCTTACAAAGCAGATGGACCTGCCTAGCGATGTATTGATGGATCTTCCACGCATTACTTTAATTGGACAAATTCACATTTACATAGAAAACCATAGAGGACTGTTGCTGTTTTCGGATAAGGAGGTACGCTTACTGCTGAAAAAAGGGCAACTGTTAATTAAGGGTCATTCCTTTGTCATCAAGACGATACTCCCAGATGAAATGTTACTTGAAGGTATGATTGAACAAGTGTTATTTCTAGATGAATAATGGGGGAGACGTATGAAAAACCATTGGATGATTTTCTTTTTTGGCTATGTGAGAGTATCGCTCCAGGGACGAGGAATAGAAAGATTTTTAAATGAATGCGTTCGTCAAAAAATGATAATTTGGAATGTGAAAAAGCTAGGAGAAGAGCATGTAACTTGTTATATGCATCTGGCTGATGTGAAACAAATTAGAGTGATTCTTCGTAAGCATGAATGCGAGTTACATTTCACAGGACGCTATGGTTTACCTTTTTGGAGAAAACGTCTCCTTCGTAATAGTGGCTTTACAATCGGTTTTTTCCTTTGCTTCGTTCTTATTCTCCTACTATCAAATATAGTTTGGAGGGTTGAGATTAAAGGAGCAAAGCCAGATACAGAATATCTATTGATTAAGGAATTAGAAAAAATGGGTGTGAAACAGGGAAAATTACAATTTCAGCTTCCAGATATTGAAACGATTCAACGAACACTCACCAATAATGTAAGCTCAGTTACATGGATTGGAGTTGAACAAAGAGGCACTTCCTATCACTTTCAGGTAGTAGAGAAAAATGAGCCTAAAAAAGAAGAACCGCTTAGTCCTCGAAATTTAGTTGCAAAAAAAGAGGCAGTTATAACGAAAATTTTTATAGAGGAAGGAAAACAAATAGTAGCTGTCAATGAACGGGTGGAAAAGGGACAGATTCTAGTGTCCGGCATATATGGTAAGGAGGATAATCCGATACGGGTAGCAGCTAAAGGGATTGTACTAGGGGAGACATGGTATGAATCGAATGTAGAGGTTCCAATTAAAACGACGTTTCAAGTATTTACAGGGGAGTTTCTACGAAAACATTATCTTGTATTTGGCAATACTCGTATGTTGGTGTGGGGATTTGAAAACAATACGTACAAGCAGTTTAAAGCAGAAGAATATAAGTATCCAATTCGTTTTTTCGGGTGGACCTTGCCAGTGCGTTATGAAAAAGTAATTGTTCGTGAGGAAGAACCGGCGACTAGGGAATATACGGAGCAACAAGCAATTGACGCTGGAATGGTAATGGCGCGCGAAGATGTAAAGAAAAAATTGGATGAAAATTCCTCTGTCATAAGTGAAAAAGTTTTGCACAAGGTAGTTGATAATGGTACATTAAAGTTATCAGTATATTTTAAAGCAGTTGAAAACATAGTCGCGACCGAACCGATAACGGAATCCAATATTCAAGGAGATTGAGTAATGGCCGAACAACTAGTAGAGTTGAAGCAACAAGTTGAAAATCATAATGAGGCAGCTGCACTCTTTGGTGTGCAAGATGCTAATTTAAAACTTATTGAACGTGAGCTTCACGTATCAATTGTAACACGAGGAGAAACCTTGCGAGTGTCTGGTTCACAAGAAGCAGTAAAACTCGTTGAAGACATTTTGCAGCGCTTGCTTGCTGTCATTCGAAAGGGTGTTTCCATTTCTGAACGCGATGTAGCATATGCAATTGGGCTCGGCCATTCTGGAGGCCTTGAACATTTTGAGGAATTGTATGAAGAAGAGCTCATTAAAAATGCAAAAGGGAAACCAATCCATGTTAAAACGATGGGGCAAAGACAATATATTCATGCCATGAAAAAAAATGATCTCGTCTTTGGTATTGGTCCTGCTGGTACAGGAAAGACATATTTAGCTGTAGTAATGGCAGTACAAGCACTGAAAACCAATCGTGTAAAGCGCATTATTTTAACGAGACCTGCTGTTGAAGCTGGAGAAAGTCTTGGCTTTTTACCAGGGGACTTAAAGGAAAAGGTAGATCCGTATTTACGCCCTTTGTACGATGCACTCCATGATATTCTCGGTCAGGATCATACGCAGCGTATGATTGAACGTGGTACGATTGAAATCGCACCGCTCGCTTATATGCGTGGACGCACACTAGATGATTCCTATGTTATATTGGACGAAGCTCAAAATACAACAGGTGCCCAAATGAAAATGTTCTTAACCCGATTAGGATTCGGATCGAAGATGGTGATTACTGGAGATCCGTCGCAGGTCGACTTGCCCCGAGGCGTGAAATCAGGATTAACGAGTGCTAGAAGCATTCTGGCTGACGTAAACGGCATTTCTTTTGCTGTGCTTGAACAATCTGATGTAGTGCGCCATCCGGTCGTTCAGCGAATTATTGCTGCATATGAAAAGGTAGAATAAAGGTGACCCACATTGGGGATGACTTATGAGTCATCTCTTTTTGTTTGCATTATACCTCCTCCTAGTTGTTAAAGAATGAAAGAGAAAGAATTGGCGTTCCGAACTTTATTTTTATATGATAAGATTATATGTAATGTTTTCAGTAGGGTACAACAGATAGTATGTGGAGAGAGGAGCACGTATCTCAATGTCTAGGTCCGGTAATATCTCTCAGTGGTTCAGACAATTTATTTGCTCAAAAATGACGAATCAATTGATGTACATTTTGTTAGGAGTTATATTGTTTGCTACATTGGCAAGCAATGTGAAGCCAGATGAACTTAATATAAATCTGTTAACTATCGCTAAGAAAACGATTCATTCGCCAATTACAATAGAAGATAAGGCGACGACTGAAAAGAAGAAACGTGAGGCGGCTCAAAAGGTTGAAGATCAATATACGTATCGAAGCGAGTATAAACAAAATCGAATTGATATTGTGAATTCAGTTTTTGATGCAGTAAAGGAAGTGGAAGATGAAATAAAAAATGCCCCCGTACCTCAAGGGCAGCCTCAGATTCCCGTGTCACAGGCAGATAAATTAGATAAGCTTAAGAAAAAACTGCCAAATGATTTAACGAACGTTATGACAGATCAAGGATTGCTTCCCTTTCTAGATGCGACACAAGATCAGCTTACGGTAGCCAGAGAATCCACAGTTACGGCTGTAAATAATTTAATGAGCAACCATATTAAAATTAATGAGGCGGATCAAGCAAAGGAACAAATAGCGAATGAGCTACGATTTGCAAACGTAAATGATAAATTCAAGGCTTCCATAATCGCTCTTGGTCAGTATTCGGTCGTTCCCAATTATTTTTATGATCCGGGTACAACGAAGGAACGAAAGCAGATGGAAATGGATGCCGTTGCTCCTGTTTATATATTGCAAGGTCAAGTCCTTGTAAAAGAAGGCGATACGATTACACGGGAAGTCTATGATCAGCTTAAACTAGTAGGTTTAGTAGATAATCAAAATCCGTTGCAACCTTATATTGGACTAGTTATTATACTTGTCATTCTCCTTTACTTCGTTTACCGACAATTTTCTCCGTTTTTAAAGAAGAAAAGGGATGCTATTCCTTATTTGTTGGCGTATACCATTATACTATCGATAACTTTATTTCTAATGAAAACAATTAGTTTGTTTCAAAAAGTTGAATATACGGAAATGGGATATATTGTTCCCGTTGCGATGGGGACGATGCTAGTAAAACTGATGATTGGGGATCGCTTCGTTTTACTAACTAGTGTGGTTCTCTCCATTAGTGGAAGTATTATGTTTAATGAAGGTGTGACGAACACATTTAACTATTCGATTGGGTTGTATATGCTTCTTAGTGCGCTGTCAGTAAGTGTATTTATTCGTGAAAAGAATCGGAGAAGCATGATTTTACAAGCGGGTATATTTATTTCTATGTTTAATGTTGTCGTACTATCTTCCCTGTATTTGCTTCGAAATGGACAATTTTCGATCATTGAGATTAGTATTCATCTTATGATGGCTGCTACTTCAGGTATTCTTTCTTCTATTTTGGTTATGGGGATTTTGCCTTATTTAGAAAGTGGTCTTGGTATTGTTTCTACCATAAAATTGATGGAGTTAGGTAGTCCTAACCATAAATTACTTCGTAAAATTTTGCTGGAGACACCTGGAACGTACCATCATAGTATTATGGTTGCAAACTTAGCAGAAGCAGCGTGTGAGGCAGTTGGAGCAAACGGATTACTAGCACGTGTAGGTGCTTATTATCATGATATTGGAAAAACGATGAGGCCTCATTTCTTTATTGAAAATCAGATGGGAATCGAAAATCCTCACAATTTAATTAAACCGGAGGCGAGTCGGAACATTATTTTTTCTCATGTATCTGAAGGAGTGAAGCTACTAGAGGAAAATAAAATACCAAGAGAAATTATAGACATTGCTGCACAGCATCATGGAACAACGCTGCTGAAATATTTTTACCATAAAGCATTGCAAGAAGATAAAGAAGCATATAGTGAAAGTATGTTTCGTTACCCGGGTCCGAAAGCTACTTCAAAAGAATCGGCCATTGTAGGAATTGCAGACAGTATAGAGGCGGCTGTTCGTTCATTACAATCCCCTACAAAGGAACAAATTGAGCAGTTCGTGAAGGGCATTATACAGGAACGCCTGCTGGATGAACAGTTCAGTGAATGCGATTTAACCTTTCGTGAACTGCAGATTATTGAAAAAACATTACAGGAAACATTGAATGGAATTTTTCATTCGCGTATTAAGTATCCTGACGTATCAGAGGAGTAGAGATAAAAATGAGTATGCACATTGATTATTTTGATGAAACGAATGAAGTAGATGAAAGTTATACGGAAATGATACAGAATTTACTTGAAGTTGCAGCAAAGAGGGAAAAGGTTTCAGAAGCAGAAATGTCAATTACATTTGTGACAAATGAACGAATTCAAGAGCTAAATGCAACGTACAGAGGAAAGAATCAGCCTACGGATGTTATTTCATTTGCCATGGAAGATATGGGAGAAGGAGAGGAAGAACTAGTAGCAGCTGACATGCCTCGTATGCTAGGAGATATTGTTATTAGTATCCCTAGAACGAAGGAACAAGCAGAAGAATATGGGCATTCCTTTATGCGAGAACTTGGTTTTTTGTCTGTTCATGGGTTTTTACATTTACTCGGTTATGATCATATGAATGAAGCAGATGAGAAGATTATGTTTGGTAAGCAAAAAGAAATCTTAGATGAATTTGGATTACATCGATGAAAAGTTCGAGTCTATGGAAAAGCTTTCAGTATGCGTTCCGTGGCGTGATTAATAGTCTATCTAGTGAGAGAAATATGAGAATTCACTTTGTTGCTATAATTGTTGTACTAGCATGCGGTGCTTACTTTCACATTGAAAAGCAGGAATGGATTTTATTATTCCTTACTATGGGCGGAGTTGTAGCCTTAGAAATGATGAATACTGCTGTTGAAAAAACGGTAGATTTAGTAACGAGTGAATATAGAGAACTCGCTAAACAAGCAAAGGATATTGCGGCGGGTGCTGTTTTATTCTTTACTTGTATTGCTGTCGTGATAGGATGCATGATATTTCTCCCCTACATCTTTTGAAGATAGCGTAACATGATTTTTCGTTCTATTTCATTGTTTAGAAGAGGTATAGCTAGTATTTGAGATAAGGGGGCAGTAATGGTGAATCGAAAGCAATTAATTCAATATTCGATTGCAGCTCGTGAAAAGGCATACGTACCCTATTCAAAGTTTAAAGTAGGTGCCGCGCTATTCACAAACAAAGGAACAGTTTATACGGGCTGTAACATAGAGAATGCATCTTATGGCCTATCAAATTGTGCAGAGCGTACAGCACTTTTTAAAGCAATCTCAGAAGGAGAATATGAAATTGAAGCACTTGCTGTTGTGGCGGACACGAAAGGCCCTGTAGCGCCTTGTGGGGCCTGTCGTCAAGTGATAGCAGAGTTTTGTAAACCAGAAATGAAAATCTATTTAGCGAATGTGAAAGGGGATGTGCAGGAAACAACTGTTGCACAGCTATTACCCGGAGCATTTTCATCGGAGGCATTACATGAATAGTCAGTACAAATCAGGATTTGTAAGTATTATTGGAAGACCAAATGTAGGAAAATCAACATTTTTAAATCGAACCATTGGCCAGAAAATCGCGATCATGAGTGACAAGCCACAAACTACAAGAAATAAAATACAAGGTGTATTTACGCAACAAGACGCCCAAATTATTTTTATTGATACACCCGGTATACATAAACCGAAGCATAAGCTTGGGGATTTTATGATAAAAATGGCTGAAAATACATTAAAAGAAGTAGATATCGTTTTGTTTATGATCAATGCAGAAGAAGGGTTTGGTCGGGGTGATGAATTTATCATTGAGAAGCTGCAAACGACGAAACGTCCTGTTTTTTTAGTTGTTAATAAAATTGATTGTATTCATCCAGACAAACTTATGCTTTTGATTGATCAATATAGAACGTTATATGATTTTGCTGAAGTTGTCCCAATCTCAGCACTACAGGGAAATAATATAGATACGTTAATTAAAGTAATCAAAACTTATTTACCAGTAGGTCCGCAATATTATCCTGAAAATCAAGTGACAGATCACCCGGAACGTTTTATTATGGCAGAGCTTGTACGGGAGAAAGTGTTGCATTTAACTCGTGAAGAAGTACCACACTCCGTTGCTGTTGTCATTGATGCGATTGAAAAGCGTGAGGGCGGTGCAGTTTACGTAAATGCTTCGATTATTGTGGAGCGTACTTCCCAAAAAGGGATTATTATTGGAAAACAAGGTAGTATGCTAAAGGAAATCGGAAAACGAGCTCGGATTGATATCGAGATGCTTCTTGGCTCGAAGGTATATCTAGAGCTTTGGGTAAAGGTGCAAAAGGATTGGCGTAATAAGCTGTCGCAGCTACGTGATCTTGGTTTTCGGGAAGATGAATATCTATAAACAAAAAAGGCTGGGACGAAAGTATTTCAGCTAAAAAAAACCCGAACTATCATGTGAAATTCTAATTTAGAGTTTCGTAATAGTTCGGGTTTTTTATTTGTATTGGTTTTTTAAATTGAAATCATTCGTCTTTAAATAGGGATAATTTAGTTCTGTCCCAGCCTCTTTTGTTTCATAATTAATGGCTCACGGTTGGTATATGTTCTTGCTTGATATCTGCTGATAACTGTGAACATTCGCGAAAGGCAAAATGCTTACATCCGATGCAGGAATGTTTGTCAATATGTCCAAGGGAAGTAGTAATGGCTTCTCCTGTATGTTCAAAGAAGTGCTTCGCTCCAATTTCTTCGTATAAGCCGTTTTGCTTTAGCATTTCTTGTACCTTTGGTGTAAGACCGGAAATAAAAAGGGTACCACCATGGTTTTTAAAGTGATGAATCATATTTCTAAAATGTGCTTCTCCTGTCGAATCCATGAAGGGTACTTTCCCCATTCGTAAAATCAACACATTTGGTTTGAAATTGATGGTTTCCATAATGGTTTGTTCGAATGTCTGTGCAGCACCAAAAAATAATGGCCCTTCAATTGTATAAATACTAATTTGTGGGCAATTATGCGTAGCCATTACAACATGAGACATTACTTTTTCTTGTTTGCTATTATGGTCAGGTAATACCTTTGTAATGGTCATCATTTCACTCATTTGTTTTGCAAACAAGAGCACTGCTAGAATAAGACCAATTTCTACAGCTGTTGTTAGACTCGTAAAAATGGTTAAAAGGAATGTAACGAGTAAAACAAGGGAGTCTCCTGATTTCATTTTTAGTATATGGGCAAAATGGCTGCGCTCACTCATATTCCATGCAACGATCATTAATATAGGCGCCATACTTGCCAGTGGAATATGAGAAGCATAGGGAGCTAGCACAAGTAAAGTTATCATCACAAATATACCGTGAAAAATGCCAGACAACGGTGATGCAGCACCATTTTTAATATTTGTTGCTGTTCTAGCAATTGCTCCGGTGGCAGGAATACCTCCGAATAGCGGTGTAACAATGTTTGCAATTCCTTGCCCAATTAATTCTCGATTGCTATTGTGTTTGCTACTCGTCATGCCATCGGCCACTACTGCAGATAGGAGAGATTCAATGCCTCCTAACATGGCAATAACAAAAGCAGGTCCTATTAATTTTTGCACGCTATCCCATGAAATTGTTGGCAAACGAAAATGTGGGATAGTGTTTGGGATTTCTCCAAAAGCTGTTCCTATTGTCGGGACATGTCCTGAAAAGAACATCCCTGCAATACTACTTGAGATAAGTAAACCAATTAATGGTCCGGGTATTTTTGGAAATAGTTTTGGTGTAAGTAGGATAAAGAGTAGGCATATTGCTGCAGTTAGAATGCTGTATAGATTTACTGTATTTAGGTGAATGAAAATTTCGTCCAGGTTTGCCAAAAATGATTCATGCTTTTGAATGCCGACAAGGCCTAAAAAATTAGAGATTTGCCCTACAAAAATGATGATTGCAATTCCAGATGTAAAACCAATTGTAACAGGACGTGGTATAAATGTAATAAGTGAACCTAATTTGAAAAGACCCATTACACATAAGAGAATACCTGCTAATAGTCCAGCAACTAATAAATTTTCATAGCCATACGTAAGTACAATTCCTAATAAAACAGGAATAAATGCACCGGTTGGACCGCCAATTTGAAATCGAGAGCCACCTAAAAGTGAAATGAGAATCCCGGCTATACACGTTGTGTAAATGCCATATTCCGGTTTTACACCAGAAGCGATGGCAAAGGACATGCCAAGAGGAATTGCAATAATTCCCACGATAATTCCAGCTACAATGTCTTGTTTTAATTTTTGAAAGGAATACCCTGCATATCTACCTGTGAATCGAAGCTTCACATGAAACCCTTCTTTTCTATTTTAATTTTCGTATGATCTCCTTATTTCCCCTGTAATAAGGAGGGTGTTACTCTGCGAGATCCTCCAACATCGAAATGGTATAAACCAGTTGGTTATTAAAAATTTCTCGCGCCACAGTTAATAAGTCTGTAATCATTGGATCTCGTAATGAATACATGACTTGCTTTCCATTCTTTGTTCCAACAACAATGTTCTTTGCACGAAGTACACTTAGCTGCTGAGAAACAGCGGAGCCTTCACTGTTCACAAGTGTTTGAATTTCATTTACACTTTTTTCCCCTTCGGATAGTATTTCTAGAATACGAATGCGTAAAGGGTGCGCAAGTGCTTTAAAAAACTCGGCTTTAAATTGGTGCATATTCGTGTTCATTGTATCTCCCCCATCGAAGTTTCCCCTTTATTATGACTATACATATTCAGATATCTTGATATGTATAGATTACGCCTGACGTTTTAAAATTTCAAGATAAAATTACATTTATCCTGTTAAATATTTAAATCCATATCGTTAAGATGTTAGAATAAGAAGGAACTCTTATCCTTACTAAGATAAAAGTACGATTTGAAATCATTATTTTGAATTAGAAACTAGAAAAATTTCTCTCACATGAAAACGGGCGAATAGGGTCATTTTATTTAATAACAATTGAAATTGGATTTGCTAGGGGGAGTCTTATGTTGAACTTTACGTGGAATGTGTTTACCAAGACGGGCAGCATAGAAACGTATCTTCTCATAAAAGAGTTAGAACAAGAAGGACAAGAAGTACTAATTCAACAGGATGATGAGCTTGCCGATTTTGATTCTCCTATTACATGACCTTATTCGTCTTTACCTTGGATGGTGATGAATATGTTTCAAAAAATAGAAGGAATTGTATTACGTACGATTGATTACGGAGAAACCAATAGAATTGTAACATTTTATACACGTGAATTTGGAAAAGTCAGTGCAATGGCACGCGGAGCAAAGAAACCAAAAAGTAGGCTTGCTTCTATTTCTCAGCCGTTTACTTATGGTTATTTTCTCTTGCAGGTCGGTTCCGGTTTAGGAACGCTCCAACAGGGGGAAATTATTTCTTCGATGCGTGAAATAAGGGAGGACATCTTTTTAACAGCGTACGCTTCCTTCGTTATGGAGTTAACGGACAAAGCAACGGAAGAAAAGCAACCGAACCCATTTTTATTTGAATTGATGTATCAAACCTTACATTACATGAATGAAGGAGTTGACTCAGAGGTATTAGCACTTATATTTGAAGTGAAAATGCTTCCTGTGCTTGGGTTATATCCTGTCATAGATACTTGTGTTATTTGTCATGAGACGCGCCCTTTTTACGCTTTCTCTGTTCGAGAAGGCGGTTTTCTTTGTGAAGAGCATGCAGACCATGATCCGTATCATTTTCCTTTATCTGATGCAGCAAGTAAACTCATTCGTTTATTTTATCATTTTGATTTAAATAGACTAGGGAATGTTTCAGTGAAGGACGAAACAAAACAACAAATTCGTGCAGCAATTACAGCCTATTATGATGAATATTGTGGTATTTATTTAAAATCACGACGGTTTATCAGTCAATTAGATAAATTTAAAATGGAGTAAAGTAAGAACAGGATATAGTTAAAATTGTAGTATGCAGGATTGGTATTTCTATTGCCTATAGAAACCAATCCTCTTTATATATGTACGTATTTGCAGATTGTATTTGCATCATAAATCGATGTATGATAAAGAAGTTATACATAGCTCTAATATTGACATATGTCATTTCTTTTTGGAGCAGTTTGTTTGGTATATAATAGTAAGGAAAAGCATAATAATTCTTTTACGCTGCTGTCCATAAAGGTGGTGAGTACCATGGAAATTAATAAAAGACAAGAGCATATTGTTCAAATTGTAAAAGACAACGGTCCAATAACTGGAGAAGCAATTGCAGAACAGTTAAATTTAACAAGAGCGACCTTAAGACCAGATCTTGCTATATTAACGATGGCAGGTTATTTAGAGGCTCGTCCTCGCGTAGGATATTTTTATACAGGAAAGACAGGTGGACAGCTGCTGTCAGAAGCCTTGAAGAAGCTTACCGTTCGAAAACATATGTCCAGACCAGTTGTGGTAAATACAAATGTTTCGGTCTACGATGCGATATGTACAATGTTTCTTGAAGACGTAGGAACGTT
Organism: Ectobacillus soli; assembly: GCF_042610425.1. Classification (NCBI taxonomy): domain Bacteria; kingdom Bacillati; phylum Bacillota; class Bacilli; order Caryophanales; family Bacillaceae; genus Ectobacillus; species Ectobacillus soli. The sequence continues at coordinate 367,313 of NZ_JBGJZM010000001.1, forward strand.
GTTTATTGTAAATCAAAAAGCGATGTTAGTAGGTGTAGTGTCCCGTAAAGATTTATTAAGAGCTAGTTTAGGCAAACAAGATTTGACTGTCCTACCTGTTAATATCATTATGACAAGAATGCCGAATATTACGATGTGTAAAAAGGAAGATACTTTGTATGATGTCGCACAACGATTAATAGAAAAGCAAATAGATTCAATGCCAATCGTCAAAGATACCGATGAAGGGTTTGAAGTTGTGGGGCGTATTACGAAAACGAATATTACGCGTGCATTTGTAGATTTGGTGAATAATGAATTGATTTAACAGTTTAGTTAAAGTGAGGGAATGAAATGAGCAATCAAATTGTATACATTGTGTCCGATTCTGTAGGGGAAACAGCCGATTTAGTTGTTCGTGCTGCCATGGGACAATTTCTTTTTACACCTGATATTCGCCGTGTTCCGTATGTTGAAGATACAGGAACGTTAAGAGAGGTCATTTCGATTGCACAGAGTAATCACGCAATCATTTGTTTTACTTTAGTAAAGCCTGAGATGAGACAGTATTTAATTGAGGAAGCAGCAAAAGAGCACGTACAAGTGTATGATATTATTGGGCCGTTAATCGATCAAATACAAGCGATAACGGGAGGTATACCTCGTTATGAGCCAGGATTAGCTCGTACACTTGATGAAGATTATTTCAAAAAGATAGAAGCAATTGAATTTGCTGTTAAATATGATGATGGAAGAGACCCAAGAGGTATTTTGAAAGCTGATATTGTTTTAATAGGGTTATCCCGTACTTCTAAAACTCCGTTGTCTCAATATTTAGCGCACAAACGATTAAAAGTAGCTAATGTTCCACTTGTACCGGAAATTGAGCCACCGGAAGAATTATTTTCAGTTCCAAAGGAAAAGTGCTTCGGGCTAAAGATTGATCCTGAAAAGCTCAATCACATTCGAAAGGAACGTTTGAAATCGTTAGGGCTTAGCGATGGTGCAAACTATGCGAATTTAAACCGTATTAATGAGGAATTCAAGCATTTTGAGCGAATCATAGACAGAATTGGATGTACGGTCATTGATGTATCAAACCGGGCTATTGAAGAGTCCGCCAGTGTTATTTTAAATGAAATTCAAAACCAAAAAGATTATTAAAGGCACATTTCCCAAAAGGGAAATGTGCTTTTTTTAAAAATAAATAAAGTAGTAGCTAAGTACGAATTTTTGTATTATAATAAAAAATTGTGATAAAAACGTATGTTTTACGTTTAGACTTTGTTAGTTACGAATAAACTATGGGTAGGATTTGTGCTTGGTATTGATGCAGAGGGGAAGTTGATTATAAGTTTTGCATGTAAGGATAGCTTCCATAGCAAAATGCTTGTATTGGAGAAGAACTTTTTCTTGGTAGCAAATACGGGCTGCATTTGCTTGTCTAAGTGTACTCGACAAAATTCTTACCATTTACCCAAGGACTATGGAAGGATTCACAGAAGGAATGTAGAATAGAGAAATATGCAAAAAATCACAAGAATATTTATTGATAGTGATTCATGCCCTGTGAAGGAAGAAATTGTTGAGGTTGGGAATGAATATGGAGAAGAACTTTACTTTGTAGCTTCCTATCCGCACAAACCATATTTTAAAGAAGGAAATATGATCGATAGGTTTCTGCAAAATTGCGAAGAGGAGGAACTTTAGAAAAAGGTCCCAAACCTTTTTCTAAAGAGATCATAAGCAATTTTTGCTTAGTTTAGAAAAAATATTGTCGAATCATGAAGGAATCCTTTAACTTATAGCGAATAAAAAATACGACACGGAGATGCTGCTATGGGAAATCGAATTCCCGAAGACGTTGTGGAACGTATTCGACAATCAGTGGACATCGTTGACGTGATAGGCGATTATGTTCAATTGAAGAAGCAAGGACGCAACTACTTCGGTTTATGCCCTTTCCATGGGGAAAATACACCTTCGTTTTCAGTTTCATCAGACAAGCAAATCTTTCATTGCTTTGGGTGTGGGGAAGGTGGAAATGCTCTTTCATTCGTAATGAAGGTAGAGAATATTTCCTTTACCGAAGCGGTTATGAAGCTTGGAAATAGATCAGGCATCCAAGTAGCAGAGTATGTATCGGAACCAGAAGAAACGACGGATCACAATTCTGAAATGATACAGGCTCATGAACTTCTGAAAAAGTATTATCATCATCTTCTCATGAATACGCAAGATGCTAAACCAGCATTAGAATATCTACTTAACAGAGGCATATCGAAAGAAATGATTACAAAGTTTGAGATTGGATATGCCGGTGTAGCTTGGGATCATGCAACGCGAGTTTTGCAAAAACGTGGGTTTGCGATGGAACAGATGGTGCAAGCAGGATTAGTTATGGAAAATGAGAAAGACGGTAGTTACTATGATCGTTTTCGAAACCGTGTTATGTTTCCTATCTACAGCTTGCAAGGTAAAACGATTGCTTTTAGCGGACGAGCATTAGGAGAAGATTCTCCGAAGTATATGAATAGTCCAGAGACTCCTATTTTTCACAAAAGTAATACGCTATATCATTTCCATCAAGCTCGTTCTATGATTCGTAAAACACAAAGAGTTCTTTTGATGGAAGGGTATGCAGATGTAATTGCAGCTGTACATTGCGGGTTAGAGGAAGCTGTAGCAACAATGGGGACAGCTATAACAGAAGAACAAGCAAGAATTCTTCGAAGAAATGTTGATACAGTCGTGCTATGCTACGATGGAGATAAAGCTGGGCAAGAAGCAACTGTGAAAGCCGGACATTTGTTACTTCATGCAGGTTGTCAGGTTAGAGTTGTAATCGTTCCAGATAAAATGGATCCAGATGAATTCGTTCGTAAGCACGGAGTAGATTCGTTTCGAAATCTGATAGAAGAAAGTATACCATTTGTTGATTTTAAACTGTATTACCTTCGCCTAGGAAAGAATTTGCAAGACCCAGAAGAACAAGGGGCTTATGTACAGGCTGTTGTGAAAGAACTTGCAAGGCTTACAACATTTGTACAAGCTCAGCCTTACTTGCAGACGCTGACGAAAGAATTTCCATACGAAATGGAAGATTTACGTAGTGAATTGCGAAAGTATCAGAATCAACAACAACCAACTCGTACTATACCGGAACAAAAGCAAAATATAGGTATAAAAACGAAATTAGCAGGGTATGAAAGGTCTGAAAGAGAATTATTATATCATGCCTTGCAAAGTAGGGAAGTTGCTCAGCGGCTTCAAGACTTCGTTCATTATTTTCATACAGAAGAACATAAAGGGATTTTATACGAGGTATATGCATATTATGAAAAAGGAAATGAACCGAATATTAGTAAATTTATGGATTGGTTATCACAGAGTGATTTAAAAAATATCGTGGCTGATATTTCGGTAGATGTGTTCATTAATCCAACATACTCTCTTGAGTTGTTCGATGGAGATATAAAGTCGTTACAAAAGCATAAAGAAAAACTAGATCAAATGCGGAACATCTTTGAACTTCGAAAGTTAGAAAAGGTAGATCCTAAAGCTGCCGCCGTATTTGCTCAAGAAAATATAATTAAACAACATAAAGCAAGAAAATAGCTTTTTCAATAAGAATCAATTATAATCAATTTTTGTATCTCGTGTAAGGAGGGGAACAAATGGCTGACAAATCAGCTCGTTCTAAAGAAATTGAAAGTGATGTCACTCTTGATCAAGTAAAAGAGCAATTAACGGAGCTCGGTAAAAAACGTGGTGTTCTTACCTACGAAGAAATCGCTGAGCGCATGAGCGGGTTTGACATGGAATCAGAACAGATGGACGAATTCTACGAATTTCTAGGTGAACAAGCAATTGAATTAATTGGTGATTCTGATGAAGATCCCAATAGTCACCAACTTGCAAAAGAAGAAGAATTCGACTTGAATGATTTAAGCGTTCCACCAGGTGTTAAAATAAATGACCCCGTTCGTATGTACCTAAAGGAAATAGGTCGTGTTGATTTGCTTTCTGCTCAGCAGGAAATTGAATTAGCAAAACGAATTGAACAAGGTAACGAAGAAGCAAAACGTCGACTAGCTGAAGCAAACTTGCGCCTTGTCGTTAGTATTGCAAAACGTTATGTAGGACGTGGCATGTTATTTCTTGACTTAATTCAAGAAGGAAACATGGGTCTGATCAAAGCGGTTGAAAAATTCGATTATCGTAAAGGCTATAAATTTAGTACTTATGCTACTTGGTGGATTCGTCAAGCTATTACACGCGCAATAGCTGACCAAGCCCGCACAATACGTATTCCCGTTCATATGGTTGAAACGATTAATAAATTAATTCGTGTGCAACGACAATTACTTCAAGATTTAGGACGTGAGCCTTCTCCTGAAGAAATTGGTGAAGAAATGGATCTTGCACCTGAAAAGGTTCGCGAAATATTAAAGATAGCACAAGAGCCAGTTTCACTAGAAACGCCAATTGGTGAAGAAGATGATTCTCATCTTGGAGATTTTATTGAAGACCAAGAAGCAACATCTCCCGCCGATCATGCGGCCTATGAATTGTTAAAAGAACAGCTTGAAGATGTATTAGACACATTAACGGATCGTGAAGAAAATGTTCTTCGTTTACGCTTTGGCCTTGACGATGGTCGTACTCGTACATTAGAAGAGGTTGGTAAAGTGTTTGGTGTTACGAGAGAACGGATTCGTCAAATAGAAGCAAAAGCATTACGCAAGCTAAGACATCCGAGTCGTAGTAAGCGTCTAAAAGATTTCTTAGAATAGATTCCTCTTGAAAGTTTACTTCTTAGCTGTGAAGTAAGCTTTTTTCTTTTGTCAGCTTGTAGGGTGATTACAATTCTTGTAATTTATTTTACAGAATTGTTTATCGATTTGCAAATGCTCCTGTTGTGATTTTTCGAGTGAATTCTTGCCGAATTTACAGCGTTTATTACATACGATGACGGATTACCAAGATTTAACTAGATTTTTATCGTAATAATAGGATAATCATGTTAGAAATCAGCCTTTTCATTCCCATATATTATCATAAATTCTTTTTAAAGGTAATATACTTTCGAGTAAAGTAGATGTGTACAATCTAATTGAGGAATTGGGGGATTTGAGAAATGAAAGGAAATCCGTTACTTCCGTATGCGTTTCTTGCCATTATTGGAATCGCTTTAATGCTTATTTTCTCCTTTCAAGGAATCAAACAAGAGAAAGAATTGACGGCTGCACAAACAGGGGGGGCTGCGCCTCAGGCTGCTGCTAATCCAGAAGAAATCGTGAAGCAAACATGTACCAGTTGTCATGGGGCAAATTTGGAAGGATCGGTAGGACCGAATTTGCAGAAAATCGGAAGCAAATATTCGCAAGATGAAATAAAAGCAATACTAATGAACGGAAGAGGAAATATGCCAGCGGGATTAGTAACTAGCGACGTTGCAGCTAAGGTAGCTGCATATTTAGAAGGAAAAAAATAATGTAAAAAGAGGAAAAACCCCAAAATAACCTGTTAGCCCTTTATAAAATCGTAAAGGGCCTTCGCTCGTTTAGAAGTGGAATAAGTGCAAACATACTAATTTACTTGCATCAAAACCAATTAATTCTTATGATGAAGGCATACTAAAGAAAAAGGATTGTGGTATACAAAATGAATGAAGGAAAGTTATCAAAACGATTGGAAGCGGTAGCAAAGGAAATACCGCCGCAATCTGTTTTAGCCGATATTGGCTCTGATCATGCATATTTACCTTGCTACGCCATTTTACAAGGCCTTATTTCCCGTGCTATAGCTGGAGAAGTGGTAGAAGGACCATTTCGTTCGGCACAAGCTACGGTTCAGCTTTGCGGCTTACAAGCCCAAATTTCAGTTCGTAAGGGGAATGGACTAGACGTTCTACAAAAAGGAGAAACGGATGTTATTTCAATTGCGGGTATGGGGGGCGGTCTAATTCGTGATATTTTAGAACGCGGTAAAGATAAGCTAGATGGAGTGGCAAGACTGATCTTACAGCCAAACATTGGTGCAAATATCGTTCGAACATGGCTTATGGAGCATGGATGGGAGCTTATACATGAAACGATAATTGAAGAAGATGGGAAATTTTATGAAGTTCTTGTTGCTGAGCATGGTGATGGACGTAAACCATATCTTGCGCATAAAGAAGCAGGATTATTACTTGGACCGCATTTGATACGGGAAGGATCAGACACGTTTCGCGACAAGTGGAATTTTGAATTGCATAATTTACGCCGAATTTTGCTTCAATTACAATCTGCAAATCCAAGTGAAGAAATGATACAAAAGCGTTCAGAAATAGTACGTAAAATTCAATTGATAGAAGAGGGATTGGCATGAGTAAAATTCCGAATGGGCACGAAGTGATTGCTTTGTTTGAACACTTTTATCCGAAATCACTTGCTATGGAGGGTGACAAAATAGGATTGCAGCTAGGTTCTCTTTCTGCTCCTGCTGAGCATGTTTTAGTTGCTCTTGATGTGACAGAGGAGGTAGTACAGGAAGCAATTGAAAAACAATGTACATTAATTATTGCACATCATCCATTTATTTATTATCCATTAAAGCAAATTCTAACAGACACAAGTCAAGGAAGAATTATCGATTTATGTTTGCACCATAATATTGCAATATATGCTGCACATACAAATTTAGATGTCGCACCTGGTGGAGTCAATGATTTATTAGCAGATGCGCTACAACTTCAGCACACAGAGGTTCTCGTTCCGACCTATGAGGATAAGTTGAAGAAACTGGTTGTATTTGTACCTGTAACTCATGAAGTGACCATGCGAAAGGCATTGGGGGATAGCGGAGCAGGTTCTATTGGAAAGTATAGTCATTGTTCCTTTACAGGTTTGGGGACAGGGGCATTTTTACCGATGGAAGGAACTAATCCGTTCATCGGAAAGCAAGGAGAACTTACAAAAGTAGAAGAGGTTCGAATTGAAACGGTATTTCCTGCCTCCTTACAAAGACAAGTTGTAAAATCGATGTTAGAAGCGCATCCGTATGAAGAAGTTGCTTATGATATATATTCATTAGATAATAAGCCCAATAGGTTAGGATTAGGTAGAATAGGTGTACTGCAAAACGAAATGACTGTAGAACAATTTGCAAACTATGTGAAAGAATGCTTAGAAGTTCCGGTGGTTCGCGTGGTTGGAAAGTTGCAGGATCGTGTTCGAAAAGTAGCGGTACTTGGAGGAGACGGGAATAAATATTGGAAACAGGCAAAGTTTCGCGGAGCTGATGTGTACATAACTGGAGATTTGTATTATCATGTTGCACATGATGCGCTGACATACGGATTAAACGTCATTGACCCAGGACATAATGTGGAAAAGGTTATGAAAAAAGGCGTACAAAAACGATTGCAAAGGGAATTAAATAATAAGAACTACAACGTAACTATTCATTCGTCTACGATACATACGGATCCATTTGTATTCATATGAAACAAGAAACCATCCTTATATCTAAGGGATGGTTTCTTGTTTCTTTCAGGTTGATGAGTTATTCATTTCAATCTTTTTGTTTTACTTTAGGTAATATTTTATTCAGTGGCACGTTTCTTTTTCGTTCCCAAGTAGCGGGATTTGCAGGATCATATTGTTCAAAAAAGGCGATGACTTCTTTTGTAATAGGAGTAGGTGTAGAAGCACCTGCGGTTATTGCAACGGTATGGACCCCTTCTAGCCATTCTAATTGTATTTCACTCACATCTGCAACGCGATAGGCGTTTGTATGTGCAATTTCTTTGGATACTTGTGCAAGACGATTGGAATTGTTGCTTTTTGGATCTCCCACAACAATCGTGACATCCGCTTCTCCGGCTTGCTTAGCAACTGCCTCTTGGCGTACTTGCGTTGCTAGGCAAATTTCTTTATGCACCTCAGCGGTTGGAAAGCGCTCTTTTATTTTTTCAATGATATGCAATACATCCCATTGACTCATCGTGGTTTGATTGGTTACTAATATCTTTTCGGTTGGAATAGTAAGGTCTGTGATATCTTCTTCCTTGCTAATTAAATGAACAATATCTGGTGCTATTCCAATAGCGCCCTCTGGCTCTGGATGCCCTTTTTTCCCAATATAAATAACATGGTATCCTTCTTCTTTCTTTGCAACAATTAAATCATGCGTTTTCGTTACATCTGGGCATGTAGCATCTATTGTAGTGAGTCCCTTTTCGATTGCTCGTTTTTTTACTTCAGGAGAAACCCCATGAGCGGTAAAAATGACGGTTCCTGAATGAATCTTGTCTAGTATTTCCAAACGATTTGGACCATCTACTGTAATAATACCTTCTTCTGTAAATGCGTCTGTAACATGTTTATTGTGTACAATCATACCTAAAATGTAAATTGGTCTAGGTAATGTTTTATCAAGTGCTGCATTGCGTGCTATAACCATTGCATCAACTACCCCGTAGCAGTATCCACGAGGGGCAATTTTAATAATTTTCAAATTCTTCCTCTCCTTTATACAAGGACATATTGTAAAGCTAAGCTGACATAATGCTAGTAAGACATTTATAGTAAAGGGTTGGCAAATATGCTATATGCTGCGTGTACACTTTTTATTATAAGGGAGGAGAGGACAGAAGACAAAAAGATTGAAAGCTAGACGTATAATTTTGGCTTAGTGCCTTTGATATGCGGTTCCACAAGCGGAAGTTCCTCTTTTTTAGCTACGATATGCCGAGATCTTGTCTTGGTAGTTGGTTTCGTTTTACTTTCAGTAGCTTCTTGTTCCTTTTCGGCAGGTAAGGATGAAGTATTATCCTCTTTTTTTTGCAATGAGGATAATAGTTTTGTTATATTCGGGAAATTTTTTATTAGAGGGCTATATTGTTGAACGACTGGTCCCACGGTTTGCGCCACCTTTACAACCTTTTCTACGTTTCCTATCATAGAAGATGGATCGGCAATCAAATTAGAAAAGAATGTGCCAACACCCCCTTTTGAGGTGACGGTTGCGGCTGCAGTAGTAGGTGATGCTATGGGACTGTTCATTCTTACGGAATTATCATACGGGTTTCTCATTTGTTCGTTTCGTTGCGGCGGATAGGCCTGAAATGTTTGCGGATAATTTGTTCCCATTTCTTGAGGAAAACGGGTCTGATTCTCAAAAGGATACGGTGCACGATTCTTTTGCCCTAATAATTTGGAAAGAAATCCTTGTTTTTGTTGTGGCATTTGTAAAGGCGGCATTCCCATTGGTTGATAGGGATAAGGGTATTGGACAGATGGGGATGGCATTTGTCGCTGAGTCATAAGAATTCTCCTTTCGTATAGGTGTATACACTACTGTATGCTCTAAGGTAGAATTGGTTAGTATTGGATTGAAAAGCAAACTAGGGATGGATTTATAAGCAATAATCAGATATAATGATTACTTGACTTACTTTTGAACGAATAGAAAGAAGGTGGACGAATGACAACTGTAACATTCGAGCAGTTCAATTTTCAACCATTTCTCATACAGGCGGTAGAAGAGCTAGGGTTTAAAGAGCCTACTGAAATACAACAGAAGGTTTTTCCTATTGTCAAAAAGAGATTAAGTGTAATCGGACAATCTCAAACTGGATCGGGAAAAACACATGCTTATTTGCTTCCATGCTTGGATAATATGAATGCAAACTATGAGGGAGTACAGCTCGTTATCACGGCTCCAACACGAGAATTAGCTCAGCAGATTTATGAAGAGGTTCTGCGATTAACAAAGTTTTCACAACAAGAGATAGACACCCGTTGTTTCGTAGGAGGCACGGATAAAAAACGTGCGATTCAGAAATTAAAAAAACAGCCTAGTATTGTTGTAGGGACCCCTGGTCGTATTTATGACTTAGTTCAGGAACAAGCACTGCATATTCATACTGCCAATACGCTTGTAATTGATGAAGCAGATATTATGCTTGATATGGGCTTTATTCAGGATGTGGATAAAATCGCATCAAAAATGACTAAGCAACTACAGATGCTTGTCTTTTCAGCGACGATTCCAGAAAAACTAAAACCTTTCATGAAAAAGTATATGGAGCATCCAGAGTATGTACAAGTGAATCCGAAGCAAATTGCGGCGGAAAATATAGTGCATAATCTGATGCCGATTCGTCATCGAAATAAAATCACGTTATTATCGGAAATTTTATTGCAATCACGTCCTTATTTGGCTATCGTGTTTACGAATACGAAAAAAAATGCTGAAGAAATTGCGGATGGGCTCGCTGAACGTGGATTAAAAGTGGGCCGTGTTCACGGTGATTTAACGCCGCGTGAGCGAAAGAAAATGATGAAACAAATTCATGACTTAGACTATCAATATATCGTTGCTACCGATTTAGCAGCGCGCGGAATTGATATTAAAGGTATTAGTCATGTTATTAATTATGAATTACCCTCAGACCTTGATTTTTACATTCATCGCGTGGGTAGAACGGCACGTGCGGGTCAATCGGGTATTGCAATCACGATGTATGATCTTTCTGATGAAGATGCAATCATTAAATTAGAAAAACGTAATATATCCTTCGAACATATTGATTTAAAGGCCGGTGAATGGATTGAGCTTCCTCCTCGAAAGAAGAGACTTAATCGAAAAAAACCAGGATCATCTTTGGATAATATGACGAAAAAAGTGATAAAAAAACCAACAAAGATAAAACCAGGATATAAAAAAAAGCTTGCTGTAGAACGAGATAAAGTGAAGAAAAAATTTCAAAAAAGATCGAAGTAAGGTTTCATTTCTAAAAAGGGGCATATACGGCTCCTTTTTATTTGTCTAGTGCTTAAGCAGTATAGTAAGATGAAAATGGCAAAAACTAAGAGGTGATGGTTATGAAAATAGGTTCTCATGTTTCAATGAATGGTAAAAAAATGTTGCTTGGGTCAAGTGAAGAAGCGATTTCTTACGGCGCTACTACATTTATGATTTATACGGGAGCTCCTCAAAATACAAGAAGAAAGCCAATTGAAGAGTTAAATATTGAGGCGGGCCAGCTACATATGAAAGAGCATGGAATCGATGAAATCGTCGTACATGCCCCTTATATTATTAATATTGGAAATACCCAAAATCCTGCGACGTTTAAGCTTGGCGTTGATTTCTTACGTTTAGAAATTGAACGAAGTGAAGCGCTGGGGTTTGCTAAGCAAATCGTACTACATCCAGGCGCCCATGTTGGGGCAGGTTCAGAGGCAGGAATTGCAAAGATTATTGAAGGTTTGAATGAAGTCATTACACCACATCAAAATGTGCAGATTGCCTTAGAAACAATGGCAGGAAAAGGATCCGAATGCGGGCGAACGTTCGAAGAGCTTGCTCAAATTATTTCAGGTGTTACCCATAACGAAAAGCTATCTGTGTGCTTTGATACATGCCATACACACGATGCTGGTTATGATGTTATCAGTGATTTTGACGGGGTTCTAGAACAATTCGACAAAATAATTGGGATGGATCGGTTAAAGGTACTTCATATTAATGATAGCAAAAATGAACGAGGTACGCATAAAGATCGTCATGAAAATATTGGGTTTGGGAAAATTGGATTTGATGCTTTAAGCTATATTGTTCATCATCCACAGCTAGAGGTTGTTCCGAAAATTCTAGAAACACCTTATGTAGGAGAAGATAAACTAAATAAAAAGGCGCCTTATAAATATGAAATTGAAATGCTTCTTAGCAAAAAATTCGATCCTGAATTACAAGAAAAAGTAATGCAACAATAAGGGAGGGGATGATTCCTCTCCTTATTGTTTGACTAGATTTTGAAGTAAGGTATTTACCTGCTGTGCTGTTTTGATCGACGTTACGTCTGCAATTTTTTTAAGAAGCTGTATGCGTTCAGAAGCATCATAAATATTAATATTTTGCCCTTTCATGAGGGTGGAAACTTGCTGACACTGCTTAACCGTGATTGCAATATCATACTCTTTGCTATACTTCATTAGCTCCTCGGCCGTAATGCCATTTAATTTTTTATTCACGAATTGTTGAATAATATTCAAGAGAAATCCCTCACCCTCTCCATTTTTACAGAAAGTATATGTTAGAGAAGCTTGGATTTATTCCATCGTTTATGCACGTTCTTATTGAGATTTCTATACAAGCATAGCGGTTTACAATCTTTGCAAAACATACTATAATTCACAAAGAGACAAATCGTAATCATTTCGAAAAAAGGTGAAATGGAATGGAAATTGGTACGGAAAACGTAATTGATATAGATCATGTATCATTTCGGTACGAAGACCGAAATGTGTTAGAGGATGTTCACTTTAGTATCCCAAAAGGAGCGTTTGTTGGGTTAGTGGGACCTAATGGATCAGGAAAATCAACCCTATTAAAATGTATTCTTGGAATTCTTAGGCCAAAGGAAGGCAATATTCGTCTCTTTGGAACCGATATTCGTAAATTTAAAGAGTGGAATCGAATTGGATATGTATCGCAAAAAGCGAATAGCTTCAATTCGGGTTTTCCGGCATCAGTGTTTGAAGTTGTGGCAATGGGATTAGTTTCAAAGGTAGGATATTTCCGTTTTTTAACGAAGGAAGATAAAAAGCTTGTACGTAACGCAATTGAAGATGTTGGCCTGTTAGACTATATCCATGCAAATATAGGAGAATTGTCTGGCGGACAGCAGCAACGTGTTTTTATTGCTCGTGCGCTCGTTAGTTCTCCTGATTTGCTTATTTTAGATGAGCCAACGGTTGGGGTAGATGCAAGTAATGTACAAAGCTTCTACGAGCTATTAGACACATTACATTTGAAGCACGGTATTACTTTATTACTCGTTACACATGACATTGGGACGATAACCGATAAAGTATCACATGTTGCTTGTTTGAATAAATTTCTATACTTTCATGGTGAAACGGATGCATTTAACGAACGAAAAGACAAGGATTTATCGTTTTTCTATGGCCATCATGTTCAAATGCTGGAACACAATCATGAACATGAACATGGAGGGATACGATGATTCAGGACTTTTTACAGTATGATTTTTTGCGAAATTCACTTTTTGCAGGATTATTAATAGGTTTGGCAGCCCCTTTACTGGGAGTGTTTGTTGTAATCCGTAGATTATCGCTCATTGCTGATGCACTAAGTCATGTCACACTGGCCGGGATTGCAGCAAGCTTACTTGTAGAAAAAACCATATTTACTGGTGGATTTATTAATCCTTTATATATGGGGATGGCTTTTTCTATAGGCGGTGCTATGTTGATTGAAAAACTACGTGGTGTGTATAAGCACTATCAAGAGCTGGCGATACCGATTATTTTATCGAGTGGAATTGGACTCAGTGTAATTTTTATTTCTCTTGCGAACGGGTTTAATACCGATTTATTTAATTATTTATTTGGCAGTGTAAGTGCTGTAAGTAACAGCGATTTATTAGCAATTGTGTTTGTTACTTTACTTGTGATTGTAGTTATCATTTCTTTATTCAAGGAACTATTTTTGCTTTCTTTTGATGAGGAATATGCTATAGCAACAGGCTTGCGTTCGAAATGGATTCAGTTTATTTTCATCATTCTTGTTGCACTGGTAATTGCATCTTCAATGCGAGTAGTCGGAATTTTACTTGTTTCTTCGTTAATGACGATTCCTGTAGCAGCAAGTATTCGGATTGCCAAAGGATTTAAACAGACTATTTTTTTCTCTATTTTATTTGGAGAAATTTCAGTAATAGGTGGATTAATCACATCATATCAACTTAACCTAGCTCCAGGTGGAACGATTGTTATGATTGCCGTTATAATTTTGATAGGAGCTATTGTTTGGAAAAAGCAAAAAACCGCGTAAAGTAGGGGATAAGTATGAATCTTACAGAAGCGTTGCAAATGCTAAAGGATAAAGGATATAAATATACGAAAAAAAGGGAAGATATGCTGCGTTTATTTGCATCCTATAATAAATATTTAACTGCTAAAGATGTGCTTGAGCATATGAAGAATGATTATCCCGGTCTTAGCTTTGATACGATTTATCGAAACTTATCTGTATTTGTGATGTTAAATATTTTAGAGCAGACGGAACTAAATGGAGAGAAAAATTTTCGCTTTACTTGCCAAACCGCTGAACATCACCATCATTTTATTTGCTTAGTATGCGGTAAGACAAAAGAAATTCATGCATGTCCATTAGGTGAAAATTTAAATGATTTGCAAGGGTATGAAGTGACTGGACATAAGTTTGAAATATATGGGGTTTGCCCAGATTGCGTGCAGTATCGCGAATCACATTCTCTTAAATAGAAAAAAAGCTTGTCTTAAGACAAGCTTTTTTTCTATTTCTTATTTATTGGCAGCAGCGTATTCTGCTGCAACTTTATCGATTTCTTTCTTTAATTCTTCGACCATTTCGCTTTCTGGTACTTTGCGAATGATTTCTCCTTTGCGGAAGAGGAGACCTTCTCCGCGTGCTCCGGCAATTCCGATGTCTGCTTCGCGTGCTTCACCGGGGCCATTTACCGCACAGCCAAGAACAGAAACCTTGATAGGTGCCTTAATTTTGGAGATATATTCTTCAATTTCATTTGCAATGCTAATGAGATCAATTTCAATACGACCGCATGTTGGACATGAAACTAATGTAGCGACATTTGCAGCAAGACCAAATGATTTCAATAATTCACGAGCTACCTTTACCTCTTCGACTGGATCTGCGCTAAGCGAAATACGAATTGTATTTCCGATTCCTTTGCTAAGAATAGCACCTAAACCAGCTGCGCTTTTTACCGTACCAGAGAACAATGTTCCTGATTCTGTTATTCCCAGGTGAAGAGGGTAGTTGAAAGCACGAGATGCTTTTTCATATGCTTCAATCGCTAAATTTACATCAGATGCTTTCATGGAAACGATAATATCATGGAAATCTAGGTCTTCTAATATTTTAATATGATGGAGTGCACTTTCCACCATACCATCAGCGGTAGGATAACCATATTTCTCAATAATACGGCGTTCTAAGGAACCTGCATTAACACCGATACGAATCGGAATACCGCGCGCCTTCGCAGCGTTTACAACGGCTTCTACCTTTTCTTTGCGACCAATATTTCCGGGATTAATACGAATCTTATCAACGCCGCCTTCAATTGCCTTTAATGCTAAGCGATAATCAAAATGAATATCAGCTACAAGCGGAATATGAATGCGCTTTTTAATATCTGCAATCGCATTTGCAGCTCGTTCATCAGGAACAGCTACACGAACAATCTGACAACCAGCTTCTTCTAACCGTAAAATTTCAGCAACAGTTGCCTCAACATCATGTGTTTTTGTCGTTGCCATACTTTGTATAATTACTTCATTATTACCGCCAATTGTCAAGTTACCAACCTTAACAGGTCGTGTTTGCGAACGGTGCGTAATTTCATTCACGAATAAATCGCTCTCCTTATAAAGGGTTACATGCTAATAGTCTATTCCTCGTTTATTGTAACAATGCCTTTAGTGGATTGACAAGAATAATGATATATTTCATTCTGTAATTTCCTAAATTACACTTTGGAGAGCCCAGCATGATCCATACTAGTTTTTTGAAGTGGTGCTTTGTACACAGGAAATTTATAAGATTTACCAACCTTTAGCTTTCCGGGGGATTGATCGGGATTTAGTTCTTTAAAGTCGGCAACAATTTTTTCGATGGAGGGAATCTGGTTATTATTCACTTCCTCTACTATAGAAAGTACAGTATCTCCGTTCTTCACTTCAATACTTTCATATGGAATCGTACTATTACTATTTGTGGCCACTTGTTTGGTTTGATTTGACCGAAGTAAAGGAAGTGTACCTATCTTTATATCGTAAAAAATTATATAGCCAATTAGTAAAATAAAAATGGTAGCACCAAGTCGTTTCATCATTCTCCACCTCTTTTGTAGAGAAATATATGCTTGTACCAAAAAAAAATGCCACATCTGTGACATTTTTTTTCTATAATTTTGTCTTGGTAGGTGGAACTTCTTTTAATGTTACAAATAAAAGTACAATAGTTACAAGTGAGTAAACTAGTAGTGGAGATAAGACAGTTATATTTAAATATTTCATTATCATAAAGAAAATAGTCGGGATAGTACTACAGTATGCTATGAGTGTCCAGATCTGTTTATAAGAAAGTTTACGTTGCATTTGCTTAGAAAGGAGCATACCGATAAAAGCTAAAATTGAAATTCCGATAAATGAGGTAAAGGCATTGATAAAAAGTAAAATGAATCCCAAGACAAAAATGGCGATTGGATAAATCGTTTTTAAAAAGGTGAAAAAATCTAGAACCTCTGTCTTTGTAAGAGGGATAGAGCCGATGCTACTATATGTATACGCTTGTTGCTGCCCACTTGAAATGGTTACGAAACGGTCTTTTAAAAGATATAATCCATCCATATCAGAAGGCGGAGCCTGTGTATTGGTAGGATCAAAGACAAAGACAAAATCATTTTCTTCTTTTTCGATACGATTTGGTGAATCACTTTTTAATTCGCCATTTTCAATGGTGAAGTTGGGTACATCCTTTTGAAAGTTGTTCTGCAGAGTAAGTACTTGCTCCTTTACAAACTGACCAGCCTGCATTGTTTCTGGTATTGAGGTAAGTAATGCAAGTAGTAATATGTATAGTATCGTTTTTCCGATTTTTTGGAATCGAAACCGAGCCATATCTTTAGGGGAATAAAGGCTCTTATAAAGCTGTGAAAATAACGACATAGTTTCACTTCCTTAATTAGATTCAGCACTTTCATTGTAACGTATCCAGCTTCTTTTAAACAAGGTAATTCCATGTTATTTTATAAGTCTTATTATTTGATAAGAAGACTAAAGTTTGGTAGGGTATGAAGTATAGATTGTTTTTCACTATTTTGAAAATGGTGTAAAATAAAAAGCGGATGAGACAATTTGTCCATTCAAAAAAATTTTAGGAGGAATACACAATGGCTAAATACGAATTACCTCAACTACCATACGCTTATGACGCATTAGAACCACATTTTGACAAGGAAACAATGAACATTCACCATACGAAACATCATAACACTTATGTAACAAACCTAAATGCTGCTTTAGAAAACTATCCTGAATTAGCTGCAAAAAGCGTAGAAGATTTAGTAGCAGGTTTAAATGAAGTTCCAGAAGCAATCCGTACTGCAGTACGTAACAACGGCGGGGGCCATGCTAACCACTCTTTCTTCTGGACACTTCTTTCACCAAACGGCGGCGGTGCACCAGTAGGAGAACTTGCTACGGCAATTGAAGCTAAATTTGGCAGCTTTGAAGCATTTAAAGAAGCATTTGCAAATGCAGGTAAATCTCGCTTTGGATCTGGTTGGGCTTGGTTAGTCGTTAACAACGGAGAATTAGAAATTACAAGTTCTGCAAACCAAGATTCACCACTTTCAGAAGGAAAAACTCCAGTATTAGGCTTGGACGTTTGGGAACATGCTTACTACTTAAAATATCAAAATCGTCGTCCTGACTACATAAGTGCATTTTGGAATGTAGTAGATTGGAACGCAGCAGAAAAACTTTATGTAGCAGCAAAATAATGGTAGTATCAAGATTTTGATATCTATTATTAGGTTAGACAGCAAAAAAGCTATCCGTTTTATTTTCGGATAGCTTTTTTGCTGTCTATTTCTTACTGTTATGCCCTATTTTTGAGTAGTTTTGTCTTTATACATACTATAGCTTCTTTTTTCGTATAGTTTTTCCTCTTTTTTGAAACAATACATGCATGAGCAAAGGAGAGTTTTTATGAAATGGAAGCATATTTTAGGTGATATTGAGGTCAATCGGGATTTACTTTTATTACTAGCAATTGGTGGATTGTATACCCTTGCCATTGCCTTGTCAAACACATTTGTGAATATCTATTTATGGAAGCAGACGAAAAACTTTTTGAATCTAGGTCTGTATAACTTAGCTATTGTAGTATTGCAACCAATTGCATTTGTCTTTGCAGGAAGGTTAGCAAAGGTGATGGATCGAGTTATTCTACTACGCTGTGGTGTAAGTGTACTTGCTCTATTTTTCATTACCGTATTACTCGTTGGAGTCCATGCATCGCATTATATTCTTTTAATCGGTGCGCTTCTTGGGGTAGGGTATGGATTTTACTGGCTTGCCTTTCATTTACTTACCTTTGAAATTACGGAGCCTGAAACACGAGATTTTTTTAATGGATTTCTTGGACTGTTGGTATCATTTGCAGGTATGATTGGGCCAATTGTTGCAGGTTTTATCATTTCTCGAATGGAACAATGGAATGGGTATACGTGTATTTTCATTCTATCTCTGTTTCTTTTTGCAGTTGCCATTCTTCTTAGTTTTTTTCTCTCTCACCGGGAGTGCAAAGGAAAGTATGAACTTAAGGAGGTTGTGAAGGAGAGAGGAAGAAATTACAACTGGCGAAGTGTGACATGGGCCCACTATTTTCAAGGCATTCGCGAAGGTACCTTTATATTTGCAATCTCAGTTATCTTGTATATTACAACTGGAAGTGAAATGGCGATTGGCCAATATGGTTTGATTAGTTCGGCAGTATCCTTTTTTGTTTACTATATCGTTACAAGGTTTGTAAAAAAAACACATCGGAAAAAAGCAATATTACTAGGAGGAATCTTACTTTATCTTTCCGTTTTTTTAATTGTATTCGACGTAACCTACGAAAGATTGCTACTTTATGCTGTCTGTATTTCTATCGCTTACCCGATTCTACTTGTGCCATTGGGATCCATTTCTTTTGATGTGATTGGACGAGCATGGCGGGCAAAGGATCTTCGCATTGAGTATATGGTGATACGAGAATGTTATTTAAATCTCGGGCGTATTTGTTCTATCCTTTTATTTTTAGTTGCTGTGATATTCTTCCCAGCAGAGAAAAGTATTCCTATCTTGCTCAGTGTGGTGGGTGCCGGACATTTCCTGATCTATTTTGCCATAAGAAATGTCAAATATGAAGCACGAAGCTTATCAGAGAAAGCAATGGACGCAAGATAACGAAGTATGAACTTATGGAAGAGAAGGTTACCTTCTCTTGTAATTTGTGATAAAATAGATTCGCTATGATGCAAAGACACCTAATTCTTGGGTGTCTCTTTCCGCTTGAGGGGGTAAGTATGCAAAAAAATAAGAAGAAAAAGAGAAATCAGGTTCCTATTCGTTTAAATATGTTGTTTTTCATTGTATTTATTTTGTTTTCTGCCCTCATTTTACGTTTAGGTGTTGTACAGATTGTGTATGGGGATGATTATAAAAAGGAAGTAGCGAGAACAGAAGACTCTACGATAAGCACTCCGGTACCGCGTGGTAATATGTATGATCGTTATAACCGGGCAGTAGTTAATAATCTCCCATTACGAACCATTACGTATACACGAATGAAGGGATCAAAAAGTGAAGATCGTTTAAAAGTTGCACAGACTTTGGCAAAGTATCTTGATATTCCTACGGACAAGCTTACAGATAAGGATAAGAAGGATTTTTGGATTCAACTTCATCCCGATCTTGCAAAGGGAAAAATTACGAACCAAGAGCTCCAAGATCTAAAAGATAAAAAGATTACGGATAAAGACTTGTACGATCGGCAACTTAGCCGTGTTACTAATGATGAAGTAAGCAAATTAACAGCGATGGATTTGAAAGTTTTAGCAATTAAGTCAAAAATGGATGGCGGCTATAATATGACGCCACAAGTCATTAAAAATCAGGGAGTCACAGAACAAGAATATGCGGTTATAAGTGAAAACTTGGATAAGCTACCGGGTGTTGATACGACAACGGATTGGGAGCGTAACTATCCGTTTGGAGACATGTTTACCAGTGTACTCGGCAAGGTGACAAGTGCGGATGAAGGATTACCAAAAGAAAATCTTGATTATTATTTAGTTCGCGATTATAACCGTAATGACCGAGTAGGAAAAAGTTACATTGAGCAGCAATATGAAGATATGCTTCATGGTATAAAAGCAGAAACCAAAACTGTGACAGATAAGCAAGGCAATATTCTTGACCAAGTTCTTGTTTCAAAAGGGCAACAAGGTAAGGATTTGAATTTGACAATTGATATGGAATTACAAAAACAAGTGGAACAAATTATCTCGGAAGAATTGATAAAGGCGAAGACGACGACGAATGCACCATATTTAGACCGAGCATTTGTAGTTATGATGAATCCGAAAAATGGGGAAGTACTGGCAATGGCAGGGAAGATGCTTGTCCCTGGACAGGCACAGCCACAAGACTACGCTCTTGGAGCGATGACAAGTTCTTACCCAATGGGATCAGCTGTCAAAGGTGCAACGGTTCTGACAGGTTATCAAACGGGTGCTATTCAACCAGGCCAAGTGCAGGTCGATGAACCAATTATGATTAAAGGAACACCGGTAAAAAAATCATATATGACAATGGGACCAATTAATGATTTAACAGCATTGCAAATGTCATCTAACGTTTATATGTTTAAAACTGCGATGGCGATAGCAGGAGTAAATTATGTTCCAAATGGTGCATTAGATATTCCGCAATCAGCTTTTGACAAGATGCGTTATTATTTCAGCGAATTTGGACTAGGCGTTCCAACTCGTATTGATTTGCCAAATGAAACTGCAGGATTTAAAGGTGCTGGAACAAGTCCAGGGTTCTTGCTTGACTTTGCTATCGGACAGTTTGATACGTATACGCCTTTGCAACTAGCACAATATGTTTCAACTATTGCAAATAATGGTTACCGGATGCAACCACAAATTGTTAAGGAAATTCGTGACCCTGCTGCAAAGCCAGGTGAAATTGGTAAAGTTGTTCAATCTATGGAGCCAAAGGTTTTAAATAGGGTCGATATGTCGGATGACTATATTAAGCGTGTCCAAGATGGATTTAAATTAGTTACGCAACCAGGTGGAACAGGATATGCTATTTTTGGTGAAAATAATCTATACAATCCTGCTGCCAAAACAGGAACTGCCCAATCGTTTTATGGCGGTCCTGATGAACAAAAAAGAAAAAGTGGTCCGAATGGAGAACCTCCTGCTGTTTATAATTTAACATTGGCAGCCTATGCACCATCAGATAATCCAGAAATAGCTATGTCTGTTGTAGTTCCCTGGATGTCAGATGACCACAATCCAGTAAACAAAAACATCGGTCGGAGAGCAATGGATGCCTATTTCAACTTGAAGAAACAGGAAGTACAAATAGAACAAAATCCAACTGCTATACCCGATGCAAACAAATAATACAGATAACAAGCACACGAAACTCGTGTGCTTGTTATCTGTAAAAACTGACTAGGAGAGTTTGCGAAATTTGTCGATGTTTACAAAAACTTTACAATTGGTTAAAACCCGATTAATACTTTGCTATTACTATTATGAATGAATAGTTGTGTTCTTAATAATAAACTAACTTGATTTTCCTTCATACGTAGCTAGATGCAATTTTACAATAAGGAAAATTTTTTTATATCATTAATGTTTATCCAGTAAATTTATGTATAGGTATTAGGACTTGAAATAATGGAATACTAGAAATTTAGAGAACTGAAATTCTCATTGTGGATGAAAGGGGAATGAAAATGGTTTCAACTGTAGTAAATGTAAATATGCAAAAAAAAGAAAATACGTCAGATTCTACAAAAAATGTTGTGTTTGATACAAAGGATTTAAACTTATGGTATGGTGAAGATCATGCATTAAAAGATATTAATTTAAGTATTAACGAAAATGAAGTTACCGCTATTATTGGACCGAGTGGTTGCGGAAAATCTACGTATTTAAAAACATTAAATCGCATGGTTGAACTTGTGCCTATCGTTCGGACAACAGGTGCAATATCTTATCGCGGGAAAAATATTTTAGATAAATCGTATCATCAAGAAGAACTTCGTACACATGTTGGAATGGTGTTTCAAAAGCCAAATCCATTTCCTAAGTCCATTTATGAAAATGTAGCATATGGTCCTAGAATTCATGGTATTCGCGATAAAAGAACGCTAGATGAAATTGTGGAAAAGAGCTTGCGCGGGGCGGCAACTTGGGATGAATTAAAAGATCGCTTGCACGACAACGCATATGGCTTGTCCGGTGGTCAACAACAACGTTTATGTATAGCACGTTGTCTTGCTATTGAACCAGATGTTATTTTAATGGATGAACCAACATCAGCTCTAGATCCAATTTCTACATTGAAAGTGGAAGAATTGATTCAAGAGTTGAAGAAAAATTTTAGTATTGTCATCGTTACACATAATATGCAACAAGCAGCACGTATTTCAGATCGCACTGCTTTCTTCTTAAGTGGAGAAGTTGTAGAATATACAGATACAAATCGATTATTTACAACACCAACAGACAAGAGAACTGAAGATTATATTACTGGCCGCTTTGGTTAATAGATATATTCTTAGGGAGGCTTACAATGGTACGGGAACAATTTGATTATGATTTAAAGTCTCTGCAAGATAAAATTATAGAACTAGGTAAACTAGCAGAGATTGCATTGCAAACGAGTATGAAAGGGTTGCGATTGAAAGATGTGGATTTCGCCCTTCAAGTTATTGATAACGACTATAAGAGCGATAACTTAGAAGAAGAAATCAATGATCTGGCTGTCATGCTCATTACAAAGCAGCAGCCCGTTGCAACCGATTTGCGAAGAATTTTCTCTTCTGTAAAAATCGCATCAGATTTAGAGCGAATTTCTGATCATGCGGTTAATATAGCGAAAGCTACAATTCGTCTTGGTGCAAAAGAACTCTCGATTTCATTAGATACTCTTGAAGAGATGTATTTAATGTCACAGAAGATGTTGACATTATGTATTCAGGCTTACCAAGATGAAAACTTAGTATTTGCTAAGCAAGTGGCTGAGATGGATGATGTAGTAGACGAATTGTATGGTAAGGCTGTACGTGAATTGATGGTTTCTATTCCCGAACAACCGAAGGATATTAATCAAATTACTCAGCTTTCCTTTGTTGCCCGTTATATCGAACGGGTAGCAGATCACATTACGAACGTAGCTGAAAATATCTTCTACTTAGTAAAAGGGAAGCATTATTTATTAAATGAATAAGATGTTCAATCGAAGGTGGAGCAGATAGATGCTTCACTTTTTTATTTTTCATCTATGACATACAATTCTCCTTTTTTAGACATATTAGCCTTATTGTATCTAGACGGGTTTGATGGTATCATCATGTTAAATTCAATTATTTTAGTATTCTGACTATTTTATACATCTTTGCTTTTACACATATTCTTTATGAATAATAGTCTCTTCTTTAGTGGAGACAGGAAAGAGGAGTAAAATGGAAAGAAAGCAGATTCTTCTACTTGCGTGGGAATATCCACCGACGCTCGTTGGCGGTCTTGGAAGACATGTATATGAGTTATCGAAGTCAATAGCTCATATTGGACACGTCGTACACGTCATTACGAATTTTGTAGAAGGCTCTCTAACCTATGAATGTATGAACCAGGTACATGTTCATCGAGTCCAAGGAAATTTTGAGGATCGTACGCAGTTTTATAATTGGATCATGGGATTAAATGAAGCAATGGTACAGTATGCACAAAGTTTATGTAGTACGATTTCATTTGACGTGATTCATGCACATGATTGGCTCGTGTGCAGTGCAGCTATAAGCCTACAAGAAAAGAAACAAATCCCCCTAATCATTACTATTCATGCAACAGAACACGGCCGAAATAATGGTATTCATACTCCTCTCCAAAAGCAAATACACATGAAAGAAAAGGAATTAGTGCAAGCAGCTGATGCGATTATCGTATGCAGCAATTTTATGAAGCAAGAAGTTCAAAGTATATTGCAGGGGAATCCTGAGAAAATGTATATTTTCCCCAATGGGATAGATGCTTATTTCTTTGGGGAATGCCATCCATCTTGTGTAATAAGGAAAAGGTATTTTTTAGAAAATAGGCTTCTTGTTTTTTCAATCGGCCGAATGGTAAGTGAAAAGGGATTCTATACGATTATTGAGGCTGCACCAGCATTAGTAGAAAAATATCCGTTACTTATGTTTGTTATAGCTGGCAAAGGTCCCATGCTTGAAACGTATCAATCTATTGTAAAGGAACGTGGACTTGGAGCAAATGTTTCTTTTCTTGGTCATATTACGGAAGAAGAGCAACGAGCTTTTTTGCAGGAAAGCGATGTCGTACTTGTCCCTAGTCTATATGAGCCCTTTGGAATTGTAGCATTAGAAGGAATGTTAGCCGAAAAGCCTACGGTTGTTTCTGATGTGGGTGGATTAGGAGAAATTATTATACATGGTTATAACGGAAGGAAAATAACCCCAGGAAGTGCAGCAAGTTTAATAGAACAATTACAAATTATTTTTGAAGACAAGGAACATGCGAAACAAATTGCATTTCATGGTCATCAGTATGTCCTAAAGTACTACAGTTGGAAGAAGATAGCCGATCTTACCATACAAGTGTATGAGCAAGTTGTAGAAATAACGAAAAGTGGAGGTGGAATGCAATGAAGGGCGTTATTTTAGCAGGAGGAAAAGGAACTCGTTTACGGCCATTAACTTGTCATCTTCCCAAACCGTTACTGCCTCTACTGGATAAACCAGTAATGGAATATAGCATCGAGCTTCTGAAAAAACACGGTATAAGTGAAATTGCAGTGACTGTCCAATATTTAAGTTCTTCCATACAGCAATACTTTGGCGATGGCAGTAAATGGGGAGTGAAATTGTATTATTTCGTAGACTCTCCGCCGCTAGGAACAGCGGGAAGCATAAAACAAGCAGAGCAGTTTTTGGATGAACCTTTCGTTGTTATTAGTGGGGATGCACTAACAGATATAGATTTATCTAAAGGGATAGATTTTCATAAAAGTGGCGACCGTCTGGTAACTATATTTCAAAAGGAAGTCTCGAATCCATTGAATTTTGGTTTGGTTGTTACAGATGAAGAAGGACGTGTTATTAAATACGTAGAAAAGCCAAGTTGGCATGAAGTTGTATCGAATACAGTAAATACGGGTATTTATATTATGGATCCTGAGATTTTTTCATATATGCAGCAACATACATTTCTTGATTTTAGTCATGATGTATTTCCCGCATTACTACAGAAAAAAGAACGGATTTATGGCTATTTATGTAACGGATATTGGCTAGATATTGGGACATTTCCACAATATAGACAGGCAAATGTTGACATACTAAATAAAAAGGTAGATGTTTCTCTATCAGCAATTGAAGTGTTGCCTTCTGTATGGATGGGAAAAGAAGTAGACATTGAAGAGGGAACGATGATTCAAGGTCCTGTTTTTATTGGAGACAATGTGAAAATCTTAGGCGGGGTAAATATAGAACCACATACTGTGATTGGGGCTAACAGTGTAGTTGGAGAGTATGCACATATGAAAAAATCAATTTTATGGAGTGATGTGCATATAGGGAGGAAATGTGAACTTACTGAATCTATTATAGCCTCTCATGCAGTTATTGAAGAAGGATCGTCCTTGTTTGAAAAAAGTGTAGTGGCTGATTATTGTAGGCTAGGAAAGCAAACAATCGTGAAGTCTAAGGTAAAGATATGGCCGGGAAAAGTCATAGATACTAGTACTGTCCTTGTTTCAACTGTTTCTTACCAAATGGAAAATTCCTCCTCTTTGTTTAGTAGAGGGAACATAATTGGGAAGGCAAATCTTGATATTACACCGGAGAAAATAATGAAAATTGCAGCTGCCTATGGGAGTACGCTTTCCTTTCATTCGACTGTGCTTGTTGGAAGCAATCAACATCCATATTCCCAATTAATTAAACAGTTGTTTATTAGTAGCATCCAAGCCTATGGCATCCATACACTTACTTGTCAGGAAACAAACAAAGCGTGCTTTCGTTACGAAATTTCATCTGAATCAGTAAATGGTGGTATATTTATTTACATGCAGGATTCTTCTCGAGATCCTTCCATGATTCTTTCGTTTTATGATCAGTGTGGTAACTTGCTTTCGACTCGTAAAGAAAAAGAAATTGAAACTGCATATATTACAGAAGCGACTTGTCTACCAAATGTTCAGGAAATTGGAAAAGGCATAACTATTGAAGTGCAGGAAATGAAATATGTCAAATCTATTCTTCAAATATTGAATACGAGACTTATTAAAAAAGAACGTTTTCATCTTTTAATAAATAAGCTAAATAGCTCCTTTCACGACGCTGTTCTAACCTTTTTTCAAGAATTGGATTGTAATATTACTTGGATCTATTCTACAGTAAATGAAGATCATATGAAGTCTTTGATTCAATCTAGCTATGCTCATATGGGAATTGTTTTTCGTGAGCAAGGAAATGGATTTGAACTGTACGATTCTGTAGGAAATGTGTATACAAGTATGGATCATGAACGTGTAAGGGTACCACAAATTCTTCTTCAAAGGGGGGAGGGTAGCTATTATCCTCTCACAATTAAGCGGGGGTCTGGTTTTATTACATGCTATGTAGAGGAAGAAAGTATATCGAAAGAAGATAGCTATTTTAAGCAAGATGCTTTATTTCAAATTGGGAAACTACTTGAGATTATGGCCTCACATCAATTACCATTGTATGATATATTTAAAAATTATCCACAATTTCATTTACTCCGCGATGAAGTTGTGTGTCCCTGGATGGAAAAGGGAAAGGTGATGCGAAAGCTTCTAGATGATGTACCAAAGCAAGAACTTGAAGTTCTTGAAGGGATTAAATGCAATCATGAAAATAATGAGTGGTCTTACATTGTATCTGACTCAGAGCAGCCTAAGATTATCGTATATTCTCACTCTTTAAACCCTGCGATAGCTAAGGAACAGATTACAAATTTGATAGAAAAAATTCGACGATATCAAAAGGTGTAGAAATTTTATTTAAAAAGTGATATCATAGTAAAGTCTGATTTATGTTATATACGACTGGAGGGAAATAAGATGCGCGTAAACATTACCCTAGCATGCACAGAGTGCGGCGAACGTAACTATATTTCTAAGAAAAACAAACGTAACAACCCAGAACGCCTTGAGCTTAAAAAATATTGCTCAAGAGATAAAAAAGCAACTGTACACCGTGAAACAAAATAAACAGTAGGATTTATTTCCTACTGTTTTTTTTTAGTGCGGGGAGGGATTCAATCTGGAGGAAACAAAACAACAAATTAGGCAACGTATTCTGGCGAGTGTTGCGACTATTCAGCAACCGCAATTTGTCATAAAGTCTAAATCCATTGCAAGACAGCTGTTTGAGCTTGAGGAATGGAAACAGGCAAGTACAATAGGTATTACTATCTCGATGAAACAAGAGGTACATACGCGTCCTATAATTGAAATGGCATGGTTACAAGGAAAAAGAGTTGCCGTACCTAAGTGTGATACAAGTACACATACATTGGCATTTCGTTATATTACGTCATTCCATCAGTTAGAAACGATTTATATGAATTTAGAAGAACCGATTCCAGCTGTTACCAAGATCGCAGCAATGCAGGATATCCCTTTGTTATTTGTTCCAGGAGTAGCATTTACAGAAAAAGGTGAAAGACTCGGCTATGGGGGAGGATATTATGATCGTTATCTCTCTATGTTTGAAGGGAATACTGTCTCTTTAGCATTTAGCGAGCAAATTGTACCCAATCTGCCGACAGAATCCTATGATCAGTGTGTACAGAAAATTATTACGGATAATCGAACAATCTACTGTTTTAAAAAATAGGTGGAAATAAAAAAGACGGAATGCTATGACAATTTCGTCTTTTTTTCTATATTTCGATAAATTGTAGTTAGGTGATTGATCCATTACCTTTTATAATATTAGGTAGAAGGAGGGAGTACGATGTACAATCGAGTAGATACAATGTATTGGTCCTTGCTATACATATTGGTTTCTTTAGAAAAATATGAGCTTATTTATTTTTCAGATGAGAACCGTGAGGCTTGGTTAGAGTCAACACAAAAGAAAAACCCAACCATTATTAGGCTTAAATGTGATAACTTTGACCTAGCAAACCAAGTGGAACATGACATAATTGAAATGCAGCCGCTTATCCAACAATTGATGAAACGTTCTTTTCAAAGAATTCCTGCATTTTTAAATGTGTATATTTCAGAGCAGGAGCCGGTTGATGATTGGAAACTGACTACCGAAGATATGCGCGTAGCGGCGCCGATAAAAACTACTTTTTTTACAAATGACCATGTAGAGGAACAACGGAATTTTCTGATACATTCCATAGGATTACGGGAAGAAGATGTGAGGAGCATACAAACGCTACAAGGAGAGGATCCCCTTAATTTGCGTAAAAGGTTAGCTGTACTTCTTGAATCTCGTAAAAAACAACGTGAACGTATTACAAATTATGCTCAGCCTGTCATTACAAAGGCTCTGATAACAATCCAAATCGCAATGTTTTGTATCCTAGAATGGAACGGCGGAAGTATGAATACAGCTACTCTTATTCACTTTGGTGCAAAATATAATCCGCTTATTCTACAAGGGGAGTGGTGGCGCTTCTTTACCCCCATGTTCTTACACATAGGTATTCTTCACCTGCTTATGAATACAGTGGCTCTATACTACATAGGAAGTCAAGTTGAACGAATTATTGGTAATGGTCGATTTTTATTCCTTTATCTCTTAGCCGGGTTCTCTGGTAGCGTATTTAGCTTTATTGTATCAAATAGCGTTTCCGCAGGTGCTTCAGGTGCAATCTTTGGTTGTTTTAGTGCGCTACTGTATATTGCGTTCACTTATTCAAAAATATTTCCAAAGACAGTTTTGCAAAATGTCATTACGTTAATCGGCATAAACCTCATGTTTGGTTTTATTGTTCCTGGAATTGATAATGCAGGACATATCGGCGGGTTAGTCGGAGGATTGCTGGGGGCTGTAATCGTACATGTACCAAAGCAAGCATCATCTGTATGGAAAAGAGGAGCAGCTATTGTTGCCTCCATTGTAGTGCTAGGTGGCTTGCTCTGGTATGGATATCACCGTTAAATAAGATTCAAGGTAAGGGGAGTTTTTAGAAGGAATTGTTAGGAAGTAACAGCAATGCTGAGTAATAGACAAAAGAACAGATGATAGGAAATTGACGCTACTATCTGTTCTTTTTATAATAGGTCATGAGAACGTTTTCTTATAATAAAATTTTGAGGGTGAAATGATGACATCCATTTATGACATTCAGCAAGTATTAAAAAAATTCGGAACGTTTATTTATACAGGAGATAGATTAGCTGATTTAGAACTTATGCATGATGAATTAGTTGAATTGTATCACGCACAGCTTATTGAAAAACAATTGTTTGATTCATCAATTCTTGTGCTAAAGCAAGAAATGCAACGAGTGAAAGGAAAATCAAAGTGAAGGAAGGATGCCGATATGAATGAGAAATGGATAGTTGGAGTCGATCTTGGTGCTACAACGATTAAATTAGCGTTCATTACATACCAAGGAGATCTCTTATGTAAATGGGAAATTCCGACGAACCTTTCTGACAATGGTATTTATATTCCTACGGAAATAGCAAAAGCAATAGAAATGAAGCTCGCAGAAATGGGAGAATCAAAATCAAAATTAGCGGGTATTGGAATTGGGGCGCCTGGTCCTGTTAATTTAGAGACAGGGATTGTATATGAGGCTATCAATATTGGTTGGAGGAATTATCCACTTATGCAATTGATGCAAGAGGAAACAGGGCTTCTGGTGTCGGTAGATAATGATGCAAACGTTGCATCTCTTGGGGAAATGTGGAAAGGTGCCGGCGCAGGCGCTTCGGATATTGTATGTGTAACTTTGGGAACCGGTGTCGGTGGCGGTGTGATAACAAATGGGGAACTGGTTCATGGAATAAGCGGTGCAGCAGGAGAAATAGGCCATATAACTGTAATTCCAGAGAACGGGGCATTATGCAATTGCGGAAAAACCGGCTGTTTAGAGACAATAGCTTCTGCAACGGGTATTGTTCGATTGGCAAAAGAAGCGTTACAAAGTAGTAATGATAGTAGTGTTTTACGCGATGTCATGAGGAGTACAGGAACGATTACTGCTAAGGATGTATTTGATGCGGCAAAGACGGATGCTATAGCCATGGCGGTTGTAAAAACAATGGCATATCATTTAGGATTAACAATTGCAAATATGGCAAATATATTAAATCCAGAAAAAATTGTAATTGGTGGCGGCGTTTCTCATGCCGGTGAGTTCCTTCTATCGCTGGTTCAAGAGCAATTTACAAGATTTGCATTTCCTAGAGTCGCAAAAAGCACGAAGCTTGCTATTGCAACACTTGGTAATGATGCAGGAGTTGTTGGCTCTGCTTGGTTAGTTATTAAAAAAATAGGAAAAGGATGATAAAACGAATCCCCACTGCAACGTGGGGATTATTTCAGTGACCGACAGGAGGATAACCGTTACCCCATATCGTCATAATAGTAAACCATCCAAAGACTACGAGCGTTAGAAACGAAAAAATAATGCCAAGCTTATTTTTTTCTTTCCCTGTTTTATATACACCATATGCTGCTAAAAAAGCGACGAGAGAAAAGATAAAAACAACGCTATATTTCATTATACTCCCCCTCTAACTTCTATTTTATTTACATAAATTGTAATTAATAAATTTATTTTACAGTATCATTTTTGAAATGTCGAGAATAAATGAAAACGAATTCATTCTTTCCTTTTGCATACAGATAAAATGATGTATGATAAAAAAATACTTATTAGTGCTGATTTATCTTGTATAATATACTTTTTAAGATAGAAATCTGTATACGAAGAGGAGAATGAATCATGAAATGGACACAAATGCCACTGGGACCAATACAAACAAATGCTTATATTGTATATAATGATCAACATGAATGTATTATTATCGATCCAGGAGCAGAAGGTGAAAAGCTACTTGCTTATTTAGATGAGAACGAATTAAAGCCACAAGCCATATTGCTTACACATGCTCACTTTGATCATATCGGAGCAGTAGATGAAGTTCGTCGCGTCTATACTATTCCTGTTTATGTGCATAAGAACGAACAAGATTGGTTAGTTAACCCATCTTTAAACCGTTCTCTGCAATTTACGATGAGTGAAGATATAATTGTGCAGCCCGCTGATTGTATTATTGAAAAGGAAGGCCCGTTAACAGTTGGTTCTTTCTCTTTTGAGGTTTATGAAACACCAGGACATACACCAGGTAGTGTTTCTTACTATTTGAGCGAAGCAGGCCTTGTATGTTCAGGAGATGCGCTTTTCCAGATGAGCATTGGGCGCACAGATTTACCAGAAGGAAATATGATCCAATTACTTACAGCTATTGAAGAAAAATTATTTTTGCTACCTGCTGACACGAAGGTATTGTGCGGACATGGGCCTGTAACGACTATCGGTGCTGAAAAAGAAAATAATCCCTTTTTAAGCTGAGGTGGAGAATATGCATCCTGCTATAAAGAAGGCCATTGAAACATCTTCTAATCGAGCTATTACGTATAGTACGTTTATACAACTTGCTTTATATGATGCAGATAATGGCTATTATATGAAAAATCAAGAAAAAATAGGGAGACAAGGTGACTTTTTTACTAGCAGTAATGTTTCCTCCCTATACGCACAACAATTTGCTTCTTTTTTTATAAAACTTGTAGATAAAGGTTGGGTACCGCCTACCATATGTGAAATCGGTGGTGGTACAGGACGTTTTGCATTGGATGTGTTAACAGAATGGGAGAAACAATCTCCTACTACGTTTTCGATGTTACGTTATAAAATTGTCGAAACAAGCCCCTTTCATCGTAATATGCAGCAACAAAAGCTACATCAATTTTCTAATGTAGAGCAATTTCATTCAATCGAACAGATTCCAACATTTTCGGGTATTATTTTTTCAAATGAGTTATTTGACGCCTTTCCCGTAGAGGTAATTGAAAATACAGTGCATGGTTTAATGGAAGTGCTTGTAACGTTAAATGAACAGGGTGAACTTGTTGAGAAACAAATCCCTTTACAAAACGAAGCTATTTTACAATACTTACACGTGCGTAATCTACAATTAAAGATAGGACAACGATTTGAAGTGCCGCTGCAGATGAGTAGCTTCGTGCAGCAAATAGCAAGATGTATGCAGCGTGGAGTGTGTATTACTGTAGATTATGGGTATACGAATGAGGAGTGGATGCATCCTGTTCACCGAGAAGGTAGCTTACGTGGCTATTATAAACATCAGCTGATACGCAATCCATTGCTTCATCCTGGTGAGATGGACATAACCTCTCATATACATTGGGATGAATTGCAGCGTGCAGGTGAACTTGTTGGGTTAGAGACGGTATTACGTCATAAACAGACTAGCTTTTTACTATCAACTGGTATTTTAGAGAAATTAGTTGATCATCATGACCGAAATCCTTTTTCAGAGAAACAGAAACATAATCGTGCAATCCGTTCCTTAATCTTACAAGGTAGTATGAGTGACTATTTTAATGTTAGTATACAGCAAAAAGGATTGTCAAATTTTTCAATAGAAGGACTATTAGATTCGTCTATGCTTTAGGTATAATCTTCAATTTTGCTGACGGCATTATAGAAATAAGATGAAAGCAGCACTTGTAGATTATTACAAGCTGGAATTAGCGGCGATTTATAGTAAGGGAGAGTAGTGGGAAAGCATTCAGCTTATCAGGGTATGTACGGGGTAAGTAAAGTGAGAAAGCAACATTGAAAGTGAATGTTGCTTACCTTTTCCCCTAGTTAAAATAATACGTTTACGAGTTGGATTACTTTTTTATTTTCTACATTATAATATATTTCCAACCCTTTTCTTTCACTCGTTACGATTTTTGCACTTTTTAGCTTTGCAAGATGCTGTGAAATGGTTGATTGAGGCATATTAAGACGTGTATACATTGTAGATACGTTGCATGCACCACGGTCAATCAATCCTTTCACAATACAAAGGCGAACAGGGTGAGCAAGGACTTTTAACATCTCTGCATTTCCCTCAAATTTCTCTGTTTCTTCTTGGAATGAATCGATCATGTAAGGTAACACCTCCATATATACTAATAGCACCATACATATACATAACAAAATTTTATGATAAATAGTATACATGTTGCAAATATTTAGTCAAAAAGTAAAGAAATCGTAAGAAAAATGTAGCTGTGTAAATTCCTCATAGAAATTAGTCATTACAATGAAATATCAACTTAAGTGATTGTTGTATATTTGTGTAGGCTACTACTTAGCATAAATTTGAAGTTAATGTAAAGATATGGAGTTATTCGCATGATTTTTGTAACAATTTTGTAATAATCAACTCCCTAATTGTATCATATTTATGTCTCTTTATGTAGTGAATAGGATGAAGAACAGAAATGTAGTTTAAGGCGAGGATATTATATAAAGAGAGGAGAGAAGAACAGCGTGTCTTCCCTCCTTTTTTGTTTATAATTTGTCAATATGGGCTAAAGCATTTGTGAAATCTTGTTGTAGATCTTCGTAGTTTTCTAATCCTACAGAGAGTCGTAAAAGACAGCGAGTTATACCACGTTTTTGACGTTCCTCTTCCTTCATCGCGGCGTGTGACATAGTGGCCGGATAGGAGAGAATGGATTCCACAGCTCCTAGACTAACTGCAAATACAGGCAATGTTATGTGTTCTAGAAAGGTTTGTAGTGCAGACTCATTTTTTAATTCAAATGAAAACACAGCACCAGGATGTTTTGCTTGTTTTTGCTGAATCTCATAACCGGTATGTTCTTTAAGGCCAGGATAATACACACATTTAATTTTTTCATGATGCTGTAAATAGGAAGCGAGTTTTTGGGCAGAATAGGCAGACTGTTCAAGCCGGACATGTAAGGTTTTCATACCTCGTAGTACAAGCCAACTATCATGGGGGCCTAGTATAGCACCAAAAGCATTTTGTAAAAAGGCAAGGCGTTCTCCTAGCTTTTCATCCTTTACAACAGCTAAACCTGCTGTAACATCGCTATGACCCGACAGAAACTTTGTAGCACTGTGCAGGACTACGTCTGCACCAAGAGTAAGAGGTTGCTGATATAACGGAGTCAAGAATGTATTATCAACGAATGTAAGAGCGCCATTCTTCTTTGCTAAACTGGAGATTGCTTGAATATCTGTAACCTTTAACAGCGGATTAGAAGGTGTTTCAACATAGAATAATTTTGTGTTTGGTAAGATGGCATCGGTAACAGCTTCTATATCTGTCATATCTACGAATGTATGTAAGATACCATAGCGAGATAAAACTTCTGTAATCATACGATACGTTCCACCATATACATCCTCCGAAATGACAACATGATCTCCTTTTGATAGTAATAAAAAGCTTGTCGAGATGGCTGCCATTCCTGATGAAAATGCAAAGCCTCTTGTCCCTTCTTCTAACTCAGCAATGGTTTCTTCTAACGCTTCTCTAGTAGGGTTGCCAGAACGACTATAATCGTATTTCCCAAACTCATTGACACTAGTTTGGTGAAATGTGCTTGTATTGTATATCGGTACACTCACTGCCCCTGTATGGGGGTCTACTTTGTGATTATTGTGAAGTAATAATGTTTGTACGGAATAGGATTCGGTCATGCTTCTACCTCCTTGTGAAGAGCAGCGAATGCTCTTTCTAGATCTGTCATTAAATCAGTGATATGTTCAATTCCTACTGAAAAACGTAATAGACGGTTACAAATTCCTCGTTGTGTTCGAATTTCAACAGGAATATCAGCATGCGTTTGTGTAGCAGGATAAGTTATTAAACTTTCCACTCCTCCAAGACTCTCAGCAAATGTAATTAGGGATATTGCTTGTAAGAATGGATTTATCCATTCTTCCCGTGCTAAACGGAATGAAAGCATACCTCCGCGTCCTGGATACAATACATCGGTTACTTCATTTGTTTTTTGTAAGTAGGATACTAATTGCTTCGCATTTTCTTCGTGTTTGTTCATTCGAAGAGATAATGTTTTCATACCGCGCATAAGAAGCCATGAGTCGAATGGACTTAATACTGCCCCTGAGGAATTGTGATAATAGGCTAGGGATTCGCATAATGTCTTTCCTTTTGCGACGATAAGACCGCTTAGCACGTCATTATGACCACCTAAATATTTGGTAGCGCTATGAACAACAATATCAGCACCAAGACGAAGAGGCTGCTGTAGAATAGGGGTGTAAAACGTATTATCAACGATGAGTAGCAGGTTATGCATATGAGCGATAGTAGCAATGGCCTCTATATCTGCAGTGTGCATAAGTGGATTTGTTGGAGTTTCCAGAAAAATGGCTTTCGTTTGTGGCGTAAGAGCTTTTTTTAGGTCAGAGAGATGCAATGTGTTAACGTATCTACATCGAATATTCCACTT
This sequence comes from Ectobacillus soli, assembly GCF_042610425.1. Taxonomy (NCBI): domain Bacteria; kingdom Bacillati; phylum Bacillota; class Bacilli; order Caryophanales; family Bacillaceae; genus Ectobacillus; species Ectobacillus soli. The sequence continues at coordinate 402,725 of NZ_JBGJZM010000001.1, forward strand.
TGCCTCATAATCCCGTAGTAAGCGAAAAGTTCCTCCATATAAGTCTTCTGAAACGATTAATTCATCTCCCGATTGAAATAGGGAAAGAAGCAGGGTAATGGCAGCCATGCCTGAGCTACAGGCAAAGCCTTGATCCCCTTCCTCTAATTCAGCAATTGCTTCTTCCACTATTTTGCGGGTAGGATTACCTGTGCGAATATAATCATAGCCACTTGACTGTCCAATGCCTTCGTGACGATAGGCGGTTGAAAAATAAACGGGAGGATTGACGGTTCCTGTCACGTCCTCACTTCTATTTCCGATTTGAGCGAGCTTTGTTTCTACAAATTTCATAGCTATCCCTCCTATAAAATAAAAAACCTTCTATAAGAAGAAGGTTTTAGTAACAGCACTTCTTCTTATCTGTCAAATTCAAAATGAATCTGCTGGAATTAGCACCTTGTTAACATAAGGTTAATGGTTGCTGAGGTGTCACTGGGCCAGTCCCTCTACCTCTCTTGATAAGAATATATGGAATTGTATAAAGTCTTTCTATAAAGTATATCAATATCGATAAAAAAGCAAACATTTTTTTGAATATTCGAAAGAAATAGTAAGAACCGTTACGTACGAAAATTATAAATTATTATTTTTTTCTGAAAATATATTGACGATTTAGCGTGACACGTGCTAAATTAATGGAAAATTGTATATTTACGATCTGGTAATTGTGAAACTCTTATCGAGAGTGGTGGAGGGATAGGCCCTATGAAGCCCAGCAACCTTCAAACAGGTGTTTGAAACGGTGCTACAACCTGCAAAACGATGGTTTTGCGTGATAAGAGGAGGAAAAATGTCCCCCTCTTCTTTTGTTGGAAGAGGGGGTTGTTTGGCTTGACGATAAGGAGCGTGGCAAATGGGCAACTTGAAAGAAAGACTTGGACAAGGAATATTGATTGGGGACGGAGCAATGGGCACGATGCTCCATTCATACGGTTTGCAGAGCTGCTTTGAGGAGTTAAATGTAACAGAGCCTGATCGAATTAGCGGTATTCATAGGCTTTATGTAGAAGCAGGAGCAGATGTGATTCAAACTCATACGTATGGTGCAAATGAAGGAAAGCTTCGTATGTATGGATTAGAAAATAATGTAAAGCAAATTAATCGTGCAGCGGTTCGGAATGCTCGAAAAGCAGCCGATTCGAATACGGTTGTACTGGGTACAATCGGTGGTATGAAACATATTGGATCAGTTATGACGACAGAGGTTGAACGAGAATTTATGCTCATGGAGCAAGCGAATACATTACTTGAGGAAGGGGTAGATGGACTTCTTCTGGAGACATTTTATGATGAGGTAGAGCTCTATCATGCACTTGGAGTATTACGTAAGGCTACGGATCTTCCAATTGTTGCGCAAGTAGCGTTACATGAAGCAGGACTTACACAAAGTGGTCGATATATTGAGCAAGTATTACTTGAATTGCAACAAAGGGGTGCTGATGTTGTAGGATTAAATTGTCATCTGGGACCTCTTCGCATGATTGAATCATTAGAAACCGTGTCCTTGCCAAATGAAGGATTCTTATCGGCATATCCGAATGCTGGGTTACCAAAGTATGATGATGGAAAGTATGTGTACGAAGGAACGGCAGATTATTTTGAACATATGGCAAAGGGGTTTATTGACCAAGGAGTTCGTCTTCTTGGTGGGTGCTGTGGTACGACTCCAGAGCATATTCGTGCTATGAGACATGCATTGGATGGACAATTGCCAATATATGAGAAACAGATTAAAGTTCGACCTACGCCTATTATTGTCACGCAGCCAGTTCCAGCAACTGATTCTAGTTTGTCAGAAAAGGCGAAACGTGAAACTACAGTCATTGTAGAGTTAGATCCGCCGAAGCAATTGGTAACGCAACGCTTTTTTGAAGGTGCAAAGGCATTAAAGCATGCGGGGGCAGATGCAATTACACTTGCTGACAATTCCCTAGCAAGTCCGCGTATTTCAAATATGGCAATGGGTGCGCTTTTGCGGCGATATGATATTCCTGTTCTTGCCCATTTAACATGCCGTGATCATAATTTAATTGGATTACATTCGCATTTACTAGGGTTATCTTCTTTAGGAATCCACGAAGTGTTAGCTTTAACTGGGGATCCAGCTAGAGTAGGTGATTTTCCGGGTGCTACATCTGTATTTGACGTTTCCTCATTCGAGTTAATTCGAATGATAAAGGAATTAAACGCGGGTCGCTCTCCATTAGGAAAATCTATTGGTGTTCCAACATCATTTTCTATAGGTGCTGCTTTTAACCCTAATGTTCGTCACTTCGATGCAGCAGTTCGAAGAATGGAGAAGAAAATCGAGGCGGGTGCAGATTATTTTTTAACGCAACCTATTTTTGATCGAGAAGTGTTAGTGAAAACATATGAGGCAGTTAAAGACTTTTCAACCCCTATTTTTATCGGAATTATGCCTCTCGTTAGTAAACGTAACGCTGACTTTCTCCACTATGAAGTACCAGGAATTACATTGCCTGAAGAAGTAAGAAAGCGGATGGATGGGCATCTAACTCCTGAGCAAGCGATGGAGGAAGGGCTAGCAATTGCAAAGGAGCTTATTGACGAGGCTAAAAAATTATTCAATGGCGTGTATATCATTACGCCGTTCCAAAAATTTGAAATGTCTGAATCATTGGTACGACATATAAAAACAGAGCAACGAGAAGGGGAGCAATTGCATGAAACGAATTGAAGAAGCGTTAGAGGAGCGAATTTTACTCCTTGACGGGGCAATGGGAACAATGATTCAACAAGCAGACTTAACTGCTGAAGATTTTGGCGGAGAAGATTTAGAAGGGTGTAATGAATATTTAGTGAAAACACGTCCCGATGTTATTTTAAACATTCACAAAGCTTATATAGATGCTGGGGCAGATATTATTGAAACGAATACATTTGGTGCGACAAATATTGTTTTGCATGACTATAAACTTGAACAGTATGATATTGAATTGAATGAACGTGCTGCAAAGCTTGCTAAGCAAGCGGTAGAACAATCCGGAAGGAATGTGTATGTCGCTGGGGCAATGGGACCTACAACGAAAGCAATTAGCGTTACAGGGGGTGTGACGTTTGAACAGCTCATTGAGGCCTATGAAAGACAATCACTTGGTCTATTGCGCGGAGGGGTCGATGTATTATTGGTTGAAACAAGCCAAGATATGCGGAATGTAAAAGCAGCCTGTATTGGGATCGAACGGTCTTTTCAAGAGCTTCATATAAAAGTACCTGTTATGATTTCAGGTACCATCGAGCCGATGGGAACGACGCTTGCAGGACAATCCATTGAGGCATTCTATCTTTCAATTGAGCATATAAAGCCATTATCAGTAGGATTAAATTGTGCAACGGGACCGGAATTTATGAGAGAATCGATCCGTTCTTTAGACGGATTATCGGAAAGTTTTATCTCTTGTTATCCGAATGCAGGATTGCCTGATGAAGATGGTCATTATCATGAATCACCTCAATCGCTAGCGAAGAAGGTAAAAACCTTTGCACAAGAAGGTTGGGTAAATATTGTCGGAGGGTGCTGTGGTACAACACCTGATCATATTCGTGAACTGAAAAAGGCAGTAGAAGGGATGCAACCGCGTCCAAAGCTTCATCGTACTGGACACGCAGTCAGTGGATTAGAACCATTGCAATACGATGATACGATGCGCCCCTTATTTGTAGGAGAGAGAACAAATGTTATCGGATCACGTGCTTTTAAACGATTAGTAGCAGAAGGGAAATTTGAAGAAGCTGCAGAAATCGCAAGAGCACAAGTAAAACGGAATGCACACGTTATTGATGTTTGTATGGCAGATCCAGACCGAGAAGAAATTGAGGATATGGAACAATTTTTAATTGCAGCCACTAAGATGATTAAAACACCGCTCATGATTGATTCTACAGATGAACGAGTTATAGAAAAGGCGCTTTCTTATTCACAGGGGAAAGCAATCGTGAATTCTATTAATTTGGAAAATGGTGAGGAACGTTTTCAAAAGGTTATTCCGCTCGTTCATCGATACGGAGCAGCAGTTGTTGTTGGTACGATAGACGAAGAGGGAATGGCAGTAACGGCAGAACGTAAGCTTGCTATTGCTAAAAGAAGTTATGAGATTCTTACGAAAAAGTACGGGGTTCGACCTTCAGACATCATTTTTGATCCACTTGTATTTCCGGTTGGAACGGGTGACCAAAACTATATTGGTGCAGCCAAAGCCACTATAGAAGGGATTCGTCTTATTAAAGAAGCCTGTCCAGAGTCTCTGGCGATACTTGGTGTCAGTAATGTTTCATTTGGTTTACCACCTGCGGGCAGAGAAGTATTAAATTCCGTCTTTTTATATCATGCAACGAAGGCTGGACTTGATTACGCAATTGTCAATACGGAAAAAGTGGAACGATATGCATCTATTCCAGATGAAGAAAAGGCCTTATCTGATCAATTATTATTTGAGACAAGTAAGGAAACATTAGATACGTTTACTGCCTTTTACCGTGTTGCAAAGAAAAAGGAAACGGTATTGGCCGAAACGCTTACAATAGATGAACGATTAGCACGTTACATTATTGAAGGAACAAAGCAGGGGCTTGTGGAGGATTTACAAAAAGCGCTCGATGAGAACCGAGACCCGCTATCCATCATTAATGGACCGCTCATGACTGGTATGGATGAGGTAGGTCGGTTATTCAATAATAATGAGTTAATTGTAGCGGAAGTACTGCAGAGTGCAGAAAGTATGAAGGCTGCTGTGTCTTACTTAGAGCCTTTTATGGAAAGTACGGAAGCTTCAAAAAAGGGGAAAGTATTACTAGCTACTGTAAAAGGTGATGTACATGATATCGGAAAAAATCTGGTAGAAATTATTTTGTCAAACAATGGATATGAAATTGTTAACTTAGGTATCAATGTTCGGTCCGATGAATTAGTAAAACAAGTTAAGGAACAAAAGCCAACTATTATTGGCCTTTCTGGATTGCTTGTAAAATCAGCACAGCAAATGGTTTTGACAGCAGAAGATTTAAGAGCTTCAGATATTGATACCCCTATTCTCGTGGGCGGTGCAGCTCTTACCCGTAAATTTACTGAAAATCGAATTAGTCCGTCGTATGATGGCATTGTCTTGTATGCAAGCGATGCAATGAAGGGGTTAGATCTCGCTAATCGTCTTCAGCATGCTGATGGACGTGAGTTGTTGCTTCAAAGCCAGCAGGAAAAGAAGAAGGCAAGCATCGAGCAGAAGGAAACGACTACGACTACGGAAATGGAAATAATACCACTGCCAAAGGTATCAGTACCAGTACCTGATTCTTTGAAAAAGACTGTACTTCGAGATATTCCTGTCTCACAAATTGGACCATTTCTTAATCGACAAATGCTTCTGGGACACCATCTTGGTTTAAAGGGGAATGTTAAAAAGTTATTAGAAGAGGGAGATGAACGAGCGCTCCAGTTAAATCAGCTCATTGATGATTTATTACGTGAAGGAGAAACTTGGTTACGCCCTAAGGCAGTTTATCAATTTTTCCCTGCACAGTCGGATGGACAGAACATATATATTTATGATCCCGAAGATCAAACAAAGATTATAGAAACATTTACATTTCCGAGACAGAAAAAAACACCAGGTAGAACACTTGGGGATTATTTGCATTCCGTAGGTGAAGAAATGGATTATGTTGCGATGTTTTCGGTAACAGTAGGCTCGGGCGTTCGAGAAATCGCTGAAGATTGGAAAGAAAAAGGGGATTATTTACGCAGTCATGCGATTCAATCGCTTGCTCTTGAACTAGCGGAAGGGTTAGCTGAACGCACACATATGCTTATTCGAGATCGCTGGGGATTTCCTGATAATCCTGATTTGACAATGGAAGAAAGATTCCGTACTAAATATCGGGGCATTCGTGTTTCCTTTGGGTATCCGGCGTGTCCAGAGTTATCCGATCAAGAGAAATTATTCCGTCTTATTCATCCTGAAGAAATTGGTATTCACCTTACGGAAGGATTTATGATGGAGCCAGAGGCTTCTGTGACAGCGTTAGTATTTTCTCATCCAGATGCAAATTATTTTAGTGTCATGTAAAGTTTGTGAAATTTTGTAGCACCTATGTACTATAATAGAAGAGGAGAATTTTCATGCTATCTTCATTGTAAAGTATGAAAATAACAACGATTCAAGTTCTTCTAATAAGAACGGAATAAAGGAGCTATAAATTTTGAAAACGATAGTGTTTACAGGCGGAGGATCTGCTGGACATGTAACCCCGAACTTAGCACTCATTCCTACATTACAAGAACGAGGCTGGAACATACAGTACATTGGTTCAAAACAAGGGATTGAGAAGGAAATTATAGAAGGAGCGGGTGTTCCATATACGAGCATTGCTAGTGGAAAACTACGTCGCTATTTTGATTGGAAAAACTTTAAAGATCCGCTTCATGTATTAAAGGGAGTTATGGAGGCGTATTTTCTTATTCGTAAAATAAAGCCAGAAGTAATATTTTCAAAAGGCGGCTTTGTTTCTGTTCCAGTTGTTATCGCTGGTTGGATGAACAAAGTACCTGTCTTTCTACATGAATCTGATATTACCCCAGGATTGGCTAATAAAATTGCCATCCGATTTGCTTCGAAGATATTTGTAACCTTTGAAGAAGCATTGCAGCATCTACCTGCAGGAAAAGCAATGTATACGGGATCACCTATTCGTGAAGAGATTTTACAAGGAGACCGCTATAAAGGTTTACAATATCTGTCGTTTTCTAGTGATAAACCGGTTATTATCATAATGGGAGGAAGCTTAGGGGCAAAACGTATAAATGAGACTGTTCGTAGCCTTCTTCCTCAATTACTGGAAAGTTTTCAGATTGTACACCTTTGTGGCAAAGGAAATGTAGATGACTCTCTTACAAACAAAAGAGGTTACAAACAATTTGAATATGTTAGTAAGGAATTACCAGATGTATTAGCAGCAACCGATTTAGTTATTTCACGTGCAGGATCGAATGCAATATTTGAATTTTTAGCATTGAAGAAGCCGATGATTCTTATCCCTCTTTCAAAGGCTGCCAGTCGCGGAGATCAAATTTTAAATGCAGAGTCGTTTGAGAAAAAAGGATATTGTCATATCGTATATGAAGAAAAACTAACGGAAAAAGAATTACTTAAAGCGGTAAATGAAGTATATGGTTATCGTCTTCGCTATAAAGAAAAAATGAAAGATTTTTCAGTACAGGGATGCATAGATCAGATAGTGGAACAAATCGAATCTGTAAAAAAATAACAATTTAGAATACAAAAGAAAAGATGTGCATGCATATCTTTTCTTTTGTATGCCAAAATGGTTACAGATGTTTTAGGATGAGGAGAAAATCTCGAAAAATAGTCGTACGATTCCTATTATTTGTGGTAAGATAACGTTGATAATATGAACGAGTATAGTGGCTATGCTAGGAGTACAGGAAACGAGGAGGACATATATGGGACTTAGTCTCTATGAAATTATTGTTGTTGTTTTTTGTTTGTTACTAGCTCTAGCGGGTTTTGTGTATTCTATGATTAAAAAATATATATACGAAAGAAAGCTGAAGCAAACGGAGATTGTAGCAGAATTAGATATATTATCAGAAAAGTTATTAGAAAAGCAAGAACAAAAGAAAAAACTACTATAATTTTTTCTATGTTATCATTGCATTCCCAATGTTTAATCTACTAATGTGTATCTTCGACATACATCCACATATCAAATGTAAAGTTTATATTTGATCCGTGCATTATCCTTCCCTTACAAAAGGGCAAGGAACCCTTCTTTATGCGTAAATATTCATTTTAATCTATTTAATGTTTAGAATAATATAGGAAGACAGAGAAAATCGCTTTCTCATTAAACATAGACATATAATAAAAGGAGAATAGTGAATGAAGGAAAATCAAGTATTTTTAGAAGTTATACAACAAAGTGAGTCTAAACGAAATGCTTCTTTCAATCAGCTTCTATCTACTGCAAGGGAGGATGTGGAAGAGCTTGCAGATGAAGCTAGTTATGAAGCGATGATTGCGGGAGAGTATGATGATGAACTAGAAAATCTACTCGGTGAATCATTATTTCATGATTTACAAAATCGGCTGCTAGAAGAAACTAACAAAAGAGAAGCGTTGATTCAATTTATTGATGGGCTAGGCTTTCACATATTAGATTGGATTGTTGTGTTAGAAACTGAATGTGGTGTTCGTGCGGATGCCTTTACTACAGAAACAATTAAGGCTTTAGAGAAACACTTTCCTTACTTCCCTTATGTAAATGAAACTACAACAATTTTTGAAAAAACGGTACAGGAAGTTAATGAATTGCTAAAACATATAGCGGGTGAAAGTATTACATTTTTGAATGCGTAAAGAGGCGCATTCTTTTTTTTTGATAGGGACTATTTTTCTTTCTTCAACATATATATACAGAATGAAGACTGAAAAAGAGGTGAAACCATTGAATTTTGACATTATCGGACAAAAAGCATACATCAGTTATGGACCCTATCAAAATCAGCTTGGTGTAGTGCAAGAAGGAAATGGACCTTCGTATACATTAGAAATTGGAAATCAAGTAAGTGTTAGTGTGGAATTAAAAGATCTCATACTTGTTGATGTAGATTATCGTAAATTTCATGAGTGGTGTGAACAAAACGGAATATAAAAATGGGCGTTAATAATCTATGGAGAAAAGGGACAGGTTGTTTTTCCCTACACCTTATATTGTTGGAAAAACCGAAAAATCCTCAGCAGAGATAATGGGCCGTTAGTATGAAAAGGACCTGAAAGCTTCTGCTGAGGGGTTGCTTCAAGTTAGCATACATCGGGTAAAGAACTTTATACGGGAATGTTAATTAATAAAATACGGTTAAGTAAAAACGTTTTATTAGTGAGGAATGCCTGGAACGAGTAAAAACGTTGTATAGTATGTAAACCCAATAAAAAAGATAGTTAGATAAGTACCAAAAATATAAAGATAGATACGTTCTGATAAGTTTAAATAGCTAAGAAGAATAAAAAATCCTGTCTGTACGAAAAAGAGTAAGGCGGCAGTCTTCATATCTCCTAAAAAGAACATGACAGAAAATATTCCTGTCCAGAAGCCTAGAACGCGAAACATGCGATTCATATCATCCCCCCATATAAGAACATATATCATCAATTTAAATTATATTCCATTTTTCACATAATTGTAAATGTTTAAAATAATTGTATGAAAAAGAAGGACAAAAAAGATAGAAAACTCTTTTTTTGTCCTTTGCCTGAGTTATTGATGTACTTGAAGCTTATACTCACAAGCTTTACAACCTCGTAATATGTCTTCTTTACGATCTAGTTCAAATTCTGAAAATAATGTTTCAAATATTCCATTCATCATCTCACCGTGCATATTACAAACATCATCGTAATGTTCAGGTGATATTTCCTTAAATGGGCAGTTGTAAACTTGATAGTAAACCTTATTCTCACTTTCATTTATTTCAAATTCAGGAGTTAAACCAGCTGTGGTAAAAGCATCCTTTGCAATATTTATTTTATCAGCAAGAGAAAGCTTGTCTTCCGTAATTTCAAGACGATGAAGATAACGGCTCATGAGTTCTTTTCCAAATTTCTTTCCTGTTTCAAATAAGGCTTGTTTTCCAGCTTCTCCTAGCTGCAATAAGGATTCTAGTGCAACCTGTGAAAGTAATTGGTAATCGCGAAATGGAAATTGAAGTTGAATAACTTCATTCGACAAACGATAAAGGCGACTTGGACGGCCTCCTTTTCCTGTTTTCTTTGTATCGGATAATAGCATGGATACATCCTCTAGCTTTGTTAAATGAAGTCTTGCGACATTGGGATGAATATTAAAGTTGTCGGCAATTTCTTGAACGGTTACATCGTCATGCTTTTTGGATATATATTGATAAATGTAGAATCTTGTAGGATCAGACAATACACTAGTTACTTTTAATGCTTGCTCCATTATAATCTCCACCTTTTAAACTTTATCAAGAATACAAATATTATAATATAGAAAATGTTTATAATAAGGGTTTTAGACGATGATTCATGAATTGTTCATATTTGCACATACTTTACTATTTTATCTAAAACAAAATAATACATTCTTTAATGAGAGAAGCAATATTAGGAAATTTTCTTTTATTTTGAATTGTGGTATATAGAGAAGGAGGAGGCGATAAGCGATGAATAGCGTCAAGCGGTTTGCAGATGAAATTATTAAAGAAGCCTATGAGTTGAAAGCATCTGATATCCATATCGTACCGCGTCAACATGATGCAGTTATCGAGCTACGGATGGATCGAGACCTAGCAACAAGGCATGTCATTGCAAAGGCATTTTCCGAACGACTTGTTTCTCACTTTAAGTTTCTGGGATCGATGGACATCGGGGAAAAACGTAAGCCGCAAAATGGGGCATTAGAAATTCAATTTGGGGATGCTTTTATAGGATTACGATTATCTACACTCCCTACTTTAAATGATGAGAGTTTAGTTATTCGTATTCATCCTCAGGTAAATGTGCCTCCCTTATCACAGCTTTCGATGTTTCCAAATTCGGCTAAAACGTTAGTTTCGTTTTTAAAACATTCGCATGGGTTGCTTATATTTACGGGTCCAACAGGGTCGGGGAAAACAACAACGATGTATTCTTTACTCCAAACAGCGCAGCGGGAACTAAAAAGAAGAATTGTAACGCTTGAAGATCCGGTCGAAAAAAGAAGTGATGGGATGCTACAAATTCAAATTAATGAAAGGGCAGGCGTCACGTATGCTGCTGGCTTAAAGGCTATCCTTCGTCATGATCCCGATATCATTTTGGTTGGTGAAATTCGGGATGAAGAAACAGCTAAAGTTGCTGTACGTGCGAGTTTAACAGGTCATCTAGTGATGACAACTCTTCATACGAATGATGCAAAGGGAGCCATACTACGATTGCTTGACTTTCATATTACGCAAGCTGAAGTCGAACAATCATTACTGGCAGTAGCTGCACAACGGTTAGTTGAAATGAAATGTCCTTTTTGCAAAGGAAACTGTTCTTCACTATGTAAGAAAATGCGAAAAGTGCGGCGATTAAGTGTGTATGAGCTATTGTATGGGCAAGACTTAAAAAAGGTTCTACAGGAGGCTCGGGGAGAGAAAGCAGACTATCATTATCTAACACTTTCGAAGATGATGAGCAGAGGATATGCTCTGGGGTTTATTAATAAGGATTCTCTTTCACAATGAAATGGAGGCTGAAAGAGCAAGCTGGGCTACTGAAACAACTAGCCAATCTGTTAGAAAAAGGGTATTCGCTTATGCACTCCTTTGAGTTTTCCATACTTATGCTAAAGGAACCGAAAAAGTCTCAATTACAAGAAGGAATTGAAGAATTGAAAAAGGGGAGCAGTCTTCATGCTGTCTTTTCCAATCTTTCTTTTCACTCAGATATCCTCGGTTATCTGTATTTCGCAGAACAACACGGAGATATCGTCCATGCACTTCGCCGAAGCTGTACGATGATGGAACGTAAAGTCATTCATGCAAGCAAACTGCAAAAGGCGCTCCACTATCCTGCCTTTCTCTTACTATTACTTACAGGAATGGTATTACTCTTCAATTCAGTTTTGATACCTCAGTTTTCAAGTCTGTATCAATCAATACGATCTCCGTCTCCTCTTTCTGAAGGTGTCCTAACGATTTTAAAGTTTCTTCCCAGTTTATTCTTAGTCTTCTTTGTGATTGTATTTATAGCTGTACTAGCGTATTACATTGCAGTAAAAAGCCTTCACCCTTTCGTAAGAATGAAGTTGATGATGGGAATTCCTATCGTTCGTAGTTTTATTATCTCCTATAATTCTCACTATTTTTCCGAACAAGTAAGTAGCTTATTACAGGGAGGTTTGTCAGTAAAGGAAGTATTTCAATTTATTGAAATGCAACCTCATCATTCCTTCTTTCGATGGGAAGCACAGGAAATAAGGAAGCTTCTTGAAACGGGAGAAAAACTCGATGATGTTCTTCGTAATAAACAGTATTACGAAAAAGAACTTCCCTACGTCGTAACTCATGGACAAGCAAGTGGAAATTTAGGAAAGGAGCTTGCCGATTATAGTGAGGTGGCGGTAGAAAAGGTTGAGCAATTAGTTAATCGCTGTCTTAGTATTGTACAACCCATTTTATTTTCCATTATTGGCATTGTGATTGTGATGATGTATTTGGCGATGTTACTGCCCATGTTTACGATGTTAAATTCTATGTAGGGGGTAAAGGTATGAATGAAAAGGGATTTACTCTGTTAGAAATGTTACTCGTTCTCGTTATTATTTCGGTGTTGCTCTTGTTAATTATTCCGAATGTTGTAAAGCAAAGAGAAACGGTAAATAAAAAAGGTTGCGAAGCGATTGTTCGATCAACAGAATCTCAAGTGCAGGCCTATCAGCTTGATAACGGTACATTGCCGTCCATTCAGGACCTGTCTTCAGGAAAATATATTTCTACAACAACATGTCCAGATGGGCGAGTTCTTACCGTGCAATTAGATGGATCGGTTATTGCAGGAAATGGTACAAATTAAGCAAAGGAAAGAAGCGGGATTTACCCTTTTGGAATCAATTTTTGTTTTGTCGGTTGTTTCTCTCATTGCTTTAGTCGCAGTTGGTATCTTTCCAAAGTTTGAGGAGAAGAAAGGAGAGAAGTTTCTAGAGCAATTTCGCCGTGATGTTGTTTTTATGCAACAATCTGCAATGAGTCATAGTACTCGTCATAAACTACACTTTCTACCAACAAATCACCAATATGTGATTACAAATGAAATGGAAACGATACTCGTTCGGAATTATGATCACCAACTATCGGTAGAACTGGATACGTTATCAAGTCCTCTTATATACGGAGCAGATGGAAACATAAATAAAGGTGGAACGATGTATGTATCATTTAAATCCAAAAAATATAAAGTCGTTTTTCAACTGGGGGAAGGTAGATTTTCGTATTACCTTACATGAAAAAGGGGCTATTTTAGTGGAGATGCTTGCATCATTAAGTATTCTACTCGTAATATGTACACTCATTGTTCCGCAAACCATGTTGCTTCTTAAAGAGGCAAGGCATACAAAGATGCGCCATATTGCAAATGAAATTATAAGGGAAGAGCTTGTGTTGATGCATAACGAAACAAGTCAGGATTTCTCAATTGAAAAGGAGGGTGTAATGTACTTCATTCAAATTGAAAACAGCTACGAAGATAGCGATAAACGTATTTGCGTTAACTGGTTTGATGCAAATCAACAAAACCAAAGTAGGTGTGAACGTGTTCGCAATAGTTAAACGAGAGCATGGATTTACATTTTTCGAAATGTTACTTTGTCTATCGTTACTGCTGCTGTTAGCCATGCTTGCTCCGCATATATTACCCAAGCATCTTATAGCTACAGAAAAGAAATTTCTTGATTTTGAATGGGCATTATGTTTGGAGCAAATGCAAATGGAATTTCGAGAAGCAACTGTAGTGAAAACATTGCCTAACAAGTTGATTCTTCAGAAAGACGATGGGCAAGTTATAACGTTTGAAAGAAGTGGAAATCAAATCATTCGGCGCGTTGATGAAAAGGGGTATGAAATTATATTACAGCACATTACAAGCGTTACATTCGAGTTACAGTCCATATCACTCCGTGTTCGTGTTAATGACATAGATATGCAAACGCATAGTGGGATGATTACACGGTTTTTCCCTTTTCAGGTATAAGAATGAGATATACAAAAGGATTTACAATGCCATTTACTCTTGCTTTTTCTTTGTTTTTGATATCGGTGCTGATTCATACAGCTAATTTGTTTTTGTTAGAGAAAAAATTTTATTTTGAAGCTGAACAAATGCTCCGTTTGGATGTCTTAATGCATAACGGAATACAGGATTTGAAGAACAGTAACAACGATTTGCAGCGAAGTACATTCCATTACGAACAAGGGGAGGTAAGCATAGATACTATAGGTTCTCCTCTTACATTCGTATCGATTACATGTAAAACATGGGAAAAAAGAACATATAAAGCGAAATTTCAGTATAATAAAGATACAAAAGAAATAACGAAATGGCATGAAGAGAGGTAAAACGATGAAGGCTTTATACATCACTGGCTTTATGGGATCTGGAAAAACAACAATTGGAAAAGAACTTGCTATGCGATGGAATGTTCCAGTTATGGATACGGATGAAGAAATTGAAAGAAAAGCAGGGAAACCAATTTCAGCTATTTTTCACGACGAAGGAGAGGATACATTTCGTTCTTACGAGTCGGACATGCTACAGTCATTACCATGTGAAAATGTCATTATAACAACAGGTGGTGGAATTGTAATAAGGGAGAAAAATCGAGAGTGGATGAAGGAGCATGGAATTATTTTGTATTTATATTGTGATCTTTCTAGCATTGTAGAAAGATTAGAAGGAGATACATCTAGACCATTGTTTAAAAATTCCGAAGTATTCAGCGAGCTTTTTGAGACTCGGCAGAAATGGTATGAGGAGGCAACATATACCATAGATACAACGAATAAGGAAATAAATTTTATTATAGAAGAGATTGAAGCTTGCTTAAAAAACCACTAAGTAGTCCATACTATAAATAATCATTCTCTCAGTTGTTTACAAATTATTGGAGAATAAAAATATTTATGGTGGTGAGCAGGATGTCTACAAATGACTATGTAAAATATGTGACGCAACAGGTGGTCACATACATGGATAGTCCAAAGCAAGATCGACTTCAAAAAAAGATGCAACGCCGTAATGAAAAAGAGCCATTTCTACAAAAATGGTTTGGTGTGGTTCCTGTAAGTATTAAGTTGATTTATGAAAAAACATTACATCATGAAAAAGATGCAAAATAAATTAACAGTCCTTTATGTAACGTAGCCGACCGTAAAATCGTACTTCTACAAGAAGTCATTCTACGGTCGGTTTTCATTTTTATTAAAATCGAAGCGTAAGAATAGAAAATAGTAGCATTTTTTATTATAATAATGGCAGGGTACAAAAATTATATGTTCTAAAAAAAGTGTAGTATCATATATGTTTAAAAAAGTCAGTAGTAAATATAGTTTGTTCACAAAAATGCCTTAAATCAATACAGGTACCGTACTTATATTGTTCTATAATGGCACTACAAGGAAAATAATTCATATAATATTGTGAAATAAATAACATGGTGGATATGAAATGAAAACGCTACCATAGAGGGAGGAGACAATGGAAAAGTTCTTTTTTAATCACAATTCAGCAGATGTAGAGAATGCAAAGTTAATTGAATATGCTGAAGTGATATACGGAAAAGGTGGGCGTTCAATATTAGAAAACTTAATGGCGAAGGCTTCTATTCGACTCCGTGACCGCTATCCATACAAATCAGATGAGCAAATTTCTTATCTTGTGAATAAAGGATTATATGAAATGTTCAGCAAATATGTAGGTGAGAAAGGAGAGAACTCATAAGGAAATTGCCTCTTGTGAGTCAGCTCTTTTTTTTTTGCAATCATTTGTCTACTTTTATGAATTCTGACAAAATAATTGTAATGGACGATGGTCAAATAAAGGGGTAGGAACGCACGAACAATTCCTTCATTCCCGCTCTTTTCGACATTACACCACAAAACGGTTGACAATTCCAACTATTCCTACTATTATTATATTAATTAAATAAAGCTTTACTTATCAAGAGTGACTGAGGGATCAGGCCCTGTGACGTCCAGCAACCTCCAAATTTGGGAAAGGTGCTACTTCCTGCAGAATAGTACTATTCTGAAAGATAAGTCGTAACAGTAGGTCTCTTTCAGATGAAAGAGGCTTTTTATGTTGTATTGAAAGACTATGCGGGGAAATAAGTAGGGAAATGAAAGGGGATTATGTTATGAAGAAATTAGCAGTATTGGTAGTGTTATTGATATCAATTGGTGTTTTAGCAGCGTGTGGGGGACAAGCGCAAACGTCATCCACAAAGAAAGAACTTAAAATAGGTGCAACAGCAGGACCGTATTCAGATATGATAACAAAAGCAATTAAACCTCAGTTAGAGAAGCAGGGCTATAAGGTGACAGTGGTAGAATTTAATGACTATATTCAACCAAACAAGTCGTTAGCAGAGGGAAGTATTGATGCAAATTTATTTCAAAATAAGTTGTATATGGAAACATTCGCTAAACAAAATAATATGCAGCTTTCTGAAGTGATAGCAGTACCAACAGCCCCAATGGGGATATACTCCAAAAAATATAAATCATTGAATGATGTAAAGGAAGGCAGTTCCATTGCGATTCCGAATGATCCAGTAAACGCAGCTCGTGCACTATTAATTTTACAGGATGCAGGTCTTATAAAAACTGATGCAAACGTAAATCCATTAACTGTATCTGAAAAAGATGTGAAAGAGAATACGAAAAAACTTGTATTTAAGCCGATTGAAGCAGCGCAACTGCCTCGTGCCATTGATAGTATCGATCTTTCTGCCGTACCAGGTAACTTTGCACTTGCTGCAAAGCTTAATTTATTGGATGCTATACAGATAGAAAAATTACGACCAGAGCATATCAACCGAGTTGTTGTCAATACGAAGGATGTAGACAGTCAATTTTCTAAGGATATAAAAGCTGCCGTGGAATCGAAAGAGTTTGAAACGATTATTGATAGCGACTTTAAAGGGTTTGGTAAACCAGCATGGATGTTGAATCGAAAGTAACAATCCGACACGAATCTACAAAAAATGATTGACAATTTTTAAGATTCATACTATTATTCAAGTTAGTTGAAAAATCGAATAACTTATTTACTTATCAAGAGTGACTGAGGGATCAGGCCCTATGACGTCCAGCAACCACCGAATTCGGGAAAGGTGCTACTTCCTGCAGAATACTTTTATTCTGAAAGATAAGTCGTAACAGTAGTCACGGTGCCTCTTTCAAATGAAAGAGGCTTTTTATGTTGCAAAGGAGAGAGAGCGTATGATTGAAATTCAGCATGTAACGAAAGAATATGGTACAAAACATGGAAGGGTTAAAGCAGTCGACGATGTATCATTAACCATTCAAAAGGGAGAAATTTTTGGGATTGTTGGATACAGCGGTGCAGGAAAGAGTTCTTTACTTCGGTGTATGAATCTGCTTGAATCTCCTACCTCTGGCAGTGTAAAAATAGAAGGAATAGAACTGACAAAGCTTACAGGTCAGGAGTTACGGAAGGCTAGACTAAAGATTGGTATGATTTTTCAGCATTTCTATTTAATTAGCTCGAAAACCGTACATGAAAATATTGCCTTTGCACTGAAAGCAGCTGGTAAAACAAAAACCGAAATTGATAAGAGAACAGATGAACTATTAGAAATGGTAGGATTACATGATAAACGTGATGTATATCCTGCACAGCTCAGTGGCGGTCAAAAACAACGTGTTGGTATTGCTCGTGCATTAGCTAATAATCCATCTGTGTTACTTTGTGATGAGGCTACTTCTGCACTTGATCCGAAAACTACGAAATCAATCTTGAAACTATTGCAATCTATTAATAAAAAGCTTGGTCTTACTATTGTATTAATTACGCATGAAATGGAAGTTGTAAAGGAAATATGTCACCGAATAGCTGTTATGCAAGAGGGTCACATTGTAGAGGAAGGAAACGTATATGACATATTTGCTGATCCGAAAGAGCCTATAACGGTGCAATTTATTGAGAGTGTTTTACAATTTGAAATTCCAGAACGTATTATCGAAAAACGGACCGGAACGATTATTCAAATTCAGTTTAAAGGAAGCATTGCAGAAGAAGCGATTATCTCCGATGTATTACAGACTTTTCACGTTAAAGGAAATCTTCTACATGGAAAAATTGAATACATACAGGAAACACCGCTGGGGATTTTTGTAATGGAATTGATTGGTGAGAAGGATGAAGTACAGCGGGCGATTGACTATATAGCATTGAAAACTCAACACGTCGAGGTGATCCATCATGTTATCTAACATTATTCAAATTCTTCCTGACTTAAATAAAGCATTTTTTGAAACGTTATACATGGTAGCACTTTCTCTTGTTATTTCGATTTTGATTGGCTTACCTCTCGGAATTATTTTATTTGTAACTGATAAAGGACTTTTTTTAGAGAATAAAGTATTGAAAACAATAGTTGGATTCTTCGTAAATATTATACGTTCGGTTCCGTTTATTATTTTACTTGTAGCGCTCTTGCCGTTAACGAAGTTGCTTACGGGTACAACAATAGGTCCGACTGCTGCAACTGTATCATTGTCGGTTGCTGCAATACCATTCTTTGCACGTATTGTTGAAACGTCCTTTCGAGAAATCGATAAAGGCGTCATTGAAGCAGGCATAGCAATTGGAGCTACGCCGTGGATGATTATTAAAGATGTACTCTTATCTGAAGCTCGTTCTGGAATTGTACAGGGCATTACAATTACAACAATTAGTCTCGTTGCGTATTCAGCAATGGCAGGTATTGTTGGTGGCGGAGGAGTGGGGGATTTAGCAATCCGCTTTGGGTATTATCGATATGATAATACCGTTATGTTTACTACGGTTATTGTGTTAATTTGTCTTGTGCAAATCCTTCAATTTGTAGGAGATCGCATTGCAAGACAATTAAATAAAAAATAAATCAAATTTTCATCAATGAGGAGGACTTCAAGCATGAAGAAAGTAGCATTACTTATTGTATTTGTATTATCACTCGGTTTGTTAGCAGCTTGTACAGGACAAAATCAATCTCAAACAACAACGGAAAAAAAGGAAATTAAAATTGGTGCCACAACAGGTCCATACAGTGATATGGTTACGAAAGCAATTAAACCACAATTAGAGAAGTTAGGTTATAAGGTTACTGTCGTAGAATTTAGTGACTATATCCAACCAAACAAAGCGTTAGCGGAAGGAAGTATTGATGCGAACTTATTCCAACATAAAGTGTATATGGAGAACTTTGCAAAGCAAAATAATATGCAGCTTTCTGAAGTAGTTGTTGTCCCAACAGCTCCAATGGGAATTTTCTCAAATAAATATAAATCATTAAACGATGTTAAAGAAGGAAGCTCTATTGCAATTCCAAATGATCCTACAAACGCAGCACGCGCATTTGTTATTTTACAAGATGCAGGTCTTATTAAACTTGATGCGAATGTAAATCCGTTAACTGTATCTGAAAAAGACGTGAAAGAGAATACAAAGAAACTTGTCTTTAAGCCAATTGAAGCAGCGCAATTGCCACGTGCAGTGGAAAGTGTAGATTTATCTGCAGTGCCTGGTAACTTTGCATTAGCTGCCAAAATGAATTTACTTGATGCTCTTCAACTTGAAAAAATGCCTGATCAATATCGGAACCGCGTGGTTGTAAATACAAAAGATTTAGACAAGCAATTTGCGAAAGATTTGAAAACGGCTGTAGAGTCAAAGGAATTCGAAGCTGAAATCGATAAAGATTTTAAAGGATTTGGCAAACCGGAATGGATGACTAACCGAAAATAATATTTGGGGAAGGTGACGTAATGGGGAGATTAAATCTCATATGACGTCACTTCTTTTTACCTTTAGGAGGGGAATCAATTGAAAGAACAATTAGAAGTACGAGGAGCACCTCAATTGTATGTGTGTGATGTAAATGTTTTGGATTCGTTAGAAGGAAGATTGTTAAATAGCGGAATTACAAGCTGTTTAATTGTTCGCGGGAATGCCTCGTGGAAGGCAATTACCCCTTATTTTCCATCTTTTTCACATGTGCTTTGTCAATTTGAGGTGTATGGAGGAGAGTGTACATTAGAGGAAGTGAATCGACTTTCTCGTAAGGTTCGAAAGGGTGCGTTTCAAGCAGTAATAGGAGTTGGCGGTGGGAAAATTCTAGATTTGGTAAAAGCAATTGGAAATGAAACGCATACGTCAACCGTTCTGATTCCAACACTTGCTTCGACATGTGCTGCATGGACACCGTTAAGTGTAATTTATGATGAAACAGGTGTGTTTACTCACTATACCGTTTTTCCTTCAAGTACAAACCTTGTTTTATTAGAGCCGCGTGTGATTCTTGCATCACCAATTCGCCTATTAAAGGCGGGCATTGCAGATACATTAGCGAAATGGTACGAAGCCAATGTATTAATCGAGAAGCTTTCTGATCCATCTATTTCGATACTACTAGCCCATCATGCAGCGAAGTTATGCCGAGATGTTTTGTTAACGCTTGGTCAAGAAGCGATTACAAGTATGGAAGCTAAAACGGTAACACCTGCATTTATTAAAGTCATTGAAACAATTATTGCCGTTGGTGGGATGGTTGGTGGCTATGGTGACCGTTTTGGAAGAATAGCCGGGGCACATGCGATTCATAATGGACTGACAAAGGTGAATGAAACCCACTCCTTCTTACATGGGGAAAAAGTAGCTTACGGTATTTTAGCACAACTAGCAATTGAGAAAAAGTGGGATGAGATTGTGTTCCTGCTACCTTACTACAAACAATTCGGTTTTCCATCCTCTCTTGCGGATTTTGGAATATCAATTGAAGATAAGAAGGTAATTGATACGATTGCGAAAACTGCAGTGCTTCCTCACGAGTCCATTCATCTTATGGGTACGATTACGAGTGAAACAGTTAGTGCCGCCATGCAGGAGCTAGAAAAACTTGTTGCGCAGCAAACAAAAGAAGGTATTCATGCAAAATAAGGTAGTTAAGAATGTGCATAGGTGATCGTGATACGAGGGTATAACGATTACCCATGCACATTTTTTATGTTAGGTGATGCGCTCTTTTGTAATATAGAACATGCCTCCATTAATGATGGTAATATGAATATTCGGCTCATACTGTTCTTGTAACGCTTGCTTTTCCTTGATGTAGGTTTCATTCGTTTTGTCAGTATAAAACTCGTCTAATAAGTGCAAATCATGGTCCCAACGTTTACGCGCATCATCTGCCCATGTATGGTCATCCTGGTTAATTAGTCTATGCAATGCATCCTCCAATCTTACAAATCCACTTTTTGGTTTAATAATAGGACTTAATGTGAAGCAAAAATCAGGTATTTTTGGAGTGAAGGGAATTTGTTCGAGTACGCTTTGAAAATCAGATAGAATGGTTCCTGTAATAAGATGAAGACCTAATGAATAGAGTGCATCTTTTTTTCGGTCACATTGATAGGAAACCTTTGCATTTATGCAGAGCCACGGATGCAGTGGAATATGATTCTCTGAAATAGGCTGAATATCTTCATATAAACGGATAAATGAGCCCAGTTGACCTGCAGCTTGAAAAACACGGTGAAGAAAAGGAGAACCGTAGTGTACAACGTCGCCTTTTTGATTACTATTTGCTTGTTCTTGATCGGTAATAAGGGTAAGACGCATCGGATTCGGTTTACCACCGGTCTTTTCTAAATAATGCCAATAAAAAGGGCGATTCATTAATAATTTGTCCATCTCGGTTGTAAGTTGAATATCCAGTAAATACGGCGATGATTCCTTTATTTCACAGTTATTTGATGTGAAAAAATCATATAAATAATGGTGGATATCACGTTGCTGCATGTATGTCCGCTCCTTTATTACTCTGTGCAAATTCAATGATGGACGCTAAATTTTCCATTTTTATGCGAATTTCTCCTTCGCTTTTTGAAGAGGTGAATATATCTTGAATATGATCATCTATATTCCGTAAATCAATTCGTGTTAATATCTCATCTAGCTCTCCAATCACTCGTTCAAACAATTGGATTTTATTATAGAGTAACTTCATAATATGTTCTTCGACTGTATCTTTTGTAACCATGTTATAAATATGAACATCATGCTGTTGACCGAGACGATGTATCCGTCCAATTCGTTGCTCTAGCCGCATGGGGTTCCATGGTAGATCATAATTAATCATCGTATTGCAAAACTGTAGATTGATCCCTTCTCCTCCTGCTTCCGTCGCAATGAGCACCTGTGCGTGATGTTGAAATAGATCCTTCATCCAATCCTTCTTACCACGTTTAAATCCCCCCCGAAAAGGAACAGAGGATATCCCATGCTGCTTTAAAAACCATTGTAAATACATTTGGGAAGCACGGTATTCTGTAAATATAATTACTTTATCATTGATTTCTTTTATGATTTCCAGTGCCTTTGTCGCTTTCGAGTTAAATGGTATGTTGTTGATTGCATTCATAAGTGTTTCGATATATGAATCTGATTGTACTATCTCTTTTTTCTTGACTAGATTTTGTAAGGATACATAGACTGCTTCTCTACTGCTACATGCTTCACGTAAAAAGGTAAGGGTTGAGATGATAGAAGATTGTTTGTTCCAATCTGTAAGAGATTGGTATAGCGACCGCTCCTGCTGATTCATTTCAACAAATATAGTGTGAACATGACGCTTAGGCCACTCAATTTTGGTGTCATTTCGACGGTTACGTACCATTACTTTATTGATCAGTTCGCGTAAGGTTTTGTCACTTTCTACACTCCTATGTTTGGAAGAATAGGAGTGTTCAAAATGTGTTTCATTTCCTAAATGGCCCGGTTTTAGTAAGGAAACAAGATTAAATATTTCATCAATGCGATTTTGAACCGGTGTTGCAGTTAAAAGTAAGCAAAATCTCTTTTTTAGTAGTTGAACGAATTCATAGTTTTTTGTTTTATTATTTTTTAATTTATGTGCTTCATCTATAATAATAAGGTCATATTCTGTGTTAAGAACGATATCGCGATGCGGAGAACGCTTTGCCGTATCAATGGATGAAACAATTACCTCAGCTTGTTCCCAGGAATAGCTTTTGCGAAAAGCGGTTGCCGGTATGTAAAACTTCGTAGTCAGCTCAAATGTCCATTGTGACACAAGAGAAGCGGGAACTAAAATTAATACCTTTTTTACAAGTCCACGAATCATGTATTCTTTTAATATTAAGCCTGCCTCAATCGTCTTTCCAAGACCAACTTCATCTGCGAGAATAGCCTTTCCATTCATTTCCTCTAGAACGATACGTGCCGTTTCCAATTGGTGAGGGAGTGGTGTAAGGTGGGGCAAATACGCTGGTGCTTGGAGCCCTTCAAATGATGGAATTAGCAGCTGCTTTTCTGTTTCATACGCCAGATGATATGCCTGCCAATTTGCCCAGGGACCGTCATCATCGAGTCTTTTCAAAAAGGAATCTATCCAAGACGTGTCCATTATGATGTTAGCGTTCATACATATCCCCCTAAATATACAAAATTATTTTTTTTGCAAGAATATTGATACAATAGAAAGAAAAATGGTAGGATAATCATGTGCAAAAGGTATGCTATCTTTCGTATTTTCTCCTGAAAATGTAATTATTATTTACGCTTTCATCAAAAAATAATGCGATATTCCGTATATCTTTTTAATTTTTTTCAAAAATGTTTAGCTGTTTACACTTTTTTAGGCAGCATGAGAGGGAGGAAAGAGGAATGACACTGAAAACGACGCCGATATTTGCTGTGTACGGTAATTACGGTGCAAAAACAATTGATTTTGGCGGATGGGATTTGCCTGTTCAATTTTCAAGTATTAAAGAAGAACATGAAGCTGTTCGCACAAAAGCAGGATTGTTTGATGTTTCTCATATGGGAGAAATAGAAGTGAGCGGCACAGATAGTTTGTCCTATTTGCAACGAATGATGACAAATGATATAGCTATACTAACGGATGGATCGGTACTATATACGGCTATGTGCTATCTTGATGGTGGTACGGTGGATGATTTACTAGTGTACAAAAAAAGTGAATTTCATTATTTGCTTGTCGTAAATGCAGCGAATATAGAAAAGGATTACGAATGGTTAAAGCAGCATCTAGCAGGAGATGTAGTGATTGAAAATAAATCAGATGTTACCGCGCAGCTTGCTTTGCAAGGACCGCTTGCAGCATCCATTTTACAAAAAGTAACGACTGCAAATGTAAGTGAAATGAAGCCATTTACATTTCAAGATGATGTAGAAATTGCGAATAAACGTACCCTTGTTTCTAGAACAGGGTACACAGGTGAAGATGGATTTGAAATTTATTGTAAATCGGAAGATGCAATAGATTTATGGGAAGCGTTACTTCAAGCAGGAAAAGAAGAGGGAATCAAGCCGTGCGGACTTGGGGCAAGAGATACACTTCGCTTCGAATCAAAATTAGCGCTTTATGGTCAGGAACTGTCAAAGACGATTACACCGATTGAAGCAGGTATCGGATTTTTCGTTAGAGTAAACAAAGAATGTGATTTTAATGGTAAGGAAGTATTAAAGGAGCAAAAGGAAAATGGGGCTCCTCGTAAGCTTGTTGGAATTGAAATGCTAGAACGTGGTATTCCAAGAAGTCATTATGAAGTGTTTGTAGGTGAAGAAAAAATAGGAGAGGTAACAAGTGGAACGCAGTCTCCTACATTAAAGAAAAATATTGGACTTGCCCTTGTGAGCGCGAAATATGCAGAACTACATACAGAAGTAGAAGTACAAATTCGTAATAAACGAGTAAAGGCAATTGTCGTGTCTACACCGTTTTATAAACGTGCTAACTAACTGGAGGGAATACTAATGATGCATCGTTATCTTCCTATGACAGAAGAAGATAGAAATGAAATGCTAAGCGCCATTGGCGTACAAACGGTTGAAGAACTTTTTGAGGATATACCAGAGCGTGTACAGTTTAAAGGCGATTTAAAATTAAAAAAAGCCATATCAGAACCGGAGCTATTAAAGGAATTAACAAAGCTTGCAGCGATGAATGCCAACACGAAAGAATATGCTTCCTTTCTTGGAGCAGGAGTGTATGATCACTTTGTTCCTGTTATTGTAGATCATGTACTTTCTCGTTCTGAATTTTATACAGCATATACACCCTATCAACCAGAAATATCACAAGGTGAATTACAAGCTATTTTCGAATTTCAAACGATGATTTGCGAATTAACAGGAATGGATGTTTCCAATTCATCCATGTATGACGGTGGAACGGCACTAGCAGAAGCAGCAATGATGGCAGCACATCATACACGCAATAAAAAGATTATTGTTTCTGAAACGGTTCATCCAGAAGCCAGAGCTGTGCTTAAAACGTATGCGAAAGCACAGCGATTAAATGTGATTGAAATTCCGCATCGTGATGGTGTGACAAATATGGATCGGTTACAAGAGGAAATGGACACTGATGTTGCATGTGTCATCGTACAATATCCAAACTTCTTTGGGCAAGTAGAACGAATTGCGGATGTAGAGAGAATTGTTCACTCACAAAAAGGATTATTTATTGTTTCATCTAATCCGTTAGCATTAGGTGCACTAACACCTCCTGGTAAACTAGGTGCAGATATTGTAGTGGGAGACGCACAGCCATTTGGAATTCCCGCACAGTTTGGAGGTCCGCACTGCGGATACTTTGCAACGAAAAAAGCATTTATGCGTAAGCTTCCGGGTCGATTAGTTGGACAAACGAAAGATTCAGAAGGACGTCGCGGATTTGTACTAACTTTGCAAGCAAGGGAACAACATATTCGCCGAGACAAAGCTACGTCTAACATTTGTTCCAATCAAGCATTAAATGCGTTAGCAGCATCTGTTGCGATGACGGCACTTGGAAAAAAAGGGGTTCGTGAAATAAGTATCCAAAATATTTCAAAGGCACAATATGCAAAGAAACAATTTGAAAAAGTAGGTTGTTCAGTTGCATTTACAGGGCCATTTTTTAATGAATTTGTTGTAAAATGCAATCGTCCAGTAAAAGAAATAAATGAAGCACTTTTCCAAAAGAACGTGATAGGTGGGTATGATATTGGCAAGGATTATCCACAATTAGAAAATCATATGCTTATCGCTGTTACGGAACTTCGAACAAAAGAAGAAATTGATACGTTAGTAAATGAAATGGGGGCTATGAAATGATGCAGCAGGATCAACCTCTCATTTTTGAAATGAGTAAACATGGACGGGTTGGCTATAGCTTACCTGCTCTAGACGTAGAAGAAGTAGCATTAGATTCTATTTTTGAAAACGAGTATATTCGTACGGAAGAACCCGAACTTCCTGAAGTAGCTGAGCTTGATATTATGCGTCATTATACCGCTTTATCTAAACGAAATCATGGCGTGGATTCTGGCTTTTATCCGCTTGGTTCATGTACGATGAAGTATAACCCGAAAATGAATGAAAATGTTGCTCGTTTTGCAGGATTTTCGTATATTCACCCCCTTCAGGATGAAAGAACAGTACAAGGTGCACTAGAACTTATGTATGATTTGCAAGAGAGCCTGAAAGAAATAACAGGAATGGACCAAGTGACATTGCAACCAGCAGCAGGTGCACATGGAGAATGGACAGGATTAATGCTCATTCGTGCTTTTCATGAAGCAAATAATGATTTCAAGCGAACGAAGGTCATTGTTCCAGATTCAGCACATGGTACGAATCCTGCATCTGCATCTGTAGCTGGATTTGAAATTATTACTGTGAAATCAAATGATGAAGGTCTGGTTGATTTAGAAGATTTGAAACGTGTGGTTGGCGATGATACAGCGGCGTTAATGCTTACGAACCCCAATACTCTCGGTTTGTTTGAAGAACATATTGTAGAAATTGCAGAAATTGTTCATGAAAGTGGCGGTAAAGTGTACTATGATGGTGCCAATTTAAATGCGGTATTAAGTAAAGCTCGTCCTGGTGATATGGGCTTTGATGTTGTGCATTTGAATCTTCATAAAACATTTACGGGTCCTCATGGCGGCGGAGGTCCAGGATCTGGTCCTGTAGGCGTGAAGGAAGCGCTCATTCCATTTTTGCCAAAGCCAGTACTAGAGAAAACTGTAGATGGGTACCGGTTTAACTATGATCGTCCCCAAGCATTTGGCCGCGTTAAGCCGTTCTACGGTAACTTCGGTATAAATGTTCGTGCCTATACGTATATTCGCTCTATGGGACCAGATGGATTGCGACTTGTAACGGAAAATGCTGTCATCAACGCTAACTATATGATGAGACGATTAGCTCCTTATTATGATCTACCATACAATAAGCATTGCAAGCATGAATTTGTTATTTCTGGAAGTCGTCAGAAAAAACTAGGTGTTCGTACGTTAGACATTGCCAAGCGTCTGCTTGATTTTGGCTACCATCCGCCTACAATTTATTTCCCGCTTAACGTTGAGGAATGTATGATGTTTGAGCCAACTGAAACAGAATCAAAGGAAACACTTGATGGATTTATTGATGTAATGATTGCCATCGCGAAGGAAGCAGAAGATAATCCAGAAATTGTACAAGAAGCACCGCATACGACAGTGGTGAAACGTTTAGATGAAACAACGGCTGCCCGTAAACCTATCTTACGCTATATAAAAGAAACTGAACCGGCTACCGTATAATAAAATTAGGTAAGATGAAGGTAACATATTAAGAAGACATACGTCTTCTTTTGTGTAACCTTCATTTTTTTTGTATTCTTCCACATTCCTCTAAAGATTACTTGTTGGTACTTATACAAAAATATGAGAAAAATTTGAAAAATGAAACATTTTTTGTTAAAATTCGAATGAAAGTAGAATCTAATGCAGTTCGAATTTCTCATACATTTGTTTTTTTATGTGAATACATGAACAAAAGGGAGAGGAAGATGTGACTTATAAACGTTATAAAGCGGTGTACCATTTAGAAAACGGGAAGATTATTCAAGACATTAAGGAGTTTTATTATAAAGATTTGAAAAAAACGTTGGTACGAGTTGTGAATAGATTGTTACATAAGCGCTCGATTACGGCAATTGACAGTTCAGGTTCCATTATTCGTATTGTTTGTGATGACATTGTAAAAGTGGAGCTTAATCAATTGTAAAAATTTATTTGTAGCGAAAACTTGAGACATAGAAAAGGATTCGCTACAATAAACTTTTGAATGGCAGATGCGATATAAGAAAGGAGAGCAATATGAAATCTGGATATAGTTTTTATATGTTCGTGTTTACGTTTGTGTTAGTAGCAATTTTGACGGTTTACCTTATTATAGATAATAATTGGTATAATACGGTTAGTCCAATTCTTCTTATCTTAATGTATGTGGGTATAGCTACCGTTAGCTTTGGAATGAGAGAGGAAATGTTAAAACCGTTTGAAAAGTAATACATACTAGCTAATTAAAAAAACTAGCATACATAGGGAAATATCCCGGTCATGCTAGTTTTTTTACGAATTTTGGAACTAGTGTGATGGCTCTCTGTTTAAAAACAGGGAGAGAGGCAAAAGAAGAACTTATACTGAAAACTTAGGAGAGAATCTCATGTTATTATCACAATTTCCTACTTTAGAAACGGAGCGGTGTCTGTTACGAGAGATTATCTCGTCAGATGAACAACAGATTTTTGAATATTTCTCTGACCCACAGGTGTTACAGTATTATGGATTAGAGCCGTTTACAAGACGTGAACAAGCAGAGCAGTTTATTATGCAAATGCAAACTGGCATAAAAAGCGGTTCTATTCTTCGCTGGGGAATTGAAAAGAAAGATAATCATTCCTTGATTGGAACAATTGGATTTCACAACTGGAGTAAATCGCATCACCGGGCTGAGATTGGATACGAATTGAATCATAAAGAATGGAATAAAGGATTTATGACGGAAGTTCTAGCGACAATTATTCCCTATGGGTTTGGTCATCTCGCATTAAACCGAATTGGCGCTGTTGTTCGGAAAGAAAATGTATTTTCAAGGCGTGTTTTAGAGAAATTTGGATTTCGAGAAGAAGGTAATTTGCAAGAATATCAATTTTATTTAGGCCAATATTATGATTTACTCATGTATGGACTCGTGCAAAGAACATTTTTGAATAGAAAAACAGGAGAAAATTCTTGACCTGAAACCCGTTTCATACCCTATATTTTACATAAGGTCTCCGTTTTTCATTCGCGTAACCATTCGGGCGTTAGAATGGGCGGAGACTTCTGGATCAATTTTAATTGTAGCAAACTCCAAAACAGCATTTGGATATGAGAGGGGTAACTAGGATGGAAAAGAAAATTGTATTTTTTGATATAGATGGGACCCTATTAGATTCTAATAAAACGATTCTCCCATCAACAAAGGAGGCCATTAGACAACTGCAACAGAGAGGGGTATATACGGCTATTGCTACGGGCCGGACACCGAATATGTTTCAATCTATTCGGAAAGAACTTAATATAGAATCCTATGTCTCGATAAATGGACAATATGTCATATTTGAAGGATTGGAAATATATACAAATGAAATCGAAACAAATCAGTTAGGTGATCTTGTTGAGGATGCAGCAATTCATGGTCACGAAATGGCGTTTTATAATCATAAACATGTATGTGCAACGTCGGCGAATCATCCGTATATTGAAGACAGTTTTCATAGCTTTCATATGAACTATCCACCCAATAATCGCAATTTTTATAGGGAGAATCCAGTACATCAAGGAGTTCTATTTTGTGAAGAAAGGGACGAGAACTATTACGAAACGTCATATCCAAACTTTGAATTTGTTCGTTGGCACAACCGAGCAATCGATGTCCTTCCAAAGGGAAGTTCAAAAGCGAAAGGTATTCAACAGTTTATTAAGCGAGCAGGGTTTTCAGTAGAAAATACATTTGCCTTTGGCGATGGCCGAAACGATATGCAAATGCTATCGTATGTAGGGACAGGGATAGCCATGGGAAATGCGGTGGATGAATTGAAGCAACGTGCAGATGTCGTAACAAAAAGCTGTGATGAAGATGGAATAGTAACTGGATTGAAGGCGGTGCATTTACTATAAGCAGAGAAAGGGCCGTTACTTTTTTGTATCGGCCCTTTCTCTGCTTATTATTCTGCTTAGTTGGATTTAATCTTACCTGTCCAAGATTTAAAGCCACCTTGCAGTTGGAACAATTGATTGTAACCTTTTCGTTTTAGCATTTGGCCGGCACGTCCAGATCGAAGTCCATTTTGACAATATAAGTAAACAGCTTGATCTGGTCTAATTTCTTTGTATCTTGTTTGCAGTTGTGAAAGCGGAATATTTCTAGCGCCAAGAATATGTCCAGCTTTAAAGTCTTTATCCTCACGAATATCGATAATTTGGGCTTTGCGGTATGTAGAACGAAATTCTTCTTCCGTAAGTGTTTTTACAATTTTACGTTGGGTGAAGTATGTAACTACAGAATAGGTAATAATCGCAACAGAAAGAATGATTAAAACAAGTGAGCTTATTGACACGATAAAATCGACCCCTTTTTTTATTTCTATCTTTAATAATATAATGACCATATCACTTAATGCAATATAGACTGCTCATTTTCATATTTTTTCACAAATATTGTCGAATTTGTTATAGTGAAATGGAAAAAGTTTTTAAAATGAGGTGTATTATGGAAAATGAAACATGGAATTTTATCTATTCAGGGGCATGTTCTCCGGCATACAATATGGCACTTGATGAATGCTTGCTGAATTGGCAAAGCGAGAAAAAAATGGCTCCGACGATACGGTTTTATGAGTGGAACGTTCCAACATTATCAATTGGATATTTTCAGCATGTTGGAAAGGAAATAAACATGGATGAAGTAAACCGTCACAGCTTTGGATTTGTTCGCAGACCTACTGGTGGGAGAAGTGTACTTCATGACCGTGAGCTTACGTACAGCGTTATTGTACGGGAAGATCATCCTAATATGCCGAAAACAGTAACGGAAGCGTATCGTGTCATTTCTGGGGGATTACTAGAAGGATTTCAATCGTTAGGGTTCCAAGCATATTTTGCCGTTCCCAATACGCAGAAAGAACGCGATGATTTGAAAAATCCTCGTTCCTCTGTATGCTTCGATGCTCCTTCTTGGTATGAGATTGTTGTTGAAGGACGAAAAATTGCAGGTAGTGCACAAACTCGTCAAAAAGATGTTATTTTGCAGCATGGATCCATACCACTAGAAATTGATATAGACACATTGTATGACTTATTTTTGTTTCCTAATGATCGTATGAAAGATAGGATGAAGCGAATGTTCACTTCAAAAGCAGTCGCAATCAATTCGCTTACTGATGAAAAATTTACGATAGATCAGTTGGTACAGGCCTTTAAAATTGGGTTTGAAAAAGGGTTACATATTAATTTATGTGATTATAAATTAAGTGAACAGCAAATGAATGAGGTTGAAAGGGTAGCCCGGGAGAAATACGAAAGTGATGAATGGAACTATAAGAAATAGTTTTTATTTACGTAAAGGTATTAGATCTAGAAAATGACATGTAAAGGAACGATTTCCTTTTCATGTCAATTTACGATCTGGCTTTTTTTGTTTACATGCTATACGAGGCTTAGGAGTTTTTGCAAATCCATACCTTTTCCCTTTAATTCACGAAGACTGGATACTACACCAATAATCTCGGAATCAAGTGGTAACATTGCACCTTGGGATGCAAGCTCTTCCTTTAATTTTTCGATACTTTCATCGATATCCAAGCCTAGTGTGTAATCTTGACATACAGCAATGGCATGGGATACAAGTGCCTGATAGTGTTCCTCTATCTTAGGGTTAGCAGGAGTTGGTTGTTCATAGGTTTTAACTGGTTCCACTCGTTTAGCTACAGCCTCTGTTTTCAGTAAGGTTGGTTGGCTAGGGCTAGGAGCTATTTTTTCATAAGATGAGTTATATTCTGGTTTCTTTTCTGTGATGTATACATGTAATGGTTCTTTCGATGAATTCGTAGTAGGAACCTCATCTTGAATATCCTCGACCTCAACTTCCTCTTGGTTTTCCTTACTCCACATAATACGTTCAATACGCAATGTAATGTTATTGTTTTTCATGTCAAGCAATGTTACTTTTCCAACCTCTGCTTTTCCAGAAAAATCTACGATTTTATATATTACAGTGTCATTCCAGTCCATATTGTCGTTAAAAAATAGTTCTTCATTCGATTTTGGATGGAGTCCTTCAATTTTGATTTCCTCATTTAGTCCATTGTTACTATATACCATGATTGTTGAAGCTGACACATCTTTATCAGCCAACATAAGTTCGCGTATCATTTTCCCCGTTTTTACCGCTGCTTTTTTCTTTAGTGCCATTCTATTACTCCTCTCTTCCCCTATTAAAACGTTACTTTATAAAAAATACTCACAAGGATTTATGATACCTATAAGGAATGGGGTTCGTCAACTATTTAAATTATTTATTTCTATAAATTGTATAAGTAGCAATGAAAGTTCAAGGGGATATTATATGCAGGTTGAATAGGAAATATAGGAGAAAGGAATCAAAATAATGAAACCATTTATGCCTAAACTTGTTTATTTTGAGCCACAAGCACTAGATTATCCGCTTGGACAAGAATTGTATAATAAATTTTCAAAAATGGATGTGGAAATAAGAGAGACAAGTTCTCATAATCAAATACGTAATTTGCCCGGGGATACGGACCTACAGAAATATCGGAATGCAAAAAGTACGTTAGTGGTAGGTGTACGTCGGACGTTAAAATTTGATACTTCAAAACCATCTGCTGAATATGCAATCCCTCTTGCGACAGGTTGTATGGGGCATTGTCACTATTGTTATCTACAAACCACTCTCGGTAGTAAGCCTTACATTCGTGTGTATGTAAATCTAGATGAAATCTTTGAACAGGCCCAAATGTACATGGACGAACGCGCACCTGATTTGACCAGATTTGAAGCAGCATGTACATCAGATATCGTTGGGATTGATCATCTAACGCACGCTCTAAAAAAAACGATTGAGTTTTTTGGGACTACTCCATATGGACATCTGCGCTTTGTTACTAAATTTTCTCATGTCGATCACCTTCTAGATGCTAAGCATAATGGGAAGACAACATTTCGATTTAGTATAAATTCTCGTTATGTCATTCATAATTTTGAACCAGGTACTTCTTCCTTTGAGGATAGAATAGATGCCGCAAGAAAGGTCGCTCAGGCGAACTATCCATTAGGTTTTATCGTTGCTCCTATCTATATGCATAAGGGGTGGGAAGAAGGGTATCATGAATTATTCTTGCGACTTCATGAGCATCTTCATGATATTGATCCTAATACAATTTCATTTGAAATGATTCAACATCGGTTTACAAAGCCAGCAAAAAATGTCATTATGAAAAGATATCCGAACACTTTGTTAGAAATGGATGAGTCAAAAAGGAAGTACAAATGGGGTAGGTATGGAATTGGAAAATATGTATATGAGACCAATGATGCAGCAAGATTAGAGCATACGATTTCGTCCTATATTCATGAATACTTTCCAAACGCAAATATTCTTTATTTCACATAAACTGTATCCTCCAACTTGTCACCATTCTCTTTCTGTTGTATCCTTTTATTGATTGCTTTTGTTCGGAAAGAGAGAAGAAATTATTTGGATGGAGGAAACCAATGCCTACTCCTAGTATGGAAGACTATATAGAACAAATCTATTTATTAATTGAAGAGAAAGGGTACGCTAGGGTATCTGACATCGCAGATGCATTAAATGTACATCCTTCCTCAGTAACAAAGATGGTGCAAAAACTAGACAAAGACGAATATTTGGTTTATGAAAAATATCGTGGGCTCATATTAACAACAAAGGGTAAAAAAATAGGAAAGCGACTCGTTTATCGGCATGAACTACTCGAGCAGCTTATGAGAGTGATTGGTGTGGAAGAAAGCAAGATATACGGTGATGTAGAAGGAATTGAACATCATCTTAGCTGGGAAGCAATAGACCGTATAGGTGATCTTGTTCAATATTTTGAAGAAGACGAAACGCGAGTAGAAGCGCTTCGTATGGTTCGAAAAACGAATGACGAACAAGAATAATAAGAGCGGCTATTATATCCTCATTGGGTAAA
Organism: Ectobacillus soli; assembly: GCF_042610425.1. Taxonomy (NCBI): domain Bacteria; kingdom Bacillati; phylum Bacillota; class Bacilli; order Caryophanales; family Bacillaceae; genus Ectobacillus; species Ectobacillus soli. The sequence continues at coordinate 436,661 of NZ_JBGJZM010000001.1, forward strand.
AAGAAAGACCTCGCTAGAACGAAGCGCGGTCTTTCTTTTTACCCTTTTTACCTTCGATAACGGTGAGATGGGTTTGTTTTCTTTTTTTCTTAAAAAGAGAAGAAGTCTTCTTACTATTTTTACTTTCTCTTTTATTTTGATTGGTAAGAGGGGTAACGTTACGTTTTGTATACTTACGTTTAGACTGTTTCACAGCACGATTATAAGATGCACGCGAATTCGTCCCGCCAGTGCTAGTTATCAGCCTGTATAACAAATAAATGACTCCTAAAACAATGACAATGACTAATATTTGTCTTACTAAATCCGCAGGGTTTTGGACTGCAGTCGTTACAAGCTGAAACACGGCAAGCCCTACAATACATACAACAAGGACTATGGGAAACGAACGGCCTTTCATTGCATACACCTCCTACTGTTATTATACAGCTTTAGAAAAAGTGATGTTAATAGGAAAGTAAGGAATTTATATAAATTCAGAACTTCGTCAAAAATATATGGTTATTTAGTTGTGTTCAAGTGTAAGAAGTTCTGTAAATGATGCGATTGCCACTTCAACTTGATCATTTGCTGGTTCTTTTGTTGTAAGGAGTTGAAGCCAAAGTCCCGGATAACCTAGAAATTTTAATACAGGAATATTACGTAATGCATTTGTGAATTGAAGTACTTCAAATGAGATTCCTAGAACAACAGGAATTAATAAAATCCGATTTAATACACGTGACCAAAGTGGTTCAGTTGGTACGAGTAAATAAACAAACATCCCGATAATGACAGTGAACAAAATAAAGCTGCTTCCGCAACGATAATGAAGTCGGGATTGTTTTTGAACATTTTCTACTGTAAGCGGCAGATTGTTTTCAAATGCGTTAATTACTTTGTGCTCAGCACCGTGATATTGAAACACACGCTTAATAATTGGGGTAAGAGATACACCATAGATATAGCTTAGTAGCAAAATAAGCTTTATAGCGCTTTCTATCATGACTTGTGCCATATGAGATGTAAAGATAGGTCTTGTAAGTTCTGCTAATATCGCAGGAACTGCCGAAAAAACAATTTTTCCAACAATGAAAGATAAAACTCCAACTGTTGCTACACCAAGAATCATTGTAAGCTTTGACTTTTCTTGCTTCTTCATGGCAAGCTGTTCTTCATCTGCAGGATCAACATCAAACCGTTCTGAAGAAAAGTTTAAGTGCTTTGCACCATTGGCGCTGGCATTTATGATTGCAGCAATTCCTCGTATAAATGGTATTTTTTTTAGCCACTGTAACCATTTGTTTTGGACGCGTGGTAATCGATAATATTCAATGGATTTATCTTTTCTTCGAACAGCTGTAACTGTATATTCTCTTCCGCCAAACATAACTCCTTCTACTACTGCTTGACCGCCGTATATTTGTTTTGTCTCCTGTGACATGTAAACACCAACCTGTATTTTGTTTTCCTCCATTGTATCGGTAAAGCTCGCCTTATGACAAGAAAAACTACTGGTATGGTGTTGGAATATATATATTTGTATTGCCAAAGTCCCCTTTTTTTAAACATTTTCATGATTTTTTGACTAAAAGGACATATTACTAGCGTGAGGTGAAGAAAATTGAAAAAACAGAGTAGTCAGAAGAACGAAAAGAATGAGAAGTCGTTTGCAAGTAAAATCGTGCAAATTGGATTATTTGGTGGCTTTTTTTGGGGATGTGTGTGGTATTTTTTTTATATTTTCTCTTATACAGATGTTGGTCCAAACTATTTTTTATTGCCATTTGCTCTTGGAGAATGGAAGAAAGAATGGATCGGTCAATTTGTGGGGATTTTCGCGATGAGTATATTGTCAATTGGTACCGCTGCTTTATTTGGCGCATTATTTAAACGATTTCAGGGTGTAATTTCGGGTATTATATACGGTTTGATATGGTGGAGCGTTCTGTTTTTTAGCATGAGCCTATTTTCTCCAGTATTAAAAGACGTTTGGCAGCTTCCAAAAGAAACGATAGTGACAACGGTTTGTATTTTTATTATATATGGTGTGTTCATCGCATATTCCGTATCTTTTGAGGCAAATGAACGAAATTTGACTTCTGGAAAGAAAGAGGGTAACTATTCAAATAAGTAGCACATATGGTAGAATGTTCTGTGAACATTCATATATAAGGGGATCGTGCAGATGAAAAAAATACTCCTCATAAATGGACCGAATTTGAATCGACTTGGTGTACGTGAAGTGGGAGTTTATGGCATGAATACACTTCAGTCTCTTGAGGAAGATCTTTGTCGGTTTGGTCATGAGTTAGGTGTAAATGTAGATTGTTTTCAATCTAATCATGAAGGTGCTATTATAGATAAGCTTCATGAAGCGCAAGATTTGTATGAAGGTATTATTCTTAATCCGGGTGCATTTACCCACTATAGCTATGCGATACGTGATGCGATTGCTAGCATTACACGTCCAGTTATTGAAGTTCATATTTCTAATGTTCATAAGCGTGAATCTTTTCGTCATGTCTCAGTAACCGCACCTGTATGCTTCGGTCAAATTGTTGGATTTGGATTTTACGGATATAAGATGGCGCTTCGTGCACTTGTTGAAAATTTTAAGGAGGCATAATGATGGAAAAGCTTTCAAAGCTAAGAGAATCATTTGCTAGTGCAAATGTGGATGGATTGCTCATTACGAGTAGCTTTAACCGTACATATATGGCGAATTTCACTGGAACAGCAGGCGTTGTTCTTATCTCCAATGATCGGGCACTTTTTATAACAGATTTTCGTTACGTAGAACAAGCAAAAAAACAAGCAGTTGGTTATGAAATTATACAACATTCCGGTATGATTGCACAGGAAGTTGCAGCGCGGGTGAAAGAGTTAGGAATTGAAAGGCTAGCTGTTGAACAAGATTCACTTACATATGGTGAATTTAAATTGTATGAACAGTATGTAACTGCAGAGCTTGTGCCAACTTCGGGAATCGTAGAAAAGTTACGCTTGATTAAGACAGACTCTGAGATTAAGATATTAAAGGATGCAGCACAAATTGCAGATGCGGCCTTTACACACATCTTATCATTTATTACTGCGGGTGTTTCTGAATTAGATGTCTTGAACGAATTGGAATTTTTTATGAGAAAACAAGGTGCAACTTCTTCTTCGTTTGATACAATTGTTGCGTCAGGCAAGCGTTCTGCATTGCCTCATGGTGTGGCTTCTGAAAAATTGATTGAAAAGGGAGATTTTGTTACATTAGATTTCGGTGCCTATTATAAAGGGTATTGTTCTGATATGACACGTACGATCGCCGTAGGTGAACCTTCTCCTGAATTAAAACATATATATGAAATTGTCTTGGAAGCACAACTTCGAGGCGTGAACGGAATAAAGGCTGGTTTAACGGGTATACAAGCTGATGCATTAACTCGTGATTACATAACAGAAAAAGGGTTTGGACCAAATTATGGACATTCTACAGGTCATGGAATTGGACTTGAAATTCATGAAGGTCCCGCTTTATCCTTCCGCTCTGATACGGTATTAGAGCCAGGGATGGTTGTAACTGTTGAACCAGGCATCTACGTTCCGGGCTTAGGCGGTGTTCGTATTGAGGATGATATTCTTGTAACGAAGGATGCAAATGAAATTTTAACACATTCCCCAAAAGAACTTATTATTTTATAATACAGGAGGATTTTTCATGATTTCAGTAAATGATTTTCGTACAGGTTTGACAATTGAAGTGGATAACGCAATTTGGCAAGTTATTGATTTCCAACACGTAAAACCAGGTAAGGGAGCTGCATTTGTTCGCTCTAAACTTCGTAACCTTCGCACAGGTGCTATTCAAGAAAAAACATTCCGTGCTGGTGAAAAAGTAGCAAAAGCTCATATTGAAAACCGTCGTATGCAGTATTTGTATGCAATGGGTGAATCTCATGTATTCATGGACAATGAAAACTATGAACAACTTGAACTTCCAGCATCTCAAATCGAACATGAATTAAAATACTTGAAAGAAAATATGGAAATATTCATCATGACATTCCAAGGTGAAATTCTTGGTATTCAGCTTCCAAATACAGTAGAATTAGTAGTTAGCGAAACGGAACCTGGTATTAAAGGGGATACAGCATCGAACGTTACGAAGCCTGCCACTTTAGAAACTGGTTTAATTGTTCAAGTACCGATCTTTATTAATGAAGGCGAAACGCTTATTATCAATACAGCAGAAGGTAAATACGTTTCTCGTGCATAATAAGTTAATGAAATAAGTTTTGAATAGAAAATATAGAGTCGCCCTTAGACCTTCTATCTAGATTACAAACTGTAATCTAGATAGAAGGTCTATTTTTGTGTACAGAAGTTTTATCGTCTCTTATTTTTTCATTCTGAAATGGACAAACGGAGCATAAGGTTGTACAAAACGAACCTTTTTTTTGGGGGAGAAGGTGAAACATTGAAAGATTCGGTTCTAATGATGGCTATACTTCGCCTTTTTTCAGGCAGTGCTGAAATAGTGGCGGCCATACTAATGCTTTATTTTAATGATGCAAAAAAAGCACTAGTCATTAATAGCGTGTTAGCTTTTGTTGGTCCGTCAGTCCTTATTATAACAATGTCAATCGGAATTATTAGCGTAGCCAATGAGCTTTCCTTTTTAAAAATCGTTTTCTTATTAATGGGTATCTCATGTATTTTGATTGCAGTTTTTAAGTGATGGGGAGAAAACAATGAGAGAAGTAATGGAATTATTACCAAAAGTAGTGCAGTCATTGTTACAGATGGAGGAGAAAGAAGGTATAGAAGAAATTCGTCTTCGCATAAGTAAGCCACTGGAATGCATTGTTCGTGGAAAACCACGTTTTTACACATATACGGTTACCCAGGAGGATGCCGTATTTGTATTAAATAAACTAAGTCAGCATTCGCTATATACGATGGAAGAAGAATTAAAAAGAGGGTATGTTACTTTGCAGGGAGGGCACCGGGTTGGGTTAGCGGGGAAGGTCATTACGGAAAAGGGTACAGTTAAGATGATAAGGGATGTTTCTTCTTTCAATATTCGAGTGGCAAGGCAAAAAATAGGAGTTGCTAAACCGTTACTGCCTTATCTATACAATAACTATTGGCTGAACACGATGGTTATTGGTCCCCCGCAAACCGGAAAAACAACCTTGCTTCGCGATATAGCTCGAACTATTAGTATGGGTTCAGACACAATCTCCTCTTACAAGGTTGCAATTGTGGATGAACGATCAGAAATTGCTGGATGTGTGAAAGGAGTTCCACAGCATGATCTTGGTCTTCGAGTCGATGTACTAGATGCGTGTCCGAAGGCAGAAGGGATGATGATGCTAATACGGTCAATGAGTCCCGATGTAATAGTGGTGGATGAAATTGGGAGACAAGAGGATAGCGAAGCAATTCAGGAAGCTATTCATGCTGGTGTTCAGCTTATTGTTACTGCACATGGATATAATTGGGAAGATGTTTGGAAACGTCCATCTATTCGTGAATTAATGGAACTGGGTGTTTTTGAACGATTTATTGAATTATCTCGCCAAAAAGGGCCAGGGACTGTTCAAGCAATTAAGGACAAACAAGGTCAATCGATTTTTACAAAAGCGAGAGTGAAGCGTACATGATCAAAATAATCGGTTCGATTCTTATTATAGCCACCACAACATGGATTGGTTTTCAAATAGCTAAGCAAGTTCGTGAAAGACCAAGACAAATTCGATTAGTGAAAACAGCCCTCCAATCACTAGAGGCAGAAATTATGTTTGGGCATACGCCGCTAAGTGAAGCAGCACGAAGGCTAACAAAGCAAATGCCAACTCCGATAAGTTGGTTGTTTGCATGCTTTCATAGCCATTTAGAAGAAGATAAAACGGTTCGGGATGCTTGGAATGAAAGTTTAGATGACGTATGGAAACGAACAGCGCTTAAACAGGTTGAATATGAAATTCTGCAGCAATTTGGTGAAACACTTGGACAACATGATCGCGATTCTCAGCAAAAGCATATTAGACTTTGCATATCTCATTTGGAACGTGAGGAAAGCGAAGCAAAGGATATACAGCTTCGCTATGAAAAAATGATGAAAAGCCTTGGCGTTTTAACAGGCCTTCTCATCGTCATTTTATTGTTGTAGGAGGGAACGACTCATGTCCATTGATGTTGGACTTATCTTTCAAATTGCTGGAATTGGAATCATTTTAGCATTCATTCATACAGTACTAAAGGAGTTAAAACGAGAAGACATTGCGAACTGGGTAATTCTTGTTGGCTTTGTTGTTATATTATTTCATGTTGCCTTCTTAATTGGAGATCTCTTTACGAAGCTAAAAAGTGTATTTCTGTTTCAGTAAAAGGAGGTGAGTCCCATCGAGATTTTTCAAATTGTCGGATTAGGGTTTATTGCCACGTTTTTAGCAGCATTATTAAATCAGCATAAATCGAGTATCACATCTATGTTCATTGTGTTTGTAGGAACGGTGATGTTTCTACTATTACTAGATCAAATTGGAGCTATTTTGGAAATGATAGCTCGCATTGGAAAAGAAGCGAAAATAAACAATGTCTATGTGGAAACGTTACTAAAGATAATTGGAATTGCCTATATTGCTGAATTTGCATCTCATGTGACAAAGGATGCTGGACAAAGTGCAATCGCTTCTAAGATTGAGATGGCGGGGAAGGTACTTATTCTTGCAATGGCGATTCCGATTTTAACAGTTGTAATCGAAACGGTTCTTGGCTTCTTACCTAAATGAGAAAGGGTGAGCAAATGCATACAAAAAGATTGCTTTATTTTCTCTTTTTCTTTCTGTTCTTTTTCTCATCATCTTTTTTGGTACAAGCCGCCCCATCGCAACAAAACATCATAAACGAGCAGGTTGATAAATTAGGTGTGAATGATATTAAAACGTATTGGGACGAGCTTGTTAGTAAGTATGGTCTATACTTGCCAGAAAGTCAGAAAGGGAACTTTATGGAATTTATAAAAGGTGAAAAAAAGTTTTCATTTCAGGATTGGATTGGGGGATTAGTAAAGTATTTATTTCATGAACTGATTGCAAATGGGAAACTGCTTGGAACTTTAATATTACTTACGGTGTTTAGTGCGCTGCTACAATCTATGCAATCGTCGTTTGAGAAAAAAACGAGTAGTAAAGTAGCAGATGCTGTTATTTATATGGTACTCATGATTTTTGCACTTAATAGTTTTTATGTTGTAACCAACTATGCAAAAGAAACAATACAAACGATGATTGATTTTCTCCTTGCACTTCTACCCATTCTTCTTGCTCTCATAGCCGCTGGAGGTGGTGTTGTTTCAGTAGCCTTCTTCCATCCAATTATTATTTTTCTTATGAATACGAGCGGGATGCTTATGAATTATATTGTTCTGCCCCTGCTAACGCTCTCGACTATATTAAATATTGTTAGTACGCTCAGTGATCAGTATAAACTTACAAAGCTATCTAAACTCCTTCAAAACGTAAGTGTTGGTTTAATCGGATTGTTTCTCACCATTTTTTTAGCCGTGTTATCTGTTCAAGGAACGGCATCTGCGGTTGCAGATGGAATTGCTATAAAAACAGCAAAGTTTGTAACGGGTAATTTTATTCCGGTTGTAGGTAGATTTTTTACCGAAGCAACAGATACGGTACTTAGTGCATCTGCGCTATTAAAAAATACGGTTGGTATAGCAGGAACAATCGTATTGGCGCTTATCATCGTCTTTCCCGCTATTAAAATCTTTGCAGTCGCATTTATATACAAGTTTGCCGCAGCCAGCTTACAGCCCATTGGAAGTAGTGCAATTATTCAATGCTTAGATTCGATTGGGAAAAGTATTATCTACGTCTTTGCATGCTTAGCGATTGTTTCACTCATGTTTTTTTTAAGTATCACGATTATCATTGCGGCAGGTAATGTAACGCTAATGATGAGATAGGAGGTATTTCGTTTGCAATACATTACAGAGTGGGTCCGAAATATTGTAGTATTCCTTCTACTTGCAACGATGATTCATTTACTAGTACCCCATTCAAATTTACAAAAGTATGTGAAATTTGTTGTGAGCTTAATGCTCATTGTACTTATATTAACGCCGTTTTTTACACTTTTACAAACAGATGTTCCGAAAGCGATTGGTATATTGTATAAGCAAAAGGAACTAGATGATAAAAAAATAGAAAATACAATTAATGTGAAGAAAAAAGAAATACAAGCCTCACAGCGTGCATATATTTTAGAACAGATGGCTGTCCAGATGAAAAATGATGTCTCGAAAAAACTAGAAAGTGAGTACGGGCTGCAAATCGTCAATCTGGACATCACCATAGGGAAAGACAAGCAGGAGGTATTGTCACAACAAGACATCGAAGCAGTCACAGTAACATTTGACAAGGTTGACGGGCGCCGACCTACAACAATTGAAGCAGTAAAAAAGGTAGATATTTCTTCTTCTGAATCCATTACGGATAAGCAAACGGAGGTTCAACAGTTCCTTGCCAAGGAGTGGCAGGTCGATCAAAGCAAAATTAAAGTAGGAGAAGGGAGGGCAGGAAAAACGTATGAGCAGCAATAAATCAAACTGGCTTCACAAGTTATTGAATGGCTTCGATGATGAAGATAAAGGGAAAAAAAGAATAACACCTAAGCTTGTCTTACTCTTGCTAGCGCTCGGTATATTGCTTATGTTTTCAAGTGATTTCTTTCAAAAAAAACAAACCGTTCCTATTACCACCCAAAATCAAAGTGATAATGGTACGAATGAAGTTCAAGTATTTTCTCAAAAAGACCCGAGCTTGTCTCAAGTTGAAAAAGATGAAAAGAAATTTGAAGAGCAGCTTAAAAATGCACTAGAGGGAATCATCGGTGTTAGTGATGTTACAGTAGTCGTTAACTTAGCATCTTCGGAAACAAAGGTTCTGGAAAAAGACACGGTAACACGTAACCAAAAAACCGAAGAAACCGATCCAAATGGAGGGAAACGTACTGTGGATGATCAATCCACGGATAGTAAAGTCGTAATCGTACGTGAAGGGGATAAAGAGGTTCCGGTTGTAACAAAAGTAGATAAGCCTCTAGTACGAGGCGTAATCATTACGGCAAAAGGAGCTGACAACATTGAGATTAAAAAAAATATATTAGACGCTGTTACACGCTTACTAGGGGTGCCCAGTCATCGTGTTTCCATATTAGCGAAGAAAAGCTAGAGGAGGAATAATAGTGTTAAAAAAACAAACGGTTTGGTTATTAACGATGTTAAGTTTAGTAGTTGTACTTTCCGTTTATTACGTTACAACACCTGATGGACAAAATTCTAACGTTGTAACGAGCCCAGTTAATCCACCTGCGAAGGACAAAAATCAAACAGAAAAAGATACAAGTAATAAGAGTGATCCAGCAAAGCAGACTACGAATTCTACTGGAGATGAACAATTTGCACAGCTTCGCTTAGAGCTAGAAGACAAACGAAACCAGGCAAAGGAACAACTGCAAGAAGTGATGACGTCTACTTCATCATCCGCAGATGATAAAAGTAAAGCGATGGATCAGCTTCAACAACTGAACGATGTGGCAACGAAAGAAGTCCTTATCGAAACGTTAATTAAATCTGAAGGATACAAAGATGCTCTTGTACGTGCAGATGGAAGTGATGTTCGCATAACTGTCAAAGCAACGCAGCAATCTTCGAAAGATGCAAATAAAATTATTCAGCTCGTTAAAGGAGAAATTGGGCCGAAAAATGTTGCTGTAAAGTTTGATCCTGTGAAATAAAGCTGCCTTAATTGGCAGCTTTATTTCGATAACAGATAGAATTGTAATAAAGTGAATAAAGATCTAGCGTGCATGCCATACTGTTAAAGCTATTTAGTAGGTATAAATCATTATTTTGCTAACAGGGAGTAAGATTATTTCAAAAAAATATATAAGTGGTCTTGCCAATTTTGTATGTAGATTGATATGATTAGGATGTCAGATTTATTGACGTATTTTGAAGCAACAAATGAAAAATATTGTAAGCGTATTAAAAAATAGTTGGAATTTATAAAAAATTTGTCGTAATATGAAAAGGTATACAAAAGCTTATGGGAGTGGATGGGATATGTTTAAAATTCAAGAGGTTCGCGAGCTTATTAAATTAATTGATGGCTCAAATATTGAAGAATTCGAGTATGAAGCTGATGGTGCTACCATTAAATTGAAAAAACCTAGCAATAGTGTTGTTACATACGAAGCAGCACAAGTTGTAGAAACTCGTGTTGTACCAGAACAAGTAGTTGCACCGGCAGCACCAGTAGCAGTTGCAGCACCAGCTGCAGCACCAGTAGCGGTTGCAGAACCAGTAGCGCCAGTTGCAGCAGATGATACATTAGTAAAAATTACTTCACCAATGGTAGGAACATTCTATGCTTCTTCATCACCTGATTCACCAGCTTATGTTAAAGTTGGCGATCGTGTTAGTGACGAAACAGTTATTTGTATCGTTGAAGCTATGAAATTGTTCAATGAAATCGAAGCAGAAGTAAGCGGAGAAATCGTAGAAATTTTAGTTAAAAATGGTCAACTAGTAGAATATGGTCAACCATTATTCCTTGTGCGTCAATAACGAAAAATTTTCGTTTACAAGATTTAAAAAAGCATAAGGAGGATGTCTGATGATTAAGAAAGTGTTAATTGCTAACCGTGGCGAAATTGCAGTACGTATTATTCGTGCCTGCAAGGAATTAAATATTGAGACAGTTGCTATTTATTCAGAAGCTGACCGAGAAGCGCTTCATGTACAAATTGCAGATGAAGCATATTGCGTAGGTCCGACTCCTTCGAAAGATAGCTATTTAAATATGACGAATATTGTAAGTGTTGCAAAATTAACAGGATGCGATGCAATCCATCCTGGATATGGATTTTTAGCTGAAAATGCTGACTTTGCAGAGCTTTGTGAAGAATGCAATGTTACTTTCATCGGACCAAGTCCAGCTGCAATTAATAAGATGGGAACAAAGGACGTAGCTCGTGAAACAATGAAACAAGCTGGCGTTCCAATTGTTCCAGGATCAAATGGTATCATTGATAGCACAGAAGAAGCTGTAGAGCTTGCAAATCAAATGGGATATCCTGTTATTATTAAGGCAACTGCTGGCGGAGGCGGAAAAGGAATTCGTGTAGCTCGTGATGAAGAAGCACTTGTTAAGGGAATTCAAATTACGCAACGTGAAGCAAGCACTGCCTTTGGTAATCCGGGTGTATACATTGAAAAGTATATCGAAGATTTCCGCCATGTTGAAATTCAAATTATGGCTGACAAGCACGGTAATGCAATCCATCTTGGTGAACGTGATTGCTCCATCCAACGTCGTCTTCAAAAACTATTAGAAGAAACTCCTTCTCCAGCATTGGATGAAGAAGTACGTGCGAAGATGGGTGCTGCAGCTGTAACTGCTGCACTTGCTGTAAACTACTCAGGTGCCGGTACCATTGAATTTATTTATGAGTACAAAGAGAAGAAATTCTATTTCATGGAAATGAATACTAGAATTCAAGTAGAACATCCTGTAACAGAAATGGTAACAGGTGTTGACTTAATTAAAGAACAAATTCGCGTAGCAGCAGGAGAAAAACTTTCTCTTACGCAAGAACAAGTTGAGTTTAAAGGATGGGCAATGGAATGTCGTATCAATGCCGAAAATCCTGCGAAAAACTTTATGCCATCACCAGGTAAAGTTTCTATGTATTTAGCACCAGGTGGTAACGGTGTACGTATCGATTCAGCTGTATACCCTGGATATACGATTTCACCTTTCTATGATTCCATGGTTGCGAAATTAATCGTTTATGGAAAAACAAGAGAAGAAGCAATCGCTAAAATGAAACGTGCATTAGGTGAGTTTGTCATTGAAGGTGTTCATACAACAATTCCTTTCCATTTGCAATTATTAAATAACCCTGATTTTGTAAAAGGTGAATTTAATACGAAATTCCTTGAAACACATGATCTAGTTACGCAATAATAGAAGCAAGGGAGGTTTTGCGTATGTCTGAAAATGTGCTTAATATGGGACAAGAATCCACGCTTGGGAAGGTGGAAATTGCACCTGAAGTCATTGAGGTGATTGCTGGTCTCGCTTCAACTGAGGTAGACGGTGTCGCTGCAATGCGTGGTAACTTTGCAGCAGGTGTGGTTGAAAAACTAGGCAAGAAAAATCATGGTAAGGGTGTAAAGGTAGAACTTACCGAAGAGGGTATTGTTTTAGATATTTACGTGCTTATGCATTTCGGGGTAAGTATCCCGTTAGTAGCTCAAAAAATTCAAGACAATATTCGTCAAGCACTTTTAACTATGACCGGATTAGAGTTAAAAGAAGTAAATGTTCATGTTGTTGGTGTAACATTTGAAACAACGAAGCCAGAAACTGAATCTCTTTAACAAGATTTGAAATGGGGCCGTATACAGTATCTGTATAACGGCTCTTTTTCACGTTGTTTTAAAAACACGTACATTCTTTTTCTAACAATTACAATAAGTTAACTTTTGAGCTATTCTTCTTGAAGAATGTGTGTATAAACATGAGAAATATGATATTATCATGTTATTGTATAAATGGAACTATAGCAAAGGCTTATGAAAGTAAGACTGGATGCGTGAAAATGTGAGCGTGTTATCTGTTTGTAGGCACGGGATAATTCGAATTGAATCACATACCCTATGATAGATGATTAGCAAAAGGAGAGTTACTATGAAACGTAGAACGTCAAGAGAAAAGGCAATGCAAGCATTATACCAAATAGATATTGCAGGTGAAATTGACCCGAAAATAGCATTGCACAATACGCTAGAGGAAGGCGAAGAAAACAATGAGTTTCTTCAACAGCTTGTGTTAGGCGTTTCAGAGAATAAGGAGGAAATTGACTCCGTTATTGCAAAAAATCTTGAAAATTGGACATTAGAAAGAATAGGAACCGTGGATCGTAATATTTTGCGATTAGCAGTATTCGAACTTATGTACATGCAAGAAATTCCGGAAAATGTAACAATTAATGAAGCAATCGAAATTGCAAAGATTTTTGGAGATGAAGAATCTCGTCGTTTTATCAATGGAGTTCTTTCAAAAGTAAAAGAATCAATATAGGGGAGGAAACAATAATGACAGCAGAACTTATTAAAGGGTTGGAAATTGCACAAAAGAAAAGACAGGAAATTAAAGAACGAGTAGAAGCTCTTAAAACAGCGGGAATTACGCCAGGACTTGCTGTAATCCTAGTTGGAAATAATCCTGCGTCACAATCCTATGTTAGAGGAAAAGGAAAGGCAAGTGAAGAAGCAGGTATTCACTTTGAGCTCATTACATTTCCAGAGGATATTTCAGAAGAACGGTTGTTGCAAGAAATTGATCGAGTGAACGAGGATATACATATTCATGGACTTCTCGTACAATTACCTTTACCAAAACATATACATGAGGATGCTGTTATTGAACGTATTTCCCCGTTAAAGGATGTGGATGGCTTTCATCCAATCAGTATTGGTCGCATGATGATTGGACAAGATACATTTCTTCCATGCACGCCGCACGGTATTATCGAACTAGTAAAAGAAAAGAATATTGACATAAATGGAAAACACGTCGTTGTTGTTGGACGTAGTAATATCGTTGGAAAACCAGTTGGACAATTATTTTTAAATGAAAACGCAACGGTTACCTATACTCATTCTAGAACTGTTAATTTAAAAGAGATGACAAAGATGGCTGACATTCTTGTTGTTGCAGTTGGTAAGCCTAAAATGATTACAGCTGATTATGTGAAACAAGGTGCTGTTGTAATCGATGTTGGTGTAAATCGATTGGATACAGGAAAACTTTGCGGTGACGTTGATTTCGATAATGTACTACCTGTAGCAGGATATATTACACCTGTACCAAAGGGTGTTGGTCCAATGACCATTACGATGTTGCTTGATAACACGGTGTTAGCAGCGGAACGTGAAGCTAGTAAGTAAGGACGGATACGATGGATAACTATTTAACAGTTACTGCTCTGACAAAGTATATGAAAGCAAAGTTAGATCGCGACCCGCATTTACAAACGATATTGCTTAAAGGGGAGATTTCTAATTATAAGCTACATAGCAGGGGGCATATGTATTTCACATTAAAGGATGAAGGAGCTCGAATCTCAGCGGTTATGTTCTCATCTCATAATCGAAATTTAGCCTTTACACCAGAAAATGGAATGAAAGTGCTACTTCAGGGACAGGTAACTGTATATGAAATGGGTGGAAATTATCAGCTATACGTTCATGAGATGCAGCCGGACGGTATTGGTAACTTATATCTAGCCTATGAACAAATGAAAGCTCGTTTGGAACAGCAGGGGCTCTTTTCTAGTGCGAATAAAAAAGAAATTCCCTCCTATCCGAAAGCAATCGGAGTCATCACTTCTCCAACTGGTGCTGCAGTTCGCGATATTATTACGACAATTAAGCGTCGTTATCCTATCACGAAAATTATTGTATTCCCTGTTCTTGTACAAGGAGAATTTGCAGCATCCTCCATCGCTCGTGCTATTCATCAGGCTAATGAATTACAAACAATTGATGTGTTGATTGTGGGACGTGGTGGAGGTTCAATTGAAGAGTTATGGGCATTTAATGAAGAACTTGTTGCACGTGCCATATATTCTAGCCAAGTTCCAATCATTTCAGCAGTTGGACATGAAACAGACTTTACAATTGCAGACTTTGTTGCTGATTTACGAGCACCTACTCCAACTGCAGCAGCTGAACTAGCTGTCCCAAATATACTAGATTTAGAAGAAAAGATAATGCAACGAACGCTTCGGTTGCAGCGCGTAATGAAGGAAATTGTAGCTAGTAAACGGGAAAAGATTCAGTCGTTGCAGAAATCGTATGCTTTTCGTTATCCAAAGCAATTGTATATGCAAAAGGAAGAACAGCTGGATCGATTAATGGATTCTCTTATGCAAGCCAAGGAAAAGTATATAGGGCGAAAAGAGAACGGGTTACAGCAACTTTTGCTTCAACTACAAAAGCATCATCCAGCCCATAATATTTCACGAGCTGTAGAAGAATCTGCGCGTATTCGAAAACAATTAGAACGAGAGATGAAAACGTATTTGCAACATAAGCAATATGATTTCACTCGAATAGTAGAAAAGTTAGAGGTGCTTAGCCCCCTTCACATCATGATGCGAGGGTACGGAGTTACCTATGATACAACTAATAAAATTGTGAAAAGTGTAAAACAAGTACAATTGGGTGAAGACATTTCTGTAAAGCTGCAAGATGGTCTGTTATACTGTCGTGTATCAGGAAAAGAGGAGCGTGACGTAAGTGATGGAACAGAAAACACGAAGCTTTGAGGAAGCAATAGCAGAGCTAGAACAAATCGTGCTAAAGCTTGAGCAGGGAGATGTTCCGTTAGAAGAAGCTATTCTATACTTTCAACAAGGTATGGAACTATCCAAGCTTTGTGATGAAAAGCTGAAGCGTGTCGAAGAACAAATGACGGTTATATTAGGTGATAACGGTGAAATGCGTCCTTTTTCAGTCGGAGGCGATGAAGAATGAATGTGCCTTTCCCTGATTTTGTAAAAGAAAATAAAGATTTTATAGACAAACAAGTTGTTATTTATACGAAAGAATTGCATTGCCCTGACGTTTTGAAAGATGCAATGGTATACTCACTAGAAGCAGGTGGAAAACGAATTCGTCCTCTTCTCTTATTTGCCACATTGCATGCGTTTGGAAAAGATAGGGCATTGGGGGCACCAGCAGCCTGTGCATTAGAAATGATACATACGTACTCACTTATTCATGATGATTTACCTAGTATGGATGATGATGACTTAAGAAGAGGGAAACCAACCAATCATAAAGTATTCGGTGAAGCAACCGCAATCTTGGCTGGTGATGGTTTACTTACTTATGCTTTTCAAGTAATCTCTTCTCATTCTCATCAGAATGTCACGTCTGCGATGAACTTACGTCTTGTTACTGAGCTTGCTAAAGCTGCTGGACCTGAAGGGATGGTGGCAGGTCAAGTAGCTGATATGGAGGCAGAAGGGCGTACACTTACTACGGAGCAGTTGGAATATATTCATAAAAATAAAACGGGACGTCTTCTTGAGTTCCCCGTTCTGGCCGGTGCAATCTTAGCTAATGCCACGGAAAAAGAAACAGAGCAACTACTTATCTATGCTCGTAATATAGGTCTTGCTTTTCAAATTCAAGATGACATTTTAGATGTAATCGGTACTGAAGAAGAAATAGGAAAACCTGTGGGTAGTGACATCGAAAATGGAAAAAGCACCTATGCCACCCTATTTTCTATAGAAGAAGCACAACAAATGCTGACAACTACAATTGAAAAGGCAAAAGACGCTCTTTTATCCTTACGACTAGAAGATGATTATTTGCTTCAAATTTGCGATATGATTGGGAATCGAAAAAGTTAAGATATACAAGCACTATACATAGGTTTAACAACGGAAGTGCTTTGGTTGAGTAATTTTGTAAATTGTGTTATAAATAGAAACACAAATGATTTTTTGTAAAGGCAACGGTAAAACTATATAAGGATGAATAATATGCCGTTATCACTTTGTGTTAGCGGCACTTTTTTCTTACAGACTTTATTTTGTAATATGAGAGCGCTTTAAGAGATAATTTTGAAACAAACTCTGTTATCTTATCTCAATCTTCTCTATAATAATTCAAGTGGCATGATTTCGATTATGAAACGAAAGTGAGTGATCCTCGTGGATCTAACCCAAATTCAAAACCCTAGTTTTTTAAAACAAATGTCTATTGATGAGCTTGTTGAATTAAGCGCTGATATTCGTCAGTTTTTAATATACGAGTTGTCTAAAAACGGTGGGCATATTGCACCAAACTTAGGTGTTGTAGAACTAACAATTGCTCTTCATAAAGTATTTAATAGTCCAACAGATAAATTTTTATGGGATGTAGGTCATCAATCTTATGTTCATAAGATTTTAACAGGACGGGCAAAGGACTTTGGAACATTACGACAATACAAGGGTCTATGTGGATTTCCTAAACGTTGTGAAAGTGAACATGATGTTTGGGAAACTGGACATAGCTCTACATCCTTGTCTGCAGCTATGGGTATGGCAATTGCCCGTGATTTGAAAAAAACGAAGGAATACATTATTCCGATTATTGGGGACGGAGCGCTAACTGGTGGAATGGCATTGGAAGCACTCAACCATATTGGTCATGAACAGAAAGATATGATTGTTATATTAAATGATAATGAAATGTCAATTGCTCCTAATGTTGGAGCTTTGCACAATGTTCTTGGCCGTTTACGTACAGCTGGGAAATATAACCGTGCAAAAGATGAACTTGAATATTTGTTAAAGAAGATTCCTGCGGTAGGAGGAAAACTTGCCTCTACAGTAGAAAGGGTGAAAGACAGCTTGAAGTATATGCTTGTATCTGGCGTATTCTTTGAGGAACTCGGATTTACGTATCTAGGACCGGTAGACGGACATGATTTTAACAGCCTTTTTGAAAACCTGCAGTATGCTAAAAAGACAAAAGGTCCTGTTCTCGTGCATGTTATTACAAAGAAGGGAAAAGGCTACAAGCCTGCTGAAAGTGACGTAATTGGTACGTGGCATGGAACTGGTCCTTATAAAATCGAGTCAGGTAATTTTGTTAAGCCTGTAGATGCACCTCCTGCGTGGAGCAAAGTTGTAAGTGAAACGGTTCGTCATATAGCCAAGCATGATCCACGTATCGTTGCCATTACTCCTGCAATGCCGGTTGGATCAAAACTTGAAAACTTTGCGAAGGAATTTCCTGAGCGGATGTATGATGTAGGGATTGCAGAACAACATGCTACAACCATGGCAGCTGGAATGGCCACACAAGGTATGAAGCCATTTTTAGCAATTTACTCTACTTTTTTACAACGTGCCTATGATCAGATGGTGCATGATGTTTGCAGGCAAAACCTAAATGTATTTATCGGGATTGATCGCGCTGGTCTTGTTGGTGCAGACGGTGAAACACACCAAGGAATTTTTGATATTGCCTTTTTACGTCATTTACCGAATATCGTTATTATGATGCCGAAAGATGAAAATGAAGGACAGCATATGGTATTTACTGCACTGCAATATGATAATGGTCCAATCGCGATGCGATATCCTCGTGGAAATGGCCTAGGTGTTCATATGGATCAAGCGTTACATAAAATTCCTATTGGAACATGGGAAACGTTGCAAGAAGGAACGGATGCTGCCATTTTAACATTTGGTACGACGATACCAATGGCACTCGAGGCTGCAAAATTGCTAGAAAAAACCGGTAAATCTGTGAAAGTAGTAAATGCTCGCTTTATAAAACCGATGGATCAAGCATTTTTAACTGAATTATTGAAACAAAATATACCAATTATTACACTCGAAGAAGCTTGCCTTGCCGGTGGTTTTGGAAGTAGTGTACTTGAATTTGCACATGATAATGGCTTTTTCCATGCTATAATTAATCGTATGGGAATACCAGATGAATTTATTGAACACGGTAGTGTAACAAAATTATTAGAAGAAATAGGCTTAACGGCAACAGAAGTGGCTGGACGTGTGGCAGCTTTATTACCATCTAAGCAAAAAAGGGCGTAACCTAATGAAGAAGGAACGAGTCGACATACTATTAGTAGAGCAAGGACTTATTGAAACAAGAGAAAAAGCAAAACGTGCTGTTATGGCTGGCCTTGTATATGCGGATGAAGAAAGACTGAATAAACCTGGCGAGAAAATCCCGGCAGATACAACGCTCACGTTAAAAGGCCAGATTATGCCCTATGTAAGTCGGGGAGGCTATAAACTTGAAAAAGCACTAAAAGAATTTCATTTAAACTTGCAGGACAAAATTGTCCTTGATATAGGAGCATCTACAGGAGGTTTTACCGATTGTGCATTGCAAAATGGTGCAAAGTTTTCGTATGCATTAGATGTAGGATACAATCAATTAGCATGGAAGTTACGACAAGATGAACGTGTTATTGTCATGGAGCGTACGAATTTTCGTTATGCATCGCCTTCTGACTTTACACATGGTCTTCCGCAATTTGCGAGTATAGATGTTAGCTTTATTTCGCTTAAACTTATTTTACCTGCGTTAAAAGCTATTCTGGTTCCAAATAGTGATGTGGCAGCTTTAATAAAACCACAATTTGAAGCGGGAAAAGAGCAAGTTGGTAAAAAGGGGATTATCCGCGACCATAAGGTTCATGAAGAAGTAATTGTTAAGATAATGGAATTTGCCTTAGCACAAGGATATGATGTTGAGCAAATTACTTTTTCTCCTATTAAAGGCGGTAATGGCAATATCGAATTTTTAATTCATTTGAAATGGTATGGAGAACGCGAGAAGGGTGAAAATCATTCTACTAACTCTCCAGCACTTGTTGTTACAAATGCTCATACAGAATTAAAACAAGTAGGAAAAGGAGATAATGAAGAGTAATATTTATCTTTTTCCCCTTCATTCAGAATGGACCGTTAACAGAAGTGTAAAAGCTATGTATTCTGTATCGGTCCATTTCTCATGTTTGTTTTAATAGAGAAATGAGTATATATACTGTGAAATTAAGTAAAGCTGGAAGTAATCCATAATGTACAAGAAATCGTTTATGAGTTACCATTATGATAAAGCAATCATAGGAAATTTATTATTGGAGTTTGTGAGGTGCAACAAAAATGAATAAGGGTCAGCGCCATATAAAAATACGAGAAATTATTGCTAGCAAGGAAATTGAAACACAAGATGAACTTGTAGATATTTTGCGTAGTCAAAATTTTAATGTAACGCAAGCAACTGTTTCTCGTGATATTAAAGAATTACATTTAGTGAAGGTTCCTTTACAAGATGGGCGATACAAATATAGCCTACCCGCTGATCAACGTTTTAATCCGCTGCAAAAACTAAAACGTAGTATGATTGATGCATTTGTAAAGCTTGATATGGCTGGTCATATGATTGTATTGAAAACCTTACCTGGAAATGCAAATGCGATTGGAGCGTTAATTGACCATTTAGATTGGGATGAGATTCTTGGGACAATTTGCGGAGATGATACATGTCTCATTATTTGCCGTACGCCAGAAGATACACAATTTGTCTCGGATCGATTTTTAAATATGTTGTAATTGAGTATGACATATCATCCTTTATCAGGAGATAGCATTTCAACGATCATCGCTTTTTCTTTTTTTATATGTGATACTGGATAACGAGGTGAATGTAGCATTGCTATCGGAATTATCAATTAGAAATTTTGCTATTATTGAAACGTTAAGTATTTCGTTTAAGAAAGGGTTAACCGTACTTAGTGGCGAAACTGGTGCCGGAAAATCCATTATTATTGATGCCATTAGTCTTTTAGTTGGCGGAAGAGGATCCTCTGAATTTGTCAGATATGGAACAGACAAGGCGGAAATTGAAGGCCTGTTCTATTTTGACAATGATGATCATCCTTGTCTTGAAAAAGCTCACGAACTAGATATTGAAGTTTCAGACGGTATGATTATTCTTAAACGTGATATATCCATTTCTGGAAAGAGTGTATGCCGCATAAATGGGAAGCTTGTGACGTTAGCTGCCATGAAGGAAATAGGTAAGACACTTGTCGATATTCATGGACAGCATGAAACACAAGATTTGATGAACGAAGATCGTCATTTAGAGATGCTGGATTCATATGATTATGATGAAGTCCTAGTAAAGCTGGCTAGCTATCAGGATCAATATAATATGTACGTAGATACAAAAAAACAGCTAAAGGCATTAACGGAAAACGAACAAAAAATGGCACATCGGTTGGATTTGTTACAATTTCAGCATGAAGAAATTCAAAAGGCAGCCTTAAAGCCAAATGAAGATAATGAACTTATGGAAGAACGAACTAAAATCGCAAATTTCGAAAAAATATTTAAAGCAGTAGGGGATGCACATAGCTCGCTTACTAGCGATAATAGTGGTTTAGATTATGTTCGAAATGCTATGAGCCAAATGGAAACCATATCGGATTTAGATTCCTCCTTAAAGGAAATCTATGACACGGTTGCAAATAGCTATTACTTATTAGAGGAAGTAGCATATCAGCTACGTGAAAAATTGGACATGATGGAGTATGATCCAAATCGACTTGATTTTATTGAAACAAGATTAAATGAAATTCGCATGTTAAAGCGTAAATATGGAAACAGTATAGAAGAAATATTAGAATATGCTGCGAATATTGAAACAGAAATTTCTACGATTGAAAACAAAGATGTGCACATAGAAAGAGCAAAAAAGCAACTAGTACAATTAGAAGAAGCATGTTTGAAGGAAGCGACGAAGTTAAGTGTATTTCGTAAAGAGCTTGCAGGACGCTTAATAGAGGCAATTCATAGGGAATTACGAGAGCTTTACATGGAAAAAACAAGGTTTGAAATTGTGCTGAAAAATATTCCAGGTACGGTGGATGATCCGCTGGTAGACGGAGCACCTGTTAAATTAACACGGAACGGCTATAATCATGCAGAATTTTATATTTCAACAAACCCAGGAGAACCGTTAAAACCGTTAGCTAAGGTTGCCTCTGGCGGGGAGCTTTCACGTATCATTTTAGCACTAAAAAGTATTTTTTCGGAGCATCAAGGAGTTACATCGGTTATTTTTGATGAAGTGGATACGGGAGTCAGTGGCCGGGTTGCCCAGGCCATTGCCGAGAAAATCCAACGGGTTTCTGTTGGCTCTCAAGTGCTCTGTATAACTCATTTACCCCAAGTTGCCTCGATGGCAGATAATCATTTATTTATTCGTAAGGAAATTATAAATGAGCGAACGATCACATCGGTTACGATGCTCGAAGACGAAGAGAAAGTGATTGAGGTCGCTAGGATGCTCTCTGGTACTGAAATTACAGTTGTGACAAAGCAGCATGCACGGGAGTTATTACAGCAAGCACAGTATATTAAGCAAACAGGTCAAGCTATCCAATAAAAGGATAGCTTTTTTATATCTCCCAGTTATAAACGGAAGCAGACAAGGAGAAATTAAATAGTGAAGCCGAATCGGCTGAATGTGGGTTAGGAGCGAGGAGAGTGAAAAATGAAATATGAGCAATTTCGTAAGGTAGTTGGTACATTTCTCCTTGTTTCGCTTCTCGTAGTTGGGTTTTGCAAACCTGTTCGGGAATTTATTGCAATGCCGCGGCAAGTTGTTCTGTTTGAGGGACAACAGTCACAACTCTCTACTTCTGTGTTCCAAGCAATGTCCACCAATCCATCAGTATTTACAGTTAATGATAGTCCAGATAGGTCTGTTGCTGCCCATGAAAGCGGAGAAGCTAAAATGGTTCTTCAGTTAGCTGGGCTTCCAGTAAAAAAAGTAAATGTTAGGGTGCTGAAGGATTTTAGAGTAATTCCTGGTGGTCAATCTATTGGAGTAAAGTTGAATGCGAAAGGTGTACTCGTTGTAGGACACCACCTCGTAGAAACGAATACAGGTAAGATTTCTCCTGGCGAAACCGCAGGCATTAAAGTAGGAGATATGATTACAGAAATTAATGGAAAAGGAATAGAACGTATGAGCGATGTAGCTCCTTTTATCCAAGATAGCGGTAAAACAGGAGCATCGTTAGATATTGTTGTTCTTCGAGATAACAAATATATGCGAACAAAATTGTCACCTGTTAAAAACAAACAGGATGCGTTTTATCGAATTGGTCTATATATTCGTGATTCGGCTGCCGGTATTGGAACCATGACCTTTTTTCATCAAGATAGTATGAAATATGGTGCGCTTGGTCATGTCATTTCTGACAACGATACGAAAAAACCAATTGAAGTGGAAAATGGTCAAATTGTTAGGTCAACAGTTACGTCTATTCAACGTGGAAGTAACGGTGATCCAGGTGAAAAACTAGCAAGATTTTCTCCCGATCGTGAAGTAATCGGTACAATTACAACAAATAGTCCCTTCGGTATTTTTGGAAAATTAAACACATCCGTTAGAAACGAAATTATGGATGAAGCTCTTCCGATAGCCCTATCTAGTCAAGTCAAGGAAGGGCCAGCAAAAATATTAACAGTTATTGATAAGGATAAGGTGGAGGCTTTTGATGTTGAAATTATTAGTAGCGTTCCTCAAAAATTTCCAGCTACGAAAGGGATCGTTCTGAAAATTACCGATAAACGACTTCTTGAAAAAACAGGGGGGATTGTACAAGGAATGAGCGGTAGCCCAATTATCCAAGATGGTAAATTAATTGGAGCTGTGACGCATGTTTTTGTAAATGATCCAACCTCTGGCTATGGTGTTCATATTGAGTGGATGTTACAAGAAGCGGGAATAAACATTTATGAACAGTATGATCATGAAAAAGCAAGCTGATTTATAGCTTGCTTTTTTATATTCAGCCTTTCATCTGTTTCAGTTTCTCAGTCCTTTTTTTTGTTGTATAATATAGGAAACTAAGGTTACATGACGAAGAAACGAAAAAAACCGAGATATAACATGAAAGCATAAGAAAAGAAGAAGTTTTGACTACTTTTTAGTAAATTAAGTAAATATTAAAAGGATATGACAAGTAATTGTCGAAAACTTCATTTATATACCTTATGGTTTCTATTTATTGAAACTTGTTGGGATAAGGGAGGAAAAATTGTGGAGAAGATTAAAGTTTGTCTTGCGGATGACAACAAAGAACTCGTATCCATGCTTGAAGAATACGTATCGGGACAAGAGGATATGGAAGTAATTGGTGTTGCTTACAACGGTCAGGAATGTTTACATTTGCTCACTGATAAAAGTCCGGATGTTCTGGTTTTAGATATTATCATGCCTCATTTAGATGGATTAGCGGTATTAGAAAAGCTACGTATGATGGAAAAAAAACAACCAAACGTTATCATGCTTACTGCCTTTGGGCAAGAGGATGTGACAAAAAAAGCGGTAGATTTAGGAGCGTCGTATTTTGTGTTAAAGCCATTTGATATGGAGAATTTAACGAGTCATATTCGGCAGGTTAGTGGAAAACCAAGTGCTGTTGTGAAACGACCTCTGAATTCGTACCGTTCGAGCTCTTCGGAAGGAAAACCGAAAAATTTAGACGCCAGTATCACAAGTATTATTCATGAGATTGGGGTTCCAGCACATATTAAAGGATATATGTATTTACGTGAAGCAATTTCGATGGTTTATAATGACATTGAGCTTCTTGGCTCTATTACAAAAGTATTGTATCCGGATATTGCAAAAAAGTATAATACTACAGCAAGCAGGGTAGAACGTGCCATTCGTCATGCGATTGAAGTAGCGTGGAGCCGTGGCAATGTTGAATCTATTTCATCCCTATTTGGATACACCATATCCATGTCGAAAGCTAAGCCAACAAACAGTGAATTTATTGCGATGGTTGCTGACAAGCTTCGCCTTGAGCATAAGGCTTCTTGAAAGAGATAAGTTTGTAAGTGCATACTCATCTTGTATACATTCAAACAATTACCTTTCTTATGTAAAGAGTTCGTAAAGGTGATAGCTGTATGGTTATCTCCTTTTTATAATCATGTGCTGTAAAGAAAAAGACCAGAAATATTGAAGATATGCCACAAGAAGTAGGAATTTTGTCTAGGTAAGGCAGAATAAAAAATAGCTCAAAAGGAATTCGGTTTCCCTTTTGAGCTATTTTTTA
Source organism: Ectobacillus soli (assembly GCF_042610425.1). Taxonomy (NCBI): domain Bacteria; kingdom Bacillati; phylum Bacillota; class Bacilli; order Caryophanales; family Bacillaceae; genus Ectobacillus; species Ectobacillus soli. The sequence goes on from NZ_JBGJZM010000001.1 coordinate 461,404, forward strand.
TTCCCCTTGTTTATCTTGTTTTTCCAGTTGCGCTAGTTTTTGAATAAGAATGTACTGCGGCATATGCATAACTTGTTCAAGTGGTATCTTAAGTGCTTGTGACAACTTTAATGCTGTTTCTGGTGTTATTTGTAATGGACGCAAAACTATAGACCCCCTTTTTGGTTAGTATACCATAGGAAATGAAAAAGATAGGAACAAGGAGCGTTAGAGTAAGCCACAGATATAAATGATATAGAATCTGTATGTACCGGTTGCTTAAAAATAAGAGCGTTTACAATTAAAATTCTACGTTTTTACGGAGAAATTGTTCTTGTATTCTGTTCAAATTACGTGTATAAATTAAATTATGACCAAGTACTAAAATCAGGTTGTATGAAATGGTCCTGTTTCAATCAAACTTACCATTGCGCTCTCTTTCTTTTCGAAAGCGTGATTGTAATTTATTTCGTTTCCGATCTCGATGGAATAGAAATCCACCAAAGAGATACATTCCAACTCCAAAAAGCATAACACCTAGTAGAAACTGCATAGAAAGAGTAGGAATGGGGGAGTTAAGAATGGCAAATAAGGTATCTCTCATGAGTTTAATTCCTGTTACGGCCATAATGATGGGAAGTAAAGCTAGAAATAAAGCGACTGTTCGATACGTCGGAATCCCTTCCTTTCAAAAGAAAAGATATATATAAGAAATCATCTTATATATATCCTTTATTTGTCAATATGAGAATATAAATAGAGAAAGTAGCATGCTTTTCTTATGATAAGGTGAAGGGATAAGAAGAATTAAACATTTATCCATGTTCTTAATTATGGAGAGCAATGCAAGTAAATTTGTATTAAATACTATATACGAAATTCTTAGGCAATAATGCTAGTGCAAGGTCTTAATTGAACGTAATCCTTTTCATGACTTTAGGATAAGATGGGGATTCAAATATGAAAGATAGGAATTTAATTTTCATAATACATAAGTGAGGGACGCAAAGAATGAACCATACAAATATGACATTAAATATGCTAGTGGAAAAAGCAGTGAAACAACCGAAAAAGACAGTAGCTGTTGCGGCGGCAGATGATGAAGAGGTAATGGAGGCAATTGCCGCTGCTGTAGCAGCTGAAATTGCAAACTTTTATCTATATGGAAATGCAGAAACGATTTCCAATATGATGAACAAGTACCATTTGAATGCCAGCGACCAGATCCAAGTGTATGATGCCACCTCTGTAGAGGCTGCACGGTTAGCGGTTCAAGCAGTAAGTAGTGGAATGGCAGATATCGTCATGAAGGGAAATATAAGTACGGCAACAATTTTAAAGGCAGTACTTCATAAGGAATATGGATTACGAACAGGCAATGTTTTATCACATGTGGCTGTATTTGAAGTTCCTAATTATGATCAATTCATTACAGTAACAGATGCAGCTATGAACATTGCTCCAGACTTAGATGGAAAGACAGCCATTTTGAAAAATGCGGTAGCAGTTGTAAGGGCTCTTGGGATAGAGAAACCGAAAGTAGCACCTTTAGCTGCGGTGGAACTAGTCAACCCTGCTATGCAAGCAACGATCGATGCAGCGCTATTAACGCAAATGAATCGTCGCGGTCAAATCAAAGATTGTGTTGTAGATGGACCACTTGCTTTAGATAATGCTATTTCTAAAATTGCTGCAGCACATAAAGGAATTGTAAGTGATGTTGCAGGAGAGGCAGATATTTTACTCGTACCGAATATTGAAACGGGCAATATTTTATATAAATCACTCGTATTTTTTGCAAATTCAAAAGTAGGAGCAATAATTGCGGGAGCAAAAGCACCAATTGTTTTAACATCACGTGCTGATTCTGCTGAATCCAAATTATACTCACTTGCTCTAGCTGTTGCAACAGCCAGATCTTAACACGGCTATAATGAAAGGAGAGCAAATAGTGGATATTTTTAAGAATATGGAGTTGTACGATTACGAACAATTGCTATTTTGTCAGGATAAAGAGTCGGGATTAAAAGCAATTGTATCGATTCATGATACGACACTCGGTCCGGCACTCGGTGGGACGAGAATGTGGACGTACGCGTCTGAAGAAGCGGCTATAGTGGACGCACTTCGCTTATCTAGAGGAATGACATACAAGAACGCTGCTGCCGGACTTAATCTTGGCGGAGGAAAAGCCGTCATTATTGGAGATCCGCGTAAAGATAAAAATGAGGCGATGTTCCGTGCTTTTGGACGATTTATACAAGGTTTAAACGGACGGTACATTACAGCCGAGGATGTCGGTACTACTGTTGATGATATGGACATTATTCATGAGGAAACAGATTATGTTACGGGTATTTCCCCTTCCTTTGGTTCCTCAGGCAATCCATCCCCCGTTACAGCTTTCGGTGTGTACCGAGGTATGAAAGCAGCAGCAAAAGAAGCCTTTGGTAGTGAAAGCTTAGAAGGAAAAGTTATCGCAGTTCAAGGGGTTGGCAATGTTGCATATAATCTTTGCAAGCACTTGCATGTTGAAGGAGCTAAGCTAATTGTAACGGATATTCATAAACAATCGGTACAACGGGCTGTTGATGAATTTGCTGCATCTGCAGTGGATCCAACCGACATATATGAAGCTCAGTGTGATATATTCTCACCATGTGCATTAGGTGCTGTCATCAATGATGAAACCATTCCTGCTATGAAAGCAAAGGTAATTGCTGGGGCTGCTAATAACCAATTAAAAGAAGCACGTCATGGGGAGATAATTTATGAAAAAGGAATTATCTATGCTCCTGACTATGTTATTAATGCAGGTGGAGTGATAAATGTAGCAGATGAGCTATATGGATACAATCGGGAACGTGCACTTAAAAAAGTAGAAGGAATTTATGATAATATTACGAAAGTAATTGAAATTTCAAAACGTGATGGTATTCCCACATACTTAGCTGCAGACCGACTAGCTGAAGAACGAATTCAAAATATGAAACAATCAAGAAGCACCTTTTTACAAAATGGTCATCACATATTAAGTAGAAGATAACAGAAAAAGTGAAGATGGTATTATAATCCATCTTCCTATCGTGTACGGAGGGAAGAAAATTGTCTATTTTTCGCATACTTGCTATTAATCCGGGGAGCACATCTACAAAAATTGGGGTTTTTGAAGATGAACAGGTAATATTTATAGAAAACATTCGTCATAAGGAAGAAGAAATTGCAGCGTTTGCTCACATTTTTGATGAGTACGAGTTTCGAAAGAATACGATATTAGAGGTGCTTGATTTGCATGGGGTGAACGTATCAGATTTAAGTGCAGTGTGCGGTCGAGGCGGGCTAATTCGTTCTGTTAAGGGCGGAACGTATGAAGTAAATGAAGCAATGTTAAAGGATTTAAGGGAAGGATATAATGGGTTCCATGCTTCTAATTTAGGTGCAGTACTGGCTCATGAAATTGCTTCCTCACTACAAATTCCATCTTTCATCGTAGATCCGGTTGTAGTAGATGAAATGGATGACATTGCTAGAATTAGTGGTGCTGTTGGAATCGAACGAAGAAGCATCTTCCATGCGCTTAACCAAAAAGCAGTTGCAAGAAGCGTTGCAAAAAAAATCGGTAAAAAGTATGAAGAATTAAATATGATTGTCGCTCACTTAGGCGGAGGAATTACAGTAGGGGTGCATCATAAGGGAAGAGTAATTGATGTAAATGATGCCTTTTACGGGGAAGGTCCGTTTACGCCTGAGAGAGCTGGAAGTGTTCCAGTAGGCCAGCTAATTGATCTATGTTTTTCTGGAAAATATACACGTGAAGAAGTAATGAAGAAAATGGTAGGGCAAGCTGGTTTGGCAGCCCTACTTGGTACAAAGGATGCAAGTAAAATTGAAAAGTTAATAGCAGATGGAGATAAGGAAGCTAAGTTGATATATAGTGCAATGGCTTACCAAATTGCAAAGGAAATTGGAGCGGATAGTACTGCATTGCATGGAAAAGTAGATGCAATTGTGTTAACAGGTGGATTAGCGTTTAGCAAATTACTCGTTCATGAAATTATGGAACGCGTTCAGTGGATTGCTAATGTGTTTGTTGAGCCAGGAGAAAATGAACTACAGGCACTTTCCCAAGGTACATTACGAGTACTGCGCGGTGAAGAAGAAGTAAAAGAATATGTTATTCCTAACGAAAATGGGAGGTAAGTACTATGGCAACGGATTATGATCTCGTCATTATTGGAGGCGGAACCGGGGGATATGTAGCTGCCATTCGTGCAAGTCAACTTGGGTTAAAAACAGCCATAGTAGAGAATAAAAAATTGGGTGGTACATGCCTACACGCAGGATGTATTCCCAGTAAAGCGTTACTTCGAAGTGCAGAAGTATTTGCTACTGTAAAAAAAAGTGCACAATTCGGTGTGAAAACGGGAGATGTATCACTTGATTTCACAAAGGTACAAGAGCGCAAACAAACGATTGTAGACCAGCTTCATCGCGGTGTTATGCAACTTATGACAAAGGGGAAAATAGATATTTACGAGGGGTATGGCCGCATTCTTGGGCCATCCATTTTTTCTCCTCTACCAGGAACGATTTCAGTTGAAATGAACAGCGGCGCGGAAAATGAAATCCTCATTCCGAAATATGTCATACTTGCAACGGGGTCTCGCCCTAAAACATTGCCTGGTCTTACAATAGATGGTGAATATGTTTTAACATCGGATCATGCGCTGCAAATGAAAGAACTTCCTTCCTCTATCATTATTATTGGGGGCGGTGTCATCGGAGTAGAATGGGCATCGATGCTAGCTGATTTTGATGTAAATGTAACCGTTATTGAGTATGATTCTCGTTTACTTCCCCTGGAGGATGAAGATATTTCGAAGGAGATGCAGCGTTTGCTAAAGAAAAAAGGAGTTACTGTCGTGACGAGTGCGAAAGTAATGGGACATACTCTTGTGCGAGGGCAAACTGTATCGATTCAAGCAGAGCGAAATGGTGAAATGAAAGAATATACAGGTGATAAAATACTTGTTTCCACTGGACGCCAAGCAAATATAGAAAACTTAGGACTTTCTAATACAGATATTGTGATAAAAGATGGATGTATTGAAACAAATGAATATTATCAAACGAAAGAACCCCATATTTATGCGATTGGTGATGTCATTGGCGGATTACAGCTTGCACATGTTGCATCGCATGAAGGGATGATAGCGACCGAGCATATGGCAGGTCTGAAGCCACAGCCACTTAATTATGAAATAATATCAAAATGTGTATATAGCAATCCAGAAGTTGCATCAGTTGGACTAACGGAGAAGGCTGCTATAGAGCGTGGCTACAAAGTAAAGACAGGTACATTTTCCTTTCGTGCTATTGGCAAGGCACTCGTATACGGGGAAAAAGACGGCTTTGTAAAGCTAGTTGTTGATGAAGATACGGAAGACCTTCTTGGCTGTCATATGATTGGACCTCATGTTACAGATTTGATATCTGAAGCGGGGCTAGCGAAGCTATTAGATGCAACTCCGTGGGAAATAGGAAAAACCATTCACCCTCATCCATCCCTATCTGAAGCAATTGGAGAAGCGGCATTAGCTGTTGACGGAAAAGCTCTTCATGCATAAGAAGTAGAGATGAATAGTTTCTTCACTGCCATCCGTTTTTATGAAATTAGGAGGAGATAGCAATGACTGAATATACTATAAATCGTCATCAGGAGCTTGGATTGTCTGATTCTCGTGTCTTAGATATGTATCGTACGATGGTGCAGGCGCGTAGAATAGACGAACGTATGTGGTTGTTAAATCGTGCTGGGAAAATTCCATTCGTTATTTCGTGTCAGGGACAAGAAGCTGCGCAGGTAGGAGCTGCTTTTGCTTTAAATCCCGCAATAGATTATATATTGCCCTACTATAGAGATATGGGTGTTGTTCTTACATTTGGTATGACAGCGAAAGATTTGATGCTTTCCGCATTTGCCAAAGCGGAAGAGCCAAACTCTGGCGGGCGTCAAATGCCCGGTCATTTTGGACAAAAGAAGAATCATATTGTTACAGGGTCATCTCCTGTGACGACACAAGTCCCGCATGCTGTCGGAATTGCACTTGCAGGACGATTAGATGGGAAAAATCTTGTTACTTTTGTAACGTTCGGTGAAGGTTCTTCCAATCAGGGTGATTTTCATGAAGGAGCAAATTTTGCTGCTGTTCATAAACTACCTGTTATATTTATGTGCGAAAATAATAAATATGCAATTTCTGTTCCGATTGAAAAACAACTAGCTTGTGTCAATGTTTCCGATCGCGCTGTTGGATATGGGATGCCTGGTGTTACAGTAGATGGAAATGATCCGCTAGAAGTTTACAAAGTGGTGAAAGAAGCAGTCGATCGTGGTCGCTGCGGTGAAGGACCTACATTAATTGAAACCATTGCCTATCGCCTAACTCCTCATTCAAGTGATGATGATGATCGTTCTTATCGCAAACGTGAAGAAGTAGAAGAGGCGAAGCGGAAAGACCCCCTTTATACATTTACTGCCTATTTAAAAGAAGTCGGGGTTCTCACAGATGAAGTGGAGAAACAGATTGAAAGTGAAATCATGCAAATTATTGACGAAGCAACTGAATACGCGGAAAGAGCGCCATATGCAGAGCCAGAATCCACACTAAACCACGTATATGCTAGGGGGAATAATGATGCCAATTAGATCCTATATTGATGCCATTACGCTTGCTATGCATGAGGAAATGAAACGTGATAATCACGTATTTATTTTAGGTGAAGATGTTGGGAAAAAGGGCGGCGTTTTTCGAGCAACGCAAGGATTGTATGAGACGTTTGGGGAAGCAAGGGTAATGGATACCCCGCTTGCAGAGTCTGCAATTGTAGGCGTAGCGATTGGCGCTGCTATGTATGGGATGCGCCCTATCGCAGAAATTCAGTTTGCAGACTTTATTATGCCAGCTGTAAATCAAATTGTTTCGGAAGCCGCCAAGATTCGGTATCGTTCTAACAATGATTGGAGTTGTCCTATTACGATTCGTGCACCATTCGGTGGTGGGGTTCATGGTGCTTTGTATCATTCTCAGTCAGTAGAAGCCATTTTTGCCAATCAGCCGGGATTGAAAATTGTCATACCATCTACCCCTTATGATGCAAAAGGACTATTAAAAGCTGCGATTCGTGATGAAGATCCCGTTTTGTTCTTTGAACATAAACGTGCGTATCGCCTTATTAAAGGGGAAGTACCAGACGAAGATTATGTTCTCCCGATTGGAAAAGCAGATGTGAAACGAGAAGGGGAAGATATTACCGTTATTACGTATGGTCTTTGTGTCCATTTTGCTTTGCAGGCTGCTGAAAAAGTAGCCCAAGATGGTATCTCTACTCACATATTAGATTTGCGTACCATTTATCCACTTGATCAAGAAGCAATTAAAGAAGCGGCTTCTAAAACAGGAAAGGTGTTACTTGTGACAGAGGATACGAAAGAAGGAAGTGTAATGAGCGAGGTAGCGGCTATTATTGCAGAGCATTGTTTATTTGATTTAGATGCCCCGATTGCCCGTTTAGCTGGACCGGACGTCCCTGCTATGCCGTATGCACCGACGATGGAGAAATTTTTCATGGTAAATCCAGATAAGGTAGAACATGAAATGCGCAAGTTATATGCATTTTAAGGAGGAAAGTTGATGGGAGTCGAAATTATAACGATGCCACAGCTTGGTGAAAGTGTAACGGAAGGTACCATAAGTAAATGGCTTGTACAGACCGGTGATCATGTTAATAAATATGATCCATTAGCAGAAGTGATGACAGATAAAGTAAATGCAGAAATTCCTTCCTCCTTTACGGGGGTAATTAGTGAAATAATTGCACAAGAAGGCGATACGTTGGTTGTGGGTGCAGGCATTTGTAAACTAATTACGGAAGAAACAGAACGTACCGTAGTGCAAGAAGAACGAGAAATTCAACAAACTCAAGACATTCTGAAAGATTCATCTATGCCTAAGGCTAGATATTCTCCTGCTGTTTTAAAGCTAGCACATTTGCATCAAATCGATTTAGCGACAATACAAGGAACCGGGTTACAAGGACGCATTACACGCAAGGATGTACTGCGTATAGCTGAGAAGGGAGCGATTCCTTCTGCAATAGAACAAGTGCCAATACCTATGAAAAACGAAGAAGTAGTAGAAAAGAAGGAAGCTGTTGCGTCTCCTTCTTCATATGATGTAGAGGTCCCAGTGTCATCAGTTCGGAAAGCAATTGCAGCCAACATGGTGCGCAGTAAGCAGGAAGTGCCTCATGCTTGGATGATGGTAGAAGTGGATGTTACCAATCTAGTAGCATATCGTAATCAAATTAAGGATGAATTTAAAAAGGGAGAAGGATTTAATCTAACATACTTTTCCTTCTTCGTGAAAGCTGTTGCAAGAGCATTAAAAGAGTATCCACAAATGAATGCAATGTGGGCAGGAGATAAAATTATCCAGAAAAAAGATATTAATATTTCGATTGCTGTAGCAACTGATTCTGAGCTGTTCGTACCGGTTATTAAGCGGACAGATGAGAAAACAATAAAAGGAATTGCACGTGAAATAAATGATTTGGCTGGTAAAGTAAGAACGAAGTCTCTTGGTTTGGATGATCTACAAGGCGGAACGTTTACTGTGAACAACACTGGTACGTTTGGATCGATTCAATCGATGGGCATTATTAATTATCCACAAGCAGCGATCGTACAAATTGAATCGATTGTAAAACGTCCGGTTGTTATGGATAACGGATATATTGGCGTTCGTGATATGGTAAATATCTGTTTATCTCTTGATCATCGTGTATTAGATGGGCTAATTTGTGGCCGGTTTTTACAGCGCGTCAAAGCGATACTAGAAAGTGTATCAAAGGAAACCACCTCTATTTATTAAAAAGAAGTGATGTAAAAAGGACAGTGTCTTTTTTGCATCACTACTTTTTTTGTTTCGTTGCACACATATACATAGGCAGTAGGAAAAGGAACAGACTAGAAGGGAAGGAAGAGCGTCTATGCATCTTTTTACACATGCAGAACATTTAACCCCATTTGAATGGATAGCAAGAGCGATTGTTCCTTGGAAAGGAAAGGATTCGAAATATATTGGTTGCTATGGTAAATGGTGAGGGGGACCTTCGACTCATTTTTAAAAAGTAACATAAGAAACATCTCTTTTTTGCAACATACTACATAAGCTATACTGTTATTTAAGAATGAAAAGAGAAAGGTTAGTAAAATGGGATATGTAGAAGAGATACGAAAGCTTGTTGGTCATACTCCGCTAATACTTGTTGGTGCAGTGGTGTTGGTTTTGGATGGGAAAGGAAATATTTTACTGCAACAACGCACGGAACCGCATGGAAAATGGGGTCTTTTAGGGGGGTTAATGGAGTTAGGTGAATCTCCAGAAGATACAGCCCGGCGAGAGGTATTTGAAGAAGCAGGAATCGATGTCGGTAGACTTAGGCTAATTGATGTATTTTCCGGTAAAAATTATTTTGTAAAGTTGGCAAATGGAGACGAGTTTCAAACGGTTACAATTGCTTACTATACGACAGAGTTTCATGGAACCCCGCAAAATAATCATGAAGAAGGTCTTGCCGTGCATTTTTTTCCGCTATCGGAGCTGCCGAAATTCATTGTAGGATCTCATAAGCATATGATTGAATTATATATACGAAGCACTAAATAATCGTAGTGATAACTCATAATTTGTATACTTTTTCACAGCAGTGAAATGACAGAAGCATGGGTTGCTTTGCAAAACAGTTGCCTAGCAATCCGCTTTATGTAACATATATACATATATGGTATGACATATTTTGCGGTTATTAGCTAATTTGATACATTATTTTCAAAATTGTCTTTGCGAGAACAAGTATTTTGTACTAAACTAAACATGTATAATAATTTAGAAAATTTCATTTTATTATAATTTAATTAGAGTAAAGGGGGTCTACATATGGAGAAGACGTTTCAGGAGTTCAAAGGGGTATCTTATGAACAATGGAAGCAACTTGCAGAAAAGGCGCTAAAAGGAACGGCGTTTGATAGTTTACTTCGACAAACATATGATAATGTAATTCTGAAGCCTTTATACACAAAAGATGATGCTCATGCATTCAAGGAAGTAGCTGCCCTTCTTCCGAAAGCTGGAGAAGGAATTGCACAAGAAGTATTCGCAGCAAATCCAAGCAAAGCAAATGCTATACTTGTAGACGCATTACAAAATGGACAACAAGTTGTGCATTTACTTGCAGATAAAGCAACTCTTCGTGGAAGTGATTCTACACAAGATGGAGACCGCGGTATTCCATTAAGTTTTACAAAAGATTTTGAAAGCGTTTTTAACGGGGTAGCCATTGAAAAGTATCCAGTGCTACTTTATACAGGATATACAGCGTATCCGCTATTGGCAATGTTAGTATCCTATGCTAAGAAAAGCGAAACTCCATTATCTTCCTTACGAGGAACTGTTGGGGCAGATCCACTCGGCTATTTAGCAGAAGAAGGTGAGCTTGTTACATCACTATCTGCTTGCTATGACGATATGGCCAAAACAATAAAATGGAGTTTAGAACATACACCTCAATTACACACGCTCTTCGTTCGTACAGATGCGTATCATAATGCTGGAGCAAATGCTGTACAAGAGTTAGCTATCGCATTTGCTACTGCAGTTGAATATATTCGGGCAGGGATGGAACGAGGATTACAAGCAAAGGATGTTATTTCATCTATCACATTCAGTTTTTCAGTAGGATCCTATCTCTTTACTGAAATTGCGAAACTTCGTGCTTTCCGTGTATTATGGAGCAAAATCACTGAACAATTTGGCCTAACTAACGTAAAAAGCCCAGTTCATGTTTCTACATCAAAACGCACAAAAACAGTAAATGATCCTTATATTAATTTACTTCGTTCCACAACGGAAGCATTTTCTGCAGTGATTGGCGGTGCGGATACGCTTCATGTAACTCCATATGACGATGCAGCAGGATTTGCTAATGAAAATGGGAAACGATTAGCTAGAAACATTCAACATATCTTGCGCGGTGAAGCTCATCTTGAGAAAGTTATCGATCCTGCAAGAGGTGCGTTTTATGTGGAAGAGCTAACGGATGAGTTAGCTAAGCAAGCATGGGATATGTTCCGTGAAATTGAGAAAAAAGGCGGCATGATTGCCGTGCTTGAGGACGGTTCTCTGCATGAAGAAATTAATCGTATTGCGAAGCAACGACTTGCAAATGTGCGCTCATTAAAACAAACAATTGTCGGTACGAATCGCTTTGTAAATCTTGCAGAAGACAAGCTTACAGCTGACACAAAAGAAGCATACAACAGAGAAGAAGTTGTACTTGCTTATAAAGAACAACGAAACACAACAACTGTTCCTTCTTATCAAGGTGCAACAGTTGAAGAATTGATTGAAGCATATTCAGCAGGAAGTTCAATTGGAGACATTACTGCATCGCAAATCAAAGATGGTATACAAATCCAAGCCTTTCTTCCAATCCGAGATGGAGAAGAATTTGAAGAATTGCGTAAAGCAGCAGACCAATTTCTAAATCAAACGGGTAGAAGTCCGCGTGCATTAGTTGTTCAACTTGAAAAAGATGACAATACCAAAACAATTGCTACTACTTTAAAAGCATGTGGGTTTGAAGTTGCAACAGTGGACAAGATGCCAGGTGATATAGAAGAAGTAGAAGCTGTGTTCTTACATGATAACGTAGATTCACTTTTAACATCGATCGCGAACCTTTCATCTGTAGGAAAAAAACTATATGTAATTGGTACGGATGAAAGTGGAGCAGGAGAGGCTGCTTTAGCTGCAGGAGCAGATGGCACACTTGCAAATGTAAGCAGTTTGTTGCCATTGTTGCAAGATATGTATAATGAGTTGGAGGTGACAGTATGAAAACGCCAGACTTTTCAACACTAGAATATTCATCGCTATTTACAAATGAAGCCGTTACAGAGCCAGAAGCAACGGTTGCTTATAAATCTAATGAAAAAATTGATGTTAAAACCATATATAAAGAAGAAGATATTGAGTCACTCGATTATCTAGACTTTAAACCAGGCGTAGCACCATACCATCGCGGACCGTATGCTCTTATGTATACGAATCGTCCGTGGACAATCAGACAATATGCAGGCTTTTCTACAGCGGAAGAAAGTAATGCATTCTACAAACGTAATTTAGCTGCTGGACAAAAAGGGTTGTCAGTAGCATTTGACCTTGCGACTCATCGTGGTTATGACTCAGATCATCCTCGTGTTGTAGGGGATGTCGGTAAAGCCGGCGTTGCGATTGATTCTATTTTGGATATGAAGGTATTATTTGACGGTATTCCGTTAGATAAAATGTCGGTATCTATGACGATGAACGGTGCCGTTCTTCCTGTGTTAGCATTCTATATTGTGGCTGCAGAAGAACAAGGTGTTAAGCAAGAACAGCTAGCAGGTACGATCCAAAATGATATTTTAAAAGAATATATGGTTCGTAATACGTATATTTATCCACCAGAAACATCCATGAAAATTATTGCAGATATTTTTGCATATACATCTAAAAATATGCCGAAGTTTAATAGCATTAGTATTTCTGGTTATCATTTACAAGAAGCGGGAGCTCCTGCTGATTTAGAATTAGCTTATACGCTCTTAAACGGTATTGAATATGTTCGTACAGGACTTAAGGCAGGATTAGAAGTCGATTCATTTGCCCCGCGCCTATCTTTCTTCTGGGCTATCGGTATGAACTACTTTATGGAAGTTGCAAAGATGCGCGCAGGTCGACTTCTTTGGGCGAAGCTAATGAAGCAGTTTGATCCGCAAAATTCGAAGTCATCAGCATTACGTACTCATTCACAAACATCAGGATGGAGCTTAACGGAGCAAGATCCGTTTAATAACGTTGCACGTACTTGTCTAGAAGCACTTGCAGCCGCAAGTGGTCATACACAATCACTTCATACGAACGCATTGGATGAAGCTATTGCATTACCTACTGATTTCTCGGCTCGTATTGCTCGTAATACACAGTTGTATTTACAAAATGAAACAGGAATCACGAATACAATCGATCCGTGGGGCGGTTCTTATTTCGTTGAATCGTTAACATCAGATTTGATGAACCGTGCATGGGAACATATTGAAGAAATTGAAAGCCTAGGTGGTATGACAAAGGCAATTGAAAAAGGTATACCGAAGCTTCGTATTGAAGAGGCGGCAGCAAGAAGACAAGCACATATTGATTCTGGCGCTGAATTAATCGTAGGGGTAAACTCATATCGTCTTGATCAGCAAGAACCTCTTGAAATTTTAGATATTGATAATACAGCGGTATTGAAAAAACAATTAGAACGTTTAGATCAGCTTAAGAGTGATCGAGATGAAGCCGTAGTTGCAAAAACACTAGAGGCGATTACAAAAGCTGTTGAAACAGGCGAAGGAAACTTGCTTGCATTAGCGATCGAAGCTGCACGTGCTCGCGCTTCACTTGGAGAAATTTCAAGTGCAATTGAGAAAGTTTCAGGTCGTCATAAAGCTGTTATTCAAACAGTGAGTGGCGTATATCGTTCTGAATACAACAAGCAAGATGAGATTGAACTTGTTCGTCAAAACATTGATGCCTTTGCTGATAAGGAAGGTCGTCGTCCACGTATTTTAATTGTTAAACTTGGACAAGACGGTCACGATAGAGGGGCTAAGGTTGTAGCAACTGCGTATGCTGATCTTGGTTTTGACGTAGATATGGGACCATTATTCCAAACTCCAGAAGAAGCAGCTCGTCAAGCAGTAGAAAATGACGTTCATTGCATTGGCATGAGTTCGCTTGCGGGTGGTCATAAAACATTACTTCCTCAACTTATTGAAGAATTACGTAAGCTAGGAAGAGAAGATATTGTTGTAATAGTCGGCGGGGTTATACCGGTTCAGGATTATGAATTCTTATACGAAAACGGTGCAGCTGCAATTTTCGGACCAGGAACAGTTATTCCACACGCTGCCCAAGAAATTCTAGATGAAATCGAACGTCGTCTTGGCGAAGAGGAATAAATGATGCAAGAAGATATGAAACGTCCAGAATGGGTGCCGACTAGCGGAGAAAATCAGGATGCTTTCACAACTACCGTCATGAAAGGAACGGAGCAGCCTGTAGCGCGAAAACATTCCTTTCAAAAACGAACGGTATCGATAGAAACTCTTGTTGAAGGAGTGCGAAATAATAATCGCACTCTTCTTGCACAGGCGATTACACTTGTAGAAAGTAACGCACGGAAACATAACCAAAAAGCCCAAGAACTTATCCAACAGCTTTTGCCGTATACAGGAAATTCCATTCGTATTGGAATTACTGGGGTTCCGGGAGCTGGGAAAAGCACATTCATTGAAGCTTTTGGTACTATGCTCTGTGAACTAAATCTTAAGGTTGCAGTACTTGCGGTGGATCCTAGCAGTACCCTAACACGGGGAAGTATTCTAGGTGATAAAACGAGAATGGAACGTCTTGTGCAACAAGAAAACGCATTTGTTCGTCCTTCACCATCTGGCGGAGCATTAGGCGGGGTAAATAGAAGAACACGAGAAACCATGCTATTGTGCGAAGCAGCTGGCTACGATGTAATTCTAGTTGAAACAGTAGGAGTTGGGCAGAGCGAAGGAATGGTCCGTGATATGGTAGACTTCTTCTTACTTTTATCGCTTACTGGTGCAGGAGACGAATTACAAGGTATAAAGCGTGGTATTTTAGAGTTAGCTGATGGAATTTTAATTAACAAGGCAGATGGAGATAATCGTGTTCGTGCTTTGCAAACAGTTGGGCTTTACTCACAAATGTCGCATTTGTTTCAGCCGGCAACAGAAGGATGGGAAGTTCACGTAGGCCTATGTTCTGCTCTTTATAACGAAGGCTTACAGGAGTTTTGGAAGGAAGTAACTACTTTTCAGGAAAAGACAAAACAATCCGGTGTGTTTGAACAACGACGGAATAATCAAAAACGACATTGGTTGTACGCATCAATCCGTGAACAACTTGAAATACGATTTTTCAACAATACGATGATGAAAGAACAGTTAATGCAGTATGAGCAAGACATTATGCATGGGAAACAAACTGTTACGAAAGCTGTTATGGAGCTTATGGAAACGTATGAGAATAAGTAAAAGCAGTTTCGTTGGTATTCCTACCTTAGAATTGATAAGATAGTAGCAAAGAAACATAAGGAGGAATACAATGGTTGATTTTAATTTTTTTATGAATGATGTTGTACGTCAAGCTCGTGAGGAAATCGGTTCGGCAGGTTATACAGAATTAAAAACACCGGAAGAGGTAGAGGAAGCATTTGCGAAATCTGGTGTAACATTAGTCATGGTGAACTCTGTTTGTGGATGTGCAGGAGGTATTGCTCGTCCTGCGGCAGCTCATTCGGTTCATTACGATAAACGGCCAGATCATTTTGTTTCTGTGTTCGCAGGACAAGATAAAGAAGCAACTCAGTTTGCACGCGATTATTTCGAAGGCTATCCGCCATCCTCTCCGTCATTTGCTTTATTAAAGGATGGAAAAATTTTAACTATGATACAACGGCACGAAATTGAAGGACATTCACCAATTGAGGTTGTTGAAAAGTTACAGAACTATTTCAATCAATATTGCCAAGAAGTATAAGATATCATTACAAAAATGTGAATTTGTCAATTAAATGTTGGATGCATAGATCATGATACAATCCCTTTCGCAGAGGAAAAGGGTTGTATCATGATTTTTTTATTTTATTTTATTTTATTTATTTGTACCCCCATAAAGATGAATCTTCTTTCGAATAAGTATAAGGAAGAAAGCAAAAACGAATTAGAATTGAAAGATGAAGTGGGGAGTAGTAGGCAATAATTATGATATTACTAGTAAATAGGGGAAAGACATACTATACACAAAAAACTATTTGTATGATTGTAAGAAGCAGAAGAGTAGGCTAAGTAGGGGAAATGCAAATAAATATAAATATAAAAAATGAGCGAACAGTAACAAAAAGAAACTTCGCTTCGCAATCGCAAACAAATCGGTAATAAACGTAACAAAAAAGAAAACAACGACTAGTAATTTCGTATGTTATAATGGTCACTTCTATTAGAGAAGTGACCGTTCTGCTATGTTTGTGGAAGGGAGGGAGGAGCTCGCAGTGCTACATTTATTACTACATGTTGTTAAGAAAAAGCCAACAATCGAGGAAGAAGTCATGAATTTACAAGCTGGAAATGGAGATAAAGAAGCATTTATTCTAGCCTATCGCCCTTTTATTCGTAGCACCATTTCATCTATTCGTCATCGTTATATAACGGAACAAGACGATGAATATAGCATTGGCTTAGTTGCATTCAACGAAGCTTTGCAACAATATTCGTACACAAAGGGTAGCTCATTCCTCTCATTTGCAAAACTCCTTATGAAACGAGACATTATTGATTATTTACGTAAGGAAACGCGTAGAACATTTGTCTCCTTTGATGAAGTGGGGGAAACCATTGATTCCGAGCAATCTCAGTTTAAATATTTGCAGGAAATGGACAATCAAAATCGTAGGGAAGAAATTCTCCATTTACGTGGCTTGCTTAAAGAATTTAAGATCTCTTTGTCTGAACTGGTGAAAGAGTCACCAAAGCATCAGGATACAAGGTCAGCTATGATAGCGGTTGCGAAACAAATTGTGAAAGAAGAGGAACTACTAGAGGAATTGTTTCGAAAGAAAAAGCTGCCATTAAAGAAACTTGAATCAAAAGTCAGTATGAGTCGTAAAACATTGGAACGTCATCGAAAGTACATAATTACCATGTGTCTCATTTTTAGTAATGAATACACCTATATTAAAGGTTACATAGAGGGGGGGATGAAGGATGAGTAAAGGTGTTGTTATGGAAGTACGTTCGCGTCGTATCGTGTTACTAACACCTGAAGGAAACTTTGTTACATGTAACAAAGGGGAAGGTACATATGAAATTGGGTCTGAAATTCAATATACTCCTCAAGATATAACGGTAAGACGCCTCTTTTTAAAGCCTGTACTAACAATTGCTGCATGTATAGTCCTATTCATCCTTTTCTATCGACCAGAAGACAAGGTAATGGCTTACGTCTCAATTGATATTACTCCCAATTTAGAGGCAAGTGTCACAAATCATTTATATGTAAAGGATTTGAAAGCACATAATCAAGATGGAGAAAGAATTTTGAAGGAAATAAGGGATTGGAAGGGAAAACCCCTTCAAGAAGTTCTACAGCATATATTTGAACAAAGTGAAAAGGATGGTTATTTAATACCAGGAAAGAAAGTCACTCTTACTTCTGTATTAAAGGATAAAAGTGATACTGTGCTTGAGAATCAGCTTGAAAAGCTAGTTAAGCATTTTCAGGATGAGTATAAGCAAGAGGATATTATGATTATATGGAAAGCAGGCAAATTGAAAATTCAAGAGGAAATGAAAAAGGAAGGCTTTCGTTTAGGACCTTATGTAGGAAAGGAATACCAGAAAAAGGATCCATTTCTCCAAACGGAATCATCCGCACCTTACATTTTGAATCATTCTGCAAACATTTCAAGCGAAGGGGAGATGTCGCAGCAAACCACATTTCCGAAAGACTCTTCCTCTTCATCGAATGAGGTTAATCATCAGAACTATTTTAAAGAAGAGAAAAAGCAAGGAATGATAGAGTTTCCTGAAGGAGAACAGCAAGTAGTAGGAAATGAAAATAAAAAGCTTACACCGGCTAACCCTACCAATAAGTCCAATCAGCCTGCTGGTTCAACTGTAGAAAAAATAAAAAATGAGCAAAACAAAGAACAGGTAAGAAAGGATAGTACAAACGAGAAGAATAAACAGCAGGAACGAGAGCAAGATACGCATCATAATGAGAAATAGAAAAAGTAAGAAACATGGATAGAGGCTACTGAAAAACGATATGTTTTTTTGTAGCTTTTTTCAGCTTATTCCAACCAATTGAATATTGCATAAAAAGGAATAAATATGCATCTTCTGCCTGATAACTATACACATAAATGTAAAATGAAAGGAGAATAATAAGGCTATGGTAAGAAAATAACTATTCTTTATGGAGCATTTGAAAAAACATTGTAGTTTTTTAGCGATTAATTATTGCATAATTATAAATGTGTGTTAAAATACAGTTTGTTAAATAAAAAGCTACTTATAGAAAAATAAAGAAACGTTACAACGGAGGGAACAAATATGAAAAAGCTAGTACTACTCGTTTTAGCTGGCGTTTTAACAATTGGGGTACTTGGTGCTTGTACTAAGAAGCAAGATACATCAAGCAATAGCACTAATAAAGTTCTTGTAATGGGAACTTCTGCCGACTACAAGCCGTATGAGTATGTGGATTCATCAAAAAGCGATAAGCCAATCGGATTTGACATTGATATCGCAAATTATATTGGAAAAGAACTAGGATATACAATTCAAGTAAAAGATAGTGACTTTGACGGTTTATTAGCATCTATGCAAGCTGGTAAAGTAGACTTCGTTATGGCTGGTATGACACCTACAGATGAACGTAAAAAGAATGCTGACTTCTCAGATGTTTATTTTACAGCTAAAAATGTTGTTATTTCTAAAAATGGTACTGTACAAAAGATGGATGATTTAAAAGGGAAAACAGTTGGTGTACAAACAGGCTCTATTCAAGAAACGAAAGCGAAAGACTTACAAAAACAAACTGACTTTAAAATAGAAGGACGTAATCGTGTACCTGATTTATTTGAAGAATTAAAAGCTGGACGTGTTGATGCAATTATTGTAGAAAACACAGTTGCAAAAGGATATTTAACAAAACTTCCTGAACTTAAGGGTGCAGATATTCCAGAAGCTGCCGATGAATCTGGATCTGCCATTGCATTTCCTAAGGGAAGTAAATATACAGCTGATTTTAATAAAGTTATTCAAAAGATGAAACAAAATGGCGAATTGGACAAGCTAGTTAAAAAATGGTTTGACGCACAATAAAGTAAGTTAGCCTTAATCACATATGTATTGGGAACACAATTTACAGCAGGGGCTACCTCTGCTGTAAATTGTGTTCTTCTATGGAAATATTTAATTACGACACAAATAGCTTTTTGCATGGAACGTTTCACTTTATAATGTGAAAGAGATGAAGTATACGTAAGAGAGGAATGGTTGCAGAGATGAAGCTTGATTTTAATCAAATCGTCCCATCGATGCCTTATATATTATTAGGGTTACAAGTTACGCTGCAAATTGTTGCAGTAGCAGCTGTTATTGGTTTTGTGCTTGGTACGCTGCTTGCTTTATTTAAAATTGCTAGAATACGAGCTCTTGGTTGGTTTGCAGATGCATATACTTCGCTTTTTCGCGGAACACCACTTGTATTACAACTGATGATTATCTACTACGGGTTACCGCAAATTACGGGCTATGATATTAATTCATTTCTAGCAGCCGTGCTAGCTTTTGGTTTGAATTCGGGCGCATATATGTCAGAAATTATTCGTGCTGGTGTTCAAGCGGTTGATAAGGGCCAAACGGAAGCAGCTATGGCACTTGGTATTCCTTATCGTAAAATGATGATGAACATTATATTACCACAAGCGATTAAAAATATTTTGCCTGCACTTATGAATGAATTTATTTCACTTACGAAAGAATCAGCGGTTGTTACGGTAATAGGTGCGAGTGATTTGATGCGTCGTGCGTATATCGTTGGTGGGGAAAAGTATGCGTATTTTGAACCACTTCTTTTCGTAGGGGCTATTTACTACATTTTAGTCATCCTATTGACAATTCTCGGAAAAGCAATTGAAGGGAGAATGAGAAAAAGTGATTAAAATTGAAGGATTATACAAATCTTTTGGTGAGCTTGAAGTATTGAAGAATATTTCAACTACCATTGAGCAAGGACAAGTTGTTGCCGTTATCGGACCGTCTGGATCAGGAAAGTCAACCTTTTTACGTTGTATCAACTTACTTGAGCAACCTACAAGTGGTCATGTCTGGATTAAAGACGAAGACGTTACAGATAAACAAACAGATATTATGAAGGTACGTCAACATGTAGGTATGGTATTTCAACATTTTCATCTGTTTCCTCATATGACTGTTTTGGAGAACTTAACGTATGCACCGATGAAAGTGAAGGGGATGACCAAGGCAGAGGCAGACAATAAGGCGCAAAAATTGCTTGCCAAGGTTGGCTTGAGTGAAAAAGCGAATGAGTATCCCAATCGCTTATCTGGCGGACAAAAGCAGCGTGTTGCAATTGCAAGAGCACTTGCAATGGAGCCGGAAGTCATGTTATTTGATGAACCAACCTCAGCACTTGATCCTGAAATGGTAAAAGAAGTACTTGAAGTAATGAAGTCCCTTGCTCATACGGGTATGACGATGATGATTGTTACACATGAAATGGGATTTGCCAGAGAAGTGGCAGATCGTGTTTTATTTCTAGAGGATGGCAAGTTAATCGAAGATGCACCACCATCCGAATTTTTTACTGCTCCGAAGAGTGCACGAGCCCAAGAATTTTTACAAAAAATGCTGTAAAGTGTAAGAAAAAGGTGCCCCTAATCGTATTAATGGGGCACTTTTTTTGACATTTATATAAGGAAATGAAGATAGATCCAAATCCAAACGATATTTGAAGTCCAAAGTAATGAAAATAAAGCAACCGGAATGGAGTAACGAATTCGTTTTAAATAGGCAAATGCAACAGAAATAGAAAACAGCATGTATAAAACAAATCCGAAACTTTCAAGAAGTGGGGCGGGAAGTGTAACAAAAGGGGCATATAGCTTTAGAAAGACGAATAACCCTTTAAAGCAGCCATATAGAATAGAAACCACGACATAAAAAGTAAAAAAACTATAAATTTTCATACTTTCCCTCTCCCCATCCTACATGTATTTACATTTTTTCAGCATGAAATTGCAATGCTATTTATATACTTGTATTCGTTTACATGGAAATCATGCATATAGCTTTAATATGACAGTACTACAGTGGAATCCTTCTTTCTTCCATAATTTTTTCGGGGCATTTAATGAAAAATGAAAGCATGGGGAAATATATGAAAAATGGCTTCAGAAAGAAGGAAGTACGATGAACCACATTCTGTCCATTATTCTTGTAATGGTATTTTCTCCCCTTTGGCCACTCGGTGAGAATCCAAGAGTAGGCGATCCTTATATAATTGTAAATAAACTAAGTAATAAACTTGCCTATATTGATCAAGGAGAAATTCAAGGGGTTTTTCCGATTGCTACTGGTAAAACAAAAACGTTAACTCCCGAAGGTGAATTCGATATTGTAGCAAAGCTAGAAAATCCATATTATATAAAAAAAAATATTCCAGGCGGGAGTGCTAAAAATCCTCTTGGTACTCGTTGGATTGGATTTAATGCAAGAGGAACGGATGGGACCAAATATGGAATTCACGGGACGAGCGACCCAGATTCGATTGGAAAATATATTTCAAGTGGCTGTATACGTATGTACAAACAAGATATAGAATATTTATATTCCCATATCCCTATTGGAACAAAAGTGCTAATCGTAAGTAGCATGAGATCCTTTGCAGAGATTGCCAAAGAAAAGGGAGCTATTTCAAGCAAATAAGAAGTTATATATTTAAGTAAAAAATAATGTCGGCCGAATAATCGGCCGACATTTTACCAAAACATACTAATGCCTGTTAGAATGGTAGTGAGTAACATACATATGAGCATAATGTAAATGAAAATTTTTTGCGCTCGTTTGTTCATGATAAACCTCCTATACGTTCATAGACTTATTGTAACGATGGTAAAGAAACAGAACAAGGGACAAATTTCGATAAAAATTTTATAAGTTAACAGGAAATTAAAAATTCATGTAGAATATATAAGAAGAATGTGCATTTTTGCATCTAACGTTCAACAAGGGGTGAAGTACAAAATGAAGAAAATCGATCATATTGGTATTGCGGTTCGATCTTTGAAAGAATCTCTTCCGTTTTACACTGAAGCTTTGCAACTAAAATTACTAGGTGAAGAAGAGGTTGAATCCCAACAAGTAAGAGTAGCATTTTTGCAATTGGGAGAAAGTAAGTTGGAACTTTTGGAACCGCTAACAGAAAGTAGTCCTATTGCAAAATTTATCGAAAAACGCGGTGAAGGAATTCACCATGTAGCACTCGGAGTTAACTCAATCGAAGAGCGTCTGCAAGAAATGAAAGAAAAGGGAATTCGAATGATTGACGAAACAGCACGCAATGGAGCACACGGATCGAAGATTGCATTTATGCATCCGAAAGCTGCGCACGGTGTGTTATATGAACTATGTGAGAAAAAGATAGGGGCCGAGGTGTAAACATGGTAGATATTTATGAAAAAATCAATGATTTATACGATAGAAAACGTGAAATTGAATTAGGTGGCGGAGATAAACGGATTGAAAAGCAACATGAAAGAGGAAAACTAACTGCACGCGAAAGAATCGATTTGCTTCTTGATGAAGGCACATTTGCAGAATTGAATGCATTTATGGAGCATCGCTGCGTGGATTTTGGCTTAGAATCAAAAAAAGGACCTGGAGACGGAGTTGTAACAGGCTACGGCAAAGTAAACGGGCGTCTTGTATACGTATTTTCTCAAGATTTCACTGTATTTGGCGGTGCGCTAGGTGAAATGCATGCGAAAAAAATTGCCAATGTGATGGATTTAGCTGCAAAAAATGGTGCTCCAATTATCGGTCTTAACGATTCCGGCGGTGCGAGAATTCAAGAAGGTGTTCTTTCTCTAGATGGCTACGGTCACATTTTTTATCGTAATGCTATTTATTCTGGAGTAGTACCACAAATTTCAGTTATTATGGGACCATGTGCAGGTGGAGCCGTGTATTCACCAGCTATTACGGACTTTGTCGTTATGGTAGAAAAAACGAGCCAAATGTTTATCACTGGTCCGAAAGTAATTGAAGCGGTTACTGGAGAAAGCATTTCTGCTGAAAATTTAGGTGGGGCAAAAGTTCATAACTCAATTAGCGGAAGCGCACATTTTGCGGCAAAAGACGAAGAAAATGCACTTGATATTGTACGTGCTTTGTTAAGTTATTTACCACAAAATT
Organism: Ectobacillus soli; assembly: GCF_042610425.1. NCBI lineage: Bacteria > Bacillati > Bacillota > Bacilli > Caryophanales > Bacillaceae > Ectobacillus > Ectobacillus soli. The sequence continues at coordinate 484,565 of NZ_JBGJZM010000001.1, forward strand.
GTGAAGAAAAGCCGCTTATGTATGGTACACCAGATGATGACGACTATCGTCCTGAGTTAACCGATATTATTCCATTTGATGCACTTCGTCCTTATGATGTTCGTAAAGTATTAGAACATATCGTGGATAAAGATTCTTTCTTAGAAATTCAAAAGAGTTTTGCAAAGAATATTGTAATTGGATTTGCAAGAATTAAGGGAGAATCAGTTGGTTTGGTATGTAACCAACCTAAGGCTATGGCCGGTAGCCTTGATATTGATTCATCTGATAAAGCAGCTCGCTTTATCCGCCTTTGTGACTCCTTCAATATTCCAATCGTTACGTTTGAAGATGTAACTGGGTTCTTCCCAGGAGTTAAACAAGAACATGGAGGAATTATCCGCCATGGTGCGAAAATTTTGTTTGCATATTCAGAAGCAACGGTTCCAAAGATTACTGTAATCTTGCGGAAAGCATACGGCGGCGCTTATGTTGCACTAAATAGTAAATCAATTGGTGCTGACGTTGTATATTCTTGGCCAAATGCGGAAATCGCAGTAATGGGACCACAAGGAGCAGTAAACATTATTTTTGCAAAAGAAATTAGCGAAAGCAACGATCCAGAAACAACTCGTACTAAGCTAATTGATGAATATCGTGAAAAATTTGCAAATCCATATGTAGCTGCAAAGCATGGTATTGTGGATGATGTTATCGATCCTCGTGATACGAGAATCAAGCTTATTCAATCACTCGACATGCTTCGTAACAAAAAAGAAGAACGTCCGAAAAAGAAACACGGCAATATTCCACTATAATCAGTTTACGATTTCGAAAAAAGGAGTACCGAATCCATTCGGTACTCCTTTTTTATTTAAAACTGACTGTAGCTCATATAAAGTTGGCATTACTTTTCTTTCCATTACATTCTGCTATAATTGTAGTTGTACATACCAATTAGGAGGCATTTCTATGATTAACGAACAACGTTTAGTTAACGAGTTTTTTGAACTCGTACAAGTAGATTCTGAAACAAAACATGAAGCAGCCATTTGCAAAGTATTAAAGGCAAAATTTACTGCTCTAGGATTAGATGTATTTGAAGATGACACAACGTCACAAACTGGTCACGGGGCTGGAAATTTAATATGTACTCTATCTGCTACGAAAGAAGCAGATACAATTTATTTTACATCACATATGGATACTGTAGTTCCTGCGAATGGAGTAAAGCCTTCCATAAAAGATGGCTACATTGTTTCAGATGGTACGACTATTCTTGGTTCTGACGATAAAGCAGGTCTTTCTTCAATGATTGAAGCACTTCGAGTAATCCAGGAAAATAATATTCCTCATGGTAAAGTAGAATTTGTTATAACCGTTGGGGAAGAGTCTGGGCTAGTTGGTGCAAAGGCTTTAGATCGTAATCTTATTACCGCAAAATATGGTTATGCCCTTGATAGTGATGGAAAGGTTGGAGAGATTGTTGTAGCAGCTCCGACTCAAGCAAAAGTAAATGCCGTTATTCATGGTAAAACAGCACATGCTGGTGTAGCCCCTGAAAAAGGAGTATCTGCGATTACGATTGCAGCCAAAGCAATTTCAAAAATGCCACTTGGACGTATCGATAGTGAAACGACTGCAAACATTGGACGTTTTGAAGGTGGTACACAAACAAACATCGTATGTGATTATGTTTCCATTTTGGCAGAAGCAAGATCTCTTGTAGAGGAAAAAATGCAAGAGCAAGTCCGTAAAATGAAAGAAGCGTTTGAAACGACAGCTAAAGAAATGGGTGGACATGCTGAAGTTGAAGTGAAAGTGATGTACCCTGGTTTTAAATTTGCTGATGGCGACCATGTAGTAGAGGTTGCAAAGCGTGCTGTTTCTCGTATTGGTCGTACACCTTCCCTGCACCAAAGTGGTGGGGGCAGTGATGCGAATGTAATTGCCGGATTCCAAATTCCGACTGTTAATCTTGCGGTAGGATATGAAGATATTCATACAACAAAAGAAAAGATTCCAGTTGAAGAGTTAGTAAAAACAACGGAGCTTGTTGTGTCTATTATTGAAGAAGTTGCAAAATAATACTTGATGTTAAAAAGGGCGGTCCTGTATAAGCAAGGGTCGTCCTTTTTGCAATGCGTTGATAGTGTCTACATTCCCTTGTATAATAAGAATGTATGTTCTTAAAAATGAGGTGGATGGTATGGAGAGAAAGAGCAAACATCGAATTATCTTACATGTCGATATGAATAGCTTTTATGCTTCCGTCGAAATAGCTAAGGATAGAAGCCTACAAGGAAAACCACTTGCAATTGCAGGTGATGAAAAACAGAGAAAAGGAATTATTGTAACCTGCAGCTATGAAGCACGAGCTCTTGGTATTCACACACGCATGCCGGTTTGGGAAGCGAAGCGTCTTTGTCCTCATCTCATTGTAAAACAACCAAACTTTCCTTTGTATAAACGTGCTTCCTTTTCACTCTTTCAGCTTTTATCTCAATATACAGATGTATATCAACCTGTTTCTATTGATGAAGGGTATTTAGATATTACCAATTACATGAATTTGGAAGATCCTCTTGCTGTTGCGAACAATATTCAGAAAGAAGTGCTCAAACAGCTTTTTTTACCTTGCAGTATCGGAATGGCTCCTAATAAATTTCTTGCCAAAATGGCTTCTAATATGAAAAAACCCCTTGGTATTACCGTATTAAGAAAACGAGATGTTCCAAGTGTTTTATGGCCGATGAACGTAACGAATATGCATGGCATAGGCGAAAAAACAGCATTAAAATTAAAGAATATGGGTATTACTACGATCGGAGATCTTGCTAAGGCTGAGGAAGGAATGTTACGTAAACAATTAGGTGTAAATGGAATCTTATTGAAACAACGAGCAAATGGAATAGATGATCGTCCCGTTGATCCAAGTCAAATTGATCAATTCAAATCTATTGGGAACTCACGCACATTACCTACTGATACAGATGAAGAGCATGTTGTGTTTCAATGGCTTGAAAAATTAGCTGGTATGGTAAGTAATCGATTACAGAAAAAGAACATGGTTACATGTACGATACAACTTACAATGATGTGCAGCAATCGAAACGTAATAACAAGAAGTATGCAACTACAAAGCTCAACAGATAACATGCATGATATATATGAGGTGGCTTGTATTCTGTGGAGAAAGCATTGGAATGGTGATTCGGTTCGATTGCTTGGTATTACAGCAAATCATGTAACGGAACTAACAGAAAATGGTAAACAATTAGATATATTTTCGTATGAAGAGGATATAAAACAAGAGCCACTTCAACAAGTGTTAGAAGAGCTTCGAAACAAATACGGAGCATCGATTGTACAGAGGGGTAAAGAAAAAAATATGTCATTACAGGATCGTTTGCGAAAAAAATTCACATAGATTATTTTTTTCGCGGATTCGTTTGCCATTTTACATAACATTCCGTAAGATATACGTTAGATGAAGAGAAAGAGGTTAAGAAACATGGAATTTGTATTTTTAGGAACGGGAGCTGGAGTTCCTTCTAAAGGAAGAAATGTATCGGCGGTAGCATTGCAGCTTCTTGAAGAGAGAGGGGCTACCTGGCTGTTTGATTGCGGAGAAGCAACGCAACATCAAGTGTTATATACATCAGTACGGCCGCGCCGCATTGAAAAGATTTTTATAACCCATTTGCACGGTGATCATATATTTGGCTTACCTGGCCTTTTAGGGAGCCGATCTTTTCAAGGCGGGGAAGAGCCGTTAACAGTATATGGACCAAAGGGGCTTAAAGAGTATATTGATATTGCATTATCGGTTAGCGGGACGCATATTAAATATCAACTTGATATTGTAGAATTAGACGAGGACGGAGTTGTTTTTGAGGATGAGCAGTTCAGTGTTACTGCCGCCCATCTGTCTCATGGTATTGAATGCTATGGTTACAGAATTGAAGAGAAAGATATTGCAGGTACTCTTTTAGTAGACCAACTAGTAGACATGGGGATAAAACCAGGACCAATCTATAAGAAATTAAAAGAGGGACAGCTTGTAACATTAGAAGATGGCACTATACTCAAAGGAACGGATTTTATTGGCCCGCCGCAAAAGGGAAGAGTTGTAACGATACTAGGAGATACGAGATATTGTGAAGCAAGCATAGAGCTAGCCAAATATGCTGATGTGCTCGTTCATGAGGCAACGCTAGCTGCAGATGCAGAGGAGTTAGCGTTTTCTTATTTTCATTCTACAACTCTGCAAGCGGCAACAATTGCAAAGCTTGCAGATGTAAAGCAGCTCATTCTTACACATATTAGTTCTCGTTATCAAGGAGAAGTCATTGATAAATTAGAAGAAGAAGCAAAGGAAATATTTCCAAATACGCAGATTGCTGAAGATCTCATGCACTTTGGGATAGGTAAAAAAGTACGAGGATAAAAGAATGTTTGTGAAATAATATTAAAAATGTCCGCATAGAATCGGCCACTGAAAAAGGACTTTATTTCAGTGGTCGCGATTAATAATGCGGACATTTTTTTGTTTTACAGTCTTTCTATTGTTTCGTTTAACACTTCTCCCAGTTCATGTGAGCGTTCGGTTGCTTTTGTAATACATTGAATGATAGCTTCTTGAAAGTCAAAGGATTCAAGCGTGCGAATACCAGCTTCCGTAGTGCCGCTAGGGGAAGTAATTTCCTTACGTAGCACAGAAGGATGCTTTGCAGAAGTCTTTAGCATTTCTGCTGCTCCTAGTATGGTTTGAAGAATCATAGGTCCTGCAACCTCTTCGGATAGACCGATTTGCACGGCAGCTTTTTCCATCGCTTCTACAACATAATAAATATATGCTGGACCACTTCCAGAAAGCGCAGTAACAGCGTGCATCAGTTCTTCATCTACAACGGAAACAGTTCCAATATTTTCAAATAAATCACGTGCAAGCGAAATATGTTCCTCAGTAGCGTGCTTGGAACGAGATATGCCAGTAGCTGATTTTAGCATGGCAGCAGATGTATTTGGCATGGCGCGAATGATTGCATTTTCTTTTCCTAGTAAATGTGTGATAGATGAGCTATCTACACCAGCGACTAGAGAGATAATAAGTTGATCCTCACGAATGTATGGTTTTACAGAAGATATTGCTTCCACAACATCCTTTGGCTTCATTGCAAAGCATACTACGTTTGCGTCTTTTAATAATTCCATTTTATCTTGAGTGCCGCTTACACCGTATTTTTCTGAAAAATACGTAAGACGGTCCTTATTGGATCGATTGCTAATGATAATTTGATTAGGCTCTACGTAATGAGTTCGTACGAGACCTGCTATTATCGCTTCAGCAATTGAACCCGATCCTACAAATGCAAGTTTATGAATCTTCATGATAGTCCTCCTAAAGTAACATTAAATTGCTTCCAATTTTATAAAGTGAAGCCTGACTACTTACTTAAACAGAATGGAATACCTACATTCCTATGCAAGCAATATTATTATTATAGTTCGTTTTTGCGCATTTTCCCCTATTTATCTGAAAATAATGACAAACATTTTTGAAACGTGTAAAATGAATGTACATTCATTTTTGTAAGTGGGGATGGGAGGAAAAAATATGTATGAGATCATACGAATTGAATTACCTGTTCCGTTTGCGATTGCCACAGTAAATGTGTATGTCGTAAAGGGCGAGAGGCTTACGTTAATCGATACGGGTACGAAAACAGAAGAGTGTAAAATGATGCTTATGAAGAAACTTGGGGAAATTGGATATCGTATGAAGGATATTGAAAGTGTAATTCTTACCCATCATCATGCAGACCATTGTGGCTTATTAAATGAGTTTCGAGACGACGTTGAAATAATTGGCCATCCTTGGAACGAACCATGGATATCACAGGATGAAGATTTTATCTATTCGTACGATACTTTTTTCAGACAGAGTATGCCAAAGTTTGGTATACCAAGAGCACTTAGCGATATTTCATTAAAAAGAACGCTTGAATACTCCTGTAAGCGATCGTTAACTACTTCAATACGAGAAGGAGATATTGTGGATATACTACCAGAGTTTACAGTTCTCGAAACTCCTGGACATGCTTCTACACATATCGCTTTGTTCCGTGAGCGTGATGGATTATTGATTGGAGGAGATGTATTGTTGGCACGAATCTCATCGAATCCCTTACTGGAGCCGCCCTATCACGGTGAAACGCAGCGCACAAAGCCGCTTCTTCAATACAATGATACACTTAGTAGACTTGCAGAGATGCCAATATCACGTATGATAACCGGCCATGGTGAGGACATTACAAATGTACAGGGTCTTGTACAAAAACGATTACATAAACAAACAGAACGTGCTCATAAGGTATTGAACATGCTGAAAGAACGACCAATGACTGCCTTTGAAGTTTGTGTGAAATTATTTCCTACTGCACACCAGAAACAGTTAGCATTTACGATTTCAGAAACAGTTGGACAGCTCGATTACTTAGAATATAATCAACAAGTGATGATGGATCCATCATCAGATTCATGGATTTATTATGCAAAGTAGGTGACGTAAGTGAAATTGCAAGGCAAAATTATTGCAATAACAGGTGCTTCAAGTGGAGTTGGAGAGCAAATCGCAGTGCAGACTGCTAAACTAGGCGGAACTCCTGTTTTGTTAGCAAGAACAGAAGAGCGTTTACAAATATTACAAGAAAGATTAAAGCGAGAATATCAAACATCTTGCATTGCCTACCAATTAGATGTAACAAAGGATGAGCAAGTACAGAATGTATTTAATCGAATTGAGCAAGAAGTAGGAACGATAGATGTGCTCATTAATAATGCTGGGTTCGGCAAGTTTTTATCGTTTGAAGAGGCATCACTAGAAGAAGTGAAAGCTATGTTTGATGTGAATGTATTCGGCGTGGTGGCATGTATAAAGGCTGTTCTCCCAGCCATGAAGCAGAGAAACAGCGGTCATATTATAAATATAGCATCTATAGCGGGAAAAATTGCTACTCCGAAATCAAGTGCCTATGCTGCAACGAAGCATGCGGTTATTGGCCTTTCTAATAGTCTACGCATGGAACTTGCTACGACGAATATAAGGGTGACAGTTGTCAATCCAGGACCTATTCAAACAAACTTCTTTCAAATTGCAGACCGGTCAGGACAGTATGTAGAGAGTGTAAAGCGAATTCTATTAAAGCCAGAGTATGTAGCTGCAGAGAGCTTGAAAACGATTTGGAAGTATAAGCGAGAGTTACAATTGCCACATTGGATGGGACTAGGTACTTTGGCATTTGCACTCTTTCCACGTACTTTTGAAGCAGTTGCTGGTAATACACTTCGTAAAAAGTAAAATATCGATTTTTATGAATGTGAAATTAATATACCAAGCAAACCCATTTATTGTTTGGAATCTGTAAAGGTCCATCAGTAGGGAGGAAGAACCTCCTATTGATGGAAGCTTCTATTTATTTTGTTACATATTCGTATACTGCATCTTCAACAAGTTCATGTAGTGTTTCATCCTTCGTACGGAATTCATATTCTATCTTCAAAATCATATTCTGCATATCTATTTTTGAAAGTGGAATGGATTCTACACAATCATAATACTGTAAAAAACAGTTTTTTATCATTTTTTGTATGAATCTTTCGTCCATCCTCCTTGATCCTCCTTCAGCTTAGGATAAATCACTATCACTGCATAAAAACGCAATGTTTTATGTAGGATTGTCTAATCCTGTATCTCTCATCGATTTATTATAGCATGTACGATTTGTCTTATGCATGTATTCAGAAAAGTCATATTTGCTTCTTCTATCTGTATCATTATCTGAAATTACATAAAAAAATAAAAATTTATAAATATTTAATTGACTTAATAAATATACAATATTAAAATAAGAGAATAATTTAAGTGAGAAAAGTTGGGGAGTAAGTATGCTAAGGTGAAATAGAGTTTGCTCCATTTTATATTTCGTAGGTAATTTTAATATATACGGCTATTATCTATATTATTGGGAATACAAGAGATAAAAGCTCATCCCATTACATTATATACAAGGGGAGGAAGGACAATGATTCAAATGACAGATACGGTTAAGGTTATAAATGGTTCAGTTGTTACACCTAAGGGGTTTGCAGCCACTGGAGTTCACGCAGGGCTTCGAAAGGTAAGAAAAGATATTGGAGCGATTGTGTGTGACGTACCGGCAAACTGTGCTGCTGTATACACACAAAATGCATTTCAAGCTGCGCCTATTGTTGTAACAAAGGATAGCATTCAAACAAATCATAAGTTGCAAGCCATATTTGTTAATAGTGCCAATGCAAATGCATGTACAGGTAAGCAAGGAGAGAAAGATGCATTTGAGACACGTGCTCTTACAGCAAAGCAATTACAACTTGATGAACATCTTGTTGCAGTAGCATCAACAGGGATCATTGGTTTGTTACTTCCAATGGAAAAAATACGTGAAGGAATAACGATGTTATCCCCGCAAAAAAGTGAAGAAGAAGCGACAAACTTCTGTGAAGCCATATTAACAACAGATTTAATTACCAAAACTGCATGTTATCAAACTACTGTTGATAAAGTAAGCGTTACAGTGGGCGGCGTAGCGAAGGGCTCAGGTATGATTCACCCGAATATGGCAACAATGCTTGGTTTTATTACAACCGATGCTAATATAGAGAGCGATATGCTTCAATACGCGTTAGGCAAGATTACAGAAAAAACGTTTAATCAAATTACAGTAGACGGAGAAACGTCAACGAATGATATGGTAATCGTCATGGCAAGTGGTCTAGCTGGAAATGAATCCTTAACACCAAATCATCCTGACTGGGATCAGTTTTATTTAGCATTAAAACAAACATGTGAAGATTTAGCAAAGTTAATTGCTAAAGACGGTGAGGGAGCAACAAAGTTAGTGGAAGTAAGGGTTGACGGGGCTTTGTCTGAGGATGAAGCACGTATGGCTGCTAAAAAAATTGTAGGCTCTAGTCTTGTTAAAACGGCGATATTTGGTGAAGATCCGAATTGGGGAAGAATTATAAGTGCACTGGGTCATAGTGAAGCTACGGTCGACCCAAGTAACGTTGATATACTGCTAGGCGATGAATATGTGTTAAAGCAAAGCGAGCCTCAAAAATTTGATGAAGAGAGCATGCAGGAATACTTAAAGAAAGACTCTATTACCATTTCACTCCATCTTCATATGGGAGAAGCATCAGGTACAGCATGGGGTTGTGATTTAAGTTACGATTACGTCAAAATTAACGCATGCTATCGTACGTGAGGAGGAAATCATGAAAGAAATAGTAGTTATAAAATGCGGCGGTAGCATTTTACAATATTTGACGGAATCTTTTTTTACTAGTATACGAGAATTACAAGAAAAGTATCATGTTATCATTGTGCATGGCGGAGGACCTGAAATCGACCAAATGCTACAGCGTCTAAATATACCTGTACGTAAAAAAAATGGACTTCGGATTACAACGAAAGATGTCCTACATGTCGTACAAATGATTCTTTGCGGAAGTGTGAATAAAGAGCTAGTGACCCATTTGGAGCAGGTTCATATCCCTGCAGTTGGTTTAGCAGGCTGTGATGGATCGTTGCTTCAAGCAAAACCATTAGATGAAGAGTTAGGTTTTGTTGGTGAAGTAGTTGGTGTGAATACGTCACTTCTTTTCAATTTGTTACGTCAGAATTTTGTGCCTGTAATCTCACCAATTGGTATTGATGAGTCAGCCCAGCTTTATAATATAAACGGTGATACGGCAGCCGCCGCTGTTGCCCACTATGTAGGTGCAAAACATTTATTGTTAGTAACGGATGTTCCTGGTGTACTCAATGAAGGGGAACTAGTTAAAGAAGCAGATGAAGGACAGTTAAAGCAGCTCATTCAAGATGGAGTCATTACAGGTGGAATGATTCCTAAAGTGGAAGCTGCGTTATCATCACTTCAAGGCGAATTAGAAAGTGTCATGATTGTAGATGGATTGCGGGGCTTTATGAAGGAAAATGGAAAAATAGAAGGAACGACTGTTACGAAAGGGGTTATCTTACAATGACGGCTTTATTTTCAACATATAAACGGTGGGATATTGAAATCGAAGAAGGTAAAGGAACAATAGTTACAGATACAAATGGTAAAGAGTATTTAGATTTTGTTTCCGGTATCGCTGTTTGTAATTTAGGACATTGCTATCCACCGGTAGTGGAAGCTGTAGAAAAGCAACTTCACAAGGTTTGGCATGTCAGCAATCTATTTCAAAACTCATTGCAAGAGGAAGTTGCTCAGTATTTGACAGAAAATAGCGATGGACAGTATGTATTCTTTTGCAATAGCGGGGCAGAGGCAAATGAAGCAGCTATTAAATTAGCACGGAAGTACACACAACGCTCTAAAATTATTACGTTTTACCATTCTTTCCATGGACGTACATTCGCAACAATGAGTGCAACTGCACAAAGTAAAATACATGATGGTTTTGGACCGCTCCTACCTACGTTTGTATATGTACCCTATAATGATATTGCTGCACTGCAAGATGCAATGGACGGAGAAACTGCAGCTATTATGGTAGAGGCAATTCAAGGAGAAGGCGGAGTTCTTCCTGCTGAAACAGCATTTTTACAAGAAATTGAGAAGCTATGTGCAAAGCATGGTGCGTTGATGATCGTCGATGAAGTACAGTCAGGTATAGGGAGAACAGGTAAGGCGTTTGCCTATCAACATGCCGGGGTATCTCCTGATATTATTACTGTTGCCAAAGCGTTAGGAAATGGGATTCCAACTGGCGCAATTATTGGAAAAGAAAAGCTTGGAGAAGCGTTTGGACCAGGCGTTCACGGTTCTACATTTGGTGGAAACTTACTTGCAATGACAGCAGCTAAAACCGTGCTACATACGATTTTCAATCAGTCATTTTTAGAGGATGTAACGGAAAAGGGAAACTATTTTTTACAACTGCTCCGTGATGAAATAGAATCATTACCTGCAGTAAAAGAAGTACGCGGGACTGGACTATTACTTGGAATTGAATGCAATCAAGAAGCTGCTCCATTTGTTAAAGCTTTGCAGGAAAATGGGTTGCTTGTCCTTACAGCTGGGTCACATGTAATTAGAATTCTCCCACCGCTAATCGTATCGAAGGAAGAAATTGAAAAAGCTGTTAAGCTATTGCGTGATATATTAGAAAAAAGTTATATTTCCATTTCATAAAGAGAGGATTGAAAGATGATGAATGTTTTAAAATCAGCAAAAGTACAAGCAAAGGATGTATTATCTTTAAAGGAAATGAGTTCACAGGAAATAATGGATGTACTTTTGCTTGCAGTAGATTTAAAGAAACAACATAAGGAAGGGAATAATCCACCGCTTTTAAATGGGAAAATATTAGGAATGATTTTCGATAAACATTCAACACGTACACGTGTTTCTTTTGAAGCGGGTATGCTTCAGCTTGGTGGACACGGTATGTTCCTTAGTGGAAAAGAACTTCAACTTGGACGCGGAGAGTCAGTTGAAGATACGGCAAAAGTATTATCTCAGTATGTAGATGCTATTATGATTCGTACATTTTCCCATGAAAAGGTGGAAGAATTAGCAAAGCATGCTACAATTCCTGTTATTAATGGACTAACAGATGATCATCATCCATGCCAAGCATTGGCGGACCTCTTGACTGTATATGAAGTAAAGGGAACATTCCAAGGTGTGAAGCTTGCGTACATTGGTGATGGTAATAATGTATGTCATTCTTTATTATTTGCAGGGGCAAAGGTAGGCATGCATATTGTAGCAGCTTGTCCTGAAGGTTATAAACCAAACGCTACATTTGTTGAGGAGGCTCAGCAAATAGCAGCGCAAACAGGTGCAATCATCGAGGTTTGTGAAGATCCAATTGAAGCTGTAAAAGATGCAGATTTTATTTACAGTGATGTCTGGACAAGCATGGGACAAGAAGAGGAAGCAAAACAACGGTTGCAAATTTTCCATGATTATCAGATTAATGAACAGCTAATGCAACATGCAGCTGACGATTATACATTTTTACACTGCTTACCAGCGCATCGTGGGGAAGAAGTAACGTCGGATATTATTGATGGCGCACATTCTGCTATTTTTCAACAGGCTGGAAATCGTCTTCATGCACAGAAGGCCCTTCTCGTAAGTCTTCTCAATAAATGAACGATTATAAGGTAGAAATTTTTTATTCTATTCCCTACGATTTCCGCTTATTTAATAAATAATTGTATTCTCTATTCTGTAGTTATACATTATAATATAAGGAAGGTACCTTTATTTATAATAGAAGGACTACTTGGGAGAGATGCACACGTGGCAATGAAAAAACGAAAATACACTGTAATACAACGCATTCAGCGTCTATTTAAGCTGAATTTTTATAAACTGTTTCGTTCACCTGGTGGTTCGAAGAAAGTAGCACTAGGATTTGCACTAGGATTTGGCCTCGAAATGCTAGTCATTTCGACAGCATCGCTAATCTATTTATTATTTTATCCAATAGTTCGACTTTCGGGAGGATCGCTTCCAGCATCCATTATTGGAAATGTTATTGGTAAACTCTCGTTTTTACCTGTAGTACTATTACCTTTTGCACATGCTCTTGGAAAAATGGTATACCCGTTTAAAGTAGCTCATGCACCGATGCAACATCACGTACACCATTCCTTTTTTGAAATATTTTCAGGGAATTTTTTAGGAATCGTAAGAGACCTGCTTAATAGTGGCTTGTATACGTTTATTGGTATGACAATTATTGGAACAATTCTTGGATTTACTTCTTACTTTGTTGTGTTGCATTTACATGAAAAAGAACGTATGAGACGGTTGCAACGACGAAAAAAAGAAACAAATATAGCTGTAATGAGAACATAAAAAAACGGAGCTTAGCTCCGTTTTTTTATGTTCTCATTACAGTGCGCATATTGAATTTGGTTATCCATCCTGCATTTCGTCCTCTAAAATACAATTCGAAAATTCGCTACTATTTGTCATCCTTACGTCTGGTTCACATTGCAATTTAGATTAGGAGAGGCGATATTTATTTGGTATGAACAGAGCTGTCTTGTTTCAGAAACAGAAAAGAAATCGATAAATTAGAGTTCTGATTATAAGACACTAAGTTTAGAAATGAGTAACTGGAGTGTTTGAAGGGACTCGTCTAATTTTGCTAGCTCATCTTCCTCTAGATTCTGCATTGATTCTCGCATTTTGTCTAAAATGTACTGTTTGTAATCATTTACGAATGCCATTCCCTTTTCAGTTAAAGAAACAATAAGAACTCTTCGATCATTCTCACTACTTTGACGATTAATTAATTTATCATCAATGAGCTTATTTAAAAGGGGTGTCATGTTCGGACGGGAAATACATAGACGTTTTCCGATTTCTGAAACGGTTAGCACATCGTGTTCATGAAGTAGAAGCAACACCTGAGTATGAGATTGTGGCATATGCTTATGATCATGAAACATAAATTTTCGGTAAAAAAGAGGCACTAGAGAAAGCAGGTTATTTACAATATGTTGCCCTTGTTGATCATTCATAGAATAGCCTCCTTTCCAGTTTTATTGTAGCAAAAGTAGGGAAGGAAATAAAAGATAAAAATTAAAAAGCTATAAAAACCTTTGTAATCTCTCTTTTAGTTCTAATCATTTCCCGGTAAATAAATCAATATAAATTCTTTGTTTATACGTGTATGGGTTGCTATTATTAGATTTTTGACGATTATTTATCCTGCATTAGCGGATAGTAAGCTCCACCACTTCAAGGCTTTAGAAAATCGAAAAAGGCTATGTAAAGATAAAGCGGCCCGTAAAATCTTGCCCGACCTTTGCCAACCATCAGTTAGGAATGAAGAAAACTCTACACTAATGGAAGTTTCACTTTGTTAAAATAACAAACATTTCATTTACATCTAATTAACAGTAAATTTTCATATATTTGTAAAATATTAATTGACCTAAAGTGACAGCGTTCGATAATATATAAATCAGACATATCGATTCTTTGTTAGGTTAGCTAATGTAATACAGCCAGACTAACTTCTCGTATCCTATGAAAGATTACAGATATGATTATGGAGTAGGGAGAGAAAATATGAAAAAGTCAAATGTTTATAAGGTAGCAACTGCAACACTAGCAATGGGTCTTATTATTCCGCAAGTATTACCTTCTATTTCTTTTGCTCAAGGGAACGATGTAATTAAACTTAGAATTTTAGAAACGTCGGATATACATACAAATATTGTCGATTATGATTATTACCAAACGAAGCCCGATTTTACAATAGGATTAGCTAGAACGGCAACACTCATTAAAACAGCTAAGAAGGAAAGTACAAATACGCTTTTATTTGACAATGGGGATTCCATCCAGGGAAATCCACTTGGTGATTATATAAATAAGTTCAATAAACTTGACTCTGAAGATCATCCATTTTACCGTGTTTTAAACTTACTTGGTTACGATGCAGCTACTGTTGGTAATCACGAATTTAACTATGGACTTAGTTTCTTAGATAAGGTCTTAAAAACTCCTAATTTTCCAGTAGTGAATGCCAATGTATATAAGGATGATCAAGATGGTAACCTAGATAACGATACGAATTATTTTACGCCTTATAAGATTTTGACAAAGGAATTTGTGGATCAAAACGGAGCGAAGCAAACGGTTAAAGTGGGCGTAATTGGATTTGTTCCCCCGCAAATTACACAATGGGATAAGGGAAACTTAGAGGGTAAGGTCATTACAAAAGATATCATTGAGTCTGCCAAGAAGTTTATTCCAAAAATGAAAGCAGAAGGGGCAGACGTAATAGTTGCTCTGTCTCACTCAGGAATGGGCAATGAAGACAGCTATACGGTTGGTGATGAAAATGTTTCTGCTTATTTAGCGAAAAATGTACCTGATATTGATGCGGTATTAACAGGTCATTCTCATTTAGAAGTTGCAAAAACGATTAATGGTGTACCAGTTACAATGCCTAGCAGTTTCGGTAGTGCCTTAGGAGTCATAGATTTAGAATTAAGTCAGCAAAATGGGAAATGGGTTGTGAACAAAGCAGCTTCGAAAGCTGAATTACGAAAAATTTATAGCCTTGATGCAAGTAATAAGAAAGTTCCTGCAGTTGATGCTGATCCAGACGTGCTCAGTGCAGTGCAAGGTGATCACACTGGGACCATTGACTATGTAAATCAACAAGTAGGCACAACTACGGCTCCAATTAATAGTTATTTTGCCCTCGTTCAAGATGATCCATCCATACAGCTTGTGACAAATGCACAGAAGGATTATATTGAAAATTGGATTCAATCTTCAGGAAATAGTCAATATAAAAACATTCCAGTATTATCTGCGGGTGCACCATTTAAAGCAGGTGGTCGAATGGGAGCAAGCTATTATACAGATATTCTTGCTGGTAAGCTTGCTATTAAAAATATGGCGGATTTGTATGTATATCCAAATACGGTATATGCGGTTTTACTAACGGGTGCAGACGTAAAAGAGTGGCTTGAAATGTCTGCAGGACAATTTCAGCAAATTGATCCAAATTCATCAGAAGAGCAAAGCTTAATTAACAATAATTTTCCAACATATAACTTTGACGTGCTAGATGGAGTGCAATATCAAATTGATGTGACGCAACCTGCTAAATATGATACAAAAGGTCAGGAAATGAATCCTACTGCAAACCGCATTGTTAATGTTATGTATAATGGTAAAGCAATTGACGACAATCAACAATTTATTGTTGCAACCAATAATTATCGCGGTGCAAATGCAGGTAATCCAACTGGATTTCCTGGGGTGAAAAATGGTAAAGTTATACTAGCGGCACCTGATGAGAATCGCCAAGTAATTGTGAACTATATTCAGAAGAAAGGAACGGTGAATCCAACTGCAGATGGGAACTGGTCCTTTAATCAAGTAATTGGGAAAACGTTACACGTAACGTTTGAATCCTCACCAAATGCAAAATCTTTTATTCCAGAAAATAGTGGTATTTCTTACATTGGCGAAGGTGCAAATGGATTTGTAAAGTATGAGTTATCACTTTCAAAACAAGAAAATACAACTCCTACCACACCGACGACTAACAACGGATCAGAATCAGGTAATTCTAATAATGCAAATACATCTAATTCTTCGGATTCCAATCAAAGTAAGAGTGGAAATGATGCGATCACGGTAAGCAATCCGAACATGCAACAAACAAATCAACTACCGAATACAGCTACTAATATCTTTGAAATAATGGCATATGGAATGATGGCAGTTGTAGCGGGAGCTGTAGCTTTTTTCAAGAAACGTAAAACAAACTAGGGATTTGCTGCAGAGTTAGGGGGAAATGATGAGAAGGGTTCTTGCAATAATCCTGCTCGTAGTAGGATTGGGTTTCATTGGGTATAGTGGATGGGAGTTAATAGATGCAAATAAGCAGCAAGCCCATTCTATGGAACAAGCTACCGAAACCATTCAAAAGGCAAAGGAAAACAATGAAACACGTGAACAATTTAAACCAGGTCAGAATGAAACCATCGGCGTGCTTCGTATTCCTAAAATTAATGCAGAACTGCCCATTGTCGAAGGTACTAATCCTGATGATTTAAAAAAGGGAGTCGGTCATTATTCGGGAACCGGTTTTCCTGGTGATCATGATCAAATTCTACTTTCAGGCCACCGGGATACAGTATTTCGGCGTTTTGGAGAATTGCAAAAAGGGGACGAATTTATTGTTGAGCTTCCGTATGGTACTTTTTATTATAAAATGGATCATTCCCGTATTGTTAAAGCCGATGATACTACGGTCATAGCTCCAACAAAGCCGAATGAAGTATTAAATCTTTCAACATGTTACCCATTTCGGTATATAGGCTCCGCTCCAGATCGTTATATCATTTATGCTTATCCGGTAGAAAAGTAGTCGTAATCTTACGGCTACTTTTTTTTCTGCGCTCGGTCCATTCTATCAAATGGTTGAGCATAAGTAGGAAAGAGATAAGAAGCACTTTATATACCGATGTATAATCTATTATAATAGGTAAGATGATTATACATAGGGAAGGGATTGTAGAGAGATGGCGTTGTTAGGAACAATCGTTAATGGAGTAGCTATTATTATTGGAGGCTTACTCGGTTTAGTATTTCGCAATATTTCTGAAAAAATGAGAGCAACGGTCATGCAAGGGATTGGTCTGGCCATCATTATATTAGGAATCGGGATGGGGTTAAAAAGCAAGCAGTATTTGATTGTGATTAGTAGCATTGCTATTGGTTCAGTATTTGGAGAAATGTGGGATTTGGAAGGAAAGATGAATGCGTTAGGAGATTGGCTAGAAAAAAAGGTAGGCAATAAGAATAGAGGTAGCATTTCCAAAGGATTTGTTACTGCAACACTCGTATACGTTGTAGGAGCGATGGCTATAGTAGGGGCGCTAGATAGCGGGTTACGTTTGGATCACACTGTTTTATTTACAAAATCCATGCTGGATGGGATTTCTTCTATCATCTTTACCTCTGCACTTGGTTTAGGCGTATTATTTTCTGCTGTTCCAGTTATCATATACGAAGGAATCCTTACTTTACTTGCAACGCAAATTCATGCGCTTGTACCAGAGGTTCTAATGAATCAAATGATTTTGGAAGTGACGGCCGTAGGAGGAATTTTAATTGTAGCCATTGGATTAAATATGCTTAAAATAACTACGATTCGAATTGCAAATATGCTTCCTAGTTTAGTAGTGACTATTTTACTCATTTTACTTGTAAATCGTTTTCCAATATTGAATATGTAAATGCAGTACATGAGTGTTACTCTGAAAAGAGAAAAAGTAGGGAATAAAACGATTATCAAGATATCTTTCTAAAAAGTACAGGCAGGCTGCTGTGCTTTTTTTGTTTGAAAAAATTGTTTATATTGACAGCATTTATTTTTTAATGTTAACATTTATTTTGTTCAGGTTAACATAATGGAATTTAGGTACTTTTTCTTGTACATAGTATGAGAATGAGAGAGTTAGGAAAAGGGGAGAAAAAAGATGGATCACGTTCAAACGAAAAAGGATTGGAAGCATATCGCAAACGAAGTTGTGCAGGGCAGAGAAGTGACGAATGAAGAGGCACTAGCTATTTTACAAGCTGATGATGATGAACTTCTTGAAATCATGAACGCTGCTTATATCATTCGTAGACATTACTTTGGGAAAAAAGTGAAGTTAAATATGATTATTAATACAAAATCAGGTCTTTGCCCGGAAGACTGTAATTATTGTTCACAATCTATGATATCGGAGGCACCTATTGATAAGTATGCATGGCTTTCCAAAGAAAAAATTGTAGAAGGTGCACAAGAAGCCATTCGTCGTAAAGCAGGTACATATTGTATTGTTGCATCTGGTCGACGTCCTTCTGACAAAGAAGTAGAACATGTCATCGGTGCAGTCAAAGAAATTCGTGATACGACAGATTTAAAAATATGCTGCTGTATGGGATTTTTAAACGAGGATCAAGCAAAACGACTTAGTGATGCTGGTGTTCATCGTTATAACCATAATTTAAATACACATGTAAATAATTATGAGAGTATTTGTTCTACTCATACATATGATGATCGAGTAGATACAGTAGAGAAAGTTAAGGATGCAGGTATTTCACCTTGTTCAGGTGCTATATTTGGAATGGGTGAAAATGAACAGCAACGCGTTGAAATTGCATTTGAATTAAAAAGATTAGATGCGGATTCTATTCCTTGTAATTTTCTTGTAGCTGTTCCGGGTACTCCTTTAGAAGGAACGAAAGAGCTTCGACCTGTACAATGTTTGAAAATATTAGCTATGATGCGTTTTGTAAATCCTTCGAAAGAAATACGTATTTCAGGTGGACGTGAAGTAAACTTACGTGCACTTCAACCACTAGGATTATTTGCCGCAAACTCTATATTTGTAGGAGATTATTTAACTACAGAAGGACAAGAACCAACTGCAGACTGGAATTTAATCTCGGATTTAGGTTTTGAAATCGAAGAGTGTGCATTGTAATAAAAAAAGAGATACAAAAGTTTCTTTTGTATCTCTTTTTTTTGACTCTATTTATTAGGATAACAGTTGAATTTGACGGTTTAAATTTGCCATTTCAATAGCAGAAATAGCAGAATCCCAACCTTTGTTACCGGCTTTTGTTCCTGCACGTTCAATGGCCTGCTCAATTGTTTCGGTTGTAACAACGCCGAAAATGACAGGTACACCAGTTTGCATGGATGTAGAAGCAACTCCTTTTGCGACTTCGTTACATACATAGTCATAATGAGTCGTTGCACCGCGAATAACTGTACCAAGCGCTATGACTGCATCATATTTTTCACTCTCCGCAAGCTTTTTGGCAATGAGCGGAATTTCAAATGCTCCCGGTACCCATGCTACATCCACATCAGCATCTTCAACTCCGTGACGTTTTAACCCATCCTTTGCACCGCTTAATAGTTTACTTGTTATAAATTCATTAAAACGAGCTACAACTATCGCAACCTTTAACCCAGTACCAACTAAATGTCCTTCAAATAACATATTTAATCTCTCCTCTTATAAATGTAATAGATGACCTAATTTATCAGCTTTTGTTTGTAAATAAGCAGCATTTTCCTCTGTTGCGGGCATTTCAATTGGTACACGTTCGACTACTTCTAAATCATGTCCTTTTAAGCCTGTGATTTTTCTTGGATTATTCGTAAGAAGTTTAATTTTCGTAACGCCTAAATCTTTTAATATTTGAGCTCCAATACCATAATCTCGTAAATCGGCAGGAAATCCTAGTTTATTATTTGCTTCTACTGTATCGTAACCTTCTTCTTGAAGTTTATAGGCACGTAACTTATTTAAAAGGCCGATACCGCGTCCTTCTTGTCTCATATACAAAAGTATGCCGCGTCCTTCTTTTTCAATCTGAGCTAATGCAGCATGAAGTTGTGGACCACAATCACAACGCAAGGAGTGGAATACATCTCCTGTTAGGCATTCTGAATGAACACGCACTAGTACAGGTTCATCTGATTGAATTTCACCTTTCACGAGTGCAATATGCTCTTTATCGTCAAGGGCATTCGAATAACCAACTGCACGGAAGGTTCCAAATGATGTCGGAAGTTGAATTTCAACTTCACGCTTTACTAATGTTTCGTGATGGCGGCGAAATTCGATTAAATCTTCAATGGTAATCATTTTCATATCAAATTGTTCTGCAATTTTTTGTAATTCTGGAACACGTGCCATTGTTCCGTCTTCATTTATAATTTCACAAATAACACCAGCTGGTGCTGCCCCGCTAAGCATGGCCAAATCTACTGCTGCTTCTGTATGCCCAGCACGTCGCAGAACCCCACCTGTTTTTGCAATGAGTGGAAATACATGACCAGGGCGATGAAAATCTGCTGCAGTTGATTCGTTGTTTACCATTTCTTGAATGGTCATCGCACGTTCGTGTGCGCTAATACCAGTCGTTGTATATTTATGATCAATGCTCACTGTAAAGGCGGTACCGTGGGAGTCAGTATTTTGACTTACCATCGGTTCAAGCTTTAATCGTTGTGCAATTTCTACTGAAATTGGTGCGCAAACAAGTCCACGACCATGAGTAATCATAAAATTAATGGTATCAGCTGTAATGCTTTCAGCTAATGCAATAAAATCGCCTTCATTTTCCCTGCTTTCATCGTCGCAGACAATAATTGCTTTTCCATTTTTCAAATCTTCTAATGCTTCTTCTATTTTATTAAACATACGATCTCCTCCTTACATATATCCGTTATCTCGCAAAAATCCTTCCGTGATGGAGCTTTTCTTGGTTGTTGTCATAAAGCGTTCGATATATTTTCCTACTAAATCACATTCGATATTTACAATTTCTCCTATACCTTTTTGTCCGACTACTGAATAGTTGAGCGTATGTGGAATAAGGGAAATCATTAGCGATGTGTCATTTAGTCCAAATATAGTAAGACTCGTACCATCAATTGCAACAGATCCCTTTTGAATGCAGTATCGTAATAGCTGAGGCGTCGTCTCAATCGTGTAGTACACAGCATTTGCTTCGCGACGTTTCCCTACTATCGTTCCAGTACCATCGATATGCCCGGATACAAAATGACCACCAAATCGTCCATTCGATGCCATGGCTCGTTCTAAATTGACAGATGACCCATTTTTAGCCGATTGTAAAGAGGTAGCTTTAATTGTTTCTGGCATCACATCAACTGCGAAAGAGGAAGAAGTGAACGAGACAACAGTTAAGCATACACCGTTTACAGCAATGCTATCACCAATGTGTATATCCTCTAGTATTGTTTTGGCAGAAATATTCATTTGATTGGACATACCAGAACGCTGCACGCTTGCAATTGTTCCTACTTCTTCAATGATTCCGGTAAACATGGGATCGCTCCTTTCCCTTTTGTGCAATCATTTTTAGATCTTCGCCCACCATTTCTATTTGTTGGATAGAAAGGTGTGGAGTATCTTCTAGAGATGAAAAGCCTTCCCCTCCAAAAAAGGAAGGAGCGTTTACACCACCAATTAAACGTGGACTCATATAGAGAATGAGCTGATCCCAGTAGCCACCTTCTAGAAAGCTTGCGTGAACGTTTTGACCACCTTCAACAAGAAGAGATAAGATGTTTCGTTCACCTAATATGGAAAGTAACTCCTCTATTTGTATCAAAGATGAGTTCATTTGGATAATTGTAACACCGTATTTTTCAAAAGGTTCCATCCGTTCTTTTGATATATGGGATCCGGTAACAATCCATGTTGGTGCCTCACCGTCTTTTACTATGGTCGAAGATAAGGGAGTTCTTAAATAGGTATCGAGTACGATCCGTATTGGATTTTTTCCTCCACCATGAAGACGTGTTGTAAGACTAGGATTGTCCGTAATCACTGTATTTACTCCTACCAGGATTGCATCATGCGAGTTACGATATCGATGAACATCTTCTCGTGCTAGTTTTCCAGTAATCCATTTGCTTTCACCAGTAGAAGTAGCTATTTTTCCATCTAGGCTTGTAGCTGCTTTTACAGTTATAAATGGTTTTTTCGTATGCATATAATGAAAAAATACTTTGTTTAATTGTTTTGCTTCTTCTTCTAAAACACCTACATCGACTTGGATTCCTGCTTCTTGTAAACGCCGCATTCCTTGACCGGATACAAGGGGATTATTATCGAGTGTAGCAATTATTACCCGTTTTACCTTGTTTTTGATAAGTAGGTCACAACATGGGGGGGTTTTGCCAAAGTGACTGCAAGGCTCTAGTGTTACATAAACTGTAGAACCAATGGCTTTTTCACCAGCCATATGTATGGCATGAACTTCTGCATGTGCCTCACCTGCAGCAAGATGAGCCCCCATTCCCACTATCGCACCGTTTTGTACAACGATGGCACCAACCATTGGATTCGGACTTGTTTGTCCTTTCGTACTAGCAGCAAGCTGCAAGGCAAGTTTCATGTATTCTTCATCTGTCATTATTTCACCTCTCCCCAACTAAAATAAAAAACCCCAAAGGAATGATCCTCTAGGGTTTGAGAGAGTTTAGTTTTCAAAAGGATAGGATATTTACGAAACAATACTATTTTTTCAGAAAATACAAAAAATAGAATGGTATACGTGTGCAAATCTATAGAATCCTAGTATGAAAACGTAATCCTTCTCCCATCCAGACTTTACTGTCGGTCCTAGAGTTTCACCAGGTCCACCGATTTGTAAATACAAATCGGGTCACGGACTAAGAAGCGTATGCTTCATCACCGCCGGTTGGGACTTTCACCCGACCCCGAAGGATATTATTTGTTGTCATTATAGCACAAAAACGAGGAATGGAAAGCAATACTATACTGATAATGTGAAAAATTTGTTAAAGTTAGGTCATATTATAATGGAAAGGTGAACGAATGTTTTTGTTATAATGTAGCAGCAATACTATTAATAATGGAAAGAAGGATCACAAATGACATACATACTAGTAGGCGTTGCAGGTATAGTAGGTGCCTTACTACGATATAGCGTGGGATTGATAATGGCCAATTTTTCCCTATCATTATTTTCAACGTGGTTCGTGAATATGATAGGTTGCTTTTTTTTGGCGCTTTTCACAGCTTCTATTTTTAAAATGAAAGGAAAGCAAGTTTATTTTGCACCAGCTATTGGAACGGGATTAATCGGATCGTTTACAACATTTTCTGCATTCAGTGTGGAAACAGTTCAATTTCTCCATCAGCATAACTATAATTGGGCTTTTTTGTATATAGGTGTAAGTTCAATAGGTGGCCTTATGATGGCGTGGGTAGGATTACAACTTGGAAATAAGCTATGGAAGAGTTATGGACAGGAGGAACAGCAATGAATGTCATTCTAGTCGCAATCGGAGGTTTTTGTGGAGCTATTGCTCGGTTTGCACTTGGAAATCTACAAAAGCGCTATTACAAAGGGGATTTTCCGCTTGCTACATTATTTGTAAATTTACTTGGTGCATGGTTGCTTGGATTACTGCTAGGGATGAATGTACAAAAAGATGTCTATCTTCTAGTAGGAACAGGATTTATGGGGGCTTTTACGACATTTTCCACTTTTAAGTTAGAAAGTATTCGTCTCTTGGAAGATAAAAAGAAAGTTGCCATCAGTTATTTATTCATCACCTATGTACTAGGAATTAGCTTGGCGTATTCAGGTTTTATACTCGGAATGAAATTACAATAGTTAAACTGTGTATAATGAAAAAGTGACGAAATAGAGGTATGTACTTTCTCTGTTTCGTCACGATATGCTTTTAGTCTTCACTAAAATGGAAGATTATTTTTCTAAGTCTTTATTTTCTGCTTTAGGAGCTCTTACCACAGATTGGAATTTTCCTTTATGGCTGCCATCGCAATATGGCATTTTTGCTGATAATCCGCATCGACATAAAGAAAAGGCTTCTTTTGCTTCAAATGGGTGCCCTTCAAAATCTACCAGCTCCACATCTCCTGTTACACGAAATGCACCGTTATCTTTCACTACAATTTTTACGTTTGCCATCGTTTCTGTCCCCCAACCCTTATTAATCTTATCGTTATCAACTATTCAAACGTTACATGGTTTTCCTTTTCTTATGATAATGTTCGTATTGTTGTTTTGCAAGCTACTGAAAAGAGAAACGAAAGCTTTTTCATCAGTATGTATGGTACAATGCCAATAAATATACGCAAAGGTGAGTTACAGAATGAATGAAACATATGAAAAAATGAAAGAGATTGCAATGGAACGAACATGGGTTTCGTTTTTAAACGAGAACCATCCTTACACACTTCTTCAATGGTCTGTTTCAAGTATGACAGAACATAGGGATGTATGGTTGCTTCAAAATGAAGTAACGTTTGAAACGGAAACCTTCTCTAATGTAGAAGAAGCAATGAAATTTATCATACAAAATATGCCATGCATTACTGATATACATATTAAATAGTTCCCCTTACCCGGTGTATAAATCATAAACGCTTGAACAACATAAAATTATGATGAATGCAAAAGGTTTGAGCAAATGAGATTGGTGTTACTTGCGATCATATGTATGATGGCAAGCAGTTGTGGAAAGGCGATGCACGAAGGAAATGTGCAGGTAGTACAAAATGTAAATCCACAAATGGAATTGCGTGTAACCAATAAGGTGATTACGATGAATTATGAACATTGGCATGTTGAAAACGGAAAAATATTTGTTGTTGTTCATATCATATTACATAATGGTGGCAATACAAGTATTACTGTAGTAACAAATCAGTTCAATTTTCTTGGTAGTAGTGGTCGTATATATGGAACCGTGATGAAGGAGGCACGCAACGCAACGCATGGTGGAGGAGACATTATTATTTGAAGTTCCATCTGATGAGAAAACACTTGAACTTTCTATATAAAAAGTCTATGTTTTCAAAAAACTATAAAACAAAGAACAGGCAGTTAGACCTGTTCTTGAAATACATAATCATGTAAAAATAAATCTAGTGTTTTTTCGTAGGCTTCTTTATTTTTTCCATAAGAAAGAGCGTGTGTCCCTTTTTCTGCAAGAAAAAGTTGCTTTGCACCTATTTTTTTTTCGAATAAAGCTACACTCATACTAGGTAAAATATAATCATCCTCTTTGCTATGTATAAAAAGAATGGGATGCTTTATATTTTGTATGGATGTAATTGGTGATACATCCTTAAGTGAGTATCCATCACGCCATTTTAAAAATAGGGTTGCAATCGGTAATATTGGCCATTTAGGTAAATGATATTCTACACGCAATCGATAGGCAAGTTGTTCATAAAAGTCAGAGAATGAGCAGTCAGCTATGTAAAAATCGGCACCATCTTCCACTGAACCCGCATATTGCAAAAGTGTTGCAGCCCCCATGGATTCTCCGTGAATACCAATTGTTTCAGGATGAAATCGGTCTTTCACGTAGTCTACAACCGCTTTTAAGTCCTGCTTTTCATAATACCCATAGCTTGTGGTATGTCCACCTGTTTTTCCATGTCTACGATGATCATATAAAAGAATGTTAAACCCGCGTTTGTAAAACAAATTGCTATATTTAACTGAGTTTATTTTATTAACGGTAACGCCATGACAAAAAATCATAAATTTCTTACTTTTGTTAGGAATGAAGAGACTGTTAAGAGAATATCCAAAAGGAGATGGGATTAAAACATCTTCTTTCATCATAGCATGAAATTCGTCCACGTTATAATAACTACCCGCTTCACGTGCTAAAATTTCTTCGTCCGTTTTTTTTCTTATGTACATGACCTTATTTGAGAATGTAATTCCAATCCCCAAGAAAAGAAGCACGATAAATAGGAGAAGCCCCAATAGTACTGTCATGATTATCCTCCTGCCCGTTTACTATTGATTATTTTACCATAGGATTAAAGTGATATTCTATCTTTCTATCCTTTTTGTGGGGTGGATATTGATTTTCATCTTGACGATATCACTTGTATGCATTACGGTAAAATTGTAATCTATTCCCAAACGAGGTGAGTTTTTGGCTTCTATTCGTGATGTAGCTAAATTAGCAGGGGTGTCCATTGCAACTGTTTCACGTGTTATAAATAAAAAGGGGTATGTGCGCGAGGAAACGGTAAAACAAGTTGAACGTGCAATTAAACAGCTACAATATAAGCCGAATATCCTTTCAACTGTGCAAACGAAGTCTCAGGCTCTATTGGCATTTCTTGTAGATGACTATGAATCATTTATGTTTTCAACTACGCTACGTTCTATACATATCACAGCTGATAAGGAAGGCTTTGAAGTTTTGATATGGAATACATCAAATAAACGTATAGCAGATTTAATCCGCCATTTTGGTGTCTCTGGTGTCATTATTACTGCATCGGCGTATATGCGAATGATGGAGCCGTCTTTTTCCGTACCATACATAGTTTTGAAAGAAGAGGTAGAAAATCAGTATGAAAGTTCAAGAATGGCTACGCTATATTTACTAGCAAGAGGAGTGAAGTTTCCAGCTTTTCTTAAAGGAGCACCTTCACTACTCATGAATGAGAGGTTGGCAGCTTTTATAGATACTGTAGAAGAAAATCGAGTACCGTATCGTGTAATTGAGGATGGAAGTACCATCAATAAAGCAGAACAAGCTATAATAAAAGCCTTTCGAGATGCGCCTTTTGTTGACTCAATACTAGCTAGTAGTGAACTGGCAGCAATGGGTGTGATACGAGCAGCACATATCCTTCATCTTTCTATTCCTAATCGATTGCAGGTAATGGGGTTTGATGGAAGTGAAATAGGAGAAATGATTTATCCAACCATAACGACCGTAGAAACAAATTCTTTAGATCAAATAAAAGATGCGATAAAGAATCTTATCCAGCAAATAAAACATATTCCGGTTTCTGGGAATTCTAACAATCATTATATTGTAGAACGAGAATCTACAAAACATTGAAAGATAGGGTTTAACTGAATTGCAAGTAAAATAGGATGACAGGTTTGTTAGCGTCATCCTATATTTATCTATATCTATTAATTATCCCCTTTAATCCCCATACCAGTAATTTCAAGCATTGATATTTCGCTAGAACGAATGAGTCGATGCCCGAAGCGATTAAATCTGTATTCGGAAATCCGAAAATGAAGCTCATTAAGCGCTTCATCCCAATTACAGTGAGAAAATGATTCGTACACTTCGAGTTCCTTGCCATTACATAACGTAATGAGCAGCTTGTACATATATTGGGTACTGTCATCACTCATACTCGTTCCTCCCTGCACTGTTTTCTATATTGTAACGAAAAGCAAGATAAAAGGAACTATTTTTACAAAAAAATATAAAGAGAGGCAGCTATAGTATGTTTTTTATAATAGAATGAGTCTAACACTCTTGGCATTTGTACATTTCTTTTACTATAATAATTGGGAAGGAGTGAGTTTTATGGCAAAAATGAAGAAGAGTAGCAACAATACGGATGAATCCTTGCATGTTAGTGAACGAATAGATGGGAGTATATTGCAACAGTTAAAAGAAAAGAAGAAGCAACTTGCTAACGTTGAAGAAATGCGTCAAAAGCAAGAGGAAGAACGAAGAATAAAGGAACGGCGTGAACGTGAAAAAAATAAATCGTTTGAAGAACTTTTAAGCGAAAGCGAACTTTCATGGAAAGATTATAAATAGGATAATTTAGAAAGCTATTCAAATCTATGCCTTTGAATAGCTTTCAATATGAACTAGAACTTGAATTATCGATGCAATGTATATTGATCTTGTTTTGTAATGGAAGCTATATGGTCGTATTCTTCCTTTGTTAGCGGCATCGCCTCTGCAACGCGTATATTCTCACTGAGCTGCTCTAGTGAACTTGCACCTGGAATAACAGAGGCAACTACTGGGGTTGAAAGACAGTATTGTATAGCAGTTTCTGCCAATGAACGTGTATTGCCCTGTTTAACAAGAGCAATTGTATGTTCTAGTTCTTCATACGAATAGGATAAATAGCCTTTATCCATCGCACGCTTCAATTTATGATCATTGTGATCAGTTAGCAACCCTTTTGCAACGGGACCACGAGCAATGATGCTTACATGGTTCTCGTTAAGAAGTGAAAATAGTTCTTCAGGACGACGATTCAACAGATTATACTCCATCATTACGCTTACAATATGAGAATATTTCAAATATTCTCGAATGACATTCGGACGAATGGAAGAAATCCCGTAGTAGCGAATGACACCGTCTTTTTGCAACTGTTCGAAGGCTTCTATAGTTTCCTCAATTGGATCTTCAATCGTTCCTCCATGTAATTGGTATAAATCGATATAATCCGTTCCAAGACGGCGTAAACTTTCCTTCACTTCTTCCATAATGTATGCTTTTGATGGATCCCAGTTCCATCCGTTCTTCTCCTTCGTAAAGCGGTTTCCAACTTTTGTAGCAACAATTACTTGCTCCCTTACTCTTCCTCGCAAGGCTTTTCCTACAAATTCTTCATTTAAACCGTAGTCATATAAATCCGCAGTATCTAAATAGTTAATTCCTGCGTCGATAGCAGAGCGAAGCATGGATATGGCTTCCTTCTCATTTGTACCGAGAGACATACAACCAAGGCCAATATTACTTACGAATAAGTCGGACGAGCCAATTTGACGCTTTCTCATCTTCATTCCTCCCTTATTCTATTGTAAGGAAAGCTATGCTTTAAGACAAATAGTTCAGCATATAGTCAAACTCCTTTTTAGAATATGGTAAACTGATTACGTGTGCCATAGGAATTCGGATAAGGAGATGAATCGATTGAATGATTTTGAAGAACGTACGATTACTACTACTCCAATCTTCTCTGGTAGAGTGATTCATGTACAAGTAGATGATGTTGAATTGCCAAATGGGAATACGAGTAAACGAGAACTTGTTAAGCATCCTGGTGCAATCGCTATTATTGCTGTTACGAATGAAGGTAAGATTGTATTAGTCGATCAATACCGGAAGGCGTTAGAAAAGATGCTCGTTGAAATTCCTGCAGGTAAGTTAGAAAAAGGTGAACGACCTATTGATTGTGCAATGAGGGAGCTTGACGAAGAAACTGGCTATACTTGTAAGGAAATGCGGTTTATCACTTCTTTTTATACCTCTCCCGGATTTTCAGATGAAATCGTATATTTGTTTGAAGCAATTCAACTGGAAAAAAAGGAAGTAAAAGCGAGCTTGGATGAAGATGAATTTGTAGAGTTGCTGGAAGTTACACTCGAAGAAGCGCTAGAACTAATGAAGGAAAAACGTATACATGATAGCAAGACGATTATGGCCCTTCAATATCTACAATTAAAAAAATAAAAGAATAGGTATTGTACCTATTCTTTTATTTTTGCATAGATACATGTATTGCGAAGTTCATCACTACCCAATGCTTTACAATTTTTATGTAGTATACCTTCTAGTATAAAACCTGTATGTTCTGCTAACTTCTTTGCTTTTTCATTTGTTGCATCACATCGAATTTCAAGACGATTACATTGTAGTTTTTCAAAAGCAAATGTAATTACACCAGTAAGTGCCTCGGTCATATAGCCTTTATGAGTTGCGCTACTGGCAAGCCAGAAGGATACTTCGAATATCCGAATGTCCCAGTCTACTGGATAAAGAGTGATACTGCCAATAAAAGTGCTATCCTCCTTGACATATAAATGAAATCGAAGCTGCTTTCGCAATAAAAATTTAGCGTGGGCTTCTCTCACTTCCACTTCGGCTTGGTCCTCAGACTGAATGGTAGTACCATACGTTATCCACAAATCAATATCTTCTTTTGATTGTTGATATACCTCATACAATTCAGTTCCGTCTCCAGGAAATGGTTTTCGAATTTGTAGTCGTTTCGTTTGAAACATAGTTGGAAAATCAAGTAATAATGGATTCACATCTATCCCTCCTTTATACATAGTGTATCAAACAAAAAAACTGAAATCCATTCGTTGTATAACTCATAATCTACCATTTCTCTCATACAATGTAGCAAAGAAGAAAGAAAGGGGCTTATACGGTGCGAAAATCATGGAAGGACCGAGCTGCTATTCATATTCAGGAGCACTCCTCACTTTATATATTTGTCTGTATATTGTTAATCATGGGAGTTATTTTTGGTGCGATTCTCGTAAATAGCTTACAAGAGAGTCAAAAACAAGATTTGTATTACTATCTTAGTAAATTTTTTGGACAAGTATCAGAAGGTAAATTTGCAAGTACCGGAGAGATGTTTCAAGAAAGTTATCTATCCCACCTAAAATATATTGGATTTATTTGGTTGCTAGGTATTTCAATGATTGGTTTACCAATTCTTTTTATCCTTTTATTTTTAAAGGGGGTCGTTGTTGGATTTACTGTCGGATTTTTAGTAAATCAGCTAGGCTGGAATGGGATTTTGTTATCATTTGCAGCTGTCTTTCCGCAAAATCTAATTATCATTCCTGCTTGTATAGTCATGACTGTCGTATCTGTCAGCTTCTCATTGCAAATGATTCGGCACCAATTCGTTCGGAGAATACGTGGGCCGGTTCTTTCCTTTTTTATACGATATACAGTTTTTTTTATTATTATGGGAGTAGTCCTCCTGCTTGCTTCTGCAATAGAGGCATATATTTCCCCGACGCTTATGAAAACATTCATGACTGCTATTAAATAGAAATAATTATTATATAATATATAGAATTATTTTATCTTAACTATTTTCTTTTGACACTCTCTTTACTTTTGATATAATGGTGTAAGAGTGGCGAGGGAGGGAAAAGTACCGAATGGAAGAAAGAATTGATCGTATTAAGAAACAATTGCATGCAGCAAGCTATAAACTTACACCACAAAGAGAAGCTACTGTACGTGTACTGCTAGAAAATGAAGAAGACCACCTTAGCGCGGAAGATGTTTACCTCCTTGTAAAAGAAAAGTCGCCCGAGATCGGACTTGCAACCGTTTATCGTACGTTAGAATTGTTAACGGAACTAAAGATTGTCGATAAAATTAATTTCGGTGACGGTGTTTCGCGTTATGATTTACGAAAAGAGGGGGCCTCTCGTTTTCATCATCACCTCATATGTACATCGTGCGGTATGGTAGAGGAAATTCAAGAGGATTTATTAAGAGATGTAGAAATCAAAGTGGAGCAAAAATGGAATTTTAAAGTGAAGGATCATCGACTCACTTTTTATGGGATTTGTGATACATGTAGGAAAAAACAAAGCGATAAATAACCTTTTCCTTTTCTGGAAGAGGTTTTTTTATTCGATAACGTATAAAGCAGGGTAAGCCTGGCATATGTTGTAATAACAAAGCATATGGAGGGGCAAACATGCGAAATGGATTTATATTCATGGTTCATATAATCAAAGTTTTTCTGCTATTTACAAGTTGTACGCTTCTTTTTTATTTTGCTATAGTATGGATTAATGAAGAATATCAAAATTATCATCGATTCGAAAAGCCAAAGGGAGAATCGGTTGAAGAAGTATCACTAGACGGATCGGTTGCTAGTACTTGGATGAATCGATTAATTTTTTTCTATGAAAATGGGGAGTAGAGAAAATTGGATGAACATCTAAAGGATTTTATACATTATATGCGGATTGAAAAAGGACTAGCAGGTAATACTATCACGTCTTATGAACGTGATTTGAAAAGTTATTTGCAATATATAGATAAAGTCGAGAGAATCCATATTACTGTTGTGACCCGCATACATATTATACATTTCTTACATCTATTAAAAGATCAAAATAAATCTGCAAAAACAATTGCACGTCATATTGCTTCGATTCGTTCCTTTCATCAATTTTTGTTACGTGAGCGTGTGGCAGAAAGTGATCCTTCTGTGCACATTGAAACACCAAAACTGGAACGTAAATTACCAAATGTGCTATCCATAGAAGAGGTGGAAGCGCTACTTGAAGTGAAAGATAGGTCTGCCTATGGACTTAGAAATAAGGCGATGCTTGAATTGTTATATGCAACAGGTTTACGTGTTTCGGAATTAATTAACTTAAATCTATCGGACGTTCATTTGACGATGGGATTCGTACGATGTCTTGGTAAGGGAAATAAAGAACGAATCATTCCGCTTGGGGGGATGGCTACCGAGGCAATCACGATTTATATCGAGCGGGGACGAAATGAGTTAGCTAGTAATAAAAAATCCACAGATGCACTCTTCTTAAATCATCATGGAGAGCGGCTGTCACGCCAAGGGTGTTGGAAAATTTTAAAGAAGCTTGCGAAAGAGGCAAGTATCCAGAAGGATTTAACGCCGCATACTCTTCGGCACTCTTTTGCGACTCATTTATTAGAAAATGGTGCTGACTTACGAGCAGTTCAGGAAATGCTTGGCCATGCAGATATTTCGACAACACAAATTTATACGCATGTTTCAAAGGTACGATTAAAAGATGTATATAAACAGTTTCATCCGAGGGCATAATGATGTTTATAGCGGGAAAGCATAGTTGTTCTTGCCTACTTCACAAAAACTTCACATTTCCTTCTTATATTGTTTTCAATCTATCAACCTTGTGAATATGGACAAACTCTTTTTTGTTCTTCTATACTAAATTAGAGGAGGAGTGAACGATGAAAAAGGTAATAGCAGTACTATGCATTTCACTCATTGCGCTAGTTGCATGTAATTCGCAAGGACAGAACAATACCCAAAAGGATTTCGTGCCCAAAGAAGTAAAGGTGGAAGTAAAAACAAACCCTGAAACATTAAAATCGAATGAAAAAATAGAACTGCAAGCAATTGTCACGCAGGACGGAAAAGCGGTCGACGATGCGCAAGATGTAAAATTTGAAACATGGAAAGACGCGGATCAAAATCACACGATGACAGTAGCCCAGCATAAACAAAATGGAATCTATGTAGCAGAAATCACCTTTGCAGAGGATGGGGTCTATCATATTATCGCCCATACCAATGCTAGAGATATGCATGTAATGCCTGAAGTAAAGGTTATAGTAGGAAATGCAGCAGTTACAAAGGATACCAGTAATGATGAACATGATCATAGTGACTTGTCTATTCGTCTCATGGCAGATTCTTTACAAGCTAATGCAACATCAAAAATGATGGCGCATGTGGAACAAAATGGTTCTGTATTAACAGGAGCAACTGTCGAATTTGAAATGTGGAAAGATGGAAATGAAAAGCATGAGTTTGTTCCGGCAAAGGAAGGAATGCAGGGGGAATATAATGCTAGTCCAGTATTTAAAGAAGCAGGAAGTTATCATGTAAAGGTGCATGTTGAAAAGGATCAACTCCATGATCATATGGAACAGTTTGTTGAAGTAAAATAAAGCTAAAATAAAGCTGATTACATTTCTTTGGATGTAATCAGCTTGTTTATTTTAGGTAAATAAACATTTTGGTCAAGTATCAAGTAGTGTTTCCAATAAGGAAAAACAGCTATAAGGGGTGATAGGAATCCCGGTTAATGTAGCTTAAATCCTGTTTGAAGTCCAGATTTATATGAGATATACTAAAGAAAAATACATAGTACTGATATCAAAGTCTGACATCTGACATAAAAAGACTCTATATTCATGGTAGTAATTAGGAGGAATTGGATTGAATAAGTATAAACGGATTTTTTTAATTGTGATGGATTCTGTAGGGATTGGGGAAGCACCAGATTCTCAATCTTTTGGTGATGAAGGCGCAGATACACTCGGGCATATTGCAGAGCATATGAACGGATTATATATGCCAAACATGGCGAAATTAGGACTTGGAAATATTCGAGAGATAAAGGGAATTGAAAAAAGCGAACGGCCTAAGGCTTATTTTACAAAGATGCAAGAACAATCAGTTGGCAAGGATACGATGACAGGGCATTGGGAAATCATGGGTCTTTATATTGATACCCCTTTCCGCGTTTTTCCGAAAGGGTTTCCAAAAGAACTTCTAGATGAACTTGAAAAACGGACAGGGCGTAAAATTATTGCAAATAAGCCGGCCTCTGGTACTGCTATTCTTGATGAGCTTGGGGAAGAACATATGAAAACTGGTGCTCTTATCGTTTATACATCAGCAGATAGTGTATTGCAAATCGCTGCGCATGAAGATATCGTACCAATCGATGAACTGTATTCCATTTGTAAGATTGCACGTGAGTTAACATTGGATGAAAAGTATATGGTTGGACGCGTGATTGCACGTCCGTTCATTGGAACACCTGGAAACTTTATACGAACTGCAAACCGTCATGACTATGCATTAAAGCCATTTGGTCGTACCGTGATGAACGAATTACAAGATGGCGGATACGATGTAATTTCAATTGGAAAAATTTCAGATATTTATGACGGAGAGGGTGTTACAAAGTCTCTTCGAACGAAATCGAATATGGATGGTATGGATAAGTTAATGGAAACCCTGCATATGGATTTCAAAGGTCTTAGCTTTTTAAATTTAGTAGATTTTGATGCCCTTTACGGTCATAGACGAAATCCACAAGGGTACGGAGAAGCGCTGCAGGAGTACGATGAACGTCTTTCTGAGGTGCTAGACACACTTAAGGATGACGATTTACTCATTATTACCGCAGATCACGGCAATGATCCGGTTCATGCAGGAACCGACCATACACGGGAATACGTTCCTTTACTTGTGTATAGTCCCTCTATGAAAGAAGGTAAGGAACTACCGCTTCGAGAAACATTTTCGGATATTGGGGCTACGGTTGCAGAAAACTTTCATGTAACTATGCCGGAGTACGGGAAAAGCTTTTTAAAACAAATACAATAACAGGAGATGAATACCATGAATTACGAATCGATTGATAAAGCAGCTGAATATTTACAAGAGAAGTTTCCATCTATTCCGAAGATAGGGTTGATTCTTGGTTCTGGACTTGGTGTGTTAGCTGATGAAATCGAAAATCCTGTTAAGGTTAGCTATAAGAATATTCCTGGGTTTCCGAATACAACAGTAGCAGGCCATGCAGGACAGCTTGTATTCGGTTCCTTAAAGGGTGTTCATGTTGTTGCTATGCAAGGCCGTTTTCATTACTATGAGGGCTATGATATGGAACTTGTAACCTTGCCTGTTCGCGTAATGAAAGCGATAGGTGTGGAACTATTACTCGTGACAAATGCAGCGGGAGGAGTTAATACTTCCTTTTCACCAGGAGATTTAATGATCATTCGTGATCATATTAATTTTATGGGTACGAACCCGCTAATAGGTCCAAATGATTCGTACATGGGTGTTCGTTTTCCTGATATGTCACAACCGTATGCAAATGACCTAAGAAATATTGCTAAGGATGCTGCGCGTCGCTTGCAAATATCAATACAAGAAGGAGTTTATGTAGCAGTAACTGGGCCATCTTATGAAACGCCAGCTGAAATTCATATGTTCCGTACGTTAGGGGCAGACGCCGTAGGAATGTCCACTGTACCTGAAGTGATTGTTGCTAGACATAGCGGGATGAAAGTACTCGGCATTTCTTGTATTACGAATATGGCTGCAGGGATTTTAAATCAACCACTCCATCACGATGAAGTAATTGCAACGACGGAACGTGTAAAAGCAAATTTTCTATCTCTTGTGAAAGAAATTGTGAGAACACTTTAGGAGTGATGAATGGATGAGAATGGTCGATTTAATTGCAAAAAAGCGAGATGGACATGAATTATCTGCAGAGGAAATTAATTTTATTATTGAAGGCTATACAAAGGGTGACATTCCTGACTATCAAATGAGTGCATTTGCGATGGCTATTTACTTTCAAGATATGAACGACCGAGAACGAGCAGATTTAACGATGGCAATGGTAAATAGCGGAGATTACATAGATTTATCGAAAGTAGAAGGTATAAAAGTAGATAAGCATTCAACGGGCGGTGTAGGCGATACCACGACTCTTGTCCTAGGGCCTCTTGTTGCAGCTATTGGTGTACCTGTTGCGAAAATGTCGGGCCGCGGGTTAGGTCATACCGGCGGTACGATTGATAAACTCGAATCTATTCGTGGTTTTCACGTTGAAATTGCGAATGAGGAATTTATTCGACTCGTCAATACAAATAAAATAGCCATAATTGGACAGAGTGGAAATTTAACACCTGCAGATAAAAAGTTGTATGCGTTGCGAGATGTTACTGCAACCGTTAACTCAATTCCTCTAATTGCAAGCTCCATTATGAGTAAAAAAATAGCAGCAGGTGCTGATGCGATTGTCCTTGATGTAAAAACGGGTGCAGGTGCATTTATGAAAACAGAAGAAGATGCTAGAGCACTTGCCCATGCTATGGTACAAATCGGAAATAGTGTTGGTCGTAAGACAATGGCAGTGATTTCGAATATGAGTCAGCCACTTGGATTTGCCATAGGAAATGCACTAGAAGTGAAGGAAGCAATTGAAACGTTACAAGGGAAAGGACCAAAGGATTTAGAAGAACTTTGTTTAACATTGGGTAGTCAAATGGTTCTTTTAGCACGAAAAGCAGACTCGTTAGAACAGGCACGCGCTATGCTAGTAGAAGTCATCCATAATGGAAAAGCGCTAGCAACATTTAAACGTTTTTTATCGGCACAGGGCGGAGATGCCTCTGTGGTTGATAACCCTTCTAAGCTTCCCCAGGCAACATATATTGTAGAGGTTCCGGCAAAGGAAGAGGGGTATGTGTCTGAAATAATTGCTGATGAAATAGGGACAGCAGCGATGCTTTTAGGTGCAGGACGTGCGACGAAGGAATCCAGAATCGATTTAGCTGTTGGGCTTGTGCTTCGTAAAAAGGTTGGAGATTTTGTAAAAAAAGGAGATTCGCTCGTAACGCTATTTGCTAATAATGAAAATACGAACGAAGTAGTTGAAAAAATATATGCTAGTATAAAGCTTTCGAAAATAGCCATTCAACCGCAAACGCTTATTTATGATGTGATTACGGAATAAGAACCACTTTTGAAATACATAGAGCCTCATATTTGAAATCGGACGGTACGTAATTCTAAAAAAGGATTGTTCAATATCGGAATGATTATTATACTTGCATTAGACAATTGATAGAAAACATGTTTGGTGAAAAAATGGGGTGAACGGATTGATCCGTGTATGCGGGATTACAACACAGAATGAAGTGCGTTACGATATGTCATTAGAAGATCGTTTTCGTGATGATATAGTATGGTGCTGGGTTGATTTGTATAATCCATCAGAAGAAGAGTATATGTCAGTTTTGAAGGATCATTTTCATTTTCATCCTTTGGCAATTGAGGACTGCTTAGAAAATGTCCAGCGTCCAAAGATAGATTTCTATAATGGCTACCATTTTCTTGTGTTGCATTCTATATTAAAAGAAGAATTAACACCAAAAGAAGTAGATGTATTTGTTGGTGAATCATTTTGCGTCTCGTTTCATTGGAAAGAAGAACCAGGATTAAATGATACATGGAATACATTTGCACAAAAAGAAAGAGTAAAAAGTAGTCCGTTACATGTAACGCACATGATTATTGATCGGCTTGTAGATGACTGCTTTCCTCCGTTGTATTTTCTAGAAGATCGTTTAAACGAAATTGATGACCATTTAACATTTAACGATAGTCATTCGCTAGAGGAAGTATTTGAAATCCGGTCCGAGCTCTCGAGATTAAGACGTACAATTGTCCCTATGCGAGATTTGTTATATCGTATTCTTAACTCGGAACGCTTTTATGGTATGAGTGATCAATCGATTTATTTTAAGGATATTTATGATCATTTATTAAAGCTTTCAGAAATGATTGAAGCGAATCGAGAATTAACGGCTGACATTCGTGATAGTTATTTTTCTTTAAATAGCAATTATATGAACAATATTATGAAAACATTAACAGTATTTTCAACTATATTTATGCCGCTTACCTTTATTGTAGGTGTATATGGAATGAATTTTTCGAATATGCCTGAATTAAATTGGAAATATGGGTATTATATTTGTATTTTTCTAATGTTATTTATTTTTGTTGCAATGATGACATGGTTTCATAAAAAAGGATGGTTTAAGTAGAAATAGGACGTAGCTTTATAGTGAAGAAAAGAAACGACACAAGTGCTTTATGTGTCGTTTTATGTATAGGTAAATGTAGCAAGAATACGAGCTGAAATCGTTACTTCACCTGGTTGGATGGAGGGAACAGTCATGATTCGTGCTGTTGTATAAGTTTCAGAATAAGAGCCTACTTGCTCTTTTATGGAAATCGGAATGGGGTGCAGCGTGACATGCAAGGTGTTTGCAATGACTGTTGCTTTTTCTAGTGCATTTGTTATAGCAATTGTTAATGCTTGATTTATATACGTAGTAGGCTGTGATACACGAAAAGTTAGACCACGAGTAATATTTGCCCCTGCCTTTGTAGCAACAGAGTAAACTTCTCCTGCTTGTTGTACATGTGAGACAGTTACTTCGTATAGATGTTCGACGCGATAACCACGGAGCGTTGTTTTACCTTCTTCCTCACTATATAAAGGTGTAATAGTATAAGATAACGTAGCGATGCTGCTTTCGGGTATGCCCATCTCTTTTAGGGCGGCTAGCAGTGCTTGCGAAGCAGTTGCATTTTTTTCTTGTGCAGCTTGTACGGTCATATCCTCAGTTACAATGCCTAGCGTTATAATGACACGATCTGGAGTCGCCTTTACAACTCCTTCTCCATGAACCTCTAGCAATGAATTTTTTGTTTCCCGATACGGTGGAATATACGGATTTGTATATTGCATAAGTCCCCTCACTCCTTTTTTTCAAAGAATGCTTCATAATCATGTATATGAAAGGGAGAAGTGAATATGACGGGGTGTCATGTCAGTTGAGAAGAAATTGTGTAAGAAAATGTATACAAAGAAAATGAGAATGATTTATAATGTCTGTAAACGAAGAAAGTGGTCGAATAATATGAAAGAAAATAGAGAAACCCTCCTATTAGATGTATCCGTATCGCTTAGGCATATGATTCGGAAGGTCCAAGCAGAGATTAATGAGTTGTTTTCAGAGTATATGCCTTGGAATGAATTTGTAATTTTACGTGCGCTTATGCACAGTAGCCCTAAAACAGCATCACAGATTGCTAGTGAAGTAGATGTGACATCCAGTCATGTTACGGCTGTTAGTGATCGCTTAGTGGATAAAGAATATATTTCTCGGACACGTTCAGATCTTGATCGTAGAATTGTCAATTTAGAAATCACAGAACAAGGAAGAATAGTTGCAAATAAACTCGAAGTTTTGCGTAAGCAATACTATAAGGAAAAGTTTACACCATGGAATGATGAAGAAATAAAGCTCGTTGTAGAACTTTTGCACCGTATTTTATAAAAGATTATAGTCTTATTGTAGTGGGGAAACCAGTTCCCCTGCGGGATCATTATGGACCGAAGTAGAATGCTGAGTAATCAGTTTTTCTATTTCGGTCTTTTTTTGTACTCTTTTCCTTCTTCTTTTGCAAGAAAAATGAATAAACCTTTTTAAAATGGAAAAAATAGGTGTGATATGGAATGGAGGGTGCATAAAAATGAAACGATTATTCGCAATTTTACTTAGCTTCACCGTATTTAGCTCCGCCACTTCGGTCGGATTAGCGCAGTCGGAAACAAAACAAAATCAAAAAGAGGAGCAACCAAAGTTGGTGGAGCAAGCTTCATCAGCTGTGCTGCTCGAACAGGATACTGGTCAAGTCCTTTTTGAAAAAAACAGCAATGAAAAGCTTCCACCTGCGAGTATGACAAAAATTATGACGATGCTATTGATTATGGAGCAAGTGGCAAAAGGAAAGTTGAAGCTAGATGAAAAAATCAGAACGAGCGAATATGCTGCTTCCATGGGCGGTTCCCAAATCTTTCTAGAGCCAGGAGAAGAAATGACAGTTGATCAAATGCTTAAAGGAATTGCCATCGCTTCAGGAAATGATGCTTCGGTTGCAATGGCTGAACATATAGCTGGTTCCGAAGAGGGATTTGTGAAAATGATGAATGAAAGAGCTAAATCTCTGGGATTGAAAAATACTCATTTTCAAAATCCAACCGGGTTACCCGCAAAAGATCATTATTCGACTGCTTATGATATGGGAATCATGGCAAGAGAGTTAATGAAATATCCGCTTATTCGTAAGTATACGGGGAAATATGAGGATTATTTACGTGAAAATACAGATAAAAGATTTTGGTTAGTTAATACGAATAAGCTCGTGCGTTTTTATCCAGGTGTAGATGGGGTAAAAACAGGATTTACAGCAGAGGCGCGTTATTGTTTAACTGCCTCATCTGAGCGAAATGGTATGCGTGTTATCGCAGTCGTTATGGGAGCCCCTACTTCAAAAGAACGAAATGCACAGGTTACAAAACTTCTTGATTTTGCTTACAGTCAATATGCTACCAAAAAATTATTTGGTAAAGATCAAGTTATTACATCGGTGAAAGTAAGTAGAGGCGATAAGAAAACAGTTAATCTTGTAACAGAAGATCAAGTATCCCTCCTTCTAAAAAGAGGAGAACAAGCCGATTCGATGAAGCAAGAAATTGTAGTGGAACCGACTGTGAAAGCTCCTATTAAAAAGGGAGATACATTGGGAACCCTTCTTGTAAAAAAAGGAGATACAGTTGTAACGAAAGAACCACTGATTGCAAGTGAGGATGTGAAGCAGGCTAGCCTTTGGGAGTTGGTGAAACGGAATTTCAGTATGTTTTCAAAGACAGAATAAGGAAAATGGACGGGCCTTCGCTCTGCACTTCGTAAGTTTGCGGAGCATGATCCTGACTAGTTTTTAACTTTTTAAAATATATATTTTCTAGGATGACGCAAGAGGCAATTAAATTCCTATTTGCGTCATCTTATTCTCATTTTATTTAGGAAGAAATCTCGACAAATACAACTATTTCTTCGAATTACCACTTCTTTTGTCGCCTAGAAGGATTCATGCTGTAAGTCGGCGAAAGACTCCTTATGCTTTTTTGCGCTAGTGCGCTTGAAAAGGAGGAAATAAACGTGAGTTTAATAATCAACATGGAAGTAAAACGTGATGTTTTGTGTATCCGTTTAAGTGGGGAGCTTGACCATCATACTGCCGAAGAATTACGTAGTCGTGTGATGGATACTTTAGAAATCAATCAAGCACATCATATCATTTTGAATTTAGAACATTTAACATTCATGGACAGTTCCGGGCTTGGAGTCATACTTGGCAGATATAAGCACGTAAAAAGCTTAGGAGGAGAAATGGTCGTATGTGCAATCTCACCAGTTGTAAAACGTCTATTCGAAATGTCTGGTTTATTTAAAATCATTCGTTTGGAAACAAGTGAGAAGAATGCACTTGCTACATTGGGGGTGGCCTAAATGAAAAATGAAATGCAACTTCAATTTTCAGCCCTCAGTCAAAATGAGTCGTTTGCGCGTGTTACAGTAGCAGCCTTTATTGCACAGCTTGATCCTACTTTAGAGGAATTAACTGAAATAAAAACGGTCGTATCAGAAGCTGTAACAAATGCCATTATACATGGCTATGAAGGAAATCACGAAGGTATCGTATACATTATGGTGACGCTAGAAGAAGGAACCGTTCGAATAACGATTCGTGATAAAGGATTAGGTATAAAAAACTTAGA
Organism: Ectobacillus soli; assembly: GCF_042610425.1. NCBI lineage: Bacteria > Bacillati > Bacillota > Bacilli > Caryophanales > Bacillaceae > Ectobacillus > Ectobacillus soli. The sequence goes on from NZ_JBGJZM010000001.1 coordinate 526,237, forward strand.
AGAAGCAAGGCAACCATTATTCACCACAAAACCTGAATTAGAGCGTTCCGGTATGGGATTTACAATTATGGAAAACTTTATGGACGAGGTAGAAGTCATAACAAATGAATCTTTCGGAACAACTATTCATCTTACTAAGTATTTGTCGAACAGTAACGCTCTATGCAATTAAGGAGACGGACCTATGGACATAGAGGTGAGAAAAGAAAATGGGAAAGTACAGTTGAAAGACCATGAGCTGAAGGAATTGATTCAGAAGAGCCAAGCGGGGGATCAGACAGCGCGTGATACGATTGTACAATGCAATATGCGTCTTGTATGGTCAGTGGTACAGCGGTTTCTTAATCGGGGATACGAGCCAGAGGATTTGTTTCAAATCGGTTGTATTGGATTGTTAAAATCGGTAGATAAATTTGATTTATCCTACGATGTTAAGTTCTCTACCTATGCTGTACCCATGATTATTGGTGAAATTCAACGGTTTTTGCGCGATGATGGAACCGTGAAGGTTAGTCGTTCACTAAAAGAAACAGGGAATAAAGTACGCAAGATGAAGGATGAGTTATCAAAGAAGCTTGGGCGTATTCCTACTGTATCTGAGGTTGCGGATGCTTTGCAGCTTACGGTAGAAGAAATAGTCATGGCAGAGGAAGCGAGCCGCTCCCCGTCATCCATTCATGAAACCGTGTATGAGAATGATGGAGATCCCATCACTATTTTGGATCAAATTGCAGACCAGTCTGAATCGAAATGGTTCGATAAATTGGCTTTAAAAGAAGCGATTCAAGGTCTTGAAGAACGAGAGAGACTCATTGTTTATCTTCGATATTATAAAGATCAAACACAATCTGAGGTAGCAGAGAGACTGGGGATTTCACAAGTACAAGTGTCTCGTCTAGAAAAGAAAATTTTACTGGAAATGAAGGACCGAATAGGTGAATAGCCTATTCGGTTTTTTAATTGATAATAGGAGGTATATACTCTGCGTGGTAATTTACTTACTGTGCATTTCAAATCACATTTCCTGTAGAAAAGGGAATTTAAAAATATAGGTATGGAAATAAGATGCTTATCCATACTACAAGTAAAAGAACTGTTGTAATAGGAGGGATAGTCTTGGATGAAACCATTTATATAAAAATGCGACAACGATTGCAAGTCTCTCCAAATTATCGATTAAAGTTAAAGGATGTTGCACAAATTTCTGCTCCGGAACATGCACGATCGACTTTGCAGAATTTACCTGTATATGAAATTACAAAGGCAGATAAAACCCATGTTGTTATTGATGCCATGATTATTTTGGCTGCTATTCACTCGCACTCCAAACAGTATGATGTAAACCTAATCGGTCCTTCCCAAACAATTGTTGAAATCTTGTATGACAGAAAAGCTAGCAATCCGATTTTCTTTGTAGCTGTATGGCTCCTTCTCTTTGTAGGAGCTGGTCTTGCCATTATTTATTTTCACGAAGATGTGAGTATGCAGCAAGTTCATTCACGATTGTATTACATGATAACAGGTGAGGTAAATAAAAAACCTCTTATCTTGCAAATTCCATATTCGATTGGTCTTGGATTAGGAATGATTTTGTTTTTTAATCACTTGTTTAAAAAACGAATTAATGAGGAACCAAGCCCTCTTGAGGTGGAAATGTTTCAATATCAACAATCCCTCGATCAATATGTCATGATGAATCAGAACAAAGAAAGTATGAAAAAAATTGAAAATTCTTGACTTTGCAGTAGTATTTACTGGGCTTGCGGGTGGAATTGCGGTAGGTGCAGGATTTGTGGCGTTTTTATCTGTTTTAGGTTTGATTCCTAGACTCACTCAATTAACGAAGAGTGTAAGGCTCATTCCAATCTATGAATGGGCCGTTGTACTAGGGGCATTAGTGGGTGCATGGTGTAGCCTACGAGATACTACTTTTTATCTTTCTTCTTATTGGTTAATAATTATTGGTCTGCTTTGTGGTGTGTTTGTTGGTATGCTGGCAGCTGCTTTAACTGAGGTTTTGAATGTATTACCTATTTTAGCTAAACGGGTTGGAATGGTCGATAGAATTGTTGCATTGCTTATGGCACTTGTGCTGGGTAAAGTAGTTGGATCTTTATTTCATTGGATCTATTTTGTGAAATAGGAGAAGTGATTTTGTTTGAAAAATGAAACGAAAAAGCAGATGAAGCGAAGGGTGATTTTAGTAACGGACGGGGATATATACGCGCAGCGAACAATAGAATACGTGGCGAAGGAGGTTGGAGGTAGTTGTATATCTCAATCTCAGGGGAATCCAACAAGACTGCCTGGAAGTGAACTTGTAAAGCTAATCCGCCAATCTTTGCAGGATCCCGTCTTTATTATGTTTGATGACAGTGGTGTTATTGGGGAAGGAGCGGGTGAACAGGCTTTACGTTATGTTGCAACACACCCTTCAATTGAGGTACTTGGTATTATAGCAGTAGCCTCCAATACACATCACTATGAATGGACTCGCGTTGACGTTTCTATCGATCGTTACGGGTATTTAACAGAATACGGGGTCGATAAATACGGACTAGCAGATGTAGAGATGGGACGTATCAATGGAGATACAGTATATTGTCTAGATTCGCTGCAAGTTCCCATTATCGTTGGGATAGGGGATATTGGAAAAATGTGCAGCAATGATGAAATAACGAAAGGATCTCCTATAACCAAACAAGCAGTCGAACTCATTCTCGAAAGGAGTGGCTATTATGCAAAAAAAGGAACAACCTATTAAGATTCCCATTTCTTCGTTTCTTAGCGATAACGAAAATTATTTAAAGCAAACGGTAGGTCTAGGGGTTACCTTTGATGTTGGGATACGTACATTTACTATACTACGTAAAAAAATTGATGTTACTTTTGTAAATGGACTATGCGATAGTAATTATATCATTCATATTTTGGATGAACTTGTTGATTTGAATGAAGGAGACATTTATACAAATTCGCCTATGCAACTTATTGAAAATCGCCTTATTCATCAACAGGTAAATAGAATTTCTACGATGGATGATGCCATTTTAAAAGTGCTTTCAGGTCTTATAGTTATATTTGTAGATGGGGAAACGGAAGCATTTGAGGTGGATGTAAGAAGCTATCCAGGACGAACACCAACAGAGCCTGATACAGAAAAGGTAGTTCGAGGGGCTAGAGATGGTTTTGTAGAAAATATGATAGTGAATACAGCTCTTATTCGAAGACGTATACGAGATCCAAGGCTACGTAATGAAATCATTCGAGTAGGGGAACGATCTCAATCGGATATTTGCATTTCTTATATTCAAGATGTTGCCAATCTTGATTTAGTGAAAATCATAAAGCAGGAGCTCCAAGCCATTGAAATAGATGGAATCACAATGTCAGATAAAACAATTGAGGAATTTCTTGTGCAGCAGCGCTTTAATCCCTTTCCGCTCATTCGCTACACGGAGCGTCCTGATGTCGCTGCAAATCATTTGTTAGAAGGACATGTTCTTGTTATTTGCGACACGTCACCGAGTGTGATGATTACTCCTACTACATTTTTTCACCACGTACAGCATGCAGAAGAGTTTCGCCAAAATCCAGTAGTTGGAACGTTCCAAAGATGGGTTCGCTTTTTAGGGATTTTATTTTCCCTTTTTTTGCTTCCCTTTTGGCTCGTGTTCGTGTTTGATCCAACACTATTACCGCCTCAGCTTGCCTTTATAGGACCGAATAAAGTGACTCATATACCGACATTTCTCCAAATTATATTAGTTGAAATTGGCCTAGAATTTCTTCGGATGGCGTCTATCCATACACCAACTGCACTTTCTACTTCATTAGGTCTAATTTCTGCGGTGTTAATTGGACAAATTGCCATTGAGGTAGGGCTATTCGTTCCAGAAGTTATTTTGTATTCGGCAATCTCGGTTATTGGGGCATATGCAACGCCAAGCTACGAACTTAGCTTGGCAAATAAAATTACGAAAATTCTCCTTATTTTATTCACAGCGTGGTTGCATGAAATTGGATTTATAGTGGGAGTTACATTTCTTATCCTTTTTCTTGCTTCAACGAAAAGTTTACAAACACCATATTTATGGCCATTTCTCCCATTTGATGGGGGAGCACTCATGAAAATATTTATTCGACCAACTATTTCGAGTTTGAAAATAAGACCAAGTATCGTACGACCACAAAATCGTATACGGCAAAAGTAGTCGGAGAAAAACAGAGAACGAGGTGAAACTATTTCACCTCGTTCTCTGTTTTATGAATAGGATTGATCACTTATTTAAATAAGGATTTGATAAAATCGATAAAGCTAGAAAAAACACCCTTTACTTGATCTAAAAATGTTTGACCTTGATCGGACTGTAAAAAAGAAGAAACTTGATTTTTCGCATTGTTCAATTGACTTCCCACTTGATTCCAATCAATATTTAAATTTTTCATTTTATCAAATAATGAAACAAGACTATTTAGTTGCTCATCAGTTAGTTGAATTCCCATTTGATTCGCAATGTCTTTAATTAACGTTCGCAAATCTTCCGTTGTTTTTGGTTGGTTTTGTGCAATCGATTCTTTAATTTTTGTTATTAACTGAACCGCCTTGTCGGCACCAATTTGGTTTCCGAGGGTAGATGTTGTAACCATTTCCTGGTTTGCAACTTGCTTGACACTTTCTGGGATAGCTGTTTTAGCTGTTGTTTCGTAAGCCTTCATAATTCCTGTTAATGCAGCTGTTCCTGATACTGAAAAAGGCGCGGTAATGTAGATGTTTGCATCCTTTACTCCAGCTGTTATTAGTGCATTCGTATACATAGCTTCGGTAATGCCAGAAATATTATGCGTTTGTACGACAAGTCCAGATCCGGCTTTTGTATATGTGATTTTTGAAGAAGATATAGCCTTTGTACCAATTTGTGCGGCTGGTACATAGCTATCAAGATACTTATGCTCTTCTGCGTTTGAAACGGTAATAATTTGTACATTTTGTGGTGCTTTCATATCGCTCAGTACAGTTTGTTTTTGTTGGTCTGTTAAATTTTCGCCTAATGTAATAATAGTTTCTCCTTCAGTAGTGTCAGCATATGCAGAAAGTGGCATAAGTAACGTAAAGATGAGAAGAAACGCACTTAATTTCGTTTTCACGAAAATCGCTCCTTTACCTGTTAAAGAATTGTAGGGTAGTACAGTCATTATAGTACATATTTATGATTTGTCACCCGTCTTTAGATTGATTTTGTAAAAGATTATCAGCATGTCTTATTTTTTTCATTGCGTTGTATTTTCTTTTTGTAGCATGATTATGGTATGATAAATCAGAATAAAAACGCTCTACTCTGTGAAACGCATAGGCGGAGAACATACCAAATAGTTGGAATAATGGGAGGTACATATAATGAAAAAGGGACATATTATTATGGAGAATGGACAAAAAATTGAAATTGAATTTTTTCCAAGTGAAGCACCTGGAACGGTAGCAAACTTTGAAAAATTAGCAAATGATGGATTTTATAATGGGGTAACCTTTCACAGAGTCATTCCTGGTTTTGTAAGTCAAGGCGGGGATCCAACTGGAACAGGTGCAGGTGGTCCCGGATATACCATTAAATGTGAAACGAAAGGAAACCCACATCGTCACGTTGCTGGATCACTTTCTATGGCACATGCTGGGAGAGATACAGGTGGTAGTCAATTTTTTATCGTTCATGAACCACAACCACATTTAGACGGCGTTCATACAGTATTTGGACAAGTTAAAAGTGGTTTAGATACAGTTCTTGCAATGAAAAATGGGGATGTTATGAAAGAAGTAAAGGTTTGGGAAGAATAATTCTATAATGTGAATAGAAAAAGGGTGATGATTGAACATTGAGTATGGTTTTGCTTTGTTTGTTATCATCCTTTTTTGTGTGTGTTGGAAGGCTTAGGGATTCCTATGTATATTTTTATATGAAAGCGTTTGCTTATCTTTAACTTGTATTCCATAATCAATTGAATTATACAAATTAGGGAAATTAGCATGATTACGAGCTGTAAAATTTCCATTTTTAAATAGGATTACGGAACATTTCTTTAAATAAAAAGTATATAATAAGAAATGTAAGAAAGTGAATAAAAAAGCCTATACGCAGTAGCTTCTCACTGTTTCAAAATTGATGTAGAATAAAAATAATGCAAATGGGATCGCTGCGGGGTAAAAAGGGTAAAGATAAGAGAAATAGTATTAGTTTGGTTTGTCTAGTTGCTGGTTTTTATTACTAGTTGAGCGAAAGTTTTTTAGATAAGAAGGGAAAATTTCTTATGTTGATTCGTTTCAAGAAAAATCACGAAAAAATTGCGATGGGTCTTCTGTCTTTTATGCCGACTGAAAAAGAAGTAAAAAAGTTGCAAACAACTGTGAAACAATATGAAACAAACGAGGATTGGCAACTTTACTTATGGAAAGAAGAGGAAGATGTTCTCGGGATTATTGGGACTTTAAAAAAGGAAGATGGAGTCGTGCACATTCAACATATTTGTGTTACGCCATCGCATCGTCATGCAGGTATCGGTAAGAAAATGGTCACCGAATTGCGTTCTATGATGCCTGGGGTAACGGTTTGTGGCAATGAAATAACAAAACCATTTTGTGACAAATGCAACACTGACACGATTCATTTATAAAAAGAAAGCAGAGGTTACAGACCCTGCTTTCTTTTTTTTATCTGCTTGTTACGTTCTTCAATTACTTCAGTTCGATTTCGTAGCAAATGTTTGTTGATCAAAAATAAATTGGATAAATCACTTTTGCTATTCCATTCTAGACCCAGTTTTGTACATTCTTGTATAAGGATTGATTCCAATAGAGGATCAGCAATAGGAAGTGTTATGCTTGTATAAGCTTTTCCCTCTTCCATTTGCCGAATGTTTTCTTGTAGGAGGATGAGAAGCGCTTCATCCTGTAATCCATATTGAATCATCGGTTTTCTATCATTCTCTAGAATAGTACGTGCATGACTAAGTAAACGAATTGCGCCGCGCTGATTGTTGCGACGATAATGGTATTGTGCTACAGCTATTTGTATGAGAGCTACCCAAAAAGGCAGTCTTTTTGAAGGAGGCTCTTTTTTCCAATGTTCCTCCAATAATTCATGGCATTCAAAATAATCACGATCCGCGTGAAAGTGTACTAGATATTGTATGTACGCATCTGGATACATGAAACCGCTCCTTTTTCTCTATTGTAAGATGGACAAGCTACACTCATTCGGCTAAGCGAATAAGATCAGGTTGTTTCTCCCCCATGCATTACAATCATGATATCATATACTATAATGGTTTATTGTGCGCATTTGCTCAGTCTAATTTAATTAAAAAGGATTGGATAGACCTCGGTCATGCTCTATACTTATACTGATATATAAATGGTTGGTGGGATGTTACTTGCAATACAATATTAAAATTGATGCGTTTGAAGGTCCGTTAGACTTATTGCTACATTTAATTCATCGTTATGAAATTGATATATATGATATTCCTGTAGCTGAAATTACAGAGCAATATGTAGGCTATATCCATGCAATGAAGGAATTGCAATTGGATGTTGCTAGTGAATACTTAGTTATGGCAGCGACGCTATTAGCTATAAAAAGTAAAATGCTGTTGCCAAAACAAGAAGAAGAACTTTTGGAAGAAGAAGAATGGGAAGAGGATCCTCGTCAAGAGCTTATGGAACGGTTAATTGAGTATAAAAAGTATAAGCAAGCTGCTTCTGATCTTAAGGAACGTGAACGTGAAAGGGCGTTATTATATACACGAGCTCCTGCTGATTTAAGTAATTTTATACATACAGAGAGAGAAGAAAGCTTGCCGAATAATGTAACATTGTATGATATGCTTGCAGCTTTTCAAAAGCTTATGCGTCGAAAAAAATTACAAAAGCCTGTCACCACTACAATTACAAGGCAAGAAATTCCAATTGAAAAAAGGATGGAAGAGATTGTCTTTCGGCTAACAAAATCTAATGGTAGATGTAGCTTTTATGATTTGTTTGAGGAAGATAGTCGTGAATCTATTGTCGTTACGTTTTTAGCAATTTTGGAATTAATGAAAAAAAAGATGTTAACCATTGAACAGGAACAGAATTTTGAAGAAATTTATGTTTGTAGTTTAGAAGAAGGAGGAGCAAATATTGAATCAACATGAACAAAAGGGAATTCTAGAAGGCTTGTTGTTTGTAAGCGGGGAGGAAGGAATTTATCCAGATCAGATTTCGCAGGTATTGGGAATTAATATCGATCAAGTACGAACCCTTGTCGGACAACTAGTGGAAGATTATGCATCTGTGAATCGTGGATTTACAATTGTACAATTTGCCAATGCGTATCGTCTAACAACGAAACGAGAGCATGCTCATTTTTATGAAAAGCTAATTGAAACGCCATCTTCTAATTCACTATCTCAAGCTGCTCTCGAGACATTGGCAATTGTTGCATATCGTCAGCCAATTACAAGAACAGAAATTGAGGAAATTCGCGGTGTGAAAACAGAAAAACCAATACAAACTCTGGTCTCACGACTTTTAATTAAGGAATTGGGGAGAGCAGAAGGTACTGGTCGTCCTATTTTATATGGTACAACAAAAGAGTTTATGGATTTATTCGGTCTTAAAACAATAGATGAGCTTCCTCCTTTACCGGAAGATTCAGATATTGTGGAAGAAGCAGATTTGTTTTTTGGGACGTTAAATGATTTTACGAAAGAGTAGAAGAAAATTCGCCTATTTTTCATGTAACCATAAGAAAAGAGGGATTGGATGTCATGGAAAGGGTACTGCTGCATGCACAAATTTATACGGGAAATCAATACATTGCAGATGGCTACATTCGATATGATACGAGCATTAAAGAAGTTGGAGATATGAGCCAATTTGTACTTCGTCACCAGGAACAAGTCTATCATGTAGATGGAAATATTGTAATCCCAGGTATGATAGATATTCATATACATGGTGGGTATGGAATAGATACAATGGATGCCAATCCCCAAGCACTCTTACAGCTTAGCAATAAATTATTAAGTGAAGGAGTTACGACTTTTTTTCCAACTACGATGACTCAATCCTACGAGGAAATTATGCAAGCACTCCAATCTGTGAAAATGGCAAAAGAGTTAGGAGCACATATCGGATTTATCCATTTAGAAGGACCGTTTCTTTCGAAGGCGCGTGCCGGTGCGCAGCAAATTTCTCATATGATGACTCCAGATGTACAAACCTTTGAAACTTTTCAACAATGCAGTGGAAATCTGATTAAGCTGGTTACGTATGCTCCTGAAGAGGAAAGTAAAGAACTAGAAACCTTTTTCGAACAAAATGGGATAATAGGGAGTATTGGGCATTCGGATGCCTCCTATGCACAGCTTTCTGGAAAGAACATTCCTCATGCTACCCATCTTTTTAATCAAATGAAGGGCATGCACCATCGCGAACCGGGGGCAGTTGGCCGTGTACTTTTAGATGGAGATATCACTGTAGAAATGATTGTAGATGGTATTCATATTCATCCGGAAATGGTGAGGCTAGCTTATATACTAAAAGGACCAGAAAAGGTGTGTATTATTACCGACGCGATGAAGGCTAAAGGGCAAAAGGATGGAATGTATGAATTAGGTGGTCAACCCGTTCATGTACAAGATGGCATTGCTACATTAGAAAATGGGACGTTAGCAGGAAGTGTTTTAACGATGGATCAAGCATTTCGTAATATACTAACTTATACAGGCTGCACAATTGAAGAGGCAGTTAGAATGACATCCGTTAATCAAGCAAAGGAGTTTGGGTTGCTCAGTAAAGGTGTATTGGATGTGGGAAAGGATGCGGATATGGTAATATTATCTCCTCAATTAGAGGTGATTAATACGATCAGTCTTGGGGCTTTTAAAAACGAATTACAAAATTATAAATGAGCTTGGTAAAAAAGAGACTCAATAAGAATTCACTTTCTTGGAAATAATGTATCAAGTAACTTTAAGTTAGGTTCCTTCTAGATATGAATAGTTGTAAGTTAAATGAAGAAAAACTCTGTCAAGAGTTATCTGAAACATAAGCCTGATATATGCCCTGGGAGGCTTATGTTTCGGAATTGAAATAAAAGAAAATTATAGACGAAGAGACAATTGTTTATTTAAAGCTTTTACTTCATCTACAGCTTCTTTTACATTTTTGACAACATAGTTAGCACTTTTTTTTACTTCTTCATCAGCTTGTTCAACAGCAAAACTGTAAGGTGTTAAGGCAAACATGGGTATGTCATTGTAAGAATCGCCAACGCAAGCAATCTCATTCGGTTTAATTTGATGCTGCTGCAATAATAACTCAAGTGCTGCCCCTTTGTTTATATTATGTGGAACAACATCTAGACAATTTGTAGCAGAGAGAAATGTGCTTACATATCCTTTTAATTTGTTCTGTAATTTTGTTTGGAGGTCTAGAAGCTCTTCGGTTCTTCCTCCAACTGAAATCTTGTTTGGAAAGAGTGTTTTACCAAGTTTATATTTCAAATTCGGGATTTCGATGGAAGTCATCGCCGCTTGTTTTTCTAATTGTAGAACCTCAGGTGTTTTGTTTTCAATATAATAATGATGTTCATCACTCACATAACGTATGAAACGGCTGCTCGTTGTCATGTCAACCAACTGCTGTAATATAGAAGAATCAAAGCTAGCAGAAAATAGTTGTTTATTTTCATTTGTATAAATATAAACACCGTTTACGCTTATACGATGAAAATGAGAACCGATTTTTTCCATTAGTGAAACAATTTCATAATCTAGCCGACCGGATGCAAAGCAAAGCATAATAGTATCCTTGTCTAAAGATTGCAGAGCGGCTATGTCTTCTTGTTCAATAAATCCACCGGATTGCATGAGTGTACCATCAATATCACTGACAAACATTTTAATCATGTGCTTTCTCCTTTTTACGCATATAAAGCTTTGTCCATTGTATCATACCGAGTATAGTTTTATTATAGTGGTGTATAATTGCTCTGTCTAAATATTATATTTTACGTTAGTGATTGATTTTGATTGACGGTATATTACTTTATTCTGTAACATAAATCACTACATGTTTCATTAGAAAGGGGTGCAAATGCATGCATGACCTTACAATAAAGAAGATTTTAAATAATAATGTTATCATTGCTTCTCATCCAGAGCATGAAGAAGTAGTTGTAATTGCAAAAGGAATCGGATTCGGTAGAAGAGTGAATGAACTGTTACCTGAAGATCGTGCTGAAAAAATGTTTGTATTGACAAATGAACGTGAAAGAGAACAATACAAAATGCTTATTCCACATGTTAGTGAAAGACTTATTGAAATTATGAATGATGTAATGCTGCTCATTCAAGAAAAGATTGCTGCCCCTTTAGATGAGCACATTCATATCGCACTTACTGATCATATTGCATTCGCGATACGGAGATTAAAGCAAGGATTTGCTATTGAAAATCCATTTTTATTAGAAACGAAAGCACTATATCCGAAAGAATATAACGTTGCATCTGAAGTATTGGATTTAATTAATACACGTCTTCAAATTAAATTGCCTGAAGGAGAAATTGGATTTATTGCCTTGCATATTTATAGTTCAGTAACTGATTCTGAACTTTCATCCGTTAATCAAAATTCTCTCCTTATCGCAGATCTCGTTACGTTAATTGAGGAACAATTAGATTTAGAACTAGATAAAGAAAGTATTCATTACCTACGTCTCGTTCGTCATCTAAACTATGCTATTGAACGGGTAAGAAGCGGAGAGAAAGTAGACGAACCAAGTAGATTTGCAGAAATATTAAAGGATGAATACCCAACCGCATATAACTTAGCGTGGAAGCAAATTAAGGTGATGCAAAATAGACTACAAAAGCCCGTGTATAATGCAGAAATTGTGTACTTAACGATGCATCTGCAGCGACTCGTTCAGAGCAAAAAAGATGAGTCGGAATTATCAAAATAAGTCCAAATTGAAAACGTTTTATAAAATGGTTGAATCGCTTACATCCGGTGTGTATAATAACGGTATAGAAAGTTCTTCACTTTCGACGAGCTTTGCAAAACGGAAAAAGAAACCGCTTGCTTAGCAGTACAAGTTGAATAGTGCACTTATAATATTTACGATTTGACACGTGTTACTGATTCGATCAGGCATGAGTGTTGAAGAGGTAAGAATGATAGCAAGATAAAGGGTTATACTACCCCTTGACGGCTATTTTCTATCTCTTCCACTCATGCCTTTTTGCATTTGTCGAAAGAAAGAATGAAACTAAAAAGGAGGAAGATTTCATATGTTTAAAAAGCTATTTGGTGTGCTTCAAAAAGTTGGTAAAGCGTTAATGCTTCCAGTAGCGATCTTACCAGCTGCAGGGTTATTGCTTGCGTTTGGTAATGCATTTCAAAACCCAGCACTTACGGATCGAATTCCAGCTTTAAAGGTAGACTGGTTTACATTAGTAGCAAAAGTTATGGAACAATCTGGTAGTGTTGTTTTCTCGAACCTCTCTTTATTATTTGCAGTCGGGGTTGCAGTTGGTTTAGCAGGAGGAGAAGGCGTAGCTGCACTTGCAGCATTAGTAGGTTACCTTATCATGAATCAAACGATGAGCGTGGCACTAAATGTTGGAGCTAAGGTTGCTCTTCTAAGCGACAAAATGCCATTGAACTTTGGATTTAAAGATCCAGCCTATGCGTATGTTTTAGGTATTCCAACCTTACAAACCGGGGTATTTGGCGGGATTATAGTCGGTATTCTTGCAGCATACTGTTACAATAAATACTTCAATATTAATTTACCAACTTATTTAGGATTCTTTGCAGGAAAGCGTTTCGTTCCTATCGCAACAGCAGCATTCGCATTAATTCTTGGATTAGTAATGTGCTTTGTATGGCCGCCAATCCAATATGGATTAAACTCATTTTCGCATAACATGATTGATGCAAACAGAACACTAGCGGCATTTATATTCGGAGTTATTGAACGTTCATTGATTCCATTTGGATTACATCACATTTTCTATGCTCCGTTCTGGTTTGAATTTGGCTCTTATACAGATAAATTAGGTAACATCGTACACGGTGACCAAAAAATCTTCTTTGCTCAAATTAAAGATGGTGCTCCATTAACAGCTGGTACATTCATGACAGGTAAATTCCCATTCATGATGTTTGGTCTTCCAGCAGCAGCGCTTGCTATGTATCACGAAGCTCGTCCTGAAAACAAAGTATATGCTGCTGGTATCCTTGGTTCCGCTGCATTAACATCTTTCTTAACAGGTATTACAGAACCAATTGAATTCTCATTCTTATTTGTAGCACCAGTATTATTCGGAGTTCATGCAATCTTTGCAGGTTTGTCTTTTATGACTATGCATATACTAGGCGTTAAAATCGGTATGACGTTCTCAGGTGGTTTAATTGACTTCTTACTATTCGGTGTTCTTCCAGGCCGTACTGCATGGTGGTGGGTCATTGTTGTAGGTATAGTATTCGCGTTTATTTACTACTTCGGATTCCGCTTTATTATTCGTAAATGGGATCTTAAAACGCCAGGTCGTGAAGATGCAGAAGAACAATCTGAAGGTGGAACTACAGAAGCTGGAGAACTTCCACATGCAATTCTTGCAGCACTCGGTGGAAAAGAAAATATTGCTCATTTAGATGCATGTATCACACGTTTACGTGTACAAGTGAACGAACAAGACCAAGTTGATAAAAATCGTTTGAAAAAATTAGGTGCTGCAGGTGTACTTGAAGTAGGAAATAACATTCAAGCCATTTTTGGTCCTAAATCAGATATAATCAAAACGCAAATGCAAGATATTATGAAAGGCCGTACGCCTCAAGTAGTGAAAGAAGTTGCTCCTACTAAAACGGTGAATACGAATGTAGTTGAAGAACTTATTGCTCCTATGCATGGGAAATTACTTCCAATTACAGAAGTGCCGGACCAAGTATTCTCAGGAAAAATGATGGGTGATGGATTTGCGATTGAGCCGACTGAAGGTACGATTGTTTCTCCAGTAAACGGTGAAATCGTAAATGTTTTCCCTACAAAGCATGCAATTGGTATTCTTTCTGAAGGTGGAAAAGAAATCTTGATCCACATTGGTATCGATACAGTAAAATTGAATGGTGAAGGCTTTGAACTTCTCGTAGCACAAGGCGATAAAGTAACACAAGGTCAAGCATTATTGAAAGTAGATCTTGATTTCGTTAAGAAAAATGCGCCTTCTATCATTTCACCAGTTGTCTTTACTAACTTACAAGAGGGACAACAAGTTATTCTTAAAAAGCAAGGTTCTGTAGTAAAAGGTGAAAAGGGTGCCATAACGATTAAGTAATACGACTTAAAATGTTCATAATATAGAATGGGTAAGGTAGTTGACGCTATCTTACCCATTCTATACAATGTTTTACGTGTAGTACGTATTTCTATGCAAAATACTATTGATTGTTAAAGGGGACTACGATTATGGAAAAATTATTTAAAGTAACGAGTGAATCTGGTATACATGCTCGTCCAGCTACTTTGTTAGTAAATGCTGCTAGTAAATTCAACTCCGAAATAAATTTAGCATATTCTGGTAAAACTGTGAACTTGAAATCGATTATGGGTGTAATGTCTTTGGGTATTCAAGAAGGTTCAGAAATTAAAATTACTGCAAATGGTGATGATGCGGATCAAGCACTAGCAGCAATTGAAGAAACATTGAAAAAAGAAGGTCTAGGAGAATAATGGCTCTAACAATTAAAGGGATTGCCGCATCAAGCGGAATTGCAATTGCTAAAGCGTTCCGTTTAGAAAATCCTGATCTTACTATTGAAAGAAAAGCTATTACTGATGCAGATAGTGAAATCGCTCGTTTGGATGCAGCTCTTGCTAAGTCCAAAGATGAACTTACTTCTATTAAGGATGTTGCATTTAAAGAACTAGGTGCCGATAAAGCCGCTATCTTTGAAGCGCATTTGTTAGTATTAAATGATCCTGAACTTGTTAATCCTGTTAAAGAAAAGATTACGAATGAAGGAACTAACGCTGAGTTTGCAATGAATGAAGTAGCTACCATGTTCGTTAGTCTATTTGAAGGAATGGACAATGAATATATGAAAGAGCGGGCTGCTGATATTCGCGACGTAACAAAACGTGTACTTGCACATTTACTAGGTGTTCAATTTTCAAATCCTAGTACGATTTCTGAAGAAGTGATTATCATCGCAGAAGATTTAACACCCTCTGACACAGCACAACTTAATCGCAAGTATGCATTAGGGTTCACTACTAATATTGGTGGTCGTACATCTCACTCTGCAATTATGGCTCGTTCTCTTGAAATTCCTGCTGTTGTTGGTTCAAAAGTAGTTATGGAGGAAATTCAAAACGGTGATCTAGTCATTGTTGATGGTTTAGATGGTGAAGTAATCGTTAATCCTTCTGAAGATATTCTTCGTTCTTATCAAGACAAGAAGGAAAAGTTTGAAGAACAAAAAACTGTTTGGGCACAGCTAAAGGATGAGCCTACTTATACAAGTGATGGCCACCAAGTTGAACTTGTTGCAAACATTGGTACTCCTAAAGATGTAGTTGGCGTGAAAAATAATGGTGGTGAAGGCGTCGGCTTGTATCGTACTGAATTTTTGTATATGGGACGTGACTCTTTCCCTACTGAAGATGAGCAATTTGAAGCATATAAAACGGTATTAGAAAATATGGAGGGAAAACCTGTAGTCGTTCGTACACTGGATATCGGCGGTGACAAGGAACTTTCTTATTTACAATTGCCGAAGGAAATGAATCCGTTTTTAGGATACCGTGCCATTCGTCTATGCTTAGATGATCAAGCTATTTTCCGTACACAGCTTCGTGCCTTGCTTCGTGCTAGTGTCTATGGCAACTTGAAAATTATGTTCCCAATGATTGCGACATTAGATGAATTCCGCCAAGCAAAGAGCGTATTATTGGAAGAAAAAGCGAAACTTATTGCAGAAGGTGTATCGGTTTCTGAAACAATCGAAATTGGTATGATGGTTGAAATTCCGGCATCAGCAGTTCTTGCTGATCAATTTGCGAAGGAAGTAGATTTCTTCTCTGTTGGAACAAATGATCTAATCCAATACACAATGGCAGCAGATCGTATGAATGAACAAGTATCTTATTTGTATCAACCATACAATCCCTCTATTTTACGTCTTGTGAAAATGGTCATTGATGCAGCACACAAAGAAGGAAAATGGGCTGGTATGTGTGGTGAAATGGCTGGAGATGCCCTTGCCATTCCGTTATTGATTGGATTAGGATTAGACGAATTTAGTATGAGTGCAACATCTGTATTGCCGGCCCGTACTCAAATTCGTAAACTTTCAAAAACAGCAATGGAAGAACTTGCAACAAAGGCGCTTACTATGTCTACAGCTAGTGAAGTTGTCGAACTTGTGAAATCCATTTCATAAAAGAAAAAGCTAGCTATACATACAATAGCTAGCTTTTTCTAATATGCTCACTTTTAAATTTTTTCTATTTACGTGAATGGGTTTATTCCGCTATATGCGGGCAAGTAAGACCCTGACTTCATGGTTTTAGAAAATCGGAAAAGGCTAAGTGGGGATAAGGTTGCCTGTAAAAGTTCAGGTTGTACTTTGCTAACGTAGAGGATGAAGAAAACCCACACTAATGGAAGTTTCATTTTATAAAAACTTGACATTTTATATTCTTTTTTATATGATTCGTTCATAAGTTTAAGCAAACGAAAGGATGAATTTAAATGGGGCAAACAGCCATTGATACATTTCGAGTGTGTATTCCTCTTTTTCAAGCATTGAGCGATCCAGCACGTCAAGATATCATTTTATTGCTAGCTGAACACGAGGCACTAACTGTTAATGAAATAACCGAGAATGCTACATTATCTCGTCCTGCTATATCTCACCATTTAAAGATACTACGGGATAATCATCTCGTCTCTATTAAGCAACGTGGAACTCAGCGATACTATTCTCTTGAAATAGAGGAATCCGTCATGATGTTAAAAACATTAATAGCTACCGTTGAAGAAACGTGTATATGAGCTGAAATGTTTTACACTATGATAACAGCTATATCTTCTAGACGAATCCGTAATAATCCTGGTTTCGGAATTGAGCCACCAGAAAATAATGCAATGTTTCCAGTCATTCCTTCGTATTGCACCATACTAAAAGATTTATGAACATTTCGTATGAAAATTTGCGTGATGATACTTCCAGGGGACAATCCGTGTAGCAATTCTTCCTGTTTACGTTCAACTGGATGATTTATGTTATAGTGTTCTTCATATCTGTTCATCCAAAACATTGCCTATCTCTCTCCTCTATTCATGTAGTTTTTTATTCTGAATAAACCTAGAAAGTGTAAGTAAGAAATAATAGTATTTTCTATATTCAATCTAACTTCGTTACTGTTACTGTATTCAAAGCAAGGTATGGTTTGAATAGGCGTTTTGCGGAGAATGAAAAATAAACAGGTATCTATGAAATAGATGCCTGTTTATTTTTCTTTCGTTTTATAATATACGATAAAATAAACCGGTATTGCTAAAAGAAATGGGAGAAGAGAATGTAGAATTCTTTCTACTACTCCATTCTGAATGAGCGGCTCTTTTGCTAATTGTAATATGGAAATATTGAAAATGTCCCCGGTTAAGTAAAGAAGCAAAACGGTTACAAGATAGCAGAGCACCGCCATAAAGCTTCCATGTACTTTCAAACATACTCCTCCATCTATCTATAGTTTGTGTTTATTCTAGCATAAGTGTAGCAAAAAATACATGATATATCTGAATGAATCGACTACAAAGCCATTTTTCTCATTGTTACAGTATCGATTTAAGAAGATATTTTGTTATACTATTAGAAATAGTATAACAATAGGTAAGATGTTTTAAAAAGGAGAGAATATTATATGAATGAATCAAAAGTTGTTGGATTTATTGGAACGGGAGTTATGGGAAAAAGTATGGTCCGCCATTTACTACAAGGTGGTTATTCCGTTCATATATACAATCGTACGAAAGCAAAGGCTGCTGATTTAATAGAAGAAGGAGCTATTTGGGAAGAGAGTCCCCGAGAAATCGCAAAAAAGGCAAGTGTTGTAATGACAATGGTTGGCTATCCTTATGACGTGGAGGAGGTCTATCTTGGTGAAGAAGGTCTCGTAGAGAATGCGAAGGAAGGAACTATATTTATCGATTTTACTACCTCAACTCCGACACTTGCAAAGCGTATCTATGAAGAAACGAAGAAAAGAAATATGCATAGTATTGATGCACCAGTCTCTGGTGGGGATATTGGTGCAAAGGAAGCGAAACTTGCTATTATGGTTGGCGGGGATGAGGAAGTTTTTCAGGCTTGTTTGCCTATGTTAAACTTGCTAGGAAAAAATATTATATTGCAAGGTCCTGCAGGGAGTGGTCAGCATACAAAAATGTGTAACCAAATTGCTATAGCCTCCAACATGATTGGGGTATGTGAAGCAATCGCATATGCTCAAAAGTCCGGACTTGAACCGAAAAGGGTTTTAGAGAGTATTGCGTCAGGTGCAGCTGGTAGTTTTTCGTTAAGTAACTTAGCTCCCCGTATGATAGAAGGAAACTTCGATCCTGGATTTTATATTAAACATTTTATTAAAGATATGAAAATTGCTTTAGAAGAAGCAGAAGCGATGAAACTAGAAGTACCTGGTTTATCCTTAGCGAAACAAATGTATGAGGAATTAGCAAAACAAGGTGAAGAAAATAATGGAACACAGGCCCTTATTAAACGTTATATATAAGGGTAAGGCAATAAATAATTTATCTATAGGATATGAAAACAGTCCTCCAAACGTTTGGAGGACTGTTTGTATTGATAGCATAAAAAGATTGTATAAATCTATGTGATTATAGCCGTGCTTTGACACGTTGCTCTTTTGTGAATGGTTCAACATCATCAAGTTCTGTAGTGGTAGCGGGTACACGATTTTTAATAATCAATATGGTAAACAACAATGAAACAGGAATAGCTAAATAATAGCTTAATATGGCAGCGCTTACAACTGAAGCGATAAAACCGAACATTCCTAATTCTAATTTATCCCGTATCGCTCCTATTACAGCGGGTACTATACCACAAATCATACCGATTATGACTGTGCTTATTAAATAGTACATTCGATCATCTCCTTTTTGTAGAAACCTAAAAAAAGAAAATATGGATTAAAATAACTTTATCTACTTCCATTATATACACGTTGCACCGAAAATGTTCATAAATATTTCACAAATTTGTGCTTTTTTAGTCAAAACAAAAAGGAGGATTAGGCTGATACCAGAAAATGAGGATGAAAATAAGGTTATAAACAGAAAAAAGGTGATACAAATCAGTGTTTGCACCACCTTTAACCATGTGAAAATCATTCCAATCTTTTTTTACTTTCTCTGGATTGCTTCATCTTTATTAAAAATATGTAACGCTTCAATTCGTTTGACTGCTTCTTGTAAACGATCTTCACTATGAAGCAAACCGACGCGGACAAATCCTTCTCCGTATTCCCCAAATCCGATTCCTGGTGCAACAGCCACATATGCTTTTTCTAGCAATACATCTGCAAAGGTTTGAGAAGTATATCCTTCTGGTACGGATAGCCATGCGAAAAAGGAGCCCTCAGGAGCTGTAACTTTCCATCCTATGTCGTGACAAGCAGATATGAAGGCTTGTCGACGTGATGCATACATGGCAACAAGCTCTCTAACAGATGCTTGCTCATGGAGCAATGCTTGCTTTGCTGCTTCTTGGATTGCACCGAAAACACTGACATACATATGGTCTTGTATTAACTGAATTGCTTCAATGACGCTAGCATTACCTACTGCAAAGGCAATTCTCCAGCCTGCCATATTAAATGTTTTGGACATCGTATAGATTTCAATTCCAATATCTTTTGCACCGTTTGTTTGTAAAAAACTCATTGGTTTGTTTTGAAATCCGATAGCACCATAGGCAAAATCATGGCAAACAAGAATGTGATGCTGCTTTGCAAAAGCAACTGTTTCATCAAAAAATTCCTTTGTTGCAACTGCTCCCGTTGGATTATTTGGATAATTTAAAAACATTAGTTTTGCCTTTGTAGCGGTTTGTTCAGAAATTGCTGTGTAATCGGGTAAGTACTGATTACTTGCTAAAAGTGGCATCATTTCCATTTTTGCCTTTGCCAAAGCAACTCCAGACCAGTAGTCTGGGTAACCAGGATCAGGGACGAGAATCGTATCACCTGGCTCAGTAAAGCAAAGAGGTAACTCGACAAGTCCTGTTTTTCCTCCAAAAAGAACAGCAATCTCTGTTTCGGGATTCAGTGATACACCGTATTCTTTTTCATAGAATAGGGCAACCGCTTCTTTTAAAGAAGAATGACCACGAAATGGAGGATATTTATGGTGAAGCGGGTCACTTGCAGCGGATTGCAAGGTCTGCACTATAGAAAGAGGTGTAGGCTGATCTGGATTTCCCTGTCCAAGATTAATGACATCATGGCCTTTCGCAATGCTTGCATTTACTTTTTGAACGAGTGAGGCAAAAAACTGCGTTGGTAATTCTGATAGTGTTTGTGAAGGTTTGAAATATTCCATCTTTTGCACCTCTTCTAAAAATTGTTGCAATTCTAGTGACCAATAATATATCGTTATTAGTAGTTTGTAAAGTATATTTTTATGAAGGGGGAGTAAATCATGAAGGTTGCATGCTTACAACTGGATATTTGTTTTGGGGATGTTGGGGCAAATGTAGATTATGCCGAAAAAGAGATAGAACATGTTATGGAGGAGGAACGTCCAGATGTCGTGTTGTTACCAGAATTATGGACAACTGGTTATGATTTAGAACGTTTGAATGTGCTTGCTGATGAAGATGGAGCGGTTTCTAAACGTATATTAAGTGATTGGGCAAAGCGTTTTGAAGTGAATATAGTTGGCGGTAGTATTGCAAAGCAAACGGGTGAGCTTGTTACGAATACGATGTATACTTTTAATAAAAAAGGCGAACAAATTGGTGAATATAGCAAAGTACATTTGTTTAAGCTCATGAATGAGCATAAATTTTTGTCATCGGGTAATGAAAAGGGAGATTTCCTGTTGGATTCCACCCCATGTGCAGGGCTAATCTGCTATGATATTCGTTTTCCCGAGTGGGTACGTACTCATACTGCGCAAGGAGTAGAAGTATTATTTATTGTAGCAGAATGGCCGTTGTCACGACTCGCTCATTGGCGCATCTTACTACAAGCACGTGCGATTGAAAATCAATGCTTCGTGGTTGCATGTAATCGAAGTGGTAACGATACTAGTACGACGTATGCAGGACATTCCATGGTGATAGATCCGTGGGGAGAGATTATAGCTGAGGCCGGGGAAAAAGCTGAAAATTTAATCGCTACATTTGATGTAGAAAAAATAGTGCGAGTACGAAACAAAATTCCAGTGTTTGAGGATCGTCGGCCAGATTTATACAAGTAAAATGGAAGAAAATCAGGCTAGCCTTCATAGGATAAGGACTAGTCTGATTCGCTTTTCTTACTTTTTGATTTTGTTTATAAGACTCATAATTAAGTATCCTATGAAACCAGCAACTATTAGAAATATGATGAGCTTAAATGCAGCGCCTGTTAGTCCTATGATAATTTTTAGAAGTAGCACTGCAAGTAATCCTACAATGATATAATATAGAATTTTCATTTTTTCTCTCCTCACAGTAAGTTGTCTTTCATTCAACTTCTACTATAGCATCTTCTCTTTTTATAATGAAAAAAAGATAGGGGAGACCGAAAAGCGTATACCCATTTTATTCCTTTCTACTTTATTTATAAGTGAGGGGAAGGAGGGAGACATGTGGAGGAATGGGTGCCACTAATTGCAAATGTTGGATTTCCAATTGTCGTTACACTTTATTTATTACACAGGGTCGAAACGAAGCTTGATGCGGTTGTGTTAGCAATTGAGAAGCTTTCACAACAATTAAACCAGAAAATGGAACAGTAGGAGGAATAGGCGCTGGTACTCGCGCCAGTGCCTATTTCTTTATACAACTACGCTATCCGAAAAGTAACGGGCTTTGGGAAGCTATAAATCGTTGCTCTTCTGTAAGTAAATGTTGTCGCTGGTCCGTATGCGGTAGGGAAGGAACAACCGGGTGCATTAAATTTTTAGGACTCGGGTGATGCTGAGAGCCAGTATTGGAATGAGGATCTACATTGGTAAGCACTCCATTCTTTCGCTGGGTGAGTAAAATATGACCGATTTCATGTGCAAGAGTTAGTTTGTTGGAAACAGAGGCTGCGGTATTTGTTATGAATATATGTCCTTTCCAAAGTAATCCAGATGCTTCAGAATACGCACAACCGATTACATGAGGTTCTTTGAAATAATTACCACCAACGTAGGTAATATATAAACTTGCGCTTGGACATGCCAATTTGTAATTTTCAAGTAAGCGCCAAACTTTTGGTTGTTGTCGAAACGGAGTAGAGTAACTAATTTCTTGGTCGTGGAAGCGGAATGTTTGGTCTAGTATAATAATTTTTTTGATATGAAAAGAGATTGGATACCAAATGTCATGAGATAGGAACAAGTCTCGTTGGATACGGTTGTTATCTACATTGGCACCTGGTGCAACATTTATACATACATGCAAATAGGCCATGTGTGACACCTCTATCTAGAATTACAGCATTATATGTACAGGTAATAAGGTTTGCCTGTACATATTGAAACATTGTGAGGCTTTTTTCAATAATTGTTCAAAAAAAAGCCACCTTCGTAGGTGGATCAATTGAAAATCATTTTAGTATCCAGTGCGGCTAGAATCTTGCGGGATAAAGGTACGTAATGTTTTAACGTCATTTTTCGTACGAATCGCTTCAGGAGATGGATTAGCGTTTGATAATAGCGGAGGCAACTGCGAATCTGGTTTTCCTAGTAAACGGTTAAGATTCTGAAGCATATGCATGAACTGTTCATCTGTTATGGTACGGCTTGTATGCCAATAGCAAGCCATTGTGTAGGCAACTGGACTCATATCTATTTGAACGTCTACGTTTACATTAGAATTTCCACTATTCGTAATGCTTGCATAGTTACGCATCCTTTATTCCTCCTTATGGCAAAAAAATACTACTATTTTAGATTTTTAAAACGTATCATTTCTTCTATTATTGCTTGTTCTTTTATTATTGTTTGATCTTTTATTATTGTTGGAATTATTCGCTAACAAATTATTGATTGCTGTTTTATTTAACTCCTTGCTTACCTCTAATAGAGGTTGAAGCATATTAAGCAGTGCTTGTGCGTCAACATTAGCATCTTGCGAACGTTCGTTTCTTGTAATAGTGGCTTGATCTGCATTTGACCGTGAATTCGTATCTGCATTTAACGTTACGCTTGAATTTCCGCTGTTTGTTATTTGGGCAGAATTTGTATGAGTTCCAATTTCTCCACTTAACACATTATCTGAAGCACCCGCTACGTCTGATGTGGGTTGAATTGCTCTTTGTTGTAACAAATCCTGTAAGCTACGAAATGACATAGTACTCTCTCCTTTATATTTCTCATAGAATGTTTACAGGATACTGTATGCAAGAAGATGTAAAAAAGCATGGACAAATACACTAGGACAAACGTTTATTTTTGTACGGGCTTAAAAAATTCTAGTTAAATAGAGAATGTTTCCTTTCGTTCAATAAACGTTCGAATTTAAAACTGGAATCTCCTTCCTTATGTTGTATAGTGAAAGTAGAAGGGAGATGAAGGTATGTATACAATTAAAGTTTTATCTAACCGAGAAACTGTTTATCAATTAGCTAGCTATATTCGTTCTGTTAAGGGAGTTAAGGATGTTTACGTAGAAGTAGGTAAACAAGGAAGTGAACATCAACAAGGTAAATTTTCACTTCAGTTTTCCATTGAAACTGAAAATGTACAGCCGACTCTCCAAGAAATAGCTCGTTTGGTTAAATTATCCCGGTTTACATATGTACAGTATCATGATAATGATATGGAAGAGGCATTTGAGGCCATAAAACTTGAAAGTATTGAACTGTAGTAGAATTGAACGATAATATTTATCTTAATGAATAAAGGGCTCTCTAAATCTTGAGAGCCCTTTATTCATGATATGAATTGTTTTGCTCAATTTAAGGATGTAATTTTTTATACAGGAAGTAGGACCAAATATACGGTACAATTACACATAAGAAAATGGCACTACTAAGTAAATAGACTTTAAAGGCGCCAGGAACAAATGCTGCAAGTATGAATATTATCCCCGCAATAACAAACATTTTTGCGCCTAAATGCTGTGTGTCCTTCCAAACCGTTTCATCTTGAAGTGCCCATGGTGTTCGAATTCCAATGAAATAATTTGAACTGATACGTGGCATATAATTTCCGATAATAATGAACAAAACCCCGATTAAAACTGGAACTACCATTTCCATTCTAACATTTATTCCTAGACCTGCGACAAGGGTAATAGCATGTATAAAAAGTAAAATAGTGAGGATACTATTAATAATAATGATGTAGGAATCTTTAAACTGGTTATAATTATTTTTTCTTGGATCAATTATCGGTAGTAGGATAAGTAAGACGTAAGCCGCGATAATAATACTCGGGAATATAATAACAGATTCTAGCTTACTGCCATATCGATCGATTGTTCCATTAAAATCCCAATGTACAGGAACGCGCTCAGGTAGATACAGATATCCTAACATGCTAAAACCAATACTAAGTAAAGTAATGAATAGTGTAAAGCTACGGTTTTTCATCATTCCTCACCTTATTTCTCCTTTTTAGTAGAAATATTCTGTTGTTTGTTAATACATAAAATGACCACGGCGCTCATCGTAAATTAGATAGCGCTTTAAATGCTTGATTCGTTTAGTTAGCTAATTGTCTAACCATCTAAAATATACAAAGAAGCTAAACAAAAGAATAGATGATTTTTTGGTGAAAAATGAAAAGTTTGTGAATGTACTTCTTATCTTTACTTAAAATACCTTTCTATCTCTAGTAATGGCATGGAGGGAATATGAAATTCTTTCTTTTTTATTTCGAATTCTTCCTTTGTAAAGGGACCTATTCGTTTATTATGAATCATATCTATTATCCAAACGTGTATTCGATTGTCATTAGAAATGCTAGCATCAGGATGATTCAGTACTACCGGCTTTGGAATCTGTGTGGCAATAATATAATTTTCATTCCATGCTAAGTGGGTGACATCCGATGGAATGGATTGAGAAGCATGGGTATTTTCATCTTTTGAAACAATTTTCGTTTCGCCTGAAGAATGAAGCAAAACATAATCTTTTCCAATTTCGAAAATAGTGTGGGATTGTTGCCTTGTACATCCTATAAGAAATAAACAAGTTATAGCATAAAATAGAACGAAGTATCTCATGGTAACCCTCCGGATGTTTGAACCTAATATATGTTCGCTAGTTAGAGTTAGAATACCCATTTTTTTCTGATTTAACTCATTATTCAGTTTTCTAAAAGTACTAATTTCAAGGTGGAAATATATAAATTATAGGTAGAAAATGATATGTAAAAGGGGTATGAGCATTTCATTTACAAGTTTAAATGTACATGGTACGATGAACATCGTAAATAGGAAAGAAAGGTAGAATGCCTAATGAAATTAAAAATGCATAACCCAACCATCGTTATGAACCGGGTAGGAGCAACATTATTGGATATGTTTATTATCTCTGTAGTATACGGAGTAATAGTGGCGATATCGACAGGAAATTATAAGGCTATTTTCGACCGCTTTGATGTGAGCTTTGGTGATTATCGCTTTGATTTAACTCTTATATTTGTCCTTATGTTTATCTATTATGTGTTCGTACCATTGTTTTGGAATGGTTTGACGGTAGGGAAAAAAATAACAAGAGTACGTATCATCAAAACAAATGGAGAATCTCTTGATTTTATTACACTATTTGTACGTTTTCTTATTCTAATAGTTCCCACTTTATTTCTACTAGGCATACCAGCTATAGTTACCATATACATGATGCTCTTCCGTAAAGATAATCGTGGTTATCATGATCTTGTAGCTAGAACAAAGGTAAAAAGCCCATTGTAAAACCTTTTTCTTATCGTAAAATTTAGAAGGAGTTTCTGTAAAGGTCAGTTACCTTTTTACAGAAACTTCTTTTTACATAGAATTGAAAGTATGCTCACAAAAGGGGGAGATAAGGTTTGAAAGAATGGTTAACGATATTTGATGATGATAAGACAGTGATTGGACGCAAACTACGTGATGATGTACATAGAGATGGAGACTGGCATGAAACGTTTCATTGTTGGATTATAGAGAAACACGAATCATCTTCATTTGTCTATTTTCAAAAGCGTTCAAAGGATAAAAAGGATTTTCCAGGATTGTTCGATATTACAGCAGCTGGGCATATACAGGATGGTGAACTTGTTTTAGTTGGTGGTATACGTGAAATTTATGAAGAACTTGGAATTACTGTATCGTCTGAATCACTTCATTATTGTGGATATGTGAAAGGTAAGTATGAAAAGGGAGATTTTATCGATTGCGAATTTAGTCACGTCTATTTTTATATCGTAGAGGATGTGCCCCCTTTTGTGTTAGGTGATGAGGTGGAAGATATAATTAAGATGGGTGTGGAAAATCTACAAGATGTAATGGATGGAAAGCGTATCTTTGTACAATCTCAATTTTCTAAGGAGTCTACCTATGTTACATTTGATGATTTTTGTCCTCATGGCTTGGCATACTATGAATATCTTTTGCATGAAATAAAGCAATTAAAGCGATGATTGTCTTGGGTTTTATGTAAAAATTGTATAATAAGGTGTATATGAAAGGAATTTTAAGTAGTCAACAGCGGATGTTTTACATAAAAACAAGAAAGAATGTATATAAATTAATAGTTTTTTGTAGTTTTCTGAAAATTTTTTTAATTTTTTATAAAAATTTGTTCATATTCTTGTTATAATAGATATTATATAGGACTGGCATCTCCTATATGAGTACCCTCCATGGAAAGGCACGCATCGGTAGGCGTGCCTTCTTTTTAATGTAATCAGATTTTAATAGGTATTTATAATATATTTACTAATGGTGTAGCATGGGAAGTTTGCTTTTTTTCGACTTTATTGTGAACAAATATAGAGTACAAACGGATACTGTTTATAGCGTTAATCGTGTCACCAGTATAATCATAAGGTTTTCAGTCATTTTCAGGTTCAGTTACCTTTTTTCACGAGGATGGTCCGTATGAGGAAACGATTCCTTCACTCTTGCTGATATAATAAGAGAAGGAGTATACTGTTCAACGGGAAGACTACAAAAAGGGGCAGTGGAAGATGAAGCTAGCGGGTAAAGTTGTAGTAGTGACTGGTGGAGGCGTCGGTATCGGCCGGAAAACAGCCTTACTACTAGCCAGAGAAGGTGCAAAAGTAGCGGTGACTGATATAGACGAAAATAATGGTCAAGCTACTGTTGATGACATTTTAAACTTTCATGGAGAAGCTATCTTTGTTGTTCATGATGTGAATGATCAAGATGAATGGAATCGAGTCGTAAAGGAAGTGCTTCATGAATACAGTCATATTGATCTGCTATTTAACAATGCAGGATTATACCAAATTCAATGTGGCAATCAATATGAAGAACAATGGGTAAACTCTATAGCAAATACAATACGAGCTATTTGTAAAGAGGTAAAGTCCGTAAGTACTTCCGTTATGACACAATCAAGCATAGCATCCATGGATATTCCGTCATTTGGAATGCTAGGATTTTCGGGAGCATGGTCTGTAACGAATTCAATCTTGTAACTTGCAGCGAATAAAAAATATGTAACTCCCGGATAGCATGTTAATCTAAAATCTAACAGTGGAAATATGTGTTATTTCCACTGTTGGAGCCTTCTTTGCAACCTATTAGCTTCTATTTTTATATACGAGAAAGTAAGCGTTACCAAAAGAAGGATAAATGGAGAGAGCAATTCTCCATTTATCCTTCTTTTATTAAAAATTGTTCAAGACGATCACAGGCTTCTTTTAATTCCTCCATGCTGTATGCGTAGGATAAACGTAAGTAACCTTCCCCATATTGGGAAAATGCACTACCGGGAACGAGGGCAATTTTAGCTTCTTTTACGAGCTGTAAAGCAAAATCAAACGAACTCTTTCCTAAATTTCCTATGTATGGGAATAAGTAAAATGCACCGTGTGGGAGCACGACTTGTAATCCCATGTTTATCAGACGGTTATATACATAATCGCGTCTTTCTTTATATTGTTTACGCATCATGAACGGTGCATCCTTTGCTTTGCTAAGTGCTTCTATAGCAGCGTACTGAGAGATGGACGATGCACATGTTACATTATATTGATGAACTTTAATTATTTGTTTTGTCAAATAACGGGGGGCAAATAAGAATCCAATTCTCCATCCCGTCATTGCATGAGATTTAGATAATCCGTTTATGACAATGGTTTTATTTCGCATGTTTGGAAATTGAACAATTGATTCGTGCTTTTCATCATAGACAAGTTCGCTATAAATTTCGTCTGAGAGAACAAAGATGTCTTTATCCTTTAGTACAGTTGCAAGATCCTCTAATTCGTTATGGCTTAATGTAACACCGGTTGGATTAGATGGGTAGGGAAGCACTACGCAGCGAGTCCGGTCGGTTATGGCCGCTTCTAAAGCATCCTTGGTAAGTTTGAAATTTGTTTCTCGTACATCTACCAACACGGGCGTAGCTCCGCATAACCGTATAATGGGTTCATAACCAGGATAAATTGGAGCGGGTAGTATTACTTCTGCGCCAGGTTCCAGTATGGTCCGAAAAGCGATATCTATTGCTTCGCTTGCCCCGATTGTGACAATTACTTCATCATTTGGATCATATTCTTGATTGTAACGATCGTTGACAAATTTACTTGCTGCCCGTCGCGTCTCTAGCAAACCAGCATTAGGAGTATAACCGGTAATATTTTCTGAAATAGCGCGTATGCCAGCTTCTTTAACCTGAGATGGTGTGGGAAAATCAGGTTGACCAATTGTTAAGGAAACAAGATCGTCGTATTCTTGAATCATATTAAAAAATTGGCGTATGCCGGAAATTTGAATATCCTTAACGAGTGGGTTTAACAAATGTTCCATATGAATCTTCCTTTCAAATAAACATGTTAATTTATTTTAACATACTATCTCCTACCGTTGTTTTATAATCATGATGTTTCGCAGTCTATAGAATAGAATGCCGCTAGAATCTATCATTCATGTTTAAAATAATCAGAAATGTAAATATTTTGACAAAAATTACTTATAGAAATGATATAATGATTAAAATGTGGTATAGGGAGTGGAATCATTTGGAACAGGTTCGTGATCTATTGATACAAATAGCATGTATCATTTTACCGTTATTTTTATATGAAATGATTCGTTTGAATCGATACTATGTATCAACTCCCAATCCTAGTCGATATGTTACATCTGCCCTTTTTTCTATTATTGTAATGTTAAGTATGTCGTATCCGGTCAATCTGGGAGACGGAATTGCATATTCGTTTCACGATATTCCCATCATAGCTGTCTTTTTGTATTACGGTTCATTAGGCATCTTACCTGCAATTATTTCAGTTTTATATAATGTGATTTTAAGTGGCCCCAGTGGCTTTGTAACCGATTTGCTCGAAACGATTTTCCTTTCTTCCATTCCTTTTGTTCTTTCTAAGCAATGGAAAAAGTACAGCAAAAACAAAAAAATAGTAATATCATTTCTCCTTGCTTCTTTTTATGCATTGATTCACCTAATCGTTAATATTCAGTCTGTCAGTATCCACATAGGAATCCCTCGGTTATATGCATTGTTCTCTGTAGCAGGAATAATAATGGCTGTTACGATGACATTCCATGTGTATGTAACAGAATATTTAAATGATAATGCGATGGTACGAAATGAAATGTTAAAATCAGAAAAACTGAATATTATTAGTGAATTAGCGGCTTCAGTTGCACATGAAGTGAGAAATCCATTGACTGTCGTTCGTGGCTTTCTTCAGCTGTTAGAAGGGTCGGAGACGAATAAGAATAAAGAATATATGCAGCTGGTTCTTACAGAATTGGATCGAGCTGAGGGAATCATATCTGATTATTTAAATTTAGCTAGACCACAGATTGAAGAGAAAATACCAATATTATTATCCTCACAGCTGAATGAAATGACTTCGCTCATGTCATCATTTGCTGCAATGAAAGGTGTATTCTTACAGGTAAAGATTGAAGAAAATTTGTATACCATTGGTGATAAAGCAAAATTAAAACAAGCAATCATGAATATTGTGAAAAATGGAATAGAAGCTATTCAGCAAAAACAAGGATATTTAAAAATACATGCATACATGGAAGACAACGAGATTGTGATTGTTGTGAAGGATAGCGGAGTAGGTATGACGAAGGAACAGCTTGCTCGTCTAGGACAGCCCTATTATTCACTCAAGGAAAAAGGAACTGGATTAGGGCTAATGGTAACATTTAGCATCATACAAGCACATAATGGAGATATTACATACAAGAGTGAGCTAGGAAATGGGACAGAAGCTATGATTCGACTGCCGGTTTGGAAGGGGAAAATATAAAAAGTTACCGTTGAATCGGTAACTTTTATGCACTGCTATGATTGAGTTCGTTCGGGTTTTAAGCGAGAAAACAACGTACGTAATGATTTTACTACATTGTTTTCTTGGGAAGCAGCGATCATTCGCTTCGTTTCCTGCATCTCTCGTATGAGAAGCATAAGCTGTTCATCGCGACTTGCATCTTTTTTGTATACTTGATTTATGACTTTATTCATTTTTTCCTCTTGCTTTGCGTCTTTCTTATACATATGACTCATTAAATGGTTTAGCTTATTTTCTTGTTTTGCTTCACTTTTTTGCACATGGCCGACTAGGTCTAGTAAAATCTCCTCCTGTTGTGTTTCGCTCACATATACTTGTTGCATGAGATCATCTAGCTTTTCATCCTTTTGTCTATTTTGGGTAATGAGAGTAG
This sequence comes from Ectobacillus soli, assembly GCF_042610425.1. Classification (NCBI taxonomy): domain Bacteria; kingdom Bacillati; phylum Bacillota; class Bacilli; order Caryophanales; family Bacillaceae; genus Ectobacillus; species Ectobacillus soli. The sequence continues at coordinate 557,390 of NZ_JBGJZM010000001.1, forward strand.
AGTTTTGATGGATAATTGCTTCGTTCAGTTGGGCAAGAGTATCAAGCTTATGCATAAATTCTTCAAACTTTTTATTTTGTTCCTGAATGGTAGTCGTCACATCTCTCGCTGTCTGTTCCTTTTCCTGAACGGAACCTCTTGATTTATGAATAAGAGCCTCATTTTGTAAATCTTTAAGGGTTTGAACTACTGCATCGTTTATATCAACGTGATGCATGGCAACTCTCTCATGAATTCCTTTCAATAGTCGAATATCATCTAACTTAAAGCAACGAGCACCGGAGGCTTTCCCGATATCGTAGCCGCTTAGTTCTAAAGTTTGACTATATTTGCGTATTAGGTTGCCAGGTATGCCTGTCTTACTGGCTACATCCTTTGTTTTATAGGTTTCCATCATGTTTTGATCTCCCCTCTAAAGTAATCATATAAAACAAATTCCACTTTTTTTCCATTCTACCTTTGAAAGAATATGTCGGAATGTCTTAAGCTTTCTACAAGACTCGCTTTGAAACGCTATAGATTGACGAACTATGATATTGTTAGAATTTTAAATGGTATAATACAGTGAAATAAACTCGTAACAGGGGGATTATTGGATGAAAAAATGGGTCATTATTTTTGTAGCAATTATACTAGTGCTACAAGGATGTGCAACGAAAACTAGTACGAAAGTAAGTGATGTTACGCTTCAGTTTCCTTCTGATCGATATCCTGAAACAGGAAATCATATTAAGGAGGCTATTGCAAATGGGCATTCAGCAATATGTACGATAGATAGAAATGGGGTGGATGAGCGAAGAAAACAATCTCTAGCTAATACACCAACAAAGAAAAATTTTGACCGGGACGAGTGGCCAATGGCTATGTGTAAAGAAGGAGGAACAGGGGCGGATATCCGTTACATTAAGCCGAGCGACAATCGAGGTGCTGGATCCTGGATTGGAAATCAACTAGATAATTATCCGAACGGCACACGAGTTGCATTTACTGTCAAATAAGGAGGATGCTATGAAGGGATTAACTATTTCGTATAATCAGCTATTTGTTACAAATGAAAATATACAAGTGCGAGATATTATTTGGACTGACGCAGATTTACAAAACGGATACGTTACGTTTCAAGGTGGAATCGTTTTTGAGGCACAAAGTAATTACTCTTGTGAAATTTCGGTTATAATAGGCAAATTTGTGCCAAAGAAAGAAGCACTTCGTACTGTGACAGTCCCGTTCCGAATAATGGAAAATAGTGTTGCTGTTTATAGTGTCTTATCAGAAAAATTTTCGTTTCCAGTACCAAATGGTTTATACACATTATCCGTGCAAGCTTTGCCAATGCAAAAACCAACTGATGATGAGCTATATAGGATATGTTACGAACTTTACTTTACTGCATCATATATGGTGTAGAATCGTATAAACAGTTTACACGTATCATGCATTCTCAATTGTTAATTGAAGCTAAATTAACTATTAAGTATTGATGAAAAGATAGAAATGTAGGAATCATCCCTGTATACTTATTAATATACTGTTATTCCCATTTGTTCTAGATTAGTGCCATTATATTCCATCTTATTAAGTATTATAAACGTCCATGTCTTTTTAAGCATTTCAACTTAAAAACAAGATAACTTGAAATTGTGGAGGTGCTCTCAGCTTGATTATACAAACTAGCATGAAAAGCAATTCACCGTCAATAGAGGTTGTAATACGAATAAGAAATCGAGCGATAGATCAATTGTTTACATCTCATTTAACCTATGCAGTTGGAGATGTCGTCGATATAGTAATAGATGTTACGAATAACAGCGAGGAAGAAATAACCCATTTATTCATTAGTCATATGTTACGGGACGCAGTAATGTATGTACCTAATTCTCTTAAAACCGAATTGGGAACAGCCGATTTGCTGTTTCGAATTATGCGTTGGAGAATTGTAACTTTGAAATCAGGAGAACTTGCTGCACTAACATTTCAAGTAAAAGTAGGTAATGAGAGCAGCAATGCAAGCATCCCTTTCAGTGCAAGTTACACGTATCAAAGGCAAAATGTAAGCTATGGAACATATGAGGCTATTGGTGCAAGTATGGAGAAAAGGAACCTGTAGAAGGTTCCTTAATGAAGATTGTGCTTTTTTAATAATTTTTTTTGTTCGATTCCTTTCTTCCCAATATAATTGTTTTTATAGCCAAAGTAGAGAATATATAGAAAAGATACAACGTTGGCAATGGCATCAACTTGTGCATTTGTAAAAATAGAAATACCAAATGATTGTAGAAGCAGTTTTAGTGAAAGCAATAATCCTGTTATATACCGAGCTATGTCAGATGAGTTTTGTATGATGGATGCCCCCTAACATTTTTATTTTTCATTATATACATATGAGGTACGATTAAAAATGGAACAAGTTTTTATAAAAAATAAATATCCACTAGCATATTTAATAGTAGAGGGATAAAATGAATACTGTTATTTTATTTCGTATAAATTAGGTAGTATGACCACCCACCATAGGAAGTTTTTGGTGATAGGATTGTTATTGTAAGGAAGTGAAAAATTATAGATGTTATTAGTTGAAAAAATGTGAATTTGACCGATAACATGGAATTTATTATGTAATGAAAAGTTCATGGTATGACAATTGATAGTAAGGATTGGTGACTGAAAGTGTTTAAATATAAAATTATGGGGATTGCAGTAACCATGCTTGTTTTATCAGGTTGCGTAGGTTTGAAGTCAGAACAAGAACTGTATACTATTTTTGAAAAGGCAGCAATTCAAGAAAAGGCAATGTTTCAACAAACAGCTACATTTGATTCTCTTGGTCAGAAGGATAAAGAGCTATATTCGAAAATATTACAGCAAGGAAAAGATTCCAATGCATCTGTGCAGCCGATGATTAGTGAGGCTTTACAAATTTTGGATCAACGACAAAAAACATTAGATACCGAAAAAGATATGTTGAACAATGCTCAAAAAGAAATGAAGGATGCTGATTCTAAAACGAACAAGATTGAAAATGGGAAACTAAAAGATCAAGCGAAACAAATTGAAAAGTTATATAAAGATCGCTATGACTCTTTCATGCAAATGTATGATTCTTATAAAAAGGCAATACAGTCAGAAAAAGAGTTATACAATATGCTTCAAACGAAGGATGAAAAGTTGAAATCTATTAATGATAAAGTAAAAGAGACAAACGGTTTATATAAAGATGCGGAAGATAAGATTGATCAGTTTAATAATGCTACAAAAGATTATAATAAAGAAAAGGTAGACTTTTATCAAGCTGCAAATATAAAGGTAAAATAAAATGTTATCATGAGGATAGGCATACCATTTCAGAGCGTAATTTCATGAAATGATGAATAAAAGAGGGGACCAAATTGGATATGTATTGGTCTCCTCTTTTAATATGAATCCTACTAATATTGTAGCATGTATTATTTTCTTGTATAGGAACGCTGGTACCAAGGTTTGGGTTGTAAGATTTTCTTTTCTTGTTCAAACGCTTCTGTGCCAATATATTGTTGAAGTAGTTTTTTTGCTAAAGAAAGCGACATATGTGTTTTAGGATTTCGATACGCTTGATTGAGTTCGCCAAGATGGGGAAGCTTTTGGAAGTCATCTTTGGAAGGCGGAATGTGAAAATAATAATCGCCAGCTTGTACTAGTACATCTGATTGTTGTTTGCTAAATTTAGGATTTTTTGAGAAATGCAGTCCTTCTTTTTTAGCCTTTCCCTCTTGAATTAATTTTTCTATTGCTCTTTTCTTCAGCCAGTATAAATATTTTGGATCTGTTGCTGATTTTGCATGGCGATTTACAGTGAATATCGCTTGTGGGAGCTGCTCGGCTGATGGAGCGGGCTGTGAGTGAGAAGAATGTGACATCATATATACCCTGTCCTCCTTTCCTTTCTACCTTATCATGTGAGGTCCTTTGTTTGCAAGAAGTGATAGAAAACACGGATTTGTTTTTCGTCTCTTTGTATAGAAATTAGTAAGAAAAGACATAATTATTCAAAAACTAATAGATACAAGCAAACTAATAGTGGAAACCGTTACAATCGTTTTGTACAATGAATGTAGAAATTCTTTTTTCCTTTAATCATTTGGAAGTTTCAGCAAATGTATTCCTAAGAAATAAGGTGAAGCAATGATATACGAGCAATATGGCATTATTGACATAGGTTCCAACACGATACGTCTTGTTTTATATGAACAACAAAATAGTGGCTTTTATCGTGAAATTGAAAATACAAAGGTTTCAGCCAGACTGCGTAACTACTTGGTTGAAGGTAGACTTACCGAGGAAGGCATTTCCGTTTTACTTCATACTCTTGAACAATTTCAAGAAAGTATTACGTACCATAAGTTACAGCACGTAATTTGCGTGGGCACAGCTACAATACGTCAGGCAACCAACAAAGAAGAGATAACGCATCTTGTAAAAGAACGAACAGGAATTATACTTCGGATCCTTTCTGAATATGAAGAAGCGTATTATGGCTATTTAGCGGTAATGAATTCTACCTCTTTTGAAGAGGGTATTACAATAGATATTGGTGGTGGAAGCACGGAAATTACTTATTTTCGTAATCGCCAACTAATTGAATATTTTAGCTTTCCTTTTGGGGCATTATCTTTAAAGCAGCAATTTGTATCTGGTGACATACCTACATGGGATGAACAAGAGAAAATGTCTTCGTTTATACTTGGGAAAATGGAACAATTGCCATGGTTGCTTGAAAAACAAGTACCTATTATTGCTATAGGGGGTAGTGCACGTAATATGGCTCGTGTTCATCAAAATATTATTTCATATCCTATTTCAGGAGTGCATTTATATGAAATGAAACCAAATGATATTGAAGTTGTCCATCAATTTATGAGTGATTTAAGCTTTCCTGAAATGCAAAAACTTGATGGTTTGGCAAAGGATCGTGCCGATACTATTCTTCCTGCTGTAGAGGTATTTCAATCGCTTTTGACCGTTACCAAATCATCCTCGTTCATCATTAGTAGAAGAGGGCTTAGAGAAGGCATATTCTATGAAGTAAATGCTAAGCGATATGGTCTTTCCTATTACCCGAATGTAATTGAAGAGAGTTTTCACATGCTAGCGGAAAAATATGCAATTGATTTAAATAATGTGATGTATCAAATTAAAACAGTTACGACACTTTGCGATGGGTTAGAAAAATGTAACGTAGTAAGTTTTACAAGTGATGAATTGCTTTCTGTCAGAATGGCAGCTAAAGTTTACAATATTGGGGTTTATATTGATGAGGAGGCTAGCAGTCAGCATACATTCTATTTGCTAGCAAACAAAACGATTGATGGAATGATGCATAAAGATAAGGTGAAGCTTGCTTTATTAGCATCTTTTAAAAATAAACTTTCCTATAAACAATATATGGAGTCGTTTGATTCATGGTTCTCCAAAGAAGAACAGAGAAAGATTCGTATATTAGGTTCATTATTGCAATTAGCGGCTTCTTTAAATGTTACTAAGAGAAATGTAGTAGATCAAATTCATATTGAAATGATTCAGGAAGACATTCATATTTATATTCTATGTAATCGAAATGCTTTAGCAGAACAAGTTCAAGCTGAAAAGCAAAAAAAACAAGTAGAGAAGGCGTTGAAACGAAATGTTGAATTACATTTCCAAGTTGCCGCATCATATTTATAATTCAGTTTACAAAATTTTCACAAAGAGGTATCATTTGTTTTGCAAAGAAAAAGGTACACCGGAATTTCAACAAAGTATAGAAGGAACTGCAGCGTTCATGGATACTACGAAAACAAGCATGATTGATCTAAATAATACAGCGTACTATAATAACCGAGAATTAAGTTGGCTTGCGTTCAATGAACGCGTGTTGCAAGAAGCACTTGATGAACGCAATCCTTTATTGGAACGTTTAAAATTCACTAGTATTTTCAGCTCGAATTTAGACGAATTTTTCATGGTGCGTGTAGCAGGATTGAAGGATCAAGTTAAAGTAGGTTTTAATAAGCCAGAAAATAAGGCGGGACTCACGCCTAAGCAACAGCTTAGTCAAATTGCTAAAAAGACACATATTCTCGTTCAACGACAATATGATACATATCATAATATTTTACTTCCACAATTAAAGGAAGAAAATATTATTCCCATTACCTTCGAAGATTTAACGCCAGAGCAGTTGGTGTTTATTGAAGAATATTTTGATGAACAGATATTTCCTGTTTTAACACCGGTAGCCATTGATGCGTATCGCCCATTTCCTATGCTTTTAAACAAAAGCTTGAACTTGGCCGTAATGCTGTATGATGAAAACCAAGAAGACGAAGAGAATAGAAAAAAACTAGGTATTGTCCAAGTTCCTTCTGTAATGGGACGATTTATTTTCCTTCCTACTGAGGAAGGGAGAAGATTTATTTTCTTAGAAGATGTAATTCGAAATTTCACACATAAATTATTCACCGGATATAGTGTTCTATCCGTTACAAGTTTACGTATTACACGGAATGCCGATCTTACCATTCATGAAGAAGGTGCACGAGATCTTCTTAAAGTGATTGAAAAAGAATTAAAGAAGAGAAAATGGGGTTCAGCTGTTCGATTAGAAGTTGGAAAATCAGGCTTAGATGATCATGTTCTATCTCTTTTACATGAAGTGTTAGAGGTGCACGAGAAGGATATATATTTTATTGATGGTCCTCTTGATTTAACTTGTATGTTCTCTTTTTACAAAAATGTAGAGCAAACACATGAGCATTTAACATATCCGGCTCTCATTCCGCAACCACCACAGGATTTACAATCTGATGATAATGATATTTTTGAAAAAGCACTTGAATCAGATGTTTTATTGCATCATCCCTATGAATCGTTTCAACCGGTTATTGATTTTGTACAGAGTGCTGCCGATGATCCTGATGTTTTGGCAATTAAACAAACGTTGTACCGTGTAAGTGGAGATTCGCAGGTTATCCAAGCGCTGAAGACTGCTGCGGAAAAAGGAAAGCAAGTAACAGTTCTTGTTGAATTAAAAGCGAGATTTGATGAAGCAAATAATGTACATTGGGCTAAGGAATTGGAGCAAGCTGGATGTCACGTAATATACGGTGTAAGCCATTTAAAAACGCATAGTAAAATAACTCTTGTTGTACGCCGGAAAAATGGTAAAATTCAACGGTTTGTTCATTTAGCTACAGGTAATTATAATGACTCAACTGCAAAGCTTTATACCGATTTTGGACTTATAACTACACGTAAAGACTTTGGCATTGATGCAACAAACTTTTTTAATTATTTAAGTGGATATACGATGAAGCCACAATTTACTGAATTGTCTGTAGCTCCATTAGATATTCGTCATACATTTTTGGAACGAATCGATGAGGAAATTCGCTATCATAAGCAATATGGAAATGGACATATTATTGCAAAAATGAATTCGTTAACAGATAAGCCACTTATACAAAAATTGTACGAAGCATCACAAGTTGGTGTAAAAATAGATTTAACGATTCGCGGCATTTGTTGCTTACGACCAGGCATTCCAAATGTAAGCGAAAATATTCGTGTGTTTAGTATTGTTGGACGGTACTTAGAGCATAGTAGAATTTATTATTTCTATCATAATGGAGATGAAATGCTGTATCTATCTTCTGCAGACTGGATGACTCGTAATATGGAAAGACGTGTGGAAATCGCCTTTCCAATCCTCGATGATCAAATTAAAAAACGTATCATCCATGTTTTACAATTAATCTTATCTGATAATGTGAAAAATCGTGAACAAAATGCAAACGGTGAATATCATTATGTTACTAGGAAGGAAGGAGATCCAGAAATTAATTGTCAGATTGAGCTATTTAACTTAGCCTATGCTGGGAATGAAAGTGTAGATGAGTAAGTCTATTAAAAACAAGAGTTGACCTAAATGGCAGGATACCTCCTGTCTAAGGTCAGCTCTTTTTTTGTAGCAGTATTAATACATATAAGGTGAATATGGTGCTGGATATGGGTATGGTGTTGGGTACGGATAGGGCTGTGGGTAATATGGGTAAGGTCTTGGTCCAAATGCTAGTGCCCCGCCCAGTAAACCTCCTGCAATACCTGCTAAGAAAGGAACTCCGAAGAATGGAAGAAATCGGGTATCTTCTTGGAGAACGGGGTCAGAACGAAATGGTATTGGATACATTTGAGGATGCATGAAATAAACCTCCCTTATTGGATTCGGTGTAGTATATGGGAAATTGTCCTTATAAGAGCAAGTACTCTAGTAAAATTATGAAAATTGGGCATTTACGCTATCAAAGTGGATAAAGATTAAATACAGTAAGTTCAGGCTTTGCTAAAAAGCGGAAGGGGACGCGCGTTGTGCCAAGTCCTCGATTTACATAAATGGTAAGAGGATACTTTCCTGCTAGGTGATAAAAACCTTCTACATATTTTTGGGCAAGAGGGGGAGTGATAATCGGCCCAAAATAAGGTAATTGGACTTGTCCCCCATGACTATGACCTGATAACTGCAAATGTATGGGATAGTTAGCGATGGTAGGTGCAACATCAGGTTCATGTACAAGAAGTATCGTATATACCTGCCCTTTTGCTTTACGTAGTGTTTGTTCAATTTTGGGATGACCTAGCATTATATCATCAATACCGATAAGAGCAATTTCACTTCCGTTTATCAGTCGAATTCGTTTTTCTTCGTTTTGTAGTAGTTGAAACCCGGCCTCCTGTATGATTTGTGCATATATATCTGTGCCATATCCCCCGTGATCGTGATTTCCATAAATCGCAAATTTACCTAATGATGATTGCATCCGCCGTAGAATAGGGGCAATTTGTTCGGTTTCGTTATAACTCTGTTGATCGTCAATTAAATCTCCTGTAAAAATGATAATATCGGGGTGTTGTTCGTTTACTTTTTTTACAACGGCATCTAGTTGGGACAAGGAATAATGGTAGCCAAGATGACAGTCACTAAACTGAACAATTTTGATATTTTCTAGACCAGACCCGAGTAATGGAGATGAAAGGGTATGATAGGAAACCTTTAGCATGGTAGGCTCTATATATCTTGCATATATATAGCCAACGCTCGTCGTTAGTATACTGTAACATAACCAGGAGATACCTTTTTTACAAAATGTTCTTCGATCCATCATTTTCATTGATTTCACCTATAGTTAGAATTTTTACTAGTATATCTTATTTGTAAGTAATTATGATAGAGTATAAGATATCTGAGAAGAAAATATATGAATTAATGGATAATAATGGTAAAATGAATTATCATTCATTTTTTTTATGGAGGGGATAAGGATGAAAGGTAAAGTTGCTATTATTACGGGTGGCTCTAGTGGTATGGGGAAGGCAATGGCTTTACGTTTTGCTAAGGAAGGAGCTCATGTTGTTATTACAGGACGCACTTATGAAACATTAGAAGTAACAAAACGAGAAATTATGGAAATTGGATTGGAACCATTACTAGTTGTGATGGATGTTCGAAATCCAGATGAGGTCGATGCTATGGTGGAGCAAACGGTGCAGTATTTTGGGACGATTGATTACTTAGTAAATAACGCAGCAGGAAATTTCATTTGCCGTGCTGAAGACTTGTCTGTAAATGGCTGGAATGCTGTGATTAATATTGTTTTAAATGGGAGTTTTTATTGTAGCCGTGCTGTAGGAAAGTATTGGATTGAAAATAAAATTCGCGGTAGCATCATTAACATGGTGGCAACCTATGCATGGGATGCTGGGCCGGGTGTCATTCATTCTGCTGCAGCTAAAGCAGGTGTACTAGCTATGACAAGAACCCTGGCAGTAGAGTGGGGAAGAGCATATGGCATACGAGTAAATGCGATTGCTCCGGGACCTATCGAGCGTACAGGAGGGGCTAAACGACTATGGGTATCAGAAGAAGCAGCGAAGCAAACAATTGATAGCGTTCCATTAGGTCGTCTGGGAACACCTGAGGAAGTAGCAGGTCTAGCATTTTATTTACTTTCTAATGAATCCGCTTACGTTAATGGTGCATGTGTTACGATTGATGGCGGACAACATTTGCATCAGCATCCCTTTTAATTGAATACAATAAATCCATTTCATACTAGGATGTCTCAAAAGGGGATACATGTTATTTTGAGACATTCTAGTTTTACTTCAATTTTTTTCTTCATCCATTGTAATTCGAACAAGTTCTTTGTAACCCGCATCTGCTGCAATCATACTACCTATTAAAAATAAAATTGACCCGCCTAATGTAAAAAGTCTCCCGACAAATACTTCTTTTGCATTTTCAATGCTATCATTCATTCATTTAAATCCCCCTTACTCTACATACTATTTTATGTATATGTCTAAATGAAGAAAATGTGTGTTTACCTATCTCTTTAAATAATATGGAAACGCATATGTTCTCATCGATAGAAAAACTGTAAGAAAATTTAATTCTAAAGTACACTTTTATCTCATCATCATGATATAATCTTTGCAAATAAAGGGGGAGAGTATTTTGGTGGATGCTTTAGATGTAATTGCAAACCTAGACCGGGTTCTTCCTTACTATCAGGCTATTTTCAGTGCGGATGAGCATATGATCATTGGCTATGAGGTGGTTGGGCGGATGGAGACAGAACAAGGTTTGCAAAGTCTCGGACCTTTCTTTAAAGATGATATGATTCCGGATGAATATCGAATAGAAGTGGATAACGTAGTATTAGAAAAGGCGCTCGGGCAATATTTACAATCCAATCAATCCTTTTTATTATTTGTGCATCGGAATGCAACGCTTCTTATGAATGACGAGGACGAAAGTTTCTTAGATATTTTGCATAAGTATGAAAAGAAGGGTGTAAAATTGCAAAATATTGTATTAGAAATTACTGAGCATGAATTTAAGGATGATATAGACCAACTCAACCATCGACTTGTCTATTATCGTACATATGGTATACGTATAGCTATTAATAAAATTGGGCTTGGTATGAGTAATTTAGAACGAATTAGCGTACTAAATCCTGATATTCTTAAAATTGATGTGACTAACTTACGGCATACTGCAAATTTACAGATGTATCAAGATATTCTCTATTCAATTTCATTGCTTGCACGACGCATCGGTGCAACGCTTTTATATGAGGATATAGATGCGTTTTATCAGTTACAATATGCGTGGCGTAACGGAGGTAGATATTATCAGGGAGATTATTTAAAAGATTTTCTTCCTCATTTTTTACCGGCTGATTTGCTAAAAAATCGTTTACGAGAAGAGTGCCATGAATTTATTTCTCATGAGAAGCGAAAGCTAGAGCGTTTGTATATTCTAACAGAACAATTATGTGTAAAAACAGAAGGAATTATTGCTAAGCATAAAAATATAGGAAATACGGATAAATGGCTTCTTGACATTTGTGAAGAAGTGACTGATAGTAGTTTTCGTTTGTATGTGTGTGATGAAGATGGGTTTCAGCAATCTGGTAATATTATAAAAGAGAATGGGAAATGGAATTTGCATCCGGAATATGTTTTGAAAAACTGGAGCTGGCGTCCGTATTTTTTAGCTAATATTATGACGATGCGCTATGAGAAAAAAGGACGGTTGTCAGATTTGTATGCTGACATTGAAACAGGACAAATGATTCGCACCTTTAGTTTTCCCATTGAAAATAATCAATATTTATTTCTTGATTTAACCTATGATTATTTATTTGAACAGGATGCGTTATTTTAGTTATATAAGCTTGTTTGTAAGATAGCTTGTAGTGATTGCAAGAATGTATAACAGAATAGATGAAATAGATCGTCTCAGAAGGCATGAATCTGTATGATGATCTATTTTTTTTGTTTATCTCCAGATAAAAGTGGAAATAGTGATAGGTATCAGCAAAAAATGCTTATTCTGTTGTCTATATCTGTAAGGATTTTGCGAACGAATGTACATCCATTTAGGAATAAGGATTGCTACAATGAATATAGGACAAGGGGATAGGAGGGGAAGAATGAAAAAATACGGGATATGGCTTGGTTTTTTCTTGCTTCTCGTATACATTATTAGTCAAAGTATGGCTACTGCAATTGGTAATGATGAAAAGATAAACCGAGAGGAGATATTTCAAACGATTCGCAAAGGATATGAAGCACAATATTCGATTCGTGATCAGCACTATTCTGTAGAAAAAATGTATGATATCTTATCACCATACATTACAGATAACTTTCTTCAAGTATTTACCGATGAAAATCATAGTCGTTCTAAATCATCTGGTGCTCATCTTTTAACAAAGGTTCCGCCCTTTACCTTTACATCGAATACATTAATTACGTTTGATAAAGAACATCAGTTGGTATATATATATGAACGTAGCAATCGCCAGTCTCCGGTTTATCAAATTGTAGTTATGCAAAAAGAAAAGGGCATATGGAAAATGGCTTCTTATACGGAGAATGAAACGCTACCTATAGATATACGTCGTTTCGGCCAAGAATAGGGAAAACAAGACCGCTACGTATGCGTAGCGGTCTTGTTTAACTGAGTATGATGTGGGAAACAAATAGATTTGCTTCGTATTCAGTTCTTTTTATAATTGAAATTGTTGTAATATTGTGTGGATGATTCATTTTGTAACTTTTTTCGACAAATTTATTGAGTTTCTTCGCTGATAACTGTATCCTAAAGACTGAGGCATTTTTTCAGTTCTGAACGGATAGAATGTCGACTGTTGCAGAAGCTATTCGTAGGAATATAAGAGAAAGGGGAGATTATATGTCTCTACTTCAAGGAATATTATCTCGTCTCGTTAGTTTGAAAGAACAAGGTGAAAACGGTGAAGTTGCACAACGTTATTTCGAAGTAAACGGGGAACGAAAATGCAGTGTTAAATATTTTGATAAAAGTGATACGTATGAATTAGAAGTGTACGAACCTGGTGAAAAGCCACAAATATATCAGTTCGACAACATAGACATGGTGGCCATCGAAATTTACGATATGATCTCCTAGTCATACATAGAAATGCAGCATCTTTTTAGATGCTGCTTTTTTGTATAGTTTGTATGTAGTTAAGGAAATGATAGGAATAATTCTAATTTTCTAAACTGGGAGGAACATAATTTGATACCAACTGTCATTTGCCCGAATTGTGAAAAAAAAGAAAAACTAGATCGAGTATTAGTTGCACAGTCCAATCAAAATGTCATATTTACTTGCCCGTTCTGTCGTCTTATCATTCGAAATATTGAAACGAGTAAAGGTTTTTAACATAGAAGTTTTATTTTTCCCATACAATGAAAGGAAATCAGTCTTTTAAAGGACGTGATGATATGGGAGAATCTCGATTTTATAATTTATCCGAGCGGAATATGGACTTTGAAATGGTATTTGAACGAATTTACGAATTTATTACTGTCAATCCAGCAAATACATATCGTCTTTCAATTGGAACGGACTCACAAGTGCATCAATTCGAAACTCGGTTTATAACTGCCATCCATCTTCATCGTGTCGGAAAAGGAGCCTGGGGATGCCTACAATCCCGCGTATTACATAGAAAAGTAGAAAGCTTGCGTGAAAAAATTCAGTTGGAAACATATTATAGTCAACAAACGGCATATTTATTTACTCCTGTCCATTTTGCGAAGCTAATTGAAGTCATTTATCCCTACCGGCAGGAAGGAGGGACCTTATCAATGGAAATCCATTTAGATATTGGTCACGATGGCTTGACAAGGGAATTTATTATGGACATGACGGCTCGTATCACCTCAATGGGACTTACTCCAAGAATCAAACCTGATTCCTATACAGCATTTAGCTATGCAAACCGATATACAAAATAGAAAATTAAAAATTTTCGTTCTATTAAATTTGGCTAAACTTCTATATAATAGGAAATAGATTCTAATAAGTAGGGGGAGAGCATGAGTATAATGAATAAACAATATGTATACTTAACCGAAGAGGAACAAACTCTATTGCTCCATGTGTTGTTTCAACAAAACTATGCAACTGAGCTGTTAGCTTGTGAATTAGCAGATATGGAAAGCGGCCTAAAACCTACAGATATGACTCATTACAGAAAAGTAACTACACTATTTGATAGGCTGAAAGATGCTGAATGATGATAATGACTACCATGACCGGTAGTCATTTTTTTTAATGATGTGATACAATCGTATTGATAAGGGATTATTTTGAAAACGCTATCATATAGATATAATGTAGAGTTGGAGAAAGGAGAGTGTAGCAATGATTAGTTTACCAACCGAGGAGTTTAAACAAATATTTGTAAAAGATTTAGTCATATCTGCTGAGAAGGTGGCTCATGTACAAGTAACAAATAGCTTACAGCATGCCTTGCTTGTGCTTGTCAAATCAGGTTACTCAGCTATACCTGTATTAGATACAACGTATAAGTTGCATGGGCTAATTAGTACATCTATGATTTTAGATCGGATATTAGGTTTAGAGCGAATAGAATTTGAAAAACTTGAGAATATGAAAGTGGAAGAAGTAATGAATACAGATATTCCTAAATTACATCTAGACGAAACATTTGCAACCGGATTAGAAGCAACTATTAATCATCCTTTCGTTTGTGTTGAAAGCGGGGAAGGATTATTTGAAGGTATCGTAACAAGAAGATCAATACTTAAGCTTTTAAATAAAAAAATTCGTCGATATAATAAGTAATAAGAAATGATAAAGAAAATAACCAAATGATTGAATATAGGTAACATCTATTTACTGATTTAGGAGGAATCGTTTTGCAACTCGATGATTTTCGGATGATCGTTATTTTAGCTCAAGAGCTGAATATGAGAAAGGCAGCGGAACTACTGTTTGTATCTCAGCCAGCCTTAAGTCAGCGTTTACAATCAATGGAAAAGCATTGGGGAATGCGATTCTTTGTTCGTTCTCAGAAAGGGTTAACCATTACACCTGAAGGAGAAAAAATAACGGCTTATGCACAGGATATTTTGCAAAAGGAAGAAGATATTAAAAATGAATTAACCTCCTTACACGCAAAAACCCACGGCACACTCAAAATAGCTGTAGCGTCCATTATTGGGCAATATTGGCTGCCTCGTATTTTGAAAATGTTTGTAGAAAAATACCCTCTCGTGCAAATATCCTTATTTACAGGTTGGAGTAGTGATGTACAAAAACATTTTTATGATGGAGATGTGCATGTTGCTATTTTGCGAGGTTCACAGGATTATTTAGGGAAAAAATGGCATGTATTAACGGATGAGATGTATCTGGTAGATACCGAAATCTCAGATGAAAACTTACTGAAAGATACGAGCAAGCCGTTTATTCAGTTTAAAAGCGACTCTACTTATTATTCTCAAATTCAGAGCTGGTGGTATGCGAAATTTTCGTACCCACCTAAACGAACGATCATTGTTGACCAAATTGAAACGTGTAAACAGCTTGTTCTACATGGAATTGGTTATGCTATTTTACCTCAAACGGTACTAAAGGGAGTGAACGAAGATATTTTTAAACTTCCTCTTTCGGTAGATGGAAAAAGTCTTACACGAGAAACGTGGCTTCTCGTGAAGGATGCCGCGCTAGAATTAAAGCAAGTAGAAGCATTTATCGATCTTGTTAAGCGATTTTCGGATACAAATGCATATTAATTAAAAAAAAAGGTGTACGGTTCTTGCCGATTATCATTCACTTTGATAGAGTATCAGTATCAGCTAATTAGGAGGAGACAACGAAATGAAAACTATGGATGCAAACGAAATTATTTCTTTTATACAAAATAGCACGAAAAAAACACCGGTTAAAGTATACATAAAAGGGCAATTGAAGGATGTTACCTTTCCAAAAGATGTACAAGCTTTCGTATCAAAAAAAGCAGGTGTCTTGTTTGGAGAATGGGATGAGATCAAAGCAGTGCTTGAAAGTGAGTCTATTACAGATTATGTTGTAGAAAACGATCGTCGCAATTCTGCACTTCCATTATTAGATACAAAAGGTATCAAAGCACGCATAGAGCCAGGTTCTATTATCCGTGATCAAGTTGAGATTGGTGATAATGCTGTCATTATGATGGGAGCTGTAATTAATATTGGCGCTGTCATTGGAGAAGGAACAATGATCGATATGAATGCCGTACTCGGCGGTCGTGCAACCGTTGGGAAAAACTCGCATATAGGAGCAGGAGCCGTGCTTGCTGGTGTCGTTGAACCACCTTCCGCTCAGCCTGTCATCGTGGGCGATGGTGTACTAATCGGAGCTAATGCAGTTGTACTAGAAGGTGTTACTGTAGGAAACGGTGCTGTTGTAGCTGCTGGTGCGATTGTGACAGAGGATGTACCAGCTAATACTGTAGTCGCTGGTGTTCCAGCCCGCGTTATTAAACAAATCGATGAAAAAACAAAATCAAAAATAGAAATTAAGCAAGAGCTTCGTCAGCTTAATCCTGAACAATAAAGAAAATAGTAGTATTCTTCATCATTTATTGCCGCAGGCGAGAAAATGACGAGAATGTTTATGTAAAATAGACCGTTCATCGTATCTTGTCCAGTAATGTAAGATCAGTGACGGTCTATTTTTCATTTGTTATGATAAATGTTTAAAAAGGACGGCGGATACAATGAATCTAATTACAATTCGTAGAGATTTACACCAAATACCTGAGCTAGGATTTCGAGAATATAAAACACAACAGTATTTGCTTGGGTTTATAAATAAACTTCCGAAAGAACGTATAGAGGTTGAATTATGGAAAACGGGAATTCTTGTAAAAGTACACGGTCGTAATCCTGAAAAAATAATTGGCTACCGTACGGATATAGATGGTCTTCCCATTACAGAAGAAACTGGCTATTCATTTCAGTCGACCCATGAAGGCTATATGCATGCATGTGGGCATGATTTTCATATGACGATTGCCTTAGGATTACTAGATGAGCTTGTTCATTCTCCTATTGATGATGATGTGTTATTTGTTTTCCAACCTGCCGAAGAAGGACCAGGTGGAGCAAAACCGATGATCACCAGTGAACCATTTCAAATGTGGAAACCGGATATGATAATAGCACTTCATATTGCACCAGAATATCCAGTTGGTACGATTGCCACTCGTCAGGGGTTACTTTTTGCCAATACATCTGAGTTATTTATTGATTTAAAAGGAAAGGGAGGGCATGCAGCATATCCTCATAAAGCGAATGATATGGTTGTCGCTGCTAGCCACCTCGTGACACAAATGCAATCCATCGTTAGCCGAAACATCGATCCCCTTGATTCAGCAGTAGTTACGATTGGAAAAATAACTGGTGGGATGGTACAAAATAGCATTGCAGAAACAGCACGACTAGAAGGAACAATGCGCACGTTATCATCAACATCTATGAAGCAAGTAAAGAAAAGATTAGAGGCCATTATAAAAGGTATAGAGACTGCATTTGAATGTGAGGCTGTTATTGACTACGGAGCTAATTATTATCAGGTGAATAACAACAAAGAGTTAACGGAAGAGTTTATGAAATTTGCAAATCAATTAGAGGATAGTAGTATAGTCAATTGTAATGCATCCATGACTGGGGAAGACTTCGGGTATATGCTACAAGAAATACCAGGATTCATGTTTTGGCTAGGGGTACAATCGGAGTATGGACTCCATCACAGTAAGCTTCGTCCGAGCGAAGAAGCTATTCCAAAAGCAGTAGCTGTATTAACACGATATTTGCAGTTTAAGGGAAACAGATAGCAATTTGCTATCTGTTTTTAAATATAACATGCAACCATATGCATAATTTGTATAGCGCTAGCGCAATACTTTATAATGGAGAAGTAAAATGGAAGATTTTCTTATTTTATAATAATTATTAAATAATATTGACTCCAATATATTTCTTCATATATAATATGCATGTAAATAAAAAATGGAGGTTGATACATATGGCAGAACGTTTAGTAGCAAAGCAAGCACCACGTTTTGAAATGGAAGCTGTATTGCCCAATAAGCAATTTGGAAAAGTAAGCCTAGAAGAAAATATGAAGGCTGGGAAATGGACCGTACTTTTCTTTTATCCAATGGATTTCACTTTCGTATGTCCAACTGAAATTATCGCAATTTCTGAGCGTTATGATGAATTCGAAGATCTTGATGCTGAAGTAATTGGGGCATCAACTGACACAATCCATACGCATTTAGCTTGGATTAATACAGATGTAAAAGATAATGGAATTGGTCAATTGAACTATCCTTTAGCTGCTGATCATAATCAATCAGTTGCTCGTGAGTATGGTGTTTTAATCGAAGAGGAAGGAATCGCACTTCGTGGATTATTCATTATCAATCCGGAAGGTGAACTAGTATATCAAGTAGTACATCACAATAACATTGGACGTGAAGTTGATGAAGTTATTCGCGTTCTTCAAGCTCTTCAAACCGGCGGACTTTGCCCTGCCAACTGGAAGCCAGGACAAGCTACATTAAAAGTCTAAAGCTAAGAGCAAAGTTCTTTCGAAAGGTCTAACTTTAGGGTTAGACCTTTTCTTGTATACAAAGTAATTGTGTTCAAAAGAATCCCTAGTATATTTTGAAAGGAGAATTGTTCTTGAAATTACGCGATGAAATGCCTACTTTAGTTGGGGAGACGGCTATGTTGAATGGAGAAGTAAAACGTGATGAATTGATTGGCGATAAGCCAACATTAATCCATTTCTGGTCGATTAGTTGCCATTTATGCAAGGAAGCAATGCCTAGTGTGAATGAATTTAGAGATCAATATAAAGATAAGTTAAACGTTGTATCTGTGCATATGCCTCGTTCTGAAAACGACCTAGATGTGGAAGATGTAAAGAAGGTTGCTGCTGAGCATGGTATCACACAACCTATCTTAGTTGATAATGAACATAAAATTACAGATGAATTCCAGAATCAATACGTTCCAGCCTATTATGTCTTTGATAAAAGTGGTGTACTTCGCCATTTTCAAGCAGGCGGAAGTGGAATGAAAATGTTAACAAAACGGGTTAATCGTGTTCTAGAAGAAGCAGAACAAGAATAATTTGTATGACGTGAAAACACTACTAAAGTAAGGGATTTACGGCCTTTCCTTTAGAAGTAACCTAGTATTTGTGTAAGAGGGGATGTGTTAATCTATCCCCTCTTTTTTCGTTATAAGTATCGTTATTGTCCAGTTTAAAAGGAAGCATGAAGTGATGTCACGTGATTGTATAATTTTAGTTAGATAATCGTCAAATATTGAATGGGGATTTTTCTAATCAGAGTTTACACTATACTTATAGTACAATAAAAAATTCATGTGTGGAAAAATGGCAGGAGGTATAACCATGAATTTTGATAGTATAACAGTAGCGAGAGCTCTTACCGCACTTACGCTTTCCTTTCATATTATTTTTGCAACTTTAGGTGTAGGAGTTCCAGTTATGATTTCGTTTGCAGAATGGATGGGAATAAAAAGGAAGGATCCTCATTATATTCTTTTAGCAAGGCGATGGACTCGTGGCTTTGCAGTAATTGTAACGGTTAGTATTGTAACAGGGATGTGTCTCGGGTTACAATTATCTTTGCTATGGCCAAGCTTTATGCAGATAGTAGACCAAGCGATTGGGCTTCCTTTATTTTTAGAGGTGATAGCGTTTTTCTTTGAGAGTATTCTATTAGGCATTTATTTATATACATGGGATCGATATAAAAAACCAATGTTCCATTGGTTCCTATCTATTTCTATCATTATAAGTTCAAGTTTAGCGGCTTTCTTTATTACAACGATAAATGCATTCATGAATACACCGCAGGGGTTTCGCCTTGTCGATGGGAAAATGGTTGACTTGCAGCCACTTGTAGCAATGGTTAACCCAGCTATGCCAACGAAAACATTTCATGTTATCGTTACGTCGTATTTGACATCAGCTCTTATTTTAGCATCGATTACGGCGGCTATGATGCTAGGTGGTAGAAAGAATGTTTATTATCAAAAGGCTTTAAAGCTTACTATGACTTCGGCTTTTTTATTTAGTATAAGTTCTGCAGCTGCAGGAGACTTATCAACTAAGTTTTTGGCGAAGTATCAACCGGAAAAACTAGCTGCTGGGCAGTGGCATTTTGAAACGGAAAAGGAAGCCGATTTAATTCTGTTTGGAGTATTAGATAAGAAAACGGAGAAAATTACATATGAAATTCGGATCCCAGGTGCTTTAAGTTATTTATTGTTTTATCATGCTCAATCAGAGGTGCAAGGATTAAATGAAACAAAGGATGACGTAAGACCACCTCTTTATCTACATTATATATTTGATATAAAAATAGTATTTACTATGTTCATAGTTCTCATTTCATTTTTGTATGTAATCATATTGAAATATAAGTATCAAGGGGTGATGAATCACTATCTTTTACGAGGAATTCTCTTGGCAGGTCCGTTAGCCCTTGTAACGACTGAAATGGGCTGGTTTTTTTCAGAGATGGGTAGACAACCGTGGATGTTGAGAGGATATATGAAGGTGAGTGAGGCTGTGACAACTGCGCCGTCTATTCAAATGAATCAGATTTTCGTGTTCTTTAGTATTCTCTATGTATTTTTGGCTGCTATTTCTATATATGTCCTGATGAAGATGTTTCATACAAGTCCAGCTGAATTGGATCGGGAAAAGAGTATTGAATATGAAGTAATTTAGATAGGAGAGATTCACAATGAGTTTACCTATTATAGGTATTACGGTTTTATGGCTATTTTTGTATGCGTATATCCTTATTGCATCTATTGATTTTGGTGCTGGCTTTTATGTCTATTATGCAAAGTGGAGAAAAAAGGATTCGAAAATGAGCATGTTAATCAATCGTTATTTGTCGCCAATATGGGAAGTAGCCAATGTATTTTTGGTTTGTTTCTATGTAGGTATGATCGGATTTTTTCCTGATGTTGCATACTACTATGGAACAGCTCTTTTATTTCCTGGAAGCATAGCGCTCATCTTGTTAACTTTACGTAGTTCATTCTATATATTTGGCAATGGAAAGTTTAAAAAAAATCGTTTTTATATGCTTCTATACGTTTTAACGGGTTTGCTGATACCACCGGTTTTAACTACTGCATTAACTACTTCTGAAGGAGGATATTTAGATAAACAAGGGAATACAGTAATGTTTCTAGCGGATAAGTTAGCCACAAGCTTTCTTTCATGGGGTTTCGCCTTTTTGGCGGTTGTATCTGTTCTTTATATTAGTGCTTCTTTTTTAACTTACTACGCAAGCCGAGCAGGAGAAGAAGAATCGGTAGATGTATTGCGTAAGTTTGCCTTATTTTGGTCAGTTCCATCTATAGTAGCTAGTGTAATCGTTTTTTGGTCTATGCGAACTCATAATTTTGATCATTTTCAGCATATGATAGAACCAAGCATTGTATGGACATTTGCTCTTTCGTTCGTTTGTTTTTTAGGGGCAACGCACTTTTTATACCATCGTAGTCGATTTGGACTTGCTTTTATCTTTGTTATGTTTCAATACTTTTTTGCGTTTTTTGGGTATGGTGCTGGACATTTACCGTACATATTGTATCCGTATATAACAATTCATTCGGGAGTAACAAACGAATTAATGAGTAAGGCATTAGTTATTGCATTTGTATTAGGCCTTCTTTTGTTCATTACTTCCATTGTGTTAGTACTTCGTCTTTTTCTATTCGATGCAAAGCATGTGAAAAACATGAAATAATCAGACGTTATTTTCTAAAATTGGATATATATTCTTCGTACATAGAAAGCTCGTGGTAATCTTACAGATTTTCCGAACGTGAAAGCCTATTATGGCGCGATAGCCACCTCCTTTAGGGGTGGGAGTCTCAATATAATCAAATACAATAACGTTATTGTTCGAGGTAATACTGCAAAAACTTGATACTCGAGTAAAGTTTGGCTTAAATATTGTAGCAATTAAACGGCATACCAATGTAATGGTTTCACTAAGAGCAACCGACGAAATTCGTGAAGGTGATATTTTAATTGTAATTGGTGGGGATAAAGAAGTAGATCGGTTTGAAGATTATTTAGTAAAGTAAATAATTGTATCATTTGGTTATCAAAAAGGAGGTAGTTATACCTTCTTTTTTTATGGCGTCATTGTTAATATTTAGCCTCTGTATATTGTGATTTTGAATTTATAAGAAAAAAGTAGAATTTTTAAAATATCCGTATAGCCGAAGGGACTACAGGGACAGGATAAACAAGTAGAAATCGATATAGGTCCTAGCGAGATGTATAGTACATGATATTTATCATACTTCCTATATGACACCTGCTACTGTAATGATCGATTTCTTTTCTTTATAATTTACCTTAACAATAGTACAGAAGGGAAAATGGATTAAATGACCCTAAATAATTCAATGAATATAAGAAAACAAGTGGCTCCTTTTGAAAAGTCAACAACAAAGGCAAGCGTAGTGCAAATTCTAAATACGATTGTACCGTTTTTTCTACTATGGTACCTCGCCTATCAGTGTCTGTCATTATCATACTTTTTGACATTGATAGTTGCTACTCTTGCGGCAGGTTTTTTAGTACGGATTTTCATCATTTTCCATGACTGCTGTCACCATTCCTTTTTTAAGAACAGACTTGCAAATAAAATACTTGGAACCATTACAGGTGTATTAACTGCATTTCCCTATGAGCAGTGGGCACATGATCATTCCGTTCATCATGCGACAAGTAGTAATTTGGATAAGCGGGGAACAGGTGACATTTGGGTTCTTACGGTGGATGAATATAGAGAAGCGTCATTTTGGCGCAAGATCTCTTATCGAATTTATCGAAATCCAATCATAATGTTTGGGCTTGGTCCAATTTTTATTTTTCTTTTAAAGAATCGATTTAACCGAAGAGACGCGGGACTTAAAGAGCGTATGAATTTGTATTTGACAAATATATTAATTGTAGCAGTTGTTGGATTGGTTTGTCTTGCAATTGGTTGGAAGGCTTTTCTCCTTGTACAAGGTCCCATCTTCCTGATTTCTGGTTCTGCTGGTATTTGGTTGTTTTACGTACAACATACCTTTGAGGATTCTTATTTTGAGGAAGACGAAAACTGGGAGTATATAAAGGCTGCAGTAGAGGGTAGCTCATTTTATAAGTTACCGAAATTATTGCAATGGATTACTGGTAACATAGGATATCATCATGTCCATCACTTAAGCCCGAGAGTGCCGAATTATAAACTAGAAGCAGCTCACAACAATTCAGAACTATTAAAGCATGTACCTACGATTACGCTTGCTACAAGTATACGTTCTATTCGTTTTCATTTGTGGGATGAGGAAGAAAAGAAATTTGTTGGCTATAATCATATTAAGTCAGAATCTAAGAAAACAATTTCAACTAGAGTAAAACCCGGGCTTTAATTAACTTGTTCTTCTACTGTGCGAGACAAATGGATAACTCCTCTTTATACTTCAGTATATAAGAGGGGTTTTTTTATAGCCTTATGTTACAATATAAGTAAAATAATTATGTATGCTAAATGAGGTTGCAACATGCTAAAAAAATATTGGAATTTATTAAAAAGAACTGGGATTTCTCCTTATATATGGACAGTTTTGGCTATTCTCCCTTTTTATTTTATTTTACAGTCGTCCTCCACATTTAAAATTGTCTTTGGTATTGTCATTACTATTTTATTTTTACTTATATATCGCATTGCATATATTGCTAAAGGATGGGCTGTGTATGTATGGACTTGTATCCTTATCGGCATATCTGTATTATCAATCAGCTTGTTCAGCTATGTTTATTTTGCTTTTTTTCTAGCCTATTTCATAGGTACCATTAAGGACAAGGTACCCTTTTTGACGCTATACTTTATTCATTTAGTTAGCACGGCTATTGTAATTAATTTTAGTATTATTCTTCATGAAGATCAGATTGTAAAGCAATTGCCATTTGTTCTTGTTATTCTGATTAGTGTTATACTGCTTCCATTAAGCCTTCGGTACCGGAAAGAACGAGGACAGTTAGAAGAGAAGCTAGAAGATGCAAACAAAAAAATTGCGGACCTGGTAAAACAGGAGGAACGTCAGCGAATTGCACGTGATTTGCATGATACATTGGGACAAAAATTGTCGCTTATTGGACTTAAGAGTGATTTAGCTAGGAAGTTAGTATACAGTAATCCTGAACAAGCGAGGGCAGAGTTGAAAGATGTTCAACAAACTGCAAGAACTGCATTAAATGAAGTAAGGAAAATGGTTGCTAATATGCGTGGTCTAAGGTTGAAAGATGAAATGATTCGCGTGAAACAAATTCTGCAAGCAGCACAGATTAACATCGTCTTTGAGCAGGATCTTTCTTCAGTAAATGTATCATTGTTAACAGAAAATATTTTAAGTATGTGTTTAAAAGAAGCAGTTACAAATGTTGTTAAGCATAGCAAGGCAAAAAACTGTTATATATCTTTAGTGCAAACTTCGAATGAGACGATTATCAAAGTCCGTGATGACGGAATAACTCTTGTGAAATCAGATTGTTTTAATAGAGGTAGTGGATTGACCGGGATGAGGGAGCGGCTAGAATTCGTGAATGGAAGCTTGGAAATTGTCGCAGAAAAAGGGACGATATTAATAATAAAGGTTCCGAATGTTGTGAAGATATCTGAGAGGGAGGAGTTCAAATGATTCGCATTGTCATTGCTGAGGACCAACAAATGTTATTAGGTGCGTTAGGTTCCTTACTTAATTTAGAAGAGGATATGGAAGTGGTTGGGCAAGCACGTAATGGGGATGAAGCAATAGATCTTGTAAATCAATTTGAACCAGATGTTTGTATTATGGATATTGAAATGCCTGGAAAGAACGGGCTTGAGGCTGCGGAGGAACTAAAGAAAGAAGCCTGTAAGGTGATTATTTTGACTACATTTGCTAGGTCGGGTTATTTTCAACGTGCACTAAAGGCGGGTGTTAGTGGTTATTTGTTAAAGGATAGTCCAAGCGATGAGTTAGCTAATTCTATTCGTAATGTTATGATAGGAAGAAGAATATATGCTCCAGAGCTAATGGACGATGTATATAGCGAAGAAAACCCTCTTACGGAACGAGAAATGGATGTTTTGGAGTTGGTGGCTGATGGGAAAAACACAAAAGAAATTGCGAGCACACTTAGTATTACAATAGGCACCGTCCGAAATTATATATCTACCATTATGGATAAATTAGGTGTGACGAACCGTATAGAGGCCATTACTCATTCGAAAGAAAAAGGCTGGTTTAAACATTAAAATAATTAGAATCGTGCTAAGTGAAACTAACGAATGTAAATAAGTATTTCATTTCAGGGATACTTTATTTTGATTAGACAATTTGTATTATATAAGTGTGCGAAACAAATCGATATATTTGAAATAATGGGATGGTAGGATTACAATAATGGTAGAGGCTAACATACCTTATAGAGTTGGTACTTTTCTCATTGAAGTACTTATATGGGATAAAGTTTTCTTCTGTGTCTGTGTTAGATGAATACAAGAAGATGGGTATAAAACCTGTCTTACATAACAAATGGATGGAAAGGGAGGAATTGAATTATGACTAATTTAAAAGGAACAAAAACTGCTGAAAATTTAAAGGCTGGATTTGCTGGGGAATCACAAGCAAATCGTCGCTATTTGTATTTTGCTGAAAGAGCTGATACTGAAGGTGTTGAAGAGGTATCAAGTTTATTCCGCAGCATTGCAAACGGCGAAACGAAACATGCTTTTGGTCATTTTGATGCATTACGTAACAACGGTGAAGGAGATCCTGCAACAGGTCTACCAGTAGGAAATGTAAAAGAAATGCTTGCATCTGCTATTGCTGGGGAAACATATGAGTACACAGAAATGTATCCTGGATTCGCTGCAACAGCTCGTGAAGAAGGATTTGCAGAAATTGGCGAATGGATGGAAGTAATGGCAAAAGCAGAACGTGTGCATGCAAAACGCTTCCAAAAATTGCTTGATTCTTTAGAAGACTAAAATTCTACCCGGTCCCTCATTCCGGGATCGGGTTTTTCTAAACATAAGGAGGTAAAACACGTATGACAAAGTCTATTACGCGAAAAGATATCGTCCCATTAGATACATATCGGGAGGGACGAGATGAGTACCTTCAAAAAATGATTACTTACAAAAATAATCGTCGTGTTAAATTATCAGATCATATTTCAATATTATTTGAAAATCGAAATACGGTATTATTTCAAATTCTGGAACTTGTACATAGTGAAGATTTAACAGATCCAGAAGAATTGGATGAATATATTTCAATTTATGATTATATGATTCCAAAGGAAAATGAGTTGTCTGCTACCCTTTTTATTGAATGGGATGATTTAGAGCATCTCGGAAACCTGTTAGTTCAACTAAAAGGAATTGAAAATTATTTACAGCTAACCGTTGGGGATGAAACCATTCAGGCAGTGTTTGAGGAAGAACATGATGATCGTGAAGCAACGACAAGTGTACACTATCTTAAATTTCCTTTAACACAATCTGCAAAACAACAGCTACAAGACTCTGCAGATGACGTAGTAGTAAAATTAAAACTAACGCATCCGAATCTTGCAGACGAAACAGTAGTACCTCCTTCATGTATAAAGAGTTTACGGGGCGATTTGGTGTAAGGTGAAAAAGGGTAGAATTCTTGCCATTTGGAGTTTTAAATAAAAAAGAAGGTAGCAGATACCTTCTTTTTTTGTGGCTATTTTTATACTTCCATTATGATTGGCAAAATCATTGGCTTACGTTTTGTTTTTTCATACAAGAACGGAGCAAGCGTGTCCGTAATTTCATTTTTAATTTCAGACCATTGGGTTGTTTTCCGTTCCATTACTTTCGATAAGTGACCAGCAATTAATGACTGTGCATCGTTAATTAAATCACTACTTTCTCTCATGTATACGAATCCTCGAGAAATGATATCAGGTCCAGCAGCAATCTTGAATGCTTTCATATCAATGCTAACAACAACAATTACAAGACCTTCTTCTGATAGAATACGACGATCACGAAGTACAATATTGCCGATATCACCTACTCCATTTCCGTCAATATATACGGAACCAGATGGAACTTTTCCTGCAACAGATGCTTCGTCCTCTCGTAAGGCTAATACATCACCATTATCTAAAATAAAACAATTTTCTTCCGGAACACCGCATTCAGTAGCTAGTTTCGCATGCATTCTCTGCATTCTATATTCACCGTGAATAGGCATGAAGAATTTAGGGTTCATAAGTCGAAGCATAAGCTTTTGTTCTTGTTGACCGCCATGACCACTTGTATGAATATCTGTAAGTGGTCCATGAATAACGTCTGCACCAGCACGGTACAATAAATTAATCGTTCTATTTACACTGACAGTATTTCCTGGAATTGGTGAGGAAGAGAAAACCACTGTATCACCAGGATTAATTTGAATTTGACGATGCGTTCCATTCGCAATTCGAGATAACGCAGCCATAGGCTCTCCTTGGCTACCTGTGCAAAGGATAACAACTTGATTTGCAGGGAGACGGTTGATTTGTGAGGAATCGATAATTGTCTCCTTTGGGCAAGTAATATAACCTAGGCTTTGTCCTATTTCAAAAGTGGCTTCCATACTTCGACCAAACACAGCAATTTTACGATTCGTTGCTACGGCTGCTTCTACAACTTGCTGCAAGCGATGGATATTAGAAGCAAAAGTTGCAAATATAATCCGTCCGTTTACTTTGCGGAAAATGTCATAAATCGTGTCTCCAACTCGGCGCTCTGACATTGTGAAGTTTGGAACTTCGCTATTCGTACTATCAGATAATAAGCAAAGCACACCTTCTTTTCCGATTTGCGCCATTTTTGTCATATTTGCAGGTTCTCCAACTGGTGTAAAGTCGAACTTGAAATCACCGGTTTGAACAATTTGTCCTTGTGGTGTTTTTACAACAATACCGTACGAATCAGGAATGCTGTGAGTCGTTCGGAAAAATGAAACGGAAGTGTTAGAAAATGAAATTACATCATCTTCACTTATTTCATAAAGTTTTGCTTTCCGAAGTAATCCATGTTCTTCCAATTTGTTTTTAATGAGTCCGATCGCCAATTTTCCACCATAGATTGGAACATTAACTTGGCGCAGTAAGTAAGGAATACCACCGATATGGTCTTCGTGACCATGCGTAATAAATACACCTTTAATCTTGTCCTCATTACGAACGAGGTACGAATAATCTGGTATTACATAGTCAATTCCAAGAAGCTCATCTTCTGGGAATTTAATGCCGGCATCTATTACAATAATTTCATCTTGATATTGAACCGCGTATGTGTTCTTTCCTATCTCGCCTAGACCTCCAAGCGCAAATACAGCGGTTTGATCATTTTTTAAAAACTTCATATACTAAATACTCTCCAACAGCTCAAAGTTTTCAACATTTTGCTTTTCATATTCAAGGTGAGCTCCGGCAAGCTCTTGAATAAGTTCAATGTTATAACCCTTTGGAATAATTTTTGTTCGAACTTCGCGTTCCGATTCTGCCTTTATATATAGTACCTTTGTTTTTTCGCGCACAGGTACTTCTAGAGCAGACTCTTGGTAAAATACTTTAAAAATCATCGTAAAACCTCTCCTTGTATCTATTTTGCATATCTTTAATCTATTATAAAGGAAATACATTTCTTTTTCATGTTTTTTCCTCTGCAATGAAAAAAATACACCTGTTTCGTGTCAATTTATGTCTGACTGTCTACATTTTTAATTAGTTTTACCTATGATTTCTACTTTCAAACATATTTTTACAGTAAGTATGAAAAAACATGAGAAGTGAGATATTACAAAACTGGCACGGTTTCGTTATTTTTGGTTGTTTAGCCCTTATCTAAGATAGAATAAGATGATGCATGTAATAGGATGTAAATCCAAGATGAAAGGATTATAAGAAATGAATGATAAAATTGTATTCTTTGATATTGATGGAACGTTATTAGATGAGAAGAAGCAAGTCCCAAACTCTACGAAAGAAGCAATTACACAATTACAGGAAAAAGGAGTTCATGTAGCCATTGCAACGGGACGTGCACCATTCATGTTTGAAGATCTAAGAAAAGAATTAAACATACCTAATTATATAAGCTTTAATGGACAATATGTGGTATTTGAAAATGAGGTTATTCATCGACAACAATTGCCTATATCCACATTGCATCAATTCACTTCCTTTGCAAATGAATCAGGGTTTCCGCTCGTCTTTATGAATGAAAGAGAAATGAAAGCAACTGTCATGCAGCATCACTTCGTTGCTGAAAGTTTAGGAACTTTACATTTTGACCATCCACCATATGAACCAGCGTTTTATGAGGCGCATGATATTTACCAAGCGTTACTTTTTTGTGAAGAGGGACAGGAACAATCTTTCTTGCATGAATACCCGCAATTTCAATTTATTCGTTGGCATGATTATTCCATGGATATTCTTCCTAACGGTGGATCAAAAGCAGCAGGTATACATAAATTTATAGAAAAGTTAGGATTTCAGCACGATCAAGTATTTGCTTTTGGGGATGGATTAAACGATATTGAAATGATAAAAGCTGCCGGAACAGGTATTGCAATGGGAAATGCGCGGGAAGAAGTAAAAATAGTGGCTAACTTTGTAACACGCAACGTAAATGATGATGGTATTTTGGCTGGATTAAAGTGGGCCGGATTATTATAAGGAGTGCTCAAGAAAATAATATGCGGGTGAGAAGAAAAAAACTTCTCACTCTTAACATTGTGTCATATAATACATAGTAAATGAAAATAATTATCATTATCAATATCGTTAAAGCAAGGAAGTGAAGATTAGAATGATGTTATCAAACATAGAATTAGATAAGAAGGTAATCATTCAAGATGTATCTAATCTTAGCCTCATGATACAGCGCAGATTGCTAGATATGGGAATTGATGAGGGAGTTATAATATCCGTTAAGAGAAAGCTACCGTTTGGAGGACCATTCATTATTGAAGCTCACGGCCAATCTATCAGCTTACGATGTCTTGAGGCTAGTAGAATTTACGTAAGTCTGGGGGAAGTATGATGCAATACATTGGTTTGTTTGGAAATCCGAATACAGGGAAAACATCCTTATTTAATTCGCTAACAGGGTCTTATGAGTATGTTGGAAACTGGAGCGGAGTAACAGTAGAAAAAAAGGTTGGCGTGTTGCGAAATGAACAGGGGTCCTTAATCGATTTGCCTGGTGTATACTCTCTTCATCCACTTTCAAAGGATGAACAAGTCGCAACGCAGTTCCTGCTTACTGAATCCTTTTCGTCTATTTTAAATATTGTGGATGCATCTCGGCTAGAACGAAACTTACATTTAACAATAGAATTGTTAGAATTCGGAAAATCAATGATGATTGGTTTGAACATGATAGATGTAGCTAACGCTCGTGGACATCAGATTCATATAGGTAAATTAGGGGATTTGTTAGGTGTCTCCATTACCCCTGTAATTGCTCGCAAAGGGATAGGATGCGAACAATTATTAAATGAAATCCCTGCTGCTTCTAAACAAAATCGTTTTTTGATTCACTATGGCACGGTTGTAGAAAAAGCAGTGCATGAAATTGCTAGTATGCTACCGGATCAGTTGCCTGGGACGAAACGATGGTATGCACTGCAGTGTTTATTAGGAAATGAGACCGTTTATAGAGAGGTTGAGAGATTCATTGACTACGCGAAGTTGCATAACATTGTAGAAGAAGCGACAAAACAAGTGACAAGCGAAAGTCATTCACGAACAATGAAACAACATATTCATCAAATTCGGGCTTCGTACATTGAAACACTTTTGGTACAAGTAGTAACGGTAACACCTTCAAAAACTATTTCTGCAACTGAACGAATTGATCGAATTGCTACACATAATGTGCTTGGAATTCCTATTTTCTTGCTTATTATGTTTTTGCTATTTAAGGTTACCTTTGATTGGGTGGGTACTCCTATTTCTAATGTATTGGATGATTTTTTTTCGGGACCACTTTCACAAGTGGTTACATTTTTACTAGATCGTATGGAAGCAAATACATTTATTCGTGATCTGGTGACAAATGGGATTATAGCAGGCGTAGGAGGAGTACTTGTTTTCGTTCCTCAAATTTTTATTCTCTTCTTTTTTATTTCTTTGTTAGAAGACTCAGGATACATGGCGCGCGTTGCAACAGTAATGGACAGACTTATGGAAAAGGTCGGTTTGAATGGAAAAGCATTTATTCCAATGATTATAGGCCTTGGTTGTAATGTACCGGGAATTATGGCTGCTAGAACAGTAGAGCAGCCAAAGGAACGACTCATAACGATTTTACTTACTCCTCTTATGTCTTGTTCAGCTCGTTTAAGTGTATATAGTTTATTCGTTGCAGCATTCTTTGCAAAACAACAAGCACTTATTGTCTTATCGTTATATGTATTAGGAATCGGCTGTGCCTTGTTGCTAGCTAAATTTTTTTCCAAAGTTTTACTTCGGGATGAAGTTTCGTTCTTTCTTATTGAACTCCCACCTTACCGAGTGCCACAGTGGAAAACATTGCTTCGAAGTACGTGGGATAAAGGAAAGGGTTTTGTTCGCAAGGCAGGTACATT
This sequence comes from Ectobacillus soli, assembly GCF_042610425.1. Classification (NCBI taxonomy): domain Bacteria; kingdom Bacillati; phylum Bacillota; class Bacilli; order Caryophanales; family Bacillaceae; genus Ectobacillus; species Ectobacillus soli. The sequence goes on from NZ_JBGJZM010000001.1 coordinate 589,022, forward strand.
TATTTTTGGAGGATCTGTTTTTATCTGGTTACTTTCCTATGCCGGTCCAGATGGCTTACAGATAGATATGGAACATAGCTATTTGGCACATATTGGAGGGTTATTAGCACCGTTGTTCATTCCTCTTGGATTTGGCACATGGCAGGCAGGAGCAGCTTTGCTAACGGGATTTTTAGCAAAAGAGGTTGTTGTATCGACGATGACCATTATGTTTAAAACACCAAATATTGATCAACTACATGCTTCTATGCAACAAATTTTCACGCCGCTTAGTGCCTATAGTTTTTTAGTATTTATTTTATTGTATGTTCCTTGTTTAGCAACTGTAGCAGTTATTCAAAAAGAAACTTCTTCAAAAAAATGGACGATGTTTTCAATCGGATATGCACTCGTTTTAGCATATGGGGTAAGTTTCATTGTACACACAGTTGGGTTGCTTCTTGGATTCCAATAGAAAGGAAGAAAGTCTATGATTAATTATGTCTTAGGTGCTCTTATATTTAGTTATGCAGGATTAAGCCTATTTAAATTTATGAAAAAAAGCAAAAAAGGAAAATGTGCAACATGTGAACTTAATAAATCTTGTAGAAGTAATTGCCACGAGATGCAACAAAAATAAGAAGCAGTTTTATTTGCTTCTTATTTTTTATTGCATGGATTTATGGCTCTAAAGGTTTTATATCATCATCTACAGAATAAGGATCTGCTGTATTAATATGATCGAAGAACATAATGCCATTTAAATGATCAATTTCATGCTGAAAAACGATAGCGGGAAGTCCTTTTAAACGTAGTTTAATTGCCTCACCGTCAACGGTTGTACCTTTTACGGTAATTCGTTTGTACCGAGGAACATAGCCAGGAACGTCACGATCGACAGACAAGCAACCTTCACCACCCGGCAAGTATGTCTTTTCAACCGAATGGCTGACGATCTTTGGATTAAATAGTGCATAGCTATATAGCTTATCTTCCGCATCGGTTACATGTACCGCAATCATTCGTTTGGATAAAGCGATTTGCGGTGCAGCAAGGCCGATGCCAGGGCGTAAATTATATTGTTCAGATAGTTCGGGATTTTGACTATTTTGAACGAATTCAATCATTTCTTGAAGAGTATGTATATCTTCTTCGCTTGCAGGAAGCTCGACCTCTTTCGCTACTTCTCTTAAAACGGGATGTCCTTCACGTATAATGTTTTCCATTGTTAGCATGGAATTCACTCCTTTCATCCACTAGTCTATCAAAGGTTTTTCAAAATGTCATGACCAATGAAAAAAAGGAAGGAGAATCTTCCTTCCTTTTTCATAGTTTGCAGGTTTACATTAATGAATACAAGCTGCACCAACGATGATTAAAAGAATAAACAGAACTACGATTAAAGCAAACCCACGTCCAGCGGTTGGAGCGCAGCCATAGCCATAGGCAGGAGCAGTATAGGTTGGAGCAGTTGGGTAGCAATACGTATATCCATACATAATTACAGGACCTCCCTTATCATTTCCGCATTCTTGCGGTTACTATAAAGTATGAATGAAATGAAAAAGTGTGTAGTTATATGCCTATTTCATTGAAATGGAACACTAAAGTTTTATCTCCCTTCAATGGAGATAAAGACATCCTATGAGGAAGGGTTCACTTTATCTTTATGAATCATATGTCTTTTGAACAGCACACCAACTAACAAAATAAATGGTACTAATATATAAGATAATATAGGAAAAATTGTGTAAAATAATATATGTACAAGTACTAGGAAGAGCGTCTTAGGGTGTATCCCTTTTATGTAAGGATAAAAAAGTTGTTTAAATGTATAACAGAAGAACTATAAGGATTGATACAGTATAGTGTTTTGAAAGAAATAACATATTTAATCTATGGAAATTTGTTATAAAATTGAAAGTAAAGTAATTGACACAGTTCCGTAATTAGTTGTAAACTTAAACAAGTAATTCACATTGTATTAGTTATTTATTAATTATTAGTAGTACAGAATTTTGACTTGCCAAACATGGATTATCGATTATATTCGGTACACATTCTTTTGCGTTTTTTGTAACGGTTATATAATTATAAAGCGTTTAAGAAAATGTTCATAAAAGAGGAAGAGGTGAACGAAAATGGGAGCGAATACTAAAAAGTCCCCGTTTAATGTGGATGCGCAATTTAAAGCGATTGCAGATGCATTTCAAACATTACAAATTCTAAATGAAAAAGGCGAAGTTGTGAATGAAGCAGCAATGCCTGAACTTACTGATGATCAATTAAAAGAGTTAATGCGTCGTATGGTTTATACACGTGTACTAGATCAGCGTTCTATTTCTCTTAATCGTCAAGGTCGTCTTGGCTTTTATGCACCAACTGCTGGACAAGAAGCGTCGCAACTAGCAAGCCACTTCGCTCTTGAAAGCGAAGACTTTGTTCTTCCTGGTTATCGTGATGTACCGCAACTCATTTGGCATGGATTACCGCTTTATCAAGCATTTTTATTCTCACGTGGTCATTATATCGGCAACCAAATGCCTGAATCAGTTAATGCTATTTCTCCGCAAATCATTATTGGTGCACAAATCGTTCAAACAGCAGGTGTTGCACTTGGTATGAAGCTTCGCGGTAAGAAATCGGTTGCTATCACATATACAGGTGACGGCGGTGCATCTCAAGGTGATTTCTATGAAGGAATGAACTTTGCGAGTGCATTTAAAGCACCAGCTATTTTTATTGTTCAAAATAATCGATTTGCTATTTCTACACCTGTTGAAAAGCAATCTTCTGCAAAAACAATTGCGCAAAAAGCAGTAGCGGTTGGTATACCGGGTATTCAAGTAGACGGTATGGACCCGTTAGCAGTATATGCAGCAACTCATTTTGCTCGTGAACGTGCAATTAACGGGGAAGGTCCAACATTAATTGAGACATTAACCTTCCGTTATGGCCCACATACAATGGCTGGTGATGACCCAACACGTTATCGTACGAAGGATCTTGAAAATGAATGGGAACAAAAGGATCCAATCGTTCGGTTCCGTATATTCTTAACAAACAAAGGCCTATGGTCTGATGAAGAAGAAAACAAGGTCATTGAACAAGCAAAAGAGGATATTAAACAAGCCATTGCTAAGGCTGACCAGGCTCCAAAACAACAGGTAACGGACTTAATTAACATTATGTATGAAAAGCTACCTTATAATTTGCAGGAGCAATATGAAATTTATACAGAGAAGGAGTCGAAATAAGCCATGGCGCAAATGACAATGATTCAAGCAATCACATCGGCGTTACGCGTCGAACTAAAAAACGACCCTAATGTAGTAGTATTCGGGGAAGACGTGGGTGTTAACGGTGGGGTATTCCGTGCTACAGACGGATTACAAGCCGAATTCGGAGAACAACGTGTGTTTGATACACCGCTTGCAGAATCAGCAATCGGAGGTCTTTCTATCGGTCTTGCTCTTCAAGGGTTTCGTCCGGTTCCAGAAATCCAATTTTTCGGCTTCGTTTTCGAAGTATTAGATAGTATTTCAGGTCAAATGGCGCGTATGCGTTATCGTTCTGGTGGTCGCTGGAATGCTCCGATTACCGTTCGTTCACCGTTTGGTGGTGGTGTTCATACTCCTGAGCTCCATGCAGATAGTTTAGAAGGACTCGTTGCACAACAACCTGGACTCAAAGTTGTTATTCCTGCTACTCCTTATGATGCCAAAGGTCTACTTATCTCTGCTATTCGTGATAACGACCCGGTTATTTACTTAGAACATATGAAATTGTATCGTTCGTTCCGTCAAGAAGTTCCAGAAGGAGAATATACAATTGAACTTGGAAAGGCAGAAGTAAAACGTGTTGGTACAGATGTTACTGCGATTGCTTATGGTGCAATGGTTCATACTGCTTTAAAGGCTGCTGAAGAACTTGAAAAACAAGGGGTATCTGTAGAAGTAATTGACTTACGAACAGTACAACCACTCGATATAGATACAATTATTGCGTCTGTTGAAAAAACAGGTCGTGTAGTCGTTGTTCAAGAGGCACAACGTCAAGCAGGTATTGCTGCTAATGTAGTTGCTGAAATTAATGAGCGCGCTATACTTAGCTTAGAAGCACCTGTTGTTCGTGTTACAGCAGCGGATACGGTATTCCCATTCTCTCAAGCAGAAGGTGTATGGCTACCAAACAATAAGGACGTTGTAGAAGCTATTCAAAAAGTTATGAATTTCTAAACGTAAATGAGCGCAAAAGAAAGATTTTTATTCTTTTGCGCTATCACTATTAATATACCGTTTTAAACGATAAATAGTACAGGGAGATGAAGTCCGTGGCATTCGAATTTAGATTACCAGATATCGGTGAGGGTATTCATGAAGGTGAAATCGTTAAATGGTTCGTTAAACCTGGCGATGAAATTAATGAAGATGACGTTCTTCTTGAAGTACAAAATGATAAATCTGTAGTAGAAATTCCTTCTCCAGTAAAAGGGAAAGTGCTAGATGTAATTGTTAGTGAAGGTACAGTAGCAGTTGTAGGAGATGTTCTTGTAACGCTAGACGCACCTGGGTACGAAAACCTTACGTTTAAAGGGCAAGAAGCAGCTCCTATGGAAGAAGAACCTGCAAAACAGGAAACAGTTGTGGAAGTAGTAAATGAAGTTGCACAAAAGAATGAACGAGTTATTGCTATGCCATCTGTTCGCAAGTATGCTCGGGAAAAAGGTATTGATATTCATAGCATACACGGATCAGGTAAAAATGGACGTGTATTGAAAGATGATATTGATGCTTTTGGAAAAGAAGTAGTAACAGTACCAAATCAGGAAGATAATCAAGTAGAAGTAGTAGCAGAAACGAAAGTAGAGTCAAAAGCAGAAGCAGCGTTAACATTTGTAGCTGGTCAATATCCAGAAACACGTGAGAAGATGAGCGGTATTCGAAAGATGATTGCAAAGGCAATGGTTCATTCGAAACAAACAGCTCCGCATGTAACGTTAATGGATGAAGTAGATGTAACCGATCTTGTCTTGCATCGTAAGAAGTTTAAAGAGGTTGCAGCTAGAAAAGGAATTAAATTAACGTATTTACCTTATGTTGTAAAAGCGTTAACATCTGCACTTCGCGAATATCCAGTATTAAATACGTCACTAGATGATGCAACATCTGAAATTATTCATAAGCATTACTATAATATTGGGATTGCAGCAGATACGGACAAAGGTCTTCTCGTACCAGTTGTGAAAGATGCAGAGCGTAAATCTATCTTCTCTATTTCCGCTGAAATTAATGAGCTAGCAGATAAGGCTCGTGAAGGTCATCTTGCTCCAAACGAAATGAAGGGTGCATCTTGCACGATTACAAACATTGGATCTGCAGGTGGTCAATGGTTTACACCGGTTATTAATCACCCAGAAGTTGCAATTCTTGGTATCGGACGTATTAGTGAAAAACCAGTTGTCAAAGATGGCGAAATTGTCATTGCACCGGTTCTTGCTTTGTCACTAAGCTTTGACCACCGTATGATTGACGGTGCGACAGCTCAAAAGGCATTAAATCATATCAAGCGTCTATTGAATGATCCACAATTACTTATAATGGAGGCGTAATCGCACATGGTAGTAGGAGATTTTCCAATTGATTTAGATACTGTCGTTATTGGTGCTGGCCCTGGTGGCTACGTTGCGGCTATTCGTGCCGCTCAACTTGGGCAAAAAGTAGCAGTTATAGAAAGAGGATCTATCGGTGGTGTGTGTTTAAATGTCGGGTGTATTCCTTCAAAAGCTCTCATTTCAGCAGGTCATCGTTATGAACATGCTAAGCACTCGAGCGACATGGGGATTACAGCTGAAAATGTTACGGTTGATTTTTCAAAAGTACAAGCCTGGAAACAAAGCGTTGTCAATAAATTAACGGGAGGAGTCGAAACACTCCTTAAAGGAAATAAAATTGACATCATTCGCGGCGAAGCATTTTTTGTAGATAGTAACTCTTTGCGTGCACTAACGGAAACATCTGCCCAAACGTATAACTTTAAAAATGCAATTATAGCAACGGGATCTACACCAATTCAGATTCCAGGATTTACTTTTTCAAAACGAGTGATTAATTCAACAGGCGCACTAAATTTACCTGAAATTCCGAAAAAGCTAGTCGTTATTGGCGGTGGGTATATTGGAATGGAATTAGGTACAGCATACGCTAACTTCGGTACGGAAGTTACGATACTCGAAGCAGGGGACGAAATTCTATCTGGTTTCGAAAAGTCTATGAGTGCGATTGTAAAAAGAGGACTTAAGAAAAAAGGAAATGTAGAAATCTTTACGAAGGCATTTGGTAAATCTGTAGATGAACGAGAAGACGGTGTTACGGTTCATTTCGAAGCAAAAGGAGAAATGAAATCGATTGATGCAGATTATGTACTAGTTACAGTTGGACGTCGTCCAAATACACGTGAAATGGGCTTAGAGCAAGTAGGAATTAAGGTTACTGACCGCGGACTTATTGAAATTGATAAACAATGTCGTACAAATATACCTAATATTTATGCGATTGGTGATATTGTTCTGGGTCCTCCATTAGCTCATAAAGCATCTTATGAAGGAAAAGTAGCAGCAGAAGCTATTAGTGGTCATCCGTCTGAAATTGACTATATTGGTATCCCAGCAGTTTGCTTTACGGATCCAGAATTAGCATCTGTTGGATATACAAAAAAGCAAGCTGAAGCAGAAGGCATTGACGTGAATGCCTCTAAATTTCCTTTTGGGGCAAATGGTCGTGCATTATCACTAAATAGCACAGATGGGTTCGTACAGCTTATTACGCGTAAAGAAGATGGCTTATTATTAGGAGCGCAAGTGGCAGGAGCAGGCGCCTCTGATATTATTTCTGAACTGGGTTTAGCAATTGAAGCTGGAATGACAGCAGAAGATATTGCGCAAACCATTCATGCACATCCAACATTGGGTGAAATTACCATGGAGGCAGCAGAAGTAGCATTAGGAACACCAATCCACATTGTGAAATAATAGTGATTTAGATTTTTTATAGGAAAATAAAAAGAAGCATTCTACTTGGATGCTTCTTTTTTTGTCTTCTAAAAGATGTTCTATGGCCATATAGTATTGTAGGACTAGCGTCAGTAAGGAGAAGGTACTATGAAGAAAGCAACCATTGTCGGAATATACCACATGCTAATATGGTGTAGTTATTCTGTAATCGTATTTATCTCACCCCATGATAAATTACGAGCTAAAATCATGTTATTTGTAGTATTTTTGTATGTTGCATATGTAGTTGCTAATTATGTGTTGCAGAAAAGGCGGTATGCATTTCATAAGACTGTAAGAAATGGAGTATTGTTTTTTATTATTTATAGCATGATTAGTTTTCTTTTTTGGAAATAGGTAAGGGGAAATTTAAAAAGGTTTGATGGTAAATAAAAAATAAATAAGGTTAGCATCGAAACAATATATTTAAATTATAGTATAACACATATACTAAATTTTTCTCGCAAAACATAAATGTTACCCATCACTATTCTTTTGAATGACCTGCGCCTTTTGAGGAACACAGCAAGACAGAGATGGGTAACGAAGAATATATAATATTTAAATAAAGAAGTGTACAACTTAAATCGACAGTTAACGCTTGTAAAAATACATAACGCGATCATTAAAGAGGCGTAATTCACCTTGTAATTTTTTTGCTAGAAAGCGGCAAAATTCATTTGCTTTACCCTTATCTCCGTAGGTAGCGCTATCAGGAAGTGTAATTTGAATAAAATGTTGATTTTCTTCGATACCTACTCCTACATAGATTGATTGATAACGATCATGATTTGATTTTAAATGGATTGTTGTATCGGACTTATCAATGATTTCGTAGGGAAAAGCGGTTTCAGAATAACCCCAAGAAAGTTGTGTACCCGTTTTGGTAGTAATTTGCTTATAGTATGTAAATAAATCCTTCACATCTTGTATGGATATTTCTTGCTTCGCCGACTTCGGAACGAGTGTAATGAATGCATGTTGCATGTGGAATCCCCCTATTTTATAATGCTTCATTTGTATTGTATCATTGTTCTAATTTTTTTGACAAATACTTACGTTAAATTATCCTTTTCTACTACATACAACATTTCGATATATAGATTATATTTGCTTCCGTAGAAGTAGTACAGATATAAGTTTTTACTAATGAAGAAAATAGAGTGAACTTGATTAAGTATGTCATATTAAATAGTTGTTGACGAAATTAGTATAACATATTACAATAACTATGAAAAAAAGATAAGCGCTTACACAACCATTTTTGCAAATAATAGGGGGTAATAAAGTGGGAACTATCGTTTGTCAAGTTTGTGAAAGTACAATTGAACATTTTGAGGATGAAAAAGTAACCGTGCTGTACGGACATTGTTGTGAAGAATGTGCATCTGATACACATAAACATGTGGAAGTATAAAATAATCAAAAAAGGCGTAGGGGGTAACCCCTGCGCCTTTTTTGATTATAGAACCACTGCCTTCCGGAGCTGAGCAAGCCAGAAAATCCTTTCGTTAGTACACGGTTGTGGTGTGGCCTGCTGTTGCTATGATGATGTTTTCACGAATTGGGGTAAATTGAATAGTAGATTTGATTTTTGATGATGAGGCGTAGATGCTCATTTGTGCAATGTCTACTCGGGTAATGAAGTTTGTTATATATGCGGTAAGGAAGGCATTGGGTTTACGACGCAGATTTAACGTATTAATAACTTGGTCGCTTGTGCTCATGCCGACGCCGTGTCCATAGTGGAAATCGTCGCCAAGATAGATTGTATTTTCTCCTTGCCATTCAATGGTCAATGGATCTACCTGGGGATTTTTGAAATAAGTTATATCTCCTGGAATAATCGTGCCATCTGTTTTAGTGATGAGTTTTAAATTTTTATCATAATCCCATGTGAATAGAAGAAGATTGGAAAATAAACGATTAAAGGTATGGTCATCATAACACTGAAGTAAGGATTTATAGATGATGATGATGATGGCAGTTGCGCACTCAGTACCATATTTTTTCCCGTTTGAAAAAATATCATTAATTGCCACAGAAGGAAGAACTCCTTGCTCTACTTGAAATCCTCCTTGCTTCGTTCGTTTCCAAAATATATCATGACAGAATGATTGTGAAAAGGTACGAAACTGTATTCCACTGCTTAACAAGTCAATACATGTTAATAGCAAATGAAGACGCAGATGAACATCGAACACGAGTTGGTCCAATGTTTCATATGTGTATACCTCTTGGTTACTTGTCATTGATTCTAATATTTGTTTCTTTGTCTCAAAAAAAAGTTCAGTATCATCAAGTAATTTGGGATGAATGATAGAGCGTCCCATTACAATCATGACATTTCCCACTCCAATCCCGTTTTTTCTATTTTATGATGGTGGGGGGGAAACGTGAACAAAGAGGAGGGAGAAATAGGGTGTACCCCCTTAGTTCTCCCCCCTCTAATTTTAAATAGCAAAGATAAAATATATTATCATATAAAAATTAAGAAATGGGTTTATATTCTTTAATTACACGAAGAAAATTTAACTCTGCATCCTCTGGTCCTTGTACAGGTAGTCCGGCTGCTAAATTTTTTTTAATATAATCTAAATTTTCTTGTGTAATAATTTCGCCAGGAGTGAAAATAGGAATTCCTGGGGGGTAGACCATTACAAATTCGGCGATAATTCTACCAGCCGCTTCTACAAAGGGTACTATTTCAGTCTCTGAATAAAAGGCGTCACGCGGTGATAATGCCAAGAGTGGAATCTCAGGAACTTCTACATGTACTTCAATACTGGCAGTATTATGTTGAAAGGTGGATGCAAGGTCACGTAATGCATGTAATAGGATAGCAGTTTCCTGCTGTGAATCTCCCATCGTTATGAGACATAGAATATTATAAAGATCAGATAATTCCACCTCAATGTTATGGTGTTCACGTAGCCAACGCTCCGCATCGTGTCCTGTGATACCTAATTCTTTTACGGAAACAATTATTTTTGTTGGATCGAAGTCAAATGTTGCATCAGTTCCGAGCAATTCTTCGCCTGGACAATATAAATATTGGATTTCATTTATATCATTTCGAAGTTGCTCTGCAAGTTCAATTGTTTGATCAATTAGCTTACGTCCTTCAGTCGCTAGACGTTTTCTTGCTACATCAAGAGACGCAAGAAGAATGTAGGAAGTAGAAGTTGTGGTTAGCATGCTAATAATAGATTGTATGTGCTTTACGTTTACCAGCCCTTTACGTACATTTAATATAGAACTTTGTGTTAAGGAGCCACCTAGCTTATGAACGCTTGTTGCGGCCATATCTGCGCCTGCCTGCATGGCTGATAGCGGTAATTTATCATGAAAATGAATATGAACACCATGAGCTTCGTCAACGAGTACCGGAACGCCGTAAGAATGAGAAATTTTAACGATTTCCTTCAGGTCAGCAGCGAAACCAAAATACGTTGGATTAATAACAAGAAGTCCTTTGGCGTCTGGATGGGCTTCCAGAGCGTGTCTTACTGACGTAAGTGTCATTCCATGCGAAATGCCGAGAACCGGATCAATTTCTGGATGAATAAATATTGGTTTAGCGCCAGAAAAGATAATGGCTGACATAACAGATTTATGAACATTTCGTGGTACGAGAATTTTATCGCCGGGGCCACAAACACTCATCACCATTGTCATAATAGCGCCGCTCGTTCCTTGAACAGAGAAAAAAGTATGATCAGCTCCAAATGCTTCAGCAGCTAAATCTTGTGCTTTTTTAATCATACCCTTTGGATGATGAAGATCATCAAGCGGTGCAATATTAATTAAATCGATTGATAATGCGTTATGTCCAATAAATTCCCGAAATTGTGGGTCCATTCCTTTTCCTGTTTTATGTCCCGGAATATGAAATTGGACAGGATTTCGATTGCTGTGTTCTACTAATGCGGTAAATAACGGTGTTTCTTTTTGGGACAACCTATACACCCCTTTACATAAAAATTATTGTATGATGATCAATATATATCATAAGAGAATATAATTGATCGATTATGATTGAATAAATGATATTCTTTTTTTGCAAAGCAAAATGAATTATACCATCATCGAACAGTTGTTGTATATAGATGGAGAGGTCCTCTCTTTAATTTTTTGCAGGATATTCAGAAAAGTATGAAGAACTAATGTAAGTATGATAACGGAGGTGTATAGATGAAGCTAGAAACGAAAATTACACAATTACTCAATATTAAATACCCAATTATTCAAGGTGGACTTGCTTATCTGGCTTATGCTGATCTTGCAGCTGCTGTTAGCAATGCTGGTGGATTAGGCCAAATTACAGCTATGAGTCTTTCTTCTCCAGAAGCGTTACGAGAAGAAATTCAAAGTGTACGAAACATGACCAATCATCCGTTTGGTGTAAACTATGCAATTGGACAACATGGCAGACCATTTGAACATATGCTAGAGGTAGCAATAGAAGAGAAAGTTCCTGTTATCACGATGACAGGAGGAAACCCTGCCCCCATAATAAATCGTTTAGAAGGAACCGGTATCAAAAAACTTGTGCTCGTAGCTGCAAGAAGACAGGCACAAAAAGCTGAACAGCTTGGTGCTGATGCGGTAATGGTTGTTGGACAGGAAGGTGGTGGCCATCTAGGAAGAGATGATATTGGGACAATGGTTCTTGTACCGCAAGTTGTAGATAGCGTATCCATTCCTGTTATTGCTTCTGGAGGAATAGCCGATGGACGCGGACTGATGGCAGCTCTTAGTCTTGGCGCTGAAGGGATTGAAATGGGGACGCGTTTTATTGCAACGCAAGAGTGTGTTCATGCTCATGCTAGTTATAAGCAAGCTCTCGTAGAGGGAGGGGAAGCAGACACAGTTGTCATTAAGCGCTCTTTAGGAGCTCCGGCACGTGCTATTCGAAATGGATGGACAGATGAAATTTTAAAACTAGAAAAAGAAGAAAAGAAATATGAAGACTTAAAAGATTACATAAGTGGAACAGCAAATAAAAGATATATATATGAAGGAAATAAGGATGAAGGGTTTGCATGGGCTGGACAAGCAATGGGAAGAATTAATGATATTCCAACTGTCGAGCAGTTAATAACCCGAATGATACAAGAGACAGAAGATATACGAACAAGATGGAGCAGATGAGGTGAAAGAATGGAATATCAATATCCAATTGACTACGAATGGTCTACAAATGAAATTGTCGACGTTATTCAATTATATGAGGCTGTAGAACGCGCCTATGAAACAGGTATTACACGAGAAGAATTTATGAATGTGTATCGACGTTTTAAAGAAATTGTCCCTAGCATTGCACAAGAAAAGAAACTTGGCAGTGAGTTTGAGGAGATAAGCAATTATTCATTATATCGTGTCGTTCAAAAGGCTAAAACAATGCAGAATCAGGAAAAAATTAAAATATAAAAGTATTTTGAAAATTCAGAAATCATATGCTATAATGATACAACAATCATAAACGGACAATATATTCATTGTCCGTTTTCTTCTACCTAGTAGAAGTGATTTTATAAAGTGGAAGGAGTGTGGAGAACGTATCTTGAATTACTTTCATACATTCATCGTCGCTCATTTTAATCGCTTCTTCTTTCGGAATGTGAATGCCAGTTAGTAATTCAGCCTTTTTTACAGTTTCTAATTTTTGAAACATAGTTTTAAATTGTGCATCTGATAGTTCAGACGCTGTTGTTGCACTTGGTTTCGTATGATCCGTTGACCAGACGAAATAATTAGGCATACGTTTAATCTCGTCTAGATGAGAAAGAAGTGCTTTGGCATATTCAACCTTTTGCGGACATTCATAAATCAGACCAAAATAGATAAACATGTGTGTGCCCCACAATCCGATTTGAAAATGAGGAAGCATTTTGTACCCACGTTTATTTGGTGCAAATGCTACCCAGGTGTCACTTGGAGGATTCACGGTACGTCTCGCATGTTTGGCAACATGGTAGAAAAAGGACTCATTTAATTCTTCCGTGAAGAATGGTTGTAGTCTTTCTCCTAGTAATTCTAGTTTTGGGCGAACAGATTTTTTCATTTCTTCCATTCTTTCATCTAAGCCAGGTATCGAAAAAACAGAAAAATCTTTTGTATCAAAAGCTACTTGTTTCATAGAGTCCCTCCATACAGTGTTTTGTCTCTTATTCTAGCACACCATGTACAATTGTGAAAAAGAGCCGCTTGAAAAAAAGTACAGTTCTCGAGCAAAATTGTTGCATAGATGATTTATCCCACATAATATAGTATAAAACAAAATAACTGAAAATTAAGTCAATTTTAATTTAGGATGAATGAAAACTCGGGAGGAGGCAAACGAGGATGAGACAAGTGATAAATGCTTTAAAACGTACAGATGCAGAGAAACGTATTCCGGTTTTGCGCTTAGAATTAGACTACGAGTTGGCTACGCTTTATGATGCAATCGTGGAGAACGATGAAAACAAAAAAGTTGAATGTAAACAGAAGCTTGAGGTGCTAAGACTTGAAATGATGCGCCTAGAAGCGTAATAATAGAATTAGGAATAAATATGAATGTGTGCGAACCTTTAGTGAAAGGTTCGTTTTTTCTGTGACCAGTATAGGAGTGGTAAATGATGCAGGATGTATGGAATGATATTGCTATTCAAGTGGAGCAGTGGATAAAAGAAGCAGGACAGATTATTCGTGATTCACTGCAAAATCCTCTTACGATTGAAACGAAATCAAGTCCTTCAGATTTGGTAACAAATATGGATCGACAAATTGAACAGTTTCTTATTTCGCGAATTCATGACGCATATCCATCCCACAAAATTTTAGGGGAAGAAGGATATGGTGATCAAGTAACATCTGTTAAAGGGACAATTTGGTTGATTGATCCCATTGATGGAACCATGAATTTTGTCCACCAAAAACGTAATTTTGCCATCTCCATCGGGATCTACCATAATGGGGTAGGGAAAATAGGATACATATACGATCCAGTATTCGATGAACTATACTATGGGGTGGAAGGAAAAGGTGCCTATTGTAATGGAATTCTTATCCCAAAATTACAATCGGGAACACTTGAAACAGGAATAATTGGAGTTAATGCTACTTGGCTTACAGAAAATGATTTTTTAGATCACAAGAAGATAGCAGCACTTGTGAATAAGGCAAGGGGTTCACGTTCCTATGGATGTGCAACGCTAGAAATGGTCTACGTAGCAACAGGAAAATTAGATGGTTACATAACACCTCGTTTGTCACCTTGGGATTATGGAGGCGGTGCTATTATTATCCGTGAGGTAGGGGGATGTATGACAACGTTTGATGAGAAGAATGTAAGTCTTGTTCATAAAAGTAGTGTAATCGTAGCAAGACCAGGGGTATACGAAGAATTACTTCCGTTTTTACGATAAGAGACGCGACGCTCCATTCACTATGTATGACCGTAAGTAGTTTGTAACTAATAAAACTGCTGCGGTTTTTTAATTTGAATAAAATAAAGTGATAGATAGCGAAGACTATTGAAAAGAAAGACTTCTGTGCATGCACAGAAGTCTACATTATTATTGTTGTTGTTGTTTTCTAATTCTGGCTTTTGTTGCAAAACCTAACCCAAATGTACCTATCGTACCAACGATACAAAGAATAATTCCGATAATACTTTGCTCAGCAATCATGATTCCAATCCCCATCATGAATGCAACTCCTATAATTGCAAATAATAACATACGTACTTGTAATTGTTTCATTTCATCATCCCTCCATCCTTAATTGTACTGTAAATGTTTGTGAAAAAACAACTAAATTTCCTATGCTCATCGTATTTCAATTGCAACCTATAGCTTTCGCTCTTATAATAGAGAAGGACTAAAAAGACTTTAGGAGTTGGACATGTTGAAAAAAAGAGAAGATTTACGTAATATCGCAATTATCGCCCACGTTGACCATGGGAAAACGACACTCGTCGATAAATTGCTTCGTCAAGCAGGAACGTTCCGCAGTAATGAACAAGTAGAGGAACGTGCAATGGATTCAAACGATATTGAGAGAGAGCGTGGAATTACAATTTTAGCGAAAAATACTGCTATTCACTACGAAAATACGCTCATTAACATATTGGATACACCAGGACATGCTGATTTTGGTGGAGAAGTAGAACGGATTATGAAAATGGTTGATGGCGTTCTTCTCGTAGTAGATGCATATGAAGGATGCATGCCTCAAACTCGTTTTGTACTAAAAAAAGCATTGGAACAAAATTTAACACCAATTGTAGTTGTTAATAAAATTGACCGTGATTTTGCACGTCCAACTGAAGTTGTAGATGAAGTAATCGATTTATTTATCGAACTTGGTGCAAATGAAGAACAACTTGAATTCCCAGTTGTATTTGCATCAGCAATTAATGGAACAGCTAGCTTAGATCCAGATCCATCTAAACAAGAAGAAGATATGAAATCATTATTTAATACAATTGTGGAACATATTCCAGCCCCAATTGATAATAGTGACGAACCGCTTCAATTCCAAGTTGCACTTTTGGATTACAACGATTATGTAGGACGTATCGGAATTGGACGTGTATTCCGCGGAACGATTCAGGTTGGCCAACAAGTTGCTCTCATGAAATTAGATGGCAGCGTAAAACAATTGCGTGTAACGAAAATCTTTGGTTTCTTTGGCTTAAAACGTGAAGAAATTGAACAAGCAAAAGCAGGGGACTTAATCGCTGTATCTGGTATGGAAGACATCAATGTTGGGGAAACGGTATGTCCTTTTGAACACCAAGAGGCACTTCCTATTTTACACATTGACGAACCAACTCTACAAATGACATTTGTTGTAAACAACAGCCCATTTGCTGGACGTGAAGGTAAGTTTATTACTTCTCGTAAAATTGAAGAACGTTTACGTTCACAATTAGAAACAGATGTAAGCTTACGTGTTGAAAATACAGATACTCCTGATGCTTGGATCGTATCTGGTCGTGGTGAGTTGCATCTTTCTATCCTGATTGAAAACATGCGTAGAGAAGGATTTGAACTTCAAGTATCTAAACCAACGGTTATCATTAAAGAAATTGATGGAGTACGTTGTGAACCGGTTGAACGCGTTCAAGTTGATGTTCCTGAAGAAAATACAGGAGCAGTTATCGAATCTATGGGAGAACGTAAAGGCGAAATGTTGGACATGGTAAATAACGGAAATGGACAAGTTCGTCTTGTATTTATGGTTCCAGCACGTGGATTAATTGGTTACACTACAGAATTCATGACGATGACACGTGGATATGGAATTATTAACCATACATTTGATAGTTACCAACCAATGCAAAAAGGTCAAGTTGGCGGACGTCGTCAAGGTGTTCTTGTTTCGATGGAAACAGGAAAAACGACTACGTATGGTACGATGCAAGTAGAAGATCGCGGGACCATTTTTGTAGAACCTGGTACGGAAATTTACGAAGGTATGATTGTCGGAGAACATACACGCGAAAATGATTTAGCGGTTAACATCGTGAAAATGAAACAACAGACAAACGTTCGTTCTGCAAATAAGGACCAAACAAACGTTATTAAAAAGCCGCGCATTATGTCACTTGAAGAATCATTAGAATATTTAAACGATGATGAATATTTAGAAGTAACACCTGAATCCATCCGTCTTCGTAAAAAAATTCTTGATAAAAATGAACGTGAAAAATCAGCTAAGAAAAAGAAATAATAAATAATAAAAAAAGTCTCCGCTTCTAGCGGAGACTTTTTTTATAGAAATAAATTTGGACAAACTGATGTATATCACCTAATTAGAAATATTTAACATTTTTATAGACAGGGACTATCTAAGCACGGTACTATTATTACTACCATAAATAACTGTAAAACGAACCTTTCAAAATGTTGATTTAACGATTTATCCTAGCTTGGCAGTTTTATGACTAATTTGTTAGTTATCAAACGTAACGACTAAACATAGCTTTCACTTCAATTGGGCTCACCAGAATCAATAGGTGTTGGGTAGTCCACAAAATATGTTTATGCAACGAATGGGAGGAGAAGAAACATGGATGCACAAGTGCTGGAGAGTATGACATTATTTGCAAAAATATATGATGTACAAGATCATCCTGTAAGTGGAATGTGGCTATTGTACGTTACGATTAGCTTGTTATGTATCTTTGTATATCGTCTAGGCTTTGCACGTAAATTGAATGTCTTGCAAAATATAGTTATTTATTTCATACTTGTGCTAGGTTGTTCTATTTTAACATTCTTTGCAGTATTTTTACCTGTAGGCGAAGGGTTACTGGTAGCTATTGTCGTTCTTAGCGCATATAAAATTCGTCTTCATCAGTTTAAAAAACAAAAAACGATACAAAGGAGATTATAATGAGTTCCGTTCAAGATTCTATTTATAATTGGTTAACGATTAAAGTGGTGGCAGAAGCACGACCTGATGACCAGGCAGCTATCGAGACGTATGAATTGTTTGCAGACATGCTTCGTGATGAACATGGGATTACTGATGTAGTAGTCGAAAAACGCGAAGATATGTATTTTGTAACATATACGAAGGATAACGAAACAAAGTCGACTCGCTTTCCACTTGAACTTATTGATTGTTTTTTAGATCAAATGATTCGTGAACCGGAGAAGTTTCCTAATTACTGAAACCTTATCTGAAAAGATAAGGGCTTTTTTATAGGAGTAGGCAGTAGTAGTATGACGAAAACACAATGACCTACTGCCTATAACAGAATTGCATTGGTACCATAAAAAGAAGGTACCTGTTTTTGGAATAGAATGGAAAGGGAAAAGTACAGGAAAATTGTTGGAATATAAGGAGAAATGAAATAAAGTATATGTTCCATTTTGTTTGGAAATAGATTATTGCTAAAAAAGTCCAATGGTAAGTGGAACCATCAAGTGAAAGAAGAATTCAATCCATTCAGGCAGCATATATGTACTTATAACAGGAACAAAATCATCGTTTAAAAGAAGAGTGTATACTTTTAAACCCGTTAAAAGCTGTGCAACCTTTAGGAAAAGTGCTAAAAAAGTCCTCCTATCACTTCAGCAAATAATCCTTTTTGCAAATTACCATTCTTCCTCTACGGCTTTATCCCGGTACAAACGGAACTTACCAGTAGCAATACGATTATTGGTTCGTTCTGAAATTCGCTTATGGCAGCTAGGACACATATATGTATGAATAGGACGGTTTCGTAAACGTTTCGCCTCTAACGTATCATCACTTAGCTGATGTATCTCGTCACATAGTACGCATTTAACTTTCATCATGTCACCTCAAAAATTATATTATCAGACGTTTTCTTGAACTAGAATGTAGGAAGCAAACGTCAATGG
Source organism: Ectobacillus soli (assembly GCF_042610425.1). Taxonomy (NCBI): domain Bacteria; kingdom Bacillati; phylum Bacillota; class Bacilli; order Caryophanales; family Bacillaceae; genus Ectobacillus; species Ectobacillus soli. The sequence goes on from NZ_JBGJZM010000001.1 coordinate 607,418, forward strand.
AGCGGAGTGTGTGAAAAACACTGAATAAAGTATAACATGATTTGCACTGGGGAAATAAATAATTGTATTTATTAGATATTGAATGTCTGGTTGTTGTAAAATAATAGCTGGAGGTGTTAAACATGGCAAATGTAGTCGAATCAACATTAAGTGATAGCTTATTGGAAGCTCTTAGACAGGAACGTATTGTTACCATCGCAACAATCGATTTTGAGAAAGGAATTCCAAACGTAAGTGCAATTTCTTGGGTTTACAGTATGGATCCTGCTACTATTCGTTTTGCTGTTGACAAACGATCACGTATTGCAGAAAATATTCGTCATCATTCATCAGTAGTGTTAAACGTTATGGCAGCTGAATCTGTGTTCTCGATTAACGGGACGGCAGCTATTGTTGCAGACCAAATGGAAGGCGTTCCATTAAAACTAGCTCTTATTGAAGTTTCTATTGAAGAAGTAAGAGATGTTATGTTTTACGGCTCAAAGCTTTCCGTGGAACCAAAGTATGAAAAAACGTATGATTTACGTGCTGCAGAAAAGCTGGATGGTCAAGTATTAACAGCAATAAAAGAATTTTAGAGTACATATTTATAACGAAAAAGTTTAGGTGCTACCTCGAATTAAAAGTCTCCGTTTGGAGTGAGGTAGCTTTATTTTTATTCGTAAAGTAAGTTTCCTTACAAATTCATTCTATCTCACGTAAGCCGAACATATTATCTATAACAGCGGTTCGTCCTTAGAGGATGAAACCCTTGTTCACTAAGGTGGAGTAGGGGGTAACAGATTGAGTAAAATCTATGTTCTCGATACAAATGTCCTATTGCAGGATCCATTATCTATTTATTCTTTTCAAGATAATGAGGTGGTAATACCTGCTGTTGTGTTAGAGGAAGTGGACTCAAAGAAACGTTACATGGATGAAGTTGGTCGAAACGCTCGCTATGTTTCGAAGCTTATTGATAAATTTCGTGAAAAAGGAAAACTACATGAACGAATTCAGCTAGAAAATGGAGGAACTTTCCGAATTGAGCTGAATCATCGTTCCTTCGTTCAACTGCAAGAAATTTTTGTGGAAAAGACGAATGACAATAGAATTTTAGCAGTGGCGAAAAATTTATCGTTAGAGGAGCAGGCAAAGCAAAATGGGAAACCTGTGATTCTAGTAAGCAAGGATGTATTAGTTCGAGTGAAAGCGGACGCACTCGGACTGCAGGCAGAAGACTATTTGAGTGATCGTGTGATAGAAGTAGACAATATATATACAGGATTTATGGAACAATACATACCAAAAGCAGTGTTGAATGTATTTTATGAAACAGGACAATTAATGACTTCTGCCGTTTCGGAGCAACTATTCTATCCAAATCAATTTGTTCTTATGAAGGACGATCTGGGTGGGTCTGGTTCTGCTGTAGGTGTAGTAGATACAACGGGAAAGAAGATAAGAAAGCTTGTTTTTCAAAATGAACAAATTTGGGGTGTTCGCTCTCGAAACGTCCAACAAACGATGGGGATGGAGCTGTTACTCCGTGAAGATATACCGCTCGTAACGCTCATTGGAAAAGCTGGGACAGGAAAAACCTTATTGGCCTTGGCTGCAGGGTTAATGCAAACGGAAGATTTAGGACTATATAAGAAGTTACTTGTGGCTCGCCCCATCGTTCCAGTTGGAAAGGACATTGGCTATTTGCCAGGTGAAAAGGAAGAGAAGCTTCGTCCGTGGATGCAGCCTATTTTTGACAATCTTGAGTATTTATTTAATACAAAAAAACCGGGAGAGCTAGATGCGATTTTAGCAGGAATGGGATCAATTGAAGTAGAAGCATTAACATATATTCGGGGTCGTAGTATTCCGGAACAGTTTATTATTATCGATGAAGCACAAAATTTAACAAAGCATGAAGTGAAAACGATATTAACTCGTGTAGGGGAAAAAAGTAAAATTGTTTTAATGGGCGACCCGCAACAAATTGATCATCCGTATTTGGATGAATATAACAATGGCTTAACGTATGTGGTAGAAAAATTTAAAGAACAGAGAATTAGTGGTCATGTTAAATTTGTAAAAGGGGAACGATCTAATTTAGCACAATTAGCTGCGGATTTACTCTAAAAGATGTGCTAGCTGATTTGTATATTTATATACTAAAAAGGAAAGCCATTCATGGCTTTCCTTTTTAGTGATCCATTAAATAACTGTGAACTCTTTTATTTTTGTAATAGGATGTTCTACATTGCTTCCGTCACCGTAATAGAAATGGGCGGGACCGTCTTCCTTTAAAGGTTTTCCATCCTTTGAGAATCCTAAGATTGCAGCCTTGGCTTGCTCGATTGTAAGAGTTATTGTTTCTTTATCCGTTTTAAGTAGAATAGCGGTTGCATCAGTATGCAGAACTGCATTTGTTAAAAATGGTCGAAGTGGTATTCCAAATGTTCCTGTAATAATCTTCTGTTTTTCAAAATGAGAAATACTTTTATTTACCGGAGGATAAATAGCTCCTTCTGTAATTTCACGATCCCAGTGAGCAGATGCCGCTTTTTTATAGTCTTCTAACTCATCTTTTTCCTGTCTTTCTTCTTGAAAATATGTATTCAAGTCCACTTTTCGGTCATCAAAAATCCAAACACTAGGATCGAGTGTAATTGTGTAATCTACTTTTCCGTTTATAAATAAAATATCGTCCATTTGAGTCCCCTCCATTTGTTTTATATACCCACACTTCAGTATAATGAAGAAGAAGAGTGTTGTCACCCGAACTGATTGTCTCAAAATATTTTTATTGCAATTTACAAGGACTGTCTTTAATATTAAAAGATAGGATAGATAGTTGGACGGAAACGGAGGGAATCGATTTGACGTCTGAGACAGTGATGGATCATCAGGAAAAGGCTCTTGCCCTTCTTAAAGCTGATGCAAGTAAGATCTTAAAATTAATTAAAGTTCAAATGGATCATTTAACTATGCCACAATGTCCATTGTATGAAGAAGTGCTGGACACGCAAATGTTTGGTTTGTCTCGTGAAGTTGATTTTGCTGTTCGACTCGGGTTAATTGAAGAACCAAATGGCAAGGAGATTCTCGATGAACTAGAACGTGAATTATCTGCCTTGCACGATGCGTACACGAAAAAACAATAATGGGTTCAAATAGAGGGCTCAAACTTCTTACGGTTTGAGCTTTTTTATGCGTATCATTTTCTTTTCTTATCTTACCAGCAGGAAGTATTGTAAGTTAAATGGAATATAACAACAACTACATTTAAGAGGAAGAGGATTATCTATGAAAAAAGCATGGAAGTCATTGGATTATTCATTAATGCTTCCGCTTATTATTCTATGTGCCATTGGAGCAATCATGGTGTATAGTGCAAGCTCAATACTCGTTATGACGCAGTATAGTAAGCAGCAATTTGCAGTCAATCATTTCTTTTACTTACAGTTACGTTCAATGGCAATTGGATTTGTTGCACTCATTGCTATGTATGTCGTGCCAATTTCTGTTTGGAAAAAAAGGGCATTTTCTTGGTTTTTAATGAGTATAACGACTGTCCTCCTTATCTTAGTACTTTGGAAGGGGGTTGTGGTTAACAATGCGCAATCCTGGATATTCGGTATGCAGCCTGCTGAATTTGCTAAATTAACTGTTATCTTAGTACTAGCAAGGTTTTTTGCACGAAAACACGACACAAACCATTCTATTGTTCGCGGAGTGGGCGGAATAGGCGTATTTCTTATTCTTGTATTGCTTCTGATATATAAGCAACCAGATTTAGGAATGGTTTTACTTATTTCAGGTGTGATATTGTCCATGATACTATGCTCAGGTATTCGTTTTTCGATACTTATTAAACGAGTTGCCCTAACATCAGTCATATGGTTACCTTTATTGTATTTTGCCTTTACTCAGAAATTGTCTAAAGTACAGATGGCCCGAATTGAGACATTTTTAAATCCATTTGCTGATCCGCAAAAAAATGGTTTTCAACTTATACAATCTTTAGTTGCTATCTATTCGGGTGGGTTTTCAGGAGTAGGACTTGGAAATAGTATTCAAAAAACAGGCTATTTACCGGAACCACATACTGATTTTATCATGGCTGTTATTTCTGAAGAACTTGGTTTTTTTGGGATTGCAGTAATTTTAATTGCCTTAGCTACTATCGTACTTCGTGCATTCTTGTTAGCAAGGAAATGCCAAGATCCATTTTCTACACTGGTTACTATAGGGGTTGGGAGTATGATTGGATTTCAGGTAATAGTCAATATTGGTGGTATTACTGGGTTGCTCCCCCTTACAGGAGTACCAGTACCCTTTATAAGCTACGGCGGAAGCTCCCTGCTCGTTAATATGGCATCGGTAGGCCTTTTACTTAATGTATCTGCAAGAATTAAGGAGGCACAAGTATCAGCCTCTGAAAAGCCTCAATTAAGCGTTGTGAATTGAAAAATACGCAAACGGAATGAATCAAATTCCGTTTGCGTATTTTTTTTGGGGTGATAATGAATAATAGCTTAATAAATAAGAGGGGACTAATTTTTAAATCGGTTAAAAATCTCCTTTCACTTTCGTCTATTGCATCGTGCTGTTTAATTTGAGTAAGGTACGTAATATTGAAGAGAAAATAACTGGTTTTTTAGACAAATAGTATGTTACATTATAATTAATGTGTTATACAAAATAACAGTTGCCTTTTTAGAGTGTGTGCTATACTACATTTGTGTAACAGATAATACAGAATGCTTATCATTTTCAGAAAAATGAGGTATTATTACAGGAACCCTATCATTTAAAAAAATGAGTAAGGATGCCTAATAAATCTTTCATTTTCAGAATGACAAGGTAGTTTTAACACAAAAATATGTCCGTGCAATGGAAGTAGAGGGGGATTATAATGAACAAGCTGCAACGCATTCAAAAGGTTTTAGTAGCAAATCGCGGCGAAATTGCGATCCGTGTATTTCGTGCTTGTACAGAATTGGGATTAGGCACAGTAGCGATTTATTCAAAGGAAGATTCAGGTTCGTACCATCGCTATAAAGCAGATGAAGCGTATCTTGTTGGAGAGGGTAAAAAGCCGATTGATGCCTATCTAGATATTGAAGGAATCATTGAAATTGCGAAAAGCAACAATGTTGATGCAATCCATCCGGGGTACGGCTTTTTATCGGAAAATATTAACTTTGCGAAACGCTGTGAAGAAGAAGGAATTATCTTTATCGGGCCGAAAAGTGAACATTTAAATATGTTCGGCGATAAAGTAAAAGCAAGAACCGAAGCCTTGCGTGCTGGCATACCTGTTATACCAGGTAGTGATGGACCGGTTAAAAGTTTTGAAGAGGTAGCATTGTTTGGACGTAATTATGGTTATCCAATTATCATTAAAGCTGCACTTGGTGGTGGCGGAAGAGGTATGCGGATTGTACGTAGTGAATCCAGTGTAAAGGAAGCCTATGACCGAGCAAAATCAGAGGCACTAGCTGCTTTTGGCAGTGATGAAGTATATGTTGAAAAATTTGTAGAACTTCCGAAACATATCGAAGTGCAAATTCTTGCGGATGAGCAAGGTAATACGGTTCATTTATATGAACGGGATTGCTCTGTGCAGCGTCGTCATCAGAAGGTTGTTGAAGTCGCTCCGAGCATATCGCTTGATAAAGAGCTACGCAACCGTATTTGCGCAGCAGCTGTTCATCTATGCAAGAGTGTAAACTACTTAAATGCTGGTACAGTCGAATTTCTTGTGAAAGATGATCAGTTTTACTTTATAGAAGTAAATCCACGTGTACAAGTTGAGCATACAATTACAGAGATGATAACAGGTGTTGATATCGTTCAATCACAAATTATGATTGCAGAGGGGTACTCCTTGTTTGATGAAAAAGTGGCTATTCCGAAGCAAGAGGACATTGTAACGCACGGATATGCAATTCAATCGCGTGTGACGACCGAAGATCCTCTTAATCATTTTATGCCGGATACTGGGAGAATTATGGCCTATCGTTCCGGTGGTGGATTTGGCGTGCGATTAGATACAGGTAACAGCTTTCAAGGAGCCGTTATTACACCGTACTATGATTCATTGCTCGTAAAAGTAACCACGTGGGCATTAACTTTTGAACAAGCTGCATCAAAAATGGTTCGTAATTTAAAGGAATTTCGTATTCGTGGTATAAAAACTAATATTCCGTTTTTAGAAAATGTGGTGAAGCATCCTGCCTTTTTATCGGGTAAGTATGATACTTCCTTCATTGATTCAACGCCGGAATTATTTGTTTTTCCAAAACGGAAAGACCGCGGTACGAAAATGCTTTCTTATATAGGTTCTATAACCGTAAATGGATTTCCAGGAATAGGAAAAATAGAAAAACCAATCTATTCTGAACCTCGTATTCCTGTTATAAAAGAAACCGATTCAATCCCATCTGGAACGAAGCAAATTTTAGATGAACGCGGTGCAGATGGTTTAGTGAACTGGGTGAAGGAGCAGAAACACGTATTGCTCACGGATACTACGTTTCGGGATGCTCATCAATCTCTTCTGGCAACGCGGGTACGTACAAAAGATTTAAATCAGATTGCAAAACCAACGGCTCATTTGCTTCCTAATTTATTCTCTGTTGAGATGTGGGGTGGTGCTACATTTGATGTGTCGTATCGTTTCTTGAAGGAAGATCCATGGGAACGCTTGTTGCAATTGCGGGAACGTATGCCAAATGTTTTATTTCAAATGCTCTTACGTGCTTCTAATGCTGTCGGATATAAAAATTATCCAGACAATGTCATTCAGAAATTTGTTCAAAGCTCAGCGCAAGCGGGAATAGATGTATTTCGTATTTTTGATAGCTTAAACTGGGTGGAAGGTATGCGCGTTGCAATTGATGCAGTACGAGAAAGTGGGAAACTTGCAGAAGCGGCAATTTGTTATACGGGGGATATTCATGATCTCTCTAGAACAAAATATGATTTAGCCTACTATCGCAACTTAGCAAAAGAATTAGAAGCAGCTGGTGCACATATATTAGCAATTAAAGATATGGCGGGTCTGCTAAAACCAAATGCTGCTTATGACCTTATTTCAGCATTAAAAGATACCGTGTCGATTCCTATTCATTTACATACACATGATACGAGTGGTAATGGTATTTATACGTTAACGAAAGCAATTGAAGCGGGCGTGGATATTGTTGATGTCGCCGTAACTTCTATGGCTGGTCATACGTCTCAACCAAGTGCTAGCACGTTATACTATGCTCTAGAAGGAAATGAACGTCGTGCTAATGTTGATATACATGCTTTAGAGCAGCTTTCTCATTATTGGGAAGATATTAGAAAATACTATTCGCATTTTGAAAGTGGTATGAATGCACCGCACACTGAGGTGTATATGCATGAAATGCCGGGTGGCCAATATAGTAATCTTCAGCAGCAAGCGAAAGCAGTCGGATTAGGTGATCGTTTTGATGAAGTAAAGATTATGTATCGACGTGTAAATGATATGTTTGGTGATATTGTAAAGGTAACGCCATCATCTAAAGTAGTTGGTGATATGGCTTTATTTATGGTACAAAATGATTTAACGGAAGATGATATTTATGAACGCGGTGAGACATTGGATTTTCCGGATTCAGTTGTAGAATTATTTGAAGGCTATCTTGGACAACCGTATGGTGGTTTTCCAAAGGAATTACAGCGTATTATATTAAAAGGAAAAAATCCGATTACGGTTCGCCCAGGAGTACTATTGCCTCCAGCTGATTTTAAAGAAATTCGTGAAACACTTTTTCATAAATTAGATCGTCCAGTGACAATGTTTGATATGATTTCCTATGCCTTATATCCAAAGGTGTTTTTAGATTATGAAAGAATCCATGAAAAGTTTGCGAATGTTTCTGTCTTGGATACACTTACCTTCATTCACGGTATGCGTCTTGGAGAAGAAATTGAAGTAGAAATTGAACGCGGAAAGACATTAATTGTTAAGCTGTTATCGATTGGTGAATCACAGCCTAACGGTACTCGCGTTCTATACTTTGAATTAAATGGTCAACCACGTGAAGTAATTGTGAAAGATGAGAGTGTTAAAGTAACAGCACTTAGCCGGGCAAAAGGAAATCGTGAAAATCCAAATCATATTAACGCGACTATGCCAGGAACCATTATTAAAGTTCTTGTGAAACAAGGGGATCAAGTGAAACGCGGGGATACGCTTGCTATTACAGAAGCAATGAAAATGGAAACAACCGTTCAAGCACCTTTCACTGGATTTGTAAAAGAACTCTATGTAAAAGATGGGGATGCTATTCAAACGGGCGATTTATTACTTGAATTGGATAAATAAAGAAGAAATGGTATAGTACAGGACTCGGTTGAATAACAGAAGCAGCGCGGTAAGCCGCGCTGCTTCTGTTTGTTCTTATTAAGATTTACTTCTCGTTGCAAGCAAACATAAATAACATAATACAGCAAACAAACAAGCAATTACTAAATTGTGAAGTAATGTAATGACTAGTGCTCCGTTTGAATAAATAATAAGTATACCAAGCAGTGCTTGTAAACTTACAAGAATGAAAGCACTACTCCATCCAAGGTAAATAATACGTAGTTGCTTGTACTCACGAATAGAGAGAAGCAACGCATAAAAAATCCAAATGAAAATTAATAAAGCCGCAAATCGATGTCCCATTTGTACCCATTCTTGCATTTGGGTAGGGAAAAGACTTGCATTACTGCAAAATGGAAAATTTGGGCAAGCTAATGTCGCACGCTCATGACGGACTAGGGCACCTGTATAAACAACTATGTAGCTATATATGGTGACAAAATAAATATGAAACTTTATTTTTTTATCCAGCACAAGGGTATGGGCATCAAATTTTTTGTCTACTTCAAAAATAAGTAAAGTTAATAACACAACAGAAGCAAAAGATATTAAAGAAATTCCGAAATGGAGAGCAAGCACCATTGCTGATTGGCCCCAAACAACTGCTGCAGCACCTAAAAGGGCTTGTGCAATGAGAAACAGAAACGAAAGAATAGCTAATGGTTTTGTTTCTCTAACATGTCCAATCATGGTCCAAGACAAAATGCATAGTAAAAGCACCAAAATACTTGCTGAGCCAGACACAAGTCGGTGACTTAGTTCTATAACTGTGTCCATTGTTAATGGGGTAGGGATAATTTGACCATGACATAGTGGCCAAGAGCGTCCACATCCAAGACCAGATCCTGTTTTTGTTACTAATGATCCTCCGACTAACACAAGTAGAAGATCCAAGCTCGTAATAACGGCTAAAATTTTTAAAAATCGTCGCACTCTTACACCTACTTTCCTTGCGTAATACAACATATAATTAAATGATAAAGCTTATTCGATAGTAAAAAATTCTTACAAAGCCTATGATATATAAAAATTTATAAAATAGCAAAGAAGAATATAAACATAAAAAGTATATTGAAATACACGAGAAATTGACTAAAGAGGAGAATAGGAAAGAAAATTGTACTTTTTTATGCTATTCATAGTAAATACGTGATAAATTTGACTAAATGGTTTAATATTAATAGTGAATTTAAGATATAATTATAGAGGAATGGAAAATGTTGTTTTGAATGGACACAAAATGTTCAACTTTCATTCACATTTCATTCAAGAAATATGATTTAATATAATCTAGTGAGAACTAGTTATATGAAATTAGAAAACAACATAATCACTGTAATTATATTTTATAAAAAAAGAAACAGGGAAAGCGTTTGCAAATATAGAAACATTATGAAGGGGGCTCATAACATGGAGCAAGTATCGAGTCAACTGCACGAGCAGTCAACAAATGCTATGCCCCAAACGACATTAAAGCAGGATTTGTTTGCCTTAATGAAGATGGGAATTGTAAATTCTAATTCTTTAACAACATTTACAGGATTTTGGTTAGCACTTCATTTCAATGGGTTAAGCTTTAGTGATAACTGGGGAAAAATGATTTTTACTATGCTGGGGTCTGCTTTAATTATTGCAGGTTCTTGTACATTAAATAATTATATCGATCGTGATATTGATCCTCTTATGGAACGTACGAAAAATCGTCCGACTGTAACTGGAAAATTTAAAGGTAGCTTCGTGATTTCATTTGGATCTATTTTGTTGCTACTAGGTTTCACATCTTTATTATTGGCAACACCTATGGCGGCACTTATAGGTTTTATAGGAACATTTACGTATGTTGTTTTGTATTCACTATGGACGAAGCGTACGTACACACTTAATACAGTGATTGGTAGTGTATCTGGGGCAGTGCCACCATTAATTGGATGGGCGGCTGTAGATTCTAATTTGGGTTATATGGCTTGGATGCTGTTTTTACTTATGTTTATTTGGCAAATCCCTCACTTTTTGGCACTAGCTATGAAGCGAGTAGAAGAATATCGTAAGGCTGGTATTCCAATGTTACCAGTTGTACACGGTTTTGAAATGACAAAACGTCAAATTATTATATGGATTACTTGTTTGTTGCCACTTCCTTTTTATATGCATGAGCTAGGTACTGTATTTATGGTAATTGGAACCGTTCTTAATGTCGGCTGGCTTGCACTTGGTATTTATGGGTTCCGTATGAAAGATGATATTAAGTGGTCGATTCAAATGTTCGTGTACTCATTAAATTATTTAACGATTCTATTTATAAGTATGCTAGTCGTTACACTCTTCTAACATTGACTGTTTACACCTTGCTTAACTTTCTACTTTATTAAAGTTCAACACCTTTCAGTAGGGATGATAGATCCCTATTGAAAGGTGTTGAACTTAACTCATTTTTAATGAGTTAGAAAAGTAAAAATTTATTTTAAAAGGTGGGGTTGCTTGGATGAAGAAACAGTTGCGGCTGCTTTCGTTCGTTTCCGTGTTGACTTTACTGCTAAGTGCATGTGGTAAAGACTTTCAATCTACGTTACTACCAAAAGGCGAAGCTGCAAAAATGCAATATGATTTATTGCTTTTATCAAGTGTAATTATGGTAGGAGTTGTACTTGTAGTTACTACCATATTTATTTATGTACTTATTCGTTTTCGGCGAAAAAAAGGTGCAGAACATGTTATACCTAAGCAAGTAGAAGGTAATAGTAAATTAGAATTAATCTGGACCATCCTACCTATTCTCCTCCTTATCGTTTTAGCCATCCCAACCGTTACATATACGTTCAAACTTGCTGATGTGAAACCAGCAGAATTAAAACAACCAAATGCGGATACGCTTATCATTGATGTTACCGCTAGACTCTACTGGTGGGAATTCGCATATACATCTGATAAAGTCATAACCTCGCAAGATTTAGTCATTCCTACAGGAAAAAAAGTGTACTTGAATTTAAAAGGCGCTGACATTAAACACTCCTTCTGGGTCCCATCTCTCGCAGGAAAAATGGATAATAATCCCGATAATACAAATAAAATGTGGATACAAGCAGACCAAGCCGGAACATACAATGGTTTTTGTACAGAATTTTGTGGCCCGTCTCATGCACTTATGCAATTTAAAGTGAAAGCAGTAGATGAAGGCGAATTCAAAACTTGGCTTGCAACTATGAAAAAGCAAGATGGGAAAGAACAGCCACAGACAGCTTTGGCCGAGGAGGGACAACAGATTTTTCAAAAGAGCTGTGCGTCTTGTCACGCTGTCGATACAAATGATAATAGACCTCCAGCAGCACGTTTAGCTCCTAATCTCGCAAATTTTGGAGACCGAGATATGGTAGCTGGCGTTTTAGACAATAATACTGAAAATATTAAAGACTGGCTAAAGGACCCTGCTAGTGTAAAGCCGGGAAATGCGATGGCTGGTAAATATGGAACATTGAATGACCATCAAGTAGATGCCTTAACAGCCTATTTACAGAGTTTAAAAGTGAAATGATAGGTGATACGAGCAAAGGGGGCAAAAAGGTGAGTGTAACTGCAAAGAAAACGAATGTTCTATGGGACTACATGACAACGGTAGACCATAAAAAAATTGCTGTTCTTTACTTACTTGCTGGCGGGTTTTTCTTTCTTGTAGGCGGCATGGAAGCCGCGATGATTCGCTATCAATTATTATTTCCAAACAATAAATTTCTTGTCGGAGATGCCTATGATCAAATGTTGACCATGCATGGAACTACGATGATTTTTTTATCTGCAATGCCGCTATTGTTTGCGATGATGAATGCTGCAGTTCCGCTTCAGATTGGTGCTCGTGACGTTGCCTTTCCTTTCTTAAATGCATTAGGGTTTTGGCTCTTCTTTTTTGGGGGATTATTTCTAAATGCAAGCTGGTTTTTAGGAGGGGCTCCGAATGCTGGATGGACCGCATATGCTTCCTTAGTATTAGTTGCTAAAAATCATGGTGTAGACTTCTATATATTAGGTTTGCAAATATCCGGAATTGGATCGCTCATTGCGGGCATTAATTTTCTCGTTACGATTATCAATATGCGAGCTCCTGGGATGACGTATATGCGTATGCCATTATTTACTTGGACCACATTTGTTGCATCAGCGCTTATTTTGTTTGCGTTTCCTCCTCTAACCGTAGGGTTGGCCTTACTAATGCTCGATCGTCTCTTCGGTACAGCCTTCTTTATTCCTGCTCTTGGTGGCAACACAATTATATGGGAACATTTGTTTTGGATTTTTGGTCATCCAGAAGTATATATTCTTATACTTCCCGCATTCGGTATATTTTCTGAAGTATTTGCGACTTTTTCAAAGAAGAGATTGTTCGGTTATTCTACAATGGTGTTTGCGACTATTTTAATTGGATTTTTAGGATTTATGGTGTGGGTTCATCATATGTTTACAACGGGGCTTGGACCAGTTGCAAATGCAATTTTTTCTATCGCTACGATGGCTATTGCTGTTCCAACAGGGATTAAAATCTTTAACTGGTTATTTACGATGTGGGGGGGATCTCTTACATTTACGGTTCCGATGCTTTATGCAGTTGCTTTTATCCCTTCTTTTGTTATGGGTGGAGTAACAGGTATTATGCTTGCTTCGGCTCCGGCAGATTACCAATTTCATGATACCTATTTTGTAGTTGCACATTTCCATTACGTGATTGTAGGCGGTGTTGTATTTGGAATTTTAGCTGGAGTCCATTATTGGTGGCCATTGATGTTTGGTAAAATGCTAAGTGAACGCCTTGGGAAAATTACGTTTTGGCTATTTTTCACTGGGTTTCACCTTACCTTTTTTATTCAACATTTTTTAGGGCTAATTGGGATGCCAAGACGTTACTTTACTTATTTACCTGGTCAAGGATTAGAAACCGGGAATTTTATTAGTAGCATCGGAGCAGCTTTCATGGGAGTGGGTACACTGATTATGCTGGTTAATATTGTAAAAACAACAACTTCTCGAAAACAAGTAACTCGGGATGTATGGAAAGATGGACGTACATTGGAATGGTCTTTACCTGTGCCAACGCCGCATTATAATTTTAAACAGCTTCCATTCGTGCGTGGGTTAGATGCATTATGGATTGAAAAAATGGATGGACGCAGTGAACTTACTCCTGCAGAGCCAATTGATGATATTCATATGCCTAACTCGTCAATTCTTCCATTTTTTATGTCATTTGGATTGTTTGTAGCTGCGTTTGGGGCTCTCTATATGCAAGGCGGTAGCAACTTTCCTTATGTACTTGTGGCATTTAGTGGCTTAGCTATAACGTTTGGTAGCATGTTGCTGCGCTCAATCCGAGATGATCTTGGTTATCATATTCCGAAAAAAGAATTGGAGAAACAAGAGGAGGCGATTGGGTGACGAGCGTGGAGGAAAAATTGACAGCGCAAACTTTTCCAGCGGAGCCTGAGAAAGCAACATTGGAGGGGAAAAATAAATTTCTAGGTTTTTGGCTATTTTTAGGAGGAGAGACGGTTTTATTTGCCGCTCTTTTCTCCACCTTTCTAGCTCTTCGACATGCAACGAACGGTGGACCGGCTTCGAAGGAGATGTTTGAACTACCGCTTGTTTTTGCGGCAACGATGTTGCTTCTTACGAGCAGCTTAACAAGTGTGTATGCTATTTACCATATGAAAAACTTTCAATTTGGTAGAATGCAATTCTGGTTGGTGATTACTCTTCTTCTTGGCGGTGGTTTCTTAAGTCTTGAAATATATGAATTCAATCATTATGTCCATGCCTTTTCCTTTACGATGAAAAGTAGTGCATTTGGTTCAGCCTTCTATACGCTAGTCGGCACCCATGGCTTACATGTGTTAGTAGGTCTTCTTTGGATTACAACATTAGTACTTCGAAATGCAAGGCGGGGTTTAACCTTGTACAATGCCCCGAAATATTATGTGGCTTCATTATATTGGCATTTTATTGATGTAGTTTGGGTATTTATTTTCACCGTAGTATATTTAATGGGATTGGTGGGATAAATGAACATGGTAAATGAATTAAATAAGAGACAAACGAACGAAGATGGGTATCGTAAGAAAAGAAGGAAAGAGGAGTTGAAACGTGTTAGTATAACATTCATCCTCATGCTATTTTTAACGATTGCCTCTTTTTTTGCAATAGCCTACCCGTCCTTATTTCCTACATTATTTTCAGTTCCGTTTATTCTTCTGCTTGCCATCGTGCAAGTCTTATTTCAACTTTATTTTTTCATGCATATGAGTCATAGAGGACATCAGATGGCATCCCTATTCTTATATTCAGGATTGTTTGTTGGCTTACTTACTGTATTGGCTTTTGTTACAATTATTTGGATATAGCCTATGCGACGGCCCATATAAAGTCTAAATGATGGGCCGTTTTGAATATCTTCTTTACATTGGTGTAGATTGTTTATCAATCATAAAACAAATAGTGGTAAAGGAGAGTGAGTAAATGAATGCAATTGCAGTTTTTGGATTTCAGGTGTTATGGAGCCCATTATTTGGTGCTTTTTTACTAAGTATTTTAGTATTGTATTATATCTTAATTGGGCCAATGCGAAGTAGATTTGTAGATAGCGAGAGTGTCAGTACCTTGCAGAAGCTCTCCTTTACAATTGGAATTCTTCTATTGTACGTGGCTTTAGGCAGCCCGATAGATGTAATTGGTCATATTCTATTTAGTGTTCACATGCTAGAAATGGCAGTGATGTTGTTAATCGTACCACCTCTTTTGCTGTTAGGTTTACCGATTTGGTTGTTGCAAATAGTTGTGTCACATAAAATTCCAGCTAGTCTACTAATACGTATGAATCCACTAGTAGCTCTTTTTTTATTTAATGGCCTTTTTTCCGTTTATCACGTGCCGTTTCTATTTGATATGATAAAGCAAAGTCAATTGCTACATAGTCTCACATTGTGCGTACTATTTTTTACGTCTCTTATGATGTGGTGGCCTATATTAAATCCACTTCCAGCTTACCAGTTACTGAGTGATTTAAAAAAAATTGCATATATGTTTGCAAGTGGTATATTATTAACCCCGGCATGTGCACTTATCATTTTTGCAAGTGAACCCTTATATGCAACCTATGCTCTGCCGCAAGCTTGGATGCAAGCCATGGATCTATGTGTTCCATTTGAAACGTTATCGACCCTCGGTATCTCTGGACCGCAATATTTTCATTGGTTACCTCTCCTTGAAGATCAACAAGCAGGAGGTGTAGTCATGAAAATAATCCAAGAATTTGTATATATAGCAGTGATTGGACATGTGTTTTTTCAATGGGTTAAAAAGGAAAAAAAGAAAGAAGAAGAGTGGATTCAGCCTTATGAAGGAGTAAAGGAATAGAAAAAATAAACAGTGAGGGATCACCCCCTCACTGTTTATTTTTTCTATTCTACAGTTGGAAAAGAAGCAAGAGTTTCGCTTAAAGAGAGAAGTAGATTGTGGCATTGGTTGATTATTTCGTTAGGAAATGTCTCATTTTCTCCGTACTCTACCCCGTGCGGATAATAGTGTTTGCCAAGTATGGGCGTAAGTAACTTGACAACTGCACCTTCACTTCCAATTTTACCTTCTACTACCTTCCCTTGTATGCGTAAATAATAATCAGTGTCTCGTGTAAATTTATAATCAAAGGTTACTCGCTCATAGTCCCATTGACCCGCTAGTATAAAACCGAGTTCTTTCATGGCATCCTGTAATATTGAAAATTCAATAATATGATTCGTAAGGTTTGTGTTTTTAAATTGCAAACAACCACTCCTCTATATGAAAATATTTCCATGAATTAATAATAATATGAATGGTATACCTTCGCAACATCATTTCATCGACATAAGATGATGGAAAAGAATAGATGTATAGAGTCGTAAATGATCGAAATATGATATATTGAAATCATCATTACGATATGATTCTTAAATTTAAATGGGAAAGTTCTGTATAGGAGGAACCTAGATTGAAAAAACTTCTCCATATTTTACTATTAACTGTTCTTATCATACTTATAAGTTTGTATGGTAAGCTGATTCTTAATGAATATATATTACAAGGGGGTACGAATACTCCTAAAGTAAGTACGAAAACAAAACAAAAGGTTGAAAAAACTTCTGCGAACGCAATATCAACATTATTAGGTGAAAATAGTGAGAGCTTGTTAGCGCAATTTGGAGAACCGGATCGAATTGATCCATCTGCATATGACTATCAGTGGTGGGTATATAATAAAGATTTAACTCATTATGTTCAGTTTGGTGTGCAAAATGATAAAATTGTAACCATTTACTCTGGGGGACAAAATGTAAACGTTGCCCCATTTCATTTTGGACAACAATATGAAGAAATTTCAAAGCAATTTTCATTTTCAAATGAAGTGTCGGTAGACAAAAATAACTATCAATTTGAATTATCTGAGCAAGAAGTTCAGCAACAGCCACTTATCTCATTGGAAAACGGATGGGCACAGCTTTATTTCGATAATCTTACGAAAGAGCTTGTTGGAATTCGCTATTTAGATGCAGATACACTTCTAAAGCAACGACCTTATCAACTTATTTATACGGGACAGCTTGTGAAGCCTGCACAAGTATCAGATGCCCAGCTACAAAAAATTGAACAAGGCAACGCAAAGCAAATATTGGATACAACAAATATAATTCGTATGCATCATAACCTGCATCTTTTAAATTGGGATGATCAAACATCCCAGGTTGCTTATTTACATAGTAAAGATATGAACGATCAAAATTATTTCTCGCATGATTCCCCAAAGTTTGGTTCTCTAGGTGATCGGTTGCACCAAGGTAATGTAACATTTCATATGGCAGGAGAAAACATTGCCTCCAATTATCCAGACGGTGTTGCAGCAGTACAAGGATGGTTAAATAGTGAGGGACATCGTAAAAATTTATTAGATTCCCAGTATACAGCAATTGGAATCGGTGTGGATAATAAGTATTATACGCAGAACTTTATTTTAAAGTAGGGGTAAAATTCGCCTAAAAATAGGCGAACCATGCGCCTCTTTTTTTCTTACAATGTAGGGAGCGAGGTGAGCATAATGACTATGATGGCAAAAAAACTTCATCCTTCCGTTTTGAAATTTAAAGAGTTTGTTCGAGATCATCCTAAATTGATTCAATCCGTTCGAAGCGGTGAAAAAACGTGGCAACAATTTTATGAGGAATGGTATTTACTTGGGGAAAACGATGAAATATGGAATGCTTATCGTGAAGATAACAATCAAACGATGGCAGCTACTAAAGAGAATGGGGAATCCTCAAATTTCATGGGGCAAATGATTTCACTCATTAAAAATATCGATATGGACCAAGTACAATATCATATCTCGAATGTAACGAATGCAATTGGAAGTGTGCAGCAGGTCATGCAGCAATTTAAAGGTACCAGTGCAACGCAGACGACGCCAACAGAACAACAAAACAATCCTTTTTTCTTCCAAAAAGATTAGGAGGGATAGTATGAGAAGGGAGCTAGCTCAGCTGCTGCAAACTCGAGAAGATTTGCAATCTTTTATCCGAGAACAGCCTTATTGGTATCGTAAGCTGTCACGCAGTCCGGATGAGCGCGGAGCATTTGAGCTTGCAGCATTGCAACATTATCGTAAAACGATCCCTGATCGCGTTGCTAAGTTTCAAAACCAGCTTGCAATGACAAGTATTATGATTGAAATGTTCCAATATATGAAACAGCAAAACCAGTAATTATCCATATCCGTCATGTTAAAGTTCTGATACAATGGTAATACACTTTGAAAATAAAGGAGCCAAGAAACATGACGGAAATTTGTTTAGTACGACATGGACAAACCGATTGGAATTTCCAAGGCTTCATTCAAGGAAGAGAAGATATACCATTGAATGACGTTGGAAGATTGCAAGCGCAACAAAGTGCTGCGTTATTGCAAGAAGAAAAGTGGGATGTTATTGTTAGTAGTCCGCTAATACGAGCATATGAAACTGCAAAAATTATTGCAGATGCAACAGGTATAGAAACTGTGCATATAGATGAAAGATTTGTAGAACGGAATTTTGGAGATATTTCTGGTAAGCCTGCTTCTATACTGGGTGATATAATGGAAATGGGACTGGAAAGTGTAAATGGAATGGAGACAAATGAAGAAATTATGGAACGGTGCTTTTCTGCCCTAAGTGATGTGGCGAAATTGTATGAAGGGAAAAGAGTCATTATCGTGGCACATTCACATGCTATTAAAGCAATGCTTCATACGATTTGTCCAGATGAAATTACCTTTCGCACACCACTTCAAAATGCTTGTGTAAGCTATATTTCTCACCATAATATGGTATGGAAAATTGAAAAGTATAATTATTCCCTCCATATTCAGGCATTGTAAATGAGTTAGTTGTATTAGGACTTCGTTACTAAATATGATATGATATTTCGTATATCCATGTAGACGAAGATCTACATTCTCTTGAAGTGGGATTTCGCCTATGGGTAAGGAGCCAAGTACTACTAATGTTTTGAGGAGGTTGCCCTATGATAATTGCTACGCTAGAAAGCGTTCAAGTTTTAGATGAAACAGATCAACTTTCTCGTATGATTATACAGTCTGAACTTGCACAGACATATAGACAAAGCTTGGTTGCACTTCAACGTGATAAAGATGCCCAAGCCCTCATTGGGAAATTTGTTTCGATAAAAGAAAAGTATGAGGAAGTTAAGAGATATGGTAAGTATCACCCGGAATACAAGATTGTAACGCAGAAAATGCGAGAAATAAAAAGAGAAGTTGATTTACACGACACAATTGTAGCGTTTAAGAAAGCTGAAAATCAGATGCAAAAGTTGTTAGATGAAGTCAGTACGATTATCGGTAAGGAAATATCTCCTTCCATAAAAGTACCTACTGGCAATCCATTCTTTGACTCTGCAAGTGGCTGTAGTGGCGGCTGCAGCTCAGGTGGCAGTTGTAGTTGTCAAAAAACGGGGTGATACAAAATCACCTTTTTCTTTCATGCTTTGAGAACGGATACAATTCATTTAGTAAATAGTTTGTGTAGCAAGGAAGGGGACTTGTGACACAATTAACACGATTGCCCTTTTACGTGAACAATGAATATAATCATGAAATAAAGTAGAGGAGAATCGTATGTTTGGACAAAGACAAGGTATAATTGTATATTTGCATTCGTTAAAACATGCAAAGCTTCTTCGAAAATATGGAAACATTCACTATATTTCTCGTAGGTTTAAGTATGTAGTACTTTATTGCGATATGGATCAAACAAGTTTTGTTATGTCAAAGCTCGAACATTTACCATTTGTTAAAAAGTTGGAGCAATCATATCGCCCGTTTGTAAAGACAGAATTTGAAAATTCTAAGCCGGACCGGGCAAAAGAGTATGATTATAAAACAGAATAGAACGTATTGTTAAAAAATGGACCATTATTCAGTAAATAATGGTCCATTTTTGGTTTTAAATCTGTTTTTTTACTGCATGGGGGGGATAAAATGGTTCATTCGGAGTATTCCAATCAGATGATTGTAAAATATCTCCTTTTCAGCAAAGGTTTCTGAAGGCTTTACAGTCAATTGAATGACTTCTTTATTTAATTCTTTTGCAGTGTTTGAAAATAGTTCTACACGTTTACTTATTTTTTCGTTTGAGAGTTGTATTCCTTCCCGGCATATGTATAAGGGCTGAAAATTTCCCACTTGTGTTGGCTGCAAGACAACAGCGAGAGAGCACATCTCTTTATTTTGGATGATAGTATTGAATTGAAGAAAGTGTGCAAGGCGATGTTTATTTGCTCTTGCAATCTCGGTTAATTCATATAAATCAGAATAACCTTCGCCTAGCTCAATAAAGCGTTGAATCATTGTTAATTCTCCTCCTTCTTTTAAATCAAAAAAAATCCCTGCCTAGGCAGGGCCCTTCTCATTCTAGCTTATTGCTAGCAAGAAGGCAAAGGGAGAGGAGAAACCGGAGGAAGAACTTATGGGGAACGTAAGCCTTCTCCGCGGTTGGCAACAACACCGGAAGTGATGTTGTTACAATTATTAATTCCCATTTTAATGGAAAATATTCAAGTGGCAAGTAAATTTTATTGACGCTGTTTTTCTTTCTCCCTTTTTATGATAGGATTAGAAATGATGAAAGTGACAAAGGTAGTGAAGAAATATGAGAGTGGTTTCAGGAACATGTAAAGGACATCCTTTAAAGGCTGTACCAGGTACTTCAACTCGTCCTACAACGGATAAAGTAAAAGAGGCAATTTTTAATAT
Source organism: Ectobacillus soli (assembly GCF_042610425.1). Lineage (NCBI taxonomy): Bacteria > Bacillati > Bacillota > Bacilli > Caryophanales > Bacillaceae > Ectobacillus > Ectobacillus soli. The sequence goes on from NZ_JBGJZM010000001.1 coordinate 628,117, forward strand.
AATTGGTCCCTATTTTGATGGTGGGATTGCTCTTGATTTATTTGGTGGAAGCGGTGGACTTGGAATAGAAGCGTTAAGTAGAGGAATGGATCTAGCAATCTTTATAGATCGTGATATGAAAGCGGTACAAACAATTCGTCAAAATTTACAGCACTGTCATTTAAATGATCAAGCAGAAATTTATAGAAATGATGCAGAACGCGCACTGAAAGCTTTAGTGAAACGCGAAGTGTTATTTGACTTAATATTGTTAGATCCCCCGTACAAGCAGCAACAACTGGTTGCTCTTATCTCTACGATAGAACAACAAGGACTTCTTGCACAATCAGGCACTATAATGGCTGAGCACGCTGTAGACTCTGAGTTACCAGATAAAATCGGTCATTTACAAAGAGTTAAATATGAAAATTATGGAATTACAGCAATTTCTATTTATGAGCATGAAGGCGAGGAGAACGGATGGCAAGCATAGCAATTTGCCCAGGAAGCTTTGATCCAATTACGCTAGGTCATTTGGATATTATAAAACGAGGTGCACAAGTATTTAATAAGGTTTATGTAGTTGTAATGAATAATTCCGCTAAAAGCTCTCTATTCTCAGCAAAAGAGAGAGTGGAATTAATTGAAGAAGTTACGAAAGACATTCCAAATGTAGTAGTTGATATACATAATGGTTTACTTGTAGAATACGCAAAGAAGAAGAATGCAAGTGCTATCTTGCGCGGGCTTCGAGCTGTTTCTGATTTTGAATATGAAATGCAAATTACATCTATGAACCGTAAGTTAGACAACCATATTGAAACTTTCTTTATGATGACAAATAATCAATACTCGTTTCTTAGCTCAAGTATTGTAAAGGAGGTTGCTAAGTATGGAGGGAATGTATCAGATTTAGTTCCTTCTGTGGTGGAGCAAGCCCTTAAACAAAAATTTGATATAAAATAGACGATAACAAAGAATTATGTTATTCGCGTGAGATGGACCGAGTATGGCAATACTCGGTCCATTCTTGTATGAAAAGGGAATAGATGAGAATTATCCTTTCTTGCGAAATAATAAAAATAGATATACATATAGAAAGAAAAGAGTAACGAGTGGTCCGTATGTATGGAAGAATACAAATCCGTCGGGAAGGGGCTGTGCTAGGACAGGAATGCCGGTCCCTTTATAATGAAGCACATCTTTATTTTCATATAGAGGTCCCCATAATAAGAAAGTGGCAATAGGCGCTAGTATGCTTTGTAACACTCTTGCAAAAAAATAGGGTAGAAATCGGATATCAGTTTCAGCTAGAATGCTAGCCACTTGTGCTTGGACAGAAAGACCGCTAAAAGCTAGTAAAAAACTTGCTACCATGGTTTGCTGAAACAGAGTTGCCTCTGCTTGACTTGTTAGATGATTTCCAAGGGTAATCTCAAAAATGCCCGATATAATAGCATTTCCAAATGAGCTTGGAAGTTGAAGAAGTTCTAATAAATATTGGATAATAGGGATAATCAGTGCTGTAATATGAAGAAGTTCTAACATTTTATTTAAGACAGAGAACAAAATAATAAAGCCGCCAATTACTAGCAGTGTTTGAATGGAAGAAGCAATGGCATCCCCTAATAATTTACCAAGGGGTCTTGTTTCCTTTGGATGTTTTTGCTGAAAAGCTTGAAAGATTTTCCCTATTGAAACATGCTTTCTTCGTTGCTTTGTCATGGTATTTGTACTTCCGTGAAAGCGCATGATAAGACCCGTTGCTACATTGCTACTATAATGCGAAACAGCTAGAATCATACCAAGATCAGGGTTATGAAAAAAGCCTACTGCGACTGCTCCAAAAATGAACAAAGGACTTGACGAATTGGTAAATGAAACGAGCCGCTCGGCTTCTATTTGTGTTAGTTGGTTATCACTACGTAGTCTTGCACTTAGTTTCGCTCCTGATGGGAAACCGGATGCCATTCCCATAGCCCATACGAAACCGCCAACTCCTGGTACGCGAAAAAGAGGGCGCATAAGAGGTTCAAGAAGAATACCAATAAAATGAACAACACGTAAGCTGATGAGAAGATCAGAAGCGATAAAAAAAGGTAACAAAGATGGAAATACTACTTCCCACCACATTTCTAATCCCCGCGTCGAAGCTTCTAAGGAGGCTTGTGGATTTATAATGAGTGATCCGGTTAGAACGGTTACAATCACGGCAAGAAAAGCAGTGTTACTTTTAGACATAGTGTCCCCCCTTTTGTCCAAACACTTATTTTTAGTATACGAGAGGAGGGGCAGCCTTTATGCTAGAAGAAATACAGAATCTTCGTTCTTTCTCGGTTATAATTGTATAAACACAACTATATATAATTTTTACAGAATAGAAGAAAGCATTTAGGCATTTCATAGCGGTACAATAAAGTAACTAAAGGATGAGGTTAATGAGGGAGCCAAAAATCGGTCTAGCGCTCGGATCTGGCGGGGCGAAGGGGTTTGCACACATTGGAATTATTAAAGTATTAAAAGAAGCAGGTATCCCGATTGATGTCATAGCGGGCAGCAGTATGGGGGCTTTAATTGCTACTTTTTATGCAGCAGGTCAAGATATTGATAGGGTATATCGTTTATCTCAGTTATTTAAGCGAAAATATTATTTAGATTTTACCGTTCCTAAAATGGGGTTTATTGCAGGAAAGCGATTGAAAGACATGATTCGCATGTTTACTTATCATAAAAATATAGAAGATTTAGATATTCCTACAGCTGTTGTAGCAACCGATATTTTAACTGGAGAAAAAGTAGTATTTACAGAAGGATCTGTTGCAGACGCTGTTCGGGCAAGTGTATCGATTCCAGGTATTTTTGTTCCAGAGAAGGTAAATGGAAGATTATTAGTGGATGGGGGGGTAATTGACCGTATTCCTGTTTCAGAAGCAAAGAAATTAGGAGCCGATCTTGTTATTGCTGTTGATGTTTCACCTACAAAGACAAGTGGGGAAGTATCATCGATTTATGACGTAATTATGCAGAGTATAGAAATTATGCAACATGAACTTGTTCATTACCGGCATATTGCTTCTGATGTTATGATGTATCCGGACGTCCTGCAGTATAGCTCTAGAACATTTACAGAGATTGATGAAATTATTCAGGCCGGGGAAGAAGAGGCGAAAAAACACATTGACACTATTCATGCATTGATAGAGGACTGGAGGGAAGCGAACCATGATTAGACGACTGCGGTATGTCTATGTCTTCTTGCTTGCATTATTGCTGATTGCAGCGATGTATATTCCATTGCCGTATTATATTACCAAACCAGGTTTAGTTGAAAAATTAGAACCCTATGTAAAAGTGGATGGGGGCAAGAAGGAAAATGGGGATTTTATGCTTGTTACAGTCTCTATGTCACAAGCAACTATTATGAAAATGGCGATTGCAAAATTAAGTAAATATAATGAAATTTATAAGAAGGAAGATATTATTGAAAAGGGAGAAAGTGAACAGCAATATCAATTTCAACAATCTCTCCTTATGAATGAATCTAAAAATGCTGCCATCTATAATGCGTACGAAAAAGCAAATAAACCTGTTAAAGTGGAAAATCATGGTGTGTTAGTGATTAACACGATTAAGGGTATGCCTGCTTTTGAAAAGCTACAAGTAGGCGATCGACTTACGACAGTAGATTCAAAATCACTTGAAACAGCAGATGAATTTATAAAGTATATGAAAACAAAGAAAAATGGTGAGCAAGTGAAAATTGACTTTGAACGAAGTGGTGCAATAAAGTCAGAAACATTTACGCTACAGCCGTTACAAGATGGTTCGAACCGCCCTGGACTTGGAATTGAAATAGCGACTAATCAAACATTGCAGGTTGAACCAAGTGTGAAGATTGATACAAACCGCATTGGTGGTCCCTCAGCGGGCCTCATGTTTACTCTAGAAATTTATAATCAACTCACACAAGAAGATTTAACGAAAGGGTATGAAATTGCGGGAACAGGTACGATAAATAGTTCAGGTGAAATCGGTCCGATAGGTGGAATTAAGCAAAAAGTTGTTGCAGCAAGTAATGCGGGTGCAAGTATATTTTTCGCTCCTAATGAAGGCGGAAATCAGCACTCTAATTACATGGATGCAATCGCAGCAGCACAGGATATTCATTCGAAGATGAAGATTGTTCCAGTAGATACATTAGAAGAAGCACTTCTGTATTTACAAACATTACCACCTATTCCTCCGCAGAAATAATGGGTAGAATAGGGAACACCGAGGTTATGAGCCTCGGTGTATGTATTTATGTTTAAAAAGAGAGATTATACATAAACATAATTCGTTTCATCAAAGCGAAGTGGATGCTGAATCTGCTCATTTCTAATAAAATTGGATTGATCCGGTTCAACGAGAATACTGGCGAAGGTAGTACTTGCTGTTACATCTAATGTAAATAAAGGATGAGGTGCATTTTTTCCGTTTGAAAGAATAGGAATGGTTGCATTTTTTTTTGCTAAAGCAAGATATTTTTGTCCTTTTTGTGTCATGCCGAGTACGCGCATGTAAGGAGACGTATGATTATTCTTAATGTACAGCATGGACTCTTTGGTTGTTCCAGTTAAGATATGCGTACACAATCGTTGTAATCTAGTCCAAGTATATCGCTTTGTTTTGATTCGTTGCATAAATTGTGAGAAGGAGGTACTCGCTTGTATATGGGATAGTAGTCTATATTCTAGTCCTTCTTCTACCTCATAAATTTGTTCTAAATCATAATGATTCATGGTAAGAAGTTTGTATTTTAAAAAAGGGTAATAGCGCTCCCATTCATGAAATATATGGTATGTACGATAGTAGTGTTGCAAATAATAAAGGGAAGCCTTAGGTAAGACAGAAGTAACCTTTTCAAATTCATGCCTAAGGAGGTGCTTGCGAATACTCGTAGCGCTTGCAATGGTTTCTGAAGCAAATGTTTTATCGTGATATTGGCTAACGATTCTTGGAATCGTTACAGGTAACATATTGCTTTTTTGCTGTATAATGGCTTCCACATAGTGAAAGCCAAGAATATTATTAGGTTGGGATAGATCAATCGTTTGTATGTTTGAAATACGTTTCCATGCTTCGGCCATTGCCTTCGGATAGCTAACGCCCGTTTTCATTTGCTTCCGTATTTCTTCCCTTATTTCTGTTTCATATGTTTGCTTTATCTGCAGTGCTTCTAGAAATGGCTTGACTTGTCCATTCTCACTGCCAAAACATACGTATTGAACTCCGAGTTGTTCTAAAATGGAAACAGCCCCATTTGCGAAAATGGAAGCTTGCCCGGTAGCAAATGCGTAGGGAAGTTCAATTACAAGGTCTACTCCACTTTCAAGGGCCATTTTCGTACGTGTCCATTTGGAAACAATGGCTGGTTCACCGCGCTGTAAAAAAGATCCACTCATGACCGCAACCACAATATCCGCATGAGTACGTTCCTTTGCTTGCTGCACATGGTGGATATGCCCGTTGTGAAACGGATTGTATTCTACAACGATACCGACAGCTTTCATAGTAGCAATCTCCTTTCTAAACAAACGATGGATATTTCTTTAATGAAGGGGCAAAATAGATGCCTGCAAGCAATTGTTTAAGATATTTCACTTTATTGTTAGAATGCTATCACTTTTTTTATTACATAGTAGCAAATGTTATAAAAACATGGTAATCTGTTAATAATGTCTTCTTGAATACATTATAGTGTAAAGAAAAAATATTGACAAATAATGAAACGCTCTATATAATTTTCATTGTTGCCTTAGGGGTGATTTTGTGAAATGGTCAATCCATCAGTTAAATAAATACCGTTCTAATGGGGTAGTGATTGATGAAATTGTTACGTTTGATGTTTCCGATTGGAATTGTGATATTCGGGATATTTCATCAGTTCATGTTACTGGGAATGCGGAATTAGGTGCAAATAAGTACACTTTTCATCTGCGTATACAAGGCACAATGACATTGCCTTGTGCAAGAACATTAGAAGATGTTCTTTACCCTTTTGACATCATTACAACAGAAGTGTTTTTGGCTTCAACGGAAGAATACGAAGCATATGTTGATGTTCATTATTTGCAAGGAGAAGTTCTTGACTTACTCCCTGTAATTAAGGAAAATATAATCTTAGAAATTCCTATGCAAGTTTTCAATGAGAAGGCAACAGAAGAAGCGCTGTCAAAAGGGCAGGATTGGCAAGTTGTTACCGATAAAGTAAAGACAGATGATGTTGATCCTAGATTGGCAAACCTTGCAAAATTTTTTGACAAACGATGACTTTTTGTCTTCGAGTATATGTAAACTCGCTCTTTTAAGGAGGTGGGAATAGTGGCTGTACCTTTTAGAAGAACATCTAAAACAGTAAAAAGAAAGCGTCGTACGCACTTTAAATTAGCAGTACCTGGTATGGTGCAATGCCCAAATTGTGGTGAATTGAAGTTAGCTCACCATGTTTGTAAAGCATGTGGTACGTACAAAGGCAAAGAAGTAATCAGCAAATAATGCAAAAATAAGCGCAGAAGAAATTCTTCTGCGCTTATTTTTATATATTAAAGGGAAAAAATAGACTTTTCTCGAAATTTATTACGATGGAGAAAAAAGTAGGAGTGAATTGAGAAATGAAGAAAGTACTAGTTGAACAAGATGAACATGATGTAGTTTGGGCGACGTTTAATAGGCCAGAACGTCGTAATGCTATTGATTATGACACAATGGAAGAACTATTAGAAATTATTGAAGCGGTGGAGCAAAGTGATGCTAGAGCGCTTGTGTTAACAGGAACGGGTAAAGCGTTTTGTTCTGGCGGGGATTTAGGTGTATTTCATTCGTTGCGAACGGAAGAAGAAGCCTATGCTATGTTAAAAAAAATGGGAGATATTTTGTACAAATTAATGATACTTTCAAAACCAACAATTGCGCTCTTAAATGGGACTGCGGTCGGTGGGGGATGTGAAATTGCGACAGCCTGTGATTTTCGCTTTGCATCAGCAAACGCTCATGTTGGATTCGTGCAAGGAACATTAGCTATTACTACTGGATGGGGCGGAGCAACCATGTTGTATGAGAAACTACCTCATCATGCTGCTATGCAAATGTTAAGTTCAGCTCGTCGTTATAGTGCTGAAGAAGCGAAAAATGTTGGTTTTTTGCACGAGGTCATAAGCGGTGAAGAAAGAAAGTTTTGTGAGAAATGGATTTCGGAAAATCTGGTTATGAATGAAAGCGTTTTAACTGCATACAAACAGGCTGCAGTTCGAAAATGGAATGAAAGTAATATCAAATATAGAATGGAAGAAGAAATAAAAAATTGTGCACGCCTATGGGAAAGTGATCATCATCATGCTGCGGTGCAATCCTTTTTGAGTCGCTAGTAATAATTCCTATTTTTTCATTCTATCACTCCTATCAGTTGCATATGAATAATAAAAAATGCATAAGGAGGGCTAGTAATGGCTACGACAAGACAGGATGCGTGGACCGATGAGGAAGATTTATTGCTGGCAGAGGTTGTGCTTAGGCATATTAAGGACGGCGGCACCCAATTATCTGCTTTTCATGAAGTAGGAAGACATTTGTCAAGAACTTCTGCTGCTTGTGGATTTCGATGGAATTCTTATGTGAGAAAGCAATATAAGAACCAAATTGAAGCAGCAAAGCATGAAAGAAAAACGAATGCAGTGCAAGCTCAAGCTCATAGCTATGCACAGCTACAATTGGATGATAAAGATATAACTATAGATCATATTATTGCGTACTTACAAGAATACAAAGAACAAAAGCGCGACAATTATTACGAACGTGTTCTAGAATTGGAACAGCAAACGAAGCAACTTCGGGAGGAAAAAGAATATTTACTTGAACAATTGTCAATCTATGAACAAGAGTATGAAATGCTATTTGATTTTATTGAAAAGAAACGGAATGTTGTAACTACGGAACGAGAGAAGAAAGTTCATCGTCTTCGAGAAAGAAATGTATTAGAAAAAGTAGAAAAATAAAAAACAGCTGTAACCAGCTGTTTTTTATTTTGAAAACCTTTAGTTTTCCAAAATGATGGGGAATGGATGCATATTATAGTCTTAATCCTAAGTTTCATGCTGTTCTCGTAATCAACTAAGGAACTGCTAAATCTCATTTTAGCAACAAAGTGACTCACCAAAGTAGATGCCGTAAAACAGAGCCTCGCTGTCATTTTTAATAATTTTTACTTGTGAATCTTCTAGCACGGATCACTCCTTGCGCATCGTTTCATTTAAATTGTGTGAAATCTTCTAATGTTTTATAGTTAATACGCAAGTACTCTATTTTAGAAATATACAATTTTTTCACCATTTCGATTCTGAAGAAAAGAGCATTCCTTCAGAAATTTAGTATGAATTTTGCTACACTACTAGTAAGTATACTATATAAGGAGAATGGATGATGAAGATAGGAATTATTGGCCCTGGTGCGATTGGTCTTCTCTTTGCTTACTACTTACAAAAAGAAAGCATTACTGTTACAATATACACGCGTACAGAAAATCAAGCAGCCAATATACGAAAACAAGGAATAACATGCATAATAAAAGATGTGAAATATACCGTATATCCAAATGCTATCCCTTTATGTGAAGCATCAATACAGGATGATTATGTATTTGTTGCTGTAAAGCAATATCATTTGCAGTCCGTGCTTCCTTATTTATTTAACGCTAGGGGGACACTTGTTTTTTTACAAAACGGAATGACTCACCTTGCGTTACTGCAAAAGTTTACTCAAGTGGCAGTAGGAATTGTTGATCACGGGGTACGAAAAGAAAATGACACAACAATTATACATACAGGAGTAGGGATAACGAAACTTGGTATTGTGAATGGTGAGAAGGAATTGTTCCAGCCACTTTTTTCTATATTTACGGATGTATTTTCTCTTGTTTTAGAAGAAGATTGGTATGAAACCATAGTGAATAAACTTGTTGTAAATGCATGTGTGAACCCTCTTACTGCCTTGTACAAAGTAAAAAATGGTGAATTGATTCACAATGAGTCATTTAAACAGGTTATGAAAACAGTATGTACGGAAGTTCTTTATATTTTAGATAAAAAGAACAAAGAAGACTATTGGCAACGAGTTTGTTCGGTTTGTGAAAAGACCGCAGAGAACCGGTCCTCTATGCTGGAGGATGTTATAAATGATAGGCCAACAGAAATAGAAGCCATATTAGGCTATCTATTAAATAAAGCAATTGAAAATAATCAACATGCACCATTGCTTTCATTTTTGTACCATTCAATTAAAGGGATGGAGCATATAAGATAAAATTTTTGCTTTTGCTTATAACATTGTCTACAATTTTGTAAGTGGAAGTCGGGATAGGAAAGGAAGAAGGTTATGGACATCAAAGAAATCTCTGTTTTTCCGAAGGGATTGACTGGAGACTATTTGCAAGGAAATGAGGATGCGTTATCCTGTTTTGATTACTCCTTGCAAGACAAAGTATACGAGAGGAGAGTTCGTGATTTACAATCGCGTTCTTTTGAAAGACAGGAGCTCGTTCGTCATTTACGAATGTACAATGAAGGCTACGGCGCAAGTGCAAAAACGATAGAAAATATTCTTGCGTTAGAAGATTCTCAAACGGTTGTCGTGATTGCAGGACAACAAGCGGGTATTTTAACAGGCCCTCTTTATACGATTCATAAAATAATTTCTATCATTCAACTTGCAAAAAAGCAGGAGCAAAAGCTCGGTATTCGAGTTGTTCCTGTCTTTTGGATTGCAGGAGAAGATCATGATATAGATGAAATTAATCATGTTCATATTTTGAAAAATCAAACTGTAAAAAAATCGATTTTACATGGGGATACAAAGCAGAAAACAAGTGCATCTGAAACAGAATTAAATCAAGAAGACTGTAAGGCTTGGATCAGAAGTTTGTTTCGATCGTACCAAGAAACAAACTTTACAACAGATATGATGCAATTTGTAACAGAGTGTTTAGAACGGTCTGTAACGTATACCGATTTCTTTGCCTTTATGATAACGGAGTTATTTAAGGAAGAAGGACTTATTCTAGTAGATTCAGGAAATCCTGAACTTCGGAAGATAGAAGCGCCTTTCTTTGAAACTATTCTTAAGCATGAACCGGGGATACGTGAGGCATTGTCTACTCAACAGCAGAAAATAATTGGATATACCTATACCCCGCTTATTACAACTAAACAGAATGCTATTCATCTCTTTTTGAAAATTGACGGAGAGAGATGGCTTCTTGAAAGAGAAAAAGATGTCTATGTTTGTAAAGAGGGGAAAGTACGATTAACTGAAGAAGAACTCGTCCAAATTATTTATACAGAACCAGAAAGAGTTAGTAATAACGTAGTGACGCGGCCGTTAATGCAGGAGTACTTGTTTCCAACCCTTGCATTTATAGGCGGTCCGGGAGAAGTTGCTTATTGGGCAGAACTCCAGCTTGTTTTTCATGAAATTGGGTGGAAAGTCCCACCTGTTGTGCCACGTCAAATGATTAGCTATGTTGAGCGGCATATTGAACGTGATTTAAAGGATCTCTCCTTACAAATAGAAGATGTGTTCACAAAACAGTTGGGTGGTATAAAAGATACATGGCTACGCTCTCAGGTGGACGAGCCTCTTAATGAATTATTTGAACAGGCGCGTCTTGAATTCGAAATGTCCCATCGTCATTTGCGAGAAGCGGCATTACGGGTAAATCCTAGTTTTTTATCGTTTGCCGAGAAAAACAAACGAAAAATAGAAGAACAATTGCAATTATTTGAGCGTGCACTGCAAAAGGATATTCATAATAAGCATGAAGTAGAACTTGCTAAGTTCAGACGAATCGAAGTTTCTCTTCAGCCTCATGGATTACTGCAGGAAAGAATGTGGAATATTTTGTATTATTTGAATAGATACGGATTTTCTTTTGTGCAGGATGTAGTGGATGTACCATTTAGTTGGAATGGTAAGCATAAAATTGTAAATCTATAAAATCCTGCAGCCTTTTTGCAGGATTTTTCTTTGCACTGTTGAATTGTTTTGTAAAATACTAACAATTCAAGTGGGTTGGATCATCAAACTCCTCTTAAAATTTACTTTGCATTGTTTTTGCTTTAATTTATAAAAAAAATGATAAAATATAGTATATAATGAAATAACGAAAAGAAATTTGACATTTGAATAATGTTATGAAGTAGGTGCAATGATGTTTAATCATAAAACGGTACTGTTAGAAGAAACAGTCAATGGGCTAGCTATCAAGCCTAATGGTACATATGTAGATTGTACAATGGGCGGAGGAGGACATAGCGCATATCTTTTGTCACAGTTGTCTAAGGATGGACATTTGATTGCCTTCGACCAAGACGATATTGCAATAGCGCATGCCAAGGATAGATTTCAATCGTACGGAGATCAATTTATTCCAATCAAAAGTAACTTCCGTTTTATTAAGGAAAAGCTTCTGGAAATAGGAATTACAGAAGTAGATGGAGTATTGTTTGATCTTGGAGTATCTTCCCCTCAGCTAGATACGCCTGAACGAGGATTTAGCTATCATTTTGACGCTCCACTTGATATGAGAATGGATCAGAACGCTTCTTTATCTGCATACGATGTAGTGAATGGCTGGTCATATGGACAGTTAGTAAAAATCTTTTTTCAATATGGAGAAGAAAAATTTTCGAAGCAAATTGCAAGGAAAATTGAAGCATTTCGTGAAGAACACCCTATTGAAACGACAGGACAGCTTGTCGAACTGATAAAAGAAGGCATACCAGCAGCTGCTAGACGTACAGGTGGTCATCCTGCGAAACGAGTATTTCAAGCCATTCGAATTGCCGTCAATGATGAACTACAAGTGTTTGAGGAAGCTTTAGAGGCTGCGATTGATGTAACAAAGCCAGGTGGTAGAATTAGTGTTATTACCTTCCATTCCTTAGAGGACCGTATTTGTAAAACCATATTTAAAAAATATAGTAGTGTACCATCATTGCCACGTGGTCTTCCAATTATACCGGATGAGTATAAACCAAAGCTAAAATTGATTACGAGAAAGCCAATACTTCCAACAGAAGAAGAGCTAGAGGAGAATAATCGTTCACGATCTGCTAAATTACGTATTGCACAGAAGCAATGAAAGATTTCTTGTTATCCTACTGCCTATATGAAGAGGAGGAAAAGACAATGACTAATGTAGCGGTTAAATATAGAAAGAAACAATCGCAAGTAGAGATGCAACAACCGGTAGCACAACCAGTTCATAAAGCAAAAGTTACATTAATAGAAAAGATACTATATACAGCTTTTATAGTATTTTTACTTTATGCAGCCGTAGTCATAATAGGCAATAAGGCACAAATGTTTCAGTCAAATGCAAAGACTGTTGATTTACGTAACGACATAGAGAAGCAAAAGAAAGTTAACAATGATTTAAAAGCGGATGTGGAGAAGTTGAGTAGCTACGATCGCATTGCCGAAAAAGCAAAAAGTATGGGTCTTAGCATAAATGAAAATAATGTAAAATCACTACGCCCATAAGAGAGTGTGATGTCTGATGGAAATGAAAAAATTATATATGAATAAGGGAGCAGGATGCTTAATGATATTGTTTGCCCTGCTCTTTTTTATATTGTTGTCTCGATTTTTTTACTTACAAGTTGTTGGCACAGTCCACGGAGAATCATTAAAAAAATGGGCTGATGCGAAGTACAATCAAAATGGAGTACTAGAAGCAATGCGAGGTACAATTTATGATGCTCACGGGGAAGTGCTTGCTCAAGATGTCCCAGCCTATAAGCTTATAGCAGTATTAAAAGGCGATGGGAGTGTGAAGGACAAGGAGATGACGGCAGAAAAAATTGCTCCTGTTCTAAATGCAAGTAAAGAAGAAATTTTGCAAAAGTTAAACAAAAATGCTGTTCAAACGGAGTTCGGATCTCAAGGGAGTAACATAACGAAAAAACAGTATGATCAAATAACGAACATGAAATTGCCTGGAATCCTCTTTGTTGATGGAACAGCAAGAATTTATCCAAATGGAGATTTTGCATCGTATGTGTTAGGATTCGCTAAGCCAAATAATCTTAATGTGTTAGAAGGACAATTCGGTCTTGAAAAAAGTTTGGATTCTTATTTGCATGCGGAAAATGGAACGGTATCTTTCGATAAAAATGCAAAAAGCTTCTCTAATCAAAAAATTGCACCACCTAAAAATGGTGACAATGTTTATTTAACAATTGATCAACATATCCAAAGCTTTTTAGAATCCGAAATGAATAAAGCATTCGACCAATATAAGCCATCTATGCTTGTTGGCATTATTGTAGATCCAAAAACAGGAAAAACGTTAGCGATGTCGAGCAAGCCAGGATACGACCCAAATCAACGTGACATCAAATACTTTTTAAATGATCCAATTGCCTATGCGTATGAACCAGGTTCAACATTTAAAATGTTTACGTTATCTGCTGCTATCAATGAGGGTGCATATAACGGACAAGATTACTATCAATCTGGTACTTATATGGTAGGAAATATTGCGATAAAAGATCATAATGATGGAGCGGGCTGGGGAAGTATTACATTTGATGAAGGAGTGCAGCGCTCATCAAATGTTGCGTTTGCGATTCTAGCAGAGAAGAAGCTAGGATTTGATCGTTTACAAAACTACATCCAAAAATTTCATCTGGATCAGCCAACCGGTATTGATTTACCAGGTGAGGGGAAAAACACTATTTTATTTGATAAACCAATCCAAAAAACGACAACTGCTTTTGGACAAGGATCAACGGTTACACCGATTCAGCAAATTCAAGCGGCTACCGCTATTGCCAATGATGGACAAATGATGAAGCCTTATGTTATTGATCATATTGTAGATCAAGATACGAATAAAGTTATTGAACAACACAATCCTGAAATTGTTGGTAAACCAATTACAAAAGAAACAGCACAAAAAGTACGTCAGCTGTTAGAATCTGTTGTAACGTCGCCTAAGGGTACAGGGACAGCATATAAAATTGATGGATATTCAGTAGCTGGAAAAACAGGAACTGCACAAATACCGGGATCTGATGGTAAGTATATGATTGGTAAAGAAAATTATATTTTTTCTTTTATGGGTATGGCTCCTGCTTCTGATCCAAAGCTCCTGTTTTATATTGCAATTAAACAGCCTAAACTAAAGGATACAGACTACGGTTCTACACCAATTGCTACTATTTTTACAACTGTTATGAAAAACAGTCTCCAATATTTAAAGATTAAAGAGTCAGCTGTTACAGATGTGCAAGCATTGGTCAAACAAGAAAATGTTTCTACTCCAAATGTTGTTGGGCAGAGCACGGATGGTGCCAAAGCAATGCTAGAAAAGGTTGGTCTTCAAGCCATTGTTCTTGGACAAGGAAATGTATCGAGCCAAATGCCAAAATCAGGGGATACAACGTTAAAAGGGGATCGGGTAATTCTTACAGGCAATGAAAATAAGATGCCAAATATTGTAGGATGGTCTATGAGGGATGCAATGAATTTAGCAAATGTTCTAGAACTTGACTTAAAGACAAATGGACAAGGATATGTAACAGAGCAGAACATAAAGGAAGGCACATCTGTGAAAAAAGGGGATTCATTAGAACTTAAGCTTACACCACCATTGGAGCTCTCTCCAGGTACGAATACAACTCAAAAAGCAAGTCCTTGATGGGGTTTGCCGGCATGTTCTAATCGAATAGGTACAAGCATATATTGGAACGAGCCAAAAGTGTAAGGGGAGGTTCCATATGCGTGTATCAAACGTTACAGTACGAAAACGTCTTATATTTGTTTTGTTATGTGGATTTCTTATTTTTATCATAATAGATGTGCGTCTTGGATATGTTCAATTTGCCTTAGGTAATATGTTAACCGACGGAGCAAAGGATTTATGGAGCCGTAATATTCCATTTGAATCAGAGCGGGGGAAAATAGTAGACAGAAACGGCGTGGAGCTTGCTACGAATAAAAGTGCTCCTTCTGTACTTGTTGTCCCCCGTCAAATTGAAAATCCCGGAGAAACAGCAGAAAAACTTGCTTCTGTTCTTGGGGCATCGAAAGAAACAATCTATAAGCAAGTTACTAAAAAAGATAGCAGTGTATGGATCCGTCCTGAAGGGCGAAAAATATCTCATGAAAAAGCAAAAGATATACGGGCTCTCGGCCTAAAGGGAGTTTATATTGCAGAAGACTCAATAAGATATTATCCGTTTGGAAAAGATTTAGCACATGTACTTGGATTTGCTGGCATTGATAATCAGGGCTTAGTCGGGTTGGAATTATCCTATGATAATCAGTTAAGAGGTGACGAGGGCTACGTTAGATTTTACGCGGATGCAAAGGGGCAGCGTATGCCAAACATTGGAGATGATTATAAGTCCCCTGAAAGTGGCTTGAATTTAGAGCTAACAATCGATTCTCGTATTCAAACGATTATGGAGCGTGAGTTAGATATTGCACAGGCAACATACAATCCAGATGGAATTATTTCTATTGCAATGAATCCAAATACAGGTGAAATACTTGCAATGTCGAGCAGACCAAATTTTGATCCGGCTAGCTATCAACAGGTTAGCCCTGACATATATAATCGTAATTTACCAGTATGGAGTACTTATGAGCCAGGTTCCACATTTAAAATTATTACACTAGCAGCAGCACTAAATGAAAATCTTGTGAATTTAGATAAGGATACATTCTTTGATAGTGGTTCGGTAAAGGTCGGAGGTGCCACTCTTCATTGCTGGAAAAGAGGGGGCCATGGTCAGGAAACTTTTCTCGAAGTTGTTCAAAACTCATGTAATCCTGGCTTTGTTGAACTGGGGCAACGATTAGGAAAAGAAAAACTCTTTCAATATATTCAAAATTTTGGGTTTGGCAAAAAAACTGGAATTGATTTACAAGGTGAAGGAAAAGGAATTTTATTTGATGTAAATAAAATTGGTCCTGTTGAACAAGCAACGACGGCTTTTGGGCAAGGCGTCTCGGTTACACCTATTCAACAAGTAGCCGCAGTAGCTGCAGCCATAAATGGCGGGGTTTTATATCAGCCTTATATAGCGAAGGAATTCATTGATCCCACCACCAATCAGATAGTTAGTAAAAAAACACCAGTTGCAAAATCCCGAGTTATTTCCGAGGAAACATCGAAACAAGTTCGTTATGCACTTGAGAATGTAGTTGCACAGGGTTCAGGTAAGGGAGCTTACCTTGAGGGATACCGTGTTGGTGGGAAAACAGGGACAGCACAAAAGGTTAAAGATGGTCGTTATATGGATGGAAACTATATTGTTTCCTTTATTGGTTTTGCGCCTGCAGATGACCCTCAAATTGTTGTCTATACGGCTATTGATAATCCAAAAGGAACCGTTCAGTTTGGAGGAGTCGTAGCTGCACCGATTGTAGGAAATATGCTACGTGACATGCTTCCTGTTCTTGGGGTTGCGCCTCGTACAGGCGGTATAGATAAAAAGTTAAACTGGCTTGATATTCCTTCGGTAGAAGTACCAAATCTTATTGGTTTGGATAAAAAACAGCTGCAAGAGCAGCTAATTGATTTACAGCTTGATGTAAGTGGAACGGGAGATAAAGTGATTGATCAATCCCCACAGTCAGGTGTAAAGCTAAAACAAGGATCGAAAATACGGATTTATATGGGGAACTAGACGTTTTCCAATCTATCATGTACAATTTCTATCTGTATGGGCGAAATTGTCCTATGGAGAAGAGTAGAATAAGAATTGTAGCAAGAGTTAGAGTACCATCAAATTTTATTGGTAGAGAGGATATAGTAAGATGAAGTTGCATACACTTGTATCATGTTTGCATGATTTCCCGGTTATTCCAAATGAAAACCCGGACATAATATCGATTGAAAATGACTCACGTCAAGTGAAACAAGGAAGTTTGTTCGTTTGTATCAAAGGATTCACTGTGGATAGTCATGACTTTGCACAGCAAGCAGCTGCACAAGGTGCGGCTGCTATTATAGCAGAAAGACCTGTAGATGCTACTATTCCAGTAGTTCTTGTGAAGAATTCCTCAAGAGCTTTAGCATTGCTAGCAGATACGTTTTATAATCAACCTACACATAACTTACATCTTATCGGTGTGACTGGAACAAACGGAAAAACGACAACATCACATATTATTGATGAAATGATGCGACATCACGGTCACAAAACAGGTCTAATTGGTACAATCAACATGAAAATTGCTGATGAGACGTTTGAGGTGAAAAATACAACCCCTGATTCCTTAACGTTGCAGCGTGCATTTCATGAAATGGTAAACCTTAAAGTAGATAGTGCAGTCATGGAGGTTTCTTCCCATGCTCTTCATCTAGGCCGTGTGCACGGATGTGATTATGATGTCGCTGTGTTTACGAATTTATCCCAAGATCATCTAGATTATCATAAAACGATGGATGAGTATAAACAGGCGAAAGGTCTATTATTTTCTCAGTTAGGAAACAGATTTAATCATGATAAACCCAAATTTGCTATTTTAAACAATGATGATCCCGCATCAATGACATATAAGATGATGACGCAAGCCACAATTATTACATATGGATTGGTAGAAAAAAGTGATATTATGGCTACTGAGATTTTGATGAGCAGTAGTGGAACGAGTTTTACTCTTATTACCCCGCAAGATACGAAAAGAGTAACAATGAAGCTAGTCGGTAAATTTAATGTGTACAATGTACTAGCAGCGGTTTCTGCTGCCATTGTATCAGGTGTTTCCATTGATACAATTGTAGAAGTCATTCAAACAATAAACGGTGTACCAGGACGATTTGAAGTTGTGGATGAGGGGCAAGATTTTGCGGTGATTGTGGATTATTCTCATACACCAGATAGCCTACAAAATGCTCTTGAAACTATTGGACAGTTTGCAAAATCGAAAATTTATTGTATTGTAGGGTGCGGGGGTGATCGTGACCGTACAAAACGCCCAATTATGGCACAAATTGCAACGAAATTTGCGGATTATGCTATTTTGACTTCTGATAATCCGAGAAGTGAAGATCCGGAAGCAATATTACTTGATATGACAGACGGTCTTGATGCAGATAACTTTGAAGTAATCGTAGATCGTCATCAAGCAATTGAGCAAGCAATTGAATCTGCATCAAAAGATGATGTTATTCTAATTGCAGGAAAAGGCCATGAAACGTATCAAATTATTGGAAAAACTGTTTTTGACTTTGACGATCGAATTGTTGCAAAATCTGCTATCGCAAAGCGCATGAACAACTAGAGAAAGGGGGGAAACATACGTGATACAGCAAGGACTATTCGTAACTGTTGCTGTTGCATTTCTTATTGCCGTTGCTATTTCTCCAATCTTTATCCCCTTTTTGCGGCGTTTAAAGTTTGGACAAAGCATACGAGAAGAAGGACCTAAATCACACCAGAAGAAATCAGGAACCCCTACCATGGGGGGAATCGTTATTTTTATCTCCATTATGGTTACTACGGTTCTCATGGTAGCGAAATTTGGAAAACTAAATGTTACAACATATTTGCTTCTTTTTGTTACATTTGGCTATGGATTATTAGGATTTTGGGATGATTTTATTAAAGTCGTAATGAAACGCAATTTAGGATTAACTTCGAAGCAAAAGCTAATAGGACAAATCCTTATTGCTATTGTATTTTTTGTATTCTACAAAGCATTTGGCTTTTCAACAGATTTACATATACCTGGAACTACTATACATTTTGAACTTGGTTTTGGTTATTTTTTCCTTATCTTATTTTTGTTAGTTGGTGCATCTAATGCAGTTAATTTAACAGATGGACTTGACGGATTGCTAGCAGGAACATCTGCTGTTGCTTTTGGAGCATATGCTATACTGGCATTTTATCAAGGTCAATATGAGGTTTCTGTGTTTTGTATGGCAATTGTTGGGGCCGTGTTAGGATTTTTAGTATTTAATGCTCACCCCGCTAAAGTATTTATGGGTGATACGGGCTCTCTTGCTTTAGGAGGAGCAATTGCTGCGGCAGCAATATTAATTAAACAAGAGTTGCTTCTTGCTATTATTGGTGGTATCTTTGCCATCGAAACATTATCTGTTATTATTCAAGTTATATCATTCAAAACAACTGGTAAACGCGTATTTAAAATGAGCCCGATTCATCACCATTATGAACTTAGTGGATGGTCAGAGTGGCGCGTTGTCGTTACGTTTTGGACGGTTGGATTATTGTTTGCAGTGTTAGGAATCTATATCGAGGTGTGGATGTAAGTGAAAACGGTAGAGGCGTATAAAAATAAACATATACTAGTTTTAGGGATAGCAAAAAGCGGCTATGCAGCCGCAACGCTATTAAAAAGTTTAGGAGCTCATGTTGTTGTGAACGATAAGAAGCCATTAGAAGATAATCCAATGGCACAGCGTTTGCAGCAGGAAGGATTTCATGTTGTATGCGGGAGTCATCCGCTTGAATTGCTTACGGATGTGGAATTGGTTGTGAAAAATCCAGGAATTCCTTATAGTAATCCAATTCTTGTAGCTGCAAAAGAAAAAGGAATCTCCATTATTACTGAAGTAGAGCTTGCTTATTTAATTTCAGATGCACCATTTATTGGTATTACAGGTTCGAACGGAAAAACGACAACAACAACCTTGATATTTGATATGCTAAAACAAGGGGACAAGCAGCCTTTAATTGCAGGTAATATTGGTACAGTTGCATGTGAAGTTGCTTCTTTTGCAAAGAAAGATAACATAATTGTAACGGAATTATCTTCATTTCAGCTGATGGGAATCCAAACCTTTCAACCGAAAATAGCAGTCCTATTAAACCTGTTTGATGCGCATTTAGATTATCATGGTACGAAGGAAGAATATTGCCGGGCAAAATCAAATATTTTTAAAAACCAAACAGAAGACGATTACTGCGTCATCAATGCTGATGATGAAAATGTGTTGAAATGGTCACAGCGAAGCAAGGGGCAAAGCATTCTATTTTCAACGACAAAAGTAATTGAAAATGGAGCATATGTAAAAGACGGTGCCCTTTATTTTTGTAAAGAAAGAGTAATGGAGATAAGCGACATTGCCCTTCCTGGTAAACACAATTTGGAAAATATATTAGCTGCTATGAGTGTTGCAAAGGTAATAGGCGTTTCAAATGAAGCAATTGTACATGTGCTAGAAAACTTTACGGGTGTGAAGCATAGACTACAATATATAACGACTATACATAATCGTAAATTCTACAATGACTCAAAGGCGACTAATATATTAGCTACTCAAAAAGCTATTTCTGCTTTTGACAAGCCTGTTATTCTACTTGCAGGTGGCTTAGATCGTGGCAATGATTTTGATGCGTTACTACCCTATTTTCAAAATGTAAAGGCATTGCTTACATTTGGTCAAACTGCACCAAAATTGATAAAAACTGCACAAGAAGCGCAGGTTAAATCTATTGTACAAGTAGAGAATTTAGAAGAAGCTGTGCAAAAAGCATACGACTTGTCCGAAGAAGGAGATGTTATTCTTCTTTCTCCTGCATGTGCAAGCTGGGATCAATTTAAAACTTTTGAACAAAGAGGGGACATGTTCATACAATTTGTGCATAAGCTAGTATAAAGCGAGATGTTTGAGGATTAATCCTCGTTGCACACACTTTTGGCAGCATTATTGCAGAAACCTCGCACTATGAGTAGGTACACTACTAATGTACTTACATGCAAAGAGGTGTTTCGTATTGCAGGCAAAAAAAGCTCCTGATTTTGTGATCATTTTGGTAACCTGTATGCTACTGACGTTTGGTATGATGATGGTATACAGTGCCAGTAGTGTATGGGCGTCCTACAAGTTTGATGATCCATTCTTTTTTGCAAAGAGACAGCTATTGTTTGCAGGATTAGGGATCGTGGCAATGTTTAGTATAATGAATATTGACTATTGGGTGTGGCGGAAATATGCATTGACAATTTTGCTCTTATGTTTCGTGTTGCTTATTGTTGTGTTAATTCCTGGTATTGGGATGGAACGAGGAGGGGCACGGAGTTGGATTGGAATTGGAGCATTTTCGATTCAGCCATCTGAATTTATGAAATTTGCAATGATTATTTATCTCTCTAAATTTCTTTCAGAGCGGCAGAAAACGATTACGACCTTCACTCGAGGGCTAGCTCCCTCACTCGCCATTGTTTTTCTTGCATTTGGCATGATAATGCTACAACCAGATTTAGGTACAGGAACGGTTATGGTGGGCACATGTATTATCATGATTTTTATTGCAGGAGCTAGAATTATGCATTTTGCTATATTAGGTCTGTTAGGTGTAGCAGGGTTTGTTGGATTAATTTGGTCAGCACCATATCGTATGAGACGGATTACCTCTTACTTAGACCCATGGTCTGATCCTCTTGGAAGTGGTTTTCAAATCATTCAATCACTCTTTGCTATTGGACCAGGCGGGTTGTTTGGTCTAGGACTTGGGCAAAGTAGACAGAAATTTTATTATTTGCCTGAACCACAAACAGATTTTATTTTTGCAATCATTTCTGAAGAACTTGGCTTTATTGGCGGATCATTTGTTTTGCTATTATTTGGTTTGCTATTATGGCGAGGTGTACGAGTTGCTTTGGGAGCACCTGATTTATATGGAACATTTTTAGCTGTAGGTATTGTAGCGATGATTGCAGTTCAAGTTATGATTAACATAGGGGTTGTAACAGGGCTTATTCCTGTTACAGGTATTACATTGCCCTTTATCAGTTACGGTGGGTCAAGCTTAACGCTAACATTAATGGCTATTGGTGTATTGTTAAATATTAGTCGTCATGCTCGCCTCTAAACCTCTGTTGAGTAAAACAGGGGTTTTTTGGTGTACATGACCGTTGTTCTTGGGAGTTAATAAATTTTGTATGATTTTGATAGTTGACAGCGCCATCGAAACCGAGTATCGTAATTCCGAGTCATTTATTTCATGAGTGGATTTGTGATATTCTTAAGATAATAGGTGTCTTACTAAAGTTACAAGTTTTGTATTTCCGTACGAATCGTGCTATTACATAAAAAAGAAAATGTATATGAAAAATAGAGAAGATACTTGTACACAAATAACGTTAGGTGAACGTCTTGCATACGATAAGAGTATGGAGGATTTTTATGGGGGAGATTAATATGCAACAATTAGCTAATGACCTTAAACAAGCGAATGTTGGGAAAATACTTACTAGTGAACCGCTCGCTCGACATACAACCATGAAAATTGGTGGACCTGCGGATATTATGGTTATACCAAACACCGTAGAAAGTGTTGAACAAACAATAAAGCTCATCCAACAATATGGAATAAAGTGGACGGTGATTGGTCGTGGATCCAATTTACTTGTGTCAGACAACGGAATAGAGGGAGTTGTTTTAAAGTTTGGCGAAGGACTGGATCATCTTGAAATAAAAGATACGATTGTTCGCGTTGGAGCGGGATATCCGCTAGTACGGCTCGCTACAAACATAAGCAAACAGGGGCTTGCTGGTTTAGAATTCGCTTCTGGTATACCTGGAAGTGTGGGTGGTGCTATCTATATGAATGCTGGCGCTCATAAATCCGACATGTCACAAATTGTATCAAGAGTTCACATATTATTTGCAGATGGTACCGTCGAATGGCTGACGCATAAAGAACTTATGTTTTCGTACCGAACGTCTATACTACAAAAAGAAAGACCTGGAATTGTATTGGAGGCGGAGCTTGCCCTTTCAAAAGGTGACCGGGAGCAAGTCTTTTCCGTTATGCAAAAAAACAAAGACTATCGCAAAGAAACACAGCCATGGAATTATCCATGTGCAGGAAGTATTTTTCGTAACCCGTTACCCAATCATGCAGGAAATCTTGTGGAAAGAGCGGGTTTGAAAGGATATCAAATTGGCGGAGCACAAATTTCTCCGATGCATGGTAATTTTATTGTAAATACAGGAGGGGCAACCGCAACGGATGTATTGCAATTAATTGACTTTGTAAAACGGACAATTAAGGAGAAATATGGTGTGGAAATGCATACAGAAGTGGAAATGATAGGAAGAATATAGTTATTTTTATCGATTTCCAAGTTATGCTATAATGAACAAAAAAGAACGGCATGAAGTTACATGCCGTTCTTTATGTTACCAACATGGAGGAGCTAATATGGATAAAAAGGTCATTCAGCTTGAGGACCGTGTTCCAAAGTTAAAACTACAAAAGAGAAAAAAAATGAATCGTAGACTTGTACTATATCTTTCTATTTTATTTATGCTTGTTATGTTTGGCATTTACTTTCGATCACCTATTAGTAAAATTGCTGATATCTCTGTAGAAGGAAATCACTACTTAAATAAAAATGATGTAATGGCACTTTCAGGTGTTACTTATGACATGAGTTATTTTCGAATTAATGCTAGCCAATCTGAAGAAAAATTAAGACAGCAAACCGAAATAAAGAATGCGGTTGTAAAAAAACTATTTCCAAATAAGATTGCCATCGTAATTGAAGAATATAAAACAACTGGATATGTAAAAAAGGATAATACGCTGTATCCAATACTAGAAAATGGTAAATCGATAGGAGCTTTAAAAGGGAACACACTTCCTGTTGCAGCTCCGTTATTTATAGATTTTAAAGATGAAAACACCATCCAGCAGCTCTCTAAGGAGCTTGCCAAGTTGGATTCTAGCATTGTACGTTCCATCTCAGAAATTCATTTTTCTCCTAATTCTACAGATCCTAATTATCTTCTCTTATTTATGGATCAAGGATATGTAGTAAGTGTGACAGTTCAAGATTTTGCAACAAAAATGGGTGCCTATCCACTTATTATTAAACAACTAAAACCGGGGGATAAGGTACAAATTCATTTGGAAGTGGGAGCCTATATTGAGCATATAAATTAAAATGTTACTAAATTATTCGAATTTATACTGTTGGAAACAACCTTATGCGTATTCTATCTTGTATTTTGTAAACAAAGACGACTACGGAGGTAGATACCTTTTTTTGATTGTTTTTTAATATAATCTTTGCTATAAGTTTAGCTTTTCTAGGAGTACATCTTGGTGTAGACTTATATATAGTGGTATTATTCGCTTTTGAAGTAGTATTCGTTTTAACTATTGCTGTGATACGACAATTATTATTGGCAAAAAGAATGCTTTCGAAACAAAAATAAGAAAAATATGCTTGCAAAAAAAGGGATATGTATGATAATGTTGAATATTTTTCTTATATATAAGCGACGAAAGGCGTTCAAATAAAACTCTATGGATGATATAAATTAAAAAGGAGGTGCCAAGGTATGAACAGCAATGAAATGTATGTTAGTCTTGACATCGGTACATCCCATGTTAAAGTTATCATTGGCGAAATGGTAAATGAAACACTTAATATTATTGGTGTCGGAACTGCAAAATCAAATGGATTAAAAAAGGGCTCTATTGTTGACATAGATGAGACTGTACAAACGATTAAAAAAGCGATTGAGCAAGCAGAACGAATGGTCGGAATGGACATTCACCGTGTTGTTGTTGGAATCGGCGCAAATCAAGTACAGCTTCATCATTGTCATGGTGTAGTTGCTGTATCGAATGAAAACCGTGAAATTGAGAACGAAGATGTATTACGTGTAATTGATGCTGCACAAGTTGTTTCGATTGTGCCAGAACGTGAAATTATAGACGTAATTCCAAGACAGTTTATCGTAGATGGATTAGATGAAATTAATGATCCGCGCGGTATGATTGGTGTTCGTCTCGAAATGGAAGGAACACTCGTTACAGGGGCTAAAACTTTACTACATAATTTGCTTCGTTGCGTAGAACGGGCAGGACTTGAAATTGTTGACATATCATTGCAACCATTAGCTGCAGCTACTATAGCCCTTTCTCCAGATGAAAAGAATATGGGAATCGCTTTAGTAGATATTGGCGGTGGTTGTACAACCGTTTCTGTATTTCAAGAAGGAATCTTGCAATCTACGAATGTCATTCCTATAGGTGGAGAGCATATTACAAAAGATATTACCATTTGTTTTAAGACCTCTACTGAAAATGCAGAAAAAGTAAAAATTAAATATGGACATGCGTTTGCTGAAGCAGCCTCTGAGGAAGAGATGTTTACTGTTCCTATTATGGGGAGTGACCATACGTTACAGTGTACGCAAGCTGAACTTGCAGAAGTCATAGAAGCTCGCTTAGAAGAAATATTTTTATTTATTAGAAAAGAACTGGAAAAATCAGGTGTGAAGCAATTGGCGAGTGGATATGTGTTAACGGGCGGAGTAGCTGCAATGCCTGGTGTACTCGATTTAGCTCAAGAAATTCTACAAGAAAATGTTCGAATTGCTATTCCTGACTATATTGGTGTTCGTGAACCACAATATACAATTGGTGTTGGACTTATTCGAAATGCATATCAAAAGGCGAAGATGAAAGGCAAGGAAATTCATGAAAATTTAGATAGTTTTGAACGTCGTACGCCTGTACCAGTTTCGCAACCACCGGCTAAGTCTAAACCGCGTGATGAGGATCGTATGATTAATAAAGTGAAAAAAGTTATCCGCTACTTATGGGATTAGATGCATACAAGAAAATTGAGGTTCTAGGGGGATTTTGATATGTTAGAATTTGATACTACTCAGGATCAATTAGCAAATATTAGAGTTATTGGTGTAGGTGGCGGCGGAAACAATGCTGTAAATCGTATGATTGAGCACGGTGTACAAGGAGTAGATTTTATCGCTGTTAATACAGATTCCCAAGCTTTAAATTTATCAAAAGCCGAAACAAAGATGCAAATTGGTGGTAAGCTAACTCGGGGGTTAGGGGCAGGAGCAAATCCTGAAGTAGGAAAAAAAGCTGCTGAAGAGACAAAAGAACAAATTCAAGAAGCATTGCGTGGAGCAGATATGGTATTTGTTACGGCTGGTATGGGCGGCGGAACCGGGACAGGTGCAGCTCCTGTTATCGCTCAAGTTGCAAAGGAATTAGGGGCATTAACGGTAGGTGTTGTTACACGTCCCTTTACATTTGAAGGTCGTAAACGTGCCACACAAGCACAATCCGGAATTGCCGCTTTAAAAGAAAATGTAGATACACTCATCGTTATTCCAAATGACCGCTTATTAGAAATTGTAGATAAAAATACACCTATGTTGGAAGCATTCCGTGAAGCGGATAATGTGTTGCGTCAAGGGGTACAAGGTATATCAGATTTAATCGCTGTTCCAGGTCTTATTAATTTAGATTTTGCAGATGTAAAAACAATTATGTCAAACAAAGGATCTGCATTAATGGGAATTGGTATTGGAACGGGTGAAAATCGAGCAACAGAAGCTGCAAAAAAAGCTATTTCCAGCCCTTTGCTAGAAACGTCAATCGATGGCGCACAAGGTGTGCTTATGAATATTACAGGTGGAACAAATTTAAGCTTGTATGAAGTACAAGAAGCAGCAGATATTGTAGCTTCTGCATCTGATCCGGAAGTGAATATGATTTTCGGTTCTGTTATTAATGAGAATTTGAAGGACGAAATTATCGTAACTGTAATCGCGACAGGATTTGATGACAACCTGGCTGTCCAGCTTCCTAAGCCTATGGCAAGACCAAGTAGTACTTCAACACAACAAGCAAAACCAGAAGTGAAAACACGTGAAGAAAGCCGGGAAGAGCCT
This sequence comes from Ectobacillus soli, assembly GCF_042610425.1. Classification (NCBI taxonomy): domain Bacteria; kingdom Bacillati; phylum Bacillota; class Bacilli; order Caryophanales; family Bacillaceae; genus Ectobacillus; species Ectobacillus soli. The sequence continues at coordinate 654,839 of NZ_JBGJZM010000001.1, forward strand.
GCTGAGCGGAGTCCTCAAGTAGAAGATATTGATATTCCTGCATTTTTACGAAATCGTCGTAGACGATAATGTAAACCAAAAAAAGCTGACATCTGTCAGCTTTTTTTGGTTTACAAATATTTTCCTCTAGCTTCATGGGCTAGTCTGCTTTACTTTACCATACTGACAGGATGTGGCTAGAAGTACCAAAATAACAAATAAAATCACAACAAGAATTGACAGACTTTCACATTGTAAATGCATTATACTAATTTTATCCTGTTATACTAGGCAGTTTGAACCCTATCTCAAGATGTAAGAGGTGAGCATTTGGTTGTTTACGCGGATGTTGTTTGGCTTCTTAATCTGTGCATTGACTACCTTCTTTTGCTTCTCACTGCAGTAATTTTAAAGAAAAAAGTAAAAAAATGGAGACTTCTTTGTGGATCACTCCTTGGATCCATCCTCGTTATATTTGCTCTAACGCCTGTAGCATTTCTATTTACTCATCCTATAAGTAAGCTTCTTTTTTCCATTCTTATTGTATATGCGACATTTGGTTTTACACGTATTCGTACTTTTTTTACAGCATTGTGTATGTTTTATTTCGTTACCTTTATGGTAGGTGGAGGATTAATTGGACTACATTTCTTTATACAGGATAGCGTTTTACAAAGTGTAATGGCTAAACAAACATCTTTTGGTGATCCGATTAGTTGGCTATTTGTTTTGATTGGTTTTCCTGTGATTTATTATTTTTCAAAACAGAGAATTGCTGATATTGAATTGACAAATATACGTTATGATCAAATTGTTGATGTAGAAGTTACCATAAACGGAATTCAGTTACATCTAAAGGGATTGATTGATAATGGGAATCAATTATACGATCCTATTTCAAGGACACCAGTTATGATTGTAGAGGCACAGACGGCAAGAAGCCTTTTTCCGGAGTGGCTCCTGGAACAGTCAAAACAAGTTACAGAGCTTTTCTATGATTATGAAGAACATGTAGATTGGATGAAGCGTGTTCGGATTATTCCATACCGAGGTATTGGTCAGAAGGATCAGTTACTAGTAGCAGTAAAGCCAGATAAAGTTAGAGTTTGCAAAGATGGAGAGATGGTTTCCGTTACAAATGTTTTCGTAGGTATTAATCATACAAAATTGTCTTCTGACAATGAGTACGCATGTATTTTACATCCGAAAATGCTACTGTCGACAACTGCATAACAAGATAGTAAGGGGGAAACCATATGGGAAAACGAAAACTGAAACTTATGTATCTACTGTATAAAATATTACGTAAGCTTGGAATTAAGACCGATGAAATCTTCTATATTGGCGGAAGTGAAGCGCTCCCACCCCCTTTAACAAAGGAAGAAGAAGAAGTATTACTACAAAAGCTTCCAACTGGTGATGAAACGGCACGTGCTCTTCTCATTGAGAGAAATTTACGCCTTGTCGTCTACATTGCTAGAAAGTTTGAAAACACAGGAATAAACATTGAAGATTTAATAAGTATAGGAACAATTGGGCTTATTAAAGCTGTAAATACATTTAATCCGGAGAAGAAGATTAAATTAGCAACTTATGCTTCTCGGTGTATTGAGAATGAGATATTAATGCATCTTCGCCGAAATAACAAAAACCGTTCTGAAGTGTCTTTTGATGAACCATTAAATATCGACTGGGACGGAAACGAACTCTTGTTATCAGACGTGCTTGGTACAGAGGACGATATTATCACAAAGGATTTGGAGGCAAATGTGAATCGTCATCTATTATTAAAGGCTCTTCATCAACTTAATGAGAGGGAAAAACAAATTATGGAGCTTCGCTTCGGGTTAGATGGCGGTGAAGAAAAAACACAGAAAGATGTAGCTGACATGCTAGGAATATCGCAGTCTTACATTTCGCGTTTGGAGAAACGAATCATTAAACGATTACGCAAAGAATTTAATAAAATGGTCTAATTATACTCGTGCATAAAATTCCCTTCAAAGGAGATACTTTACTCTGTACAGCAACTCCCAGTAGGAGGGAATCCATTGACACGAAACAAGGTAGAAATTTGCGGCGTAGACACATCGAAACTTCCAGTGCTTAAAAACGATGAGATGCGCAGATTATTCCAGGAAATGCAATCGGGAGAAACGACCGCGAGAGAAAAACTCGTTAACGGAAATTTACGTCTTGTACTAAGCGTCATCCAACGATTTAACAACAGGGGAGAATTTGTTGACGATTTGTTTCAAGTTGGCTGTATCGGCCTTATGAAATCCATTGATAACTTTGACTTAGGTCAAAATGTTAAATTTTCCACATATGCTGTACCAATGATTATTGGAGAGATACGAAGATATTTACGTGATAATAATCCGATTCGCGTTTCTCGTTCCTTACGTGATATCGCATATAAAGCACTACAAGTGCGAGAAAGGCTTATTTCAAAACATTCTAAAGAGCCTACCGCAATGGATATTGCAAAGGTACTTGGCGTTACGCATGAAGAAGTTGTTTTTGCTTTAGATGCTATCCAAGATCCTGTCTCGTTGTTTGAGCCAATTTATAATGATGGGGGAGATCCGATTTTTGTTATGGATCAGCTCAGTGATGATAAACAAAAGGATGAGCAGTGGGTGGAAGAGCTTGCGTTAAAAGAGGGGATGAAACGTTTAAACGAACGAGAAAAGATGATTATTCGAAAACGTTTTTTTCAAGGAAAAACGCAAATGGAGGTTGCTGAAGAAATCGGTATTTCTCAAGCACAAGTCTCTCGTCTAGAAAAATCAGCAATTAAACAAATGAATAAATCTATTCAATAAAGATCAATAAGGTTTTACTACGTCACCAATTTATCATGTACGACCGGCTTTATATCTAATCGGCTTCAGGGATAGACCGTTAATGAGCTATGTTACGTTGGCTCATTAACGGTTTTTCTTTTTCATATGGTATGAACTTGTATCATATACTGATTACAAAGGAGAGGATGCTCATGATACGAATTTCAGATTTCCAATCGAAAGATGTAGTAAATGTATTTGATGGAAAAAAACTTGGAAACATTGGGGATATTGATATCGACGTTATTACTGGGAAAATTCAAGCAATTATTATTGGTAAGCAAGGGAAAATGCTAGGACTATTGCGAAAAGAGGACGAAATTACGATTCCGTGGCGCCAAATTGTGAAAATTGGAGAAGATGTGATTCTTGTTCGCATGCAGATAAGTGAAACGTCTATAAATCCTGCTGTACCTACGACATTTTCCTGAAAAATAATGCAAATTCCTCTTTATTTTATATTGTCATTATGGAAAAATAAAAGTATGGTAAAATAGACAACAAACACCATGCTTTTTTATGCTGAAATAAGGAGCCGTTATATTATGTATGAACCATTTCAAAATAAGGACGGCATATTGTACATTGAAAATTGGGCCGGAGTCACAGCAGGCTTCACGACACGTAAAGGTGGAGTGAGCGAATATCCTTATCATTCTTTAAATGTTGGATTGCACGTGCAGGATCGTCCAGAAGTTGTTCAGGAAAATCGTCGAATCCTTTCAGAAAAACTAACTTTTCCTTTAGAATCATGGGTTTGCTCAGTACAGGTTCATGATAATCATGTGCAAAAAGTAGAAAATGAAGACAAGGGTAAAGGTGTATTTCAATTTGAAGATGGCATTCCTGGCACAGATGGAATTTATACAACGCAGGAAAACGTGTTGTTAACATCCTGTTATGCGGACTGTGTTCCCCTATATTTCTATGCCCCATCCCATCATCTCATTGGACTAGCTCATGCTGGCTGGAAAGGCACTGCAAAGGGAATTGCACTGGAGATGATTCGAAAATGGGGAGAGGATGAGCAAGTTCCTCTTACTAACATAAACGTTGCTATAGGACCGTCTATAGGAGATTGTTGCTATGTTGTCGATGACCGAGTATTAGATTCTATTCAAAAAACGATGCGGAATCCTGTGCCGCATAAAGTTGTATCAGCTGGACAGTATGCTATCAATTTAAAGGAAATAAATCGTCAGTTAGTACTGCAAGCGGGTATACCCGATCAAAACATAGCTGTTTCCTCTCTTTGTACGAGCTGTGAAAAAGATTTGTTTTTTTCACATAGACGTGACGGTGGAAAAACAGGACGTATGATGAGTTTTATCGGTTTTAAGGAGGGGTATGACCGTTGACAGTATTAAATCATTTAGAACATGTGACACATGAAATTGAACAGGCATGCAAAAAAGTAAATCGCTTATCTAGTGAGGTTACAATTATAGCTGTAACAAAAACGGTAGGGGATGAAAAAACAAAGGAAGTACTCCATGCAGGATTAACACATTTAGCAGAAAATCGCGTAGAAGGTTTTTTGCATAAACATGAAGTCTTTGGTCACGAAGCGAGTTGGCATTATATTGGATCGCTTCAAACAAGAAAAGTAAAAGAGATTATAAATAAGATTGATTACTTACATTCGCTTGATCGTATTTCGTTGGCAGAAGAAATTCAAAAACGAGCTGAGAAAACCATTCGTTGTTTCGTGCAGGTGAAAACCTCATCAGAAGAGTCTAAGCATGGTCTAAATCCACAAGAAGCAATTTTGTTTGTGAAGGAATTGGAAGCTTATGATAAAATAAATGTTGTCGGACTTATGACAATGGCACCTTATACGAATAATGAGGATGAGATTCGTTCATGTTTCCATGCTTTAAAGAGCATTCAATCCGAAATACATGCGTTGCACCTGCCATATGCTCCTTGCACAGAATTATCGATGGGTATGTCAAACGACTACACAATTGCTATTGAAGAGGGAGCAACTTTTATACGGTTAGGAACGATATTGGTCGCTTGAGATCGTTGAGGAGGGAAATACATGAGTTGGTCAAAGGTGAAAGATTTTTTCTTTGACACAAATGAGGAGCTAGAGGAGCACAAGCAGTTCGAAATGGAGAGACAGCAACCAGTGGATGACGAGTTACCTATTCAAAAAAATGTGCAAAAACAAAATGTAGTTAGTATTGATAAAGGAAAGAGTTCTTCGAAAGTTGTTTTACTTGAACCGCGAACGTATTCAGAAGCACAAGGCATTGCAGACCAGTTAAAAAGCAGACGTGCTGTTGTCATTAATCTGCAACGGATGGCTAATGATCAGGCGCTACGAATAGTAGATTTTTTAAGCGGGACAGTGTATGCAATTGGTGGGGATATTCAAAAGCTTGGCGTAAAAACATTTATTTGTACTCCAGAAAATGTTGATATTGTGGGAGCAATTACCGAGTTATTAGGAGAAGAAGAAAATTCAAATGTAAAGAGGTGGTAAACCTTCATGTATATCATTCGCGACGTAATAATGACCCTCTTTAGCGTTTATTACTATGCATTAATCGTTTATATCTTTCTATCTTGGTTACCGAGCGCTAGAGAATCTGCTTTCGGTGTTTTCCTTGCCCGTATTTGTGAACCATTTTTAGAGCCGTTTCGCCGAATTATACCAGCAATTGGAATGATTGATATTTCACCTATCGTAGCTATTATTGTACTTCGTTTTGCTCAATCTGGGTTAGATCGAATCTTAACAATGTTTTTAGGGTGATTGACAGATGAGCATTTACGAACACTTCCGTCCAGAAGAAGCTATCTTTGTTGATAAGGTACTGGAATGGAAGGAAGCGGCTGAATTCTATCAGAAATCAAAGTTGACAGATTTCCTTGATCCGAGAGAGCAAAGCATTATAAACACTATTGTAGGTAGTAATGCCGACGCAATTGTTCATTTTTTTGGGGGTTCTCTATTTGCTGAGCGAAAACGAGCTACTATTTGTCCTTCTTATATAGCACCTGAGGAAAATGATTTTTCTCTTCAGGCTTTATCGATTCAATATGCTTCTAAGTTTTATACAATTGAGCATAGACAAGTGTTAGGAACACTTATGTCACTCGGACTAAAGCGTGAGAAATTTGGGGATATACTATTGCAGGATGATACGATTCAGCTTGTAGTTGAGGAAGAAGTTGCTTCCTATCTCCAAACTAATTTGCAGACAATTGGTAAAGCATCGGTAACAGTAGCTACGATTCCTCTTAGTGATTTAATTTTGAGTAGGGAAGAGTGGATAGAGAAGGCAGGAACGGTTTCGTCATTACGTCTAGATGCGTTAGCTTCTGAAATGTTTCACGTATCTAGGCAAAAGCTGCAGCTACTCATCAAAAGTGGACTTGTAAAAGTAAATTGGAAAGTGGTTGAGCATCCTTCTTTTGAGTGTCGAGAAGGAGATGTTATATCAGCACGAGGTTATGGTAGAAGCAAATTGATGGAAATCGGTGGAAAATCGAAACGAGATAAATGGAAAATTGTTTTTGGTTTGCGAAATTAATACATTTTCAGAGGAAATTGTTCTGATCGTGTCGAACAATCCTTTAAAGTGTAATTCTATATAACTACGTGGAGGTGGCGTTCGTGCCCTTAACACCATTGGATATTCATAATAAAGAATTTAACCGTGGCTTTCGTGGATACGACGAAGATCAAGTAAATGAGTTTCTTGATCAAGTAATTAAAGATTATGAGCTCATTATTCGTGAGAAGAAAAAGTTAGAGGATCAAGTCGAAGAATTGCAGCAGAAGCTCGGTCATTTTTCTAGTATTGAAGATACTTTAAATAAATCAATTATCATTGCACAAGAAGCTGCTGAAGATGTGAAGAGGAATGCTCAAAAAGAGGCAAAACTCATTATTCGTGAGGCTGAAAAGAATGCAGATCGAATCATAAACGAAGCATTAGTGAAATCACGTAAGGTAACATTTGATATTGATGAATTAAAGAAACAATCCAAGGTTTTCCGTACAAGATTCCGCATGCTATTAGAAGCACAATTAGATATGTTAAATAATGATGACTGGGATACCCTAATGGAATTAGAACAAGAAGCAGGTTTTGTCAAACAAGGAGATTCAATGTAATCTTGACGTTTTACTCATAATTACATATAATTCTATAACAAATACTTTCGATAAAAACGATGATAGGGACGAGTACTTCTTTTTCTCTGTATAAAGCGAATCGAGGTTGGTGGAAGCTCGAGATACGGAAAAAGAAGGAATATCACCCTGGAGTTCCAGGCTGAACCAAGTAAGCTTTGGCGTATATTCACGTTACGAATATTGAGTGGACTGGTTTAGTCTACAAGGGTGGTACCGCGGGAGACCTTCTCGTCCCTTTTTGGGATGTGTTGGTCTTTTTTTGTTTTTGTCAAAATTATTAAGGAGGAATGAAACAAATGGAGTACAAGGACACACTATTAATGCCGAAAACTGATTTCCCAATGCGTGGTAATTTACCAAAGCGCGAGCCAGCAATGCAAGAGCAGTGGGCTGAAATAAATATGTATAAAAAGGTGCAAGAGCATACAAAAGGAAGACCGCTATTCGTGTTGCATGATGGACCTCCTTATGCAAACGGTGATATTCATATGGGGCATGCTTTAAATAAGGTATTAAAAGATTTTATTGTACGCTATAAATCCATGAGTGGCTATTGTGCGCCATATGTACCAGGCTGGGATACCCACGGATTACCGATTGAACAAGCGCTTACGAATAAAGGGGTAAAGCGGAAGGAAATGTCTGTTGCAGAATTTCGTAAGCTTTGTGCGGAATATGCATATGAACAAGTTGATCGGCAACGTGAGCAATTTATGCGACTTGGTGTTCGAGGCGATTGGCATAACCCCTATATCACATTAAAACCTGAATATGAGGCACAACAAATTCTTGTGTTTGGTGAAATGGCGAAGCATGGCTATATTTACAAAGGACTAAAACCAGTTTATTGGTCTCCTACGAGTGAATCTGCTCTTGCAGAAGCTGAAATCGAATACAAAGACAAAAAGTCAGCTTCTATTTATGTAGCCTTTCATGTAAAGGATGGGAAAGGTGTGTTAGATGGGGATGAGCAATTCATCATTTGGACGACAACACCATGGACAATTCCTGCTAATCTTGGTATTTCAGTACATCCAGATTTAGAGTATAGCGTTGTAAAAGTAAACGATGCAAAATTTATTGTTGCATCAGCACTTTTAGAAGAAGTAACGAAAACTCTTGAATGGGAAGAAACAGAAATTGTAAAAACGGTAAAAGGGTCTGACCTCGAATATGTCGTTGCAAAGCATCCTTTCTACGACCGAGATTCTCTCGTTATGGTTGGAGAGCATGTAACAACAGATGCTGGTACGGGCTGCGTTCATACAGCACCTGGACACGGGGAGGATGACTTTATTGTCGGCCAAAAATACGGTTTAGACGTATTATGTCCGGTTGACGATAAAGGATGTTTAACAGCAGAAGCACCGGGATTTGAAGGCTTGTTCTATGATAAAGCTAATAAAGTTATTACTGAAAAATTAGAAGAAGTTGGCGCATTATTAAAGCTTCAATTCTTTACACACTCTTATCCGCATGATTGGAGAACGAAAAAACCAATTATTTTCCGTGCGACAGCACAGTGGTTTGCATCTATTGCTGCTTTCCGAGAAGAATTATTGCAGGCGGTTCAAGAAACGAAATGGGTACCAGCATGGGGTGAAACAAGATTATTCAATATGGTACGTGATCGCGGAGATTGGTGTATTTCTCGTCAACGTGCTTGGGGTGTTCCGATTCCAGTTTTTTATGCTGAAAATGGAGATCCGATTATTACGGATGAAACAATCACTCACGTATCGAATTTATTCCGTGAACACGGATCGAATGTATGGTTTGAACGTGAAACGAAGGATTTACTTCCAGAAGGATTTACACACCCATCTAGTCCAAATGGTATTTTCAGAAAAGAAACAGACATTATGGATGTTTGGTTTGATTCTGGTTCTTCTCATCAAGCAGTATTAGTAGAACGTGAGGATTTACAACGTCCAGCTGATTTGTATTTAGAAGGCTCCGACCAATATCGTGGATGGTTCAACTCTTCATTATCTACCGCCGTAGCCGTCACTGGTAAGGCACCGTATAAGGGAGTACTCAGCCATGGTTTCGTACTAGACGGTGAAGGTCGTAAGATGAGCAAATCACTTGGTAACATCGTAGCTCCTAAAAAAATTATGGATCAACTTGGTGCAGATATTTTACGTTTATGGGTTGCTTCCGTTGATTATCAAGCAGATGTCCGTATTTCAGATGATATTTTAAAACAAGTTGCGGAAGTATATCGTAAAATTAGAAATACATTCCGTTTCTTATTAGGTAATTTGTTTGATTTTGATCCAGTAGCTAATGAAGTTCCAACTGAGCACCTACGTGAAGTAGATCGTTATATGCTTGCTAAACTAAATGTGTTGATTGAGAAAACAAAGGAAGCATATGAAACGTATGAGTTTGCAGAAATTTTCCACTCTGTGCATAATTTCTGTACGATTGATTTAAGTTCGTTCTATTTAGATTTCGCAAAGGACATTTTGTATATTGAAGCAACAGATCATCCTGATCGTCGTGCAATTCAAACGGTATTATATAAAGTCCTTGTAGCGCTTACAAAGCTAACGAGTCCAATTTTATCGCATACAGCTGATGAAGTGTGGGCGTATGTACCAGGCGTTACAGAAGAAAGTGTACAGCTTACTAATATGCCTGAAACATTGAAAGTAGAAAACAGTGAAGTACTTATGGAAAAATGGGATGCATTTATGCTGTTGCGTAACGATGTATTAAAAGCATTGGAAACGGCACGTAATGAAAAGGTAATTGGTAAATCATTAAATGCGAGCATTACCTTATATCCAACAAAGGATATGCAAGTATTGTTAGCATCCATTACAGAAGATTTGAAGCAACTATTTATCGTTTCTGAATTTAGTGTGGCAGGCTTAATTGACGATGCCCCGTCACATGCACAACGATTCGAACGTACAGCTGTACTTGTGAAACAGGCAGAAGGCGAAACATGTGAACGCTGCTGGATTGTGAGCCCAACTGTTGGACATAATCATGAGCATCCAACACTATGTGATCGATGCGCAACTGTTGTGAATGAGAATTATGTGAAATAAAGTAATACATGATTTGTTAAAGTTAAGAAGCTACCAACAGGTAGCTTCTTTTATTTGGCTTTGAAATTCCCTCAAAAGGAAAAAAGTGTGGCTCGTATTCCATATTATTTTCGGAGATACTAACGTTACACTCGAGAGTTGATGGAGGGAGTGCAGCGTATATGTACCACGATATGAAACGTGAACTTGAATACATGAAACATGAGCTTAAGGCTAGGTTAGCGTGTGAAAATCAATCGGTATATCGCTATGAATGGGGAGAAGAGTTAGCGACTGTAAACAGTGAGGAAGCACGTAAGAAAAAAATTGTGATTCACAATGTGCAAGCGGATTTAGCAGATATTGAGCGTGCTCTCTTTAAACTAGATATCGGTATGTATGGCATTTGTGAAGAAACAGGAGAAAGGCTCACACTCGAACAGCTTCGTATTCTACCTACGGCACGTTGTATGCAAGATTTTTCATATGAAGTATTACGAACTTAAACGGTATGTAGGAATTTTTTTCTATAGCTACTTTGCTAAGAAGTGAAATGTAATGGAATCTTATCCATTTGTTTCACTTTTCTATTTTTCAGCTTTACAACATACTTTGTTGTCTCGTTCATTGTATAAATAGACTAGCTATGCTAAAATTTTGAGGTACACTGTCACTGTGGGGGAGAAATTATGATATATTATGGCATTGCTCTAGCGGTCATCTTAGTAGATCAATTTACGAAATGGCTTATTGTAACGTATATGGAATATGGGGATAGTATATCGATTATTCAAGACGTGTTATACATAACTTCTCATCGAAATAGAGGAGCAGCATGGGGAATGTTGCAAAATCAAATGTGGTTTTTTTACTTAATTACTATTGTGTTTGTGATTGCGATTGTATATTACCTGAAGAAATTTGGAAAACGTGATAAGCTTCTTGGCGTTGCACTTGGGCTTATTTTAGGAGGAGCGTTAGGAAACTTTATAGATCGTGTATTTCGGAAAGAAGTTGTAGACTTCATTCACACGTATATCTTTTCATACAATTTTCCAGTATTTAATGTGGCGGATTCCTCACTCTGTATCGGCGTAGCTCTTTTGTTTATACAGACGCTGATGGAAGGGAAGAAAGCGAAGGAGCAAGAATAAATGGCAGAAACAATACAACTAACAGCAGTAGAGGAACAGAATGGGGAACGAATTGACAGAGTACTTGCGAGTGTAAATGAAGAATGGTCACGTTCTCAAGTACAACAATGGATTAAAGAAGGGATTGTTACCGTTAACGGTACACCAGTAAAGGGAAATTACAAAGTAAAAACAGGTGACGAAATTATCGTACATGTTCCTGATCCGGAGCCATTGGATGTCGTTCCACAAAAGATGGATTTAGATATTTATTATGAAGATTCTGATGTAATTGTCGTTAATAAGCCTCGTGGAATGGTTGTGCATCCCGCAAATGGTCATACAACTGGCACGCTTGTCAACGGTGTATTGTATCATTGTAAGGATTTATCTGGAATCAATGGTGTGATGAGACCGGGAATTGTGCATCGTATTGATAAAGACACATCTGGTTTGTTAATGATAGCTAAAAATGATTTAGCTCATGAGTCGCTTGTAAATCAGCTTGTAGCCAAAACGGTAACAAGACGGTATAAAGCTATTGTTCATGGTGTGATTGAACATGAAACGGGAACGATAGATGCACCCATTGGAAGAGATAAGAACGATCGGCAAAGTATGACAGTTGAGGAAAATGGAAAGCATGCAGTTACCCATTTTCATGTGATTCAACGGTTTCGTGACTATACATTCATTGAATGTAGACTTGAAACTGGACGGACACATCAAATCCGCGTTCATATGAAGTATATTGGATATCCGCTAGCAGGTGATCCGAAATACGGGCCAAAGAAAACGTTGGACATTAATGGGCAAGCTCTTCATGCAGGAATTCTAGGTTTCATACATCCAAGAACTGGGGAGTACCTAGAATTTGAAGCACCGCTTCCACAAGATTTTGAAGATGCACTTGATTACTTACGCAAATCATCTTGACATTTGTCGAAAAAATTGGCATACTAATAACAGTTAAATAAGTCCTTTAACACAGCCCCGTGAGGTTGAGAAGGAGACGGATAAACTGGATTAGGTGACCTTTATCTATATCCAAAAACCTTCTCGCACGGCGGGAAGGTTTTTTTTATGTCCTCCCACTCACATGATGTTTACAATGGAGGTGAATGTATGAAAGAAAAGGCAGTTGTACTAGATGAGCAGATGATACGAAGAGCACTTATTCGTATTAGTCATGAAATCGTAGAACACAATAAAGGCGTAGAGCAATGCGTCCTAGTAGGAATTAAAACAAGAGGAATTTTTCTTGCTAAACGATTAGCACAGCGCATTGAACAGATTGAAGGAACTTCTATTCCGGTTGGTGAACTTGATATTACCATGTACAGAGATGATTTAACATTGCAATCGAAAGATCATGAGCCACTGGTAAAAGGGTCTGATATTCCAGTTTCTATCACAAATCAGAAAATCATTTTGGTTGATGATGTGTTATATACAGGAAGAACCGTAAGAGCGGCACTTGATGCTATTATGGACATTGGGCGGCCTTCTCAAATACAGCTTGCCGTTTTAGTAGATCGTGGTCATCGTGAGCTTCCCATTCGGGCAGATTATATTGGGAAAAATATCCCCACTTCAAAAAACGAAAGAATCGAAGTTGATCTTTCGGAAGTAGATGCGATTGAAAAAGTAAGTATTTATGATAAAGAACCCTTTTAATTGTAGTCCAGAGAGACTGCTAAAGGGTCGTGCTTTCCTATGGATAAGTAGGGGCAAGTATGACTCTTTGTGCAGCTAGCATAAAGAGTTTTTTTATTATCACTACACTCATGCAAAGATAAATTCGCAATACATTATACCTGAATTGGTACTTTCGTATTTCGCGTAGGAGGAGAATAATTATGCAAAAACCAGTATTAGACATCCATGACGTTCCAAGCCCATCTAAGTGGATCTTTCTTAGCATTCAACATTTATTTGCCATGTTTGGTGCTACAGTGCTCGTTCCATTTTTAACAGGGCTATCACCAGCCGTTGCACTCGTTACTAGCGGAATCGGTACGTTAACATTTTTGATTATAACAAAAGGTCAAATGCCATCCTATCTTGGCTCATCTTTCGCTTTTATTGCTCCGATTATTGCAGCTAAGGCAGCGGGAGGTCCTGGATATGCCATGGTAGGAAGTTTTCTAGCAGGTCTTGTCTATGCAATTGTTGCGATTATCATTAAAAAGTCAGGATCCGATTGGATTATCAAGTTACTTCCCCCGATTGTTGTAGGACCTGTTATTATGGTAATAGGGTTATCACTTGCACAAACAGCAGTAAATATGGCAATGAATACAGCTGATGGAAAATATAGTGCGACTCACTTTATTGTTGCACTCGTTACTCTTGCAATCACGATTATACTTTCTATCTTTGGTCGAGGTTTCTTAGGGGTTATTCCAGTGTTAATCGGTATTATTGGCGGTTACATATTTGCTTATTTTCAGGGATTAGTTGACCTACAGCCTGTTTATGCAGCAAAGTGGTTCTCTGTTCCGAACTTTGTTATTCCTTTTGTAAACTATACGCCATCATTTACATGGGAAATAGCGCTCCTTATGGTACCGATAGCGGTAGTAACAATATCAGAACATATCGGTCACCAAGTAGTTCTCGGGAGTATTATTGAACGTGATTTATTTGAAAATCCAGGCTTACATCGCTCTTTATTGGGAGATGGCTTAGCAACAATCATCGCGTCTTTCCTTGGTGGTCCGCCAAGTGTAACATATGGTGAAAATATCGGAGTACTTGCTATTACACGTGCATATAGTGTGTATGTATTCGTCGGGGCTGCGCTTATGGCAATCGTATTCGGCTTCGTTGGGAAAATATCTGCACTAATTAGTAGTATTCCAACTTCCGTAATGGGAGGAATTAGTATCCTCTTGTTCGGGGTTATCGCTTCTAGTGGATTGCGCATGATGGTAGATGAGAAAGTCGATTTTGGAGACAAACGTAATCTAATGATTTCGTCTGTAATTTTAGTCCTTGGAATTGGAGGAGCGGTTCTTAAGATTGGTGCATCGTTCCAAGTCCAAGGGATGGCGCTTGCAGCTATTGTTGGAGTGATCTTGAATGTGATCCTTCCAAAAGATAAAAAGCAACAAACTAGCAAATAATAATAGTATAGAGCATCACCTTTTGTTATAGTTTTTGTGAAACTGAAAAAGGGTGTAACAATCATTTTGGTTTTATACCCTAGTCGAAAAAAGGCTGGGGTATTTTTATTCATATATTGTTATAAATATTCTAAAATGATATGATAAAAAATGAAGAGATGAGGGATTACAATGAACCATTTGTTAACGATAAGTGACTTGTCAGAACGAGAAATTTCTGAAATACTCAAAGATGCCGAAAATTTCAAAAATGGTCATGTGTCAAAAGCAAAGGAACAAACATTTGTTGCGAATTTGTTTTTTGAGCCGAGCACGAGAACTCGTACCAGTTTTGAAGTTGCCCAAAAGAAATTAGGGCTAGACGTTTTAAATTTCTCTGCACAATTCTCTAGCGTTCAAAAGGGGGAGACGTTGTACGATACTCTTCGAACATTGCAGTCAATCGGTGCAAATGCATTTGTTATCCGTCATCCGAAAGATCGATACTTTGAAGAAGTACAGGATAAAATAAAGACTCCAATCATTAATGCAGGTGATGGTTGTGGCAATCATCCTACACAATGTTTGCTGGATTTATTGACAATTTCCCAGGATTTCAAGATCTGGAAAGGATTAAAAGTAGCAATTGTTGGAGATATTCGTCATAGCCGTGTGGCTCGTTCCGATGCTGAAGCACTAACAAAGTTAGGAGCGGAAGTATATTTTGTTAGTCCAGAAGAATGGAAGGACGATTCCAATGTCTTTGGTTCTTATGAAAAATTAGACAATCTAATTCCAGAAGTAGATGTACTCATGCTTTTACGTGTACAGCATGAGCGTCATGACCAATATGCAAAAAATGTAATGAGTCATTATCATGAAAACTTCGGACTTACGGTTGCAAGAGAAAAACGCATGAAGCCAGGTAGTATTATTATGCATCCTGCTCCTGTTAATCGAGGAGTAGAGATTGCAAGTGAACTTGTCGAATGCGATCGTTCTCGGATCTTTAAACAGATGCAAAATGGCGTATTTGTTCGAATGGCTGTGATAAAAAGAGCGTTACCAAGTGTATGGGGAGGGATAGATAATGAGGTACTTGTTTAAAAACGGTTCCTATGTGAATAAAGTGGGTGTAGTGGAACCTATAGATGTATTAGTTAGCGATGGAATCATTGCTAATTTAGATAAGAATATAGTGGATCACGATGCAGAAACGATTGATGTTGCAGGTAAATTGATTGCTCCTGGATTTATTGATGTCCATGTTCATTTACGAGAACCAGGCGGCGAAAAGAAAGAAACAATTGCGACTGGAACATTGGCAGCTGCAAAGGGTGGATTTACAACGGTGTGTGCAATGCCAAATACAAAGCCAGTTCCTGATACAGAAGAACACCTACTTGCACTACAAAATCGAATCAAAGAAACAGCCCATGTTCATGTATTACCCTATGCATCGATTACTATTCGACAAACGGGAACAGAGTTAACGGACTTTACATCCCTAAAGGAGCTTGGGGCTTTTGCGTTCACTGATGACGGAGTAGGGGTTCAATCAGCTGATCAAATGCTACAAGCTATGAAGAAAGCGGCAGATATAAACATGCCAATAGTAGCACATTGTGAGGACAATTCCCTTATCCATAAGGGATGTGTTCATGAGGGAGTTTTTTCAAAAAAACATGAATTAAACGGAATCCCTTCTGTTTGCGAATCGGTACAAATTGCCCGTGACGTACTTTTAGCAGAAGCGACAGGCTGCCATTATCATGTTTGCCATATTAGTACGAAAGAATCGGTACGTGTTGTTCGCGATGCAAAGAAAGCCGGGATTCACGTTACAGCAGAAGTCACGCCGCATCATTTACTTTTATGTGACGAAGATATTCCGTCCCTCGATACAAACTATAAGATGAATCCACCGCTTAGAGGAATTGCTGACCGAGCGGCCTTAATCGAAGGTTTACTTGATGGGACAATTGATATAATAGCTACAGACCATGCCCCGCATACTGCGGAAGAAAAAGCAAAAGGGATGCTTCTTGCACCGTTTGGTATTGTTGGCTCAGAAACTGCGTTTCCACTGCTTTACACTCACTTTGTTGAAACAGGAATCCTTTCTCTTGGGCAGCTTATTGGGCTCATGTCAGAAAAGCCTGCTGATACGTTTGGGTTAAGTGCAGGTCGCCTAGAGATAGGAAAGACAGCAGATTTTACAATTATTGATTTAGAAAAAGAACAGGAAATAGATCCAGCAACCTTTGTTTCAAAAGGAAAAAATACACCTTTTGTGGGATGGAAATGCAAAGGATGGCCTGTAATGACACTTGTAGATGGTAAAATTGCTTGGCGAAAGGAGAGTGTGTTCTCATGAAAAGACAGCTAATATTAGAAGATGGTACCGTTTTTGTTGGGGAAGCATTTGGCGGTGATATTGAAAAATCGGGAGAGGTAGTATTCCATACTGGTATGACGGGGTATCAAGAGATTTTGTCTGATCCTTCCTACTGTAATCAAATTGTTACACTCACCTATCCGCTTATAGGAAATTACGGCATAAGCAGAGATGACTTTGAATCTATTAATCCTTCTATTAATGGTTTAATCGTAAAGGAATTATGTGAATATCCATCCAATTTCCGCAGTGAGAAGACCGTTGACGAATATTTGCGTGAACGACATATACCAGGTTTATCAGGTATTGATACGAGAAAGTTAACGAAAATTATACGCGAGCACGGAACATTGAAGGGTCGCCTTTGCGATATGGAGGGAGATACGCACTATATCGTAAGTAAGCTAAAAGCAACTGTATTTACAGATCATGTGAAACGTGTTTCAACAAAGGATCCGTATCCAAGTCCAGGACGTGGATACCGCGTAGTTCTTGTTGATTTTGGAATGAAACATGGCATTTTACGAGAATTGAATAATCGAAATTGTGATGTCATAGTTGTACCGTATGACACTACAAGCACAGAAATTTTGCGATTACATCCCGACGGAATTATGCTAAGCAATGGACCAGGAGATCCGAAGGAAGTACCACAAGCAATTGAAATGATACAAGATATCATCGGAAAAGTTCCGATTTTTGGTATCTGTCTTGGCCATCAGTTGTTTTCACTTGCATGCGGAGCAGATACTGTGAAAATGAAATTTGGTCATCATGGTTCAAATCATCCAGTTAAACATTTAGAAACGGGTAAGGTAACCATTACTTCACAAAACCATGGCTATACAGTGGAAAAAGAATCGATTGTAAATACACCACTTGAAATTACACATCTAGCTTTAAATGATGGAACAGTAGAAGGAGTTCGTCATACTTCGGCGCCTGCTTTCACTGTACAATATCATCCAGAGGCTTCACCAGGACCAGAAGATGCAAACAGCTTGTTCGATCAATTTTTACTAATGATCAAGAATGGGAAGAAGGAAGGAGAACAACTATGCCAAAACGCTTAGACATTCAAACCATACTAGTTGTTGGATCAGGTCCGATTGTAATTGGGCAGGCAGCAGAATTTGATTATTCTGGTACGCAAGCATGCCAATCTTTAAGAGAAGAAGGCTACAAAGTCATTCTCGTTAATTCAAATCCAGCTACAATTATGACTGATACAGCGACTGCTGATAAAGTATACATTGAACCACTCACCGTTGAATTTGTAAGTCGTATTATTCGGAAAGAACGCCCAGATGCCATTTTGCCTACATTAGGGGGGCAAACAGCCTTAAATATGGCAGTTCAATTGGCTGAATCAGGTGTACTTGAAGAATGCGGCGTTGAAATATTAGGCACTAAGCTTTCTGCGATTCAACAAGCAGAGGATCGTGAATTATTTAAGAATTTAATGCAAGAAATGAACGAGCCGATACCTGAAAGTACGATTATCCATACTTTAAAAGAAGCAGAGGAGTTTGTAGATAAGATCGGTTATCCGGTTATTGTACGACCTGCGTTTACTTTAGGAGGAACAGGCGGAGGTATTTGTAGCGATAAGGCAGAACTTGTAGAAATTGTGCTGAGCGGATTGAAGCACAGCCCAGTAACACAATGTTTACTCGAAAAAAGTATTGCTGGTTTAAAAGAAATTGAATATGAAGTGATGCGCGATAGTAATGATAACGCGATTGTTGTATGTAACATGGAGAACTTTGATCCAGTTGGTGTACATACAGGTGATTCCATCGTTGTGGCTCCAAGCCAAACGCTAAGTGATCGTGAGTATCAAATGTTACGTAATACGTCATTGCAAATTATTCGTAAGTTAGGAATTGAAGGGGGCTGCAATGTTCAGCTTGCTCTTGATCCCTATAGCTTCCAATACTATGTAATTGAAGTGAATCCACGCGTAAGCCGTTCTTCGGCACTTGCATCTAAAGCAACTGGTTATCCGATTGCCAAGCTTGCTGCTAAAATCGCAGTTGGACTTACGCTAGATGAAATTGTTAATCCAGTAACTAAAACGACGTTTGCTTGTTTTGAGCCATCATTAGACTACGTTGTTTCAAAAATTCCTCGCTGGCCGTTTGATAAATTTGAATCGGCTAACCGATTATTAGGAACACAAATGAAGGCAACTGGTGAAGTAATGGCGATTGGCCGAAATATGGAAGAATCTCTTCTAAAAGCTGTTCGGTCGTTAGAACTTGGTGTGTATCATCTAGAAATGGATCATCTCAAGACACTCGATAAAGAAACAATGAAAAAACGGATTGAAAAAGCCGATGATGAGCGTGTATTTATCATCGCAGAAGCGATCCGTCAAGGTGTTACAAAAGAAGAAATCCACAATTGGAGTAAAATCGATTACTTCTTCTTACAAAAAATTGAAAATATTATTAAGATGGAACAAAAACTTCTTGACCATAAAGATGACTTAACTGTGCTAGAAGCTGCGAAAAAAATGGGCTTTAGTGATCGTTATCTTGCATCTGTTTGGGATAAAAAAGAGCAGGATTTGTATGACCTTCGGAAAAAGGAAAATATTGTACCTGTATACAAAATGGTAGACACATGTGCAGCGGAATTCGAATCTTCTACCCCTTACTACTACAGCACATACGAAGATGAGAATGAGTCAATACGTAGTGATCGCAAGAGTGTAATCGTACTTGGAAGTGGTCCAATTCGTATCGGACAAGGAATTGAGTTTGACTATGCAACCGTTCATTCTGTATGGGCCATTAAAGAAGCCGGTTATGAAGCGATTATTATTAATAATAATCCAGAAACTGTTTCAACAGATTTCAGTATTTCTGACAAACTATATTTTGAACCGCTTACGGTTGAAGATGTTATGCATGTCATTGACTTAGAGCAACCAGAAGGGGTAATTGTACAGTTTGGTGGTCAGACGGCAATTAACTTAGCATCTAGTCTGCAAGAACGCGGTGTGAAAATTTTAGGAACATCATTAGAAGACTTAGACCGTGCAGAAGACCGGAATAAATTTGAAACAACATTGAGACAACTAGGTATTCCGCAGCCACTAGGTAAAACTGCAACAGCTGTGGATGAAGCAGTGGCGATTGCAGAACATATTGGGTATCCTGTTCTTGTTCGTCCTTCTTATGTGCTTGGTGGTCGTGCAATGGAAATTGTATACCATAAGGAAGAACTTCTATACTACATGAAAAATGCTGTTAAAGTTCATGCGGAACATCCTGTTTTAATCGATCGCTACATGATCGGGAAAGAGATAGAAGTAGATGCGATTTCTGATGGAATCGACGTGTATATTCCAGGAATAATGGAGCATATTGAGCGTGCAGGCGTTCACTCTGGGGATTCGATTGGTGTGTATCCTCCGCAAAGCCTAGCTGCAGACATTAAAGAAAAAATTATTCAGCATACGATTTCCTTGGCAAAAGGACTTAATATAATTGGTCTACTTAATATTCAGTTCGTTGTATACCGTAACGAAGTGTATGTTATTGAGGTAAATCCAAGATCAAGCCGGACGGTACCGTTCTTAAGTAAAATTACAAATGTGCCGATGGCAAATATCGCTACAAAAGTAATACTTGGAAAATCCCTTGCAGAGCTTGGTTATTCCACTGGTTATCACCCGGAGAGCAAAGAAGTGTTTGTCAAAGCTCCAGTATTCTCGTTTGCGAAGCTTCGCTCTGTTGATACGACTCTCGGACCTGAAATGAAGTCTACGGGAGAGGTAATGGGTAAGGATTTAACATTAGAAAAGGCATTGTATAAAGGTCTTGTCGCTTCTGGTATTCATATTCCGACTCATGGATCTGTGATTATTACAGTTGCTGATAAAGACAAGGAGGAAGCAACTGAAATTGCGAGACGCTTCCATGAAATCGGTTATAACATATTAGCAACAGACGGCACTGCGAAAATGCTTATGCAGCATGCCATACCTGCACAAGTCGTAAATAAAATTGATTCAGAGGATTATAATTTACTTGATATTATTCGACAAGGAAAAGCACAATTTGTTATTAATACGCTTACGAAGGGTAAGCAGCCTGCACGGGATGGCTTCCGTATTCGCCGTGAATCAGTAGAAAACGGAGTAGCCTGCTTGACATCCCTTGACACCACCAAGGCAATTCTTGGCGTACTCGAATCGATGACATTTTCAGCAATAGAAATGAAGGAAACGTCTTTACATCATCATGAGGTGGTTCATTCATGATACAAAAAGAAATGATGAGAGTAATCAGCCAGAAAGAAATTGCACCGAGTATATTTGAACTTATTTTAAAAGGAACGATGGTACAACAAATGCAAGAACCTGGGCAGTTTGTTCATGTGAAAGTAGCAGAGGGTCATTCTCCTCTGCTACGTCGCCCTATAAGTATTTGTAATGTTGACAAAGATAAGAACGAATTTACAATGTTATATCGTGCGGATGGAAGTGGGACTAAGCTTCTTTCAGACAAAAAGGCAGATGATCTTGTGGATGTACTTGGACCGCTAGGACATGGGTTTCCAGTATCTGCTGTTCAAAAAGGACAAACAGCGTGTTTAGTAGGTGGAGGGATTGGTGTGCCACCGCTATACGAATTATCTAAACAGCTTTGTGCAAATGGTGTGAAGGTTATACATGTGCTTGGTTTTGCAACAAAAGAGGCTGTCTTTTATGAAGAACAATTTGCTGCATTAGGAGAAACCTATGTTGCAACTGTTGACGGTTCGTATGGAACAAAGGGGTTTGTTACATCGATTACAGAAAAAGTAGATTTTGATAGTATGTTTGCATGTGGTCCAACGGTGATGCTAAAAGCCCTTGAGACAATGTACAGAGATCGTGAACTGTATCTTTCGCTTGAAGAGAGAATGGGCTGCGGAATTGGTGCTTGTTTTGCGTGTGTTTGTCATGTAAATGAAAACAATACATCCTATAAAAAGGTGTGTAGTGACGGTCCAGTCTTCCGAGTAGGGGAGGTCGTATTATGAATCCATTGCAAGTAGAACTTCCAGGCCTTTCTCTCAAAAATCCCGTGATGCCGGCATCCGGCTGCTTTGGATTTGGACGTGAATATGCGAAGTTGTATGATCTTAGTGTTCTAGGATCAATTATGATTAAGGCAACGACTGCTGAACCGAGATTTGGGAATCCTACACCACGCGTTGCTGAAACACCAGCAGGAATGTTAAACGCAATTGGACTTCAAAACCCAGGTCTAGAAAAGGTTATACAGGAAGAATTAGCATGGCTATCTTCCTTTGATGTACCAATTATTGCAAATGTCGCAGGGTCACAGACAGAAGATTATGTGGAAGTGGCAAAGCAAATTTCGAAGGTCGGCAATGTACATGCGCTTGAGCTAAACATATCTTGTCCAAACGTGAAAACTGGTGGAATTGCATTTGGAACGGTACCAGAGATTGCGGCTGAATTAACACGGAAAGTAAAAGCTGTTTCGGAAGTCCCTGTCTATGTGAAGCTATCTCCTAATGTGACCAATATTGTTGATATTGCTAAGGCGATTGAAGCAGCAGGAGCAGACGGGTTAACGATGATTAATACATTACTTGGCATGCGGATTGATCTTAAGTCTGGCAAGCCTATTTTGGCAAATACGACGGGTGGATTATCGGGTCCAGCTATTAAACCTGTGGCACTACGTATGATTTATGAGGTGAGTCAAGCGGTAAACATTCCAATTATCGGAATGGGCGGTATTGAAACAGCAGAGGATGTAGTGGAATTTTTCTACGCTGGCGCAAGTGCGGTCGCAGTGGGAACAGCAAATTTCGTAGATCCGTATGTATGTCCAACTATTATTGAAAATCTTCCACATGTACTAGACCGGCTTGGATTCGATCATATTTCAGAGTGCAGAGGAAGGAGCTGGAAGAAAAATGTCACAATCGCTCATCATCGCTCTTGATTTTCCAAGTAAAACAGAAGTAGAATCGTTTCTTTCCCATTTTGACGAGGAATTGTATGTGAAGGTTGGTATGGAGCTTTTTTACAAAGAAGGTCCATCAATTATTACGTATTTAAAAGAAAAAGGTCACCATATTTTTTTGGATTTAAAGCTTCACGATATTCCGAACACTGTGAAAAGTGCGATGCGCAATCTTGCAAGTCTCGGTGTCGATATGGTTAATGTTCATGCTGCTGGTGGTAGCAAGATGATGCAAGCAGCTTTGCAAGGATTAGAGGAAGGTGCGGCCGGAAGAACCCGGCCGATTTGTATAGCCGTTACGCAGCTTACGAGTACGTCGCAAGCAATGATGAATGAGGAGATATGGATTGACAAATCTCTAGAAGATACCGTGTCACACTATGCAGCTTTAGCAAAAGAAAGTGGGATGGACGGAGTAGTATGCTCAGCACTTGAGGTACCTACCATTCAGAGAGTGTGCAAAGCTGACTTTGTAACAGTCACACCAGGTATTCGTCTTTCAGGTGACGTGAATGATCAAGTTCGCGTTGCTACGCCAAAGCTAGCACGTAAATTAGGCTCTCATTATATTGTAGTGGGACGGAGTATTACAAAAGCAGATGATCCGTATAAAGCGTACGAAATGGTGAAAAAGCAATGGGAGGATCTTGATATATGAAAAAGGAAATAGCATCACATTTATTAGATATCGGAGCGGTGTTTTTACAACCAAATGAGCCGTTTACTTGGTCATCAGGTATGAAGTCGCCCATTTATTGTGATAACCGTCTAACTCTTTCTTATCCAAAAGTAAGAAAGGATATTGCACGCGGCTTGCAGCAACTTATTGTGACTCACTTTCCAGACGCAGAAGTAATAGCAGGAACATCAACAGCTGGCATTCCTCATGCGGCATGGGTAAGTGAATTGATGAATGCACCAATGTGCTATGTTCGTAGCAAAGCGAAGGAACATGGAAAAGGAAATCAAATAGAAGGTAAGGTAACAGCAGGTCAGAAGGTAGTTGTCGTGGAAGACTTAATTTCTACTGGCGGTAGTGTTATTACATGTGTCGATGCGCTGCGCGAAGCTGGATGCGAAGTAGTAGGTGTTGTATCGATCTTTACATACGAACTAGAAGCAGGGAAAGAAAAGTTGAAAGCAGCAAATATTGAAGCATACTCGTTAAGTGATTATTCTTCCCTTATTGAAGTTGCTAATGAACAAGGAATCATTTCTGCTGTGGATCGCGAGAAATTACAAGCATGGCGTCGTAATCCAGCAGATGAGGCTTGGATGAACATATAGAAAGCTACTGCGTTGCCATTTATACGATGATCGAACATGAAAATAGACTGGGACAGAAATTCTTGATTTTTCGAGATTTCTGTTTGGCAGTCTATTTTTCGTTGTTTTCCTGCTCTGTTCATACTGATTCTAATAGCTTTAATTCAGTATGAATAATAGATATACTACTGTTTAAAAGGGGAATTAAACAGTTTTTTGAAAAGTGGATGGGTAAAAAAATCCGTAATTGGATGGTTGCTTTTTAAAATTTTTCTTTATTATTAGTAGTAAATAGACAAAAAAGTATTTTTACAATGCAAGCATTAGAAACTGCTACTTCTCTATGGATTCCCTTCACGATTGCTTCATAAATAATGAATAGTTAGGATGAATGTTTAATGGAGTGGAAACCCAATCGTGTCGATAAGAAGCCGATTTATAAACAAATTGCAGAATATATTGAACAGGGTATTTCTTCTGGAATATATTCTCCAGACAGTTTGTTACCATCGGAACGCACCTTGGCAAAAGAATTACAAGTCAATCGCAGCACAGTCGTAAATGCCTATGAGGAATTACAATCGCTCGGGATTGTAGACCGGAAAAAAGGAAGCGGGACACGTGTAAGTACTAATATATGGGGAATATCACATAAACGTATTCCAAATTGGGGGCGTTATGTAGAAGATGGTTCTTTTCTTCCCAGTCAGCCTTTGGTACAAAGAATTCGGACAGAAACACAAACGGAACATCTAATTAATTTAGCTAGTGGGGAATTGGCACAAAATTTGTTTCCGCTTGATCAATTTCGTACGATTCTACGAAGCCAGCCATTTCTAGGAAATTTAGGATACGATCATCCCCAAGGAAATGAAATGTTAAGGGAAACCATTTCATCTCATGTGAAAGAATATAAGAATATAGAAACGAGTCCTTCTTCTATTCTTATTACATCTGGTGCTCAGCAAGCCCTACATCTCATTGTGCAGTGTTTACTTAAACCGGGAGATGCGGTTGCCATTGAGGACCCGTCCTATTGCTTTTCTCTTCCAATATTTCAATCTGCTGGGCTAAAAACGTTTCGTTTGCCTGTGGATCAGCATGGTATGAATCCAGATGACCTAATAGAACTGCATCGGAAGCATCGAATCCGAATGATCTTTTTAAATCCGGATTATCAAAATCCAACGGGAACTGTCCTTTCTTACACACGCCGTAAGAAAATCCTAGAACTTTCATCTGAATTCGGTATTCCAATTATAGAAGACGATCCGTATAGTTTAACTTCATATAATGGGGAAGTGCAGGCTACCTTAAAATCTATGGATTACAACGGAAATGTTCTATACATCAGTTCCTTATCAAAAATCGTAGCATCAGGCCTTAGAATTGGGTGGGTAATCGGTCCTTCATCGGTTATTATGCGACTTGCAGATGCAAAACAACAGGTGGATTTTGGACATAGCATTTTCCCTCAATGGGTAGCAAATCAATTTATGGAATCAAGAAATTTTGATACACATATTCAGATGCTTCGAAAGGAGCTTAAACGTCGGAGAGACCAAATGACATCCAGTCTTCGTGAATTAGTAGGAGACCAAACTGAATTTTTTATACCAGAAGGTGGAATCCATTTGTGGTGTAAGATAAACGGTGCAATTGACGAATATAAGCTACTGGAAGAAGCTATGAAGGAAGGAGTTGCATTTGTCCCTGGAAGTATTTTAGGTTCGAAAAAGGGATATGTACGTTTCACCTATGGAAGAGGGGAACTGACCGGAATCCATGAAGGGATTTTTCGATTTTCGAAGGCTTTGAAAAGGATGTAATAAAGTGAAACTTCCATCAGTGGGGGTCTTACTGCCCGTTAATGCGGGATAAATCAAGAAAGTAGAAGTTATGTATCATTTGTAAAAGATAAGAAAGGGGGGATTCTAAATGCCAAAGTGGTTACACAATACACTTTTCATTCTTATTCAAGTGGTTACGATGGGATGTGTGGCTCATGGTCTGGAATGGAAAAAATAATTAATAATTAAAATTAATCAAGAAGAAGGAGATAGGATTCTATTTGACTCTATCTCCTTCTTTTATTGAGTCCTTGTTTGTTTATGAAGGAAAATACATGTAAAAAACGTTATAGATAGATTAAGAGGTGAATAGTAATCATGTGTTCTCAATTTAACACACCATTGTTTACCGCTCTTGTAGAACATGCAAAGAAAAATCCAATTCAATTCCATATTCCTGGTCATAAAAAAGGAAATGGCATGGATCCTGAATTTAGAGATTTTATAGGTGACAATGCACTTTCTATTGATTTAATAAACATCGGTCCTTTAGATGATTTACATCAGCCAAAAGGAATCATTAAACAAGCTCAAGATTTAGCTGCTACTGCATTTGGTGCTGATTATACTTTCTTTTCTATTCAAGGGACGAGCAGTGCTATTATGGCAATGGTGATGAGCGTTTGCGGACCCGATGATAAAATTGTTGTACCACGTAATGTGCATAAATCTATCATGAGCGCAATTATCTTTTCAGGTGCAATCCCAATATTTATTCATCCAGAGGTTGATTCTAATTTAGGAATATCACATGGGATTACGCCTGAATCTGTAGAAATGACATTGAAACAACATCCTGATGTGAGAGCAGTGCTAGTAATTAATCCAACCTATTATGGAATAGCTGGAGACCTAATAAAAATTGTAGATATTGCTCATTCACGAAATATTCCAGTGCTTGTAGATGAAGCACATGGGGCTCATCTTCAGTTTCATGATGCCCTTCCTCTTTCGGCTATGCAGGCAGGTGCTGATATGGCTGCAACTAGTGTGCATAAACTTGGCGGATCATTAACGCAAAGCTCGATTTTGAATGTACGTGGGAATTTAATTTCAGCAAGCCATGTGCAAGCTGTTTTAAGTATGCTGACCACAACGTCCACGTCATACTTATTACTTGCTTCTTTAGATGCAGCGAGAAGATTGTTAGCAACGAAAGGTAATATTCTTTTAGAAAATACGATCCGTTTAGCAGAACAAACTCGTGATCTTATTAATGAAATTGATAATCTATATTGTGTTGGACGTGAAATTTTGGGGACAGAGGCAGCATTTGCTATGGATCCTACCAAGCTCCTTATCTCAGTAAAAAATCTTGGGATTACTGGGTATGATGTAGAAGTATGGCTTCGTGAAAGGTTTCATATTGAGGTTGAATTATCTGATCTTTATAATATCCTTTGTATTATCACAAATGGTGATACGGAAGAAGACTTGCGAACGCTTGTCCATGCATTAAAGGAACTTTCAGATGAATGTAGCGACCTTAGAGATATTCATATAGATGCGCCTGTTTTATTGCCGAGCATACCGGTACTTGCCTTAACTCCACGTGATGCATTTTATGCAGAAACCGAAGTAATTCCATTTGAAGAATCAGCTGGTAGAATTATTGCTGAATTTGTTATGGTGTATCCCCCAGGTATTCCTATTTTCATCCCGGGTGAAATGATAACGGAAGAAAATCTACTATACACGAGAAGAAATCTGGAAGCCGGTCTTCCTGTTAAAGGTGCAGAAGATTATGAATTGCAATCATTACGTGTAATAAAAGAACATAAACATCCCGTTGGCTAAGTAGAGAAGTATACGATTTTATGAATCAGAACGAAATAAACGGATAGAAGCTCTATTTTGAGAGATTCTATCCGTTTATTTTATTTTTTTAATCGCATAACAATGTCTGCTTCCGGAGTAACATACACGGTTTGTTGATGATCGTATGTCACGAAACCAAGCTTACCTCCGCTTGGTTTTTTAACATATCGGATTTTCGTAAAGTCAACTGGTACGGAGCTTGAATGTTTTGCTTTGCTAAAGTAAGCAGCAAGCGTAGCTGCTTCTAAAATAGTTTGTTCACTCGGCTCTGTTGCTCGTATCAGAACATGAGAACCTGGTATATCCTTCGTATGAAGCCATATTTCGTCCCGGCGCGCAAAGCGGTGCGTTAAGTATTCGTTTTGTTTATTATTCTTACCGATTACAACTTCTGTTCCATCACTGGACGTATAGAAATCAAGAATGGGCTTGCTAACGCTCTTTTTCTTCATTTTTTGTGCTCGTTTGCGTATATATCCTTCTTCAGCTAACTCTTCCCGAATTTCTTCTATGTCCTTTTGAGAAGCTGATTCCATCTGCTGGAGCAGGCCTTCAAAATATAAAATTTCTTCCTTCGTTTTTTCGATTTGTTCCATCACGACGGTTACAGAGTTCTTCGCTTTCTGGTATTTGTGAAAATAGGCTTGTGCATTCTCTGATGGCGTTTTTAATGGATTTAAAGAAATGGAGATAGTAGCATTTTGTTCGTCATAATAATTGCTAACTTCCGCAACCTTGTCTCCTTTTCGTATGGCATAAATATTTGCCGTTATCAATTCACCAAGCAGCTGATAATGGTCAGCCTTTTCTGCACTTTGTAACGTTGCTTGTAACTTCAGTAATTTCTTCTCATTTTTCGCTAATTCATTTTGCATAAACTTTTCTAAATCATGCGCTTGCTGCTTTACACGATCACGGTTATCTTTACTAAAGAAAAAACGATCTAACAGCTCGCCTAACGTTGCAAATTCCTTCACTTCTCCTGTTAGATGGGTAAGAGGTAACATATAGAAATATTCCTTGTTACCCGATACAACCATTGTCGGTGTATACTGGTGGTTCTTTAGTTTTTCTAATGTTTGGAAGAAGGAATTTTCCAAGGCTGTTTCGTTTGCTAACCCAGCTAATGAAAGGATTTCCTTCGTTAATAGAGGAGACATTCCGGAAAATGAAGCAACTAGTTGTTTGTCCATTTTACCTGCTAAAAAATCAAGTGGTTTGAGAAGGTCTTCCTTTGATTCAATCCGTAACGGATTTTGTTTATGCTGCGATGGTGGAGCAATGTAAGTTCCTCCAGCATAAACAGTTCGATATCGATTTACGTTGGCAGAGATGTGTTTTAAACTGTCTAATATTGTGTTGGTATTCGTTTCTACTAAAATGATGTTACTATGGCGTCCCATAATTTCAATAATTAACGTTTTGAGCGATTCATCGCCAATTTCATTTCGGCTCCTTACCTTAATATGTACAATTCGCTCAAGCTCATCTTGCCAAACTTCTTCTATAATACCTCCTTCTAAATGCTTTCGAAGAAGCATACAAAACATAGGGGGGGAAGAAGGCGTATCGTAGTTTTGAGTGGTAAAGTGCATTCTAGCATAGGTAGGATGTGCTGAGAGAAGCAGCTTACAATTTTTTCTTTGAGAGCGAATGTGTAAAAGAAGCTCGTATTTGGATGGCTGATATATTTTTGAAATCCGTCCGGATAAAAGTGGCTCCGCTATTTCATGAACAATGGCTCTAGTAAATAATCCATCAAAGGACATAGTTGTTTTCCTCCTTTGCAATTCCAACTAATGTTTTATTATAGCATGTTTTAGGACGAGTCTGAATATGCTGTCAGTAGAGAAGAGAAGCTGAGGTGAAATGAGATGAACTGGTATGAACTGCGTACACATGAAGTAGAAAAGGCAATGAAAACGAATGTGTCGATGGGATTAACAGAGATAGAAGCAAATAATCGCTATAAACAATTCGGTTCAAATGATTTGCGTATAACGAAACTTCCATCTGCATGGAGCGTATTTATCGCTCAGTTCAAGGATTTTATGGTTCTCGTTTTACTTGGTGCAACGATTATTTCTGCGCTACTAGGAGAACTAGTCGATGCTATCGCTATTGTTGCGATTGTCCTAATTAATGGAGTACTTGGCTTTTTTCAAGAGCGTAAAGCAGAAAAATCACTTGAAGCATTGAAGGAATTAGCATCACCCCAGGTCACGGTTATGCGAAATGGAAAATGGATAAAGATTCCTTCTAAAGGTCTCGTTAGAGGGGACATCATAAAATTCATGAGTGGTGACCGAATTGGGGCTGATATTCGGGTTGTTGAAGCGACTAGCTTATACATAGAAGAGTCCGCCTTAACGGGTGAGTCGGTTCCGGTTCAAAAAAAGGTGGAAGCAATAAGCAGTGATCATATAGGGCTCGGGGACCAAATGAATATGGCATTTATGGGTACGATGGTAACGAGAGGTTCAGGAATAGGTGTTGTTGTAAATACAGGGATGAATACAGAAATGGGGAAAATTGCTGATTTGCTTCAAAGTGCGGAAGAAAATGAAACTCCGTTGCAACGACGACTGGAACAGCTTGGTAAAATTTTAATTGTAGTAGCCCTACTGTTAACAGCGCTTGTTGTTGTAATCGGGGTATATCAAGGAAACAACATATATAATATGTTTCTTGCTGGTGTATCCTTAGCGGTGGCGGCAATTCCAGAAGGATTACCAGCAATTGTAACTGTGGCTCTTTCATTAGGTGTCCAGAGAATGATTAAGAAAAATTCGATTGTTCGTAAATTACCTGCTGTAGAAACACTAGGTTGTGCATCAGTTATTTGTTCTGATAAAACAGGAACGATGACGCAAAATAAAATGATGGTTACCCATCTTTGGTCTGGTGGAGAGATTTGGAATGTAACAGGAAAAGGGTACATTCCATCGGGAGAATTTATGCAAAATGGTAAAAAAATCGTACCGACCGGTGTTTCCTCTTTGCAACAATTGTTACAATTTGGGGTGCTTTGCAATAATGCAAATATCGTGAAAAAAAAGAAAGATTATGTGCTAGACGGAGATCCAACAGAAGGCGCCCTAATTGCAGCTGCCATGAAGGCAGGGTTTACCAGAGATGTGCTACAAGCACAGTATAAGATCGAAAAAGAATTTCCGTTTGATTCCACTCGTAAAATGATGAGTGTTATTATAAGAGATTCAAAGGGCAAACGGTTTGTCGTGACCAAAGGGGCACCAGACGTTTTGTTACAAATATGCAACGGCATATTATGGGGGAATAGAGCGCAATCTATGCCCATTCATAAAACAGAAGTACAAGAAGCCATTTCACATCTTGGTTCAAAAGCGCTGCGAACGATAGCCATAGCATATAAGCCATTACCTAGCAACGAAGTGATTGTGGATGAACGAGATGCTGAAAAAAACTTATTGTTCGTTGGGTTACAAGGAATGATGGACCCACCAAGACCTGAGGTAAAAGCAGCTGTTCAACAATGTAAAGAAGCAGGAATTCGTACGATTATGATTACCGGAGATCATAAAATGACAGCCATGGCTATTGCCAAAGAACTTGCGATATTACCAGAGGACGGGAAGGTTGTAGAAGGAGAAGCATTGTCACGTATGTCTGTTGATGAATTAGAAGAAATAGTAGAAGAAACCTATGTATTTGCTCGTGTATCACCAGAGCATAAACTGAAAATTGTAAGAGCTCTGCAAAATCGAAATCATATTGTAGCCATGACCGGGGATGGTGTAAACGACGCTCCTGCGATTAAAGCATCTGATATTGGAATCGCAATGGGCATTTCTGGAACAGATGTGGCAAAGGAAGCATCTTCACTCATTTTACTCGATGATAACTTTGCTACGATTAAAGAAGCAATTGAGGAGGGCCGCAATATCTATGAAAATATTCGAAAATTTATTCGATATTTGCTAGCTTCTAATGTAGGAGAAATTCTTGTAATGTTATTTGCGATGCTATTAGCACTTCCGCTTCCTCTAGTTCCCATTCAAATATTATTAGTGAATCTCGTGACAGATGGTCTTCCGGCGATGGCTTTAGGTCTAGATGCACCAGAAGAAGATGTAATGAAGAGAAAACCTCGCCATCCTAAAGAAGGGGTGTTTTCTAGAGGATTAGGATGGAAAATCATAAGTAGAGGTTTTTTAATTGGATTTGTAACGCTTCTTTCTTTCATCATTTCAAATAATCAAAATCCAAACGATCTAAATTACGCACAAACTGTTACATTCGCTACTCTCGTTTTATCTCAGCTTATACTCGTATTTGATTGCCGGAGTGAACATTCTATCTTTCATCGTAATCCATTTGGCAACTTATACGTAGTAGGTGCAGTATTCTTATCGATGCTTGTTATGCTCGCTGTTATTTATTATGAGCCGCTTCAATTAATCTTTAATACGCGTCCAATAGAGGCTAGAGACTGGCTTTTAATTGGTGCACTATCAGCGATTCCAACCTTTTTATTAGTTGGTTCTATATTTACGAAGCATAAAATGAAAAAAAGACCCCTCTTTATGAAAGGAGAAGTGAACTATAAATAGTCAAGGCAATGCAAATATGTTATTATTTTATATGGTAGTAGAGAAACAATCTCTATTACCTTTTTCGTTAAGAGATATCATTATTTGGATGTGATAAGATGATTTCGAGTATGACAGGATTTGGACGAGCAAAGATAGAGCGGAATGCATTTGTAATTACTGTAGAAATGAAATCGGTTAATCACCGCTTCTTAGAAACTAATATACGACTGCCAAGACATTTGATGATCTTTGAAGATAAGGTGAAAAAGGTAATCGCTTCCAATGTACGTCGGGGACGGATTGAAGTTTCGATTTCGGTTGAAGGAGAAGGACTTGTTGAAAGAAAGTTGCGGGTAGATTGGGAGCTATTAGAGCAGTACAAGGAAATCATGGTTTTAGCAGGTAATAAATTTAACTTACCTACTACCATTACCACGCAACAGCTATTAGCAATGCCTGACGTTACTTCAATTGAAGAAGCTGAAAAAATAGATGAAGAGTTTGAAGGAAGTTTGTATGAAGCAGTATCTTTGGCCGTGACCATGATGAAGGGGATGCGAGATAGAGAAGGAATACAGCTACACAATGACTTACTGAAACGCATTGAAATAATTGAAAACTGTGTTCAGAGTATTACTCCACTCTCATCGGTTGTCGTACAAAAATACCGGGAACGGTTAGCAGCAAGGTTGAAAGAAATAGGAAGTGTGGAGTTCGATGAACAACGAATTCTAACAGAAGTAACACTATTTGCAGATCGTTGTGATATTCATGAAGAATTGGTAAGGTTACAAAGCCATTTTGAACAATTTCGTGAAACGTTGGAAAGCAATGAAGCCATTGGTCGTAAGCTTGATTTTCTCGTTCAAGAAATGCATCGTGAAATGAATACAATCGGATCAAAAGCAAATGATGGAACTATTTCAAAATATGTTGTAGAAATGAAAAATAACCTTGAAAAAATCCGAGAACAGGTACAGAATATTGAATAGCTGTCTATACAGTTTAGTAGCTTAGGAATACGGTTAGACTTACTAGGAGGCACAGGTGACCATGTTGCAATTTTTGAATATAGGATACGGAAATATCGTGTCTGCTCATCGTATCATTGCGATCGTCAGTCCAGAATCAGCACCTATTAAGCGTCTTGTGCAAGAAGGACGTGAGCAAAACATTCTGTTAGATGCAACGTACGGTCGGAAAACAAGAGCCGTTATCATTATGGATGACGGGCATATTGTACTCAGCCCCATTCAGCCGGAAACAATCGCTCAAAGGTTAAATTCAAGCAACAAGGACGACAAAGAAGAGATTAGTGACGAAGGGTAGGGTTTACATACATATGAGAAGAGGAAGAGGATTTCTGATTGTACTTTCTGGACCTTCAGGAGTAGGGAAGGGTACAGTTCGGAAAGCATTGTTTGAACAGAAGGATATTCAATTGCATTACTCTGTGTCTGCTACGACGAGAAAACCACGCGAAGGTGAAGTAAACGGTGTAGATTATTTCTTTAAAACAAGAGAAGAATTTGAAGAAATGATCGCAAAAAATGGCCTTTTAGAATGGGCGAAATTTGTTGATAACTACTATGGAACACCCATTGATTATGTGGAAAAAACATTGCAAGAAGGAAAAGATGTTTTTTTAGAAATTGAAGTACAAGGAGCAATGCAAGTTAAGAAAGCTTTTCCAGATGGCGTGTTTATCTTTTTAGCTCCTCCAAGTTTGTCTGAATTAAAAAATCGTATCGTATCACGCGGAACTGAGACTGAAGATGTTATTCAAGATCGCTTAACAGTTGCGAAGGAAGAAATTGACATGATGGACGCCTATGACTATGTCGTTGAGAATGACGAAGTAGAACTAGCTTGCGAGCGGATTAAGGCAATCGTTATGAGTGAACATTGCCGCCGTGAGAGAATTGCCAAGTATTATAAACAAATGACGGAGGTTGATTAAATATGTTATATCCATCTATAGACTCTTTATTACAAAAAATTGATAGCAAGTACACGTTAGTTACGGTAGCATCTAAGCGTGCTCGTGAAATGCAAGAAAAACACGATTGCATGGTTGAAAATCCTGTCTCTGATAAATGTGTAGGTAAAGCATTAGAAGAAATTGAAGCAAAGATTTTAAATTTTGAACCATATGGAGAAAAGAGTCCGAAATAAGACGATTCTCTTTTCATTCAAACCATTTTAGTGACGACAACCTATTCACACTTAGGTTGTTATTTTTTTACGATAGGGAATCTCCAAATTGGAGAAGTTTCATTTTAAGAGAAATGGGGCGAAATAAAATGTTAAAAGGAAAGAAAATTTTATTATGTGTTTCTGGTGGAATAGCTGTTTTTAAGGCGGCAGCTTTAACGAGTAAACTTACGCAAGCTGGTGCAATCGTAAAGGTTATTATGACAGAATCTGCACGTAAGTTTGTTACGCCACTTACTTTTCAAGCCTTATCACGTCATGATGTGTATACCGATACATTTGATGAAAAGGATTCTTCAGTAATCGCGCATATTGATTTAGCTGATTGGGCTGATCTTACCTTAATTGCTCCAGCTACTGCAAACGTAATAGGAAAGCTGGCAAATGGTCTTGCTGATGATATGATGTCTACTACGTTACTCGCTGTAACATCACCTATCTTTATTGCACCAGCTATGAATGTACATATGTATGAGAACCCTGCGGTTCAAAAAAACATAAAAACGTTGGAGCAATTTGGCTACCATTTTATTGAACCCAATGAAGGTTTTCTAGCATGTGGATATGTGGCTAAAGGCCGGATGGAGGAGCCCGAGACGATTGTTGCCATGCTTGAAACGTTTGTTTCTCGTGATTTACCACTACAAGGCAAACGAATTCTCATTACAGCAGGTCCTACCCGTGAAAGAATTGATCCGGTTCGATTTATGACGAACTTTTCTTCTGGGAAAATGGGATATTCCATAGCGGATGAAGCAGTACAGAGCGGGGCTGAGGTTATTTTAATTTCAGGTCCGACCAATCTACAACCTCCTGCGGGTGTCCGTGTAGTGAACGTAGAATCAGCGGAAGATATGCTACGCGCTGTATTGAATGAGTATGATGCGGTGGATGCAGTTATTAAAACAGCTGCGGTAGCTGATTATCGTCCGAAAATAGTTCATAAGGAAAAAATGAAGAAAAAGGCAGACGATCTTACACTTGAATTAGAAAGAACACCAGATATTTTAAAAATACTTGGCGAACGAAAAACGAAGCAAACGCTAGTAGGATTTGCTGCTGAAACAAATAAAGTAGAAGAATATGCAAAAGGAAAGCTAGCATCAAAAAATTTAGATATGATTGTTGCTAACAATGTATTAGCTGAGGGTGCGGGTTTTGGAACGGATACAAATATTGTCACGATGTACAAGCGAAATGGGGAAATTGTTTCTCTTCCTAAGTTAAGCAAGCAACAGGTAGCCACACATATTTTAACGGAACTCAGCAATCTCTTAGGTGAGAAAGTATGAAAATAGCGAGTGTAATCGTGGATGTTCCGGCGAAACAGACGGACCGACCATTCGATTATAAAATTCCGAACCGCTTGGAAGATCTTGTACAAACAGGAGTACGGGTTGTTGTACCATTTGGATCTCGCAAGCTACAAGGCTTCGTAATTGCTACGAAAGATACAATGGATGTTGAAATTGATAAATTAAAGGAAATTGATACATTGTTGGATGTTACGCCAGCTTTAAATGAAGAAATGCTACAACTGGGATTCTGGTTAGCGAAGGAAACTCTTTGTTTCACCATTTCTGCCTTTCAAGCCATTCTCCCAACAGCGATGAAAGCAAATTATAATAAACATCTTGTGATGCGTAACTTGAAAGAAGCCCCGCAAGAGTTGCAACTGTTATTTGGCGAGCAAAATTCGTTAGACTTTAGCGATATTGATGAATCTTATTATCGTTTTATTCGTCAAAGTGTTGCCGATGGAGCTGTTGAGGTTGTATACGATGTAAAGGATCGCGTTCAAAAAAAGAAACAACGTATTGTATGGCCGCTTGCTAGCAAACAAGAATTAGAAGGGATTGTCCAAACATTGCGTAGTGAAAAACAACAAGACATTCTATATTACTTTCTTGAAAATAGCGAGCCCATACCTCTCCATCAGCTAAAGGAACAATTGCAAGTGACGGATTCACCTGTAAAGGCATTGGAAAAGAAAGGACTTTTACAAACAAAATATGTGGAAGTATATCGTAATCCGTATGATGATGATAGCTTTGAAAAAACAACATCACTTATGCTGACAGACGAGCAGCAAGAGGCGATGACGAATCTTCTCTCTAGTATAAACGAGGAACAGCATCATGTATTTTTACTTTATGGAGTTACAGGAAGCGGAAAAACAGAAGTCTATTTGCAGTCAATTGAAGAAGTTATTAAGAAAGGGAAAGAAGCCATCGTACTCGTTCCGGAAATCGCATTAACACCACAAATGGTAGAACGGTTTAAAGGTCGATTTGGATCGCAAGTTGCCGTTTTACATAGTGCTTTATCGGTTGGAGAAAAGTATGATGAATGGCGAAAAATTCAACGAAAAGAAGTGAAAGTTGTAGTTGGTGCTCGCTCAGCTGTATTTGCCCCTTTTGAAAACCTAGGTATTATTATTGTTGATGAAGAACATGAATCAAGCTATAAGCAGGAAGATAATCCCCGTTATCATGCAAGGGATGTATCGATTGAGAGAGGCATTCATCATCATTGTCCAATTCTTTTAGGAAGTGCAACACCAACGCTCGAAACATTTGCCAGAGCGAAAAAAGGTGTGTATAAGCTCCTTACTATGAAGAAAAGAATGAATAATCAAGAGATGCCGACAATGGAAATTGTTGATATGAGAGAAGAACTTAGAGAAGGAAATCGCTCTATGTTTTCTAAAAGCTTACATGAAAAAATTGAAGACCGCCTTCAAAAACGACAACAAAGTATATTATTTTTGAATCGAAGAGGTCATTCTACTTTCGTCATGTGCCGAGATTGCGGTTATGTTTTGCAATGCCCACACTGTGATATTTCTCTTACGTATCACCGAAAGCAGGAAAAATTGAAATGTCATTATTGTGGATATGAGCAACCAATTCCAAATGTATGTCCAGCATGTGAAAGCGATTATATTCGTTTTTTTGGGACAGGTACACAAAAGGTTGAAGAGGAATTGCAAAAGTTATTTCCAGAGGCTCGAATCATTCGAATGGATGTTGATACAACGAGTAAAAAAGGTTCCCATGAAAAATTGCTAAAAATATTTGGAGAAGGTAAGGCTGATATTTTGCTGGGGACGCAAATGATTGCAAAAGGTTTAGATTTTCCGAATGTTACATTAGTAGGCGTGCTAACAGCCGATACGATGTTACATTTGCCAGATTTTCGTTCCAGTGAAAAAACATTTCAATTGTTAACGCAGGTGAGTGGCAGAGCAGGACGTCATGAGCTTCCAGGAGAAGGGGTCATTCAAACCTATACACCAGAACACTATAGTATACAGCTTGCAAAAATACAGGATTATGATGCTTTTTTTGAACGGGAAATGTATATACGTAAACTCCATCAATATCCCCCTTACTTTTACTTAACTCTTGTAACAGTTTCGCATCCTGAATTACTAAAGGCTGTGCACACAACCGAGCAGATTGTATCCATTCTAAGACAAAAATGCTCACAACAATCACTTATCCTTGGTCCAGCCGCCTCGCCAATACCAAGGGTAAAAGATAGATATCGATATCAATGCATGATAAAATACAAACGGGAACCGAACTTACAGCAAGTATTACGTCTTGTAATGGAACATTATCAAACAGAAATAACAAAGCATCAGTTACAGATTTCGATTGATTTTAATCCAACGATGCTCATGTAGTGGAGGAAGTTATGGCAATATTAAATGTAGTGAAGTATCCAAGTAAGGTGTTAGAAACGGAATGTACACCTGTATTGGTTTATGATAAGAAAATAAGAAAACTATTAAATGATATGTATGAAACAATGCTTAGCAGTGATGGAGTTGGGCTTGCTGCACCGCAAGTGGGAATAACGCAGCAAATCGCAGTTGTAGACGTAGATGATGAGCATGGACGAATTGATCTTATTAATCCCATTATTATAGAAAAACGAGGAGAGCAGATAGGACCTGAAGGTTGCCTTAGCTTTCCCGATTTATATGGTGAAGTAACGCGAGCGGAGTATATTAAAGTTCGTGCATACAATCGCTTTGGTAAAGTGTTTGTACTAGAAGCAGATGGATTTCTAGCTAGAGCAATTCAGCATGAACTGGATCATTTGCATGGTGTTTTATTTACGTCAAATGTGAATCGATATTATGAGCCTGGCGAGTTAGAAGAAGCATAAAGGAGAGTTTCAAATGGTGAAAGTTGTATTTATGGGAACACCTGATTTTTCTGTCGGCGTATTACGTCGTATACTAGCGGATGGATATGAAGTAATTGGAGTGGTAACACAACCCGATCGACCAGTTGGAAGAAAAAGAGTACTAACACCGCCGCCAGTTAAGGTGGAGGCAGAAAAACATAATATTCCAGTTTTACAACCATTAAAAATTAGAGAGAAAAGTGAATACGAACATGTACTTGCCTTGCAGCCTGATTTAATCGTTACGGCAGCTTTCGGACAAATCCTTCCAAAAGAACTACTTGATGCTCCTAAATATGGTTGTATTAATGTACATGCTTCTTTACTTCCAGAATTACGCGGAGGTGCTCCAATACATTACGCTATTATGCAAGGAAAAGAAAAAACAGGTGTTACAATTATGTATATGGTTGAAAAACTTGATGCGGGTGATATTATTACACAGGTAGAGGTGCCGATTTTAGAGCATGATTCTGTTGGAACGCTTCACGATAAGCTAAGCCTTGCAGGAGCAGAATTATTGTCAACAACCCTTCCTCATCTTATGGAAGGTACAGTAACACCAATTAAGCAAGATGATAAGCAGGCAACTTTTGCATCAAACATTAAACGCCAGCAAGAGAAGATTGATTGGAGCAAAGACGGAGAAATAATTTACAATCATATACGCGGTCTACATCCGTGGCCGGTTGCATATACGACAATGCTCGGTCAAGTTATGAAAGTATGGTGGGGAGAAAAAGTCCAAGCTAGCAGTGCAGAGCCGGGAACCGTAATCAGCATAGAAGATGACGGATTTATCGTTTCAACAGGCAATCAAACCGCAATTAAAATTACAGATTTGCAGCCATCCGGGAAAAAACGGATGACAGGCGCACAATTTTTACATGGGACACACCTTAGCGTTGGCACAAAGGTAGGAATAGAAGAATGAATAAAAATGTGCGTGAACTTGCACTTGAAGGGCTACTACAAGTAGAAAAAAACGGGGCCTACAGCAACTTGCTGCTGAATCAACTAATCGAAAAGAATAAAATAGAAGGAAAAGATGTGGGTCTGCTTACCGAAATTGTATATGGAACGATTCAGCAAAGAGATGCACTTGACTATTATTTAAAACCATTTCTTCGAGGAAATATAGAGCAGTGGGTACGTGTCTTACTGCGTCTCTCTCTATATCAATTTCTGTATCTAGATCGCGTTCCTGCTCATGCCGTTATTTTCGAGGCAGTGGAGATTGCAAAAAAACGAGGACATAAAGGAATTAGTTCTGTTGTTAATGGTGTACTTCGCTCAGTACAACGACAAGGTGTTGCGTCTTTGACGGCTATTTCAGATGAAGCAAAACGTCTTTCTATTTGTACTAGTCATCCTGATTGGCTCGTGAAAGAATGGATATCATGTTATGGTATGGAAGAAGCCAAACAAATTTGTGAGGTTAATTTGCTTCCTCCAGTAGCATCGGCACGTGTAAATGTAAATCGTACTACTATAGAAGATGTTATTGTCATGCTTGCAAGTGAAGGGGTAGAGGCAAAACGTGGTGCATTATCTGAAGATGCAATTGTAATAGAAAAGGGGAACGTTGCTCATACGAAAGCGTTCCGAGATGGGTTTCTATCTGTTCAAGATGAAAGTAGTATGCTTGTTGCAAGAGCGCTAGATCCAAAAGACGGAGAAGTTGTGTTAGATAGTTGCGCCGCACCAGGAGGAAAATCTTGTCATATTGCCGAACGATTACAAGGCACAGGACATGTAGTGTCATTAGATTTACACCCACATAAGATACGACTTATTGATGCGCAGACGAATCGTCTTCATTTGCAAAATATAGAAACAAGGGTACTCGATGCTAGAAAAGCCCGAAACTCGTTTCATGATGAATCCTTTGATAAAGTGTTAGTTGATGCTCCATGTTCCGGATTTGGTGTAATTCGCAGAAAGCCTGATATTAAGCTTGGTAAAAAGCAGGAAGATAGCGAACATTTATCTCACATTCAGCTTGCGATTCTGCAGGAGATTGCCCCTCTTGTAAAAAAGGGTGGACGACTTGTATATAGTACGTGTACGATTGAACAGACAGAAAACGAGCAAGTTATTCACGCATTTTTACGGACTCATCCAGACTTTGAATGGGATGACACTGTCCGGGATCGACTTCCGCTTGTAGCAAGACAGTATGTGAAAGATGGACAATTGCAAATTTTGCCTCATTATTTCCTTACGGATGGATTTTATATAGCATGTTTACGAAAGAGGGTGTAGCAACATGGAAATGATAATTGAAAATAATGCAAATGTAGAAGTGAAGAAGCCTTCTATTTATTCATTAGACCTGAAAGATTTACAAGCTTGGTTAAAAGAGCAAGGAGAACCCGTTTTTCGGGCTGGGCAGATATTTGATTGGCTGTATAAAAAACGAGTAGATTCTTTTGAAAAGATGACGAATCTCTCTAAGGAATTACGAGTAAAATTGCCGAATTTCTTTGAAATTACTACTTTAAAAACGCTAGTAAAACAAGTTTCGGCTGATGGGACGATTAAATTTTTATTTGAACTACATGATGGATATTCGATTGAAACGGTATTGATGAAGCATGAATATGGAAACTCAGTTTGTGTTACAACGCAAGTAGGATGCCGAATCGGATGTACATTTTGTGCATCGACACTCGGAGGGCTGAAACGAAATTTAGCATCGGGAGAAATCGTTGCACAAATTGTAAATGTACAGCGTGCTATAGATGAAATGGAAGAACGGGTAAGTTCAATCGTTGTCATGGGAATTGGGGAACCGTTCGATAATTATGATAATTTAGTCAAGTTTTTACGTATTGTAAATCATGAACAAGGAATTCATATTGGTGCTCGTCATATTACGGTTTCTACAAGTGGGATTATTCCAAGAATTTATGATTTTGCTGATGAAAATATGCAGATTAACTTTGCTATTTCCTTGCATGCTCCAAATACTGAATTACGCTCTAAACTAATGCCAATTAACCGAGCATACAAGCTTCCTGACTTGATTGAAGCTGTAAAATATTATACAAAAAAAACAGGCCGTCGCATAACATTTGAATACGGTTTATTTGGCGGAGAAAACGATCAAGTGGAGCATGCAGAAGAATTAGCAAAGCTTCTAAAAGGTTTATTTTGTCATGTGAATCTAATTCCAGTGAATTATGTTCCTGAACGCAATTACGTTAGAACGCCGCGTGAGCAAATTTTCCGCTTCGAGAAAACGTTAAAAAGCCATGGTATCAATGTTACCATACGCCGTGAACAAGGCTCTGATATTGATGCCGCCTGTGGTCAATTGCGTGCAAAGGAGCGCAAAGAGGAGACGAGGTGAAAAGATGAAAACCATTTTTCTGTCCGACAGAGGAAAGGTTCGTCAACATAATGAAGACAGTGCTGGAGTATTTTACAATGTTGAGGGTGATATTCTAGCAATAGTAGCAGATGGTATGGGTGGTCACCGGGCTGGAGATGTAGCAAGTCAGATGGCTATCCAACTGTTTCATGACTTTTGGAAGCAAGCACAAGGCATAGATACCCCTAAGCTTGCAGAAAAATGGCTGTATGATCATGTTGAAATCATCAACGAACAAATATTTAATTATTCATTTGAACACGAAGAGTGTAAAGGGATGGGGACAACCATGGTCGCCGCCATTTGTACGAAGGCATTCGTAACCATCGGTCATATTGGAGATAGTCGGTGCTATATCGTCTCAGATGGAGAACTATCCCTTGCTACTGAAGACCATTCTCTTGTTAATGAACTGGTGCGATACGGGGAGATTTCAAAAGAAGATGCGGAATTTCATCCGCGTAGACATGTGCTCCTTCGTGCGTTAGGAACGGAAAAACAAGCAAATTTAGACAGCAAAACACTGATTTTAGAACATGGTGATCAATTGTTACTTTGTTCAGATGGCTTATCAAATAAGGTATCAAAGCAAGAGATGCAACAAATCTTACTATCTAATCAAGAGTTACAAGGTAAGGGAGAAGAACTCGTGCAAAAGGCAAATGACATGGGTGGGGAAGATAATATTACTCTTGTAATTGTTCAATACATCGATTCAGTGAGTGAAAGTGGGTGATTAACACCGTGATGATTGGAAGACGCCTAAATGATCGTTATAAGTTGCTCAAAATGATTGGTGGAGGCGGAATGGCTAATGTTTATTTAGCACACGACGATATTTTGGACCGCGATGTTGCTGTAAAAATACTCCGACTGGATTATGCAAATAACGAAGAGTTTATTAAACGTTTTCATCGCGAGGCACAATCTGTTACAACGCTGTCCCATCCTAATATAGTTAATATATATGATGTTGGAGAAGAAGAAGGTATCTATTATCTAGTAATGGAATTTGTTCCAGGCAGAACGTTGAAACAGTATATTGTGCAGCAAGGAATGTTATCGGTAACAGAAACATTAGATGTAATGGAGCAACTTGCATCAGCCATGTCCCATGCCCATCATTTTGAAATTGTACACCGAGACATTAAACCACAAAACATTCTAATTCGTGATGATGGTGTAGTTAAGGTTACAGACTTTGGAATAGCTACGGCTACTTCAGCAACAACGATTACTCATACAAATTCTGTCTTGGGCTCTGTTCATTATTTATCTCCAGAACAAGCACGGGGCGGTGTGGCAAATAAAAAATCTGATATTTACTCACTTGGAATTGTAATGTTTGAACTTTTAACAGGACGTCCTCCTTTTTCAGGAGAATCTGCGGTGTCTATTGCTCTTAAACATTTACAAAATGAAACACCTTCAGTAAAGCGGTGGAATCCTGATATTCCTCAAAGTGTAGAAAATATTATTTTAAAAGCAACTGCAAAGGATCCTTTTTATCGCTATGAATCTGTTGATGAGATGAAGCAAGATATTGTCACGGCTCTTTTTCCCGAGAGGGCCAATGAGGAACGCTTTCATATTCTAGAAGATGAGGAAGCTACGAAGGCTCTTCCGATAATACGTCAAGAAGCTTTTCCTGAAAGTGAATCTGATGAGACAATTATCAATACAGGAAAAGTGGATTCAAAAGAAGAACCGATGAAAGATAAGGAAGTAGGTAAAAAGAAAAAACCAAAGCGTAGGCTTATGATTAGTTTGCTTGTTGTATTTGTTTTGCTTACTTTGGGAGTTGTTGCAGCAGTTGCTGTTGTTCCAAATTTTTTCATTCCAAAAGATGTAAAGATACCCGATGTATCAGGCAAAACATATGCCGATGCTGTTAATATATTAAGTCAGAGCAAACTTCAAGTTGCTTCGACCCCTGAAATTATATATACCGATCAAATAGAAGAGGGAAAAGTCATAAAGACAAATCCAAAAGCAGGAACGACAGTCAAAGAAAATTCGAAGATTACCATTTATCAATCGGGCGGAAAGAAAAAGCAAAAAGTTAAGAATTATGTAGGTCAATCATTTGATAGTGTTCAAGATGAAGTAACACAAAATTTTGCAAGTGTTACGCCATACTACATCGATAGTGACAAACCAAAAGGTCAAATTATTGAGCAAGCTCCTGCTGCTGGTCAGGAAGTAATTGAGGAGGATCAGGAGTTTCGAGTTTGGATTAGTAATGGGCCAAAACGAATTGCACTTGCAGATTTTACAGGATGGACTGAAAGTCATGTGAGAAGCTATATTTCGGACAGTAAGCTAAATGTTGAAGTGACTCAACAAAACTCAGATACAGTTGCAAAAGGAAATGTTATTTCACAA
Organism: Ectobacillus soli; assembly: GCF_042610425.1. Lineage (NCBI taxonomy): Bacteria > Bacillati > Bacillota > Bacilli > Caryophanales > Bacillaceae > Ectobacillus > Ectobacillus soli. The sequence continues at coordinate 699,178 of NZ_JBGJZM010000001.1, forward strand.
ACTCCAAAAGCAGATACAGCAGTACGTGAAGGAGATCTTATTTCTGTTGTGATTTCATCTGGACCGAAGGACGCTACAACCAATCCTTCAAATCCTGTAAGTTCAACAAATCCGCCAAAAAAGGTTACAGTTAGTGATATTCAAATTCCGTATCAGGCGTCAGCAGATAATAAACCACAAACAGTGGATATATATATGGAAGATATGAATACTACGTATGATAAGCCAGTTCAAACGAAAACGATTACGGCGTCAAGCACGATTTCTCTAGATTTTACAATTGCATACGGGAAAACAGGGCGCTATAAAATTGTTCGTGATGGTGTAACGATTACTGAAAAAGTAGTACCGTACCAGTGATAAATCAAGGAGTGAGTGTATGCCACAAGGCATGATAATAAAGGCATTAAGCGGGTTTTATTATGTTGAAAATGACGAAGGAGTTACACAGTGTCGGGGTCGTGGTATTTTTCGTAAGAATAAAATAACCCCTCTTGTTGGCGACTTAGTTGAATTCCAAGCGGATAATGAAACAGAAGGTTATATTCTCGAAGTTCTTCATCGGAAAAATGAGCTTGTTCGTCCTCCGATAGCTAATGTGGATAATGCAATTCTCGTCTTTTCCGCTGTGGAACCAGATTTCAGTACACTTCTGCTTGATCGATTTCTTGTGCTTATAGAATTTAACGGTATTAAGCCTATTATATGTATTAGTAAGATGGATTTAGTGGACAAGGAAGATTTACAAGAAATAGAAGGATACGTTGCAGATTATAGGAAAATTGGTTACGAAGTGTTGCTAACATCTAAACGGGAAGAACCGAGCATTGAAAAATTGCATTCGTTATTGCAAAATAGTATTTCTGTCATTGCAGGACAATCTGGCGTTGGTAAGTCTTCTCTTCTTAATCAATTGCGACCAGGACTTGCTATAAAAACAAATATTATTTCAACGCATCTCGGACGAGGCAAACATACGACACGTCATGTTGAACTAATAAAGGTTGGTAGTGGCCTCGTTGCCGATACGCCTGGCTTTAGCTCCCTTGAGTTTACCGATATGAATATAGAAGATGTGGCGGAAAGCTTTGTTGAACTAAAGAGGCAAAAGCAACATTGTAAATTTAGAGGATGTACCCATCTGTCTGAGCCAAAGTGTACGGTGAAAGAGGCAGTTGAATCGGGTATCATACCACGTTATCGATATGATCATTACGTTCAATTTATTCAAGAGATTCGAGATAGAAAGCCGAGGTATTAAGTTATGATTAAAGTTGCACCATCGATATTATCAGCAGATTTTGCTAGATTAGGGGAAGAAATTAAAGATGTAGAAAAAGGGGGTGCGGATTATATTCACGTCGATGTAATGGATGGACATTTTGTTCCAAATATTACAATCGGATCACTTATTGTAGAAGCAATTCGTCCCATTACATCCCTAACTCTTGATGTTCATCTTATGATTGAAAATCCAGACAACTATATTCCTGCGTTTGCAAAAGCTGGAGCGGATATTATTACCGTACATGTAGAAGCATGTCCACATTTACACCGAACGATTGGGCTCATTAAATCATTTGGGATTAAGGCGGGGGTTGTTCTAAATCCGCATACGCCAGTATCGATGATTAAGCATATTATCGAGGATGTTGATATGGTATTGCTTATGACTGTCAATCCGGGATTTGGTGGTCAATCTTTTATTCATTCGGTTTTGCCGAAAATTAAAGAAGTAGCAAATATGGTAGAAGAGAAAAATCTTACAGTTGAAATTGAAGTTGATGGCGGTGTTAATCCGGTAACAGCAGCTCTTTGTAGAGAAGCCGGTGCAAATGTTTTAGTTGCGGGATCTGCGGTATATAACCAAAAAGATCGTGAGGCAGCAATTCAAGCTATCCGTGGTTAAGTGTTATAGTAAACATCGATTAGGTTGCGTAGCACGAGGCTATTTGTAAGGATACACTGGAAAGAACGTTTAAATTCGGGAGATGACCTAGCAAGGAATGGCTATATTCCTGTTATGTTATCTCCTTTTTCAGTTATTTCTATCGGAGGTAGGGACTATGATTATTCATATAATGGCAGGCGGGCCAACTCATCTTCATCCAGACTTTGAGCAGTATTACAATGAGGAGGTAACCTGGGTGGCGGTTGACCGAGGTGTATATCATTTGCTACAAAAAGGAATTGTTCCTTATGTAGCATTTGGTGACTATGACTCGGTTTCAACGACAGAGTTGGAGTGGATGAAACAGAGAACGGACGAACTTCATATTGTACCTAAGGAAAAGGATGAAACAGATTTAGAGTTGGCCATTAACTGGTCTTTGCAACAAGAACCGGATTGTATACGTGTCTTTGGTGCGACGGGAGGAAGATTGGATCATGAACTAGCAAATGTGCAAATGCTCATGAAAGCAATCAATCAAAAAACAGAAATAACTATAATTGATTGTAAAAATGAAATACAAATGAAGAAGCCAGGCACGTACTTGCTCACATTAAATAGTAGGTTTCCTTATGTTTCCTTTTTGTCCGTTTCTGAATTTGTTTCTGGCATTACCTTGCAAGGATTTAAATATCCTCTCTCGAATCGAACACTTTCTATGGGATCTACATTATGTATAAGCAATGAACTTGTCGTGGAAAAAGGTACTTTTTCCTTTTCTTCTGGCATATTATTGGTGGTAAGAAGCACTGATTAATTCATACTCTTTGCTATATTGCAGAAGCAATGGTGTGTAGGAGGGAAGTCATGAGATTTTATACAATCAAGCTACCGAAGTTTCTGGGAGGTCTCGTGCGGGCTGTTCTTAATACGTTTAAAAAGAATTAAAAAAGCACCGATTACGGTGCTTTTTTCAATTCCAAATAAAAAAAGAGTCTCAGACTCTTTTTTTATTATTAAACGCGTTCAATTTTTCCAGATTTTAATGCTCTAGCAGAAACATAAACACGTTTTACTTTACCATTAACAACGATACGAACTTTTTGAAGGTTTGCTCCCCAAGTACGTTTCGTAATGTTCAATGCGTGTGAACGTGAGTTGCCAGAACGTGCTTTTCTACCAGTAATTGCACAAACACGAGCCATATATAATTCCCTCCTAACTACCTTATCCTACGAAATTTCAATGTTAGGCTACTTTTGACCTAAAAACACTATTTCAATTTAACATACCTGATTAGAGAATGCAATCCTATAGTGTAATAAATCAAGAAAATTTACTTGACATACGACTAGGGTACATGTTGTATAATAACAAAGGACTATTTTGATTATCGTTGTGAATTACCGAGAGCGCTTATTAGTGAAGTAGTATTTTTCTTACTAACAGTATATTATAATGATATAAGTAGTCTAGCTCACTTTGACTATTTTCGAAGGGGGAACCACATATGTCAATTGAAATAAATACACAATATGGTCAGATTAGTATTAGTACAGATGTTATTGCCATGACTGCAGGGGGTGCTGCAGTAGATTGCTACGGTATTGTAGGGATGGCATCTAAAAATCAGTTGAAAGACGGATTTACAGAAATATTAAGAAAAGAAAACTTTACTCGCGGTGTTATTGTTCGTAATGAAAATGACGAAGTACATATTGATATGTATATTATTGTGGGTTATGGCACGAAAATCTCAGAAGTTGCTCACAATGTTCAAACAAAAGTAAAGTATACATTAGATCAAACAATTGGACTTGCAGTGGACTCAGTTAATATTTTTGTCCAAGGAGTTAAAGTAACAAACTTGTGAATTGTATTAAGGAGGAAATATCAGTGTCAATTAAGCTAATTGATGGAAAACGTTTTGCACAAATGATTGCGCAAGGGGCGAACAATCTTACCAATAATGTGAAAGTTGTAGATGCTCTAAACGTTTTTCCAGTTCCGGATGGCGATACCGGTACTAACATGAATTTATCAATGACTTCGGGAGCTCGTGAGGTTCGTAAATCGAAAATGGATCATGCAGGCGAGGTTGGAGTTAGGTTAGCAAAAGGACTGTTAATGGGCGCACGTGGAAATTCTGGTGTTATCTTATCACAGCTGTTTCGAGGTTTTTCGAAAGCTATTGAAAGTAAGGAAGTTTTATCAACTGTTGATTTCGCACTAGGATTTGAAGCAGGTGTTGAAACAGCATATAAAGCGGTTATGAAGCCAGTTGAAGGGACAATTTTGACCGTTGCAAAGGATGCTGCAAAAAAGGCAACTATTGTCTCACAAACAGAAGATGATTTTGTTTCATTTATGGAGCAAGTAGTCAAGGAAGCAAACGCTTCTCTAAATCGTACACCCGATTTGCTTCCTGTTTTAAAGCAAGTTGGAGTAGTAGATAGTGGCGGTAAAGGACTTTGCGTTGTCTATGAAGGATTTTTAGCTGATTTAAAAGGGGAAACTATACAATCGCAAGAAATTCAACCAACGATGGAGCAAATGATAAATCAAGAACATCATAACGTACAAAGCCAATTAAATACTGCGGATATTAAATATGGTTATTGTACTGAATTTATGGTAAAGCTAGATGCTGAGAAAGCAAAGCAACAGTCATTTTCTGTTGAAAAGTTCCGTAATGAAATTAGTGAAATGGGAGATTCATTGCTGGTTGTAGCTGACGATGACATTGTCAAAGTACATATTCATGTTGAATATCCAGGTAATGCTATGAATTATGGTCAACGCTATGGAAGTCTAATAAATTTAAAAGTAGAAAACATGCGTGAACAACACACTCATTTATTACAGGATGATCATGTGGCAAAAGAAGCTCCAAGTGAAAAACAGGCATATGGAATTGTAACGGTTGCTATGGGGTCGGGTATTAAGGATTTGTTTATCAGTATTGGAGCTAATCAAGTCATTGAAGGTGGACAGACAATGAATCCGAGTACGGAAGATATTGTGTCTGCTATTCAAGAAGTAAATGCAGACAATATCATATTGCTTCCAAATAATAGTAATATTGTTATGACTGCACAGCAAGCAGCGTCAGTTTCGGAAGGGAATATAATAGTTGTTCCATCTAAAAGTGTACCCCAAGGGATGGCAGCGATGCTAGCTTTTGATCCAAATGCAAGTCTCGAGGAAAATGCTGCTAACATGAAAGAAGCGCTGCAACATGTTAAAACTGGACAAGTTACGTACGCTGTTCGTGACACTGAAATGGATGGCATAAATATAAAGAAAAATGATTTCATGGGTATAGCAGATGGAAAAATTGTTGTAACCGATGAAAATGAAGTAGAAGCAGGAAAGAAACTACTCCAAACGATGATTGACGAAGATTCAGAAATCGTTACGATTTTACAAGGGGAAAATGTAGATGAAATGGAGCTTGGTAAGCTTAAAGCATTCGTAGAAGAAACATTCCCTGAAGTTGAAGTTGAAATCCATAAAGGAAATCAACCACTTTATCCTTTTATTTTTTCTGTTGAATAGATAAATAGCATATAGGAAGAATGACTATATAAAGAGGTGACGCAAAAGGGGAGTACTTTTCTCCCTTTGTGTTGCTTCTTTTTTGTTATTTTTATTCATTGCGAAAGGGATAAGTCAAAGCTATTTGGCGATTCTTACTTATTAACAAAGAACTTTTTTCTCGTTATACTAGTAGTAATAATTGCGGAGCATAATCGAATTTGATTGCTATGGTATGTGCTTTTATAACTGTGATGTATTCTCGACACGAAAGAGGCTATGAATATGAAATACAAATCTGTTTTTGACATAATTGGTCCGTCAAGTTCACATACAGCAGGTGCTGCAAAAATTGGACGAGTAGCACGTAACTTATTTCGAAAAAAACGTAATGCCATGGGTGCAGCGAATGCGATGGTTGCTGCAGATATGGCACTAGGTGGGATTACAAGTAGAATTCCTTGTGATGAAGTAATTGGTGCTGGGCAGGCAATGCCAGTAGCCCTACGCGAAACGGCAAAAGGAGGATTGGCAGCTACACCGACCGGGAAAGCGCTGGAAGCAAAAATCTACGGTGCAGCTTCTTACAAGTGAGTATGAAAATAGCTATTACACAAATTAAAGGTATAGGAGAAGAAATGTCGCAACAGCTTGGGGAGATGGGGTTGTATACAGTAGAGGATTTGCTAGAACATTTTCCCTATCGGTATGAAGATTATTCCATGAAGGATTTAGAAGAGGTAAAGCACGATGAACAAGTTACAGTAGAAGGAATGATTCATAGCTTGCCCCTTTTGCAATACTACGGGAAAAAGAAATCTAGGCTTACCTTTCGTCTCCTTGTTGGTCGTTATTTAATTCAAGTTGTATGCTTCAACCGGCCCTATTATAAAGATAAAATAAATATGGATGAGAAAATTACGGTTTCCGGTAAATGGGATCAGCATCGTCAAACCATTATTGCATCGAATGTACATTTTACGAAAATAGAGCGGACCATAGAACCGGTGTATGCAGTGAAAGGAAAGGTAACTGTAAAGCAGCTTCGACGGTTTGTTATACAAGCTTTTAAACAATTTGATGTGAAGGATCCACTTCCAGAAGGATTGCGGGCGCGGTATAAATTGCTTCCACGTTTGGAAGCAATGCGTATACTCCATATGCCTTTAAGTCATGAGGACTTGAAGCAAGCCCGCCGACGCTTTGTGTATGAAGAGTTCTTCTTGTTTCAACTCAAAATGCAGGCGCTTCGAAAAATCCAGCGTGAAAATGCTGCTGGACAAACCAAGTATTACTCAGGTGCAGCTCTGCAGCAATTTCAAAATAGTTTACCTTTCCCACTTACTAATGCGCAAACACGTGTCGTTTCTGAGATATTGAATGATCTTACATCTCCCTATCGCATGAATCGTTTATTACAAGGTGATGTTGGTTCGGGAAAAACGGTTGTGGCAGCTATTAGCCTCTATGCAACCGTGCTTGCAGGATTTCAAGGAGCTTTAATGGTTCCAACAGAAATTCTAGCAGAGCAGCATGTACAATCACTTAAGCAACTATTTGTACATACTAATGTTTCTATTGAATTGCTAACAAGTTCTGTTAAGGGGGTTCGGCGTCGTGATATTTTAGAACGTCTTGCCAGAGGAGAGGTACATATCTTAATTGGGACACATGCACTCATTCAAGATGAAGTGAATTTTAAATGTCTGGGGCTAGTTATAACCGATGAACAGCATCGCTTTGGAGTAGCACAACGACGTGTGTTAAGAGAAAAGGGGGAACAGCCAGATGTTCTGTTTATGACTGCCACTCCTATTCCTCGTACACTTGCTATCACCGTTTTTGGAGAAATGGATGTTAGTATAATAGATGAAATGCCAGCAGGGCGCAAAGAAATTGAAACATATTGGGCAAAACACGATATGTTTGAGCGAGTGGTGGCGTTTGTAGAAAAAGAAATGCAAAAAGGGCGCCAAGCCTATGTGATTACCCCACTCATTGAAGAATCTGAAAAGTTAGATGTGCAAAATGCTATTGACTTACATAGTATGCTCACACATCATCTGAAACAATTTCAAGTAGGGCTTATGCATGGACGTTTGTCGGCTGCAGAAAAAGAAGATGCTATGCGAAAGTTTAGTACGAACGAAGTGCAGCTTCTTGTCTCCACAACCGTAGTGGAAGTAGGTGTGAACGTACCTAATGCGACTGTAATGGTAATCTACGATGCGGATCGGTTCGGATTATCACAATTGCATCAGCTTAGGGGCCGAGTTGGACGAGGCAGTGAGCAGTCTTACTGCATATTAATTGCAGATCCAAAGTCAGAAGTAGGGAAAGAACGTATGCGCATTATGACAGAGACAAATGATGGATTTGTTTTATCAGAAAAAGATTTAGAACTTCGAGGACCTGGTGACTTTTTTGGAAGAAAGCAAAGTGGACTCCCAGATTTTAAAGTTGCCGATATGGTACATGACTATAAAGTGCTAGAGATTGCTAGAGATGATGCTGCTCTTCTAGTGGAAACACATGCGTTTTGGAGCAGCTCCGTATACGCTGATTTACGTTCTTATTTAGATGAAGTTGGTGTTCTGCAAGATGAAAAGCTAGATTAGTATGACAGTGTGCTACTTATAATTTTTTGTTGCATTCTGCTACTATACCTCATATACTACTATTAGTACCTAGTCATAAAATGAAAGGTTTAAAATAGGATGCGGAGAAACAAAAAAGAACGGCAAAAATTATTATTAGAAACAATTCGAGAAAACCCGTTTGTTACAGATGAAGAGCTTTCTCGAACATTTCAAGTTAGTATTCAAACGATTCGATTGGACCGTTTGGAATTGGCGATTCCAGAGCTCAGAGAGCGTATTAAGAGCGTTGCTGCAAAACAATATGAAAATGTAAAAGCATTACCTTTGGACGAAGTAGTCGGAGAAATTATTGATATGGAGCTTGATCATCATGCAATTTCTATTTTTGATGTCAAGCAAGAGCATGTATTTAAGAGAAATGGCATCGCACGAGGACATCATTTGTTTGCACAAGCAAATTCGTTAGCGGTAGCTGTTATAAATGATGAAGTTGCTTTAACGACAAAGGCTAATATTCAATATCGCCGTTCTGTAAAATTGAACGAACGGGTCATAGCAAAGGCGAAAGTATTGGATTCTGGAAATAGTAAAAGAAGATCTGTTGTTGAAGTGAGCAGCTTTGTTGGAAACGAAATTGTTTTTATTGGTACGTTTGAAATGTATAGATATAGTAAAAATAGTGAGGATGGTACAAACATATGAAGATTGCAATCGACGCAATGGGTGGTGACCATGCACCAAGAACAGTAGTTCTCGGCGCGATGAAGGCAGTCGAAACATTCCCTGATGTACACATTACATTAGTAGGAAAAGAAGATGAGATACGTAAGTATGTAACAAAGCAAGATCGTATTTCCATCATACATAGTGAAGAAGTAATTGAAGGAGACGACGAACCTGTTCGTGCAGTTAGACGTAAGAAAAGATCTTCTTTGGTGTTAATGGCAAAAGAAGTGAATGAAGGAAGAGCCGATGCTTGTATTTCAGCGGGAAATACAGGAGCACTGATGGCGGCTGGACTATTCGTTGTTGGACGAATAGAAGGAATTGAACGTCCTGCATTATCTCCGACTCTTCCTACTGTAGATGGAAGAGGTTTTGTTATGCTCGATGTAGGCGCAAATGTGGATGCAAAGCCTATCCATCTTTATCAGTATGCGGTAATGGGCTCTCTTTACGCTGAAAAGGTAAGAGGGATAGCCAATCCGAGAGTTGGATTACTGAATGTTGGAACAGAGGACGGGAAAGGAAACGACCTATCCAAACATGTATTTTATTTATTAAAGGATTCTAACTTGAATTTTGTTGGAAATGTAGAAGCACGTGATTTACTGCAGGGAGTTGCTGACGTTATCGTGTGTGATGGTTTTACTGGTAATGTGGCTTTAAAAACGCTTGAAGGCACAGCATTATCTGTATTTTCCATGTTAAAGGAGCAACTAACAAGCTCTTTTACAAGTAAGTTGGCTACGTTAATGTTAAAGCCAAAGCTTATGAAGCTAAAGGAAAAAATGGATTACTCTGAATATGGGGGCGCTGCACTAATAGGACTTAAGGCTCCTGTTGTGAAAGCACATGGATCATCGGATGAAACTGCAATATTTAATGCCATTCGTCAAACGAGAGATATGGTGGCAAAGCAAGTAATCCCTACTATTGCATCCATGATAGAAGCAACGCCACTTCAAATAAAGGAGGAAGAAAAATGAGTAAAGTAGCATTTTTGTTCCCAGGTCAAGGATCACAAACGGTTGGTATGGGAATGCAAATAGGAGAACGTTTCGAAGAGGCTGCTCAAATATTTAAACAAGCAGATGAAGTTCTGCAAGCGCCACTTTCACAAATTATATTTGAAGGACCGCAAGCAGAGCTTACAAAAACAACAAACGCTCAGCCTGCATTATTAACAACAAGTTATGCCATTCTAACGGTGATGAAAAAATTTGATATAACACCCGATTATGTAGCAGGTCATAGCCTAGGTGAATATAGTGCTCTCGTTGCAGCGAATGCCCTTTCATTTCAAGATGCTGTCTATGCGGTGCGTAAACGCGGCGAATTTATGGAAGAAGCGGTTCCTAACGGAGAAGGCGCAATGGCTGCTATTCTTGGTATGGATCCAAATGCATTGCAAGCGGTGACGGAGGAAGTAACAAATGAAGGACATGCTGTACAAGTTGCGAATATGAATAGCAGACAGCAAATTGTCATTTCAGGAACGAAGCAAGGTGTAGAAATTGCTTGTAAAAAAGCAAAGGAAAATGGTGCAAAGCGCGCGATTCCACTTCGCGTTAGTGGACCGTTTCACTCTTCTCTCATGAAGCCAGCAGCAGAAAAATTCCGAACTGTTTTAGACAACATACAAATACAAGATGCTCATATACCAGTTATCGCTAATGTAACAGGAGATATTATTACAAATAGTAGTGATATCCATGATAAATTAATTGAGCAACTTTATTCACCTGTGCAGTGGTATCCTACTATCGAACGTTTGATAGAACTTGGTGTGGATACGTTTATAGAAGTTGGACCAGGGAAAGTACTTGCAGGGTTAATGAAGTCCATTGCTCCTTCGGCTAAGACGTATGCTGTGTATGATGAAGAGAGCTTGAATGATACGATTTCTAAGTTGAAGGGAGAATAAACATGTTAACGGATCAAGTTGCGGTAGTTACAGGTGCATCGCGCGGAATAGGTCGTGCAATTGCTCTCGATTTAGCAAAGCAAGGCGCAAAAATCATCGTGAATTTCGCTGGCAATGAAGAAAGAGCGAAGGAAGTAGTTGAAGAAATTCAAGCACTTGGAAGCGAAGCTATTTCTGTACGTGCAGATGTATCAAATACAGAAGAAGTAGCGGATATGATGAAAATTGCGATAGATACATTTGGAAAAATTGATATTCTTGTGAATAATGCAGGCATAACAAAAGACAATCTCCTTATGCGTATGAAAGAGGATGAATGGGATGCTGTCATTCGAACAAATTTAAAAGGCGTTTTCGTCTGCACCAAAGCGGTAACACGCCAAATGGTGAGACAACGCTACGGACGAATTATAAATATTGCATCTGTTGTAGGAGTGACAGGTAACCCAGGACAAGCAAACTATGTAGCTGCAAAAGCAGGTGTCATTGGCTTTACGAAAACAGCGGCGAAAGAACTAGCTGCACGTAATATTACAGTAAATGCACTAGCGCCAGGTTTCATCGTAACAGACATGACTGATGTGCTCACAGAAGAAACGAAAAATGAAATGTTAAAACTAATCCCGCTTGCAAGATTTGGACAAGCACAGGACATAGCAAACGCAGTAGCATTTCTAGCATCTGAACAAAGCAGTTACATCACCGGACAAACCATCCACATAGACGGCGGAATGGCAATGTAATAAAAGAAAAGCGGAACCCGGCTCGCTTTGCTCCGGAGGATGGAAGTTCTCGCCCCAAAAGGGGCCATTTGTCTTAAGCGAGTATTTTAAGTAGTTGTAAATCTCGTGTATTTGTCCTAGTTTTTTTGTAGATTATTTAATATAATGATTTGAGGGGAGGTGAATGACAATGGCAACTGTTTTAGAACGCGTAACAAAAATCATCGTTGATCGTCTGGATGCAGATGAATCAAAGGTAATCCCTTCTGCAAGTTTTAAGGAAGATTTAGGTGCTGATTCCTTAGATGTAGTAGAACTTGTAATGCAATTTGAAGATGAATTCGAATTGGAAATTTCTGATGAGGATGCAGAAAAAATCGCTACTGTTGGCGATGCTGTTTCTTACATAGAGAGCCACCTATAATATTTTGAGGTAAGTCCCGCCCTATAGCGGGGCTTCCTCAGTATATATATGCGGATAGATATCCAGGAGGGGCCTATGCCATACAGAAGACATAGAGACAATAGGTATAATATGAAACATCGCGAAGCATTTCAAAAATTTCAAAGTCATATTGGAATCGAATTTACGAATGAAAAACTGTTAATCCAAGCTTTTACACATTCTTCTTATGTGAATGAGCATCGCAAAAAACCTCATGAAGACAATGAGCGTTTGGAGTTTTTAGGAGATGCAGTTCTAGAACTTACTGTTTCACAATATTTGTTTCAAAAATATCCGACAATGAGCGAGGGTGAATTAACAAAGCTACGTGCATCAATTGTTTGTGAACCTTCACTTGTTCAATTTGCTAATGAACTATCATTTGGCGAATTTGTTCTTTTAGGAAAAGGCGAAGAAATGACAGGTGGAAGAGAACGACCTGCTTTGTTAGCGGATGTGTTTGAAGCGTTTATTGGAGCCCTGTACTTAGATCAAGGGTTAGAAGTTGTATGGGATTTTCTAAAAACAGTTGTCTATCCAAAAATCAATGAAGGTGCTTTTTCTCATTTGATGGATTTTAAAAGCCAGCTACAAGAATTAATTCAACGAGATGGTAGTGGAAATATTGAATACGAAATACTGCATGAAAAGGGTCCTGCTCACAGTCGTGAATTTGTTTCCCATGTTATGTTAAATGGTGAAATATTAGGTGTGGGAATGGGACGATCGAAAAAAGAAGCAGAGCAACATGCAGCATCAGAAGCATTAAAAAAATTAAAAGAACATCAATAACAGAATCCCCCTAGAGGTAGGGGGATTCATTATGCATAAAGGGGGAGTAGTGATGTTCCTCAAAAGATTAGAAATCATGGGATTCAAATCATTTGCAGACCGAATATCCATTGATTTTGTCCAAGGCGTGACGGCTGTTGTCGGACCTAATGGCAGTGGGAAAAGTAATATTACGGATGGTATTCGTTGGGTGCTCGGTGAACAGTCGGTAAAATCGCTTCGAGGAGCAAAGCTGGAAGATATTATTTTTGCTGGAAGCGATACGCGAAAACCTTTAAATGTGGCAGAAGTTACCCTTACACTGGACAATGAAGATCAGCGTCTTCCAATTGAATTCAATGAAATCAGTGTGACGAGACGGGTATATCGGTCAGGTGACAGCGACTTTTTTATTAATAAACAAGCGTGTCGCTTAAAGGATATTGTCGACTTATTTATGGATTCGGGTATGGGGCGTGAGGCCTTCTCGATTATAAGCCAAGGAAAAGTTGAAGAAATATTAAGTAGTAAGCCAGAAGACCGCCGTAGCATTTTTGAAGAAGCAGCAGGGGTACTGAAATATAAAACACGGAAAAAGAAAGCAGAAGCAAAATTAGAAGAAACACAGGAAAATTTAAATCGTGTAGAAGATATTATTCATGAACTTAGTAAGCAAATTGAACCATTAGGCATGCAAGCATCGGCTGCAAAAGACTACTTGGAAAAAAAGGAAGAATTAGAACGGGTCGAAGCAGCACTCATTGTGTATGAAATTGAAGAACTTCATGAAAAATGGGAAGCATTATTAAAACAATTAGAGAAAAATAAAGATAAAGAATTGACATTAACTTCTTCTTTACAAAGTGATGAAGCAAATATTGAAAAAATGCGAGCAGACACACAAACCATTGATGAATCTATACAATCCTTGCAGGAAGTGTTGCTCCTTTCTAGCAAAGAATTAGAAAAGCTAGAGGGACAGCGAGAATTGCTGAAAGAACGTAAGAAAAATGCGGATGAAAACTGCTTAAAGCTTGAACAAATGGTTGTGAAACTGACAGAAAAGCTTTCTCAATATGAACGGAATATTACGAGTGATCATTCCCTTCTTCAAGAAATCTATACATATGTAGCAAGGTTACAAACACAATTACATACAAAGCTCACTGCATTGCAATCGTTTGAACAAAATTTAGATGAGCGCATTGAAACATTAAAGGGAGATTACATTGAACTGCTTAATGAGCAAGCAAGTATTCGAAATGAAATTTCTCTTATTGAAGAACAAACAAAACAGCGTCAGTCTAAAAATAAACAACTTGATGAGGAAAATGAAAAATATGTAAAAATGCGTGCTGAAATTAAAGAACGCAAGCAAATTTTAATACAAGAGTATGCTGAATTTAAATCAAAGCTAGAAAATCATAAAGCTCTGTTACGTGAAACAGAGGCGAGTATTACTCATATCAAGCAGGAACGAAACGACAGTGAAGGTAAACTCTATCAAGCCTATCAATTTTTACAAAAAACGCGTTCACGAAAAGAAATGCTAGAAGAAATGCAAGAAGATTATGCAGGGTTCTATCAAGGCGTTCGTGAAGTACTGAAGGCTCGCAATCAGTTACAAGGAATAGAAGGTGCTGTGGCTGAACTGATTTCAGCACCCGCAGAATATGAAGTAGCAATTGAGACGACTCTTGGAGCCGCGATGCAGCATGTTGTAGTAAAAACGGAAGAAAATGGACGAGAAGCGATTTCGTATTTAAAGCGTAATCAATATGGACGGGCAACTTTTTTACCGCTTTCTGTTATTAAAGGGAAAAATGTTACTCCAGAAGCACTACACGGAGCCAAACAGCATCCAGCATTTCTTGGTATTGCTGTTAATCTTATTCAATATGACAAGCGCTATGAAACCATTATCCAAAGTTTGCTCGGCACCGTTTTCGTTACAAAAGATTTAAAGGGTGCGAATGAGTTAGCTCGATTGCTAAAGTATCGGTATCGAATTGTGACGTTAGAAGGTGATATCGTAAATCCTGGCGGTGCTATGACTGGCGGAGCAGTAAAACAGGCAAAAACCTCTCTCTTAAGTCGTCAACGTGAAATAGAGACGGTTACTGCTAAATTGGCGGAGATGGAGGAAAAAACGAACAGTCTAGAAGAACGTGTTCGGAACTTAAAGCAACGCATTCATGATGAAGAAAACCAAGTAATTCGGTATCGAAATGATTGGGATGCGATGCTCATGCAAGATCAAGAACGCACAAAGAGGCTGACACAAGTAGAGGTTGAAGAGAACCGTGTGAACGACCGATTAGCTATGTATGATCTTGAAATGGAGGGAAGTGTTCAAGATCAATCGAAAAGAGAAGAGCGTATACAGGAATTAGAAGAAAAACTACAGCTTCTTGCGCAAAAGCTTATTAAGTATGATGAAGAAATTGGCGCTCTGTCAAAGAAAAAAAATGAGCAGACTACCTCAAAGGAAAAATTGCAAGATGAAATTACAGAATTGAAAGTAGCCGTAGCAAAGCATCAACAACGACAAAGTAATCAGCAAGAAAAGGTAACGCGTTTAGAAAAGGATTATCAGAGTGCACAACAACAAATCATACAAACGAAAGAAGATTTAACGTTTTTAAAACAAGAAATGACTTCGAATTCTAGCGGTGAAGAGCAGCTTTCTGCTATGATTCAGATGAAGGATACTGAGCGTAATCGTTCGACAGAATTAATTCGTTTACGTCGTGAACAACGATTTACACTGCAAGAAACCTATGAGAAGCTAGAGCAAGAGGGAAAGGAAACAAAGCGCCAGCAAAAGTACCTCATACAACTCGTTAAAGAGCAAGAGATACAAGTAAACCGTTTGGATGTAGATCTTGACAATCGCTTGCAGCAGCTACAGGAGGCTTATTCTATTTCATTTGAAGCAGCGAAGAATAAATATCCGATGGAAATGCCAGTAGAAGATGCCAAAAGACAAGTGAAATTAACAAAGGCTAGCATCGATGAACTTGGAACGGTAAACTTAGGTGCAATCGATGAATACGACCGTATTTCACAGCGCTATACATTTCTACTAGAGCAGCAAGGAGATTTAGTTGAGGCGAAGGAAACTTTGTATCAAGTAATTGGTGAAATGGATGAAGAAATGAAGAAACGATTTTCTCATACTTTTACTGCTATTAAATCTGAGTTTCAAGAAACCTTCCGAGAACTTTTTGGTGGAGGGCGTGCAGATCTTGTGATGACAGATGATGCCGATATACTTGCTACTGGAATTGATATCGTGGCACAGCCTCCAGGGAAGAAACTTCAAAACTTAGGGTTACTTTCTGGTGGGGAACGTGCGCTAACTGCCATTGCCTTATTGTTTGCCATTTTACGAGTTCGTCCAGTGCCATTTTGCATTTTGGATGAAGTAGAAGCTGCACTCGACGAAGCGAATGTGTTAAGATTTGCACAATACTTAAAGAATTTTAGTGCAGCCACTCAATTTATAGTAATCACACACCGCAAAGGCACCATGGAAGAATGTGATGTGCTTTATGGAGTTACTATGCAAGAATCCGGTGTATCAAAACTCGTTTCTGTTAGACTCGATGAAAAAGAAAATGTTCTTACGGAATAGAAAGGATTGATGAATATGAGTTTTTTTAGCAAACTGAAAGAGACACTGTCACAACAGGCCAGTTCTGTAACAGAAAAATTTAAACAAGGTATGGAAAAAACGAGAGATTCCTTTGCAGGAAAAGTGAATGATCTCGTCTACCGTTACCGTAAAATCGACGAAGACTTCTTTGAAGAGTTAGAGGAAATTTTAATCGGTGCCGACGTTGGGGTTTCGACTGTCATGGATCTAATTGATGAGCTAAAAGAAGAAGTGAAACGTCGCAATATTCAAGATCCACGTGATATGCAAAGTGTTATTTCTGAAAAGCTAGTTGAAATATATGAAGGTGGATCATTCCAGAATAAATTAAATATACAGCAAGGATTGACTGTTATTTTATTTGTCGGTGTAAATGGTGTAGGCAAAACAACGACTATCGGAAAGCTTGCCCATAAATTAAAGCAAGAAGGTAAGTCTGTTTTATTAGCAGCTGGCGATACGTTCCGTGCAGGAGCAATAGAACAGCTAGAAGTATGGGGAGAACGTGTGGGTGCGGAGGTCGTTAAACATACAGCTGGGTCAGATCCGGCAGCTGTCATGTTTGATGCTATTCAAGCTGCAAAAGCCCGTAACGTGGATGTATTGCTATGTGATACCGCAGGCCGCTTGCAGAATAAAGTGAATTTAATGAAGGAATTAGAAAAAGTGAAGCGAGTCATTGAACGTGAAGTGCCATCTGCACCTCATGAAGTACTGCTTGTAATGGATGCAACGACAGGTCAGAATGGGTTAAGCCAGGCCAAAACGTTTCGTGAGGCGACAGATGTTACGGGCATCGTTCTAACAAAGCTTGATGGAACAGCAAAAGGTGGCATCGTATTAGCGATTCGCAACGAAATGGATGTACCTGTTAAGCTTGTTGGTTTAGGTGAGAAGATGGATGATTTACAAGAATTTGATCCGCAACAATATGTGTATGGATTGTTTGCCGATTTAATTGAAGCTGAATAAAAGAAACAATCCTATTGGATCGAAGCCTTATCCTTTGTTAATCCTGCTATTTAATAGCTAGAAAAGGAAAAATACTTGACAGTGTATATGAGATTTTGTACACTTGTTTTTGTAAAGGTAATCTACTTAACAAAGGATGATGAAGCATGCTCGAAAAAACAACGAGAATTAACTATTTATTTGATTTTTACCAATCGTTGTTAACCCCGAAGCAAAGAAGCTACATGTCTCTTTACTATTTAGATGATTACTCACTTGGCGAGATTGCAGAAGAGTTTGATGTAAGCCGTCAAGCTGTATATGATAATATTAAGCGTACGGAGGCAATGCTAGAAGAATACGAAGAAAAACTCGTATTATTTCAAAAGTTTCAAGCACGGCAACGTCTTATCGAACAGCTGAAATCATTCATTAGCGAGGGCAACCAAACAAATGAAGAAGCATTACAAATTGTTGAGGCTATTGAAAAATTAGAGTAGGAGGGCGGCATTATGGCATTTGAAGGATTGGCCGACCGACTTCAACAGACATTGCAAAAAATTCGCGGTAAAGGGAAAGTATCTGAAGCCGACGTAAAAGAAATGATGCGTGAAGTTCGTCTAGCCCTTTTAGAAGCAGACGTTAATTTTAAAGTGGTAAAAAACTTTATCAAACAAGTATC
The DNA here is from genome assembly GCF_042610425.1 of Ectobacillus soli. Lineage (NCBI taxonomy): Bacteria > Bacillati > Bacillota > Bacilli > Caryophanales > Bacillaceae > Ectobacillus > Ectobacillus soli. The sequence continues at coordinate 717,082 of NZ_JBGJZM010000001.1, forward strand.
CGAGCGTGCTGTTGGGCAAGAAGTAATGAAAAGCTTAACGCCTGGGCAACAGGTTATTAAGGTTGTTCAAGAAGAGCTTACAGAACTTATGGGCGGGGAGCAGAGTAAAATTGCGGTTTCCAGTCGTCCTCCAACTGTCATTATGATGGTAGGGCTGCAAGGTGCGGGGAAAACAACGACAACAGGAAAGCTTGCAAACTTACTTCGTAAAAAGCATAATCGAAGCCCTCTTCTAGTGGCGGCAGACATTTACCGACCAGCAGCAATTAAACAGCTAGAAACACTCGGGAAACAACTGGATATGCCTGTATTTTCATTAGGTGATAAAGTAAGCCCTGTTGAAATTGCAAAGCAAGCGATTGAAAAAGCAAAGCAAGATCATAATGATTACGTACTCATTGATACAGCAGGTCGCTTGCACATTGATGAAGAACTCATGAACGAATTGCAGCAAGTGAAGGAAGTAGCGCAGCCAGATGAAATTTTCCTTGTAGTCGATTCCATGACTGGGCAAGATGCTGTCAATGTAGCGCAAAGCTTCCATGAACAGCTCGGGTTAACAGGTGTTGTGTTAACAAAGCTGGATGGTGATACACGCGGCGGGGCAGCCCTGTCTATTAAAGCTGTTACAAATACCCCAATTAAATTCGTGGGACTAGGTGAAAAGCTAGATGCATTAGAGGCTTTTCATCCCGAGCGTATGGCTTCTCGCATTTTAGGGATGGGTGATGTGCTTACACTGATTGAAAAAGCACAATTTGCCGTTGATCAGGATAAAGCGAAAGAGCTCGAACAGAAGATGCGGTCGCAATCGTTTACATTTGATGATTTTCTCGAGCAGCTTGGACAAGTGCGTCAGCTTGGACCACTTGATGAAATTTTAAATATGATTCCAGGCGCCAACAAGATGAAAGGCTTGAAGAATGTTCAAGTCGATGATAAGCAAATCGGACATGTAGAGGCTATTATTCGTTCCATGACGAAGAAGGAACGGGAGCAGCCTGAACTAATTAATGCGAGTCGCAAAAAAAGAATTTCAAAAGGAAGTGGGACTTCTATACAAGAAATAAACCGCTTGCTAAAGCAATTTGAAGATATGAAAAAAATGATGAAATCGATGACAAGCATGCAAAAAGGGAAGAAAAAAGGCATGCCTAAATTCCCTTTTATGTAATATAGTTACAATATTCTTGTGGATTTTAAGAAAATTTTGTTCTGTTAAGAATTTATACTTTACAAAGGAACAACATATTTGATAATATAATTATCTGTGTGAAACAATTTCGGAGGTGCTTTATAAATGGCAGTTAAAATTCGTTTAAAACGTATGGGAGCAACAAAGTCTCCTTTCTATCGTGTAGTAGTAGCAGATTCTCGTTCTCCTCGTGATGGACGCTTCATTGAAGAGATTGGATACTATAATCCAGTTGCACAACCTGCAGAAGTGAAAATCAACGAAGAACGCGCATTACAATGGTTACAAAATGGTGCAAAACCATCTGATACAGTTCGTAACCTTTTCTCAAATCAAGGAATTCTTGAAAAATTTCATTTGTCTAAGCTAAATAAATAATTGAGGCTCTCCCAATGATGATGGATTGATCCAAATGATTGTAAGATCACTTGAGAGTGATTCAGAAGATGTTGGAGAAGTCATTGGAAAATATGGACGAATCGCAAAAATGATTCGGATTATGTTTCGTCAGCGGGACTTCAACAGAATATGAAAGCTACAATAGAAATTTTATCTAAAAAAGGGTGAGGGAGTATTCCTCTCCCTTTTTTAATAAGGTAGGAAACAAAGTCAAGCCATAAACCATAACAGGAGTGAATATTGATGGCAAAGTGGTTGAATGTAGGGAAAATTGTTAATACGCATGGTATTAAAGGAGAATTACGCGTTATTTCCAGTACGGATTTTCGTGAGGAACGTTATAAAGTTGGAAATAAGCTTTCGATTTGGAAAGAGGGAAGTAAGGAACCAATACATGTTACAGTATCTTCTCACAGAGTTCATAAATCATTTGATCTACTTACTTTTGCGGGTTATGAAGATGTAAATGTTGTTGAACAATTTAAAGGTGCCACATTAAAGGTGACAGATGAGAACCTCGTAGGACTTGAAGAAGGAGAATACTATTACCATGAAATTATTGGTTGCCGCGTTGTAACAGAGGACGAAGAAGAAATCGGTACGATTACTGAAATTCTTTCACCTGGCGCTAACGATGTTTGGGTTGTAAAACGAAAGAATGGAAAAGAAGCATATATACCCTATATTGATCAAGTTGTGTTACAAGTAAATCCAAAGGAAAAAATAGTGATAATTGCATTAATGGAAGGGTTATTAGAATGAAAATAGATATATTAACCTTGTTTCCTGAAATGTTCACCGGGGTGTTTGGTTCCTCCATTTTAAAAAAAGCCCAGGAGAAGCAGGCTGTTTCGCTTAACGTAATTAATTTTCGTGACTATTCTACAGATAAACATCATAATGTTGATGATTATCCATATGGCGGAGGAGCAGGAATGGTACTTGCCCCTCAGCCGATTTTTGATGCGGTAGAGCATCTATCACAATCTTCTAAGAAGCCCCGCGTTATTTTAATGTGTCCACAGGGAGAACGGTTTTCACAGAGCAAGGCGGAAGAACTAGCGCATGAAGAACATTTAATTTTTATTTGTGGTCATTATGAGGGATATGATGAGCGCATTCGAACGAATCTTGTTACAGATGAAATATCAATTGGTGATTATGTATTAACGGGCGGTGAGTTGGCAGCGATGACAGTTACCGATAGTGTTGTCAGGTTATTACCTGAAGTGCTGGGTAACGAACAGTCTTGTGCAGAAGATTCATTCAGTACAGGATTGATTGAACATCCACATTACACACGTCCAGCAGAGTTTCGAGGTATGAGCGTACCCGATATACTTTTATCAGGTAATCATCAAAAAATCGAACAATGGCGCCACAAAGAATCTCTACGAAGAACCTATAATCGTCGGCCAGATTTGTTAGAGAAACGTGAACTTACACAGGTAGAAAAAGAATGGATTCAAGAGTTTAAACAAGACAAGTAAAAAACCTTAACAGTTTTAAGAAATCTTAGTTTTATGCTATTGCAACCAATACTATTGTATGCTATGATATCACTTGTGACTTATATAAGTCTAACCACGATGTTCCGCTGCAATTGCAAAAAAGGCTTGTAAGAGCATCCGTTTGGAAGGAGAAAACATATATGCAAAATGTAATCAATGAAATTACAAAGGATCAATTAAGAACGGATTTACCATCTTTCCGTCCTGGTGACACAGTACGTGTACATGCCAAAGTAGTAGAAGGTACTCGTGAAAGAATTCAAATCTTCGAAGGCGTTGTTATTAAGCGTCGCGGAGGCGGAATTAGTGAAACATTCATCGTTCGTAAAGTATCTTACGGCGTTGGAGTTGAACGTACATTCCCAGTTCATACACCACGTATTGCAAAGTTAGAAGTACTACGTCGTGGTAAAGTACGTCGTGCTAAGTTGTACTACTTGCGTGAGCTTCGCGGTAAAAAAGCTCGTATTAAAGAAATTAGATAATGAACATGTGGGAGCTTGTGATAGCAAGCTCCCTTTTTCCAATAATAGCAAGTAGCGGAGGTTCGTTCATGGCGAAAGGAAAAAACCAAACGTGGGAATGGATTAAAGCATTTGTTGTAGCAATCGCATTAGCGGCTATCATCCGCTTTTTTTTCTTTGCTCCTATTTTAGTAGATGGCGTATCGATGATGCCGACATTACATGACCATGATCGCATGATTGTAAATAAAATCAGTTACAAAATTAGTGAGCCAAAGCGCTTTGATATCATTGTTTTTAAAGCAACTGTGGACAAAGATTATATCAAACGTATTATTGGTTTACCAGGAGACACAATCGAATATAAAGATGATGTTCTTTATGTAAACGGGAAACGATATGAAGAACCTTATCTTGATGCATATAAAACGCAAGTTAAAGACGGACCACTTACGTATGATTTTAAATTAGAGGACATTACTGGGCAGAAAACAGTGCCACAAGGGCAGATTTTTGTTATGGGGGATAATCGTAGGCTTAGTAAAGATAGTCGCACGATTGGAACAGTAGCAATTGATCAAGTAATTGGGAAAACAAATATTGTATATTGGCCGTTTTCAGATGCCCGTATGATTCCGCATCCTTAAGGAGGATGATTGTTTGACTATACAATGGTTTCCAGGCCATATGGCGAAAGCAAGACGACAAATAACCGAGAAACTAAAGCTTATTGATCTTGTCATTGAACTTGTTGATGCACGCTTACCTTCATCTTCACGCAATCCGATGATGGATGAAATTGTTGTAAATAAGCCGCGTCTCATTGTTATGACAAAAGCAGATTTAGCTGATGAACGAATGACAAATAAATGGATTAAACATTTTCAAAACAGTGGCTATAAAGCAATTGCTTTAAATGTGCAAGCTGGCCAGGGAATGAAGGAAATAACAGCAGCATCAAAGGAACTTGTAAAAGAAAAAACGGATAAACTGATTGCCAAGGGTGTAAATCCTCGTGCCATCCGCGCTTTAATCGTGGGTATTCCTAACGTAGGGAAATCAACTTTAATCAATAAACTTGCCAAAAAGAATATTGCAAAGACGGGAGATCGTCCAGGTGTTACGACAGCACAGCAATGGATTAAAGTGGGCAAGGAGTTAGAGCTGCTAGATACTCCGGGTGTATTATGGCCGAAATTTGAGGATGAGCAAGTTGGTTATCGCTTAGCAACGACTGGTGCTATTAAAGACTCTATTTTAAATTTACAAGATATAGCAGTGTATGCTCTTCGTTTTTTATCTGCGCATTACCCTGATAATTTAATGGGACGCTATCAACTATCTGATATACCAGATGAAATTGTTGAACTTTTTGATGCAATTGGGAAAAATAGAGGCTGCATCATGAGCGGCGGGATTATCGATTATGATAAAACAGCGGAGCTAGTTCTGCGAGAACTTCGTGCAGGGAAGCTAGGCCGTCTTACACTAGAAGAACCAGAAATAATAGCATAAAGGTGCGCATAGGCGTGCCTTTCTTTTTGTTTGGAAACATGTAGGAGGGATTTTATGGGGAAAACGATTCGTGAAATTGGGCTACTTCTAGATACAATCACTTCAGAAATGGATGAACGCTTTTTAGAAGTATTGCAAGATGAACGTAAAGGTGTGCAAAGTCTTGTTACACGGTGGCGTAAAAAAAGAAAACAAGAAATGGTTCAGCGAGAACATTTTTTCCAGATGACACAATTCGAAACTGCACTTCGAACGCAAGGTGTGAAGTGGATTGCAGGGATTGATGAAGTAGGAAGAGGCCCTTTAGCTGGTCCTGTTGTTGCTGCTGCTGTTATTTTGCCAGAGTCTTTTTTTCTTCCTGGTTTAAATGATTCGAAACAATTAAGCGAGGCGCGGCGAGAACAGTTTTTCGAATCTATACAAGACGAAGCAATTGCAATTGGAATTGGCATTGTGTCTTCAGAAATTATAGATGAAATCAATATCTATCAAGCTACAAAGAAAGCTATGCTGCTAGCGATTTCTCATTTGTCCGTTAGACCGGAACATTTGTTAATTGATGCTATGAAATTACCAATTGATACGATGCAAACATCCATTATTAAGGGGGATGCTAAAAGCATTTCGATTGCTGCGGCTTCGGTTGTGGCGAAAGTAACACGAGATCGTATGATGAAGCAATTAGGAGAACAATATCCCGAGTATGGATTTGAAAGGAATATGGGGTATGGAACAAAGGAACATCTAGAAGCACTACAAACATATGGTGTGTTACCATTTCACCGTAAATCATTTGCACCAATTAAAGACATGTAAGGAACTGCCTATGCAGTTTCTTTTTTTTTGAAAAATAGAAGGAATTTGGATTAATAGAGAAGAATTAGAATATATTGTAAAAAACATACCGACTGGTTAGTAAACAAGGAGGATCGTATATGAATTTTTCTTATAGTGAAAAGGTACGACACTTACTCACGCAGCTAGAAGATTTTATGGAAGCAGTTGTGTATCCAAATGAAAGTGTTTATGAACAGCAGCTTCAGAAAGACCGCTGGTGTATTCCGCCCATCATGGAAGAGATGAAACAAAAAGCGAAAGAAGCGGGTCTTTGGAATTTATTTTTACCGAATCAATACGGGGCTGGTTTGACAAATGTAGAATATGCACCGCTTTGTGAAGTGATGGGACGTTCCTTTATAGCACCAGAGGTGTTTAACTGTGCTGCTCCGGATACGGGGAATATGGAGGTATTAGCTCGTTACGGAACAGAGGAACAAAAGGAAAGATGGCTGAAACCTCTGTTAAACGGCGATATTCGTTCTTGTTTTGCTATGACTGAGCCTGACGTTGCTTCCTCGGATGCAACAAACATTCAATCTTCCATTACGCGGGTAGGCGATGCATATGTCATTAACGGAAGAAAATGGTGGACATCTGGTGCGGGGGATCCGCGCTGTAAAATTGCTATTTTCATGGGAAAGTCAGATGAATCAGCGCCGCGTCATGTGCAACAGTCGATGATTCTTGTTCCGATGGATGCGGAAGGGGTGAAGATACTTCGAACATTGCCTGTATTCGGCTATGATCATGCTCCGCACGGTCATGCAGAGGTGTTATTTGAAAATGTTGTTGTCCCTGCTTCAAATATGATTTGGGAAGAAGGGAAGGGTTTTGCGATTGCACAAGGAAGGTTAGGACCTGGTCGAATCCACCATTGTATGCGTTTACTCGGTGCGGCAGAACGGGCACTTGAAATTATGTGTCGGCGTTCCTTAAGTAGGGTTGCTTTTGGAAAGACAATTTCCGAGCAAGGAGTGGTGCAGGACTGGATTGCAACAGCACGCATTGAAATAGAACAAGCACGCCTTCTTACGTTAAAAGCTGCCTATATGATGGATACGGCGGGAAATAAAGTAGCGAAAAAAGAAATTGCTATGATCAAAGCCGTTGCACCAAATGTCGCATTGCGCGTACTTGACCGAGCCATTCAAACGTTGGGCGGAGCAGGTGTGAGCGATGATTTTCCGTTAGCAGCACACTGGGCTAATGCAAGAACACTTCGCTTAGCCGATGGACCAGATGAAGTACACAAGGCTGCCATTGCCAAGCTTGAATTAAAGCCATATCAAGTGGAACGTTCCGCAATGAAAATGGTATAAGAAGGTATCAAGAGAAGGTGAGAATGTGAAAGAGAAAATCATACAAGCAAGCATCGAACTATTTGAAAAACAAGGATTTGCGGAAACATCTATTCAGCATATTGTTGATACCGTTGGGGTGACGAAAGGCGCTTTTTATTACCATTTTGTAAGTAAAGAGGAGCTACTTGTTGCCATTCATCACCGCTTTATCGATTTCATTTTGCGTAAGCAGAATCAAATTATGAAGAGGTTAGATACATCCTTTCGTGAGAAGCTACATCAAATCATCACAATGCTCCTACAAAATATTGAGCAGAACGGAAAAAGTGCACGCGTGTTTTTTCGGGAATTACAAAATTTAAAGGATAGCAATTTAGAAGAGTTACTTGAAAAGCGAGATCAGTTTCGACGTGGGTTGGAAGAGGTAATACGGAGGGGAATCGAAATCGGGGAGTTTAAACAGGAATTAAATCCAAGCATGATTGCACTCGGCATTTTAGGGATGTGTAATTGGAGTTACATGTGGTTTAATCCAAGTGGCCCTATAAAAGCTGAAGCGTTTGCAAATATATGTATGGATATGGTCTTAAATGGAATTGAAAAAAAGGAGGGATGAGGATGCTAGATACTATTCCGGTTCGAAAGGGAGAAGAATTGCCAATCGCACAATTGGAACAGTTTCTAAGACGGAATTTGCAGGATATTCCAGATGAACATTTGCTTGTACAGCAATTTCCTAGCGGTGCTTCCAATTTAACGTATGAACTGAAAATTGGTACGTGGGAGGCTGTACTTCGTCGTCCTCCATTAGGAAAAGTGCCCCCAAAGGCTCATGATATGCAGCGCGAATCGATGCTCCTTAGTCTATTACATGATGTATTTCCCTTAGCTCCAAAGCCGTATTTGTTTCATGAGGGTACAGAGATTCTTGGATGTCCTTTTTTTATCATGGAACGTCGCCGCGGCATTGTGCTAGACACTGCGTTTCCGGATGAAATTAAGCCTACGAAGCAGTTGTGTCATGAGATTTCGGAATCAATTGTTGATACACTCGTGTCTCTTCATGATGTGCAGTATGAACAAACACCGCTTGCGAAAATTGGGTATCCAGATGGATTCATGGAAAGACAAGTAAGAGGCTGGATTCAAAGATATGAGAAAGCGAAAACAGACGAATTTTCTGAAGTCGAGCATATTACGAAATGGCTTACGACAAATATTCCGCAGTCACCAAAGCCTTCTATTATCCATTATGATTTTAAATGTAACAATATGTTGTTTGCTAATGATGATGTGACGAAGGTTGTTGGTTTGTTTGACTGGGAAATGTCTACGATTGGAGATCCCCTAGCAGATGTTGGTGCAGCCATGAGCTACTGGGTGCAAGCAGAGGATCCAAACTTTTTGCAATATGGATTGGGTCAACCTCCTATTACGGTACAAGATGGTTTTATGACGAGAGATGAATTTGTAGAAGCCTATGCAAAAAAGAGCGGCCGAGATGTATCCAACATCCACTTTTATATTACCTTTGCATATTTCAAACTGGCTGTGATTATTCAACAGATTTTTTATCGATATAAACAGGGACAAACGAAAGATCCTCGGTTTGCAAAGATGGATCAGTTTGTACGAGGTCTCCTATTGCATGCAGGGGAGCAGTCTCAGAAATATAGGGGGTAAGGAAGTGGGAAAACTTCATGTTGTTATGACAAAAGAAGAAATTCGTAGCAACGAACTGGAGGGGAATATAGCGGTTGTACTTGATGTATTAATTGCGACATCGATGATTACAGTCGCCTTGCAGTACGGTGCAAAGGCAGTCATTCCTGTTCGCTCGAAGGAAGAGGCATTGGTAAGAAAACAGCAAGATAAACGTGATTGTATTGTAGTAGGAGAACACCAAGGCCGTTCTATTGAGAATTTTCTGCTTCCGTATCCGAGTGAATTAAAAGGCATATTGCAGAATAAGACGATGATTCTCGCCACTACGAACGGTACGGTTGCAATTTCGAGCGCATCGGTAGCAAAGGAAGTATATGTAGCTTCTCTCTTTAATGGTCACGCGGTAGCAAAAACGGTTCAGGCTGAACATGAAGACGAAACAATTGTCATCATCTGTTCTGGTTCTGGCGGCAATGTATCTCTTGAAGATTTTTACGGTGCGGGTTTTGTCATCCATCATCTTATGCAGCAAGGACAGTGGGACCTTACCGATTCCGCTAGGATTGCATACCTCTTTTATAAAGGAAATAAAGATTGTGCAGAGCAGCTTCTCTTGTCTTCTAGGGTCGGTCGCTCACTAAGAAAGGCTGGCTATGAGAAAGAGATCTTGTATGTGGCAAAGCAAGGATTATACCCGCTTGTTGCCAAACTGTACAAAGATGAGATTCGAATGGAGGAAAGTATATGCCACAAGCTGTAACGGCTGGTGGTAGTTTTATTACAAAAGAAGCATCACATTTTTTTACTCCATAGGATTTTCAAGAGGAATATAGATTAATTGAAACGACAGTAAAAAAGCAGGAAATCGTACTAAAGAATCTACAGATTGTAATCTTGCTTTACGGGGCCGAACTACGGTCCTTCGTGCGCAAAAGTATGGGGGAGCTCTCCAACACCTCTTTGCAAACGCTTACTTAAATGATACGTATATAGAAGTAGAAATCCTTACCCGGAAAATTGTCATTTCACTTTGTGAAGAAAAAGAGCAAATCCAATATTTAAATTGGATAAGGGTAGAATGCGACCATTTCCTTTACACAAATGTTGTAGAAGAGAAACGTACGATTGCGAAAGCGGTATTACGCGCCGAAAAATATGTATGTGAAGGGGAGATATAGATGAAAGAGCTTCACTTTCCGCATTGGCCAAAAGGGTTGCCGAAAACGATTGCTATTCCTGAGCAAAATCTTTCCGAAACTTTACGGGTGTCTGCTCAGAAAAATCCGAATAAAGCAGCAATTGTATACTATGATTCTGTAATTACCTACAAACAACTAGAGGCTGAGGTTATAAAAGTATCCGGTTACTTCGAGCAGGTGTTAGGCGTGCAAAAAGGAGATCGAGTTTTACTTTATATGCAAAACTCACCGCAGTTTGTCATCGCCTATTATGCGATTCTACGAATTCAGGCCATTGTGGTGCCATTAAATCCAATGAATGTGCCCGAAGAACTTGCCTTTTTTGTAGAAGATAGCGAGGCATCCGTTGCAGTTGTTGGTCAAGAGTTAGTTTCAAACATTGTACCTTTCTTACAAACGACATCTTTACAACATATCATCGTAGCTACCTATTCCGACTATCTTCCTGAGAACACTCCTTATACTCTTTCTGAAATCATTACATCCCAAAGACAGACCATATCACACGAACATATTACTCATTGGAATGAAGTCATTTGCTCCACTCACAAACCTTCGTATTTGTCATTCGAGCCGGGTACGGTTGCGGTGCTACCTTATACGTCAGGAACAACGGGAAATCCAAAAGGGTGCATTCATACACATGAAACAACGCTTGCAAATGTATTAGGTGCAGCTTATTGGACTCATTTGACAGATGATGCCGTTATTTTAGCTACTTTGCCGTTTTTTCATGTGACAGGTATGCAGCATGGGATGAATGCCCCGTTGTATGTGGGAGCAACCATCGTGATTGTAACGCGCTGGGACCGCGATATCGCAGCAAAACTCATAGAGACATATAAAGTTACTCATTGGATTAACATCAGTACGATGGTAGTGGATTTTTTACAGGTATCTAATCTCACATCTTATGATTTCTCTTCTCTATCTATTGTAGGAGGTGGAGGGGCACCACTTCCTAAGACAATAGGAGAAACATTGTTACAGGTGCTGGGAGTTTCCTATATTGAAGGGTATGGTTTGTCTGAAACGATGGCACAAACACATTTTAATCCTGTGCACAGACCGAAGCTACAATGTATGGGTGTACCTTCCTTTGGGGTAGATGCTCGCGTGTGGGATCCGAATACGCAGCAATTATTAGGTGTAGGAGAAGAGGGGGAAGTAATTGTAGCTGGCCCTCAAGTGTGCAAGGGGTATTGGAAGCGTCAAGAAGCAACGGAAGAAGCCTTTATTACCTTAAATGGAACGACTTACTTTCGAACGGGAGATATTGCAAAAGTGGATGAAGAAGGGTATTACTTCATTGTAGATAGGTTGAAACGAATGATTAATGTTTCTGGCTTTAAAGTATGGCCTACGGAAATCGAAGCTATTTTATATAAGCATCCATCCATTCTGCAAGCTTGTGTCATTGGAGTTCAGGATGAACGATCAGTGGAAGCAGTAAAGGCATTTGTCATTCGAAAACCAAACGAAACCATTACAGAAGATGAAATCATTGCATGGTCGCGCAAGGTTATGGCCAATTATAAGATTCCTCGCACCGTTGCATTTGTAGAAGAGTTGCCGTTGTCTGGGACAGGAAAAATACTATGGCGTCTTCTGCAAGAACAGGAAAAGAAGAAAAAGGAGGAACTTGCATGATACAAACTGTCCCGGGCTCTATGTTTTCTCACCATATATGCTTTCACCGTTTCTCCCCTATACAGCGTGAAACGGGTGTTCTAATGAAATCAATTAATAAGGGGGAATAGGCATGGAACAAGTAAAACACATTTCAGTTATTGGAGCAGGAAGCATGGGACATCAAATTGCGATGCTTTGTGCGTTAGGAGGATTTCAAACGATGTTACAAGATATTCATGAGGGAGCACTTCAGAAGGCGGAGAACACGCTGCATGAATTGATGGATAAATGGGTACGAAAACAGAAAATTTCAGAAGAAGAAAAGGATGCTGCATTTGCTAGATTATCGTTTTCTACGAACCTCGAAAAAGCAGCATCTAAGGCAGATTTGATTATTGAGGCGGTAGTAGAGAAATTAGATGTGAAACGGGAGGTATTTGCAAAATTAGATATATTCGCACCGCCTCATGCGATTTTAGCGACAAATAGCTCTACGATTGTTAATTCGCTTCTTGCATCCGCTACATCTCGTCCGGACAAGGTATGTAACATGCACTTTTTTTATCCGCCCCTTGTAATGGATTGTGTAGAGGTCGTAATGAGCGAGGAAACTTCAGAAGAAACGGCGCAAGTAGCAATGGGTATTTGTAAAAAAATGAATCGAACTGGTATATTGCTTCGCAAAGAAATTTCTGGTTTTGTTGCAAACCGAATTTTGGGTGTATTAATGGATGAAGCCATGAATTTATATGAAGCAGGCATAGCAGATTTTCAAGATATTGATTTGATTTGCAAACGTGCGTTAAACCATCCCATTGGTCCCTTCGCTTTAATGGACTTATCGGGACTAGATGTGGCGTACTATGTACAAACCCAGCGCTATGCGGAAACGAGAGACCCAAGAGATAAACCGCGTGCGATTATTGCTGAAAAATTGAAAGAAGGTAAGCTTGGACGAAAGTCAGGGGAAGGCTGGTACAACTATAAACGAGTAGAGGAAGTGAAATAATCATATATATATATCGGTAGAAAAGCGTGAAAACCTTGCAATTATTGCATACCTCTAAATGTAATGAACAACGCAGTCATGCATGAACTATAAATTGTCTAGACGATAAAGGGGGAAATGAGATGCGAGCTGCAGAAAAAAGCAAAGATGTGACGAACTTGTTTCAGTTAGCAGGGAGAGTGGCCATCGTAACAGGTGGTGGAAGAGGTTTAGGAGAACAACTTGCACGCGGTCTTGCTGAAAGCAAAGCAAATGTTGTTATTTGTTCACGGAAGTTGGAAGCGTGTGAAGAAACTGCGATGCAACTTCAAGAATATGGCATACAAACGTTAGCTATTCCATGTGATATTACTAAACAAGAAGATGTGGATCATGTTGTGGAGGAAACGATGAGGCAATTTGGTCAAATTGATATTTTAATCAATAATTCGGGTATATCATGGGGGGCACCGGTAGAGGAGTATCCCATTGATCGATTCAATCAAGTGCTTCAGGTGAATGTTACAGGGTTATTTATGATTTCACAAGCTGTAGGGCGTGTTATGAAAAAAAGAAAATACGGACGCGTTATTAACATTGCTTCTGTGGCGGGTCTGGTTGGGCAGGATCCACGTGTTTTAGATGCAATTGGATATAGTGCAAGTAAAGGAGCTGTTGTGTCGCTCACAAGAGATCTAGCAGTTAAATGGGCACCACACGGCATTACGGTAAACGCGATTGCACCTGGATTTTTCCCTTCGAAAATGGCAACGACGATTATTGATCGGGCAAAGGATACCATTATACAAGGTATTCCCATGGGAAGACTAGGGGGGGAGGATGATTTAAAGGGGGCGGCACTATTTTTCGCATCAGATGCTGCTAAATACGTAACGGGTCAAGTACTAGCTGTGGATGGCGGGGCTACTGCAATGTAACGAAAAATGAGGGGGAGAATTCCCCCTCCTTTTAATTATGTAAAAACGAGATCTAAATTAATTGTAAAATTTTACATTAAATTATAATTTATGTCATTTCAAACTAGACATTATACTACATTTCCAATAAAATAAAGTAGAGTAAATTTATAACATGACCGCAAAGGAGGCTGGGAAAGTGAATATTCATGAATATCAAGGAAAAGAACTGCTTAGAGAATACGGCGTTGCAGTCCCAAATGGCCAGGTTGCTTTTACGGTGGAAGAGGCCGTGGAAGCAGCGAAACAACTAGGATCTGAAGTAATTGTCGTGAAAGCGCAAATTCATGCAGGAGGACGCGGTAAAGCAGGCGGTGTGAAAATTGCGAAAACTATAGATGAGGTTCGTACATATGCAGAGCAATTGTTAGGAATGACTTTAATAACGCATCAAACAGATGCATCAGGAAAGAAAGTAAAGCGTTTACTTATCGAAGAAGGATGTAACATTCAGAAGGAATATTATGTCGGCTTTGTTTTGGATCGATCTACATCTCAAATTGTTTTAATGGCTTCTGAAGAAGGGGGTACAGAAATTGAAGAAGTAGCAGAACATACCCCGGAAAAAATATTCAAAGAACTGATTGATCCTGCTGTTGGACTTCAAGAATTTCAAGCTCGGCGCATTGCATATAATATTAATATACCAAATTCTCTTATAAATAAAGCTGTAAAATTTATGATAGGTTTATATACAGTTTTCGTAGAAAAAGATTGTATGATTGCAGAGATTAATCCGCTAGTTGTTACCGGAGATGGGAATGTGTTAGCGTTAGATGCTAAGTTAAATTTTGATTCCAATGCGTTATATCGTCATAAGGATATTGTAGCATATCGTGATTTGGATGAAGAGGATGCAAAGGAAATTGAGGCCTCGAGATTTGATTTAAGCTATATTTCACTTCATGGAAATATTGGCTGTATGGTGAACGGAGCAGGACTTGCGATGGCAACACTAGATATTATCAATCATTACGGTGGTAATCCAGCGAATTTTCTTGACGTAGGTGGCGGTGCTACAGCTGAAAAGGTAACGGAAGCCTTTAAAATTATCTTATCAGATGAAAACGTAAAGGGGATTTTTGTCAATATCTTTGGAGGCATTATGAAATGTGATGTCATTGCAAAAGGAATTATTGAAGCAACAAAACAAGTTGGCCTTGAACTTCCACTTGTTGTTCGGCTTGAAGGAACCAATGTTGAACTTGGAAAAAAATTATTAAATGAATCCGGATTAAATATTGCTGCGGCTGAATCGATGGCCGATGGAGCACGAAAAATTGTTGCACTAGTAGGCTAACAAAAGGGGGGAAAACAATGAGTATTTTCGTAAACAAAGATACAACCGTAATCGTCCAAGGCATAACGGGTTCGCAAGGTTTGTTTCATGCAACACAAATGATTGAATATGGAACGAAAGTAGTAGGTGGGACTACGCCAGGAAAAGGTGGAACATTTATAGCGAATGTTCCTGTTTTTAATACTGTAAGCCAGGCGGTAAATGAGACGGGAGCTAGTGTCTCGGTTATTTATGTTCCACCAGCATTTGCAGCAGATGCAATTATGGAAGGAGCTGACGCAAATTTAGATCTAGTCATTGCGATAACAGAAGGCATTCCTGTGCAAGACATGATCAAAGTAAAAAAATACTTGCAAGGCAAAAAAACACGATTATTAGGTCCAAATTGTCCAGGCATTATTACGCCAGAAGAATGCAAAATCGGCATAATGCCAGGCTATATTCATAAAAAAGGTCATATCGGTATTGTATCCCGTTCCGGTACATTAACATATGAAGCTGTCCATCAACTTTCAGAAGCTGGAATTGGTCAATCTACCGCGGTAGGTATCGGGGGAGATCCAGTAAATGGAACGAATTTTATTGATGTACTGCAAGCATTTAATGAAGATGATGAAACGCATGCTATTATCATGATTGGTGAAATAGGCGGAACAGCAGAAGAAGAAGCGGCAGAGTGGATACGAGCTAATATGAAAAAACCTGTAGTAGGGTTTATTGGGGGTCAAACAGCCCCGCCAGGAAAGCGTATGGGCCATGCCGGAGCAATTGTTTCAGGAGGTAAAGGAACGGCATCTGAAAAGATTAAGGTTTTGTCAGAATGCGGCATTACGGTTGCACAGACACCTTCCGTAATGGGAGAAACTCTTATTACAGTTTTAAAGGAAAAAGGATTACTGGAGACTTGTAAAGCTCAGTAATGTGAAAAGAAGGGTGTTCCTATTTGGGCACCCTTTTATTTGTAATTATTTGCGAGGATTCTTATATTTTGCTCGCTTGTCTTTGCTATAACGACCATCGTAAAAGAAGATTTTCCCATCCAATCCATAGGCTGTGATTAAAAAGTTTAATCCAAAGTCAATCCCTACCACATTTTTAATTTTATCAAGATTTGTTGACGAAAATTTTTTTACCATTGGATTGTGTAAGAAGAATTCTTTAAACTTCATGATTGTTGCATTTAATGAAAATATGTATTATTTACAAAAAACAGAGATTGGAGGAAGTACGGGAAAAGGGAATACTTTGGGCTACCGTCCAACTCACAATCCTCTCCCGCCTAAAGCTGACGCTTTTGAGTAAGGGGATCCTGTGCGCAAACGATGAAACGAAAACGACTTCTTCATATTCATACGCTATTAGCCGATAATTGGGGTTTGATTGCAAAACTAATTTCTCTAGATCCACAATTGGAGTGCATATATACGCTCACTGCCTCAGAAATGGAGTCTCTTCTCAAGCTCTCTCCTCAAAAAGCACAACGTTTGTATCATTATCTTCATTCTACGTCAAGTTTTTCAATTGAAGAAGAACTTCGAAACCAAGACATATTTCACATAACAATATGGGATAAAAATTATCCAGTGTTGCTGAAAGAAATCACAGATCCTCCCTTTGTATTATACGGGAAGGGGAATGCTACTCTTTTAAATCATACGCATATGCTAGCTATTGTGGGAACAAGACAACCCTCAACAAATGGGATAAACAGCCTACACTATATTCTCCGCAATCTTCTTCGTGAAGATTGGGTTACTGTAAGTGGGTTAGCCTATGGAATTGACATAAATGCGCATATAACCACACTGGAGCAAGGGAGAAGTACAATTGCAGTATTAGGAGGAGGATTATCGCATATTTATCCACTAGCAAACTATAAAGCATTACAAAAATGGAATCAGAATCTATTACTATTATCGGAGTATCCCCCTTCATACACACCGCAAAAATGGTATTTTCCGAAGAGAAACCGGATTATCAGTGGATTATCACGAGGTGTTTTAATTGTTGAGGCCCAAGAAAGAAGTGGGTCACTGATTACGGCAGACTGTGCATTGGATCAAAATCGTGAAGTGTTTGCATTGCCCGGACCAATCCATCTGTCGTCCACAGTGGGGAGTAACCGACTTATACAGCAAGGAGCGAAGCTTGTAGTGAATTCTGCAGATATTGTCGAAGAATTGACACGAAATTAGTCGATATTGAACATTTTTTAACTTTTATGAAAAGAATGGTTGACAAGTCCCTCCTCATCTATGTTATTTTATATTCATTCTTGATTTACAAAAAGAAGGCGAATCCATCATATTAATGAAGGCTTGAATTCACCTCTTAAGGAGGCACTAGAATGTCAGACTACCTCGTAATTGTAGAGTCGCCATCAAAGGCGAAAACAATAGAGAAATATTTAGGAAAAAAGTATAAAGTGATTGCGTCCATGGGACATGTTCGTGACCTACCAAAAAGTCAAATGGGCATTGAAATAGAAAACAATTATACGCCGAAATATATTACGATACGTGGAAAAGGTCCTGTATTAAGAGATTTAAAGCTAGCTGCAAAAAAAGCAAAGAAAGTATATCTCGCAGCTGACCCGGACCGCGAAGGAGAAGCCATTGCTTGGCATTTAGCTAATACCCTGCATGTTGATACGTCATCTGATTGTCGGGTGGTCTTTAATGAAATAACAAAGGATGCAATTAAGGAATCATTCAAGCATCCACGTGCGATAAATATGGATTTGGTTGATGCGCAGCAAGCTCGCAGAGTACTAGATCGTTTAGTAGGATATAATATGAGTCCCTTATTGTGGAAGAAAGTGAAAAAAGGGTTAAGTGCAGGACGTGTACAATCCGTTGCCGTTCGTCTTATTATGGAGCGTGAACGAGAAATCCAAGCTTTCGTACCAGAAGAATTTTGGACGATAAAAACGAAATTTGAAAAGGGAAATGAAGTATTTGAAGCTTCTTTTTACGGTATGAACGGTGAAAAGACAGAATTGCACAGTGAACAGGACGTACAAAATGTACTGAATAACTTGGATACAAAGCAATTTACAATAGAAACCGTATCGCGTAAGGAACGAAAGCGTAACGCAGCGTTGCCATTTACAACTTCTTCTTTGCAACAAGATGCGGCGCGAAAGTTAAATATGCGTGCGAAGAAGACCATGATGCTTGCGCAGCAACTGTATGAAGGTATTGACTTAGGTAAGGAAGGAACAGTTGGTTTAATTACATATATGAGAACGGATTCAACTCGTATTTCCGAAACAGCGCAAGCGGAGGCTCGTTCTTACATTACAGAAAGATATGGAAAAGACTATGTAAATGTTGAAAAGCGGAAAGAAGTGAAGAAGAACAATACACAAGATGCTCACGAAGCAATTCGTCCTACTTCCACAATTCGCACACCAGAAGAATTAAAGGCTGTGTTAAGTCGTGACCAGTTACGATTATATAAATTAATTTGGGAGCGATTTATTGCTAGCCAAATGACATCGGCTATAATGGATACGGTAACAGTTACGCTAACACATAATAACATACAGTTTCGTGCAAACGGATCGGTAGTGAAATTTCCAGGCTTTATGAAGGTATATGTGGAATCTAGTGATGATGAAAGAGAAGAAAAGGATCGGGTACTTCCTCCTCTTGAAGTAGGGGAGAACGTAGATGCTACAGATATTGAACCCAAGCAGCATTTTACACAGCCGCCTCCGCGTTATACAGAAGCCAGATTGGTTAAAACACTGGAGGAATTAGGTATTGGCCGACCATCAACTTACGTTCCCACACTTGAGACCATTCAACGACGAGGGTATGTGGGATTAGATAATAAGAGATTTGTTCCGACAGAGCTTGGCGGGATTGTCATTGAGCTTGTTCTAGAGTTTTTCCCGGAAGTGATTAATATTGAATTTACGGCTAACATGGAACATAGTTTAGATGAAATCGAGGATGGGAAAGCTAACTGGGTTCAAGTTGTTGATGAATTTTATAGAAGTTTTGAGCAGCATTTAGATAAAGCAGAAAAAGAGATGCGAGAAGTAGAAATAAAAGATGAGCCTGCAGGGGAAGATTGCGATATCTGCGGAAGCCCTATGGTATTTAAAATGGGACGTTATGGGAAGTTCATGGCATGTTCGAATTTTCCTGATTGTCGTAATACGAAACCAATTGTTAAAGAAATTGGAGTTACTTGTCACAAATGTGGGAAAGGGCAAATTATTGAACGCCGTAGCAACAAGAAAAAGCGTATTTTCTATGGTTGTAGCGAGTATCCAGCCTGTGACTTTGTATCATGGGATAAGCCACTTCCACGTACCTGTCCAAAATGTGATGGAATGCTTGTGGAGAAAAAACTGAAAAAAGGTGTTCAAGTACAATGCGTTTCATGCGATTACGAAGAAGTACAACAAATGTGAGCAGGTCTTGCTCACATTTTTTTCGGACATATTAGAAGAAGGGTGATTGATATTTATGGTACAAGTAGTGAATGTAATAGGGGCTGGACTAGCAGGGAGTGAGGCAGCTTATCAAATTGCAAAGCGTGGTGTTCAAGTTAAATTATATGAAATGAGACCAGTAAAACAAACGCCAGCTCATCATACAGACAAATTTGCAGAGCTTGTATGCAGTAATTCTCTTCGTGCCAATTCATTAACAAATGCAGTTGGGGTTATTAAGGAAGAAATGCGTCGTTTGGATTCGGTTATTATTCGTGCTGCAGATGAATGTGCTGTGCCTGCGGGTGGTGCGCTTGCAGTAGATCGTCATGAATTTGCAGGAAAGGTAACGGAATACGTAAAAAATCATCCGAATATAACAGTGGTACATGAGGAAATTACAGAAATTCCGGAAGGACCGACGGTTATTGCTACAGGTCCATTAACTTCTCAGGCACTTTCTGAACAATTAAAAGCACTTACTGGGGAAGATTATTTTTATTTCTACGATGCAGCTGCTCCAATATTGGAGAAGGAAAGTATTGATATGAATAAAGTATATTTAAAATCAAGATATGATAAAGGGGAAGCAGCTTATTTAAATTGTCCTATGACGGAAGAAGAGTTTGATCGCTTCTACGACGCTCTTGTAACAGCTGAAGTTGCTGTTTTGAAAGAGTTTGAAAAGGAAGTTTATTTTGAAGGCTGTATGCCCGTTGAAGTCATGGCTAAGCGCGGAAAACAAACACTTTTATTTGGTCCTATGAAACCGGTTGGATTAGAAGATCCTAGCACAGGTAAAACGCCGTTTGCAGTCGTTCAACTGCGACAAGATGATGCGGCAGGGACACTTTATAATATTGTTGGATTTCAAACGCATATGAAATGGGGAGCACAAAAGGAAGTATTTGGTCTTATTCCTGGATTAGAGCAAGCAGAAATCGTACGCTATGGTGTGATGCATCGTAATACATTTTTGAATTCTCCAAAGCTACTTCGTCCAACATACCAATTTAAAGAAAGGGACGATTTATTTTTCGCGGGTCAAATGACAGGGGTAGAAGGATATGTAGAATCTGCTGCATCTGGCTTGCTAGCAGGAATCAATGCTGCTAGACTTGTACTAGGAGAGGAGCCGGTCGTTATCCCTCCAGTAACAGCGATTGGAAGTATGGCGCACTATATTACGAATACAAATGTAAAGCATTTTCAGCCAATGAATGCAAACTTTGGCTTATTCCCTCCGTTGGAAATAAAGGTGAAGAAGAAATTAGAACGGTATGAAGCATATAGCAATCGTGCTTTAGAAACAATTCAAAATTTTGTAAATATTTAGTCAAATTTCTTGCAAGAGCTACTAAACTGTGTTAACATTTAGTGGCTTTTGTTTTAGGTGGCGATATTATGGATAATAAAGAAAGTGTAAGTCGGTTCATTGAGTATTTGCAAATTGAACGTAACTATTCCATACACACGATTGTAAATTACAGAAAAGACATTGAACAATTTGTTTCTTTCATGAATAGTGAGTGTATCTCATCCTTTCAGAGTGTTTCCTACAGTGATGTTCGGTTGTTTTTAACAGAATTGCATGATGCAAAACTAGCACGAAAGTCTGTTTCTAGGAAAATTTCATGCTTGCGTAGTATGTATCGTTTCTTTATGAGAGAAAATTATTGTACTGAAAATCCCTTTGTTCTTGCCGCGCTTCCTAAAAAGGAATTATCTATTCCACACTTTTTATATGAAGAAGAACTAGCAACACTTTTTGAAGTAGCGGATATTCAAACACCGTTAGGACAGCGAAATCAAGCAATTTTGGAGCTTCTTTACGCCACGGGAATTCGGGTAAGCGAGTGTTGCCATTTATCTTTACAGGATATTGATTTTCATATGGAAACGATTCTTGTTACAGGAAAAGGAAACAAACAACGATTTGTTCCATTCGGGAGCTATGCTGCGGAAATATTGCACCTTTACATACAGGATGGAAGAAAAACGTTATTACGTAATCAAAAAGAAACGAATGCACTATTTTTGAATAATAAAGGGCACGCTTTAACGGATAGAGGCGTTCGTTATATTTTGAATGACATGATTGGAAAAACTTCTATTAATCTACATATTAGTCCTCATATGCTTCGTCATACATTTGCTACCCATATGCTGAATGAAGGAGCGGATTTACGAACTGTGCAAGAATTGCTTGGACATGCACATTTATCTACTACTCAAATTTATACGCATGTTTCGAAGGAAAGATTGCGGTCAGTATATATGGAACATCATCCAAGAGCATAATGATGCTAGAAAAAATAAATAATCATATAATGTATAGAGATTGATTGAAAAACCAATCACTGCAATAGGTATTTGATAATTTTACATGTAGAGTGTATATGCATCAGTGTAATCATAATGATAAAGGAGTTTTTGTGTATGGTAACCTTTCATGCTACTACGATCTTTGCAATCCATCATAATGGCAAGTGTGCAATGGCAGGTGATGGGCAAGTTACAATGGGGAATTCAGTTGTAATGAAACATACAGCGCGCAAGGTTCGCCGTTTGTTTCGAGGTAAAATATTAGCTGGTTTTGCTGGTTCTGTAGCAGATGCTTTTACTCTTTTTGAAATGTTTGAGGGAAAGCTCGAAGAATATAATGGTAACCTACAACGAGCAGCCGTTGAAATGGCGAAGAAGTGGCGCGGTGATAAGATGCTTCGTCAGCTAGAAGCCCTTCTTATAGTAATGGATGCTGATAGTATGCTTCTCATATCTGGTACAGGAGAAGTTATTGAGCCAGATGATGGTATTTTGGCAATTGGTTCTGGAGGAAATTATGCTCTATCGGCTGGGCGCGCTCTTAAAAGGTATGCAGGAGATCATCTAACTGCTAGTGAGATAGCGAAGGCTAGTCTAGAAATTGCTAGTGAAATTTGTGTGTTTACAAACGGAAATATTATCGTTGAGGAATTGTAAAGGGAGGTATACAGTGATGAAGTTACATTATACGCCGCGTCAGATTGTAGAGAAATTAGATCAATACATTATTGGACAAAAAGATGCAAAAAAGGCTGTTGCTGTCGCTCTTCGTAACCGTTACCGCCGCAGCTTACTTGATGAGAACATTCGTGATGAAATTTCGCCCAAAAATATTTTGATGATCGGACCGACGGGTGTAGGAAAAACAGAAGTAGCCAGACGTCTAGCAAAACTTGTAGGTGCCCCTTTTATTAAAGTGGAAGCAACGAAGTTCACAGAGGTAGGCTATGTAGGTCGTGATGTAGAATCTATGGTACGTGATTTAATGGAAACATCCGTTCGAATTGTGAAAGAAGAAAAAGTAGGTAGTGTCCAAGGAAAAGCAGAGGAACAAGCAAATCAACGAATTATTGATATTTTAGTTCCGACTTCAAAAAAACAGCAAAACTTTAAGAATCCACTTGAAATGTTGTTTGGAGGGTATCAAAATACTGAATCGAAAAGTGATAGTCAACCAGAAGAGCCGGTAAATGAACAACGACGTACAGAAATTGAACGTAAGCTGGCAGCTGGTTTATTGGAGGATGAAATCATTACGATTGAAGTTGAGGAACAACAATCTTCTATGTTTGATATGCTACAAGGAACAGGCATGGAACAGATGGGTATGAACTTTCAAGATGCGCTAGGGAACTTTATGCCAAAGCGTAAGAAGAAAAGAAAACTTTCTGTGAAAGAAGCTAGAAAGGTATTGACAAATGAAGAGGCACAGCGCTTAATTGATATGGACGAAGTTGCACAAGAAGCTGTTTACCGTACAGAACAGCTAGGCATTATTTTTATTGATGAAATTGACAAGATTGCCGGTAAACAGTCCGGAGGTGTTGATGTATCGCGGGAAGGAGTGCAACGTGATATTCTTCCGATTGTGGAAGGATCGACCGTTGTAACGAAATATGGTCCAGTTAAAACAGATCATGTTTTGTTTATTGCAGCTGGGGCATTTCATATGTCTAAGCCTTCTGATTTAATACCAGAGTTGCAAGGTAGATTTCCGATACGTGTGGAATTGTCAAAGCTAACAGTAGAAGATTTCGAAAGAATTTTAATCGAACCGGATAATGCACTTCTCAAGCAATATACTGCATTATTAGCTACGGAAGGTATAGAAATTGAATTTTCTGATAATGCTATTCGTAAAATTGCAGAACTTGCATATCAAGTAAACCAAGATACTGATAATATCGGAGCTCGAAGATTACACACCATTTTAGAAAAACTTCTGGAAGATTTATCGTTTGAAGCGTCTGAAATCACGATGAATAGAATAGTAATTACGCCTCAATACGTAGATGAAAAATTAGCATCTATTGTGAAGAACAAAGATGTAAGTCAATTTATACTATAAAAATAAACAGGTGTCTCGTCCTGGTTTCCAAGTAATAGAAATGAATTGAATTTTGGGAGGAAAAAAGAATAATGGCACTATTAGATAGAACTAGAAAAATTAATGCACTTCTGCAACAAACAGCGGGCAGACCTGTAAATTTTAGAGAAATGGCTGATACATTATGCGAAGTTATTGAAGCAAATGTGTTTATAGTGAGCCGTCGTGGTAAGCTATTAGGCTATCAAGTTCACCAACATATTGAAAATGATCGTATGAAAAAAATGTTTGCGGAACGTCAATTTCCTGAAGAATATACAAAGAGCCTGTTTAATATAACCGAAACCTCTTCTAATATAGATATTAATAGTCCTTATACGGCTTTCCCTATTGAAAATAAAGATTTATTTCAAATGGGATTAACGACAATTGTTCCTATTGTTGGTGGCGGAGAACGATTGGGAACATTAGTGTTGGCTCGTTTAACAGAGTCTTTTTCAAATGATGATTTAATTCTTGGCGAATATGGCGCTACTGTTGTTGGAATGGAAATTCTTCGTGAAAAAGCAGAAGAAATAGAAGAAGAAGCACGAAGTAAAGCCGTTGTACAAATGGCAATTAGTTCGTTATCATATAGCGAATTAGAAGCAATTGAACATATTTTTGATGAATTGAACGGGACAGAAGGACTTTTGGTGGCAAGTAAGATTGCTGATCGTGTAGGTATTACTCGTTCTGTTATCGTGAATGCGCTTCGTAAACTTGAAAGTGCAGGCGTAATAGAATCTCGTTCTCTTGGTATGAAAGGAACGTACATTAAAGTATTAAATAATAAATTTTTGGTAGAATTAGAAAAGTTAAAATCAAACTAACTAAATGGTTGCAAGCACCCTCTCTGAAATAGCCAGAGAGGGTTTTTTATTACAGAAATAATTGAAATTTCTTCCGCCTTATGGGGTGAACAAGTCGATTTTTCTTTTCTGGGGTTGGCCAGCAAAACCGACTAGCCCCTCCGGTCAGAAGTTCTCCGCCCATAAAGGCAAAAAGCGCCTTTTTGTGCGGAGAACTTCTGCCCTATGGGGCTGAACAAGTCGATTTTTCTTTTCTTTGTTACTATGACTTGATTGTGATTTCTTGTTATGGTATAGTAATCGATGGTGTGAATAACAACACACGTTCACTGATTTACATGTTGGTGCTGCTTTTGCAGTTACGTGTAAAGTTGAGGTGGACGGAGGAGAAAAAAACCATTCAGGAGGAACTTTACATGTCAGTAATTTCAATGAAACAATTGCTTGAAGCAGGTGTTCACTTCGGTCACCAAACTCGCCGTTGGAACCCAAAAATGAAACGTTATATTTTCACAGAACGTAACGGTATCTACATCATCGACCTTCAAAAAACAGTTAAAAAGGTTGAAGAAGCATACAACACAATGAGAGAAATCGCATCAAACGGCGGTACTGTACTTTTTGTTGGTACGAAAAAACAAGCACAAGATGCTATTAAAGAAGAAGCACTACGCGCTGGAATGTATTTCGTGAACCAACGTTGGTTGGGTGGAACATTAACAAATTTCCAAACTATCCAAAAACGTATTAAACGTTTAAAAGACATCGAAAGAATGCAAGAAGACGGCACATTTGATGTTCTTCCTAAGAAAGAAGTCGTTCAATTGAAAAAAGAATTAGAACGTCTTGAAAAATTCTTAGGCGGCATTAAAGATATGAAAGGTCTTCCAGATGCAATTTTCATAGTTGACCCTCGTAAAGAACGTATTGCTGTTGCAGAAGCTCGTAAATTGAACATTCCTTTAATTGGAATCGTTGATACAAACTGTGATCCAGATGAAATCGACCACGTAATCCCTGCTAATGACGACGCAATTCGCGCTGTCAAACTTCTTACTGGTAAAATGGCAGATGCAATCCTTGAAGCAAAACAAGGGGAAGAAACTGTTACTGCGTAAGATTTTAAAAAGGTGATAAGGGGTTATGCCTTTTATCACCTTTTTTTTAAAGATACAAACTACACCTTTTAGGGTGAAAAACTAGCTTTACTAATTAGAGCGATATCAGTAGGTACCCTTTTTTCTGAAAAGGAAATTACGTCTTTTTTGTGAGAGAAGCCCTTGCTCTCTTGGAGTTACGCAAGCTGATTTCACTTTTCGGTTATACATATAATTAGGAGGATGATGAGAATGGCAGTTACAGCACAAATGGTAAAACAACTTCGTGAAACGACTGGCGCTGGTATGATGGATTGTAAAAAGGCGCTTACTGAAACAGATGGTGATATGGAAAAAGCAATTGATTTTCTTCGTGAAAAAGGTATTGCAAAGGCTGCGAAAAAAGCGGACCGTATTGCAGCTGAAGGATTAACAAATATTACAGTGGAAGGCAACAACGCTGTTATTTTGGAAGTAAACTCTGAAACTGACTTTGTTGCAAAAAACGAAGGATTTCAAACGTTGACAAAAGAATTAGCTGCACATATTTTAGCAGCAAAACCAACTACAGTAGAAGAAGCATTAGCTCAAACAATGAATGGTGGTACAACTGTAGAAGAATATATTAATGCAGCAATCGCAAAAATTGGTGAAAAATTAACGCTTCGTCGTTTTGCAGTTCTTGCAAAAGAAGATGGAGATGCATTTGGTGCATATCTTCACATGGGTGGCCGTATTGGTGTATTGACAGTTCTTGCTGGAACTACTGATGAATCAGTTGCAAAAGACGTTTCTATGCATATTGCAGCTGTAAATCCAAAATATATCGATCGTAGTGCAGTTACAGAAGAAGAAATCGCACATGAACGTGAAGTATTAACGCAACAAGCTTTAAACGAAGGCAAACCAGAAAAAATCGTAGTGAAAATGGTTGAAGGTCGTCTTGGCAAGTTCTTCGAAGAAATTTGCTTAGTTGACCAATCTTTCATTAAAGATCCAGATGTTAAAGTTGGAAAATTTGTTCAAGCTAAAGGTGCGACGGTAAAATCTTTCGTACGTTACAGTGTTGGTGAAGGTATTGAAAAACGTCAAGATAACTTTGCTGAAGAAGTAATGAGCCAAGTAAAAGGCAATAACTAATTTTGAATGGGAGAAGGGGACACTTCGTGTTCCCTTTTTTAGAATAGAGCTCCAAACAGAAGAAGAGGCGCTGTTTTAGATGGGATCATTCAAGCAAATGGAGGTTCGTTATGAGTCAAGCAAAATACAAACGTGTTGTGTTAAAGCTTAGCGGAGAAGCTTTAGCTGGAGAACGCGGTTTTGGAATAAATCCGTCCGTTATTATGTCTATTGCGAAACAAGTGAAGGAAATTGTCGAGCTTGATGTCGAAGTGGCAGTTGTGGTTGGAGGCGGAAACATTTGGAGAGGTAAAGTGGGGAGTGAAATGGGTATGGACCGAGCAAGTGCTGATTACATGGGCATGCTTGCAACGGTTATGAACTCCCTTGCTCTTCAAGATAGCCTTGAAAATATAGGCATTCAAACTCGTGTACAAACGTCTATTGAAATGCGTCAAGTGGCTGAACCGTACATTAGACGAAAAGCCATTCGTCATTTGGAAAAGAAGCGAGTGGTAATTTTTGCAGCTGGTACAGGGAATCCGTATTTTTCCACAGATACGACTGCTGCGCTTCGTGCAGCAGAAATTGAAGCGGATGTTATTTTAATGGCGAAAAACAATGTGGACGGAGTATACAGTGCAGACCCAACAATTGATGCATCTGCAACGAAATACGATACGTTAACGTATTTAGACGTTTTAAAAGAAGGACTTGCTGTAATGGATTCTACTGCTTCCTCTTTATGCATGGATAATGATATTCCTTTAATCGTATTCTCGGTTATGGAAGAAGGAAACATTAAGCGTACTGTTCTTGGTGAAAATATTGGAACAATTGTTAGGGGGAAATAATGATGGCACAACAAATCATTAACGCTGCAAAAGAAAAAATGAACAAAGCGATTTCTTCTTATTCACGTGAATTAGGTACTGTTCGTGCTGGACGTGCGAGTAGCTCATTGCTTGAAAATGTAACAGTTGACTACTATGGTGCACCAACACCTATTATTCAATTAGCAAATATTACAGTGCCTGAAGCACGGTTACTTGTTATTCAACCTTATGATAAGTCTATAATGGGCGATATTGAAAAGGCGATTTTAAAGTCTGATTTAGGTTTAAATCCTTCAAATGATGGCACAATTATTCGTATTTCGTTTCCTGCTTTAACTGAAGAACGTCGTCGTGAACTTGTAAAGGTTGTCAAAAAATATGCTGAAGAAGCAAAAGTGGCTGTGCGTAATGTACGCAGAGATGCAAACGATGACATGAAAAAGCTTGAAAAAAATGGTGAAATAACCGAAGATGAATTAAGAGGTCATACAGATACGATCCAAAAAGAAACGGATAAGCATATTGCAAAAATCGATGAGATCTCAAAGAACAAAGAAAAAGAAATCCTTGAAGTTTAATGCGATGGACGCACGGCCCTCTGTGTAAGGGGGCCTTTTTACACTTTTAAGGAATACCTGTGCTCGTGGAGGGTTTCAAACATGTTGAAGAAGTTATTCTTTCGAAAACAAAAGTCTGCATCGTTTGACCGGCTTGTACAAGAGGCTAAAAAGGGCTATATTCCCAAACATATCGCGATTATAATGGATGGAAATGGCCGATGGGCTAAACAACGAGCCTTGCCTCGTATAGCCGGACATCATGAGGGAATGAAAGTTGTTCGCAAAATTACAAAATTTGCGAGTGAAATCGGTGTAAACGTGTTAACGTTGTATGCATTTTCAACGGAAAACTGGAAGAGACCGAAGCAGGAAGTTGAATTTATTATGAAGCTTCCCCAAGAATTTTTAGGTGCATTCTTGCCTGAACTTGTGGAAGAAAATGTTCAAGTTCGTGTGATGGGGAAACGTGATAGACTACCTGAACATACACGTAAGGCAGTTGAAAATGCAATAGAAGCAACGAAACAGAATACGGGCTTAATACTAAACTTTGCTTTGAACTACGGAAGCCGCGATGAAATGGTTTACGGTATACAAGAATTGGTTAGAGATAGTATTGAGGGAAAAGTAAACGTCGACGATATTACAGAAGAAGTATTCTCTGAGTATTTGATGACAAAAAGTCTACCAGACCCAGATTTGTTAATTCGCACAAGCGGCGAAGTACGTATTAGTAATTTTATGCTATGGCAAATCGCATATACAGAGTTATGGTTTTCTAATGTTTTTTGGCCGGATTTTACAGAAGAACACTTGCTAGAAGCTATTTTGGACTTCCAGAGGAGAGGAAGAAGATTTGGTGGCGTATAAAAAGTGAGGTGTTGCTGGTGAAACAGCGCGTAATTACAGCGGTCATTGCTGCTGCATTATTTATTCCGATTGTCTTCTACGGTGGAATTTCTTTCACCGTTTTAGTATATTTTCTCGCCTATGTTGGGCTTTATGAACTTATACATATGAAGAAGCTTCCAATCTTTTTTATTCCAACTATACTAACGGTAGTATTGCTAAGCTTAATTCTCGTTCCAAGTAGTTCGGCTTTTTTGTTTGATACAATTGGACTATCCAAATTGGAGTTGACGTTTGTCATTGTAATGCTCCTTCTATCATATACTGTGCTATCAAAGAATACGTTTACGTTTGATGATGCAGCCTTTCTACTTTTTGCAACACTTTATATTGGAATGGGATTTTATTATTTTCACCAAACAAGAATTGATGGACTACGCTATTTGTTCTACACATTGTTTGTTATTTGGGCGACAGATTCAGGTGCATATTTTATCGGACGAGCATTTGGTAAGCACAAACTCTGGCCTGATATTAGTCCAAATAAAACAGTTGAAGGTGCAATTGGAGGCATTTTTTGTGCTGTTATTGTAGGACTCGTATATAATGTGTTTCAACAGGTAAATGAACATGTTATCTATTTAATTGCTGTCACTGTACTGGTATCGATTTTTGGACAAATTGGCGATCTAGTGGAATCTGCATTTAAACGTCATTATGGTGTAAAGGATTCTGGATATATATTACCCGGTCATGGGGGGATTTTAGATCGCTTAGATAGTCTATTATTCGTTTTGCCACTTTTACATTTTCTGCACTTTGTTTAAGGAGAGCGCAACCTATGAAAAAAATAAGTCTTTTAGGAGCAAGCGGTTCGATAGGAACACAAACAATTGATGTCATTCGAACGCATCCTGATCAATTCAAGCTTGTTGCCTTTTCGGTTGGTCAAAATATTGAGTTTGCAGCAAAAATGATTGCAGAATTTTCTCCGAATATTGTTTCAGTTGGGCGTAAAGATGACGCACAACGTTTGAAATTGTCTGCTAAAAACACAAAAATTGTATATGGAGCAGAAGGGCTTTTGGAAGTTGCTCTTGATAAGGAAGCTGATGTTGTGCTAACTGCTGTAGTTGGGAGCGTTGGACTTCTTCCAACACTTCGAGCTATTGAAGCAAAGAAAACAATTGCCATTGCAAATAAAGAGACGCTTGTGACAGCTGGACATATTGTGACAGAATCTGCAAGAAAGAATGGAGTATCACTACTTCCAGTTGATAGTGAACATTCGGCAATTTTTCAATGCTTGCAAGGGGAAAACCCGGAGAGAATTTCAAGATTAATTTTGACTGCTTCTGGAGGAAGCTTTCGGGATAAGACACGCGAGGACCTTGCTCACGTTACAGTAGAAGATGCATTGAAACATCCTAATTGGTCGATGGGTTCGAAAGTAACGATAGATTCTGCTACAATGATGAATAAAGGCTTAGAAGTGATAGAAGCTTATTGGCTATTTCAAATTCCTTATGAACAAATTGATGTTGTTCTACATAAAGAAAGTATCATTCATTCCATGGTAGAATTTACAGATCGAAGCGTAATGGCACAACTTGGTTCACCAGATATGAGAGTTCCAATTCAATATGCACTCACCCATCCAGATCGTTTAGCTCTGCCCGCAACAAAGCAGCTACATCTTTGGGAAATTGGGGAACTTCATTTTAGTAAAATGGATTTACAACGATTTAGGAGCTTAGGATTTGCCTTCGAAGCAGGAAAAACGGGTGGTAGTTTACCAACTGTTATGAATGCGGCCAATGAAATTGCTGTTGCTGCTTTTCTGCAAAAACGTATTAGCTTTTTAGCTATTGAAGATTTAGTTGAGAAAGCGATGCTTCGTCACACAGTAGTTAAGCATCCAACCCTCGAAGAAATTCGGGAAATTGATCAGGCTACAAGAGTGTTTGTGATGGAACAAATTTAAAAAAGGTGGTTATGGAATTGAACACAGCGATTGCCTTTATTTTAGTCTTTGGTGCACTCGTCTTTTTCCATGAACTTGGTCATTTATATGTTGCAAAGCGATCTGGTATTTTGTGCCGTGAATTTGCAATTGGATTTGGGCCGAAGCTGTTTTCCTTTACGAAAAACGAAACGAAGTATACGATTCGTTTGCTTCCACTAGGAGGCTACGTTCGCATGGCTGGTGAAGATCAAGAAACAATGGATTTGAAGCCAGGTACTAAAGTTGCGCTCGTAATGAACGAAAAGGAACAAGTTACAAAAATCGTTATGGATAACTACGAAAAGTATCCAAATGCCAGAGTGATTGAAGTGGAGCAAGCTGATTTAGAGCATGCTCTTACGATATCTGGGTATGAAGAATATGAATCAGAATTGCAAACATTCTCTGTTCACGAGAAAGCTTGTTATGTTTCAGCGGGAGAAGAGCTTCAAATTGCACCGTTTAATCGTCAGTTCACTTCTAAAACGCTAGGACAACGTGCACTTACTATTTTTGCAGGTCCTGCAATGAACTTTATATTAGCATTTTTTTTATTTGTTATCATCGGGCTTGTTCAAGGTATTCCAGTAGATAAACCGGTTATTGGCCAACTTGTACCAGATGGTGCGGGTCTTAGAGCTGGTTTGCAGCAAGGTGATGTTATTTCTACAATTAATGGAACACAAATGACGACTTGGGCCGATGTTACAACGATCATTCGTAAAAATCCGGCAACTGAGTTGACTATGAAGCTACAACGAAATCAACAACCTGTTACCATTAAGGTAACACCAACTGCTGAGAAGGAAGGAAACCAAGAAATTGGTAGACTAGGGGTGTATCCACCGGTTGAAAAGTCATTCCTTGGGAGTATACAGCTTGGTTTTGAACAAACATACAAGTGGACAAAGCTCATCTTCTTATCACTGGTACAGCTTGTAACTGGACAATTTTCTATCAACGCCTTATCGGGTCCTGTTGGTATTTATAACTTAACAGGTAAGGTTGCTGAATCTGGTTTTATTAACTTACTTGGCTTAACAGCAGCTTTAAGTATTAATTTGGGGCTCTTTAATTTGTTGCCAATTCCTGCGTTGGATGGTGGTCGCCTTATGTTTTTCGTAGTGGAAGCACTACGCGGTAAACCAGTCGATCGACAAAAGGAAGGTTTGGTTACTTTTATTGGATTTGCACTCTTAATGCTTTTGATGCTTGTGGTTACTTGGAACGATATTAAAAAATTTTTTCTGTAATGAATTAAGGGCCATGCATTTTGTTTGTACGGCTTACTAATAACGAGGTGGTAACAAATGAAACAGAGTTTAATGTTTAGTCCTACATTACGTGAAGTGCCAGCAGATGCAGATGTAAAAAGCCATCAGCTGCTACTGCGTGCTGGCTTTGTTCGTCAAAATGCCTCCGGTGTGTATAGCTTTTTGCCACTGGGATTGAAAGTGTTACATAAAGTAGAACAGATTATTCGTGAAGAAATGGAGCAAGCAGGAGCTCTTGAGCTTCTTATGCCAGCACTACAAGCGGCCGAACTTTGGCAAGAATCAGGCCGATGGTATTCATATGGACCTGAACTAATGCGCCTTAGAGACCGTAATGATCGTGAATTTGCGTTAGGTGCAACTCATGAGGAAACTATTACAGCTCTTCTACGGGATGAAGTGAAATCTTATAAGAAACTTCCACTTACCTTGTATCAAATTCAAACGAAATTCCGTGATGAAAAGCGTCCGCGTTTCGGCTTGTTACGTGGAAGAGAGTTTTTAATGAAAGATGCGTATTCTTTTCATGCTTCTAAAGAAAGTTTGGATGAAGTCTATGCACGTATTTTTACAGCGTACAGTAATATTTTTCGACGCTGCGGGTTAAATTTCCGTGCCGTTATTGCAGACTCTGGTGCAATGGGAGGCAAGGATACACATGAATTCATGGTACTTTCAGAAGTGGGCGAGGATACAATTGCCTATTCAAATGAATCAGATTATGCGGCAAACATCGAGATGGCTCCTGTTGTTGTAACGTATGAACGTACGGGAGGACAACTACCACTTGAAAAAGTTGAAACACCAAATCAAAAAACAATCGCGCAGGTGTCTGAATATCTAAATATCGATGATAAACATTGCTTTAAGACACTCGTATTTAAAGTGGATGATAAGTTTGTGCTTGTTCTTGTTCGCGGGGATCATGAAGTAAACGACGTAAAATTGAAGAATTTATACGGTGCTTCTGTTGTGGAATTAGCAGATGAACAAGATGTAAGAAAACTAATGAATTGTTCAGTTGGATCACTTGGACCAATTGGTGTACCGGAAGATGTTGATGTCGTTGCTGACTTCGCCATTGAAGCACTTGTAAATGGATGCTGCGGGGCAAATGAAGAAGGGATTCACTATATAAACGTTAATCCTGAACGAGATTTTTCTGTAACGCAATTTGCTGATATTCGTTTTATTCAAGAAGGAGATCCTTCTCCTGACGGTAAAGGAACGATTGTCTTTGCAAAAGGAATAGAAGTTGGACATGTGTTTAAGCTCGGAACTCGATACAGTGAGGCAATGAGCGCAACCTACTTAGATGAAACTGGAAGAGAGCAACCAATTATTATGGGATGCTATGGAATTGGGGTTTCTCGTACGGTTGCTGCCATAGCAGAGCAGTTTAATGATGAGCATGGTCTAAAATGGCCCGTTGCTGTAGCTCCGTTTACGGTTCATATTATTCCAGCCAATGTAAAAGTCGATGAGCAACGTGAAAAAGCGGAAGAATTATATGATTCCTTACGAAATATTGGCTATGAAGTATTGCTAGATGATCGTAAAGAACGCGCTGGTGTAAAGTTTGCTGATGCTGACTTGTTTGGTATACCAGTCCGTGTAACCGTTGGTAAAAAAATTGGTGAAGGAATCGTAGAGGTAAAGTCTCGTCAAACAAACGAGTTGAATGAAATATCTCTTGAAGAACTTCCCACTTACATTGCATCTATATTAAAATAAGGTTAGACTGACCATATTAAATATGCACATTGAAGATTTCTTCATTTGCACCATGGTCAATTTTATGAGGTGACGCAAAAGGGAATGATTTTTCCCCTTTTTCAGTCACCTTCTTCTTTTATCGTGTACTAAGGATAGGAGATACAAAACACAGGTAGTCGCTGTGTTTGAAGGGAGGATACGTCTTGACTATAGAAAAGGAACAGCAGGAACGTTTTCATATTTTGCTTGAGCAACTTGCGCTTCCTAGAACGTTAATTACAAATTATTTACAAGATGGTAGTCTACAAAAACTTAGTGTTGACAAGAAGCAGAAAAGTTGGTGTTTTTATTTTTCCTTCCCAAAGATTATTCCAGCGAATGTTTATGAGTTGCTAGAAAGACAGCTGATTACTTCTTTTTCTCACATTGCTGATGTTTCATTTCAAATTGAAACAATTGATTCACAATACACAGAGCAAGATATTCAGGCATATTGGTCTGTCTGCACAAATAAAATTTCTATCTCTCCCATGTTTGCATACTTACGTAATCAGACACCGACGATGCACGGAGTGAAGTTAGTTCTTACGGTAAAAAATGAATTAGAATCAATGACAATTAAAAAAAATTTAACGAAGCCAATTTGTGATCAATATGAAAGCTTCGGTTTTCCTCGTTTTCAGTTGGAAACGAAAGTAGAGGAAAATATAGAAGAATTTCAGAAGTTTCAAGAAGAAAAGGAACAAGAGGATCGTAAAATTGTGAAGGAAGCAATTGAAGCGATGGATGAGGTTACGAAAAAAGGATCAAGTGATGAAACTGATGACAATCAACCGCTTGTAATTGGACTTGTTATGAAACGTGAGGAAGAGATTACACCTCTTCACGAGATTCAAGAAGAAGAAAAACGAAAAACAGTGCAAGGTTATGTATTTGATGTTGAAACAAAGGAACTTCGCAGTGGACGTACCTTGCTCACATTTAAAATAACGGATTATACAGATTCAATCATAGTGAAAATGTTCTCACGTGATAAAGAAGATATTCCAGCATTTCAACGTATGAAAAAAGGAATGTGGGTAAGAGCTCGCGGTTCATTTCAAAATGATACGTTCCTTCGTGATCTTGTCATGATGGCTCATGATGTAAATGAATTAAAGGCTCCTGTGCGAATGGACACGGCGCCAGAAAGCGAAAAACGGATTGAACTTCACCTTCATACGCCAATGAGTCAAATGGACGCGGTTACTCCAGTTTCTGCACTAGTTAGCCAAGCAGGTAAATGGGGACATCCAGCCATTGCCGTAACAGACCATGCCGTAGCTCAATCTTTTCCTGAAGCCTATTCAGCAGGGAAAAAGGCTGGTGTAAAGGTTATATATGGGGTTGAAGCAAACCTTGTTAATGACGGTGTACCTATTGCGTATAATGAAGTGCATCGCGCTCTTGAGGGCGAAACGTATGTCGTATTTGACTTCGAAACAACTGGGCTTTCCGCTGTATATGATACAATTATTGAACTTGCTGCTGTAAAGGTATACCAAGGGGAAGTCATAGATAGATTTGAGCGATTTGCGAATCCGCATCATCCCTTATCGGCAACAACGATTGACCTAACAGGTATTACAGATGATATGGTAAAAGATGCACCAGATGTTGATGCGGTTTTACGTGATTTTGAGAAGTGGCGCGGTGATCACACATTAGTTGCTCATAATGCCCGATTTGATATGGGATTTCTGCAAGTTGGATCTAAACGCTATGGTTTAGAAAAACCCATGAATCCCGTAATTGATACATTAGAATTAGGACGATTTCTATTTCCTGAAATGAAAAATCATCGATTAAATACGTTGTGTAAAAAGCTAGACATTGAACTTCTTCAACATCACCGAGCAATTTACGATGCTGAGGCTACAGGTTATATGCTAGCGAAAATGCTCAAGGAAGTCCTTGCAAAGGATATTTTGTACCATGATCAATTGAATGATGGCATGGGACAAGGAGATTCTTACAAGCGAGGTCGACCTAATCACGTTACACTTCTGGCAACCACACAGGATGGATTAAAAAATTTATATAAACTTGTTTCTTTATCCCACTTAAAATATTACTATCGTGTTCCTCGTATCCCGCGTTCTGTACTTAAAAAGTATCGGGAAGGTATTTTAGTTGGAACCGCATGTGATAAAGGGGAAGTATTTGAAGCTATGATGCAAAAGGCACCAGAAGAAGTAGAAGAACTTGCAGGGTTTTACGATTATATAGAAGTTATGCCTCCGTCCGTACTAAAGCATCTTATTGAGATGGAGCTAGTACAAAATACGGGACAATTGCACACTATATTATCAAATTTGGTCACCCTTGGAAAAAAATTAAATAAACCTGTGGTTGCTACGGGAAATGTTCATTACTTGAATCCAGAGGATGCCATTTATCGGAAAATTTTAGTGAATTCTCAGGGCGGTGCAAATCCGCTTAATCGTCATAAGTTACCTGCTGTTCATTTTCGCTCAACAAATGAAATGCTAGATGAATTTTCATTTCTAGGTGAAGATCTTGCCAAAGAAGTTGTCGTAACAAATACACATACGGTTGCTGATATGATAGGTGAAGTGAAGCCAGTTAAGGACGAACTATATACCCCGCGTATCGAAGGGGCTGAAGAAGAAACGCGACAAATGAGCTATGAACGTGCGCGAAGTATATATGGTGAAGAGCTTCCAGAAATTGTGGAAGCACGTCTTGAGAAGGAATTGAAAAGTATTATTGGACATGGATTTGCTGTTATTTATCTCATTGCGCATAAGCTTGTTAAAAAATCGCTTGATGATGGATATTTAGTAGGTTCACGGGGATCAGTAGGATCTTCTCTCGTTGCTACGATGATGGAAATTACAGAAGTGAACGCACTGCCACCTCACTATGTATGTCCAAATTGTAAAAATTCCGAATTTTTCCATGATGGATCTGTTGGTTCAGGATTTGATTTACCGGATAAGGATTGTCCGAAATGCGGAACTACGTATAAAAAAGATGGTCATGATATTCCGTTTGAAACATTCTTAGGATTTAAAGGCGATAAAGTTCCAGATATTGATTTAAATTTCTCCGGGGAGTATCAGCCCCGAGCCCATAATTATACGAAGGTATTATTCGGAGAAGATTATGTATACAGAGCAGGAACGATTGGCACAGTTGCAGATAAGACAGCATTTGGGTATGTAAAAGGGTACGCTGCCGATAATAATATACAGATGCGAACCGCTGAGGTTGAACGGCTTGCAATGGGGTGTACCGGTGTAAAAAGAACGACAGGTCAGCATCCAGGCGGTATTATTGTTGTACCGGACTATATGGACATTTTTGACTTTACACCAATCCAATTTCCAGCTGATGATGTCGATGCGGAATGGAGAACGACCCACTTTGATTTCCATTCTATTCATGATAATGTGCTAAAGCTAGACATACTTGGACACGATGATCCGACTGTGATTCGGATGCTACAAGACTTAAGTGGTATCGATCCGAAAACCATTCCTACGGATGATCCGGAAGTTATGAAAATTTTTTCTACAACCGAATCAATTGGAGTTACGCCAGAGCAGATTAATTGTAAAACGGGCACACTTGGAATTCCCGAGTTTGGTACAAAGTTTGTGCGACAAATGTTAGAAGAAACTAAGCCAACCACGTTCTCCGAGCTAGTTCAAATTTCGGGATTGTCTCATGGTACGGACGTATGGCTTGGAA
Source organism: Ectobacillus soli (assembly GCF_042610425.1). Taxonomy (NCBI): domain Bacteria; kingdom Bacillati; phylum Bacillota; class Bacilli; order Caryophanales; family Bacillaceae; genus Ectobacillus; species Ectobacillus soli. Next base: position 754,950 of record NZ_JBGJZM010000001.1, read on the forward strand.
ATGCCAATGAACTAATCTATGATGGTACTTGTTCCTTGAGTGATGTAATCGGTTGTCGTGATGATATTATGGTCTATTTAATTTATCAAGGATTAGAGCCATCCATTGCCTTTAAAATTATGGAATCTGTTCGTAAAGGAAAAGGTGTACCAGAGGAATGGGAAGCAGAAATGAGAAAAAACAATGTTCCAGGTTGGTACATCGATTCTTGTAAAAAGATAAAATACATGTTTCCAAAAGCCCATGCTGCTGCATATGTATTAATGGCTGTTCGTATCGCTTATTTCAAAGTTCATTTTCCTCTCTTGTTTTATGCTGCCTATTTTACAGTGAGGGCGGATGATTTTGATGTTGAAGCAATGGCAAGTGGTTCAACTGCCATTCGTGCTAAAATTGATGAAATTGTGCAAAAGGGATTGGACGCATCAACGAAAGAAAAAAATCTACTTACAGTTCTTGAAATGGCGCTAGAACTGTGTGAACGCGGGTTCTCCTTTAAAAAAGTGGATTTGTATCGTTCTAGTGCCACAGACTTTATTATTGACGGGCAATCATTACTTATTCCATTCAATGCGATTGATGGACTCGGTACTAATGCAGCGTTAAATATCGTAAAGGCTCGCCAAGAAGGAGAATTTTTGTCAAAAGAAGATTTGCAGCAACGGTCGAAAATTTCGAAAACAATCATTGCCTATTTAGATGGACAAGGATGTTTAGAATCACTACCAGACCAGAACCAACTCTCCTTCTTTTAACATGCTTTGCAAATCGCTATGTAATATGCTACAATATTCTAGGGTAATCTCGGACAGTATATTTTGCGAAAAAGAGTGGGGAAACCCACTCTTTCGTTTTACCACTAGCTTATTTAAGTGAGCGAGAGCTGTTCGCCTAATATAAAGATGTTTATAAGCACTTGCTGTTGTTTAATGGTAAAAGCCTGTTCTTGAATGGTTTGCACGGGCTTTTGTTATCCTATTTCATAGCAGAGAGGAGGAACTTCATGAGCAGAAAAGTGACAGAAATTGTAGAAGAAATCGCACAACCAATCATAGATGAATTAAACTTGGAGCTCGTAGATTTGGAATACGTAAAAGAAGGGAAAGATTGGTTCTTACGTGTTTTTATCGATTCTGAAACAGGTGTTGATATCGAAGATTGCGGCATGGTAAGTGAACGATTAAGTGAAGAGTTGGACAAACAAGATCCAATCCCTCATCTATATTTTCTAGATGTTTCGTCTCCGGGTGCAGAACGTCCTCTAAAAAAAGAGCAGGATTTTCATAAGGCAATAGGGAAACAAGTAGCTATTAAAACATATGAACCGATTGAGGATAGCAAACTGTTTGAAGGAAAGTTGCTTTCTTATACCGGTGAAACAGTTACACTAGCTATTATGATTAAAACACGTAAAAAAGAAGTACAAATTCCAATGAGTAAAGTTGCAAGCGCACGTCTTGCCGTTGCGTTTTAGTTTAGAAGGGGGATCTCCATGAGCACTGAATTACTAGATGCATTGCTCGTTTTAGAAAAAGAAAAAGGAATAGGCAAAGAGGTAATAATTGAAGCGATAGAAGCTGCTCTTATTTCTGCCTATAAACGAAATTTTAACCAAGCTCAAAATGTTAGAGTAAGCTTAAATCAAGAGGTTGGAACGATTCAAGTGTTTGCACGTAAGGAAGTTGTGGATAGCGTGTTTGATCCACGTTTAGAGCTTTCCATCGAAGAAGCACGACATATAAATTCTAATTATCAAATTGGTGATATAGTTGAACTAGAAGTTACACCTAAAGACTTTGGTCGTATTGCTGCTCAAACTGCTAAACAGGTTGTAACGCAGCGCGTACGTGAAGCAGAACGAGGTGTTATTTACTCTGAATTTAGCGACCGCGAAGAAGATATTATGGTGGGAATCGTGCAACGTCAAGATGCCCGTTTTATTTATGTGAGTCTAGGTAAAGTAGAGGCTTTGCTTCCGCTAAATGAACAAATGCCAAATGAACAGTACAAACCTCATGAACGTATTCGAGTGTTCCTAACAAAAGTCGAAAAGACGACGAAGGGACCACAAATTTTCGTTTCTAGAACACATCCAGGATTATTAAAACGATTATTTGAACTAGAAGTTCCGGAAATTTATGATGGAACGGTTGAAATTCGTTCGGTAGCACGTGAGGCAGGCGATCGCTCCAAAATTTCCGTTCATTCTGATAACTTGAATGTTGATCCTGTCGGTTCTTGTGTGGGTCCAAAAGGTCAACGCGTACAACGTATTGTGAATGAACTTAAAGGTGAGAAAATTGATATCGTTCGCTGGTCCAATGACCCTGTTGAATATGTAGCGAATGCATTAAGTCCTTCTCAAGTCTTGAAAGTGATTGTAAACGAAGAAGCAAAGGCTACAACGGTTATTGTTCCAGATCATCAACTTTCACTTGCGATTGGAAAACGCGGACAAAATGCTCGTCTAGCTGCTAAGCTTACTGGCTGGAAAATCGATATTAAGAGTGAAGAAGAGGCAAAGAAGGCAGGTTTATTGGACGAGTCTGACGATATGGATTCTTCTCTTGAATAGAGGTGAAGTAGAGTGAGTATCAAAAAGGTTCCTTTACGTAAATGTATGGTAACGCAAGAAATGAAACCAAAACGTGAACTCATTCGCATCGTTCGTTCAAAAGATGGAGAAGTGTTCATTGATGAAACCGGCAAAAAGTCTGGTCGAGGTGCTTATTTGACAAAGGATAAAGAAGTAATCCTTCTTGCTCAAAAGAAAAATGTTATTGAGCATAATTTAAAGGCGAAAGTAGATCCCTCTCTATATGATCAATTGCTAGAAATGGTAAATGCCAAATGAGCAATTGGGAATCACTGTTGGGACTTGCTAATCGAGCACGTAAGGTAATTTCGGGTGAAGAACTCGTTTTAAAGGAAGTTCGAAGCGGCAAAGCAAAGCTAATATTGCTCGCAAAGGATGCATCAGCGAACACAGCAAAACGCATTACAGACAAAACTAGCTACTACAAGGTACCACTTAAAACAGTCGAAACCCGGTACGTATTAGGGCATGCAATCGGGAAAGATGAACGAGTAGTTGTTGCTGTTCTGGATGAGGGCTTTGCGAAAAAGTTGCTAAGCATGCTCGATACAACTTATCGGGGGTGAAAGTATGGCTAAAATTCGAGTGTATGAATATGCCAAACAGCAAAACGTGTCCACTAAGGATATTATTACAAAACTAAATGAAATGAATATTGAGGTCTCCAATCATATGGCAATGTTAGATGAAGAAGTAGTGAATCAATTAGATAAGCAATTCAACGATACAGCAACGAAGAAGCCTTCCATCGTAGAAGAGTTTGATGAAGCAGAGAATGTAGAAGTTGTTCGAACTGCAAAGAAAAATAGTAATAAGAAAAAGAAAAGAGATAAAGACAAAAAGTCATCAGATACACGTCAAGACCGTTATGCTACCTTACAAAAAGGACGTAAAACAGCTACGGATGTACCTGATAAAATTACTTTTGTTGGTTCACTTACAGTTGGAGAGCTTGCTAAAGAATTAGGAAGAGAACCTTCTGAAATTATTAAAAAGCTTTTCTTACTTGGAATTATGGCAACGATTAATCAAGATTTGGATAAAGATACGATTGAATTAATTGCAAGTGAATACGGTATAGAAGTCGAAGAAGAAGTAGTTCTTGATGAAACTAACTTCGAAGACTTTATCGATGATCCAGATGAAGATGCTGATCTTGTAGAGCGACCATCTGTTGTGACGATTATGGGACACGTCGACCATGGTAAAACGACTCTCCTTGATAGTATACGTCATTCAAAAGTTACAGAAGGCGAAGCAGGCGGTATTACGCAGCATATTGGTGCTTATCAAGTTGATGTGCATGGAAAGAAAATTACATTTTTGGATACACCAGGACATGCTGCTTTTACAACGATGCGTGCCCGCGGTGCACTTGTAACAGATATTACCATTCTTGTAGTAGCAGCTGACGATGGGGTAATGCCACAAACAATTGAAGCAATCAATCATGCGAAAGCCGCTGAAGTACCAATTATTGTGGCTGTGAATAAAATGGATAAGCCTGCAGCTAATCCAGATCGTGTTATGCAAGAATTAACGGAGTATGGTCTAGTTCCAGAAGCTTGGGGTGGAGATACTATTTTTGTACAATTGTCTGCCCGTACTGGTGAAGGAATAGATAATTTGTTAGAAATGATTTTACTTGTTGGTGAAGTAGAAGAATGGAAGGCTAATCCAAATCGCTTAGCAATCGGAACGGTTATTGAGGCAAAGCTTGATAAAGGAAAAGGCCCTGTAGCTACTTTGCTTGTTCAAAATGGAACGCTACGTATTGGGGATTCCATTGTTGTGGGATCATCACACGGTCGTGTTCGTGCCATGGTAAATGACATTGGACGCCGCGTGAAAGAAGCAGGTCCATCCACTCCAGTTGAACTTACAGGTTTAAATGAAGTACCACAAGCTGGGGATCGTTTTATCGTATTCTCTGATGAAAAGAAAGCTCGTCAAGTTGGGGAAGCAAGAGCACAACGTGCCTTAATTGAGCAACGTGGTGATAAAGCGAAAGTAAGCTTAGAGGACTTATTCCAGCAAATCCAAGAAAATGAAATGAAAGAAATTAATCTGATTGTAAAAGCAGATGTACAAGGGTCTGTTGAAGCACTTGCTGGATCACTTCGTAAGATTGAAGTTGAAGGTGTGAAAGTAAAAATTATTCATACCGGAGTAGGTGCAATTTCAGAATCTGATATTATTCTTGCATCCGCTTCAAATGCTATTGTAATCGGATTTAATGTTCGACCTGATGTGAATGCGAAACGTACAGCAGAAGTGGAACATGTTGATGTTCGCTTACACCGCATTATATACAATGCCATTGAGGAAATTGAATCCGCAATGAAAGGGATGCTTGATCCAGAATATGAAGAAAAGATTCTTGGACAAGCGGAAGTACGCCAAGTATTCAAAGTATCGAAAGTTGGTTCTATTGCTGGTTGCTACGTAACAGATGGAAAAATCACTCGCGATAGTAGCGTACGTGTTATTCGCGACGGTATTGTTATTTATGAAGGACAGCTCGATACATTGAAACGTTTTAAGGATGATGTGAAGGAAGTTGCGCAAAACTACGAATGTGGTCTTACTATCGAGAAGTATAACGATATCAAAGAAGGCGACGTAGTTGAAGCGTTTGTTATGCAAGAAATTGAACGTAAATAATTTTATTGCAAGGCAAACGAATAAGAAATAAATCACGAATGATTCTGCTGTGTCTATTTTTCACTATACTTTGGTAGTTGATTTATAGATGCTGCAGTAGTGGTTTACAACGAGGTGATAGTATGAAGCTACGTGCAAATCGCGTGGGAGAACAAATGAAAAAAGAAATGAGCGATATTATCGGTCGTAAAATTAAAGATCCCCGTATTGGTTTTGTCACAGTAACAGACGTACAAGTGAGCGGCGATTTACAACTTGCAAAAGTTTATATTTCTGTTTTAGGTGATGAAGAGCAAAAACAGAACACGTTAAAAGGTTTAGCGAAAGCAAAAGGATTTATCCGTTCGGAAATTGGGCAACGCATTCGTTTGCGGAAAACACCTGAAATTACGTTTGAATTTGATGAATCTATTGGCTATGGTAACCATATTGAGACGTTGCTACATGATATAAACAAACAAGATAAGAATGAAGAATAATGGATAGACACAGTCTATCCATTTTTTCTGCAAGTAAATGAGGTGTAAGAATGAATGGAGTACTATTACTTAATAAACCAAAAGGGCTAACATCCCATGATTGTGTGTTCAAGATAAGAAAGCTTTTAAAGGAAAAACGAGTTGGACATACAGGAACTTTAGATCCAGATGTAACGGGTGTTCTTCCAATCTGTATTGGACGTGCTACAAAAATTGCGCAATTTTTGACAAGTGATACGAAAACGTACGAAGGTGAAGTAACACTTGGATTCTCAACAACAACAGAGGATGCTTCTGGAGAAGTTGTGGAACAAAAAGCCGTTGAACGAAACATTTCTCGCGATGAGGTGGAGGCTGTTTTAGCTTCACTGACCGGTACAATGAAAATGGTACCTCCCATGTATTCAGCAGTGAAAGTAAATGGAAAAAAATTATATGAATATGCTCGTGCAGGTCTCGAGGTTGAACGTCCCATTCGGGAAATTACTATCCATGAGTTTGCTCTATTAGATGATCGGAAAGAGTTTACAGGCTCTCCTCTTTCGTTTTCCTTTCGCGTAACATGTAGTAAAGGCACATACGTACGAACGTTAGCTGTAATGATAGGAGAACGGCTAGGATACCCAGCGCATATGTCTTCTTTAGTACGTACTGCTTCAGGACCATTTATGCTATCGGAGTGCGTAACATTTGAACAATTAGAAGAAAAAGTGCAAACTAATACAGTACAAGATATTTTGTATAGTATTGAACAATCGTTACAAACCTTTCCGAAAATCATCGTAAAGGATGAACAAATAGAAAAAGTAATGAATGGTGCTTTTCTTCCTAATTCGATGCACGATTATACCGGATACTCACTTGTTTGCGATCAAGTAGGTACATGCTTAGCGATTTATGAACAGCATCCACAAAAGTCAAACGTATTAAAGCCTTTAAAAGTTCTTGTGAACAATCAAGAATTAAAGATATAATGAGCAGTGGATGCTAGAAGATTATATAGAAAAAGTGTGAAACAAAAACGAGGCAATAGTTCATTATTTTGTTACAGTGTGGACACTTTTCGTACTCTAGTTTCACTATTAGTAAAGGTGGATCATGCGTGTGAAGGTAATTCATTTAACTCATCCTACGAATATGAAAATGCTTGATTTAGAACCTGCAGTAATGGCGTTAGGGTACTTTGATGGGATTCATCTTGGTCATCAAAAGGTCATTTTAACGGCTAAGGAGATTGCGGAAAAACTCGGATATAAGAGTGCTGTTATGACTTTTTACCCCCATCCATCTGTCGTCCTTGGCAAAGATAAAGCAAAAGTCAAATCCATTACACCTTTATCTGTAAAGGAACAAATACTTGGTGCGATGGGTATTGATATTATGTATGTTGTTAAGTTTGACAGCACATTTGCTACGCTGCTTCCGCAACAGTTTATCGATGATTATGTAATCGGTTTACATATTAAACACGTTGTTGCAGGCTTTGATTTTACTTACGGTCGTCTTGGAAAGGGAACGATGGAGACGATGCCATTTCATTCCAGAGGGGAGTTTACACAAACTGTGATTGAAAAAGTCGAATTTCAAGATGAAAAGGTGAGTTCCACCTTACTGCGTTCCCTCATACAAGAAGGAAAAATGGATGAAATCCCTACTATTCTTGGCAGAAGATATCAAATAGCAGGTACTGTCGTTCATGGTGATAAACGCGGTAGACAAATTGGGTTTCCAACTGCAAATGTACAAGTGTCTTCGGACTTTATGCTTCCGCCTACAGGTGTGTATGCTGTTCGCATGAAAGTAAAGGACACGTGGTTTAACGGTGTATGTAACGTTGGCTATAAACCAACATTCCAACAGAAAGAGAAAGCGTTGTCTGTAGAAGTACATCTCTTTTCATTTGACGACATTATTTATAATGAATCGGTTGAAGTAGAGTGGCATTTTCGGATTCGCCCTGAAAAGAAATTTCATGAAGTAGAAGAACTCGTTGCTCAAATCGCACAGGATAAACAAATGACATTGCAATATTTTAAGGAGCAATAAGAACTTACTTGCTTTTCGTTATAAAAAGTAGTATTCTAAAATACGTACTTTGATTGAACCTTTTCTTGGCATTGCGATTCACCAACGCTTGCTAGGAACTTGGGGATTGATACTAAGGAGGTGAATAGGATGGCTATCGCACAAGAACGTAAAAACGAAATTATCGCTCAATTTAGAACTCATGAGACTGATACTGGTTCTCCAGAAGTTCAAATTGCTGTCCTAACGGAACAGATTAATACACTGAATGATCACTTACGTGTTCATAAAAAAGATCATCATTCACGTCGTGGTCTTTTGAAAATGGTTGGTAAACGTCGTAACTTGTTAAACTATCTTCGTAACAAAGATATTACTCGTTACCGTGAATTAATCAACAAATTAGGCTTACGCCGATAAGTAAGAAAGCGGGATGATTCCCGCTTTTTTATTAGGAAAAATATATTGTCTTCTTTTCATAGCTTTTCATCTTTTCGGAAATACTAGAGAAGGGTATAATCGACATATATTCTACTTTTACATAGAAGATTGTTTATATTGGAATAGAGAGGGGTACTTCCATGGATCAAGAAAAGCAAGTCTTTTCAATAGATTTAGCTGGTAGAGAGCTAGTCGTAGAAGCAGGACAACTTGCAAAACAAGCAAACGGTGCCGTTTTAGTTCGTTACGGTGATACTGCAGTTCTTTCTACTGCAACAGCTTCTAAAGAACCAAAAAACGTAGACTTCTTCCCGTTAACTGTGAATTATGAAGAACGCTTATATGCTGTTGGTAAAATTCCTGGAGGGTTTATCAAACGGGAAGGACGCCCTAGTGAAAAAGCTATTTTAGCAAGTCGTTTAATTGACCGTCCAATCCGTCCACTCTTTGCAGAAGGATTTCGGAATGAAGTACAAGTTATTAGTATTGTAATGAGTGTAGACCAAAACTGTTCTTCTGAAATTGCAGCTATGATTGGCTCATCATTAGCATTATCAGTATCTGATATTCCATTTGAGGGACCAATTGCAGGTGTTGTAGTAGGTCGTATTAACGGGGAATTTATTATTAATCCTACGTTAGAACAAGCTGAAATGAGCGACATCAATTTAACTGTTGCGGGTACGAAAGATGCTATTAACATGGTAGAAGCCGGGGCACAAGAAGTGCCGGAAGAAATTATGCTAGAAGCTATTATGTTTGGACATGAAGAAATTAAACGTATTATTAGTTTCCAAGAAGAAATTGTACGTGCTGTCGGAAAAGAAAAACGTCAAGTAGAGTTATATGAAATTGATGCTGACTTTGAAAAACACATTCGTGATTTAGCGGAAACAGATTTAAAGGCAGCCATTCAAGTGTTTGAAAAACATGCTCGGGACGAAGCAATTAAAGAAGTGAATGTACGAGTAATCGAACAGTTAAAAGCAGAAGAAATCGACGAAGCTATGATTGGTAAAGCAAATGAAGTTCTTCATACAATCGTGAAAGAAGAAGTTCGTCGCCTTATTACCGTTGAAAAAATCCGTCCAGATGGTCGTAAAATTGATGAAATTCGCCCATTATCTTCAGAAGTAAGCAAACTTGCACGTACGCACGGATCCGGTTTATTCCGACGTGGACAAACGCAAGTACTTAGTATCTGTACATTAGGTGCACTTGGCGATGTACAAATTTTAGACGGTCTTGGAATTGAAGAAACGAAACGCTTTATGCATCATTATAATTTCCCACAATTTAGCGTAGGCGAAACTGGTCCAATGAGAGGACCTGGTCGTCGTGAAATTGGACATGGTGCTCTTGGAGAGCGTGCTTTAGAGCCAATTATCCCTTCTGAAAAGGATTTCCCATATACAATTCGTCTTGTATCTGAAGTATTAGAATCGAACGGTTCTACATCACAAGCAAGTATTTGTGGTAGTACTCTTGCCATGATGGATGCGGGTGTTCCAATAAAGGCTCCTGTAGCAGGGATTGCGATGGGGTTAGTTAAATCAGGTGAACATTACACGATTTTAACCGACATCCAAGGTATGGAAGATCATCTAGGTGATATGGACTTTAAAGTAGCTGGGACTGCCAAAGGTGTTACAGCGTTGCAAATGGATATAAAAATTGACGGACTTTCTCGCGAAATATTGAAAGAAGCATTGCAACAGGCGAAAAAAGGCCGCATGCAAATTTTAGAGCATATGCTATCTACCATTCAACAACCTCGTGAATATTTATCAGCTTATGCGCCAAAAATCATGACGATGTTTATTAATCCTGACAAAATTCGCGATGTTATTGGACCAAGCGGTAAACAAATTAACAAAATTATCGAAGAAACTGGCGTAAAAATAGATATCGAACAAGACGGACGAGTGTTTATTTCTTCTACGAACGAAGAAATGAATAAAAAGGCGAAGAAGATTATCGAAGATATTGTTCGTGAAGTTCAGGTCGGCGAAGTATACGTTGGAAAAGTAAAACGGATTGAGAAATTTGGTGCATTCGTTGAACTATTTAGCGGAAAAGACGGGCTTGTTCATATTTCTGAACTTGCGGAAGAACGCATTGGAAAAGTGGAAGATGTCGTTGCAATCGGCGATGAAATAGAAGTAAAGGTTATTGAAATTGATAAGCAAGGTCGCGTGAATTTATCTCGAAAAGTTCTTTTAAAGGAAAAGAAAGCAAAAGAGCAGGAACAAGAAGCAAAGAATTAACTTAATGAATAAGGAAGGCAGGGACATGTTCCTGCCTTTTTTTGTTCTAGTCATTCTTCCTTGTACATATTGTGTTACGAGGAGGGAATGACATGAAAGCAATGCGGCATGTAAGTATCATTGTATGTATAATACTAGGGTTACTAGTTCTACAAAATCCATATACGTCTGCTTACGTGAATGAAATGAAGCAAGTTGTGCATGTGACTAAGTCGACAGATCCGTTATTCAATGAAATTGAGCAACGTGCACAACAGTATCATATACCGGCGCAAAATGCAGTTGTAGATAAAATTTGGAAGGCAATTCCTGGATACAATGGACGAAATGTGGATGTACAAGCTTCCTATAAGATGATGAAAAAAAGCGGAGTATTTGATGAAAATAAGCTTGTTTATACAGAGGTTTCTCCAACGGTACATTTAAGAAATCTATCGCCAGCGCCTATTTATCGAGGACATCCTGATAAAAAAATGGTTGCACTTACTATTAATGTTGCATGGGGAAATGAATATATTCCCTCTATGCTAGAAACATTAAAAAAGAATCAAGTGTCTGCTACCTTTTTTCTTGAAGGTAGATGGGTAAAAGAAAATCCTGCACTTGCAAAAATGATTGGAGATGCTGGACAAGAAATTGGCAATCATTCCTACACACATCCCGATATGAAAACCCTATCCTCTGATAGTACGCGTGAGCAACTTGTGAAAACGAATGATATAATTGAAGCAGCTACGGGGAAGAAAGTGAACTGGTTTGCTCCGCCCAGCGGTAGCTTTCGTGATGAAACGATTACCATAGCTTCTGAACTGGGGCTGGGAACAATTATGTGGACTGTTGACACAATAGATTGGCAAAGGCCATCTACTAGCACAATCCTGGAAAGAGTAACGAAAAAAGTTCATCCTGGTGCTATTGTACTTATGCATCCAACTGAACCAACATCACAATCATTAGATTCTTTAATTGTGCAGTTGAAACAACAAGGATATAAGATTGGCAATATCTCTTCTCTCTTGGATGAAAAAAGAATTGATCAATAGTTATACATGACAGCAGTTCGTAAAATTGGTATGATAGAGAAATGGAAATATGTAATAATCTATTATTTACCCTCTGCTTTGAATCAGAATTAATCTTTTCATACATTTGTTTGTAAGGATTCTTTAGGGTAACGTGTTATTTGCGTTAGAATGTTACAGGTTATCCCGCATAGCCGGGCTAACCATCAGTGGGGGAAATTTCTTCACTGGTGGAAGTTTCACTTTATAGGAGGATGGCAATTGATCAATAAATATACTTGTAAAAATGGAGTAAGAATTGTATTTGAAAATATCCCAACTGTCCGTTCGGTTGCTATTGGCGTTTGGATTCATACGGGATCACGTAATGAAAACGCTGCTAATAATGGGATTTCACATTTTTTAGAACATATGCTATTTAAAGGAACAAAAACGCGTTCTGCACGTGATATTGCAGAATCATTTGATAAAATTGGTGGTCAAGTAAACGCTTTTACATCTAAAGAATATACGTGCTATTATGCCAAAGTATTAGACGAACATGGTGAGTATGCCCTAGAAATATTATCAGATATGTTCTTTCACTCCACCTTTGAAGAAGAGGAAGTGAAGAAAGAAAAAAATGTTGTTTTGGAAGAAATAAAAATGTATGAAGATACACCGGATGATATTGTTCATGATTTATTAACAAAAGTTACATACGAAACGCATCCACTAGGATTTCCAATTTTAGGAACAGAAAAGACATTGTCTACGTTTACAGGAGAAACGCTTAATCAGTATGTGAAAGATTTGTACACTCCGGAAAATGTAGTTATTTCCATTGCAGGAAATGTAAATGAGTCATTTATTCAAAAGGTTGAGTCATATTTTGGTGCATATGAAGCAACAACAAAGCGCGAATCTATACATAGCCCTGTATTTCATCACAATACAATTGCACGCACAAAGGAAACGGAGCAAGCACATCTTTGCCTCGGATTTCAAGGATTGAATGTTGGGGATAAAAATGTCTACAGTCTAATTGTATTAAATAGTGTGTTAGGCGGGAGTATGAGCAGTCGTTTATTCCAAGAGGTCCGTGAGCAACGTGGTCTAGCGTATTCTGTTTTTTCATATCATTCTTCTTATGAAGATACGGGGATGCTGACTATCTATGCAGGAACAGGAAGTCAACAATTAGAAACCTTGTATGAAACAATTCAACAAACGCTTGAAACCTTTAAAGATACAGGTATTACCGAAAAAGAATTACAAAATAGCAAAGAGCAATTAAAAGGTAGTCTAATGTTAAGTTTAGAGAGCACGAATAGTCGAATGAGCCGCAATGGTAAAAATGAGCTTTTGTTACAACGTCATCGTTCTCTTGATGAAATGATTGAGAGTGTAAACACTGTAACAAAAACGAGTGTAGATGAACTGATTCGTACTATTTTCACAGATGATTTTTCCGCTTCTCTTATTAGTCCAACTGGACAATTACCGAAAGCGATTGCGAACCGATAAGATAATAGGCATGTTTTAAACCCCCCTTACATACGTCTTATGTAAGGGGGGTTGTTTATGAGATTAAGTGAGCTAAGCGGGAAAGAAATTGTTGATTTAGAACGAGCTGAGAGAATGGGTGTCCTCGGGCATGCGGATTTAGAAATTGATGAGAGTGATGGCCGCATTCATTCTCTTATTATTCCAATTGGAAAATGGACTGCATTTCGACGCTCACAACAAGAAGTCCGCATTTCTTGGAGTAAAATTAAAAAGGTCGGACAGGATATGATTATTTTTGATCTGTCTGAGACAGAAAAAGTGTAGAGGGAATGACGATGGAAATGGTTTTATCCCTTCCGTCGTCGTTTCAAGAAATAGCCCGTTACTGGAATCCTGTAAAATCTGAGATTCAGCGACGGGCTATTTCGTATGTTTCGTATTATTTAGGATGGTTAGCCGATTCCGCTTTTCGTTAGCACCTAGCACTTGTACGGTACATATGATGTTTTGAAACCAAAGCGATAACTTTACTAGACTGCAAAGAAGGTGAAGATAGATATGCTAACAGATATGCATATAGCTGTAATCGGGGGGGATGCCAGACAATTAGAGGTCATCCGCAAACTGATTGAATTGGATGCAAAGGTGTCATTGGTCGGATTTGATCAACTGGATCATGGATTTACTGGAGCTACAAAAGAACAGATAGACGAATTGCAATTTTCCCGTCTGGATGCGGTTATTTTACCCGTAGCAGGAACGAATGACATGGGGCAAATTGAAACGATATTTTCCAATGAGAAGGTAGTGCTTACGAAAGAGCATATTTCAAAAACACCGCCCCATTTTACAATTTATTCTGGAATTAGCAATGCATACTTACACGATATAGCTACCGTATGCAATCGATCGCTCATCAAGCTATTCGAGCGTGATGATGTAGCGATTTATAACAGTATTCCTACAGTAGAAGGAACTATTATGATGGTTATTCAACACACAGATTATACGATTCATGGTTCAAAAGTTGCTGTACTCGGCTTTGGACGAACGGGAATGAGTGTAGCACGAGCATTTCAAGCGTTAGGTGCGAAGGTAAAGGCAGGAGCGAGACGTTCCGAGCATTTAGCACGTATCACAGAAATGTCGTTTGATCCTTTTCATTTAAAAGATTTGCATGAAATTGTCGAAGACATTGATATCGTCATTAATACTGTTCCTCATCTAATTGTGACCAATAGTGTTATTGCAAGAATGCCTACAAATACGTTAATCATCGATTTAGCTTCTAAACCGGGTGGCACTGATTTTCGCTATGCAGAAAAACGGGGGATAAAAGCTATTTTAGCACCGGGATTGCCAGGAATCGTTGCACCAAAAACAGCAGGAAAAATACTCGCCAATGTGTTAACAGGTTTATTGGCTGAGGTGAAATCGAGAAAGGAGAACAAATGATGAATGTAAAGGGAAAGGTTATCGGGTTTGGTTTAACAGGCTCTCATTGTACGTTTGAAGAGGTTATGCCCTATATCCAGCAATTAGTTGAGGCGGGGGCCGAGGTACTCCCGGTTATTTCGTACACATTAAAAACGACAGACACCCGCTTTGGAGAAGGAGCCAAGTGGATTGAACGCATCGAAAGTATTACAGGTCGTTCTGTAATAGATACGATTGTAAAGGCAGAGCCGCTCGGACCGAAAATTCCTCTTGATTGTATGGTCATTGCACCATTAACAGGTAATTCGATGAGCAAATTTGCAAATGCTCAAACGGATTCTCCTGTACTTATGGCAGCAAAGGCGACACTACGTAATTGGAAGCCAGTCGTTCTAGCAATTTCAACAAACGATGCCCTTGGTTTAAATGGTGTGAATTTATTGTACCCAATATGATTGCAACAAAGGGTCTAACGTATAGAAGGAAGTTTTGGATAAATCTCAATTGAGAAATCATCCAGTACTTGATTTCGTTCTTTAACATAGACAACTTTCTCGATAATTGACTTTAAAAGGAAGTTCTGCATTGCAATATTGTTTGTTTTAAAATATAAATCAATTACTCTTTCTATGTTTGGAATAGCGGAGTGCTGTGCATGCTTTTTTTGTAGTTCAAATTCGTATTCTTTCTTTGCTTTTTCGAAGGATACATGAAGCTTCTCTATGCGTTTGGTTAATTGACTTGTGCGTTCTATAAATATTTGTTCATCGTAAATCTTTCGTTCAAGAAAATCATATAGCTGTTCTTTTTGTTTTGTTGTTTCTTTTAGTTCCCCCTGAATTTGCTTCACAATTCCTTTGTATATTTGGACGACTTCCTCTTTTTTGTTATTTGTAATAAGCAGACTCACGTCTAATTTGTATGCAACTAACCATCTTTCTAAGGCAGAAATTAAATGGGATTCGATGTAATGCGTGTAGGAGGATTTTGTATCACAATTTGGGCAGACCATAGTTTTCTGTTTACTTCTCGGATAGCGCTGCAACATGTTAGAACCACATTTTCCGCATTTTATGAGTCCAGCAAGAGGATTGCTCGGTTTTGTGTTATAAGGGGTGTGATAGCGTTTTTTCATAATCGATTGCGCCTTATTAAATATCTCTTCGGTAATGATTGGCGCGTGCTTGCCATTTGCTATAATCCATTCTTCGCGAGGTTTTCGTTTTCCACCATGTGTTTTTTTATTCCAAGTTACTTTTCCGATATACACATAATTTTTTAAAATGTCGATAACGTTGTAAGTGCTCCACTTCTTTCCTGTAGCACTTAAAAACCCAAGTTCGTTTAATTTTTTTGCAATTCTTCCTGATCCCATTCGCTTCGATACATCATTACTTGTATATAAATTAAATATCATATTGACTACTTCGGCTTGATTTGGATGGATTTCTAATGTCCGACTGCCCTTCGTTTCGATAATTGTATATCCGAATGGTGGGTGTGTCCCTAGGTAGTTTCCCTTTTCTATGGATAGAAGACGTCCGCGTTGTAAGCGTCTTGTAATGATTTTTAGCTCTTTTCTGGCCATAAATGCTTCAAATTCGCTGTATTCCTCGTCAAATTCATCGTTAAGGTCATAGGTCTTGCGGAGAGTGATAATTTTCGTACGAGCTGCTTTAAATGTTTCTAGTATTAGTCCTTGTTCCCTCATGTTCCCGCGGCCTAAACGATCCATATCTATACATAGAACAGCCTGGTAGGTATTATCTTTCACATCTGCAAGCAACCGTAGCATCTCAGGACGATGCACAAGGCTTTCACCGGAAGCAATCTCTTGATAAGTGGCAATGATAGTAAGATGATGATCCTTAGCAAATTTGCATAAGATTTCTTTGTGTTTTGAAAGAGTTTCACCTTCGCCCTTAGCTTCCGCTTCGATATCAGCACGACTTTTACGTAAATATATAGCAACGCGGTTCATCAGCATCACCTCATTATCAAAGCATATTAACAGGAACATAAAAAAGAACCTATATTATGGGAGGTTCTTTTTGTCTCTAATTCATCTTCGTTCCCCTCTAATAAGAGGAAGGAACAGATAAATCATAAAAAAATGTCTGCAATTTTAGAGTTTGTTCGGCAAGAAAGGTTGCATATATATTAACGAAAGGTGTTGATACTGTGAACAATAAATATGTAGCCACTTATAAGATTGGGAATGCAACTGTCCATATTGTCGCACCGCCTCCTATGAGCGACGAAGAAATAGAAGCCGTACTTCGTGAATATCACGAAGCTGGGTGGATGATAATAGAAGACCTTATGAGGCAGACAGATTATGCACTATCCGATATACAAAGAGAATAAGAATGCTGGCTTTCTAATTATTTTTTAGAACACTGCGAATTAGCAATATGAGTAGAAAAATGACCAGACCAAATGCGGATATAATAAAAAATATCGTGTTAATAAAATGTGAATAGATCCATTGCGCCAATTTCATCACCTCAGTTATTTAGTATAGACAAGTAAGGGAATGAAATATCAAATGAATTGTGTAAATTTTTTTGAATGAAGAGAAGTACGCTATAGGTTCTTAGAGTGAGGAAAATATAAATGGCTAACTGGTTACTTCATTTCTTTTAAATCTCGAACATTACTTTCTAATCTTAAAGTCCGGAGCGCCAGTGATTCAATTGTTTTCCCTTAAAATTCCACTTTTATTTTTCTGTCAATTAGCATATAGTAATAACAAATGAGAACAAATGTTCTATTTTGGAGGAGGAAGATGAAATTTCATTTCAATCATACGCAGCAGCGAGCACGTACAATCTTCTGTATAGATTTAAAATCATTTTTCGCTTCAGTTTCTTCTATTATTCGTGGACTAGATCCTTTAACTGTGAAATTAGCGGTTGTAGGTAATACAGAGCAGCAAGGTTCTGTTGTGTTAGCTGCTACACCAAAGCTAAAGAAATTAGGTATTAAGACGGGTTCGCGTTTATATGAAATACAACCATCGAAAGACATTATCATTGTAAATCCATCGATGGCAGAGTATGTTCGGATTTCCAATGATATAACTGAAATTTTTTTAAAATACGTAGCACCATATGATTTACATACGCTATCAATCGATGAGAGTTTTTTAGATGTTTCTGATTTTAAATATCAAAGACTGTATAAAATGACTTCTTGGGAGCTAGCAAAAGTAATTCAGAAGGATATTTTAGATACAACTGGAATCACAGCAACGGTTGGAATGGGACCCAATCTTTTTCTGGCGAAAATGGCATTATACAGTGCAAAAAAAGTAAAGGATGGTATTGATGAATGGACGATGCAGGATGTACCTAGGAAGCTATGGCCTTTACCTTTAACGGAAATGTACGGAATTAACGTAAGAACTGAGCGTCGCTTGAATAGAATGGGCATTTTTAGCGTGCAGCAACTTGCGAAACATCCAGTTGCACTTTTAAAGAAAGAGTTTGGGGTTTTAGGACTTGAACTTCGGCAACACGCAAATGGGATGGATGAAAGTCAAATTGACGAGCCATACATTCCTGTTTCCACGTCAATTGGAAAATCACAAATATTGATGCGTGATTATGTAGATATACAAGAATTGAAGGTACTCATACTTGAACAACTAGAAGAAGTGTGCTTTCGTATGCGTTGCATGAAAAAACTATGCCGTACGATTCATCTAAGCATAGGCTATAGTCGTACAACGGGGGGAGGGGGATTTTCCCACTCTTATACGCTCTTTGAACCTACCAATATTACGATGGAGTTGTATAAGGTTTGTTTGCATCTGTTTGAAATATATTACAATCAGTCTCCTGTGCGTCAAATCGGCATGTCGTTGACTAATTTTGTAGAGGCGGAGGAACGGCAGCTTTCGATTTTTGAAGATGTGGATAAACGAGGGAAAGAAGAGAAACTTGCCTTGGTGATGGACGAGATACGACGAAAGTACGGGAAGAATGCATTACTTCGGGCAGTATCTTATACGAGCGGCTCCACTGCAAAATACAGAAATACGTTAATTGGTGGACATAAGTCAGAATGAAAGGATGATACCCTGTGCAAATCAGTGAACGAGGCATGAAAAAGTGGGCGGCTTTTCAAGCTATTGCGCCGCAGTTTGAAGGGGTGAAACGAATGATTCAGGAGCAAAAGAAGGGAGCACGGCCAATTTTGGATGAGGATAAGATGGACGAAATTAATCGTACATTGGCGGAGGCATATAACCGAAAACTAGCCATTGTTGTTACGTATTACAGTGATGGACATCTTTATCTGTATGAAGGTCTGTTAGAAAATATTAGTACCATTTATCGATGTATTGAAGTGAAAACCATACATGGTGAGGAGCATACGGTGCCTTATATAGATATTGTAGACGTTGAAATGCGGTAGCTGCTTTCAAGAAAAATGATCGAGCCACGGTGCAATAAGTCTAACGAGATTAATTGCAATGCCTGAAGTCCTTCAGAAACAATTAATATGGTTCTCCTGACAAAAGATACCCTCCTAGTTTTTTTCTCTATATATAATTGATGGCGACCTACCTAGACTTTTCTTATACAATGGTAACAACGATTAAGTTGGAGGAGAAGAAATGATAGCAGCAATTTTTCATGGCTTCATTTTAGCAGTTGGACTAATTTTACCATTAGGTGTACAAAATGTGTTTGTGTTTAACCAAGGAACGCTTCAGCCAAAGTATGTGAAGGTGTTACCTGTTATTATTACCGCATCCCTTTGCGATACGTTATTAATTTCGTTGGCCGTGTTAGGTGTATCGGTTGTTGTTCTAACTTATTACTGGCTTAAAACCGTTTTACTTCTGATTGGAATTTGTTTTTTACTCTATATGGGGATTGTTACGTGGAGAAGCAAACCAGCGCTTCATCAAGATAAAGCCGTTTCGTTTCCACCGAAAAAACAAATTATGTTTGCCGTGTCCGTATCATTATTAAATCCACATGCCATTTTAGATACAATTGGTGTGATTGGGACAAATTCCTTACAATATGCTGGATATGAAAAAGTAGCATTTGCAGTAGCATGTATGCTCGTTTCGTGGATATGGTTTGCTGGTTTAGCAATGGTAGGCAGGCTATCGGGGGAATTGGATAAATCAGGACGTTTTTTGTTTGTTTTAAATAGAGTTTCAGCTTTGGTAATGTGGGGAACGGCTATTTATATTGGAACTACTCTTATATAGATCTGCAATGCATCACTATTAATCATTTATAAATGATCAGAACTTGTGTGAAGGAATGAAACGTCTCTTTACGTTATATCGGTCGATAGTTTAAATACAAGTGTATGTTGTGGTTACATCCTGTTGGGGACATTTTAATGCGTCTTATGGCAGCAAGAAATATGTACTTTGTTCCATTTGGTCAGGATGCTCCTGATAAAAAGCCGAGTTCAATGGTTGCAAGAATGGAGCTTTTACATGATACAATTGGTATGGCATTAGAAGGTAAACAACTTCAGCCGGTTATTGTGGAAAAATTCAAATACATGAATAATTAATCATTTTAAACATAGGGAATTTTTCGAAAAAACATCAAACGTACCTTACAATGTGGTATTATTGATTTCATAAAGATGGAGGATAACTTCATCTTTTTATAAGTACAGGATGTATGTAGAAAGGGGTATAGTGATGGAAAAGAAAAAATCTTTTCATGTCGCTGTAGTTGGAGCAACCGGCGCAGTTGGTGAACAAATGTTAAATACGTTAGAAAAACGCAACTTTCCAATAGAAAAGCTGACGTTATTATCTTCTAAGCGTTCTGCTGGTAAGAAGATTTCCTTTAAAGGAGAAGAAGTAACGGTACAAGAGGCAACACCTGAGAGCTTTGATTCTGTAGATATCGCACTTTTTAGTGCTGGTGGATCCGTTTCTAAATTGCTAGCACCTGAAGCAGCGAAGCGCGGTGCTATTGTTGTTGATAATACAAGTGCATTTCGTATGGATCCAAACGTTCCGCTCGTTGTACCCGAAGTTAACGAGAAGGATGTTTTTCAACATAATGGTATTATCGCAAATCCAAACTGTTCTACAATTCAAATGGTTGTAGCACTTGAACCTATTCGTGCTGCTTACGGATTAAAACGAGTAATTGTTAGTACGTACCAAGCAGTTTCTGGTGCAGGTACAACTGCAATTGAAGAATTGAAAGAACAATCTAGAGCGATGCTAAGCGGAGAAGAAGTACAAGCGAATATTTTACCAGTAAAAAGTGGGGAGAAACATTATCCAATCGCATTTAATACAATCCCACAAATTGATGTGTTCGAAGATAACGGCTTCACCTATGAAGAAATGAAAATGATTAATGAAACGAAAAAAATTATGCATATGCCAGAACTTGAAGTAGCAGCTACTTGTGTTCGTCTTCCTATCGTAGCTGGTCATTCTGAATCTGTGTATATTGAAGTAGAAAACGAAGGTGTAACGGCAGATGATATTCGTAATCTGTTAGCAACTTCAGATGGTATTGTAGTGCAGGATAATCCAGCGGAGCAAGAATATCCAATGCCGTTTTATGCTACAGGAAAAAATGAAGTATTCGTTGGACGTATTCGTAAAGACTTAAATAATGATAAAGGATTCCATCTTTGGGTAGTATCCGATAATTTATTAAAGGGTGCTGCATGGAACTCTGTTCAAATTGCAGAGGGTCTTATAAAATTAGGCCTCGTGTAAGTTTTTAAAGAAGGTGCCAAAATATGAAGATAATTATACAGAAATTCGGCGGTACATCAGTACGCGACGAAAAAGGAAGAAAACATGCGCTTCGCCACATTTCCAATGCCATTCAGGAAGGGTATAAAGTTGTTGTTGTTGTATCCGCAATGGGTCGTAAAGGAGAGCCATATGCTACCGATACTCTCCTTAGTCTCGTACATGATAAACAGTCCCATATCTCTAACCGAGAAAAGGATTTACTTTTATCATGCGGCGAGCTTATTTCGGCTATTGTATTTTCTGATATGTTAAATGGTGAAGGGATTAAATCAGCAGCATTAACCGGTGCACAAGCTGGCTTTATCACAACTGAAGATTTTACTAATGCAAGAATTATCGAAATGAAATGTGATCGGATTCTGGAAGAATTTCGACATGCTGATGTTGTTGTTGTAACTGGATTCCAAGGTCAAACAGTAAATGGGGATATTACAACGCTTGGACGAGGTGGCAGCGATACATCTGCCGCTGCATTAGGTGTTGCTCTTCATGCAGAATACATTGATATTTTCACAGATGTAGAAGGAATTATGACAGCAGATCCTCGTATCGTGAAAGATGCAAGACCGCTTGATATGGTAACTTATAATGAAATTTGTAATATGGCCTATCAAGGTGCGAAAGTTATACATCCCCGTGCAGTTGAAATTGCGATGAAGGCGAAAGTTCCATTGCGTGTTCGTTCTACCTATTCCGATAGTACAGGGACCCTCGTTTCGGAGTATGAAGGTATTGGTCAAGGGCGACTCATCAAGGAACGACCTGTAACAGGTATTGCACATGTATCAAATGTAACGCAAATAAAAGTTTACGTAAAAAATGCGCCATACAATTTACAAGCACAGGTTTTTAAAGAAATGGCTAACAATCAGATTAGTGTGGATTTAATTAGTATTTCTCCAAATGGCGTTGCATACACAGTAAATGACGACGTAGCGGACTTAGCAATTGAAGTTCTCCATCGAATTGGCTATGATCCAAGTGTTACAAAACACTGTGCGAAAGTATCCATCGTCGGAGCAGGTATGACTGGGGTACCTGGTGTGACTTCTACCATTGTTACAGCTTTGTCCGAAAACGGAGTGCAAATTTTGCAATCAGCTGATAGTCATACGACGATTTGGACGCTTGTAAATGAGAGTGATCTCGTAACAGCCGTGAACGCTTTACATGACGCTTTTGCATTATCGAAAGAAGCATAAAGTCAAGGAGTGGGAGCATGATAGATTTTGGCACAGTCGCAACCGCTATGGTAACACCATTCGATCGCGAAGGAAATATTGATTTTGCAAAAACAACAGAACTTGTGGATTATTTGATTGAGCACGGAACAACTGCATTGGTCGTATGTGGTACAACAGGCGAATCTCCAACGCTTACGACAGACGAAAAAATAGCGTTATTTCAGCATGTTGTAAGTACTGCAAATGGCCGGGTACCGGTTATTGCTGGAACGGGAAGTAATAATACTCGTGCTTCTATAGAGCTAACGAAAAAGGCAGAAGAAACTGGTGTGGACGCGGTTATGCTAGTCGTACCGTACTACAATAAGCCATCGCAAGAAGGTATGTATCAACACTTTTCCACGATTGCAAACAGCACGCCGCTTCCTGTTATTGTGTATAATATTCCAGGACGTACAGTTGTAAGGTTATCAGTGGAAACAATTGTTAGATTATCTCATATTGAAAACATTGTCGCATTAAAGGATGCTACAGGCGATGTGCTTTCCATGACTGAAATAATTGAGCAAACAAACGATACTTTTGCCGTATACAGCGGGGATGATGGGTTAACACTTCCAGCTCTAGCGGTTGGAGCAAATGGCGTCATTTCAGTTGCTGCACATATTATTGGAAATGAAATGCAGGAAATGATTTCCGCTTTTTATGCGGGGGATTACAAGAAAGCACAAAATCTTCATCAGCTTTTACTACGTGTAACCAAAGCAGTATTTATGGCTCCAAATCCAACGGCTGTAAAAGCGGCCCTTGCTATAAATGGATTAGACGTCGGTTCCGTTCGGTTGCCTCTTATCCCATTAACGAATGAAGAACAAACTCGGCTTCAGCAAGTAATGAATACTATTCAGAAATAAATATTTATTACACACTTATAAGTAGTTACGCCACAGTGAAAACCACTGTGGTTTTTTATGTTATTTTATGCAAGAAAGTGAAGAAAAATACGGTTTTATGAATATACATCACTTACGGTAAAGATTTTAACTTGTTTTCTATTTCTTGTTTCAGTTATAATACTCGTAAGTGACTTAGTACGGTTATGCCCATCATGGGGAGGCTATAAGGTGAGAAAGAAAGAGATAGAAAAAGTAAGAGTATTTTCCTTAGGTGGAGTAGGGGAAATCGGAAAGAATATGTATGGAGTCGAAGTAGATTCGGATATTTTTATTGTAGATGCCGGTCTTAAATTTCCGGAAGAAGGAATGTTCGGAATTGATGTAGTAATACCTGACATTACATATTTAGAAGAAAATAAAGAACGAGTAAAAGCAATATTTTTAACGCACGGTCACGAAGATCATATAGGCGGCATTTCATACGTACTAAGGAAGCTGCAAATCCCGGTTTACGGGACTCGTTTAACATTAGGATTATTAGAAGAAAAATTACGAGAAGCAGATTTGCTTGGTCGCGTCACATTAAAACCAATTGATGCAAATTCAATCGTTATGTTTGACCAAACATCTGTATCATTTTTTCGGACGAACCACAGTATACCTGATTCAGTAGGAGTTGCAGTTCATACATCGCAGGGAGCAATCGTCTACACAGGTGATTTTAAATTTGACCAAACGCCAGTGGATAACTATCGTGCGGACATTGGTAAAATGGCTAAGTTAGGGAACGACGGGGTTCTTTGTTTGCTTTCAGATAGCACAAATGCAGAGCGTCCAGGTTATACTGGGTCTGAAAAGGCAGTAGGAGCAGAAATTTCTAAAGTTTTTAGTAGTGCAGAAGGTCGAATTTTAATTGCAACATTCGCATCCAATGTGCACAGAATTCAACAAGTATTTGATGCAGCACAAGAACATGATCGTAAAATGGCAGTGGTAGGAAAAAGTATGGTGAAAGTTGTCGATGTTGCTAATACTTTAGGTTACTTACATATCCCCCAAGATATGATCATTTCATCTCAAGATATTGACCAGTACGACGATAATAAAATTGCAATTTTAACTACTGGTAGTCAAGGAGAGCCAATGGCTGCATTATCTCGAATGGCAAAACAAGCACATAAGCAAGTTTCTATTCGACCAAATGATACAGTTATTATTGCTGCTTCGCCGATTCCGGGAAATGAAACTTCTGTTTCTAAGACAGTAGATTTATTATTTAGAGCGGGTGCCAACGTAATTTATTCTGGACAAAGAAAGATTCATGTATCCGGTCATGGTAGTCAAGAAGAGTTAAAGCTTATGCTGAATTTGATGAAGCCAAAATATTTTATTCCAGTTCATGGTGAATACCGTATGCAAACGGCTCATGCAAAATTAGCCCGAGATATTGGAATAGATAATGATCACATTTTTATCGTGGATAAAGGTGATGTTATTGAATTTCAAGAAGGACAACATAAAGGTGTTGGAAAAGTGCATGCAGGGAATGTGCTGATTGATGGATTAGGTGTTGGCGACGTAGGAAACATCGTTTTACGAGATCGTAAGCTCCTTTCACAGGACGGAATTCTTGTTGTAGTTATAACTCTTAGCAAAGCAACGAAACAAATCGTTTCTGGTCCAGAGATTATTTCACGAGGATTTGTCTATGTACGAGAATCAGAAGAACTTATTGAAGAGTCTGTGAAGCGTGCAAAAGATATTATTGAAGTTTCGGTAAGAGCAAATAGTGTAGAGTGGTCATCCCTGAAGCAAAGTATACGAGAATCATTGAGCCAATTCTTGTTTGAAAAAACAAAACGTAGACCAATGATTTTACCAATCATTATGGAAGTTTAAATGATGGATGGAAAGAGGAGGAAGGTGCAATTTTTTCGCACCTTCCTCCTTTTTGTTTGAACTTGATCATGTTTTATTTATTTTCGAATGAAAATATGTGTCCTACACAATACTAAGGCTATACACATGAAAGGGGCACATGAAATGGGAGATCGGGACTATATAAACAACGATGATATTGATAAAAGGCAGGATGCGAAAGATTCTCTCGTTGAAAAAATTCAGCAGCTTGGGCAAACAAATATTCCGCAAATGAGTGAATCTCGCATTCATTGCTTAACGATTATTGGTCAAATTGAAGGACATATCCAGCTTCCTCCTCAAAATAAAACAACAAAGTATGAACATTTGATACCACAGCTCGTAGCAATTGAACAAAATCCCAAAATTGAAGGATTACTTGTTTTACTTAATACAGTAGGGGGGGATGTAGAGGCTGGATTAGCTATTTCAGAAATGATTGCTTCGCTTTCTAAGCCTACCGTATCTATTGTATTAGGGGGAGGCCATTCAATAGGAGTTCCAATTGCCGTGTCTACGGATTACTCGTTTATTGTAGAAACTGCTACAATGACTGTTCATCCAATACGTTTAACAGGACTAGTTATAGGGGTTCCGCAGACATTTGAATACTTAGATAAAATGCAGGAACGAGTGATTCGATTTGTGACAAAGCATTCAAATATTACAGAGGATCGTTTTAAAGAGCTGATGTTTGCTAAGGGAAATTTAACTCGTGATATTGGTACGAATGTAGTAGGAGCAGATTCCGTGAAATATGGCCTAATAAACGAAGTAGGAGGCATCGGTGAAGCTATTCAAAAATTAAATGAGTTAATGGATTACCGAGATTCAAGTGAAGAGGGATTACTATCATGATTTTGTATACGATTATGCCCGAATATTGCATATATCCACAGGATGAATCTGTATACTATGAACAAAAACAAATTACGTACGAGGGTATTGATATGCTTGTTAAACAAGGAGAAAACGGAGAATATCAAGTTGTTCGAATTATGAGTAGCGACCCGCAGCATTTTCTTGCTTTTTCACCTGGTCAAAGTATTCCGGTGCGTTGAAAAGCAGGAATTTGATAGGTTTGTATGGTATACTATACGAGAAAAAGAACGAAGCAGCCTATATCGGCTGCTTTCTTCCATTTATCCAGCTCCAACAAAACGAAAAAAGGTAACTACTTACATGAAATGCTGAAAGGGCTTGTTTCGAATGGATTACTGTTGTAGCAGAATAGTAAATTACACAGTAGCGAAAGGAACGTTAGGATTATACAAACAGGAATGAAGTTCCATTCGCTTGAAATAGAGGTGAAATAATGGTTAAGAAAAAGCCAAGAGGAAGAAAAACGAAAGAAAAAACAGGCATTCAACCTACGATGTATTATGAGATTATCGGTCTGATTCTTTTTGCACTTTCCCTTATTACGATTTTGCAACTCGGCATCGTGGGAAAAGCACTCGTATTATTTTTCCGCTTTTTCTTCGGAGAATGGTATATGATCGGCGTAATAGGTCTTATAGCACTGTCTGTTGCGTTTGTTATTCAACGTAATTGGCCAAATTTGCTAAATAAGCGACTAATCGGCGTATATTTTATTGTACTTGCTATTGTTATGTTTAGTCATATTACACTAGTACAAAACTTAACAAAAAATGGTCAGTTTACAAATCCTTCTGTTATTGTAAACACAAAAAATTTATTTATGCTAGAAGCGACAAATAAAGTTGGTTCAGTGAATTTAGGTGGTGGCATGGTTGGAGCAATCATGTTTGCTATGTGTTTTTTTCTGTTTGATGAAACCGGAGCCTACATCATAGGTGGAATTCTTATTGTACTTGGTATATTGTGTATTACTAACAAACATATTGGTGAAGTACTTGCACCTATCCTTTCCTTAGTTCGTAAACAACTGAGCGCATTTTCTAGTGACATCAGGGGATGGAAGGTAAGTAGGGTGAAGCAAACGGAAAAGAAAAAAACAGCGAAGGTACGAAGGGAACCCCTTGAAACAGTAAACATAGAGCAAGATGAACCGGAGCAAACAGAAGAAATTGAGACAGTACCTCCTATCATTTCTAATTTTACAGAACATACAGAGCATTCTTCTCCAATTGAATCACCAAAGGGTGAATCGAATCAGGTGGAAGTACAAAAGGGTGATACGCAAGCGCACGACGTACCCGAACCAGTTGAGATGGAACCGACTATGAATTTTACTGATATAGAAAACAAAGACTATCAATTGCCTTCTCTTGACTTGCTTCGTCTTCCAGACAATAAGCATATTTCTAATGAAAATGATTTAATCTATGATAATGCAAGAAAGTTAGAGCGAACATTTAAAAGTTTCGGTGTAAAGGCAAAAGTGACAAAAGTACATAGAGGACCTGCCGTAACCAAATATGAAGTATATCCTGACTTAGGAGTGAAGGTAAGTAAAATAGTAAGTCTAAGCGATGATATTGCCCTTGCACTGGCCGCAAAGGACATTCGAATCGAGGCACCAATCCCTGGAAAGTCAGCCATTGGTATTGAAGTACCAAATGCAGAAGTTGCAATTGTTACACTTCGCGAAGTGTTGGAGTCGAAAGGGAATAATCGTCCTGAGGAGAAATTATTGATTGGTCTTGGACGAGATATTACAGGTGAGGCAGTCATGGCACGACTAAATAAAATGCCGCATTTACTAGTAGCTGGTGCAACAGGTAGTGGGAAAAGTGTGTGCATTAATGGTATTATTACGAGTATATTAATGAGAGCGAAGCCACACGAAGTAAAGATGATGATGATTGACCCGAAAATGGTCGAACTGAATGTCTATAATGGTGTACCGCACTTACTTGTTCCGGTTGTAACAGATCCGAAAAAAGCATCGCAGGCGTTAAAAAAAGTAGTAGGTGAAATGGAACGACGGTATGAACTATTTGCGCATACGGGAACACGTAATATTGAAGGATACAATACTCATGTGAAACAATACAATGAAGAAGCAGAGGCAAAGCAACCGTTTTTGCCATATATTGTTGTCATTGTAGACGAGTTAGCTGATCTAATGATGGTTGCTTCATCAGATGTGGAAGATGCTATTATGCGATTGGCACAAATGGCACGTGCTGCAGGTATACATTTGATTCTTGCAACGCAACGACCTTCTGTTGATGTCATTACGGGAGTCATTAAGGCAAATATTCCATCACGCATTGCGTTCGCGGTTTCTTCTCAAACAGACTCACGTACGATATTGGATTCTGGAGGGGCTGAAAAACTATTGGGGCGTGGGGATATGTTGTTTCTTCCTGTTGGCGCTTCTAAGCCTGTACGTGTACAAGGAGCTTTCATGTCGGACGATGAAGTAGAGCGTATCGTAAATTACGTTATTTCACAGCAAAAGGCGCAGTATCAAGAAGATATGATCCCACAAGGAGTGGAAGTAAGCCAAGAGGTTGAAGATGATTTGTATGATGATGCAGTTCGCTTGATTGTTGAAATACAAACAGCATCGGTTAGCATGCTACAGCGAAGATTTCGCATTGGATATACGCGAGCTGCTAGGCTGATTGATGCGATGGAGGCTAATGGAGTGGTCGGCCCTTATGAAGGTAGTAAGCCAAGAATTGTTTTATGGAAAGAAATGCAAGAAAAAAGTTCGTGATATAACGTAGTTTGAAGACGGATGGATTCTCACGCCGTCTTCATTTGTGTAGAAAATATCTATTATGTATATGCAAAAAATAAAATGAGAAAACTACAAACAACTCGTTGGGGATGAAAAAACAACGAAATATCAAAGATTGACGACTTTTGAATTATGTTGACATCGTTTACAGTCACATGTTAAGATTTACGACGAAATAGCGTGAATAAGTAGCTTGATTTAACAGATAACACACCTCATATAGTATTGGTAAATGGTTCAAAGGTTTCTATCTAGCAGCCACAAAATGAGAATATGAGGGAAGATATAATGCATTGGTATTGGTTTTAACATACTTGTGCTCTGATTTTCTCAAAAAATAAGGGAAAGTGTAGAGTACATTTTTTATGCACAAAATTTAATAGTTTTTACATAAAAACTAAAAAAATCCTAAAAACCCTTTATATGTTGATTTTATATTTAGATATTTACAAAATAATGATATATTAGATGGGGATATATAGGATAAGACGTCTAACATCAGATGTCGAATAATTGAATATTGGGGGATTCGGATGTCAATTAGGTCAGATAATCGCCATCTTTATTTGCGGGTCATAGACCGGATTAAAGAAGATATTGCAAGTGGCATGTATAAAGAAAAACAAAAATTACCATCAGAATTCGATTTAGCGAAAGAACTCGGTGTGTCAAGGGCAACATTGCGAGAAGCACTTCGAATTTTAGAAGAAGAAAATGTAATCGTTCGTCGTCATGGAGTGGGCACATTTGTGAACGCCAAACCAATGTTTTCATCTGGAATCGAACAGCTTTCTAGTATTACAGACATGATTACAGATGCTGGTAAGAGTCCAGGTACGATTTTTCTTTCTTCTTCTGTTATGAGTCTAACGGAGGAAGAAAAAGAAAAATTTAAAAATGAAGATAGTATGGACGTATTTACAATTGAACGTGTACGTACAGCAGATGGGGAGCCGGTCGTCTATTGTGTGGACAAGCTTCCACAACATATTTTGCCGGATTTATCAGAATATAAAGAAGAATCACTCCTGAATATTATTCATAAAAAGACAAACAAACGAGTTACATATGCTGTCGCGTATATCGAACCTCTCGGATATCATCCGAAAGTGTCGCCAATATTGGAATGTAGTCCTGAAACAGCTTTACTCGTTTTGAAGCAAATGCATTATGACCAAAGCGACGAGCCAATTCTGTATTCGATTAACTATTTTCGAGCTGATACATTTAGCTTTCATGTTCTACGAAAACGTTTGTAACGTCCCTTTTCCTTTTGAGGAGGTGACAATCTTTCAAAAGGGACAGTCAACGAATATAGAGAAATCAAGGAGGATGCTAGTATGAAAAAAAAGGCAGCACTTTTCTTATCACTCACACTTGCAGTTAGTGCCATTTTGGGAGCTTGTGGAACTTCTAGTTCAAATAATGTAAGCAAATCGAATAGCTTTAAGGTAGGTATGGTAACGGATGTTGGCGGTGTAGATGACAAATCGTTTAATCAATCTGCATGGGAAGGCTTAAAGCAATTTGGTAAAGATGCTGGATTAAAAGAAAATGAAGGGTATCGCTATTTACAATCTACGCAAAACTCAGACTATGAGCCAAATTTAACAAAATTTGCAGAGCAAAATTATAATTTAACATTTGGAATTGGATACTTAATGACAGATGCGATTGGTAAAGTAGCTGATCAATTTAAAAACAATCAATTTGCTATTGTGGATAGTGTTGTCAATAAGCCTAATGTAACAAGTATTACATTTAAAGAAAATGAAGGCTCTTTTCTTGTTGGTGCAATTGCAGCAATGACAACGAAATCAAATAAGATTGGCTTTATAGGCGGGGTAAAAAGCCCGTTAATTCAAAAATTCGAATATGGTTTTATGGCCGGTGCAAAAGCAGTAAATCCCAAAATTGAAATTGTATCCGAATATGCAGATGCATTTGATAAGCCAGACAAAGGTTCTGTATTAGCGTCTGCTATGTATGGCCAAGGCGTTGACGTAATTTATCATGCGTCTGGTGCAACTGGAAATGGCGTATTTACAGAAGCGAAAAATCGTAAGAAAAAAGGTCAAACTGTATGGGTAATTGGTGTTGACCGTGATCAAAGTCAAGAAGGTATGCCTGAAAATGTAACATTGACTTCTATGGTAAAACGCGTTGATGTTGCTGTCACAGAAGTGGCAAAAGAAGAAAAGGACGGGACGCTTAAAGGTGGAACGGTCAAAGAATTTGGTTTAAAGGATAAAGGGATTGACATCGCTCCTACTACAGATAATGTAGCGAAGGATGCGTTAGCAAAAGTAGATGAGTTCAAGAAACAAATCTTAGATGGCACAATTAAAGTACCAGCAACAGAACAAGAATATAAAACATATGAAGCTTCTCTACAAAAGTAATATATAGCAGAGAAATAGCAAAGGTTAGTTCTTAGAACTAACCTTTGTATGTGTATAAAAGAAAATAAGCTGATGCTTCCAAATGGAGGAGGTTAGTTCGTGGACTATGTAATTGAGATGAATCATATTACAAAACTATTTCCTGGTATTAAAGCAAACGATAATATTACTCTCCAAGTGAAGCAAGGAGAAATTCATGCGTTGCTCGGGGAAAATGGAGCCGGGAAATCAACATTAATGAATATATTATTTGGATTGTATCAACCAGAGGAAGGAGAAATTAAAGTAAAAGGGAAACCGGTAAAAATTACGAGTCCTAGCGTTGCCAATCATTTAGGCATTGGCATGGTGCATCAGCATTTTATGCTAGTGAACAATTTTACTGTCACAGAAAATATTATTTTAGGAAATGAGCCAAAAAAGGGTGGAACGATAAACATTGAAGAAGCTGCAAAGGCCATCCAACGTTTATCTGAACAATATGGATTATCTGTTGATCCGTATGCAAAGATTGAGGACATTTCTGTCGGTATGCAGCAGCGTGTAGAAATTTTAAAAATCCTATACCGAGGTGCAGAAATTTTAATTTTTGATGAGCCAACGGCTGTGTTAACACCGCAAGAAATTAAAGAATTAATCGGTATAATGAAACTTCTAGTACAAGAAGGAAAATCCATTATATTAATTACACATAAACTTAAGGAAATTATGGAAGTGTCTGATCGCTGTACAATTATACGGAAAGGAAAAGGGATTGGAACAGTCGATATTGCGAGTACGAATAAGCAACACCTTGCTGAATTAATGGTAGGTCGTGAAGTGAATTTTAGAACGGAAAAAATAGAAGCCCATCCAATGCAAGAAGTATTGAAAATTTCGGATTTGATTGTAAATGATACGCGCAGTTTACCTGCTGTAAAAGAACTTGACTTAACTGTTCGTGCTGGAGAAATTGTAGGAATTGCAGGGGTAGATGGAAATGGACAAAGTGAGCTAATTGAAGCAATTACAGGCTTACGAAAAGTTGAGTCAGGCTCTATTATGCTTCGCGGAAAAGACATTACCAATCTGCCTACCCGTTGTATTACAGAAGAAGGCATCGGACACATTCCGGAAGACCGTCATAAGCATGGTTTAATACTCGATTTTTCTGTTCGAGATAATATGGTACTTCAAACGTATTATAAAAAACCTTTCTCATCTAAAGGAATGTTACATTTTGAAAAGATGAAGGAAAAAGCAAAAGCCCTTATTGCACAGTTTGATGTGCGGACAGCTGGAATCGATACTTTAGCACGATCGCTCTCTGGGGGGAATCAACAAAAAGCAATTATTGCTCGCGAGGTTGATCGTAATCCAGAATTACTTATTGCAGCACAGCCAACCCGCGGTCTAGATGTTGGGGCTATCGAATTTATTCACAAAAAGCTTGTAGAGCAACGAGATAACGGAAAGGCTGTTCTTCTCATATCGCTAGAATTAGATGAAATATTGAACGTTAGTGATCGCATTGCTGTAATTTATGAAGGGAAAATAGTCGGTATTGTAAATGCCAAAGAGACAAATGAACAGGAACTTGGACTTCTTATGGCGGGCGGAAAGCAGGAAGAGAAGGTGAATTCACATGAGTAACGGATTTATTTCTTCGCGTATGACTACTATTCTCGTGCCAGTACTGTCTGCCATTTTTGGCTTATTAGTTGGAGCCATTATCATGTTTGTCAGCGGCTATAACCCTGTTGATGGATATGCATCACTATGGGATGGCATGTTTGGAAACCCACGTGCAATCGGTGAAACAATCCGTTCGATGATTCCACTTGTATTGGCGGGACTATCAGTTGCTTTTGCTTATCGGACAGGGTTGTTTAATATCGGTGTGGAGGGGCAGCTTCTCGTTGGCTGGCTTACATCTGTATGGTTCGGTTATGCATTTCATTTACCGTCTTTTCTCCATATTCCATTAGCGATTATAGCAGCAGCACTAGCTGGTGCTATCTGGGGATTTATACCAGGATTGTTAAAAGGAAAGTTTAAAGTAAATGAAGTTATCGTTACGATTATGATGAATTATATTGCACTTTATGTTACGTATGATTTAATAAAGAGATTTTTAAATGCTGGGAATGAAAAATCATATACAATTCAACAAAGTGCATCGCTTGCTTCGCCTTTCTTAGCGAATCTAACAGACCATTCCCGTTTGCATTGGGGAATTATTGTAGCCGTTTTAGGAGCTATTATTATGTGGTTTGTTTTAGATCGAACTACGCTTGGCTATGAATTAAAGGCGGTTGGCTTTAATCAAAGCGCCTCCAAATATGCAGGTATGAAAGTGTCGCGTAATGTTATCCTATCGATGACTATTGCAGGTGCCTTTGCGGGTATAGGAGGTGCAATGGAGGGATTAGGAACATTCCAAAGTATGAATGCTATGTCATCATTCACAGGTATTGGGTTTGATGGGATTGCTGTGGCACTCCTTGGTGGAAATAATCCATTTGGTATTTTATTTGCAGCCCTTTTATTTGGTGGATTAAAAAGTGGTGCACCGCAAATGAACTTTAATGCGAATGTTCCATCTGAACTTATTAACGTTATTATAGCTTGTATCATCTTTTTTGTAGCTTGCAGCTATGTGCTTCGCTGGGCACTTTTACGCTTTAGTAAGGAGGACAAATAAATGAGCTTCCTAGACATTCTTGCTATTATCATTTCTGGGACTTTATACACAGCAGCACCACTTATTTTCACTGCACTTGGTGGAATATTTAGTGAGCGCTCGGGTGTCGTAAATATAGCACTAGAAGGATTTATGTTATTTGGTGCCTTTATTGGTATTCTTACCACATTACTAATGGGAAGTTCATGGGGACCTATTACTCCTTATATTTCTCTTTTGTTTGCAGCGGTAGCTTGCGGAATATTTGCACTGCTCCATGCACTTGCCTCCATTACATTTAAAGCAGATCAAGTTGTAAGCGGAGTAGCGATTAATTTTCTATCACTTGGTTTATCCGTATTTGCAATTAAAAAGATTTTTGATAAAGGACAAACGGATTTTATTCAATTTCGTATTGAAAAAATTGATATACCTGGTCTTTCTCACATACCTGTTCTGGGTAAGATATTTTTCTCAAATGTGCCGCTCACCTCATATATTGCCATTCTTCTAGCTTTTGTTGTGTGGTACATTATTTTTAAAACGCCCTTTGGCCTTCGTCTTCGTGCTGTCGGCGAGCACCCAATGGCTGCTGATACAATGGGAATCAATGTATATAAAATGCGCTATACAGCTGTATTCATATCCGGTATGTTTGCTGGTATTGGAGGAGCCGTATATGCTACATCTATTTCCAATAATTTTTCAGGGACCACTATAACAGGTCAAGGCTTTCTTGCGCTCGCTGCTATGATTTTTGGGAAATGGCATCCGATTGGTGCGCTAGGAGCAGCCTTATTCTTTGGATTTGCACAATCTCTTGCTATAACAGGTGGAACTCTTCCTTTTTTACAAGGTATTCCATCTGTGATTTTAACTATATTACCATACGTCTTAACAATATTAGCTCTTGTAGGATTTGTTGGACGTTCAGAAGCTCCAAAGGCGTTGGGAACACCATATGAAAAAGGAAAGAAATAAAGGAAGCCTTTTTTAATGAGAATAGATTTTCTGATTAGTATGTAAAAAAAACTCGCGACTCTTCGCGAGTTTTTTTGCAAGTAAATCTTATTTTGTCCATATACTATGTAGACATCACCAAAGTTGCAAATAGATGTGGAAAAACGGTATATTGAAGAAGACTATTTGGTAAAGGAGGAATAAATATGGAAATAAAGCAGCATGTACAGAAAATTGCAGGACTAACTGTTCATACTATACGTACTGTAAAGTATAAAACAAATACACTTGTACTTCGCATGAAGGCACCTCTTTCACTAGGCACTGTATCTTACCGAGCTCTACTTCCTTACGTTCTTCAAAGTGGAACAAAAACACTTCCTTCCGTGAAGGCGGTAAGAGAATATGTAGAAGACATGTACGGTGCATCATTAGCGGTAGATGTGAGTAAAAAAGGTGAAGAACATATTATCTCTCTTTATATGGACGTTGCAAATGAAATCTATTTGCATGATGCACCGCCTCTTTTAGAAAAAGCAATTAGCATGTTAGCAGATGTACTGCAACGCCCAGCTATAGAAGATGGTATATTCCTTTCCACTATTGTTGAAGCAGAAAAACGTGCGTTAATTCAACGGATTGATTCTATATATGACGATAAAATGAGGTATGCAAGCGAACGGCTTATACAAGAAATGTGCCAGAATGAGGACTATCGCTATAGTTCAAATGGAACAAAAGAAGAAGTTTCAACTATTACACCTACTTCACTCTTTCAATATTATCAAAAGGCGCTTGCTGAAGATGAAATTGATTTGTACCTCGTTGGAGATTTGCCAGAAGAAACGGATTTACTTGTACAAAAATATTTTGATTTACCTGAGAGAAAGTTAAATGAACGCCATGGAAGTTACGTAAGGACTACTGTACAAAAAGAAAAAGAAGTCATCGAGCAACAAGACATAAAGCAAAGTAAATTACATATTGGCTACCGTACAAATATTACCTATAAAGACGAAGCCTATTTTGCTCTGCAGGTGTTTAATGGATTGTTCGGTGGATTCTCACATTCTAAGCTATTCGTAAATGTTCGTGAAAAAAACAGTCTTGCTTACTATGCTGCATCTCGGTATGAAAGCCATAAAGGATTGCTTTTTGTCATGTCAGGAATTCAAGCTAGTAACTATGAAAAAGCGTTGTCTATTATTAAGGAACAGCTAGAAGCAATGCAAAGTGGAGATTTTACGGAGGAAGATTTAATCCAAACGAAGGCTGTTATCGTTAATCAAATTTTGGAGACAATTGATACGCCAAGGGGTCTTATCGAAATCTTATACCATAATGTTGTCTCAGGCGTGGAACGTTCGATGGAACAATGGATTCCTGAAATTAATAAAGTGACAAAAGAAGAAGTGATAGCAGCTGCAAAGAATATCATGATGGATACGGTTTACCTATTACGTGGATCGGAGGAGGGATAGGATGAATACAATTTCTTTTGATCAACTAAAGGAAGAACTAATGTATGAAAAGCTGCCAAATGGCTTGGATGTATACATTTTGCCAAAGCCAGGATTTAACAAAACATATGCAACGTTTACGACGAAATATGGTAGCATTGATAATATATTTGTTCCGATGAAAAAAAGTGAATATGTGCATGTTCCTGATGGAATTGCTCATTTTCTTGAGCATAAATTGTTTGAAAAAGAAGATCATGATGCATTCCAGTTGTTTAGTAAACAAGGAGCATCCTCTAATGCCTTTACATCGTTTACTCGAACTGCATATTTGTTTTCTTGTACATCGAATGTGGACACGAATTTGAGCACATTACTTGATTTTGTACAATCACCATATTTTACTGAAAAAACGGTGGAAAAGGAAAAAGGGATTATCGGACAAGAAATTCAAATGTATCAAGATAATCCAGATTGGCGGTTGTATTTCGGTTTAATCGAGAGTATGTATGAGAAACACCCTGTGAAAATTGATATTGCTGGTACGATACAATCTATTAGCGCAATTACGAAGGATTTGTTGTATGAATGTTACAATACATTTTATCATCCTAGTAATATGCTGTTATTTGTTGTGGGACCCGTTGATCCTGTAAAAATGATGGACTTGATTCGTGATAATCAAGCGAAAAAGAATTATAGTAAACAGCCAGAAATTAAGAGATCTTTTGAAGATGAACAAGATGAAGCTGCAACGAAAAAACTTGTAATTCCGATGTCGGTACAAACATCAAAATGTTTAGTAGGTATAAAAGGAAAGAGTCCGAAATATACAGGTCGTGAGAAGCTGAAGTATGAAATGATGATTTCCCTACTTCTTGACTGCTTATTTGGGAAAAGTTCGAGTAATTATGAGCAGCTTTATCATGATGAACTCATTGATGATACGTTTTCGTACGATTACACAGAAGAAACTAGCTTTGGCTTTGCGATGATTGGCGGAGATACAAAAGATCCAGATGAACTAGCCAAACGAATCATTACTATTTTACTTCAAACGAACGATAGTACTTTATCTGAAGAAGTAGTAGCTCGTGCGAAAAAGAAAAAAATAGGTGGGTTCTTGCGCTCATTAAACTCACCAGAATATATAGCAAATCAATTCACACGCTATTCATTTAATGGTTCAAATTTGTTCGATGTACTTTCTATTCTGGAAGAAATTACAGCACAGGATATTTGGAATGCTGCTAATGAATGTATAGATGAAAAGCGTATTAGCATTTGTCAAATTGTTTCGAAATAGTCTATAGAGGAAAGCATCCATCTGGATGCTTTTTCATTGGGAAAGGGATACGTGATTATGAAAAAGTATGCTCTAATTACAGGAGCGAGTGGAGGTATTGGGTTCGCTATTGCAAAAAAACTAGCCTTTGAAGGCTATTCTCTATATTTACAATACCATAGGGGAACAAAACAAATGAAGGAGCTTTGCGAAGCACTTTCCTCCTATGAGGTTATACCTATACAAGCTGATTTATCAAAAAAAGATGGATCAAAGCAGCTTTGGGATCAAATCCAACATGATATAGATGCGGTTGTATATGCAGCTGGTAAGAGTGTATTTGGTCTTGTGACAGATGTAGAAGAGAAAGTAATAGAAGAAATGACATGTTTATCTGTTACTACAATGTATAAATTGATGAACTATGCCTTGCCAACAATGATACGAAAACGAAGTGGGAGTATCGTTGTAATTTCTTCAATATGGGGACAAACAGGGGCTTCTTGTGAAGTATTATACTCTATGCTAAAGGGTGCGCAAAATACGTATGTAAAGGCACTTGCAAAAGAATTGGCACCAAGCTTTGTACGCGTAAATGCAGTTGCTCCAGGAGCAGTTGAAACTACGATGATGAATATGTTTTCTGATAAAGAGAAACAGGATATTGCTGAAGAAATACCGATGGGTAGACTGGGAAACCCAGAAGAAATTGCGAATGTTACTGCCTTTCTCCTTTCAGATTCTTCTTCATATATAACAGGACAAATTATTGGGGTAAATGGTGGATGGTATTGCTAATACATAAAATGCGTGCAAACTGTACATAGTAATAATGACTTTAATAAAAAGTGAGGTGGAAAGCATGTCAGTTCTAGACAATTTTGATCAATGGAAATCGTTTTTAGGTGAACGATTAGACCAAGCGGATGGGAAAGGTCTAAATGATACTACAGTATCTGAAATGGCCTATCGAATTGGCGATTACCTAGCAAATGAAGTTGAAGCACATAACGAGGAAGAACAACTATTAGCAGAGCTCTGGAAGGTAGCAGACGAACAAGAGCAACATACAATTGCTAATTTAATGGTAAAGCTTGTTCAGGGGAAACAATAAGAGAGGAGCAATCCTCTCTTTTGTTATTTCACTGTATAAATCTAAATACGAAAGTTAGAATAGAAGTAAAAGAAAAGATTGTTAGGTGAAATCTGTCTTCCTTCCAATGAATCGAGTAAATTGACTTTTCTATTGTCGAAAAATCATATAATATAGTACATAGGTGGATAGGTAGTGAGGAGGGTGTTGTATATGATTGAATGGTATTTTGAATATGAAATATATAAAAACAGACCTGGATTACTTGGGGACATTGCTTCTTTAATTGGTATGCTCGGAATCAATATTACGGCGATTAATGGTGTAGACAATGAGCGAAGAGGATTATTGCTTAAGTGTGCAAACCAGGAACAGATTACAAGACTTGAATCAATTCTAAACACGATGGATAATATAACGGTAACAAAATATCGAAGCCCTAAGCTACGAGATCGTTTAGCAGTCCGACATGGAAGATACATACAACGTGATGCAGATGACAAGAAAACATTTCGTTTTGTAAGAAGTGACTTGGGTTTACTTGTTGATTTTATGGCAGAATTGATGAAAAAAGATGGCCATAAACTTATTGGTATTCGTGGAATGCCACGAGTAGGAAAAACGGAATCTATCGTAGCTTCAAGTGTATGTGCAAATCGAAGATGGATTTTTGTATCATCCACTCTTATTAAACAAACTGTGCGAAGTCAGCTAATTCAGGATGAATACAGTGAAAA
The DNA here is from genome assembly GCF_042610425.1 of Ectobacillus soli. Lineage (NCBI taxonomy): Bacteria > Bacillati > Bacillota > Bacilli > Caryophanales > Bacillaceae > Ectobacillus > Ectobacillus soli. Next base: position 794,416 of record NZ_JBGJZM010000001.1, read on the forward strand.
CAATGTCTTTATTTTAGATGGAATTGTATCTACGAAACGTGCGAATGAACGCCATTGGCAGCTTGTCAGGGAAATTATGCGCGTACCTGCAACAAAGGTAGTTGAGCACCCGGATATTTTTATCAGTCAATCCGAGTATACACTTGATGATTTTGATTACATTATAGAACTGCGTAACCATTTTGATGAAGAAATAAAATACAATTTAGTAGATGACATTGATCTAGAGAAGAAGAATGACTTTTCCATGTTTGACTTTTAGAAAAATATGAGGTGTAACCATTGACTCAATTAGGAGAAAAGCTAAAAGAAGCAAGATTAGCAAAGAATTTATCCCTTGATGAGCTTCAAAATACGACGAAAATTCAAAAACGCTATTTAGTAAGCATTGAAGAGGGAAAGTTTGACACACTTCCAGGAGATTTTTACGTACGTGCGTTTATTAAGCAATATGCCGAAGCAGTAGGGCTAAATCCAGAGTCTATGCTAGAGGAATATAAAGGTGAACTACCTACTCCTCCTTCGCATGAAGATACACAAGTATCTCGTGCAAAAGCTAAGGATTCAAGTCAACACTCTCCTTCTTCACGTATTATGGAGTATATGCCCAAAATCCTTATTACTCTTCTTGTAATTGCGGTTGGGGTAGGGATATGGCTTGTAGCACAGGCATTAACTAGTAAGAATCAGAATCAGGTGAAAACGGGTAATACCACATCAACAGCACAGGTGGAAAAGGCGGCAGATTCAGCATTAGATAAGAAGCCGGAACAACCAGTGAAGCAAGAACAGCCAGCACAACCAGCTACGCCTGCTCAAGAAATAAAAGTTGTGGATACAAATGGAAAGACGTCTACAATGGAAATTCGTAATAATACTGCATTGCAAATTGAAATATCAGCAAAAGGAACTGCTTATGTAGACATTAAAAACGGTGCTGGAAAGATGTTTTATAACAAAACAATGGAACAAGGTGAGGTTCAGCAACAGGATTTATCAGCTGAAGATGAAGTACGTCTAAATATTGGAAGCTCACCAAATACAGATATAAAAATTAACGGTCAGCTGTTAACGTATCCGCAAGATCCAAATAATGTTGATCATCAAATTATCATTATTAAAAATTTACGTAATGGGCAGCCAACTCAGTAATAGTCATCGCCACGCGATGACTATTTTTCCATAAGATAACCGTTATGAATGATGGAGGAATTATTATGAACTTACCGAATAAAATAACCATTTCTAGAATTTGTTTAATTCCTATCTTTTTAATGGTAGTTCTTATACCATTTGATTGGGGAGATCAATTAGTTGGTGTTTCGGATTTAAGAATGAGGTCCTTACTTGGAGCCATCGTGTTTATTTTTGCATCAGCCACAGATTGGGTTGATGGATATTACGCAAGAAAACATAATTTGGTTACAAATTTAGGAAAGTTTCTTGATCCGTTAGCAGACAAACTTCTGGTTTCCGCAGCTCTAATAGTCTTAGTTGAATTACATAACATACCATCTTGGATTGCTATTATTATTATTAGCCGTGAATTTGCTGTCACTGGATTACGATTAGTATTAGCGAATACAGGAGAAGTAGTAGCAGCTAATATGCTCGGAAAAATTAAGACATGGACACAAATTATTGCTATTTCGGCCTTCTTTCTACATGACGTACCATTTCAATGGCTTCCGTTTTCCATTTCAGAAGTGGCAATTTGGGTCGCACTCTTTTTTACGATACTTTCAGGCTGGGACTATTTTTGGAAAAACAGAGCCGTGTTTACAAATTCAAAGTAACTGCATGAGGGGGAATGAAATATGAACGCCGAAATTATTGCGGTTGGAACAGAATTATTACTTGGACAAATTTTAAATACAAATGCTAGGTTTTTAGCACAAAATCTTGCTTCCATAGGAATTGATGTGTATTATCAAACGGTTGTCGGGGATAATGTAGGGCGTTTAGAAGAAGCTGTCCAAATTGCTCAAAATAGAGCGGATATTTTGATTTTTACAGGTGGGCTTGGACCGACAAAAGATGATTTAACAAAGGAAACGATTGCTAAGACGGTTGGAAACGAACTTGTTTATAATGAAGAGGCATTACTCTCTATTAAAGAATATTACGACCGAACAGGTCGTGAATTTGTTGAAAATAGTAGAAAACAAGCTCTCGTACTTGCTGATGCAACCGTATTTCCAAATGATCACGGTATGGCTCCGGGAATGGGGCTTCAAAAGAATGGTCATACATACATCTTACTTCCGGGGCCACCAAAGGAAATGAACCCTATGTATAATAGCTACGTAGGAAAATTTCTAATGGGACTGGCATCTGAAGCGAAACTGTACTCTCGTATTCTTCGATTCTTTGGGATTGGCGAATCGCAACTTGAAACTGAAATACAAGATTTAATAGATGAACAAAGTAATCCAACTATTGCTCCGTATGCTGCTGAAGGGGAAGTCACTCTTCGCATAACAGCAAAGCATAGTGATGAAGAAAAAGCACAAATGATGTTAGATGAGGTAGAAAAGAAAATACTTACTCGGGTGGGAGAATTTTTCTACGGGTATAATGATGACTTTTTACATGTGAAAGCTATTTCTGCTTTGAAGGAGAACGGGTTTACGATAGCTTGTGCAGAAAGCTTAACGGGCGGATTGTTCGGAGAAAAACTCACTGAAATAAGCGGCGTATCTTCTCTCTTTAAAGGTGGAATCATCTGCTACAGTAATGAAGTCAAGCAACATATATTGCACGTACCAGAACAAACGTTAGCAGGGGCAGGGGCAGTGAGTGCTCTGTGTGCAGAGCAGCTTGCAGACAATGTACGAGATCTTTTAAAAACTAATGTTGGAATTAGCTTTACTGGAGTAGCAGGACCAAATGAATTGGAAGACAAAAAACCTGGGACGGTATTTATTGGAATTAGTATTGCAGGAAAACCAACATGTGCGATCTCCCTTAATTTAGGTGGTAGTCGCCAACTCATACGAGAACGTGCAACAAAGTATGGCTTTTATCATTTATATAAAAAACTAGAAGAACTGTAATGTTCTTCTAGTTTTTTGCTTTTTAGTATAGGAAAATCTGAGAATTATAGAGTGAAAAAAAGAAAAATAGAATAAGTGTTCGATTGTTGTTGGCTTTTTAAAAGGGAAAAGGTATAATAAATATATGTTTTAAAACAAAGGAGGAACTCGTGTGGGTGATCGTCAATCAGCATTAGATATGGCGTTAAAACAAATAGAGAAGCAATTCGGTAAAGGCTCTATCATGAAGCTAGGAGAGCAATCTGACAAAAGAGTTTCTACAATTTCAAGCGGTTCATTAGCATTGGACGTTGCACTAGGTGTTGGTGGATATCCTAGAGGTAGAGTGATAGAAATTTATGGTGAACGTATATCTTGCTAGATTTGCAAGAATATCGCCCGCTTACTGGGAAACGAGTAAGATGAAAGGGGCAAAATCGGAGAACATCTCAAGGTATGAGACAATTCCGAGGTAACTGCAAGAGGTAATACTCTCGTAGCACCGTAACGCGTACCAGGTGAACCTGCATGGCAGAATATAATCCTGGCAAGAGTGTCCCTTCCCTAACAGCTTTAAGCTGAGGGATAATATGTACGCTGAGCTGAGCTGGAATTGACCAGTTGTAGTTGTATGGTCTTCCAGAGCCATACAATGATGAGGGTGACCTCCAGAAGCAAGGATAAAAAGCCTTGTGTATAACAATCCTGCCCGAATCATCTGGTAAAACAACTGTTGCTCTTCATGCAATTGCACAAGTGCAAGCAACGGGTGGCCAAGCTGCCTTTATTGATGCAGAGCATGCGTTAGATCCTGAGTATGCACAAAAGCTGGGAGTTAACATAGACGAGTTATTACTTTCACAACCTGATACAGGGGAACAGGCTTTGGAAATTGCGGAAGCTCTTGTTCGCAGTGGTGCTATTGACATTATTGTCATAGACTCAGTAGCAGCTCTAGTGCCAAAAGCTGAAATTGAAGGGGAAATGGGAGACTCCCATGTAGGTCTTCAAGCACGTTTAATGTCACAAGCTTTGCGTAAGCTTTCTGGAGCAATTAACAAGTCTAATACCATTACAATTTTTATTAATCAAATTCGTGAAAAAGTTGGAGTCATGTTTGGTAACCCAGAAACGACACCAGGTGGACGGGCTTTGAAGTTTTATTCTTCTGTCCGTTTAGAAGTGCGACGTGCTGAACAATTGAAGCAAGGTAATGATATTGTCGGGAATAAGACAAGAATCAAAGTTGTGAAGAATAAGGTGGCTCCTCCGTTCCGTACGGCTGATGTAGATATTATGTATGGAGAGGGAATTTCTAAAGAAGGCGAAATTCTTGATATGGCAACGGAACTTGATATTGTTCAAAAGAGTGGGGCATGGTATTCCTATAATGAAGAACGTTTAGGTCAAGGTCGTGAAAATTCAAAAACATTCTTAAAAGAAAACTTGCAAATTCGAGATGATATTGCAAATAAAGTTCGAGAACATTATCAGATTTCTGATAAGGATAATTCCATACAGCTCGATAATGAGAACCCAAGTTTGCTAGAAGATTAAAAAGACACGTGTAATGTGTCTTTTTTTTTACACATACATATGCTTTGTGATACCGCTTACTATACTACTGTGTAAAGAATGTAAAGACATACAGCCCTTGACAATGAAAATATCGAACTATACAATAAGTTTGTATATTCTTTTTTTACCATTTTCATCATACCTTCATCAGTACATGAGGATATGACAAACGGGTTTGACATAGGTCTTCGTTTGAAAAGAATAATTATGACTATACAGTAAAATTGAAAATTGTTTTAACATGGATGAAAAGGAGTTATCGCTGTACATTGTTATGTAATGTACGTGCTGGCAGTCTTTTCTCATTCATAGCAAGAGGAGGTGAAAGTATGAACACACTAACGATTGTCATCTCCCTGTTGCTTACAGCGATTGTCAGTGCAGTTGTTGGCTTTTTTGTTCGGAAATCCATTGCGGAAGCAAAAATTAATGGTGCTACTTTTGCAGCGAGTCAAATCGTTGAAGATGCGCGTCGGGAATCCGAAGCATTGAAAAAGGAAGCGCTATTAGAAGCAAAGGATGAAATTCATAAACTTCGTACAGAAGCAGAATTAGAAATTCGTGATCGAAGAAGTGAGTTGCAAAAACAAGAAAATCGTTTAATGCAAAAAGAAGAGAACCTAGACCGCAAGGATGAATCACTTGACAAGCGTGAACAATTGCTTGAAAAGAAAGAGGATTCTCTAACATTGAGACAACAGCAAATTGAAGAGTTGGAAAGCAAAGTGGGAGAGCTCGTTCAAGCCCAACAGCGGGAATTAGAACGTATTTCTGGTTTAAACCGCGAGGAAGCAAAATCTATTGTATTAGATAAAGTTGACAAAGAACTTTCTCATGACATTGCAGTGAAGATTAAAGAGAGTGAAATGCGTGCTAAAGAGGATGGAGACAAAAAAGCAAAAGAAATTTTGTCTTTAGCTATCCAAAGATGTGCTGCTGACCACGTGGCTGAAACTACTGTTTCTGTCGTGAACCTTCCAAACGATGAAATGAAGGGTCGGATTATCGGACGTGAAGGTCGTAACATTCGTACACTAGAAACGTTAACAGGTATTGATCTCATCATTGATGATACGCCAGAAGCAGTGATTTTATCGGGTTTTGATCCAATTCGTCGAGAAACAGCTCGTATTGCGTTAGACAAGCTTGTGCAAGATGGCCGTATCCATCCAGCGCGTATTGAAGAAATGGTAGAAAAGTCAAGACGTGAAGTAGATGAATATATCCGTGAGGTTGGAGAACAATCGACCTTTGAGGTTGGAGTCCATGGATTACATCCAGACTTGATTAAAATATTAGGTCGATTGAAATTTAGAACTAGCTATGGACAAAACGTATTGAAGCATTCTATGGAAGTGGCATACTTAGCCGGTCTTATGGCTTCTGAGCTTGGAGAAGATTTGAAGCTTGCACGTCGTGCAGGATTACTTCATGATATTGGTAAAGCGATTGACCACGAAGTAGAAGGAAGTCACGTTGAAATTGGCGTAGAACTAGCAACGAAATATAAGGAACATCCGGTTGTAATTAACGCAATTGCTTCTCACCATGGTGATACAGAACCAACTTCTGTTATTTCTGTTCTAGTTGCAGCAGCAGATGCATTATCAGCTGCAAGACCAGGTGCAAGAAGTGAAACGTTAGAAAACTACATCCGAAGACTTGAAAAGCTTGAAGAAATTTCAGAGTCATATGAAGGCGTTGAGAAATCATACGCAATTCAGGCTGGAAGAGAAGTTCGTATACTTGTAAAACCGGATGCCATTGATGACTTAGAGGCACATCGCTTAGCACGTGATATTCGAAAACGAATTGAAAACGAGCTTGATTATCCGGGACATATTAAGGTAACCGTCATTCGAGAAACGAGAGCAGTAGAATATGCAAAATAAAGTGGTGTAAACCACTTTATTTTTTTGGTTATAGGTTATAAATAAAAGATTAATCAGAATGAAAAATATAATATTGTAGCATATAAGGGTTGTTCTTTACTATATATGAAATAGGAAGTGTTTATGGGATGAGAATTTTATTCGTCGGTGATGTTGTAGGATCACAGGGTAGAAAAATGATTGAAGAATATGTACCAAAATTGAAGAAGAAATATACACCGACTTTGACCATTATAAATGGGGAAAACGCAGCATCAGGAAAAGGAATTACAGAAAAAATTTATCGCGGATTTTTGGAAAGTGGTGCGCAAGCAGTAACACTAGGAAATCATACATGGGATAACCGTGATATTTTTGAGTTTATAGATTCTGCGAAATATTTAGTACGTCCTGGCAATTTTCCAGAGGGGAATCCTGGGAAGGGCATGATCTTTGTAAATTGTAACGGAGTTGAAGTTGCTATTATAAATTTACAAGGTAGAACATTTTTACCTGCTATTGACTGTCCATTTAAAAAAGTGGACGAATACATTGCTGAAGCAAAGAAACGAACAAATGTAATTTTTATTGATTTTCATGCGGAAGCAACGAGTGAAAAACAAGCAATTGGTTGGTATGTAGATGGAAGAGCAACTGCTGTAGTAGGAACACATACACATGTACAAACGGCAGATAATCGTATATTACCAGAAGGAACCGCATATATTTCAGATGTTGGAATGACGGGACCTTATGATGGCATTTTGGGTATGGACCGCGAAGTAGTGTTGAAAAAATTCTTAACGGGTCTTCCTGTTCGGTTTGAAGTGGCTTCTGGTCGGACGCAACTTAGTGCTGTTCTTATAGATGTAAATCCACATACAGGAAAAGCAGAGAAAATTGAACGAATTCTAATCAATGATGATCAAAGACTTTTTGAATAGTACACGAAAATGTATTTCTTAAAAAATAAAATTGGATAAGCAGGAATATTCTCCCTTTATCGTGAATATATGTAAAGTAAATTCAATCGCTTAAACGATAACGAGGAGGAAACGAGTAATGGATATATTAAAAGTTAAAGCAACTTCTGTGCCAAACTCTGTTGCAGGTGCATTAGCTGGGGTAATCCGCGAACGCGGTTCGGCAGAAATGCAGGCTATTGGAGCGGGTGCGCTGAATCAAGCAGTAAAGGCGGTAGCGATTGCAAGAGGATTCGTAGCGCCAAGTGGTCTTGACTTAATTTGCGTCCCAGCTTTTACAGATATAATTATTGATGGTGAAGAACGTACGGCTATTAAAATTATCGTTGAGCCTCGTTAATCTAGAAAACCTGTTTGCTAAGCAGACAGGTTATTTTATTGTCATAGGAGTGATAGGAATTGAATATATTTGATGCTCATTGTGATGTTATTTGGAAGCTATGGGAAAAGAAATGTCAAGTAAGCTTTAAAAATGACAGCAATCTTCATGTAACCCTACATAAATTAAAACAAGCAAATGCAAAAATTCAATGTTTCGCAATTTACGTACCGGAAAAAGTACCAATGGAACAACGGTTTGATACAGTACTGGAAATGATTGAGATTTTTTATCGAGAAATTTTGGACAAACATCCTGAAATGAAGCTGATTACGACGAAGCATGATAGTCAGATATTAAAAGACGGCGAGATAGGTGCTCTTTTAAGCTTGGAAGGGTGTGATGCAATTGGAACAAATATTGCTCGGCTTCGTATATTACACCGCCTTGGAGTACGCTCTGTTGGATTAACTTGGAATTATAGTAACTCTGTTGCCGATGGTGTATTAGAGCCCCGTGGTGCTGGGTTATCTAATTTTGGAAAAGAAGTAGTGAAAACGCTGAATGAGTATCATTTGTGGACAGATGTGTCTCACCTTTCAGAAAAGGGATTTTGGGATGTGATGGACTTAGCTCATCATCCTATTGCATCCCATTCTAACGCTCTTTCACTGCATCATCACCCGCGAAATCTAACAGACGAACAAATTAAGGCGCTTGTGTTAAAGGATGGCATGATTGGAATTACGTTTTACCCTTCATTTATTACCGATACGAAACCAGCACAAATTACACATATACTTCGTCATGTAGATTATGTGTGTTCATTAGGCGGTGAAAAAAACATTGGCTTTGGATCAGATTTTGATGGTATAGATGAAACCGTTGAGCAGTTGGACTCTTATGCAGACTATCAAAATCTTGTTAATGAATTGTTAAAATATTACAAAGAAGAACAAGTAAAAGGGTTTTTATTTTCCAATTTTTTGGATCATATTTCCTTTTGATAATTTAATTATATGAAAAAGAATATGACCATGGTATAAATGATGTTAAAGGTAAAAAAATATGAATAAAATCAATTCAAATTCTTGCTTTTTTATCTTACTAGGTCTAGAATTGAAAACGAATTAATGTTATGTAAAAATTCATACTAATTAATGACAGGTATAATATGCATTCGTTGTAGTCCCATAATTAAGAAAATATTACTATATTTCTGTGATTTTATACTACAATGTTGCAGCTAAAGGGGTGTAGGAGATGATTAATCAGCTTTCCTGGAAAGTCGGAGGACAGCAAGGTGAAGGAATCGAAAGTACAGGGGAAATTTTCTCTATTGCGTTAAACAGAATGGGATATTACCTGTACGGCTATCGCCATTTCTCTTCACGTATTAAAGGCGGTCACACTAATAATAAGATTCGTGTAAGCACAACTGAAGTGCGTGCAATCTCTGATGATTTAGATATTCTTGTAGCTTTTGACCAAGATACAATCAATGTGAATTTCCATGAATTACGTGACGGCGGGATCGTTATTGCGGATTCTAAGTTTAATCCAACAATCCCAGACGATTCTAAAGTTTCTTTGTATGCGGTTCCATTCGTTGACATTGCTACAGAACTTGGAACTTCATTAATGAAAAACATGGTTGCTGTAGGTGCTTCTTCAGCAATTCTAGGTCTTAATGAAACTGCTTATCTTGAGGTAGTTAATGAAATCTTTGGTAAAAAAGGCCAACAAGTTGTTGAAAAGAATATTGAAGCAATTAAACGCGGTTCTGAATATATGAAAGAATTGCTTGGTGAAAATACAAACCTAATGCAACTAGAACCAGCAGACGGCAAAAAACGTTTGTTTATGATTGGTAACGATGCGATTGCATTTGGTGCATTAGCAGGTGGAGCTCGTTTTATGCCTGCATACCCAATTACTCCTGCTTCTGAAATTATGGAATTTTTAATTAAGAAGTTGCCAAAAGTAGGCGGAGCAGTTATTCAAACTGAAGATGAAATTGCAGCTTGTACTATGGCAATCGGCGGAAACTACGGTGGCGTTCGTACGCTTACTGCATCTGCAGGTCCTGGTTTATCACTTATGATGGAAGCAATTGGTTTATCAGGTATGACAGAAACACCACTAGTTATCGTTGATACACAACGTGGCGGCCCAAGTACTGGTCTTCCTACAAAACAAGAACAATCTGATTTAATGGCTATGATTTACGGAACTCACGGTGAAATTCCGAAGGTTGTAATTGCTCCAAGTACAGTGGAAGAAGCATTCTATGATGCAGCAGAAGCTTTCAATATCGCTGAAGAATATCAAGTACCAGTTATTCTTATTACAGATCTTCAACTATCACTTGGAAAACAAACAGTAAATCCATTAGATCTTAATAAAGTTGAAATTCGCCGTGGTAAATTAACGTTCGAAGATCAACCTGAAAGAGAAAATGGCGCTTACTTCAAACGCTACGAAGTAACTGAAGATGGTGTGTCTCCTCGTGTTGTACCGGGTGTGAAGAACGGTATTCACCACGTTACAGGTGTAGAACATGCTGAAACAGGTAAACCATCAGAATCACCAATAAATCGTGAAGATCAAATGAATAAACGTTTACGTAAGCTTAATAATATTAAGTTCAATACCCCTGTATATGTAAATGCTCCTCATAAGGATGCTGATATTTTACTTGTAGGTTTTAACTCTACTCGCGGTGCAATTGAAGAAGCAATGGAACGTCTTGAACAAGAAGGCGTAAAAGTAAATCATGCACATATTCGCTTAATTCATCCGTTCCCTACAGATGAACTGCTTCCACTTGTTAAAGATGCAAAACGTGTAATCGTAGTAGAAAATAATGCAACTGGTCAACTTGCAAATATTATTAAAATGAACCTAGGCAATGGAGAAAAAATTTCTAGCCTATTGAAATATGATGGCAATCCGTTCTTACCAAAGGATGTTTACAACGAATGTAAAAAAGGGGTTGTAGTAAATGGCAACATTTAAGGACTTTCGTAATGATGTAAAACCAAACTGGTGCCCAGGATGCGGCGACTACTCAGTACAAGCTGCAATTCAACGTGCAGCTGCAAATGCAGGACTTGAACCAGATAACATGGCGATAATTTCAGGTATCGGATGTTCTGGACGTATTTCAGGTTACATTAACACATATGGTGTTCATGGTATTCATGGACGTGCATTACCAATTGCACAAGGCTTAAAAATGGCAAACCGTGATTTAAAAGTAATCGCTGCTGGTGGTGACGGAGACGGATTTGCAATTGGTACAGGACATACAATTCACGCAATGCGTCGTAACATTGATATTACTTATATCGTAATGGATAACCAAATTTACGGTTTAACTAAGGGTCAAACTTCACCACTAAGTGATGTTGGATTCAAAACAAAGAGTACACCTCAAGGTTCAATTGAGGCACCATTATCTGCAATGCAAGTAGCGTTAACATCAGGTGTTACATTCCTTGCACAAAGTTTCTCTAGCGATTTAAAGGAACTTACTCAATTAATTGAAGCTGGTATAAACCATAAAGGTTTCTCTTTAATAAATGTATTTAGCCCATGTGTAACGTATAACAAAGTAAATACGTACGATTGGTTTAAAGAAAACTTAGTAAAATTAAGCGATGTAGAAGGATATGATCCTACAAACCGCGCTCTAGCAATGCAAACTTTAATGCAAAATCAAGGTCGTGTAACAGGTTTGATTTATCAAAATGCTGGACAACCTTCATATCAAGAACTGGTAAAAGGATACAGCGAAACTCCATTGGTTAACGCTGATCTTAACCTTGATCCTGAATTCTTTGATCAAATCGTTTCAGAATATATGTAATATCTATGAAAAGAACTCCTTCCCGAGAAGGAGTTCTTTTTTTTATCCCGCAATTTTTCCCCAACATTGAATTCCTTTCTGTATCTACCTTATTGTTCCATAATTTATATGATAGTATAGGAGTAGTATGTTTTATTTGAAGCAACGTTTGTTGTTTAATTGGTCTAAACGTTTTATACTATGATAATGTGTATGATGTGTAAATTTCACATGACAGAAAGGAGATTATTCATGAACGAGCAACAACGATTAGAAAGCACAAAGGTAAATCCTTCGGACAGAAAATCCAGAAAGGATTATAGTAAATACTTTGAAACACCGTACCAAGCGCCGTCTTTGTTAGATGCAAAAAAGCGTGGGAAAGAAGAAATTACGATCCAACGTGACTTTGACATTCCAGAGGATATGATTGGAATAGGAAACGGCCGTAAGTTTTATATTCGTACGTACGGGTGTCAAATGAATGAGCATGATACAGAAGTGATGGCGGGTATTTTAAGTGGTCTTGGTTTTGAATCTACGGATACGACAGAAGATGCCGATGTCATTCTTTTAAATACATGCGCTATTCGTGAAAATGCAGAAAATAAAGTATTTGGAGAAATAGGGCACTTAAAGCCACTTAAACTAAAAAATCCAGATGTTCTTCTTGGCGTATGTGGATGTATGTCTCAGGAAGAATCCGTTGTAAATAAAATTATGCAGAAGCTTCCGCATATTGATATGGTATTCGGCACACACAATATTCATAGATTGCCATTTATTTTAAAAGAAGCGATGTTTTCAAAGGAAATGGTTGTTGAAGTTTGGTCTAAAGAAGGGGATGTGATTGAAAACCTTCCACGTGTTCGCCGCGGTGACATAAAAGCATGGGTAAACATTATGTATGGATGTGATAAATTCTGTACATATTGTATTGTACCATATACTCGTGGTAAGGAGAGAAGTCGTCGTCCGGAAGATATTATCCAAGAGGTACGACAATTAGCTGCACAGGGTTATAAAGAAATAACTTTATTGGGTCAAAATGTAAATGCATATGGAAAAGATTTTAAAGATGTGAAATATGGTCTTGGTGATCTTATGGATGAACTACGCAAAATCGATATTCCACGTATTCGCTTTACAACTAGTTACCCAAGTGACTTTGATGATCGATTAATAGAAGTATTAGCTAAGGGCGGAAACTTACTTGAGCATATTCATTTACCTGTGCAATCAGGAAGTACAGAGACATTAAAGATGATGGCTCGTAAATATACTCGTGAAGGATATCTAGAGCTTGTTCACAAAATAAAGGCAGCTATTCCAAATGCCTCATTTACAACAGATATTATTGTTGGTTTCCCAAATGAAACGGAAGAACAGTTCCAAGAAACATTGTCATTGTATCGTGAAGTTGAATATGACAGTGCCTATACGTTTATTTATTCTCCGCGTGAAGGAACGCCAGCAGCAAAAATGGTTGATAACGTTCCATTAGAAGTCAAAAAAGATCGTTTACAACGGTTGAATGCAGTTGTAAATGAAATTTCTGCTAAAAAAAGTTTAGCATATCGTGATCAAGTAGTAGAAGTGTTAGTTGAAGGGGAAAGTAAAAATAATCCGGACGTGTTAGCGGGTTATACACGTAAAAGTAAGCTAGTTAACTTTATTGGACCGAAGTCTGCGATTGGAAAAATTGTGAAAGTTCGTATTACGGATGCAAAAACGTGGTCGCTGAACGGAGTTATGATAGAAGAGCCAATTGAGGTGAAATAAATGACAGCTTACACGAAAGATCAAATCATTGAACGCGCGAAGGAATTGGCAAAAATGATTGCTGAAACCGAAGAAGTTGATTTTTTCAAGCGTGCCGAAGCAAAAATTCAAAATAACAAACAGATAAAAAGTACTATTGATAGAATAAAGTCGTTACAAAAGGAAGCCGTAAGCTTACAACATTACGGGAAAATACAAGCCTTAAAAAAGGTAGATGCAGAAATAGATGCACTGCAAGATCATTTGCACAATCTCCCAATTGTACAGCAATTTCAATCATCTCAAACGTATGTTAATGATTTATTGCAGCTTGTAGCAAGTACTATTTCCAACACCGTTACAGATAACATCATAATCTCTACAGATGGTGATGTGTTAAAAGGTGAAACGGGTGCAGAAGTTGAAAGCAAACGGAATCGATAAATAATATTCCTATATAATGAGTCACGGAGCTTAAATAAAGTGATAAGAGATGTCCATTTGGATGTCTCTTTTTTTTTTGAAAAAAAGAACGTATTTGAAATATGCAGCATAAACTGTAATAAGAGGATGCTATGTACAAAAATCCGCCTCTTCCTAGGCTTTTTTTGGAGTGCGATGACACATTCAGCGAATGTCTCGCATATGATGAAATGAATATTGATTGAGGAGGGTTTGGAATGTCCGAATATAGAGAGATAATCACGAAGGCGGTCGTTGGCAAAGGACGTCAATATACGAAGTCTACTCATACTGTTGATCCGAACCATACGCCGACAAGTATTTTAGGGTGTTGGGTTATTAACCACGCGTATGAAGCGAAAAAGCATGGAAAGTATGTAGAAATTGAAGGATATTATGATATTAATACGTGGTATTCATATGATGATAACACGAAAACAGAGGTTGTAACTAAGCGGGTACATTACAAAGATGAAGTGAAAATCCGTTACAGAGATAAAAACTATATTGGCGAGGATTACGAAATTATTGCACGTGTCATTCAGCATCCGAATTGCTTAGAGGCCATTATTTCTCCGAACGGTAATAAGATTGTCGTAACAGTCGAACGTGAATTTATTGTAGAAGTGATTGGGGAAACGAAGGTTTGTGTTCTTGTCAATCCAGAAGGGTGTCAAGATAATGATGAAGGATATTTTGAAGTAGATGACGATGAATTTGAAGATTTAGATCCAAACTTTATATTAGATGCAGAAGAAGAATAACAAAGAGCTAGGGAGAAAATCTTCCTAGCCCTTTTTTAGTATGTAGCAAGACTTTATTGTTTAACTTTTTAGACATAACAGGTAATCTTAACTAGATAACAGCGGCTTGTGTGTCAACTCATTGTACAGTGAAATACTAGATACAAAAAGGGACCTATGAAAATAATATGATATAATACTTGATAGATATCGATAAAGAGGTGTGGTAAACAACATGGTTCAATATACGCCCATGATGCAACAATATTTACAGGTGAAGGCAGATTATAAAGATGCCTTTTTATTTTTTCGTCTCGGGGACTTTTACGAGATGTTTTTTGAGGATGCGATAAAAGCAGCACATGAACTAGAAATTACGCTTACGAGCCGTGAAGGCGGTGATGGAAAAATTCCGATGTGTGGGGTTCCACACCATGCAGCCAAAGGCTATATTGAGCAGCTCATAGAAAAAGGATATAAAGTTGCAATTTGCGAACAGGTTGAGGATCCGAAGACAGCAAAGGGAATCGTACGTCGTGAGGTCATTCAACTAATCACTCCTGGAACGATGATAGAGGGGCGATCGTTAAGTGAAAAGGAAAATAATTTTCTTGTATCTGTAACTCCTTTTGAGGATGGTTCCTATGGACTCGCATGCAACGACCTATCTACGGGTCAAAATACGGTTACACTCTTAACAGGTTCTGTGGAAGATGTATTACTTGAAGTATATTCACTAGGAGCGAAGGAAATTGTTGTTTCACGTAATTTTTCACAGGAAGAATTACAAACGATTACAGATACACTCAAAATAACTATTTCCTATGAAGAGGAAGTAACCGTTCCTGATCATTTACAAAGTCTTGTAGCGCATATCGACCAGGAAAAACTAGTCATAACGGTAGGACGCCTACTTCAATATGTAATGCGTACGCAAAAGCGATCACTGGATCATCTGCAGTCCGTTGAAATCTATAATTATAATCAATTTATGAAAATGGATGTTCATTCGAAGCGGAATTTAGAGCTAACGGAAACGATTCGAACGAAAGAAAAAACAGGCTCGTTACTTTGGTTACTTGATAAGACGAAAACAGCAATGGGGGGGCGTATGCTCAAGCAATGGGTTGAACGTCCACTCGTCGATATGTCGCATATCCAACAGCGTCACGAGATGGTTGAAACATTCGTCTCAAATTATTTCGTAAGAGAAGATATGAAGGAAAAATTAAAAGATGTATATGATTTAGAACGATTAGCAGGTAAAGTAGCATATGGAAATGTGAATGCAAGAGATTTACTACAATTAAAGAGGTCTTTGGAACAAGTTCCTAGCATATTGCAGTTAGTGGAACAACTACACAATTCCTATGCTAATAAGTTGACTACAAATGTAGACACTTGTGATAGTCTAACTGAGCTGTTGGAACGAAGTATTATCAGTAACCCGCCCTTATCCATTAAGGAAGGGAATATTATTAAAGATGGTTATGATGAAAAGCTGGATGAATATCGTTATGTGAGTAAAAACGGGAAAACATGGATTGCGGAGCTTGAGCAACGAGAGCGTGACTTGACTGGTATTAAATCGCTTAAAATAGGATACAACCGAATTTTTGGTTATTATATCGAAGTAACACGGGCCAATTTATCTCTGCTACCAGAAGGACGCTATGAACGAAAACAAACGTTGGCAAATGCTGAACGCTATATTACGGATGAATTAAAAGAAAAAGAAGCACTTATCTTAGGAGCTGAAGAAAAAATTGTACAGCTTGAATATGATTTGTTTGCGCATTTGCGTGAGCAAGTAAAAACATATATTCCAAAACTCCAACATATAGCGAAAGTGCTTAGTGAGCTTGATGTGCTTCAAAGTTTTGCAACCGTAAGTGAAGAGGAACAATTCATCAAACCTACACTTTCCAAAACGCGTGAAATTAATATAGTTGATGGACGACATCCCGTTGTAGAAAAGGTACTACAGGCGAAAACCTATGTCCCGAATAACGTAATGATGGGTGAAAAATTAGATATACTGTTAATAACGGGACCGAATATGTCTGGTAAGAGTACATATATGCGACAGCTTGCACTGATTGCTGTTATGTCACAAATTGGATGCTTTATTCCGGCAAGTGAAGCTGTGCTTCCAGTATTCGATCAAATTTTCACAAGAATTGGAGCTGCTGATGATCTTATTTCCGGACAAAGTACGTTTATGGTTGAAATGCTAGAAGCTAGACATGCAATTGCAAACGCAACACAAAATAGTTTAATCTTGTTTGATGAAATTGGACGAGGTACATCCACCTATGATGGTATGGCGTTAGCACAGGCAATTATTGAGTATATACACGATTATATCGGTGCAAAAACACTCTTTTCTACACATTATCACGAGCTGACCGTACTGGATAAAGAATTGCAAAAACTGCAAAATGTCCATGTGTCTGCCATTGAAGAAAATGGACATGTTGTATTTCTTCATAAAATTAAAAATGGGGCGGCAGATAAAAGCTACGGCATTCATGTGGCCCAACTTGCAAAATTACCTGCTTCTCTTATTTCGCGTGCGAAGGAAGTGCTGGCTAAGCTAGAAGAAGGGCAGTCAGAAGATATGGAAAAGGTATATCAAAAGCAAGAAAATGTAACAGCAAAAAGTCATCCGGTACAAAAACAACTAGAACCGAGTATCGAAGATTCACAGCTTTCTTTCTTTTCTTTTGGAGCCAAGCAAAAATCAAAAGACGTACCATCTTCACAAGAAAAAGAGGTTCTTGGCCAATTACGAAAGTTAAATATCCTAGAAATGACGCCACTTGAGGCAATGAATACATTGTATCAGCTACAAAAAAACATAAAGAAAGGATAACATCATGGGGAAAATTCGCAAGCTCGATGAACAATTGTCGAATTTAATTGCGGCAGGTGAAGTTGTAGAGCGCCCGGCTTCTGTCGTTAAGGAGCTCGTAGAAAATGCGCTAGATGCAAATAGCTCCGTTATTGAAATACATCTTGAAGAAGCGGGACTTGCAAAAATAAGAATTATTGATAATGGTGATGGTATAGAAGAAAGTGATTGTACCATTGCATTTGATCGGCATGCAACGAGTAAAATACAAGATGAAAATGACCTGTTTCGCATTCGCACGCTCGGTTTTCGCGGAGAAGCTCTGCCGAGTATAGCTTCAGTAAGTGAACTTGACATAACGACTAGTACAGGCGATGCACCGGGTACACATATCGTAATAAAGGGCGGAGAAATTCTATCGAAGGAAAAAACATCAAGCCGTAAAGGGACAGACATACTTGTACAAAACTTATTTTTTAACACACCAGCCCGTTTAAAATATATGAAAAGCATCCATACAGAACTTGGAAATATAACGGATATGGTGAACCGGATTGCACTGTCTCATCCGAACGTTTCACTTCGTATGTTTCACAACGGAAAAAAACTTCTTCATACATCGGGAAATGGGGACGTGCGGCAAGTAATGGCTGCTATTTACGGGATTCAAATTGCCAAAAAGCTAATTCCAATTGAAGTAGAATCGCTTGATTATACGATAAAAGGGTATGTCGTTCTTCCAGAAGTGTCTAGGGCTTCTCGCAACTACATTACGACAATTATAAATGGGCGTTATGTACGTAATTATTCATT
Source organism: Ectobacillus soli (assembly GCF_042610425.1). Classification (NCBI taxonomy): domain Bacteria; kingdom Bacillati; phylum Bacillota; class Bacilli; order Caryophanales; family Bacillaceae; genus Ectobacillus; species Ectobacillus soli. Next base: position 812,685 of record NZ_JBGJZM010000001.1, read on the forward strand.
AGTAAAAGCAATTCTGCAAGGATATCATACATTGCTGATGGTTGGTCGGTTTCCGATTGCTTATTTTTCAATTGAAATGGATCCCATTCTTGTTGATGTAAATGTTCATCCATCGAAGCTAGAAGTACGGTTTAGTAAAGAAGCACAGTTGCAGGAGCTAATCGAATCTACCATTAAACAGGCTTTTTCACGCCTTCAGCTTATTCCCGATGCAATGGTGCAAACGGCAAAGCCTACGCGCCAAGAAAGTGTACAAGAGTCCTTTTCTTTGGAGCATCGCTCGGCAGATGAGATTGCTATGCCGCTTGGTATGTTTACAAAGGAAACAGTACGTACAGACACATATGAAGCCCCCACTCTAATAACACCTAAACAGGAAGAAACGATTCAGGAAAGTGATGAATATCGGGCTATGCAAGAGGAAATATTACAAGAGGACTGGGATGCTATTCCTGAAACAGAATGTAAGGGAAATGAACTTCCCCCTCTATATCCGATTGGACAAATGCACGGAACGTATATTTTGGCGCAAAATGATAAGGGTTTGTATATCATTGATCAGCATGCTGCACAGGAACGAATTAACTATGAGTACTTTCGTGAAAAAGTAGGTCGTGTTCATCCTGACCTGCAAGAGTTATTAGTACCATATCGCATGGATTTATCACTGGGTGAATATTTGAAGGTAGAAGAGCAACTAGAAGAATTAAAAAAGGTTGGACTCTTTTTAGAGCCATTCGGACAGCAAAGTTTTATTGTACGTTCCCATCCAACTTGGTTTCCGAAAGGACAAGAAACAGAAATTATCGAAGAAATGATGCAGCAAGTCGTGCACCGTAAGAAAGCAGATGTTAAAGCATTGCGCGAAGATGCAGCAATTATGATGAGCTGCAAAGCATCTATTAAGGCTAATCATCATTTGAAGCAGGACGAAATATTTGCACTGCTGGAGGATTTGCGGAAAACAACTAATCCGTACACATGCCCACATGGACGTCCGATTGTCGTCCATCACTCCACTTATGAGCTTGAAAAGATGTTTAAAAGGGTTTTGTAGGTAAGGGAATAAGTAAAAAGGGCTCTCTCAAAGAGAATTCAAATTCCTGTTTGAGATGGGCCCTTATTTTTTGTAATTTGGAAAAGGTAACACGAGTACGCAGCATATGGTATGATCTTCGCTATACCATATACGATAGATTGGAACTTCATTGTAATCATATCTCGTGTATGACTATAATAAAGTTTTTTCTCAACCATGGTAATCTTTGCTCGATTGCTGCGTACCCGATGTCTTTATAATGTGCAAGGCGGAGATACATATACATAGTTTATGAAACATTTTAGGCAAGATAAAAAAAGATCGCTTGACGATTTCGTCAAGCGATTACATAGAGGGTACTACTAATGAAAAGCTTATGTATTATTATAAACTATTTTGAATTTTCATGAAATACTAAATAAAAAATATTTTTATTTTCATTATGGCTATATTAAAAAGAAATCATAACTGAACGATTTGTTTAGTGTAATAATAGGTTTATGTTTCAAATACTACTTCCTTTTTTTATAAATATGTATATTTTTTGTATGATTTGTGATGTTGAGTTCTCTTAATCCCATAAACATAAAGCGGGTTCTTTTCCAGAAAGGAAATAGGTAGAAATGTATTACAACTCAAAAAAAAGCCGCCCTACGAAGAATGTAAGGCGGTTACAACAATAACGTCGTCAATTGAATTAGGGGATTGAAGAACAAAGTATTCTTCTATATTATAGAAAGAGTTTCGCAGTCTTACACGTCTTTTGTCAGAAAATCTAACAATGTTTTTTTAAAAAGAAGGTTTTGGCTTTGTAAACTAACTTATGATGGTAGCACTGATTGACCTGTTAGCAGATTGTATGCCGCATAAAATTTCATTTGTATGTAGTCCCAATCAGGATTCTCACGCAAAGATGCTTGAAATGATTGTAGCAAACAGTTAAGTGCGAATTGCAAATCATCTTCTGATATACGTATCTGCTTTGTAGCAGATTGAAGCGTCAAATCATGAACAAGGGATTGCAAGGTTATTATTCTTTGGTCCATTTGAACCTCTCCTTTATCCAGTAGGTTTTATGTCCCAGTTTCATTGGTATTAGTAAAATAGCATAAAAACAAGATTTGCTTACGGTCATAGGTAGGCATGTATAGCTACTCATGAAAATGTCAAATATACATTGATAGGACTATAATATTACTATGCTGTAAGTGGACAAACTATGATGAATAGGATAAAATTCTACATAATTAAAAAATTTCAATTACTATTTTGAAATGAAATTTGTTTCTTTTAAATAATAGGAAGTTGGGCATACTAATCTGATGTACAACTTGACTTAAAGTGAGTGAAAAGTGTGGGAGATTTAGTAAAGGATAAGATAGTTGTTGTTATCGGTCCCACAGCAGTGGGAAAAACGAAGCTAAGTATTGATTTAGCAAAAGCTTTGAATGGGGAAATTATTAGCGGAGACTCCATGCAGATTTATCGTAAAATGAATATTGGAACAGCGAAAGTAACGAAGGAAGAAATGGATGATATTCCTCACTATATGATTGATATTAAAGAACCAGAAGAACCATTTTCCGTAGCTGAATTCCAATTACATGTACGTCAACACATCCAAGATATTATAAGTCGAGGAAAGCTTCCCATTATCGTTGGGGGAACAGGGTTATACATCCAGTCTGTTTTGTATGATTACCAGTTTACCGCTATTTCAGGTGACGAAGCGTACCGGCAAGAATTAGAACTGTTTTCACAGCGCGCCGGAGCAACAGCTCTATATGAAAAATTAGTGGAAGTGGATCCTGAACGTGCAGCGCATATTCATCCAAATAATATTCGTCGTGTCATTCGTGCCTTAGAAATTCACCATACATCTGGAACGAAAATGAGCGAAGTATTGGAAGAGCAGGAGAATAGAATGGTTTACGACGCCGTCCTTGTCGGTTTAACGATGGAACGAGGTCAATTATATGAGCGTATCAATAAGCGAGTTGATCTCATGATGGAGCACGGCTTACTTGAGGAGGTTCGCTCCTTATATGATGCAGGTATACGGGACTGTCAGTCTATACAAGCAATAGGGTATAAGGAACTATATCAGTACGTAGATGGTTTGATTTCGCAAGATGAAGCAGTACAAATGCTGAAGACAAATTCACGACGCTATGCGAAGCGACAGCTAACTTGGTTTCGGAATAAAATGGACGTAGCTTGGTTTGATGTATCAAATGGGACAAAAATGAAAGAAATTTTAAAATATGTAGAAGGAAAGCTGCTATTTTAGTCGAATTAAAATAAGTAGAGAAAAAGAGGAGGATTCGATATGAAGCAATCTATCAATATTCAAGATCAATTTTTAAACCAACTCCGTAAGGATAACACGTATGTTACGTTGTACTTGTTAAATGGTTTCCAACTTCGCGGTCTCGTAAAGGGATTTGATAATTTCACGGTATTATTGGAAACGGATGGCAAGCAGCAGCTTATATATAAACATGCCATTTCTACATTCGTGCCACAAAAAAATGTTAACATTGAATTAGAATAGTACATAATGATTGCGGTATAATCTTAAATTGATACCAATTACACATAGTATGAAATGGATTGCAAGAAGGTTTGTAATCGCAATGAAAGGGTACATGTAAAGATAAAGAGGAAACGAAAAGGAAGGCTAGGCTATCCTTTTGTCGTTTCCTCTTTATTTTTTTCATAAGCAAGGAACCGTTTTAAAGAAAGTTTTGTTTTAAAACCTACTAGCTTCATTATAGTATCCTCAATTTCCCCTTTTTGGACTAAACGAAGAATATAAGTATTGCGAAAGTGTTGTGCAGATATACCTTTACGAATGCCGGCTCGAGCAACTTCAAGTCGAATCATTTTTTGAATCGCAATTTCTGTTAATTCCTTCGGCGCGTCTTGTTCGTATACCCATTTATATGTATTTCGATTAAAATCAAAGGCAACAAACAAAGGATCTTGCGAATGATATTTTGGACGCACGGCTTCGGGAATTGTTTTGTAGTACCGATATAATATTTGTTTGTCTTCTTTTTCTAATGTAATCGTACGAGCCTTACCTGTTACCGGTGGAATGGAAAGCATATTTCTTTCAAAATGGACGTTTTGCATAGAAAGTGATTTAAGTTCTTGCAAGGATAGACCATAATCAAGCATAAGAGAAATAATGGATTGGTTACGATCTATTAAAAATGGACGCGCAGACAACTGTTTCTCTGAAAGCCCCTCTAAAGATATAATGGTTTTCTTTAGTTGTTTTTCTTCCTTTTCAGAAATAAAGTCTTCCTTGCGCAGTGCTCGGTCAGGTTGCGTAATCATTTCGATACTTTGTAATGGATTTTCTAAGGATGGTCGCGATTGTTGTAAGAAATAATAGATTCGATTTAGAACAATGTAGACACGGTGTATTGTTTTATCAGAATAATTTCGATTGGATTGTAATTCAAAAAAATAATTTTCGTAGTCTTGAGTGGAAAGGGAAGCCCATATATTGTTAAGAGAGGGATCCTTGTATTTGGTAGCCCAACTAAGAAAGTCCTCGATATCGTACACATAACGCTTAATGGTAGATTGCTTTCGGCCGATACTCGTTAAAAAAGCTGCAAAAGACAGGATTGTTTGTTGCACTTCTTCATTTTGAACTCGTTGTCTTTGCATAAATCCACCCCCTACAGTTTAATAAATTATAACAGAAAACGGTAAATAATGATTTGTTTCTTAGTAACATTTAACATATAGACAAGGGGAGGTTTGTCAGTGGAGCAATCCATTCGTAAAAAAAACCGTAATCAAATAAACATTGTATTAAATAGAACGAATGTTACCGTTTCACAGCAACCGACAAGACAAACAATAGAAGAGGAAGCTGAAACCAAACATGAGATGCTACAGCAAGTAGAAGAGGAAATGGGAAAGCTTGTTGGAATGGAAAATTTGAAAAAAATCATTAAAGAAATATATGCATGGATTTATGTAAATAAAAAGCGACAGGAAGCGGGTCTTAAAGCTGAGAAACAAGTGCTGCACATGCTATTTAAAGGAAATCCAGGAACAGGGAAGACAACGGTAGCACGTATTATTGGTATGCTGTTATTTAAAATGAACGTTTTATCAAAGGGGCATTTAGTTGAAGCTGAGCGGGCTGATTTAGTAGGGGAATATATCGGTCATACCGCTCAAAAAACACGGGATTTAATTAAAAAATCGATGGGAGGCATTTTATTTATTGATGAGGCGTACTCACTTGCAAGGGGTGGAGAAAAAGACTTTGGGAAGGAAGCCATTGATACGCTTGTAAAGCATATGGAGGATAAGCAACATGAATTTGTTCTTATACTAGCTGGCTATTCGCGTGAAATGAATCATTTTCTTTCGTTAAATCCTGGTTTACAGTCCAGGTTTCCATTTATTATTGAATTTCCAGATTATAATGTGAGTCAATTATTAGAAATAGGTAAACGAATGTATGAAGAACGGGAGTATCAGATTTCCAAGGAAGCGGAGTGGAAACTTCGTGACCACTTGAATGCAGTGAAGTATTCAAATGGAGTCAACTCTTTTAGCAATGGGCGCTATGTACGAAATATTATTGAAAAATCGGTTCGTTCACAGGCCATGCGATTGTTAGCTCAAGATACGTATGACAAATATGATTTATTAACTATTTCAAGTGCTGATTTGGATTTTGGAGATGAACCGCACAATTAACTACTTGTGCGGTTTTTTTCTTATGAATTTGTATTTCCAGTTTTTGCTGCATTTTCAAGCTTTGTTTTTGGATCATGCGTAGCATCAGGAGCCTGTCCCTGTGCATTTACACTACTAGCGATATGACCGCGATTGCGTCCGTTATTTCCTTTTGCCATTTAACCTTCCCCTTCCTCACGTACTTTATTTTTATGGTGTTCTTCCATTTTTTTGCTTTTTGTAGCGGCAGATGTGGGTTTCATTTCACTTTGTCTAACGGAGCTTTTTTGTTTTCCCATATTTACATGGTTCGTCATACTACCACCTCCTTTTTAGCTAGTATGCCTTTATTTCAAAAATGCTAGTAAAAACGTTTCCTTTTCCCCTTACTAGAACAAAAGCAGTTCGTCTGTTATTATTAGGAGTAGACTATGTAAAGGAAAGAGTGAACGTATTTGGAGAAAGAAAAAGCGATTTTAGTCGGCTGCCAATTGCCGAACGAACAAGAGGAACGATTTACATATTCCATGGGTGAACTGGCTTCATTAGCAGCAACTGCAAAAGCTGATGTACTGCTTACGACGTCGCAAAAACGTCCGAAATTTCATCCTGCTACATATATTGGAAAAGGAAAGTTAGAAGAACTTGTAGCCATTACAGAAGAACTAGAGCCGGATTTATTTATTTTCAACAACGAGTTAACACCGAGTCAAATTCGAAATCTATCGAATGAACTTGGAGTTCGCGTCATCGACCGAACGCAATTAATTTTAGATATTTTTGCACAGCGAGCGAAATCAAGAGAAGGTAAGCTACAAGTTGAATTAGCACAGCTTAAATATTCTTTGCCGCGGTTAAGTGGACAAGGTACTTCTCTATCCAGACTTGGCGGTGGTATTGGTACAAGAGGGCCTGGGGAAACAAAGCTTGAGACAGATCGACGCCACATTCGGGATCGTATTGATGAGATGAATCATCAACTTTCAGTCATTGAAGAGCACCGGAAGCGCTATAGAGAGCGTCGAAAACAAAATAGTACGTTTCAGGTTGCCCTCGTTGGATATACAAATGCAGGAAAATCAACGTTATTTAATCGATTAACTGAATCGGATGTATTTGAAGAAGATCTACTTTTTGCTACGTTAGATCCGACTACAAGAAGAATGGTATTGCCTTGTGGGTTTACCATTTTACTAAGTGATACAGTTGGATTCATTCAAGATTTGCCAACTTCACTTGTCGCAGCATTTCGATCTACCTTGGAAGAAGTAAATGAAGCAGACTTCATTTTACACGTTGTAGATTCATCTAACCCTAACTTTGAAGGACATGAGCAAACCGTTCGAAAGCTTTTGGCTGAGCTAGGCAGTGAACAAATTCCTTCTGTTACGATATATAATAAACAGGATCAGCAGCATCCAGCATTTCTCCCTTTACCAAATGAGGAGAGTATGATCATTAGTGCTCTTCGCGAAGAAGATGTAGAACGAGTTAAAGTGAAAATTGAGGAAGAAATGAAGCATCTGATGAAACCATACAATGTAACGATTCCTGCTGCCGATGGGAAAGTATTATCACGTTTCATATCAGAAAGTATTTTAGAGGAAATTACGTTTCACGAGGCAATGCAAACATATGAATGCGAAGGATTTTTATTTGAACATTCTCCGCTTATAGGTATTATAAAACGATTTTCAGAACAAAAAGGAGAAGAGTACGATGTTTAATCGATTGAAAAATGGAGAGAAGTTATATCCGATAGTAAAAAAGGTAGAAGCCATGATAACAGAGGCCCATCAACATATTGATGAAGTGGCAGAAAGCAATCAATTTCGAGTTTTGGAAAGCTTTCGTGCGTATAAAATAAGTGATTCCCATTTTATTCCAACAACTGGATATGGATATGACGATATTGGACGCGATACGTTGGGTGATGTGTATGCGAATGTATTTGGCGGAGAAGCAGGTCTTGTGCGTCCACAAATTATTTCTGGTACCCATGCAATCTCTACGGCGTTATTTGCTATTCTCCGTCCTGGGGATGAACTGGTATACATAACAGGAAAACCATATGATACGTTAGAAGAAATTGTTGGTATTCGAGGCAAAGGCATCGGTTCGTTTAAGGAATTTCAAATTGGATACCGTTCTGTTGATTTAACGAAGGATGGACATGTCGATTTTCCAGCAGTGAGAGAAGCAATTGGACCCAAAACGAAAATGATTGGTATCCAACGCTCAAAGGGATATGCAAATCGGCCATCTTATACAATCGCAGAAATACAAGAAATGATTCGGTTTGTGAAGCAAATCAACCCTGAAATTGTAGTTTTTGTTGATAATTGTTACGGAGAATTTACGGAAGAACTTGAACCTTGTCATGTTGGGGCAGACTTAATGGCAGGATCGCTAATAAAGAATCCTGGCGGCGGTATTGTGAAAATGGGTGGCTATATTGTTGGTAAAAAGGAATATGTTGATGCATGTGGCTATCGTTTAACTTCACCAGGCATTGGTGCAGAAGCAGGTGCATCTTTGTATAGTTTACAGGAAATGTATCAAGGATTCTTTCTTGCTCCGCACGTAGTAGCACAAGCACTAAAAGGTGCAATCTTTACGGCGGCTTTGTTAGAAAATCTCGGAATGAATACATATCCGCGTTGGAATATGAAGCGCACGGATTTAATTCAATCGGTTGAGTTTCAAGATCCGGATCGTATGATTGCGTTTTGCCAAGCGATTCAATATGCGTCACCTATTAATTCCCAGTTTACCCCTTATCCAAACTATATGCCTGGCTATGAAGATGACGTTATTATGGCTGCAGGAACATTTATACAAGGCGCAAGCATTGAGTTATCCGCAGACGGCCCGCTTCGACCACCATATGTAGCGTACGTTCAAGGGGGATTAACATACAGTCACGTGAAGATTGCTATCTGCTCAGCGGTAGATACGTTAATTGAGAAACAGCTACTAACTTTATAAAAGGGACGACTCATTTTTCATACAATAAATATATTTTGTACATGTTAAGAAAGAGGGTTTCTCCGTGTCCGAAAGTGAAAATGTGTTATGTTATCTAACATTTATTGACATAACACATACACGGTAATAAAATAGAGATATGTTAAGGTGAAGGAGGAACTGATGTGAGCAATGATGAGCGCCGCTCTACTCCGCTGTTTCCCATTGGAATCGTTATGAATTTAACGCAGCTTTCGGCACGACAAATTCGTTATTATGAAGAGCACGATTTAATTTCACCTACTCGTTCAGATGGAAACCGCCGCTTATATTCGTTTAATGATGTAGATAAGCTGTTAGAGATAAAAGATTTATTAGATCAAGGCTTAAATCTAGCAGGTATTAAACAAGTGCTTACGATGAAAGCTGCAGGGCTTACACCACCGCAGACGCCGCATCCAGTAGATAAAAAAAAGCTTTCTGATGCACAACTGCGTAAGCTGTTACGAGATGAACTTTACCAAGTGGGACGAAATAACCGAACATCTTTGCGACAAGGAGACATGTCCCGATTTTTCCACTAAACATGTGTTTCATGATTTTCAATATAAGATGTTAGGAATTAGGAGGAATGAAACAATGGCAGAGTATTCAAAAGAAGATATTTTCCGTTTGGCAAAAGAAGAAAATGTAAAGTATATTCGTCTGCAATTTACAGATCTTCTAGGGATCATTAAAAATGTTGAAATTCCAGTTAGCCAATTAGAAAAAGCACTTTCTAACAAAATGATGTTTGATGGATCTTCCATCGAAGGATTCGTTCGCATCGAAGAATCTGACATGTATTTGTATCCAGATTTAAGTACTTGGGTAATTTTCCCTTGGACATCAGAAAAAGGAAAAGTTGCAAGATTAATTTGCGATATTTACAATCCTGATGGTACGCCATTTGAAGGAGATCCGCGTAATAATTTGCAACGCATCTTAAGAGAAATGGAAGCAATGGGATTTACAAGCTTCAATCTAGGACCTGAACCTGAATTTTTCTTATTTAAAGTTGATGAAAAAGGAAATCCTACATTAGAATTAAATGATAACGGTGGTTATTTTGATTTAGCTCCTACAGATCTTGGAGAAAATTGTCGCCGTGATATCGTTCTTGAATTAGAAGAAATGGGATTTGAAATTGAAGCATCCCATCACGAAGTTGCACCAGGTCAACATGAAATTGACTTTAAATATGCAAACGCACTACAAGCATGTGATTACATTCAAACATTTAAACTTGTCGTGAAAACAATTGCACGTAAGCACGGCTTACATGCTACCTTCATGCCAAAACCATTATTTGGTGTGAATGGATCTGGTATGCACTGTAACCTATCACTATTCCGTGGTAACGACAATGCATTTTACGACGAAAAGGGCGATTTAAAGCTTAGTGATGATGCTCGCCACTTTATTGCAGGTGTATTGAAGCATGCTCCTAACTTTACAGCTGTAACAAATCCAACTGTAAATTCATACAAACGTCTCGTGCCTGGATATGAAGCACCATGCTACGTAGCATGGTCTGCTCGCAACCGTAGTCCGCTCATTCGTATTCCTGAATCTCGTGGCTTAAGTACACGTGTAGAAGTACGTAGCGTGGACCCTGCAGCAAATCCTTACCTAGCACTTGCAGTTCTTCTTGCATCTGGACTTGATGGTATTAAAAACAAGCTTGCAGCTCCTGCACCAGTAGATCGTAACATCTACGTTATGACAAAGGAAGAACGTGAGCAAACAGGAATTATTGACTTGCCTGCAACCCTTGCACAAGCAATAGACAAGCTTCAATCTGACGAAGTAATGTGTGAAGCGCTTGGTGATCACTTACTTGAACATTTCGTTGAAGCAAAAGAAATCGAATGGGATATGTTCCGTACGCAAGTTCACCAATGGGAACGCGATCAATATATGAACATCTATTAAGATGGGACAAGCCCTGGCGCTCTAAGCGTCAGGGCTTTTTTAATTTGATGGGTTGATCTTGTTTTTAATCATGTGTTTTGTAAACTGAATTGTATAATAAGATTTTGGCTCATACAGTTCACCCCAATACCGTTAAAGTAAAACGGCAGTTCTTACTTAATCCAAAGGCTATGTTAATTATTAATTTTGATTTTCAATAAAAAAAGGTACACTTTAAAATTGAACTGTCACCAAAAGTGTATAAGAACCAAACTTATCTGGCGGTTACAAATCCCCAGGCTTTCGTCCATTTCTGTTAAAAAATCGTCATAGAGCGGAATAGTCATAAAATATTAAGCGAATTTATTCACTACCTCAATGATTTTTTCTTTGAAATTGACAATATCAGACACTTTTTCAATATGTTCAATCGTACGTTCCTCATCGTTAAATTGAATGTATTTATTGGAGGTATTGAGGCCTAGACGACAAATCCACTTTCGAATATTGTTATCTAACAGGATATTAAAATAACTTAAATTATCACGATAGTAAATACGATCCTCTTCTATTGAATCTTTCAAAATTATTTTAATTGTAATATAGCCCTCAATTTCCTCTTCGGTTGTAACAACATCAGGTTCTGTTTTACTATCTGCATCCGTTTCAATGCTTGCAGCAATTTCTTGATTTTGTGCATCTACTTCAGTAGTCGTATTTTTTAATGCGGCGTTTAGTTTATCATTTACTAATTCGTTTATAAATTGCTTATATGCTTTTTTTATAATCGGTTCGAATTTCTCAATTGTGTTTTTTGTTTTTACACCATCGTAGATTTGTGTGATTAAGAATTTTACATATTCTTCATTCGGATTGTCCCATTGTTCGCTAAGAAAGTTTTTAAGTTTGTTTAGATATTTCAATTCTGAAGCGGTATTAAATATTTTTTCTAAGTCAAAACTTGTCTTTTTAAATTTTGATAGCTCGAGTAGACTACTTTCTTTCAAATCAAGGATGCTAAATTCAAAGAAAGGAGAAGAGTCCATTTTATTTTGTTCCTCTAGATCCGTGTAAAACCGATATATAATTCCATTTGTTAAAATGGCAAATCGGGCTGTCGTAGTTCCAAAGTATCTAAAAAGCTGGGAATCGTGTTTTTGTAAGTCCTCATTAACCGATTTTGCTTCAATCAAAATGACGGGGTTTCCATCAGTAATAATGGCATAATCCACTTTTTCTCCTTTTTTAATACCAATATCAGCTGTGAACTCGGGCGTGAATTCCTCGGGATTAAATATGTCATAACCAAGAGTTTGGAAAAAAGGCATGATGATGGACGTCTTTGTTGCCTCTTCAGTAGCAATAGATTTTTTAATTTTTTCAACACGTTTTGAGAGTATCTTTATTTGTTCTGCAAAATTATCCATTTCTATGTCTCCTTTAAACTTTTTGTTTTGAACGTGATACCTATGACAAATATGAGAAGCTGCATCCATCAGCATATGAGGTATTTCTTGAGGTGATTGAGTGTAGGAATATAATTACAGGAGATCGCGAGGGTTTACCTAGTAATATTAGAAATTTATAATATATCTACAAAATAGATATTAAACCATTTATTTTTAAAGTAAATACACGTGCAGTTGCGACGTGTATTATATTTACTTGTGGATAAATGTACGTTCTTTTTCTTTCTGCCGAAAAACTTCAAATCTGTTTAACTTTTCACTATTCGAAAGTTCCAGGAACGTTACATGCCTAACCATACTTTCATTTTTAATATGTACTAACCAATGAGATAGACGTTGGATGATTTATTTCTGCAAATGGGATGTTTTTTACTTTTTACTTCAATTATAAGGTAACTTTACCATATTAATTAACAAAAATAAATGATCCTACATGGAGATATGAATGTTGAATTGGTCATCTGAGATTGAATATTGGAGCGATGTTAGCAATCAGTATTTTTTCATAGATACACTCATTTATGTATAATTATTACAATGATAATTATACCATTTTAGTAAGAATATGATTCTATATTATCAAGGCACATAATGTTGTAAAAACAAGAAGGAATGATTGGTCTTGGTTATAGAATTGTCCAGGCTTATGCGACTGAAATGGGAAAGTCATGATCTCAGCAAGATGAAAAAAGTGGTAGCGACTTGTAATTCGGACAGCGTTGCTTTTATACATGTCTTGGAGAAAATTGGGCTCTCAATAGCAAATAAATCGGAAGAAAAAATATATTGGTCTATTGAATGATTAAAGTTTAGTAAATTTATTCATGGCAGTTATTCCGTATGAGGAAGGAACTCACTTTGTCGTGAGCGATTAGTAGAAGGAAGGTAGAGTTTTGTAGTGAAAAGGAATGTTGAATGAAATGGTCAGGGGGACCTATTATGAAGGTTAGTCAAAAAACAGCTTCACTTGAGGATAAAGAAATTCAATATACACATATTGACAACGGAGGTTCGGTTGTTTGTTTTATGTTCTCTGGGTCAGGCTACACCTATGATAAACCATTGTTTTATTATTCTACTATGATAATGCTTCAGAATCAGTACGATGTTGTCCATATTCATTATTCGTATGGTCAAGACTTATTCGAACTTCCATTAGACGACATAACCCAAATTATCGTTAATGAGGTAACTCTCATTATTAATGAGGTACTTAACAATCATGAATACGTGAAAACTGTGTTTTTAGGGAAATCCCTTGGTACAATTCCGATTATCAATGGATTTATGAAGAGCAATATGTATCAGAATTCTAAAATGATATTGCTTACACCGTTATTAAAGTTTGATCCAATTTTTAATGAATTAATGAGGAGCAATCATACATCCCTTATCGTGATTGGGGAAAAAGATGCTCACTATATTCTTAGTAAAATCGATACAATTGATAAGAAAACAAATATGCACATTGAAAAGGTTCCCTATGCTAACCATTCGTTAGATATAGAACCATTTCATACGCAAATGTCCATCGCAGCCTTACAAAAGGTAATGACAAGAATAGAGGATTTTTTAAAATCATAACTCTTCTTTCTTAACCAAATGGAGTGCGATTCTTCAACAAGGCTAAGTAAGAAATGAGGAAGAAGATTATAATACAGGGCTTTATACACGTTTTTTTAAACAAATGCGAGTGAACGGAGTAAATCATGATCATAAACAAACAAGAGTTTTATTGTAATGGGATATATTATATGGTTCGATCCGCAATCGATAAAGATGCGAAAGAGTTGTCTGCGTTACGATTACAGATTGATGGGGAGACTGAAAATTTAGATAGAGAAAAAGGGGAGGCATTTATCGATATATCAGAATTTGAACAGATTATAAAAACAGACACTGAGAATGCACGAAATTTATTTTTAGTTGCGGTAGTTTATGATCGGATCATCGGCTTTTCGAGATGCGAAGGAAATAATTTAAAAAGATTTTCTCATAAAGTAGAATTTGGAGTATGTGTGTTAAAGGATTTTTGGGGATATGGAATTGGAAAAAATCTTTTAAAAGAATCTATTTCTTGGGCTGACTCCAATGGCATTAAAAAAATAGAGTTGAATGTTCTAGAAACAAATGATAAAGCTATTAAACTTTATCAAAGATTTGGCTTTGAAATGGAAGGCATATTAAAAAAAGATAAACTCCTATCTGATGGAAAATACTATAACACCGTTGTGATGGGAAGATGGAATGAGACCTGCTAAGACAGGTGCGCTTCGCATTTCATTACCCAGCTTGTAGTGTATATCGTCATTTCCATGGAAGCTAGTTTTTTTATCTAAGATTGTGTTTCGGAAGTTTTTCTCGTTACATAAACGGTACAACTAGTTTACCAAATGGCTTAATTCAAGGAGAACCCTTATTGTGATGAATGAAGAAAAAATCATTTCGCTTATTAGAGAAGATAAATGGATGATGGAAATATTAAAAACAGCAAAATCATTGAATTTACCTGATTGGTGGATATGTGCTGGATTTGTTCGTTCAAAAATATGGGATACATTACACGGATTTAGTGAAAGAACACATATTTTAGATATTGATGTAATCTATTTTGATCCGAAAAATGTCGATGAGCTTGAGGAAAAGAAACTTGAAGATAACCTCGAATCCCTCATACCCAACAATCTTTGGTCGGTGAAGAATGAAGCAAGAATGCACATTAAAAGTAATATGCCTCCATATTCTTCTTCTGTTGATGCTATATCGAAGTTTCCAGAGACGGCTACAGCTTTAGGGGTAAAATTAGATGAAAATAACAATGTAATAGTAACAGCACCTTGGGGAATTTATGATGTTGTTAACTTAGAAGTGAAACCGACTCCCCATTTTATAGAGGATAAAGAGAAAATGGAAATTTATGAAAATCGCATAACAAAAAAGAATTGGAAATCAATTTGGAATAAGATTAAAGTGCATCACGTCAGATTTCCTAATTAAGTTAACGGACGGTTTCATACAATAAGGTACCCTATGCTTTGTATTAGCTTCGCATTTTCGAAAATTCTTATAAGCCATTAGAGCAACTCACTATCAATTGGGAGACAATCCTGGGGGATGTAGGAATGATAGGTGAGGAGTCAAGTCATTCTGTAAGGAATGTTAGGGATAGGACGTACAAATATTGATAAGAATCTCATGGGAAATTCTTTGAAAATACAGAATTTCAATATATAAACAGAATAGGGATGAGGTATGGATGTTTATACACAAAATTGATGAGGATTTATCTTTAAAGTTAATAGAAGTAAGGGATGGGGAAAATATTTTTGAGCTAACCAATCGATCGAGAAAATACTTACGAAGATGGCTTCCTTGGCTTGATATTACAACAAAGCTTGAAGATACAAAAGAATTTATTAACATGTCATTAAGGGGGTTTGCTGAAAATAAAAGTATGAATACGGTTATTTTATATAAAGGAAAGATCGTTGGAGTTGCTGGTTTTAACGAGATAAATTGGTCAAATAATACAGCATATATTGGCTATTGGCTTGGAGAAGAATTCCAAGGAAATGGAATGATTACTAAGGTTGCAAAGGCATTAACTGATTATGCTTTTACTGAATTGCACCTAAATAAAGTTGAAATTAGGGCAGCAGTTGGCAATATGAAAAGTAGAGGTATTCCCGAAAGATTAGGTTTTGTAAATGAGGGATGCATTAGACAAGCAGAATGGTTATACGATCATTATGTTGACCACGTTGTTTATGGGATGCTTGCTGAAGAATGGAATAATAAATAGATAATCACATTTTGCTAATTAGGCTTATTGTTTAACAATTGTTTTAATGGTAAGGAGCTGAGTATATGATTATAAAAAGAATATCTTGCAAAGTAAAAGAAGGTCAAAAGGAACTATTTTATGAGTCTCAAAAAAAATGGATTGCTCTTAGTAACGTGAAAGGCTTTTTAGGACAATTAGGTGGTTGGAGCGAGAGCCAACCATTGACTGCTTGTATCTATTCTTTTTGGGAAAGTCAAACAGACTATCAATATTTTATGGACGAGGTGCATGACCGTATCTTTGCTAATTTCGGACAAGAAAGTAGCTATACTTCAATAGATGTAACTATGTTTCAAGAAGAACAAACAATTTCTGGGCTAGAAGATTATTTTCTTGATGTCTTGAGGAATTGTAATTTTGTTCGTGTTTCCTTGGCACAGGTAGAAGAGCAAAAAACGAAGGATTTTGTTGAAATGCAGAAAAAAGTGTGGAACGTAGGAATGCAAAAAGTAGAAGGGATGCTTGGTGGAACATTTGCATGCTCCTTAAAAGAAAGTAACGATTTCCTTGTATTATCGGGTTGGAAGAGTGACATTTTTCATCAAAGATATATGGAAATCCATTTTCCTAGATTAATAGAATTAGCTAGACCTAAGGATGATGTACGGAACCTTACAGGGGAGAAATTTAGAATTGAAGAAGCTTGGCGTGTGCTGCCTACGATGTTATAAAATGAGCAGGATTGTGGATCATTTCGAGTACGGACAAAACGGAGGAAGATGGAATCGTGCCAGATAGACGAATGGATTGAGGAAGACGACTTCAAAACGCGTGTAATTGAACCCGCCAGTAGTAAATTTTGAAGAGAACGGGAACGAAACGAAGAGAAATGTGCCCGTCAGAAGCAAATTTTGAAAAGAACGGGAACGAAAGAGCTACTTGCATTCCCGTGAGAGTCTATTTTTAGTGTCTGACTCCCATCTGAGTCAGATTTTTCTGCTAAATCTTAGAAATACACGCTTCGTATTGGAATTTCAACGCCGTTTACCACGTAATTACCGATGGCGCGTGCTTTGTATACAGTTGGATTATGGGAAGCAATCGTACGAATGTTGCGCCAGTGACGATCTAGATTTGCTGACTGTTTTGTAGCAGATGCACCGCCAACGTCGAATAGAGACGTAGCGGCCTTTAAGGCTAGCTCGTCGATGACAACCTTTGCCTTTGCTGCTAAAAGAGAAGCTTCATGACTCAATGCATAGTCAATGACTCCGTTTGCGGCAGCATTAATTGCTTTATCCTGTGCATCAGCGGCAGCAAGTACAAGCGTTTCGGCTGCAAATGCAGTGCTAGAGAGTTGTCCAATAATTTGCTGGAGCTGCGGGTCTTCTGCTGGCGTGGCAGCCACCGCAAACGTAAAGCTTCGGGATCTTCCTCGAACTAAGGCTGCTGCATCTGTCACGACATTACGTAGTATACCTGCGATGACCGCATGTAGATAGAGCTGTAAATGGGAATTGAACGGGGTTTCGTTATCCCCAATAATCGTCACCTCATTTGGATGGACAATCACATTGTTTAAATAGGTTGTTCCGCTTCCTGTCAATCTTTGCCCGATGCCATCCCAATCGTCTTCGATGATGACCCCTTCACGGTCCGTAGGGATGAATACGGATGCAGTTTTACCATCTACCGTTGATGCCATTACAACGACGGAATCTGCATACAATGTACCTGTACTAAAGTACTTTGTACCGTTTAAACGATATCCGGTACCATCAGGAGATAGCGTCGTTTGAAAAGACAGGGTTCCAACATTTTTCGAAGAAATTTCGGTAAATGCGTTCCCAATAATTTCTCCTTCCGCGATTCGTTTCAGCCAGTTTTGGCGCTTAGTTGAGTACGGACTCAAGAGAATAATCTCGACTTGGTAAAAGTGAAAACGAAGGATATGTGCCACATCAGAATCCGCCTCTGCTAAACGGATGACAATTTGGAAAATATCACGAATGCTAACACCTCCGCCGCCAAGTTCTACAGGTAAACGAAGAGCACCAAGGCGAGCTTTGCGAATTAAATCCACCGCGTAATAGGGACGTGCTTCGCTTCCGGCTTTTCTCCGTTTTTCTGCATCTTGCGCAATTACAGCGAGTAACTTCTCAAAATCAGTAGAACCAAATATTACAGGTGTTTGAAATTCATAGGAATCTAGTTGTTCCTGTTCGTTTTCATTTCGTTTTGCATGTAATTGGTTTGAATTTGCCATTATACATCGCTCTCCTTTATCCATTTTAATAGTTTTCTAATTTTCTTTAGCGTAAGAACAAAAAAGAGGCTCGTGTCTGCTTTCTAACGTTAGAAAGTGACAGGAGCCTCCGGTTGTCCAGTTAGCTATTTGTATGAAGTTGTTATAAGTATCATAATTCCAACAAAACATAGATGTCAAGTATGTTTTAAAAATGAGAATTTTTTACAAAAAACGGAGCATCAAGATGAAGGAAATGTGAGAAAAAATAGTAGGTGCAGCATATACATTTATGTAGAAAATGTGCAAGCTGCAAAAAAATAAGAGCTTAACTAAGCTCTTAGTGAATCATCCGGTATACACCGACTACTTTTCCGATGATGGAAACTGATTGTAGAATAATTGGAGCGAGGGAAGAGTTTTCTGGCTGAAGGCGGAAATGATCTTTTTCCTTAAAAAATCTCTTTACCGTTGCTTCATTTTCATCCGTTAATGCAACTACAATTTCCCCGTTATCTGCTGATTGCTGCTGGCGAACGATGACGAGGTCCCCGTCCAGAATACCCGCTTCAATCATGCTATCCCCTTGTACTTTCAGCATAAATACTTTATCAGAATCTGAAACGAGGTTAGCGGGCAATGGAAATTGTTCCTCAATATTTTCAATTGCAGTAATAGGTGGTCCTGCTGTAACTTTCCCAACCACGGGAACGTGAATAACAGGGGGGTGATTGGTTTCTAAATTATCGAAACTTATAATTTCGATTGCACGTGGCTTAGTAGGATCACGGCGTATAAAACCTTTTTCTTCAATTCTTGCTAAGTGACCGTGAACGGTAGAGCTAGAAGCAAGACCAACTGCTTGACCTATTTCACGTACGGAAGGCGGATATCCTTTTTCGCTTACTCGTAATTTAATAAAGTCAAGTATATCCTGCTGCCTTTTTGTTAATTTTTCCATCTCTCCACCTCGTTTATATAGAAAATATTAGTATAATTATAACATATGTTCGCCTTTTCTACAAACGTAGGTTCGAATCATGTATAGATGTATGGTATTATTTTTGTACGAAGCAAGTAAGGAGAAGATTCAATGAAGGCTATTATTTATGTTCGTGTGAGTACGAAAAAGGAAGAACAAGAGACATCTTTAGCAAGACAGGAAGAAGAACTTGTGAAACTTGCACAGCAATATGATTTGCAAGTTGTGAAAATTATTCGTGAGAAAGAGAGCGGTTATACAATTGAACGAGAAGGAATTCTAGAAATGCTAGATTGTATTAAAGAAGATAATATAGAAGTAGTTTTAATTCAAGATGAAACACGACTAGGAAGAGGCAATGCGAAAATAGCACTCATGCATTGTTTACGTAAAGAAGGTGTTCGGGTATATACACATAGCCAAAATGGAGAGTTGCAGTTGTCTGATGCTGATTCGATGGTGCTTGATATTATTAGTGTTGTTGAAGAATATCAACGGAAAATACATAATTTGAAAATTAAACGTGGAATGAAGCGTGCAGTTGAACATGGATATCACCCAGAAGAAAATTTAAAGAATCGTGATATGAATGGCGGCCGTGAGAAAAAGGAAGTACCAATTGAAGAAATTGTTCGTTTGCGGGGTAATAAGTTGACCTTTGCTGAAATTGCTGCAACACTAAGAGGCTTTGGTTATGATGTATCAAAAGCAACGGTGCATCGTCGCTACGTAGAATATACAAACGAGCAGAACCCTTGATATAACTGATTAACTATTGTATGATAGACTTCAGTTTACAGAAAGGAGACTGCTCATGATATCATCTCAAAAATTAAATCGTATAAATGAGCTTTCTAGAAAGGCAAAGACAATCGGATTAACTGACGTTGAAAAACAAGAGCGTCATATCTTACGTCAAGAATATATTAAGTCTTTTCGTGTTCAAGTATTGGAACGGTTGAAATCCATAAAAATTGTAGATGAATGTGGAAATGATGTTACCCCTGAAAAACTAAAGCTTTTGAAACAGCAACAAAACAGCTTATTACAATAATAGATCAAAAGAAAGCAAGATAACTCCATCTTGCTTTCTTTTGATTTATAGGATTGCTACAGCTTAAATGGATAAAAACTATAAAATAAGTATAACCTAAAAAGTTTAAATGACTTCCATATGAATAGTTATTTTGAAATAATAGAATATAATCCACACAATTCCTCATACATGTTGTATAATGATGCGTGGCAAGCTAATATAAATGTATATGAATGCTTAGGCTAAATTGAATGAAGGGAAGAAAACTATGTCACATTCAATCGAACACTTATCTATAACAACTATTCGCACACTTGCAATCGATGCGATTGAAAAGGCGAATTCCGGACATCCGGGCATGCCAATGGGGGCTGCACCGATGGCCTATACATTGTGGACGAAATTTATGAAATTAAATCCATCCAATCCTACTTGGTTTAATCGCGATCGATTTGTATTATCTGCTGGACATGGCTCTATGTTATTGTACAGTCTTCTACACTTATGTGGATATGAAGTAACAATGGAAGATTTGAAAAACTTTCGTCAGTGGGGAAGTAAAACACCAGGACATCCTGAGTTTGGTCACACTGCCGGCGTAGATACAACTACTGGGCCTCTTGGACAGGGTATTGCAACTGCAGTTGGTATGGCAATGGCGGAACGTCATTTAGCAGCAACGTATAACCGCGATTCTTATAACATTGTCGATCACTTTACATATGCTATTTGCGGTGATGGTGATCTTATGGAAGGTGTATCTTCTGAAGCATCTTCATTAGCAGCGCATCTAGAACTAGGTCGTTTAATTGTATTGTATGATTCAAATGATATTTCCTTAGATGGTGATTTGAACCATTCTTTCTCTGAAAATGTAGAAAATCGTTATAAAGCGTATGGCTGGCAAGTAATTCGCGTTGAGGATGGAAATGATATTGAAGCAATTACAAACGCGATAGAAGAAGCGAAAGCCGACGAAAAACATCCTACACTTATTGAAGTTAAAACGACAATTGGATACGGATCCCCGAACAAAGCAGGTAGCTCTGCTTCTCATGGATCTCCGCTTGGAACAGAAGAGGTAAAACTTACGAAAGAAGCATATAAATGGGTCTTTGAAGAAGATTTTCATGTACCAGAAGAAGTATATGCTCATTTCCGTGCAGTAGTCAAAGAAGCTGGAGAAAAATCGTTTGCTGAATGGAATACATTATTTGATCAATATAGAGATGCGTATCCAGAGCTTGCAAATCAATTAAAGTCTAGTATTGACGGACATCTCCCACAAGATTGGGAAAAGAGTCTTCCAGCATACGAAATGGGAACATCAAAAGCAACTCGTGCTACGTCTGGTGAAGCAATTAACGCAATTGCAAATGCGATTCCGAATTTCTTTGGTGGATCTGCAGACCTTG
This sequence comes from Ectobacillus soli, assembly GCF_042610425.1. NCBI lineage: Bacteria > Bacillati > Bacillota > Bacilli > Caryophanales > Bacillaceae > Ectobacillus > Ectobacillus soli. Next base: position 834,288 of record NZ_JBGJZM010000001.1, read on the forward strand.
CTGGTAGCAATAAAACGTATATGAAAAATAAGAATGATTTTAAACGTACGGATTATAGTGGCAAAAACATTTGGTTTGGTGTTCGTGAATTTGCAATGGGTGCAGCTATGAATGGGATTACACTTCACGGTGGGTTAAAGACATTCGGTGGTACATTCTTCGTATTCTCCGATTACTTACGTCCGGCTATACGTCTTGCAGCATTGATGAAACTTCCTGTAACCTATGTGTTTACACATGATAGTATTGCCGTAGGAGAAGATGGCCCTACACATGAACCGATTGAACAGCTTGCTGCTCTTCGTGCTATGCCTGGATTATCCGTGATTCGTCCAGCTGATGGAAATGAATCTATTGCTGCATGGAAACTTGCAGTTGAATCTACAAACAGACCAACAGCCATTGTACTTAGTCGTCAAAATTTACCTGTACTACAAGGCACAAAGGAACATGCAATTGAAAATGTTGCAAAAGGTGGTTATATTCTTTCGCCTAGTCATAAAGAGGTTGCTGACATTTTGCTTCTTGCATCTGGTTCTGAAGTAAGTTTAGCGGTAAAAGCTAGTGAAGAATTACTGAAACAGGGCATCTCAGCTACTGTCGTAAGTGTACCTTCCTTCGATCTATTTGAAGCACAATCAAATGAGTACAAAGAATCTGTATTACCAAAATCAGTAACAAAACGTTTGGCAATCGAAATGGGCGCATCATTTGGTTGGCATCGTTATGTAGGTCTTGATGGTGACGTATTAGCTATTGATACGTTCGGAGCTTCTGCACCAGGAGAAAAAGTAATGGCAGAATACGGATTTACAGTTGATAATGTTGTTGCAAAGGTCAAGGCATTATTGCAAAAGTAATGGAATCTTTCTTTAGGGAGAGAGATTTTGAAGTGAAAATCAAGACATTCGACAGGTAAGAAGTTTTTTTTCTCCATCTTCAGACAATCTTTGTATAGAACATCTTATATAATGTTCAAAAAGAGATTGTCTTGGGTGAGGAGGAAATGGTATGATAACGTATCACTTATATTTAATTCAAGATGATATTGCTAGAACATATTTTGGCCGCGAACATTTGCTGTATGATTTGTTTGCTCGTTGCCATCGAACTACGTCATTTGCTCATAAGAAAATGTTGTACAAGCAAATTCAGTATATATCAGAACCACTTCAAATGAGTCGACTTCATGATTGTGTTGAACAATTTCTTTCCTCTCATCCTCATTATAAGCGTATAAATAATCAACATATTCTTATACAGGATGAAGTTACATATGGGTCCTTATGTATAAAACGACAATTTGCACGCATTGAATCGATTGAAAATTATGAGATAGAAACAATGTTTTTTGAAATATTACGGAAAAGTGAATACACATTCCTTGCCATGGATTTTATCCATGAAAAGTACGGATGGTTAAATCCAATTAAACAAGTAAGAAGATTTGTGTAACAAAAAAGTTTCATACGGGCTTGTCTAAATGAAAAGGTTTTAGTAAACTGTAACGTAGACAACATGAAGGAGGATTTACTATGTCAGTTTGGGTTTCTATTCTAGTTGGTATCCTTATTTTTGCAGCAGGTATCGCGCTAGGATTCTTCATTGCACGTCGTTATATGATGAATTATTTAAAGAAAAATCCACCGATTAATGAACAGATGCTTAAAATGATGATGGCACAAATGGGTCAAAAGCCTTCTCAGAAGAAAATTAATCAAATGATGCAATCGATGAACAAACAGATGAAATAACAACAGTAAGAGGCACTCGTTAGCGGGTGTCTTTTTGTTGTACCTTATTTAGTTAGTAAAGTAAAGCCCTTCGAAATATTGAAGGGCTTTTACTTTGTCTATAAATTGCTATTTTGCGTACAATGGAATAATATGCGGAAATATACAGAGTATATAATGGTATACATTTTTAAAAATGCCGCTAAATGTAAATTCCATACTCTAGAATAAAAAGAAGGTGTTGTCCGATTGTATCGTAAAAATAGGAAACTGTTTAATAAACAAAAACAATTGAATACGCAACAACCTCAAGATACTGAGAAGCAAGATTTTTTATCGTCAGACTTGGATAAAAATCTACAAATTTTTCAATCTTTGTATAAAGATAGCTTTGATGTAGCTTTTCGGACATTTTTTATTGGTGGAAGGACAAAAGCGGCTCTCGTTTATATAGATGGTTTATCTAATATTGAAGAGATTGATGATAATGTACTCGCCCCACTTTTGGAAGCAGAAGGAGTAAATCATAATTTATATGAAATGGTAAAAGGGAAAATACATCTATCCAAGATGACAGAAGTCTTGACAGTTACCGATTGTGTAGCAAATCTCTCAATAGGAAATCCTATTCTTTTCGTACAACAAGAAGTACGTGGTCTTGCCTTGGGGTTACCTAAATGGGAAAAACGATCGATTGAAGAACCGTCGGCAGAAAGCTTTGTACGGGGACCACGGGAAGGGTTTGTTGAAACATTGGCAGTCAATGCTGCTCTTATAAGGCGAAAGATTAAAAACCCTGATCTCAAAATGAAAATGATGAACATCGGTCGCTATACGAATACTCAAGTTGTACTTGCTTATGTAGAAGGGCTTGCAAATCAAAATCTTATCGATGAAGTAGAAAATCGCCTGCAAGGCATTGATATAGACAGTGTATTAGAAAGTTGTTACATTGAGGAAATGATTGAAGATAATCCCTATTCTCCTTTTCCTCAGCTTATTAATACAGAACGACCTGATGTAGCCGTTGCAAATCTCTTGGAAGGTCGTGTAGTTATTTTAATAGATGGTACCCCAGTTGTATTAATTGCTCCGATTAGTTTTTTTTCTTTGCTTCAGTCAGCGGAGGACTATTATCAACGTTTTCTAGTTAGCTCAGCGATTCGCATTTTGCGTTTCACGTTTATGATAATTTCTGTTACTTTGCCTTCGCTTTATGTTGCAATTCTTACCTATCATCAAGAGATGGTACCAACGGCTTTGTTAATTAGTGCGGCTGCTTCTCGGGAAACTGTCCCCTTTCCAGCACTAGTAGAGGCATTAATGATGGAGATTACGTTTGAAGCACTAAGGGAAGCTGGAGTCAGGCTTCCAAAACAGGTAGGAGCTGCGGTTAGTATTGTCGGCGCATTAGTCATCGGCCAAGCAGCCGTGCAAGCTGGCATTGTTTCTGCTCCTATGGTTATTATTGTTGCGATTACAGGAATTTCATCGTTTATGGTTCCACATTATACGCAAGGTATTGCGTTTAGATTGTTACGGTTTCCGATTATTTTTCTTGCTGGCACACTCGGTTTATTGGGAATTATGCTGGGGATTATTACTATTATCGTCCATTTATGTTCACTACGTTCGTTTGGAGTTCCATACCTTTCTCCTATTGCTCCACTGAAAGGTCGTGAGTTGAAAGATACTTTCGTTCGGGCGCCGTGGTGGAAGATGGACACACGTCCTCATTTAACTGGGAAATTTGATTTGTATCGACAGTCACCAAATCAAAAACCGAAGCCAGATGGTAAAAAAGAAAAGTAGCGTATAACATTGGTAGGATGTGAACAAAAAATGAAGTCATTTTTATCTCTCAAAATGATGAAAAAATATTCTGCTCTTCTCTTTTTTTCGGCTAGTTTGCTGCTTACGGGTTGTTGGGACAGACAAGAAGTGAATGATACAGCACTGGTGTTAGCTACTGCCATTGATAAAGACAAAAATGAGGAAATTAAGCTTACTGTTCAAGTGTTAAATCCAAAGAAAGTAAGTGGCGGGCAGCAAGGATCTGGGGCAGGGGGAACCTCCAATGTCTTGATGAGATCAGCAACAGGGAAAAATATGGCAGATGCTATGGCAAACCTTCAAGCAAAATTTACACGCGTCCTTTTTTTGGGACACTGCAAAGCATATATTTTTGGAGAAGCATTTGCTAAAGATGGAATTAATCAGCAGATTGATTTTTTACTTCGCCAATCACAACCTCGGGAACGTGCCAATTTGTTTGTTAGCGACGGATTGGCAGCAGATATTCTGAAATCTAAGACAACGCTAGAGCTATTTGAAGGAGAAAGACTCCGTAAGTTGTCTGCACTTCATACAGGTGCCGATATTACTGTAAAAGATTTTCAACAAATGATAATTGGTGATTCAGAAGCAGCTATTTTGCCTATTATTCAAACAGTAACTTCAAAAAACGGAAAAATGCGAGAAACGGTTGATTATATTACTGGAACTGCTATTTTCAAGAAGGGAAAAATGGTTGGTCGAATTGATGACAAAGTAACGAGAGGACTGTTGTGGCTTCGAAATGAAACCGAAGTGTCTGCGATTTCAGTAGCCATTAAAGAAGGAGAAATCATGTCGATAGATCCTATTCGAGTAACGACGAAAATTCTTCCTACAATTAAAAACGGAAAATGGAAAATTTTGGTTAAAATAATATCGGAAGCTTCTGTGGTGCAAAACGGTACCCATCTTGACATTATGAGTGCCGACATTACAAAGCGTATAGAAAAAGAGTTAGAACAAGTCATTAAACAACGCATTGTTCAAACTCTTTCACAGGTGAAGACGGAGATGCATATAGATGCTTTCGGTTTTGCAGATGCGTTTCACCGTAAATATCCTAAAGAATGGGAGAAAGTCAAAGATCATTGGGATGAAATTCTTCCACGAGTGGATGTGAAAATGGATATTCGAACATATGTGCGTAGACCAGGTATGTCTACTATACCGGCGGGTTTAAAAGAAAATGAGGTAAAAACGGAATGAAATGGGCAGCGATAGTAGGGATAATAGTATTAATAATTCTGATTACGTGGTATGAATGGCCTAAAATGGATAGGAAGCAGAAAAAAGAAAAAGCTGCCTTTATTACCTTAATGGCGATGGGGGGGATACTAGCCATCCTTCTTTTATTCTTTCCTGACATGCCGGGTCCTACACAAATGATAGAAACGTTATTCAAACCGTTTGGACAATTGCTTGAGAAATAATAGGATTATTGGATTTAGCAAAAAGAAGGAGATAAAAAATGATTGAGAAAGGAAAAATTTCTGCATTTCAGCTTGCACTAATGATGTATCCTGTAATAACTGCAACTGCTATTCTCGTTGTTCCATCAATAACGGATAAGTACGCAGAACGCGATATGTGGATCTCTCCAATTTGGGGAGCACTTATCGGATTTCTCACAACGTTTATCGTATATCAATTGCATAAATACTATCCAAAAGAAACATTCATCCAATATAGCGCACATAATCGGTACGATTCCAGGAAAACTACTCGGATTTGTTTATTTGTTTTATTTCCTACATGATATGGGAACGATAGTAAGGGAATATGCTGATTTCATCATTAGCTCTTTTTTTCCAAAGACTCCACTGATTGTAGTACTTGGAAGTATAGTTTTAGTTTTTGGTTATGCTGTACGATGTGGCGGGGAAGTGTTAGGTAGGGCTGCCCAACTGTTTACTCCTATATTTATAATTGTTATCTTGATATTGGTTATCCTACTCTTTAAGGACGCAGAGACAAAGAATATCTTTCCAATACTGGAGCATGGTGTGATGCCATCAATTCGGGGAGCATATGCACTGCAAGCTTGGTTTTGTCAAAGTTTTTAGATATCGATGTTTCTTCTTTATGTAATGGATTCTGAAAAAGGAATGAAATGGAGTATGGTTTCAGTTCTAGTTGTGATGCTTGTTATGATTGGTCTCAATTTGCTGACTGTTTTCTTATTAGGAGGAACTTCTTTCACAACTAGTCGTAGCTATCCAATATTTGTTGTGATTCGATACATCAGTATTTCTAATTTTTTTGAACATTTGGAGGCGGTCATTATTGTCATTTGGGTGACAATAATGTTCATCAAAATTTCAGTCCTCTATTATGTTCTAGTGCTAAGTACTGCGCAGTGGATGAATCTCTCTGACTACCGGTCAATCGTACTTCCACTTGTTTTTTTGTTAACTTTACTTGGCCTGTGGGTATACCGGAATATGCAAGAATTTTCCAAATGTGCAGACGAAATTCTTCCGTTTTATATACCATTACTTTTAACGGTAATTCCAACTCTTCTCCTACTTCTGCTTATATACAAAATAAATATCGTAAAGAAAAAGAAGTCATACTCCTATACAGTAATAAAGTATAGAGTTTGTCACGGATGATCTATTCTTTATTTAAATAATCTTAAATATTTTGTGGATATACTAAAAAGTAACGAGGTAAACAGAAAATGATTGAAAAAGGGAAAATTTCTGCTTTACAAATGACAATGTTATTATTACCATTAATACTCTCAACCGCTATTCTTACCATACCAGTCGTTACAGGAAAATATGCGCATCGTGATATGTGGATTTCGCCAATGTGGGCATCCTTTAATGGATTTTTTACAATGTTTATTGTGTACCAGTTACATAAAAAGTATCCGAAGGAGACCCTCATACAATATAGTCAACACATTGCGGGGCGATTTCTAGGAAAAATACTTGGATTTGTCTTCTTATTTTATTTTCTGTACGTAGCTAGTTTGATAGCTAGGGAATATGCGGATTTGGTTATGATAACTTTTCTCCCGAAAACCCCTATGTTTGTTGTTACTGGAAGTATGATTCTTGTATGTACTTTCGCTGTTCGAGCTGGATTGGAAGTGTTAGGAAGGTCTGCCCAAATACTTGTTTTCATCTATATGGTTACAATTTTATTATTTGTGCTGCTACTAAAAGACTTAAAAGCAGAGAATCTATTTCCAATTATGGAGCATGGTTTGCTTCCCTCAATTAGAGGAGCAGTTCAGCCATCACTTTGGTTTGGTCAAATATTCCTTGCATCCATGCTACTTCCTTTTTTGACAGATAGTAAGGTAGCGATGAAACGGAGTATATACTTAGTAATTATTTGCATGATTGCTATGGTTTATATCAATATCATCATCCTTCTATTATTTGGAGACTCAGTTACTAGTTATGCTTATCCAGTGTTTACTGCTTTCCGATACATTAGTGTTGCAACATTTTTTGAACATCTTGAATCCTTCGTAGTTGTTATTTGGGTGATGGGGGTGTTTGTCAAACTTTCCGTGTTCTTGTATGTGCTTGTTTTAGGGAGTGCGCAATGGCTACATCTATCTGACTTCAGGCCTCTTATTTTTCCATTCGGTTTTTTAATCATAATATTTAGTATATGGGCATCTCCCAATATGCAGCAACTGTCAAAATTTATAGAAACTATTATCCCCTTTATAGAATTCTCACTTTTTACATTTGTTCCATTAGTTCTGCTATGTATCGCTATCATACAGAAAAAAATAAGAAAATAGGGGAAAGGGGTACGAATTTCTCAAAAAGTCAACTCATCATTTTTGATATTGTAAGAAAATTCTAAAAATTTCCTTGTGAATTTAATTCTTCCATCGCTATGAGTAGTCGGATTATGTATAAAATCCTCCTTTTCGTTGCAAACTAAAACGAAAAGGAGGATTTTCGTAATGAAGCAAACTACTTTTTTGTTAATGAAATTTTTATCATCGGTGGTTGCTTTCTCTCTTGGGTTGGCTATCTTTTTTCCAGCAACGATAACTGAAGTGTTATCGTTTAGTATGTTTGTAACGATTGTTTCATATGTAGTAGTGGAAAACATTCTTTTACCTCGAATAGGTAATGGACCTGCTGCAATTGTTGATTTTCTTATTACATATATGAGTGTTTGGATTTTCGGGAATGTGCTATTGGATAGTTATTTACAAATGGCTTGGGGAAGTATTATATCGGCTGTTCTCGTAACAGTTGCGTCATTACTTCTTCACCGATTATCATGGCGGGAATTACTTCGCTCTTCTCGAATGAAAGGAACTAAATTTAGCCCTTCCTATGGAACTGAGTTCAGTGAGGAGAAAACGATTCCAGAGAAGAAGGAATAGCTTATGAAATAGTATATACAATAAAGTCCTTTCCGTGTTTAGAATTGGAAAGGACTGACTGTTTGAATAAAGATGGATAGTACCGATTAGTTTCTCGCTTTTTCATTCGTTGCAGCAATTGCTTGCTGTAATATAGAAGAAAATTGTTTTTCATACAATACGCGTAGCCCTTCTGCAGTGGATCCTCCTGGGGTAGTTACTTGCTCACGTAATGAAGCAGGATCTTGTTCTTCCCGTAGCATAGCCGCTGAGCCATATATCATTTGAATAACAAGTTGCTTTGCTTTTTCTTCTGAAATACCTAATTCTTTCGTTGTTTGTATCAGACTTTCAGCAAAATAATATACGAACGCAGGTGCACTTCCTGTAACAGCTGTTAATTGGTGAATTTCTTCCTCTGTACATTCCTCTGCATTTCCGATACCCTGTAAAATCATTTGCAAAACTTTTCGATGATGATCCGTTGTTTTTCTACCTAAGCAATAAAGTGACATGGATTCGCCTACAACTGCTGCTGTGTTTGGCATAATCCACGAAACAGGTGTTTTTGAAGGTAGCCGTTCTTCTAAGTAAGAAGGACCTATTCCAGCTGCTATTGTTATGACAAATTGGTTATCGAGCAGTGGTGATAATTCAGCTAACAAGGATTCGTGCGCATAGGGTGGCAGTGCTAATAGTATAACGTCAGCATGATTTACTTCATTACGCCAATTTGTTGTTGTCTGTACTCCGTATTTTTGGTGCATTTCTAGTAGTCTGCTTCTGTTTGACTGATTTGAAATAGTGATTGATTCAATATCATCTACACTTCTTTTCAGTAGGCCTGAAAAAATAGCTTCTGCCATTCGACCTGCGCCGATAAATAAGATTTGTTGTTTCTTCATGTATATGGGTCCCCCGTATCTAATCAACGTGTTATGTGTCTCTGTTAAAAGGAGTTCTATGTACAGCTTAGCGAATAATTGGGAACCGTGCAAGAAGGAGGACTTTTGTAAAGACGGGATTCATATTATCAGTTACTTACATATATATTAAAAGACACCTTGCTTGGCAAGGCATCTTCATAGTTTGTATTTATTTACTAGAAACCGTATCCATAGCCGCCGTAGCCGCCGCCGTAGCCGCCGCCGTAACCGCCATAGCCGCAACTGCTTCCCCAACTGCAACCAATAATGATTAACAGAATGAACAAAACTACGACAAGAGCAAAACCGCTATTACCATGAAAGTGACCATGATGATGATGACCAGCTTCTGTTGGTCCTACATTACCTTGTGGATGACCCATTATAACTCCTCCTTGTTAAAATGAATTCGGGTAAACCCGTTTAAAACTATAATGTTATTCACTTTAACATATGCGAATCATCTTATTTGGAAGGTAGTCCATATAAAAAGGGCTTGTCCATTCTTAATAAATAAGCAAAAATGGCAGTGATTGCTGTTGAATACCAAGGGAATAAAATAGATATGGAGAACTATAGTTTATAGATTAAAACTAACAGATATTATATTTTAAAGGTATGAAAAAGCTCAATCTTATAAACTGGATTTAAAGTTGTTGGACATGTATGAGGGGGGAAACTGTTAGACCAAAGCGGCGAGTTACTTCAGTTACTACCTTTTGTTTCGCTAATTGTTCAGATGAAGCCACAACAGTAACCGTTTCAGATATATAGCGGTTACCCTGATGAAATGAATATTCGACAGAAAATTGAAATAACATAATACATTCCTCCCATCCTTTTTTTGATTATATTCGACAATGGAAATAAATTCCCTTCTCGTCCTGATAATTATCATTCTTCCTTTTTTCTCATTGTCATCTCTCTTTTATTTTCATTTCGGTAGTGATTAAAAATTTGCTACAATGGAATCATGTAGAAAGGGGAAAAAGTATGCAAAATATTAATATTTTTTTGGCATTCGGGGCAGGGTTTCTGTCGTTTATTTCGCCATGCTGTTTGCCTTTGTATCCCGCCTTTCTTTCTTATATTACTGGGATGTCGATTTCGGAATTAAAGGAAGAGCAAGCTATGCTTCAAAAAAGAAGTATGCTTCATACGGCGTTTTTTCTGATTGGGTTTTCTATCGTATTTATAGCTATTGGATATGGTACTACCTTTATTGGGCAGCTGTTTATTTCGTATCAAAATTTGATTCGTCAAATTGGTGCTCTGTTCATCGTACTGTTTGGACTCGTTATTGTCGGTGTATTTAAACCAGAATTTCTAATGAAGGATCATAAATTTACGTTTAAAAGCAGACCATCTGGGTATGTAGGTTCGCTTGTAATCGGTATTGCATTTGCCGCTGGTTGGACTCCTTGTACAGGTCCTATCTTAGCAGGAGTGATTGCACTAGCAGCTACAAATCCACAATTTGCAATGCTTTACATGATTTCCTATGTCCTTGGTTTTGCAATCCCATTTTTTGTCTTGTCATTGTTTCTCTCAAAACTTACTTGGATTAAGCGAAATAGTGTGACGCTTGTTAAGATTGGGGGGTATATTATGATAGCAATGGGGGTTTTGCTATACTTTAATGGACTTACGAAGATTACAATTGCGATTACAGAATTGTTTGGTGGATTTACCGGCTTATAAATCAAAATTTATAATTGGAAAAGGGTACAATAAAGAAATATAATAGTAGTACGTTGTAATTTTGAACATAAAAGGAATGATACAAGATGAATTATGTACTTCTTTCAAGTGCTGTAGCTATTTTTATGGCGATTGCTGTCACATTTATTCGTATTAAAGCAGCTGCAAAACCTACCTCGTTGAAAAAAATCATTTTGCCGCCATTCTTTATGAGTACTGGTGCCTTGATGTATGTGGTACCGCAGTTTCGTTTAACTGGTGCAGAAATAGGAGAAGCAGTTATCGTTGGTTTAATCTTCTCAATCTTTCTAATTAAAACATCGAAGTTTGAAATTCGCGGACAAGAGATATATTTGAAGCGCTCAAGAGCGTTCATTCTTATTTTAGTTGGTCTAGTAGCCGTTCGGATCGGTTTAAAAACCTATTTAAGTCAATCTATATCTTTCGGGCAACTAAGTGGGATGTTTTTCTTGTTGGCGTTTGCTATGATTATTTCGTGGAGAGTGGCTATGTATCGCTCTTATAAAAAGTTGGCAGATGAGCTGCAGAATCAAAAAGAATTTTTAGACAATGGTGATATAAAGTTAACGTAAGAAAAAGCCTCGAAATTTCGAGGCTTTTTCTTATAGAAATTAATGTAGATACACACTTATTTCGCAAGTAGTCTTGTATAGGCTGTTATATCAATATGATTTCTTTGCAGTGTTTTTTTTAGGTAAGCATGATCGCGTTTTGGCGTGGCCAGAATGTACCCACGTATAATTACGTCATGGGTTATTGTATGTGTTTGTTCCGTTAACGCAAGCTCGCCAATTTTTGCTGCAATTTTAGAACGTGCCACGTCACGAAAAAGTGAAGGAACCGGCTTCACAAGCTCCTCAAGTAGCGCCTTTGTTTTGTCATTCCATAAATGCCGAGTATGGTCAATATAATAAGCTTCCCAATCGAGAATGGATAAACCGTCCTTCTTTGGAAGTCGTTTTAAAAACTTTCGAAACATAAAATACCCACCGATGAACATGAGACAGAGTAAGATGACAGTCCACAGCAATATAAACCAACTGAACCATCCACTTAGCAACTATTCACCCCCGTTTTCTCCACGACTAAAAAACCATATTATGGAATTCTAATTTATTATAAAGGCTAAAGAAGAGACGTGCAATAGAATTATACAAAATAGACCTCATCCACTTTGGATAATTGTTCTGTTTCACGTTTATATTCGACAATGAGTGTACCGACCTTTCGATTTTTATCTTGGGTTGTATAAATCGAGTAAGATCCAAAACGTTCCTTGGAAAGACCACTAAGAATGGTAGGTAAGGTAATATAATCATGATTGCGTAAAAATTCTAATAGTTCACTCTCAAAGCTTTGTCTGTCAGAAATCGCTCTTCCTAAGCAATTATATTGAATTTGCTTCATCGTATCGTTCCATGACAATGTTGTTTGATAATCTAGCATCGTCTCACTCCTTATTGTGCAAAATGCTATGTAGAAATAAGATAAAAAGAACATATGTTCTAAAATAGTATACTCTTTTTTATTAAAGAAAGGAATAAGAAATATAATAAAAGTATCATAGATTAGAAAGGTAAAAAGATATCGAAACAGTCTGCGCTGCCTTTACTATTATAATACTCGGTAAATTACAGAAACAACTATTGTTTATGAAAGTATAAGTAATTTGTATATACTGAATTTTCTAATTATTTTGATTATATATACAAGTAAACAGCCGACACAATATTTTGATACTTATGTCGGCCGTTTACTTGTATGTTCATATGTAGTGCACGTTTTTGAGTATTGGTAGATTTGCTTAGGCTGTGCGTCGAAACAGTCCGAGCACTTCGATGGTTTCAGTAATATTAACGAATGCTTGTGGGTCTGTATGTGCAATTAAATTTTTAATTGCTACCAATTCATCCTTTGAAATGACTGTCATAAGCACCCTCTTCTTCTCGCTTGAGTATGCGCCCTCTCCATCTAAAAGAGTTATGCCGCGAACGAAGCTAGATAAAAGTGCTTCCTTCATTTCTTCTGTCTTGTTTGTAACAATCATGAGAGTTAGCTTCCGATGCTTTGTATGAATGGCGTCTATTACTTTGCCCATAACATAAATAGATAGTAGACTATTTAGCGCAGCATCCCAGTTAAAAAAGAAACCTGATATGCAAATTACAACTGTATTTAGCATAGTGAAAAATCCACCGAGCTTAATATCTTTTTTCTGTGACAGAATCAAACCAATTACGTCAAAGCCACCCGTAGAGCCGTCACTATTGAAGACAAGAGCAACACCTGCACCGACCAGTACGCCTCCAAATAACGATGAAAGCAAGGATTCATTTGCAATTGCATGTATTGGAATTACATACATACCGATTGTAAGAATGAACACAGATAAAACTGTGTTGAAAAAAAACCGTCTCCCGAGTCGTACATATCCTATAATAAGGATTGGCACGTTTAATATAAAGTTAACTAAGCCGACATTTAGATGAGTAAGGATTCCAATGATAATTGCAATGCCGCTCAAGCCACTGCTTAGGACTTTATGGGGAATGAGAAACAAGTTGAAAGCAATGGCAACTAACAAAGAACCGATAATAATACCCAAAAAATTGCGCATTCAACCCCATCCTTTACTGAAAAACTTAACATTTTATGAAAATTATAATGGAATTTTCGTGATTTGTGTAAAAACAGTTTATTACTACTAGTTTTAATTATCTGAAAATTAATGAAGATTATACACTACAATTTAAAAGTAAGGAAGCTTCAAATAACTCATATTTTAAGGGGGATAAAAGGATGGAAGTAAAATTCTTTCAAAAGAAAAGTCCATACAAAAAAAAGTGTGAGGATGCTTATGTTCGTAACGATACAATCCAAGTCTACGGGGTGTGTGATGGGGCAACTCCCCTTGTAACGTGCGAAGATGAAAATGGTCACAACGGTGCATATTTGGCATCACACCTTTTTCAATCCTACTTTGAATCTCTTACACGAGAAGAAGACATTGTGGAATGTATGGTTCAGGCAAATCATATTCTTGCTAACAAAATGAAGCTCTATAATATTGATCAAACGAAGAAGCATCATTTGTGGTCTACTTGTTTCGCAGGAGTGCGTATTGGAGACTCTGCTATACAATATGGACAGCTCGGAGACTGCATGATTGTGGCGAAATTTTTGGACGGTCGGATTACCTTGCTTACGAAAGATACTGTAAAAGGAATAAATGCCAGAGCGCAAAAGAATAGACAGGAGAGGGGATATGATGAGACATATTATGCCGATGAAAGTAGACGTTTTATATATAATCGATCGATGGCGAATACAAAAGATGGGTATTCTGTTGCAAATGGAATGGAAAATGTTCGTGAATATATACAAACTGGAACGATAAAACGCAGTGATGTGAAGGCTTTGTTTATGTGTTCAGATGGATTATTTCATCCAACATTTTCATTGGAACAGGTAGCATCAGTCGTATGGAAAGACGGAATCGAAGACTATGTTGCCATGTTAGAAGCGCTAGAACAAAAAAATGGAATACGTGCCGATGATAAAACAGCTCTTACTATTATGATGTAGTCTTTGGTGATCAGACATCTCAAAATGGGATGTCTGTTTTTACGAATGAAGCAGGAATATGTCGAAGGGTTTTTCTTTCTATTACGATGAATTATTTTTATAATTAAACCATGTTAAGGATTTTTAACCTCAGGGAGCAGTAACTATGGATAAGTATCAGTATATAAATGTAAGCGCTTTCTAAAAATTATAATTGCAGTAACTATAATATGGAGGTAGGTAGGATGCTAAAAGATATAACAGTTCTTGATTTTTCTCATTATTTGCCAGGGCCTTTTGCCTCGCTTAGACTAGCGGATTTAGGGGCAACTGTAATAAAAGTTGAACCACTTTTTGGCGATTTAGCAAGAAGTTTCGATAAAGAAAGTACAGCACTTTATACAGCGAATAATCGAAATAAACAAAGTATAGCAATTAATGTGAAAGATAAGGAGGGGGCAGAGATAGCCCTGTCACTAATGGAAAAGGCTGATGTGATTATAGAAAGCTTTCGTCCTCATACGATGTCTCGCCTTGGACTTGGGTATGAGGATGCTAAAAGGCGAAATGAAAACATCATATATGCCTCGATAACAGGCTATGGACAACGACATGACCATTCTCATTTAGCAGGTCATGACTTGAATTTTATGGCAGTTAGCGGTGTGCTTGCTCAAATAAAGAGTAATGGAAAACCATTTATTCCAAACATAACGCTTGGTGATGAAATTGGAGGTATGCTTGTAAGCGAAAGTATTCTTGCAGCATTGTTTGATCGCGAGAGAACAAATCAAGGTTGCTATTTAGATATATCACTAACAGATAGTTTAACTATGTTAATGAATAATCATGTAATGTTATATGATTTATACAGTAAGAATAATGGGTTAGATGTGCTTGCGGGGACTGAAGTTTCCTATTGCTTATATGAAACGGCTGACGAACGATATGTTGCAATTGGAGCAGTTGAACAGAAATTCTGGGAACGTTTTTGCCGCTATGCAGGGCGAGAAGATTGGATTTCAAAGCAACATGCCAAGGTTATAGAAGGAGAGAGCGTATACGAAGAAATAAAGTCATTTTTCCATGGAAAACCTTTTGCATACTGGGAGCAAGCTTCTCTTGAAATAGATTGTTGCTTAACTCCTGTATATGAAGCTAATGAGCTAGCTGTTTCCCCGTATACAAAGCACATGATTACAATGCCCTACGTTCGAACTCATAATATGTTGAAAATAAAAAATCCACCTGTCCTCGGCGAACAAACAAGTGAACTGCTATCTAAATTAGGTTATGACGAGAATAAAATTACGCTCCTGCGTAAGAAAGGTATAATTGCTGGGCTCATACCTTGTTAAATGGTAATGTATTGACTAAAGTTGTTTATTAGAGAATGATAAAAAGTTATAGTAAATTGAGGCCACTGCAGTATTGCAGTGGCCTCTCTACATGTCCTTTTGAGAATGAAGAAGTGCTTCTATCTTGAATAAAATTTTTGGGAAAAATGAAATGTCAAATCCAATCTGCCATCTCATTTCTTGTTATAATAGGTTCATTGTTTCTACACATTGCTGAAAAAATCATATCGCAAAATATGTAACACATTGCAAAGTTTGAGACTTTGCATAGTTTGTAATTAAATTGTTACTAATTTTGAGAAAGGAGAATGGTGTGCAGGCTACTGTGAAAATCCATCCTCTAGCATGGAATATTATTATTGGTACTTTGTTTGCTAGACTTGCTACTTCAATGAGTATGCCATTTCTTGCAATATATTTGACAATGACTAAAGGTGTATCTCCATCAGTAACAGGAGCTATTATTGGCATTAGTATGCTAGTAGGCGTGTTTGCTAGCTTTATTGGCGGTAGCTTATCCGATAAATATGGTCGTGAAAAAATAATGGTTGGATCTATCATAGTGTGGACGCTTGTTTTTATTGGATTTGCATTTGCTGACAATATAGTTGCTTTCTTTTTATTAAATGCAGGGAATGGTATTTGTCGTGCATTTTTTGAGCCAACCTCTCGCGCTCTTTTATCCGATTTAACAAAACCAGAAAATAGACTGATGATATTTAATTTACGTTATGGAGCGATTAATGCTGGAGTTGCTATTGGTCCTATTGTAGGATTACAACTCGGGACTTCATCATCTACAACTCCTTTTTTAGTTGCTGCTGCAGTTTATATATTATATATGGCATCTTTACTTATTCAATTTCGACACTATGAGTTTGTAAAAACACCAAAAGATCAACATGTTACAATGAAGCAATCTCTACATATAATTCGTAAAGATCGTGTTCTCTTCCTTACTATAATTGGTCTTATAGCTTGCAATGTAGTTTACTCACAATTTTCTTCCAATCTTTCGCAGTATTTCGCAAACTCCGGTGTATTTTACGATGGTGTCAAGATTTTTTCTTATGCACTTACAATAAACGCTGTGTCTGTAATTGTTTTTCAATATCCCGTTACAAGAATTGGAAAGAAATACTCTGCGCTCGTTAGTATAATGATAGGAACACTCATCGTAAGTGTAGGGCTATTTTGTATTGGATTATCCAAAACAGAGTGGATGGTATATGCTTGCACAATTTTATTTACAGTGGGTGAAGTGCTCATGTTTTCAATGACAGATCTCTTTATCGATCAAATCTCTCCTTCGTATGCAAAAGGGTCCTACTTTGGCGCAATGGGGTTTACTGGGTTTGGAAGTGTGATAGGCCCATGGCTAGGAGGGATTCTCCTTGAACACTATGGATACCAAAACGGTGGATTTGTATTTTCTCTTGTTGCCATTTTGGGATTCATAAGTTTCCCCATTTTATTACTTGTTAATATTCTTCTAAAAAGGAGAACAAAGCAAATTCAGAGTATGTTATTACATATAAATAAATGATTATAATCAAAAAGAGACAACACGGTCGTCTCTTTTTGATTAATATAATCCGTTAGTTAGAAGCAAAGGTTCTGCTTTAGTAGGTGCATTTGTTTACTCTTCTTTTTTTGTAATTGGTAAGATGTCATTTGAATCGTGTAACACACAATCCGTTTTAGAAATAATAATTTCAAGCAATTTGTTTTCATAATATGCAATCATGTTTTTGTTCATAATATGTCGTGGCAATAGGATATTCCGTCTGATGTTACCGCCATATTCTGTTGTAAAAACGATGCCTAAACCAAATTGTGTTTTCTTAATGAAAATGGTTGGGTAACAAGTAGGTATGCTTGCTTCTAAAATGTAGGATTGATTTGTTTCAAATAAATCAATGGGCATAACGGTTGACTCTAAGAAAAATTGATGCATCCAATTTTCAAATCCTTCTACTTGTAAGAAGCAATTTTTCTTTGCACACATGGCGCAAACCCCCGTAAAGTTGAATTCTGACTATTGTATGCAAAAGCAAAAAAAAGGTGAAAACGTTTTATAAAATGATAATATGTATTCAAAAAGATAATCCAACCACTCTGTGTTTTGAATTGAAAAAACGACGAATATATAGAAATTCGTCGTTTTTACTTTGCCTTTCAACATGAAATGAGTTACATGTCGTGATGAGCATTGTTTTTTTGGCGTGAATGATTTCGGTTTTTTACTTTGTGAGATCCACTCATCGGCTTTGGCTGTCCGCTACTTTGCTTCTGTTGGTTTTCGTTTGCATTCTCTTTCATAATTATCCCCTCCTTATTTGTTAATATGGTTGCATTATTTTCTTTTATACCCGTATGCTTTAATCTCAATTGACAAATGCTAGAGAAGATTACAATCAATGAAGGAGGCAAATTGAATACGATGCCGTATCATAAAGACAAACAACAAGCATATCAAGCAGTACAGCAAGGAATGAAGCAAGTTGCAGATAGTTATAGCAGTGTAAAAAACGATGGTCCAAACGTTGGAGCAGAGTTAAAGCATTTACGTAAAGAAGTAGAAGAGACTTATCAGCAAATACAAAATGCTCTTGAAACGGCGAGTGATACGCAACGCCTGCAGCTTGAAAAATACGAACAAGATGTGTATACCATTATGAACCGGATTGATGAAGGGTAAGAAATGCCAAAGAGAATGGACCCCCCTGAAGAAGCTATGAAAGGGGGTCCGTTTTTCACTGATTTTTTTTACGCTTTTTATTATTTTGACGTTGCTCTGCAGTTAATGGTTCATTGCTTAGTTCTTCATTATAACCAGTTCCTTTGCCTTGGGCAGAAGCAGCGTTCATGCCAGGAATGATGTGATTTGCTTTCCGCTTTCCCAAATTGAATCACCTCCTAAAAATAGTATGAGGGACCTGTCCTGACAATATACAAATGTATCGAAAAATATTCAAATTGAGATAGAAAATTATGGAGTAAAGAGGGATGAAATTACTTGAAAGCGTTTTTTTAGGCTCAAATGTATGATATAGTATAAATGTAATGAAATGTTATTGTACACAAAGAATTGCATGCGATTCAATTGAATGTTTATGTGACGGCATTTATTTGGTTGGTTTGAGAATATCTAGGTAGATAAAGCTTTATACATTGTATACGAGAATATGCAATAAGTATTTCTTATCGAAAACTATAAGTTTCTTATTGTTTACTTATGCTCGAAGTTGTAATAAGATAACAAGGTAAAACATTGTAAAATGTATATACAATGTATTTTAGACTTTTTCTCACGCTAACAGGGGGGAATTTATTAATGGCAAAATTAGATCCATTTCACGCAAAAGCTACTTTTACAGTAGACGGACAACCATATCAATATTATCGTTTGAAAGCGCTTGAGGAAGCAGGAATCGGAAATGTTTCTCGTTTACCTTATTCCATTAAAGTATTGCTTGAATCTGTACTCAGACAAGTTGATGGACGCGTTATTAAAGAAGAACATGTTGAAAACCTTGCAAAATGGGGAACAAAAGATGTGCAAGATATCGATGTTCCTTACAAACCATCTCGCGTAATTTTACAAGACTTCACTGGAGTACCTGCTGTTGTTGACTTAGCTTCACTTCGTAAAGCTATGGCTGATATGGGTGGGGATCCTGACACAATCAATCCTGAAATTCCAGTTGACCTAGTTATTGACCACTCTGTTCAAGTTGATAAAGCTGGAACAGATGATTCATTAAACTTCAATATGGATTTAGAATTCAAACGTAACGGTGAACGTTACAAATTCTTAAGCTGGGCACAAAAATCATTTGATAACTACCGTGCAGTTCCACCTGCAACTGGTATTGTGCACCAAGTAAATCTTGAATATTTAGCACCAGTTGTACATGTTGTCGAAGTAGACGGAGAAAAAGTAGCATTTCCTGACACATTAGTAGGTACTGATTCTCATACAACTATGATCAATGGTATTGGTGTTCTTGGTTGGGGCGTTGGCGGTATCGAAGCAGAAGCTGGAATGCTTGGTCAACCTTCATACTTCCCAGTTCCAGAAGTTATTGGTGTTAAATTAGTTGGAACGCTTCCAAGTGGTACAACTGCAACTGATATCGCACTTAAAGTAACACAAGTTCTTCGTAAACAAGGTGTTGTTGGTAAATTCGTAGAGTTCTTCGGTGAAGGCTTACAAAGTATGTCATTAGCTGACCGTGCGACTGTTGCAAACATGGCTCCTGAATACGGTGCTACTTGTGGTTTCTTCCCAATCGATAGCATTTCACTTGACTATATGCGTTTAACAGGAAGAAATGAAGAACAAATTCGCGTTGTTGAGGAATATTGCAAAGCAAATAACTTGTTCTACACTCCTGGAAGTGAAGATCCTGTCTACACAACAGTAGTAGAAATTGATCTTTCTACAATCGAACCAAGTCTCTCTGGTCCAAAACGTCCACAAGACTTAATCGAACTTTCAAATATGCAAAGTGCTTTCCGCAAAGCGGTTGTTTCTCCAGTTGGAAACCAAGGCTTTGGCTTTACGGAAAAAGAATTTGACAAAGAAGTAGACGTTACACTGGAAGGCAAAGAAGTAAAAATCAAAACAGGTGCAATTGCAATCGCAGCTATTACAAGCTGTACAAATACTTCTAACCCATCTGTTCTTATCGGTGCTGGTTTAGTAGCGAAGAAAGCAATTGAAAAAGGCTTACAAGTACCTGAATACGTAAAAACTTCTTTAGCTCCAGGATCTAAAGTTGTAACAGAATATTTAAATAAAGCTGGTTTAACTCCTTATTTAGATCAATTAGGCTTCAACACAGTTGGTTACGGATGTACAACATGTATCGGTAACTCTGGTCCGTTAGCACCTGAACTTGAAAAAGCTTTTGCAGAAAGCGATCTTCTTGTTTCAGCTGTATTGTCTGGTAACCGTAACTTTGAAGGACGTATCCATCCATTAGTAAAAGCTAACTACTTAGCTTCACCGCCTTTAGTAGTTGCATACGCTATTGCTGGTACTGTTGATATTGACCTTCGCAATGATGTTCTTGGAACAGATAAAGAAGGAAAACCTGTATACTTCAATGACATTTGGCCATCTGCTGAAGAAGTACAAGAAGTTGTATCTTCTGTAGTAACTGCTGAAGTGTTCAAGAAAGAATATGCAACTGTATTCGAAAACAACCAACGTTGGAACGAAATCGAAACTTCTAACGAAGCATTGTACACATGGGATGACGAATCTACTTATATTCAAAATCCTCCATTCTTTGAAGGATTATCTGCAGAACCGAAAGAAGTGGAAGCAATTACTGGTCTTCGTGTAATTGGTAAATTCGGTGATTCCGTAACAACTGACCACATTTCACCTGCAGGCTCATTCCGTAAAGATACACCGGCTGGTAAATACTTGACTTCAAAAGGTGTTGAACCTGTTGATTTCAACTCTTACGGTTCTCGTCGTGGTAACCACGAAGTTATGATGAGAGGTACGTTTGCAAACATCCGTATTAAAAACCAAATCGCTCCTGGCACAGAAGGTGGATTTACAACTTACTGGCCAACTGGCGAAGTGAAATCAATCTATGATGCAGCTATGCAATACAAGCAAGATGGTACTGGTCTTCTTGTAATCGCAGGTAAAGATTACGGTATGGGAAGCTCACGTGACTGGGCTGCCAAAGGTACAAACTTACTTGGTATTAAAGCAGTTATTGCTGAAAGCTTCGAACGTATTCACCGCAGCAACCTTGTATTAATGGGTGTACTTCCACTTCAATTCAAACAAGGTGAAAGCTCTGAAACACTTGGCTTAACTGGTAATGAAACATTTGCTATCCATGTTGACGAAAATGTAAAACCACGTGATTTAATTAAAGTAACAGCTACTGATTCTGAAGGAAAGACAAAAGAATTTGAAGTTGTTGTCCGCTTTGATTCTGAAGTGGAAATTGATTACTATCGTCACGGTGGTATTCTACAAATGGTTCTTCGTGACAGATTGAAAGAAGCAAAAGTTTCTCGCTAATTTCATATCGATAGAAGAAATTGAATGGAAAACGAGAGGAGATTTCTCCTCTCGTTTTTTTGCATTTAACAAAAAATAGAAGGATATGCAAAGGAAGGATGGAATTAATACGCATAGGTCCTATCTAACTTGTATACATATATACAAAAAATGGGAGGGCGGTTGCAGTGATAAGAAATATCATAATAATACTTGTGTTCCTATCGATGTCAGGTTACGCGATTTACCAGCAAACTAATGGGCAAAGAGCAGTAGAGCAAAGTGTAGAAACTGAAGTAATTTCGAAACAAGGGCTTGAAATAGGAAAAGAAGCGCCAAATTTTACGTTGCTTTCAACGAATGGGGATCGCATTTCTTTATCTTCATTTAAAGGGAAAAAGGTTATCGTAAATTTTTGGGCAACCTGGTGTCCACCGTGCAAAGAGGAAATGCCTGTCTTACAAACATTCTTCGAGAAAAAGGATGAGAATACTGTACTGCTTGCTATAAATTATACTGTTTCCGAGCGCACCAATGGGGAACAAAAAGTTCGAAGTTTTATGCATGATAACGGTTATACATTTCCTGTACTACTGGATTCCTCATCCCTTGTTGTAAATACATATCAAGTCATATCGCTTCCTACCTCTTATTTTATTGATTCAAAGGGAATCATTCGTCAAAAATACGTGGGGGCAATGACACCATCTTTCCTTGAACAAACAATTTCTACGATACGATAGGCTGCAAAGTTAAAAGATCCATCTAAATATCCGACACTCTACATAGAATTTGGAATTTTCTAATAAATCGCATAAATAACACTATTTTTTGTCTATACTACTAGTTATAGGAAGGAGTGAGCATATGAGACAAAGTCACCGAAAAACATTTGAAGAACTTGTTATAGAAAATAGGATTAAGCTTCTTGCCGATCATGAGGCTATCAGAAAAATTGAAGAACGAATTGAAACTCGCCTAGAAATGAGAAATCAAGCATAATCTTTGTATATTGAAGAAATGGTCTTAGCATACTACTTAAGAAGGAGGGGAATGCGATGAGTAATCCGAAAAAAAATAGCAAAGATTTTACACCCAACCATATAGGGACAAGAAATATTGAAGCTGGAGGAAACAAAGGAAAGCAAATGCAAGATAAAACAGGGAAAAAACCAATCGTAGATAACGGATAATCGAAACAGGGCGTATACGTCCTGTTTTTTAATGGGATAGGTTTGTGTATATTGTGGTGAGTTTTTGACAAAATAAATAAGCAAGAGTTTAGTTTGGAGGAGGATAAGAATGAGAGTAAATAAAGATGATCGAAGCGATAATGTAGAAAAGCTTCAGAGCATGGTACACAATACACTTGAAAATATTCATGAGGCAGAAGAAACCGCTCGCGTAGCAAATGAGCATGATAAAGCATCGATTGATGCGAAAAATGCAAAACGAATGGCAAGTATTGCGCAAATGCGAAATGAAATTCGACAAGAAAATCGACATATGAGTTCACACGATATAGAAAATTAAATCGAAAGGACCTAAATTCTGTTTAGGTCCTTTTCATGACCATGGAAAATACCTTATCCCTTTTTTTCTATCGTAAAATTTTCCGTTAGCAGCCTCCAATTTTGGGGCATAGGGAGACCAATCTTCCAATAGCTAATACCACGAATGCCTTGTTCTTTTATAAGATTTAGCTTTGCTTGTATAGAACGAGCATCCTCGAACCAGACTTCATGTTTTTTTCCAGCGCTATCTACATACGTAAAATGAGGGGCTTGTGCCAGGGTATCATACAGAATAGGAACGTTGTGCTCTCTAGCTAGTGAAACCGCTGCTACTGAGCTCAGTGCTTTTGCTGGGGGGTTTCCTTCTTTGTATGGCAGCGTCCAATCAAAACCATATAAGTTTTGCCCCATCATTATTTTTTTTGCTGGCATCTCTTTTTTTGCATATTGTATAACATCTTTTACAGGAATAATAGGTGATACAGCTAGAGGAGGACCACCTTGCCATCCCCAGTCATAGGTCATTATAACTACGAAATCAACGATGCTCCCGTGGGCTTTATAATCAATTCCCTCTAAGAATGGTCCTTTTTGATTAGAACTTGTTTTTGGAGGCAAAGTGGTACTTAATGTATATCCTTGTGGAAGTCTATCTTTTACATTCCGTAGAAATTGATTATACGCTTCCCGGTTGTTTGGAGAAACGTTCTCAAAGTCAAAGTGGACATCGCTCATATTGTACTTTTTCGCCGTATCTAATATAGTTGTAATCAGCTTATTTTGAACAGTTTTATTAGTTAGTATGATGTTTGTCAAGGCAGGACTAAAATTTCCATTTTCTAAATTGGTAACAACGAGCATTGGTACGACTTTATTTCGTTTTGAAATAGTAATAATATCTTCTAAGTTCGTTGGCATTGTAAGTGTCCCATCTCGGTTTGCTTCAAAACTAAAATAGGCAATGTATGTGACATACGGAGCGATTCCATTTGTCGCTGCTAGTAATGTGTTCTTGATTGGAATGGAAGTAGGCTGCAAATAAGCAATTGCTTCAATTTGCTTTTTTGTTCCCTTTGGGATGTATAACGTTTGCCCACTTTCCAGGTTGGTTTTGATCGAAAGATTATTTGCTTTTGATAATGTACTGACTGGAATATTATATGTGAGTGCAATTTTGTACAATGTATCTCCCGGTTGTACATAGTAGATATTCCCCTTTGTATTCACAAGCAATGATTGACCAACTACAAGAGGCAAACTTGCATCGTAGCCATTATCCTTCGCTATTTCTTCTACTGTTGTCCCATACTTAGTCGCTAGCTTATAGAGCGTGTCGCCATTTCTAACGACGATGATTTGATTCATAGTGTCCACTCCTTTTTTGGAAAAAAGATATACCGCTTCTATTTTATTTTTTCGGTTGTTGTATTATGATTATTTAGATGTTAAGAAACGGTCAGAGGGAGACATTATGATGCATGTATCACAGAAGGAAATAGAAGTACGCTATGCTGAAACGGACCAAATGGGAGTTGTGTACCACGCAAATTATGTTGTATGGCTTGAACTAGGAAGAACTCAGCTTATCGAGGATTTAGGAGTTTCCTACATACAAATGGAACAGGATGGGATTGTGTCGCCGGTTCTAGATTTACAAATTTCGTATCGTAAGGCGATGAGGTACGGCGAAAAGGCATTTGTGAAAACGTGGATTGAAACAATAAATCCAGTACGTGTTATATATGGTTACGAAATATGGAATGAACAAGGTGAGGTTTGTATTACTGCGAAAACTACGAATATCTTAGTGCGTCGGGATACATTTCGTCCAGTATCGTTCAAAAAATTATATCCAGAATGGTATACGGCCTATGAAGCGGCAAAAAAAGAGCCAGAAGCGTAATCGTTTCGGCTTTTTTTCCATTTTAGGACGGAGCTTTCAGTGCTTTTATTTTGTAAAATGAAAAGTAGGATCTTCGTCACCATTTTTGTATGTAATAGAAAGATCTTGACCATCGAAGTACCACTCATCATCTTGCTCTATATAAAAGGTAATTCCAATCTCGCTTACCTCTGTTGCTGCTTGAATAGGTATGTCCTTTCGTATGCCAAGAGAGAATCCTTTATGAATGGTACTCTCCCCTCCATATCGTACGAAAAAACATAGTGAATCTCCGTCTTGAAGCATGAGTTCGTCCTTATACCAGTTTGCTGCATCTTTTGATATGCTTATATTCATTCGTTACACCTCCTCTACTAAACATCCCTCTTTCCTCATTATAAAAAATAACGAAAAGAGCTGCTATATTTATGCTTAGCAAATTCTCTTTTCGTTAGTATGTTAAAATTTAACTTTTGGTTCGGTTTTATTCAAAATGCGTGTGATGTTGGCCCTATGACGATAAAAGACAAAGAGAGCTAACAATGAAATAGTAAGGAGAAACGGCTTGTCATTAATAATGATACCTGAAATAACTCCTGCAATTGCTGCAATCATAGACGATAAGGATACATATTTTGTAGTGAAAAGAAGCACTAAGAAAACAGAGACTAAGATAATAAAAATAATTGGTTGATAAAACAATAGAACACCTGCTGATGTTGCTACAGCCTTTCCACCGCGGAAATTAGCAAACACAGGATACATATGACCGATTACGGCAACAATACCAAATAAAAGTGGATGAATGGTTAGACCAAATAATACAGGCAATGATGCTGCCAGTGTCCCTTTCAATATATCAGCTGCTGTAACGGTAAATCCAGCTTTTTTTCCTAAAGTACGGAACGTATTTGTCGCTCCTAAATTGCCACTTCCGTGTTGCCGAATATCTACTCCGTAGCCAACTTTTCCAACAATTAATGCAAAAGGGATACTACCAAGCAAATACGCGACAATGAATAAGATATAAGTAAGCATAAGTTCGATTCTCCTTTAAAAAGGTACTAACGTTTTCCTAAGTCAATCCATCATTTATTGTACCATACAATAAAAAAACTGTGTAAACAACTATCTATTTGAAGTTTAACCGACCTTTCTATTTTGTAAAAGGCTGAGCTAAATATGATATGATAGAATTATTAAAGTAAACTGATGGAATAGGAAACAAAAAATAGTCATGAATCACTTATGTAATATTTACATTACAAAATTAGCGAGTTTTTCGTTTGAAATAATAGCTAGGAGGGAATTATATGAGTAAAACGGTGCTGCTCGTAGAAGATGAACAGCGCCTTCGCGAAATCGTCTCCGATTATTTTAAGAGCGAGGGATTTACCGTGGTGGAGGCTGAGGACGGCAAGCAGGCTCTTTTGCAGTTCGAAGCGCACAACATTGATTTAGTCATACTCGATATTATGCTACCTGAAATTGATGGGTGGTCTGTGTGTCGTCGTATTCGAAAGGAATCCGTAGTGCCGATTATTATGCTAACTGCACGTTCCGATGAAGAGGATACATTGCTTGGATTTGAATTAGGAGCAGATGAATATGTTACAAAGCCATTTAGTCCGAAAGTTCTAGTAGCAAGGGCAAAAACATTATTAAAACGAGCAGAAGGATTAATCGGCCAGGATGAAAATATGCTATCGCTATGTGGAATTGAGGTTAATAAACTATCTCGTACTGTCATTGTTAATGGGAATGAAATTATATTAACACATAAAGAATTTGAATTGTTGTTATACTTAATGGAGAATAAAGGGATTGTCTTATCACGCCAGCATTTATTAGACCAACTGTGGGGCTATGATTATTATGGAGACGACCGGACAGTGGATACTCATATAAAAAAACTTCGAAATAAACTAGGCGAGCGTGCAAAGCATATTGCAACCGTTATTCGAGTGGGTTATAAGTTTGAAGAGTAGAACATTTCATATCAAAAATGAGTTGACCTCCTTTTAGGAAATTCTACAATATTTTTGAAATTCACTAGGAGTTCACAATGAATTCACAGTACTCTATTACACTAGGATTACGATGGATTTGAGAGGAGAATAAAACATATGGGATACTACGATGAGAATGAGACAGTTACAAGAGAAGATAAAAACGCACGTCCTCGCACAGGAAAAGGATACTTTGTCTCAGGATTAGTGGGTGCATTTATTGGGGCAATAACCATAACTGCTGCGAGTCCATATATTTCAAATATGCAAAATACAAAGCAGACGCAGCAAGTACAACAAGTTCAGGGGACAGCTATACCGGTTGTACAAAATACGAAGTCTACAGATATAGCTGGTATGGTAGATGGTGCAAAAGATGCAGTGGTAAGTGTTATGAACTATCAAACTACTGATGCTCAATCTAATAAAACACAACAGACCGGTACAGGCTCAGGTGTTATTTATAAAAAAGTCGGAAATCAAGCATTTATTGTGACAAACAACCATGTTGTAGAAGGAGCAAAGCAGCTTGAGGTTACACTTAGTAATGGAAAGAAGCTCCAAGCAAAATTAGTTGGTACCGATCAATGGCTTGATTTAGCTGTTGTACAAATTGACGGGACGGATGTTACAAAAATTGCCACTTTGGGAAATTCAGACAATGTTCGTGCTGGTGACACAGCCATTGCTATTGGGAGTGCACTTGGTTTTGCAGGTACGGTGACGGAAGGGATTATAAGTAGTAAAGATCGTGAAATTCCAGTGGACATTAATGGAGATGGAAAAGAAGATTGGCAAGCACAGGTTATTCAAACAGATGCAAGTATAAATCCTGGTAACAGCGGGGGAGCACTTCTCAATGCAAATGGTGAAGTAATTGGAATTAATTCTAGTAAAATTGCACAGCAAGCAGTAGAGGGAATTGGATTTGCGATTCCCATTAACGTTGCCAAGCCTACACTGGATGCACTAGAAAAAGATGGTCAAGTGAAACGACCATTTATGGGTATTCAACTAAGCTCATTAGACGAACTTCCTAGCGTCATTTCGGATCGTTTAAAAATACCTAAAGATGTAACGGGCGGCGTTTTAGTTGCAGATGTGACAGCAAATTCACCTGCGGGCAAGGCAGGACTTCAACGTTATGATTTAATAGTTGGACTTGATGATCAAAACATAGAAAATAGCGTTGAATTTAGAAAGTACTTGTATGATAAGAAAAAAGTTGGCGATAAAGTAGTTGTTTCCTACTATCGAGACGGGCAAAAACAGCAAAAAACAATCATACTTGATGCAATAACTAATTAGTAAAAAGGCTCTTTCTGTTGAAAGAGCCTTGCTTATTTGGCTATACTAGAAAAAAGGGGGAATTACTATGCAAAATCCAACACGCGAAGAAATTGGTCAATTATTAAAGAAAAGCAAAACGATAGCTGTAGTAGGATTGTCTGATAATCCTGAAAGAACGTCTTATATGGTTGCAAAAGCAATGCAAGATGCCGGTTACAAAATTATTCCTGTAAATCCGAAAGCAGATTATGTTCTTGGTGAGAAGTCCGTAAAAGCGCTTACTGAAATTGAAGGTCATGTAGATATTGTCGATGTATTTCGTCGATCTGAATTTTTAATGGAAGTAGCAAAGGATTTTGTTAAAATTGATGCAGATATCTTCTGGGCTCAACTTGGTTTACAAGATGAAGATACTTATGAATTTTTAAAAGAACAGGGTTATACAGTAATTATGGATCGTTGTATTAAAGTAGAGCATGCTTTAACAAAATAAAGGTAAACAAGACTTTTTATTCGTAGATGTATATACGATTGGTAGACCATGTCATGTGAGGGAGTTTTTAAAGAGAGGCGAGCTGTTCATGAAATTTTTTCGAGGATGCCTATTAGGATTACTTTTCGTCGTTCCTTTTTGGCTTATTGTTATGTGGATCATATGGAAAAGTTGGTGAATTGTCCGTCTTACATATTCCTTGGCATTGACAAAGTTCATTTTTTTTGAAATAGTAACGTAGAAGGAATCCTTGTAGCAACAAGGATTTTTCTTTTGAATCACGTCTACTTACAATGTGATGCATACACTTGTCAAGAATTAGGTACAATGGTATGTTATAATAGAAACATATGTTCTGATTGTTTGTAGGAAGGGAGTAAAGGCTTTGGCACAGCAAATACAATATAACGAAGATGCAATACAAGTGCTAGAAGGGCTCGAAGCGGTACGGAAGCGTCCTGGCATGTATATCGGAAGCACGGACAGCCGCGGATTGCATCATTTAGTATATGAAATTGTAGATAATTCAGTTGATGAGGCATTAGCTGGATTCGGAAATGAGATAATTATAACGATACATAAGGATAATAGTATAAGTGTAAAAGACCATGGACGCGGTATGCCAACGGGTATACATAAAACGGGGAAACCTACACCTGAAGTGATTTTAACAGTACTTCATGCTGGTGGAAAATTTGGTCAAGGTGGCTATAAAACGAGTGGAGGCTTGCACGGAGTAGGTGCCTCTGTTGTAAATGCATTGTCAGAATGGCTTGTCGTAACCATTCGCCGTGATGGTCATGTTTATCAACAACGTTTTGAAAATGGCGGTAATCCCGTCACCACGTTAGAAGTAACTGGAACAACAAAGGAAACAGGAACGACGCTTCATTTTAAACCAGATCCAACTATTTTTAGTACAACTAACTATAACTACGATACATTAAGTGAACGTTTACGAGAATCCGCTTTTTTAATGAAAAATATGAAAATTATTTTAAAGGATGAACGTAATGATATTACAGATACTTTTCATTATGAAACTGGTATTGAAGCCTTTGTTACTTATTTGAACGAAGAAAAGGTTGCTTTGCATCCAGTCGTGTTCTTTGAAGGGGAACAAAATGGAATTGAGGCTGAAATTGCATTTCAATTTCATGATGCATATTCAGAGACTCTACTTTCCTTCGTCAATAACGTAAGAACAAAAGATGGCGGAACGCATGAAGTCGGTTTTCGATCAGCGATGACTCGTGTATTTAATGAATACGCTCGTAAAATAGGTGTTTTAAAAGAGAAGGATAAAAACCTTGAGGGTAGTGATATTCGCGAAGGTTTATCATCGATAGTATCCGTTCGTATTCCTGAGGATATTCTTCAATTTGAAGGACAAACGAAAGGAAAATTAGGGACAAGTGAAGCGCGCTCTGCAATTGATGCGATTGTTTCTGAGAATCTTTCCTACTTTTTAGAGGAAAACCCAGATGTAGCAGCTATTTTAATTAAAAAAGCCGTAAAGGCATTTCAAGCAAGAGAGGCCGCACGTAAAGCGAGAGAAGAAGCGAGAAGTGGTAAAAAGAAAAAACGGACTGAAACATCTCTTAGCGGAAAACTGACACCTGCACAATCTCGTAATCCACAGCGGAATGAATTGTACTTAGTAGAAGGAGATTCAGCGGGAGGGTCAGCAAAACAAGGACGTGACCGACGTTTTCAAGCAGTCCTTCCACTTCGCGGGAAAGTAATTAATACTGAGAAAGCCAAGCTTGCCGATATATTTAAAAACGAAGAAATCAATACGATAATTTATGCAATCGGAGGCGGCGTTGGTCCTGAATTTTCGGTAGAGGATATTAACTACGATAAAGTTGTCATCATGACCGATGCAGATACGGACGGGGCACACATTCAGGTTCTATTGCTTACATTCTTTTATCGTTATATGAAGCCACTTCTTGAACAAGGAAAAGTGTTTATTGCACTTCCTCCACTGTACAAAGTGAGCAAAGGAACAGGTAAAAAAGAAGTGATAGAGTATGCATGGTCAGACGATGAACTAGATCAAGTGACAAAGAAGGTTGGAAAAGGCTATATTCTGCAGCGTTATAAAGGACTTGGTGAAATGAATGCGGATCAATTGTGGGAAACAACCATGAATCCCGAAACGAGAACGCTCATTCGTGTAAAGATTGAGGATGTTGCTAGAGCTGAGCGACGCATTTCAACGCTGATGGGGGATAAAGTCGAGCCTCGACGTAAATGGATTGAACGGAACGTGCAGTTCGGACTTCAAGATGATGCTAACATTTTGGAAAATGAATTGCTTTCAACGGAGGGTGAATAAATATGCCACAAGAAAAATATCGTGATCTCCCTTTGGAGGATGTACTAGGTGATCGCTTTGGTCGTTATAGCAAGTATATCATTCAAGATCGTGCACTGCCTGATGCACGTGATGGTTTGAAGCCTGTACAACGAAGAATCTTATATTCAATGTATGTAGAAGGTAATGTGCATGATAAGCCGTTTCGAAAAGCAGCTAAAACGGTCGGAAATGTAATTGGTAATTATCATCCGCACGGTGATTCTTCCGTATACGAAGCGATGGTGCGTCTCAGCCAAGAATGGAAACTTCGTAATGTTCTCGTTGAAATGCACGGAAATAACGGTAGCATTGACGGGGATCCAGCGGCTGCGATGCGGTATACAGAAGCACGTCTTTCACCTATTGCTTCAGAATTGCTTCGTGATATAGATAAACAAACGGTCGAATTTGTTAGTAATTTCGATGATACAAGTGAGGAACCTATCGTGCTACCAGCAAGTTTTCCAAATCTACTTGCAAATGGTTCTACGGGGATCTCAGCTGGATATGCAACCGAAATTCCACCTCATCAGCTTGGTGAAGTCATTGATGCAACAATTATGCGAATTGATAATGCGATGTGCTCTGTTGAGGATTTAATGACCGTTATTAGCGGTCCTGATTTTCCAACTGGTGGCATTATTCAAGGAATTGATGGAATAAAGCAGGCGTATAAAACCGGACGTGGAAAAATTATTATTCGTGGTAAAACGAGTATTGAAGATTTACGAACGGGAAAGCAGCAAATTGTAATTACTGAAATTCCATATGAAGTAAATAAAGCAAATCTTGTTAAAAAAATTGATGATTTGCGAATTGATAAAAAACTTGAAGGTATAGCAGAAGTTCGTGATGAAACAGACCGTACAGGACTTCGTATCGTCATTGAACTGAAAAAGGATGCAAATGCACAAGCTATATTAAACTACATTTATAAAACGACTGATTTACAAATTACTTATAGTTTTAATATGGTTGCGATTCATAACCGCCGTCCAAAGCTTATGAGTTTGCCACAAATTTTAGATGCGTATATTTCTCATCAGAAGGAAGTTGTTACAAATCGCTCCAAGTTCCTGTTGAAACGGGCAGAGGATCGTCAACACATTGTAGAAGGACTTATGAAAGCTTTATCTATTCTTGATGAAGTTATTGTAACGATTCGCAGTTCGAAGGATAAACGGAACGCAAAGGATAATTTAATCGGAAAGTTTGCTTTTTCTGAATTACAAGCAGAAGCAATTGTATCCTTACAATTGTATCGATTAACGAATACCGATATTACTGCATTACAAAATGAAGGAAAAGAGTTGCAAGAGCAGATTCATGAATTACAGTCTATCCTTGCTAGTGATAAAAAACTTCTTCAGGTTATTAAAACCGATTTGAAACGCGTAAAGAAAACCTATAACGACAACCGCCGTACGGTAGTGGAAGATGAAATTCAGGATATTAAAATTGATATGGAAGTAATGATTCCTCACGAAGATGTAATTGTAACGATAACGAAGGAAGGATACGTAAAAAGAACGAGTTGGCGATCCTATAATGCTTCTAGCGGAAAAGGATTCGGTATGAAGGAAGGCGACCGCCTTTTAGCTAGGTTTGACATTCATACGACTGATACGGTTCTTTTATTTACAAATAAAG
Source organism: Ectobacillus soli (assembly GCF_042610425.1). Classification (NCBI taxonomy): domain Bacteria; kingdom Bacillati; phylum Bacillota; class Bacilli; order Caryophanales; family Bacillaceae; genus Ectobacillus; species Ectobacillus soli. The sequence continues at coordinate 867,012 of NZ_JBGJZM010000001.1, forward strand.
GTAATTATATTTATTTACCTGTGCATGAATTACCAGATATTCGCTGGAAAGATCTTGGGAATTACATTGCAAATATAGTTACCTTAGCTCGTGATGAAATAATAATGAAAGCAGTTCACGTACAAAATTTTGATGAAGATAACCGCTACGTATGCTTTATTACGAAAAATGGAATGGTAAAAAGAACGGAATTAAAACAATATAAAGTTCAGCGGTATTCACGTGCTTTAGTTGCTATGAATGTTAAAGATGATGATGAAATTATAAATCTAGTTGTAACAAATGGGACAAGTGATATACTGTTCGTGACTCACAATGCTATCGCACTTCGTTTTAGTATGGATGAAATCACTCCTATTGGGGTCCGTGCCGGTGGTGTAAAAGGAATCTCCCTGAAGGATGATGATTACGTAGTAAACGGTATAACGATAGACGAGGAAGATTCTCTTCTTCTTGTAACGCAGCGCGGAGCCTTGAAAAAAATGAAGGCGAATCAAATAGAAAGTTCAAATCGTGCAAAAAGAGGACAATCCATCTTTAAAGAATTAAAAACGCATCCATATCGTATTATTGGATTGGAAAAAGTACAGAGTGCTGACATGCTCTTTGTGAAATCTGAAAAAAATGTAGTAGCACATATTGATACGACTGGATTAAAGTATAAAGATCGTTACAGTAATGGTACGATTCTTTTTGACACAAGTGCATCGGGACAAATAATCGAAGCTTGGATCGAACCAAGTACAATAGATAAGTAACAGATACGAAGAAAAACGAGAGTAATCTGTCTCTCGTTTTTCTTCGCTTTCATTGATGAGATTACTACAGGATAACAAGGAGGATATTGAATGAGTAGTTTTATTCAAGAGAAGAAAATTATATCGTATATTCAAGATCTTGTTTCTATTTCTAGCCCATCCGGATATACAGAAGAAGCCATTACATATGTGGAACAATTTGTGAAATCACTTGGGATTCCAAGCCGGCGTACGAATAAAGGTGCTCTTTTGGTTACTTTGCAAGGTGAGGATGATACGAAGCATAGATTTTTAACTTCACACGTAGATACACTTGGAGCAATGGTTAAAGAAATTAAAGAAGATGGACGACTTAAGCTGACGATGATTGGTGGGTATCGCTGGAATTCTGTGGAAGGAGAATATTGCAGTATCCATACAGCAAATGGTACGATTTTTTCTGGTACTATTTTAATTCATCAAACATCTGTTCATGTGTATAGCAATGCAGGAGAAGCAAAGAGAGATGAACAGAACATAGAAGTACGTGTCGATGCTATTGTGAAATCGAAAGAGGATACAAAGCAGATTGGAATCTCGGTTGGAGATTTCGTATCCTTTCATCCACGTGTAGAAGTAACGGATACAGGATTTATTAAATCCAGACATTTAGATGACAAAGCAAGTGTTGCCATTTTAATGTATACGATGAAACAACTTGTACAAAAACAAATTACATTGCCATATACTACTCATTTTCTCATTTCAAACAATGAGGAAATTGGATATGGTGGTAATTCTAATATTCCTGCAGAAACAATTGAGTATCTTGCTGTTGACATGGGTGCAATTGGAGATGGTCAAACAACAGATGAATTTAGTGTGTCTATCTGTGCAAAGGACTCAAGTGGACCGTATCATTATGGATTACGTCAGCATTTAATTGAGTTAGCAAAACAACATAATATTGTCTATGCAGTGGATATTTATCCTCATTACGGATCAGATGCATCTGCTGCGATTCGATCTGGTCATGACGTCATTCATGGTTTAATCGGGCCAGGTATTGATGCATCTCATGCTTTTGAACGAACCCATGAACAATCATTGCATCATACCGCTTTACTAGTTTGGTATTACTTGCAATCTGAAATGGTGAGATAAATCTTATAAAGACGCATTTCATAGCGTAATTTCGCAAATAAAAAAGTAGTATCCCTCTTAAACCAGTAAGGGAGGTACTACTTTTTTGATTTTTTTAATAGTATTTTTTATAAGGATTTAGGGCATTTTAGAAATACCGAATCTTGCGTTTAATTGGCCACGTATCATTTTATCGCGTACGGCTTTGTCATCTAATTGCTTTTCTTTCTTCAACATGTCTTGTCTAATCTCAAATGTTTGAGCACCTTCTTCCATTTTTTCAACAATATCCATTAATTGCTCCACATCATGAAAGGAATATTTCCGTGTGCCCTTTTTAGTTCGCTCAGGAAAAATTAACTTTCTTTCCTCGTAGTATCGAATTTGGCGTTCTGTTAATCCCGTAATTTCACTAACAGTACCAATCGTTATTACTTTCTTATACTTATAGGAATCATCCTTCATTATCAATGTAATCATCCTCCTACAACCATTTCTTCTATATACTAACTATACTCAACAATGTTACGAATTGCGATTTCTTTGTAAGATTTTCTAACACTGTATTCGTATAATATCGGAAAAAGTTTGTAAGATTTGTTGACAAAAATGAAGAATTTGAAGGAGGTTTCACATACAATATACACATGAGAAGATTGAGAAAGGGAAACATATATTATAAAACTCACGAAAGGAAGATAACGGATGAACCATATAGATGATAAATCGAAACAAATAGCAGAGAAGATTATAGAATTAGATTTACTTCGAGATGAACTATTAGAACAACTAATCGTACTTGCTGGAAACGATGCCTACCATCTATTAAGAACTCTTCAAAATAGTTAATCAAAACTATATAGTACAGTTTTTCTTATATATAAAGGTTTCTTCGCTTTTTTAAACATGAATTGGTAGTCAAAAGCTTTCCTCAATCGTATTAAAACACAAGGGAGGGATAGCCAATGCCACAGTTACTGAGAAAAATGATTGAAGTACAAAAAAACGCTTATAGAAAACGGATTATTGCTGCGGGTATTTACAAAGTTTCCAATCGTTCGGTAAATACTTTAACATTAACAGAGTTGAAACAAGTATATGATTCGTATCAAAAAGTTAAATCGAATATACAGAACTAATAAAATTATATATGTAAAATTAATATATGAAAAGAGAAAAATACTATTTTGAGTTTATATTTATCATTCAATTGTTATGGGTGTAGAGGGAGAATGGAGTTGTCCTTTACACCCATTTTATTTTGTCATATTAGAAGGATAAACATCTACGTATAGGTTCGCTAAATTAGAACGGCTGATTTATAATGGAAGTAGAGTTATTTATAGTATGGAGGTAGGGTATGAAGCTGTTAGTAGTAGAAGACGATAAACCACTTTCAGATGGAATCGTTAGTGTTTTACATGAAGAAAATTACGAAGTAGATATTTGCTTAGATGGAGAGGAAGGCCTCTATTTAGCAAAACAAAATATTTATGATGCAATTATCCTTGATATAATGTTACCTTCCGTGAACGGTATTACAATTGTAAAAACAATACGCGCAGAAGGAATTAAAACACCGGTTTTGCTTCTTACTGCAAAAGACAGTGTGGAGGACCGAGTTAAAGGATTGGATGCAGGAGCAGATGATTATGTAATTAAACCTTTTGCTGTGCCAGAATTGTTAGCAAGGGTTCGTGTTTTACTACGGGCAAAAGGAATTAGTAACGAACGAGAGGTATCCTATGGTCCGCTTAGACTCAATAAGCAGGAACATGATGGATATGCAGCGGACATAAAGTTAAACCTGACCGTAAAAGAATATGAACTTCTCGAATATTTCATTTTAAATAAGGAACAAATTTTACCACGTGATCAAATTTTAAATCGTATTTGGGGTTTAGAATCAGATGTAGGGTTAGGCGTTGTGGATGTGTATGTTCACCATCTCCGTAAAAAATTGAGTGTTTGTATGTTAGATTCTTATATTTGTACAGTACGCGGAATTGGCTTCATGCTGAAAGGGATTAGTGATGATGTTTCAGAAAACTAAAATCAGGCTTGTTTTTTTAAATACGATTGTGTTATTTTTTGTGTTTTGTACATTTGGCTTCGTTCTATATATATACATGCAGCATATTGTAATGCAAGATCTTACTGATAAGCTTACGACCATGCGCGAGGAAATACAACAAGAAGGTATTGATAAAATAATAAGTGAGCATGATCAAAAAAGAGAATCAGAACGAAGCATTGTCTATCTATTATGGGGTGAAAATGATCAATTTATAAAAGCAATTCCAGAAAAAGCTGTTTTTCCGAATGATTTAGATGATTTAAAGCCATCGGAATATGCGAATCAATCTGTAGTTAATCGAAAGATAAATGGGCATACATATGCAATATTATCGGTTCCAACATCTTCAATTAATGAACAAAGCAAAATACCAGTAAAATATATTCAGTTAGTATTAAATATTGATACAGAAACCAATGTATTAGGGCGTCTGCTCATGTTAGTTATTGTTGGCGGTCTTTTAAGTCTGGCACTTTTTGTGGTCGCTGGTATTTTTCTTGCAAAAAGATCCCTAATTCCAATTCAAAATTCATGGGAAAAGCAAGCGCAGTTCGTTGCAGATGCTTCACATGAATTACGTACACCTCTGTCAGTTATTCAAACTCATTTAGAGCTTTTGTTCCGACATCCTAAGCATACTATTGAGCAGGAAAGTGTTGCAATTTATAAAGTACTACAAGAAACAAAGCGGATGAACAAGTTAATTGCAGATTTATTAACTCTCGCACGTTCAGATTCAAATCAGCTTCAAATCGACCGTGAATTATTTTTACTGGATGAGTTTGTGAATCAGATTGTACAACAATTTGAACCGATTGCAGAGTTAAAGGAAATTACACTAATCGTAGAAAATGAGAAAAATCTACAGATTTCTGCAGATAAGGAACGCATTCACCAATTATTGGTTATTCTTTTCGATAATGCCATAAAATATAATAAGAAAAATGGAACGGTCACTGTAAAAGGGAAAAAAGAAGGAAAGTATATTGTACTTACAATTTCTGATACGGGAATGGGAATTGCTCCTAGTGATCTTCCTCATGTTTTTGATCGCTTCTATCGCGGTGATAAGAGCCGAAATCGCTCTGCAGGTGGTACAGGATTAGGTTTGTCCATTGCAAAATGGATTGTAGAAGCACATGAAGGAGAAATAAAAGCAGATAGTAAGCAAAGTGTGGGAACAAGTATGATTATTAAGCTGCCAACACGTGCTCACGATACAAAGCCCGTCTTATAAATAGACGGGCTTCTACAGAGCGGTTAGTTCCCTCCTTGCTAAAGGGGACTGACTGCTTTTTTAATGCGCATTTGCGGTGCGGCTTTGTTTTGTGGAATGTTTCGTTTCTTTTACTGGCTTCAACGATTTCCATGCTTTCCAGCCATTTGCCAAGAGAAGACCCACTAATAAGAAGGTAAGGCCACCTACAACGAAATACGCAGCAACACTACATAATGCAGTAAGGATTCCAAACATTACTTGGTCCTTATTTTTCGCAGGTGAAGTAGGAGGATCAGTAAGCATGAAAAATGCTAAGAAAAGTGCTGAATTAATGTAAGGAACGCGTAATAAGTCACCAACCGTACCAACTTGCATGAAAGCAAGTACTAGGATGAAAAGAAAGTACGAGCCTAGGAAACTGAATACTTGTGGAAATTTATTTACTTTTTGTGTGACCCAGTATCCTATGATAAGCAAGAACAAGATACACCACCAAGGTAAAAGTGACATCCCGCCCCACCAACTTTGTGGACTTGCTAATACGGTGCCAATGATAAATAGCCCGAATGTTGCTGGATTAAAAATAGGTTTTTTCTTGAAACGGAATAAATGTTTAGAAAGAATGGCTATTATCGTTGTAAGTGCTGTAATGCTCCAACTATTCATAGGGCTCAGCACGACAGCAATAATAATCCCGGTTATAATTCCACCTTCAGGAATGGATATCTTTCGTTTTTGAAATAAGGCTGCTCCTATATCTAAAATGGAAGCAGTAGCGATAGCAACGATTGTATTGATGAATCCGGCATGTGCTCCTGATGTCAATTGTGCTAACAAGAGTAAAATAACTAATGCAGCAAGAACTATATGCTTAGGTGTTTTTAAAAATGATAAACCGGAATCCTTTTTTCTTCGACTTGCTCTTGTTTCGTTGATAACCACATACCCGTTTGGTGTACTCATATATTTCCGTTTGGTTTCATTTTCTTTATAGGTTTGATCATTTGGTTTCATAATATATGCTCCTTCATTCCCTTAGTTAAAATCATTTCTTTTGTTGATGTAATCCACATTCCGTCAAGATTTACATCTTCAAGCAGTTTTGTTCCCTGTGATCCCTGCAAAAAGGCTACTGTGGAGAAGGCATCTGCCAGCATTGTAAACGGAGCAACGACTGTGCAGCTTACTATGTCATGTGGTGAATCACCCGTATGTGGATCAATGAGGTGATGCGTATTTGGCCGTACATGACTCAATCTTTCGTAGCTACCTGACGTACAAATGGCAGCATTACTTAGTTGTAAAGAACAAATTGTTTTGTCTTTATGAAATGGATCTTGAATGCCAATCGTCCAAGGTTCATCTAGTTCATTAGTTCCGCCAATGAAAAGATCACCACCCGCATCGATGTAATATCCTTCGAATTCACTTAGTTCCTTCGCAGCTAAATCCACAGCTAAACCTTTTGCAATTGCACCTAAGTCAAGAGTAAGAGGTTTTGTAAGCAGAATGGTACGGTTTTGTTCATCAAGCAATACGTCCAGATAGCTTATATTTGATGGGGAGTTATGGGTTGAAACGGTTTCCCCAGTTAAATAATTTGTATTAAATCCGTAAGTTTCTAACGTATGACCAATTGTTGGATCAAACAAACCAGTTGTTAATTTCGCAACCTCTAGTGAGAATCGAACTGCTTCAAAAAGTAAATCACTTGTATGAACGGCTTCATTAACTGTTGAAGAAAGCTTGCTTAACTCACTTTGTTCATTAAACCGACTACATGTTGTTTCAACAGCAGAAATGGCTTGGAAAGCTTGGTTTATTTTCTGCTCTGCAACTGGTTGATTTAAGGAAGTAACAACTTTGATTGTTACAATTGTTCCCATTTGAAGTCTTGTTTTTGTGTAGGTCTTTTTCATTGTTTAATCTCCTAATAATCAGGACTTTTATGCATTCTTTGCTTTTTGTAAGGCTTCTGTAACAGCATCTTGAAAATCATTTGTACTTTTTGTTGCACCGCTTACTACATCCACTTGTGCGCTTTGACTGCTTACGACTTGTTGAGGTAGATTTTTAATATAGGATTCAGGATAAGAAGTTGTGCAATTAGTAATATCAACTGTAGTAATTTTATCGTTTTTAATTGTTACCGCAACTTCTACAGAGCCAATACGATTCGTTCCAATTCCTGAATATGTCCCATCCTTGTATACTGTCTTTTTAGTTGTAGCATTTGTTGTTGTTTGAGATGTAGTAGATTGAACTGTGCTAGTTTGAGTTGCCGAACCAGTACTAGCTGTTTGTGTACTTTGTGCTTTAGATGAAAGTGTACTTTGTATTTCGTTTGAAGCAGTTGTTTGTGTTGCTACATAACCTGAAGTATATATAATTCCAATCGCAGCCGAACAAAGTACGATCATTTTATTTCCCATTTTAGCCATTATGTAATGACCCCCTGTTATATTAAGTTTGTTTTGATGTATATAACATATCGAATGTTTCTTAAAAAACCATTAAGATTAAATGATTTTTTTAAAAAATATTTTATATATAAAAATAATGTTCGTACATTAGAAGATAAAAGGTGGATTGTTAAGCTTTTTTGGGGATCATGTACAATTTCCGAAGTTCGGATATTATTTAATTAAAGAAAGATGATATAACGAAGGATATTCTTTTTCTCAGTAACTTAGAGTTATAGCTATTTTTTTATGTACAAACGTGATGCATTGACATGATTAAATTCTAGCTCATATAATAAGATATAAACATATGAGTAATTGTTCATACGTTAGGATGTGAATAGCATGGCAGAAATAAAAGAAGAAAAATGTATGAAAACAGTCATTCACAAAGATGTGATTCATAAGGTGAAGCAAAGTATGCCAAGTGATACAGACCAAAGAGCAGTAGCAGAGCTATTTAAAGTACTTGGAGATTATACGAGAATGCGGATTCTTACAGCATTGATGGCTGATGAAATGTGCGTGTGCGACTTAGCTTGTATGCTTTCAATGACACAATCGGCTATTTCCCATCAATTGCGAGTCTTGAAGCAAGCTAAACTCGTGAAAAATAGAAGAGATGGAAAAGTTGTTTATTACTCGTTAGCGGATGATCATGTAATTGCTATTACGAATCAGGCGTTTATTCATGTGAATGAATAAGAAACCTTCACTGCTAAATCAACCAACTTACTACACATCAGAATTTGAAAAATGATAACCCGAAAAGGGAGAGGGATACCTATGAGTAAACAGGAATTTTTACTTGAAGGATTAGATTGTGCGAACTGTGCTGCGAAAATAGAAGAAAATGTGAAACAATTGTCAGGAGTTACTTCGTGCTCTGTTAATTTTATGTCCCGAACGCTGACGTTAGAAACGACTGGAAGCGATGATGCGGTAATTGATAAAACAAAAACTATCGTTAGAACAATAGAGCCAAACGTACGTATGAAAGAAAAATATGAAGAAATGAGTCTACTATTACAAGGTCTGGACTGCGCTAACTGCGCATCTAAAATTGAAGACAAAGTGACACATTTAGATGGTGTCCGAAACGTTTCTATGAATTTTGTAGATAAAACATTATCCCTGCAGACAGAAATTGAACGAAAGCAAGAAACACTTGCAAGAGTAAAAAAGATTGTAGCGGAAATTGAACCAGGTGTGAAAGTTATGCGAAAAGCTAGGGAACATAAAGAAGAATCGATGGCTATTCCGTATCGATTACTTATGGGTTTTATTCTCTTTACTATAACATTTATCTTTTCATTTTCTGAACCAATAAAGCTTGTTCTCTTTTTATTTGCATACGTTCTTACAGGAGGAGATGTTGTTACAAAAGCTGTGAAGAATATTGTTCGAGGAAAATGGTTAGACGAAAACTTTTTAATGACCATAGCAACGATTGGAGCTTTTGCAATAGGACAGTATCCAGAAGGAGTTGCTGTCATGCTTTTTTATCAAATAGGGGAGTATTTTCAAAGCTTTGCGGTTCATCGTAGTAGAAAATCGATTGCCTCCTTACTCGATATTCGTCCAGATTATGCAAATATTATTAAAGGGGATGGTGTGGAGAAAATATCTCCTTCCGAAGTGCAGATTGGTGATTTTATTATTGTACGCCCAGGCGAAAAAGTCCCTTTAGATGGAAAGGTAGTAGATGGAGCCTCGTTTGTTGATACGTCTGCTATTACAGGAGAATCAATTCCACGTGAAGTGATGCAGGGCAGTGTTCTGTTAAGTGGGTTTGTGAATCAAAATGGGTTGCTAACGTTGCGGGTTATAAAAGAATACAATGACTCGGCAGTTATGAAAATTCTTGAACTTGTACAAAATTCAGGAAGTAAAAAAGCCCATGCAGAAGCGTTTATTACGAAGTTTGCACGTGTTTATACACCATTTGTTGTAATCGCGGCAGCTTTACTTGCAATCATACCTCCTCTTTTCATCGTGGGGGCAAGTTTTTCAGATTGGTTGTATCGTTCTCTTATTTTTCTAGTCATTTCTTGTCCTTGTGCTCTAGTTGTCTCGATTCCCCTTAGCTATTTTGGCGGAATTGGGGGAGCTTCAAGACGAGGTATTCTTATTAAGGGAAGCAATTATTTAGAAGCGTTGAACCGTGTGAAATATGTTGTTTTTGATAAAACAGGAACATTAACAAAAGGAAATTTCAAAGTAACCAATATATACGCACAAGATAGTATCACTGCAGAACGAGTGATAGAATATGCGGCTCTAGCAGAAGTTCATTCTCATCATCCAATTGCTAGGGCGATTCAATCATTTTACGGGAAACCATGCAATCCAGATCTCATCGAACAATATGAAGAAATACCAGGTTATGGCGCCATTGCTACTATGGTAGATGGCAAACAGATTGCTGTTGGAAATGCAAAATTCATGAACAAGTTAAACATTTCTTATAATCCTTCCATGGATATGGGCACGATTGTATATGTTGCTGTTAATGCTATGTATGCGGGTTGTATTACAATTGCAGATGAATGGAAAGATGATAGTAAGAATACGGTCCAACGTTTAAAGAAAATCGGGATCAAACGGATTGTTATGTTGACCGGAGATGCTAAGAGAGTAGCAAATGAAGTTGGAAAAGGTATAGGAATCGATGAAATTCACGCTGAGTTATTGCCGCATCAAAAGGTAGAAAAAGTAGAAGAACTCGAGACATCAAAATTGCCAAGTGAAGCGGTTCTTTTTGTTGGAGATGGGATAAACGATACGCCCGTTCTTGCGAGAGCAGATATCGGTGTGGCAATGGGAGGCATTGGTTCAGATGCCGCCATCGAAGCAGCTGACATCGTGATTATGACAGATGAACCTTCCAAACTCCCAGAAGCCATTATGATTGCTAAACGGACGCGAAAAATTGTCTACGAAAATATTATCTTTGCGTTGGGAGTAAAAGGTATATTCTTACTATTGGGAGCATTTGGGTATGCGACTATGTGGGAAGCAGTATTTTCAGATGTAGGAGTTACATTTCTTGCTGTATTAAATGCATTACGCGCTCTAAGAGTATAAAAATGTAGTGAAAAACTACGATTGAAAGGAGAATTATGATGATTGATGAAACATTACAAGCATTTTTTAAAAAGAGTGCATGTATAGATAAGCGCGGATTTCATTCCTATTATCTAGTTGAGAAAAATAATCAGTATGAAATTCAAGACGACGAGGTAGCAGTAGGGAGAACACTTTCTATTCAGTATAATGATGAAAATGAAGTAAAGCTTTCTCTCTATAGTGATGGACTCCCCCTTGTTGATGTCCAAAGGATACCAATTAGCAAGGTTACAATTATAAAGGATAAAGACGAAGAAAGTATCCAATTTGTGCTTGAACGTATGCCTAGTCGAATGCTGAAAGTGAATGTAAAACCTCATTTCTCTATTCAATTTACAATGTACTGGGAAGTTTGTGAAGATTGTGAATAGGAGGTATTGCTTAATTACGAATCAAGATGAGTACAGAATAGTACTTGTCTTTTTTTTACGTACCTAATGTTCCGTTTTTTTGATAACAATGAGTGGAAGCAGGATAATACTAACCCATCCAATTAAGGGATATAGAATATGTAATAGATGACTATAGTTTATAAAACTGATAAGATAAGCCACTAAAAGTATGATGTAAATATAGCTATTGCTACGCCGCCCTGTCATGGATTGCAATTGTTTAGTCATACCGTATATATTTCCAATTAGTGTTGTAAATACTTCTCCAAAAATAATAAGAATAAAGAAAAAATGAAAAACAGAGTTGAATTTTCGAACGACCTCCGCCATAGGGATGCTATACTCATAAAATTGATCGACGGTTAAAATGGCTAGTTGACTACATAGTAAGATTAGGAATAAACCAAGCCCACCAAATATTCCACCCCATTTCATGACAGTTTCATCATTTACCTCGTAAGCCAATGGAACGAGAACACTTTGTGCAAGGGCCAGATTCATGGCGACATAGGTAATGGGACTTGTAAACCACTTTATATTCCAAACCTCATCAGGAAAGGAAAGGAGAGTAGTCGTCCATGTATTGGATAGAGTTGTACAGTAGAGTCCAATAATAAAGATCATCATGATTGGCACAACAAGAGAATTCACCTCGAATACCCCTTGTAATCCGCGCGATAGAATAAGAATACAAGCAATGATAGTTAGTACAATTCCAAGTTGCCGAGGAAGTCTCAATTGTTCTTCAAACACTGCACCTGCCCCAGCAAGCATAACACTCGTGACACTAAGTAAAATAAAAAGAAGCAATGCATTTACAATATTTCCTGCAATATTACCGAATAAAAATATATTGAATTCCTGTGCGGAATACGCACGGATTTTACATGCTAATATCATCATTTTTGTTCCGATTGTGATAAATAATATACCGCTAAGGAGAATCCCAATGGTTCCATATGTACCATGAACTGTGAAAAATTCAACAATTTCTCTGCCAGTTGCAAAACCAGCGCCTACAACGGTGCCTATATATGTTGCTGCAACTCGCTTCGTCGTTTTCCATTGTTGCTCGTTCATGCCATCATCCTTTCTTACTCGTCAACTATTTATATGAATAGTTGTGCAAGTTTAGAAGTAAGAGAAATGAATGATCCTGTACGTTTGAATGAATTGTGAACGATTATGATTTTTTTTGAATAGAAATAAATGATTTTGGTTGTAAAATGAAAGGGCTTTCTGTATGATAAGGCTATGAGGAGGTGCAAAGTTGTTAACAGAAGAAAGACATCAAATCATATTAGATTTAGTAAAGAAACAAGGGATTGTTAAGTTACAAGAACTTATAGAATCAACTGAATCATCTGAATCCACTATTCGAAGAGATTTGATTTTACTTGAGCAGAAAAACTATTTAAAGCGAGTTCATGGCGGTGCTTCATCACTGCAAGCAAAGGGAAAAGAACTTAGCATGAATGAAAAAACGTTCAAAAACATTCAAGAAAAGAAATTAATTGGCCAGTATGCTGCATCTCTAGTAGAGGATGGAACTTGTATCTATTTGGATGCGGGTAGCACAACATATGAAATAATTCCTTATTTAAGTGGTAAAGATATTACAGTTGTTACAAATGGTCTTATGCATATTGAAGCGCTGGTTCAATCTAATATACGTGCCTACTTAATTGGCGGCATGATGAAAAGTAATACAAGAGCGCTAGTAGGAAGTACAGCATTAGAAACGTTATTGAAATTTCGCTTTGACATTTGCTTTCTAGGAACCAATGGTGTACATCCGGTCCATGGATATACAACTCCTGACCCCGAGGAAGCATTGTTAAAGAAAACAGCATTAGATTTATCGAATACATGTTATGTAGTAGCAGATCCAACGAAATTTTCAGAAGTATCTTTTGTGAAAATTGCAGATTTATCTGCTGCAACGATTATAACTACACATATGGAGGATGATGAGATAGCATCCTATATACAAAAAACAAAAATAAAGGTCGTGAATGTATGATTTACACAGTAACATTAAATCCTTCTGTAGATTATTTAATTCGTGTTGACCAGTTTGAAGAGAACAAGGTAAACCGAGTTGATTCTGAAGAGAAGTTTCCAGGAGGCAAAGGAATTAATGTTTCTCGCGTCTTAAACCGATTAGATGTTCCAACAAAGGCTCTCGGATTTCTAGGAGGCTTTACAGGTGGCTTTATCCAAACAGAATTGGATAAAGAACACGTACAAACGGACTTTGTAAAGGTAAGCGGAGATTCACGGATTAATATTAAATTAAAATCTAGCAAGGAATCCGAAATTAATGGCAAAGGACCTGCCATAACAGAGGAACAGTTAAATGAGTTAGTTGATAAAATTGAAAGCATCCCAAGTGATAGCGTACTTGTTCTTGCAGGAAGTATTCCAGCATCCTTACCTGACACGTTTTACAAAATGGTAACGGAAAAAAGCAGCAGACGTGGTGTAAAAGTAGCTGTCGATGCAAGTGGAAAAATCCTTCTAGATGTGGTTGGGTATCATCCGTTTTTCATTAAGCCGAATCATCACGAACTAGGTGATTTGTTCGACGTAACAATCTCTAATGTTCAAGATGCAGCAAAATATGGCAGACAGCTTGTAGACATGGGTGCAGAAAATGTAGTGGTTTCAATGGCTGGAGAAGGTGCGCTGCTTCTTACAAGAGAAAAAAGCTATCTTGCAAATGTACCAAAAGGAACGGTAGTGAATTCTGTTGGTGCTGGAGATTCTCTAGTCGCTGGTTTTCTTGGTACGTATGCAAAGACTAATAATATAATAGAAGCATTTCGTTTTGGCGTTGCAACAGGGAGTGCAACTGCATTTTCAGCAGATTTAGCGACAAAAGAAAAAATAGAAGAACTATTGTCACAAGTTACAATAAAAACTCTATAGAAATGAGGGAGTAGAATGAAAATTACTGAATTACTTAAAAAAGATACAATTATTATTGATTTAAAAGCAACTTCAAAGTTTGAAGCAATCGACGAGCTTGTTAACAAGCTTGCCAGTAGCGGAAGATTAAATGATAAGGCAAAATACAAGGAAGCAATTTTAATGCGTGAGTCACAAAGTACAACTGGCATAGGGGAAGGAATTGCGATTCCCCATGCCAAGACAGCAGCAGTGAAAACACCTGCAATCTGTTTTGGTAAATCAGAAGCTGGGATTGATTATGATGCATTAGATGGACAACCTTCTCATCTGTTTTTTATGATTGCCGCGAGTGAAGGTGCTAACAATGCACATTTGGAAACGTTATCTCGTCTTTCCACCTTCTTAATGGATACAGCATTTCGTACAAAATTACTTTCAGCGAAAACGCCAGATGATGTGATTCGATTCATAGATGCGAAAGAAAAACAAGTTGAGGAAGAAGAAAAATTAGAGAGAGGCAACGAAATGGCGACAAAAGGAAAAATTTTAGCAGTTACAGCATGTCCGACTGGTATTGCTCATACTTATATGGCGGCTGACGCTTTAAAGAATAAAGCGAAAGAGATGGGCATTGAAATCAAGGTAGAAACAAACGGATCTACTGGGGTGAAAAATAAGTTAACTGACGAAGAAATTCGTGATGCCGTTGCAATTATCGTAGCAGCAGACAAAAAAGTGGACATGGATCGTTTTGCTGGAAAGCATGTCATTGAAGTACCGGTTGCAGCAGGGATTCGGAAACCAGAAGAATTACTAAATCGTGCCGTTTCTCAGGATGCACCTCTTTATAAAGCAAGTGGCTCTAGCGAAAAAACAGAAAAAAGTGCAGGTACAGGAATTTATAAGCATCTTATGAATGGTGTGTCAAACATGCTACCATTCGTAGTAGGCGGTGGTATTTTAATCGCACTAGCATTTGCATTCGGCGGAATTCATGCAGAAGGACCGATTGCTTCCACATTAATGAAAATCGGTGGCGGTACAGGGGCTTTCTTCTTCATCGTACCAGTATTAGCAGGGTTTATTGCAAGTAGCATTGCAGATCGTCCAGGGTTTGCACCAGGTATGGTTGGTGGGTACTTGGCAGCACAAGCTGGCGCTGGTTTCTTGGGTGGTTTGATTGCCGGTTTCCTTGCAGGTTATGTTGTTCTAGGTTTGAAAAAAGCATTCTCAGGTCTTCCTCAGCAATTAGAAGGTATTAAACCAGTTCTATTATATCCGTTGTTCGGTGTAATGATTACAGGTTTGATTATGGTATTAGTGATTAATGATCCAGTTGTATTTATCAACAAATCTTTAACAGGTTGGTTAAATGGCTTAAGTGGAACAAACGCAATTTTGCTTGGTTTGCTTCTTGGTGGTATGATGGCAGTCGATATGGGAGGTCCAATCAACAAAGCAGCATTTACATTCGGTTTAGCAGCAATAGCATCAAACAATTTTGGCCCGCACGCAGCAGTAATGGCTGGAGGTATGGTTCCGCCACTCGGTATCGCGCTTGCAACAACTTTCTTTAAAAATAAATTTACAGCAGCTGAACGTGAATCAGGTCTTACGAACTACATCATGGGTGCATCATTTATCACAGAAGGTGCGATTCCATTTGCAGCAGCTGACCCCGTTCGTGTTATTGCAAGCTGTATTGTCGGATCTGCATTAGCAGGTGCACTTACAGAAGCATTCGGAATTACACTACCAGCACCGCACGGCGGAATCTTCGTAATCCCGCTTGTGAATAACCCACTTCTTTACTTGGTAGCTATTTTAATTGGATCCGCAGTAACAGCAATTATGCTTGGTATTTGGAAAAAACCAGTTGAAAAACTATAAAGAAATATAAGAAAACCGATGCTACAATAGGCATCGGTTTTTTTGTACTTTCTTCGAATGAAAACTAAATGAAGCGTTTTTTTTCATACTTTTTCTAATATTTAAAAATTACATATGATACAATTAAGAGTATGAAAGGGAGGGGATGTCATGTTTCACTTCTTTAAACAAGCAAGCAAAGAAAGAGAGATTACAAAGGAAGAATTAGAACAGGCAATGGCACAATTTCTTGAGCACAATCCACGTGTTACGTATACTGTACTTGTAAATGAGGATTATACAGTAAATTATAAAATTTTAAAGCCATACTTGCCCGCAACGCCCACCAATTCATTTTTAATTACGAGAGAGACACTTGAAGTATTTGAGGATTCAGAGATAAATAAACAATTTGTGAAAGAAATAGATGCTGTTCAGCGAGCGGTCGATTTATATGTAGTAGATAAAGAGACATTCCCAATCATTGACGGGGATTCTGATCGTAAAATTAGTTCGATGAAACTAAGACCGTACTTAGGACACGAACTAGAACATGATTTATATATATCAGAGAAACATTTTTTAGTGACAAGTAAACCTGATCATAAATAAATCTTGTTTGTGGTAAAGCAGAGTTGTTGTTCTTTTGGTGTTTTACTATTTAATGAGGAGAAAAGTTGTGAAGTGGAAAGAATGGAATCTTAACTTAAAAATCCGTTTAATCGGTGAGTCTTTGTACGGTTTATTTTACTGGATGTTACTACCGTTTATGGCTATTTATTTTTCCGATTCATTTGGGAAGGAGATGGCTGGCTATCTTCTTATTGCTTCTCAGTTTCTGTCTGTGTTGGCTACTTTATTTGGAGGATATTTAGCGGATACATATGGTCGTAAGAGAATGATGGTAATTAGTACATTTGTTCAAAGTTTTGCTTTTATATTATTTACGTTTGCAAATTCATCGATTTTAGAATCCCCGCTATTAACCTTTATAGCATTCTCTTTACTCGGTATTATGGGATCCTTGTATTATCCAGCAAGTGCTGCAATGGTTTCAGATACTGTACAAGAAGATAAACAAAGTAATGTATTTGCTGTTTTTTATACTGCAATTAATATAAATGTTGTTGCTGGTCCTATTATTGGGGCTTATTTTTTCTTTACACACCGTTTTGAATTATTACTTGTAAGTACAATTGTAAATGTGATGCTCGCTTTTGTTTTTCAAATTTTTATTCGTGAAACGTTGCCGATTCATACAGGAGTAGATAATAAATCGTGGATTACTGTCCTTAAGGAACAAGTGAGTAATTATAAGGTTATCTTTCAAGATCGTATATTTTTTATTTTTATCCTTTCTGGAATTTTCATTGCTCAAACGTATACTCAAATTGATCTCTTATTAGCTGTATATATTAAAGAAATTATCCATGGACAGGTTTTTTTTCATTTTTTCATTACGGGTGAAAGTCTTTTTAGTTGGATTATTGCGGAAAATGGTCTACTTGTAGCATTGTTTACCGTTGCTGTAACGAAGTTATCCAATCGTTTTAGTGAAAAAACAATTTTCATACTTTCTTCGATACTATATGGTATATCAATGCTTGTATTTGATAACGTACCATCTGTAATTGGAATGATTGTTGCCATGGCTATATTTACATTGGGAGAGATTGTGGTTGTGGGTATACAGAACAGCTTTGTTTCTAAAATTGCTCCAGAAAATATGCGCGCCCAATATTTTGCTACTTCTATGCTTCGCTGGTCCATAGGGAGAACAGTTGCTCCGATTGCTATACCTGTTTCACAATGGCTTGGTTATTCTTTAACCTTTATATTAATAGCCATACTTGCACTTGTGAGTGCTTGTCTATATTGGATTATGTTTACTGTGATGGAGAAAGAAAAAACCAGCTGTCAAATGTAAGTGAATAGCAATAATTAAAAAAGAAGAAAGGTTATAGCCCTTCTTCTTTAGCGTTGAAATCCTCTTTCATAATAATTCATATCTGCTAAATCTAAGATATATTGATAATTATCAATTGTTAATTGAATATCTTGTCGTTCCGATTCTGTAATGGATGAGGTTTCTAATTTTTCTACTAGTTGTTGTTTTTGAGCTTCTAATCGATTTTTGATTTCTTGGTAGCTGTATGACATAGTCATGGTAACAACCCCTTTAGTATTTCAAATTCTTTCTACTCCTTTATTATAGATGTAAATGGTGCTGATTTATTTCCTTAATTTTGAATTTTTTTTGACTTGTATAAGAATAGAGTGTATGATTTTTTTACATTTTTATTATGCGAAATATCATGCGTGGATGGAAAAAGACTGTTAAAATTATGTACGACATATATTTGAAAAAAGATGCTACAATATTTTTCTTGTATAAATAAAATCGATGAGAAGTTGTTTATTTAGATTTAGGAGTGGAAAAGGTAATGAAGCAAAAAAAAATCCCGGTTACGATACTTACTGGCTATTTAGGATCAGGTAAAACGACTTTAGTTAATCGTATTTTGGCCGAACAGCACGGGCAAAAAATAGCTGTTATTGTTAATGAAATTGGGAGTATTGGAATCGACAATGAGCTTATTGTTCATGCAGATGAAGAAGTGGTGACATTAACCAATGGATGCCTTTGTTGTACCGTTCGCGAAGATTTACTTGTTGTCTTAAAGCAACTAGTAAAAAAACAAGATGTTGAGTTTGACAGTTTATTAATTGAAACGACAGGTCTAGCTAACCCAGGTCCTATAATTCAAACATTCTTTCTTGACCCATTGATTCAACAAAGCTTTGAAATTAATGGCGTCGTAACGGTAGTAGACGCATTTCATATCGAACAGCACTTTCAAAAGGGTATAGAAGCAAAGGAACAACTTGCTTTTGCAGACACTATATTAGTAAATAAGGTGGACATAGTAACAACTGATTATATTCATAAGATAACATCACGCATTCGTAGTATGAATCCTACTGCTACAATTGTACATACAGCTAATTGTGAAGTAGATATACATTCACTGCTGCATATATCAACATTTCAAATGAAAGAAAATTTGCATATCCATCATCATCATCATAATCATTTAGAAGAAATTGTTTCTTTTGTTTTGCGTGAGGAGAGACCTCTTGACTTTGCAAAGGTGAATGAATGGATGGCGGCGGTTGTAAGTGAACTCGGTGAATACTTATATCGTTATAAAGGAATATTAAATGTATACCAAGTGGAAAAACGCGTTGTGTTCCAAGGGGTTCATACATTATTTGCAGCTACTTATGATCGAAAGTGGCGGAATGATGAATCGCGTTTGAGTGAGATTGTCATAATTGGTAAGGGGCTCAATAAAGAATGGTTTGAAGACCATTTTCGTGAATGTGTAATTGAAAAGTAGAGAATGATTGCTAAGTAAAAAGGAGACAAAGAAATCCATATAAAATGGATTTCTTTGTCTCTTTGACTCTTATTGCAAAACGGTCTTTAACGTATTAATATTTTCCTGCATAAGCTGCACATAGTCTTTGTTTGCTTTGGCATCAGTATCTGAAATCGTAGCTAGGTGATTCATTCGTAGGATCGTTGTTCCGGTTTCTTTTTGCACGACATCAGCAACTTTTGGCGTTGCAAATGATTCAAATAATATATATTTCATATTATGGTCTTTTGCTGTTTTTGCAACTTCTGCGAGCTGCTTTTGAGAAGGTTCATCAGAGGAAGAAAGTCCAACAATAGGTATTTGTTTAATTCCATATTCATGCTCCCAATAACCGTATGCAGCATGTGAAACAAGAACTTCTTTTGTTTTTGCGTTGCTTACAACATCGCGAAATTGTGAATCTAATTTCTCCAGTTTACTCTTTAAATCTTCGAAGTTCTTTTCGAATACATCTTTGTTTGCGGGTTGTGTATCTGAAAGTACATTTTTAATATTTTCTGCTTGAATGATAGCATTTTTTGGATCTAGCCATATGTGAGGATCCATATCATGTGCATGTGTATTCTTTGCGTCTGCTTGATCTTCATCAGCGGGACCATTGTATTTTATAAGTGTTACCCCTTTTGATGTATCTACTAGTTTTACATTTTCTTTTTGCAGTGGTTGAATCATTTTATCAACAAAAGGTTCTAATTCTACTCCGTTATAAATGAATACGTTCGCTTTTGCGACACTTACGATTTGTTTTTGTGTGGGTTCGAATGTATGTGCATCTGAACCAGCAGGATAAAGGGATTCTACATGAACATGTGATCCACCTATTTTTTCAGTAAAATCCTTTAAGGGGAAAATCGTTGTATACACTTGTATCGTGTCTGTGGCAGATACTTTTTTATTTGTAGCGGTTGATCCGTTTGAACAGCCTGCAACTAAAAAAGAGAGTGCTAAAGAGGTAGTTAATAGAGCAGTTAACAACTTCAAAATAATCGTCCTTCCTATACATTTTAGTAGTAATCAAGTGTTTTTATCCAGTTGCCATTATATCGTTATTATTACGACATATAAAAAATAAACATACGATATACATGGTACCAATAGAAGAAAGTAAAGCAAAATGATTCCGATTTATAAAATTCTTACTTAGTATACAATGGAAGATGAAAAAACACAACAAATAGTAACAATTCCGATTTATAAAACTGTACTATGTTTGATGGACAAGCATACATTAATAACAGTGATGGGAGGGTATGGAATGGTTAAACGAGGAAATTATTTTGGTCTGTTATTTGTTTTATTGATTATTATGGTATTTTCCATGACCGAGTATGCAGCCACTCACTCAAATATGAATAGCGTGTTATCTTCTTTTGTTCCAGCGTTATATCTTATCTTTCTTGTTTATATTCCACTCCTACTTATTTTATTATCGTGTTATTTAATAGCCTATACTAGAAAACAAGTAACGAACCGAAGTAACTCTCTATTAGATAAAATATATGGCTATCAAAGATTTTATGTTTATATGAGTGGAATCGCACTTATTGGTACGGGGTTGTTTCTATTTGAATTTATTGGAAACAAAAAGGAAACTGCTCCTTATATTGCATACGTTCTTCTATCCTTTTGCATTCTTGTAGGTAGCCTATCTATAATAATTAGTGCGGAAAACAAAGGGTATTTTCATAAAATTAATCGTTTTATCCATTTTCTTTATGTTTTAGCTTCTATTCTAATCCTTACACTGTATACGATGTATTCTACTCCGTTTTCAGTTCATCCCATGTCTAATGAAGTGAAAGAAAACGATTCTTTGCAATTTTTACAGGATGCTGAAGAAAATCCACAATTAATCAAAGAACGTCCAAAGGATTTTGAGAAACAGGTAGAGAAAAAACTATTAATGGAAAAGGAAATACAGGTAGATAATCAAAATTATGTATCTATTATGAATGTGATTGCACATGATGTAGAAGCATTTGTTGGTAAGAGTATTACCTTTGCTGGATTTGTACATCGGGAAGATGGGCTGAATGAAAAGCAAATTGGCATCGTTCGATATTCCATTTTGTGCTGCGGGGAAGATGAGACGACACTTGGCTTGATAGCGTCAGGAGCGAACTTTTCTTCATTGCAGGAAGGGGATTGGATACGGGTATCAGGACGTATAGAAAGCACGATTGTTTCTCGTGTTTTGCTTCCATCTGTTGTGGTGGAAAAAATGGGGAAAATAGAGACACCGTCATCACCATACGTGTATGAGACATTTTCAAAGTGAGTAAGTAAGCGTGCACTTATTTTCGATTGATCAAGACAATTAGTTGCGAGGAATACCTGCAGTATTCTTGATAGCTGCAATAAGAGATGAAATTGGGATTTCTGTTTACGAATGAAATCAAATTTTTAACATGTAAAAAGTAGTATATTATATTCGAAAGTATGTGATAACAGTTGAATATGCAACTCGTTCATCGTTTTAACAAAGCGGTAGAAATTGCTACCCTTTACCATCAGTTACAACTGCGTAAAGGAAGTAAGGTTCCTTATATAACGCATCCGTATACTGTGGCGTTATTGTTGCTTCAAGTAGGTTGTTCTGAAGATGTTGTAATAGCAGGACTTCTTCATGATACGGTAGAAGATACTTCTCTCACTTTAGCAGATATTATTCAAGAGTTTGGTTCCCTTGTAGGCAAGCTTGTTGAAGAATGTTCGGAGCAGGATAAATCAAAATCATGGGAAGAAAGGAAACTACATACAATTGAAAAAATAGAGAGTGTTTCATTAGAAGCTTGTATGATTATTTGTGTAGACAAACTTCATAATATACGATCAACATCTGCAGAGATAAAAGAGGTAGGAGAAATGGTTTGGGGTCGCTTTAATCGTGGGAAAGAGCAACAAAAATGGTATTATCAAAATATGGTTGTTTCCTTGGAAAAACGAATTCCCAACTTTCCTTACTTTCCTTTGTTCAAGCAGGAAGTGAAGGAAGTCTTTTCTAAATAAGATGGGTTGTAACGAGGTTTATATGTAGGAAGAGGCAAGATATACTATATTTTGCCTCTTTCCTATTCACTAGGTTTTTACTGTTTACGTACGCCGGGAGCACGTTCGTATTGTTTTGGCTCAGAAAGCTCGAAACCAAGTTCATTTGCGGCAGTGCGGGCAAAGTAAGGATTTCGAAGTAACTCGCGGCCGATAAAGATGAGATCAGCTTGTTGGTCAGCTAAAATCTTTTCGGCTTGTGTTCCACTCGTAATAAGGCCGACTGCTCCTGTTGCAATGGCCGCTCCTCGTTTTATTGCTTCTGCATATGGAACTTGGTAGCCAGGGAATACATCAATATGTGCCGGTACCACAGCACCTGAGCTACAGTCAATTACATCTACACCCTGCTCCTTCATCATTTGTGCATATATTACGTAATCCTCAATATGTAACCCATCCGGATGATAATCATTTGCTGAAATTCGAACAAACAGAGGATCTTCCCATACTTCTTTCACAGCGCTGATGATTTCACGCAAAAATCGATAACGATTTTCAGCAGAGCCTCCGTAGGCATCTGTCCGTTTGTTGGAAAGAGGAGATAAAAATTCGTTAATTAAATAGCCATGTGCTGCATGTAATTCAATAATATCAAATCCGGCTTTTTTTGAGCGAATGGCTCCTTCACGAAAGGCTAGTACCATTTTTTCAATGGATAGTAAAGTCATTTCAACCGGTGTTTTCATTTGGTTGTTAAAAGGAATCGCAGAAGGGGCAATGGACGGCGTGTCAAGAATTGCTTTTCTACCTGCATGTGCTAGTTGAATGGCTACTTTTGTACCATATTCATGGATAAGAGAAGTTAGTTTGTGTAACCCATCAATATGCTCATCACTCCAAATGCCTAAATCTGCATTTGAAATGCGTCCCTCTTCGGAAATAGCAGTTGCCTCAGTCACTATAAGTCCAACTTGGCCAGCAGCACGCGAAGCGTAGTGCACTTGATGAAAAGAAGTGACAGTACCATCTTGCTTCTTTGAGGAATACATACACATAGGTGACATAACGATCCGATTCTTTAGTGTTACTTCTTTAATTGAATAGGGTGAAAAGAGAAGAGAAGTCATATAATACCTCCTTGACATAATATACCTTATTCTACCACTATCCCTTATATTCGTTCCATTTTTAAGATTTGTGAATGTTATAATGAAAGCAACGAAATACTAAGGAGAGATGTACGTGTTTCAAACCTATTATAAAAGTGAAATTGGTTGGATTGAAATAAAGGGTAATGAAGATGCTATTATTTCTGTATTATTTGTCGATGCGCCGAACAAAGAAGAGATAAATCCGGTTCTGGAAAGTTGCAAACAACAAGTACAGGAATACTTTGAAGGGACAAGAAGAACGTTTACAGTCCCACTTTCTGCAAAGGGAACTGAATTTCAAACGGGCGTGTGGGATGCATTAAAGACGATTCCTTATGGGGAGACAGCTTCTTATTCTGACATTGCTACAAAAATTGGAAACCCAAAAGCTGTGCGAGCTATTGGAAATGCAAACAGCAAAAACCCCATTTCCATTCTCGTCCCATGTCATCGGATTATCGGAAAGAACAGGGCGTTAGTAGGGTATGCTGGTGGTCTATGGCGTAAAAAGTGGCTACTTACACACGAACAAAAAAAACAGGGAAACTAATTCTCCTGTTTTTTTTTTGTTATAGCAATACAATAATATAATGGGAATTAATGCTATAAACTAATTTGTAAACATATCCAATGTCATTATGTAGTTATACTTGAAGGCTTATAATTCTTAATATTTCCTTAATATTTTATTTAAAAAGTATTTAAAATTATATGAATATTATGTATAATACAATATGTGCAAGAAAAAATGTTTGTACATACGTGCATACCTAGTACATATACATATCTGCCGGTGTATAAATATGATTATAATTTGGAGGGAGTCTATTGACCATGAAAAAAAAGATAACATTGGTCACAGCAGCTGTTTTATCTACAAGCTTATTTTTAGCAGCATGCGGAAGTAGTGACAAAAGTACAAATAGTGGAGGTAAAGAAGAGCTAGCGGACAAGCAAGTTCTTAATATTACTGACACTGCGGAAATTCCATCTATGGACACTTCGAAGTCTACCGACAACGTTTCTTTTAAAGTGTTTGTAAATGCAATGGAAGGTTTATACCGTCTTGACAAAGACAACAAACCGACACCTGGTATGGCAAGTAGCGTTGATATTAGTTCAGATAAGAAGACTTACACATTCCATCTTCGTGATGCAAAATGGTCGAATGGCGAAGCAGTTACTGCCCAAGACTTTGTATATGCTTGGAGACGTGCGGTTGATCCAAATACGGCATCTGAATATGCATTTATTCTATTTGATGTGAAAAATGCCGCAAAGATTAACAATAAGCAACTACCACTTGATCAACTTGGTGTAACAGCAAAAGATGACAAAACATTAGTTGTTGAGCTTGATAATCCGGTTCCGTATTTCTTAGAGTTAACAACGTTCCCTACTTACTTCCCTCTAAATGAGAAGTTTGTAAAAGCGCAAGGTGATAAATATGCATTAGAAGCAAGCAATACATTATATAATGGTCCATTTACGATGACGGATTGGAAGCATGAACAAAGCTGGACATTAAAGAAAAATCCAAATTATTGGGATAAGGATAATGTGAAGCTAGATGAAATTGATACTAGTGTTGTAAAAGATACTTCTGCTGCAGTAAACTTATATGAAACTGGAGCTATAGACCGTGTATTATTAACATCTGACTTTGTAGATAAATACAGAGGTAAGGCTGACTATAAAACACTTTTAGATACGCGTCTTTACTTTATGCGATTTAACGAAAAAGACCCTATCTTCAAAAACCAAAAGGTTCGTAAAGCAATCGATTTAGCTTATGACAAAAAGGGAATTGCAAATGTTATCTTGAATAATGGTTCAGCACCAGCTTACTACTTAGTACCGAAGAACTTTGTAAAAGGTCCAGATGGTAAGGATTTCCGTGATGGCAATGGAAACTTTAACGATAGTAAAGATAATGCAACGCAAGCAACTCAGCTTTGGAATGAAGCGAAAAAAGAACTAGGTAAAGATACTATAACAGTAAACATGTTAAATTATGATGATGACTCAAATAAAAAAGTGGGAGAATATGTTAAAGCTCAATTAGAAAAGAATCTCCCTGGATTAACAGTAAATATTAATCAACAACCATTCAAACAAAAACTAGATCTTGAGAAAAAACTAGACTATCAATTCTCATTCTCTGGTTGGGGTCCTGACTATCCAGACCCAATGACATTTATTGATATGTTTACGACAAGTAGTCCATTTAATGAAATGTCTTATTCAAATCCAAAGTTTGATGACCTTGTAGCGAAAGCTAAAGGCCCGTTATTGACAGACGTTTCAGCTCGTTGGAAAACATTGCAGGATGCAGAAAAAGTTCTATTTGATGATGCTGCTATTTCACCAATTTACCAACGTAGCTTTGCATACCTTGAAAAACCATATGTTAAAAATGTAATCCAACATAACTTTGGCGGAGATTACTCTTACAAATGGGCTTATATTACGAAAAAATAAGAAATAGTAATATCAAATACTGATTAATAAAGGGGTGCACATCTATTAGGATGTGCACTTTTTTAATGTATTAACTTGTCATGCTCATTCATCTATACCTTTAAAATGGAAAGCGAAATAAATTATTGCTTGGAGGATGACTCTGACTGGCTGGATGCGATTTTTGTTCAGTTTTTTTCTTAGCTTTTTCATATGAATCATGATGAGTCGGCTTAGGATATTCATTAATGATGGTAACATGAATGTTTTTGTCTTTTTTCTTAGAGCGCGAAGCATATATCTTACTATCGGAATGTAAGGATCTTACTTCTTTGTCAGAAAAGAAAGAACGTTTAGATTGATATGAATGTCCTGAAAAGTAAGCTTGTTTAGAACGAGATGAATGTTTAGAGAAGTAAGAGCATTTTGAAAAACGAGAAAGTTTGGAACGAGATGAGTGTTTCGAGAAATGAGAGCACTTTGAAAAGAGAGATCGTTTGGAACGGGATGAATGTTTAGAGAAGCAAGAGCATTTTGAAAAACGAGATCGTTTGGAACGAGACGAACGTTTAGAGAAGCAAGAGCATTTTGAAAAACGAGATCGTTTGGAACGAGGCGAACGTTTAGAGAAGCAAGAGCATTTTGAAAAGCGAGAGTGTTTGGAACGAGATGAGTGTTTTGAGAAATGAGAGCACTTTGAAAAGCGAGAACGTTTGGAACGGGATGAGCGCTTCGAGAAGCAAGAACATTTTGAAAAGCGAGAACGTTTGGAGCGAGATGAGTGCTTTGAGAAATGAGAGCACTTTGAAAAGCGAGAACGTTTAGAACGGGATGAGCGCTTCGAGAAGCAAGAACATTTTGAAAAGCGAGAACGTTTGGAGCGAGATGAGTGCTTTGAGCGTTTCGAACAGGTAGTGAAATGAGATCTGCTTTTCGAAGAGCGGCTGTGTAAGGAATACGGTTCCTGTTTTAAAAATTTACCCATTCCTGCTGATTGGACTTCTTTCACGGCATTTTGGATACGATATTTGTCATAGTTCTTCAATAAAAACCCTCCATTAATTGAAGTTTATATAGTTTCTTCTCTATACAATATGTGATAGAAAGACAGGTTGTTTCTATATTTTTGAAAATAGTTGTCTACCTAAAAAAGATCGCACGAAGGCGATCTTTTTTAGGCAATATCATTATTTGTGCTTTTTATTCCCTTGTTTTGTTCTCTTTTTAGAAGATGTCATACTAAAATGAGGTTGCTTAGGAGATTTCTTACTCAAATGAGATTGTTTAGACTGACATTTCTTTTGGCAAGAACGCTTCTTAATAAAGGAACGTTTCGCACAGTATGATTTCTTTGTCCAGTAATATTTTTTAGTAAATTTAGTGCATTTCGTTACATAGATGCACTTTTTCACACGAGTACATCTTGTTTTTGGACAGGATGAAGAGCATTTGCTTTTAGAATGAAAGTGAGAGCTTGGCTCCTGATGTAGAAAGTCCTCCATCCCTGCAGCAATTACTTCATCTACAGCTTTACGAATATTACGGTTCATTAAAATTTCCTCCTTTTCAAAATGGACAAGAATATGCTTGTCTTTTCTCTATACGATATGAATTTTTACAGATTTTGCTATGGGATAAGTACTTATTTTTACTTACTTGAATGATTGTTTTATGGTCAAGTTGGAGGGTGAACGCATAAAGTATAGTAGTTGTTTAGGGAAGGGAAGAAATGTCATGTTGCCCATCTATGAATTATTTATTTATCCAAAGTATATCGTTGAAATGCGAAGTGATATATGGAACGAGGACGCTGTTCCAGCTAAATTGAACTACGCACGTCAAAAATATGATATTGACATTGTATATAGAGGCTCACATATTCGTAAATTTAAGAAAAAATCGTATCATATTATGTTTTATAAACGCATGTTTCAAGGAATGAGAGAGATTCATGTAAACTCGGAATATAGTGATCCTTCGCTCATGAGAAATAAACTATCACTTGATTTTTTCTCAGATATCGGTATTCTATCTCCTAGGTCAAAGCATATTGCATTATCGATCAATGGAAATTTTCAGGGGGTTTATTTACAGCTCGAATCTGTAGATGAAATGTTTCTAGCTTCGCGAAAGCTACCTTCTGGCTCGATTTACTATGCAGTAGACGATGATGCGAACTTTTCTCTTATGAGTGAGTTAGACAATGATGTTAAAACGTCTTTATCTTCTGGCTATGAACTAAAATGCGGTGACGAGAATAGTGAAGACTATGTAAGTGATCTTGTCTACCAGATTAATACAATATCTCGTGCATCTTATGAACAAGAAATTGCAAAGTTGATTGATGTAAATAAGTATTTACGCTGGTTAGCGGGGATTGTATGTACGTCTAATTTTGATGGCTTCGTTCATAATTACGCTCTGTATCGAAATAGTGAGACCAAAAGGTTTGAAATCATTCCATGGGATTATGATGCGACGTGGGGTAGAGATATTCATGGAAAAATACTGGATCACGATTATATCCGAATTCAAGGCTATAATACGTTAAGTGCGAGACTACTTGATATACCAACATTTAGAAAATACTATAAGGAATTGTTAAAGCAAATACTCGATGAGAAGTTTACCATATCCTATATGAAGCCAAAGGTGGAGGAAATGCATGCTTTGTTACGTCCTTACGTAGAAAAGGATCCGTATGTAAAGGACAAATGTCATTTGTTTGACAGGGAACCTAATGTCATATACGCATACATCGAAAAACGTAACACATTTTTACGCGAGCATTTAAATATGCTATAGAAAGATATAGTAGTAGCATCCACGTAAAATGGATCACCTTGTTACAGATAGTTCGGGTGATCTATTTTACATGTTGGAAATTCCTATAAGCAACACTTGGCAAGAACAATATTTCATGGAATAATGGTATATGTGAAAAGAATGAGAAAATGAGGGGAATTAGATGCTTTCAAGCGTAGTTAATCAGTTGTTGGAATTTTTTATTAGTATGGGCTATTTTGGAATTGCACTTGCGTTGATGATTGAAATTATTCCAAGTGAAATTGTTCTTGCTTATGCGGGCTACTTAGTTGCAAACGGACAAGTTAATTTTGTTGAAGCTGTTATTGCCGGAGTAATTGGGGGAACCATTGCACAGGTTTTCTTATATTGGATTGGTTCCTATGGTGGTCGTCCTTTTGTTGAAAAGTACGGAAAATACATTTTTGTTAATAAGCATCATTTGGAATTAGCTGAAAACTGGTTCAATAAATATGGTGTTGGGGTTATTTTCTCAGCCCGTTTTATTCCAGTTGTTCGTCATGCCATTTCTATTCCTGCTGGTTTAGCGAAAATGCCACTTTGGAAGTTTATTACATATACCATTTTAGCAATTATTCCATGGTCCATTTTCTTCATATATTTAGGAGAAAAACTTGGAACGAACTGGCGCAATATTAAAGAATATGCAGCACCATATACTCCGTATTTTATTATTGGTGCTATTATTTTCGTTCTACTTTATATGGGACTTAAGATGCTAAAGAAGAAAAAGAATGCATAAGTAAAAGGGTACTTTAAATAGACCGGGATTAATCTGTATAGTGGATTTTATCTTGGTCTATTTATGTATGAACATATATACTGGTGTACAAAGAAGTAAGCAACAGAGATGTGCAATACTATTATCAAGTATATGTGAGTATGGTATTTGGGGGGATAGGAGTGATCATACATAAACAAGTAGAAGAATGCAGTATTCCTTCCAATAATAAAGAAGAATTTCTAAGGGGAGTAAAAGATTGCTTGCCAACGGTTCTCGGGTATGTAAGCATTGGGTTTGCAGCAGGAGTGATTGAAAAGTCATCTGGCTTTACCATGTTGGAGGTAGCACTTTTATCTGCTGCCCTTTATGCAGGCTCTGCACAATTTATAATTGCAGGAATGTTTGTGGCAGGGGCACCAGCTATAGCTATTATTATTACAATTTTTTTTGTAAATGTTCGACATCTAGTAATGAGTGCTGCATTATCTCCGTATTTTAAACGATTTTCATTTTGGAAAAACGTAACCTCAGGTATTCTTCTTACTGATGAGACATTCAGCGTTGCGGCTAATGAGATGAGCAAAAAAAGGGAAGGCAGCTATTATTGGATGCTTGGTTTAAATATGACAGCTTATCTGTATTGGATTGCTGCAAATATGATTGGCGCTTCGTTAGGACAATATGTTTCGAATCCAAAAGCTCTGGGACTTGATTTTGCGTTAGTGGCGATGTTTATTGGGCTGTATGTGATGCAATTTGTCGCAAGAAGGAATGTACGAAAAGATGTAATTGTTACGGTAGCAGCCATTCTACTTGTTGTAGTGGCTGGAAGATGGATATCTGGAAATATGGCAGTGCTAGTAGGGATTGTAGGAGCTGCACTCGTGGGGGTGTTTGTTGAAAAATGGAAATAAGATGGGGTGTATTTCTCATTATACTAGGTTCCGCAATTGTTACCATCCTTCCTCGGGTATTGCCCCTTGTTTTTTTAAGTAAGATAACGTTGCCAAAACGAGTTGAAATTTGGCTCCATTATATTCCAATCGCCGTTCTAGCGTCCTTACTTGCGCAGCAGTTATTTCTTCAACCAAAAATCAATTATAGTGATTGGATTGCGGCATCTATTGCATTTGGGGCAGCAATACTTTCGAGAAGCTTATTAATTACCGTAATAGTAGGAATGCTAGCTGTTATGATGACTCGCACATTTTTCTAATGTTTAAACGAAGAAGGCATCTGCATAGCAGTGCCTTCTTCGCATAGTGTTTAGTTCTTCGCATTAATTAAAGGCAAGCTGCGCCAACGATAATTAAAAGGATAAAGAGAACAACAATTAACGCAAATCCACTGTTAAATCCATAGCTCATGGTAGTTCCTCCTTTAAATCATTTACACTTTACAATATGTTGTAAGTGTTCATTTTGACAGTAAAGTAGGTTGGATATTTGCGAATTATTTATTCCTCCTTACCATAGCGTTGGAAGCTTACCTTATAATCCCTTTACTGCACCGCCGTCAACTAAGAATGAATTACCAGTCATGTATGTATTCGCAGCTGAAGCTAGGAAGGTAACAACATTAGCAAATTCACTTGGCTTACCATATCGTCCAAGTGGAATACTTTCTTCATATCTTTTCTTTGTTTCTTCTACTGATATACCAAACTGTTCGCTTCTCATTTGATCGAGTGATGCAACGCGGTCTGTAGCAATTCGGCCAGGTGCGACGGTATTAATTAAAATTCCGTATGGGGCAAACTCTGTAGCTAATGTTTTCGTTAGACCTGTAATGCCTACACGGAATGTGTTAGAAAGCAGTAGTCCCGAAATCGGCTCTTTAACAGACGAGGAAGCAATGTTGATAATTTTTCCACCATTTTTCTTTAAATAAGGAAGTACCTCACGAATTGTGCGGATGTAGCTTAGTAAATTTAATTCAAATGAACCGTACCAATCTTCGTCTGTTAATTGTTCAAATGTACCTGGCTTTGGTCCACCCGCATTATTGACTAAAATA
The DNA here is from genome assembly GCF_042610425.1 of Ectobacillus soli. NCBI lineage: Bacteria > Bacillati > Bacillota > Bacilli > Caryophanales > Bacillaceae > Ectobacillus > Ectobacillus soli. The sequence goes on from NZ_JBGJZM010000001.1 coordinate 898,564, forward strand.
TCGATTCCACCAAATAGTTCTGCTGTTGCCTGTACAACCTCTTGGATTTGTTCAAGCTTTGTCACGTCGCAAACTTTGTATTGTACATCTCCGCTTCCAATTTGACGTAGTTCTTTTTGTACATCTATTAATTTTTGTTCATTCCGGCTTGTAATCATGACGTTAACGCCTTCGCGAACGAATTGCTCAGCAATTGCCTTTCCTAATCCTTGGCTTGATGCTAACACGAGTGCTGTTTTTCCCTGTAATTGTAAGTCCATATGTATCCTTCCTTTCTAAAATGTAATTCTCTTTAAGTATAACGGATTGAAGGGTAAAGTGGGAATTTTCTATCATCTCTATGAGATAAGACAATCTAGTTGCGTTTTATTTCTGAGTTTTTCACAATAGGAAGTATACATGGGTAAGGGAGTTGAAAAAATGCATATAGCATTGTATGGAGCAACGGGACGCGTGGGGAGTGAACTATTGCGTCTGTTACTGGCGGATGGTCATAGTGTAACGGCGCTCGTTCGAGATAAAACTGCTTGTATCTTGCATGATCATATGTCAATTATAGAAGGTGATGTACTGCATCAACGAGATGTGTTTCGGTCGATGAAAGGATGTGACGTAGTATTAAGTGCGCTAAATACGGAAGGAGGCAGCACGTTATCAACTAGCATGCCGTATATAGTAGAAAGCATGAAACGAGAAGGGATTACACGTATTGTTACGATTGGAACGGCGGGGATATTACAAGCCCGCTCGAATCCGTCGTTGTATAGATATGAGTCTTCTGAATCGCGTCGTACATCTTCACGTGCAGCAATAGATCACCGCAAAGCATATGAAACGGTAAAACAATCGGCAGTCGACTGGACAATTGTTTGTCCCACGCATCTTATTGATGGCCGCGCAACCTATACATATCGTGTTGAAGAAGAAGTTCTTCCTCTGGGCGGAACAACGATTACTGTTGGTGATACAGCTCATTTTGCCTATGAGGTACTAATGAAATCCTCTTTTCATTTGACACGCGTCGGGATTTCTTATTAATGCTAGATATAAAAAAGTTAAAACGAGCGAATAGTAGCTCGTTTTTTTGTTCTATCAAACATAGCTTGGACATATAGTTTCATCAAGAGGGTGATACTATGAATCAGAACTATTTTTATGTGAAAAAGGTGCGAATTTGGAAATTAATAATGCTATTTATAGTAGGGATTAGTTGTACCTTTTTATTTGCTAGTGTTCTTGTTACTTCATTAAAACAAGCGAAATCCGTCTATTTGCATGATTGGTTAAATGAGCTTTCTATGAACGGATATATGTATGCTTTAGGTACAGAAAATCATTATTTTGTTCAAGAGTATCGACAGTATAATAAAGAATTTTCGGTATCCACACTATTATTATCTGCAGTAACAAATATTCGTTTTCATGATGTAAGAAGCTTACTTGGAACAGAACTTCCTGGATTTGCAAAGTACGATACCGATATATTAATTGCCGGAGAGGGAACGAATTATAGCAATCTTCCAAATGAATCTTCGGTACCATTAGAAGAATTACTCCAAAATCGAAACGGAGAAGGAACGTCACCTTCCCCGCCGAAAACGGATGTACCGAAAAAATCTCCTGCTCACAGCACAAATGGAAAAAAGGTTGTTTTTATTTACCATACACATAGCTGGGAATCGTATTTACCTCTTTTACATTTACCTGTTACTTCTCCTGATAGTAAAGCGACGAGCACGGTAACCAATATATCTATATTTGGAGATCGCTTCCGGGAGCAATTGGAGAACAATGGGATTGGAGCTAGCGATGATAAAACAGATATTGGTCAAATGCTAATTGCAAAAGGGCTAAATTCAAACAGTTCTTATAAAATGTCTAGGCAAGTAATGCAGACTGCAATGACAACGAATAAAGATTATACATACTTTTTTGATCTTCATCGTGACAGTTCGAGAAGGGATGTTACGACAAAGCAATTAAATGGACAATCCTACGCTAGACTGTATTTTGTAATTGGCTCCGGTAATCAAAATTATACAAAAAATGAGCAATTTGCTAAAACTCTTCATGAAATGATTGAAAAAAAATATCCAGGCCTCAGCAGAGGAGTGGCACGTAAAAATTCTAGTATGGGCAATGGCGTATATAATCAAGACTTGTCCGGACAAGCCATTTTAGTGGAAGTTGGCGGCGTAGATAATACTGTAGAAGAACTCAATCGCACAATTGATGTGTTAGCAGAAACATTTAGTGACTACTATTGGCAAGCGGAGAAAGTGAACGGATCTCCGTAATTGCCTTTTTTTGCTTACTTTAGATTGTATAGCCTGGTGTTTAAATTATTGTAACCTGTCCTACACTTAGTAGAAAAAGGACGTTACTTTAAATACCAGGAGGTTTATGATGAAAGGAATCATACAAGTGATCGGTTCCGTTACAATAGTAGTTGTTTTATGGTTTACACAAAAAGATGTTGTGATGGGTCCAACTCATATTGAAAAAGAAAAAATTGACTCAAAAAGTATTTTTCCTACCTATTCTTCCACAATTACTCAAAAGGATGGAAACTATTATATCGTGAACAATGCCTCCTCTACTTTGGTACTAGTAAATAAGCAAAGACGTCTTCCGGATGGATATGCTCCGAAGGATCTCATGATTCCAAACGTACGATTTAGCTATTCAGGTAACCGTGAAAAAATGAAACTACGAAGAGAAGCAGCAGCTCTACTTGAAAAACTATTTCAAAAAGCAGAATCAGAACAGGTTTATTTGTTTGCAGTTTCGGCTTATCGTTCTCATGAACGGCAACGTGCTCTTTATGAGTATTATGAACAACGTGAGGGAAAAGAAGTAACAGCATTATATAGTGCATATCCTGGGACGAGTGAGCATGAAACAGGTTTAGCTGTGGATGTATCTTCACAGTCAATTGGCTTCCAATTAGATGCATCCTTTGAACAGACAAAGGAAGGGATATGGTTACGGGAGCATGCCAATGAATTTGGCTATATAATTCGGTATCCAAAAGATAAGACGGATCGTACAGGATACTCGTATGAACCATGGCATATTCGGTATATTGGAGTAGAATATGCCAAGCAAGTGTATGAAAAAGGACAAACATTAGAAGAAGCGATGCCTAATGAATAGTCTACCTATCGATATTTCATGGATTAAGACGAATTTTAAAGGATTTTAAATGAATTTGGCGAATAGTGTATATGATTTGTCTAATTATATTGAAAGTAGCGCAAACCATTTGCTGTTAAAGCCTCTTTTTTTGGCATATATATCTCAGTAAGCACTTTCTTGAAAGAGGGTGAAGAAATGGCAGGATGGATCATGTGGTTTATTCTATCTGGTATACTCATTATCGCAGAGATGGTAACACTTACATTTTATTTACTTTGGCTAGGAATTGGAGCGCTTGTCGGCGGATTGATTGCGTTAGTAGTACCAAATCTATGGATTCAAATTGTAGGTGCAGCACTTGTTAGTATTACACTGACACTTTTCACGAAGCCATTATTGCGCAGAATTCGATCAGAAAGACAGTATGATGATAGTGTAGAAAGTATCGTGGGGAAAATAGGTATTGTAACGAAAAATATTACAGAAGATAGCTTTGGAATTGTAAAAATTAGCGGAGAAACATGGAGTGCTTCTGCCTCTGCTTCAATCGAAGTTGGAGAGAAAATCGTTGTTTTACAAAGAAAGAACACGATTTTAATTGTAGGGAGGAAGGAATCATGATTGGGACGATATTGTCAATTATATTATTAGTTCTTGTAGTCGTATTTGCGGCTCTTTCAGTTAAAATTATACCTCAGCAGCAAGTAGGGGTTGTTGAACGTCTTGGACGATTTCACCGAACAATGTCTGCCGGGTTAAACATTTTAATTCCAATTATTGATCATGTTCGTATTTATCACGATTTGCGAATTCAACAGACCAATGTACCACCTCAAAAAGTAATTACAAAGGATAATGTTCAAGTTGAAATTGATACCATTATATTTTATCAAATTATTGATCCGGAGCGAGCTACATATGGAATATCTAATTACTCATTAGGGGTACGGAATGTAACGACTGCTACGATGCGACAAATACTTGGGAATATGGAGTTAGATGAAACTTTGTCTGGCCGTGAAAAAATTTCAACAGAAATACGGCTTGCCTTAGATGAAGCAACTGAAAAATGGGGCGTTCGTATTGAACGGGTAGAAGTGGTTGATATTAATCCTCCAAAAGACGTACAAGTTTCCATGGAAAAGCAAATGAAAGCAGAGCGTAACAAACGTGCGATTATTTTGGAAGCAGAAGCAGCAAAACAAGATATTGTACTTCGTGCGGAAGGGGATAAGCAAAGTAATATTTTACGAGCAGAAGGGGACCGAGAAGCTCGCATTCGTGAAGCTGAGGGGGTTCGTCAAGCCCGTGAATTAGAAGCGATTGGTCAATCAAAAGCTATTGAAATTATAGCGCTTGCTGAGCAAAATCGTATTAAGCTTTTATCTGAGGCTGGTATATCTGAAAATGTTTTAGCCTATCAATCATTTGAAGCACTGCAAGAAATTGCAAAAGGATCCGCGAATAAGGTATTTCTCCCAATTAAAGCTGTTGATACACTTGGAAGTCTGGGAGCAATCGGTGAAATATTTAGGGAAAAGAAGAGTGAATAAAGATGGGATATAATAAAGTGAACCTCCATTTGTGGGGGTTCACTTTATTTAGTTGTCTTTCATCGATACATTGTCCACATTCCAATATCTTCAAAACCAAGTTGTTTGTAGATTCGTCCTGCGGCAGGATTGTCATAAAATAGGCAAAGTGTTTTTCCATCGGTTATTAAATCTACTATAATTTTTTCAACTACAGATGAAGCGAATCCTTTCTTACGAAAACTAGGATCTGTACAAACGCCAACAATCATTGCAGATTGTGAATTCTCCGCTGTTGTTGAAGCACATGATACAATATTTCCATCAACTTCTATGTAATACGTTCTTCCGGTTTTATTTTCGATAGTTTGAATTAGCATCGTTCTCGATTCTTTCGTAATATAAAATTCCTTGATTTTTTCGCGAAGTCTAATAATTTGATCTACTTCTCGCAAGCTTGCTAACTGTACTTGACTTTGTGTTTCTGGGAAAATGATGTTCCGACATTCGGAAAAATAAGTATCTATTTTCTTTTTCTTTTCTAATACAGGAAGAAATCCCTCAAATTTTTCAATTATATTTGTTTTTCCAGATAATGTAGTGACGGAATAATCCTTAATACATGACACAAATCCTTCAACATCAAAATTTCCCTTACCGTACGGAATAAAAGATTGGTGATACCGTAATAAAACAGCACGTAAATTCCCATCTGTTGTAAAATCTCCCCAAATCTCTTGGAATTCACTCTCATAACCGTATGCCTCTATATCACCAATTATAAATAAATTATAGGCTTGTTCTTCCTGTAGGAGTGCTTGGACTATTTCATGATCTTTTTGCATTAGTTTTCGAATCATCGTTTCACCTCATTACTATAAGAATTATATCAATTTTATGATAACTATACGCGTACTACAACATTTTTATGTTTAGTTCTAGCATTTTCGGAAAAACTAGGAAAAGAATAGAGAAGGAGGAATTGCTAGTGGATCATCCCATTCAAGGATTAATGAGAGCGACTATGGAAAATTTGAAAGAAATGGTAGATGTAAATACGATTGTTGGAGAGCCGGTAGAAACAAAAGATGGGGGTATTGTTCTTACAGTTTCAAAAGTTGCATTTGGGTTTGGTGCTGGTGGTAGCGATTATGCAACAGATAGTGGGAGTAACCGTCGTGAAAATCCTGCCTTTGGTGGTGGAAGTGCAGGGGGAGTATCCATAACACCAGTTGCCTTTCTTGTTGTAAACAAAGAGGGAGTGAACATCCTACATCTTCAAAATACAACGCATTTAATGGAGAAGGCGATTGAATTAGCCCCTCAAACACTCGATAAACTACAATCTATCTTTAAGAAAAAAGAGAAAGAAGCATCCTCAACAGAATGACAGCATCATAATGAATAAAAAGAAATAATGGTTTAGCATATTTTCGTTCTCATTATTTTCTACTGGACCGTTCTTAAAAATCTTGGAAATTCAAGATTTTTAGCAATGGTCTATTTGTTATTAAACAGCTATTTTCAGTGAACTGAATAGATATTTATTTTACGTTTTACCACATGTAACTTTTTTGTAATAAATATAAATAAAATGTAATGGTAATATGTAGTTATTTTCGGACGTTTTCCTATGTTTCTAAAAATTTTCATGATAAAATAAGTCGTACTAATTATATTATACAAAGGTGGCTAGGTGCTTTGTCTGGAGGATCTGACCAAATAAAAGATATTATTTATATTAATGGAGATCGACGAAATCATTGTTATCTTTCGTCAGGCATAACGTTTCGGGAATTTGCTAATAATAATCCATCTCCACTTCATAACGTCCTTCTGCTGAAGCACAAATTTGAATGGACAGATTTCAATTACCACACTCTTCTCGAGTATGTCGAGGAAGAGAATATTCCAAAGTTGATTGCTGCAGATACTGAACAATTCGGTGAGTTTTGTTGGATTGACTTTGACGATGTGAATGATTTAGATGAGCTAGATGCTATGGAAATTGCTGAACTGCTATATTTAGCTCATAAAAAAGAACCAATTGTAAAACCCTTTTTCCCATTACTTAAAAATAAATTCGTTTATTTATCGCATGAAGACGGCTGGTTTAATAAAGTGTATTATCGAAGACAGCAGGATATGGCAGGTCTATTAAGTAAAGTTATACCATATAAGCTAGGTTCTTTCGGAAAGAAACGTCGCATGCTATTTCAAAAAACGAAGATTTATCCTGCTGTAACAAAAGAAATTGCACTTCGGCTGTTGCCCTTAACTGAGGATGGGCTACTAATTGATTTGCATAATAAGGTAGAAACAAAACGGGGATTGGAAATTCCAGTTTATGTAATTGGTTCTTTTACAAATATGGACGAAATTATGGAAAGTTTGGTTGAATTGAAAGAAGAAGCTAGTGAGAAAGCTGTCTTGTTTTTTGATAGAAAAGAGCAGGAGTGGATATGGGAAAGTGAGTAAAAAAACTTGACATCGTCAAGTTTTTTTACTTGTGGAAGGGAGTGAACAAATATGAACAGACTGCTTTTACAACTTGGGTTAGTAAGTATAGTACTTGTAGCTGTTGTCATTGGAACGAGACCATCTCTACAAACATTTTCCCGTGAATTAGCAGCGAAATATGGTGTTATATGTGAAGAAACACAATTTACTTGCAGAGAGGGTAAGGAAAACATTGAAATTACGGGCACGACTATACATAATGGTGTATTCTTTACAACGATTCGTCAAACATTTAAAATGAGTGATAATCAGATTAAAGTAGCTTCAGGATTTGGAATGTTAGGTACCTTTTGGCGAATTACGATGATGTAGTTTTACTAAATAGTAAAGAAGCAGGGCTTGTTTAGGAATGAGACTATTCTTAAAATAGGTCCTGTTTTGTTTTTTAGCGTACGAGGAAAACGACTTCCATTTGTTGAATATGTATAAAAATTACATATAAGGAGGTTTTGTGTAAGTGAATTCCTTTAGTTGGAGCAAAAGTGTACAAAAAAAGTGGGATAAACAGGCCGTTGAATGGAATGAAAAAAGTAAGGAAATGTGGAATGCAGGCAGTAGAAGCGGTATTCTTCCTTTTTTTCAAACGTATGTTTCTGAAGGTGCGACGATTCTGGATGCGGGTTGCGGCGATGGATATGGATCATTCTATTTTAGTAACAATGGATATCGAGTTTACGGCGTAGACATTTCTACTCAAATGATTGAATATGCAGATACTCGTACTCACCATGCCAAACTTTCATTTATACAAGCAGACATAGCAGCTTTGCCCTATGAAACCGAAACATTTGATGCAATTATTGCTGTTAACTCTCTGGAATGGGTAGAACGCCCGTTAGTTGTTCTACGTGAACTAAAACGTGTCCTGAAACCGGAAGGATATATCTGTGTGGCTATATTAGGTCCAACCGCTGCTCCGCGTGTAAATAGCTATCGTAGATTATATGAAGAATCTGTTGTATGTAATACAATGATGCCATGGGAATTTGAAATGTTAGCAAAGGAAAACGGATTTTCGATTGTAGATGGGAAGGGCGTATATAAACGTGATGTGGATGAAGAGTTAATCGAGGATTTACCACATACACTTAAACAGGCACTGTCATTTATGTGGATTACGATGTTACAATATAATAAGGAGCATTAAAAAGGTAAACAATTTGTGAAAGAAGACCAGTGGATAGTCCACTGGTCTTCTTCTAGTTCGAACTATTCTCTATGATCGTGGCAATCTTGGAAAAATCCAGCAGGAGCAACTGCGTTTACTTTGTTAGCTGCAATGCGAACAAGACCCGGAAAACCGTTGAAATTTGATAGAAGTACGTTGCCATTTTGGAATCCTTCAAAAATGCCGCGTGCAGGACGACGATCGTCATATTGCAACACAACTGGAGTTCCAGGACTGAGAGTACGTAAGAAGCGAGCAATACTGTTGTCATCGTTATAATTAGTGTTTGTGTTGCCATAATTATTTCCATAACCGCAGCCGCTATTAAAACCATAACTCATTGTTCTTCACCCCCTTATCTACTTACATCCTATGCTTGTCTAGAAGAATCGGTGTACATAGCAACTGCGGATTTTTTATAAAAACTAGATTGGGATGGTAACTTATTAAAAGAGGAAAAGAGGGGAATTTATAAGAGGAAGCATAGGGTATGCATATAATTATAAAAATAACGAATATTTTAAGAAAAATAGATGATAATGTTCATTTTTTATCCGATGGAATGTGCGTATTTTCCTGAAAACTGATACAATAGACAGTAGAAAACAAGAGGAGTGAAGTTTGATGGCAACCGTTTCTTCAGTGAAATCTGATATTGAAATTGCACAAGAAGCAAAGATGAAAGGTATATATGAAATAGCAGAACAATTAGATATCAAGGAATCAGAGCTAGAACCTTATGGACACTATAAAGCGAAATTATCGCTTAATATATTAAAACGTCTGGAACAAAAGCCAGATGGGAAAGTTATTCTTGTAACTGCTATTAATCCAACCGCTGCTGGAGAAGGAAAATCAACGGTAACAGTAGGACTTGGGCAAGCCATGCATCATATTGGTAAAAAGGCAGTTATTGCGCTTCGAGAACCTTCTCTAGGTCCGACGATGGGGATTAAGGGTGGAGCAGCAGGAGGTGGCTATTCACAAGTCGTTCCTATGGAGGATATTAATTTACACTTCACAGGAGATATTCATGCTATTACTACTGCAAATAATGCGTTAGCTGCGTTGCTAGATAATCATATCCAACAAGGAAATGAACTTGAAATCGATACACGTAAAATTGTATGGAAACGTTGTGTAGATTTAAACGACCGTGCTCTTCGTAACGTAATTATTGGTCTGGGTGGACCAATGCAAGGAGTTCCTCGTGAAGAAAGCTTTGACATTACGGTTGCTTCCGAAATCATGGCTGTTTTTTGCTTAGCAAAGGATCTTCATGATTTAAAGGAGCGACTATCACATATTGTGATAGCTTATAACAAACACAATGAGCCTGTTACAGTAAAAGATCTTGCTGTAGAAGGGGCACTAGCTTTACTATTAAAGGATGCAATCAAGCCAAATCTTGTGCAAACGTTAGAACACACTCCTGCTATTATACATGGAGGTCCATTTGCAAATATTGCACACGGCTGTAATAGTATTCTTGCGACAAAAATGGCTGCAAAGCTTGGCGAATATGTGATTACAGAGGCTGGATTTGGTGCGGATCTAGGAGCGGAGAAATTTCTCAATATTAAAGCTAGAACAGCAGGAATTAAACCAGCTGCTGTTGTAATTGTTGCAACGATTCGTGCATTGAAAATGCACGGTGGTGTCAAGAAAGAGCAGTTACATGAAGAAAATGTAGAAGCACTTAAGCTCGGAATTGAGAATTTACATAAGCACATTGAAACGATTCAATCATTCGGGTTGCCATTTGTTATTGCAATGAATCGTTTTGTAACCGATACAAAAGAGGAATTAGCATGGTTGAAAGAATGGTGTAAACAAAATTCCTATGAAATAGCGTTAACAGAAGTGTGGGAAAAAGGTGGAAAAGGAGGAATTGAGCTCGCTGAAAAGGTACTTCATAGCATAGAAGAAAAAGAAAATCATTTTGCCCCTCTTTATACGCTAATTCAACCACTAGAAGAAAAAATACGTATAGTTGCACAAAAGGTATATGGAGCAGACGATGTTCAATTCACATTGAAAGCAAAAAAACAACTTCAGCAATTTACAGAGCAAGGATGGAGTAACTTACCGATTTGCATGGCAAAAACTCAGTATTCCTTATCTGATGATCCAAGTAAACTTGGGCGCCCTAATCATTTCATCATCACTGTGCGGGAGTTAAAACCTTCCATTGGAGCAGGATTCATTGTAGCTCTCACAGGTTCAGTACTTACCATGCCAGGTCTTCCTAAGCAGCCTACTGCACTGAAAATGGATGTTGATGATAATGGGAAAGCGAGCGGGTTATTTTAATAATGGGCAAAAAGGACTGTTACAGCTATTATGCTATGCAGTCCTTTTGATTATTAAAGAGAGTCGTGTAGCATATACAATCATCCTATGGTACAATTCATACAGTTTGATACACTATGTTTTCTGGACAAAAATAGGATAAAGACGAACTTAGAATGATGCAAGGATATAGAAAAAGGAGAAATAAAATGATCGAGCAATTGAAACCGTTCATACAAAAAGCTTGGAAAAAAGCAAATTTCCAAGAAATGACGAATATACAACAAAGTATTATTCCATCCATACTAGAAGGAAAGGATGTAATTGCAGAATCTCCTACGGGGACAGGGAAGACGTTAGCATATTTACTGCCCTTACTTGAAAAGGTAGATGAGTCTGCAAAGCAGCCCCAAATCGTGATATTGGCACCAACTCGTGAACTCGTTATGCAAATTCATAATGAAGTATTGAAATTCACAACCGATAGCAGTATTACTGCTGTTAGCTTAATTGGCGGAGCGGATGTAAAGCGGCAAGTAGAAAAATTAAAAAAGCATCCTCAAGTCATTGTTGCCTCACCTGGACGTTTATTAGAGCTAGTCCGTCAGAAAAAGTTAAAAATGCATGAGGTAAAGACAATCGTATTGGATGAATACGATCAAATGTTGCAACAAGATTTAAATCTTGGAGACATTGTAAAAACAACATTGCGAGATCGACAATTAATTTTCGTATCGGCTACGATATCGAATGCAGTGGAAGAGGAAGCTAAGAAGCTAGCAAACGAACCTGTATTGTTTCGCGTAAAGAGAAGTGAAACGAGTAACGTTCAACATCTTTATGTCATTGTGCCACTTCGTGAAAAAGTAGATACCCTTCGTAAAATTGTTCATATGGAAGGAGTTAAGGCACTAGCGTTCTTAAATGATCCGTTTCGGTTAAATGAAATGGAATCTAAACTGAGATTTGGAAAAATAGCTGCTGCAACTCTTCATTCTGAGGAAAAATCACAGGAACGTATGGCAATTATGCAAGCATTTCGACAAGGTAAACTTAAAATTGTACTAGCAACGGATGTGGCAGCTAGAGGGCTAGATATTGAAGACGTAACACATGTCATACATATAGAAGCTCCAGATAAACCTGAACAATACATTCACCGCTCAGGAAGAACGGGTCGCATGGGTAAAGAAGGAATTGTTGTTTCCATCATAACAAAGGAACAAGAAAAACAACTTCTTCAGCTTGCTAAAAAGTTAAAGCTCGACTTAAAGCAAGTGGAATTGTATAAAGGAGCGTTTGTTATGAAGCGTACGAATGACAAGGAAATACCCAATCAAAAAAAGCCTAGATAAACTAGGCCTTTTTTCTATATGAAACAATGCATCACATTATATTAAGCTTTCAATTTTGTAAGATAATCAAGTATCCCCATTGCACATACTTCCATATCAAGTTTTAGAATTTCATAAACCGCATGAGTAGAAGGTACATTTTTACCTGTTAAATACGTTGCAACTTCATATAGCATTTGTTCAGAAAGTAAGGAAACAATATGCTGATTTTTTATTTCTCGTTGTGCAATGCTCGTACCCTCTTCTATAAATCGAGGTAACCAATAGGCTAATTGACTAGCAATCTCTTTTATATTTGTTGATGCTCCGTAATGTCCAAAAAAGATATATTGAGGTCGCAAATCCATAATTCTCTGTAAGGAATGCAGCATCGCTGCAGGATCAAATTGTGATGGGGAGGTAGAAGGAAGATATAACTCCACATTACAATCCTGTAGTTCTTTATAATACACGCCAATCGTATCCCCAACGAATACACCATTTGTTAGTGAGTCATGTATAGAAAGATGATGTTTTGCATGTCCTGGCGTATCATAAAAGGTAAGCGTTCTTTCATTTGAAAGCTGTAAGAAATCGCCATCTTGCATCGTGAGAATGCGATCTTTTGCAACAGGTACAATAGGTCCGAATAAAGGGTCAAATCTATCTCCATACACATATTGTGCGCCTGAAATTAAGCGTGATGGATCAATGAGATGCCTTGCACCTCGTGGATGAACGAGCAAGGTGGCGTTCGGACATAGCTCCATTAATAATCCTGCAGCTCCGGCATGATCAAGATGAATATGTGTTATAATAATGTAAGCGATGTCATTTACAGATATATTTAAATGCATCAAACCTTCAATTATGTAGGGCAGGGAAGGACTCGCACACGTTTCAATTAAAGCAATTTTATCACCAAGTAAGACTGTGGTGCCAGTACGATTAGATCTACCTAAATCATGATCATCTATTAAAAACATGTCTATTCCTATCACTTCTGGTTTACCCAAGTTATCACACTCCTAAATTTTGGATGTGATTACATTATAATAAAAAAAGAGAGAAAACAAAACTTGTTTTCTCTCTTTTTTATACAGATTGTAAGATAAATAGTATAAATACATTCAAGTTACGCTTGTTTCCCGAATTTCATTGCGAAGTAACCGATAATGCCTCCGATAGCGGGAACAAGGATTACGTTAGACATTGCGAACCATTTACTTAAAAATAGTGCATTTGTGTCGAATAGCCATCCAACTACAACAAGCATTGATACGAGAAGTACATAATAAAACTCACGATCAGATAACATTTCATGTTGCGTATTTTCCATTTATAATTCCTCCTTAGGATTTCACTGTTTTATTGTCACATTAAATTCAATATTTAGTCACAAAATGTTCATATTTATATTGTAAATGTTTTATTAATTTATGTCTAGTTTTTTTAACCTAATTTTCGGTAGAATTTGGTATGTTATTTTCGACATTCCATCCGTAACACATTATGATAAAAAGTAACAAATTAGAAAAGAGGAGGAAGTTTGATGACGGTGTATGATTTTACAGTTAAAACGATTAAAGGTGAGCACAAATCTCTTCAAGAATATGAAGGCAAGGTGTTACTGGTTGTGAATGTTGCTAGTAAATGTGGATTTACTCCACAGTATAAAGGGTTGCAAGCACTATACGAAGAATACAAAGAACAGGGATTAGAAATATTAGGATTTCCGTGCAACCAATTTCTAGGGCAAGAACCGGGTAATAGCGAAGAAATAGCAAGCTTTTGCGAAATGAACTATGGTGTTACGTTTCCAATGTTTGAAAAAATTGAAGTAAACGGTGACGGGGCACACCCTCTATATAAATATTTATGTGAAGAAGCGCCAGGAATGCTTGGATTAAAGGCAGTAAAATGGAATTTTACAAAATTTTTAGTGGATCAAAAAGGGAATGTGCTAGAGCGGTTTTCACCACAAACGGCACCTGAAGAAATTGCACCGAAACTTGTAGAGCTTTTGGCTGAAAAATAAATGATGCGTTAAGAAAAAGTTAAGAAACTTATATAATAATACAAGTATTCATAAGATAGTACCCTCCCATTGATAAGAGACGGCATTAAGCTGTCTCTTTTTTTAATTTAGCTCAACAAACAGGAAAAAGCCTCCCTACAAAAATGAACAAATAGGGAGGCTATATACTATATCATTTATTTATAGAAAATTGACTCATTTCCTGCAGTGCCTGCTGTAGGTCAGATTTTGTTTTTAATTCACTGTCAATTTCGATCCCCAGTTCAATCATCGTATCGGCAATTTCCGCGCTGATTCCTGTTAGAATCGTAGAGCAACCTAATAACTTTATTCCTTTTACAATTTTAAACAAATGATTAACAACGGCTGTATCTACAAAAGGTACACCTGAGATATCAATAATTAATTGCTGTGCTTTTAATTCACTAATACGAACCAATGTTTTTTCACGAATTTTTTTTGCACGATACGTATCTACATTACCGACTACAGGGAGTATGCATACTCTATCAGCTATTGGAATGATGGGAACCGACAATTCATCTACTGTTTCACGATGGCTTTTTAACAATTCTTCTTTATAGTTAACGTAATAAGCAGTATAAGAATCAATATATGAATCAATGATATCATTTACCGTGCGTTCTAACGTAAAAAATTCATCTGTAGTAAGAGTATTTTTAGATTCGATATAAAATGCTCTAATGGCACTCCAAATAATTCCGCGCGTTGATTGGAAAATTTCCCAGGCCAAATGCATCGGAAACTCTGTTTTTGCACTTCTAACGCCTCTTTCTTTCGCTACATCCATAATTTCTTCCATTTTTAATTCTTGAATATTTTGAGCCACGAGTTTCATAATTGGGTTACCCGTTTCTCCGTAGTTATCGGCCTCACCATTTTCTTTCAGTAAAGAAGTGATGTAGCTTTTATTTTTTTGTAAATATTGCAACCATTCTTTTGTGTAAAAATCTAAATTATCAAATAAAAAATTAGATAACTCAACCTTTGAATTAGTTGTTTCTATCATTGTCTGACCTCCTAAATATGAGTTAGAGTGATGAATTGTTTTGGGAAATGAAAGACAAAAAGTGGTTCCTTGTCCTTCCTCGCTTGTAACATGTATTTTGCCTTGATTACTTTGTATGGCATTAAAGACTTGGGCTAGTCCCATTCCTTTTCCATCCTGTTTTAAACTAAAGAAAGGCGTACCAAGTAGACGTAATTTGTCCCTTGGAATACCTATGCCAGTATCTGAGATGCTAAGGTGAGTTTCATGGTTGTCTTCAAGTTGCTCAATTCGTAATGTTCCACCTTCAGGCATGGCTTCGATTGCATTCTTGATTAAATTGAAGAATGCTTTTTTAATCTGATGTTTTCGGCCAACAATCAGAGCGCTTTCATTTTGAAATTGTTTCTGGATGTCTATATGATAAAGTTGATTTTGAAATAGTAATAAAGTAGATTCAATTTCGAAACATACGTTGAAGGTATCTCGTTTTTCCTGTGCGAATTCAGGCTTTGTAACACTCATTAAATCATTTAAAATATGAATCGCCCGTTCTAATTCACTTTGAGCAATTTGAGTATATTCTTGCTTATAAGATTCCTCCATCAATTGTAGGAATCCTTTCACTGAAGTTAAGGGATTTCTGACCTCATGAGCAATCCCGGCTGCCATTTCCCCAATAGAGGATAATAAATGATTATTCCAGTTGTTATGATCATAGGATGTTTGTAAATAACTTATATTGAACATATAGATATGAACTTTATTTAGTTTTTGATCTTTGAATGTTCGATGAAATAAAAAAAAGTATGGATGTGTATCTATTGTTACGATAAACTCATTGCTTCTTCCCATGAAGCATTCATGTAGCTTGGTTTTAATATCGTTATTATTAACTCGATGGAAAAGATAGTTGGTATCTTTCTCATCAGAGAGTATAAGCCTTTTTCCCTCCTCATTTACTTTTTGAATCATGCCATTAGGATTGAGTTCAATCAAACCATAAGCGATCTCACGAGCAGTCGGTGATGTCGTCAACGTAATGAACCCCGCCCTTCATCAAGCCACTTTACAGCTCTAACCTTTGTACCAAGGTTTATGGTACTTGTGACTTCAAATTCATCCATTAAGCGCTTCACTCCTGATAACCCCAATCCTAATCCGGTTTTGGAAGGGACTGTATTATTTAAAATTTGTTCAAGGTTTGGAATGCCAGGACCCTGGTCAATTGCGATGATTTCTATTCCATGAGATAGAACTGGCTTTATATATAGTTCACCTTTGCCAGCGTAAAAGACAATGTTTCGAGTTAATTCCATTATCGATACTACTAATTTCGTTTGTTGGATTTTATTTAATCCGCAATCTTCAGCAACCCGTTTCCCAATTGTACTCGCTAGGTACACGTCATCCTCTCGTTCAACAATAATTCTGTACAAAGTTTTCCCCTATCCTTTTTATAAATTAATAATATCTATATTTTTACTGTGTATTTTAGCATATTTAAAGGAAAATAAAATTAGATTTTTTTAAAAATATAGTTTATTTATGTTATTTTTTAAAATAAAGTAATATTATGGGTGATTTGTTAAGGGGTTTAGGAGAAAAGCGAGGATTAAATATAAATGTATGCATTGTGATGAATATTTTAAAAAAAGAAACCATCAGTAGTAGTGAAAGTAACCAAGACAGCCCATAGGCTGTCTTGAAGAAAACAGTTCTTTAACTATACTATTAGTTGCTTAATCCAGTGTTATAATCAGGCTTTGTTGCACCGTATGCCTCTAATTCACGAATAACACTTCGATACTCTGAAATGCAAATGGATCCCTGTAAATATCTCTGTCCGGCAAAGTCTAACAGCATATTCAAATCTGTTGGTTCGTATTGCTTTAATGAAATAAAATGTGTGCGTAGTTCCCCTAGTGTCATACCCTCATTCCCCCTTGAGAAGAGTTCACTTCTACTTTTTAATCGTATCATAAATAATAAAATTTTATAATTTTTGCAAAATTGAAACTATCGACAGGATTAGACATCATTTTCTATATTTAGTAGTGGGAATTGAGGAGGACGTTACACATTCTCTTTTATTCTTTCATATCCTATCTATAGAAGGGAGGGATTTTAATGTATCCTAATCAAAATTCAAACGGATACATGTATAATATGTATCCGTTTGAACCAGTTCAAACGAATCAACCGAACTATTATGAGCCTTTTCAATTATCATTTTTGAATCAACAACCGTCTTTTTACCCCCCACCTCAACCATCCTATCATCCGACTCAGCCACCCTATCAACATGCGATGAACCCGTATAATCCATATCCTACAAAAAATAGTAAAACACAGCAGCAAGGTCAGTTTTCAAATATTATTTCCCAATTTAAAACCAATGATGGAAATTATGATATTAATAAAATGATGAATACGGCAGGACAAATGATGAACGCAATGAATCAAGTAACGGGACTTGTAAAGCAAGTAGGAGGTTTTTTTATTAAATAAAGTGGGCAACTGCAAGGTTGCTCCTTTTTTACATAGCTTACAGTAAGGATTTATTCGTTACTACGAACGAAATGAAGGATTGATTTATGAATTAATGTTATAAATATTACAAAAGTGAAAAAAATGTATGTTTTTGTCGTAAACATATTGTTCGTTTTAACGATCACGTATACAATTAGTACAAGAAAAAATTCATGTACTGGAGCGGAATCTGTGAAAAATGTAATTTTATATATGTTCTTTGGATTAGTAGTGTTAACAGTTTTGGTATTTACAAGTTTTAAACATTTATTGTACACGATTTTATCATAGCAAATAGGTATTTGTATTAGTCATGTACCTCTTTCCATACATATTGTAAAGTGTAACTACATTATGTTGGAGAGGAGAAAAAACTATGTATTGTAAACCTTGTTTTGGAGGGCCTTCCTACGTCTCACCAGCTGCAACAGGTCCAGTTATGACTACACCACCAGTTGTACATCCAACAAAGTACTGTGAAACGCACACATTTTCAACAACTGTTGTACCACACATTCATCCAACTCATTCAACTTTAGTAAATCATCAGATGGTTCAAAATCAACACTATTTTCCACAAACACAATCTGCTGTTAACACTGTACAACAAACGAATACACCTGGCTATGGACCAATTCCTCAAGTAGCGGGAGCGATGACAGGACCGTATGCACCAATGAGTCCTTACGGAGCTTCACCGTTTACAGGTCCTGGCAGCATGATGCCTGGATACGGACCAAGTCCTCAAGTAGCAGGAGCGATGGCAGGTCCTGGAAGTATGATGCCTGGATACGGACCAAGTCCTCAAGTGGCAGGAGCGATGACAGGTCCTGGAAGTATGATGCCTGGATACGGACCAAGTCCTCAAGTAGCAGGAGCGATGACGGGAAATATGGGGCCGAATGTAAATCCAATGGTAGGCGGCATGCTTAAGAAATAAATAAAGGAGAACTAGCTATTGCTAGTTCTTTTTGCGTTGCATTATGTTAGATGTTAGCAATCCCTACAACCATTTTTATGATACTATTAGTGAGGTGATAGTGATGAGAATTTTAGCAGTAACAGGATACAAACCATTTGAACTTAGTATTTTTTCTAACGATCATCCTGGTGTAGTATATATTAAAAAAGCCTTACAAAAGTATCTTACTCAATTTGCAGAAGAAGGATTAGAATGGGTAATAATAAGTGGACAGCTTGGTGTTGAATTATGGGCTGCCGAGGTTGTATTCGATTTGCAGGGACAATTTCCCGAATTAAAACTTGCGGTATTTACACCATTTTTAGAGCAAGAAGAGAAATGGAAGGATGATACAAAGGAATATTACGAGTTTATTCTTTCTCAGGCTGATCATGTTGACAGTATAACGAAGAAAAAATATGAAAGTCCGGAACAGTTTCGATTGAAAAATCAATTTTTTCTACAGAAAAGTGATGCATTATTAGTAGTTTATGATGAGGAGAAAGAAGGAAGTCCCAAATATATCGTGAATACAGCAAAAAAAATAGAACAATATCCATGTTATTTCATTCGTTTTTCTGACCTACAGGATATGATAGAGCAAGAACAGTGGGAGGAAAGCGGTGCCTACGATGATACGGTATAATGTAACCATTGTAGAATAAAAAAGAGAATGGTAAAATGTACATAGCCTACTTAAAAATCTGTAAGCTCGTATGGACGAAAATGATACGTAAGCTTTTGTAAAGATATGAGGTGAAAAGATGATTTCTGACAAACTAAAATTAACTGCAAAAGATATTCTGGAGAAAGATTTTAAATCTGGTATTCGTGGCTATCAACAAGAAGAAGTTGATAAATTTTTAGATTTAATTATTAAAGATTATGAAACATTTCATCAAGAAATTGAACATCTACAGCAAGAAAATGCTCGCATGAAACGTGTAATTGAAGAGCAAAAGGTGAAACAACCATCGGTTGTACAGCCAATTCAACCTGCGCAGCCAGCACAACCAGTGTATAATAATATGAACACTGATATTTTAAGACGTTTATCTAATTTGGAAAAAGCTGTTTTTGGAAGCAAATTGTATGAGTAACAATAAATAGTTTGCTTATTTTGATGTTATGCAGTATAATTTATCACGTCATAACGTTTGGGTGATCGCTGCAGCATTGCTGTAGAGGAAAGTCCATGCTCACACGACCTGAGATGGTTGTAGTGTTCGTGCCTAGCCAAGTCATAAGCTAGGGTAGCTTGGCCTTGCGGCGAGGCTAACGGCAGGGAAATAGCCTAAGTCCTTATGGATATGGCTAGACTACTTTGAAAGTGCCACAGTGACGAAGTCCCAGAAGAAATGATGGGAGTGGAACGAGGTAAACCCCGCGAGTGAGAAACCCAAATTATGGTAGGGGAATCTTTCCTAAGTAAATGAACGACGGGAAAGGACAGATCAATATCTGTAGATAGATGGTCACCACCGGTGTACGAGGCGTGAGCCGTTTGTAGTACTATGGAACAGAACATGGCTTACAGAACGTTATGAATTAACAATGATAACGAATAGCTCTCCTTACTTAAAGGAGAGCTTTTTGTGTGGTAATATATATGTATCGCTAATTAGGAATAAAATGCTTTTATTAGGAGAATGAAGATGGGTAAAATTACATTAATTGCAACGGCAGCTATGGGATTAGAGGCTTTAGTAGCAAGAGAGGTTCGCAATCTTGGATATGAGTGTGAAGTGGAAAATAGCAAGGTAACATTTCAAGCTGATGAGTCTGCGATTTGTCGCTCAAATCTTTGGTTACGAACGGCTGATCGCATAAAAATAAAAATTGGTGAGTTTAAAGCTACATCGTTTGATGAATTATTTGAGAAAACAAAAGCGCTACCATGGGGTGACTATATTCCGGAAAATGCTGAATTTCCGGTAATAGGTAAATCGGTAAAGTCACAGCTATTTAGTGTATCTGATTGCCAAAGTATCGTAAAAAAGGCTGTTGTGGAAAAATTGAAAAGTACGTATAAACGAACAACTTGGTTTGAAGAAAATGGTCCTTTATATCGTATTCAAGTTTCCTTACTAAAAGATGTAGCAACCTTGACAATTGATGCAAGCGGAACAGGACTGCATAAACGAG
Organism: Ectobacillus soli; assembly: GCF_042610425.1. Taxonomy (NCBI): domain Bacteria; kingdom Bacillati; phylum Bacillota; class Bacilli; order Caryophanales; family Bacillaceae; genus Ectobacillus; species Ectobacillus soli. Next base: position 919,233 of record NZ_JBGJZM010000001.1, read on the forward strand.
GCTACCGGGTCGGGCAAGGGGAAGCACCACTAAAAGAAACACTAGCCGCTGCGCTTGTTATGCTAACAAATTGGAATCCAAATTTGCCTTTTGTTGATCCCCTATGTGGGTCAGGTACGATTCCTATTGAAGCAGCCTTAATTGGTCAAAATATTGCACCGGGATTTAATCGTGAATTTGCAGCTAGTAATTGGGGCTGGATATCTCAAGATAAATGGGATCTTGCCTATGAAGAAGCAGAGGATAAGGCAAACTATGATCAACCCTTACATATTTTCGGATCTGATATTGATCATGGAATGGTTCAAATTGCACAGGATAATGCCAGAGAAGCAGGGTTTGCTGACCTTATTCCATTTAAACAAATGCAAGTAAAAGATTTCACCACAAAAGAGGATTATGGCTACGTGGTGACGAATCCACCATATGGAGAACGTTTAAGTGAAAAAGCGTTGGTAGAGCAGTTGTATGTTGATATGGGGAAAGTTTTTAGAAACTACAACACGTGGTCTATCTATGTTGTAACAAACAATGAAAATTTTGAAACATTATACGGAAAACCTGCATCGAAAAAACGTAAACTTTATAATGGAACGATACGTACAGATTATTATCAATATTTCGGAAAACGTCCACCAAGATTGAAAGAATAATTCTCCAACTCTGTACGTATACTGTCTATTATGCGTACAAAAAAGGAGAAGGTAAACGATGGAGTATATGGATGAGTTTATCCTTATTAAAAAAGCAATCGATTCTACAGAACATATAATAGAACAATCAGATTCTATTCAAGCTAGAAATGAAATTATACAAGCTAAGCATTCTTATTTACTTGCTTTATCACATAAAACGGTATTAGATGAGCAATACATGAGGCTAATCGTAGAATGAAAAAGTTTTCCATTGCGGAAAACTTTTTCATTTGTATCATTCATATGAGTTGGAGGAAAGTGTCGTGACAAGAACGGGATTACCATTTGAAGTAGGAAAACAAGATAACTTTTTTGATAGGTTAAATGAATGGATAGGAGACGTCCTATACGAAATATTACCTGAACATGGGTTTGAAATGCGAGATGAACAAATATTTATGGCGTTTCAGATGGAACGTGCTTTTAAGGAAAAGAAAGTATTGTTTGCAGAAGCGGGAGTGGGCACTGGAAAAACGATTGCTTATTTACTGTATGCAATCACGTATGCGCGTTATATTGGAAAACCAGCTATTATTGCATGCGCGGATGAGACTCTTATTGAACAATTAGTAAAAGAAGAAGGGGATATAGCTAAGCTGTCAAAGGCGCTTTCTTTACATATAGACGTTCGTCTAGCAAAATCAATGGAAAACTATTTGTGCTTAAAAAAAATGGAACGAGTAATTGAAGGATCTCCGTCAGAAGGTATCGAAGAAGCCTATGATAATTTGCCGGAATTTGTATTTGATCACGGAACGATGCAAAATTTCCAGCACTATGGTGATCGTAAGGAATACCCTCATTTAACAGATCAGGAATGGTCACAAGTAGCATTTGATTATTTTCAAGATTGTATTTCATGTGAAAAACGTCATCGCTGTGGTCAGACGCTGTCTCGTGATTATTATCGAAAGGCGACCGATTTAATTATATGCTCCCAAGATTTCTATATGCAGCATATTTGGACATTTGAGGCTCGCAAACGTGAGGGGCAGCTACCTCTATTGCCAGAAGCTAGTTGCGTTATATTTGATGAAGGTCATCTGGTAGAATACGCTGCACAAAAGGCGCTTACCTATCGTTTGCAACAAACGATGATGGAGGACCTACTTACACGGCTACTTCAAAATGATATTCGTGAAGAATTTGCAGAGTTGATTGAAGAGTCTATTGAACAGTTTTCAGATTTTTTCCACATTCTACACGAAAATACGGAAGAAATACCTGGGTCCCAACGTATGAATATACGGCGTTCAAGCCTCTTAATGAAAATAGCAAAGCAATTATATGAGAAGATTGAAGAAATTGGGAATTCTATTGTCTTTGAAGGTGAAATGCATACAATAGATGAATATGATTTATCGGTAGTGGACGAGCATTTGGATTTAATGGAACATTCCTTACAATTATTTCTTGAAAATGAAAATGTAATCGCATGGGTAGAAGCAGATGGTGACGGATACACATTGATTATTATGCCACATGAAGTGCAAGAAGTGTTGCGGGAGAGAGTATTTTCCAAGCAGATTCCGATTGTATTTTCTTCTGCTACGTTATCTGAAAACAATTCATTTTCCTTCTTTGCTAGGAATCTTGGGGTTGAAAACTATCTTTCATTTTCCGTTGATTCCCCGTTTGACTATGAGGAACAAATGAAAGTATATTTACCAACCTATAGCAAACATCAAGAATGGATGAAAAAAGTTGAGTACACGTTATCTTCACTAGAAAAAACAAATGGAAGAACGCTTATATTATTTAAAACGAATGAACAATTACAGTGTTTCAAGGAAGAAATGCAGCAACGTAGCACATATCACGATTTTTTATATGAAGGTGATAAGGAAATGAGTGTGCTCGTTTCCCAGTTTCAAAACGAAGAAGAGACGGTATTATGCGCTGTGCATTTATGGGAAGGGTTAGACATTCCGGGTTCCTCTTTATCTCATGTTGTCATTTGGTCGCTTCCATTCCCACCAAATGATCCTGTATTTGAAGCGAAACGTAAACATGTAAGTGATCCGTTTCAAGAGGTTGATTTACCATACATGATCCTTCGTTTACGCCAAGGGATTGGGAGACTCATTCGAACGAGCCAGGATAGCGGTTTTATTACGATTTTTCTTCAAGAAGAGGAACTAGATACGGTTGTGGAAAATGTGAAGCGTATTCTACCGGTTCAAGGGGAGAAAATTGAATAATGGTATATAAAGGATTTTGTTGTTTTTTTATTGAAAGGTAATAAAAGGAAAGGAGATGCGTGGAATATGGATTCTAGAAATGAAACGGAAGAACATTTTTTAGCGTATATAAAAAAGATTGTAAACTACCGAGAAGCGTTAAATCTTATTTTTTGGGACTTACGCACAGGAGCGCCGAAAGAAGGAGTAGAGGGGCGAGCTGAAGTAATTGGTATGCTTTCTTCTGAGGCATTTCGGATGTCCATTTCTGATGAAATGGCAGCTTTTTTAAAAGCGTTAGAAGCAGAAGAAACACTCTCAAAGCGAACTGAGAAAATTGTTGCCGAATGTAGAAGAGAGTATGATCGAAACAAGAAGATACCACAGGATGAATACGAACAATATGTGAAAATACAAGCTAAAGCTGAAAGTGTGTGGGAAATTGCAAAGGAACAAGCTGATTTTTCTATGCTAGCTCCTTATTTAAAGCAAATCATTGACTATAAAAAGAAATTTATTTCCTATTGGGGATATGAAACAAATAAATATGATGTACTTTTGGACATATACGAGCCTGGAATGACGGTCGAAACGTTAGATGCTGTATTTACTGAACTGCGTACTCGCATCATACCACTCGTGAAAGAAATTGCAAAAAGTACTCTTTCTCTGCAGACAGAGCCCTTATATGCATTTTTTCCAAAAGAAAAGCAACGACAATTCAGTACAATGCTATTAGAGCAGCTTCAATATAATTTTGAAGCGGGTCGTTTGGACGAAACGATGCACCCGTTTGCTATTACTTTAAACCAAGGAGATGTTCGAATTACAACTCAGTATGACGAACATGACTTCCGCAAAGCTATTTTTGGTACAATTCACGAATGTGGACATGCTGTTTACGAACAAAATATTAGTAAAGATTGGATTGGTACCCCTTTATGCTCCGGTACATCGATGGGGATTCATGAGTCACAATCCTTATTTTTTGAAAACTTTATTGGACGCAACAAGCATTTTTGGCGTAAAAATTATGAGATGCTACAATTAGCTAATGAAGGTCAGTTTGATAATCTAACCCTTGATGATTTTTATGCAGCAATAAATGAATCTAAACCTTCTCTTATTCGCATTGAAGCAGATGAATTAACATATCCACTACACATTATGGTTCGTTATGAAGTGGAGAAAGCTTTGTTTGATGGTGATTTACAAGTGGAAGATTTGCCTAAAGTATGGAATGATAAGATGGAAGAATATTTAGGAATACGTCCTCAAAATGACCGAGAAGGCGTTCTTCAAGATATACATTGGGCAGGGGGAGACTTTGGGTATTTTCCTTCCTATGCACTAGGCTATATGTATGCAGCCCAGTTTAAGAATGAAATGGAGAAGGAAATAACAAACTTTGATGAGTTGTTAGAATATGGAGAAGTAGAGCCTATTGTGGAATGGCTGCGCGTTCATATTCATACATTTGGCAAGAGCAAAAATCCGAATGAAATATTGAGGGAAGTTACCGGAGAAGGGCTACAAGCTACTTATTTAGCAACTTACTTAGAAAATAAATACAAAGAGATTTACCATTTGTCGTAATTTTTTTTTGTTTTAATAAGAAAAAGCGAACACAATATATGGATTTCACTATAATTGTACGTGTTTTTCTTTTCATATTAGGCGACATACTGTATAATTAACGATGTTAATTACATACGGGCACTCATATAATCGTAGGGATATGGCCTACAAGTTTCTACCCAATAACCGTAAATGTATTGGACTATGAGTGAGGACAATTGTTGCGTAATGGTAGTTTGAATATTCCATTGGTAGAAAAAGCACTTCCTCACTGATAGGTGAGAAAGTGCTTTTTTTCATACATATTTATAAAAGAGTGCTCGGTAAAAATAGGTTTTAAAAGGGGATTTAACATGCAACTGTTAAAAGAGAAAATTAGAAAAGAAGGAAAAATAGTTTCAAATCAAATATTAAAGGTCGATTCCTTTTTGAATCATCAAATCGATCCTGTTTTGATGCAAGAGATTGGTAAGGAATTTGCAGAACGTTTTCGAAATGAAGGAATCACGAAAATTGTAACAATTGAATCGTCGGGTATTGCACCAGCTATGATGACAGCACTAATGATGAATGTAAAAGTAGTATTCGCTAGAAAGAGTAAGTCTCTAACGTTGCAGCATGTATATACAGCAAAGGTATATTCGTTTACAAAGCAAGAAACGAATGAAATTGCAATCGGTCAAGACCATATTGCAGCAGATGATCGCGTTCTGATTATTGATGATTTTCTTGCGAACGGTCAAGCGGCTCTAGGTCTGATTAATGTAGTAGAGCAGGCAGGGGCGACAGTTGCTGGAATTGGAATTGTCATTGAAAAAGCGTTTCAAGAAGGCGGCGAAAAGCTTCGCGAAACGGGACTTCATATTGAATCGTTAGCAAAAATTACATCCTTAGAAAATGGAATGGTAACATTCGAAGAGCATGCTGAAGTAGGAGGAATAAAATCATGAAAAATCAACCATTTCAAATGGTTTCACTTGGTTTACAACATATGCTTGCTATGTATGCAGGTGCAGTTATTGTTCCATTAATTGTAGGAGGAGCACTTGGCTTTGGACCAAAAGATTTAACGTATCTAGTATCCATTGACCTACTTATGTGCGGTGTGGCTACTATACTTCAAGCGTTAGGAAATCGTTTCTTCGGAATTGGACTACCCGTTGTACTTGGGTGTACGTTTACTGCAGTTGGGCCAATGATCGCAATTGGGAAGCAATATGGCATTTCTGCAATTTATGGTAGCATTATTGTTGCAGGGCTGTTTATTGTTTTATTTTCAGGTTTATTCGGTAAACTTGTGAAGTTATTTCCTCCTGTTGTAACAGGATCTGTTGTAACTGTAATCGGAATTACTCTTGTACCGGTTGCGATGAATGACATGGCAGGTGGTTTAGGCAGTAAAGACTTTGGTAATCCAGAAAATCTTTTATTAGCATTTGGTGTGCTTCTCTTTATTATTCTCATCAATCGTTTATTTACTGGATTTATACGTGCTATTAGTATTCTACTCGGTCTTATTTTTGGTACAATTGCAGCTGCTTTTATGGGGAAAGTAAATGTTCAAGCAGTAGCAGATGCAAGTTGGGTACATGGGGTTCAACCTTTTTATTTTGGGACACCGACTTTTGAACTCACACCAATTATTACCATGATTATTGTTGCATTGGTCGGTATAGTTGAGGCGACAGGCGTATATTTTGCACTTTCTGATATTTGCGGGAAAAAGTTAGATGAAAAACAAGTAGCCAAAGGTTACCGCGCTGAAGGAATTGCCATTATTTTAGGCGGTATTTTCAATTCGTTTCCTTACACTACGTATTCACAAAACGTTGGACTTGTTCAATTATCTGGTGTGAAAAGCCGAAACATCATTTATATTTGTGGCGGACTCTTAATTATGCTCGGCTTTGTTCCGAAAATTGCAGCAGCCACGACAATTATACCGCCTTCAGTTCTTGGCGGAGCAAGCCTTGCTATGTTCGGAATGGTTATGGCATATGGAATGAAAATGCTTGGTAAGGTTGACTTTGCAAAGCAAGAAAACTTACTTATAGTCGCATGTTCGGTTGGAATTGGTCTTGGTGTAACTGCTGTTCCAACTTTCTTCGCAAAGCTTCCGGAAAGCATTCGGATTTTAACAGACAACGGCATTGTGCTAGGAAGCTTGACGGCGATTATTCTAAATCTCTTGTTTCATACAACATCCAATCAATCCAAGGCGAATCATGATGGAAAGTTAGCTTCTTGATTTTTATTCGTGAAATTTCAAATATTTTAAAAAACAACCCTCACCTGAATCAAATTAGTGAGGGTTGTTTTTTACGTCCATATGTTCCCCATCGCCATATATATTCGAGCGGTCCGTATGAAAAATGCGAGAGCCACCATTTACTAAAGAACACTTGGAGTATAAATACAAGGAAACAATAGGGAACGCCGATAGATAAAGGAAGCGTTCTAGAAGAAAAGAAGCCGCTAAAAAGGAATTGGGTTACAAGTGTTTGTCCAATATAGTTTGACAGAGCCATACGTCCTACAAACTGAAATGGATGAAGAAGTCGCTGCCATGCTTTGTGCTCCATTAGACGTAGTAGCGTGATAATGTAAAACAAACATAACGTTTTTCCGCTAAAGGAAACAAATGGATAGACTGTAGCTGAATAGTAAATGGTATGGTTATTAAAATAGGAAAGAATATAGTACCAGCTTGGTAATGTACATAGGAGGGCCACCATTTGTATTATTTGAAGAGGTCGTTTATAGTGACTAACCCGACGTAATACATCTTTTTTCCCTATATATAATCCAATAAGAAATAATCCAGCGATTTCCGGAAGGTAGACAAGATTGGAAGTCATATTTTCTCCAAAAAATTTGTAAAAGCGAGTACTTACGTATAGCCATTGAAAGCTCGGAATAGGCATTGCTGTTACCATTGTATTCTCAAGGGGTATGAATAGGGTGAGCATGGTGAAAAGTATAAATAAACATTGCATAGTAATTGCTGTAACGAGAATCGTTTTAGTACTTCTATGTATATATAGGAGAAGGACTAAACCAAATAAAGCATAGGAATGTAAAATATCACCGCTCCAAAATAAGATATAATGAAGAGCCCCAAATATAAATAGAGCGACTAAGCGTCGTATATAAACTAACGGAGCGTCGTTTCCCTTTTCTTTTGCTTTTTTCATAAAAATAGTAAAGCTAAGACCAAATAAAATAGAAAAAATGGTATAAAACTTTGTTTGGATAAATAAATCATAAAAACAGCGTGTATAAGCATCCAATCCTATATAGCCACGTTCTTGTTCCAGTGTCTCGACCCCGACCATGGTGGGCCAATTGACAAAGAAAATACCAAAAATGGCAAACCCACGAATAACATCCAAACTAGCAATTCGTTCTTGCGTGCGCAAATAATCCTCTCCTCCTTACTTCGACAAATCCATTATATCAAGAGAACCTATTCATCATATATGTAATAAATCAATCCTCATTTCCTTATTTCCAATAAATCTTCCAATTATTTTCACTATTGGATTCAGACTACTACGGTATAATAAGAAGGCACAACAAAATAGGTATCACTCCTTTGAACTGGCAGTTCATTACGGAGAAGCTCCCATATTGGGAGCTTTTTTTTATAAAATGCAAGTAGATTGTGCTTTTCATGTATACTTTTACATCCTTTGAACATAGTAAGAACAATTATGCAGAGCTAGGAGTGAAGAGTATGCCAAAGATCGTATCTGCTGGAATTTGTCCTCCGCCTCATGAGTTCACACAGCAATCTGTAGAAAAATTCGTTTCTCATTTATTCGATGGTTCTTTCAAAGATATGGGAAGGCTACTGAAAGTTTTTGCAAATGGACAAATTGAAAAACGTCATTTTACGAAGGATTTAGCATGGTTTAAAGAAGAACATACGTTTGAAGAGCGAAATGATGTATACATAGAATATGCTGTTGCTTTCGGGGTAAAAGCCATTCAAAATTGCTTACAAAGTGAACGTTTCTTAAAGGAGTTTGTATCTGTGGAGGAAATTGACGCCTTTTTCTTTATTTCCTCTTCAGGTCTTGCAACGCCAACCATTGATGCGAGAATTATGAATATATTGCCATTCTCTTCGCATACCAAGCGAATTCCATTATGGGGACTAGGCTGTGCTGGAGGAGCAGTAGGTTTGTCTCGCGCATTTGAGTACTGCCAAGCATTTCCGAACGCAAAGGTCATTGTGCTAACAGTGGAGCTATGTAGTCTTACCTTTCAACGTAATGATAAATCCAAAAGTAATTTAATTGGGACGTCCCTATTTGCTGATGGTGTCGCCTGTGTTTTTATTACAGGAGATGAGGTATCTATTTCCTCTGCCCTACCTGTGTTACCAATATTCAAAGGATCTCAATCCACGTTAATGAAAGATTCCGAAGATGTAATGGGCTGGAATATTCGAAATAATGGTCTGCATGTCATATTTTCTAAAGACATTCCATCTATTATTCGTAGTTGGCTTCGTCCAAATGTAGTCCGTTTTTTACATGATAAAGGGTTGGAATTACAGGATGTTTCACACTTTATTGCTCATCCAGGCGGGAAAAAAGTGCTAGAGGCGTATGAAGATTCTCTTGGAATGAGCTTGGAGCATACGCGAGTTTCGTTTGAAGTACTGAGGGATTATGGCAATATGTCATCTGCAACCTTACTTTATGTAATTGAAAGATATTTGTCGTTAGTGAATGAACCAGGACAATTCGGTTTACTTGCTGCGTTAGGACCTGGGTTTAGCTCTGAACTGCTGCTAGTTGAATGGGAGGAAGTTGGATGATTTTCTATTTCTTTTTCTCATTTTTCATATTGCAACGAATTGTAGAGTTGTTCATTGCAAAGAAAAATGAAAGAATGATGAAAAAGAAGGGGGCGATAGAGTTTGGAAAAAAGCAATATGCTGTTATTGTCCTGTTACATATCACCTTTTTCATCTCATATCTAAGTGAAGTAATGATTTTTCATAAGGGACTTTCAATCCTTTGGCCCTTATTGATAATAGCATTGTCTTTAACACAACTGCTCAGATTATGGGTAATTGTTTCTCTAGGAGAGCGGTGGAATACTAAAATTCTAGTTCTTCCAAAGAAAGATGTTGTTGTAAAAGGTCCCTATCGATTGATTCGACATCCAAATTATGTAGTTGTCGTGTGCGAATTTTTACTTATTCCTCTTTTTTTCCAGGCCTATGTAACAGCAATCCTGTTTAGTTTATGTAATGTATATATTCTTTTTATAAGAATTCGTGAAGAAGAGAAAGCACTACTAGAGATGACAAATTATGGACAAAGATTCACAAACATTTCGCGATTTACGCCATAATATATATTGATAATCATTCTCTGTAATGCTATAATACAAACAAGAAATGATAATCATTATCAAAAAGGGTGATAAATATGGTAATCGCTTTTTTAACAGGAACGGTAGTTGTATATTCGGTGCTAACAACAGTGGTTTTAAAACGAGTTTCTCACTAATTTATAGATAAAAAAGGATGAAGCAAAAGAATTTCTTTTGCTTCATCCTTTTTCGTATATGTCAGCTGAACAAAACCCTCTGCCCTCCGGAGCTTACAAGCCGATTAAGCTTTACTTTTTATTTTCTCGAAAATTTAGTAAGATAGAACATAAGTGAAATATTTTAGGTGGAAACGGTTACGTTTTCGAATATGGGGAGATACGTTTTTGAACTCGGCGTGTCATCTTAAGTAAAGGGGAACGGGTAGATGGTACAAATTGCGAATTCACAAGTACAACAAATGTTGTACTTGTACGAGATGATGAAAAGTAAAGGGGATTTGGAAAATAGTAAACGGACCCATGAGGTTATTCAAAAATATGTGCAGAATGAGTTTATGATTGCATTTTGTGGACATTTTTCAGCTGGAAAATCAACAATGCTAAACGAATTGTATGGGAAGGATTTACTTCCTACGAGTCCAATCCCAACGAGCGCGAACGTTGTGAAAATTCAGCGCGGGCACAATCGTGTTGTGATCACATTAAAATCAGGTGTTAAACATTCCTATGAAGGCGCATACACCGATGAACAGTTAAAGCAGCTCTTTAAGAATGGAGAGGAAGTTATTGGTGTACACATCACGAGAGAAGATGCATCTCTTCCGGATGGTGTGATTCTCGTTGATACGCCAGGGATTGATTCAACTGATGACGCACATAAGATAGCAACGGAATCAGCGCTTCATGTGGCAGACGTTATTTTCTATATGATGGATTATAACCATGTTCAATCACAGGTGAATTTACAATTTGTGAAGGAACTTAAGGAACGGAATAAAACAGTATATTTAGTTGTAAATCAAATTGATAAGCACAAGGAAGAAGAATTGTCCTTCTCTCTCTATATGGATAGTGTGAAACAATCGTTTTTAAATTGGAATATTCATGTAGATGGTATCTTTTATACTACGCTTCGAAGTCCAAATCATCTCTATAATGAAATCATGCAATTAAAACAATTATTAGCATCCATTATGGAAAAACGAACGGATTATTTAGAAGAAAGCGTGCATCAAGAGATAACGTATTTACTTCAGGAGCACGAAAAGAGCATTCGTAAAAGTCTTGAAAACAATGAGTATGATGTATCATTGCAATCTGTTGAGAATACAGAACGGGCGTTACAAGAAAATTATGCTAGAAAAAACGAGTTACTGCAAAAAGAAGAGAAAGTAAAAGTGCAATTTGCAAACGAATTGGAGCATATTTTGCAAAATGCGTATCTACTTCCTTTCGATGTACGTGCGTTAGCAGAAAAATATTTAGAAACAGAGTTGACGAATTTTAAAGTAGGTATCCTTTTTTCAAAGGCAAAAACAGAAAAGGAAAAGGAACAAAGACGCACTGCATTTTTTGAAAAGATTAGTCAAACAACTGAAACACAGCTAGATGTACATGTAAAACAATATATATTGTCCTTTTTACAAGCTTATGATATTTACAATGAGGAACTTGGAAAGGACGTATATAGCCTTTCTACTACATTTACAGCCTCTTTATTGACAGAAGCAATTAAACGAAGTGCAGGTTTATCTGGAAACTACGTCCTGACGTATACGAACGATGTTGCCGCCGCAATTAAGTCCATCATTCGCACTAAAGCGAATTCTTTTCTCGAACAAGTCCTTCCTATTTTACATGAAAAGTGGGAAATAGAACTGGCTGAAGTGAATGATCATATACGTGAAATGGAGAAGGAATATAGTGATAGAACAGAAGGTAGAGAAAGCCTGCATATTGTTACGACTTATTTACAAGATTTGTTTGATGTCTGGGAAGGTCGTAAGCAAATTGAACCGCTCTCACTTGCTTTGCTAGAAGAGGAAGAAGTTATAGTAACGGAGCACCCGTTATTCGTAAAAGAAAATGACATCGTTGAAAACCAAGAGCCAGAAATCATAGAAGAAGTCATCGAAAAAAAAGGAACGGCACAAGAACGCGTAAGAGTTATTACGAATTATATTCGCGAAGCAGAATCTATTATCCAACCATTCTCTGCACTGCGTCATTTATATGAGGAAATAGAAGAAAAACGTCGCCGCGTTGATACAAAGCAATTTACGGTTGCACTATTTGGAGCATTTAGTGCAGGAAAATCATCCTTTGCTAATGCCTTGCTTGGAGCTAAGGTCTTACCGGTTTCACCAAACCCTACGACTGCAGCTATTAATAAAATTGTTCCTGTATCACAGGAGCATCCGCATGGAAGCGTTACGATTATGGTGAAATCTGCAACAATTTTATTCGAGGATTTACAGCGGATTTATAAATTATTTGAAAAGCAAGTCGCAACGCTAGATGATGCAGTCAGAGGTATTGATGATCTCCTTAAGCATTCCTCACCGAGTGCACGTCAGAAAACAACACTAAGCTTTTTGCGAGCTGTACAGACAGGTTACAGTACATTTGCTGATAAACTTGGACAAAAAATTACAACGGATATGAGTGAATTTTCATCCTATGTTGCAAATGAGGAAAAATCATGCTTTGTGGAATTTATGGAACTTCACTATGACTGCGAGCTAACTCGTAGAGGAGTTACGATTGTGGATACGCCCGGAGCAGATTCTGTGAACGCACGTCATACGGATGTTTCCTTTCAATATATTAAAAATGCAGATGCCATATTATTTGTTACTTACTACAATCATGTATTCAGTCGCGCTGATCGTGAGTTTTTAATACAGCTTGGACGTGTAAAGGATTCATTTGCAATGGATAAAATGTTTTTCATGATTAATGCAGCTGATTTAGCAGCAACGACAGAAGAACTTCAAACAGTTAAGGATTATATTCGTGGACAGCTTTTACAATATGGAATTCGTAATCCACGTTTATATCCTATATCAAGCTTATTTGCACTAGAGGAAAAACTTGGAACAGTTAAAGAAAAGGGAGCATATGGAGTTCTTGAAACATCAGGCATAGCAGCATTTGAAGAAGCATTCACTACATTTATTATGCGCGATTTAATGCTAGTTTCTCTTTCTTCCTTACAATCAGATGTGAAATCTGCACACAATTTAGTAGCTAGTATCCTCGCAAACGCGAAAGCTGGTAATGAAGAAAAAGAGGTAAAACGTAAACAATATAAACAAGAGCACGCATCGATTATTAAAATGATTTCAAACTATAGCGTGCTAACGGAAGAACAAGCGCTCGTTCAGGAAATACGTGAGCTTCTCTTTTATGTTAAAAAACGAGTTATGCTCCGTTACAATGATGTATTTATTGAATTCTTTAACCCAGCGACCTTGCGCTCAGATAAAGGTGACATAAAACAAATTCTTTATAATTGTGTGGCAGAGCTTGTTGATTTTCTTAAAAATGACCTTATGCAAGAAATGAGAGCAACCTCCCTTCGCATAGAAAATTGGATGCAAAAAAAGCTACAATTTTCATCTGAAGGATTGCAAAAAGAATGTTTACAAATTTCAGATGGTGTTCCTTTCACTAAGGGAGAGGATTTCACCATTGCATCCGTCACACATACTGAACCATTTCAAAAGCTAGAGTTAAATCAATTTAAAAAAGCTATGTCGTATTTTAAAAATGCAAAGAGCTTTTTCGAGAAAAATGAGAAAGTATTGATGCAAGAAGAAATGCAGGAAGTTTTAGACGGGCCGATGGATTCTTATGTTCAAGACGAAGAGGAAATGATAACCGTCTACTATAAGAAAGAATGGGAAAAAATATGGCAAACGACGAAAAAAGAATTACAAGAGGATGTTACAAAATACTATGAGGGAATTGTTGCTGCTCTTTCGGAACATATTGATGTATCGTCCTATGAACTTGCACAAAAAAAGCTACATCTTATTATTACAATGATCGAAAAAGATATAAACGTGCTATAATAATCTCAATATATAGGTGCTATAGAAATAAAATGTATCCATTTCAAACAAACATATGATCTAGAAGAGGTGATTATAATGGAAGTACATGAAGCAATTTCAAGTCATTCACAAAAACAACATACACTCGTATCAACCTTTTTCAAATTAGATAAACAAAGAGAAGAAGCAATTAGCACAGCAGTCACACAATGTCAAAAAGGAAATAATTTTTCAGTTGAACCTATAAATATAGTAACTAAAAAAATAAATGAACTTGCGAAACAAGGTATTGTTCCAAATCGTCAGCTTGTTACAAATGAAATGGTAAAGGAATATGTTGGTCGTCTATCACAAGGATAAGGGGGAGTATGAATTGAGTCATGTACTCGATGTACAATGGCTAGCCGAGAATCTTCAAGATGATGGCTTGCGAATAATTGACTGTCGATTTCAAATGAATGATCCATCTTGGGGAAGAAAACAATATCAGGATGGACATATCCCACATGCAGTATATTTTGATTTAAATGAAGATTTATCAAGTGAAGTACAGGCTCACGGTGGACGTCATCCGTTACCTGATATGGAGAAATTCTCTCAAAAACTAGCTGAAGCCGGTATAGATGAACATACAACGGTTATAGCGTATGATAGCGAAGACGGTGCAATGGCTTCTCGTCTTTGGTGGTTACTTACGTTTCTTGGCCATAAGAAAGTTTTTGTTTTAAATGGGGGATGGCCACTTTGGCTGGATCGAGACTATGATATATCTACAGAAGTACCTGTCTTCTCTAAAAAGACATACATTCCCAACCTACAACGAGACTATGTTGTAGGTATGGAGGATGTGAAAATGCGCATTCTAGAGGGAAAAGATTTTACCCTTATCGATTCGAGAGAGCCGGAACGGTATAAAGGGAATGTTGAGCCCATCGATGCAAAGGCTGGGCATATTTCAACTGCTGTAAACTACTTTTGGAAAGAAGGAATTGCTGCAGATGGAACCTTTCGAAATAAGGAAGAACAATTGCTTCGATTTTCCCATCTTGATAAAGAAAAAGAAACAATTGTTTATTGCGGTTCAGGTGTAACTGCCTGCCCTAATGTGCTTATGCTACAAGAAGCAGGATTTTTAAATGTAAAATTATATGCAGGAAGCTGGAGTGACTGGATTTCTTACGAAGATAATGAGATTGTAATAAATAAGTAGATTGTTTATTTTGTCGATATTTGAAATTAAATAGTATAGATTAGATATTTTACAGCCATGAAAAAGTATGATATTATATGGACAAATAGTTTAGTCCTGCAGTGTTCGTGACTAATTTATGTTTAAATCAACGTTATTTCTACGGAAGCTCGATATTTAAAAGCTGACGTCAAGCCTTGATTAAGGAAGATGAAGACTTTTGTGAGGGCATCCACCTGCTAGGGCGGGTTTTTGGACATATGTGGTGACGGCACAGGCGGGGAATTAACTTAACCTTACGTAAAACGTGAGGTTTTTTATTTTGGGGGGAAATCAATTGAAGAAAATTTTACTCGTTGATGGCATGGCTTTACTGTTTCGAGCCTTTTATGCAACGAGCGTTTATGGACAATATATGAAAACGAGCAGTGGTGTTCCCACAAATGGAATCCACGGATTTCTCAAGCATTTGCTTACGGCTGTGCAAAAAATTCAGCCTACCCATGTGATTGCCTGTTGGGATATGGGGAGTACGACCTTTCGTACGGAAGTATTTTCACAGTATAAGGCAAATCGTGGCGAAGCACCAGCGGAATTAAAACCTCAATTCAGCCTTGTAAAAGAAGCGACAAGTATGTTGCAGATTCCGAATATTGGCTTGGTTGGCTATGAAGCAGATGATTGTATTGGTACCCTGTCGAAACTTTACGATCAGGACGGTGAAGTATTCGTCCTAACAGGAGATACAGATTTATTACAGCTCTCTGATCACAGTACGACAATTATGCTAATGCGAAAGGGAGTAGGAAATTACTCTTTCTATACTCCGGATGATATTTTTTCAGAAAAAGGCGTGCAACCATGGCAAATTGTACATGCAAAAGCATTTATGGGAGATACAAGTGACAATTATCCAGGCGTACGAGGTATTGGTGAGAAAACTGCGTATAAGCTTATTCAACAATTTCAATCGGTACAAGGAGTTTTAGATAACTTACATGTTCTTTCAAACGTACAACGCATAAAAATTGAGAGCGATATGGATAATCTGATGCTTTCTCTTCATCTTGCGAAAATTCAATGTGATCTGCCAATCTCGTGTGAACTAGAGCAAGCATCGGTTACAATGGATACAAACAAACTATCGCGTATTTGCACTGAATTAGAATGGAATCGTCCGCAATCATTGCTAACATTATTATAGTAAAGAATGCAAATGAGCATAATGCTAGCTCGTTTGCATTCTTTTTACAGCCTTTCTAATCAGGAAAGCCTTCCTTTTGATGGAAGTGTATCAAGAGGGAAGCCCTTTTTAAAGGTGAGTTGTCTTTTATATATGTAAAAATCCTAATTGCTTTTGTTATAGATGTGACGTTATGATGATAAAGGGATATTTGAAAAGGGATGAGGCTTCGTGAGAACGATAGAATACATATACTTTTTGCATGCAAAAGGATTTAGACTGTCAAAAGATGCCCTTGGATTTATTGAATTTGGACAGAAGTATACGGCATCCTCTGATGAATTAGTAATTGTTGCAATTGAAACTACTCTTAAACACCAACGAAATTTTGATGGAAGTTATTTTATTGCATTACTAGAACGTCTTCATCAAGAAAACATTTCAGATGTAAAGCAAGCACATGCGTTTTTTCGTAAGCTTGAAGGATAAGCTTACGCAGCGGCCTGTGGTTTCTTTCTTTTGGTAGGTAATTCTGCGAAAATCATACCAAACAAAATACATGAACATCCAATCAGTGCAGATGTAGAGAGAATTTCATTTGCGATAATTACTCCTGTTAGAGCTGCAAACACAGGTTCCATCGAAAGAATAATTGCGACTCGGGTTGGTGAAGTGTATGTTTGGGCTACTGTTTGAATGAGAAATGCAAGGGCTGTTCCCATAACAGCTGTAATAAGAATGGCAAATACAAAGGATGGATTACTCCATACAGCTACAGAAAAGATACGATGGTAATCTTCAAAAAAGATTGCACAAATGGATGATAATATACCTACTGTTAGTATTTGAATGGTGCTTAAAAAAAGTGGAGAATATTCTTTTGAAAAAATACCATTTATGATAATGTGCAATGCAAATGAAACCGCACAGAATAACACAAGAATATCACCCTTTTGTAAAGCAAATGAACCATCTGCTGTTAGAAAGAAAAGACCAATGGTTGCAATTCCAACACCGAAAATTGCAAATAAGCTCGTTTTATGGCGAAAGAAAATATAAGAAAATAAGGGAACCATCACAACGCTTAATCCTGTTAAAAATCCAGCCTTGGATGAAGTCGTATACAGCAATCCGAAGGTTTGAAACAAATAACCGCCAAATAAAAATACTCCAATTCCAATACCAGGACCAAGTTTCACGTTTTTTTCCTTATTGGGGGAAAAAGTGTGAGCCAACAGTAGAATCAATCCTGCAAAAAGAAATCGAACGGCGTTAAATGTAAAGGGCTCTATTAAAGAAATCGCCTTCTGAACAACTACAAATGTTGTTCCCCATATAAAAGTAATAAACAATAATCCGAAATGAGCAAAAACGACTTTACGCATTTGTCTCTTCTCGTCCGTTCATCAATATGGCTTTTCGAGCTAGCTTGTCAGCCACTTTATTTTGTTGGCTTGGAATCCATTTTAAGAAAAATAAATCGAATTGTTCAATAAGATGAAGAGCTCTTTGTAGAAGGGGAGAAAACGTCTTATTTTTTACATGTTTATTTTCAATTGCACGTTCGACAAGCTGCGAATCTGTGCGAACCGAAATAACCATATAGTGATGTGCTAAGCAGTAGTTTAATGCAGCAAGCAACGCTTCATATTCTGCTTCATGATTACTCATGACACCTAACGGTTTAGATAAAAAAACGGGTTTCTCAATTCCTTTAATAAAAATACCTGCTCCAGATGGCCCTGGATTTCCTTTTGATGCGCCGTCAATATATACTTCAATCAATGTATATACACCTTCTCTTTTATAAAATCCCATTTAATTTAACATAAACATAAATAAGAAATATGTTTTTATATCATTATAACAATGAATATGAAAACATGAACACAAAAATAAATAATCGTGAACAAATTAGCTATATGTTGGTTGCTTTTTACATGTAACTTTGTATGTAAGAATGAAGGTATTATACAATATAAAAAAGAACAAATAAGAATGCATTCTATTTATGGATAAGCAGTGAATAGAGTAAGACGTGAAAAAGGGGTATTTAGATGAGATATCAAATAATTTGGACATATAAACGAAATCAGTTGGAAACAGTATTGCATTCTGACTATATGACGTTAGAACAGTCATTGTTGGTTGCAGCTGATTTTGAAAAAACAGGACGTGTGAAAGAATTAGTTTTTTGTGATGAATTCGGATCAAACTGGACGAAAAAAGAAGCGACAAAGCTAGGAAAACAAGTAGAGGAAGAACCACAGGAAATCATTCTTTACTTTGATGGTGGGTATGATGTACAGACAAAGCAAGCAGGCGTTGGGGCGGTACTGTATTATACAAAAAACAAAAAGACATTTCGTTTGCGGCGTAACTTTAAATTTTATGAGCTAGACAATAATAATGAAGCAGAGTATGCAGCATTATTATTTGGCTTACAAATTCTTGAGGAATTGAATGTAAACTATCAGATTATTACATTACGCGGCGATTCCCAGGTTGTATTGAATCAGTTAGCTGGTGAATGGCCATGCTATGAAGAAAGCCTAACGAACTATATAGATCGTATTGAAAAGAAGCAGGAAGTAGGACGGTGGAAATTTGTATATGAACCCATTTCACGAAAAAATAATCATGAAGCTGATCATTTAGCAACACAAGCACTTCAAGGGACGATTATTGATAGTCATGCAATTGTGGAGGAATAGGCAATGAGGAAAAAAGAACTCATCGTTGAAATAAATGAACTGTTGGACACATATTGTACGGGCTGTTTTTTAAACAGTTATTTTCGAAAAGAATATGGTAAACACTATGCCCAAACATTTTGTATTAAGAAATGCACAGTCGGTGAAAAATTAAAAACGTTTGGGAAAGAACTGTCCTAAAGAAAATGCAATATTCCTAAGTGGAGATTAAAAAACCGCCATATTGGCGGTTTTATTGATTAGCTTCTAATAATTGTTTTTCAATTCGGGTAAGTCTTTTTTCCTGACTTCGAAGGTAATGTTCATCTAACTCTGTGGCTGTAGCCTTTACAAGGTCTAACTGTTCTTTTGCTTCACTCACGGAAGTAGCAGCGTGTTGTAAGAGCTCAGGATCCATAGTAACAGTAGCAGATCCAACCATTTTTTCGGCAGTCTCAACCTTTAGAAAAATCTGTTCTAAATCTGTAAAAGGTTCACTCATACAGAATTCCTCCTTCAGTATATAGTATCTATAGTGTTGTCTCTAAAGGAGAAAACCATACATTTTTAATGCCTATAGAGTGGAATTGAAAGACATAGTATAGCTTTCTTTATAATAAGTTTAGTTATGAAAGTGATAAAGGGAGGTATACATATGGTTGGAAATAAGCATTCCGTTCTTTTAGACAGACAATCTATTTATAATCGCAGGGATATTCCTAAATGGTTGGTGGATGAGTTTGAAACATTTTCTACGATTGTTGCTGATCCTACATTTCCCTGCTATTTTGGAATGACAGCATTTAAACGAAATGAATTACGATATTCGTATGTTGAAAGTAAGGATTGGAGTAATCTTCCGTCAACGCTTTTAGAGTTTTTACAGTTAATCGAACAACAGCCACTTGTACGTCGTGGGTTATTTTTATTTGTAGAGCCAGAAACAGAAGAACGGTCTCTTTCTTATTATCGCGATTATTTTTGGAATTTGCTTCAGTTTTTGCATGAGAAAGACAAACAGCCTTGGCCTAGACAGATTCCTGTAAATCCCGATCATCATTTATGGGAATTTTCTTTTGGAGGAGAGCCGATTTTTGCGTTTGGAAATGCACCTGCCTATAAAAGGCGTAAAACGAGACATCTTGGTCGCTCGCTTGTGATTGGTTTTCAACCTCGTATTATTTTTGAAGGGCTAGAAGGGAATAGACCGAGTGGTGCCTATTCAAGACAAACAGTAAGAGAGCGCACAGAAAAATGGGATGGACTTCCGAAGCATCCTAATATTAGTCATTATGGTGATTCAGATCATCGTGAATGGAAGCAATACTTTATTGGTGATGATAGTAAACCGATTGAAGGGTCTTGCCCTTTTCATTTTAAAGAATAAACAAAAAAAATCATCATATAGAGCAAAGTGATGTTGTGAGGAATAAATCCTGCGAACATCACTTTTTTTGTATAGTTTACCAGTGATAGGCAAACGCTACACGTATGTTTTTTACCAGTTCTATCTAGAAGACAAGCATCATCTACTATCAATATCAAGTATAGAAAGGAATGGGATATGTTAGTTGCAATTATTCAACAAGTTGTACTCGGTATATCATTAGCGGCTCCTGTAGGTCCAATCAATATTGAAATGGTAAAGCGTGGTATGGCAAAAGGGTTTTGGCATGCATGGGTTGTTGGATTAGGAGGTATGACTGCAGACATTTGTTTTATGCTTCTCATCTATTTTGGGCTTTCCACTTTTTTTATGAGAACGAATGTCCAGTTTTTTATGTATGGACTAGGATTTTTTTTCTTATTACATTTAGGTTTTACAAGTATAAAACAAGGGATTTTTCATCGTGAAATGGAATATATTAAAGATACAGTAGGCAACATTCGCCAGTCGTATACAACCGGTTTTTTGATTGCATTGTCGAACCCGTTAAATTTAGTATTTTGGTTTGGTGTATATGGCAGTACATTAAGCACCTTACTTACAGAAGTAAGTAGAACCAAAGCAATGCTCTACAGTCTCTGTATACTTGTGGGAATTGTTCTATGGAACTTGAATATTGCATTTACAGTTCATTTTGGCCGAACGCTCTTGAAACCGAAAATGCTTGGATATGTAACTGCAGTAGCAGGTATAATATTAGTTGCCTATAGTATTCATTTTGCCTATAAAGCAATGCAGCTTTTCAACTAAAGGGAGGATACATGTATGTATCGAACTATAATCTTCGAACGAGAGATTCTTATTAAATTATCATCGAAGCTCATAAAAGAAGTAGAGGATCGCGCCCCTATCTATTATGCTGTACTATCTATTGTAGAAAATGTACTTAGGCATGAACAGAAAACTAGTTTTGCAGTTGTACACGAAACGTTAGGTTTAATTATTGGAGAGGTTGTTCAGGCAGATATAGTTGTATTTTCAGTGGAATATATTATCGATAAACATAATTTGTATACTTTTAATCAATTCCCAGAACACGTACAAAGAGCGAATTAGAATGAAATATTAAAAAAAACTCGGAAATGATGTCTATATAGAAATCAAAATATGCCGCAGATATGCGGTTTTTTTTATGCAACAAGGAGTTTTGATTACAAATTAAGGTAAAAATGGATGTGATACGGAAATTGTCGAAAGAAAACCCTTTCAAAAGAAGGGAGTATCCAATAGAATGAATATAAGTTTCAGAATATTGTAACATTTTAAGTGGTTACGTCGAAGAGGGGGGAATATTTCGTTGTAAGGATTAGTTCCGAAACATAATAAAAGGGAGGAATGTTCACTATGGCTGTGAAGAAAGAATTTCAAGAGGAAATAAATGAAAATGATTACACGAGAGTTGCTGCTTCAAGAGAATTTAAACAGCTACTTCAAGTAAAGAAAAAATTTATTGTTCCTATTACCCTATTCTTTTTAAGCTTTTATTTTTTGCTCCCTATATTAACGTCATATTCCAAAATATTGAATACATCAGCAGTTGGCGCCATTACTTGGGCATGGATTTTTGCGTTTGCTCAGTTTATTATGACGTGGGCACTTTGCATTGTGTATAGCAAAAAAGCACGGACTTTTGATCGTTTGTCAGAAAAAATAGTAAAGCAATTAGATGATGGGAGGGATACGCAATGAATATGACAGCCTTTGGATTATTTTTAATTATAGTTCTTGGTACTTTGGTCATAACGTACTTTGCATCTAAAAAGACTAAAAATGCAAGTGAATTTTATACAGCTGGTGGGGGTCTTACTGGTTGGCAAAATGGACTAGCTATCGCAGGTGATTACATGTCTGCTGCTTCATTTTTAGGAATTGCAGGCGCAATTGCACTTGCTGGATTTGATGGATTTTTCTATAGCATTGGCTTTCTAGTTGCTTATCTTGTGGTGTTATATTTGGTTGCTGAGCCACTCCGTAATTTAGGAAAATATACACTTGCAGATATGATTGCAGCACGATTTGATGCTAAGAAAGTACGCGGAGTTGCGGCAATGAATACAATCACTATTTCGATTTTTTATATGATTGCACAATTGGTAGGGGCAGGGGCTCTTATCAAACTATTACTTGGAATTGATTATACAACTTCAGTTCTTATCGTTGGTACGTTAATGACTGTTTATGTTATTTTCGGTGGGATGCATGCTACAAGTTGGGTACAAATTGTTAAGGCTGTATTATTAATGATTGGTACATTAGTAATTTCTCTAATTGTATTTGCAAAATTTAATTTTAATGTGATGGATATGTTTCAAGCAATGTCAACTGCTACGCCTTATAAGGAATCATTCTTAAATCCAGGTATTAAATATACAAATGGGCTAGATACGATATCACTCAATATAGCTCTTGTTTTAGGGACAGCAGGTCTTCCACATATTCTAGTTCGTTTCTTTACGGTACGAGATGCAAAAACGGCACGTTCTTCCGTAGTATATGCGACTTGGTTAATCGGATTTTTTTACATTTTGACTGTTTTTCTCGGTTTCGGGGCAGCAGCGTTCGTCGGACATGATGCAATTGTGTTAGCAAATCCTGCTGGTAATATGGCGGCTCCGCTTCTTGCAAAAATGGTAGGTGGGGACTTCTTATTTGCTTTTGTTTCTGCAGTAGCTTTTGCCACGATTCTGGCTGTAGTAGCAGGGCTTGTATTAACGGCTGCTTCCGCCTTTGCTCATGATTTTTATAGTGAAATTGTCCGTGGTGGAAATGCAACAGAAAAGGAACAAGTGGCAATGGCACGATATGCTTCCATTGGGGTGGCAGTACTTAGTATTGTACTCGCATTGTTTGCACAAACACTTAATGTAGCCTTTCTCGTAGCTCTAGCATTTGCAGTAGCAGCAAGCGCAAATCTTCCAGTTATTTTATTCACAATTTATTGGAAACGCTTTAATACAGCTGGAGCTATTACGGGAATGATAGTAGGGCTCCTTAGCGCTATTATCGTTGTTGCGATTGGTCCAAACGTTTGGAATCCGGTTGCGGGTAAAGCAATTTTTGTTGGAACACCACTTATTTCATTATCGAATCCAGGGATAATTTCTATACCACTTGGTTTTCTTGCAGCTTACCTTGGCACTGTATTATCGGGTAAAAAGGAAAGCGAAGCGAAGTTTGATGAAATATTAGTAAAATCCAATACTGGTCATGGAGTAAGTGATGCATCAGCACATTAACTCAAGTAAAGGGTGATTTTAATCTTTAATAAAGAATGAGAGAAAGTCCTTGCTGAGGAAATGTTTTACTTTATAATAAAAACGTCCCCTTTTTTAGTTAGAAGGGGACGCTTTTATTTCATCGGATATTTGTAATGGTTTTAAAATCATTATATAAATTAGGAAGATTACGATGCTGTATTTATGTCCTTGTTTTGTACATTGCGATTACGCATGAGAATGGGATAGAATAGCAAACCAATTACAAATAATCCTATTCCAAGCATGAATGTTTTCAGATCTGCTGTACCAGTTTTAATAACCCAAATGGAATAAACTAGGGCAATTATTACAATGATTCCATCCTTTATACGTGCACCCATTGACTTATATGTTTCTCCCGTAATAACCAGTTTTAACTGGTAAAGGGAGCTTACAAGGTAAGGGATTAGGTATGCAAGTGTTGCAACGATAATAGCAAAGTTATAGGCTTGTCCAACTGTACCTGAAATAGTAGAAAATAGAAAAACTTGTGTCATTATGTTCGTAATAGTTAACGAACGGATTGGACTACCTCCTTTATTTGTCTTTGCAAAATACATAGGAAATAGTTCGCTTTTAGCAGCTTGATACGGAACCTCCGCACTAACGACAATCCAACCTACTATCGACCCAAACAATGAAATGAGAGCGAGAATAGCTAGAATGGCCGCACCGTTAGGTCCGATTGCCGTGCTAAGTGCATCAACTAGCGGTTTTTGAGAATCGCGTAACGCTTGTTGTGATAGTGCTCCCATTGTTAGCAGAGTAATGCCAATATAAATAATAATTGCAATCAAAAGTCCAATAAGTGTAGCTCGTTTTACATCTTGTTGCGATTTTGCACGGTTTGAGAGCATAACGGCTGCTTCGATACCAATAAATGCCCATAGTGTGGAAATGGCCGCACCGTTTACTTGCCCACTAAGTGAAATAGTTTCACCTGAACTGTTAACAAATGTGCTTCCAGAAACATTGGCAACGTTAAAAATGAAAAGAGTAAAAATGATAAATAACCCAAATCCGAGTACTTTCGCTGCTGTAGCAACAAAGTTAATTTTGCCAGCACTCGTAAAGCGAGTTGCGAGTATCCATTGTAATCCCCAGAGAAGGGCAGAACATACAATAAACGTTGTTAAATTACCACTATGCACTTCAAGTGATCCAATAGAAAATAAGACCGTCTTTGAAGATAATATTGGGAAAAATGTTGATAAATATCCCGCAAATGAAATAATAATAGATGCGGTAGCTGGCCAATTGGCTGCCCAATATCCCCATGCGACACTAAATCCTGCAGTGCGCCCCATTTTCTTAGACGCGAACATTGCTTGTGCATAACTTTGCGGACCAGCTTTTAAATCAGGACGTCTTATTGCCAAATTTCCAAAGACAAGAGCAATCATTAATACTCCAAGTCCAGTTGTAAGCCAAGCAATTGTTGATCCGATTGGACTTGCTACTTGAGCCATATTTGCTGGTAGCATAAAGATACCACCACCAACCATGTTTCCTACTACAAATGCAGTTAAGACCCATAATCCCCACTTTTTATTTTCCATGTTTGTCTCTCCTTTGTTTGTACACATATCCCCTAAAAAGTAAAAGCCATGAAGGCAAAAAATACCTACATGGCTTTATAGAAGCGTGTAGGTACAAATGGGAACAACCCTTGTACCTACACGTAATAGTTACGTTAGGTTCAAGGGTTATATATGGCGATGAAGTTGTGTGAATGTAATCAGACGGTTCATTTTTGTAATCTCCCTAATAATAGAATCAATCTTTATCGTATTACTAATACGATATGTCAGAAACTGTTTCTCTTTTTCATATGACCATTACATAAATCCTCAAAAAAAGTTTTATTCATACAACAAGTTATTTTACTGTATGTCTCACAGGATTGCAATGACTTTTATAGATTTAAATGATGTAGGGAATTAATAAAATTCTTTATAATGAACTATTATAATAATTTAATATCTATTATTTGGAATTTTATAATTTTATCTGAAATATTTTTGAAATAGTATAGCTATTTTAACTGTTTTTTTATATAATTTTAGTAGCAACACTGGGGTATAAAGTACTTTGTTCGTTTTAAAGAATTGTACTTGTTGTTTGGAATGCTGTTGACCAAAAGTTGTGAAAAATAGTAAAATAAAAATGGCATTTATTGGAAATGACAATTTGTTCGTTATAAAGAATTAAAGATAGAGATTTTAAGGGGGAAGTAATATGCATAATAAAAGTCGTATTATAGAAGAGATTACAGTTACATTAGAAAAATTGATTGAGTCTAATGATAGTGCAGAAATCAAAAGAATGCATATGCAGGAATTGTCTCAATCATTACAAGTAGAGTTTGAGGATATAATAACACTTTATAACAAGATGGAATTATTTCAACAAGAAGTATCTGAGTTAGGTGGTATGGATACATATCAGAAATCAAAGTATTCATGGTTGAAAGCCGAGCTAGATTTACTTCTATTTATATATCAATTTTTTCAAAAGAATGGTATTAGTGTCATTACCATTTCAGATTTACTAAGTATCAAGCATCTTAACATTTTTCCAAAGACAAAGAATCAATTACAAAATACGTACTACAAGTTACGTAACAACCAACTTCCACTTGAAAATATTATTAAGCAAAAACCAGGTCGTAAGCCTGGCCAAGAATATAAAAAAATAGCTAGTGATTTGAATGAATCCAATATGAAGAAAAAACAAGATCTTTCGGAAAATACAGAAATTATTTCACAACAGCCTAAGTATAGCTTGGTACATTTATTATCTGGCATGGTGAGAAATTTTCAAACAATTTGTGATGATAATGAAAATGAAAAACGTGTGTATCAGTTAATGGCTGGTATTTATGAATTATCAGGAATGGCAGCAGATGGAATAAATGTAAATAAGAATGGTTCAGATGAGCAAATGCTTTTACTTCGACAAGAAACAGAAAGACTTAAAAGAGAACAGAAAGAAATTATGCATGAAATTCGTGGAATAACAAACCATATTAAAGCTTTTGTTGAGAGTACAGACGTTGACCAAATTAAAAATTTATCCGGATTTGTAAATGAATGTAAACGAGATTTGAATCGCCTTGAAGTATATAATGTACAAAAACATTCAACGATGTAATTAGAAATAGCTAGGGAGAATTTTAATTCATTAATGAAATATAAGAAAAAACGAAGCACAGCATGGCTTCGTTTTTTTATGTCTTCAAAGGTTTTGTTTCTTCAATATTGTCATATTTACAGTACAATAAATGGGAAATTTAGAAAATAAATGAAGAAAAATAAGAGTGCGGAAATGTTGCAACTGCTTCATAAGCAAGCTTGGCTTCCTGTAATGCAATCTCCTTCATTCCGAGTTTGTCATAGCACAATGCTCGGTATGAACCTGCTGTATAAAGCTAAGCATGATCAAGCGGATGGAATAAATCTTCAAAATGAAAAATGTAAAGGAATCGTTATAGAAATCTGTAAAACTTAGAATTTCTATGATGATTCCTTTTTACGAAATGGAAATAATTATATTATTAAGAAAAGTAATCCATGCTATAATGAGATTATAATAGAAATGATTCTGTTATATCACTAGATTCTATACTCTTCCTATGTTCCAGCTTATCCTTTTTTCGGCTTCGGTAGGGACTCTTCTAACAATGTTTTTCTATCCCACTTTTACAAAGTTGTGAATGGTTAACATTCGACGCTTAGAAATAGATGGTTCGTTTATGAGCGTAATGCGTGTTTCAAATGTACAAAAATTGCGTTTTACGAAGTGCTACGTTACAGTACCGCGATTTGCTATGCTTCATCGTCTACGAATTGGCGGAATACCGAAACGAATTATGCTTATAAATACGGTTGTTACTGGTTGGTATTTATACAGTTGGTGTTCTCTCCTCTCTTTATGCTACTTTTTTTGAACCATTCTTTACATCAACAGCAAGTCAACTTACTGAATAATTAATGGCGTTGCCACGATATTACCCACTTTGTTTCTTGACCCTCACATTGCGATACTAACAGAACGTTCCTTGCAGCAAAAAACTGGGGCAGAGCAGATGGGAAAGCTATTCGGATGGCTTATGATTTCACGCTTTTTTGGCACGTTGCTCGCGCAGCTTTTTCTTGTGCCAGCTTCACAAATGATAATATGGACGAGCGCTATATTAAGTAAGATTTTATCATAATTAGTAAGAAGAGATTTAATAAGTTGAAAAAAGGTGTTTGGAACTAGAACATAGGACTTTATTTTACCATACTGTGAGTATATATGTTCAAAGGAGTGTAATGATTATGTATCCTTATTGGCAATCCAGTTATTTCATATATGATAATCCTTATTTAATGTGGAATCCAACACCTGTTCTTTCAACAACACGGAATGATTCCATTAGTAAGGCTGCAGTTGATTTTAAAAGTTATATGCGTTTACTTTGGGAACAACATGTTACGTGGACAAGAATGGTTATCCTTAGCCTTATTTTTAATTTGCCAGATTTGGACGTTGCTATTACACGTCTCCTTCAAAACGCTCCGGATATGGGGAATTCAATCAAACCTTTCTATGGTGAAA
Organism: Ectobacillus soli; assembly: GCF_042610425.1. NCBI lineage: Bacteria > Bacillati > Bacillota > Bacilli > Caryophanales > Bacillaceae > Ectobacillus > Ectobacillus soli. The sequence goes on from NZ_JBGJZM010000001.1 coordinate 947,466, forward strand.
ATATAGCGAGAAAATATAGTGACTTGATAAAAGATCACTTAGTAATTGCTGCAGATCTTGTCAAAGCAGCAAAGGCTGGTAACAAAAGCGCCGCATCAATTGCAGAGAGGAAATGGTACTCCAATGCAGACGAAATTGTTGAATTTTTACACAGTATAATTCCGTATTTATCTAAAGAAGGTTTTAGGAAAATGTTTTATGAACATCTAGCATTAACTAAATCTGAAGCGGTATCTATCCTGAGTAAAGATTATAAATCAGGTGTTCAAATGTACGACAAAATTGAGAAAGAAGCTTTAGAAATGGCGGATGCAATTTCTGAGGGTGTAATAAAGCAATTTCCTCACATGTTTTAAATTACAATAGGCCTTTATGTGATAAAATAATAAAATTGAGCAAGTCTGATTTGGAAATTTAGGATGTAAGGTGATTAGTAAAATGAAGTTAATTATTGCAGAAAAGCCAGATCAGGGGCTTAAGTTAGCAGCCCCTTTTTCCTTTAAAAAAAGAAACGGTTACTTAGAAATTGCTCCAAACTCACTGTTTCCAGAAGGTGCTATTTTAACATGGGCTGTTGGACATTTATGCGAACTTGTTCCACCTGAAGAATATGATCCAAAGTGGAAACGATGGTCTATCAATACGCTTCCGATGATTCCAGATACTTTTCACTACCGTGTGTCAAAATCAAAAGCTAAGCAATTTCATATCGTTCGCGAATTAGCGAAGCGCTCCAATGTGGAAGAAATTATTCATGCTGGCGATGCAGGGAGAGAAGGGGAATTAATAGTACGGACGATTCTCCAAACAGCACATATACATAAGCCAATGAAACGTCTTTGGATTTCCTCTTTAACAGAAAAGGCAGTGAAAGAGGGTTTCAGAGCATTACTATCAGAGAAGGAGACGTATCCTCTTTATGAAGAAGCATATAGCCGTGCTTGTGCCGACTGGCTCGTTGGAATGAATGCATCTCGTATTTATACTCTTCTGATGAAACAAAATGGAATTACAGATGTCTTTTCTGCGGGACGTGTGCAAACTCCTACACTAGCCTTAGTTGTGAAAAGAGAAAAGGAAATTGCAAGTTTCGTCTCAAAACCGTTTTGGGAAGTGCTGGCTATGTTCGATATGGACGGGAAGCAGTATGAGGGAAAATGGCATAATAAACAGGAAAGCCGGTTAGATCAGCCTGAAATGGCCGCGAAAATTGCGGCATTTTGTAAAGGGAAGCCTGCCTCCGTCCATGAAGTAAACACGGAACGGAAGGAATTTCAGCCACCCTACTTATTTAACCTCTCTTCCTTACAAGCTACCGCAAATCGAGCTTTTACGTTTTCACCGAAAAAAACGTTAGATATCGCGCAAAGTTTGTATACGAAAGGATTTATCTCCTATCCGCGGTCGGATAGTAGCTTCGTGACGAAAGGCGAGGCAGAAGGGTTTGCTGCAATCTTGCAAAAGCTAAGCAAACAGGACGCCTACAAGCTGTATTTTCCAACACCAATTACAAGTATTAGCAGGAATAGACGGTATGTGAACGAAAAAAAAGTAACGGATCACTATGCGATCATTCCGACTGAGCAAGTCCCTACCGTCTCGAAATTACAGGAAGATGAACGGAAACTTTATGATTTAATTGTAAAGCGTCTCATTGCCGCTCATTATGAATCAGCCATTTTTGATTATACAACCGTTACGACTCTGGTTGATGGAAGAGCGACGTTTCTTTCAAAAGGAAAGCAGCTAATTCGGCAAGGATGGCGGACCGTCTTATTTGCAGAGAATAGCAAAGACGATGACGATGAAGTTCTTCTTCCTATGTTGCAGCAGGGAGAGCTAGGAATAGTTGTCAACGTAAAAGTGAAAGAGGGAAAAACCCAGCCTCCAAAACGATATACAGAAGGACAGCTCATCACGCTAATGAAAACAGCGGGGAAAGTGCTAGAAGATCAGCAGCTAGAAAAGGTATTAAACAAAACAGAAGGACTTGGCACAGAGGCAACGCGAGCAGGAATTATTACGATGCTAAAGGACCGTAAATATATAGAAGTAAAAAAGAATCAAGTGTTTGCTAAGGAAAAAGGAACGCTGCTAATTGATGCAATTGGGGAACAAATTCTTGCATCTCCAGAAATGACAGCACGCTGGGAGCAAAGACTTTCTGAAATTGGAGCAGGAATGGCGGATGCCACGAAATTTATGGAGCAGGTTCGAAAACTTGCTACAACTATCATTGCTCACGCTGTTGAAGGTGCTAAAGACTGGGATTTTAGTCATGTAGATAAAGAACAGTTTCAACAGAAATCCCCATACAAAAAAACATCAGTACCACTTGGACTTTGCAAAAAATGCGATGGGGAAATGGTTGATAAAGGTACGTTTTATGGTTGCACAAACTATGCTAAAACAAAGTGTACATTTACTATATCTAAAAAAATACTTGGAAAAACAATTTCACAGGCAAATGTAAAAAAACTGTTAGCAACAGGTACTACAAATATAATAAAAGGTTTTAAAAAGGGAGAAAAGACGTTTGATGCTAAGCTAGAATGGAAAGAGGAAGGCATTGCTTTTGTCTTTTCAAATACGGAAAAAAAAGACGATTGAGTAGAAAATAGATTCACATTTTTTATTGACGTAAAGGGAAAATATTGCTATTATACCTATAACATACTATTCTGATAAGAAATAAAAATGATGTTGACCGGAAAACCGGAGGCACAACGATTTTAAATTGTTGTGTCTTTTTTATTTTCTTAACATATTTAATTGAACTAAAAAACGTATAGGCTAATAGGATTGGAGGCTTTCCATTTTTAACCCAGGCATTATAGCAGGATGTTTATCATACGGATATCGCTTTGTTTTAGTTGGAAAGATAAAATAGATATTACCATTCGGGTAGTTTAATTGATTTATTCATACTAAAACTATGTAAATAATAAGGTTAAACGTGGCGATATAAAGAAAGAGGGTGGCTACATGATTGTTGTGAAAGATGTAAGTAAAGTGTATAAAACTTCAAAACAGACGATACAAGCACTCGATCATATTAATCTAAAAATAGAAAAAGGCGATATTTTTGGAATTATTGGGTTTAGTGGTGCGGGGAAATCGACGTTGATTCGCTGCTTAAATCGGTTGGAGGATCCGAGTGAAGGAAGTATAGAAATTGCAGGACAACGGATTACAGAGCTAGGGGAAAAAGAATTGCAGTTAGCGAGACGAAAGATCGGTATGATTTTTCAGCACTTTAATCTATTTGATTCGATGACCGTCTTTCAAAACATTGCATTTCCTTTACAAATCGCTGGTCAAAAAAAGTCAGATATTGATAAAAAGGTAACGGAACTATTGGAACTTGTTAATCTGAGCGACAAAGGTATGGCATATCCTGCTGCGTTGAGCGGCGGTCAAAAGCAACGTGTCGGTATTGCGCGAGCATTAGTAAATGATCCGCATGTGCTTCTATGTGATGAAGCTACATCTGCACTTGATCCGCAAACAACCTATTCCATCTTAGAGTTATTACAGGACATTAATCGCAAGCTGAATCTAACAATTGTTCTTATCACACATGAGCTCGATGTGTTGGGGCATATATGTAACAACATGGCTGTGTTAGAAAATGGGAAAATAATTGAAACAGGAAGTGTTGATTCGTTTTTCTTACATCCATCTAGTGAAACAGCAAGACGGTTTGTCAGAATACTAGAATATTACCGTCAAAAGCGAGAGGCTTGGGACCATATGGGAGGCGTAATATGAATCCGGATTTAGTTGAATTGCTCTGGAAAGGATTAATAGAGACGCTCTATATGGTGTTTTGGTCTTCAGTATTTGCAATTATTCTTGGATTATTTCTTGGTGTAACGATTGTTGTAACTGAAAAAGGAGGAATTCTAGAATCTCTTAAATTACATACAGTCATAAGTACAGTAATAAATGGGATACGTTCGATTCCTTTTATTATATTAGTCGTATTGCTCTTGCCGTTTTCACGACTCGTTGTTGGTACAACACTTGGGCCGACCGCTGCGATTGTTTCGCTATCAATCGGGGCAGCTCCGTTTATTGGCCGTATCATTGAAAACTCATTAAAGGAGGTGAGTGCGGGGAAAATTGAAGCTGCGAAATCAATCGGAGCATCACGCTCTACCATCATATTTAAAGTACTTATACCGGAAGCGCTTCCTGCTCTCGTACGAGGGGTGACGATAGGAGTCATTGGTATAACAGAATTTACAGCTGTTGCAGGTGCAATTGGAGCTGGTGGATTAGGTAGTTTAGCTATTCGATTTGGCTACCAACGATTTCGAGAGGATATTTTGTTTTCTACGGTATTATTCATTATTCTTATCGTTGCTTTGATTCAATGGACCGGGAATTTTATCGCAAAATCAATTAACAAAAAGCGATACAAATTTGATCAATAGTAGAGTATGCAAAACAATAAAATGGAAATGGATGTGTATGTATGACAAAGAAATATATTGGGGTAATCTTTACATTTATTCTTTTATTCGCAGCCTTTGCTACTGGATGCAGTAATGGAACAGCAAAAACAAGTGGAACAGATGCCAAAAAGGAAATTACGCTCAAAGTAGGAGCAGCAGCAGTTCCTCATGCTGAAATTTTAAATTTCATTAAACCGAAATTGAAGGAACAAGGGATTAATCTAGAAGTCGTTGTTCTAGACAGCGAGGATTTATTAAATCCATCTTTAAAAGATAAACAAATTGATGCAAACTATTTTCAGCATGTTCCGTATTTAGATTCTGTAAAAACGGAAAAAGGATTTGATTTTGTTGTTACAACAAAGGTTCATGTTGAACCAATTGGTTTCTATTCAAATAAATTAAAATCAAAGGATGATATTAAAGAAGGAGCAAAGATTGGTATCCCAAACAATCCGTCTAATGAGTATCGAGCACTTACATTACTTCAGCAGCAAGGACTTATAAAGTTAAAGGATGGCATTACAACGTATCAGGCAACACCAAAGGATATTGTTGAAAATCCGAAAAAACTTCAATTTGTAGAAGCGGAAGCTCCAACACTCGCTCGTTCTTTGCAGGATTTGGATGGAGCAATTATTAATACGAACGTAGTGTTAGAAGCAAAAATAGATCCTAAATCAGCGTTATTCCGTGAAGATAAAAACTCACCTTATGCCAATGTAATTGTTGTTCGCAAAGGGGATGAAAACCGTGAAGAGATTAAGAAGCTAGACGCGGCATTGACAACACCAGAAGTGAAGAAATTTATAGAAGACAAATATGGAGTAGCGGTAGTACCTGCGTTTTAATATGAAAATTATTAAGTTGTAATTTAAGCTTGATAAGAAAACCTACCTGTCTAGTAATTATGAAAAGTCAGGTAGGTTTTCTTATAAAAATCCGTTTTTTTAATATTTTCTCCTCAAACAGATGATTTCCCTACATTCAACATAATAACCCCTACAATAATAAGTACAATTCCAATCCCACCCTGTATGGAAATCGTTTCTTTCCAAATAAGCACACCTACAATGGCTGTTAATGCTGTTCCAACTCCAGACCATATGGCATAAGAGACGCTCAGTGACAGGGACTGCAGCGCTAAAGATAGAAAATAGAAGGCGGATACATATCCGATTAAGACACCAATACTCGGATATAATTTAGAAAATCCATCGGAAGCTTTTAGCATAGAACTTCCAAATATTTCGGTTAGTATTGCAATAGCTAAAAATAGATATGCCTTCATAATTTTCCCCTTTATATAGGTATGTACATCATTATTTTTAAATGGTTTCTACAACTGAAAAGGATTTCATTCCATTAAAAAAAATGATAGCATAAAATCGTATAATGTGGAAAGTGAGGATTATCATATGCCAAATCAAGTTAAAGCGTTTATTTTTGATTTAGATGGGGTCATTACAGATAGTGCCGAACTTCATTATTTAGCATGGAAGCAGCTTGCTGATGAACTAGGAATCCCTATGGACCGTGCGTTTAATGAACGACTGAAGGGGATAAGCCGTATGGAATCATTGGAACTCATTTTGACACATGGAAAACAGGAGCACGATTTTACTTTCGAGGAAAAAGAAACGTTAGCTACAAAGAAAAATGATCATTACAAGGAGTTAATTGGTACCATTTCTGAAAAAGATGTATTACCAGGTATTATGGATTTGCTACAAGCCTTACAAGCGAATGGAATAAAAATCGGATTAGCCTCTGCAAGTAAAAATGCCAGTCTAGTTATTGAACGTTTAGGAATACAGTCTTTCTTTGATACGATTGTAGATGCAGCTACTATTGCAAATGGAAAACCAAATCCAGAAATCTTTTTAAAAGCTGCCGATAGCCTTATGGTTCCTTACGAATCATGCATAGGGGTAGAAGATGCGGCAGCAGGTGTGGAAGCAATTAAAGCGGCAGGCATGTATGCAGTCGGAGTGGGAACACCGGGAGCAATGGAAAAAGCAGATTATGCGGTTAATGGAACTGATGAATTACAATTTGATAAACTTGTTGCAGGATTTACTGCTAGCATGTAATTTGAGTATACTCGTTAAAGTAAACGTTCGCATATACAAATACATTCCCTTGGCAAATAGAATGGGAATGTATTTGTATAGTTTTTTCATCATGTTAACCTATCAAGTGGTTTTTTCGCAGGTCCTTCTAACACATCTCCATTGAATGAAAAGCGAGATCCGTGACAAGGACAGTCCCATGTTGATTCCCCATCGTTCCATTCTACCTCACAGCCAAGGTGGGTACACGTGGTATCAACAAGATGGAGCACACCATTACAATCTTTATAGGCACCTGCACGTTTACCATTGACACGAACAACAGAACCTTCTTCGTTGATTAGTTCTTCAGGAGTTCGTAAAGGAAATTCCAGCTTCCCCTCTATTAGATGTTTTGCCACATCTCCGTTTTGCGTAAGAAAATGTTTAATGCTTGGATCGGCTAGAAAGCGGGAAGGAGTAAATAGATTTCGGTACGGATTGCTTCGTTCCATAATAATATCTCGAATGAGTAAGGCCGCTGCAGTTCCGGTAGTCATTCCCCATTTTTTATAACCTGTTGCAACAAGTATATTCGGATGCTCAGAGGTGATATTTCCAATGTAAGGAAGCTTATCTAGCGTGAGTAAATCTTGTGCAGACCACCGATACTCAATAGTTTCTACACCTAGAACTTCATCTGCAAAGGATTGCAATGCCTCGTAGTGTAAAACTGTATCGATACCTTGTCCTGTTTTATGACTTTCTCCGCCAACTAGTACAAGTTTTTCTCCGTTATCCATCGTATATCGTAAGGAACGAACAGGTTCATCAACGCTTAGGTACATTCCTCCTGGAAAAGGTTGTTTGGTCTTTACCGCCAATACATAGGAGCGTTCTGCATACATTCTTGTAAAGTAGAGACCTTTTCCGTCATAAAATGGAAAGTGCGAGCAAGAAATAACATAATCACATGTAACGATTGGACCGTCTTTTGTAATAACGCGTGGATGAATTCCTTCATGCACGTCGATGGCTACTGTGTGTTCATAGATGCTTCCACCTGCTTTCGTAAATAAGTCGACGAGGTGTTGTAAGTAATGAACCGGATGAAATTGAGCTTGATTTTTCATAATGAGTGCTAACGTAACCGGGATGGAAACCGGTAACGTCTCACTTAGTTCTCCCGAAATGGATAGCCTTTCATATGCCTTGTATTCTTGTTCTAGCAGTTTTGCAGATTGTTCAGTGGTACTATACAGATACGAATGCTCCTGTGAAAAATCGCAATGTATGTTATACTCGTCGATCATGTTTTTAATAAATTGCAGGGCATCGTGGTTTGCATTGTAATATAATTTTGCTTTATCTTCGCCAATATGCTCTAGGAGTTCATGATAGATTACATTGTGCTGTGCAGAAATCTTTGCAGTTGTATGGCCAGTAGTCCCGTTTATAATTTTGTCAGCCTCTAGCAATGCTACACATAGCCCTTCCTTTGCAAGCAAGTAGGCAGTTGTAATACCCGAGATGCCACCTCCAACAATTGCGACGTCAACTTTTATATCAGATGAAAGCTTTTGAAAGGATGATTGTTGGGATGACGCTCTCCAAAACGAATTTGTTTGTTCATTATGATTCATAAGTTTGTCCTCCTAAGTAACAGATATATCCTTATGTTTCTATTAAAAGGAAAGAAACATACATGATTATCGGTAATAAGAAAAATAACAGGAGATACAATATCCTTTCATTCACATAAATATCCTTCAATTGTAAGGGTTTTATTTAAGGACGAGATTGATTAATAATAAATTATAATGTCTAAATAAGTGATAGTGATTATAAACAAATTTTGTTAATTTATGATTGAGGAAAAGGAGAGGGGAACAATGGAAATAACGAAAGTGCAGCTGTCTGATGCAAAGAAAATTATGGGGATTTATAAGGCTGTTGTGAAAGAATTACGAGCAAATGAAATTTATCAATGGGATCGTTTTTATCCAAATTCTTTTGTTATACGTGAGGATATAAAGAACGGATATGTATACGGTATAAAAGAAGAATCAACGTATGTAGGGGTAATCGTACTAAACACAAATCAAAGCGCAAAATATAAACAAATTACGTGGAATGAGATGGAGGGAACACCTTTAGTTATTCATCGCTTAGCTGTACATCCGGGGCATCAGGGTAAGGGAATCGGAAGACAACTGATGCAGTTTGCACTACAATTTGCCAGAGAGCATGGTCATCTTAGTATACGGTTAGATGTATATACGAAAAATCCTCATGCTGTCACCATGTATGAACGAGCTGGTTTTGAAAAGAGAGGACAAATAAAGTTCCCTTTTCGGAACGATCCTTATATTTGTATGGAAAAAAGCTTGTTTTCGTAAAAAAACTGAATTTTACAAAATAAATCGACGTTCTCAAGATAATACCTGCGTGTGATGTATGTATATGTTCAAGCAACTAATTTTTAGTTTCATATAAATTTGCGTACAATAAAAGAAAGGTGAAACGAAAAGAAGGAGCTAGAATTGGTATGGATAAAATTCAAAATATGGAAGAAATAAAAGGAATTATTTCAAATAATCAAATGTCTTTACTTTTTATTAAAACTGTACAGTGCGGTGTATGTGATGCGGTACTTGCACAAGCAGAAGATGTATTGGAGCGTTTTCCGAAAATACATTCTATCCTTGTATCTCTCGAAGAAACACCGCAAGTTTCTGGTGAATATTTGGTTTTCTCTGCCCCTACAATAATTATGTTTTTAAATGGAAAAGAAATGTTTAGAGAATCTCGATTTGTTGTGTTCAGCGAATTCGAGAGAAAATTACAACAAATATACGAAGTGACTGAAGAATCATGAATATATTATTCCTTTAGTAGAAATGCTATTTTATTGATAATATTTTCTAGCCTTTCTGAATGAGCATGATACATGTCTGCGGCATTTCTAGATTCTGTTTCAAGTGAAAACAATTCTAAATCTGCTTGACATTTTTTTAAAGTCGCAAGAAGTAAGGGCTTTTCCTGGGATGATGGAACTTGAATCTTATCATCGTACACATCGACAGTTAACACACCAGTGCTGTCAACTTGTCCAATAAAGACATTGTCTTGGGAAATGCCTATTTTTTTTAGTTCACTAAGAAGCCAATGTCGATTGTGACCACTAGCTGTTAGTGGTTCATCTAGTATTTTTCCATCCATAATAACAGTTTGTGGTTCTTTTTCAGTAGCTACTTGTAATCCTACCATGCTAGGGGTAAGAGGTTGGTTTTCTTTTTTTACGAGTACATTTAACTCACCAGCCGCTTCAAGTACAGCAAATTCAACATCTGCTACGCGAAATACATCCTTTTTTCGAAGTAACTCCAGTAATTCGTCGCTGGTGTATTTTTCTTTTTTTAAATTATCTTCAAGTATTTTCCCGTCTTTTATTACAACCGTAGCTTTTCCTTCCACGAAATCTCGTATCTTTTTATTTTTTAGTGCGAGTAGTCCTGCCAAGAATGGAATCATGGAAAATACAAGAATACTAAAGACTCCGTGTGTATAATTTTGTTCAAGCCCGGTTGATACTTCTGCAGCTATGTCACCAATTGTCATACCGCCAATATATTCAAAATAGGAAAGCTGTGATATTTGTCGTTTACCTAGAAGTTTTGTGATAAAGAATAGTATAGCTAATATACTTAAGGATCGAACGATTACCATTAACCATTCTGGCATGAAAATCAATTCCTTTCTTACATTCCTTTATATTGTGGTTCTTCGTTTTCTAAATGGGATATTCTTTTTTGTAAATCGGAAATAACGTCGTCTAATTCCATCATGCATTCGTGAAACAGTTGCTTTGTATGGTTATCTACGGTATCTTGGGCTAATACACTTAAACTAGACTGTGCGCCTTTCACACTAGCTAAACATGATTTAACATTTGCTACGATTGTCATCCAATTGCTCTCCTTATCCCTTTGGTTTAAAAAGTAGTGCTCCGATAAAGCCGAAAATAATTGCTGCAGAAATACCTGCACTCGTTACTTTAAACATTCCTGTTATAACTCCAACGAGACCGTGTTTTTCTCCCTCGGCCATGGCTCCGTGCACAAGAGCGTTTCCAAAGCTCGTAATGGGCACTGTAGCACCGGCACCAGCAAAATCAATAAGCGGTTCGTATAAATTAAAACCATCTAAAATCGCTCCTGTTACGACAAGTACAACCATCGTATGAGCAGGAGTTAACTTTGCAACGTCAAATAAAAGCTGACCGATTACGCAGATAAAACCTCCAACAACGAATGCTGAGATAAACATGGCCATTAGTGAACACCTCCATATTCTATGGATACAGCGTGCGCGATACATGGTATTGTTTCCTTCTGTTGGAATGATAAAGGTGAAAGCAAAGCTCCTGTAGCTACAACTAACATTTTTTTGAATTCTCCATTTTTCATTCGATTTAATAAATGACCATATACAACGGTAGCGGAGCATCCAGGTCCACTTGCCCCCGAAAAAACAGGTTGATCTTTGCTATAAATCAGTAATCCACAATCTTGAAATTGTTCATCGTTTATAGAATGTCCATGTTTGCGGAGTAAATGAAGAGCAATTTCTCTTCCGATTTTCCCTAAATCACCTGTTACAATTAAATCATAGTAAGCTGCATCAATTTGTCGGTCACGTAAATGAGCCTCAATTGTGTCAACAGCAGCAGGTGCCATTGCCCCCCCCATATTAAAAGGATCACTTAATCCCATATCTACAACTTTACCTATGGTAGCAGATGTGACAAAGGGACCGTCCCCTTGAGCGCAAAGCAGGGCAACTCCTGCTCCTGTAACTGTCCACTGGGCAGTAGGAGGTTTTTGTCCTCCGTATTCTGTTGGATAGCGAAACTGTTTTTCAACAGCTGCGTTATGACTGGAAGCTCCGGTTAATACATAATTAGCACATTTACTATTAATAATGAGAGCAGCTAAAGATAGACCTTCCATTGAGGTGGAACAAGCACCGAACAAACCTAAGTAGGGAATTCCAAGTAGACGACTTGCAAAGCTTGTAGGGGTTATTTGATTTATTAAATCCCCACCTAATAAAAACTGTACATCCTGCGTTCGAAGCTTTGCTTTTTCAGTTGCACGTTTGCAAGCTTCCTCAAATAGAACGCGATGCGCTTTTTCATAGGAATCTTGTCCAAGCCATAAATCCCCATGCAACGAATCAAAATCTTCAGCAATTGCTCCATTTGCTTCAAATGGTCCGCCAGTTACTCCGGTTGAGAGGATAGTAGGTGTATGCTCAAATCTCCAAGTTTGATGACCTTCTTGCATTTAAAATCCTCCCCAGTGAATGAGTATCGTTTTAATAATAGCAATTACAAATGCGGAAAAGACGCCAAATAATATGACAGAACCGGCCATTTTAAACATATTTCCGCCTACTCCCAACACAAACCCCTCAGTCCGATGTTCGATACAAGCAGAGATAACAGAATTACCAAATCCTGTTACAGGAACAGCAGTACCTGCACCCCCAAACTGCGCAATGCGGTCGTACACACCGAAACCAGTTAATAGCATCGATATAAAAATAAGAGTCGCTACAGTTGGATTGCCCGCGGATCGTTCTGTAAAGTCAAAGTAGGTTGTATAAAAAAGGGAAATAAACTGACCAATGATACAGATGAATCCTCCAACAAAAAAAGCTTTTACACAGTTTTTAATAATAGGTCGTTTTGTTTCATGCGTCTTTGCGAGCGTTTGATATTCCTGCTGTACAGGTGTCATATTTTTTTGCTTACTAGACATACGACGTCATCCTTTCCATATGGATTCTTTATGTATCAGAATTCATTTCTGAGTGGATTATTTTCCCTTCTTTTACAATGGTTGCAGCATCAATTTCTTTTTTATTTATTTCACTTTGTAGCTGTTCGACTAGCTTATAAATTTTACCGTCTAAGCTAACGTGATAGTTATAAGAAGGCAAAGTTTCCTGGAGCTTATTTGAAATTTCCTTACGTAACGCCTTTAATTGGAATCGTTTATATTGAGCAGGCTTTGCTGCTACATAAAGATCATTTCCTGCATTTACAGCTTTTACGGACACTATTCCTTCTAATGTAGAGATTTTATCCTGTGCTTGAACGGCAGGAGATTGATTTTCTACCATACTTACATTTTGCGTTTGTACGTTTTGTTTTGCTGTTTTGGTTTCTGGCAGCTTTGTACATCCAACTAAGCTGATTTGCATAAATAGGAAAGCCAAGCAATAGAGCATTATTTTTGGCATACTATCATTCCATTTCGTAATAAAGTAAGCAATGCTTTGGTTTGGAAAAAAGGATGATTGAAAATCACCCTTTTTTCTCTTTTTTCGTTTATTGATGAAACGAGCGATATTATGACTTATATTGCGGTTCTTCTAGTTCTACTTCTTGCATTCGTGGTGCCAGGGTGTCAATGATCGTTTGCGCTTGCTTGGCAGCACTTTGATAGGTTTGTTTTGCTTGTTGATTATCAGTTGCTATTGCAAATCCTTCCAAACTTGCTTGCGCACTTTTTAAACCAGAAATGGTTTGCTTTAATTGATTAATTACAGTCATATGTCGTTTCCTCCTATGAAATGAAAGTCAAATATAGATTGCTCTTTTTAAGCCAAAAGTATAGTTTCCAAATATTACAACATATGTATCACTTGTCTTTTGATCATAAAAAAGCATTCATTGTCGCATTAGTCAAACACACAAATTAGATTGTCAGTTTTGTCCTTTTACTGTGGTAGAAGCTAAATGCCTATGCCCTTTGAAGTTGCCATGCATACTGTGAAAATGAATACAGCACGAAAACAATAAAAGGAGGTTAACAAACATGATTGATGAGCGTCGTCCTATTGGAGGATTTGGAGGACACCATTTTGGAGGATTCGGCCGTCCGGGTTTTGGATTTGGAGGATTCGGTCGTCCAGGTTTTGGATTTGGAGGCTTTGGTCGCCCAGGTTTTGGATTTGGAGGCTTTGGCCGTCCGGGCTTTGGATTTGGAGGGTTTGGTCGTCCAGGCTTTGGATTTGGAGGTTTTGGATTCCCATTTATTGCAGGATTAACAGCAGGTGCATTATTAACACCAGGATATGGATATGGCTATCCGTATCCGGCACCATACCCATATCCAGTACCTTATCCGGCGCCGTATTACGGAGACTATGGCTATCCGTATGGTCAGGTAATCACATATTAGTAAAGTGTGTAAATTCTTGATGAATGTAACAGCAATTAAAAACTATGCAAGAACGCTACTTTTTTAAGCAGGTAGCGTTCTTATTTGCCCTAGGACCAAGTTTTTTCAAATTACTCATTATAAGAATTTCATGATATAGTTAGAAACGTAAAAATAAGAATAAAGGAAGTACATTCTAATGTTACAAACGACTATAAAAGATATAGAATTGAAATTTGATACAAATAATGGATTATTTTCTCCAAAGCATATTGATAAGGGGACATTATCCATGTTGTCTGTTATTGATTTTAATGAAAATGATAAAGTATGTGATCTCGGTTGTGGTTATGGGGTCGTTGGGATTTTAGCAGCAAAACAAATCGGTGCAAGTCATGTAACGATGGTTGATAATGATAAAGAAGCCGTTTTGGTTGCCAAGCAAAATGCTATATTAAATAATGTTCCTGAAATAGATGTTGAAGTAAGTGATGGATTCTCAAATGTACAAGAAACAGGTTTTACAAAAATTATTTCCCATCCTCCTTATCATGCTGATTTTTCAGTCCCTAAAGCATTTATTGAAAAAGGGTTTAATCGGCTATGTAAAGACGGTGCTCTATACATGGTTACGAAAAGAAAGGACTGGTATAAAAATAAACTAACTGCCATTTTTGGCGGTGTGAAAATATGGGAAGTCGATGGATATTATGTGTTTCTTGCGATTAAGAAAAGAGATTCGTATGCAAACATCAAAAAGAAAAAAGAAAAAACACCTCCTAAAAATATTCGAAAACATAAATAATTATTAATTCCATGGTAAATATTTTAGTCTAAGTGGGATACAATGCTCGTAAAAGTCAAGGTTGGTTCAATTCATCCTTTGGGTTTATGAACAAACCTCTGAGACAAATTTCACTTGATCTTTCATGTACAATATTAATATTATTTTTGAATGAATCATCAAAATAACTATTATCAAGTTGACAAATAGGAATTGTATGATATTATTAATTTAATTTTCATCGAAAAAAACACAATTATATACATAAGCTGATCAGATAACTGAAGGCGCATAATGTTCCAATTTGGAACCATTGTGTGCTTTTTTTATATTACGAGTTAATTGGAGTGTTGATATGAATTTAAATAGTTATCGTACGGCGGTACGGTCGATTCTTATTAGTTATCTTTTCGTCCTTGTCGCATTGCCAATAGCAGCTGTTTATGTGAAAGGTTTTTCTTTAGGCTGGGAGCCTTTTTGGAAAGAAATTTCCGGTGTCATTGCCTGGAAAGCGATTCTATTAACCTTTAAGCTTAGTATTTTAACCACCTTGATTCAGGCGGTTATCGGAACCTTTATCGCATTTGTTTTAGTTCGTTATCGTTTTATTGGGCGCAGATTGCTAAACAGCTTGGTTGATCTTCCCTTTTCCTTGCCTACAGCAGTTTCAGGTTTAATGCTACTGACACTGTTAGGTCCGCAAAGCCCAATTGGAAAATGGCTCAATTCCACCGGCATCAATCTGCTTTACAATCAATCCTCAATTGTTATCGGCATGGTTTTTATTACGTTTCCATTTGTAATTCGAACCGTACAGCCGATGATCGAGCAGTTCGATCCGTTTGAAGAAGAGGCAAGTTTTACGCTGGGAGCAGGCAAAGTGTTTACTTTTTTTCACGTACTGCTTCCTTCCATTGTTCCTGGTATTATAGCTGGAAGTATGTTGTCCTTTTCCAGGGCATTGGCAGAATTCGGTGCTATCTCGCTTATTTCTGGTAACATTCCGGGAAAAACACAGGTTGCTTCAGTGTACATTTATGGTGAGATTGAAAACTATAACATTCAGGGCGCGGCCGCTGTTTCTATTGTGCTGATAACCATTTCTTTAGTCGTCTTATGGCTGGTCAATGTATTTCAAAAAAGGAGGGGCACGAAAGCATGAGAAGAATTTTTATTGCTATCACTGTATTTTTGTTTGTTCTGATTCTCATTCTGCCTTTTTCCAGTATTGTATTTGGGGCTTTTTCAACAGGGTTCGGTCCGTTTTTCGAAGCTTTGAAGCGTCCGGAAGCTATTCATGCCTTAACAGTAAGTCTGATTATCGTAATTATAGTCACATTTCTGAATACCGTAATTGGCATTTTGCTTTCACTAGAAATTGTGCGCGGTACCTGGATATCAAAATGGCTTCGTCCCTTGGTCAATACCATCATCGATTTACCGTTTGCCGTTTCTCCCGTAATCGGTGGCTTGATGATTATCCTGCTTTTTGGACCAAATACGCTGTTAGGTGCTTTTTTTGAAAACTCCGGAATGAAAATCGTTTATGCACTTCCCGGTATGGTAATGGCAACGGTTTTTGTCACATTCCCGCTGATGATTCGCGAGATTGTTCCCGTTCTATCGGAACTTGGAGTGACTTCCGAAGAAGCTTCTGCTACTTTGGGTGCCAGTCCAATCCGTACCTTTTTTCGTGTAACTTGGCCTTCCATTCGCTGGGCAGTATATTATGGGCTGGTGCTTACGGTTGCAAGATCAGTCGGTGAATTTGGTGCCGTGCTCGTCGTGTCAGGTAATATCATCAATCAGACACAAACAGCAACCACGTTGGTTTATCAAGACTCCGTCGATTTTCATACGGTTGCAGCTAACAGTGTCGCACTGCTGCTCGGACTCTTTTCCGTCACGGTCCTTCTGTTTTTGGAATGGATGAAAAAAAGAAAGGAAGTTGAATGAATCTTATGGACATTGAAGTGAAAGAGTTAGAAAAACATTTCGGGGAGTTTCAAGCGATACATAAAGCCAGTTTTCGGATTCAAAAAGGACATCTGGTCGGACTATTGGGTCCAAGTGGAGGTGGCAAGACTTCCATTTTACGTATGCTCGCCGGTCTAGAGCAACCGAATTCCGGTGAAATCTTTTTTAATGGCAAGCTAGCCAATTCATTATCCGTACAAGAACGCGGGATTGGATTTGTCTTTCAAAACTACGCCTTGTTCAAGCATATGACAGTCTTTGAAAATATAGCGTATGGGCTGAAGGTAAAAAAGCAGAGAGGTAGTGTAATTAAGGAACGCATTTTCTATCTTCTCAAACTGATGGGACTGGAAGGTACCGAAAACAAATACCCGGACCAACTTTCAGGCGGGCAACGACAACGTGTTGCCTTTGCACGTGCGCTTGCACCAGAACCAAAACTGCTACTACTCGACGAACCGTTTGCCGCAATAGACGCGAAAATTCGTAAGGAGCTACGTCTGTGGCTACGTAATTTGATTAGTGAATTCGGTATCACTACGATTTTTGTGACACATGATCAAGACGAAGCAATCGAGGTTGCGGATCAAATTATTATCGTCCAAAAAGGAACAATTGAGCAGCAGGGCACACCTTGGGAAATATACAATAAGCCGGCTTCGGCATTCGTCGCATCTTTTATCGGCGAATCAAATAAGCTTGATGTTCCAATATTACTTCAAGGTTTTCAAGAATTGTTAGACTATCAGAATGGTGATCAATGGAAATCAGGTGTTCAAGTACTGATTCGTCCGGAAGCGATTGAGGTCCTCCCGGAAAACACATCGTATCTTGCTAGTGCCATGGAGGCAGGCACTGTCACGCATGTGCACTTTCGCGGTGATTCCTGGTATCTGGAAATCAAGCTTGCAAATGACACTAGGTTATTTGCCTTCCAAGCAATCAATCAAAAGGTGTTCCAGCCAGGAGACAAGATTAATATTTTAATTCATCAGCTCTCAGTGTTTACACCTATAGAAACCCGTGTGTTGGAAAATCGATCCAAAATTGATCCAATGCCTGTTTTCATATAAGCAATCATTTATTTATAAGGAGATGAAATGTATGACAAAGAAACAGATTTATTCATTTTTCACAATACTTATTTTACTTGTAGCAGTGGTGCTTTCCGGTTGCTCTTCTTCTAGTAAAACAAATAGTTCTGAAACAGCCGGCACATCGGCTTCTAAAGACAACGGTACCGTCACATTAACTATCGGTGGTTATTCTACAATCAAGGATGAATTTGAAGCGATATTTCCTTTGTTTCAAAAGGAATGGAAGAATAAGACTGGTCAAACTGTGGAATTCAAAGAGTCCTATCAAGCATCTGGAGCGCAGGCTCAGAACATTACAAATGGCTTTGAGGCAGATATCGCCGCTCTTTCACTTGAAGGAGATATCGACAAGATTGTAAAGGCAGGATTGATTACTCACGATTGGAAAAGTGCACCACATAGTGGCATTATTACCAAGTCAATCGCAGCATTCGGAGTACGTGAGGGGAATCCAAAGGGCATTAAGGATTGGTCGGACTTAACGAATCCAGGCGTTCAAGTTTTAGTTCCTAACCCGAAAACTTCTGGTGGCGCCAAATGGGATGTAAATGCCATTTATGGAGCAGGGTTAAAAATATCGGAAGAAAAAACAGGGAAACAAGATCCTGCTGAGGCCAAGGTATTACTTAGTAAAGTATATAAAAATGTAAAATCACTGGATAAAAGTGGCGAGGAATCAATGTCTACATTTGATAAAGGAGTTGGCGACGTCATCATTACTTATGAAAATGAACTGATTGACCGCATCAAAAAGGGAAATAAGTATGAGGAAATCGTGCCTCAATATACGACCTCAATTGAAAATCCAGCTTCTATTGTCGATAAGTATGTTGATAAGCACGGTACCCGAAAAGTTGCTGAAGCATTTTTGGAATTTCTGTGGACACCGGATGCACAAAAGATATTTGTCCAAAGCGGGTTCCGCTCAGTTGATCCAGACGTGGCTAAAGCCAATGCCAACACATACAAACAACCTGCAGGATTATTCGATACTAATTATCTGGGCGGCTGGAGTAAAGTTGGGAAAGACCTTTATGGCGATGGTGGTATTTGGGATCAAGTTGTTGCCGGGAAGTAATGATTACGTTCATAATTCGAATTTCAAAGGGGTTTGCGTTTTTTGTAGGTTATGAATACAAGGAATGTAACGAAGTAAAGAAGTACTGATTTCAGTACTTCTTAATCCCCTTCTTGTTCAGAAAGAGTTTTCCATCCAATTGCAGTAACGTCGTGTTCCAGACTTAACTTACCAACAATTTGTTCTATTAAAAGAGCTTTCGATTTATCACTATGAAGCAATGCTCTTACGGATACTTTGCTTCCGCTTTCGATTTCTTCACTGTACATTTCTTGTAACGCAAGTCCCTCTGATAGTATCATCCGAGACAGTGCCTCTCGAATGCTTGCTTCATGTTCATCTAAGCAGGATATTGTAATTTCATAGAATAGGTTTTCTTGTGAAAGAGCTTTCGATTTTTTATTCATAAATAACGCAACTGGACGGAGGAGGATATTTGCTAACACGACACCTATAGCTCCTATAATACTTACTTTTATAAAACCTGCTCCAACTAACGTTCCTACGGCCGCAGAACACCATAATGTAGCAGCTGTATTTAATCCACGTACAGTAAACCCTTCTCGCATAATAACACCTGCGCCTAAAAAACCGATGCCGCTAACCACTTGGGCGGCAATTCGAGTTTGACTGTTATCTCCTGGTGTCAAAACAGATAAAATGACGAATAAACATGCTCCCAGTGAAACAAGAGCATTTGTACGTATGCCGGCCATACGGTGTCGCCACTGACGTTCTGTACCAATACATGCACCAGTGAGTATAGCTATAAAGAGCCGAATTACCATGTCTTGCCATGGCATATGTATCATCTCCATACTATATTTGTATTATATAAGGAAGATAACATGATTTCTAATCAATACCCGTATTATGAAGGAATCAGTTAGGAAGCGTCAACTGTTTTCAATATTTTACCGGATATATCAAGCAAGAATGAATAATAAATATACTTGTATAATAGGGGGCTTTAATTGACGAATATGTTGAATAGGTATATTATTAAGAGCAAATCGATAGAAAGTGTATCGTACATACAATTTTCAAATATTGAATATGAAATTCTTATCTAGAGAGGTGGAGGGATAGGCCCTGCGAAACCTCAGCAACCCCTAGTACGTATAGGAAGGTGCTAATTCCAACAGAGTAACTTTTGTTTGCTCTGAAAGATAAGAGGTCGAAAATGTTAGCTCGTGGCCTCTTATAAAAGAGGCCACTTTTTATTTTTTACATGTCATTCGTATACCTATAACAGATTAATAGGAGGGAGTTGTTCAATATGGAAAAAGAGACGTTGATGAAGTCACCAGATATTTACGGTAAAATTGTAGCACATTCGAAATTACTAGGATTTCATCAGTCATGTGATACGAAAACAGGATTTTTATTAAAAGGGCTAGCAGCATCAAAAGCACACGGAACATTTTTAGAGCTTGGGACAGGAGCTGGTGCATCTGCAGCTTGGATTGTTGACGGAATGGACCAAGAGAGTACACTTATTTCAGTGGATATTGATCCTGCGCTTCAAAAAATAGCACACACGTATTTAGGAGACGATAAACGCGTTACATTTCGTTGTGAAGATGCAGCTGTCTTTATTCGAAATATGGAGGAGACGTTTGATTTTATTTTTGCAGATACATGGCCAGGAAAATTTGAACTTTTGGATAAGACGTTAGATCATTTAAATGTAGGTGGATTTTACGTCATTCATGATTTACTTCCTGATATGAGCGTGCCCGAGGAGTACCGTGTGAAAGCACCAAAGCTCATACATAAGTTACGTGAAAGAAGTGATTTAGTCATAACAGAAGTAGATTGGGGTACTGGTATTCTTTTAGCGATAAAGACAACTGAATAGATTGTTCTTTGAACAAAAATAGGCGATGCATTCCCCTTCCAAATCTCCGATTTGGTGGGGTTTAGTCGCCCTCTTATCAACTCTTTTCTTTTTTTCCTTGTCCTCGATGTATTTCTTTATGACATCAATGGTTGCCCCGCCTGTCGATAACACCATGTAACTTTGACTCCAAAAATAAGGTTTCCAGTAAAATTTCTGCAAGTGTTCAGCAAACTCCTTACGGATTAAACGTGAAGTGCCGGTTTTATAGCTATTAATCATTTTAGATAATTGGATTTGAGGGGGAGCATCAAATGATAAATGGATATGGTCGGCTTCTCCATTCATCTCAATCTTATATCATCAACGATACTTGTCACCAAATCATTCAATTTGCCAAAGAGCATAACGCTGATGTTATTGTGTTGGAGTACCTTAAAAAAATGAGAATCCCGAAGGGATTCTATGGAGCCAAGCGTTTACGATTTACATTACGTTACTGGCGCAAAACTGCTATCCAAAACAAGGTAACTGAAATGGCACACTATGTTGGTCTCCGTATTTCCCATATTGTCGCCCGCAATACAAGTGCTTTGGCTTTTGATGGAAGTGGATTTGTCACCCGTAACCCGAAGAAGGATATGGCTACTTTTACAACAGGCAAAGTGTATCATGCTGACCTATCTGCTTCTTACAACATTGGAGCAAGATACTTTATTCGAGAACTCCTTAAACCCTTTTCAGAAATGGAGAGGTTGTCCGTTCAGGCAAAAGTTCCTGAATTGGCAAAAAGAACAAATCAGACCTTATCTTCACTCATTAGTCTTTACTTGGCATTAGAGCCAACAGCGTTGACTCACAGCGAGGTTTAGATCGTATCTAAGATAAGAGAAGCACCTTCCAAGTGCAGTAACATTTGGTGGGTGAGGTTCACTATGTAATGCATCTAACTTAATGTTATTTACACGAACAAAAGGCTGGAAATAAAATAATCCCTCCATATATAGAAGGGATTATTTTATTAAGATTGTTTTATAGATTTCCGATAACGGTATTGTAACCATTGATATCGAATAAAGCAACCAATACAAAAACCAAGAATTGCTACAAATGCAGCAATAGCAACCATTATTGTAAAGATATATGCTACAAGCGTCCAGTTTGCAAGATAACTAATTAGTCCACCAGCTAAGCATGCAATTGCAATAATTTGATTGAATTGTTGTTGATCCCAATCTTCAAGAGCATATTCGGACGGTTTTTTTCTTAAAAATAATTTTGCCAAACGCATTACCGGATTAAACTGAAAGAATAGACCCATAAGACCTGCAACTAACGGGAATGCCAGCAACCATGCTTCACCAGAAATCCATGTCGCTACTACGCTTATTACGATAAACCATTGATTCGTTCTAACTAGAGGACGAGGAATAGACCGAACTGTTTGTGACATTTTATTCATACCTTTCATATAGGGAATATATGAATTTTACATCTTTTTTTATGATTTGTGAAGTGTTTTGTTTTTTTGTATGTCGGATTTTATAAATCAAATTCTATCCTGTTTCATGATGAGTGAAAATCGTTACTTTTGCTTAATCCCAGTAGCGCTTTTTCTGCTAAAGTTGCGAAATAATGGGCAGTGATAGATAGAGCACGTTCATCTAAAGTGAAAGAGGGATGATGCCATTCTTCGGTACCAGACGTCCCCATAAAAACGAAAAAGCCTGGAACCTCCCTTTGGTAGTAGGCAAAGTCTTCTCCTGCCATTGAGGGCTGCGGATCTACAATAGAAAGTCCATTTAAAGTTGCTGCATTTTGGCATAATTCCGTAAGTAGAGAATCATTTTGAATAGACGGCGGTCCTGGATACCAATGTAATGATGCTATCCCTCCCAAGGCAGATGCAACTCCCTGTATAATTTGACGAATTTTCTCAGGAATGGTGTTGCGTACATCGTCTTGAAAGGTTCGAACAGTACCTTCTAATGTAACAGTTCCGGGAATTACATTCCATGTGTTTCTTGCATGGAGGTTTGTTACACTTATTACTGCACTATGAAGGGGATTTATACTTCGACTGACGATGGATTGCAAAGCTAAAATGATGTGAGATGCTGTCACAATTGGATCGATTCCTCTATGCGGAGCAGCTGCATGAGTTCCTTTTCCATCAATTTGAATTTCAAATCGGTCTACACTGGCCATTAGCGGTCCTTCTGTAATCCCAATTGTACCTACAGAGAGATCTGGCTTGTTATGCAAACCAAAAATAGCAGTTACATCGTTTAGTAGTCCTGCCTTTATGACATCTTTAGCCCCACTGCTATTTTCTTCTGCAGCTTGGAAGATGAATCGTACGGTACCTTTAAGATGCGTTTCTTTCTGCTTTAATAAATAAGCAGCACCTAGGATGGAAGCGGTATGAAAATCATGACCGCAGGCGTGCATTTTACCAAGGTTTTTTGAAGCGTAAGGGAGATTTGTTTCTTCAGTAATCGGCAATGCATCAATATCTGCACGAAGAGCAATAACTGGTCCGTTTCCCTTGATTTCTGCTATAACACCTGTCTCGAGCGAAGATGGCAATATAGATATATCTGCATCTTCTAGTAGTTCTCTAATGTATACTGACGTTTGAAATTCTTGCCGCGATAGTTCAGGGTATTCATGTAAATGTCGTCGGATTTCCACTAGTTTATTTTGCAAATGAGGAACCATGGTTTGAAAATTCGTTTTAGTCATATATAATCCGTCCTTTCACTTTGGATAATCCTCACATAACTATTAAACCATTTGTACGAGAATTTATTTCCTTATAAAAATAAGGCACCTATCCATTTTGTAAGTCGGTAGGTGCCTTTGGTAATCCAATCAGCATTTATAAAAGTATATACATAATAAACTCATAATTCTTATAAGTCAAGATGGATTTATACTTATATAGTATTCTAATAGAAAAAATGAGTGATATGGAAAATAGCATTGACAACTTATCTAAATCAATTTATATTGTATTCAATGATTAAAACCAATTAAATTGATAGGTAATATATATTATGATTTAAATCACAGTTTACATTTTTAATATAAAGCTAGATTTCGCGTAACTCGAAACATACAGAATGCTGATTGGAAAACCAAAGGCGCCTGTTTATCAGGGGTCTTTTTGATTTTTTTTCGCTGGCAGTAGGTAAGGAGTAATTACTTCATTTTAGAGGAAACTGGTTTTTTAATAATAAATGCGTAGGAGGATTTCAAATGGGTAATATCATTTTAATTTCTGGTGGGGTATCAAAAAATTCGAGAACGGCAAGGGTGATTCATCATATCGCATCCTTTATTGAGGAGCGTGGAGGAAGTTCGCAAACTTTCGAGGTAACTGATTTTCGCGCTGAAGATGTTTTATTTGCAAATTTTGAAAGTTCAGCCATTCAAGAATTTGCTACGACAGTACTAAATTCGAGTGCAGTTATTATTGCAACACCAGTTTATAAGGCGACCTATACGGGAGCATTAAAGGCGTTGTTAGATTTATTACCGCAAAATAGTTTAAAGGGAAAAGTAGTTATCCCCATTGCAATAGGTGGTACCCTTAATCATGTTCTTAGTATTGAATATGGCTTAAAACCTTTAATAGGAGTGCTGGGTGGTGAGCATGTGCTTGCTGGAACGTTTATTTTAGATGAATACGTATCTGCAGATGGATCGATAACGGATTCATATACAGCAGAACGTTTATATAAGTCAGTAGAAGAACTATTATTATCTAGTAATAATCTCGTTCTAAAAAAGTGAATAACTTAACTTTAAATTTTAGGAGATAGTTTCTTTTGAAATAGGTCAGATAGTAAGTATATACATTAAGAAATAAGCTAATATTTTTCATAGAGAACAAGGAACGATTCTACTAGGATCGCTTCTTGTTTTTATTTTGCAAATGGAAGCAATGTATGTACTTTTACATATAAAAAAACAAATAATAAAGAATCATTTACAAACTATTTACGTAACTCTGTTTAAAATTAATATTTGTTTAATATCCCATTTACTTTGTTTGTTTAGTATTTTAGTTGTTAAACAAACAAAAACAAAAACAAAACAAAAATGGGAGGCACGTTCCGATGAATTTCAAATCTTTACTTAAGATTGGAACAGCAGGGGCACTATCTATATCATTACTGGTTGCATGTTCAACAAAGCAAGCTGAACCTGCAAAAACAACAGACACAAAGGTTTCTTTGGAAGACATTACAAAGAAGGCAAAAGTAGAAGGTACGGTTACTTCAATTGGTATGCCTGATTCTTGGGCAAACTGGAAAGGTACTTGGGACGATTTGCAAACGAAATACAGTATCAAACATACTGACACGGATATGTCGAGTGCAGAAGAACTTGCAAAGTTTGAATCTGAAAAGGATAATGCCACAGCTGATATCGGAGACGTTGGTATCGCATTTGGGCCATTAGCAAAACAAAAGGGATTAACACAACCTTATAAACCATCTCACTGGGATGAAATTCCTTCTTGGGCTAAAGATGAAAACGGAGATTGGGCAGTCGCTTATACAGGTTCAATCGCATTTATTACAGATAAAACAAAAGTAAAAAATCCTCCTAAATCATGGAAAGATCTTGAAAATGGTGATTATAAAGTAACAATTGGAGATGTACTAAAGGCTAACCAAGCGCAATTTGCCGTATTAGCAGCAGCATTTGCAAATGGCGGAGATGAAACGAATATTAAACCGGGTATTGATTTCTTTGCTAAGCTAGCAAAACAAGGACGCCTTAAAACAACGGATCCGAAAGTAAACACGCTAGAAAAAGGTGAAGATGCAGTATCTATCGTTTGGGATTTCAACGGATTAAACTATCGTGACCAAATCGACAAAAACCGCTTTGATGTAGTGATTCCGCAAGAAGCTTCCGTTATTTCTGGTTACACAACAATCATTAACAAGTATGCAAAACATCCAAACGCAGCAAAACTTGCTCGTGAATATATATTCTCTGATGAAGGTCAAGCAAATCTTGCACGCGGATATGCACGTCCAATTCGTGAAAATGTAAAATTACCAGAAGATGCAAAGGCAAAACTTCTTCCAAACGAAATGTATAAAAACGTAAAACCTATTAAAGACTTTAAGGCTTGGGAACAAACGACTAAAACATTAATGCAATCTTGGCAAGAACAGGTGTTAATTAATGTCAAATAAACTCATATTTATCATGCTAGACGGTCTGCGCTATGATACAGCCGTCTCTCAAATGGGATATGTACATCATCTCGTTGAAAAAGGATTAGCTGCAAGATATAAAGTGGAATCAGAATTACCAAGTCTTTCTCGTCCACTTTACGAAGTGCTACTAACAGGTACACCAGCATACAAAAATGGTATTACTACGAATCAAACTGTTCGGTTGTCACATGAAGAAAGCTTGTTTCATTTGACAAAGAAAAACGGCTTGAAAAACGCATCAGCATCGTATTATTGGGTGAGTGAGCTTTATAATAAAGCACCTTTTAATCCAGCAACAGACAGAATACAACTAGATAGTGAGAATCCTATTGAACACGGTATTTTCTACTGGGAGGATCATTATCCAGATTCTCATCTTTTCGCTGATGCCAATTATTTATTGCAAGCCTATCATCCGGATTTTTTGTATGTACATTCAATGAATATTGATGATGACGGACATAAATATACGGCTGATTCGAAGGGGTATCGAAATCGGGCTATTGCAACTGATATTCTTTTAGCAAGTATTTTGCCAAGTTGGATGGAAGCCGGTTATCAAATTATTATTACAGCTGATCATGGAATGAATGATGATGGGCAGCATGGAGGAACGACATATGCAGATCGGGATGTTCCCTTGTTCATCATAAGTGACCGTGTACAAGCAGGAGTCCATGATGAAGTGATTCCGCAATTACAAATTGCGCCGCTTGCGTGTGAATTATTATCAATCCAACCATCAGCAGCTATGCAGCATTTATCTATTCCTTTCGTTAACGAAACATCATTCATCGAAGATTAGACAAACATATTCGTTTATGCTCGAACCGATATGAGAATGTGAAAATAAGGGTTAAGTAAGATGCAAGAATGAGTTCATTTCGTGAGGTGACGCAAAAAGAGATATGTTTATCTCTTTTCACGTCACCTTATTCTTTATAAATGTGTATGTTCAAAGTTTGTACTCGTTGAAGGGAGTTTTTATATTGAAGCGAATCAATGGAATGCTCGTGTATAGTATCATTCCGTTTTTTATTTTCGTTATTCTCTTTTTATTGATTCCACTTTGCTTTATGCTCTATGGAAGTTTTCAAGAGGATGGAGGCACAGGGTTCACATTGAAGCAATACGAGGAAATATTTAAGAATCCGTACTATCATCAAGCCTTTCAAAATAGTATTCTTATTTCTTTCTCGTCTAGTTTGATTGCAATTATAATAGCCGTATTTGCAGCATACTCGATTACACGTTTTTCCAAAACGATACAAGATCGAATTTTAATATTTGCTAACCTAACATCCAATTTTGCTGGTATTCCATTAGCTTTTGCTTTTATCGTATTGTTAGGAAATAGCGGTTTGTTTACGATTCTTTTTGAAAAATTAGGGCTTTCTGTATTTCAATCGTTTAATTTATATTCCTGGACTGGGTTAGTGCTCATTTACGTTTACTTCCAATTGCCGCTAGCTGTAATGTTGCTTTATCCAGTATATCAAGGAATTCAAACGCAATGGAAGGAAGCGGCATCCTTATTAGGGGCTTCTACGTTTCAATTTTGGCTTCGTATTGGAGTTCCTATTATGCTCCCAAGTCTAGCAGGAACATTCAGTATTTTATTTGCTAACGCAATGGGTGCCTATGCATCGGCCTATGCACTTACTGGAAGCACGTACAATCTAGTAACGATTCGTATCGGCGCACTTACAACTGGGGATATTTTTGCACAACCAGAGCTCGGAAGTGCCATTGCTTGTATTCTTGGTTTAACACTTGTCATAGCGATGGTGATCAATGAATGGCTAACTGGTAAAGTACGGAGGGATTTATCATGAAACGTTCTGGCTTTCACTATGTATCGATTGGAATTGTCTTTCTCTATTTAGTTGTTCCTCTCCTTGCTACTCTGGCCTATTCCTTTGCAACGCAGTGGCATAAAACCGTTTTGCCGGAGGGATTTACATTTGAGTGGTATGTAGCCTTATTCAATGATCCGCGATTTATTAATTCGCTTGTTCGGTCTCTTCTTGTCACTGTAGGAACAACAATTCTTGCACTTGTCATTATGGTTCCGGCTGTTTTTTCAATCGTTTTATATGCACCAAAATTGGAAAAATTCATCCAAGCTATAATTGTAATGACGTATGCAATGCCAGGGGTTATTATAGCCGTTGGGTTGATTCGTGCTTATTCTGGAAGCGGAATTTCTATGGTATTTGTTACAATTGGTGCTTACTTTGTAAGTATTCTACCTTATATGTATCAAGGTACACGAAATAGTCTTCGAAATGTTAATGCAGCAACGTTAATGGAGTCCGCACAAATTTTAGGAGCGAGTCAATTTACTGCATTTAGAAAGGTAGTTTTACCAAATATCACTTCAGGAGTTCTCGTTTCATCTTTGCTTTCTTTTTCCATTTTATTTGGAGAGTTCGTACTTATTAACATGTTAGCCGGAGGAAATTTTGAAACAGTCCAAATTTATTTATATAAAAAACTAAATGAAAGTGGACATTTAGCAAGTGCTATTGTCGTTTGTTACTTCCTCTTAATCTGTATTCTCTCTATTGTTATTGTTAAAATGATTCGAACAAAAAAGGAGACCTTCTAATATGGGATATGTAACGATTGAAAAGGTTAGTAAGTCCTTTCAACATCAAACTGTACTTCATGAATTACAGCTTACTATAAATAAAGGGGAATTCGTGACTCTCTTAGGACCAAGTGGCTGCGGGAAAAGTACACTGCTGCGAATCGTGGCAGGGTTAACAAATCCTGAACAAGGTATAATTAAAATAGATGGACAAGATGTAACGAATGTCGTGGCTAAAGATCGTCAAGTTGGTATGGTCTTTCAATCCTATGCACTATTTCCTAATATGACAGTGGAAGAAAACATAGCATTTGGACTTACTATGAAAAAATTTAGTAAACAAGCAATTCAAGAAAAAGTAGCAAGTATAATTAAACTCGTAGGCTTATCAGAAAAAGAAAAAGCATATCCACGTGAATTATCAGGTGGTCAACAACAACGTGTAGCATTAGCACGTTCACTCGTAACGGAACCGAAAGTGCTCCTTCTTGATGAACCGCTAAGTGCACTTGATGCGCAAATTCGAAAAAATTTACAAAAACAACTTCGTATGATTCAACAAAAGCTAAATATGACAATGATTCTTGTTACGCATGATCAAGAAGAAGCAATGGCAGTTAGTGATCGTATTTATATATTAAACGCTGGACATATTGCTCAAAGTGGAACACCACATGAAATTTATACGCATCCTGCAAATGAATTTGTTGCGAGATTTATTGGAAATTATAACGTTTTAGAAAAGAAACAAATGGTACAGTTAATTGGGGAGAAAAAAGAGCTTACTACGAATCTGTATGCCATTCGACCTGAAGCATTTTCTACTTTACAGGTAGAAAATAGCTATGAGTTGTCAGGAAAGGTGTTAAGAACGATGATGTTAGGGAAAGTGATTCGCTATGAGATGGATTGCTTCGGAATTCCAGTAGTGGTGGAGCAATTGCATCATTCATCAGGACATATCCAAATGAATGAAACGATGAAAGTGTATCTTAGAAAACAGGATGTGATTGCACTGCAATGAATGTAATGTTTACAGAACGCCACCAATATATAATTGCAAAACTTTCGAAAGAGAAGAAAGTGTTTGTAACCACACTTGCCAAGGAATTAGGAGTAACACCTGAAACGATTCGTCGTGATTTAGATATTTTAGAAAGTGAAAAAAAACTGCAACGGATACATGGAGGTGCAGTCAAATATCATCAAACGAACAACGAACCTCATTTTGTAAAAAAGATGAATTTATATGCCAATGAAAAAAAAGCTATTGGTGAAAAAACTGCGGAGTTTATTAAAGATGGAGACACTGTGATGATTGACGTAGGAACGACTACAATCCATCTTGCTAGTAGCATAAGCGGAGTTAGAGGAGTTACAATCGTAACGAATTCGTTAGCTGCGGCACAAGAGCTAAACAACCGACTAGAAAATAAAGAATTTGAAGGAAAAGTTATTGTTCTAGGTGGCGTAACAAATCCAGAACAAAAATCGATTGTTGGTGCACTAACATGTAAATTTTTAGAGAATTTCCGCTTTGATAAAGTATTTTTATCATGTGGAGGTATTTCGATTGACAGCGTGAGTGACTATGATTGTGAGGAATGTGTAGTTTCGTCAGTTATGGTGGAACGAGCTAATCAAGTATTTCTCATGGCTGATTCTTCTAAACTGGAAAATGAAGCTTTTTATTCAATATGTTCGTTATCCAAAGTGGATTATATTATTTGTGATCAAGCTATGCCAAAAGAATGGAAGAACCGTCAGCTAGATACAATGCTGCGGTGGGTTATTGCAGAGATCGGTGCAGAATATGAAGGTTGACTATCATTTATATTTAAGCGTTAGCAACATTTGAGAAAATGAAGAGAATGATGAAACCATTGGGATAATGAAAATAGTCTGATAAGAGACTAGCAGTATTAAATAATATACGTTTAAATTTGTTTAGTTTTAGCAATAATAATGACTCGAAATGAAGGGATTTTTACTTTGTTTTATTTCTTTTTTTTTATTAATCTGTTATAATTAAATAAATTATTTTTGTTCGGTATATTGTTTAAAGAGTGTTTGTTATAACATCGTCTTGAAAGAGTATGAAGAGCAAGAATGGTAAAACAATGTGGGCAATCCACGCAGGAGGAAAAGATTATGTTACAAGGTAAAGTAAAATGGTTTAATGCAGAAAAAGGTTTTGGTTTCATCGAAGTTGAAGGTCAAGACGATGTATTCGTTCATTTCTCTGCAATTCAAGGAGAAGGCTTCAAAACTTTAGAAGAAGGCCAAACTGTTTCTTTTGAAATCGTTCAAGGCGCTCGTGGACCACAAGCAGCTAACGTTACAAAATAATTGTAACATCCAAAAAGCTGACTACAAACTATGTTTGTAGTCAGCTTTTTTGTGCAGAAATTATGTAAATCTTCCCCACAGTCTAAGGGCTCATGCAGCTATATATGTAAATCCCTTACCACATAGTACAAATTTTTTTCTATTTCAAAAAACTCACATGATTTCTTCGCATTTTCAACACATTTTTTTGGTATCTTACATTGTAACGTGAGAAATGTGAGATTTATCATTTTCTGCTTGAGAGGAATGTGGAAATGAAAGCGGTTAAATCTATACTAATCTTGGTAATATTACTATTTTTCTTTCCTTTTCAAAGTACGGCATGGGCACAATCATTACAATCTCGAATCGATGAGGCGCCAGAAAATAGTGTGATTCACGTAGATGGTGTATATAACGAAGCCATTATTATAGAAAAGCCCATTTCGTTAGAAGGAACTGCGGATACAAAGATCGTTTCTTGCACAGATACACCTTCGTTAGTTGTAAAAGGAAAAGGGGTGGCAGTGAAAAATATAACTGTTGAGAAATGTGAAGGTGGTCAAGATGTACCTGCAATATATGTGACTGGTAATGGGCATATGTTGAATTCTATCCATGTACGTGCTATGCAGACGGGCATTCAATTAGATAAAGCGTCTCACATTACGATAATCAATAGCTTAGTGGATGGCAGTGGTCAAAAAAACGGGATTGATCTCTGGGAGTCCAAGGATAATTTGATTTCAAACACGGGTATCACACATGCTAGAGATGGCATCTATTTAGAAAATAGTAATCATAATGTCATTGAGCGTAATTCGATTGAACAATCTAGATATGGAATGCACCTTATGTTTTCAGATGATGTGGTGCTTAACGCAAACCATTCCGAGCATAATGTTACTGGTGCGATGGTAATGGAAGCAAATCGTACGACCATATCCAATAATACCTTTTCGTACAATTCGAATAATGTAAATGCTCAAGGGTTACTTTTGTATGATGCAAATCGTACAAACATTTTTCAAAATACGATTTCATATAACAGAGTCGGAATTTATGTTGAAAAATCGGAACAAAATAAATTGTATACCAATATGGTGCAAGGAAATTTTGTTGGAATTCAGTTAAAGAATGCAAACAACCAAGCTGTCCAACAAAATGATTTTATTGGAAATGTAGTTGAAGCACAAGCTGTAAATAGTTCAAACAATCAATTTGCTACAAACTTTTGGGATTCATCCGTAAAACTTGATACGACAGGTAAAGGAATTAGTATCATTCCATATAGAATGGACCCATTTTTTCTAACATTAACGAGTAATATACCGGAATATCGGGTGTTTTTTCAAGCACCAGGGATGTTTTTATTACAAAAACTATTAAAAAGTCCAGATACAGCAGTGTTAACAGATTGGAATCCTGTTGTTCAACGTTCGTTGAAACAGGAAAATCGGTCTCAGCCAGTCACATATCTAGTACTAATAAGTGTGGTCATGGTAGCTCTAAGTGTACTTTTATTTCTAATTGGGAGGAAACGAATATGAAAAAAGGGTTTGTATCAACTGTATTAGTATTGGTTATCATTACAATTTTAGCGGCATGTGGAAAACAGGCAGTGAATCCGGTAGCAGTTGACGAAAAAAATGATAAATGTGCAACATGCAATATGGCTGTAACGAACAATCAATATGCGACGGAAGTGGTTTTAGAAAATGGAAAAGCACTTAAATTTGATGATATTGGCTGTATGTATAAATGGTTACAAGAAAATAGCGGTGAAAAGCTTCAAGCAAAATTTGTACGCGATTATAATACAAAAGAATGGGTGCCATCTGAGAAAGCAACCTATGTGTATGAAACATCTATTAAAACACCAATGGCATACAATGTTATTTCATTTCAAAATAAATCCGACGCTGAATCGTATGTGAAAAATCAAAAGGGATCAGTACTGTCATATGAAGATTTAAATAATCATAAGTGGGAAATGAATAAAGAAATGATGAAAATGATGAAGGATAATAAAGCCATGAATCCTACTAATTAAGAAGAAAAAATCGTTTTTTCTCTAGGGGGCATGCTTTATGTGGCATATTTGGCGCACGGAATGGCGCATTTCGATGAGACAACGTTCGTTCTATGCATTTTTCATATTGTGGGTCGTTGTGAATTCTTTGTTATTCCAACTTGTGAAGAATGTTTCTTCCTTATCATCTTATACAAATGTAACAGGGACTACAGTCAATCTTGTCCTGTATATGATTCCACTTTTTATGCTTATCATCGGGTCATTTACAATAGCAAATGAAATGGAAAATGGTCAATGGAAGTTGCTTTGCACATATCCAATTTCATCCTTCTCCTATGTGATAGGAAAATACGGGGGACAGGCTACAGCTCAGCTCATTTTATTTACAATGAGCTTTGGTACAAGCATGTTGATTGGGTTATTGTTTGGTATTCCGCTTTCTTTGGAGTGGACAGTAGCATTGTTTATCTTCAGTGTATGGCTCTTATTACTTTTCCTTTTACTTGGCGTTAGTGTAGGGGCGTTGGTACACACTAGGTGGCAGGCACTTGTTTCGTCAGTTATAGTTTGGTTTTTACTTATTATTATGTGGCCATCTATGATTATTGCAATTCTTTCATTTGTTCCTTATACTTGGATTTCCCCTATACTAAAGAGTATTTTATTTTTCAATCCTGCCGAATTATTGAGGGTTGTATTCATAGTCACATTAAATGGGGGCTCTGTTTTTGGTCAAACCTATGACACTCTTATTGTATCGCTTAGTACACCATTTGGCTGGACGTTATTACTGGTGTACACGATTATTTTTTCATTGCTATGCCTTCTGGTTGCCTCATGGAAGCTTGAGAGGGGGAGATGGCAATGACAGTACTAGAAATAACTAATATTTCTAAGATGTATAAGCAAACGACAGTTTT
Organism: Ectobacillus soli; assembly: GCF_042610425.1. Taxonomy (NCBI): domain Bacteria; kingdom Bacillati; phylum Bacillota; class Bacilli; order Caryophanales; family Bacillaceae; genus Ectobacillus; species Ectobacillus soli. The sequence continues at coordinate 981,104 of NZ_JBGJZM010000001.1, forward strand.
TCACCCATTTTCTTTAAAAGTTGAAGAAGGTACCACTATTGCACTATGTGGAGGAAATGGAGCTGGAAAAAGCACATGTTTACAAATGCTTGCGGGCTTAGCTTTACCATCTACAGGTTCAATTCATTTATATGATATGGATGTGAGCAAACAGAGAAAACAATATGTTTCTCACATTGGATATATGCCAGACGATTTTTCTGCACAAGAAATGCTAAGTGTAGAAGAATTTCTAAATTTTTATGCGCATTTTCGGCAAGTAAAACGGGAAGAAGTCGATGAATTGATTGAAAAGATTGACTTGGTAAAACAAAAGAACATGCAAATTAAACAGCTATCAAAAGGAATGAGACAGCGTCTATTACTGGGGCAAGCATATATAGGAAACCCAACTCTTCTTCTATTAGATGAACCAACAAATGGGCTTGATCCATATTGGATTCGTATGTTCATGAAGCTTATAAAAGAAAGAAATCAAATTACTATTTTTTCGACTCATATGATGGACGTAGCGGCAGAATTGGCTGATATCATTTTGTTTTTGAATGAAGGTAAAGTCACCCATCAATTTTTTCATAGTGACGATAAGGAGCAAATGACATTACAGTTATTAAAGCTTTATCGAAGCTAGAATAGCAGTACAGCCGGAAAAATGAATTACTATTATTTCCGGTTGTATGTATGGGTAATCCAATGAAACATTTTTTGTAACGTTTCATTGCGAACATCTGGCGGTAGGTGATGTCCGTAGCCTTTCAGTGGTAACAGTTCTACTTCTGCCTTATTGTCTTTTAAAGCTTCATACATGGCTTGACCATGACTATAATCAACTTGGACATCATTTGTTCCATGTATAATTAGAACGGGACAATGGATATCATGTGTCATATGAATAGGAGATCGTTGTTGATAAGCAGCTGGATTTCTTGCAGGAGTCCCATGTAAGACTCGTTTTAACATTCTTCTTAGTTCAATCCGTTCTTCATATGTTTTTGTAACGTCAGATACACCACCCCAAAGTATGAGTGATTGTATATTTCCGAGTTCAGCCGCTGCTTGCGTTGCATTAATCGATCCTCGGGAAAATCCTAGAATAGAAATGTTTCCATTACAAAAGGGGAGTTGCTCTAGCAATTCATAGGCTGCAGCTACATCGTGCTTGTCTGCTCCTCCGAATTCATCTCGTCCTTCTCCGCCTTCATTTCCTTGGTAAGCAGGAGCAAATACTACATAGCCAAAATTCGTATATTCCTCAATCCAACTCGTACGAACTTTCCCCACTTTCCATATGCCACCTCTGCAATAAATAAGTCCAGGCAGTTGGTAGGACATGATGTTCTTTGTTGGTCGTTGTAAGGAACAAGTAAGTTTTGTAATGGGAAGTGTATGTTCTCCGTATAGGATTCTTATTTCGTTTTGTATATGTGAAAGGGGAAGGTCGTATTCATTTGGAATTCCTAAGTACCCTTTTATCTTTAATCCATTTGAAATATAAGTAACATGGTAAATCATTGTATCCATCTCCAATAAATTGAATTGCTATATCAAAAACAATAACGCTAGTGAATAGTAATCGCAAGATATATGCATGATTTGGGGAAGAAACGGATTGGTCTACGTCTCTTAAAAAGGTATTTTGATTTTGTTAGAGATAATCTATTAAATGTAAAGTAGTGGTAGTTAAGAGTGAAAAAACATTTTACCTATATCTATTGTGTATTCGAATGAAATTTATTATTAATTAACTACAAAATAGATTAAGTATAGAGTATGATTATAGAGTACTAGGAAGTTACAAACAGGGGGATTAAAAGATGATTAGCTTGAAAAAAGTAGGAATGCTTGCAATCCTGTGTATGGGTGTTTTCTCAGTCGCTGTAGGTTGTTCTTCTAATCAAAAAACAGCAGCTGCTGCAAGTGAAACGAAAACACAAACGGTTCAGGAACTTGCTACAATTCCTACATCGAGTTCTTTGAAGGAAGAACCGGTGCAATTTAATGGTCAAATTCGAAAAGTAGCATACTTAACTTTTGATGATGGCCCAGGTAAATTTACAGCCCAAGTATTGGACATTTTGAAACAAAACAATATTAAGGCAACTTTTTTCCTAATTGGTTCTCATGCTGAGCAGTACAAAGATCTTGTGCAAAGAGAAGTAAAAGAAGGAAATTATGTGGGCATGCATAGTATGTCGCATGATTATAAAAAGTTGTATGTTCAAGGCGATTTTGTTAATGAAATGGAAGAAGATCAACAACTAATTAAAAAAATCTCTGGGGTGGAATCTCATTTAGTACGTCCACCATATGGATCTATGCCTGGTTTAAATCAACAATTGCGTGATAAAGTGGCGGATGCTCATTTAAAGATTTGGGATTGGACGATTGATTCTTTGGACTGGAAATATAATAAAGTACCCGCGGATAAATCAGTTCCTGCTATTGTACAAAATGTTGTATCGCAAGCTAAAGGAAATCGTGAAGTTATTCTTATGCATGATATTCATCAACAATCTTTAGATGCGCTTCCTGCAGTTATTAAGGCGGTTAAAGACAAGGGCTATGAATTTGAAGTGTATAGTGATCAAGAACATTTCAGCCTGAATTTTTGGCACGACAATCGGTTATAAAAAGACACTTCTATTATACTTCCTCCAAAAAAGGCCTTTACAAAAAGTAAAGGCCTTTTTTGGGTATATTTGTTATGGACTATCATCAAATTAAGTTTACCTTATTCGTGAACTAGTTTTCTGCAATTAGTATGGTTAGTTGGAGTATTCTTCATAGAAATCAGAGAGCCATTTAGATAACATTCTATCATTTCATCCAAACGTCGTATGGCACTAAGTGCCTTTTCTTGAGAAATTCTGCGATAATGATGGTTTCCACCTAGCTCTTCATCCATTTCATCTGCTGTTTTTACAATTTGCTGTAGTGTGCTTCTTTGTATAATAGCGCCGGGTAAGTATGAATCGGTATGAAGTAATATAGCGAGTGAAATTTCTTTCGCATCTTTTGGATTTTCTCCTAAACGAATAAGTAGTTTATGTGCACGTTCAGCGCCTTTAATCGCATGAATATCGTTCTTCTTATATAAATCATAGTCCCATTTACCATTATTGTACCAAGTATAATGTCCGATATCATGTAAGAATCCTGCTTTTGTAGCTAAATCTACAGAAATGTTATGTTCCTTTGCTAAGTGAAACGCATGATAGGCAACAGATAAGGCATGCACCATACCGGATCGATTTACATACTTCTGGACAATACGATGACTATATAATTGTTCTAACGTTACGTTACGCATATCATTCGCTCTCCTTTGCTACATAATTTTTCCCCTTATTTTATTCATGTTTATTTTCCCGCATATTTCCGAAAAATTAGTTAGAATTCGTTAATATATTCAGAACATTGTACTGTATTACAGCTGTTTCGTAAAGTATTTTCATTCCATTTTCCTTATTTAAAACTGGAAAAAGTATGTATGTTTCGATGAAAGTAAAACGTGGCAATAAAGGAAGACAAAGATTTGCCTATAACAGTTCGAATTTGTTTGTATAGTATTTGCAGATTGGTGAAAACTAACGTGGATAACTGTGAAGGAGAGTGCTTGAATGAAAATTTTATCTTCAATACTTGTTTTGCTGATTATGCTGTTTGGCGGGCAAGACTTTGCACATGCTAATGAAATGAAACCGGAAAAAGTTCTTACAGCTGAGCAGAAAAAAGAGATTGCATCGTTGCAACGTGATATTTTAACAAAAAGGAAAGAAATCATATCCAAGTATGTAAAGTATGGAGTGATTACAAAGGAAAAGGGCGATGCAATGATTGTTCATTTACAAGAACACTACGATACTCTTGAGAAAAATGGTTTTATTCATAAAAGAGATAAACACCATCAACATATAAAAGAGAATACCCCATAAAGAAAGAGGTTTGTTTCAAGAAGGACACTGAAAAAATTCATTTAGTGCCCTTTTTTCATGGATGTGCAAGATTTTTCTCCCTTATTCTAAGAGTTCTACCATTTGCTTTAATAAGAAAACAGGTATCGTTCTCTGTATGTATGAGAACGATACCTGTTCATCTGTATGGGACCTTTTTAATGCTCTCATTTCGAGAGCACTTTTTCCTGGCTTTTCCTTACTTAATACTGATCAGCATGGAGTTCTTGCCCTAACAAATAAGTTAAAAATCTTCCTACTTCCTTTGTATCTTCAGGGTGTACACCGAGCTTAGGTGCCCAATAGCTCGTATTCGGTATATCGTCATCACACAACAGAGCCATACGTTCACTTTGAAGAGAGACGACCATTGCTTTCCCTAAAAACTTCACAGAATAGATGATAGTTAAGTCATAGCGATGATTACCAGCTGAAATACAGTAGTAATGAATGTTTTGCCGTTCATTTTCTTCTGACAAGATATCAAAGTTCATTCTTACCACTCCTTTTTAATTGTCTCTTGCGTAATAGGCTGCTGAAGATTCCATAATTTGTGTACGATTGTTAAAAATATGGCGACTTGTACACATTATTACGTAATTTTATAAATTCGCCATAGAGTATAGTATATTCCTTCTATGTCACAAAAATGTTACTTTTGGACTCAGGGAACGGGCCAAAAAAAAAGGGAACTTATTTACGAAGAGACAGAAATAGTTCTTCCTATGCTAGGTATATAATTGTGTATACATAGGGATTGATTTCAGCATCATTATTTAAATAAAGAGCAGCTTTCTTCTTAAAGGGATTATCAACAATTACTACATCGAATCAGTCCGGTTTCGCTTAATAGTAAGCACATTGTGCAGATGAGATAACCACCTCCAATAATTAGAACATCGCATGTAACATCCTCCTCTAAGGAGGGATATTGAGGAGCATTTGGAAATATAGTTGGCCAGTACAATGTTCCTGATTGTAGATTCATCTAGTGTCACCCCATTCTTAATTGCTAGCCATTCTGTTCATTATCGTTGCCGAAAAAGGAATTGATATGCATGCATTTCGGTTTTGAGAATTGATCCTAAAATAATTGGATTACTAAACCACAAAGAATTTTTACGCATATTTGTACATGTATTTCAATACTATTTAGTGAATGAATAATTTCAGGAATAAGTTAACGTCTGCGTTATATAAAATTGTATAAGAGGAGTGAGAAGATGACAGAAAAGGAATTAATAAAAGAAGAGAAATTATGGGGGATGTTTGCACATCTCTCCTCGCTAGCTGGATTTTTTACAGGAATTGGATTTATTGTTGGGCCATTAATTGTGTGGTTAGTAAAGAAAGACGAGAGTGCGTTTGTAGATAGTGAGGGGAAGGAATCATTAAATTTTCAAATTAGTATGCTCATTTATTATATTGTTGCAGGCCTACTTTCTCTTGTATTAATCGGTCTCATTCTTATCCCTATTCTGGCGGTGTATCAACTTGTTATTGCTATTATCGCAGCGGTTAAAGCAAAGGATGGTCAACACTTTCGTTACCCTCTTACTATTCGTTTTATCAAATAAAATAGTATTCTAGTGTTCTAAAACTTCGGCAGTTATGCCGGAGTTTTTTTTATAAAAGGTAATAGATGTTGAGGAATTTTATGATAACAAGAAGTAGAAAAGTTATTGTATAATATTCTCGTGAAAATACAATTCTGTAAGCGCTTTACATAATGAATTTGCGAGAAACCCATGATAGAACTATTTATTTTATAGTAGAGAATGTGGAGTATAGCAGAATTTGTCGTAAATTATTTGTGAATTAGTGTTGTACAAAAACAATAAATCTTTTATTATTAAATTAAATATTCTAAATATTTTAAATATTTAGAAGAAATAATAAATAGGAGGGTTACATGTGTTATTAAAAAAAGAGATGTCATTTGTTCTAGCAGCTTCACTCGTATTCGGAATTTTGGCTGGATGTGGAAAAACAGATCAAGCATCTAGTTCAGCTTCGGGTGGAACTGGACAAGTTATTAAAATTGCAACGCAGTCTCCTTTGTCAGGTTCAAGTGCAACATCAGGTGAAGCAATTGAACTAGGAGCAAAATTGAAAGTTGAGGACGCAAAAGAAGAATTTAAGAAACTAGGATATGATTTACAATTTGTTCCTTATGATGATCAAGGTGATCCTAAAAAAGGTGCAGCAAACGCTCAGCTTATAGCTTCAGATGCACAAATTCTTGGAGTGGTTGGTCATTTAAATTCAGGTGTTGCCATTCCATCATCTGAAGTGTATGAAAAAAATAATATTGTCATGGTATCTCCTTCTAATACAGCAACTGCAGTTACTGACAGAGGGTTAAAAACAGTTAATCGCATATGTGCACGCGATGATTTCCAAGGACCTGCGGGAGCAGATTATGCAATGAAAACATTGAACGCAAAGAAAATTTTCGTTATCGACGATAAAACAGCATATGGTTCTGGTCTTGCTAAAGAATTTGGAGATGCTGTAAAGAAAAACGGCGGAACATTAGCTGGTACTGAATCCATTACAGTTGGTGAAAAAGATTTCAGCGGCGTATTAAATAAAGTAAAAGCTTCCAATGCAGATTTGATATTTTTTGGGGGATTATACGCTGAGGGTGGCTTAATTGTAAAGCAAGCTCGTGACAAAGGCATTACAGCTCCAATTCTTGGCGGAGATGCAATCGATTCAAAATCAATGGTAGACATAGCTGGTACAAGTATTGTTGATACTTATTTTACATCAGTAGCAGCAGATGTAACGAAAACTGCTGAAGGTAAAAAGTTTGCAGATGCATATAAGCAAAAATTTAATAAGGATGTAGAAGGATACTCAGCATATGGATATGATTCAGCAGGCGTTCTGCTTCAAGGGCTTAAAGATGCAATTGCAGCAAATGGAAATAAGCTTCCTTCTCGTCAACAAGTAGCAGAATCCGTACGTAAAATACAAGATTATCAAGGTGTTGTAACAAAAGTTGGATTTGATAGTAAAGGTGATAATAAGTTCGCTAAAGTTTATATTTATAAGTTTGATGGAGCAAAATATCCTGGCGTACAACAAGGAGAAATAGAAAAGAAATAAGCTTGGAGAGCGGGTACAAGAATCTTTGTACCTGCTTATATTATATTTTTCTTTTATTTCTAAAAAAAGAAATATGTGATTATACAGATTAATTAGAACAAGTGCGGCATAGGAGGGTATTCCGTACTAATAGATAAATAGAAAGCGAGGAACAAGCATGCTGAACGCAATATTGAATACTTTACCACAAGTTCTGATCGACGGTTTAACGCTGGGCTCTGTATATGCCACAATTGCCTTAGGGTATACGATGGTATATGGAATCTTGGAGCTGATTAACTTTGCACATGGAGAAATCTTCATGAGTGGAGCTTTTATCGGGACCGGTCTTTTACTTGTGATGACAGGATTCGGTTGGTTAGGAGCGATGCCGGCAATTTTAGCTCTTATTCTTGTGGTAGTAGTAGCTGGGGTAATAACCGGATTTTTAGGAATGGGAATTGAGAGGGTGGCTTACCGGCCATTACGAACTGCGCCAAAGCTAATTACACTCATTACAGCAATTGGAGTTTCCTTTTTGCTGCAAGATATCGTTCGTTTTATTACTGAACTTCGACAAGGAAATTACATTGTAACTGGACCTTCCTTATTTACAGATAAGGTTTCCATTCAAGCTTCTCATCTCTTACCGATGTTTAGTGATGCACAGCTAAAGTCATCTTCTATTATTCTCATTCTAATAGCAATTGTAATGATGATTTCTTTAGATTTTTTCGTTAACCGGACGAAATGGGGAATCGCAATGCGTGCTGTGGCGCTTGATCGTGAAACAGCGTCATTAATGTCCATTAATGTAAACAAGGTAATATCGTTAACGTTTTTTATTGGATCTGGACTTGGAGGAGCAACAGGGGTATTATTTGCCATGCAATATGGAACAATTGATCCGTATATTGGATTTATTTTAGGATTAAAGGCATTTACAGCTGCTGTAATGGGTGGGATTGGTAATATTCGGGGAGCCATGGTAGGCGGTATACTATTAGGAATTCTTGAAATGTTTGCAGCAACGAATCTTACTATATTTACAGGCGGATTATTTGGATCCGAGTATAAAGATGTGTTTGCGTTTATTATCCTAATTTTAATTCTTATTTTTAAGCCAGAAGGAATTTTTGGCAAAGCAGTCACAGAGAAAGTGTAGGTGATACGCATGTTAAAATTCAAACAAAACAAGCTATTACAAGGTGTATTACTTGCCTTATATATTGTAATTACGTCAGCCAGCTTATATTTTTCACAAAAGTCCGTTATTGCCTTTTTATTACTTCTTTTTTCTCTCTTGTTACTTTATTACACTAGCTTTACAACAAGAATAAAATGGATGATTGGTCTCGTGGAATTATTTTTGGTAGTACCATTTGCTGCAAGCGGTGGGCAAGCTTATCAATCTTATATGGAAGTCGCTACTTTAGTAGGAATTTATGTTGCAATGGCATTAGGATTAAATATTGTAGTTGGATTTGCTGGTCTTCTCGACCTAGGGTTTATTGCTTTCTTTGCAGTTGGAGCTTATACGTACGGAATCTTTTCTACTGCACAGGCAAGTAACTTTATGCCATTTGGTCATTATCCGTTATCTGGTGAAAGCTTCTGGATTTTTATCCTCATAGGAGGCTTTATCGCAGCCCTTTTCGGTATATTACTAGGAATTCCGGTTTTGCGTGTGAAAGGGGATTATTTAGCGATTGTAACGTTAGGGTTTGGTGAAATAATTCGCATTATATTTAATAATTTGGATAAACCAGTTAATATTACGAACGGGGCAATGGGCTTGACATCGATTCAAGCGCCTCAGCTTTTTGGTATTAGCTTTAGTAATGCTAGTCAATTTTATTACGTAGTACTTGTTATTTTACTATTCGTAATTTTTGCAGTCAGACGTCTTGAATACTCAAAAGTTGGACGTTCTTGGAAGGCAGTACGAGAAAATGAAATTGCTGCACAGGCGATGGGAATTCATCTTGTACGAACGAAGTTGCTTGCTTTCGCAATTGGTGCATCTTTTTCAGGAATGATGGGAGTTGTGTTTGCGGCTAAGCAGATGTTTATAGATCCTACTAGTTTTACGATGATAGAGTCTACAACCATCCTCGTAATGGTACTACTAGGTGGGATGGGAAGTGTTCCTGGTGTTATTCTCGGCGCAGCAGTAGTTACGATTTTAAATTTACAAGTACTTGCAGAGCTAACGAACTATTTAAATGCACTAACACAAAATGGAACCATAAATATTCCAGATGCACTCTCTCCAGCAAAAATGCAACGTTTCATTTTCGGCGGTATTCTCATTCTATTTGCCTTGTATCGATCTCAAGGATTAATCCCAGCAAAAAATCCAACTTTTAATAAAGCAGAGCTGGAAAAAACAACGAAACAAGAAAATGCGAAAATTGAGGAAAAAGCATTTGGAGCATAGGAGGTGCCAAGATGATTTTAACAGTTAAAAATGTAACAAAACGCTTTGGCGGTCTTACGGCAGTGAAATCAATTGATATGACTGTTGAAAAAGGCTCCATTACAGCAGTGATAGGTCCAAATGGTGCAGGTAAGACAACTTTCTTTAATATGGTCACAGGTGTATATAAGCCAGATGAGGGGGAAATTATCCTTGATTCGAAACCATTAGTCGGTTTAAAACCTCATAGTATTTCTCGAGCTGGTATTGCTCGTACATTTCAAAATATTCGACTTTTTAATAATATTACCGTCCTTGAAAATGTCATGGTCGGTGCGCACAATCATTTAAAGAGCACATTTGTAGGGGTATTATTAGACTTACCCCATGTAAAGCGGGAAGAAAAAGAGGCACAACGCGAAGCATTTCGTCTTCTTACCTATGTAGGACTTGGTGATTACTTAAATGAGGAGGCCCAAAATTTACCGTACGGTGCACAGCGTAGGCTAGAGATTGCTCGGGCTCTTGCTTCTAAGCCGAAGGTTCTTTTACTTGATGAGCCAGCTGCTGGTATGAATCCAAAAGAAACAAGGGAGCTAACGGATTTAATTTTTCGTATTCGAGAAGAATTAGGGATTACCATTATTTTGATTGAGCACGATATGAAGCTTATTATGAAGATTTCAGAGCATATCATTGTTCTTGATCATGGTGAAAAAATTGCAGAAGGTAAACCAGAAGAAATTCGAAATAATCCAAAGGTAATCGAAGCTTATCTTGGAAAGAGCGCAGTGGCGGCAGAGTAAAGGAGGAATAGAAGCAATGCTACAAATGAATAATGTTCATGCATACTATGGTGGAATTCATGCATTAAAAGGGGTTACCATTAGCGTTGAAAAAGGGGAAATTGTGACGTTGATTGGCAGCAATGGGGCTGGAAAATCAACGACATTAAAAACAATAAGTGGACAGGTGGTTCCAAAGGATGGAACGGTTACATTTGAAGGAAACAATATAACAAAACAACTGCCACATCTTACAGCGCTGTCCGGTATTGCTCACGTACCAGAAGGACGCCGGATTTTTTCCCGACTTTCTGTTCTGGAAAATTTAGAAATGGGTGCTTTCTCTGTTAAAGATAAAAAGGTAGTAAAGGAACGGATAGAACAGGTGTTTTATTATTTTCCAAAGTTAAAGGAACGTCTCGATCAACAAGGAGGTACGATGAGTGGCGGGGAGCAACAAATGCTTGCCATTGGAAGAGCATTGATGAGTAAACCGCATTTATTAATGCTAGATGAGCCCTCTATGGGTCTGGCTCCTATTATTGTAGAGCAAATATTCGAAATTATAAAAGATTTAAATAAAGAGGGAATGACAATTCTTCTTGTGGAACAAAATGCTTACCAAGCCCTTCAAATCGCTCATCGCGGATATGTAATTCAAACTGGTGAAATTAAAATGGTAGGAAAAGGTTCCGAACTATTGAAGGATGAAATTGTAAAGGAAGCATACTTAGCTTAGTAAACAATAGGGAAGGTGCAAAAGATTGCACCTTCCTTATTTGTGATTGTTCCTGTGAACAGTTAGTTCTTCCAATTTTTTTCAATAAATGTAGCGCGTCCGGATTCTATACGTTCTTGTTTGTATTTTTCGGGATTTTTCTTGTAAAAATGTTGATGATATTCTTCTGCTTCAAAAAACGTGTCGGCAGGAAGAATGCTTGTGACAACAGGCTTTTGAAAGCGACCGCTACGTTCTACTGCCTGCTTCGATTCTTCCGCTAGTTCCTTTTGTTTATTAGAATAGTAGAAAATTGCAGTTCGATACTGCGTTCCACGATCAAAAAATTGTCCACCATCATCGGTTGGATCAATTTGTGGCCAATAAAGTTCTAGCAGTTTTTCATAAGGAAATATAGTAGGATCGAACTGTATTTGCACAACTTCGTAATGTCCTGTCGTCCCACTTTTCACTTGCTCATAGGTAGGATGGTCAACACTTCCACCAGAATAACCAGAAACTACTCTTACAATACCTGGTAATTCATCAAATGGTTTGACCATGCACCAGAAGCATCCTCCGGCAAACATAGCAAATTCAATTCGAGATTCTTCCATTATCTATTCATCCTTTCATTATGTAGGTACTATTGTATTTATAGTAAGTTTCACTGAGAAACACAATCGGTACTCAGTAAATTTATGCCTCTTCACCGCGTGAATAGCAATTATTATAACTGAAGTATGTTTTCATGTAAAACAATGTACAAGTAGACTCCTATAATAGATATAGAAAAATATTACATTTGAAATAAGAAAACTAAAATACATAAATCTTTATATAAGCTAAACACAAAAATCCATTGACAAGGATTATAATGGAATTAATGGCATTTTCATCAAAATTTCATATTGAAGAAAAGAGGGATGGGATTGAGTTGGATTACAACATTAAAAAACGAAATGGATATTACGGGGAATTTAGAAAAAGACGTGGAGTCCTTTTACAAACATTTTAATGCCCTACCCCTGTTTTTGCATTCTGTCGATGTCGCAGAGGAATGTAGAAACCTAGCGAATCTTTTCCATACTAATGAAAAAAACGCACATATTACAGGTTATTTACATGATATAAGCTCTGTCATTCCTAAGGAAAATATTATGGAAGCTGTTCTTGATTTGAATATAGCTGTATTACCCGAAGAAACCCAATTTCCATATCTACTATATCAGAAATTATCGGCGGCACTTGCTCAAGAACTGTTTCAAATAGATAATAAGGAAGTATTAAGTGCTTTAGAGTGTCACACAACATTAAAGAAAAAATGTAAAAAACAAGACCTCATTTTATTCGTAGCAGATAAAATAAAATGGGGTAAAATTGGAAATCCACCATATATTGCAGCAATTCATATGGAATGGCAAAAATCATTAGAGCATGCCGCATATTGTTACATTACATATGTATGGGAAAGAAGAAATCAATACCAGGTCATTCATCCTTGGCTAATAGAAGCATATTATGATTTAAAGGAAAAGTTAGAAATCTCTTTCTCTAGTGAAAATGATACGAAATGAAAATGTTTTGTATACGACTCGTTATAAATTTTTAACTACATGTATATGAGTGTAGGTGAACTTAATAATATAAGTATTGTGAATACGAAAGAATTTGGTATATGATAAATATAGTATATGATAGAGTTGGATTTGATTGCTATGACTTTGATAACGATAGGGTGTTTAATATTATTTTAGTATGTATTGTCTAATCTTTTTTTTAGAATGTATGTGATTTTGTTTTTTAGTAATATAAAGTATATTCGGGTGATTGCAATGGAAAAAGAAGAGATGTTACTCATCAAAATAGGGAATACGATAAAATTGGAAAGAATGAAAAATGGACTTTCACAGGCAGACCTTGCTCAACAATCTAATCTTCATAAGAATTTTATTGGTATGGTAGAGCGAGGGCAACGCGGACCTACGATTTCTTCTTTACAAAAAATTTGTTTAGCATTGGGTATTAGCTTAACCGAATTTTTTCAATCTTTAAATTTATAATTGCATAAGAAAATGGCCAAAGGTGTTGACTCATGGGGTATTCTTACTACTTTCATTAGTAAAAAGACATTTGTACAAAGCGTATAAATGTCTTTTTGTATTTCTTATGTAGTTTACGCTCAATTGCTACGTATAGTACAATAATACTGTAACTCAAAATGTCTGGAGGAAATTAACATTGATCCAAGTTAGCAATGTAAGTTTACGATACGGAGACCGAAAATTATTTGAAGATGTAAATATAAAGTTTACACCAGGAAATTGTTATGGTCTGATTGGCGCAAATGGAGCTGGAAAATCTACGTTTATTAAAGTATTATCTGGTGAAATTGAGCCTAATACTGGAGATGTATTTATTACCCCTGGAGAGCGTCTTGCTGTTTTAAAACAAAATCACTTTGAATTTGATGATTATGCAGTAATTGACACAGTTATAATGGGCCATTCTCGTTTATATGAGGTTATGCAAGAAAAAAATGCAATCTATATGAAGGAAAACTTTACGGATGAAGACGGTATGCGTGCGGCAGAATTGGAAGCGGAATTTGCAGAAATGAACGGTTGGGAATCTGAAGCAGACGCCGCTATATTACTTAAAGGTGTTGGAATAGACGAAGAACTACATCAAAAGAAGATGGCTGAGCTAACAGGTGCTGAAAAGGTGAAAGTATTATTAGCGCAAGCATTATTTGGTAAGCCTGACATTCTACTTTTAGATGAACCTACCAACTATTTGGACATAAAAGCGGTACGTTGGCTTGAAAATTTTCTTCTTAATTTTGAAAACACTGTAATTGTTGTTTCGCATGATCGGTACTTTCTGAATAAAGTTTGTACACATATGGCTGATTTAGATTATGGACGTTTGCAAATATATGTAGGGAATTATGACTTTTGGTATGAATCAAGTCAACTAGCATTAAAAATGTCTCAGGATACGAATAAGAAAAAAGAAGAGAAAATAAAGGAACTTCAAGGTTTCATCGCTAGATTTAGTTCCAATGCATCGAAAGCAAAACAAGCGACGTCGCGTAAAAAATTATTAGACAAAATAACACTTGATGATATACGACCATCCTCTCGTCGTTATCCGTTTGTTGGCTTTACTCAAAATCGTGAAGTTGGTAATGATTTGCTTCAGGTTGAAGGACTATCCAAGACGATTGATGGCGAATTGGTTCTTAATAATGTGAGTTTTACTGTAAATAAGGGAGACAAAATTGCCTTTGTAGGACGTAATGAACTTGCAAATACAACTCTATTTAAGATATTATCAGGTGAATTAGAGCCAGATAGTGGCACTTATAAATGGGGTGTAACTACGACGCAAGCCTATTTTCCAAAAGACAACGCTTCTTTCTTTGAAAATAATGAATTGACGCTAGTAGAATGGTTACGTCAATTCTCTCCTGAAGATGAATCAGAAAGCTTCTTACGTGGATTTTTAGGTAGAATGCTCTTTTCTGGTGAAGAAGTAATGAAAAAAGCAAAGGTCCTTTCTGGAGGAGAGAAGGTCCGCTGCATGCTTTCCAAAATGATGCTAAGCGGTGCGAATGTATTATCTCTAGATGAGCCTACGAACCATTTGGATTTGGAGTCAATTACAGCATTAAATAATGGTTTAATTGCGTTCAAAGGAACGATTTTATTTACGTCTCATGACCATCAATTTGTACAAACTATAGCAAATCGTATTATTGAGATAGGATCCAATGGTATGATGGATAAACAAACTACGTATGATGAATATCTTGAAGATGCGGATATTCAAAAAAGAGTGGAACAATTGTATGTCTAAATATAGCTCAATAGGGTTGTAAAACGATTTCAAGTAATATTCATAATTGTATAATTTTCAACATATTTTTGAATTTCGAAAGCAGGCCTATTAACGGTCTGCTTTCCTTATTAATATAGAGAAAAAATTATGAATCCGATTCATAACATGAGGAACGAAGGGGAATAGTATACATTGTAAATGTTGATAGCATCTGGAGGTGTAAGACATATAATTCGACCATATCTTCTATAATTAAAGCGGGGAAATGATTCGGAATTATTCGAAAAATATTATATTCCGTTTTTTGTATTATAAGTATATATTATACAATATATGAAGTGTTTGTATATATGCTTACCTTTTTGTGGATAAAATGTGATGATTGATATGTAAAATCGACAAAAATGTATTTTTTTTATAATAGTACTTTACAAATCTCTAGAATTTAGTAGAATGTGTAGTAATAGAAATTTTCAGATAATTTTACTAGTAGAATTATTGTGAGATGTAAGAAAACTTCTATTTGACAAAAGATACATATAATCAAGGAGGGTACCCGAATGAATAAGAAAAAGATCACAGCTGTAGTTGCGCCTGTGCTTGTTGCCAGCTTGGCATTAAGTGCTTGCGGTACAAAAGATAACAACACAGCAAACAGTGGCACAGGAAAGTTAGCAGCAAAGCAAGTATTAAATTTAACGGATAGTGCAGAAATTCCTTCTATGGATTCTACGCTGGCAAAGGATCAAGTTTCCTTTATCGTTATGAATAACGTTATGGAAGGTCTTTACCGTTTGGATAAGGATCAAAAACCAACTCCAGGGGTAGCAGAATCGTATACAAAGAGTGATGACGGCAAAACGTATACATTCAAACTTCGCAAAGATGCGAAATGGTCGAATGGAGATCCTGTCACTGCAAAAGACTTTGTTTATTCTTGGAAGCGTGCGGTTGATCCTGCGACAAAGGCAGAATATTCTTATATCATGTTTGATATAAAGAATGCACAAGCAATTAATCAAGGTAAAGCATCACTTGACACGTTAGGTGTAAAGGCAATTGACGACAATACATTGGAAGTACAATTGGAAAATGCAGTTCCTTATTTCCTTGAATTAACTTCGTTTGGAACGTTCTATCCTCTTAACGAAAAATTCGTGAAGGCGCAAGGAGATAAATTTGGTTTAGAAGCAAGTACTACATTATATAATGGACCATTTGTTCTATCTGATTGGAAACATGAACAATCTTGGTCATATAAGAAAAATGATCAATACTGGGATAACAAAACAGTAAAATTAACAGATATTAACGTAAATGTTGTAAAAGATGTTGCGACTGGTGTTAACTTGTATGAATCAAACCAAGTAGATCGCGTTAGACTATCTTCAGAATTCGTTGATAAATACAAAGGACAAAAAGACCAATTTGTTACAGAACAACTTGCATCAACTTATTTCCTACGTTTGAATGAAAAACGTAATGGAAAAGATACACAATTAGCAAACAAAAACTTGCGTAAAGCAATCTCAATGGCATTTGATAAAAAAGGACTAGCTAACGTAATCTTAAATGATGGTTCTGTATCTGCTGATTACCTAGTTCCTAAAGATTTAGTTAAAGATTCTAGCGGTAAGGATTTCCGTGATAATAAAGGAAATCTATTATCAACGGATACAGCAAAAGCAAAAGAATACTTTGATGCTGCTAAGAAAGATCTTGGCACAGACAAAATCACTTTAGAATTCTTAAACTATGATACAGAAACTGCTAAGAAAACTGGTGAATATATTAAAGATCAATTGGAAAAGAATTTACCAGGTTTAACAGTTAACATCAAACAACAACCATTCAAACAAAAATTAGAACTTGAATCAAAACAAGATTATGAATTTTCATTAGCTGGTTGGGGTGCTGATTACCCAGATCCAATGACGTTCCTAGATATGTTTGATAGTAAGAATGCAATGAATGAAATGAGCTATTCTAATCCTGCATACGATAAAATTATCAATGATGCTAAAACTACATTGCTTGCAAATCCAAAAGATCGCCTAGATCAATTGGCTAATGCTGAAAAATTATTGTTAGACGATGCAGCTATTGCACCAATTTATCAACGTGGTGATTCCTATGCACAACGTCCGTATGTAAAAGGTATCGTAAAACATAACTTTGGCGGCGACTACTCATACAAATGGGCTTATGTAGAAGAACACTAAAATTCACATGGTTGTGAAAAACAGGGGGTGTATACTCCCTGTTTTTTTGTGCACATTTTTCTTTTCGCTACATACAAATGGTAGGAGTTTAGAATAAGGGTGATTCATGTGGAAAATCTGTATTTAGATTTATTGGCACAACTTGGTGTAAGTAGTGCACATCCGGGAGGCTTTTCTCTAACCACCCACTTACTTAGCTATCTCCCTCTCTCCTCACAATGCTCCGTATTAGATGCTGGTTGTGGCACAGGAAGGACGGCTATAAACATTGCAAATAAATATGGGTGCCATACTGTGGCAATTGATTTAAATCCAACTATGATAGCTAAAGCGAAACAAAATATCTTAAGAGAATGTGCAACGATTTCTCTCCTACAAGGCACGGTGGAAGCACTTCCATTTAACAGCGGAACATTCGATGTTGTTTTGTCAGAGTCAGTAATTGCATTTACAAACGTACAACAAACAATTGCAGAACTTAGGCGTGTCTTACGGCCAGGGGGATATCTAGCTTGTATTGAGATGTG
Source organism: Ectobacillus soli (assembly GCF_042610425.1). Taxonomy (NCBI): domain Bacteria; kingdom Bacillati; phylum Bacillota; class Bacilli; order Caryophanales; family Bacillaceae; genus Ectobacillus; species Ectobacillus soli. The sequence continues at coordinate 998,664 of NZ_JBGJZM010000001.1, forward strand.
TGTGGAACGACAACTCCGTCAGGAAGAGCAGGATGAACTTCGTAGTGTTTATGGTACAAAGGAATTTCTAACCTCGATGCAGTGGTACTATTATTTGCAGCAATCCGGCTTTTCTGATATAAGAATGGTTGAGGGGAGTACAATTGCTACTATGTTGCACTCGGCACAGGAAGTACCAAGTTGGGACGTTTCCCCGAGCATTCCCCCTTCCTATATGGACTTATTGGAAAAACATGAAAAAATCATAGCAAAATATCAACACGTACTTGGTCATCGTTCGTTCCTATGTAAAAAATAAAGGAAGTCTCCCTCAGTAATGTTCATAATCTTACTGAAGGGAGTATTATTAATTGTAGTTATGATTGATTAAAAAAAGAATAAGGCTGCAAGTGTAATGCCGACAATAAACCCAAAGGCAAGTTCTAAGCCGAATTCCCCATTGTAATCATAGCCATACCCATCGTATCGGGTATTGTCATAGCCATAATAATCTTCATCACTGTATCTTGGACCGTAGCCAAAACCACCATTGTATGGTCGCTTGCTAACGGGCTCAATCCAAACAGAATTATCTGTAATTTTTGTAATTCTTCCTACATGGTAGGAACCCTCTATATCGCGAATGTGTACAATTTTGCCATTGTATTGATGGCAAAGATGATAACAATCTTGCTTATTCATCTTTTTTCCTCCTCTCTTTTGAGCTACCATATAGTATATGGACTTGCTATAATAATGTTTGTATATCTAACTATGTACGTATCTCCTTTTTTAAAAGGACCATTATTTCCAGTGAAAGGAGGATTTCAATGTATTCGAAGAAGTCTTTTTTAGCAATCATTCTTATTTGTTTTCTAAGTATATTAGTAAGCGGATGTGCATCTGGACAAGCACATATTACGGTTCATGAAAATGGAAGTGCTGATGCTGATTTAACATTTGGACTAGAGCAACAAGTCAAAGCATATATTGGAACTTACAATCCATTTACGACGCTAGAAGATGAATTACACAATAATGGGTTTGTAATCAAGCCATTTGAAAGCCAAAGTGAGTTTGGTTTTCAGGCATCGAAGCATTTGGAGAGTATTGGACTTGAACCAAAACAATCTGGTGTTGCCCATGCTGCGTCTAAAGCAACACTTGAAAATAATGAATTTATTTCGTTTCATACAGAGCAAGTGGATAAGTATTTTTATTCGGTGTATTACGTTACGGGTAAGCTGAACATTTCAAGCTATTATAATAATTTATTACAAACAATAAACAAGCAATTTAAGGCTGCTCAGTCTGCCCCATCATTTGTAGCAAGTCAAATCAGACAAAACCTTGATTTGCGTGTGAAAGTATCTCTCCCTGTCAAAGCAATTACTTCAAATGCGAATGATGTATCTTTTGATGGGAAGGATTTGGAATGGCAAATTGATCCTACTAGTGAAAATACAGTGACAATGGCGATTACTGTACCTAATGTTCAGCATATTGTAACGGCAGCTAGTATTGTTCTCGTTTTCTTAATTGCCCTTATCCTATTTATAAAACGAAGAACAGGGACGAAAAACCAAATTTCATGATGCAAGAGATAATGTGTTTAAAGTGCGCTCTTTCGGTCACTTATGCTATGCTTATTTGTGCATACACAATTGAAATGAGGGGAAACAAATGCTAAACCAAACGGCTATACCGCTTCGAACACTCGGAAAAACAGAATTGGAGATTTCCGCACTTGGTCTTGGATGTTGGCAATTTAGTAAAGGGAGCGGTATGGTAGGTCGGTTTTGGCCAGTTTTATCGCAGGACGACATTCGTAACATTGTCAAGACTAGTTTGCAAGGTGGAATCAATTGGTTTGATACCGCTGAAGTATATGGAAAAGGGCAGTCAGAGGAAGCATTAGCAGAAGCTTTGGTAATGCTTGGTGAAGAAGCAAAGGATGCTCTAGTTGCAACGAAGTGGTGGCCACTATTTCGATCTGCTAGTAGTATTACTGCTACAATCGATAATCGAATACATGCTTTAAAAGGCCGCACAATAGACTTGTATCAAATTCATCAACCCTATGCACTTTCAAATGTTCGCTCACAGTTAATTGCAATGGCTTCGCTCATAAAGGAAGGAAAAATCCGTTATGCAGGCGTAAGTAATTTTAATGAATCAAAAATGAGGGAAGCTCATACGGTTTTGCAGGAGTTCGGATACCCACTTGCCTCTAATCAGGTGAAGTATAGCTTACTTGATCGTCGCATTGAGAAAAACGGTATTATGGATGCTGCTAAAGAGCTAGGCATTACGATTATTGCGTATTCTCCACTTGAACAAGGAATATTATCGGGCAAGTTTCATAAAAATCCAGAACTTGTGAAAAAAATTACAGGACCTCGGAAATATTTATCCTATTTCAAACCTACAGGTCTTGCAAAAACAAAGCCACTCATTGATCTTCTAGATAAACTAGCTTTAGAATATAACGTAACAACCAGTCAAATTGCATTAAATTGGTTAATTCATTTTCACGGAGACACAGTGGTGGCGATTCCAGGAGCATCGAAGATTCGACATGCAGAGGAAAATATCGGGACGCTTGGATTCAAATTATCGGAACAGCATCTTAATGAGATAGATAGGATGTCAAAGCAGGTAACTGCCAATTAAAATCGGAATACGATTTAACGAAAGGCACCTACAAGGTGTTCTTTTTTTTATGCATATGATAAAATTCAGTAAAATCCGATAAAATTAATGGGTAAAAACTATTGACTTTCTTTTACAAAATTATTAGAATAAAGACACTCTACAAAATATAATAAATTTTCCGAATTCTTATCAAGAGAGGTGGAGGGACTGGCCCTATGATACCTCGGCAGCGGATTCTCTTTGAATACTGTGCTAATTCCAGCAAGCAAAAGTGCTTGGAAGATAAGAAGAGTTTATAAATGTTTTCATATTTTTGTTAACATTTCAACCTCTTTCTATTTTCTAGAAAGAGGTTTTTTATTTGTAGTAGGGGATTACTTCATGTAAAGAAGAGTTGAATTATTACATGTACATAAGCTTAAAAAAGCATGGATTACATCAACCTACCATAACCCTACTGCATATGAACTATGGAAAATAAAAACGAGTTAGAAGTATTATGAGGTTCACTCATGAAAGGAAAAGGGGATTAAACATGAAAAAACTATTATTCGTACTAGCTAGCATTCTACTAATTGTAACTGGATGCAGTAACAAAACATCTACTCCTGTAGAAAAAACAATTAAGGTGGGTATTAGTGGATCTGATACACGTGTTTGGGATTTTGTTAAAGAAAAAGCAAAAAAGGAAGGTATTAATATTGAAATCGTTAAGTTTTCAGATTATATCCAACCAAACCTTGCACTTAGCAATGGTGAAGTAGATGTGAATGCTTTTCAAACGGTAGCGTATTTCAATTCCTTTAAGAAAGATCGTAATCTAGATCTAACAGCAATTGGAACGACAGTACTCGCGCCTTTAGGCTTGTATTCTAAAAAAATAAAAAGTGTACAGGATTTGAAGAATGGGGATCAAATTGCAGTGCCGAATGACACAACAAATTTAGGACGTGGACTCATTCTTTTAGAAAAAGCAGGGCTTATAAAATTAAAGCAAGGCTTTGATGGTAAGGGTGGATTAGAAAATATTGTAGAAAACCCTAAAAATTTAAAAATAACTCCTGTGGCTGCAGGTCAAACTCCTCGTGCTATGGATGATGTTGCAGCTTCCATCATAAACAATGGTATTGCAGTTGATGCTGGATTTAACCCGAGCAAAGATCCGATTTTCAGGGAAGATCAAACGGCTAAACCATATATAAACATCATAGCAACGCAAACGAAGCGTAAAGATGATCCAACTTTGAAAAAGCTAGTAGCCATTTATCAAACAGAAGAGGTTGCGAATTTCATTAAAGAAACATATAAAGGGGCTCAAATTCCAACGTCTATTCCTGTAAAGGATATTGAAAACTTGTAAAAAGGGGATGCTGATATGTCTGTAATACAAGCGGAGGAACAGCGTAATAGAATTATTGAAAATATCAATAGAGCAGAAGCAGTATATATTGATACGAGTCATACTATCCACAATAATCCTGAAATTGGAAATCAAGAATATTTTGCTTCCCAAACCTTACTTGCTCTTTTAGAGCAGGCAGGGTTTGAAATCACAAAAGATATTGCAGGACATGAAACAGGTTTTATTGCAAGCAAGCAATCTGGTAAACCAGGTCCTACCCTTGGATATCTTGCTGAATACGATGCACTTCCTGGACTTGGTCATGCTTGCGGACACAATATTATAGGAACAACAAGTGTAGCAGCTGCAATTGCAGTAGCTGAGGTCATCGATGAGACCGGAGGAGAAATTGTTGTTTTTGGTACACCGGCAGAAGAGGGGGGACCAAATGGAAGTGCAAAGGGAAGTTATGTGAGTGCTGGATTATTCAAAGATGTGTCTGCATGTTTAATGATTCATCCTCATAATAAAACGTCGACAACGAGTGAATCGCTTGCAGTTAACCCATTTGATTTTCACTTTTACGGTGTCTCGGCTCACGCAGCTGCATGTCCGGAAAAAGGAATCAATGCATTAGATGCAGTTCTATCTTTATTTAATGGTATAAATGCGCTTCGTCAACAATTATCAGCTGATGTCCGTATTCACGGTATTATTACGAATGGCGGTGATGCACCTAATATTATTCCAGCCTACGCATCCGCACGTTTTTTCATTCGTGCAAACACCCGAGTAGCTTGCGAGAGAGTAACTGAAAAAGTGTTTAATATTGCAAAAGGAGCAGCGCTTGCTACCGGAGCAACCTTAAAAATCGAGCAAACCCAGAACAAAATTGATAATCTATTATTAAATTCTACGTTTGATGAAATTGTTGCTAATGAATTAGAGCAGCTAGGCGAGGTTGTTTTTCGTGATGGGAGAACGGGAATTGGATCTACAGATGCTGGCAATGTAAGTCAAGTAGTTCCTACCATTCATCCGTATATAAAAATAGGAAATGATAATTTAGTTGCTCATACAGATGCGTTTCGTGAGGCTGCTTGTTCCCAGCAAGGAGATCAGGCCTTGATTATAGGGGCAAAGGCGCTAGCCTTAACGGGATATCGATTACTCATTGATCGTGATTTGCTTCAAAAGATCCATGCTGAGTTTGAATTAAAAAAGCAAGCTGAGCAAATAGTACAGTAGGTTAATTGAAGTATTTATTTTTTCTATTCTAGTATTTACTTGCAAACAGAGAGGGGAAATAGTTATGAAATATGGATTTTGGCTTCCGATTTTTGGAGGATGGCTTCGCAATGTAGAGGACGAAAATATGCCGGCGACGTTTGAGTATGCAAAATCAGTAATACAATCTGGTGAAAAATGGGGGTTTGATGTTACTCTTATAGCAGAACTATATTTAAATGACATTAAAGGACCTGATCAGGATTCATTAGAAGCGTGGACAACAGCAGCAGCACTTGCAGCGGTAACCGAACGGATTGAAATTTTAACTGCTATTCGTCCTGGATACCACAACCCAGCAGTTATTGCAAAAATGGCAGCAAACATCGATCAAATATGTAACGGAAGATTTTCACTAAATATTGTGTCTGCATGGTGGGCAGAGGAAGCGCGTCAATACGGCGGTATATTTACAGAACATGATGAACGATATGATCGTACAAAAGAATTTGTAGATATTATAAAGGGACTATGGACAGAGGATACATTTAGTTATAATGGTAAGTATTATACGATTGAAAATGCTAAACTGTCTCCTAAGCCTGTTCAACGACCGTATCCACTCCTTTATGCAGGTGGAGAGAGTGAAAAAGGTAAGAATGTAATTGTAAATGGTACGGATGCATATGTAATGCATGGTGGCACTCCTGAAGAAATTGAAGTGAAAGTGGCTGATATGAAACTACGTCGTAAAAATGCGGGGAAACCACCGTTTGAAACATTTGGTATGGCAGCTTATGTTATTTGCCGTGATACACCAGAAGAAGCACAGGCTGAATTAGATCGTATTACGGATATTAAGGATTCTAGTGGTTATGCAGGTTACGATGATTTCGTAAGCAAATCTCATCTTGAACAACAAGTGAAGCTATATGATTATTCTGTTTCAAATCGTGGTTTGCGTCCGAATTTAATTGGAACCCCAGAGCAAATTGCTGATCAAATCCTAGCATTCGAACGTGTTGGAGTCGATCTTCTCATTCTTCAATTTTCGCCACAATTAGAAGAAATGCAACGTTTTTCAGAGCAAGTAATGCCAATTGTAGAAAAAAAACGAGCACAAGCGATTACATTATAAGGAAAGAAGGAATTGTAGATGGCAAAGATTTATATTATTCATGAAAATGACGAATGGACGATTCATTTAACGAAACGCTTAGATGAATTGAAACTTCCATATGAAGTATTGCATTTAAATGCAGGAACAGTTGATTTATCTGCTGAGCCTCCAGAAGGAATTTATTATAGTCGTATGAGTGCCTCTTCTCATACTCGCGGTCATCGATATGCTCCGGAACTTGCTGGAGCCTATATAGCATGGTTAGAACACCATGGTAGAAAAGTGTTTAATGGTAGTCGCGCTCTTCAATTAGAGGTTAGTAAGGTCGCACAATATTTGGCATTAAATAAAGAAGGTATTCATACACCAAAAACTATTGCGGCAGTAGGTAAGGAACAAATAATAGAAGCTGCAAAGCAGTTTGAAGGACAGCCTTTCATTACGAAACATAATCGTGCGGGTAAAGGTCTTGGTGTACAATTGTTTCAAACAGTTGCTAGTTTGCAAGCATATGTAGAAAGCAGTGCATTTGAAGAACCAGTTGACGGTATTACGCTTATCCAAGAATATATACAATCATTGGGGTCATATATTACGCGTTGTGAATTTGTAGGAGGAACATTTGTATACGCAGTTCGCGTTGATACATCTGAAGGATTTCAGTTATGTCCTGCCGATGCGTGTCANTTTATATTTGTGGCGGACTCTTAATTATGCTCGGCTTTGTTCCGAAAATTGCAGCAGCCACGACAATTATACCGCCTTCAGTTCTTGGCGGAGCAAGCCTTGCTATGTTCGGAATGGTTATGGCATATGGAATGAAAATGCTTGGTAAGGTTGACTTTGCAAAGCAAGAAAACTTACTTATAGTCGCATGTTCGGTTGGAATTGGTCTTGGTGTAACTGCTGTTCCAACTTTCTTCGCAAAGCTTCCGGAAAGCATTCGGATTTTAACAGACAACGGCATTGTGCTAGGAAGCTTGACGGCGATTATTCTAAATCTCTTGTTTCATACAACATCCAATCAATCCAAGGCGAATCATGATGGAAAGTTAGCTTCTTGATTTTTATTCGTGAAATTTCAAATATTTTAAAAAACAACCCTCACCTGAATCAAATTAGTGAGGGTTGTTTTTTACGTCCATATGTTCCCCATCGCCATATATATTCGAGCGGTCCGTATGAAAAATGCGAGAGCCACCATTTACTAAAGAACACTTGGAGTATAAATACAAGGAAACAATAGGGAACGCCGATAGATAAAGGAAGCGTTCTAGAAGAAAAGAAGCCGCTAAAAAGGAATTGGGTTACAAGTGTTTGTCCAATATAGTTTGACAGAGCCATACGTCCTACAAACTGAAATGGATGAAGAAGTCGCTGCCATGCTTTGTGCTCCATTAGACGTAGTAGCGTGATAATGTAAAACAAACATAACGTTTTTCCGCTAAAGGAAACAAATGGATAGACTGTAGCTGAATAGTAAATGGTATGGTTATTAAAATAGGAAAGAATATAGTACCAGCTTGGTAATGTACATAGGAGGGCCACCATTTGTATTATTTGAAGAGGTCGTTTATAGTGACTAACCCGACGTAATACATCTTTTTTCCCTATATATAATCCAATAAGAAATAATCCAGCGATTTCCGGAAGGTAGACAAGATTGGAAGTCATATTTTCTCCAAAAAATTTGTAAAAGCGAGTACTTACGTATAGCCATTGAAAGCTCGGAATAGGCATTGCTGTTACCATTGTATTCTCAAGGGGTATGAATAGGGTGAGCATGGTGAAAAGTATAAATAAACATTGCATAGTAATTGCTGTAACGAGAATCGTTTTAGTACTTCTATGTATATATAGGAGAAGGACTAAACCAAATAAAGCATAGGAATGTAAAATATCACCGCTCCAAAATAAGATATAATGAAGAGCCCCAAATATAAATAGAGCGACTAAGCGTCGTATATAAACTAACGGAGCGTCGTTTCCCTTTTCTTTTGCTTTTTTCATAAAAATAGTAAAGCTAAGACCAAATAAAATAGAAAAAATGGTATAAAACTTTGTTTGGATAAATAAATCATAAAAACAGCGTGTATAAGCATCCAATCCTATATAGCCACGTTCTTGTTCCAGTGTCTCGACCCCGACCATGGTGGGCCAATTGACAAAGAAAATACCAAAAATGGCAAACCCACGAATAACATCCAAACTAGCAATTCGTTCTTGCGTGCGCAAATAATCCTCTCCTCCTTACTTCGACAAATCCATTATATCAAGAGAACCTATTCATCATATATGTAATAAATCAATCCTCATTTCCTTATTTCCAATAAATCTTCCAATTATTTTCACTATTGGATTCAGACTACTACGGTATAATAAGAAGGCACAACAAAATAGGTATCACTCCTTTGAACTGGCAGTTCATTACGGAGAAGCTCCCATATTGGGAGCTTTTTTTTATAAAATGCAAGTAGATTGTGCTTTTCATGTATACTTTTACATCCTTTGAACATAGTAAGAACAATTATGCAGAGCTAGGAGTGAAGAGTATGCCAAAGATCGTATCTGCTGGAATTTGTCCTCCGCCTCATGAGTTCACACAGCAATCTGTAGAAAAATTCGTTTCTCATTTATTCGATGGTTCTTTCAAAGATATGGGAAGGCTACTGAAAGTTTTTGCAAATGGACAAATTGAAAAACGTCATTTTACGAAGGATTTAGCATGGTTTAAAGAAGAACATACGTTTGAAGAGCGAAATGATGTATACATAGAATATGCTGTTGCTTTCGGGGTAAAAGCCATTCAAAATTGCTTACAAAGTGAACGTTTCTTAAAGGAGTTTGTATCTGTGGAGGAAATTGACGCCTTTTTCTTTATTTCCTCTTCAGGTCTTGCAACGCCAACCATTGATGCGAGAATTATGAATATATTGCCATTCTCTTCGCATACCAAGCGAATTCCATTATGGGGACTAGGCTGTGCTGGAGGAGCAGTAGGTTTGTCTCGCGCATTTGAGTACTGCCAAGCATTTCCGAACGCAAAGGTCATTGTGCTAACAGTGGAGCTATGTAGTCTTACCTTTCAACGTAATGATAAATCCAAAAGTAATTTAATTGGGACGTCCCTATTTGCTGATGGTGTCGCCTGTGTTTTTATTACAGGAGATGAGGTATCTATTTCCTCTGCCCTACCTGTGTTACCAATATTCAAAGGATCTCAATCCACGTTAATGAAAGATTCCGAAGATGTAATGGGCTGGAATATTCGAAATAATGGTCTGCATGTCATATTTTCTAAAGACATTCCATCTATTATTCGTAGTTGGCTTCGTCCAAATGTAGTCCGTTTTTTACATGATAAAGGGTTGGAATTACAGGATGTTTCACACTTTATTGCTCATCCAGGCGGGAAAAAAGTGCTAGAGGCGTATGAAGATTCTCTTGGAATGAGCTTGGAGCATACGCGAGTTTCGTTTGAAGTACTGAGGGATTATGGCAATATGTCATCTGCAACCTTACTTTATGTAATTGAAAGATATTTGTCGTTAGTGAATGAACCAGGACAATTCGGTTTACTTGCTGCGTTAGGACCTGGGTTTAGCTCTGAACTGCTGCTAGTTGAATGGGAGGAAGTTGGATGATTTTCTATTTCTTTTTCTCATTTTTCATATTGCAACGAATTGTAGAGTTGTTCATTGCAAAGAAAAATGAAAGAATGATGAAAAAGAAGGGGGCGATAGAGTTTGGAAAAAAGCAATATGCTGTTATTGTCCTGTTACATATCACCTTTTTCATCTCATATCTAAGTGAAGTAATGATTTTTCATAAGGGACTTTCAATCCTTTGGCCCTTATTGATAATAGCATTGTCTTTAACACAACTGCTCAGATTATGGGTAATTGTTTCTCTAGGAGAGCGGTGGAATACTAAAATTCTAGTTCTTCCAAAGAAAGATGTTGTTGTAAAAGGTCCCTATCGATTGATTCGACATCCAAATTATGTAGTTGTCGTGTGCGAATTTTTACTTATTCCTCTTTTTTTCCAGGCCTATGTAACAGCAATCCTGTTTAGTTTATGTAATGTATATATTCTTTTTATAAGAATTCGTGAAGAAGAGAAAGCACTACTAGAGATGACAAATTATGGACAAAGATTCACAAACATTTCGCGATTTACGCCATAATATATATTGATAATCATTCTCTGTAATGCTATAATACAAACAAGAAATGATAATCATTATCAAAAAGGGTGATAAATATGGTAATCGCTTTTTTAACAGGAACGGTAGTTGTATATTCGGTGCTAACAACAGTGGTTTTAAAACGAGTTTCTCACTAATTTATAGATAAAAAAGGATGAAGCAAAAGAATTTCTTTTGCTTCATCCTTTTTCGTATATGTCAGCTGAACAAAACCCTCTGCCCTCCGGAGCTTACAAGCCGATTAAGCTTTACTTTTTATTTTCTCGAAAATTTAGTAAGATAGAACATAAGTGAAATATTTTAGGTGGAAACGGTTACGTTTTCGAATATGGGGAGATACGTTTTTGAACTCGGCGTGTCATCTTAAGTAAAGGGGAACGGGTAGATGGTACAAATTGCGAATTCACAAGTACAACAAATGTTGTACTTGTACGAGATGATGAAAAGTAAAGGGGATTTGGAAAATAGTAAACGGACCCATGAGGTTATTCAAAAATATGTGCAGAATGAGTTTATGATTGCATTTTGTGGACATTTTTCAGCTGGAAAATCAACAATGCTAAACGAATTGTATGGGAAGGATTTACTTCCTACGAGTCCAATCCCAACGAGCGCGAACGTTGTGAAAATTCAGCGCGGGCACAATCGTGTTGTGATCACATTAAAATCAGGTGTTAAACATTCCTATGAAGGCGCATACACCGATGAACAGTTAAAGCAGCTCTTTAAGAATGGAGAGGAAGTTATTGGTGTACACATCACGAGAGAAGATGCATCTCTTCCGGATGGTGTGATTCTCGTTGATACGCCAGGGATTGATTCAACTGATGACGCACATAAGATAGCAACGGAATCAGCGCTTCATGTGGCAGACGTTATTTTCTATATGATGGATTATAACCATGTTCAATCACAGGTGAATTTACAATTTGTGAAGGAACTTAAGGAACGGAATAAAACAGTATATTTAGTTGTAAATCAAATTGATAAGCACAAGGAAGAAGAATTGTCCTTCTCTCTCTATATGGATAGTGTGAAACAATCGTTTTTAAATTGGAATATTCATGTAGATGGTATCTTTTATACTACGCTTCGAAGTCCAAATCATCTCTATAATGAAATCATGCAATTAAAACAATTATTAGCATCCATTATGGAAAAACGAACGGATTATTTAGAAGAAAGCGTGCATCAAGAGATAACGTATTTACTTCAGGAGCACGAAAAGAGCATTCGTAAAAGTCTTGAAAACAATGAGTATGATGTATCATTGCAATCTGTTGAGAATACAGAACGGGCGTTACAAGAAAATTATGCTAGAAAAAACGAGTTACTGCAAAAAGAAGAGAAAGTAAAAGTGCAATTTGCAAACGAATTGGAGCATATTTTGCAAAATGCGTATCTACTTCCTTTCGATGTACGTGCGTTAGCAGAAAAATATTTAGAAACAGAGTTGACGAATTTTAAAGTAGGTATCCTTTTTTCAAAGGCAAAAACAGAAAAGGAAAAGGAACAAAGACGCACTGCATTTTTTGAAAAGATTAGTCAAACAACTGAAACACAGCTAGATGTACATGTAAAACAATATATATTGTCCTTTTTACAAGCTTATGATATTTACAATGAGGAACTTGGAAAGGACGTATATAGCCTTTCTACTACATTTACAGCCTCTTTATTGACAGAAGCAATTAAACGAAGTGCAGGTTTATCTGGAAACTACGTCCTGACGTATACGAACGATGTTGCCGCCGCAATTAAGTCCATCATTCGCACTAAAGCGAATTCTTTTCTCGAACAAGTCCTTCCTATTTTACATGAAAAGTGGGAAATAGAACTGGCTGAAGTGAATGATCATATACGTGAAATGGAGAAGGAATATAGTGATAGAACAGAAGGTAGAGAAAGCCTGCATATTGTTACGACTTATTTACAAGATTTGTTTGATGTCTGGGAAGGTCGTAAGCAAATTGAACCGCTCTCACTTGCTTTGCTAGAAGAGGAAGAAGTTATAGTAACGGAGCACCCGTTATTCGTAAAAGAAAATGACATCGTTGAAAACCAAGAGCCAGAAATCATAGAAGAAGTCATCGAAAAAAAAGGAACGGCACAAGAACGCGTAAGAGTTATTACGAATTATATTCGCGAAGCAGAATCTATTATCCAACCATTCTCTGCACTGCGTCATTTATATGAGGAAATAGAAGAAAAACGTCGCCGCGTTGATACAAAGCAATTTACGGTTGCACTATTTGGAGCATTTAGTGCAGGAAAATCATCCTTTGCTAATGCCTTGCTTGGAGCTAAGGTCTTACCGGTTTCACCAAACCCTACGACTGCAGCTATTAATAAAATTGTTCCTGTATCACAGGAGCATCCGCATGGAAGCGTTACGATTATGGTGAAATCTGCAACAATTTTATTCGAGGATTTACAGCGGATTTATAAATTATTTGAAAAGCAAGTCGCAACGCTAGATGATGCAGTCAGAGGTATTGATGATCTCCTTAAGCATTCCTCACCGAGTGCACGTCAGAAAACAACACTAAGCTTTTTGCGAGCTGTACAGACAGGTTACAGTACATTTGCTGATAAACTTGGACAAAAAATTACAACGGATATGAGTGAATTTTCATCCTATGTTGCAAATGAGGAAAAATCATGCTTTGTGGAATTTATGGAACTTCACTATGACTGCGAGCTAACTCGTAGAGGAGTTACGATTGTGGATACGCCCGGAGCAGATTCTGTGAACGCACGTCATACGGATGTTTCCTTTCAATATATTAAAAATGCAGATGCCATATTATTTGTTACTTACTACAATCATGTATTCAGTCGCGCTGATCGTGAGTTTTTAATACAGCTTGGACGTGTAAAGGATTCATTTGCAATGGATAAAATGTTTTTCATGATTAATGCAGCTGATTTAGCAGCAACGACAGAAGAACTTCAAACAGTTAAGGATTATATTCGTGGACAGCTTTTACAATATGGAATTCGTAATCCACGTTTATATCCTATATCAAGCTTATTTGCACTAGAGGAAAAACTTGGAACAGTTAAAGAAAAGGGAGCATATGGAGTTCTTGAAACATCAGGCATAGCAGCATTTGAAGAAGCATTCACTACATTTATTATGCGCGATTTAATGCTAGTTTCTCTTTCTTCCTTACAATCAGATGTGAAATCTGCACACAATTTAGTAGCTAGTATCCTCGCAAACGCGAAAGCTGGTAATGAAGAAAAAGAGGTAAAACGTAAACAATATAAACAAGAGCACGCATCGATTATTAAAATGATTTCAAACTATAGCGTGCTAACGGAAGAACAAGCGCTCGTTCAGGAAATACGTGAGCTTCTCTTTTATGTTAAAAAACGAGTTATGCTCCGTTACAATGATGTATTTATTGAATTCTTTAACCCAGCGACCTTGCGCTCAGATAAAGGTGACATAAAACAAATTCTTTATAATTGTGTGGCAGAGCTTGTTGATTTTCTTAAAAATGACCTTATGCAAGAAATGAGAGCAACCTCCCTTCGCATAGAAAATTGGATGCAAAAAAAGCTACAATTTTCATCTGAAGGATTGCAAAAAGAATGTTTACAAATTTCAGATGGTGTTCCTTTCACTAAGGGAGAGGATTTCACCATTGCATCCGTCACACATACTGAACCATTTCAAAAGCTAGAGTTAAATCAATTTAAAAAAGCTATGTCGTATTTTAAAAATGCAAAGAGCTTTTTCGAGAAAAATGAGAAAGTATTGATGCAAGAAGAAATGCAGGAAGTTTTAGACGGGCCGATGGATTCTTATGTTCAAGACGAAGAGGAAATGATAACCGTCTACTATAAGAAAGAATGGGAAAAAATATGGCAAACGACGAAAAAAGAATTACAAGAGGATGTTACAAAATACTATGAGGGAATTGTTGCTGCTCTTTCGGAACATATTGATGTATCGTCCTATGAACTTGCACAAAAAAAGCTACATCTTATTATTACAATGATCGAAAAAGATATAAACGTGCTATAATAATCTCAATATATAGGTGCTATAGAAATAAAATGTATCCATTTCAAACAAACATATGATCTAGAAGAGGTGATTATAATGGAAGTACATGAAGCAATTTCAAGTCATTCACAAAAACAACATACACTCGTATCAACCTTTTTCAAATTAGATAAACAAAGAGAAGAAGCAATTAGCACAGCAGTCACACAATGTCAAAAAGGAAATAATTTTTCAGTTGAACCTATAAATATAGTAACTAAAAAAATAAATGAACTTGCGAAACAAGGTATTGTTCCAAATCGTCAGCTTGTTACAAATGAAATGGTAAAGGAATATGTTGGTCGTCTATCACAAGGATAAGGGGGAGTATGAATTGAGTCATGTACTCGATGTACAATGGCTAGCCGAGAATCTTCAAGATGATGGCTTGCGAATAATTGACTGTCGATTTCAAATGAATGATCCATCTTGGGGAAGAAAACAATATCAGGATGGACATATCCCACATGCAGTATATTTTGATTTAAATGAAGATT
Source organism: Ectobacillus soli (assembly GCF_042610425.1). Taxonomy (NCBI): domain Bacteria; kingdom Bacillati; phylum Bacillota; class Bacilli; order Caryophanales; family Bacillaceae; genus Ectobacillus; species Ectobacillus soli. The sequence continues at coordinate 1,013,748 of NZ_JBGJZM010000001.1, forward strand.
TATCAAGTGAAGTACAGGCTCACGGTGGACGTCATCCGTTACCTGATATGGAGAAATTCTCTCAAAAACTAGCTGAAGCCGGTATAGATGAACATACAACGGTTATAGCGTATGATAGCGAAGACGGTGCAATGGCTTCTCGTCTTTGGTGGTTACTTACGTTTCTTGGCCATAAGAAAGTTTTTGTTTTAAATGGGGGATGGCCACTTTGGCTGGATCGAGACTATGATATATCTACAGAAGTACCTGTCTTCTCTAAAAAGACATACATTCCCAACCTACAACGAGACTATGTTGTAGGTATGGAGGATGTGAAAATGCGCATTCTAGAGGGAAAAGATTTTACCCTTATCGATTCGAGAGAGCCGGAACGGTATAAAGGGAATGTTGAGCCCATCGATGCAAAGGCTGGGCATATTTCAACTGCTGTAAACTACTTTTGGAAAGAAGGAATTGCTGCAGATGGAACCTTTCGAAATAAGGAAGAACAATTGCTTCGATTTTCCCATCTTGATAAAGAAAAAGAAACAATTGTTTATTGCGGTTCAGGTGTAACTGCCTGCCCTAATGTGCTTATGCTACAAGAAGCAGGATTTTTAAATGTAAAATTATATGCAGGAAGCTGGAGTGACTGGATTTCTTACGAAGATAATGAGATTGTAATAAATAAGTAGATTGTTTATTTTGTCGATATTTGAAATTAAATAGTATAGATTAGATATTTTACAGCCATGAAAAAGTATGATATTATATGGACAAATAGTTTAGTCCTGCAGTGTTCGTGACTAATTTATGTTTAAATCAACGTTATTTCTACGGAAGCTCGATATTTAAAAGCTGACGTCAAGCCTTGATTAAGGAAGATGAAGACTTTTGTGAGGGCATCCACCTGCTAGGGCGGGTTTTTGGACATATGTGGTGACGGCACAGGCGGGGAATTAACTTAACCTTACGTAAAACGTGAGGTTTTTTATTTTGGGGGGAAATCAATTGAAGAAAATTTTACTCGTTGATGGCATGGCTTTACTGTTTCGAGCCTTTTATGCAACGAGCGTTTATGGACAATATATGAAAACGAGCAGTGGTGTTCCCACAAATGGAATCCACGGATTTCTCAAGCATTTGCTTACGGCTGTGCAAAAAATTCAGCCTACCCATGTGATTGCCTGTTGGGATATGGGGAGTACGACCTTTCGTACGGAAGTATTTTCACAGTATAAGGCAAATCGTGGCGAAGCACCAGCGGAATTAAAACCTCAATTCAGCCTTGTAAAAGAAGCGACAAGTATGTTGCAGATTCCGAATATTGGCTTGGTTGGCTATGAAGCAGATGATTGTATTGGTACCCTGTCGAAACTTTACGATCAGGACGGTGAAGTATTCGTCCTAACAGGAGATACAGATTTATTACAGCTCTCTGATCACAGTACGACAATTATGCTAATGCGAAAGGGAGTAGGAAATTACTCTTTCTATACTCCGGATGATATTTTTTCAGAAAAAGGCGTGCAACCATGGCAAATTGTACATGCAAAAGCATTTATGGGAGATACAAGTGACAATTATCCAGGCGTACGAGGTATTGGTGAGAAAACTGCGTATAAGCTTATTCAACAATTTCAATCGGTACAAGGAGTTTTAGATAACTTACATGTTCTTTCAAACGTACAACGCATAAAAATTGAGAGCGATATGGATAATCTGATGCTTTCTCTTCATCTTGCGAAAATTCAATGTGATCTGCCAATCTCGTGTGAACTAGAGCAAGCATCGGTTACAATGGATACAAACAAACTATCGCGTATTTGCACTGAATTAGAATGGAATCGTCCGCAATCATTGCTAACATTATTATAGTAAAGAATGCAAATGAGCATAATGCTAGCTCGTTTGCATTCTTTTTACAGCCTTTCTAATCAGGAAAGCCTTCCTTTTGATGGAAGTGTATCAAGAGGGAAGCCCTTTTTAAAGGTGAGTTGTCTTTTATATATGTAAAAATCCTAATTGCTTTTGTTATAGATGTGACGTTATGATGATAAAGGGATATTTGAAAAGGGATGAGGCTTCGTGAGAACGATAGAATACATATACTTTTTGCATGCAAAAGGATTTAGACTGTCAAAAGATGCCCTTGGATTTATTGAATTTGGACAGAAGTATACGGCATCCTCTGATGAATTAGTAATTGTTGCAATTGAAACTACTCTTAAACACCAACGAAATTTTGATGGAAGTTATTTTATTGCATTACTAGAACGTCTTCATCAAGAAAACATTTCAGATGTAAAGCAAGCACATGCGTTTTTTCGTAAGCTTGAAGGATAAGCTTACGCAGCGGCCTGTGGTTTCTTTCTTTTGGTAGGTAATTCTGCGAAAATCATACCAAACAAAATACATGAACATCCAATCAGTGCAGATGTAGAGAGAATTTCATTTGCGATAATTACTCCTGTTAGAGCTGCAAACACAGGTTCCATCGAAAGAATAATTGCGACTCGGGTTGGTGAAGTGTATGTTTGGGCTACTGTTTGAATGAGAAATGCAAGGGCTGTTCCCATAACAGCTGTAATAAGAATGGCAAATACAAAGGATGGATTACTCCATACAGCTACAGAAAAGATACGATGGTAATCTTCAAAAAAGATTGCACAAATGGATGATAATATACCTACTGTTAGTATTTGAATGGTGCTTAAAAAAAGTGGAGAATATTCTTTTGAAAAAATACCATTTATGATAATGTGCAATGCAAATGAAACCGCACAGAATAACACAAGAATATCACCCTTTTGTAAAGCAAATGAACCATCTGCTGTTAGAAAGAAAAGACCAATGGTTGCAATTCCAACACCGAAAATTGCAAATAAGCTCGTTTTATGGCGAAAGAAAATATAAGAAAATAAGGGAACCATCACAACGCTTAATCCTGTTAAAAATCCAGCCTTGGATGAAGTCGTATACAGCAATCCGAAGGTTTGAAACAAATAACCGCCAAATAAAAATACTCCAATTCCAATACCAGGACCAAGTTTCACGTTTTTTTCCTTATTGGGGGAAAAAGTGTGAGCCAACAGTAGAATCAATCCTGCAAAAAGAAATCGAACGGCGTTAAATGTAAAGGGCTCTATTAAAGAAATCGCCTTCTGAACAACTACAAATGTTGTTCCCCATATAAAAGTAATAAACAATAATCCGAAATGAGCAAAAACGACTTTACGCATTTGTCTCTTCTCGTCCGTTCATCAATATGGCTTTTCGAGCTAGCTTGTCAGCCACTTTATTTTGTTGGCTTGGAATCCATTTTAAGAAAAATAAATCGAATTGTTCAATAAGATGAAGAGCTCTTTGTAGAAGGGGAGAAAACGTCTTATTTTTTACATGTTTATTTTCAATTGCACGTTCGACAAGCTGCGAATCTGTGCGAACCGAAATAACCATATAGTGATGTGCTAAGCAGTAGTTTAATGCAGCAAGCAACGCTTCATATTCTGCTTCATGATTACTCATGACACCTAACGGTTTAGATAAAAAAACGGGTTTCTCAATTCCTTTAATAAAAATACCTGCTCCAGATGGCCCTGGATTTCCTTTTGATGCGCCGTCAATATATACTTCAATCAATGTATATACACCTTCTCTTTTATAAAATCCCATTTAATTTAACATAAACATAAATAAGAAATATGTTTTTATATCATTATAACAATGAATATGAAAACATGAACACAAAAATAAATAATCGTGAACAAATTAGCTATATGTTGGTTGCTTTTTACATGTAACTTTGTATGTAAGAATGAAGGTATTATACAATATAAAAAAGAACAAATAAGAATGCATTCTATTTATGGATAAGCAGTGAATAGAGTAAGACGTGAAAAAGGGGTATTTAGATGAGATATCAAATAATTTGGACATATAAACGAAATCAGTTGGAAACAGTATTGCATTCTGACTATATGACGTTAGAACAGTCATTGTTGGTTGCAGCTGATTTTGAAAAAACAGGACGTGTGAAAGAATTAGTTTTTTGTGATGAATTCGGATCAAACTGGACGAAAAAAGAAGCGACAAAGCTAGGAAAACAAGTAGAGGAAGAACCACAGGAAATCATTCTTTACTTTGATGGTGGGTATGATGTACAGACAAAGCAAGCAGGCGTTGGGGCGGTACTGTATTATACAAAAAACAAAAAGACATTTCGTTTGCGGCGTAACTTTAAATTTTATGAGCTAGACAATAATAATGAAGCAGAGTATGCAGCATTATTATTTGGCTTACAAATTCTTGAGGAATTGAATGTAAACTATCAGATTATTACATTACGCGGCGATTCCCAGGTTGTATTGAATCAGTTAGCTGGTGAATGGCCATGCTATGAAGAAAGCCTAACGAACTATATAGATCGTATTGAAAAGAAGCAGGAAGTAGGACGGTGGAAATTTGTATATGAACCCATTTCACGAAAAAATAATCATGAAGCTGATCATTTAGCAACACAAGCACTTCAAGGGACGATTATTGATAGTCATGCAATTGTGGAGGAATAGGCAATGAGGAAAAAAGAACTCATCGTTGAAATAAATGAACTGTTGGACACATATTGTACGGGCTGTTTTTTAAACAGTTATTTTCGAAAAGAATATGGTAAACACTATGCCCAAACATTTTGTATTAAGAAATGCACAGTCGGTGAAAAATTAAAAACGTTTGGGAAAGAACTGTCCTAAAGAAAATGCAATATTCCTAAGTGGAGATTAAAAAACCGCCATATTGGCGGTTTTATTGATTAGCTTCTAATAATTGTTTTTCAATTCGGGTAAGTCTTTTTTCCTGACTTCGAAGGTAATGTTCATCTAACTCTGTGGCTGTAGCCTTTACAAGGTCTAACTGTTCTTTTGCTTCACTCACGGAAGTAGCAGCGTGTTGTAAGAGCTCAGGATCCATAGTAACAGTAGCAGATCCAACCATTTTTTCGGCAGTCTCAACCTTTAGAAAAATCTGTTCTAAATCTGTAAAAGGTTCACTCATACAGAATTCCTCCTTCAGTATATAGTATCTATAGTGTTGTCTCTAAAGGAGAAAACCATACATTTTTAATGCCTATAGAGTGGAATTGAAAGACATAGTATAGCTTTCTTTATAATAAGTTTAGTTATGAAAGTGATAAAGGGAGGTATACATATGGTTGGAAATAAGCATTCCGTTCTTTTAGACAGACAATCTATTTATAATCGCAGGGATATTCCTAAATGGTTGGTGGATGAGTTTGAAACATTTTCTACGATTGTTGCTGATCCTACATTTCCCTGCTATTTTGGAATGACAGCATTTAAACGAAATGAATTACGATATTCGTATGTTGAAAGTAAGGATTGGAGTAATCTTCCGTCAACGCTTTTAGAGTTTTTACAGTTAATCGAACAACAGCCACTTGTACGTCGTGGGTTATTTTTATTTGTAGAGCCAGAAACAGAAGAACGGTCTCTTTCTTATTATCGCGATTATTTTTGGAATTTGCTTCAGTTTTTGCATGAGAAAGACAAACAGCCTTGGCCTAGACAGATTCCTGTAAATCCCGATCATCATTTATGGGAATTTTCTTTTGGAGGAGAGCCGATTTTTGCGTTTGGAAATGCACCTGCCTATAAAAGGCGTAAAACGAGACATCTTGGTCGCTCGCTTGTGATTGGTTTTCAACCTCGTATTATTTTTGAAGGGCTAGAAGGGAATAGACCGAGTGGTGCCTATTCAAGACAAACAGTAAGAGAGCGCACAGAAAAATGGGATGGACTTCCGAAGCATCCTAATATTAGTCATTATGGTGATTCAGATCATCGTGAATGGAAGCAATACTTTATTGGTGATGATAGTAAACCGATTGAAGGGTCTTGCCCTTTTCATTTTAAAGAATAAACAAAAAAAATCATCATATAGAGCAAAGTGATGTTGTGAGGAATAAATCCTGCGAACATCACTTTTTTTGTATAGTTTACCAGTGATAGGCAAACGCTACACGTATGTTTTTTACCAGTTCTATCTAGAAGACAAGCATCATCTACTATCAATATCAAGTATAGAAAGGAATGGGATATGTTAGTTGCAATTATTCAACAAGTTGTACTCGGTATATCATTAGCGGCTCCTGTAGGTCCAATCAATATTGAAATGGTAAAGCGTGGTATGGCAAAAGGGTTTTGGCATGCATGGGTTGTTGGATTAGGAGGTATGACTGCAGACATTTGTTTTATGCTTCTCATCTATTTTGGGCTTTCCACTTTTTTTATGAGAACGAATGTCCAGTTTTTTATGTATGGACTAGGATTTTTTTTCTTATTACATTTAGGTTTTACAAGTATAAAACAAGGGATTTTTCATCGTGAAATGGAATATATTAAAGATACAGTAGGCAACATTCGCCAGTCGTATACAACCGGTTTTTTGATTGCATTGTCGAACCCGTTAAATTTAGTATTTTGGTTTGGTGTATATGGCAGTACATTAAGCACCTTACTTACAGAAGTAAGTAGAACCAAAGCAATGCTCTACAGTCTCTGTATACTTGTGGGAATTGTTCTATGGAACTTGAATATTGCATTTACAGTTCATTTTGGCCGAACGCTCTTGAAACCGAAAATGCTTGGATATGTAACTGCAGTAGCAGGTATAATATTAGTTGCCTATAGTATTCATTTTGCCTATAAAGCAATGCAGCTTTTCAACTAAAGGGAGGATACATGTATGTATCGAACTATAATCTTCGAACGAGAGATTCTTATTAAATTATCATCGAAGCTCATAAAAGAAGTAGAGGATCGCGCCCCTATCTATTATGCTGTACTATCTATTGTAGAAAATGTACTTAGGCATGAACAGAAAACTAGTTTTGCAGTTGTACACGAAACGTTAGGTTTAATTATTGGAGAGGTTGTTCAGGCAGATATAGTTGTATTTTCAGTGGAATATATTATCGATAAACATAATTTGTATACTTTTAATCAATTCCCAGAACACGTACAAAGAGCGAATTAGAATGAAATATTAAAAAAAACTCGGAAATGATGTCTATATAGAAATCAAAATATGCCGCAGATATGCGGTTTTTTTTATGCAACAAGGAGTTTTGATTACAAATTAAGGTAAAAATGGATGTGATACGGAAATTGTCGAAAGAAAACCCTTTCAAAAGAAGGGAGTATCCAATAGAATGAATATAAGTTTCAGAATATTGTAACATTTTAAGTGGTTACGTCGAAGAGGGGGGAATATTTCGTTGTAAGGATTAGTTCCGAAACATAATAAAAGGGAGGAATGTTCACTATGGCTGTGAAGAAAGAATTTCAAGAGGAAATAAATGAAAATGATTACACGAGAGTTGCTGCTTCAAGAGAATTTAAACAGCTACTTCAAGTAAAGAAAAAATTTATTGTTCCTATTACCCTATTCTTTTTAAGCTTTTATTTTTTGCTCCCTATATTAACGTCATATTCCAAAATATTGAATACATCAGCAGTTGGCGCCATTACTTGGGCATGGATTTTTGCGTTTGCTCAGTTTATTATGACGTGGGCACTTTGCATTGTGTATAGCAAAAAAGCACGGACTTTTGATCGTTTGTCAGAAAAAATAGTAAAGCAATTAGATGATGGGAGGGATACGCAATGAATATGACAGCCTTTGGATTATTTTTAATTATAGTTCTTGGTACTTTGGTCATAACGTACTTTGCATCTAAAAAGACTAAAAATGCAAGTGAATTTTATACAGCTGGTGGGGGTCTTACTGGTTGGCAAAATGGACTAGCTATCGCAGGTGATTACATGTCTGCTGCTTCATTTTTAGGAATTGCAGGCGCAATTGCACTTGCTGGATTTGATGGATTTTTCTATAGCATTGGCTTTCTAGTTGCTTATCTTGTGGTGTTATATTTGGTTGCTGAGCCACTCCGTAATTTAGGAAAATATACACTTGCAGATATGATTGCAGCACGATTTGATGCTAAGAAAGTACGCGGAGTTGCGGCAATGAATACAATCACTATTTCGATTTTTTATATGATTGCACAATTGGTAGGGGCAGGGGCTCTTATCAAACTATTACTTGGAATTGATTATACAACTTCAGTTCTTATCGTTGGTACGTTAATGACTGTTTATGTTATTTTCGGTGGGATGCATGCTACAAGTTGGGTACAAATTGTTAAGGCTGTATTATTAATGATTGGTACATTAGTAATTTCTCTAATTGTATTTGCAAAATTTAATTTTAATGTGATGGATATGTTTCAAGCAATGTCAACTGCTACGCCTTATAAGGAATCATTCTTAAATCCAGGTATTAAATATACAAATGGGCTAGATACGATATCACTCAATATAGCTCTTGTTTTAGGGACAGCAGGTCTTCCACATATTCTAGTTCGTTTCTTTACGGTACGAGATGCAAAAACGGCACGTTCTTCCGTAGTATATGCGACTTGGTTAATCGGATTTTTTTACATTTTGACTGTTTTTCTCGGTTTCGGGGCAGCAGCGTTCGTCGGACATGATGCAATTGTGTTAGCAAATCCTGCTGGTAATATGGCGGCTCCGCTTCTTGCAAAAATGGTAGGTGGGGACTTCTTATTTGCTTTTGTTTCTGCAGTAGCTTTTGCCACGATTCTGGCTGTAGTAGCAGGGCTTGTATTAACGGCTGCTTCCGCCTTTGCTCATGATTTTTATAGTGAAATTGTCCGTGGTGGAAATGCAACAGAAAAGGAACAAGTGGCAATGGCACGATATGCTTCCATTGGGGTGGCAGTACTTAGTATTGTACTCGCATTGTTTGCACAAACACTTAATGTAGCCTTTCTCGTAGCTCTAGCATTTGCAGTAGCAGCAAGCGCAAATCTTCCAGTTATTTTATTCACAATTTATTGGAAACGCTTTAATACAGCTGGAGCTATTACGGGAATGATAGTAGGGCTCCTTAGCGCTATTATCGTTGTTGCGATTGGTCCAAACGTTTGGAATCCGGTTGCGGGTAAAGCAATTTTTGTTGGAACACCACTTATTTCATTATCGAATCCAGGGATAATTTCTATACCACTTGGTTTTCTTGCAGCTTACCTTGGCACTGTATTATCGGGTAAAAAGGAAAGCGAAGCGAAGTTTGATGAAATATTAGTAAAATCCAATACTGGTCATGGAGTAAGTGATGCATCAGCACATTAACTCAAGTAAAGGGTGATTTTAATCTTTAATAAAGAATGAGAGAAAGTCCTTGCTGAGGAAATGTTTTACTTTATAATAAAAACGTCCCCTTTTTTAGTTAGAAGGGGACGCTTTTATTTCATCGGATATTTGTAATGGTTTTAAAATCATTATATAAATTAGGAAGATTACGATGCTGTATTTATGTCCTTGTTTTGTACATTGCGATTACGCATGAGAATGGGATAGAATAGCAAACCAATTACAAATAATCCTATTCCAAGCATGAATGTTTTCAGATCTGCTGTACCAGTTTTAATAACCCAAATGGAATAAACTAGGGCAATTATTACAATGATTCCATCCTTTATACGTGCACCCATTGACTTATATGTTTCTCCCGTAATAACCAGTTTTAACTGGTAAAGGGAGCTTACAAGGTAAGGGATTAGGTATGCAAGTGTTGCAACGATAATAGCAAAGTTATAGGCTTGTCCAACTGTACCTGAAATAGTAGAAAATAGAAAAACTTGTGTCATTATGTTCGTAATAGTTAACGAACGGATTGGACTACCTCCTTTATTTGTCTTTGCAAAATACATAGGAAATAGTTCGCTTTTAGCAGCTTGATACGGAACCTCCGCACTAACGACAATCCAACCTACTATCGACCCAAACAATGAAATGAGAGCGAGAATAGCTAGAATGGCCGCACCGTTAGGTCCGATTGCCGTGCTAAGTGCATCAACTAGCGGTTTTTGAGAATCGCGTAACGCTTGTTGTGATAGTGCTCCCATTGTTAGCAGAGTAATGCCAATATAAATAATAATTGCAATCAAAAGTCCAATAAGTGTAGCTCGTTTTACATCTTGTTGCGATTTTGCACGGTTTGAGAGCATAACGGCTGCTTCGATACCAATAAATGCCCATAGTGTGGAAATGGCCGCACCGTTTACTTGCCCACTAAGTGAAATAGTTTCACCTGAACTGTTAACAAATGTGCTTCCAGAAACATTGGCAACGTTAAAAATGAAAAGAGTAAAAATGATAAATAACCCAAATCCGAGTACTTTCGCTGCTGTAGCAACAAAGTTAATTTTGCCAGCACTCGTAAAGCGAGTTGCGAGTATCCATTGTAATCCCCAGAGAAGGGCAGAACATACAATAAACGTTGTTAAATTACCACTATGCACTTCAAGTGATCCAATAGAAAATAAGACCGTCTTTGAAGATAATATTGGGAAAAATGTTGATAAATATCCCGCAAATGAAATAATAATAGATGCGGTAGCTGGCCAATTGGCTGCCCAATATCCCCATGCGACACTAAATCCTGCAGTGCGCCCCATTTTCTTAGACGCGAACATTGCTTGTGCATAACTTTGCGGACCAGCTTTTAAATCAGGACGTCTTATTGCCAAATTTCCAAAGACAAGAGCAATCATTAATACTCCAAGTCCAGTTGTAAGCCAAGCAATTGTTGATCCGATTGGACTTGCTACTTGAGCCATATTTGCTGGTAGCATAAAGATACCACCACCAACCATGTTTCCTACTACAAATGCAGTTAAGACCCATAATCCCCACTTTTTATTTTCCATGTTTGTCTCTCCTTTGTTTGTACACATATCCCCTAAAAAGTAAAAGCCATGAAGGCAAAAAATACCTACATGGCTTTATAGAAGCGTGTAGGTACAAATGGGAACAACCCTTGTACCTACACGTAATAGTTACGTTAGGTTCAAGGGTTATATATGGCGATGAAGTTGTGTGAATGTAATCAGACGGTTCATTTTTGTAATCTCCCTAATAATAGAATCAATCTTTATCGTATTACTAATACGATATGTCAGAAACTGTTTCTCTTTTTCATATGACCATTACATAAATCCTCAAAAAAAGTTTTATTCATACAACAAGTTATTTTACTGTATGTCTCACAGGATTGCAATGACTTTTATAGATTTAAATGATGTAGGGAATTAATAAAATTCTTTATAATGAACTATTATAATAATTTAATATCTATTATTTGGAATTTTATAATTTTATCTGAAATATTTTTGAAATAGTATAGCTATTTTAACTGTTTTTTTATATAATTTTAGTAGCAACACTGGGGTATAAAGTACTTTGTTCGTTTTAAAGAATTGTACTTGTTGTTTGGAATGCTGTTGACCAAAAGTTGTGAAAAATAGTAAAATAAAAATGGCATTTATTGGAAATGACAATTTGTTCGTTATAAAGAATTAAAGATAGAGATTTTAAGGGGGAAGTAATATGCATAATAAAAGTCGTATTATAGAAGAGATTACAGTTACATTAGAAAAATTGATTGAGTCTAATGATAGTGCAGAAATCAAAAGAATGCATATGCAGGAATTGTCTCAATCATTACAAGTAGAGTTTGAGGATATAATAACACTTTATAACAAGATGGAATTATTTCAACAAGAAGTATCTGAGTTAGGTGGTATGGATACATATCAGAAATCAAAGTATTCATGGTTGAAAGCCGAGCTAGATTTACTTCTATTTATATATCAATTTTTTCAAAAGAATGGTATTAGTGTCATTACCATTTCAGATTTACTAAGTATCAAGCATCTTAACATTTTTCCAAAGACAAAGAATCAATTACAAAATACGTACTACAAGTTACGTAACAACCAACTTCCACTTGAAAATATTATTAAGCAAAAACCAGGTCGTAAGCCTGGCCAAGAATATAAAAAAATAGCTAGTGATTTGAATGAATCCAATATGAAGAAAAAACAAGATCTTTCGGAAAATACAGAAATTATTTCACAACAGCCTAAGTATAGCTTGGTACATTTATTATCTGGCATGGTGAGAAATTTTCAAACAATTTGTGATGATAATGAAAATGAAAAACGTGTGTATCAGTTAATGGCTGGTATTTATGAATTATCAGGAATGGCAGCAGATGGAATAAATGTAAATAAGAATGGTTCAGATGAGCAAATGCTTTTACTTCGACAAGAAACAGAAAGACTTAAAAGAGAACAGAAAGAAATTATGCATGAAATTCGTGGAATAACAAACCATATTAAAGCTTTTGTTGAGAGTACAGACGTTGACCAAATTAAAAATTTATCCGGATTTGTAAATGAATGTAAACGAGATTTGAATCGCCTTGAAGTATATAATGTACAAAAACATTCAACGATGTAATTAGAAATAGCTAGGGAGAATTTTAATTCATTAATGAAATATAAGAAAAAACGAAGCACAGCATGGCTTCGTTTTTTTATGTCTTCAAAGGTTTTGTTTCTTCAATATTGTCATATTTACAGTACAATAAATGGGAAATTTAGAAAATAAATGAAGAAAAATAAGAGTGCGGAAATGTTGCAACTGCTTCATAAGCAAGCTTGGCTTCCTGTAATGCAATCTCCTTCATTCCGAGTTTGTCATAGCACAATGCTCGGTATGAACCTGCTGTATAAAGCTAAGCATGATCAAGCGGATGGAATAAATCTTCAAAATGAAAAATGTAAAGGAATCGTTATAGAAATCTGTAAAACTTAGAATTTCTATGATGATTCCTTTTTACGAAATGGAAATAATTATATTATTAAGAAAAGTAATCCATGCTATAATGAGATTATAATAGAAATGATTCTGTTATATCACTAGATTCTATACTCTTCCTATGTTCCAGCTTATCCTTTTTTCGGCTTCGGTAGGGACTCTTCTAACAATGTTTTTCTATCCCACTTTTACAAAGTTGTGAATGGTTAACATTCGACGCTTAGAAATAGATGGTTCGTTTATGAGCGTAATGCGTGTTTCAAATGTACAAAAATTGCGTTTTACGAAGTGCTACGTTACAGTACCGCGATTTGCTATGCTTCATCGTCTACGAATTGGCGGAATACCGAAACGAATTATGCTTATAAATACGGTTGTTACTGGTTGGTATTTATACAGTTGGTGTTCTCTCCTCTCTTTATGCTACTTTTTTTGAACCATTCTTTACATCAACAGCAAGTCAACTTACTGAATAATTAATGGCGTTGCCACGATATTACCCACTTTGTTTCTTGACCCTCACATTGCGATACTAACAGAACGTTCCTTGCAGCAAAAAACTGGGGCAGAGCAGATGGGAAAGCTATTCGGATGGCTTATGATTTCACGCTTTTTTGGCACGTTGCTCGCGCAGCTTTTTCTTGTGCCAGCTTCACAAATGATAATATGGACGAGCGCTATATTAAGTAAGATTTTATCATAATTAGTAAGAAGAGATTTAATAAGTTGAAAAAAGGTGTTTGGAACTAGAACATAGGACTTTATTTTACCATACTGTGAGTATATATGTTCAAAGGAGTGTAATGATTATGTATCCTTATTGGCAATCCAGTTATTTCATATATGATAATCCTTATTTAATGTGGAATCCAACACCTGTTCTTTCAACAACACGGAATGATTCCATTAGTAAGGCTGCAGTTGATTTTAAAAGTTATATGCGTTTACTTTGGGAACAACATGTTACGTGGACAAGAATGGTTATCCTTAGCCTTATTTTTAATTTGCCAGATTTGGACGTTGCTATTACACGTCTCCTTCAAAACGCTCCGGATATGGGGAATTCAATCAAACCTTTCTATGGTGAAAATATAGCGAGAAAATATAGTGACTTGATAAAAGATCACTTAGTAATTGCTGCAGATCTTGTCAAAGCAGCAAAGGCTGGTAACAAAAGCGCCGCATCAATTGCAGAGAGGAAATGGTACTCCAATGCAGACGAAATTGTTGAATTTTTACACAGTATAATTCCGTATTTATCTAAAGAAGGTTTTAGGAAAATGTTTTATGAACATCTAGCATTAACTAAATCTGAAGCGGTATCTATCCTGAGTAAAGATTATAAATCAGGTGTTCAAATGTACGACAAAATTGAGAAAGAAGCTTTAGAAATGGCGGATGCAATTTCTGAGGGTGTAATAAAGCAATTTCCTCACATGTTTTAAATTACAATAGGCCTTTATGTGATAAAATAATAAAATTGAGCAAGTCTGATTTGGAAATTTAGGATGTAAGGTGATTAGTAAAATGAAGTTAATTATTGCAGAAAAGCCAGATCAGGGGCTTAAGTTAGCAGCCCCTTTTTCCTTTAAAAAAAGAAACGGTTACTTAGAAATTGCTCCAAACTCACTGTTTCCAGAAGGTGCTATTTTAACATGGGCTGTTGGACATTTATGCGAACTTGTTCCACCTGAAGAATATGATCCAAAGTGGAAACGATGGTCTATCAATACGCTTCCGATGATTCCAGATACTTTTCACTACCGTGTGTCAAAATCAAAAGCTAAGCAATTTCATATCGTTCGCGAATTAGCGAAGCGCTCCAATGTGGAAGAAATTATTCATGCTGGCGATGCAGGGAGAGAAGGGGAATTAATAGTACGGACGATTCTCCAAACAGCACATATACATAAGCCAATGAAACGTCTTTGGATTTCCTCTTTAACAGAAAAGGCAGTGAAAGAGGGTTTCAGAGCATTACTATCAGAGAAGGAGACGTATCCTCTTTATGAAGAAGCATATAGCCGTGCTTGTGCCGACTGGCTCGTTGGAATGAATGCATCTCGTATTTATACTCTTCTGATGAAACAAAATGGAATTACAGATGTCTTTTCTGCGGGACGTGTGCAAACTCCTACACTAGCCTTAGTTGTGAAAAGAGAAAAGGAAATTGCAAGTTTCGTCTCAAAACCGTTTTGGGAAGTGCTGGCTATGTTCGATATGGACGGGAAGCAGTATGAGGGAAAATGGCATAATAAACAGGAAAGCCGGTTAGATCAGCCTGAAATGGCCGCGAAAATTGCGGCATTTTGTAAAGGGAAGCCTGCCTCCGTCCATGAAGTAAACACGGAACGGAAGGAATTTCAGCCACCCTACTTATTTAACCTCTCTTCCTTACAAGCTACCGCAAATCGAGCTTTTACGTTTTCACCGAAAAAAACGTTAGATATCGCGCAAAGTTTGTATACGAAAGGATTTATCTCCTATCCGCGGTCGGATAGTAGCTTCGTGACGAAAGGCGAGGCAGAAGGGTTTGCTGCAATCTTGCAAAAGCTAAGCAAACAGGACGCCTACAAGCTGTATTTTCCAACACCAATTACAAGTATTAGCAGGAATAGACGGTATGTGAACGAAAAAAAAGTAACGGATCACTATGCGATCATTCCGACTGAGCAAGTCCCTACCGTCTCGAAATTACAGGAAGATGAACGGAAACTTTATGATTTAATTGTAAAGCGTCTCATTGCCGCTCATTATGAATCAGCCATTTTTGATTATACAACCGTTACGACTCTGGTTGATGGAAGAGCGACGTTTCTTTCAAAAGGAAAGCAGCTAATTCGGCAAGGATGGCGGACCGTCTTATTTGCAGAGAATAGCAAAGACGATGACGATGAAGTTCTTCTTCCTATGTTGCAGCAGGGAGAGCTAGGAATAGTTGTCAACGTAAAAGTGAAAGAGGGAAAAACCCAGCCTCCAAAACGATATACAGAAGGACAGCTCATCACGCTAATGAAAACAGCGGGGAAAGTGCTAGAAGATCAGCAGCTAGAAAAGGTATTAAACAAAACAGAAGGACTTGGCACAGAGGCAACGCGAGCAGGAATTATTACGATGCTAAAGGACCGTAAATATATAGAAGTAAAAAAGAATCAAGTGTTTGCTAAGGAAAAAGGAACGCTGCTAATTGATGCAATTGGGGAACAAATTCTTGCATCTCCAGAAATGACAGCACGCTGGGAGCAAAGACTTTCTGAAATTGGAGCAGGAATGGCGGATGCCACGAAATTTATGGAGCAGGTTCGAAAACTTGCTACAACTATCATTGCTCACGCTGTTGAAGGTGCTAAAGACTGGGATTTTAGTCATGTAGATAAAGAACAGTTTCAACAGAAATCCCCATACAAAAAAACATCAGTACCACTTGGACTTTGCAAAAAATGCGATGGGGAAATGGTTGATAAAGGTACGTTTTATGGTTGCACAAACTATGCTAAAACAAAGTGTACATTTACTATATCTAAAAAAATACTTGGAAAAACAATTTCACAGGCAAATGTAAAAAAACTGTTAGCAACAGGTACTACAAATATAATAAAAGGTTTTAAAAAGGGAGAAAAGACGTTTGATGCTAAGCTAGAATGGAAAGAGGAAGGCATTGCTTTTGTCTTTTCAAATACGGAAAAAAAAGACGATTGAGTAGAAAATAGATTCACATTTTTTATTGACGTAAAGGGAAAATATTGCTATTATACCTATAACATACTATTCTGATAAGAAATAAAAATGATGTTGACCGGAAAACCGGAGGCACAACGATTTTAAATTGTTGTGTCTTTTTTATTTTCTTAACATATTTAATTGAACTAAAAAACGTATAGGCTAATAGGATTGGAGGCTTTCCATTTTTAACCCAGGCATTATAGCAGGATGTTTATCATACGGATATCGCTTTGTTTTAGTTGGAAAGATAAAATAGATATTACCATTCGGGTAGTTTAATTGATTTATTCATACTAAAACTATGTAAATAATAAGGTTAAACGTGGCGATATAAAGAAAGAGGGTGGCTACATGATTGTTGTGAAAGATGTAAGTAAAGTGTATAAAACTTCAAAACAGACGATACAAGCACTCGATCATATTAATCTAAAAATAGAAAAAGGCGATATTTTTGGAATTATTGGGTTTAGTGGTGCGGGGAAATCGACGTTGATTCGCTGCTTAAATCGGTTGGAGGATCCGAGTGAAGGAAGTATAGAAATTGCAGGACAACGGATTACAGAGCTAGGGGAAAAAGAATTGCAGTTAGCGAGACGAAAGATCGGTATGATTTTTCAGCACTTTAATCTATTTGATTCGATGACCGTCTTTCAAAACATTGCATTTCCTTTACAAATCGCTGGTCAAAAAAAGTCAGATATTGATAAAAAGGTAACGGAACTATTGGAACTTGTTAATCTGAGCGACAAAGGTATGGCATATCCTGCTGCGTTGAGCGGCGGTCAAAAGCAACGTGTCGGTATTGCGCGAGCATTAGTAAATGATCCGCATGTGCTTCTATGTGATGAAGCTACATCTGCACTTGATCCGCAAACAACCTATTCCATCTTAGAGTTATTACAGGACATTAATCGCAAGCTGAATCTAACAATTGTTCTTATCACACATGAGCTCGATGTGTTGGGGCATATATGTAACAACATGGCTGTGTTAGAAAATGGGAAAATAATTGAAACAGGAAGTGTTGATTCGTTTTTCTTACATCCATCTAGTGAAACAGCAAGACGGTTTGTCAGAATACTAGAATATTACCGTCAAAAGCGAGAGGCTTGGGACCATATGGGAGGCGTAATATGAATCCGGATTTAGTTGAATTGCTCTGGAAAGGATTAATAGAGACGCTCTATATGGTGTTTTGGTCTTCAGTATTTGCAATTATTCTTGGATTATTTCTTGGTGTAACGATTGTTGTAACTGAAAAAGGAGGAATTCTAGAATCTCTTAAATTACATACAGTCATAAGTACAGTAATAAATGGGATACGTTCGATTCCTTTTATTATATTAGTCGTATTGCTCTTGCCGTTTTCACGACTCGTTGTTGGTACAACACTTGGGCCGACCGCTGCGATTGTTTCGCTATCAATCGGGGCAGCTCCGTTTATTGGCCGTATCATTGAAAACTCATTAAAGGAGGTGAGTGCGGGGAAAATTGAAGCTGCGAAATCAATCGGAGCATCACGCTCTACCATCATATTTAAAGTACTTATACCGGAAGCGCTTCCTGCTCTCGTACGAGGGGTGACGATAGGAGTCATTGGTATAACAGAATTTACAGCTGTTGCAGGTGCAATTGGAGCTGGTGGATTAGGTAGTTTAGCTATTCGATTTGGCTACCAACGATTTCGAGAGGATATTTTGTTTTCTACGGTATTATTCATTATTCTTATCGTTGCTTTGATTCAATGGACCGGGAATTTTATCGCAAAATCAATTAACAAAAAGCGATACAAATTTGATCAATAGTAGAGTATGCAAAACAATAAAATGGAAATGGATGTGTATGTATGACAAAGAAATATATTGGGGTAATCTTTACATTTATTCTTTTATTCGCAGCCTTTGCTACTGGATGCAGTAATGGAACAGCAAAAACAAGTGGAACAGATGCCAAAAAGGAAATTACGCTCAAAGTAGGAGCAGCAGCAGTTCCTCATGCTGAAATTTTAAATTTCATTAAACCGAAATTGAAGGAACAAGGGATTAATCTAGAAGTCGTTGTTCTAGACAGCGAGGATTTATTAAATCCATCTTTAAAAGATAAACAAATTGATGCAAACTATTTTCAGCATGTTCCGTATTTAGATTCTGTAAAAACGGAAAAAGGATTTGATTTTGTTGTTACAACAAAGGTTCATGTTGAACCAATTGGTTTCTATTCAAATAAATTAAAATCAAAGGATGATATTAAAGAAGGAGCAAAGATTGGTATCCCAAACAATCCGTCTAATGAGTATCGAGCACTTACATTACTTCAGCAGCAAGGACTTATAAAGTTAAAGGATGGCATTACAACGTATCAGGCAACACCAAAGGATATTGTTGAAAATCCGAAAAAACTTCAATTTGTAGAAGCGGAAGCTCCAACACTCGCTCGTTCTTTGCAGGATTTGGATGGAGCAATTATTAATACGAACGTAGTGTTAGAAGCAAAAATAGATCCTAAATCAGCGTTATTCCGTGAAGATAAAAACTCACCTTATGCCAATGTAATTGTTGTTCGCAAAGGGGATGAAAACCGTGAAGAGATTAAGAAGCTAGACGCGGCATTGACAACACCAGAAGTGAAGAAATTTATAGAAGACAAATATGGAGTAGCGGTAGTACCTGCGTTTTAATATGAAAATTATTAAGTTGTAATTTAAGCTTGATAAGAAAACCTACCTGTCTAGTAATTATGAAAAGTCAGGTAGGTTTTCTTATAAAAATCCGTTTTTTTAATATTTTCTCCTCAAACAGATGATTTCCCTACATTCAACATAATAACCCCTACAATAATAAGTACAATTCCAATCCCACCCTGTATGGAAATCGTTTCTTTCCAAATAAGCACACCTACAATGGCTGTTAATGCTGTTCCAACTCCAGACCATATGGCATAAGAGACGCTCAGTGACAGGGACTGCAGCGCTAAAGATAGAAAATAGAAGGCGGATACATATCCGATTAAGACACCAATACTCGGATATAATTTAGAAAATCCATCGGAAGCTTTTAGCATAGAACTTCCAAATATTTCGGTTAGTATTGCAATAGCTAAAAATAGATATGCCTTCATAATTTTCCCCTTTATATAGGTATGTACATCATTATTTTTAAATGGTTTCTACAACTGAAAAGGATTTCATTCCATTAAAAAAAATGATAGCATAAAATCGTATAATGTGGAAAGTGAGGATTATCATATGCCAAATCAAGTTAAAGCGTTTATTTTTGATTTAGATGGGGTCATTACAGATAGTGCCGAACTTCATTATTTAGCATGGAAGCAGCTTGCTGATGAACTAGGAATCCCTATGGACCGTGCGTTTAATGAACGACTGAAGGGGATAAGCCGTATGGAATCATTGGAACTCATTTTGACACATGGAAAACAGGAGCACGATTTTACTTTCGAGGAAAAAGAAACGTTAGCTACAAAGAAAAATGATCATTACAAGGAGTTAATTGGTACCATTTCTGAAAAAGATGTATTACCAGGTATTATGGATTTGCTACAAGCCTTACAAGCGAATGGAATAAAAATCGGATTAGCCTCTGCAAGTAAAAATGCCAGTCTAGTTATTGAACGTTTAGGAATACAGTCTTTCTTTGATACGATTGTAGATGCAGCTACTATTGCAAATGGAAAACCAAATCCAGAAATCTTTTTAAAAGCTGCCGATAGCCTTATGGTTCCTTACGAATCATGCATAGGGGTAGAAGATGCGGCAGCAGGTGTGGAAGCAATTAAAGCGGCAGGCATGTATGCAGTCGGAGTGGGAACACCGGGAGCAATGGAAAAAGCAGATTATGCGGTTAATGGAACTGATGAATTACAATTTGATAAACTTGTTGCAGGATTTACTGCTAGCATGTAATTTGAGTATACTCGTTAAAGTAAACGTTCGCATATACAAATACATTCCCTTGGCAAATAGAATGGGAATGTATTTGTATAGTTTTTTCATCATGTTAACCTATCAAGTGGTTTTTTCGCAGGTCCTTCTAACACATCTCCATTGAATGAAAAGCGAGATCCGTGACAAGGACAGTCCCATGTTGATTCCCCATCGTTCCATTCTACCTCACAGCCAAGGTGGGTACACGTGGTATCAACAAGATGGAGCACACCATTACAATCTTTATAGGCACCTGCACGTTTACCATTGACACGAACAACAGAACCTTCTTCGTTGATTAGTTCTTCAGGAGTTCGTAAAGGAAAT
This sequence comes from Ectobacillus soli, assembly GCF_042610425.1. Taxonomy (NCBI): domain Bacteria; kingdom Bacillati; phylum Bacillota; class Bacilli; order Caryophanales; family Bacillaceae; genus Ectobacillus; species Ectobacillus soli. Next base: position 1,034,484 of record NZ_JBGJZM010000001.1, read on the forward strand.
TCCAGCTTCCCCTCTATTAGATGTTTTGCCACATCTCCGTTTTGCGTAAGAAAATGTTTAATGCTTGGATCGGCTAGAAAGCGGGAAGGAGTAAATAGATTTCGGTACGGATTGCTTCGTTCCATAATAATATCTCGAATGAGTAAGGCCGCTGCAGTTCCGGTAGTCATTCCCCATTTTTTATAACCTGTTGCAACAAGTATATTCGGATGCTCAGAGGTGATATTTCCAATGTAAGGAAGCTTATCTAGCGTGAGTAAATCTTGTGCAGACCACCGATACTCAATAGTTTCTACACCTAGAACTTCATCTGCAAAGGATTGCAATGCCTCGTAGTGTAAAACTGTATCGATACCTTGTCCTGTTTTATGACTTTCTCCGCCAACTAGTACAAGTTTTTCTCCGTTATCCATCGTATATCGTAAGGAACGAACAGGTTCATCAACGCTTAGGTACATTCCTCCTGGAAAAGGTTGTTTGGTCTTTACCGCCAATACATAGGAGCGTTCTGCATACATTCTTGTAAAGTAGAGACCTTTTCCGTCATAAAATGGAAAGTGCGAGCAAGAAATAACATAATCACATGTAACGATTGGACCGTCTTTTGTAATAACGCGTGGATGAATTCCTTCATGCACGTCGATGGCTACTGTGTGTTCATAGATGCTTCCACCTGCTTTCGTAAATAAGTCGACGAGGTGTTGTAAGTAATGAACCGGATGAAATTGAGCTTGATTTTTCATAATGAGTGCTAACGTAACCGGGATGGAAACCGGTAACGTCTCACTTAGTTCTCCCGAAATGGATAGCCTTTCATATGCCTTGTATTCTTGTTCTAGCAGTTTTGCAGATTGTTCAGTGGTACTATACAGATACGAATGCTCCTGTGAAAAATCGCAATGTATGTTATACTCGTCGATCATGTTTTTAATAAATTGCAGGGCATCGTGGTTTGCATTGTAATATAATTTTGCTTTATCTTCGCCAATATGCTCTAGGAGTTCATGATAGATTACATTGTGCTGTGCAGAAATCTTTGCAGTTGTATGGCCAGTAGTCCCGTTTATAATTTTGTCAGCCTCTAGCAATGCTACACATAGCCCTTCCTTTGCAAGCAAGTAGGCAGTTGTAATACCCGAGATGCCACCTCCAACAATTGCGACGTCAACTTTTATATCAGATGAAAGCTTTTGAAAGGATGATTGTTGGGATGACGCTCTCCAAAACGAATTTGTTTGTTCATTATGATTCATAAGTTTGTCCTCCTAAGTAACAGATATATCCTTATGTTTCTATTAAAAGGAAAGAAACATACATGATTATCGGTAATAAGAAAAATAACAGGAGATACAATATCCTTTCATTCACATAAATATCCTTCAATTGTAAGGGTTTTATTTAAGGACGAGATTGATTAATAATAAATTATAATGTCTAAATAAGTGATAGTGATTATAAACAAATTTTGTTAATTTATGATTGAGGAAAAGGAGAGGGGAACAATGGAAATAACGAAAGTGCAGCTGTCTGATGCAAAGAAAATTATGGGGATTTATAAGGCTGTTGTGAAAGAATTACGAGCAAATGAAATTTATCAATGGGATCGTTTTTATCCAAATTCTTTTGTTATACGTGAGGATATAAAGAACGGATATGTATACGGTATAAAAGAAGAATCAACGTATGTAGGGGTAATCGTACTAAACACAAATCAAAGCGCAAAATATAAACAAATTACGTGGAATGAGATGGAGGGAACACCTTTAGTTATTCATCGCTTAGCTGTACATCCGGGGCATCAGGGTAAGGGAATCGGAAGACAACTGATGCAGTTTGCACTACAATTTGCCAGAGAGCATGGTCATCTTAGTATACGGTTAGATGTATATACGAAAAATCCTCATGCTGTCACCATGTATGAACGAGCTGGTTTTGAAAAGAGAGGACAAATAAAGTTCCCTTTTCGGAACGATCCTTATATTTGTATGGAAAAAAGCTTGTTTTCGTAAAAAAACTGAATTTTACAAAATAAATCGACGTTCTCAAGATAATACCTGCGTGTGATGTATGTATATGTTCAAGCAACTAATTTTTAGTTTCATATAAATTTGCGTACAATAAAAGAAAGGTGAAACGAAAAGAAGGAGCTAGAATTGGTATGGATAAAATTCAAAATATGGAAGAAATAAAAGGAATTATTTCAAATAATCAAATGTCTTTACTTTTTATTAAAACTGTACAGTGCGGTGTATGTGATGCGGTACTTGCACAAGCAGAAGATGTATTGGAGCGTTTTCCGAAAATACATTCTATCCTTGTATCTCTCGAAGAAACACCGCAAGTTTCTGGTGAATATTTGGTTTTCTCTGCCCCTACAATAATTATGTTTTTAAATGGAAAAGAAATGTTTAGAGAATCTCGATTTGTTGTGTTCAGCGAATTCGAGAGAAAATTACAACAAATATACGAAGTGACTGAAGAATCATGAATATATTATTCCTTTAGTAGAAATGCTATTTTATTGATAATATTTTCTAGCCTTTCTGAATGAGCATGATACATGTCTGCGGCATTTCTAGATTCTGTTTCAAGTGAAAACAATTCTAAATCTGCTTGACATTTTTTTAAAGTCGCAAGAAGTAAGGGCTTTTCCTGGGATGATGGAACTTGAATCTTATCATCGTACACATCGACAGTTAACACACCAGTGCTGTCAACTTGTCCAATAAAGACATTGTCTTGGGAAATGCCTATTTTTTTTAGTTCACTAAGAAGCCAATGTCGATTGTGACCACTAGCTGTTAGTGGTTCATCTAGTATTTTTCCATCCATAATAACAGTTTGTGGTTCTTTTTCAGTAGCTACTTGTAATCCTACCATGCTAGGGGTAAGAGGTTGGTTTTCTTTTTTTACGAGTACATTTAACTCACCAGCCGCTTCAAGTACAGCAAATTCAACATCTGCTACGCGAAATACATCCTTTTTTCGAAGTAACTCCAGTAATTCGTCGCTGGTGTATTTTTCTTTTTTTAAATTATCTTCAAGTATTTTCCCGTCTTTTATTACAACCGTAGCTTTTCCTTCCACGAAATCTCGTATCTTTTTATTTTTTAGTGCGAGTAGTCCTGCCAAGAATGGAATCATGGAAAATACAAGAATACTAAAGACTCCGTGTGTATAATTTTGTTCAAGCCCGGTTGATACTTCTGCAGCTATGTCACCAATTGTCATACCGCCAATATATTCAAAATAGGAAAGCTGTGATATTTGTCGTTTACCTAGAAGTTTTGTGATAAAGAATAGTATAGCTAATATACTTAAGGATCGAACGATTACCATTAACCATTCTGGCATGAAAATCAATTCCTTTCTTACATTCCTTTATATTGTGGTTCTTCGTTTTCTAAATGGGATATTCTTTTTTGTAAATCGGAAATAACGTCGTCTAATTCCATCATGCATTCGTGAAACAGTTGCTTTGTATGGTTATCTACGGTATCTTGGGCTAATACACTTAAACTAGACTGTGCGCCTTTCACACTAGCTAAACATGATTTAACATTTGCTACGATTGTCATCCAATTGCTCTCCTTATCCCTTTGGTTTAAAAAGTAGTGCTCCGATAAAGCCGAAAATAATTGCTGCAGAAATACCTGCACTCGTTACTTTAAACATTCCTGTTATAACTCCAACGAGACCGTGTTTTTCTCCCTCGGCCATGGCTCCGTGCACAAGAGCGTTTCCAAAGCTCGTAATGGGCACTGTAGCACCGGCACCAGCAAAATCAATAAGCGGTTCGTATAAATTAAAACCATCTAAAATCGCTCCTGTTACGACAAGTACAACCATCGTATGAGCAGGAGTTAACTTTGCAACGTCAAATAAAAGCTGACCGATTACGCAGATAAAACCTCCAACAACGAATGCTGAGATAAACATGGCCATTAGTGAACACCTCCATATTCTATGGATACAGCGTGCGCGATACATGGTATTGTTTCCTTCTGTTGGAATGATAAAGGTGAAAGCAAAGCTCCTGTAGCTACAACTAACATTTTTTTGAATTCTCCATTTTTCATTCGATTTAATAAATGACCATATACAACGGTAGCGGAGCATCCAGGTCCACTTGCCCCCGAAAAAACAGGTTGATCTTTGCTATAAATCAGTAATCCACAATCTTGAAATTGTTCATCGTTTATAGAATGTCCATGTTTGCGGAGTAAATGAAGAGCAATTTCTCTTCCGATTTTCCCTAAATCACCTGTTACAATTAAATCATAGTAAGCTGCATCAATTTGTCGGTCACGTAAATGAGCCTCAATTGTGTCAACAGCAGCAGGTGCCATTGCCCCCCCCATATTAAAAGGATCACTTAATCCCATATCTACAACTTTACCTATGGTAGCAGATGTGACAAAGGGACCGTCCCCTTGAGCGCAAAGCAGGGCAACTCCTGCTCCTGTAACTGTCCACTGGGCAGTAGGAGGTTTTTGTCCTCCGTATTCTGTTGGATAGCGAAACTGTTTTTCAACAGCTGCGTTATGACTGGAAGCTCCGGTTAATACATAATTAGCACATTTACTATTAATAATGAGAGCAGCTAAAGATAGACCTTCCATTGAGGTGGAACAAGCACCGAACAAACCTAAGTAGGGAATTCCAAGTAGACGACTTGCAAAGCTTGTAGGGGTTATTTGATTTATTAAATCCCCACCTAATAAAAACTGTACATCCTGCGTTCGAAGCTTTGCTTTTTCAGTTGCACGTTTGCAAGCTTCCTCAAATAGAACGCGATGCGCTTTTTCATAGGAATCTTGTCCAAGCCATAAATCCCCATGCAACGAATCAAAATCTTCAGCAATTGCTCCATTTGCTTCAAATGGTCCGCCAGTTACTCCGGTTGAGAGGATAGTAGGTGTATGCTCAAATCTCCAAGTTTGATGACCTTCTTGCATTTAAAATCCTCCCCAGTGAATGAGTATCGTTTTAATAATAGCAATTACAAATGCGGAAAAGACGCCAAATAATATGACAGAACCGGCCATTTTAAACATATTTCCGCCTACTCCCAACACAAACCCCTCAGTCCGATGTTCGATACAAGCAGAGATAACAGAATTACCAAATCCTGTTACAGGAACAGCAGTACCTGCACCCCCAAACTGCGCAATGCGGTCGTACACACCGAAACCAGTTAATAGCATCGATATAAAAATAAGAGTCGCTACAGTTGGATTGCCCGCGGATCGTTCTGTAAAGTCAAAGTAGGTTGTATAAAAAAGGGAAATAAACTGACCAATGATACAGATGAATCCTCCAACAAAAAAAGCTTTTACACAGTTTTTAATAATAGGTCGTTTTGTTTCATGCGTCTTTGCGAGCGTTTGATATTCCTGCTGTACAGGTGTCATATTTTTTTGCTTACTAGACATACGACGTCATCCTTTCCATATGGATTCTTTATGTATCAGAATTCATTTCTGAGTGGATTATTTTCCCTTCTTTTACAATGGTTGCAGCATCAATTTCTTTTTTATTTATTTCACTTTGTAGCTGTTCGACTAGCTTATAAATTTTACCGTCTAAGCTAACGTGATAGTTATAAGAAGGCAAAGTTTCCTGGAGCTTATTTGAAATTTCCTTACGTAACGCCTTTAATTGGAATCGTTTATATTGAGCAGGCTTTGCTGCTACATAAAGATCATTTCCTGCATTTACAGCTTTTACGGACACTATTCCTTCTAATGTAGAGATTTTATCCTGTGCTTGAACGGCAGGAGATTGATTTTCTACCATACTTACATTTTGCGTTTGTACGTTTTGTTTTGCTGTTTTGGTTTCTGGCAGCTTTGTACATCCAACTAAGCTGATTTGCATAAATAGGAAAGCCAAGCAATAGAGCATTATTTTTGGCATACTATCATTCCATTTCGTAATAAAGTAAGCAATGCTTTGGTTTGGAAAAAAGGATGATTGAAAATCACCCTTTTTTCTCTTTTTTCGTTTATTGATGAAACGAGCGATATTATGACTTATATTGCGGTTCTTCTAGTTCTACTTCTTGCATTCGTGGTGCCAGGGTGTCAATGATCGTTTGCGCTTGCTTGGCAGCACTTTGATAGGTTTGTTTTGCTTGTTGATTATCAGTTGCTATTGCAAATCCTTCCAAACTTGCTTGCGCACTTTTTAAACCAGAAATGGTTTGCTTTAATTGATTAATTACAGTCATATGTCGTTTCCTCCTATGAAATGAAAGTCAAATATAGATTGCTCTTTTTAAGCCAAAAGTATAGTTTCCAAATATTACAACATATGTATCACTTGTCTTTTGATCATAAAAAAGCATTCATTGTCGCATTAGTCAAACACACAAATTAGATTGTCAGTTTTGTCCTTTTACTGTGGTAGAAGCTAAATGCCTATGCCCTTTGAAGTTGCCATGCATACTGTGAAAATGAATACAGCACGAAAACAATAAAAGGAGGTTAACAAACATGATTGATGAGCGTCGTCCTATTGGAGGATTTGGAGGACACCATTTTGGAGGATTCGGCCGTCCGGGTTTTGGATTTGGAGGATTCGGTCGTCCAGGTTTTGGATTTGGAGGCTTTGGTCGCCCAGGTTTTGGATTTGGAGGCTTTGGCCGTCCGGGCTTTGGATTTGGAGGGTTTGGTCGTCCAGGCTTTGGATTTGGAGGTTTTGGATTCCCATTTATTGCAGGATTAACAGCAGGTGCATTATTAACACCAGGATATGGATATGGCTATCCGTATCCGGCACCATACCCATATCCAGTACCTTATCCGGCGCCGTATTACGGAGACTATGGCTATCCGTATGGTCAGGTAATCACATATTAGTAAAGTGTGTAAATTCTTGATGAATGTAACAGCAATTAAAAACTATGCAAGAACGCTACTTTTTTAAGCAGGTAGCGTTCTTATTTGCCCTAGGACCAAGTTTTTTCAAATTACTCATTATAAGAATTTCATGATATAGTTAGAAACGTAAAAATAAGAATAAAGGAAGTACATTCTAATGTTACAAACGACTATAAAAGATATAGAATTGAAATTTGATACAAATAATGGATTATTTTCTCCAAAGCATATTGATAAGGGGACATTATCCATGTTGTCTGTTATTGATTTTAATGAAAATGATAAAGTATGTGATCTCGGTTGTGGTTATGGGGTCGTTGGGATTTTAGCAGCAAAACAAATCGGTGCAAGTCATGTAACGATGGTTGATAATGATAAAGAAGCCGTTTTGGTTGCCAAGCAAAATGCTATATTAAATAATGTTCCTGAAATAGATGTTGAAGTAAGTGATGGATTCTCAAATGTACAAGAAACAGGTTTTACAAAAATTATTTCCCATCCTCCTTATCATGCTGATTTTTCAGTCCCTAAAGCATTTATTGAAAAAGGGTTTAATCGGCTATGTAAAGACGGTGCTCTATACATGGTTACGAAAAGAAAGGACTGGTATAAAAATAAACTAACTGCCATTTTTGGCGGTGTGAAAATATGGGAAGTCGATGGATATTATGTGTTTCTTGCGATTAAGAAAAGAGATTCGTATGCAAACATCAAAAAGAAAAAAGAAAAAACACCTCCTAAAAATATTCGAAAACATAAATAATTATTAATTCCATGGTAAATATTTTAGTCTAAGTGGGATACAATGCTCGTAAAAGTCAAGGTTGGTTCAATTCATCCTTTGGGTTTATGAACAAACCTCTGAGACAAATTTCACTTGATCTTTCATGTACAATATTAATATTATTTTTGAATGAATCATCAAAATAACTATTATCAAGTTGACAAATAGGAATTGTATGATATTATTAATTTAATTTTCATCGAAAAAAACACAATTATATACATAAGCTGATCAGATAACTGAAGGCGCATAATGTTCCAATTTGGAACCATTGTGTGCTTTTTTTATATTACGAGTTAATTGGAGTGTTGATATGAATTTAAATAGTTATCGTACGGCGGTACGGTCGATTCTTATTAGTTATCTTTTCGTCCTTGTCGCATTGCCAATAGCAGCTGTTTATGTGAAAGGTTTTTCTTTAGGCTGGGAGCCTTTTTGGAAAGAAATTTCCGGTGTCATTGCCTGGAAAGCGATTCTATTAACCTTTAAGCTTAGTATTTTAACCACCTTGATTCAGGCGGTTATCGGAACCTTTATCGCATTTGTTTTAGTTCGTTATCGTTTTATTGGGCGCAGATTGCTAAACAGCTTGGTTGATCTTCCCTTTTCCTTGCCTACAGCAGTTTCAGGTTTAATGCTACTGACACTGTTAGGTCCGCAAAGCCCAATTGGAAAATGGCTCAATTCCACCGGCATCAATCTGCTTTACAATCAATCCTCAATTGTTATCGGCATGGTTTTTATTACGTTTCCATTTGTAATTCGAACCGTACAGCCGATGATCGAGCAGTTCGATCCGTTTGAAGAAGAGGCAAGTTTTACGCTGGGAGCAGGCAAAGTGTTTACTTTTTTTCACGTACTGCTTCCTTCCATTGTTCCTGGTATTATAGCTGGAAGTATGTTGTCCTTTTCCAGGGCATTGGCAGAATTCGGTGCTATCTCGCTTATTTCTGGTAACATTCCGGGAAAAACACAGGTTGCTTCAGTGTACATTTATGGTGAGATTGAAAACTATAACATTCAGGGCGCGGCCGCTGTTTCTATTGTGCTGATAACCATTTCTTTAGTCGTCTTATGGCTGGTCAATGTATTTCAAAAAAGGAGGGGCACGAAAGCATGAGAAGAATTTTTATTGCTATCACTGTATTTTTGTTTGTTCTGATTCTCATTCTGCCTTTTTCCAGTATTGTATTTGGGGCTTTTTCAACAGGGTTCGGTCCGTTTTTCGAAGCTTTGAAGCGTCCGGAAGCTATTCATGCCTTAACAGTAAGTCTGATTATCGTAATTATAGTCACATTTCTGAATACCGTAATTGGCATTTTGCTTTCACTAGAAATTGTGCGCGGTACCTGGATATCAAAATGGCTTCGTCCCTTGGTCAATACCATCATCGATTTACCGTTTGCCGTTTCTCCCGTAATCGGTGGCTTGATGATTATCCTGCTTTTTGGACCAAATACGCTGTTAGGTGCTTTTTTTGAAAACTCCGGAATGAAAATCGTTTATGCACTTCCCGGTATGGTAATGGCAACGGTTTTTGTCACATTCCCGCTGATGATTCGCGAGATTGTTCCCGTTCTATCGGAACTTGGAGTGACTTCCGAAGAAGCTTCTGCTACTTTGGGTGCCAGTCCAATCCGTACCTTTTTTCGTGTAACTTGGCCTTCCATTCGCTGGGCAGTATATTATGGGCTGGTGCTTACGGTTGCAAGATCAGTCGGTGAATTTGGTGCCGTGCTCGTCGTGTCAGGTAATATCATCAATCAGACACAAACAGCAACCACGTTGGTTTATCAAGACTCCGTCGATTTTCATACGGTTGCAGCTAACAGTGTCGCACTGCTGCTCGGACTCTTTTCCGTCACGGTCCTTCTGTTTTTGGAATGGATGAAAAAAAGAAAGGAAGTTGAATGAATCTTATGGACATTGAAGTGAAAGAGTTAGAAAAACATTTCGGGGAGTTTCAAGCGATACATAAAGCCAGTTTTCGGATTCAAAAAGGACATCTGGTCGGACTATTGGGTCCAAGTGGAGGTGGCAAGACTTCCATTTTACGTATGCTCGCCGGTCTAGAGCAACCGAATTCCGGTGAAATCTTTTTTAATGGCAAGCTAGCCAATTCATTATCCGTACAAGAACGCGGGATTGGATTTGTCTTTCAAAACTACGCCTTGTTCAAGCATATGACAGTCTTTGAAAATATAGCGTATGGGCTGAAGGTAAAAAAGCAGAGAGGTAGTGTAATTAAGGAACGCATTTTCTATCTTCTCAAACTGATGGGACTGGAAGGTACCGAAAACAAATACCCGGACCAACTTTCAGGCGGGCAACGACAACGTGTTGCCTTTGCACGTGCGCTTGCACCAGAACCAAAACTGCTACTACTCGACGAACCGTTTGCCGCAATAGACGCGAAAATTCGTAAGGAGCTACGTCTGTGGCTACGTAATTTGATTAGTGAATTCGGTATCACTACGATTTTTGTGACACATGATCAAGACGAAGCAATCGAGGTTGCGGATCAAATTATTATCGTCCAAAAAGGAACAATTGAGCAGCAGGGCACACCTTGGGAAATATACAATAAGCCGGCTTCGGCATTCGTCGCATCTTTTATCGGCGAATCAAATAAGCTTGATGTTCCAATATTACTTCAAGGTTTTCAAGAATTGTTAGACTATCAGAATGGTGATCAATGGAAATCAGGTGTTCAAGTACTGATTCGTCCGGAAGCGATTGAGGTCCTCCCGGAAAACACATCGTATCTTGCTAGTGCCATGGAGGCAGGCACTGTCACGCATGTGCACTTTCGCGGTGATTCCTGGTATCTGGAAATCAAGCTTGCAAATGACACTAGGTTATTTGCCTTCCAAGCAATCAATCAAAAGGTGTTCCAGCCAGGAGACAAGATTAATATTTTAATTCATCAGCTCTCAGTGTTTACACCTATAGAAACCCGTGTGTTGGAAAATCGATCCAAAATTGATCCAATGCCTGTTTTCATATAAGCAATCATTTATTTATAAGGAGATGAAATGTATGACAAAGAAACAGATTTATTCATTTTTCACAATACTTATTTTACTTGTAGCAGTGGTGCTTTCCGGTTGCTCTTCTTCTAGTAAAACAAATAGTTCTGAAACAGCCGGCACATCGGCTTCTAAAGACAACGGTACCGTCACATTAACTATCGGTGGTTATTCTACAATCAAGGATGAATTTGAAGCGATATTTCCTTTGTTTCAAAAGGAATGGAAGAATAAGACTGGTCAAACTGTGGAATTCAAAGAGTCCTATCAAGCATCTGGAGCGCAGGCTCAGAACATTACAAATGGCTTTGAGGCAGATATCGCCGCTCTTTCACTTGAAGGAGATATCGACAAGATTGTAAAGGCAGGATTGATTACTCACGATTGGAAAAGTGCACCACATAGTGGCATTATTACCAAGTCAATCGCAGCATTCGGAGTACGTGAGGGGAATCCAAAGGGCATTAAGGATTGGTCGGACTTAACGAATCCAGGCGTTCAAGTTTTAGTTCCTAACCCGAAAACTTCTGGTGGCGCCAAATGGGATGTAAATGCCATTTATGGAGCAGGGTTAAAAATATCGGAAGAAAAAACAGGGAAACAAGATCCTGCTGAGGCCAAGGTATTACTTAGTAAAGTATATAAAAATGTAAAATCACTGGATAAAAGTGGCGAGGAATCAATGTCTACATTTGATAAAGGAGTTGGCGACGTCATCATTACTTATGAAAATGAACTGATTGACCGCATCAAAAAGGGAAATAAGTATGAGGAAATCGTGCCTCAATATACGACCTCAATTGAAAATCCAGCTTCTATTGTCGATAAGTATGTTGATAAGCACGGTACCCGAAAAGTTGCTGAAGCATTTTTGGAATTTCTGTGGACACCGGATGCACAAAAGATATTTGTCCAAAGCGGGTTCCGCTCAGTTGATCCAGACGTGGCTAAAGCCAATGCCAACACATACAAACAACCTGCAGGATTATTCGATACTAATTATCTGGGCGGCTGGAGTAAAGTTGGGAAAGACCTTTATGGCGATGGTGGTATTTGGGATCAAGTTGTTGCCGGGAAGTAATGATTACGTTCATAATTCGAATTTCAAAGGGGTTTGCGTTTTTTGTAGGTTATGAATACAAGGAATGTAACGAAGTAAAGAAGTACTGATTTCAGTACTTCTTAATCCCCTTCTTGTTCAGAAAGAGTTTTCCATCCAATTGCAGTAACGTCGTGTTCCAGACTTAACTTACCAACAATTTGTTCTATTAAAAGAGCTTTCGATTTATCACTATGAAGCAATGCTCTTACGGATACTTTGCTTCCGCTTTCGATTTCTTCACTGTACATTTCTTGTAACGCAAGTCCCTCTGATAGTATCATCCGAGACAGTGCCTCTCGAATGCTTGCTTCATGTTCATCTAAGCAGGATATTGTAATTTCATAGAATAGGTTTTCTTGTGAAAGAGCTTTCGATTTTTTATTCATAAATAACGCAACTGGACGGAGGAGGATATTTGCTAACACGACACCTATAGCTCCTATAATACTTACTTTTATAAAACCTGCTCCAACTAACGTTCCTACGGCCGCAGAACACCATAATGTAGCAGCTGTATTTAATCCACGTACAGTAAACCCTTCTCGCATAATAACACCTGCGCCTAAAAAACCGATGCCGCTAACCACTTGGGCGGCAATTCGAGTTTGACTGTTATCTCCTGGTGTCAAAACAGATAAAATGACGAATAAACATGCTCCCAGTGAAACAAGAGCATTTGTACGTATGCCGGCCATACGGTGTCGCCACTGACGTTCTGTACCAATACATGCACCAGTGAGTATAGCTATAAAGAGCCGAATTACCATGTCTTGCCATGGCATATGTATCATCTCCATACTATATTTGTATTATATAAGGAAGATAACATGATTTCTAATCAATACCCGTATTATGAAGGAATCAGTTAGGAAGCGTCAACTGTTTTCAATATTTTACCGGATATATCAAGCAAGAATGAATAATAAATATACTTGTATAATAGGGGGCTTTAATTGACGAATATGTTGAATAGGTATATTATTAAGAGCAAATCGATAGAAAGTGTATCGTACATACAATTTTCAAATATTGAATATGAAATTCTTATCTAGAGAGGTGGAGGGATAGGCCCTGCGAAACCTCAGCAACCCCTAGTACGTATAGGAAGGTGCTAATTCCAACAGAGTAACTTTTGTTTGCTCTGAAAGATAAGAGGTCGAAAATGTTAGCTCGTGGCCTCTTATAAAAGAGGCCACTTTTTATTTTTTACATGTCATTCGTATACCTATAACAGATTAATAGGAGGGAGTTGTTCAATATGGAAAAAGAGACGTTGATGAAGTCACCAGATATTTACGGTAAAATTGTAGCACATTCGAAATTACTAGGATTTCATCAGTCATGTGATACGAAAACAGGATTTTTATTAAAAGGGCTAGCAGCATCAAAAGCACACGGAACATTTTTAGAGCTTGGGACAGGAGCTGGTGCATCTGCAGCTTGGATTGTTGACGGAATGGACCAAGAGAGTACACTTATTTCAGTGGATATTGATCCTGCGCTTCAAAAAATAGCACACACGTATTTAGGAGACGATAAACGCGTTACATTTCGTTGTGAAGATGCAGCTGTCTTTATTCGAAATATGGAGGAGACGTTTGATTTTATTTTTGCAGATACATGGCCAGGAAAATTTGAACTTTTGGATAAGACGTTAGATCATTTAAATGTAGGTGGATTTTACGTCATTCATGATTTACTTCCTGATATGAGCGTGCCCGAGGAGTACCGTGTGAAAGCACCAAAGCTCATACATAAGTTACGTGAAAGAAGTGATTTAGTCATAACAGAAGTAGATTGGGGTACTGGTATTCTTTTAGCGATAAAGACAACTGAATAGATTGTTCTTTGAACAAAAATAGGCGATGCATTCCCCTTCCAAATCTCCGATTTGGTGGGGTTTAGTCGCCCTCTTATCAACTCTTTTCTTTTTTTCCTTGTCCTCGATGTATTTCTTTATGACATCAATGGTTGCCCCGCCTGTCGATAACACCATGTAACTTTGACTCCAAAAATAAGGTTTCCAGTAAAATTTCTGCAAGTGTTCAGCAAACTCCTTACGGATTAAACGTGAAGTGCCGGTTTTATAGCTATTAATCATTTTAGATAATTGGATTTGAGGGGGAGCATCAAATGATAAATGGATATGGTCGGCTTCTCCATTCATCTCAATCTTATATCATCAACGATACTTGTCACCAAATCATTCAATTTGCCAAAGAGCATAACGCTGATGTTATTGTGTTGGAGTACCTTAAAAAAATGAGAATCCCGAAGGGATTCTATGGAGCCAAGCGTTTACGATTTACATTACGTTACTGGCGCAAAACTGCTATCCAAAACAAGGTAACTGAAATGGCACACTATGTTGGTCTCCGTATTTCCCATATTGTCGCCCGCAATACAAGTGCTTTGGCTTTTGATGGAAGTGGATTTGTCACCCGTAACCCGAAGAAGGATATGGCTACTTTTACAACAGGCAAAGTGTATCATGCTGACCTATCTGCTTCTTACAACATTGGAGCAAGATACTTTATTCGAGAACTCCTTAAACCCTTTTCAGAAATGGAGAGGTTGTCCGTTCAGGCAAAAGTTCCTGAATTGGCAAAAAGAACAAATCAGACCTTATCTTCACTCATTAGTCTTTACTTGGCATTAGAGCCAACAGCGTTGACTCACAGCGAGGTTTAGATCGTATCTAAGATAAGAGAAGCACCTTCCAAGTGCAGTAACATTTGGTGGGTGAGGTTCACTATGTAATGCATCTAACTTAATGTTATTTACACGAACAAAAGGCTGGAAATAAAATAATCCCTCCATATATAGAAGGGATTATTTTATTAAGATTGTTTTATAGATTTCCGATAACGGTATTGTAACCATTGATATCGAATAAAGCAACCAATACAAAAACCAAGAATTGCTACAAATGCAGCAATAGCAACCATTATTGTAAAGATATATGCTACAAGCGTCCAGTTTGCAAGATAACTAATTAGTCCACCAGCTAAGCATGCAATTGCAATAATTTGATTGAATTGTTGTTGATCCCAATCTTCAAGAGCATATTCGGACGGTTTTTTTCTTAAAAATAATTTTGCCAAACGCATTACCGGATTAAACTGAAAGAATAGACCCATAAGACCTGCAACTAACGGGAATGCCAGCAACCATGCTTCACCAGAAATCCATGTCGCTACTACGCTTATTACGATAAACCATTGATTCGTTCTAACTAGAGGACGAGGAATAGACCGAACTGTTTGTGACATTTTATTCATACCTTTCATATAGGGAATATATGAATTTTACATCTTTTTTTATGATTTGTGAAGTGTTTTGTTTTTTTGTATGTCGGATTTTATAAATCAAATTCTATCCTGTTTCATGATGAGTGAAAATCGTTACTTTTGCTTAATCCCAGTAGCGCTTTTTCTGCTAAAGTTGCGAAATAATGGGCAGTGATAGATAGAGCACGTTCATCTAAAGTGAAAGAGGGATGATGCCATTCTTCGGTACCAGACGTCCCCATAAAAACGAAAAAGCCTGGAACCTCCCTTTGGTAGTAGGCAAAGTCTTCTCCTGCCATTGAGGGCTGCGGATCTACAATAGAAAGTCCATTTAAAGTTGCTGCATTTTGGCATAATTCCGTAAGTAGAGAATCATTTTGAATAGACGGCGGTCCTGGATACCAATGTAATGATGCTATCCCTCCCAAGGCAGATGCAACTCCCTGTATAATTTGACGAATTTTCTCAGGAATGGTGTTGCGTACATCGTCTTGAAAGGTTCGAACAGTACCTTCTAATGTAACAGTTCCGGGAATTACATTCCATGTGTTTCTTGCATGGAGGTTTGTTACACTTATTACTGCACTATGAAGGGGATTTATACTTCGACTGACGATGGATTGCAAAGCTAAAATGATGTGAGATGCTGTCACAATTGGATCGATTCCTCTATGCGGAGCAGCTGCATGAGTTCCTTTTCCATCAATTTGAATTTCAAATCGGTCTACACTGGCCATTAGCGGTCCTTCTGTAATCCCAATTGTACCTACAGAGAGATCTGGCTTGTTATGCAAACCAAAAATAGCAGTTACATCGTTTAGTAGTCCTGCCTTTATGACATCTTTAGCCCCACTGCTATTTTCTTCTGCAGCTTGGAAGATGAATCGTACGGTACCTTTAAGATGCGTTTCTTTCTGCTTTAATAAATAAGCAGCACCTAGGATGGAAGCGGTATGAAAATCATGACCGCAGGCGTGCATTTTACCAAGGTTTTTTGAAGCGTAAGGGAGATTTGTTTCTTCAGTAATCGGCAATGCATCAATATCTGCACGAAGAGCAATAACTGGTCCGTTTCCCTTGATTTCTGCTATAACACCTGTCTCGAGCGAAGATGGCAATATAGATATATCTGCATCTTCTAGTAGTTCTCTAATGTATACTGACGTTTGAAATTCTTGCCGCGATAGTTCAGGGTATTCATGTAAATGTCGTCGGATTTCCACTAGTTTATTTTGCAAATGAGGAACCATGGTTTGAAAATTCGTTTTAGTCATATATAATCCGTCCTTTCACTTTGGATAATCCTCACATAACTATTAAACCATTTGTACGAGAATTTATTTCCTTATAAAAATAAGGCACCTATCCATTTTGTAAGTCGGTAGGTGCCTTTGGTAATCCAATCAGCATTTATAAAAGTATATACATAATAAACTCATAATTCTTATAAGTCAAGATGGATTTATACTTATATAGTATTCTAATAGAAAAAATGAGTGATATGGAAAATAGCATTGACAACTTATCTAAATCAATTTATATTGTATTCAATGATTAAAACCAATTAAATTGATAGGTAATATATATTATGATTTAAATCACAGTTTACATTTTTAATATAAAGCTAGATTTCGCGTAACTCGAAACATACAGAATGCTGATTGGAAAACCAAAGGCGCCTGTTTATCAGGGGTCTTTTTGATTTTTTTTCGCTGGCAGTAGGTAAGGAGTAATTACTTCATTTTAGAGGAAACTGGTTTTTTAATAATAAATGCGTAGGAGGATTTCAAATGGGTAATATCATTTTAATTTCTGGTGGGGTATCAAAAAATTCGAGAACGGCAAGGGTGATTCATCATATCGCATCCTTTATTGAGGAGCGTGGAGGAAGTTCGCAAACTTTCGAGGTAACTGATTTTCGCGCTGAAGATGTTTTATTTGCAAATTTTGAAAGTTCAGCCATTCAAGAATTTGCTACGACAGTACTAAATTCGAGTGCAGTTATTATTGCAACACCAGTTTATAAGGCGACCTATACGGGAGCATTAAAGGCGTTGTTAGATTTATTACCGCAAAATAGTTTAAAGGGAAAAGTAGTTATCCCCATTGCAATAGGTGGTACCCTTAATCATGTTCTTAGTATTGAATATGGCTTAAAACCTTTAATAGGAGTGCTGGGTGGTGAGCATGTGCTTGCTGGAACGTTTATTTTAGATGAATACGTATCTGCAGATGGATCGATAACGGATTCATATACAGCAGAACGTTTATATAAGTCAGTAGAAGAACTATTATTATCTAGTAATAATCTCGTTCTAAAAAAGTGAATAACTTAACTTTAAATTTTAGGAGATAGTTTCTTTTGAAATAGGTCAGATAGTAAGTATATACATTAAGAAATAAGCTAATATTTTTCATAGAGAACAAGGAACGATTCTACTAGGATCGCTTCTTGTTTTTATTTTGCAAATGGAAGCAATGTATGTACTTTTACATATAAAAAAACAAATAATAAAGAATCATTTACAAACTATTTACGTAACTCTGTTTAAAATTAATATTTGTTTAATATCCCATTTACTTTGTTTGTTTAGTATTTTAGTTGTTAAACAAACAAAAACAAAAACAAAACAAAAATGGGAGGCACGTTCCGATGAATTTCAAATCTTTACTTAAGATTGGAACAGCAGGGGCACTATCTATATCATTACTGGTTGCATGTTCAACAAAGCAAGCTGAACCTGCAAAAACAACAGACACAAAGGTTTCTTTGGAAGACATTACAAAGAAGGCAAAAGTAGAAGGTACGGTTACTTCAATTGGTATGCCTGATTCTTGGGCAAACTGGAAAGGTACTTGGGACGATTTGCAAACGAAATACAGTATCAAACATACTGACACGGATATGTCGAGTGCAGAAGAACTTGCAAAGTTTGAATCTGAAAAGGATAATGCCACAGCTGATATCGGAGACGTTGGTATCGCATTTGGGCCATTAGCAAAACAAAAGGGATTAACACAACCTTATAAACCATCTCACTGGGATGAAATTCCTTCTTGGGCTAAAGATGAAAACGGAGATTGGGCAGTCGCTTATACAGGTTCAATCGCATTTATTACAGATAAAACAAAAGTAAAAAATCCTCCTAAATCATGGAAAGATCTTGAAAATGGTGATTATAAAGTAACAATTGGAGATGTACTAAAGGCTAACCAAGCGCAATTTGCCGTATTAGCAGCAGCATTTGCAAATGGCGGAGATGAAACGAATATTAAACCGGGTATTGATTTCTTTGCTAAGCTAGCAAAACAAGGACGCCTTAAAACAACGGATCCGAAAGTAAACACGCTAGAAAAAGGTGAAGATGCAGTATCTATCGTTTGGGATTTCAACGGATTAAACTATCGTGACCAAATCGACAAAAACCGCTTTGATGTAGTGATTCCGCAAGAAGCTTCCGTTATTTCTGGTTACACAACAATCATTAACAAGTATGCAAAACATCCAAACGCAGCAAAACTTGCTCGTGAATATATATTCTCTGATGAAGGTCAAGCAAATCTTGCACGCGGATATGCACGTCCAATTCGTGAAAATGTAAAATTACCAGAAGATGCAAAGGCAAAACTTCTTCCAAACGAAATGTATAAAAACGTAAAACCTATTAAAGACTTTAAGGCTTGGGAACAAACGACTAAAACATTAATGCAATCTTGGCAAGAACAGGTGTTAATTAATGTCAAATAAACTCATATTTATCATGCTAGACGGTCTGCGCTATGATACAGCCGTCTCTCAAATGGGATATGTACATCATCTCGTTGAAAAAGGATTAGCTGCAAGATATAAAGTGGAATCAGAATTACCAAGTCTTTCTCGTCCACTTTACGAAGTGCTACTAACAGGTACACCAGCATACAAAAATGGTATTACTACGAATCAAACTGTTCGGTTGTCACATGAAGAAAGCTTGTTTCATTTGACAAAGAAAAACGGCTTGAAAAACGCATCAGCATCGTATTATTGGGTGAGTGAGCTTTATAATAAAGCACCTTTTAATCCAGCAACAGACAGAATACAACTAGATAGTGAGAATCCTATTGAACACGGTATTTTCTACTGGGAGGATCATTATCCAGATTCTCATCTTTTCGCTGATGCCAATTATTTATTGCAAGCCTATCATCCGGATTTTTTGTATGTACATTCAATGAATATTGATGATGACGGACATAAATATACGGCTGATTCGAAGGGGTATCGAAATCGGGCTATTGCAACTGATATTCTTTTAGCAAGTATTTTGCCAAGTTGGATGGAAGCCGGTTATCAAATTATTATTACAGCTGATCATGGAATGAATGATGATGGGCAGCATGGAGGAACGACATATGCAGATCGGGATGTTCCCTTGTTCATCATAAGTGACCGTGTACAAGCAGGAGTCCATGATGAAGTGATTCCGCAATTACAAATTGCGCCGCTTGCGTGTGAATTATTATCAATCCAACCATCAGCAGCTATGCAGCATTTATCTATTCCTTTCGTTAACGAAACATCATTCATCGAAGATTAGACAAACATATTCGTTTATGCTCGAACCGATATGAGAATGTGAAAATAAGGGTTAAGTAAGATGCAAGAATGAGTTCATTTCGTGAGGTGACGCAAAAAGAGATATGTTTATCTCTTTTCACGTCACCTTATTCTTTATAAATGTGTATGTTCAAAGTTTGTACTCGTTGAAGGGAGTTTTTATATTGAAGCGAATCAATGGAATGCTCGTGTATAGTATCATTCCGTTTTTTATTTTCGTTATTCTCTTTTTATTGATTCCACTTTGCTTTATGCTCTATGGAAGTTTTCAAGAGGATGGAGGCACAGGGTTCACATTGAAGCAATACGAGGAAATATTTAAGAATCCGTACTATCATCAAGCCTTTCAAAATAGTATTCTTATTTCTTTCTCGTCTAGTTTGATTGCAATTATAATAGCCGTATTTGCAGCATACTCGATTACACGTTTTTCCAAAACGATACAAGATCGAATTTTAATATTTGCTAACCTAACATCCAATTTTGCTGGTATTCCATTAGCTTTTGCTTTTATCGTATTGTTAGGAAATAGCGGTTTGTTTACGATTCTTTTTGAAAAATTAGGGCTTTCTGTATTTCAATCGTTTAATTTATATTCCTGGACTGGGTTAGTGCTCATTTACGTTTACTTCCAATTGCCGCTAGCTGTAATGTTGCTTTATCCAGTATATCAAGGAATTCAAACGCAATGGAAGGAAGCGGCATCCTTATTAGGGGCTTCTACGTTTCAATTTTGGCTTCGTATTGGAGTTCCTATTATGCTCCCAAGTCTAGCAGGAACATTCAGTATTTTATTTGCTAACGCAATGGGTGCCTATGCATCGGCCTATGCACTTACTGGAAGCACGTACAATCTAGTAACGATTCGTATCGGCGCACTTACAACTGGGGATATTTTTGCACAACCAGAGCTCGGAAGTGCCATTGCTTGTATTCTTGGTTTAACACTTGTCATAGCGATGGTGATCAATGAATGGCTAACTGGTAAAGTACGGAGGGATTTATCATGAAACGTTCTGGCTTTCACTATGTATCGATTGGAATTGTCTTTCTCTATTTAGTTGTTCCTCTCCTTGCTACTCTGGCCTATTCCTTTGCAACGCAGTGGCATAAAACCGTTTTGCCGGAGGGATTTACATTTGAGTGGTATGTAGCCTTATTCAATGATCCGCGATTTATTAATTCGCTTGTTCGGTCTCTTCTTGTCACTGTAGGAACAACAATTCTTGCACTTGTCATTATGGTTCCGGCTGTTTTTTCAATCGTTTTATATGCACCAAAATTGGAAAAATTCATCCAAGCTATAATTGTAATGACGTATGCAATGCCAGGGGTTATTATAGCCGTTGGGTTGATTCGTGCTTATTCTGGAAGCGGAATTTCTATGGTATTTGTTACAATTGGTGCTTACTTTGTAAGTATTCTACCTTATATGTATCAAGGTACACGAAATAGTCTTCGAAATGTTAATGCAGCAACGTTAATGGAGTCCGCACAAATTTTAGGAGCGAGTCAATTTACTGCATTTAGAAAGGTAGTTTTACCAAATATCACTTCAGGAGTTCTCGTTTCATCTTTGCTTTCTTTTTCCATTTTATTTGGAGAGTTCGTACTTATTAACATGTTAGCCGGAGGAAATTTTGAAACAGTCCAAATTTATTTATATAAAAAACTAAATGAAAGTGGACATTTAGCAAGTGCTATTGTCGTTTGTTACTTCCTCTTAATCTGTATTCTCTCTATTGTTATTGTTAAAATGATTCGAACAAAAAAGGAGACCTTCTAATATGGGATATGTAACGATTGAAAAGGTTAGTAAGTCCTTTCAACATCAAACTGTACTTCATGAATTACAGCTTACTATAAATAAAGGGGAATTCGTGACTCTCTTAGGACCAAGTGGCTGCGGGAAAAGTACACTGCTGCGAATCGTGGCAGGGTTAACAAATCCTGAACAAGGTATAATTAAAATAGATGGACAAGATGTAACGAATGTCGTGGCTAAAGATCGTCAAGTTGGTATGGTCTTTCAATCCTATGCACTATTTCCTAATATGACAGTGGAAGAAAACATAGCATTTGGACTTACTATGAAAAAATTTAGTAAACAAGCAATTCAAGAAAAAGTAGCAAGTATAATTAAACTCGTAGGCTTATCAGAAAAAGAAAAAGCATATCCACGTGAATTATCAGGTGGTCAACAACAACGTGTAGCATTAGCACGTTCACTCGTAACGGAACCGAAAGTGCTCCTTCTTGATGAACCGCTAAGTGCACTTGATGCGCAAATTCGAAAAAATTTACAAAAACAACTTCGTATGATTCAACAAAAGCTAAATATGACAATGATTCTTGTTACGCATGATCAAGAAGAAGCAATGGCAGTTAGTGATCGTATTTATATATTAAACGCTGGACATATTGCTCAAAGTGGAACACCACATGAAATTTATACGCATCCTGCAAATGAATTTGTTGCGAGATTTATTGGAAATTATAACGTTTTAGAAAAGAAACAAATGGTACAGTTAATTGGGGAGAAAAAAGAGCTTACTACGAATCTGTATGCCATTCGACCTGAAGCATTTTCTACTTTACAGGTAGAAAATAGCTATGAGTTGTCAGGAAAGGTGTTAAGAACGATGATGTTAGGGAAAGTGATTCGCTATGAGATGGATTGCTTCGGAATTCCAGTAGTGGTGGAGCAATTGCATCATTCATCAGGACATATCCAAATGAATGAAACGATGAAAGTGTATCTTAGAAAACAGGATGTGATTGCACTGCAATGAATGTAATGTTTACAGAACGCCACCAATATATAATTGCAAAACTTTCGAAAGAGAAGAAAGTGTTTGTAACCACACTTGCCAAGGAATTAGGAGTAACACCTGAAACGATTCGTCGTGATTTAGATATTTTAGAAAGTGAAAAAAAACTGCAACGGATACATGGAGGTGCAGTCAAATATCATCAAACGAACAACGAACCTCATTTTGTAAAAAAGATGAATTTATATGCCAATGAAAAAAAAGCTATTGGTGAAAAAACTGCGGAGTTTATTAAAGATGGAGACACTGTGATGATTGACGTAGGAACGACTACAATCCATCTTGCTAGTAGCATAAGCGGAGTTAGAGGAGTTACAATCGTAACGAATTCGTTAGCTGCGGCACAAGAGCTAAACAACCGACTAGAAAATAAAGAATTTGAAGGAAAAGTTATTGTTCTAGGTGGCGTAACAAATCCAGAACAAAAATCGATTGTTGGTGCACTAACATGTAAATTTTTAGAGAATTTCCGCTTTGATAAAGTATTTTTATCATGTGGAGGTATTTCGATTGACAGCGTGAGTGACTATGATTGTGAGGAATGTGTAGTTTCGTCAGTTATGGTGGAACGAGCTAATCAAGTATTTCTCATGGCTGATTCTTCTAAACTGGAAAATGAAGCTTTTTATTCAATATGTTCGTTATCCAAAGTGGATTATATTATTTGTGATCAAGCTATGCCAAAAGAATGGAAGAACCGTCAGCTAGATACAATGCTGCGGTGGGTTATTGCAGAGATCGGTGCAGAATATGAAGGTTGACTATCATTTATATTTAAGCGTTAGCAACATTTGAGAAAATGAAGAGAATGATGAAACCATTGGGATAATGAAAATAGTCTGATAAGAGACTAGCAGTATTAAATAATATACGTTTAAATTTGTTTAGTTTTAGCAATAATAATGACTCGAAATGAAGGGATTTTTACTTTGTTTTATTTCTTTTTTTTTATTAATCTGTTATAATTAAATAAATTATTTTTGTTCGGTATATTGTTTAAAGAGTGTTTGTTATAACATCGTCTTGAAAGAGTATGAAGAGCAAGAATGGTAAAACAATGTGGGCAATCCACGCAGGAGGAAAAGATTATGTTACAAGGTAAAGTAAAATGGTTTAATGCAGAAAAAGGTTTTGGTTTCATCGAAGTTGAAGGTCAAGACGATGTATTCGTTCATTTCTCTGCAATTCAAGGAGAAGGCTTCAAAACTTTAGAAGAAGGCCAAACTGTTTCTTTTGAAATCGTTCAAGGCGCTCGTGGACCACAAGCAGCTAACGTTACAAAATAATTGTAACATCCAAAAAGCTGACTACAAACTATGTTTGTAGTCAGCTTTTTTGTGCAGAAATTATGTAAATCTTCCCCACAGTCTAAGGGCTCATGCAGCTATATATGTAAATCCCTTACCACATAGTACAAATTTTTTTCTATTTCAAAAAACTCACATGATTTCTTCGCATTTTCAACACATTTTTTTGGTATCTTACATTGTAACGTGAGAAATGTGAGATTTATCATTTTCTGCTTGAGAGGAATGTGGAAATGAAAGCGGTTAAATCTATACTAATCTTGGTAATATTACTATTTTTCTTTCCTTTTCAAAGTACGGCATGGGCACAATCATTACAATCTCGAATCGATGAGGCGCCAGAAAATAGTGTGATTCACGTAGATGGTGTATATAACGAAGCCATTATTATAGAAAAGCCCATTTCGTTAGAAGGAACTGCGGATACAAAGATCGTTTCTTGCACAGATACACCTTCGTTAGTTGTAAAAGGAAAAGGGGTGGCAGTGAAAAATATAACTGTTGAGAAATGTGAAGGTGGTCAAGATGTACCTGCAATATATGTGACTGGTAATGGGCATATGTTGAATTCTATCCATGTACGTGCTATGCAGACGGGCATTCAATTAGATAAAGCGTCTCACATTACGATAATCAATAGCTTAGTGGATGGCAGTGGTCAAAAAAACGGGATTGATCTCTGGGAGTCCAAGGATAATTTGATTTCAAACACGGGTATCACACATGCTAGAGATGGCATCTATTTAGAAAATAGTAATCATAATGTCATTGAGCGTAATTCGATTGAACAATCTAGATATGGAATGCACCTTATGTTTTCAGATGATGTGGTGCTTAACGCAAACCATTCCGAGCATAATGTTACTGGTGCGATGGTAATGGAAGCAAATCGTACGACCATATCCAATAATACCTTTTCGTACAATTCGAATAATGTAAATGCTCAAGGGTTACTTTTGTATGATGCAAATCGTACAAACATTTTTCAAAATACGATTTCATATAACAGAGTCGGAATTTATGTTGAAAAATCGGAACAAAATAAATTGTATACCAATATGGTGCAAGGAAATTTTGTTGGAATTCAGTTAAAGAATGCAAACAACCAAGCTGTCCAACAAAATGATTTTATTGGAAATGTAGTTGAAGCACAAGCTGTAAATAGTTCAAACAATCAATTTGCTACAAACTTTTGGGATTCATCCGTAAAACTTGATACGACAGGTAAAGGAATTAGTATCATTCCATATAGAATGGACCCATTTTTTCTAACATTAACGAGTAATATACCGGAATATCGGGTGTTTTTTCAAGCACCAGGGATGTTTTTATTACAAAAACTATTAAAAAGTCCAGATACAGCAGTGTTAACAGATTGGAATCCTGTTGTTCAACGTTCGTTGAAACAGGAAAATCGGTCTCAGCCAGTCACATATCTAGTACTAATAAGTGTGGTCATGGTAGCTCTAAGTGTACTTTTATTTCTAATTGGGAGGAAACGAATATGAAAAAAGGGTTTGTATCAACTGTATTAGTATTGGTTATCATTACAATTTTAGCGGCATGTGGAAAACAGGCAGTGAATCCGGTAGCAGTTGACGAAAAAAATGATAAATGTGCAACATGCAATATGGCTGTAACGAACAATCAATATGCGACGGAAGTGGTTTTAGAAAATGGAAAAGCACTTAAATTTGATGATATTGGCTGTATGTATAAATGGTTACAAGAAAATAGCGGTGAAAAGCTTCAAGCAAAATTTGTACGCGATTATAATACAAAAGAATGGGTGCCATCTGAGAAAGCAACCTATGTGTATGAAACATCTATTAAAACACCAATGGCATACAATGTTATTTCATTTCAAAATAAATCCGACGCTGAATCGTATGTGAAAAATCAAAAGGGATCAGTACTGTCATATGAAGATTTAAATAATCATAAGTGGGAAATGAATAAAGAAATGATGAAAATGATGAAGGATAATAAAGCCATGAATCCTACTAATTAAGAAGAAAAAATCGTTTTTTCTCTAGGGGGCATGCTTTATGTGGCATATTTGGCGCACGGAATGGCGCATTTCGATGAGACAACGTTCGTTCTATGCATTTTTCATATTGTGGGTCGTTGTGAATTCTTTGTTATTCCAACTTGTGAAGAATGTTTCTTCCTTATCATCTTATACAAATGTAACAGGGACTACAGTCAATCTTGTCCTGTATATGATTCCACTTTTTATGCTTATCATCGGGTCATTTACAATAGCAAATGAAATGGAAAATGGTCAATGGAAGTTGCTTTGCACATATCCAATTTCATCCTTCTCCTATGTGATAGGAAAATACGGGGGACAGGCTACAGCTCAGCTCATTTTATTTACAATGAGCTTTGGTACAAGCATGTTGATTGGGTTATTGTTTGGTATTCCGCTTTCTTTGGAGTGGACAGTAGCATTGTTTATCTTCAGTGTATGGCTCTTATTACTTTTCCTTTTACTTGGCGTTAGTGTAGGGGCGTTGGTACACACTAGGTGGCAGGCACTTGTTTCGTCAGTTATAGTTTGGTTTTTACTTATTATTATGTGGCCATCTATGATTATTGCAATTCTTTCATTTGTTCCTTATACTTGGATTTCCCCTATACTAAAGAGTATTTTATTTTTCAATCCTGCCGAATTATTGAGGGTTGTATTCATAGTCACATTAAATGGGGGCTCTGTTTTTGGTCAAACCTATGACACTCTTATTGTATCGCTTAGTACACCATTTGGCTGGACGTTATTACTGGTGTACACGATTATTTTTTCATTGCTATGCCTTCTGGTTGCCTCATGGAAGCTTGAGAGGGGGAGATGGCAATGACAGTACTAGAAATAACTAATATTTCTAAGATGTATAAGCAAACGACAGTTTTTCACCCATTTTCTTTAAAAGTTGAAGAAGGTACCACTATTGCACTATGTGGAGGAAATGGAGCTGGAAAAAGCACATGTTTACAAATGCTTGCGGGCTTAGCTTTACCATCTACAGGTTCAATTCATTTATATGATATGGATGTGAGCAAACAGAGAAAACAATATGTTTCTCACATTGGATATATGCCAGACGATTTTTCTGCACAAGAAATGCTAAGTGTAGAAGAATTTCTAAATTTTTATGCGCATTTTCGGCAAGTAAAACGGGAAGAAGTCGATGAATTGATTGAAAAGATTGACTTGGTAAAACAAAAGAACATGCAAATTAAACAGCTATCAAAAGGAATGAGACAGCGTCTATTACTGGGGCAAGCATATATAGGAAACCCAACTCTTCTTCTATTAGATGAACCAACAAATGGGCTTGATCCATATTGGATTCGTATGTTCATGAAGCTTATAAAAGAAAGAAATCAAATTACTATTTTTTCGACTCATATGATGGACGTAGCGGCAGAATTGGCTGATATCATTTTGTTTTTGAATGAAGGTAAAGTCACCCATCAATTTTTTCATAGTGACGATAAGGAGCAAATGACATTACAGTTATTAAAGCTTTATCGAAGCTAGAATAGCAGTACAGCCGGAAAAATGAATTACTATTATTTCCGGTTGTATGTATGGGTAATCCAATGAAACATTTTTTGTAACGTTTCATTGCGAACATCTGGCGGTAGGTGATGTCCGTAGCCTTTCAGTGGTAACAGTTCTACTTCTGCCTTATTGTCTTTTAAAGCTTCATACATGGCTTGACCATGACTATAATCAACTTGGACATCATTTGTTCCATGTATAATTAGAACGGGACAATGGATATCATGTGTCATATGAATAGGAGATCGTTGTTGATAAGCAGCTGGATTTCTTGCAGGAGTCCCATGTAAGACTCGTTTTAACATTCTTCTTAGTTCAATCCGTTCTTCATATGTTTTTGTAACGTCAGATACACCACCCCAAAGTATGAGTGATTGTATATTTCCGAGTTCAGCCGCTGCTTGCGTTGCATTAATCGATCCTCGGGAAAATCCTAGAATAGAAATGTTTCCATTACAAAAGGGGAGTTGCTCTAGCAATTCATAGGCTGCAGCTACATCGTGCTTGTCTGCTCCTCCGAATTCATCTCGTCCTTCTCCGCCTTCATTTCCTTGGTAAGCAGGAGCAAATACTACATAGCCAAAATTCGTATATTCCTCAATCCAACTCGTACGAACTTTCCCCACTTTCCATATGCCACCTCTGCAATAAATAAGTCCAGGCAGTTGGTAGGACATGATGTTCTTTGTTGGTCGTTGTAAGGAACAAGTAAGTTTTGTAATGGGAAGTGTATGTTCTCCGTATAGGATTCTTATTTCGTTTTGTATATGTGAAAGGGGAAGGTCGTATTCATTTGGAATTCCTAAGTACCCTTTTATCTTTAATCCATTTGAAATATAAGTAACATGGTAAATCATTGTATCCATCTCCAATAAATTGAATTGCTATATCAAAAACAATAACGCTAGTGAATAGTAATCGCAAGATATATGCATGATTTGGGGAAGAAACGGATTGGTCTACGTCTCTTAAAAAGGTATTTTGATTTTGTTAGAGATAATCTATTAAATGTAAAGTAGTGGTAGTTAAGAGTGAAAAAACATTTTACCTATATCTATTGTGTATTCGAATGAAATTTATTATTAATTAACTACAAAATAGATTAAGTATAGAGTATGATTATAGAGTACTAGGAAGTTACAAACAGGGGGATTAAAAGATGATTAGCTTGAAAAAAGTAGGAATGCTTGCAATCCTGTGTATGGGTGTTTTCTCAGTCGCTGTAGGTTGTTCTTCTAATCAAAAAACAGCAGCTGCTGCAAGTGAAACGAAAACACAAACGGTTCAGGAACTTGCTACAATTCCTACATCGAGTTCTTTGAAGGAAGAACCGGTGCAATTTAATGGTCAAATTCGAAAAGTAGCATACTTAACTTTTGATGATGGCCCAGGTAAATTTACAGCCCAAGTATTGGACATTTTGAAACAAAACAATATTAAGGCAACTTTTTTCCTAATTGGTTCTCATGCTGAGCAGTACAAAGATCTTGTGCAAAGAGAAGTAAAAGAAGGAAATTATGTGGGCATGCATAGTATGTCGCATGATTATAAAAAGTTGTATGTTCAAGGCGATTTTGTTAATGAAATGGAAGAAGATCAACAACTAATTAAAAAAATCTCTGGGGTGGAATCTCATTTAGTACGTCCACCATATGGATCTATGCCTGGTTTAAATCAACAATTGCGTGATAAAGTGGCGGATGCTCATTTAAAGATTTGGGATTGGACGATTGATTCTTTGGACTGGAAATATAATAAAGTACCCGCGGATAAATCAGTTCCTGCTATTGTACAAAATGTTGTATCGCAAGCTAAAGGAAATCGTGAAGTTATTCTTATGCATGATATTCATCAACAATCTTTAGATGCGCTTCCTGCAGTTATTAAGGCGGTTAAAGACAAGGGCTATGAATTTGAAGTGTATAGTGATCAAGAACATTTCAGCCTGAATTTTTGGCACGACAATCGGTTATAAAAAGACACTTCTATTATACTTCCTCCAAAAAAGGCCTTTACAAAAAGTAAAGGCCTTTTTTGGGTATATTTGTTATGGACTATCATCAAATTAAGTTTACCTTATTCGTGAACTAGTTTTCTGCAATTAGTATGGTTAGTTGGAGTATTCTTCATAGAAATCAGAGAGCCATTTAGATAACATTCTATCATTTCATCCAAACGTCGTATGGCACTAAGTGCCTTTTCTTGAGAAATTCTGCGATAATGATGGTTTCCACCTAGCTCTTCATCCATTTCATCTGCTGTTTTTACAATTTGCTGTAGTGTGCTTCTTTGTATAATAGCGCCGGGTAAGTATGAATCGGTATGAAGTAATATAGCGAGTGAAATTTCTTTCGCATCTTTTGGATTTTCTCCTAAACGAATAAGTAGTTTATGTGCACGTTCAGCGCCTTTAATCGCATGAATATCGTTCTTCTTATATAAATCATAGTCCCATTTACCATTATTGTACCAAGTATAATGTCCGATATCATGTAAGAATCCTGCTTTTGTAGCTAAATCTACAGAAATGTTATGTTCCTTTGCTAAGTGAAACGCATGATAGGCAACAGATAAGGCATGCACCATACCGGATCGATTTACATACTTCTGGACAATACGATGACTATATAATTGTTCTAACGTTACGTTACGCATATCATTCGCTCTCCTTTGCTACATAATTTTTCCCCTTATTTTATTCATGTTTATTTTCCCGCATATTTCCGAAAAATTAGTTAGAATTCGTTAATATATTCAGAACATTGTACTGTATTACAGCTGTTTCGTAAAGTATTTTCATTCCATTTTCCTTATTTAAAACTGGAAAAAGTATGTATGTTTCGATGAAAGTAAAACGTGGCAATAAAGGAAGACAAAGATTTGCCTATAACAGTTCGAATTTGTTTGTATAGTATTTGCAGATTGGTGAAAACTAACGTGGATAACTGTGAAGGAGAGTGCTTGAATGAAAATTTTATCTTCAATACTTGTTTTGCTGATTATGCTGTTTGGCGGGCAAGACTTTGCACATGCTAATGAAATGAAACCGGAAAAAGTTCTTACAGCTGAGCAGAAAAAAGAGATTGCATCGTTGCAACGTGATATTTTAACAAAAAGGAAAGAAATCATATCCAAGTATGTAAAGTATGGAGTGATTACAAAGGAAAAGGGCGATGCAATGATTGTTCATTTACAAGAACACTACGATACTCTTGAGAAAAATGGTTTTATTCATAAAAGAGATAAACACCATCAACATATAAAAGAGAATACCCCATAAAGAAAGAGGTTTGTTTCAAGAAGGACACTGAAAAAATTCATTTAGTGCCCTTTTTTCATGGATGTGCAAGATTTTTCTCCCTTATTCTAAGAGTTCTACCATTTGCTTTAATAAGAAAACAGGTATCGTTCTCTGTATGTATGAGAACGATACCTGTTCATCTGTATGGGACCTTTTTAATGCTCTCATTTCGAGAGCACTTTTTCCTGGCTTTTCCTTACTTAATACTGATCAGCATGGAGTTCTTGCCCTAACAAATAAGTTAAAAATCTTCCTACTTCCTTTGTATCTTCAGGGTGTACACCGAGCTTAGGTGCCCAATAGCTCGTATTCGGTATATCGTCATCACACAACAGAGCCATACGTTCACTTTGAAGAGAGACGACCATTGCTTTCCCTAAAAACTTCACAGAATAGATGATAGTTAAGTCATAGCGATGATTACCAGCTGAAATACAGTAGTAATGAATGTTTTGCCGTTCATTTTCTTCTGACAAGATATCAAAGTTCATTCTTACCACTCCTTTTTAATTGTCTCTTGCGTAATAGGCTGCTGAAGATTCCATAATTTGTGTACGATTGTTAAAAATATGGCGACTTGTACACATTATTACGTAATTTTATAAATTCGCCATAGAGTATAGTATATTCCTTCTATGTCACAAAAATGTTACTTTTGGACTCAGGGAACGGGCCAAAAAAAAAGGGAACTTATTTACGAAGAGACAGAAATAGTTCTTCCTATGCTAGGTATATAATTGTGTATACATAGGGATTGATTTCAGCATCATTATTTAAATAAAGAGCAGCTTTCTTCTTAAAGGGATTATCAACAATTACTACATCGAATCAGTCCGGTTTCGCTTAATAGTAAGCACATTGTGCAGATGAGATAACCACCTCCAATAATTAGAACATCGCATGTAACATCCTCCTCTAAGGAGGGATATTGAGGAGCATTTGGAAATATAGTTGGCCAGTACAATGTTCCTGATTGTAGATTCATCTAGTGTCACCCCATTCTTAATTGCTAGCCATTCTGTTCATTATCGTTGCCGAAAAAGGAATTGATATGCATGCATTTCGGTTTTGAGAATTGATCCTAAAATAATTGGATTACTAAACCACAAAGAATTTTTACGCATATTTGTACATGTATTTCAATACTATTTAGTGAATGAATAATTTCAGGAATAAGTTAACGTCTGCGTTATATAAAATTGTATAAGAGGAGTGAGAAGATGACAGAAAAGGAATTAATAAAAGAAGAGAAATTATGGGGGATGTTTGCACATCTCTCCTCGCTAGCTGGATTTTTTACAGGAATTGGATTTATTGTTGGGCCATTAATTGTGTGGTTAGTAAAGAAAGACGAGAGTGCGTTTGTAGATAGTGAGGGGAAGGAATCATTAAATTTTCAAATTAGTATGCTCATTTATTATATTGTTGCAGGCCTACTTTCTCTTGTATTAATCGGTCTCATTCTTATCCCTATTCTGGCGGTGTATCAACTTGTTATTGCTATTATCGCAGCGGTTAAAGCAAAGGATGGTCAACACTTTCGTTACCCTCTTACTATTCGTTTTATCAAATAAAATAGTATTCTAGTGTTCTAAAACTTCGGCAGTTATGCCGGAGTTTTTTTTATAAAAGGTAATAGATGTTGAGGAATTTTATGATAACAAGAAGTAGAAAAGTTATTGTATAATATTCTCGTGAAAATACAATTCTGTAAGCGCTTTACATAATGAATTTGCGAGAAACCCATGATAGAACTATTTATTTTATAGTAGAGAATGTGGAGTATAGCAGAATTTGTCGTAAATTATTTGTGAATTAGTGTTGTACAAAAACAATAAATCTTTTATTATTAAATTAAATATTCTAAATATTTTAAATATTTAGAAGAAATAATAAATAGGAGGGTTACATGTGTTATTAAAAAAAGAGATGTCATTTGTTCTAGCAGCTTCACTCGTATTCGGAATTTTGGCTGGATGTGGAAAAACAGATCAAGCATCTAGTTCAGCTTCGGGTGGAACTGGACAAGTTATTAAAATTGCAACGCAGTCTCCTTTGTCAGGTTCAAGTGCAACATCAGGTGAAGCAATTGAACTAGGAGCAAAATTGAAAGTTGAGGACGCAAAAGAAGAATTTAAGAAACTAGGATATGATTTACAATTTGTTCCTTATGATGATCAAGGTGATCCTAAAAAAGGTGCAGCAAACGCTCAGCTTATAGCTTCAGATGCACAAATTCTTGGAGTGGTTGGTCATTTAAATTCAGGTGTTGCCATTCCATCATCTGAAGTGTATGAAAAAAATAATATTGTCATGGTATCTCCTTCTAATACAGCAACTGCAGTTACTGACAGAGGGTTAAAAACAGTTAATCGCATATGTGCACGCGATGATTTCCAAGGACCTGCGGGAGCAGATTATGCAATGAAAACATTGAACGCAAAGAAAATTTTCGTTATCGACGATAAAACAGCATATGGTTCTGGTCTTGCTAAAGAATTTGGAGATGCTGTAAAGAAAAACGGCGGAACATTAGCTGGTACTGAATCCATTACAGTTGGTGAAAAAGATTTCAGCGGCGTATTAAATAAAGTAAAAGCTTCCAATGCAGATTTGATATTTTTTGGGGGATTATACGCTGAGGGTGGCTTAATTGTAAAGCAAGCTCGTGACAAAGGCATTACAGCTCCAATTCTTGGCGGAGATGCAATCGATTCAAAATCAATGGTAGACATAGCTGGTACAAGTATTGTTGATACTTATTTTACATCAGTAGCAGCAGATGTAACGAAAACTGCTGAAGGTAAAAAGTTTGCAGATGCATATAAGCAAAAATTTAATAAGGATGTAGAAGGATACTCAGCATATGGATATGATTCAGCAGGCGTTCTGCTTCAAGGGCTTAAAGATGCAATTGCAGCAAATGGAAATAAGCTTCCTTCTCGTCAACAAGTAGCAGAATCCGTACGTAAAATACAAGATTATCAAGGTGTTGTAACAAAAGTTGGATTTGATAGTAAAGGTGATAATAAGTTCGCTAAAGTTTATATTTATAAGTTTGATGGAGCAAAATATCCTGGCGTACAACAAGGAGAAATAGAAAAGAAATAAGCTTGGAGAGCGGGTACAAGAATCTTTGTACCTGCTTATATTATATTTTTCTTTTATTTCTAAAAAAAGAAATATGTGATTATACAGATTAATTAGAACAAGTGCGGCATAGGAGGGTATTCCGTACTAATAGATAAATAGAAAGCGAGGAACAAGCATGCTGAACGCAATATTGAATACTTTACCACAAGTTCTGATCGACGGTTTAACGCTGGGCTCTGTATATGCCACAATTGCCTTAGGGTATACGATGGTATATGGAATCTTGGAGCTGATTAACTTTGCACATGGAGAAATCTTCATGAGTGGAGCTTTTATCGGGACCGGTCTTTTACTTGTGATGACAGGATTCGGTTGGTTAGGAGCGATGCCGGCAATTTTAGCTCTTATTCTTGTGGTAGTAGTAGCTGGGGTAATAACCGGATTTTTAGGAATGGGAATTGAGAGGGTGGCTTACCGGCCATTACGAACTGCGCCAAAGCTAATTACACTCATTACAGCAATTGGAGTTTCCTTTTTGCTGCAAGATATCGTTCGTTTTATTACTGAACTTCGACAAGGAAATTACATTGTAACTGGACCTTCCTTATTTACAGATAAGGTTTCCATTCAAGCTTCTCATCTCTTACCGATGTTTAGTGATGCACAGCTAAAGTCATCTTCTATTATTCTCATTCTAATAGCAATTGTAATGATGATTTCTTTAGATTTTTTCGTTAACCGGACGAAATGGGGAATCGCAATGCGTGCTGTGGCGCTTGATCGTGAAACAGCGTCATTAATGTCCATTAATGTAAACAAGGTAATATCGTTAACGTTTTTTATTGGATCTGGACTTGGAGGAGCAACAGGGGTATTATTTGCCATGCAATATGGAACAATTGATCCGTATATTGGATTTATTTTAGGATTAAAGGCATTTACAGCTGCTGTAATGGGTGGGATTGGTAATATTCGGGGAGCCATGGTAGGCGGTATACTATTAGGAATTCTTGAAATGTTTGCAGCAACGAATCTTACTATATTTACAGGCGGATTATTTGGATCCGAGTATAAAGATGTGTTTGCGTTTATTATCCTAATTTTAATTCTTATTTTTAAGCCAGAAGGAATTTTTGGCAAAGCAGTCACAGAGAAAGTGTAGGTGATACGCATGTTAAAATTCAAACAAAACAAGCTATTACAAGGTGTATTACTTGCCTTATATATTGTAATTACGTCAGCCAGCTTATATTTTTCACAAAAGTCCGTTATTGCCTTTTTATTACTTCTTTTTTCTCTCTTGTTACTTTATTACACTAGCTTTACAACAAGAATAAAATGGATGATTGGTCTCGTGGAATTATTTTTGGTAGTACCATTTGCTGCAAGCGGTGGGCAAGCTTATCAATCTTATATGGAAGTCGCTACTTTAGTAGGAATTTATGTTGCAATGGCATTAGGATTAAATATTGTAGTTGGATTTGCTGGTCTTCTCGACCTAGGGTTTATTGCTTTCTTTGCAGTTGGAGCTTATACGTACGGAATCTTTTCTACTGCACAGGCAAGTAACTTTATGCCATTTGGTCATTATCCGTTATCTGGTGAAAGCTTCTGGATTTTTATCCTCATAGGAGGCTTTATCGCAGCCCTTTTCGGTATATTACTAGGAATTCCGGTTTTGCGTGTGAAAGGGGATTATTTAGCGATTGTAACGTTAGGGTTTGGTGAAATAATTCGCATTATATTTAATAATTTGGATAAACCAGTTAATATTACGAACGGGGCAATGGGCTTGACATCGATTCAAGCGCCTCAGCTTTTTGGTATTAGCTTTAGTAATGCTAGTCAATTTTATTACGTAGTACTTGTTATTTTACTATTCGTAATTTTTGCAGTCAGACGTCTTGAATACTCAAAAGTTGGACGTTCTTGGAAGGCAGTACGAGAAAATGAAATTGCTGCACAGGCGATGGGAATTCATCTTGTACGAACGAAGTTGCTTGCTTTCGCAATTGGTGCATCTTTTTCAGGAATGATGGGAGTTGTGTTTGCGGCTAAGCAGATGTTTATAGATCCTACTAGTTTTACGATGATAGAGTCTACAACCATCCTCGTAATGGTACTACTAGGTGGGATGGGAAGTGTTCCTGGTGTTATTCTCGGCGCAGCAGTAGTTACGATTTTAAATTTACAAGTACTTGCAGAGCTAACGAACTATTTAAATGCACTAACACAAAATGGAACCATAAATATTCCAGATGCACTCTCTCCAGCAAAAATGCAACGTTTCATTTTCGGCGGTATTCTCATTCTATTTGCCTTGTATCGATCTCAAGGATTAATCCCAGCAAAAAATCCAACTTTTAATAAAGCAGAGCTGGAAAAAACAACGAAACAAGAAAATGCGAAAATTGAGGAAAAAGCATTTGGAGCATAGGAGGTGCCAAGATGATTTTAACAGTTAAAAATGTAACAAAACGCTTTGGCGGTCTTACGGCAGTGAAATCAATTGATATGACTGTTGAAAAAGGCTCCATTACAGCAGTGATAGGTCCAAATGGTGCAGGTAAGACAACTTTCTTTAATATGGTCACAGGTGTATATAAGCCAGATGAGGGGGAAATTATCCTTGATTCGAAACCATTAGTCGGTTTAAAACCTCATAGTATTTCTCGAGCTGGTATTGCTCGTACATTTCAAAATATTCGACTTTTTAATAATATTACCGTCCTTGAAAATGTCATGGTCGGTGCGCACAATCATTTAAAGAGCACATTTGTAGGGGTATTATTAGACTTACCCCATGTAAAGCGGGAAGAAAAAGAGGCACAACGCGAAGCATTTCGTCTTCTTACCTATGTAGGACTTGGTGATTACTTAAATGAGGAGGCCCAAAATTTACCGTACGGTGCACAGCGTAGGCTAGAGATTGCTCGGGCTCTTGCTTCTAAGCCGAAGGTTCTTTTACTTGATGAGCCAGCTGCTGGTATGAATCCAAAAGAAACAAGGGAGCTAACGGATTTAATTTTTCGTATTCGAGAAGAATTAGGGATTACCATTATTTTGATTGAGCACGATATGAAGCTTATTATGAAGATTTCAGAGCATATCATTGTTCTTGATCATGGTGAAAAAATTGCAGAAGGTAAACCAGAAGAAATTCGAAATAATCCAAAGGTAATCGAAGCTTATCTTGGAAAGAGCGCAGTGGCGGCAGAGTAAAGGAGGAATAGAAGCAATGCTACAAATGAATAATGTTCATGCATACTATGGTGGAATTCATGCATTAAAAGGGGTTACCATTAGCGTTGAAAAAGGGGAAATTGTGACGTTGATTGGCAGCAATGGGGCTGGAAAATCAACGACATTAAAAACAATAAGTGGACAGGTGGTTCCAAAGGATGGAACGGTTACATTTGAAGGAAACAATATAACAAAACAACTGCCACATCTTACAGCGCTGTCCGGTATTGCTCACGTACCAGAAGGACGCCGGATTTTTTCCCGACTTTCTGTTCTGGAAAATTTAGAAATGGGTGCTTTCTCTGTTAAAGATAAAAAGGTAGTAAAGGAACGGATAGAACAGGTGTTTTATTATTTTCCAAAGTTAAAGGAACGTCTCGATCAACAAGGAGGTACGATGAGTGGCGGGGAGCAACAAATGCTTGCCATTGGAAGAGCATTGATGAGTAAACCGCATTTATTAATGCTAGATGAGCCCTCTATGGGTCTGGCTCCTATTATTGTAGAGCAAATATTCGAAATTATAAAAGATTTAAATAAAGAGGGAATGACAATTCTTCTTGTGGAACAAAATGCTTACCAAGCCCTTCAAATCGCTCATCGCGGATATGTAATTCAAACTGGTGAAATTAAAATGGTAGGAAAAGGTTCCGAACTATTGAAGGATGAAATTGTAAAGGAAGCATACTTAGCTTAGTAAACAATAGGGAAGGTGCAAAAGATTGCACCTTCCTTATTTGTGATTGTTCCTGTGAACAGTTAGTTCTTCCAATTTTTTTCAATAAATGTAGCGCGTCCGGATTCTATACGTTCTTGTTTGTATTTTTCGGGATTTTTCTTGTAAAAATGTTGATGATATTCTTCTGCTTCAAAAAACGTGTCGGCAGGAAGAATGCTTGTGACAACAGGCTTTTGAAAGCGACCGCTACGTTCTACTGCCTGCTTCGATTCTTCCGCTAGTTCCTTTTGTTTATTAGAATAGTAGAAAATTGCAGTTCGATACTGCGTTCCACGATCAAAAAATTGTCCACCATCATCGGTTGGATCAATTTGTGGCCAATAAAGTTCTAGCAGTTTTTCATAAGGAAATATAGTAGGATCGAACTGTATTTGCACAACTTCGTAATGTCCTGTCGTCCCACTTTTCACTTGCTCATAGGTAGGATGGTCAACACTTCCACCAGAATAACCAGAAACTACTCTTACAATACCTGGTAATTCATCAAATGGTTTGACCATGCACCAGAAGCATCCTCCGGCAAACATAGCAAATTCAATTCGAGATTCTTCCATTATCTATTCATCCTTTCATTATGTAGGTACTATTGTATTTATAGTAAGTTTCACTGAGAAACACAATCGGTACTCAGTAAATTTATGCCTCTTCACCGCGTGAATAGCAATTATTATAACTGAAGTATGTTTTCATGTAAAACAATGTACAAGTAGACTCCTATAATAGATATAGAAAAATATTACATTTGAAATAAGAAAACTAAAATACATAAATCTTTATATAAGCTAAACACAAAAATCCATTGACAAGGATTATAATGGAATTAATGGCATTTTCATCAAAATTTCATATTGAAGAAAAGAGGGATGGGATTGAGTTGGATTACAACATTAAAAAACGAAATGGATATTACGGGGAATTTAGAAAAAGACGTGGAGTCCTTTTACAAACATTTTAATGCCCTACCCCTGTTTTTGCATTCTGTCGATGTCGCAGAGGAATGTAGAAACCTAGCGAATCTTTTCCATACTAATGAAAAAAACGCACATATTACAGGTTATTTACATGATATAAGCTCTGTCATTCCTAAGGAAAATATTATGGAAGCTGTTCTTGATTTGAATATAGCTGTATTACCCGAAGAAACCCAATTTCCATATCTACTATATCAGAAATTATCGGCGGCACTTGCTCAAGAACTGTTTCAAATAGATAATAAGGAAGTATTAAGTGCTTTAGAGTGTCACACAACATTAAAGAAAAAATGTAAAAAACAAGACCTCATTTTATTCGTAGCAGATAAAATAAAATGGGGTAAAATTGGAAATCCACCATATATTGCAGCAATTCATATGGAATGGCAAAAATCATTAGAGCATGCCGCATATTGTTACATTACATATGTATGGGAAAGAAGAAATCAATACCAGGTCATTCATCCTTGGCTAATAGAAGCATATTATGATTTAAAGGAAAAGTTAGAAATCTCTTTCTCTAGTGAAAATGATACGAAATGAAAATGTTTTGTATACGACTCGTTATAAATTTTTAACTACATGTATATGAGTGTAGGTGAACTTAATAATATAAGTATTGTGAATACGAAAGAATTTGGTATATGATAAATATAGTATATGATAGAGTTGGATTTGATTGCTATGACTTTGATAACGATAGGGTGTTTAATATTATTTTAGTATGTATTGTCTAATCTTTTTTTTAGAATGTATGTGATTTTGTTTTTTAGTAATATAAAGTATATTCGGGTGATTGCAATGGAAAAAGAAGAGATGTTACTCATCAAAATAGGGAATACGATAAAATTGGAAAGAATGAAAAATGGACTTTCACAGGCAGACCTTGCTCAACAATCTAATCTTCATAAGAATTTTATTGGTATGGTAGAGCGAGGGCAACGCGGACCTACGATTTCTTCTTTACAAAAAATTTGTTTAGCATTGGGTATTAGCTTAACCGAATTTTTTCAATCTTTAAATTTATAATTGCATAAGAAAATGGCCAAAGGTGTTGACTCATGGGGTATTCTTACTACTTTCATTAGTAAAAAGACATTTGTACAAAGCGTATAAATGTCTTTTTGTATTTCTTATGTAGTTTACGCTCAATTGCTACGTATAGTACAATAATACTGTAACTCAAAATGTCTGGAGGAAATTAACATTGATCCAAGTTAGCAATGTAAGTTTACGATACGGAGACCGAAAATTATTTGAAGATGTAAATATAAAGTTTACACCAGGAAATTGTTATGGTCTGATTGGCGCAAATGGAGCTGGAAAATCTACGTTTATTAAAGTATTATCTGGTGAAATTGAGCCTAATACTGGAGATGTATTTATTACCCCTGGAGAGCGTCTTGCTGTTTTAAAACAAAATCACTTTGAATTTGATGATTATGCAGTAATTGACACAGTTATAATGGGCCATTCTCGTTTATATGAGGTTATGCAAGAAAAAAATGCAATCTATATGAAGGAAAACTTTACGGATGAAGACGGTATGCGTGCGGCAGAATTGGAAGCGGAATTTGCAGAAATGAACGGTTGGGAATCTGAAGCAGACGCCGCTATATTACTTAAAGGTGTTGGAATAGACGAAGAACTACATCAAAAGAAGATGGCTGAGCTAACAGGTGCTGAAAAGGTGAAAGTATTATTAGCGCAAGCATTATTTGGTAAGCCTGACATTCTACTTTTAGATGAACCTACCAACTATTTGGACATAAAAGCGGTACGTTGGCTTGAAAATTTTCTTCTTAATTTTGAAAACACTGTAATTGTTGTTTCGCATGATCGGTACTTTCTGAATAAAGTTTGTACACATATGGCTGATTTAGATTATGGACGTTTGCAAATATATGTAGGGAATTATGACTTTTGGTATGAATCAAGTCAACTAGCATTAAAAATGTCTCAGGATACGAATAAGAAAAAAGAAGAGAAAATAAAGGAACTTCAAGGTTTCATCGCTAGATTTAGTTCCAATGCATCGAAAGCAAAA
The DNA here is from genome assembly GCF_042610425.1 of Ectobacillus soli. NCBI lineage: Bacteria > Bacillati > Bacillota > Bacilli > Caryophanales > Bacillaceae > Ectobacillus > Ectobacillus soli. The sequence continues at coordinate 1,075,270 of NZ_JBGJZM010000001.1, forward strand.
CAAGCGACGTCGCGTAAAAAATTATTAGACAAAATAACACTTGATGATATACGACCATCCTCTCGTCGTTATCCGTTTGTTGGCTTTACTCAAAATCGTGAAGTTGGTAATGATTTGCTTCAGGTTGAAGGACTATCCAAGACGATTGATGGCGAATTGGTTCTTAATAATGTGAGTTTTACTGTAAATAAGGGAGACAAAATTGCCTTTGTAGGACGTAATGAACTTGCAAATACAACTCTATTTAAGATATTATCAGGTGAATTAGAGCCAGATAGTGGCACTTATAAATGGGGTGTAACTACGACGCAAGCCTATTTTCCAAAAGACAACGCTTCTTTCTTTGAAAATAATGAATTGACGCTAGTAGAATGGTTACGTCAATTCTCTCCTGAAGATGAATCAGAAAGCTTCTTACGTGGATTTTTAGGTAGAATGCTCTTTTCTGGTGAAGAAGTAATGAAAAAAGCAAAGGTCCTTTCTGGAGGAGAGAAGGTCCGCTGCATGCTTTCCAAAATGATGCTAAGCGGTGCGAATGTATTATCTCTAGATGAGCCTACGAACCATTTGGATTTGGAGTCAATTACAGCATTAAATAATGGTTTAATTGCGTTCAAAGGAACGATTTTATTTACGTCTCATGACCATCAATTTGTACAAACTATAGCAAATCGTATTATTGAGATAGGATCCAATGGTATGATGGATAAACAAACTACGTATGATGAATATCTTGAAGATGCGGATATTCAAAAAAGAGTGGAACAATTGTATGTCTAAATATAGCTCAATAGGGTTGTAAAACGATTTCAAGTAATATTCATAATTGTATAATTTTCAACATATTTTTGAATTTCGAAAGCAGGCCTATTAACGGTCTGCTTTCCTTATTAATATAGAGAAAAAATTATGAATCCGATTCATAACATGAGGAACGAAGGGGAATAGTATACATTGTAAATGTTGATAGCATCTGGAGGTGTAAGACATATAATTCGACCATATCTTCTATAATTAAAGCGGGGAAATGATTCGGAATTATTCGAAAAATATTATATTCCGTTTTTTGTATTATAAGTATATATTATACAATATATGAAGTGTTTGTATATATGCTTACCTTTTTGTGGATAAAATGTGATGATTGATATGTAAAATCGACAAAAATGTATTTTTTTTATAATAGTACTTTACAAATCTCTAGAATTTAGTAGAATGTGTAGTAATAGAAATTTTCAGATAATTTTACTAGTAGAATTATTGTGAGATGTAAGAAAACTTCTATTTGACAAAAGATACATATAATCAAGGAGGGTACCCGAATGAATAAGAAAAAGATCACAGCTGTAGTTGCGCCTGTGCTTGTTGCCAGCTTGGCATTAAGTGCTTGCGGTACAAAAGATAACAACACAGCAAACAGTGGCACAGGAAAGTTAGCAGCAAAGCAAGTATTAAATTTAACGGATAGTGCAGAAATTCCTTCTATGGATTCTACGCTGGCAAAGGATCAAGTTTCCTTTATCGTTATGAATAACGTTATGGAAGGTCTTTACCGTTTGGATAAGGATCAAAAACCAACTCCAGGGGTAGCAGAATCGTATACAAAGAGTGATGACGGCAAAACGTATACATTCAAACTTCGCAAAGATGCGAAATGGTCGAATGGAGATCCTGTCACTGCAAAAGACTTTGTTTATTCTTGGAAGCGTGCGGTTGATCCTGCGACAAAGGCAGAATATTCTTATATCATGTTTGATATAAAGAATGCACAAGCAATTAATCAAGGTAAAGCATCACTTGACACGTTAGGTGTAAAGGCAATTGACGACAATACATTGGAAGTACAATTGGAAAATGCAGTTCCTTATTTCCTTGAATTAACTTCGTTTGGAACGTTCTATCCTCTTAACGAAAAATTCGTGAAGGCGCAAGGAGATAAATTTGGTTTAGAAGCAAGTACTACATTATATAATGGACCATTTGTTCTATCTGATTGGAAACATGAACAATCTTGGTCATATAAGAAAAATGATCAATACTGGGATAACAAAACAGTAAAATTAACAGATATTAACGTAAATGTTGTAAAAGATGTTGCGACTGGTGTTAACTTGTATGAATCAAACCAAGTAGATCGCGTTAGACTATCTTCAGAATTCGTTGATAAATACAAAGGACAAAAAGACCAATTTGTTACAGAACAACTTGCATCAACTTATTTCCTACGTTTGAATGAAAAACGTAATGGAAAAGATACACAATTAGCAAACAAAAACTTGCGTAAAGCAATCTCAATGGCATTTGATAAAAAAGGACTAGCTAACGTAATCTTAAATGATGGTTCTGTATCTGCTGATTACCTAGTTCCTAAAGATTTAGTTAAAGATTCTAGCGGTAAGGATTTCCGTGATAATAAAGGAAATCTATTATCAACGGATACAGCAAAAGCAAAAGAATACTTTGATGCTGCTAAGAAAGATCTTGGCACAGACAAAATCACTTTAGAATTCTTAAACTATGATACAGAAACTGCTAAGAAAACTGGTGAATATATTAAAGATCAATTGGAAAAGAATTTACCAGGTTTAACAGTTAACATCAAACAACAACCATTCAAACAAAAATTAGAACTTGAATCAAAACAAGATTATGAATTTTCATTAGCTGGTTGGGGTGCTGATTACCCAGATCCAATGACGTTCCTAGATATGTTTGATAGTAAGAATGCAATGAATGAAATGAGCTATTCTAATCCTGCATACGATAAAATTATCAATGATGCTAAAACTACATTGCTTGCAAATCCAAAAGATCGCCTAGATCAATTGGCTAATGCTGAAAAATTATTGTTAGACGATGCAGCTATTGCACCAATTTATCAACGTGGTGATTCCTATGCACAACGTCCGTATGTAAAAGGTATCGTAAAACATAACTTTGGCGGCGACTACTCATACAAATGGGCTTATGTAGAAGAACACTAAAATTCACATGGTTGTGAAAAACAGGGGGTGTATACTCCCTGTTTTTTTGTGCACATTTTTCTTTTCGCTACATACAAATGGTAGGAGTTTAGAATAAGGGTGATTCATGTGGAAAATCTGTATTTAGATTTATTGGCACAACTTGGTGTAAGTAGTGCACATCCGGGAGGCTTTTCTCTAACCACCCACTTACTTAGCTATCTCCCTCTCTCCTCACAATGCTCCGTATTAGATGCTGGTTGTGGCACAGGAAGGACGGCTATAAACATTGCAAATAAATATGGGTGCCATACTGTGGCAATTGATTTAAATCCAACTATGATAGCTAAAGCGAAACAAAATATCTTAAGAGAATGTGCAACGATTTCTCTCCTACAAGGCACGGTGGAAGCACTTCCATTTAACAGCGGAACATTCGATGTTGTTTTGTCAGAGTCAGTAATTGCATTTACAAACGTACAACAAACAATTGCAGAACTTAGGCGTGTCTTACGGCCAGGGGGATATCTAGCTTGTATTGAGATGTGTGTGGAACGACAACTCCGTCAGGAAGAGCAGGATGAACTTCGTAGTGTTTATGGTACAAAGGAATTTCTAACCTCGATGCAGTGGTACTATTATTTGCAGCAATCCGGCTTTTCTGATATAAGAATGGTTGAGGGGAGTACAATTGCTACTATGTTGCACTCGGCACAGGAAGTACCAAGTTGGGACGTTTCCCCGAGCATTCCCCCTTCCTATATGGACTTATTGGAAAAACATGAAAAAATCATAGCAAAATATCAACACGTACTTGGTCATCGTTCGTTCCTATGTAAAAAATAAAGGAAGTCTCCCTCAGTAATGTTCATAATCTTACTGAAGGGAGTATTATTAATTGTAGTTATGATTGATTAAAAAAAGAATAAGGCTGCAAGTGTAATGCCGACAATAAACCCAAAGGCAAGTTCTAAGCCGAATTCCCCATTGTAATCATAGCCATACCCATCGTATCGGGTATTGTCATAGCCATAATAATCTTCATCACTGTATCTTGGACCGTAGCCAAAACCACCATTGTATGGTCGCTTGCTAACGGGCTCAATCCAAACAGAATTATCTGTAATTTTTGTAATTCTTCCTACATGGTAGGAACCCTCTATATCGCGAATGTGTACAATTTTGCCATTGTATTGATGGCAAAGATGATAACAATCTTGCTTATTCATCTTTTTTCCTCCTCTCTTTTGAGCTACCATATAGTATATGGACTTGCTATAATAATGTTTGTATATCTAACTATGTACGTATCTCCTTTTTTAAAAGGACCATTATTTCCAGTGAAAGGAGGATTTCAATGTATTCGAAGAAGTCTTTTTTAGCAATCATTCTTATTTGTTTTCTAAGTATATTAGTAAGCGGATGTGCATCTGGACAAGCACATATTACGGTTCATGAAAATGGAAGTGCTGATGCTGATTTAACATTTGGACTAGAGCAACAAGTCAAAGCATATATTGGAACTTACAATCCATTTACGACGCTAGAAGATGAATTACACAATAATGGGTTTGTAATCAAGCCATTTGAAAGCCAAAGTGAGTTTGGTTTTCAGGCATCGAAGCATTTGGAGAGTATTGGACTTGAACCAAAACAATCTGGTGTTGCCCATGCTGCGTCTAAAGCAACACTTGAAAATAATGAATTTATTTCGTTTCATACAGAGCAAGTGGATAAGTATTTTTATTCGGTGTATTACGTTACGGGTAAGCTGAACATTTCAAGCTATTATAATAATTTATTACAAACAATAAACAAGCAATTTAAGGCTGCTCAGTCTGCCCCATCATTTGTAGCAAGTCAAATCAGACAAAACCTTGATTTGCGTGTGAAAGTATCTCTCCCTGTCAAAGCAATTACTTCAAATGCGAATGATGTATCTTTTGATGGGAAGGATTTGGAATGGCAAATTGATCCTACTAGTGAAAATACAGTGACAATGGCGATTACTGTACCTAATGTTCAGCATATTGTAACGGCAGCTAGTATTGTTCTCGTTTTCTTAATTGCCCTTATCCTATTTATAAAACGAAGAACAGGGACGAAAAACCAAATTTCATGATGCAAGAGATAATGTGTTTAAAGTGCGCTCTTTCGGTCACTTATGCTATGCTTATTTGTGCATACACAATTGAAATGAGGGGAAACAAATGCTAAACCAAACGGCTATACCGCTTCGAACACTCGGAAAAACAGAATTGGAGATTTCCGCACTTGGTCTTGGATGTTGGCAATTTAGTAAAGGGAGCGGTATGGTAGGTCGGTTTTGGCCAGTTTTATCGCAGGACGACATTCGTAACATTGTCAAGACTAGTTTGCAAGGTGGAATCAATTGGTTTGATACCGCTGAAGTATATGGAAAAGGGCAGTCAGAGGAAGCATTAGCAGAAGCTTTGGTAATGCTTGGTGAAGAAGCAAAGGATGCTCTAGTTGCAACGAAGTGGTGGCCACTATTTCGATCTGCTAGTAGTATTACTGCTACAATCGATAATCGAATACATGCTTTAAAAGGCCGCACAATAGACTTGTATCAAATTCATCAACCCTATGCACTTTCAAATGTTCGCTCACAGTTAATTGCAATGGCTTCGCTCATAAAGGAAGGAAAAATCCGTTATGCAGGCGTAAGTAATTTTAATGAATCAAAAATGAGGGAAGCTCATACGGTTTTGCAGGAGTTCGGATACCCACTTGCCTCTAATCAGGTGAAGTATAGCTTACTTGATCGTCGCATTGAGAAAAACGGTATTATGGATGCTGCTAAAGAGCTAGGCATTACGATTATTGCGTATTCTCCACTTGAACAAGGAATATTATCGGGCAAGTTTCATAAAAATCCAGAACTTGTGAAAAAAATTACAGGACCTCGGAAATATTTATCCTATTTCAAACCTACAGGTCTTGCAAAAACAAAGCCACTCATTGATCTTCTAGATAAACTAGCTTTAGAATATAACGTAACAACCAGTCAAATTGCATTAAATTGGTTAATTCATTTTCACGGAGACACAGTGGTGGCGATTCCAGGAGCATCGAAGATTCGACATGCAGAGGAAAATATCGGGACGCTTGGATTCAAATTATCGGAACAGCATCTTAATGAGATAGATAGGATGTCAAAGCAGGTAACTGCCAATTAAAATCGGAATACGATTTAACGAAAGGCACCTACAAGGTGTTCTTTTTTTTATGCATATGATAAAATTCAGTAAAATCCGATAAAATTAATGGGTAAAAACTATTGACTTTCTTTTACAAAATTATTAGAATAAAGACACTCTACAAAATATAATAAATTTTCCGAATTCTTATCAAGAGAGGTGGAGGGACTGGCCCTATGATACCTCGGCAGCGGATTCTCTTTGAATACTGTGCTAATTCCAGCAAGCAAAAGTGCTTGGAAGATAAGAAGAGTTTATAAATGTTTTCATATTTTTGTTAACATTTCAACCTCTTTCTATTTTCTAGAAAGAGGTTTTTTATTTGTAGTAGGGGATTACTTCATGTAAAGAAGAGTTGAATTATTACATGTACATAAGCTTAAAAAAGCATGGATTACATCAACCTACCATAACCCTACTGCATATGAACTATGGAAAATAAAAACGAGTTAGAAGTATTATGAGGTTCACTCATGAAAGGAAAAGGGGATTAAACATGAAAAAACTATTATTCGTACTAGCTAGCATTCTACTAATTGTAACTGGATGCAGTAACAAAACATCTACTCCTGTAGAAAAAACAATTAAGGTGGGTATTAGTGGATCTGATACACGTGTTTGGGATTTTGTTAAAGAAAAAGCAAAAAAGGAAGGTATTAATATTGAAATCGTTAAGTTTTCAGATTATATCCAACCAAACCTTGCACTTAGCAATGGTGAAGTAGATGTGAATGCTTTTCAAACGGTAGCGTATTTCAATTCCTTTAAGAAAGATCGTAATCTAGATCTAACAGCAATTGGAACGACAGTACTCGCGCCTTTAGGCTTGTATTCTAAAAAAATAAAAAGTGTACAGGATTTGAAGAATGGGGATCAAATTGCAGTGCCGAATGACACAACAAATTTAGGACGTGGACTCATTCTTTTAGAAAAAGCAGGGCTTATAAAATTAAAGCAAGGCTTTGATGGTAAGGGTGGATTAGAAAATATTGTAGAAAACCCTAAAAATTTAAAAATAACTCCTGTGGCTGCAGGTCAAACTCCTCGTGCTATGGATGATGTTGCAGCTTCCATCATAAACAATGGTATTGCAGTTGATGCTGGATTTAACCCGAGCAAAGATCCGATTTTCAGGGAAGATCAAACGGCTAAACCATATATAAACATCATAGCAACGCAAACGAAGCGTAAAGATGATCCAACTTTGAAAAAGCTAGTAGCCATTTATCAAACAGAAGAGGTTGCGAATTTCATTAAAGAAACATATAAAGGGGCTCAAATTCCAACGTCTATTCCTGTAAAGGATATTGAAAACTTGTAAAAAGGGGATGCTGATATGTCTGTAATACAAGCGGAGGAACAGCGTAATAGAATTATTGAAAATATCAATAGAGCAGAAGCAGTATATATTGATACGAGTCATACTATCCACAATAATCCTGAAATTGGAAATCAAGAATATTTTGCTTCCCAAACCTTACTTGCTCTTTTAGAGCAGGCAGGGTTTGAAATCACAAAAGATATTGCAGGACATGAAACAGGTTTTATTGCAAGCAAGCAATCTGGTAAACCAGGTCCTACCCTTGGATATCTTGCTGAATACGATGCACTTCCTGGACTTGGTCATGCTTGCGGACACAATATTATAGGAACAACAAGTGTAGCAGCTGCAATTGCAGTAGCTGAGGTCATCGATGAGACCGGAGGAGAAATTGTTGTTTTTGGTACACCGGCAGAAGAGGGGGGACCAAATGGAAGTGCAAAGGGAAGTTATGTGAGTGCTGGATTATTCAAAGATGTGTCTGCATGTTTAATGATTCATCCTCATAATAAAACGTCGACAACGAGTGAATCGCTTGCAGTTAACCCATTTGATTTTCACTTTTACGGTGTCTCGGCTCACGCAGCTGCATGTCCGGAAAAAGGAATCAATGCATTAGATGCAGTTCTATCTTTATTTAATGGTATAAATGCGCTTCGTCAACAATTATCAGCTGATGTCCGTATTCACGGTATTATTACGAATGGCGGTGATGCACCTAATATTATTCCAGCCTACGCATCCGCACGTTTTTTCATTCGTGCAAACACCCGAGTAGCTTGCGAGAGAGTAACTGAAAAAGTGTTTAATATTGCAAAAGGAGCAGCGCTTGCTACCGGAGCAACCTTAAAAATCGAGCAAACCCAGAACAAAATTGATAATCTATTATTAAATTCTACGTTTGATGAAATTGTTGCTAATGAATTAGAGCAGCTAGGCGAGGTTGTTTTTCGTGATGGGAGAACGGGAATTGGATCTACAGATGCTGGCAATGTAAGTCAAGTAGTTCCTACCATTCATCCGTATATAAAAATAGGAAATGATAATTTAGTTGCTCATACAGATGCGTTTCGTGAGGCTGCTTGTTCCCAGCAAGGAGATCAGGCCTTGATTATAGGGGCAAAGGCGCTAGCCTTAACGGGATATCGATTACTCATTGATCGTGATTTGCTTCAAAAGATCCATGCTGAGTTTGAATTAAAAAAGCAAGCTGAGCAAATAGTACAGTAGGTTAATTGAAGTATTTATTTTTTCTATTCTAGTATTTACTTGCAAACAGAGAGGGGAAATAGTTATGAAATATGGATTTTGGCTTCCGATTTTTGGAGGATGGCTTCGCAATGTAGAGGACGAAAATATGCCGGCGACGTTTGAGTATGCAAAATCAGTAATACAATCTGGTGAAAAATGGGGGTTTGATGTTACTCTTATAGCAGAACTATATTTAAATGACATTAAAGGACCTGATCAGGATTCATTAGAAGCGTGGACAACAGCAGCAGCACTTGCAGCGGTAACCGAACGGATTGAAATTTTAACTGCTATTCGTCCTGGATACCACAACCCAGCAGTTATTGCAAAAATGGCAGCAAACATCGATCAAATATGTAACGGAAGATTTTCACTAAATATTGTGTCTGCATGGTGGGCAGAGGAAGCGCGTCAATACGGCGGTATATTTACAGAACATGATGAACGATATGATCGTACAAAAGAATTTGTAGATATTATAAAGGGACTATGGACAGAGGATACATTTAGTTATAATGGTAAGTATTATACGATTGAAAATGCTAAACTGTCTCCTAAGCCTGTTCAACGACCGTATCCACTCCTTTATGCAGGTGGAGAGAGTGAAAAAGGTAAGAATGTAATTGTAAATGGTACGGATGCATATGTAATGCATGGTGGCACTCCTGAAGAAATTGAAGTGAAAGTGGCTGATATGAAACTACGTCGTAAAAATGCGGGGAAACCACCGTTTGAAACATTTGGTATGGCAGCTTATGTTATTTGCCGTGATACACCAGAAGAAGCACAGGCTGAATTAGATCGTATTACGGATATTAAGGATTCTAGTGGTTATGCAGGTTACGATGATTTCGTAAGCAAATCTCATCTTGAACAACAAGTGAAGCTATATGATTATTCTGTTTCAAATCGTGGTTTGCGTCCGAATTTAATTGGAACCCCAGAGCAAATTGCTGATCAAATCCTAGCATTCGAACGTGTTGGAGTCGATCTTCTCATTCTTCAATTTTCGCCACAATTAGAAGAAATGCAACGTTTTTCAGAGCAAGTAATGCCAATTGTAGAAAAAAAACGAGCACAAGCGATTACATTATAAGGAAAGAAGGAATTGTAGATGGCAAAGATTTATATTATTCATGAAAATGACGAATGGACGATTCATTTAACGAAACGCTTAGATGAATTGAAACTTCCATATGAAGTATTGCATTTAAATGCAGGAACAGTTGATTTATCTGCTGAGCCTCCAGAAGGAATTTATTATAGTCGTATGAGTGCCTCTTCTCATACTCGCGGTCATCGATATGCTCCGGAACTTGCTGGAGCCTATATAGCATGGTTAGAACACCATGGTAGAAAAGTGTTTAATGGTAGTCGCGCTCTTCAATTAGAGGTTAGTAAGGTCGCACAATATTTGGCATTAAATAAAGAAGGTATTCATACACCAAAAACTATTGCGGCAGTAGGTAAGGAACAAATAATAGAAGCTGCAAAGCAGTTTGAAGGACAGCCTTTCATTACGAAACATAATCGTGCGGGTAAAGGTCTTGGTGTACAATTGTTTCAAACAGTTGCTAGTTTGCAAGCATATGTAGAAAGCAGTGCATTTGAAGAACCAGTTGACGGTATTACGCTTATCCAAGAATATATACAATCACCAGAGTCATATATTACGCGTTGTGAATTTGTAGGAGGAACATTTGTATACGCAGTTCGCGTTGATACATCTGAAGGATTTCAGTTATGTCCTGCCGATGCGTGTCAAATCGGCGATCTATTTTGCCCAGTTGGTGAAGAATCAGATAAAAAACCGAAATTTCAAGTTATTGATGGATTTCATGAATCTATTCTTGAAAAATATAAAGCAGTCTTGGCGAATAACGGAATTTCTGTTGCTGGTATTGAGTTTATACGCGATAGTAAAGGAGAAATCTATACGTATGATATCAACACGAACACAAATTATAACTCAGATGCAGAAGCAAATTCTGGAAAATACGGCATGCTAGAAGTTGCAAAATTTCTTGGAAAAGAATTAGAAAAAGAATATGGAGCTCGCGTTAAATAATCTTCTCTCATTGATATTATAAATAGTTTTTCCCTAAAAACGCCTTTGGTTTCTAACTGAAGGCGTTTTTATTATGACTCATTTAACAAAATACAAGTCATATCCTTGTATTAGATTCATAAGCTTAATCAAGAGACTTTGTCTATTGCTATTCCAATGTAAAGGTGGCGCCTTCTTCTATGAAAAAACAAATGATTGCCACTTGTGTGCTGCTTCTTTTGATCCTTATTCCTATTCATTCACATGCGGCGGAAGGGGAAGGAAAACGCAGAACTGTAATGCTCATCTATGATGATTCTGGCAGCATGCGAACGAGTGGAGATGTAGAGGTTGATCGCTGGAAATATGCCAATTACGCTTTGCAAAGCTTTGTTGGATTGCTTGATAGTAAGGATCGGTTTTCTTATGTAGCAATGAGCAATCCAACTTCAGAAATAGCTGTCACTCTTGAACGGCGGCAAGAAGAAATCAATCAGCTTCGTTCCATAGACAAATTTAAAGACACTCCTTTTCAATCCGTTGTTACAGCGATAGAAGCAATGAAACGTCAAATCAAAGGGAACGAGTCTGATGAGTATTGGTTTATGATTGTTACAGACGGAGCCTTTAACGATTTGCAAGTTACAAATCCAGCACAATATGCTACCAATAAAAAAATGATGACAGATACACTTCAAAGTTTTATGCAATTTACGAATGATAACCATATTTCGATTCATACTCTTCTTATTACTATGGAATCGAATATAAGCAATGAAGAACGTCAGCAGATGAATACGTTTAAAGAAATTTGGAAGCAGACAACAAATGGATTGGTTATAAGTAGTGATGGGGAAGATGGAATTATTCGAAGTGTAAATGAAGCAGCGGCACTCATATCCAATCGTGATCCATTTTCAAATATAGAGGATGCGCTAAAGCTTACTGTAAAAGATACAACCATTTCGCTTGTATCACCGTTTCCGATGCGCCGTATTACAGTAGTTGAGCAAGAACATATTAACAATATTGTTGGTCTGTCTGATAAAGCGGCGACGACGGAGGGACCGTTTTTGATGAGCGCCCCGAAGATGCCAATGCTTGGCGGTGCAGTGGTTCATGTGGAACATCCGGATGGGTCTGTCATGAAACCTGGAACGTATACTTTGCAGCTTGAAAAACCAGTAGATGCATCTAAAAGCTTGAAGGTTCTTGTAGAGCCTGCACTTGATTTTACAGTCAATTTGTTTGAGAAAAATGGAAATCAATTAAATAAAAGTGAGGGTAGTCTCTATGTGGGAAGTACAGCGATCATAGAAGCAAGACCCACTTATTTACCTATTCATCCCACCGACTATACAGTCTCTTATAAACAAAATGGTCAAACATATGAAATGAAGTGGAATGAGGAAAGGAAAGCATTTCAATACACAACTACAGTTGGTAATGAAATTGTGCAAGGAAATGTGGTAATGAGTATTAAAGGATTTTATCAGCAAATGAAAGAAATTAGGATTCATCCTATTAGCAAGCCAAATTTCACATTACAGCTATTGACGTCAAATTGGAAAGACAATGTAGCTAATTTGTCAAACAGCCCTCCCATTATCGTGCAGCCTCTTCTGGATGGGAAACCGATGACGGAAGAGGACGTAGCAACATTACATACAACCCTCTCTCTTACTAAACATGTAAACATAGAAATAGAAAAAAAAGGAACGAAACTATATGTATATCCTCGTGCTTATTTCTCTCAACTATTTAATTTCACAGACACAGGTATGGTAGAAGCATCGTTACAATTGGAAAGTCAGCGATATGGAAAAGCCAGTGTTGTTATTCCATTCGAAGTATCGGACGCTTCGTTTTGGAAAAGATACAATATCTTACTTCAACAAGTTGTCCCTCTTTCTATATTGTTTCTTATTTTAGTAATTCTAGTAATTGGGTGGGTAACGAGGGCTCGTTTTCATAAAAGGGCTTTTATTCAATATGAATTAGATCAGTCACTGTATACTGAATGGATTCATACAGCCGAGCCGGAACCGTTGCAAGGTTCATGGTGGAAGCATTACGTAGGTATTCCATTTAGGGATGAACGCCGGACAGTGCAAGCTGTAACGTTTATTGCAAAGAAACGAACCAAGGCGGTGCAAATTGCTAAGGAATCGCAATGTGCTGGAATGATAATTGATGGTTCTGTGTTAGAGGAAGAAGAAGTAGGAATAGCAGTTCGAACTTTGTATCCGAATGAGACGATTGTCATTGAACGAGGTTATGGAAAAGAAACGTATAAATATGAATGTGAATAAAGGAGTGAGGATAATGAGTTTACAAGTTCCTACGATTCTAGTTGGCCTTGGTGGAATTGGAAGTTCAATTACGCAAGAGGTGTATAAGAAAATTCCGAAGGAGCTTCGAAAAAAGGTAGCGATGCATGTATTCGATACAGATGTGAATACCATTAATCAATTTGAGAATCGAAAGTTCGTGACTCAAACTAGTTCAAGTAAAACGCCGCGTGATTATATTGCAGAAGATGCGACCATTACAGACTGGTTTCCAGATGATATGACAATTTTGGATAAACCGCTAACAGAAGGAGCAGGTCAAATCCGCGTTATATCACGCTTAGCTCTTCGGGCAGCGATGAAGGAAGAGAAACTCACTACCTTTTGGCAAGAAATTGAACGGATTTTCCCGGTAACTAGTGATACGACAGAGTATGGAGTGCGTGTAATTATCATTACATCTCTGGCAGGTGGAACAGGATCAGGAATGTATTTACAAATTGCTTTGTATTTGCGGGAAATGCTCAGAAAAAAGCTGCATCATAACAATATTATTATTAGGGGTGCTTTTCTTCTTCCAGATGCACTTGTAAAAACACGAACCGTGAGTACAAAGGAATTTGAAACGGTTCAAGCAAATGGATATGCATCGTTAAAGGAGCTTCACGCGATTACTTTAGGAGCTTCTGGCGAGTTATCTCACCGGAGCGGAGTTACGATTGAACTGGAATACAGACCAGACCAAGTGGATGAAGAAGGTCGCAGTAATTATAGTATTATGCAAAAGCATTTGCCCTTTAACTATTGTTTTTTATATGACTATGAAAATTTACATGGTCATCATTTACAGACGCTGGCTGATTATATTGATCAAATGACGGATACAATTTACTTACAGCTTTTTAGTCCGTTATCTTCTTCTCATTTTGCTCAGGAAGATAATCAAATTCAGCAACTTGCCGATTCTAATGGAAAAGCCCGTTATTGCGGGGCTGGTGCAGCAAAGATTGTGTATCCATATGAACATATGGTAAAGTATTGTGCATTAAAATGGGCGGTGCAAGGATTAGATGAATCGTGGCTACACTTAGACCGTTTATATGAAGAGAAAAAGAATCGCTATGAACAAGATATACGCCGTGGTGTACAACGTGAGAAACCAGAACGTGGGCGTAGTTTTTTAGAAGACTTAGAGCACTTAGCAACGAGACCAGAGCGTGCTCACCCATTTTATAAACAAATGTATGTAGAAACTAGAGAGGGAGCGGAAGGAGGAAAAACAGGAATTTCAAAGGTACGGCTATTTTTAGAGGCAGTCGAAAGTTATGTTCATCGAACCGTACAAAAGGATGAGGAATTGAATCGCTTGCAGCGTGAGTGTAAAGTGATGCAAACGAAATTGAAGGTAACCGAACAAATGAAAGGAGAGGTGGGACGTGTCGATCATGCCATGCGATTATATGCATACACGATTCCGAGCCGTATTCATGAGCATGTCACAACACTAGTATATGACATTATAGAAGCTGATCAATATACACTAGGAGGTTCGGAAGGACAATCGTATCAATTAAATACGTTGTTTTTGAAAAAACCGTCACCCGTTCATCCGGTCGCTGCCCGTTATATGTTATATGAGATTCGGAAAACGGTGAATGAACGAATGAAACGATTACAGGAGAGCAATGAGCACAAACGAATGCTCATACGAAACTACGATAAAAAGTTTAATCTTGGTAAAGAGGATGAATCCATTACCGCTGTAAGACGTGTAGAGTTATCCCAGCAGCAAAATTGGTTTGGAAAGTTATTTCATAATGAGCAGCGAGAGTTTCGAAGAGAGTTTCAAGACATTAGCACATCGTATATAAATAAACTAAATGAATTTCGAAAAGACCTGCTGCTAGAACTCGTATATCAGGCTATATTCCAAGCGGTGAATCAAATGATCCGTCATTGGGAGAGATTTTTCAGTCAATTACACGAAACAAGAGAAAGCCTACTTTTAGAAATTAATAGACGTGAAAAGGAATTTGAAGGACGAACAAATCCGACAAATGTATACGTTCTTGCAAAGGAAGAACACATGAAAAAAATGTGGAAGCAACTGCATCAAAGCGTTGACAGTGGCATTCTACCTCACGAAATATCGGCAGAAATTTATTTAAATCTATACCGTGAATTTATTAGGGAAGCTGGAGGAGAAACGGAGCTGCATGACAGAGTGGAGGATTTTTATCGCCAACATATTTTATCCTATTGCAATGATCAACTACGTACCCGTTATCGTGATAAACTGGAATTCAATATTGTGGAGGCCATGCGTAAAGAAGCAGATTTTCAGCATATAGAAGGTGATACGTACGTAAGAGAACGAATCGTTGAACTCATTCATTTAGCTAGTCCATTTATCCCGAAAGTGTCCCATCACCGTGAACTGCAATACTGGGGAATTCATCCAAATGTCTATAACTCTCTAAATGAGGAATTATTACAAGATGTATTTTCTGAAAAGGAAACCGTCGATGAAACGTTCTCTACATTTGAAATCGTATGCTACCGTGCTCATTACGGATTATCATTACAGGATTTTCCTAAGCTTTCATCTGGTCATTTATCGAATGTAATGTTAGATGGAAAAGGCGATTATTTTCAAGCGTATTATCGCAGAATTAATAAATTAAACATAAAAAAGACGAATGTAACCCCGCATCTTGATAAGTATTGGCATCTGCCAGCTTTCATGCCAGATTTAAATGCAACGCAAACAAAGCTAGATTATGAAAAATGTAACCGTGCCTTCTTATACGCGTATATTTATCGTTGGATTGATCTCGTAAAAGTAGATGACCGGTATTTCTATCAATACAATGGAATAGGCAGAACACAGCTTATTCAATCGATGGGGAAAAATGTGACAGGCGAAGGATATAAATTGCACCGAGCTCTTCTTCATAATCCGTTTATTTATGAAAATATTATTTCTCGGTTTGAACAGGAACACGAAAAAGCGATGCAAGTTGGAGGACATTTGTATACACATCCATTCATAATGGGAGCACAAGACGTGAAATGGTTGAAAAAAGAACAGGTGCACAACATCGTAGATATTGTGACGGTATATGCGGGTGAGGCGAAGCGTGACGCTTTACTTGAAGAAACATCGGATGAGTTACTTCGTTTACTAGTTGATGAAATAGAAGGATATTTTAAAAGCTATTATGGTATTGGTGCAGAAGGAATGGCGCGCAAGGAAAGTGCAATTTTCATTGATCATTTATGGAATCGTTCCTACGCGAAGGATTATATCGATGAAAACAGTGCAGCGTATAAAAAGTGGCTGTATATGCTTGGAATTCAAGAACCAACGGAGGAAGGAACCAATGTATAGGTTTAACCTAGCAGAAATGCTAGGTTTTTGTTATGTAAATGGTCATCTAACCTAGGCATGATCAACAAATTAAAATCTATACACGAATAGGTATATACAATGGTACAATAGAAGAATGTGAAAGATTTTATGAATTGTTATCTAAACTTTGCGTGGTAGAAAGAATGAAGTGATTCATTTTCGCATAGGGTAGCAAATGGAGTTATAAGCAATACGATGATGTGTTTACATACATACAAAGAGATACATAAGCACATCTAGGGAGGAATTTTATATGGAAAGTGAAGCAACTGAACGAAAGAAGGGAATACTCTATACGGCTGCATCTTATATGATGTGGGGAGTGTTCCCCCTTTATTGGAAGATGGTAGAGAATGTAACATCGGATGAAATCATTGCACATCGGATATTCTGGTCATTTATATTTACAATCATACTTGTAATTATAGCAAATCGTTATCATGATTTTGCAAAAGAATGGAAGAAGGTTATCCATCAGCCGCGTACTTTTTTTGTACTGTTAGCCTCCTCCCTCTTAATTTCTACCAATTGGTATATTTACATCTGGGCAGTTAATCATAATCATATAATTGAGGCTAGCTTAGGATACTATATTAATCCACTGATAAGTATATTATTAGGAATGGTAGTATTAAAGGAACGCTTATCATTTTGGCAAATCGTTGCTGTTTTATTGGCATTACTTGGTGTTGGAGTGTTAACATTTGAATATGGTTCGTTTCCATGGATTGCTATTTCTTTAGCATGTAGCTTTGGATTATATGGGCTAGTGAAGAAACTAACGAATTTTGATGCATTGATTGGTCTTACGCTTGAAACGCTCGTTATTACCCCTTTTGCACTTATGTATACATTATATCTATTCTTTACGGGACATGTTGCATTTGGTACCAATACGGCGACATCCTTGCTGCTAATAGGCGGAGGGATTGCTACTGCTGTTCCACTTCTCTATTTTGCAAAAGGAACAAAGCGAATCCCGCTTTCCATGGTTGGATTTCTACAATATATTTCACCTACAATTACCCTTTGTTTAGGGATATTTCTATACCATGAGCATTTTACAGTAGCACATTTAACAGCATTTCTATTTATTTGGATCGCACTCGTTGTATTTTCTTTAGCAAAAACAAAAATAATGACGAAAATAGAACCGAAGATGAACAAACATAATGCAATGAAAATATCTTGATGCTCTTAATGAGGACGAATAAACATTTGCTAATTATATGTTAAGACACTATTATATAAACTATATTTCAAAGTGATAGGAGGCTTATTATGAATATGCTTCTAGCAAACGGTCCGCTTATGTGTGCCATTATTGCTTGGTTTGCAGCACAATTCGCTAAGTTCATATTAACCTTTATACAAACAAAGGAAATTGATCTTGCAAAGTTTTTTTCTTCAGGCGGAATGCCAAGTTCACATTCCTCCACTGTAACAGCATTAGCTACAGCCATTGCAATTAAAGAGGGTATCGATAGTTCGTTCTTTGCTATTACACTTATTTTTGCAATTATTGTTATGTATGATGCATCTGGCGTTCGTTTGGCTGTTAGTAAACAAGCAAAAATCTTAAATGATTTTTTTCATGGGAAAATGAGGGACTACAAACAATTAAATGAATTTGTGGGACATACGCCGTACCAAGTTATCGTGGGGGCTATTTTAGGTATTATAGTGGCTGCCTTATATTATCGATAAGGCCACTTATTATGTTACATAAGAAAAGCGGAGAAGGGAAGATTCCTTCTCCGCTTTTTATTACTTTTTTGTTTGTCATTGGGTTTATTTGACTACGTGTTTAGATATTCAATCCGCTTGATCAAGGGGGAAAAATGGGAATAGTAATTTTTAAAACGGGAAATGTAAAAAGGGAGGTGAAAGAAATGAAAAAAACGAAGAAGAATCCTTCACGTATGGTACTAGGTTCAGCTCATGTGGAGGGACAAGGAACAACAAATAAAGAAACAGGTTCTAAAGAAGTAGACTCTTCAAGGAATAAACAAAGAAGATAGGATGAATGTTGGAATTTTTCTCTTTTCTTGCTTATCGCCCTTCATGAATTTTTGAATCCATGAAGGGGAATTTCATGAAAAGTACATAAATTAATACTATTTGGTTAATTTTCTATCATAGTCTATTATTTCTTTAATGTTTTAAAATAATTTTAAGAATTATCCTGTATAATTAATTTGCGTACATATTCTACTAGGTGGTTTTGTTGTTTTAAAGGTAGTTGTTAAAAAGTTATATTAATCAGAATAAACGGAGGCTATTATTTATGTTCCAGGAAGTTACATCTCATATTCATCCTATTCTTGTTCACTTTCCAATTGCTCTCATTACTGTTGCTGTTCTATACGACTTATGGATTGCGTATAAGAAAGATGAATTTAAACCTAGTAAAGGATTAGCTTTGTGGGTTGTTGTAGTCATTAGTGCTTGGATTGCTGTATGGACAGGTCCAGAAGATTCAGCAAATGGGAATACAAACTACATCTTTTTACATTCTAAGCTAGCAGATTTAACAGCAATCTTTGTTACATTACTTACAGCATACCGTATATGGACTGGTGTTACACAACGTAAAGAGTTATTTAAAAAATTAGTAGTACCATATCTTGTCGTTTCCATTGCTTCTCTTGTACTTGTGTTTTCTGTCGGTTATTTTGGTGGAAAAATGGTGTACAGTGATGGTGTTGGTGTAAAAGTAAATAACACATTGGTTAACCCACCTAAATAATGTAAAATAATGGGTAGATGTACGCAATGCATTATACGAGGAAAACTAGTGTATCAAACAAGGGGAATTTACATATTTATTACGTAAAATTGGCTCTATATAAAACAAGCTAGCGGAGACGCTAGCTTGTTTTATATAGAGCCTCAACAAAAGGATTAAGATTTACGAATCTTCATCAATTCGTATCGTGCCACCTTGTAAAAATGAATCGGATTCTAGCAAGTTAATCACTGCATTTGCTACGTATTCAGGAGAAAGTAGCTTTCCTTCTTCTTTTAAATTTTGAAACCGATCCCGTTGTGTGAAATCTTGTTTATTTGCATTACGAATTTTGGATTGCATTGCAGTATCAATGACACCTGGAGAAAATGAAATAATGCGAGTAGGGTATTCAATATCTTCCTGCTCAAGTGCAACACACTGTGTAAACATATCGATTCCTGCCTTAGTTGTACAATACGCACCCCAGCCAAAGTAAGGCTTTTTTCCTGCTCCAGAAGAAATATTAATAATTCGCTTATCACAAGGAGCGTAACTTGATCGCTTTAAAAAGGATGATGTTATGAGCATAGGGGCCATCAAATTCACATTCACATTTTCAATTAATTCGTTTGGCTCCGCTTTTGCAATTGGTTTAATCGGATCAAGAATACCAGCATTATTAATGAGATAGATGGCACTAGCACTATCTAAATCTATTAAAGAGAATACCTCATCCATTAATTCTTCCATCTCACCAAGTTTTGATAAATCAAAACTGAATGGATAAAAAAGTGTACTGCCTTCCTTTGCTATCTCTTCTAAATCCATGTTTCTACTTCTAGAAATTGAAAAAACAATGACTTCTTTTGCAAGGAGATTGCGAACAATCGCTTCTCCGAGACCACGTGAAGATCCTGTAACTATCGCATATCTCACTTAAAAATCCTCCCTTTTTTCCAACATAACAGAAAATTCTACATAAGTAAATTGTGAAAACGCAGTCTTTTCTGATAATTTGTCGAAATAGAACGAATGTAAGAAGGATAATGAGAATATTCAACGAACAAAAAAAGATTCAAACATGATACTCGTTTGAATCCCTTTGAATATGTTCATCTGTATAAAAAATTGACTTATAGTGAAATTCTGTGGCGACAAATGGATAGACAATACTTTCTTCTTTCTTTATATGTTCACATAGACGTTCATCTAGTTCTATAATGTGGAATATGAGACTTTTTGCAGCAGCGAGTGGTATTTTAGTGGATCGTGGTTTTGCACAGTTTAAAAAGGCCCGAAGATGAAATGCTATTTGTTCATGTTCACAGGTAAATACAGTTGTGAGACCTTTTTCTTCACCAAGAATGTTCGTTAAAGCAGGAAGTAAGATTCGTTCTTCTTCTTCTGTATGCAGTGTAAAGAGTACATAGAATTGTTGGACTTTTTCATATAAAGATTGCAAGGCTTGGTCGTAGGTTTGCTGTTCTGTTAGAATGGGATTCGACGCTTCAAGTAATTCTTCTTTTAAAGCAATAAACTGTCGATGCTCCGCTAACCATTTTTCTATAAAGGTTATGACTTGAGCAGGCTGATGACGATTGGTTAGTATTGTCATTGTTATTCCTCCTAACTCTTTTTTCCTCATTATTATTTTCTCTCTTTTTCATGGTTACGGATGCCCAACATATGTAAATTAGGTGACGATTTTTTCTTGCATCTCATAACAAATGCATTCCATTTTTTCAGTATCACTGAAGACCGATTATATCCTATAATAGAAGCTGGAACATCCTGAAAAAACGCAATGTTTACAAGATGCCGAGCTCGGAGATGATAAAATGAACGAACGAGAAGATTATACTGAATTGATTGAAAGATTGTTACGAGATGTTGTTATTGTTAGTGAAGATCCTTATGAACCCATTCAGGTAAAGCGTTTGCCTCACCACTGGACATGTATAGGGGCCGGAAACTATGCAGCTGTTTTCCAACATGAAAGTTATCCAGATTGGGTTGTGAAAGTATATGGGAGAGACTACGAAGGTATTGAAAAAGAAGTAAAGGTGTATGAAAGATTAGGTGAGCATCCTGCATATTCCCAATTAATCTTATATGGAAAAACATATCTGGTTTTGAAAAGGCTGGGCGGTATTACTTTGTACGATGCGTTTCATAAAGGAATCTATATACCTGAGCGTGTTATCCTTGATGTAAACGAAGCTCTTGACTATGCACGAGCACGTGGATTAAATCCCTTTGATGTACATGGAAAAAATGTGATGATGAAGGATGGTCACGGGTATGTCATTGACGTATCAGACTTTTATAAACAAGGCATTGATACAAAATGGAAGGATTTAGTGAAAGCGTATTATGCCATTTATATTCCGATTTTTTCAAAGTTTCGTATTCGAATTCCGTATTTTGTATTAGACTTTGTACGACATTCCTATCGAACATATAAAAAATGGAAGAAAAAGATGAAAGGAAAGTCAGAAAACAGAAGCACTTATATGTGAGTGCTTTTTTATTTTAAATATTATCTGTTAGATTACATAACATACTAATTTCATGATTTGAAAATGAAAGATATAATAAAAATATATTTTTAAGATTCAGAAAATTTAATTTATTTATAATGATTACCTACATAACTAAGATGGGGTCCGCACTTGCTTGGGGAACATTCACTTTGAAAAGTAGGGTAAAGGAGGCTGTATACGTATGGAAACAAGTACATTGAATTATTTTCAAGAAATAGAAGCTGGGCTTTCTAAAGAGGAAGCGATGCAAGAGGCAAATCGATGTTTGTACTGTTACGATGCACCGTGTATACAAGCATGTCCAACATCAATTGATATTCCTTCATTTATTAGAAAAATCACCTCAGATAATATAAAAGGATCAGCTAAGACGATTATGCTTTCTAATCCAATGGGGGCAAGCTGTTCACGTGTATGTCCAACAGAAGAATTATGTGAAGGTGCATGCGTTCTCAATCACTCTACAAAGCCAATTCTCATAGGCGCATTGCAACGTTATGCTACAGACTGGGCCATTCAAAATGAACAAGTACTGTTTAAAGCAGGGATACAAAACGGGAAGAAGATTGCTATTGTAGGAAGTGGACCGGCTGGGTTATCAGCAGCACGTGATCTCGCTCTTATGGGTTTTGCAGTGACTATCTTTGAAGCAAAGGAAGAGGCAGGAGGACTTAATACTTATGGAATTGTTTCATTTCGTTTACCAAAAGCTATTTCATACTGGGAAGTAAATCAAGTAAAAAGCCTAGATGTAGAAATTCGAACAAATACGCGGGTCGGAACTGATATTTCAACTACGGAATTATTAGATTCCTTTGATGCAGTTGTTCTTGCTATCGGTATGGGACATGTTCAGAAACTTCATATAGAAGGAGAAACGTTAGACGGTGTTCATGATGCAATTGAATTTGTTAAACAAACAAAGGGAAAGGAATTACCTACAGAATATAAGGGAAAACGAATGCTTGTTATCGGAGCGGGGAATACCGCCATTGATGCAGCAACATGCTCGGTTCGTCTTGGTGCTGAAAATGTGAAAATTGTATACCGTCGTTCCAAGGACGAAATGACGGCCTATTCATTCGAGTATGAGTTTGCTAAGCAAGATGGCGTAGAATTCAGATGGTTAACGAATCCGAAACGTATTGTTGGGAATAAGGAAGGGAAAGTAATTGGGGTCGAATGTATAAAAATGAAATTAAGTGAATTTGGCGAGGATGGAAGAAGAAAATCAGAACCAATCAAAGGATCAGAATTTTTACTGCCTGCAGATGGGGTAATTATGGCAATCGGTCAGGAGAGATATCTTGATTTAATAGAAGAGTTTGATCTACTTCACGAAGATGGGGTTGTAAAGGTGAACGGGGATACATTAGAAACTTCTCATCCAAAGGTGTATGCATGCGGGGATGTAATCTTTGGAAAAGGGTATGGAGATGCCATGGTTGTCACCGCAGCGCAGCAAGGTAAACAAACGGCCTATGCTATTCATAAAAAAATAATGAACCTAAAATAAGCTTGGAAAAGGGGGAACACATGATGGCAAATTTACAAATTAACTTTGCAGGAATTACTTCACCGAATCCTTTTTGGCTAGCATCGGCACCTCCTACTAATTCCGGATATCAGGTGCAACGTGCTTTTGAGGCTGGATGGGGAGGAGCCGTATGGAAAACGATGGGGGAGCCGATTTTAAATACATCTTCTCGATTTGCAGCCATTAGCTTTAATGGTCAACGAGTAGCTGGATTTAATAACATTGAATTAATCACGGACCGTCCGCTTTCTGTGAATCTTCAGGAAATATATGAAACGAAGAAGCGATTTCCTACACATACCATTATTGCATCGTTAATGGTAGAACCTAAGCAAGAAAAATGGCATGAAATTGTAAAGCGAGTAGAAGATGTCGGAGTTGATGGATTAGAGCTTAATTTTGGCTGCCCTCATGGAATGGCAGAACGGGGGATGGGAGCGGCTTCAGGACAAGTACCAGCTTTAGTTGAAAAACAAACCTATTGGGTGAAAGAAGTTGCAAAAACTCCGGTCATAGTCAAACTAACCCCTAATATTACAGATATCACTGCTACCGCAGAAGCTGCAGTTCAAGGAGGGGCGGATGCTATTAGTATGATTAATACGATAAATAGCTTAGCAGGCGTAGATTTAGATACGTGGAATACTATTCCTCATGTTGGCGGAAAAGGGACGCATGGAGGCTATTGTGGGCCTGCTGTTAAGCCGATTGCACTCAGCATGGTGGCAGAATGTACACGAAACCCACTTATTACCGTTCCCATTTCTGGTATTGGAGGTATTTCAAGCTGGAAAGATGCAGTTGAGTTTATATTAATGGGAGCTACTGGCATTCAAGTTTGTACGGCTGCTATGCATCATGGATTTCGTATTGTGGAAGATATGATTGATGGCCTTAACCAATATTTAGATGACAAGGGTATTCATTCTGTAATGGATATAGTAGGGAAAGCTACTTCGAAATATAGCGATTGGGGGGATCTCAATCTTAATTATAAGGTAACAGCGCGTATAGATACAAACAATTGTATAAATTGTAATAAATGTTACATTGCATGTGAAGATACTTCTCACCAATGTATTGATAGAGTGAAAGGTAAAGATGGTACTAGTTATTTACGTGTTCGTGAGGAAGATTGCGTTGGCTGTAATCTTTGTAAGATCGTATGCCCAGTAGACAGTGCTATTTCGATGGTTGAGGTTCCTAATGAATTACCACCTATGACTTGGAATGAACGACAGCAAACAATAGTTGGAAGCTCAGCGTGTGAAATTGATGTAAAGTAATAAGTCACATTGACAGGAGGGTATATGAGCGATTATAAGGAGTTCATTGCGGAAAGAGAGAAAATTGATTTTCTAATTGAAAAACGGTTTTGCATAAAACAAATGCAAGACGTATTAGACGGAACAAGTGTGGTTTTTGAAAAAAATGAAGAGGAAACAATACTAACCATCTCAAATGCAAATGCACGTAAATATGTATCCTATCTTTTTATGAAGCCATAACAAGAAAGAAAAAAGAAGAACTCAACGTTGAGTTCTTCTTATCTTAATAGGAAAGTAGTTTGATTAGCCTACTTTCTTTGAACTTTCTTCTTTACCATTTAATGTGCTATGTTTTCTGCTGTACGTAAAGAAAATGATTAAACCTAATACAAGCCATATTCCAAATGCTTCCCATGTCATTAGAGGCAATTGAATGATTAAGTATGCACAGAATACAATAGCTAAAATCGGAATAAGTGGTACGAATGGTACTTTAAAGCCACGTTTTAAATTTGGTTGTGTTTTGCGAAGAACCATAATACCTATGGATACGGTAATAAATGCAAATAATGTACCGATGTTTGTAAGTTCAGCTAATTTGTTCAATGGAACAATACCAGCGAAAATAGAAACTAATACTGCTATTACCCATGAATTAACAACAGGTGTTTGTGTTTTTTTATTTACGCGAGAGAACACTTTTGGAAGCAATCCATCACGGCTAATGGCATAGAATAAACGAGATTGACCATAAAGCATAACAAGTAAGACAGTCGTAATACCGATAATTGCTCCAAGGGAAACGAAACCAGCAACCCAGTCTTGATGGATATAATTAAGTGCGAAAGCAACAGGATTTTTAACATTTAATTCAGTATATGGTACGATACCAGTCAAAATTAATGAAACGACAATGTATAATACAGTAGCAATTCCTAAGGAAGCAATAATACCGATTGGCATGTCGCGCTTTGGATTGCGAACTTCTTCAGCTGCAGTAGATACTGCATCAAATCCGATGTAAGCAAAGAATACGGTTGCTGCACCAGTGGCAACACCAGAAAATCCAAATGGCATAAACGGAGTCCAGTTAGATGGTTTTACATACCAAGCTCCAACGGCGATAAACAGAATAACAACTGCTAATTTAATTAATACCATAACGCTGTTAATACGAGCAGATTGTCTAATTCCTCGTGTTAATAATGCTGTAAGGATAAATACAATAATAATGGCAGGAACGTCAATAAATGTACCCTTAGCAGGATCGTAAGCACTGGTTATGGCGGTAGGGAAATGAATTCCAAATCCAGCTAACAAGCCTTGAAAATAGCCAGACCAACCAGATGCAACCGCAGAGGAAGCAAGACCATATTCAAGAATTAAATCCCATCCAAGAATCCAAGCGAAAAGTTCACCAAATGTCGCATAACTATACGTATATGCACTCCCTGAAATCGGTAAGGTGGAAGCAAACTCGGCGTAACATAGGGCTGCAAAAGCACATGCAAGTCCAGATAAAATAAAAGATAAAACAAGAGCAGGTCCAGCATGCTTTGCTGCTGCAACACCTGTTAATACGAAAATCCCAGTACCAACAATGGCACCAATTCCTAGCATCGTTAAATCAAATGCTCCTAAATCTTTCTTCAATGGTTTGGCATTCTCAATTGCGAGCATTTCTGCAACTGACTTTTTTCTAAATAAACTCATGTAAGTTTTCCTCCCAATCTACAACATCTGTCGAAACGTGTTGATTTATGGGTAATATTCTACACGCTTCCGTAATTTTTGTAAAGTTAGAAAAGTGAGAAAATTAAATAAACATTACATGAAGAGTTGCTGCAATAAGGTTGTTATATATTATTAATGAAGGTAAATTATGATAATTATAATATTTTTCTGTGAAAAGGGCATAAAAAAAGTGACAAGAGTCACTTTTTTTAACTTACTTTTCTACACGTTTACCTAGAATAATTAAGTCACGTTCAATGCCATCTAATTCTGCAATGCCTGGGAAATGGCCCCATTTATCAAAGCCATTTTTCAGAAATAGGCGCAAGCTAGGTTCATTATGGCCAAAAATAAATGCTAATAAGGTGTGTAGTCCTAACCCCGGACAAGAGGATATTGCCCTTTCTAACGCTAATTTTCCTAATCCATGACCACGATAATCAGTATGGATGTATATACTTATCTCTGCTGTGGCGTTGTATGCGGGACGTCCATAGAAGGATTGAAAGCTGAGCCAGCCACAAATAGTACCTTCGTGCTCCATTACCCATAGCGGGCGAAAGTTAGGAACATGTTCTCGAAACCAAGCTTCTTTGCTCTCGACTGAAACAAACTCAGTGTCTGCTGTAACCATTCTGCTTGGTATTGTAGAATTGTAAATAGTTACAATATCAGTTAAATCTTCTTTCTTTGCATCTCTAAATTCTATTTCCTTTAACACGTTCTCATCTCTTTCTTTATTTTTGATATAAGGCAAGCGTATTGGTTGTCAGCTGATTTATTACAGCTTGTAATGGAATCCCTTTTATCTCACTAATCTTTTTTGCAACATTCTGTAAGAAGAGTGGAGAAGTTGGTCTTCCTGTAAAAGGACCGGAATAGGACCAAGGACCATCAGTTTCTACTAATAATTGTTCTATGGGTACATGATTAGCAAGAACTACATCCCGATTTCGATAGCAAATCTCTGGTGTTACTGATATATAATACCCTCGTTCTACAATGCGTAGAACATCAGTTTCTTCAGCTTTTAACCAGTGAAAATGTGCTTTTTGTATGCTATGCTTCACCAATAATTCATAGGCGATGGATACATGAGAATGTACAGCATGTAGCACAACAGGTAATTGTTTTCTTGCAGCAAGTGCCATCATTTGATCGAGGAAATAAATATAGTGATCAAGGGTTACGTTTTCATATTGCGAGATTGTATAGTAGGGAAGTCCTACCTCACCAATCGCAGAAATAAGATGGTGTTCCATATGTACTAAACGTTCCCATTCCTTTACATCGCTTGCTTGGGGTAGCGGTTGCTCCGGATGAAACCCAATAGCAGCAAAAATAAAATCAGGATATTTCTCCTTTAGTGCCAATGTTTTATAGCTTGACCGAAGATCAGTAGAAACAGCAACAACACCCGTTACACCTGCACGCTTC
This sequence comes from Ectobacillus soli, assembly GCF_042610425.1. Classification (NCBI taxonomy): domain Bacteria; kingdom Bacillati; phylum Bacillota; class Bacilli; order Caryophanales; family Bacillaceae; genus Ectobacillus; species Ectobacillus soli. The sequence continues at coordinate 1,103,026 of NZ_JBGJZM010000001.1, forward strand.
CAATGTTCAATATTCCTGCTTATATATTCATATTGATCGAGATGAATGTGTGCATCATACATGGGAATGCCTCCAAACACGCTCATTTGTGACAATTGTAGCATAGAATAATGGGAAAAGTAATAGGACAGATAAAAGAGAGTTGGAGTTATGAAATACAAGATATTCACAGTGTATTCCGTTTAGTATTAGATAGAAACGGACCTATTTTCGTATGTAAAACTCCATTTGTTGATATAATGAATTCGGTTGTAATAAAAAGGAGTTGGATAGGATGCAAGTTATACAAGTTTTATTTCAGAATCAAAATTTATATCTTGTGAGCAGCATTATAATAAGTATTTTGTTGTATTATTTTGGCCTAAAAGTGTTACATACGAACAAGAACATTATGGATTTGCTTCTTAACACCTTTATTTATGGCTTGTTAATATGGAAATTCAGTTACATTCTTATTCATACTCAAACGGTTTTGCATAACCCGATAAGTATATTGTATTTTAATGGGGGTACAATAGGGATTGGAATCGCAAGTGTTTTTGTTATTTTTTATACTTGGGTTATGATTAGAAGAACTAATATAACTTGGATATCCTATATAAAAGCTGCCATTCCCGTATATTTAGGGTATTTTAGCACATTTATGTTGATTAATGTGAGCAGCGATTTAAATAATATAATTCTTATTTTACAAGTACTTGTAGCGGTAGGCTTTTTTGTAATAGTAACAAGAAATAACACAGGGAAGCAGCTTGTACACTTGCTTATTTGGTTTCATTTGCTCCAATTTGAGCTAGCCTTATTTAACCATCATTTTCTCTATTCAGGATTAGTATCGACAGAAGTCATTTATAACGGACTATTCGTTGTTCTTTTATTGATTGTTTCCTATTGGATGGAAAAACAGGATAAAGAAACGACACAGGGACGTATGAATTCAATTAATCAGCTGGTAATTGGTATTTTACTTGTAAGTCTTGCTACAACTAGTATTGTAACGAATACGAAGCCAACAAGTAAGCCACAGACTATAGTTGATACAGCAGTTTCAACAGGTTTAAACAAAGGACAAGTTGCACCTGATTTTGAATTACAATCAGTAATAGGCACGAATACGAAATTGTCTGATTATCGCGGGAAAGTTGTTATTCTTAATTTTTGGGCTAGTTGGTGTCCTCCTTGTAAAGCTGAAATACCAGAATTAGTAAACTATTATGAAGCTCATAAAAATGAACAGATTGAGATTGTGGGAGTAAACTTAACGAAAAGTGAAAGTAATTCTGGTGTTGTAAAGGATTTTGTAAAAAATAATAGCATGACATTTCCTATTTTGCTTGATGAACAAGGAAAGATTGGCGATTTGTATCGGACAATTACCATACCTACTTCTTATATAATTGATAAAAATGGTGTGATCCAGGATAAATATGTTGGTGCCATGTCTTATGAGACGATAAATAAGTTTGTATCTAGTATAAACAAATGATTGGTTTTATTTTGTTAAGATGAATACCTGGCGGAGTATATGATTTTGTGAGAAAATAGAAATACTAAGTGCTGATTAGCACACCTTTGAATGGTTTCAAAGGTTACACATTTTGAAAAAGGAGCTGTAAAAAATGGACTTTCATTATACGTTAGAGTCTAATAAATCATTTCCAGAAACGATATCATCAATTGAAAACGAATTAAAACAAGATGGATTTGGAGTTCTATGGCATTTTGATGTAAGGGAAAAGCTCCAAAGTAAAGGCCTTGACTTTGAGAACCAATTTCAAGTGCTTGAAGTATGTAATCCAAAAGAAGCTTACCGTGTGCTGAGTCAAGACATGCTTGCAGGATATTTTTTACCGTGCAAGATTGTTGTGTTTACAAAAGAAGAGAAAACATATATTGGGATGATCAAACCATCGATACTAATGAGTATAGTTGAGAACAAAGAACTGCAACAAATAGCAGTAGAAATTGAAGGACGATTAATGAAGGCAGTGGATCGATGTGTTAAGGGATAAATCACTTTTAAAGTAACTTAGTATGAGTTTCATACAAAATCATATAGAAATGGAATGAAATTATCAGTTCTATCTTGTTAAAGGTGTTTAAAAATGAGAGTTCACTATTTTGAATATGATTTGTAGTGAACTTTCATTTTTGGATATTTTCAACTAGTGTTTCTGCTTAGTCCGCTCAATCACCGTTCCAAGCTCATCTAGTTTCAAAACTCAATCGAAAAAAAACTCTTTTCAAACACAAGAGAATCAGCTTCAATCATCACAACATACCGGATTATCTACCTTTGCAGTATGTATTTGTTCCCCAAAATCAGTTAGCACCCCTTTTATCACGGTATGGTCTGTCGTCATCTTTAATTCTGCGTCTGAAGCAGGAAATTTGGCTACTTGCTTCATCGAACTTTTCTTGATGCATGATTTTAAGATTGCACGAGTCATATAAATTATAATTTTATGTTTATAGTATTTATTAACAAATCACTGAAGTTAATCTTAATAAATTCTGAAAATTTGATATAATCCGTATATGACTATCCCCTATTTTTCCCCATTTAATAAATATATTTTTATGGATTAATATTATAGGAAAAAATATTATAATCGATTTCATTATTTGAGATATTATTTTAATGAAAAATAGTCAGGATTTTGCAATGATATGGAGATAAAAGTTTGGATACATAATGAGGAGGGGATTTCAATGGATTTTATAGATCTAATTATTACTATTTTTTCCATTCGTAGTGAAAGAATTCAGGATAATATTGACATTCTTGAAGATGAAAAGTGGTTTATTCGTGAATATGGTCGAGAGCTCTTAGAAAAAAAAGAGTTTAGAAAGTTTATAAAAAAGTATAAACTTAGAAAAATATTTCGTGATAAAACAAAGAAGAGAAAATTTAAACTCGAACTAAAAAATTGGGTAGATGGATTACAATGATTGCAAAGGTAAAGTGTATCACTATTACATAATATTAAAAACTTAATTGTAATGAACTATAATGACCTTAGCCTGATAGAATATCGAACTAAGGTCATTATAAGAGCTTGTTTTGGTCACAAAATTATCTGTTATATTAATCATAAAAGCAATGACGATAAAACGAAAAAACCTTATTCTCTGTTAACCTTTCTTTCCAATCCGCTCAATCACCGTGCCAATCTCATCTGGCTTCAAAAACTCAATCGGAGAAAATCCCTTCTCAAACACAAGAGAATCCGCCTCAATCATCACCACATACCGTTCATTTACTTTCGCAATGTGTATCTGCTCTCCAAAGTCCGCCAGCAATCCCTTCACAGCTATATGGTCTGCCTTTAGCTTTAATTCCACGTCAGGAGCGCGTTGGACGATTTGAGCGGAAGCTTCGATGATTTCTTCCGTACTAAAATGTTCTTGAATTTCACGTTTTGGGCTTGCTGCCCAAATCTCCATAGCTTCGTCGAATTTTACTCGTTCCTCGCTGCCTTCTTCAAACGCTTCGTCGATTTCGTCATATACCATTGTCATGACTTCCCGCTTCATAATTTCTGGCATTGATTGTTCGTATTCGACAAACTTAAGGAAATCCTCGAAATAACGGGCGTGGGACGATTGATGAATTTTCAGCTCCCGTTCTTCGATCATGCCTTCTTCAGGCATGTATGGGTATTGGATGGATTTCATATTTTTCGTTGTGATAGCCATTTCAACGTTATGGATGAGAGTTGCTTCATCTGAAATTGAGGCAACCTTTGGCTCAAAATCGCATTTTAGTAGAAATAAAAAGGGAGCGTCAAAATATTCGCGTAATGTTGCGGTGACAGCAAGAAATACACCGCCCCGAACGGCACTTGTATCTACATAGGAAGTAACCACTGCTTCACTATATGTACGAAATTCTTCTTTGTTGACTGCAAAGCGAACACGCTGCATCATATTGTAGTTTGGATTGGAGTCAAGTTCATGACCTGGTTCTACAATAAAATAACCAATTTTCGTGGGCACTTGCTCGGACTTTGGATGTCGATCCACCTTCCGCTTTGAAATTTTCATCAATTCTCCGTCCAAAAATGTTTTGATCGCATTTTCCTCATATTCTGCGGCATCTAACGTTTGGAAATGTTTAAAACGTTTATTCGCTTGCTCTCCGTTTCCTTCTACTTGGACAACGTAAAAGGAGAGATAATGTATTTGAAAATCCATTGGTATCACCTAATCCTAACTGTAATTGCTTTTCTCAGTATAAAAACGAAAAAAGCATTCGTCAATGAACAAAGCGTAAGAAAGGTGGAGTTTTTTAGGAACTAATGTATTGATTAGGTGTACCAAAATAATATAAGCCGCGATAGGCTGGATAATTGGATTGAAAATAAATATAAATCGGAGCATTTTGTAATATAGGATAGGTGCTGAAAAATGTTTGATCACCGTTCACAATTCCTTGAAGGGCAGTCGTCATCTCCTCTTTAAAAATGGTAAACCGTAGTTTGGCTACTTCCTCTATAAATTGTCCGTCACTTACGAGTACGACGCCAAACAAAGCAGGGATTTGCTGCGGAGCAATCATCCATTCTGCAAGAACTTCATCGCGCATATTAGCATCGATTGCTTCAAAATCATAGCTGTCTCCAATTGTTACAAAGAGATCTCCTGTTATATCTGAATGGGTAAGAGTATATTTACGACCATGGACTGGTTCAATACTACTGGCTGGCGGAACATACTTTACTGATAATTTTGATGGATTAAATTGTGACATTCCCATGTTCCCCCTAGCTATTTATTTTGTCTTGAATAAATAAAAAAATATTTACAGTAAGTACAAATAGGAATCAACAAAGGATATTTTAAAAATGGGTCTTTTTATTACTATATGTGGATGCGTGTGAAGAACATCACTTTATTTTGGAAATTCCCTATTTTAGAATGGAGCCAGATTCGAAAAATAGCATGAAATAGATGAGGTTGGGGTGGGGAGATAGGTAGATTTCGGGTAAGCCAATTTCATTGAGCGCTCTGCCCCTCATAGTGTATAATTTCTCTGATAGAGAATGGGGGAATAGAGTATTGAAAAATAGAACAGTCGTTATGGTTAGTATTGTAATTGCGATGCTTGTTGCGTCGATGGATTCGACGATTATGAATACGACGATGCCGGTTATTGCGAAGGAGCTTGGACAGTTTGAGCTTTATGCTTGGTCGTTTGCATCGTATATGATTTTTTGTACCATTCTTTCTCCTGTTGCCGGGAGAATTTCTGACTTATATGGAAGAAAGCACGTGTTTGCTGCTGGGATTATTTTATTTTTTGGCGGATCATTACTTTGTGGGATGTCACAAAACATGGTGCAGCTGATAGTGTTTCGTGCTGTGCAAGGAATTGGTGCGGGAGTAATGATGCCATTTCCCGCAATTATTGCGGGGGATTTGTTCCCAATTGAAAAGCGAGGTAAAATTCAAGCGCTTTTCACAGCAATGTGGGGACTATCTGCGGTATTAGCACCACTATTAGGAGCGTTTTTTGTCCAGTATATGACGTGGAGATGGATTTTCTTCGTTAATCTTCCGCTTTGTGTCATTTCACTTGTTATGTTACTACCATACAAAGAAGTATACTCACCAAAAAAAGCAAGCGTCGATTATATCGGTGCCATTATTTTTGCAGTTGGGGTGAGTCTTGTTTTACTTGTTACGGTTCTTGATCACAATCAAGTAGTTTACGGCATTGCGGGAGTGCTGATTTTAGCAACTTTTTATTTTTATGAGAAAAAACAAGATTCACCGATTGTTCCACTTTCACTTATTCGGAATCGAACGATTAAGTGGATGAATGTGAACGGATTTGTTGGTTGTGTTGCTTTATTTGGAACTGCTAGCTATGTCCCGCTCTTTTTACAAAAAATAGCGAATCAATCTTTATTTATGAGCGGCGTTGCTTTGCTCGGAATGTCAATTGGATGGATGGTTGCTGCAGTACCAGCCGGAAATTTAATTGGTAGGTTTGGCTACCGGACATTGCTTATTATCGGGAATGGGTTGCTTGTATTATCTGGGATCCAACTAGCTATGTTAAATATAGGAAGTGGATTTTATTATGTTTTCTTTGCGATGATTGTCCAAGGCGTGGCATTTGGGTTAATTTCAACTGTAAGCTTACTCGGTTCACAGCAACTTGTTGAACGCCATGAAATGGGAATTTCTACTTCGTTCATTCTGTTCTCACGAAATATCGGTACCGCTATTGGTGTTACGGTTATGGGAGCGATTTTAACGAAGGCAGACACCTTTATGCTGGGCATTCAACATTTGTTTTTATTTGGTTTGATTGGAAGTATTCTTGCATTTCTCACATCTTTCTTCATTCATAATGAAGCTAAAACAACTTCTATTAGAACTGCAGAAAAAGCGTAAAAAAAGGTATGCCGCGGCATACCTTTTTTTACATAATTTTACTTGTAGGTGGCATCATAACTAGAAACCTATGAGAGAGGACTGATACGATGGAGCAGGAAGTTGCAATTAAAGAGTTGAATGCCTTTTTGAAAGGTCGTTATATGGGAATACATGCTTACGAGCATTTGATTCATCATGCACAGGATGCAGAACTAAAGAAAACGTTGCAGCTCATTCAGCAAAATCATAAGCAACATGCAATCACAGTAGCGGAGCGTATACAAAATTTAGGTGGTACACCCGCCGATGATGCAGGGTTCATCGGTTCCGTGCAAGAGCTGTTTAGCAATATTAAGGGATATGCACAAACAAAGGACGATATTGTAAAAACGGCCATAAAAAGCGAAGAAGATTACGCTGTTCGGCTTTCAGAGGAAATTGTAAAAGGAGATTTGGACGAGGAAAGCAATGTCATTGTTCATCATATTATTAACGAAGACCGAAAGCATACAGACACTTTGAAAAAGCTCCTCCACTGATGAAGAAGGCACTAACATATTAGTGTCTTTTTTACTGTGAATTCGTTACTATATAAGAGAGAAAATTGATAGGGGGACGTTTCATGAACGAAGTAATACAAACGATTCAACATCACCGCTCTATTCGAAAATATGAAGACCGATCATTATCGGACGAACAAATACGTACGATTGTAGAAAGTGCACAAGCGGCCGCTACATCAAGCTATTTGCAAGCGTATTCGATTATTGGTGTAAAAGATATGGGAAAAAAGAAGAAGCTAGCTGAATTAGCTGGTAATCAGTCTTATGTGGAAACAAATGGACATTTCTTTATTTTTTGTGCAGATTTGCACCGTCACGAAGTACTAGGAAACATGGAAGGAGTCGATCTTTCATCCTTCTTGGGAAGTACAGAAAATTATATGGTTGCAACTATTGATGCTGCACTAGCAGCGCAGAATGCTGCACTTGCTGCAGAATCTATGGGACTTGGTATTTGCTACATAGGGGGAATACGTAATAATTTAGAGGAAGTTGCAAAGCTACTTAACATTCCATCCAGAGTTGTCCCTCTTTTTGGGCTTACTGTCGGATATCCATTACATGAGGGAAGTGTAAAGCCACGTCTGCCATTTGAAGAAATTTATCATGAAGATGGATACCAAGATAATCTAGAGAAGACAAAAGAAAGTCTAACGAAGTACAATCAAGTCATCAAAGACTACTATATAAAACGTACGGGCGGAAAGCGTTCGGATACGTGGACAAGCCAAATGGTTCAAATGCTATCAAGTAAATCCCGTGAATATATGAAGGGATATGTACAAGGGCAAGGCCTAGATCTAAAATAAACAAGAAAAGCCGGCCTATTGGGGCCGGCTTTCTTAATCTGTCGGGACTGTATATGCAAAAGGAATGAGTTCATTAGCTTTGACTTTTCTTATACCATTTGAGGTGTTAATTATGACTAAGCAGTCTGGCATATAATCGGATAACATTTGTCTGCAGTTACCGCACGGAGCCAGTACTTCTCTGCCATCTATTCCTCTTACTGCAACAATACTATCAAACTTCCTTTCACCATTTGTAATTGCTGCGCCAATGGCAACAGTCTCTGCGCATGCGCCGTGCATGGAATACACATTTACTCCGACATATATCTTTCCATTTTTGCTGCGAACCGCACAACCAACTGTATGATTGCCATTCTCTGAATCGTAGTTTTGTTTAATAATCGATGTTGCTGCTTCGAGTAGTTCTTTATCTAAATCGGAAAGTGTTAGTAGGTTTTGTGTCATTTTTCCCCTCCAAAATTTTTTCTTACTTTCATTATTAAAACCACTCTTTCTATGAAAAATCAATCGTTTTCTTCAGTTTGCATGCCTTTTAATCTATACGAATGATATGCATAATCAACTTAGATAAAAATTTTTACAGGTTGTTAACAATTATTAATTAAAAAATAAATAAAAAAATATATAATGGTAGATGGGAATCCAATAATTTTTGGATAATTGAAAAATATATAATAAAACAGGGGAGAATTATGTTGAAAAAAATGATCCTGATTTCTCTTGGAATTGTGACGGTGTTAAGTGTTGGAGGGGTATACGCAAAACATTATAGTGAACAGCAAGTTAGTAAAGTGATTCTATCATCGGCCCAGTCACAGCACCTAACTGATACACTACAAAATCATTTGAATGATGTACAAGTAGTAGAAAAGAAAACGGAAGAAAAAACAGATCATCACGACGTTACAGTTGCGCCTACAGAATCCAGATCGAATGATCAGAATCAGCAAATAGAGGATAGAAAGCAACCAGAAGTAAATGCAATATCAAGTAAGGTTGATCTAGAAAAAGTAGATCAAGCAGCAGTTACAGACCTAGCAAAAAAGGAAAAAGTAGAGACGGAAGCAGATGCTGTACAATATGTGGAGCATAAATTATCAACTTCAGAAATGATCAAAACAATTGAGCTTTATAACAACCGAAAACAATTGACAGCCGAACAAAAACAAACAGCTAAGCAAGATATACTATCGCATTTTTCGAAAGAAGAAGTAGCTATGCTAGTTCAAGCGGTTCAAAAGAAATAATATTATTTTAACTACAAGTGACTAAAAACAAGGGCGAAGATTTTCTTCACCCTTGTTTTTTTGTGGAAAATATATAATCTTAAACCATGCAAAGAGTAGTTAGAATAAAATTATACTTCTTTTTGCATTGATGTTTTTAGGAAAAGAGGATAAACAATGGCCGAAGAATTAAGAAATGTGTTTAATCAGACGTTTATAGAGGAATTGATACAGGCATTTCAAAAGGAATATCCTTTAATGGATGGAGAAGCATTTCGTAAACTTATTTTTCAAGAGGATTGGAATGGACTAGCCTTAAAACAGCGCATGAGAAAAATTACAGTTTGTTTACATGAGGTATTACCTCAAGAATACACAGAAGCACTGAACATACTATATAAAGTGGCCCCACAGTTTTCAGGAGGACTGAGTGGCATCATTTTTCCAGATTATGTAGAACAATATGGTTTGGAAGAATGGGATGAATCCATAAAAGCATTGGCCTTTTTTACTTCATTTTCCACATCAGAATTTGCAGTTCGACCATTTCTATTAAAAAATCAGGATCGCATGCTTAGCCAAATGATTGAATGGTCCATTCACCCGAGCGAACATCTTAGACGGTTAGCAAGTGAAGGCAGTAGACCAAGACTTCCATGGGGATTATCTGTTCCTTCATTAAAAAAGAATCCAGAAAAAACGTTACCCATATTAATAAACCTGAAAGAGGACGAATCTCTTTACGTGCGCAAAAGTGTAGCGAATCATCTCAACGACATCTCTTATCTTGCTCCAGATATCGTAATTGAAATAGCGAAAGCATGGAAGGGGAAACAAAAACGCACAGATTGGATCATCCAACATGCGTGTCGTTCCTTACTGAAAAAGGGAGATGCACGGGCACTTTCGTTATTCGGATATCAGGATGATCATACCATTACAATTGAAAAATTAACGCTCGGTTGCGATCACATTACCATCGGGCAAAGCATTCCGTTTTCGTTTGAACTATATTCAGAAAACGCACTTCCCGTACGAGTCGAATATGGAATCGATTTTGTAAAAGCTAGAGGGCAAAGACATAGAAAAATATTTATGATAAAAAAAGGTGAAATTAAGAAAGGGGAAAGACAAGCCATTATTCGTGAGCATTCCTTTCAAGACTTAACTACAAGAAAACATTATAAAGGAACACATACATTGTCTATTATTGTAAATGGTGTAGTAAAAGCAACGAAGGATTTTCAAATTAATTGAGCTTGAATTAAAAGAAAAATCGTAAAGATTACACGTAGTTTTCTCTGTTGAACCTGTGTAAAAAGGGTAAACATTTAATCATGACAAACGTCACTATTCGCGAAAAAAACATCGTGTTACACTTCGAAATAGTTAATAAAAAACTACTTGAAACGAGGAATTACTTTGAACTTTCCCCAATTAAAAATAGGACATATTATGCCAAAAGTTCCCATTATGCAGGGTGGGATGGGTGTCGGAATCTCTCTTTCCAAACTTGCTTCAGCTGTAGCAAATGCAGGGGGGATTGGTATTATTTCCGGTACAGGAATTTCCGTTGATGAATTGCGTAGTCATATTAGACAAGCTAGAAGCTCTATGAAAGAAAATGGATATATCGGCGTCAATGTGTTATTTGCTATGAATGATTTTGCCGAAAAAATGAAAGCTGCTCTAGAAGAAAAAGTAGATTTCATTATTTCTGGCGCAGGGATTTCAAGAGATATGTATGCATGGGGAAGACAAGCAGGAATTCCGGTTCTTTCCATCGTCTCTTCTGCAAAACTAGCTAGAATTGCTGAAAAACTTGGAGCAGCAGCTGTTGTCGTTGAAGGATTTGAAGCTGGTGGACATCTTGGTACAGACAGACCTCTGTTTGACATACTACCAGAGGTAGTGGAAGCCGTTTCCATACCGGTTATTGCTGCTGGAGGAATTATGACAGGTGAAGATATTGCGAAAGCCATTGAAATCGGGGCTAATGGGGTGCAAATGGGAACAAGGTTTGTAGCAAGTCACGAATGTGACGCTCCTTTGTCTTTTAAAGAGAAATATATTGCTGCGCAAAAGGATGATATTCTTCTAGTTAAAACGTCTGTGGGTCTGCAAGGAAGAGTCATCGCTAATGCCTTTACTGATATAATAACAGGGCCAGACGAAGTGAAAATAAATAATTGCCAACGATGTCTTAAAAATTGTTCCTACCGTTTTTGTACATTAGATTCTTTGTTTAAAATTGTTAAAGGTGATGTAGAAAATGGACTTGTTTTTGCGGGTGCAAGAGTCCATGAAGTGAAAGAAATCCTATCTGTCCAAACCATCATCGATAAGCTCTCAGTAGAATATAGTTTGGCAAAAACACGGGGTTTTGCCAAACTGAATATGATTTAACATAATGATTAAGGAAAGACACTAGCATATGCTTCGTGTCTTTCCTTAATTTAGTATAAAATTCATGCAATATTCATTGAATTATTTCGTAGAATGTGAAACTTTTCTCAAAGAAGGTTGCTTTGATCTCCAATGCGTAATAAAATCTAGTAGTCTAGAAATATTTTCAGAGCCCGTTAAAGCGGATGTAATAGCAGGCTACGTCACTAAGTCAAACCTTTAGTAACCATTTTACCCTATTGTTACGTTAAAATGTGTGAAAACAATGTAAAGACTTTTTTAATAACAGGCCTGTACGCGTAGACATAGTTCTAAAAAAATTATTTTTTTGTGGCACCTTACAGGTTCGACAAATCTTATGGGTAAAGGGAATACTCGTTTCATTTCCCTAATTATTACCTATTATAAAGGAGAATTGGATATGTCAGAAACAATCACTGCAACAAAGCCTGAACAAGAATCACAACAAGTGTCTGCTAATCAGGATGTACTTGATCAGCTATTAAAGCCTGAGGTACAAGAATCTTTAACTACCTTAGTAGAACAATTGCCAAAATTGACTGAGTTATTAAATGTTTTAAATAAGTCTTATGACTTTGCTAAATTAGTTGCTACTGATGAAATCCTAAAGAATGATACTGTGGGAGCAATCCGTGAAGTTGCAGGTCCCGTAAAAGATACTGTGAAGAATATTGCATCTACAGCAATTGAAGCGAAAGATCGTGCAGAGGAAAGTAATGATGTTATTGGCCTATTTAGTCTTATTAAAATGATTAAAGATCCTCAAGCACAAAAGATTTTCCGTTTCATTAATGCTTATCTTGAAATCGCTAAAGAAAAAGAAATTCAAAAATAATTTTTTACAATGAGTTAGGATGGAGGATAAACATGTCAAAGCATATTGTCATCTTAGGTGCAGGTTATGGCGGACTTCTAACTGCTTTAACTGTTCGTAAATATTTAAATGAATCACAAGCAAAGGTTACTGTAGTAAACCAATACCCAACACATCAAATCATTACTGAACTACACCGCCTTGCAGCAGGAAACATTTCTGAACAAAATATTGCTATGCCATTAACAAAACTATTCAAAGGTAAAGATATCAATCTTAAGATTGCAAAGGTTGAAACTTTTTCAGTAGACCAAAAAGAAGTGAAGCTTTCAGATGGGTCTACTTTAACATATGATGCACTTGTTGTTAGCTTAGGAAGTAAAACGGCATACTTCAATATTCCAGGACTTGAAAAATATAGCATGGTGTTAAAGTCTACTGAAGATGCAATGAAAATTCAAAAACATATTGAAGATCGCATTCGTGAATATGCAAAAACGAAAAATGAAGCAGATGCAACAATCTTAATTGGTGGCGGCGGATTAACCGGCGTTGAACTAGTTGGTGAAATTGCTGATACTATACCTGAAGTTGCGAAACGTTATGGCGTAGATCCTAAAGAATTAAAATTCTTGCTTGTAGAAGCTGGTCCAAAAATTCTTTCCGTATTACCACAAGTGTTAATTGATCGCGCAACTGCTAGCTTAGAAGCACGTGGTGTTACATTCTTAACAGGTCTTCCTGTAACGAACGTTAATGGAAACGTAGTTGACTTAAAGGATGGCACAAAGATTGTTACAAACACATTCATCTGGACAGGCGGTGTACAAGGTAACCCGCTTATTGGTGAATCTGGTCTAGAAGTGAATCGTGGTCGTGCAACGGTTAATGAATATCTTCAATCAACATCTCACAAAGATGTATTTATTGCTGGAGACGCTGCTGTTGTCTTTGGACCAAATAGCGATCGTCCATTCCCTCCTACAGCACAAATTGCTTGGCAAATGGGAGAACTTGTTGGATATAACTTATTTGCATACTTAGAAAACAAATCCTTTGAAACGTTTGCTCCAGTTAACTCAGGTACTCTTGCAAGCTTAGGCCGTAAAGATGCTGTTGCTACAATCGGATCAAACTCTATTGAGCTTAAAGGATTATCAGCATCCTTAATGAAAAAAGCTAGTAACGCTCGTTATGTGTCACACATTAACGGATTATTTAGCTTTGTTAAATAAACTGTAATTTTTTTTGATATAGAAAATAGGATGTAGCAAAAAACAAGGGCACTGAAAGTCATCAGTGCCCTCTTTATATAGAGACGATTAATTTGATGTGCTTTGAAGACCGGTTACTATGATTTTAGATCGAAGCGGTAACCAAAATGGAGGATTGAAGACCGGCTACTATGATTTTAGATCGAAGCGGTAACTAAAGCAGAGGATTGAAGACCGAGCTACTATGATTTTAGATCAAAGCGGTAACCAAAACAGAGGATTGAAGACCGGGCTATCTTAATTTTCGCTCATGGCGGTAACCAATGCTCTTTTTATGTTCCCGTTGAAACGCATAATCCGCTCTCGCGGGCAACAATCTAGTATTTATGAGTGAAGGGATTACTACAAGTTCCATCATTGGTTAGGCAAAGAAATAAGGCATCCTTTTCTAAGTATGTAAGAGAGTGATACCTTTTTCAGTGTCCTAGCAAAAAACGAGTATGATTTGTTTATTTGCTAGGTCTTTTTCTATTTTTTCCACTACAGTGCGATAGTACGCCATGTTGGTGTAAGGGTCTCTTCCAGCTTATCATTCATATTTACACGAAATAACTACTTTACTCATTGGATTAATTAGAGTAAAATCGAATAAATTGGTAAAATAAATAAACAGCTGATTGGTCATCCAAAGGCTCCTGTACGCTTCAAGCGTGTAGGAGCCTTTTTTATACAGATGTGTGATGATTTTTGTTGAAGGCTAACCTTTTGTATATAAAGATAGATGAATTACTACAAAATATGAATTGACAAGTATTCCAAGGGTGCTTATAGCATCAACAATCGAATATATGAATAGGGGTTGAAAGAATGAATATTGATCATCTTGAAGCTTTTATCTATGTGGTCCATTTGGAGAGTATACATAAAGCAGCGGAAGCGTTGTATTTATCTCAACCAACAGTTACAGCGAGAATTAAAACATTAGAACGTGACCTTGACACTGAATTATTTTTGCGAAAGGGGAGAAGTGTTACATTAACTGAGGAAGGGAAAGCGTTTATCCCATATGCAGAACAAATCATAAGTACGTATCAACAAGGGAAAAAATTTCTAAAAAAGGGAAATAGGCAAGAAGAAATTATTATTGGAGCAAATACGATTACTTCACAATATTTTATTCCATTTGCCCTTCCTTTCTTAAAGAAAGCAAATCCTCATCTGCGTTTTAAATTTACTTCAGCACCAAATGATGTGTTGCTCGAAAAACTTTTACAGAAACAGATAGATATCGCCTTTATGAAAGAGGTTTCTCATAATAGGATTCAAAGTCAGGCACTTCTTGACAATTCTGTTCGACTTGTAGTGTATCCGGGGCATCCCTTCCAATTTCAAACAGATGTAACGGTTCAGCAGCTAGCCGCGGAGCCTATGGTGTTCTTTGAGTGCGGGGCGTTTGATTGGAATCGGATTCATAAACTATTTGAAGTGGCAAATGTAGAACTACAAATAGAATTTTTGGTTGACCATCTAGAAGTGGCAAAATCTATTATTCTAAATGAAAGTGGTATAGGATTTCTACCGTATTTATGCATGAAGCAGGAGCTTGCTAGAGGTGAACTTATTGAAATAGATTTTTCGCATAGTATTAAAATAAATCAGAATATTTTTGCAACGTATTTAAATAATGGTTTTGAAAATTCTATTTTATTGAAACAAATTCTTTTATGCGTCAAAGAATTTGAAAAGTATACATATGGTATACAACCCAAGCCTATTGATCAAATTTTCTTATAAAGACTATAAATTTTTCTATCAGTGAAAGTATTGCTGTTTTCGTATTTTCAATGATAGGATAAATCTCAAATAATAAAGTCTAATGATTCATACGTATAATTCCAACTATTTCGGTGACTATTGTTAGTTATAAAAAGGAGGGCATCTATCATGCAATTTAATAATAGGAAACTTTTATTAAAGTCTAAAAAGCAGAATTCTTTTGAAACAAGTAATTATCTTAACTTGCCAGATTTACAGTTCTATAATTGGTGCAATTACCAATATGCGATAAATAGAGGTGTTTATAATACGATTGATCAATGGTTTTACGATTACGGGATGAACCACATTCATTCCCGTAGAATTCACATCTTGGCATTCTTAGAATTTGCTAAAGAAGAAGGGGTAGAGGAGGATCGGCATAAATATATTCGATTTGGTAATGGTGGTCTTATAAGAAATCTAGATGCGTTTATGAATGAGATGGGAAAAAGAAGTACTATCGTTCAACTGGAAAGGTAAAGAAATCCGATTCTTCCTTTTGTGTTAGTCATCGAGCAAAGAACGATGGAATTAAATCACACTTTGTTTATGTGCAAAATAAGAATTGAAAGGGAGGATAAAGAAAATGAAGTATAAGCTAAGTATTTTAGATCAGAGCCCAATCATCCCTGGTACAACTGCCTTGGATGCATTGCAGCAAACTGTGAAACTTGCTCAAAAGGCTGAAGAATGGGGGTACACACGGTTTTGGGTTTCAGAGCATCATCATACAGACCAATTGGCAGGTTCTTCACCGGAAGTATTAATTTCTTATATATTAGCCCTGACAAGTTCGATTCGAGTAGGTTCTGGAGGTGTGATGCTTCAGCATTACAGTCCGTATAAGGTAGCCGAAAATTTTCATGTTTTATCAAATCTTGCTCCTGGAAGAGTTGATCTTGGCATAGGGAAAGCACCTGGTGGTCTACCATTATCGACAAAAGCATTACAATATGGGACCGTAAATGACGGAAAAGATTTTCCAGAACGGCTGTCTTTCTTGAAGAAACTAATTGAAAATTCTGTCGAGGAAGAGCATCCACTTGGCGGTATTCAAGCAACACCGATTCCAATTGAGAAACCGGAGCTATTTTTACTCGGTGCAAGTGCAAAAAGCGCTCAGCTAGCCGCAAGTCTAGGTATATCCTATGTATTTGCCAAATTTATTACGAGTGACGAAAAGGTACTAGAAGAAGCAGCAAATGTGTACCGGCAGGGTTTTCCAAGTGGCCGATTCATCGTCTCTGTGGCTGCTATTGCAGCCCCAACTCAAAAAGAAGCAGAAGCGCTGGTAGTAAATCAAAAGATTGTAAAGGTCCATCTACAAAGTGGACGCATTGTAACTGTGCAAACGGCCGAGCAGGCAGAACTGTTTGGAAAGCAGGCGGGAGGGTCGTATGAAATCAAAGAACAGCAGGCAGATATTACTGCTGGAACTCCTAATTATGTAAAAGAAGTATTAGAGCATCTTCACCAAACCTATCAGGTAGATGAATTTATTCTACATTCACCTATTCAAACAAAAACGGAACGATTTCGTTCATTCGAATTGTTGAGCCCACTTTATAGAGAGGATGTGAATGGAAATATAACAAGTAAAAGTGTGTATATACCGAATTAAAAGGAGTTCATTGAAACGATATAAAATCGAGTTAAAAGACGACTCCTTATTACTATAATTCAAACTATTTATATAGGAATAATTATTTTTATATTGATTTGTAAAAAGAAAGTAATGAATGGATAAGGGGAGTGTCACGTGAAATTCGTAGCGAATTGGACAAAAACAATCACAATGATTACAGCATTTGTACTTTTATTAACAGGATGTTCTAGTACCACCAATCCGAGCAGCAATGCAGTCGATACAAATAAAAAGGTACAATCTCAAGCGAAACCAGGCGGGGAATTAACGTATGCGCTCGCTACATCTCCTGATTCACTTGATCCGCATCGTAGTGGCTTAGCAGTAGCGGTTCGAGCATTCCGAACCATTTTTGACAGTTTAGTTGTGCAGGCACCTGACAACACGATAAAGCCATGGCTTGCTACTGAATGGACGATATCGGATGATGGAAAAAGTTATACATTTAAGCTTCGTAAGGATGTGAAGTTTCAAGATGGAACTCCATTTAATTCAGAAGCTGTAAAATTCAGCTTTGACCGTATTATTGATCCAACTACACAAGCAAAAAATGCAGTAGCACTTCTAAAGCCATATAAATCATCAGAAGTACTTGATGAATACACAATTAAAATTAATCTTTCCACCCCTTCTACGGCTTTTTTAAGTAATTTAAGTCAAGCTATGCTTGGAATTGTATCACCGACAGCGGTAAAGAAATATGGAGATCAGTTTGGTAAACATCCAGTAGGAACGGGTCCATTTAAATTCGTAAGTTGGGTAGAAAATGGAGATATTGTAGTTGAAAAAAATACAGATTATCATTGGGGCCCTTCTAATGTAGAAAACAAAGAAGTTCCTTATCTTGATAAACTTACATTTAAAATTATTCCAGAAGAAGCAACACGTATCGGAAGTGTACAAAGCAAACAAGTACTAGCTGCTGAAACTGTACCACCTCAAAATATCCTTGCCTTAAAAAATGATACACAAACGCAATTGCTTCAGGTAAACACGATCGGTTTGCCGTATACACTCTTTTTTAATCAGAGAAAAAAACCATGGGATGATGCCAAGGCCCGCCAAGCTGTACAGCTTGCTGTTGATGTCGATGCAATTGTAAAAACGTTATACTTAAACACCTATCAAAGAGCTTGGTCACCTCTTACACCGGGGATTTTAGGATATGATGAATCATTGAAAGGTAGTGTGAAGCCGGATATTGAAAAAGCAAATCAAATTCTTGATGAGTTAGGCTATGTGAAAGGAGCAGATGGGATTCGTGTGAAGGATGGAAAGAAACTTACTTTGAATTATGTAGACGGGGCTCCAAACCGAGAAAAGAGAAATGATATTGCTGTCATTATTCAGCAGCAATTAAAAAAGATTGGAATCGATGTGCAAATAAATATTACGAAAGATATAGCTATAGTCGTACAAAAAAATGCTGATTACGATTTGTATGGAAACAGCCAAGTAAATTCTGATCCAAATGCGTTACGCGCTTTTTATCACACTACGACCCCAGAAGAAGAAGCAATTGTGAAAAGATTGGGTGGTGGCTCGAACTCAGAATTAGATCGATTATTGGAAGAAGGTACAGTAGAACAGGATCCTGCAAAACGGGAAGAGATTTATAAGAAAGTTCAACAATTTATTATTAAAGATGCATGGATATTGCCGATTTATGTATTCCCTTATACAGTGGCAGCATCAAAAACCGTGAATGGAATTAAATTTGATTCATTAGGATATCCATTATTCAATGATGTAAGCATTAAATAATGAAGGAATAGGGGCTGATAGATATGGTACTTGCAAATAAAATTCTTTTGAAAATCTTTACTGCATTCGTATCGATTTTTGGTTCCCTCTTCCTTGTTTTTTTCATCAACTATTTGCTTCCAGGGGATCCGGTTCTCTCATTGCTCGATCCCTCAACTGCTACTCCGGAAATGGTAGCAAATTTACGCAAGGAATTGGGGCTTGATCAACCGCTTTATGTCCAATTTATAGAATATTTTTCCAATTTTCTTCACGGCAATTTTGGTCAGTCAATTGTCAATAGTGAGCCAGTACTTCCTAAAATTTTATCGCAATTTCCGGCCACATTTGCCTTAACCCTCACAAGTGCTTTTTTATCGGTTGTGATTGGTGTTACGTTTGGCGTATTATCAGCAATTTATCAGAATAGTTGGATTGATACGATAGCCCGCTTAATTGGATTATTTGGGATATCGATGCCAACCTTTTGGTCGGGAATTTTACTTATTCTTATTTTCTGTGTACAGCTTAACTGGTTTCCTGCCATGGGGTCTGATAATTGGAAAGCACTTGTATTACCGTCCCTTTCGCTTGGATTTGTTGGAGCTGGTTTAATTATTCGTTTGGTGAGAAATAGCATGCTTGAAATTATTCATGAACCATTCATTGTAACGCTTCGTGCAAAAGGTCTTTCAGAACGAGTCATTATGTATCGTCATGCACTTCGTAATGCTTTGATTCCAGCTATTACTGTTATTGGTTTAAACATTGGAGAAATGATGGCCGGTACGGTTGTGATTGAAACCGTGTTTTCAAGACAGGGGATTGGACGGATTGTAGCAGATGCTATTATGGCGAAAGACTTACCCGTCATTCAAGGTGTTGTCTTCTTCAGCGCGATTATTTATGTCATTGTCAATCTTTTAGTTGACCTTTCTTATTCAATGATTGATCCGAGGGTACGTCGATCTTCTTAAATTGAACGAAAATGAAGAAGGGGAAGGGATGTTGCATGAAAGAAGTAATACAAAGCAAAACGGTGCTACAGGTTCCAAAATGGAATATTGGAAAATATGCAACAAACGTGTCCGTAGCAAATTTGTTTTTCTATATTTCTAGTTTTATTGTATTGGCTATTATCGTTTGTGCACTGTTTCCAAAATGGATTGCCCCTTATTTGCCAACTGTTATGAATACGGAGTTTATTTTAAGTCCTCCAAGTTCGGCGCATTGGTTTGGAACAGATTATTTTGGAAGAGATGTGTTCAGTCTAGTCATTTATGGAAGTCGTGATTCGCTCATAATTGGTTTTGCTTCCGTTCTTATTGGAGGGTTAATTGGAGGATGTATAGGAGCACTTGCTGGTTATATTGGTGGTATTGTTGATGCCATCTTTATGCGTTTTATTGAAATTTTGATGACAATCCCAGGTATTCTTCTAGCACTCGCGATTGCTGCTGCCCTTGGACCAAGCTTATCTAATATTGTATTGGCTGTTGCAGCTTCCTCTATTCCAGGATATGCACGCGTAATGAGAGGGCAAATGATAAGCATTAAGAAACGACAGTATGTAGATGCCTCCCGTTCGATTGGAACACCGACATGGAAAATTTTTATTTTTCATGTTTTACCTAATTCTTTGTCCCCACTTTTCGTGATGGGGACGATTGGTCTAGGAACAGCCATTTTAATTGGTTCCGGATTAAGTTTTTTAGGCTTAGGCTATATTAAAGAAATTCCAGATTGGGGTGCATTGCTTTCACAGGGAAGAGGATATTTAAGTGTAGGTTGGTGGATTTCTACATTTCCAGGGTTAGCCATTACTCTTTTTGTTCTTTCTATCAATATTATAGGTGATCAACTGCGAGATAAGTTTGACCCCAAAATGAGTAGGACGAGATAAAGGAGAAATCGAAAATGGAGAAACTGCTTGATGTTCAGCGATTAAAGGTTGATTTCACCTTGAAGGATGGCAATCTTACAGCAATCAGAGATATAACAATGGATATGCAAGTTGGTGAAACGGTCTGTATTGTCGGAGAATCTGGCAGTGGGAAGACTGTGATGTCAAAGTCAATTATGAGACTAATAGACTTTGAAGGTGGAAAAATAGCAGAGGGAAATATTGTACTAGATGGTATCAATCTGACACAGCTTTCTCAAAAAGAGCTTCGTTCCATTCGAGGGAAAAAGGTAGCGATGGTTTTTCAAGAACCAATGGCTGCCTTTGACCCTGTATTTTCAATCGGTAGTCAGATCATTGAAACAATTCTTGAAAATAAGCAAGCGAGTCAAGTAGAAGCAAAGGAGCGTGCTCTTTTTTTATTAAAGAGGGTTGGGATATCTGACGCAGAAATTCGTATGAAGCAATATCCAAATGAGCTATCTGGAGGAATGTTGCAACGGGCTATGATAGCGATGGCACTAGCGTGTAGCCCAGACCTTCTAATTGCTGATGAACCGACTACAGCATTGGATGTAACGATTCAAGCACAAATACTGGAGCTTCTTCAGGAATTAAAAGAAGAGTTTGGAATGTCGATTCTTTTCATTACCCATGATATGGGCGTTGCAGCAGAAATAGCGGACCGAATTATTGTGATGTATGCAGGGAGAATTGTAGAACATGCACCAGCATCACCTTTGTTTGATCATCCCTATCACCCATATACGCAAGGATTGCTGCAATCTATTACGACAATGGATCATGATAGAAGTAAAAAGTTGTTTTCTATTAAAGGATCGATTCCAAGATTGGCTGATTTGCCGTCTGGATGTCTGTTTCATCCGCGTTGCCTGCATGCAACAGAGCGATGCTTCGTTGAATCACCTCCTTTATTAGAAGTTAATAATCGTCACACCGCTTGTTGGCATGCGGAGGACTTACTAGAGTTATATAAAAAGAACGAACCGGTTGTAGAAATACAAACAGATGTGACGTTTGAACAAGAAAAGAATTCAGGTGCCCCAAAGCAGCGTGAAACGCTGTTTTCCGTTCAGGGGTTAAGTAAATATTATCCGATTGGTAAAAGTTTGTTTTCCCGAAATTCGTCTATTGTAAGAGCGGTAGACAATGTGTCCTTCACAATTGAGAAAGGAGAAACGTTCGGACTTGTAGGGGAATCCGGAAGCGGGAAATCTACACTTGGGCGTGTTCTGTTACAACTAGAAAAATTGACTAGCGGAAAAGTTATGTTTCAGGATCAGGATCTTTCAAAGCTAAGCGCAAAACAGTTACGTGCAAAGCGAAAGGATATGCAGGTGATTTATCAAGACCCGTACGGCTCTGTCAATCCTCGTTGGAAAGTAGGAGATATAATTGGTGAGCCTTTGCAAGTACATGGATCACTTCATTCCAATGAAAGACAAACGAGAGTTCAAGAGCTATTAGAGGTAGTCGGCTTAAATAAAAGTGACTATAATCGTTATCCTCATGAATTTTCAGGAGGACAGCGCCAACGTATTGCCATTGCTAGAGCAATTGCACTGAATCCCAAGTTTATTTTAGCAGATGAAGCTGTTTCCGCATTAGATGTATCTGTACAGTCACAAATTATTAATTTACTTCAGGATTTACAGAGAGAGCGGAATTTAACGTATTTATTTATTGCTCATGGCTTGAATATTGTTCGGCATATTTCTGATCGTATTGGTGTGATGTATTTGGGTCAAATCGTAGAAATTGCAACAAGCGAAGAATTATTTTTACATTCGGCACATCATTATACAAAAGGATTAATTGATTCGATCCCAGTTGCCAACCCATCCTACGCTAGGGAACGGATTTCCATTCAGGGAGAAATTTCATCCCCTGCTAATCCACCAACAGGCTGTAGATTTCATCCTCGCTGCCCTGCAGCGACAGCTCGTTGCCGAGAAGATAATCCTCAATTTCTAGAAGTTCAGAAAGGACACTGGGTCGCTTGTCATCATCCTGTTTAATACGTTTGGCTTGTTTTGAAAATAAAAGTTTGACTGGAGGAATGGAAAGATGAAATTTATTTTGTTTGATCTTATGAGTAATCATCCGAACGATGTGACAGGAGAGGTAGTAACCACGCAGCAAAGAATTCAACAAGTACTTGATCAGGCTGTATTTGTTGAATCGCTAGGCTTTGATGGATTTGGGGTTGGTGAGCGCCATGGAGCTCCTTTTCTATCCTCTTCACCAGCTGTGATGCTTACGGCAATTGCCGCCAAAACATCAAGAATTCGTTTGTTGCCAACGGTATCTGTATTAAGCGTACTTGACCCAGTTCGTGTAGCGGAGGATTATGCGTCGCTGGATCATCTTTCAGGAGGAAGATTAGAGCTGATGATTGGGAAAGGGAATGATCCGCGCCATTACCCGTTATTCGGGATAACCGAGGAAGAGCAGTGGGAATCTTTAGCGGAACGGTATGAACTTCTCAAGCAATTGTGGACGGAAGAAAATGTGACTTGGGAGGGGAAATATCGTCCACCATTATACAATGTGACGACCGAGCCAAGACCATTTCAAAAGCAAATTCCTATTTGGCATGGAAGTGCCTCAAGTCCCCATTCTACAGAGCTTGCCGCAAGGAACGGGGAACCAATATTTTCATCCAATACGTTTCATCGAATGGAGAAGTATAAAGAATTAATCGATCACTACCGGACTCGTTTGGAACATTATGGTCACGATCCGAATAAGGCTATCGTTGGTGCTGGGGCTAGAGGCTTATACTTGGCCAATACAACAGAAGAAGCAATCAAACGTTACCGACCTTACTATGATATTTACATGAATACAGATGCATCAAAATATAATGAATCTCCCTTTAAGAATCTTGAAGATCATATTCAAAATGGTTCCGCTCTCGTTGGAACTGCTGATCAAGTCATAGAGAAAATACTAAAGTATCACAAAGCCTTTGGGCATCAAGTGCAAAGTATTAGTGTGGAGGGATTACGGATAGAAGAGCAACAAGAGCAGCTTGAGAGATTCGCGACGGAAGTAATGCCGGTACTTCGCCGTGAGATCCCAAGTACAGTATGGGAACAGAAACAATCGACATCTGTTTAAAAGGAGATGCCTTGTCATACGTTCATTGATAGAATAAATGAATCAATTCAATAAATTTTTTTATCAGGAAAAGTATTGAAAAAGAAGGGAGTAAAGTGTTAGGATAAAACACAATATCAAATTTTACTATTCTTATAGTTAAACTAAGATATAAAAATTTTAACGGATGCATGAGGAGGGTGAATGATGTCGCAGGAAAGAAAATTGAAATTTGGAGCAATTATTCATGGTGTTGGAGGGAATATAGCTGGATGGAGACATCCTAGTATTCAAGCAGATGCGAGTGTCAGTTTGGAATTTTACACAAATCAGGCTAAGAAGGCGGAAGAAGGAAAATTCGATTTAGTCTTTATTGCGGATGGCTTACATATTAACGAGAAATCTATCCCACATTTTCTAAATCGTTTTGAACCGATTACGATCTTATCAGCACTTGCAGCAGTTACTTCGAGAATCGGGCTTGTTGGGACGCTTTCTACTTCGTACAGTGAGCCATTTAATGTTGCAAGACAGTTTGCATCGCTTGATCACATTAGTCATGGACGTGCGGGCTGGAATGTTGTGACTTCCCCGCTTGAGAAAACGGCTTTAAATTTTAGTAAAACGATTGAGGAACATCCTGATCATGCTACGCGGTACCGAATTGCTGATGAATACCTTCAGGTAGCAAAAGGATTATGGGATTCGTGGGAAGATGATGCATTTATTCGCGACAAAGAATCCGGTGTGTTTTTCCAACCTGACAAAGTGCATCCTTTGCATCATAAAGGAGAGTATTTTGCGGTAGAGGGTCCTTTGAATATAGGGAGATCAAAACAAGGACGACCGGTTATTTTTCAAGCGGGTTCATCGGAAGCGGGCAAAACGCTAGCAGCGAAAGAAGCGGATGCGATATTTACTGGACATCCACTACTCGAAGAATCGCAAAAATTTTATGAGGATGTGAAAAACAGGGCAAAGGAATTTGGCCGTAATCCAGATGAACTAGTGATCATGCCTGGAATTGCACCGATTATTGGTGTTACAGAAGAAGATGCTGAGCGGAAATATCAAGCAATTGCTAATCTGGTATCCATCGATAAAGCACTTGCGTATTTAGGCCGCTATTTTGAACACCATGATTTTTCACAATATCCACTCGATGAACCCTTTCCTGAACTAGGTGACTTAGGAAAAAATAGTTTTCAAAGTCATACCAACCGCATTAAAAAGCAGGCAAAGGAACAAAATCTAACGCTTCGTCAAGTCGCATTATTCGAGACTACACCGCGGACACCTTTTATGGGAACGCCGGAAAAAGTAGCGAATTTGATTCAGGAATGGTTTGAAGCCAAGGGTGCCGATGGGTTCATTATTGGTTCCGCTGTTCCGAATGGCTTAGATGAGTTTATTGACTTTGTCGTACCGATTCTACAAAAGCGAGGCCAGTTCCGAACAGCGTACGAAGCTGATACATTGCGAGGCAACCTAGGACTTCCGTTTCCAGAAAACCGTTATGCGAAAGAACGAGTAAATCATTAATGTAAGCTAGGAACAGACGGATTATCGTAATCTTAAATCATACTTTTTTTATATGTTAAATGCAAATTAAGGTTAGTAGATTCAGATGAAAAAATACATTCTATATTGTAAGGGAGACATTATAAATGGCAAAAGAATTTTCTGTTGTAGTTTGGGCAAAAGAAGGATGTTCCTATTGTGCAGATGTGAAACAATATTTAAAAAATAAGGGGATTGAATACAAAACTATTGATGTTACGAATCATGATGAATATCGAGACATTTTGGAAGTTAAATACGGTGTCCGCCATGTTCCGGTCGTTGAAATTGGTCAAGGCGGGGTGTATGAGGGGGTAACGAAAGTAGGAATTGAGCATCTTGAAGCTGCACTTGCACAAGGACAGGTGATTAGCAAATGAAGAAAATTTTACTGATTTTCATGTCAATCGTACTTGCTTTCGTTGTTAGCGCATGCTCTTCCAAGGAAACGAATACCACTTCCAAAGCTAATTCGGATACTGCGAACAAGAATACGAAAGTACAAAAAATAATTGTAGGGACAGGGACGCAATTTCCAAATATTTGTTTTATTGATAAAAACGGGAATTTAACTGGATATGATGTTGAACTAGTTC
This sequence comes from Ectobacillus soli, assembly GCF_042610425.1. Classification (NCBI taxonomy): domain Bacteria; kingdom Bacillati; phylum Bacillota; class Bacilli; order Caryophanales; family Bacillaceae; genus Ectobacillus; species Ectobacillus soli. The sequence continues at coordinate 1,128,857 of NZ_JBGJZM010000001.1, forward strand.
GGAAAATTGATGAAAAGCTACCAGAATATGAATTTGAGTTTAAAACAATGGAATTTTCCAATCTATTACTAAGCCTTGAAACGAAAAAAATTGATTTTGTTGCGCATCAAATGGAAGTGAATAAAGAACGGCAAGAAAAATTTCTATTTAATACCGAACCGTACAATGTCTTTCCTTTACACGTAGTGGTTCGTCAAGATAACAAGGATATTCAATCAATCAAGGATCTAAAAGGGAAAAAAGTAGTCGTGAGTGCAACGAGTAATTCTGCTGTGTTTCTTGAAAAATATAATAAAGACAACAATGCAGGGATCAATATTGTCTATGCAGGGCAAGGGTCAGATGATACGAAAAATCAAATTAAGACGGGGCGTGCAGATGCAACGATATCAACACCGTTTGCTGTGAAATTCTTGAATGAACAAGCAGATGCTCAGGAAAAAGTAGTAGGGGAGCCGCTTCTAAATTCTAAGGTATATTTCCTTCTTAGAAAGGATGAAACAACGCTACAAAAAAGAATTGATGAAGCACTTGTCGAATTGAAAAAAGAAGGTGTTGTAAGCGAATTGAGTAAAAAATGGTTAGGAGCCGACTATACGGTTGACTTTTAATTGATGAAAATGCGTTTGGAGGTGTACAGAGGATGGGGAAAGCATTCGATCCTATGTTAATCATTGAGTTGATCCCGACATTAATTCATTATCTCGGGGTAACTCTCCTAATATTAGCATCATCTACTATTCTCGGACTGATTCTCGGTATAGCAGCTGCTATACCGAGGTTGTTTAAAATTCCTTTTTTTAATTACTTTGTCATTTTGTATGTATCCTTTATTCGAGGAACTCCGATTATTATACAATTATTTCTAGTTTTTTATGGCTTGCCTGCTGTTCTCTTACTTGTGGATGTAGATATTTCACGGATGGAGCCAATTTATTTCGTCATTATTACGTATGCCATAAGTAATGGGGCCGGTTTCTCAGAAATTTTTCGCGGATCGATTCAAGCTGTCGATTATGGACAGACAGAAGCAGCCTATTCTGTCGGAATGACAAATAGTCAAAGTTTTTTTCGAATCGTTCTGCCGCAGGCCATTCGGATTGCTTTTCCGAATATAGGGAATCATGTTATAGGCTCATTAAAGGATACTTCACTAGCATTTACCATTGGCGTGATGGACATGATGGGAAGAGGGGAAACGCTAATTGCTTCAACAGCACACGCGCTTGAAGTGTATATTGCCCTTTCTATTATCTATTATGTGGTGGTGGTATTGTTTGAAAAAATAGTTAGCAAACTAGAAAAATATTTCAATCGGTATCAGAAGGCGGATGGATCGATTGCAGCATAACTAGGAGGTTCTAGCATGACAATAGATATTCCTTTTATTTGGGAAGCAGGTAAAGAAATTATAAAGGCGCTTCCTATTACGCTCATCTTAACGATTATTCCTCTATTGGTCGGATTTCTAATCGGCATCACTGTGGCACTGATTCGTGTCTTCAATATGAAATTTCTCTATCATCTGGCAAATGGGTATGTATCCTTTTTCCGAGGAACCCCGATCATTATGCATATTATGCTCATTTATTTTGGCTTTCCGTTACTCCTTGATCGTATTTCTGAAAGCTTTCATTTAGGAATTCAGTCGAATTCCGTCCCTGTTATTTTATTCGTTCTAACCGCTCTATCGCTAAGTGCAGGTGCGTATTTATCTGAAATTATTCGATCTGGAATTATCAGTGTTTCCTCGGGTCAATTGGAGGCAGCCTATTCGGTCGGAATGAACAAGTGGCAAGCAATGAAACGAATTATTTTACCACAAGCACTGGCTCATTCGATTCCGAATTTCACGAATGTTTTCGTTGGGTTTTTACACACTTCTTCGATTGCTTTTCTCGTGTCGCAGAAAGAACTGACAGGGGCTGCCAATATCGTAGCTTCAACAAATTTGAAATTTTTAGAAGCTTTTATTGCCGCAGGACTTATCTATTGGGGACTCACCATTCTAGTAGAGAGAATTTCATTTTTACTGGAAAAAAGGGTAACTGCTTATAACCGAGGAGGGGTGTTATGATCTATTTATCCAATATTACAAAATCATTCGATACGAATACTGTATTAAAAGGGATTGACTTAACAATAGAAAGAGGAGAAGTTGTAACGATTCTTGGTCCGAGTGGATCAGGGAAAACGACCTTGCTACGGTGCATGAATCTTTTGGAAACGCCAGATGAAGGAATCGTTCAGATTGGAAATGTACATGTGAATGCAGATGCAGCGACGAAGAAAGAAATCTTGTCACTTCGTAAGCAATCTGCCATGGTTTTTCAGCATTATAATTTATTTGCTCATAAAAATGTGCTGGAAAATGTAATGGAAGGATTAATTGTAGCGAAGAAAGTGAAGAAAAAGGATGCGAGAGAGCAAAGTGAACGGGTGCTTGAAAAAGTAGGTCTAAGCGATAAACTGCATCACTACCCATCACAGCTTTCGGGAGGACAACAACAGCGAGTCGGAATAGCAAGGGCACTTGCATTAAATCCAGAAGTCATTTTATTTGATGAACCTACATCTGCTCTTGATCCTGAGTTAGTCGGAGATGTACTGGATGTTATCAAAGCAATCGCACAAGAAGGCATTACGATGGTTGTTGTCACACATGAAATGAGCTTTGCCAGAGAGGTGTCGGACCGGGTGTTGTTTATGGATGGTGGGGTCATTATAGAAGAGGGCACGCCTCTAGAAATTTTTCATACACCAAAAGAAGAACGAACACGTCGTTTTTTACAACGGATATCCAGTGATACATCTTTTTCTTATTTAAAAGAACAGATTAATTAAAGAGAAAATTCATGAGGAAAAGGTGGCGATACGATGATAAAGCAAATTATAATTGATGAACTAAGGGTAGAAGAAAAAGAAGCGGTTCGTCGTTTATTAGTTGAGAGTTATCAGCAGTATGAGGATTCTTATACAAATCCAAATGTTTGGAACGAATATCTAGCAAATATCAAATCATCGGTTGATAATCCTGATGTAGATAAGATATTGGTCGCAAAAAGTGATCAGATTATTCTGGGCACCTTACAGCTTTTTCAATCATCAGAAAAAGCGTATCAAAAACCAGAGTTGCAAATTTTTTCGCCTATTATACGATTATTGGCCGTCCATCCACAGGCAAGAGGACGCGGAGTAGCGCAGGAATTAATAAGGGCGAGTAGAGATTACGCAAAGTCTCAAGGAGCAAATACCTTGTATTTGCACTCAAGTGATAAAATGCAAAAAGCCATTCAACTCTATGAATGGCTAGGTTTTAAGCGGGATCATACAAAAGAATTTATGAACCATGATATTTTAGTAAAATGCTATCGATTAGATTTGTAAAAAGGAGATGACTATGAATCTACCAGAACTAGAGACCCACTTGATTTCTATTCGCCGTCATTTACATCAATATCCGGAGTTATCCCAACAAGAATTTGAAACAACTAAATTCATAAAAAAATGGTTGCAAGAAGGTGGAATTGAGAGTAGGAAAACAAATTTGGAAACAGGTGTATTTGCTGACATTAAAGGCGGAAAACCTGGTTTGACGGTAGCTTTACGTGCCGATATCGATGCTCTTCCAATTGAGGAGAAAACAGGACTTTCCTATGCTTCAAAAAGAAAGGGAGTGATGCATGCTTGTGGTCATGATTTTCACACAGCTGCACTTCTAGGTGCTGCTTATCTGTTAAAACGAAATCAGTCAGAACTATGTGGAACCGTTCGTCTTTTATTTCAACCGGCAGAGGAATTCGGAGGTGGTGCCACGCAGGTGATTGCCGATGGTCAGCTTGATGGAGTAGAGGCAATTATCGGGCTGCACAATAAACCGGAACTTCCAGTTGGGACGATTGGATTAAAAGAAGGGCCGATGATGGCGGCAGTAGATCGGTTCCATGTCGTACTGCATGGAAAAGGTAGTCATGCAGCGATTCCTCAAAATGGTAAGGATCCTATCGTAGCTGCCGGTCACCTCATTACAGCGCTTCAGACGGTGGTTAGCCGGAATGTGTCTCCGCTGCAAAGTGCTGTAGTAAGTGTTACGAGAATAACAGGAGGCAGCACATGGAACGTGATTCCTGCTGAAATTCAACTCGAAGGCACCATTCGAACGTTTGACACTGCTATTCGTGAAGAAGTAAAAGAAACGTTCAATCGAATTGTAAATTCTATTGCAGCAGCCTTTTCACAGGAAGCTGATGTCAAATGGGTTCCGGGACCACCACCACTTGTGAATTATCAGTCAATAACCGATATCGCCCGGAAATCCGCAAAGCAACAATCTTTGCATGTGATTGATCCAGAACCTTCTATGGCGGGTGAAGATTTCGCCTACTATCTTCAACAAATCCCAGGTGCATTTGCCTTTTTTGGTACAAACGGAAATGAGGAATGGCACCACCCTGCTTTTACGCTAGATGAATCTGCTATTATAAAAGCTGCTTATTTTCTATATGAAAGTGCTAGAGAATTTTTAGATGGAAATGGAAAATAAACGTTTGGATGAAGTCATCCGAACGTTTATTTTTTTAAAAATCATATGTCTCTGTTAAAGAGGTCAAGAACAGGTATTATATAAGACTTTTTACCACTGTAAAACGGAATTTCCTGTAAAAAAATGTTATAAGTAAAAAAGGAATTAAATTAGTGAATATAGAATGCTTTCAGTGTAAAAATACACTGAAAGAGGGTGGCTTATATGAAAAAATTTATTTTCATTACTATAGTTATCGTTATTACTGGTATGGCTATCCTTTCTACTACTATTTATTTCGCATTGCATGGTAATCCTATAAGTCAGTATGTGATGGTAAAAAACACGAAACAATATCTTATAGCAAAGGGGTATAAGGAAAGTGAACTTGATTCCATTACAGCAAGTTATAGCATCAAACGAAATACGAATAGAATAAAAGGGACAATAGCATATGTCGTATTTAAAAATGAACCGAACATAAAATATCAATATATTAAATGGAGAAATTTCGGGGAAATCCAACAGCACTGTGAGCACTATAATGAGAAGACAAGAACCTACGAAGTGAAAGGTACAGAACAGCTAAAGAATATAGAAGCTAACTGTGCTCTAAAGTATTGAGAATATGAAATAAGTTTGTATAGGCGACACCATTATAGGAATTTTGCTAGCAGATCTTACCTTACTCATATGGGGTGGAATTTGACATTCGAAATAGACCATCACAGCAAAAACTGATACTTGACGATCTATTTCGCGATATGACTCAAAATATATTATGTTGTTTAGCATCACCATTATTATTTATAAATTCAGCTAAGCTTTTACTATGCTTTCTGTTTTCTTTTCTTCTTGTAGCTCGTTCCTTGGCTGTTGTATGTAAATATTTTTCTTCTTCTGTTTCAGGAATGACTTGTGCAACTTCTGTTGGCTTTCCGTCCGCTCCAATAGCAACAAAAGTTAGGAAGCTCGTTGCTGCAATTTTACGTTCCTCTGTAAGTAAGTTTTCAGCTATTATTTTAACGAACACTTCCATAGAAGTTCTACCTGTCCATGTTACGTATGCTTCTAAACATACAGCATCTGCTTTTGTAATGGGGTTTAAAAAGTCAACAGAGTCTGTTGAGGCTGTAACAGTATCTCTTCTAGAATGTCTGGATGCTGCTATTGAAGCAATGTCATCGATCCAGCTCATTAAACGTCCTCCAAATAATGTTTCATAACTGTTCGTATCATTTGGAAAAACACGACTTGTTTTAATGGATTTGCTGTCTTTGCAATATTTTGGTTCCAATTCATCTGCACCTCTTACTTTTTTAATGTAATGTAGTAAATTATACTACTTTTTACTAACATTTCACATTCCCTCTCCAATTCAAAGGGGACACTGAAAAAGTCCATATAGTTTAGATAATCCGAACCTTTACTTAATCATCCTACTCCTTTAAACGTTAAAATCAGCTCATGAAATGGCTGTAAGCCAGGTTTTGTACTTCCGTACTACAATCGGCAGCAAGCCTTGTACAAGAAGCAGCAGTCATTTGACTATCGACCGATGGCCGATTCATCCGTTAGGTTCATTTCCCGCAGGATGATGCCCCTACCTATTTTGGGTTGCTCGCTCGTGGGGTTTACCCGTTTCATCTTTTCCATTTCCAGAAAAGCTGCGTCACTGTGGCACTTTTCAGGTTATTCTCAGCTTATCCTGAAAGGACTTAGCATGATTTCACCGCCGTCAGTCGATACTTAAGATCAACTGCCCACCCTTGCGGATGGCACGAACACTACAGGCATCTCAGCACTGTGCGAGCCTGGACTTTCCTCAGCTCCTGTTAAGGAACCGCGACTACTCACCATTTCATGTTAATTTTAAGTCGTTCAGAAGCGACAAAAGGTAATATATCACGGATTAACAGGATAAATCATTAGTATTTTAATTCCAATTTTGCAAATTATGTACTGCAATCTAAATTATTTATCATTATATGCGAGCAGACTCCTACCTCAAGGAATGGGAAGGGCGGAGCCTAATGAGTAGGAGGGGGATGAATCGCCTTCGGACAAGAGATACACTGGTGTTCTTAGGAATCTCCCACTTCAAACAACCCGGAAGGGTGTTAAGTGGTGAGTAGTTCAATTGTCCCAACCTAATAATATTCTCGTTATAACATAATGGTTCTTATCAAATGAACAGCCCAATTTTTTTGGAAAAATACAAGAAAAACTCGTAAGGAATTATCGAGGCATCCGGTTTGAACGAAGAATACTGTTATTGTCAGATTTGACTATGAACGTGAAAATAAAAATATAATTTGTATAGTTCTTGTGAAGACCACAGGCCTATTTTTGTATGTCAAAGGTAAATTAAGGTAAACTAGTATGGTGTATTTATAATGAAAATTTTAAAATGAAAGAAGGTGGCCTAATTGCCGACAAATCAGAAACCCAATAGATTAATCACTGAAAAATCACCATATTTACTCCAACATGCTTACAACCCAGTCAACTGGTATCCATGGGGAGAAGAAGCATTTGAAAAGGCGAAACGTGAAAATAAGCCTCTTTTCGTTAGTATTGGCTACTCGACTTCCATTGGTGACAATTATTCAATATATCCAAAATACTTTTAGATAAAGGAAATTTAATGGTAAAATAAAAGGAGGTAATAAATAAAATTGTTGGAGGTATATATGGCTAAAAAGTTAGGTGATGGTTTAAATGGTTGGTTAAAACCTGATGGTACATTTTATGAGTGTGAGTATGGTAAACATAAAGAATTAGCTAAATCCTTAAATCACAATTCTAAATCAGATAATGAAGGATCGATAATGAATGGATTAATATGAGTTCCATTCATTATGATAGTGTTGTAGGTTTTTATTCAAAACCAACACCAGAACAAATCGAATTTATAGAAAAAAATATTGACCAATTTGATGAAAAACAAATCAAAGATATTGAGGAAGCAAAACTATATTATGAATTCTAAAATAAAAATATATATAGACGGTGTAATACCGTTTTTTTATAAAGTTTAGCAATCTTCAACATTCGGAGACCTGTATAATTTGATAATTCTAATTTTAAAGATATGCAACTTATTTTTTATCTGCTAAGACTACAACCAAGCCACACTTACTTGAAATCAAGGAACATTATGAAGAAGTAAATGCTTTAAATGCTCGTATCGTTGAACTAGAGAAACAATTGGCTGTGGCTGTTTTGGAATATGTTATAATACTCTTGTCTAAGGGGGACGATAAAAATGAAAAAACTGGTTATATTATTAGGCTCATTTTTAATGCTTGCATTGGTATTAGCTGGTTGTGGTGGAACTAAAACTGTTAAAGCAGACTACACAACTACACAGTTTGAAACTGCTCTGAACAAAGGAGATAACTTAGAGGGAAAGACTGTATCTGTTGAAGTAGACAAGCTTGTGCCTAATAGCGCTTTTGGTTACAATATCGAGGCTGGTGAACATTTGAATTTCGTATCAACTAACAATCCGAATGTTAAAAAAGGTGATAAAGTAATACTGAAGGTCAAAAAAGTTCAAAGTACGCTTGGCTCATATATAATTACTTATGAAAAGCAATAATTATAGCAAACCCTCCGGTTATTCATTGAGGGTTTGTCTGTGTTATTAATTGGTTTTTTTCAGTCCTTTTCATAAATTCAGTCAGACACTTGTTTCATTAACTCAATAGACTCAATTTGTTGTTTTATAATTTCTTGCTGTTTCGCTATCTCTACTTTCTTTTCCAATATCTGCTGAAATAAATTTGAGGATTCTAAAGCCTGGTCTCTTTGAGTTCTAAGAAATGCTATACGCTCTCGATTTGTTTTTCTAGATTTAAGTCCAAACACAATTATGACAGCCCCTAATGCAACAAAGGTTGCAAAATCGTCAATTGGTGCAACCATTTCAAATAATGGCCTGTTTGATAAAAGAACAACTGGAAGCAAGAAAAAGCAAAATACAGCAATCATGGTCATAAAAGAGCTAAGAAATCGCCTACCAACATTACCAATAAATCGTTGTGGAAATATACTCGGATCAGAAAAAGTAAAAAATAAACCAGACAACGTAGCACCTAAAATAAATTCAGGCGGCACATCTGAAAACATATTAAGGACTCCTAATATAACAAGAGAAGCCCCAATAAATATCATAACTAAATCTGAAATCCCTTCTGATTCCACGTTTACATCTTCTTCTTTATTGAACAGATTCTCATCCACCGAAAATAGAATTATAGTATATAATTTTACCAGTAATTCTTTCCAATGAATAGTCCTTTTGATAGAGGAATAATGATATAAATTATTCAGGTGGTTGTTCATGTAAAAGCTTTTTTATCTTTTCTTTGATTTGTTTTCGCTTCGCCCAAATGGTATTACGATGATAACCCATCTATTGCCGGATTTCTTCACCTTCGTACCTTCTAAACTCCCTCATACTTTATTAAGCAATCAGATGTAATACGACATAAAAGTAGAAGAAATATATTTTTACCTATAGAAGTAAACTGCCACGTTAGTACAGTAAGGATAACTTGAAAAATATGTATAAATATTAGCATTTATACAATTTCCCCTTGAGAAATAATTCATAAAAAATAATAAACATACTGCCAAAACCTACATAGCTTAATTGCCACAAACAATTCAATGGATTTTTATTATGAACATCCTAAATACCATAAGGATGGAAGAGCTGATATTGCAGTAATGATAGATGAAAAAACTTATTTATATGTAGAAGTAAAATTTCCTGATAATAAATTAGATGTTAAAGAATCTAACCCATAACATAAACTTAACAAGATTAGGGTCTTGTTTCTTATTGCGTCTTTCTTTTTATCATGAAAACTTAGAATCAAGTCTATAGTTTCTTCTTTAATAATCTCATTTTTTTCAGTATTTTTCTCCTCAACATTTAGAAGTCTAATTATAACTGCTATTGTTTAAATGAATTTATACGGTTACATTTACGACCTATACGTCACATATGTAATGGTACATAGTCAAATTTTCCTACCGCCTCATGGTGACGGACGCGGACTGCTTAGTTAAAAGAGGTTATCAAATGACAACCTCCTTTTTATTAATCCTATTTATACAATAAGTCTAAAACAAATGTATATAAAAATCAGAAATGACTTATTGCGAAACTTTATTATTTTTATTAATTTTGGTCAATTGTTTCACTTTTAGCTTTTCTTCAACTTCTGCAGGTAAGTCTCCCAAAAAGTAATTTTCGATATGATTCCAAAAATCTTCTGACTTGAAATTTCCTTCAAATAAATATTTAAGCATTTCTACAGAAGTAAAGTGACGATTATGGACATTTTCTAAAATGCTATTTCGGTAAGTTTTAGGATTTTGTAGGACTTTTTCAATTTGATATTCAGAACCTACACGAATATAAATTTGTGGATGGTCTCCACCTTTAACTTCATAAACTAGTAATTCAAACATTTCTATTATCCCTAAGACTAAGAATATTTTTGCAGAACCTGAAGTATCTTTTTTACGTAATAAGTATTCTAATGAAGTGCCCTGTTCATTTAATTTATGAGCATAATGTAAAAGTTTTGTTGCTTCTTGCATGATAAACTTTGTAAAAGCATTAAAACTTGGATGGATGCGATATGTTGTTGAAAGACGATATTCATTTTTGTTTATAATATTTGTACGTTGAGTACTAGTTCTATTCATAATAGATTCATATTGAATGATACTTTCGATTAACTGTCCAACAAATGCCTCAGCTTTATAATTAGATATTGAAAAGTGTGTTTTTATTCTTTCTTGAATATCTTCAGATTTGAACACTTTTCTTTGCATTATATAAGGAGAAAATACTTGATTTAATTTATTGAGATTCTCTTCTAATATATGCATAAAAAACTCTTGAGAAGGTTTTTGTAAACTCAAGTTAATAATAAAGACTGGATCAAGTTTCCCTAAAAGGTTGTCTTTAAGTTGGCTATCTTTTTCATGTAAGATTCGCTTGAAGTTAGGGAATGATAAATGGCTAAACTTATCTCTCCACAGTCGATCTAAAAATACTTTATAAATTGAATAAGTGTTACCTTCTATATCTCGGTTTTTTTGAACATAGTCTTCGTATTTCTTTAGTAAACGGTTTTCATCTTCTTTTAGAATTTTAAAATATTCTACAGCAAACATACTACGTGGACGAGCAGTAATTGGAGAATATTTTAATGGTGAATTAATGAAACCTTTTTCAATAATTAAAAGAGCGGTTTTAAGCTGATTATCAACTAAATCATTTTGTAAAGAATCGTCTTTTTTAGATTGGAAAATAAAGTGAAATTCCTCTGAACTAACTAATAAATGACGAGACTTATTTTGGCGACTTCTATGTTTATATAAATCCAACACTTTCTGCATAACTTGAATGAGCTGATATTTTTTGATTGTGCTAATACCGTGAAGTCGATTAACATGTTTAAAATCCTCTTTTAAGAAAGTAAAGCTAGCTAACCCATTAGGTAACGCACGTGCTGCCCGACCAATTTCTTGCACATAGTCACATACATTTCCTGTGGGTGCAAAATGGAGAACAGTATTAATATCCGGAATGTCAATTCCCATACCAAATGCCTTAGTTGCTAACATTACTTTTGAGTTTCCATCTTTAAAACGTAAAAAGTTTTCATTTTTTTCTTCTTTTCGAAGGCGACCATAATAAGTAGTTACAACATTCAGCAGTTTATTTGAAGCATTTCTTTCAAGATATTCTTTGAAACCAAAAATAGAAGAAATTAGCGGGAAGTAAACAAGTACTTTGTGATTTTGATTTAATTCGTATTCAATCTGTTTCATTAAACAAAGATGTTTGATTTTTAAATACTCTTTTTCGTTACGTGTAGTTTCGTCTGCACCATTTGAATGAATTTGATTGATTTCAACATCAATATTATCTCGCTTTACATAGCCAAAGTAATTAATAGGATTATTTAAGATTAAACTATCACGAGTCTCTGCATACATATCTTCTACACCACCATAAATCGCTGTGGCTGTAAATGTTGCTATGGGGAAGAAATGTTTTGTTTCAGGTTCTCTTTGTTTTTCTTTGCTATATGTTTGTCCTCTACGTAGTTTTTGTAGGTAGTCACCTAAATACCAATAATCTGCACGGAATGCCTTGCCCCATGTAGTAACAATATGGGCCTCGTCAATAATGAATAAACCAATTTCACGAGTTCCAATAAGAGCACTAATATCTGCACGACTCAATAGCGTTTCCGGAGAGATATACAATATAGAAATCTCTTTATTTTCAATTCGAACTGCAATATTTGCTTTTTCGACAGGCGATATTTCGGAGTTAATTGTTGCACTAAAGGTTACATTTTTTTCTTGTAAATTATAAACTTGGTCTTTCATAAGTCCAATTAGCGGTGAAATAATTATTGTTAAGTAGTCGTATTTTTCAGCTAGATAAATTGCTGGTACTTGGAACATAACAGATTTCCCAGCACCTGTAGGGGCAGTAACGAATATATCTCTAAAGTTGGCGATAGTTTCATTATTTTTAGCAGCTTCAGCTTGAGTAACAACATTATGAATAATTTGCATTTGTGATATTTCAATAGTTTCTTTTTTATTAGTTAGCGAATCTACATTTTTATAGACTCTTAGTTGGCGATATGAGTCGTATCCCCAATAGCGTTTTAAAATATCCAAGTATGCATTTTCTTTTTCTTGAGGTATTTCCTTAGTAGGAACTTGCTTTAATACTTTATAGATTTGTAAATTTGGAAGGTAAGTTTGAAGAATTTTCAATTTAGTTAAGTTAAGATTTTCTATATAGTTCGTAGATGAATCATTTCCCCAACTTAAATATATTGTTGAATAAATTTTTGATGAAGAAAGCGTTTCAGTAATAAAGTCAAGAAAATCAAAAGGGATTTCTCCTCCGATTTCAATATACTTTACATCCTCTGTTACCTCTTTGAAAGTAATTTCTCCAGTTAAGTTAAATAGGTTTATTTCCTCAAATTCACTTTCAGTAATATAGGATACATATATTTGATTTTGATAAGATTCTTCAATGGAAGTATAAAATTGAAATAAGTAATGAGCATCTGTTATAGAAGTATCATCTTGCATATTTTGGAATAATTCAAGATGTTCCTGTGGAATAGGATAGTATAAAGGATAGTACGCATCATAAAAGTTATTATTAATAATAATAGGTCTACCGACAATAGTGAAGTTTCCAACGGGAATAGTCTGAAATTCTTCGTAAGTCATCCAATGGTGTTTTTTATTAGAACTTTGTGCAAAAAAATCGATAATATTTGCTTGTTTATTAGAATCTAGAGAGAGTAAAGATTCAGTTAATGGAAATTTAAGTAATTTCGTATCGGTAATTTCTTCTAGCCAACTATGAGGAAATCCCTTAAATACATATATAATTGTTTCGTCATCATTAAAGCGCTGTTTTACTTTTGAAAAATTTTCTAGGAAAATAGTTCTAAGCAAAAATAACTCCCCCTTAAACTGTAATATGGTAATATTATATCAATAAATACTATTTTTACAACAAATGGTGGTGTTACCATGGATGAAGAATTAGATTTAATTATCTCTCCACGTTTGAAGAGTATAGATAAAAATTCTAAAGTCAATTTAAAATGGTTATTAAATTTATATAAAGTATTGTCAGGTAATGATATTACAGAAGAAAAACTTATTGCTTATTTGGTAGAGCAAGGGTATTTCCTATATTCCAATCAGATATCTAAACAAGTAGTTCAAGAGAAAGAGGAAGAGATAAAAGAACTATCTTTACCAAGAAAGTCGTTTAACCCTAATGATTTTTTATCAGAGATAGATAATGATGATGATTTGAACATTTATTCATATAAGGATAATGAATACTTATTCCGCCAATACAATACAACAGGTGAACAAAGATTCTTAGATAGAATTGTAGAAGTTAACTTACGCTTAGTTCAATCTGTAGCTAAGAAATCACTTGGATTAGGCCATAATTTAGAGTTTGATGATTTAGTTCACACAGGAGTTCTTGGGTTATATAAAGCTATTGAAAAATTTGATGAAACTATGGACTATGCATTTTCAACTTATGCCACATGGTGGATACGGCAAGCAATAAATCGAGAGGTAATTAATACAGGATTTATGATTAGACTTCCCGTTCATATGCATGAGGAATTAATAAAATTAAAAAAATTCCAAAATAAATCGATTGAGACATTATGTAAAATTGATGATGAATGGATAACAAAAAAGATGAATATAACAATTGAAAAATATGAAGAATTAGTAAGGATAGACTATAATTTTTTTAGTTTAGCTTCATTAAATACTATTGTTTCAGAAGAAAGTGATAGTACAGAGTTAATTGAACTAGTTAATGTTACACAAGATTTAGAATTTAATTACCAATTGTATCACAGTGAAAATCCAGAGAAAATATATTTAAAAATGGCAACTATTGATATAGTAGAAGAATTGTTAGCATCTTTATCCGAACGTGAAGCAGATGTAATAAGAAAACGTATAGGATTATATGCGGATCAACCTTTAACATTAGAAGAAATTGGTGTTCAATATAATGTAACTAGAGAACGAATACGACAAATAGAGTCTAAAGCGTTAAATAGGTTGAGAAAAATTATATCTATTAAACAAATGAATAAATATGACCTCGTACCATAGAGTATAATAAATTACTTAAATGGGTGTTATAAGATTGAAATTCTATGCAACTTTTAATTCTAGTTCGCAGGTGATTAGTCAACACAAAAAGAATATTTTATGATTATAAATACACTTTAAATGGATAAATTGGATTATGATTACTAATAAATTAAGATGAAAGAAGGTGGTCATATGCCAACTAACAAAAAAACTAATATGTTAATCGATGAAAAGTCACCGTATTTGTTACAACATGCCTACAACCCAGTCAACTGGTATCCATGGGGAGAAGAAGCTTTTGAAAAAGCGAAACGTGAGAACAAGCCACTATTTGTTAGTATCGGTTATTCGACTTGTCACTGGTGTCACGTGATGGAGCATGAGTCCTTTGAAGATGAAGAAGTTGCTAAGCTCATTAATGATCGTTTCGTAGCAATCAAGGTTGATCGCGAGGAGCGCCCCGACATTGATTCGATTTACATGCGTGTTTGTCAAATGATGACTGGTCAGGGTGGTTGGCCACTAAATGTGTTTTTGACACCGGATCAAAAGCCGTTTTATGCAGGGACGTATTTTCCGAAGGAGAGTCGTTTTAATCGTCCAGGCTTACAGGATGTTGTTGTACAATTGTATGATGCCTTTACGAACGACCCGAAGCGGATTACTGGAATTACAGAGCAAATTACGGAGGCTTTGCAGCAAAAGGCTGCCTTGACGTCCAATCAACTAGATATTTCCGTTTTACATCAAACATTTGAGCAGCTTGCTACTAGTTTTGATAGTATATACGGTGGATTTGGTACTGCCCCGAAGTTTCCAATTCCGCATATGCTCACGTTTTTATATCGCTATCATCTTCTTACAGGGAATGAGCAGGCGCTGCATCTTGCAAAGAAAACGTTAGATGGCATGGCTAATGGAGGCATTTACGATCATATTGGCGGCGGATTTGCACGCTATTCTACCGATCAAGAGTGGCTTGTACCACATTTTGAAAAAATGCTCTATGATAATGCCTTATTGCTACATGCCTATGCAGAAGGCTACCAATTGCTTCATGATGAACGCTATGCACAAATTGTTGATGAAATCATCACGTTTGTGAAGCGTGAATTAACAGATGTAGACGGGGCATTTTATTCGGCTTTGGATGCGGATAGTGATGGCGTAGAAGGAAAATATTATGTTTGGACAAAGGAAGAAATATTGCAACTACTTGGAGATGAGATGGGCGAGTTAGTTGCGGAAGTATATGATATTACAGAATTAGGAAATTTTGAAGGAGAAAACATCCCAAATCTCATACATACGAATTGGGAGCGGATTGAACGTTTTGGATTTTCGAAAGAAGAGCTAGATGAGAAACTAACGGCTGCGAAGGAAACACTTTTGCTAGAACGAAGTACACGTGTGTACCCACATTGTGATGATAAGATATTAACCGCTTGGAATGCCTTGTTTATTTCAGGTCTGGCAAAAGCAGCGCAAGTATTTCAAAAGCAAGAATATGTAGATGTAGCAAAACGGGCTCTTCAGTTTATCGAAGATCGACTTATTATAGACGGTCGTGTTATGGTTCGATTCAGGGATGGAGAAGTAAAAAATAAAGGATATATTGATGACTATGCGTTTTTATTGTGGGCGTACATTGAAATGTACGAAGCAACATTTGATCTTTTGTATATCGAACGTGCGAAAAAGATTGCAGATGATATGAATGTTCTCTTTTGGGATGAGGAACAAGGAGGCTTCTTTTTTTATGGAAATGATGGAGAGAATCTTCTCGTTCGGGATAAAGAAGTGTATGATGGTGCCATCCCGTCTGGAAATGGGGTAGCAGCAGTGCAATTTATGCGGTTGTCTTCAATAACAGGGGAAGATGCGTATAGCAGGCAAGTAGAAAAGATGTTTGTAGCATTTTCGGAAGTAGGTCAATATGGAAATGGACATACCCAATTTTTGCAAGGTTTACTTCTTACGGCATTACCAAGAAAAGAAATTGTTATAGTAGGAGAACAATCGGATGAAGATGTTCAATCGTTACTTCGCACATTGCAACAATCGTTTTTGCCGCAATACTCGGTGCTCGTCTTTGATTCTTCTGAGCAGATAGTAAATATAGCAGCAAATGTAATGCAGTATAAAAAGATTGACGATAAACCAACTGTGTATATTTGTGAAAACTTTGCGTGTAAGCAGCCAACGACATCGATTGATGAGGTTCTTTCCATTTTAATAAAAAAATAACTCAAGAGGATATAATAAGGTAAATCGTGTTACCTTATTCGTCCTCTTTTTAATTTTTTGTAAAAAATGAATTTAAATTATTTTCAGAAAATTGTATAATATGATACATAAGTCAAAAATGAGGTAGGTAAGTATAATGAAAGATGTTAAAGAAGAAGTCAAAATCGAAGATGTACTCGTTGCATATCAACTATTAAAGGATGTTGTGGTTCATACTCCGTTGCAGCGTGATCCGATTTTATCTGAAAAATATGATTGCAATGTATATTTGAAACGTGAAGACTTGCAGGCAGTTCGTTCTTTTAAAATACGCGGTGCTTACAATGCGATAAGCAGTTTACCAATGGAACAGTTAAAAAAAGGAGTTGTGTGTGCGAGTGCAGGGAATCATGCACAAGGAGTTGCATACACGAGTCGGGAGCTTCAAATTCCAGCAAAGATCTTTATGCCAACAACAACCCCAAATCAAAAAGTATCACAAGTTCGTTTCTTTGGCGGGTCAACAGTTGAGGTAGTACTGGTAGGAGATACGTTCGATGCTTCTTATCAGGAAGCAGTGAAGTATTGTGATGAGAACGGGTTAACGTTTATTCATCCATTTGATAACCCACAAGTCATTGCGGGCCAAGGAACGATTGGCGTTGAAATATTTCATGATATTGACCGACCGGTAGACTTCGTATTTGTAGCAATCGGAGGCGGTGGCTTGGCTTCCGGTGTTGGCACATATATTAAAGGAGTGAGTCCTTCTACACAGTTGATTGGAGTCGAACCTGAGGGAGCGGCATCGATGAAAGAAGCAATCGCGCAAGGACATGTGGTAACCTTACCAAAAATCAGCTCATTTGTTGACGGTGCGGCTGTTAAGCGTGTCGGGGATCTTTCGTTCGATATTTGCAAACGAACATTAAGCGATATTGTAGTTGTACCAGAAGGAAAGGTATGCAGTACCATTTTAGATTTGTATAATCAAAATGCAATTGTGGCCGAGCCTGCTGGTGCTCTTCCAGTTTCAGCCTTAGATTTTTACCAGGAACAAATTCGCGGTAAAAATGTTGTTTGCGTCATTAGCGGAGGAAATAATGATATTGATCGGATGCAGGAAATGAAAGAGCGCTCTCTTCTATATGAAGGATTGAAGCACTATTTTATTATTAATTTTCCGCAACGACCACGTGCACTTCGTGAATTTTTAGATAATGTTCTTGGACCAAATGATGACATTACACGTTTTGAGTACACGAAAAAGAGCAACAAAGATAATGGCCCTGCTCTTGTTGGAATTGAACTTCATTCCAAGGAAGATTTCGAACCACTCATTCGTCGTATGGAAGAGCAAGGCGTACGATATATGGAATTTACGCAAAATCCAACACTATTTAGTTTATTAATTTAGTTTGTAAGCAGAGGAAAAAGATAGGAACGGAGTGTGCGCCCTATGTCCGAGGAAAAAAGCTTAGTTGAAACGGAAGTAAAGGAATTAAAGGAGACAATAGTGAGACTAGAGGAAACTGTAAATCTTCTTCAAAAGGAAATTTGGGAAATGCGATATGAAAAACAAAAATTCCAATGGTCTCCTGCTTTACTGAAGCAAATCTTTGGATTTATATTAGGGGCAATTGTGTTAATCGGAATCTTCTGGAAAAAATGAGCTTGCGGCTTTTGCCGCAAGCTCATTTTTTATAGAAAATAGCGGATATACAAGTACACATTAGATAGTAAGAGTGCCACGATTGTAAGTGGCAACCCAATTTTTAAATAGTCTACAAAACCAAAAGCATGTCCTTCACGGTTTGCGATGCCAGCTACTACTACATTTGCGGATGCACCGATGATTGTTCCGTTTCCTCCTAGACAAGCGCCGAGAGAAAGAGCCCACCATAATACTTCCATTTGCGGTGAATCAGGCTGCAGGCCAAGTCCAACTGCAAAGTTTTGAATGAGCGGAATCATGGTTGCCACAAATGGGATGTTATCAATGATTGCAGATGCCACTCCTGATCCCCACAGTATAAATGTTGCGGCAGTACTTATATTACCACCAGTCATTGTAATCATCTTTTGGGCTAGCATGCTTACGAGGCCAATATCAACGAGTCCACCAACGAGAATAAATAAACCAGCAAAGAAGAAAATGGTTGTCCATTCGATTTGGGAAAGAATATCTTCAACTTCGTGTTGTTTTAAAGCGATGGCCATTAAAATAGTAGCTCCCAATAGAGCAATAATAGCTGCATCAACATGAATAGTGCTATGCAAGACAAACCCAATAACGGTTCCGCCAAGTACGGTAAGAGATTGGGTGAGTAGCTTGCGGTCCTTAATATAATCATGTTCTTGTAATGACATTAGTTTTTCAATAAGATGGTCAGACGTACGAATGCTTCTATAATATATGATGTAAAGTAATATAATGCTTACAAGTCCTATGATGATGATGATTGGAGTTAGGTTAAATAGAAAAGAATTAAAATCTAAGTGTTTGTTTGCAGATCCAATCATAATATTGGGCGGATCACCAATTAATGTAGCAGTACCACCGATATTTGAAAATAAAATTTCTGAAATAAAAAAAGGCATGGGACTAATTTTTAGGATTCGCGTAACAGAAAGAGTAACCGGAACAATCAGCAGTACTGTTGTCACATTATCTAAAAATGCAGAACCTACAGCAGTTAGGAAAGATAAAATGATTAAAATCCAAATTGGTTGTCCTTTTGCTTTTTTTGCTGCGTAAATGGAAAGAAATTCGAATACACCCGATTTACTAGTAATATTAACAAGAATCATCATGCCAAGTAAAAGTGTGATGGTTTCCCATTGAATATGGGTTGTAAATGCCACCTTCGTTTCTACAATCCCAAATACAATCATGAGCGTCCCGCCCAAAAGAGCAATGACTGCCCGGTTCATCTTTTCGGAAATGAGAATTGCATAGGTAAGTAAAAAAATTGCAATGGCAGTGTAATATTGTATATTGCTAATATGGCTGTTTGCCTGCTCCATTGAATGCACCGTCCTCTATTATATAAACATCAAAATCATACAATACATTTCATTGTAGCAAATTCTAGTTTATAAGAAAACGCTAATGAAATTTCAATTACCGTATTAGTAGTACGAATATATTGCCTAAAGACGTAAAGTATGTAAAGCTAGTATAATGAAAGAAATTGAATTGTCTTGAGTCACGGTGAAGGAGGGTTTGAAAAGTGGAGCGTATTATAGATAAGAACGTGTTGCAAAAAGAGATTGAATCGTTCGCAAATAGAGACGTGTATCTTCATTTAGAGACTACGAACGGAGCATACGCCACTCATGTAAATGAAAAAACGATGACAGTAGGTGTGTTCATTCGAAATACCCGCATTCAGTTTGAAAGAGGATCGATTGCTGGAGAAGATCCGTATCGAGTTGGTTTGAAAATGGAGCAGGGCTGGGTATACGCACAAGGGTTGACTCATTGGGAGAAAGACGAAAAAGGAAGACTTCTTCTCGCTGGTCATAATGAGAAAGGGCAGCTAGCGGTTGCGTTTGAGCTTAGTAAAACACCGTTTTAAGGAGGTAGAATAATGGAACGACATATATTTGTTTCACTCCCCCATCCAGATGATGAAGCATTTGGTGCAGGGGGCACAATTTCACAGTTTACAAAATCAGGAGTTCCGGTAACCTATGCGTGTGGAACATTAGGACAAATGGGGCGTAATATGGGAGTGGAAGTATTTGCAAACCGAGAAACCATGCCAGAAATTCGCAAGAAGGAATTACAAGAAGCATGCTTACAAATGGGAATTCAAGATCTTCGTATGCTCGGCTTCCATGACAAAATGCTAGAATTTGAGGATGTAGAATTCGTAGCGGATAAAATTGAAGAAGTAATTCGAGAAGTTAAGCCGTCCCTTGTTATTACGTTTTATCCAGGACATGGTGTTCATCCTGACCATGATGCATATGGACGTGCCACGGTAACAGCAGTTGCCCGGCTACCAAAGGAAATGCGTCCTACGATATATGCGATGGCAATTACAAAAAATCGTGTGGAAGCGTTAGGTGAACCCGACATTACTAATGATATACAAGATGTATTTGAGAACAAACTAGCCGCACTTCACGCTCACCGTTCACAGACAGAGGCAATGCTCGAAGAAATTGATAAAAAAATAAAAGAGAAGGATTCAAAAACTCTGAATTGGTTACGATTTGAAAAGTTTTGGATCTATTCTGTATAGAAAAAAGTCGGGGTTGATGTGACCCTATAAAGTCGGACTCGTATTTCCTACTTAGGGGGGACATCAGTTTCGGCTTTTTTGTTCTATCCAATATATTATATATTGTTGAATTGTTCCGTGAACTTCAAGGATGATAACCTCATAACTATTTCTTAGGAATTTCATTCACCAAGCCCTCCCCCTATGATAATAACCTTTTTATTCATGCAAAACCTCCTTATATATTTGAAGAACTCCTACTAAACGAATAAAGGGAAACCATTCCTATTTTTCCCATATGTTAATTCTCTGTACTCCAGGCTGAAAGGATGAAAGAGATGTTCATTATGATTGTCCTGTCCCTTCTAATTGGTATCTTGTTGTTTCACAATATTACAGATTGTACGAGAGCAAAACCTCTTATTCATGTAAAACAAGTATCTATCATTATGTCCACTCGTAATGAAGAAAGGAATATTGAAAGATTGCTGCAGTCGATAAAGCAGCAAATGTATCCGTGTGTGGAACTAATCGTTTGTGATGATCATTCAACAGCTTCTATTGCTTTTTCACTTGGGGCGAAGGTAATACGTCTCCCCACTGTTCCAACAGGTTGGCTTGGGAAAGCTTGGGGCTGCTATAACGGGGCCAAGGAGGCGAGTGGCGATGTGCTCATGTTTGTGGATGCAGACACCATTTTGCAACCGAGCGGACTTCATCGTATGTTGTCCATTATTCAACATAGCAGAAAAACGATGTTGACGGTTCATCCGTATCATGAAATGAAGTAGCCGTATGAGTTTTTCTCATCCTTTTTTCATTTAATGATCTTTGCATTCGCGGATGGATTTTATTGGGTGTACTGTAAGGGGGATTTGGGCAATGTATCTTGATTCGGAAACAGGACTATTTTACGTATGATGGACATGCTGCAAACCCACCAGCTCTTTTTGAAAATAAGCAACTAACGCAGTATATCCAGAATTTGAGTGGTTCGGTTGGTTGTATTTATTAGTATTTTTTTATAATTTCTATTTTTCAAACCTTCATTCATAAAGAAGTTTTGTGGAAATGGCGTTCTATTGAAGTGAAGGGGAACAGGGATCGTTGAGTATGATTATTAGGAATGCACGGTCATGGGGTGGATCCATCTAATTATTTCGTCCTGTTGTATAAGAGTTTCAGATGTATATTTTGATAGGATGAAAACGACTGCAAAAATCTTCGGGATTATAAAAAGAAATAAAAAGCGAAAAAGGGTAGGAGAACGCCGCCACCCTTTTTATTGTGAAAAAAATATGGAATTTACAATAATGAAAAAATGTAAAAAACATATTTTATTTACAAAATAAAACATTTGTTATATAAATATAAGAGTGGAAAGTATTTTTTTAAATATTTTTTAATTATTATTATAAATGTACTGCGAAATAATGAAATAGGGAGATATTAGATAACTAAACGTTTTTGTTCATCACCCGATACTAAGAAGTAGATCTGTTTATTAAAATGAATCCAGGCATACAAAGTTTTTTTAGATTGTGATTATTAAAACGATTCTATGTTTTCTACTCCTTGAATAATAAATAAGTTACACAATCGTAATATATCAGAATATTAGTTTACAAAAAATGAAAAATGTAAATATACATTATTGAGTTTTTGTTAAAAGTATTCTACGATGGAGTGAGAAAAATGGAAATGTCCTTAGCTGTATACTATAAAATACAAGATTTAATTAACAACGCTTTACGTGTTAGAGATGTTACGTTACTTGAAATACAAACACAATTTGTTCTCATGAATACAATACTTGCAATTCCTGTATGGTTTTCTCAAACAGTTCAGTTTGCTAGGGTTACAGGTTTGAAGATGAAGGAAAGTCCGTCTTTCCTGTTCTCAGAAACAAATGTTTACATGGTGAGAAAATTATTAGATACATTAAAAGATGGTAAGAGAGTAAATCATGATTTTTCTCATTTTAAGTTGGATTTTGATTTGTGGTTTTTTGAAATGACATCTAGTGGTTGGATCGATTATGTGTATGACAAGACGCAACTTGTTTCGGCAGATTGTGCAGCTCGAATTCTTCTAGTGAGTAAACCTACTATTTATAATTATCTAAATAAGGGTATGGAGTATGTGGAGGTAAATGGAAATAAGAAAATTCCATTGTACGTTTTACAATTATGGTCAGAATCGGGACTAGCTCTTAAACTACAACTATTGGCTCAGCAAAAAAAAGATAGAATACAATCAATTGAGTATTAGTTGAATAAAATACAGCAGGAAATTACAGATTTATTGTTTTTTTTTTTAACACTCCTGTATTATTCATCACGAAGTCACCTTTGCCTAGTAAACAACAAATACATATCTTTCGTACAGCTATATAATAAGCATATAAGGAGAATTTCGTTATGCTGAACATAGTACAAAAATTGAATGGGGCAAAATTCATAGATTTAATTGAGAACTATTCAAACCAAACCTTATCATCGATTATTATTACAGATCCGAATCAAATGGATAACCCAATTGTATATGTAAATGAGTATTTTACGTTACATACAGGATATAGACTAGAAGAAGTGTTAGGTAAAAATTGCCGTTTTATGAATGGTGCTTTAACCGATAAAGACGATTTAAAAAAAGTTAAGGAAGCTATTCAAAATAAGCAATCAATTCATATAGAACTTATGAATTATAAGAAAACGGGAGAGCACTTCTGGAATAATATTTGTAATAGTCCCATATTTGATGTTGAGGGTAACCTGATCTATTTTATTAGCGTACAGCAAGATGTTTCATCTTATAAACAGTCTGAGCATATGTTTATGGCTTTAAATAAAACATTGCAAACCATTTACGAAGGGAAAAACCTGCAAGCTATTTTGAAAAACTTATGCGAATTAGTAGAGAAAACATTTAACTACGATGCAAAGTGTTCCATATTACTAGTTGATAAAGAGCAAGCCTATTTAAATGTTGGAGCGGCGCCTAGTTTACCTGAAGATTACGTGAAAAAAATAAAAAAGGTAGAAATTGGACCAAATGAGGGATCATGTGGATCGGCTGCTTATAATAAAAAACCGACTTTAGTTGATGATATTCAAACGAATCCATTGTGGGATAAGTACCGGACTTATGCTGAAAAGTATAATCTTCGTGCTTGCTGGTCTTTTCCTATTTTTAATCGGAATAAAAGTGAAGTACTTGGTACGTTTGCCATTTATTTTCATTACACGAGGAAGCCAGAGCCATTTGATTTAGAATTGATTGAAAAGGCGATTCAAGTGGCAACCATAGCGTTAGAGTATATCACTTCTCATAAACGAATTTTTAAATTAGCATATTTTGACACAGTAACAGGCTTTATGAATCAGAATTTATTATTTCAAACCATGGATAGTATGCTGCAATCATCAGAAAGAAAAATGCAGAAAAGTGCTGTTCTTTTCCTTGATTTAGCTCGGTTTAAGCTAATTGTTGATAAATATGGACACGCTGTTGCAGGGGCAGTCATCCAAACATTTGCAAAACGATTGGAACTAGCATTAGCGGATATGATTCCTTTACAAATTGCACGATACGCTGCTGACGAGTTTGTTTTTCTATTTTCTTTTGAAGAAAAATTGCAAGTGGAGCAGATTGCAAAGGCTGTGTTAGAGGTTGCAAAAAAGCCAATTATCCATAATGATGATGAACTATATTTAGCCCCATCAATTGGAATAAGTCTTTTTCCTTCAGATGCATCTAATTCTGATAGTTTAATTCAATATGCAGATATAGCAATGAGAAGAGCAAAGCAGCAGGGAATTCATCTTTATGAATTTTTTGCTGAGCAAATGGAATTAGATAATAATAATGACTTAGGATTATTAAACGATTTACATAAAGCTCTTGAAAATGAAGAATTTATTTTGCACTATCAGCCACAAGTCGATAGTAAATCAAGAAAAATTATTGGAGTGGAATGTTTAGTTCGTTGGAACCACAATAAGTACGGTCTTATTCCTCCCAATAGGTTTATCCCATTGTTAGAGGAAACCGGTCTCATTTTTGCAATGGATGAATATATTTTACGTAAGGCTTGTTTACAAAATAAAAAATGGCAAGATGAAGGTCTTCCGAAAATACCTATGTCGATTAATGTGTCAAGCAAACAGTTTTTACATAAAAATTTTGTGGAGACAGTAGATGAAATTCTACGAGAAACGGAAATTGATCCGCAATATATAATAATTGAAATTACCGAAAACATCGCCTTAAATCATAATGAATATGTGAGCCAAGTAATTCGTAAATTAAAAGAAACGGGCGTCTCCGTTGCTATTGATGACTTTGGAACTGGATATTCCTCTCTTAGTTATTTGCAAGACTATAATGTTGATATTTTAAAAATCGATCGATCGTTTACATGGCGCATAGGTAATAATAGCAATAGTGAAAATATTACAGAAGCGATTATATTTATTGCTAAAAAGCTAGGGCTTGCAATTATTGCGGAAGGAGTAGAAACGGACGAGCAATTAGAATTTTTAAATTTTCATGAATGCTGGAATATTCAAGGCTTTTTATTCGGAAAACCTATGGACGAAGAAAAGTTTTCAAAACAATTGCAGTTACAAAATATTAATTTATAAAATAAAAATTATACAATATGAGAAGCAATGATTTTAGATTGTGAGGAACTTGCATCTTTGTATAAATCAGTCTTTAAAATTTAACAATCTGGCTATCGATATCAAGGAATACTAACAAATAATTCTTATATTTATGATAAATTAGAAGATATGAATGTTTGGGTTAAGGACTTGTCACACTCATGTTAAATACTTGTTTCTGCGTAGTAGAAAAAAGATGCAGGTTATTCTGCATCTTTTTCTGTAATCGCACATAGTGTTGCGTTTGTCACTTTAACTAAATCCTTGCCGCTTATAAATATTTGTAACCCACGCTTACCTGCGCTAATGCTAATAGGATCTATATCTTCTGCTGTTTTATCAATATAAAGAGGATAATTTTTCTTTACACCTAACGGAGATACCCCGCCGCGAATATAGCCAGTAAGTGCTTGAATTTCTTTTACGTGAACCATTTCAACTTTTTTATTCCCACTTGCTGCAGCCAAGGATTTTAATCTTATTTCTGTATGAGAAGGGATACAAGCCATAACAATACCTGTTTTATCCCCGCGTACAACAAGCGTTTTAAACACTTGCTCAAGTGGAAGACCCACTTGCTCCGCTGCATGCTGTGCATTTAAATGTTCTTCGTCCCAATCGTACTCATGAAGACTATAGGGGATATGATTTCGATCTAGAATTCGACTAGCAATCGTTTTATTAGCCAATTGATTCAACTCCTTTCTTATATTAGTATACAAAAAAATTATAGAGTAGAAATAGAGGAATGAAAGTTTATTTCATTTACTATGATTTAAATGATTCTTTCAAAATATTACAATTATTATCGACAAAGAAGGGGATTTGTAGTAAGCTTATTTAGAATTTTAAAAGTTACTAATACTATTGGTACATAATGCAACTACATTATGTTTAAAAGGGAAGTCGGTGAAAATCCGACACGGTCCCGCCACTGTAAGTGCAGAGATTACGTGCAAGATGCCACTGGTTATCGGGAAGGCGCACGTTGTTGATGACGCACAAGTCAGGAGACCTGCCGGTAGAAAGAACACAACACCAAGATCCTACGAGGAATAGGAAGTTTTGTGTAGACGGATTTTATCATGAAAGTTGATGAACGGATACGCGCGCCCCTCTCTCGTAGAGGGGCGCTTTTTGCGTAGATTTAGGGTAGGGGGGAGATTAAGAAAGATGATTAAAAAGAAGTTTTCATTGTTTGTTATGGCAGTATTATTGGTAGTCCTTTCGTTCGCTAATGGAGGTACATTAGCCTATGCAGCTGGCAATCAAGCAACGCTTATTGTAGTAGGAGATTCACAGAAAAAGGTCATTCTATGTCCGAAGGTAGTGAATCTAGATGCTAATGAAACTGCTTATGATATGTTGAAGAAAGAATTGGGAGATAAAGTTGCTTCTTCTTCATTTGCTGGTAAGCCATATGTCACAGGTATTGACGGACTAAAAGAGTATGATGATGGTCCGCAAAGCGGATGGATGTATGAAATTAATGGCAAGTCTGCCGATGTTGGCGCATCCGATTACATAGTGAAAAATAATGATGTTATCGCTTACCGCTACACGCTTAACTGGGGAACGGATTTACTAGCACAGACTGTAAATGATAGCATAAAAGGATATGGCGCGTGCACAACATCACCGACATCACCGACATCACCAACATCAACACAAACGCCTGTACAAGCAACACAAAGTCCCACTCAAACATCGACTGTAGCGGTTGATGCTGCATTGAAAAAGGCAATTGATTTTACGTTAACCAATGGAATTCAGTCAGATTGGCAAGCTATTGCACTTACTCGTGCAACGGATACGGTTTCAAGTGATGTAAAAAACAATTATTTACAAAAATTAGCGGATCGTGTGCAGAATAGTGGCCGTTTACAAGGAACCTATTTAGCTAGTACGATACTAGCTGTAAATGCAGTAGGTGGAGATGCTACAAATATAGCAGGTCAAAACTTAATTTCAAAGCTGTACAATGATTCCAAAGTAAATGATATTTATGCATATACTTATGCGTTGCTTGCACTAGATAGCAAGGATTATAGTATTCCAAGCGATGCAACATGGAACCGTGAAAAGTTAATCGCTGCTATTCTGAAGACACAAACGTCTCCAGGTAAATGGACGGAAGATCAAGATCCAGATACAAATGCAATGGTATTAATGGCGCTAGCTGTTCATCAGGATAATTCAGATGTAGCAGCAGCCGTAAAACATACTGTAGATTATTTAAAGGGAATCCAATTACCTGATGGTGGGTTTGTATCCTATGGTAATGAAAATTCAAATAGCGCAGCAGTAGTTGTAACTGCACTATCCATGATGGGAATAGATCCAACTGGAAAAGACTTTACGAAAAATAGCTCTGCTGTTCAAAACCTATTATCGTTTCAACTTGATAATGGCGGATTTAAATGGATTGCTGGTGATGATTTCAATAATGGTATGGCGTTTGATCAAGCCTTCTATGCACTTGTACAATATAAGTACTTTGTGGATGGAAAAGGATCCATTTTTCATTGGACGAATACGCAGACAACTGATAGTAAGCAAGACAATCCATCGGTGACCCCTGTACCTGTTTCTGAGCAACCTAAAACAGACTTACAGGTTAAGCAAGAACAAAAGCAAGAGCAAGTACAGCAACAAGACCAAGTAAACAATACATCAACAGAGCAACAAACAAATCCATCTCAGGCGAAAGAACAAAAAAAACAACTACCTGATACCGGATTAATTGGAACAGATTTTTGGACGTCCATTGCTGCTGGACTATTATTTATCGGCGTCGCAATGATCGCCTTGCGAAATAAAGTAATGTAGTAGGATGGTAGGAGCAGTCTTGCTCCTACTCTTTTTAACAGGAAAGGATGTGGAATCATGAAATATGTAAAATTATTAATGGTCTGCTGCTTTTCGGCTGCGTTGTTAGTTAGCTGCAGTACGCAAGCAAAAAACAGTCAGCAAGTTTCTAAACCAACACAGCAGGCTAATGCAGGGCAAACACAAGAACAGCCAAAACAAGATACACAACAAGATACGAATAAACAACAAGAAGAACAGAAGAAGGAGACGACAAATCAACAGGGAGAATCCCCGTCCACACAATCTTCTTCGAATCAGCAAAGTAACGCTACTAATTCAGTTGCAGCGCCTACAGTTCAGGCATCTTCACAATCAAGTCAATCCCAATCACAACAAGCGTCATCATCGGCTTCAGCTTCACCTGCACCTGCACCCCCTCAAAAAAACGTTGCTACACTTTCGATTCGTTCTGATAGTGGAATGATTTTGGGTACAACAGAAGTAGAAGTACAAGGCAGTGATACTGTATTTACTATCTTATCACGTACAGTAAAAAGTAAGGGGATACAAATGGAATCAGAAGGAGTTGGTCCTTCTGCTTATGTAATGGGAATTAATAATTTGTATGAGAAGGACCGCGGTCCTCGAAGTGGTTGGATGTATCGTGTGAACGGCGTATACTTAAATGTAAGTGCCGGGGCAGCATCAGTGAAAAATGGGGATAAAATTGAATGGGTATATACGACGAACGGAGAAAAACCGTGAAGTCAGCATTTGCTTCCGTACATCCAATTGTTTCTTTTTTGTATTATGTGGGTGTTATCATATTATGTATGACCATGCTACACCCCATCTTTTTACTATCTGCTATTGTTCTACTATTGGTATTGCTATCTAGGCATGGCAGCGACCAACCATTAAAAAAATTACTGCTTGCATCACTTAGTTTGACATTGTTTATTGCAGTTTTAAATCCGCTATTAACTCACCGTGGGAGTACGATGTTATTTTATATTTTTGACAATCCTGTTACGCTCGAAGCTATCGTATATGGCATAACGATGGCTCTTTCATTTTTTTCGATTGCACTTTCCTTTGCATCGTTTCAAACGATCATTACAAGTCATAAATTCTTATATGTGTTTTCAAGATTTTCTCCCAAAATTGCCTTACTTACAATGATTTCGATTCGGTTTGTGCCCTTATTTATTCGGCGTTTATTGCAGATAAAACTCGTTCAAATGACAAAGGGGATTCAAACGGAGAGCGGAACATTAAAAAATAGAGCAAGTAATGGAATGAAGCTCCTGTCGGTTTTACTTGTTTGTTCCTTAGAAGAGGCACTTCAAACTGCTGATTCCATGCAGGCTAGAGGATTTGGTACAACAAAACGAAGTACGTATATTCGCTATCAGTTTGAGATTCGGGATCGACTCGTTCTGCTAGCACTTCTTGCTTTTTTTAGTAGTTGCATGGTAGCACTTCAGAGCGGTCAGGGGGTACTCCATGTGTATCCAAGGCTACATAATATGTTTCATATGGATTGGATCGCATATGCATCATTTCTATTATATATAAGCGTACCGCTAGTGGTGGAAGGAAGGGAATGGATTTGGTGGCACACACACAACTAAAGGAAGTAACATTTACATATAGCAATGAAAAAGATCCTGCGCTATCTGCCGTTTCATTATCAATAGATGAAGGACAATTTGTTGTACTTGCGGGACGGTCGGGTTCTGGAAAAACAACTTTACTTCATCATTTAAAAAAAGAGCTTCAGCCAATTGGCACGCGCACAGGTGAAGTGTTATATAACGGAAAGCCACTTCTTTCGTTACCCTCTGTCTCTAGCGCCCAGGAAATTGGTATTGTGTTTCAAAATCCTGATAATCAAATTGTGATGGATACGGTTGTTCAGGAACTTGCTTTTTCGTTAGAAAATTTAGGCTATGAATCGGCCGTTATTCAAAAAAGAATTGCAGAACTTATTAGTTTTCTTGGATTTCAAGATTTACTGCACACGTCTGTACATACACTTTCAGGGGGACAAAAGCAAATCGTAAATTTAGCTGCTGTACTCATTTTACAGCCTAAGCTACTATTATTAGATGAACCGACTGCACAACTTGATCCAATTGCAGCAAAGGATTTTTTAACACTTTTAAAGCGTATACACGAAGAACTGGGCATTACAATTATCATGAGTGAGCACCGTTTAGATGAAGTATTATCTCTTGCTGATCGTCTTGTCTTTATGGATGATAGTCATATTGTATATGATGGTCACCCAAGTGAGGTTGTGAAGCAACTTTGGAATCATAATGATTTTCGCTGTTATATACCGCAAATTCCACGTCTATTTTTAGAATGGGGGGCAGAATTTCCACCTTTTACCGTTCGAGATGGGAAGAAAATACTTCCGAAGTTTCACAATGATACTTGTGCTCAAATAGACAAATCAGAGGACCATGTGCTTCTAGAAGCAAAGCATGTTACGTTTCAATATGAAAAAAATAGTGCAATGGTATTACAAAATGTTTCATTTCAAGTACATACAGGAGATTGGGTAGGATTAGTCGGAAAAAATGGTACAGGAAAATCGACTTTTCTGCAGGTATTGGCAGGTTTAGTCACAGCAAGACGAGGGAAAGTATTATGGAATGGGACGTCCATTCAAAAGTTAGATGTAACGCGCCGTTATGAAGAAATCGGATATGTATCTCAACATCCCTACTATCATTTCACATTTGATACTGTGTGGGATGAACTGCTAAACCGTGCTAGAGATTGTAAATATGAACATCCAGAACATGTAGTCGAAGACATGTTACAACAATTTTCAATAGCGTCTACGAAAAACCGGCATCCTCATGATTGTAGTGGAGGGGAGCAACAACTTGTTGCTATTTGCTTGGCACTGCTAGCAAAACCATCAATACTTGTGCTTGATGAACCAACAAAAGGTCTCGATCCAGAAAAGAAGGAAGAGCTAGGAAATATTCTTACAAGTCTTAGGAAGAATGGAACCACTATTGTCATGGCAACACATGATTTAGCCTTTGCTGCTAAGTATGTAACTCGGTGTGTCATGCTTTTTGACGGTCAGCTTATTATGGAAGAAACACCGCAACGTTTTTTCAGCGAGAACTTCTTCTACACAACTTCGATTAATCGGTTAGTGCGCAAGCAAATGCCTTACGCTCTTACATGGGAGGATGTGATAGCATGCGAAAGTCAACTCTCCTTGCAATCCTAGTAGCATGCTCTTTCTTGCTAATCATTCTTGCATTTAACTCTATGAATGATCGGTATTATTTATGGATTAGTTTTTTATTCTTATTCATCATTATGTTGCCTTTCTACGTTCGATTTGAACGTAAGGCATTTGCATCTAGGGAAGTTGTTTTACTCTCAGTATTAGCGGCTATAGCTGCTGTAAGTCGTGTGCCATTTAGTATGTTGCCAAGTGTTCAGCCTACGTCTTTCGTTATAATCGTTTCAGCCATCGTTTTTGGTGGAGAATCTGGATTTTTAATTGGAGCAACAGCTGCTATTGTATCCAATCTGTTTTTAGGACAAGGACCGTGGACGCCGTGGCAAATGGTTTGCTGGGGATTAATGGGGCTCTTTGCGGGACTCCTACGTAATACATTTCTTATGAAGAAAGTATGGGGACGTATGATATACGGTGGTATAGCTGGCTTTGTTTTCGGTTGGATCATGAATGTTTGGGTCCTTCTAGGCTTTACTGACAGTGTAACATGGTCAACTGTCGTCGGAATTTATATATCTAGTTTTTACTTTGATCTTGCCCATGCGCTCTCCAATATATTTTTTCTCGGTCTATTTAGTACGCAATGGATTAAAATATTGACGAGATTTAAAGGTAAATATGGTATGCTACAAGAAATGCCTGAAAAGGAGAAAGCCGTATGATTGAAAAGATGCCAAAGGAAGAAAGACAGCAAATGGTGACGAATTTGCAAAATTATTTTCAAGAAAAGCAATGGTCAGAAATAGGAAATTTAGAAGCCGAGCAACTTCTTTCTTTTATCATGGATGATGTGTCTCCGTATATTTATAATGCCGCCCTTCAAGATGCTAGAAAGTTAATTATAGAGCGTATGGAGAATGTAGAAGAAGATTTATACACGCTTGAGAAACCGACAAGTAAATAAATCTATGGTAGTAACCGAAATAATTTGCTAAAGCAATGCGTTTCGGTTTTTTTGTTTAAACTTTGCTCGAGTCGTGAGACAGGAAAGACGGGAACGGATGTTGCTAAAATGGTGTAAAAAAGATAGAGGTTAGCGTTAGATATGTATTATGAAGGATCCTGCTATGACAGAGCACTTCATTTAAAGGACCATACGCACTCCGAGAGGACATTTAAACGTGATGGTGGTATTAAAGCTTGAAAATGGTTCATCTTACGATCAGGTGTAAGTGGTTTACCGCAAACGTTGTAGCACTCATTGATTGGGAGCGTATCGTACCGAATGCCGGTGAAAGTTATGTGCCGTGACACTATTCTCCCTGGAGCAGGGACGATAGGGGCGGTAGTTAGAGGATATCATATACTTTAATCAATTATGAATTTTTCGCACGTCCTTCTAGAATAATTGCAAAGTTCCTACGAATACAGAAATGAGACGAATAACAGATTTTACATATGAAAATTTAATTCTTTCTGACGAAATAAGCACCTATTTAGGTGCTTATTTCAGTATTACGATAGGAATGAAAGTTACTCTTGGGAAAGCGCTTGTTCTACGCTCGTACATTGCGTAATAGCGCCCTGCACCGCTTGTAAAGATGATTGGATTTGTTGGCGATTATTAGCCTTTTCTACTGTTTGTAGTGCATCTTGCAGGCATGATGCTGCCTGATTTAATGCTTGACAGGAATCTTGCACGTAACTTTTAGCATTTTTTTGCATACGAAATCCCTCCTTTTCTAATGTTTCATTTTAGTATGGGTAGATGGTAGAAATCTATTCCAAGAAAATAATTCTTCTGGTATCAATTTTGGTATTGTTTCATTTTATAAATTTTGAAACAATAACCATTTTGTGGTATTTTATACATATAACCATTCTTAAAAAAGGGGGAAATAGAATGGAGATAAAGTCTGGTGTTCAATCTGTTATATTACCAAATGGAGAAACCATTGCTTATCGCCAAGCTGGATCTGGAGAGAAGGTCCTTGTTCTCATTCACGGTAATATGACGTCCTCAAAGCATTGGGATGTGGTAATGGACAACTTGCAATTTTCTTATAGGATGTATGCGATTGATCTAAGAGGATTCGGTTTCTCAACGTACAAAAAGTCAATTGAGTCGCTTCGTGATTTTTCTGAGGATCTCTTTTTATTTGTTAATCAAGTAGGTCTCACTTCCTTTTCACTCGTGGGTTGGTCAACTGGTGGCGGAGTATCGATGCAGTTTGCAAGTAATCATCCTGAATATGTGGAGCAGTTAATCTTAGTGGAATCTGTTGGTATTAAGGGGTACCCCATATTTCAAAAAGATGAGAAAGGTCAGCCAATCCCGTTTAAATATCTTTCTTCAAAAGAGGAGATTGCAAAGGATCCCATCCAGGTTCTTCCTGCACTGCAAGCACTTGAAAAAAGGGATAAAGATTACTACAGAATGGTTTGGAACCTGCTTATTTATACACATAATCAGCCAACCCCAGAAAAATATGAGGAATATTTAGATGATATGCTGACGCAGCGTAACCTTGTTGATGTGGATTATGCACTGGTCACGTTTAATATATCGGATGAAAGCAACGGAGTAACAGATGGGACTGGCGAAGTACATCAAATTGTAGCACCTACTCTAGTACTGCAAGGGGATCGTGATTATGTTGTACCAAAAGGGATGGCAGATGGAATAGCAAATGCAATTCCCCATGCTAAATTTGTACTTCTTCCTGATTGCGGACATTCCCCACTTGTTGATTGCTTAGATGAACTTGTGCAACATATAAAAGCGTTTGTAAAGTAGAAGGTAAGAAAATTTTTTTTGATAAAATTAATAAATATTTATAGCGGATAGAGATTACAGGAGCATCTGCGGCATATGATAATAATGTAAAGGCTTACAAGACAAGATCCAACTGGAGGTGACATCATGAAATTTCTCACTTATCTCACTGGTTTTCTTGTTTTCATAGGTGCATTGAACTGGTTATTTGTTGCATGGCAATTTAATGTAGTTGAAAAACTATTCGGTTCCTTTCCTACAGTAGTAACGACAATTTATTGGCTCGTTGGTCTTTCAGCTATCTATCAATTGTTCGTCTATTTTTCTAAGCGCAACTAGCAATTATAAGCCTAATTTTTATTAATACAGAGCGAGAAGGAGATGATTTGTAATCTCCTTCTTTCTTTTTGGAAATATGTTTTTTAAATTAAACGAAAGATTGTTGAAAGTGTTGAATTTGCTTCATATGATGGAAGTCATGTTCAATTTCTTGTTTACTATAATCCGAATAATCTTCCTCGTATATAGTTTTTCAACTCCTAAGGTGATGGGGATCAAGAATTGACCCATGTGTAAATTTAGTTAAATTAAATAGTTATGCCCTATATTCCTTCTTTATCTTTTATTGGTTTTTAACAGCTAATTTATGTAAAATATAGAGGTTGCAATAGTAATTATGTTAAAATCTGTTACAAATTGTATTACGATTGATAACGGTTCCAAGACGTTTTAGTAAAATAGTGATGAAGACGTTGACCAACCTATGTATCTTGAGTTATAATTCAGAAAGTTTAAATTTTATAAATTATTGTTCTGATAAAAAAGGGGAGAGAACAGGATGGAGAGAGTGTTCAATTTTTCTGCAGGACCTTCTATGCTGCCATTGCCGGTTTTAGAGAAGGCACAGGCGGAACTAATTACATACAAGGATACAGGAATGTCAGTGATGGAAATGAGCCATCGTTCTGCAGCGTTTGAAGACATTATTACGGGTGCAGAAAAGCTTTTGCGTGAATTAATGAACATACCAGAAAATTATAAAGTGCTGTTTTTACAAGGTGGAGGATCGACACAATTTGCGATGGTGCCTCTCAACTTGTTTAAGAACAAAAAAGCAGATTATATTATTACTGGATCTTGGTCAAAAAAGGCATTCTCCGAAGCAAAAAAATATGGCGATGTTTCTGTTATTGCATCATCAGAGGAAAGTAATTTTACGTATATTCCTGAAGTTACTGCTGATATGATCCATAAAGATGCAGATTACGTTCACATTACAACGAACAATACAATTGAAGGAACAACATTCCCATATATTCCAGAAACGGGAGATATACCATTAGTAGCTGATATGTCATCTAATATTTTATCTGTACCGTATGATATTTCTAAGTTTGGAATTATCTATGCTGGAGCTCAAAAAAATATTGCGCCGGCTGGTGTAACAGTAGTTATTATTCGTGAAGATTTACTTGGGAATGCTTCTGATATTTGCCCAACAATGCTTGATTACAATATTCATGCAAAGAATAATTCACTTTATAATACACCTCCTGCTTACAGCATTTATATTGCAAAGCTAGTATTTGAATGGATAAAAGAATTAGGCGGCGTACCTGCAATAGCAGAACTAAATCGTAAAAAGGCAAAAATTCTATATGATTTCTTAGATGAATCGAAGCTATTTACTTCACCTGTGTCACCTGAAAGTCGTTCTATTATGAATATTCCATTTGTAACTCCTTCTAAAGAGCTCGATGCAGCATTTATAAAAGGAGCAACTGAACGTGGTCTTCAAACGTTGAAAGGACACCGCTCAGTAGGTGGAATGCGCGCAAGTATTTACAATGCAATGCCGATTGAAGGCGTAGAAAAGCTTGTTGAATATATGAAAGAATTTGAAGCAAACCATTGATAGGGGGAACCACTTTGTTTACGATTCAAACACTAAATAACATTGCAAAAATTGGTATTGAGCAGTTACCAACAGACAATTATTCTATTTCTAATGAAGCAAAAGCACCAGATGCTGTACTTGTTCGTAGCTTTAATATGCATGAATTAGAACTATCAAGTAATTTAAAAGCAATTGCTAGAGCTGGAGCAGGTGTTAACAATATACCTGTAGAAAAATGTACGGAAAAGGGTATCGTTGTATTCAATACACCAGGGGCAAATGCAAATGCGGTAAAAGAATTAATACTTGGCTTCTTGTTAGCATCTTCCCGGAATATAATTGAAGGTGTGGCTTGGGCAAAGACATTGAAAGGCCAAGATGGAATTTCTAAGTTAGTCGAAGCTGGTAAAAAGAAGTTTGTTGGAACTGAAATTAAAGGGAAACGTCTAGGAATTATTGGACTAGGCGCCATCGGTGGTTTGGTTGCAAATGACGCACTTGCGCTAGATATGGAAGTAATGGGATTTGATCCTTATGTATCGGTTGAAACTGCTTGGAGACTTTCTCGTCAAGTACAACGTGCTACAAATATAGAACAAATCTTCGCCACTTGTGATTATATTACCATTCATGTACCATTACTAGATTCTACTAAAGGAATGTTAGATGAAAATGCCTTTAAAGCGATGAAAAAAGGTGTTCGTATCTTTAACTTCTCACGTGGTGAATTAGTGAATGAAGATGCATTAGAAAATGCGATTCAAGAAGGTATTGTAGCAAAATATATAACAGACTTTCCAAATGACCGCGTGTTAGGAATGGAAAATGTTATTCCTGTTCCTCACTTAGGTGCGTCTACGGTTGAATCTGAAGAAAACTGTGCTATTATGGCAGCTCGTGAATTGAAGGATTATTTAGAAACAGGTAATATCCGAAATTCCGTTAACTATCCAAATGCAGTATTACCATATGTAGGAAAAAGACGTATTACAGTATTGCACCAAAATGTTCCGAACATGGTTGGTCGTATATCCGCAGCGTTGGCTGAGCATAATATAAACATTGCAGATATGGTTAATCGAAGCAAAGGAACATATGCATATACAATTATTGATATTGATAATGCTTTAGATAGCAATATTAAAGCTGGTATAGCAGATAAAATACAAACTATTCCTGGCGTTGCAGCAGTTCGTATTATTAAATAAATTGCTTGTTTTATAGAGAATTGGAAGGATTAGGAGGACCGTTATGTGAAATATATATAACGGTCTTTTTATATACTTGTGTCTATCTAATAGAGTAAATGCAATGCATGATACGTATGATGTATTTCTACATAGATGTAGGAGGGGTAAAATGGTTATCAATCGGAAAGAAATTATCGAAAAGTTTAATGAGATTTCAATGAATTATGATGAACAGAGAAGAAAATTAATCCCTTGTTTTGATGATTTTTATACGATACCTGTATCCATTGCAACAACTGAGCAGGACAAACCTTATATCCTAGATCTAGGAGCTGGTACCGGCTTGCTATCAGCAATTTTTCTACAAAAATACCCACAGGCGCATCTTACACTGATTGATTTATCTGAAAAAATGCTTGATGTTGCAAAAGAAAGATTAAAGGATTATGAGAATATAACTTATATTTGTGATGATTATACAAAGCATACCTACGATTTGAAGTATGATGTTATTATTTCTTCGTTATCAATTCATCACTTAACTGCTGTCGAAAAGGAAAAGTTGTATGCAAAGGTG
Source organism: Ectobacillus soli (assembly GCF_042610425.1). Lineage (NCBI taxonomy): Bacteria > Bacillati > Bacillota > Bacilli > Caryophanales > Bacillaceae > Ectobacillus > Ectobacillus soli. The sequence continues at coordinate 1,166,686 of NZ_JBGJZM010000001.1, forward strand.
TATACCCTTTTGCAAGATGAGGGCATTTTTATAAATGCAGATCAAGTTCTTGGTTCTACTCTCCATTTAGATGACTTGTATAAGAGAGATTGGAAACAAAAAGTAGAAAGTAGTGGCTTATCTGAGAAAGAAATTTTGTCTGCGTATGAACGAACCAAACTGGATAAAATGTCTTCTTTAGAAGAACAAATGCAGTGGCTTAAAGAAGCAGGATTTTCTAATGTAGATGTTATGTATAAATATTATAATTTTGTTATATTGTATGGAAAAAAAGAAAAATAGGCTACTACTATTGCATACATAATATGCCTATTAAAGTTTAGCTTAATTGAAAAGAGGCACCAATTAATGGGCAATATTTCATTTGTGGAGTGGGTAAGAAGAGATATAGAAAAGCAAGGCTTTATCGGTGCAGACATAATCGGTAGACAATATGAGGTCTTGGCTAACATACCATCGTCATTGCAGCAACTAGTAGAAGACGCATTATACAGCAATGCTGCTAAGCGTCCGCTTCTCCTTTATATTGAATCTTTGCGTGATATGGATGAGGAGGTGCAAAGAAAAAAAGACCTACTTGTACGATTTTTAGTTGAAGCCAAACAATAAGCAAAAGACACAAGTAAATGTGCCCTTTGCTTATTTTTTTAGGGGTTGGATTGACATACCGTAAGCGATTGTTTCGTTTTTTGTATACAAACGAAATCCCGTTTTGTACTCTATGTGTAACTCTGGACCAATGTATTCCTTTGCATATGAATTGCATTGTAGAAATAATCCCTCATTTTCAAAAATCAGATTATCTTTATGTAATTCATCTTGAACGAGCTCCATATCGACTGTAGCACTGCAACTGCAAGATGGTAACACACGAATCGTAATAATGGCGGGATTCCCATAGGAACGAAGCATGGCTTCAGCTTTTTCCGTAATGTATATGTGCATTATTTCACCTTCTTAGAATTTAAATTATACAATTTAGAATAAAACGAATCTATCCTTTTAGTCTACTATAAGGAGGGAATTACTTGAACAAAAATGCTTGTTTTTCATCCTATTTTTTTCAAATCATCGAAAACTTATAGGTATTTCGTTTTTTTAGTAAAAAAATACATTTTTCTTCACTTCTCTTTGTGAATCAGACCTACTTCTGGTATGCTAGTTACGTACATAACTTGGAGGTGTAATGATGAAATCATTTACTGTGCATTTTCATAATGAGGATCAAGTAGCAGCAATGAATGTTGAGAAGTTGAATGAGGAAGATTTTAATCGTGCAACCGCTGGTGGAACTCGTCATTTGTTTGAATTAGATACAAATGTAGGCTTTTTCGTATATTTTGATGCAGTAGACAGCGAAGGAAAAGAATCTTATCTTGTTCTTCAATATGAAGAAGAAAATGAAGATGCAAGTGCATGTTACTCCTTTGCTTTACAAGATTTTTATGAATTTTCCGCTCTATACTTAAATGATTTAGAATTTGATGAGGAAGACGATGAAGATGAGGAAAGTTATGGTCCACTCCATCACCTTGCACATCTTATGTTCCATATCGTTGAAGAAGGAAAAACTGTTGAAGTATAAATAATAAAACACCGTTTAGCAATTAGCTAAGCGGTGTTTTATTATTTACTAGAAAGATTGTAGTTGTTTTAAACCATCACTTTTTTAAAATATTGCTCTTCTCAATTCGGTCCACAACTTGTTTCATTACATTTTCGGGCTCGACAAGGGCAATACGGACATATCCTTCACCTGAAGGACCAAAAGCTTGACCTGGAATGACGACCACTCCTGCTCGGTCAATAAGAGCATATGCAAAATCTGTAGAAGTCCATCCATCTGGTATCTGTGCCCATATGAACATGCTTCCTGATGGTTTTTCTATGTTCCAACCAATGCTGCCAAGGCCATCTATTAATGCATCTCTCCGTTTTTGGTAGATACTCCGACTGTTTTCACAGAAAGAATCTCCTTGTAAAAGTGCAGCAGCAGCTGCTTTTTGAATGGGCAGAAATACGCCGTAATCCAAATTGGATTTAAAGGCATCAATTGCCTGTATCAGCTTTTCATTACCAGTTACATAGCCTATGCGACAACCAGCCAAATTAAAGCTTTTAGAGAGCGAATTAATTTCAATTCCGACCTCTTTTGCACCGTCCACAGAAAGAAAGCTAATCGGTTTTTTTTGATCGAAATACAATTCCCCATATGCAAAATCGTGAACAATCCAAATATCGTATTTGGAAGCAAATGCTATTGCTTCTTTGAAAAATGCTTCATCCGCAAATGCAGAAACTGGATTTCCCGGACAGTTTAAAAACATTAGTTTGGCTTTTTTTGCTACTTCTTCAGGAATACTACGGAAATCTGGTAAAAATTGATGTTCTTGACGTAGAGGCATCAAGTATGGAATAGCACCGGCCATAGCAATTCCAGTCGCATAAGCTGTATAGCCAGGATCGGGAACTAAAATGTAGTCTCCAGGATTTGCAACAATCATTGGGATATGTACAAGTCCGTCTTGTGATCCCATCAAGAGACAGACTTCCTTATCGCTGTTCACAGGAGCGTGAAGACGAGTTTCATAATAAGAGGAAACAGCCTCATGAAATTCTCTTGTTCCTGCCATGGTATAGCGATAGCTTCCATGGGAACTAGCTGCCTGTTGCAATGTGTCTATGACAAATTGGGGAGGAGATAAATCGGGACTTCCAATGCTTAAATCAATAATCTCGCACCCTTGTTTTACTTTCTGTTGTTTATACGCTACAAGCTCGCTAAAGATAGATGGCTGAAACGCTTGCATGCGATCTGATAATACCATTTTCATAGTTGAAACGCTCCTCTATTTTCCATGTATGAGCTTTATTTTATCACAATTCTTTATGGAAAATAACCTCTCCATTTTTAGATTAGTTTATTATTATTTCATACTTTATATGGTTTGGGAAGAAGATGCTGCAACCTTTGCAGTGCTGTTTTTGACCAATATACTTGAAAGTACTATAACAAAAAAAGATATCCCACTAAATATAAGAACCATGTAGCGAAGACCAATCGTATCTAGAAATAATCCTGTAGCTAACAATACGATTTGAAACATCATTCTTTCAAACATGTTACGAAATGAAAATAACCTTCCATGGTATTGTTTATCAATCTTTGTTTGAAAGATTGTAGAAGCAACCGGAAAAAATCCTCCAACTCCAAATCCAAACAAGGCGAATGAAGCAATGGCCATCATTTTTATATCGCTAAAGAAAAGTGAGGCATGTGCGATAGCGATAAGAAATGAGTATGCATAAAGCAATTTTAAGGAAGAAAGTACAGTTGAAACATACTTAATAAGAAAAGCTCCGAGTAAAAAGCTTATTCCTTCCACAGTGTACAACATACCCTTAATGGTTGGATCATGTTGAAGCTCGCTTATGGAAATGACAACGAGATTAAACCCACCAATGAAAAGAAGCGGTATGACATTTAGTAGTAATGTATGAGATGCAATCGGAATTTGTTTTAATAAGTGAAATATTTCTTTAAATCCAGATTTTTGTTGCGAGCTTGGTTGTTTGCTTGGTGTAGATGTATCTTGAAAATGTAAAAGAAAAGTAGAAAGAAATAAAATAGCATAGGCAGACATAGATAAGCTGTATATCCATTCTAAGCTTGTAACAGCAAGTAGTGCACCGCCAACGGCTGTTCCTGCAATACGGGAAATGGTGGACACGTTCATATGATAGCCATTCATTTGAAGTAGCTGCTTATCTGAAACAATTAAAGGAATGATCGCTTGTAAGGCGGGAAAATAGAATGCTGCAGCAATTTGGATACTAATCATAAAGAGCACCATAAACCAAATATTTTCAAAATGAAGTGCCAAAAACATAAATACAACGCTAATAAGACGACCAAATCCAGAATAAATTAATATTTTTTTCTTTGAATATTCATCAATCATTTTTCCAGCTAAAGGACCAAATAAAACACCCGCAAATAATCCTGAAAATAGTATGAGGGATTTCAAAAAGTCGGAAGGAATATAATGTTGCATAAACTCCAAATTTCCGATAATTCCTAACCATAAACCTAAACCAGCAACAAACTCTCCAAACAATACAAGCCATACATTTTTATTTCTCCACATATATAAAAGCCCTCTGATTTTCTGTATATTAACTTTTAAAGTTTATTATTATTTAACGTGTTATTCTCTTGTTCTGTCAAGAATAAACGAATCATTGCCCTATCGATATATATGAAAACCCAAGATATCAGTGAAACTTCCATCAGTGGGGGTCTTACTGCCCGTTAAGCGGGATAAAGCCGAAAAGAGAAAAAGATGATAAAATAGTAATGATTGTGTTTATAATAGTATAAATAGAAATGAAGGTAAGTAGGAAGGATTGAGACGTTTGAAACGTATTACGAGAGATACAATTGAATTATTAGCACCTGCTGGGAATTGGGAATGTCTGCGGGCAGCGGTTGCAAATGGAGCAGATGCTGTGTTCTTTGGAGTGGAAAAATTTAATGCACGTGTTCGTGCGAAAAATTTCCAAATGGATGAGTTGCCAAGCATTATGGCATATCTTCATAAGTATAACGTACGTGGGTATGTAACCCTTAATATTTTAATTTTTGAAAATGAATTGAATGATGCAAAATCACTAGTAGAAGCGTGCATAGACGCCGGGGTTGATGCACTGATTGTGCAAGATGTAGGATTGGTGCAATTGATCAGGGAGATTTCACCTGATTTTCCGATTCACGGCTCTACACAAATGACAATCACATCACCTGAAGCTATTGACTTTTTTAACCCATATGATTTAGAAGTCGTAGTTCTTGGACGCGAAAATAATTTAAAACAAATTCAAACGATTTCCAAAAAAACAGCAATGCCTCTTGAAGTATTTGTCCACGGTGCTCTTTGTGTATCCTATTCTGGGCAGTGTTTAACATCTGAAATGTGGGGCGGCCGGTCAGCAAATCGAGGCGAATGTGCACAAGCCTGCAGATTACCTTACGATTTAATGGTGGATGGACAAAAGAAGGAAATGGGAAATCTTGCTTATGTACTTTCTCCGAAAGATTTGGCTGCTCTTGATATTATTCCGGAAATGATTGAAGCTGGTGTTTCTTCTTTTAAAATAGAAGGCCGTCTCAAATCACCAGAATATGTTGCAAATGTTGTTAGTAAATATCGGAATGCAATTGATGAGTATATTGCTGGAAGAAAATATCAGCCTTCAAAAGAAGAAATACGTGAGTTAGAGCAAAGTTTCAGTAGAGGGTTTACGCACGGATTTTTAGAAGGTACAAATAATAAAAAGCTACTTGATGGAACGTTTCCAAAAAGCCGAGGCGTATATTTAGGCACCGTAAGCCATGTATTAAAAGATGCAGTTGTTTGTAAACTGGATGCACCGCTTAAGCGTGGGGACGGCATTGTATTTGATGCTGGACGTCCTGAAGAAAAAGAAGAGGGCGGAAGAGTATATGATTTACGCAGAAATGGTAAGAAGGTAGAGGGAGAAGTACAAGGAGGTCTAATCGAAATCGTTCCAGGTCGAAGAGATGTTACAATTTCGAAAATCCATGTTGGCGATCGTATCTGGAAAACGAGTGATCAAGAACTCTCTAGATTATTACAGAAAACGTTTGAGGAAGAACGTGCACATCGATTATTTCCTATTCATATTAAGGCCTATGGTAAAGCAAATCATCCACTCGTTTCGGTATGGTATGATGAAGAGACAGCCAACCACGTTACAATACAATCAGCAGACATGATGCAAGAGGCGAAAAAGCATCCGCTTACTGAAGACTATCTGCTAGAGCAATGGGGACGTCTGGGGGGAACCATTTTCAAGCTTGATAAGGTTGAAATGAACCTGAGCGGCGAAGTAATGTTACCAGTGAAGGAACTCAATCGCATGCGTCGTGAGGCGATTGAACAGTTACTATTACTTCGTGAAACGCCGCCCGTGTATGAAAAACGAAATGTAGAAATCATAGCAGAGAAACAAGTAATAGAAACGAACATAGAACCGCAGCTCATTGCACTTTGTAGAACGATGGAGCAAGTAGAAGCAGCAAGTCACGCGGATATCGACTACTTATATGCAGACTTTGAATTTACTACAGATTATCCGCAAGCTGTTCAAATTGCGCATGCGAATGGTAAAAATATTGCACTTGCTACACCACGTATTCATATGCCTGGAGAAAACGGAATCTTAAATAGTATCGTGAAAGCGAATCCCGATAGCATTCTCGTGCGCAGTTTAGGTGCACTGCAGCATTATAAACAGCAGCATTTGGATCTATCTCTTATCGGTGATTTTTCACTTAACATTGCTAACCATAAAGCTGTTTCTGTCTTTTTAGAATCTGGATTATCGCGCGTGACACCATCTTATGATTTAAACATCCAACAGATGATGGATATGCTTGCAGTAACGCAAAGTGACAAACTAGAAATGGTTATTCATCAGCATTTACCTATGTTCCATACGGAGCATTGTGTATATTGTACGTTCTTAAGCGAAGGAACTGACTTTACAAACTGTGGTCGTCCGTGTGAAAAGCATCGCATATCCTTGCAGGATCGTCTTGGTATGCATCATCCGGTTCGTGTGGATGTAGGGTGTCGTAATACCGTATACAATGCCATCGAGCAGTCTGGGGCTGAATATATTTCTCATTTTGTCGAAGAAGGTGTTCGCCATTTTCGCATAGAGTTTTTAGAAGAAGATGCAAAAGACGTTAGAAAAGTAATTGCTCTTTATCGTGAAGCACTGAGAGGCGAACGAACAGGTACAAGTGTATGGAGATCGTTAAAAGCTACGAACCAACTTGGCGTAACACGTGGTCAACTTATCAATAAAGAGAACGTAAGTAGAACAACTAGTAAATAAATTGGATGGAAAACCTCTTCTCATTAAATAGGGAGGAGGTTTTGTTTCTATATGAAACTAATAATTTCATATACCGTATGTGATTATATAAAAAACAAATTGAGATAAAAAAAAGGAGAAAATGAAATGAATTTTGGCCGCTTTCATTGTTGCGGAACATGTACTCATTTTCGAGTGGAAAAAGATGAAGGAAGGACTAAATATAGATGTGATCGATTGCAGTATGAAACAAAAACGACGTATCAATTCCGTTGCTGGCAACCAAAGGAGCATATAATTGCACTGATGAAAAAAGAGATAACTAATAGCAAAAAGAATGAATTCTAAAATGAATTCTAAATAGGGGAGTATGATGTCTATGAAAGATTTTGAAAACGAAACGCTACCAACATACGTAAAAGAAGGTTTAACTGTACTTTTTTGCGGAATAAATCCAGGTCGTATTTCTGCAATAAAAGGCTATCATTATGCTAATCCAGTGAATGTATTTTGGCGTGGTTTACACGAGGGCGGGCTCACCCCTTATCAGCTTAAGCCAGAAGAAACCATGTCACTACTTCATTATGGTTATGGTATTACGGATTTAGTAGCTAGGCCAAGCCGGTCCTCTTCTAATCTTCGAAAGAAGGATTATGATGATGGCAGGATTCGTTTTCAAAAACTGGTAGCATTCTATAAACCAAAGGTGGTTTGCTTTAATGGTATTACTGCCTTTCGCGAAGCAGTACGAGAGCGAACGGTTTCCCTTGGTCTTCAAACGAATATGTACTTTGGTAATGAAAGGTGGGAAGGTTGTTATGTTTTTGTAGTTCCCTCTACTAGCGGGGCAAATGCCAGATATTCGAGAGAAGAAAAGGTAGATTCTTTCAAAGAGCTTGGCACTTTTTTAAGAAAAAAAGGTTGGCTTCATTAAATAGAAGTCAACCTCTTATACCCAATAAAAATATAATCTATTATTTCTAAGTTTCCCTTACTCGGAAATAATTTCATATTCGTCTTCTTCTAGAATAAGGATTGTTGTTTTCTTTCCTTTGTTTTCAACTATAATTACGTCATAGGCACCTAAATTACGCAATTTACTTGCGGATGCATTTACAATTCCTTCTATGGAATCGATTAAAATGTCTTCTTCCATGTATGAATCTGGCAAGGACATATCTTCCGTTTCAAGTATACGTGTATAGAATATGCGTAGCATTTCCTCATTTGGATTTTGTTCTTCTACATCAATTGCATGTTTAACTTGAGGCAATTGTTCTTCTAGAGGTTGATAAACGCGTATTTTAGTCATTGTAAATCTCCTTTATTTTTAATAAGTCCTCTTTATTATACACAGGATTTGCCCTATCTTGCCGGTTGCTAAGGAAAAATTTATCAGTATTTGTCCCATCCTGCGGTTCCCTAGGAAATATAATCACTATTTCCTTAATTAGTAAGTAGAATTCCCTTTGAGACGGACGGCAGTATCGTACTGTCGTGAACTTTCTTATATGGAAAGTCTGTAATCTATTTTGTATTAGGTTGGTGAAACCATGTCTTCCATTATTTTATTTGATGGTGTATGTAATTTTTGTAATCGTAGTATTCAATTTATTATAAAAAGAGATCAACATGCAACGTTTCAATTTGCCTCTTTACAAAGCGATATAGGAAGAAAACTAGTATTAGATTACGACCTACCGACATATGTAGACAGTGTCATTCTAATCGAGGATGAATTGGTTTATATGAAATCCACAGCTGTTTTGAAAATTTGTAAAAGGCTAAATAGAGCTTGGGGACTTCTTTATATAGGTATCCTTGTGCCTAGACCGATTCGAGATTTTGTTTATGATTATATAGCAAATCATCGCTATCAATGGTTCGGAAAGGCAACCAGTTGCATTGTACCGTCAAAGGAAATACGAAAAAGATTTTTAGATTAAGTGGAAATATAATCTTGTATTTACACTTAATCTAAAAATTGTACTCATTCAGGTGACGATAGCTCACCTATGTTATGTAGAAACAATGTAGCAGATAGATACCGTTTTGCCATCATCTGAAAATAAGCTGTGTGTACAGATAGGGAAGCGATGACAATAACATTTGTAATCGCTTCATGCTGTCCATTTGTTGCATGTTGGAATGTATGGGACAGTTCTTTTGCTTTACGTTCAATTGAAAGCTCAATTTTTTGAATGGCGGTATGTAATTCCTCATTATTGTATAAATACGTATAATCTGTATTTAGTTCTTGAAAAAGAGAAGAATACGCTGCATATAATCGCACTGGATTGATTAAATCATCTTCCTGATCTGCGGGATCATTGACAATAAGCTGAAGTAATTTTCGAATCGAATCAAAGTCTAGCGCTGTTTTTAAATCTTCTACTATAAATAATAGGGCAGCTTGCTCAATCGAATATTTTTTTCCCTTTTGCGGTGAACCAACCATTTCTTTTATATCACGTTTCACCCAATTTTGCAGGGTAGTAATGGAGAAATTTGTGTTTTCAATTTGCCTCCCCAAATCTGCGATTTCATTTAACGATAACCCCATATCATATTCTTCATACTTCATTAATTTTTCAAATATAACAGGAAGTGTGGCCGATGCAAAGGTTTTGATTAATGGTTCCTCATTTTGTTGTAACGTACGACTTACCATCCAAGCATCTTGCAAGATAGAAAGAGCAGATTTTGAGTTCCATCCCTTTAATGAAAGAAGGAGGTCAGCCATCTCTTTCCTTGTTAGCTGAAAAGTGTTCATTTGTGTATCCTCCATAAATATAAGTTCTTATGAACTCATATTATTCTTTGTAACTCACAAAGTCAATGTGGAGAGTTTGTTAGAACGTAATCCTAAATTTACAATATATTTCTCTTGCATATTACAAAATAAGTTCATATAATAAGTTCATAAGAACTTTAATGGACAAGCATATCTATATGAATTACAAATCCATTATTATTGGAAAAAGGGGATACAAAAGAATGAAGAAAAAAATGATTGCTTTACTTACCGCATTTACTTTTGCTTTTGCTGCATTTAGCTTTGCAACTTCAAATGTTGCACAAGCGAAAGGATATTCATCAGGAAAAAGCTCTTATTCGCCGAGTCAAAGTCAAACGACTACACCAAATAAGAGTCAAAGTTCAAACGTTCAGCAATCTTCTACAAAACCGGCATCAACCTCTGCGGCTTCTTCTAACAAAGGCGGTCTTATGAAGGGACTTCTTCTTGGTGGAATTGGTGGATTGTTAATGGGAAGTTTATTTGCTGGTCTAGGGCCAATAGGATCAGGACTATCCCTTATTATCAATTTATTATTGTTTGCGGGTGTTATAATGTTACTTGTAAGTGCGTTTAAAGCTTTTAAAAACCGACGTAAGGATCAAGAAGCATGGAAACGTTAAAAATTTCAGAACAAGAAATTATAAATTCTATTTGTATATACATTGCAGATAAACGTCAAGTTTCACCTACAGATGTAATAGTTGAGCTTAAGTATGATGATGAATATGGATATTCTGCTGAAGTAGAAGTAAATGGGAGATCTCAAATACTCATACAAGCAAATCTAATTGAGGCGCTTCGTATGTGGCTAGATGAGCGTAGTGTTGATCCGTTTTCAGCGCGATTAAAACTGGCTCTTGAAGATAGTGAAGGAATCGTTGCTTACGCTAGCTTAGATAAAGAATATGTAGAGTAAAAGTAAAAGGAAGAGTCACTCGACTCTTCCTTTTTTTTACGATTTAACTTTTGTACATATTGATGTTCCTAATTGCTAGGCTAACCATGGCTTTTGGACAGTCATGAATTCAGCTAATTTTTTACTATGCTGTCTATTTTCTTTACGTCTCTTTGCACGTTCCTCTGCTGATTGGTGCAAATATTTTTCTTCTTCAGTTTCAGGTATAACTTGTGGGATTGCTGCAGGCTTTCCGTTCTCATCAATCGCAACAAAGGTAAGGAAGCTAGTCGCTGCAATTTTTCGTTCTCCTGTTAAAAGGTTTTCTGCAGTGATTTTAACAAATACCTCCATTGAAGTTCTACCTGTCCATGAAACATATGCTTCGAGGCAAACAGAGTCTGCTTTCGTAATTGGGTATAAAAAGTCAACCGAGTCAGTAGAGGCAGTAACAGTTGTATGTCTGGCATGTCTTGATGCAGCAATAGATGCTACATCGTCAATCCAACTCATTAAACGTCCACCAAATAATGTATTATGGCTATTTGTATCATTAGGGAAAACACGGCTTGTTTTAATGGATTTGCTTTCTTTGCAATATTTAGGTTTCATAAGTAAATACACCTCTATTTTAAATAGTGTAATGCGAGAACATTGTACATCATTTCCTAAAAAAAATGTTGTGAAACGCTTGTACCAGAGATACCCAAAAAAAGTACTGTACTCACACTACTTATATCATATTAGTTATACTGATATAAGTCTACTATTTTGATTTAATAAAAATATTCGGAAATTAATTGAAAACGAATACAAATAGAATAGCTGGATTAAATCATTAAAACAGAGAAAACGCTTTATTTTATAATATCATTGAATCTAATTGAAAATGAGAATCGTAATAAAAATAAGGAGGAAGATTTCTTGATAAAATTATAATAGGCAAACATATTGTTTGGATTTGTGAGTAAATAGACTATACTTATTTTCTTATTCTCCATAAATGTGTTATGCGTATTTGTTATAAACGTATATTCACATTTTGTTAAGGAATAAATTCTATATATGGAAAATAAATAAATATATGAGATTAACTAGGAGCTTTTTAGTTTGCTATATTCAACTTATTAACAAATAAAGGAGGGTTTCCTTTGCAAACAATACACTGGAAAAAATATAGATTCGCAATTATTTTGTATAGTATTATTTTACTTTTTCTTGTATACATTGTTTGGCAATTTATTCTTACTAACCCACGTAATGCTCCGCTGGCCACAGGAAAGCATCAAATCCCAAATTTCCCTTGGGCTATTTGGGAAAGTGTTTTGTATTTGCATATAACGTGCGGAATACTGGCTTTAGTTATTGGACCTTTTCAATTTGTTGAATCCTTTCGGAAGAGAAATATCCGTATGCATCGACTGCTAGGTAGTATTTATATATGGTCTATTTTAATATCATTCCCAATTAGCTGTTATTTAGCGTATTATGCTACAGGTGGAGTACCTTCTACAATTGCATTTACGGTTTTAAATATTTTTTGGATTACAGCAACAATCTTGGCTCTTAAGAAAGTAAAGGAACGTAATATTGCCGAGCATCAAAACTGGATGTTACGAAGTTATGCAATTACATGGGTTTTTGTTACATTTCGTATGTTTATGCCACTTACCAGCATCGTATTTGGGTTTAAACTAGGATTCCCTATCGCTGTTTGGGTTGCGCTTATTAGCAATATTCTATTTATCGAATGGCGTATTTCAAAACGCAATACAATAAAATTCACAAGTGCACTTTAATAATTGATTCATTGTCTGCCGAAATGGGGGGAAAGATATGTCTAAACGATTACATATAGTTGTTACCCTATTTATAAACGGGATTGTACCTTGGTTGTTATATGTTTTGTTATCCGATTATATGACGAGCTTGCTTGCATTATCGATTGCAACATTAGTACCATTAGTAGAAAATATCTTATATATTGTTAAAAATAAAAAAATCGATGCTTTTGGTGCTATTATGCTTTTTACTTTTGTAGTAGCCATTTTTCTCGTTCTTCTAGGTGGAAGTGAAAAACTTCTTTTAATTCGTGAATCTTTTATTACAGCCTCAGTGGGATTGATCTTTCTCTTATCTCTTTTGTTTAAACGTCCCATTATATATTATCTTGCCCTACGATTTACTGTTAATAACAATGAGTCCGATAAAAATATTTTTTCGGAAAATTGGGCTATCCCATATTTTCGTCAAGTAATTCGTATTATGACGATGGTATGGGGCATCGCTCTTGTACTAGAGGCAATTGTTAGGACGTTTTTAGTATTTGAGCTTTCGACTGCGCAATTTTTATTTTTCTCTAATTTTGTTTTGTATGGTTTTATTGGGGCTACGATTCTTTGGACAGCGATGTACCGAAGACGTGCAAGCGAACGACTACAAGACATTAAACTGAATAAGTAGCTAAGGCTAAACTCTTTCTTCTACGACATTATAAAAAAGAAAGAGTTTATTTTTTAACCATTTATTTTTGTCTAAGTGATTTACTAAAAAGGAATAATTGGATTGATAAAGAATACAATCCGACATTTTTATGTAGAAATTTAACTTCAGCTGTAGTGGAAATGACATGTAATTGAAACGTATTACTAATGAGATTTTGATAGAATGAACTGGAAAGCAAATAAAGTATAGACGAGCTTATGCTTCATGAGAAAGAAGCATAAGCAAACTGACACAGCGGGTGAAAATAATGATTCTAGAGAGACAATTAATTGGGAAGACGTATTATGAGACGTTTTTAAAGGATGAGGAAGACATTCATCCAGTTCAATCCTTAGGGGAAGAATATTACCGAGAATTAGGCAATGAAGAGACAGAATTAGCCTATATTCGTTTTGCGCAAGGAGAAGTGTATTACCACAATAAAGATTTTGAAAGTGCGATTTTTAAATGGGAGCAAGTTCAGAACGATTTACAGGATTGGGCGAATAAAAATATAGCTGATGCATTATTTGATCTTGGAAAGCTTTCTAGTGCAGAAGAGAAATATAAATCAATTACGTCTGACTCAAAATCGTTAACTGTTGAAGTGCTATTGCAATTGTTTTCTTTGTATATGCTCCAAGAAAATGATTCCAAGGCAGATGAAGTAATTAAGGAAGCTGTTACGTTTGCTCCTGATTATCCCAATGTTACACCTTTAGCAAAATCATTTTATGAAAAACAACAAGATTGGCAAAGTGCTGTTGCACTAGCTGTTCATGAAATGGTTCGAACCGAGTCTGTAGAATGGGCGGATGTATTAAAGCGATATATTGATGACGACCATTTGTCTTCAATCGAACCTAGCTATTTTACAAATGCACTCCTTGCGCTTTTTAAAGTCGATGATGAAAGATTTAAGAAGCTAATTGTTTCATTATGGAAAAATTATAGAGTCAAGGACTCCTACTTGTCTTGGCTTGAGACTGTAAATCAACTATTTCTACAAATTGAAGTTCATCAGTATGAATCTTGGCATGGAGTTGTTAATCAATTTCGTGATACATATAGGGAACTTCTTTCAGGTGAAAGATACATTCGAACATTTAAACCAATCATGCCAAATCATTTGCAGAATTGGATTAAGCTCTCTGATGTATCAGAATCTTTGTTTGCGGCGGCTGCATTGTTAGCTTGGGAGCAAGCCTTTCCTAATAGTATGAATGATTCCGTCATTACAGACGCACAGCAGCTTATGTATGAGTCGAATAAGTATGAACATAGTTTGGAAGATAGTGTGAACTTGTTTAATGAAGTACTTAGTTGGGCCCAGCAGAATGGAGTTTTTGTTTCCTTCAAATGGAAATGGCACATGCAACAACTACTCGATTTGAATTTGCACTATGTTCTTCTAGCAGGAACACAATCGAGTGGGAAGGAAAATGTGAGGGACATCATTTTAGGAAAAAAATTAGGAGAAGAACCTACTAATATTATATATTTTCGAGATGATACTCGTACATTTGCTCATTTGATTACAGATGCCGGAGAAGAAGAATATGCTTCAGGAACATATGAAGACAATGATCTATATTTCGATTCTCATTTTCCAAGCAGATTTTTAAATGAAAATAAAATGGTATTAATTGATTTACCTTTTATAAATGATGGGGAAATCAATCCATTGAATCATGCTTTATTTGCTGACACGATTCTTTTCGTTCTTCATGCACATTTACCGTTTACAGATCAAGAGCGGGATTTTATCATGCATATGCAAGAGCAAGCCCCACATGTACACATTCAATTCTTACTTAATAAAGCAGAATTACTTCATGATGAAATGGCACTACATGAAGTGAAAAAACGTATTCATACGTATTTTCCAGATGCCAATGTGATTCCATTTTCATCGCAAGAGGATAGTAAGGATATTGCTACATGTTTTGTTATAGATGGGAGCAAGCGAGATAGAGTCAAGGAACGAATTGGTCAATTGCAGCGAGTGATTCGAAATTTGTTAACGTATTTATTGGAAAAACGAGTTGAAGCTGAAAAATTACTTATAGAATCAATTAATTGGAATGAAGATATGGTAGTAAAACTAAATGGATTAATTAATAATGTTTCATCATTGGAACAAGAAAAAAATACTGTTATCTTACAATCGTATAAGAGTATCAAAGAAAAAATTGTTGCTGATTTAACAGCACAAATCCCTGCCATTCTAAAGCAATGTAGTAAGCAAATTAGTATTAATAGCGATTTTCGAATTGTAGATAAACAATTGAATGAAAGCATGAATGAACAGATTCAAAATTACGTAAACGATTCTGTTATGCCGAAATTTGTTAATTATATGTTGGATTGGATAAACAACTGTAAAGAAGAATTGACTTCGAGTCAGCATTATCTTGATGAAACGAAAGAAACGTTTAACTCGTTGTATGAGGAGAATCGAATGATGCTCTCCGGTGATTTTAAAGTGTTAGATGATTGGAAAAGAGATGTAGATCGAATCATGCGTAGAGTACACATCGATCATTTGAATATACTTTTAAAATTCGATCCAACTTTATTTGCATTAAAGAGTATAGGGAATCTATTTGGTCGTATAGACCGTAGTAAAACCATGCTCGCCAATCAATATAACAAGTATGTGGAACAAAAGGATTATACTGAAATAAAAGATGTTGTTATTCGTAAGTTTTTTGCAGAATTCGAATTGTTTGAACGTGCACTTGAACAAGATGTTGCTTTGTTTTTCCGAGAACCTATCGGAGAATTAAAACGGATGGTAGAAGAAACGCATGTCAGTATACAACAAAGCCGTGATGAGTTAAATGAAATGAGGGCCAAGCCAGAGGTATATCAAGATCCGATTACATTATTTGAAGTGCAATTACGACAACAAGAAATGATGTGGAATGTAGGGAATTTCCCAATATTTATTGATAATACTACAGTATAAAGATTTAGGAGATATGTGTTTAAAAGATGACTATAGAAATGGTATTCATTTTTATAGTCATCTTTTTTTTAATATAGGGGATAAAAGAAAATTTCCACAGTGATATGTTTCACTTTATAATGAAAAGGACTTGTTTTACATATTTTATTGTTACTGGCATAATGATAATAGAAAAGGTGGGGAATAGAATGACAGTAAAAATTATAACCGATAGTGCTTCGGACCTACCGAAGGAACTGGCCACACAGTATAACATCGAAGTGCTACCACTTCGTGTGTATGATCAAGATGAAAATGAATATATCGATGGTGTTACTCTAGATTCTTACGAGTTATTTCGTAATATGCGAGAAGGGAAGGTTTATAAAACTTCTTTACCATCCTATGAAACTATACATCAAGTATTTTCAGATTACGCAAAGAATGGGATTTCTTGCATCTATATTGCCTTCTCCTCAGAGTTGTCAGGAACTTATCAATCTGCACAATTGGTTAAAACGGATGTAAAAGAGAACTATCCAGATTTTGATTTGCATATTGTTGATACAAAGTGTGCATCCATGGGCCAAGGAATTGTAGCAATTCGGGCTGCACAGCTTTCCAAAGAAGGAAACTCTGCAGAAGATATTATACCGATTGTAAATAAACTTGCTTTTAGTATGGAACACATTTTTACAGTAGATGATTTGCAGTATCTTGTTCGCGGTGGAAGAGTGAGCAGAGTTGCTGGGTTTATTGGAGGATTACTCAATATTAAACCTCTTCTTCACGTAGAAAGCGGAAAGCTTATACCGCTTGAAAAATTAAGAGGAAGAAAAAAAGTATTTCATCGCATGGTTGAAATTATGGAACAAAGAGGAGAAAATCTGATAAACCAAACGATTGGAATTAGTCATGGTGATGATATAGAAAGTGCGACATTATTAAAAAATATGATTCATGAAAAGTTTGGTTGTAATGATTTTGTAATTAGTACAATAGGAGCAGCAGTTGGTGCACATTCAGGACCAGGTACACTTGCCCTCTTCTTTTTAAATAAAAAAAATAATTAATATGCTATCTTTTCGTTGCTAGTAAAATGAAGAGCAAGAAAATATTGAGATATTTTCATAATTATGATAAGCTACACTTTCCTCATGATGTGTTTTCCTATACAATCATAGTGGAAACTATTTGAAAAGGAAGTACGTTCTATGAATGAAATAATAAATCCGATGCTTATGTTTATTGCAATTATTTTAACAGTTATTGCTTCTTTTACTTCTTTTGATTTACTTGTACTCATGAAAAGTACGGACAGAAATAAGCGATTTCTATTTTTAGGAAGTATCTTTTCAATGGGTATTGGAATCTGGGTTACAAACTTTTTTGGAGTTCTTGCACGTGATATGAATGCTATAAGTTCCTATCATATATTCATTGTAGCTGCCGCAGCCGTAGTAGGGGTACTTTTAACTGGAGTTGCCTATTGTTGGTTATGTAAAAGGGATATTCGAAATGTTGACGTGCTCATAGCAAGCTTCATCATGACAGTTACAGCTTTATTGATCTTTGCTGGTAGTATGTATGGCATGAACGTAGATTTTCAGATTGATGTGTTTGTATGTATTCTTTCAGGTCTTATGATATTCTTTGCATTCTTTGCATCATTATGGATGCTTTTTCGTGCGAACAAGAGACAGGATAGTCACTTGTGGTTGAAGCCACTCGGGGCCTGCTTAGTGACAGCATCTATTATTGAGAGCCATTTTTTATTAATGCGAGCTACAATATTTCCTGCTATGCAAGAAACAAGCACACTTTCAGGAAATATATTAATGTACATGATGTTATTTGCTTCTATCCTAATATTAGGTAGTCTTGTTGTTTCTACAACAATTATTAGTAAACGTTTAACTGTAAGTGATACGTATTTAAGAGATTTTCAATATGCGCTAGATGCTTCTTCGATTGTTGCGATTACGGATCCAAAAGGAACCATTACTTTTGTGAATGATAAATTCGTTGAAATATCAAAATATAGTCGGCCAGAACTACTTGGTCAAAACCATAGTATTTTAAATTCCGGAGAACATCCAAAGGAATTCTTTAAAGATATGTGGCGAACGATAGGGAATGGAAAGGTATGGCATGGGGAAATTCGCAATCGTGCCAAGGACGGTACATTGTATTGGGTAGATACAACAATTATTCCCTTTTTAAATGAGAATAATAAGCCTTATCAATACCTTGCTATCCGCAATGATATAACAGAACGTAAAAGAACAGAAGAAATGCTACGTCGTCAAGATAAGCTGGCTGCAATAGGACAAATGGCTGCTGGTATTGCTCATGAAATTCGAAATCCCTTAACTTCTGTGAAGGGATATACTGAATTTTTGCAGCTAGATGAACATGATGACGAACGTAATGAGTATCTTTCTATAATTTTAGACGAGGTGGACCGAGTAAACGAGATTGTCGAAGATTTTCTCGTATTAGCTAAACCTAAAGTTGTACAACTAAAGCGCCATAATGTTGTTGCAATCGTTCAACACGTCTTAGCGCTCATGCAGTTTGATGCTAGAAAAAAAGGTATTCGATTTATGCTAGACTTTAACTTTGAAAATATTCTGGTAGATTGCGATGAAAGTCGTTTAAAACAGGTATTTCTTAACTTTTTGAAAAATGGAATGGAAGCAATGCCGGGTGGCGGGGAGATTCGAGTCAATCTTCATGCCCATTCTGGTCATGTCCATATATCAATCCAAGATACTGGACTTGGAATTCCTAAAGATAAACTGAAAAAAATTGGAGAACCCTTTTTTACAACGAAGAAAAATGGGAATGGTCTTGGTCTGATGGTAAGCTTTAAAATTATTGAAGGACATAATGGTAAAATTGTTGTGGATAGTGAAATGAATATTGGAACCACATTCACTGTGATTTTACCGGTACAAGAAATTGCATAGTACGAGTATGACTTAATTTTATAAAAAATGTGTTGACAGTTTACTGAATAACAATCTATAATACAAATCATAGTAATTCAAAAAATTTAAACAATTGCGACGAAGGGAACGAAGTAGTCTTTATTTCCAAGTTACAGAGAGCTGATGGTTGGTGCAAATCAGTACTGGAATAGAAACGAAATACAATCCTTGAGCATCTTTTTCGTAATAAAGAGAAGATTTCTTTATGAAGAGAAAGACGGTCCTAGTGGATCGTTATCAAGTAAGAGTGGCAGATACGTCTGCAATTAGGGTGGTACCGCGATAATAATCGTCCCTACTGAGAAATCAGTAGGGGCTTTTTTATTTATTATGGACCATTAATTTTATATATGTGTTGAAAGGAACAAAAGTAGTGGTTATCTCACTGTTACAGAGAGCTGATGGTTGGTGCAAATCAGTATATAGATAATCGTGAATTACAGTCCTGGAGCATTCTTTTCGAAATAGCATGGCTATCTAGGGAAGGACGGTCGTATGAGATCGTTAACAAGTCAAAGAGGCAGACATTGTCTGCAAATAGGGTGGTACCGCGATAATAATCGTCCCTGTCAAACATGACAGGGACGTTTTTTATAAATTGTGGAAAGTACTTTTGTTTTAGAAAGGAGAACCAGTAAAAATTGTTTTAATGGAAATAAGAATCTCGCACATTCTTATATTCAATCATTCCAACACATCGAAAAATTAACTTTCCAAAATTAAATAATAGTACACTTTGGTAATAAAGGCAATAATCATTTTAAGATAACTGATGTGTTTGTATTGTAAGTTTTCAATTGATAAAAATAAAACATATAAAAATCAGGAGGTAATACAATGACAACTCATGAATTAGATAATTTACGTAACAAGGTAGATGAAATTAACCTACAGCTTTTGCAATTATTAAATGAACGTGCAATGGTAGTACAAAAAATTGGGGAACAAAAGAAAGTACATGGTGTAAAACGTTTTGATCCAGTCAGAGAACGTCAAGTACTAGACATTATTGCGGAAAACAATGAAGGACCATTTGAAACGTCTACATTACAACATATTTTCAAAACAATTTTCAAAGCAAGTCTTGAACTTCAAGAAGATGACCATCGTAAAGCACTACTTGTATCGCGTAAGAAAAAACCAGAAGATACAGTCGTTGAAGTGAAAGGTGTAAAAATTGGCGACGGAACGCAAACATTTATTATGGGACCATGTGCGGTAGAAAGCTACGAACAAGTTCGCGAAGTTGCACAAGCAATGAAGCAACAAGGTTTAAAACTAATGAGAGGTGGAGCGTTCAAACCTCGTACTTCTCCATACGATTTCCAAGGGCTAGGCGTAGAAGGTTTAGAAATTTTACGTAAAGTAGGGGATGAATTCGACTTAGGGATTATCAGTGAAATTCTAAATCCGAATGATATTGAAATGGCTCTTGATTATGTTGATGTTATTCAAATTGGAGCTAGAAATATGCAAAACTTCGATTTGTTAAAGGCAGCAGGAAAAGTTAAAAAGCCAATTCTTCTAAAACGTGGATTGTCCGCTACGATTGAAGAATTCATGTACGCTGCTGAATACATCATGTCCCAAGGGAATGATCAAATTATCTTATGTGAACGTGGTATTCGAACTTACGAAAAAGCAACGAGAAATACGCTTGATATTTCTGCTGTTCCAATTCTTAAGAAAGAAACACATTTACCAGTATTAGTTGATGTTGTGCATTCTACTGGAAGACGTGATCTTCTAATTCCGACTGCAAAAGCGGCACTAGCAATTGGTGCAGATGCAGTAATGGCAGAGGTTCATCCTGATCCAGCTGTAGCGCTATCAGATTCAGCACAACAAATGAATATTCCACAATTCAATGATTTCATGAAAGAATTAAAGGAATTTCAAGCAAGATTAAATCCGCAACAATCTGTACAATCATAATAAACATCGATTACTATTTTTGAAAATAATCCTCCTTCTAGAATCTAGAAGGAGGAATCTATTATTACAGAGAAATCAGATCGCCACTTTCAGGAGGTTTTAACATGAGATATATAACTGCGGGTGAGTCACACGGGCCACAACTAACCGTTATTATTGAAGGAGTACCAGCTGGTTTGTCGTTGACTGCTGAGGATATTAATATAGAGCTACAAAGAAGACAAAAAGGCCACGGTAGAGGAAGAAGAATGGTAATTGAAAAGGATCAAGTCAAAATTGTAAGCGGTGTTAGACATGGCTATACACTAGGGTCCCCAATTGCATTAGTCGTTGAAAATAAAGATTATACACACTGGACCAAAATTATGGGAGCAGAGCCGGTTTCTGATCAAGATTTAGAAGAAATGAAGCGAGTGATCACAAAGCCCCGTCCTGGTCATGCTGATTTAAATGGTGCGATTAAATATGGTCATCGTGATATTCGAAATGTCTTGGAACGTTCTTCTGCTCGTGAAACAACGGTTCGCGTTGCAGCAGGTGCGGTTGCGAAAAAAATATTAGCAGAGTTAGGTATAAAAATTGGTGGACATGTTTTAGAAATCGGTGGTGTGGTAGATGAACCACATCATTATGAATCCATCGAAGAACTGCAGCGCATCACAGAGGCTTCACCTGTTCGTTGTTTAGATGAAAAAGCCGGTGAAAAGATGATGAAAGCAATCGATGATGCAAAAACGAATGGGGATTCTATAGGAGGTATTGTAGAAGTCATAGCGGAAGGGATGCCAACGGGAGTAGGTAGCTATGTACATTATGACCGAAAGCTCGATGCAAAGCTGGCTTTCGCGATGATGAGTATAAATGCGTTTAAGGGAGTAGAAATCGGAATCGGATTTGAAGCAGCAAAGAAGCCAGGTAGTGAAGTGCATGACGAAATTGTATGGAATAATGGATATGAACGGAAAACAAATCGTGCGGGTGGTATAGAAGGCGGCATGACAACGGGGATGCCAATTGTAATTCGCGGGGTAATGAAGCCAATACCTACTTTATATAAACCTCTTCAAACGATTGACATTGAGACAAAAGAGCCATTTCAAGCGAGTGTGGAACGGTCAGATAGCTGTGCTGTACCAGCAGCAAGTGTTGTAGCTGAATCTGTAGTTGCATGGGAGCTTGCTAATGCAATTGTTGATCAATTTGGAGTAGATCGTATGGATTTGATTGCACAAAACATTGCTAAGCACCGTGAATATAGTCAGACATTTTAATGTCAGGATTGTAGTTTTTTTTTCAACACGAGCACAAATGATAAGATTTATGTATGAAGTAGCGCGGAAATAAACGTAAGGAATGATTGCGATGCGAAAACAGGTGCTTCTTGTAGGAACGGGTCTAATAGGTGGATCCATTGCCCTTGCTATAAAAAAAGAAAATGACGTTTATATAGTAGGATATGATATTAATGAAGAGCAAGTACAACGCGCTAAGGAAATTGGTGTAATAGATGAAGTTGGTAGAAATGTGTTGGACGAAGCAGAGAAATCTGACGTTATTATTTTGGCTTCACCTGTAGAAGTTACTGTATCATTGCTCGAGCAGCTCGCCACTTGTCAATTACGTGAACATGTTATTATTACAGATGTTGGAAGCACTAAGGTAAAGATTATGCATGCAGCTAACCAACTTGCAGAGCGGGGCATTACTTTTATCGGTGGACATCCAATGGCTGGTTCTCATAAAACGGGAGTGGAAAGTGCTAAAGCACATTTGTTTGAAAATGCTTTTTATATTTTCACTCCTTTTCCTACCACACCGAAAGAAAAAGTAGATCAATTAAAAGAATTATTAAAGGGAACACGTGCACACTTTCTAATTCTTGAACAAACGGAACATGATCATGTTACAGGAATTGTTAGTCATTTTCCGCATGTTATTGCTTCTGGCTTAGTAAAGCTTATACAGAAGCATGCGGATGAAAATGATTATGTGACAGCACTGGCATCCGGTGGATTTCGAGATATTACGCGTATTGCATCGAGTAGTCCTAAGATGTGGACTGACATTGTAAAACAAAATCGTTCACAGCTTGTCACCCTTCTGCAGGAATGGATTGCAGAAATGAAACAAGTCGAAGAAATGATTGAGAGCGATAATGAAAAATGGATTTATGATTTTTTTGCACGTGCAAAGCAATTTCGTGATTCTTTGCCTGTAAATACGAGTGGAGCTATTCCATCTTATTTTGATTTATATGTTGACGTTATTGACAAAGTTGGAGCCCTTGCCGATATTACATCCGTACTTGCAAAACACGAGATTAGCGTAAGTAATTTGCAAATATTAGAGGCAAGAGAAGGGTTACTTGGCGTATTACGAATTAGTTTTCAATCCGAGAGAGACCGCAGTCATGCTAAAATCCAGTTAGAACACCAACATTACCAAACATACGAGGTATTATAAGGAGAGTGAGCGTATGCGAGTATTACATAGTAGTTTACAGGGATTAAATGGCGAATTGAAAGTGCCTGGAGATAAATCTATTTCACATCGTGCGGTTATGTTTGGCAGTATTGCAACTGGAACGACGAAAATTACAGGTTTCTTGCCAGGTGCTGATTGTCTAAGTACAATTGCATGCTTTCGAAAGCTTGGTGTTTCCATTACACAAGATCATGATTGTGTAGAAATAATAGGAAATGGTATAGATGGTTTGAAGGAAGCAAATGAAGTATTGGATGTTGGTAATTCAGGGACAACGATTCGTCTTATGCTCGGAATATTAGCAGGAACTTCGTTTCATTCTTGTCTGCAAGGTGATGAATCGATAGCAAAAAGACCAATGAAGCGTGTTACCAATCCTTTGCGTCAACTAGGAG
Organism: Ectobacillus soli; assembly: GCF_042610425.1. NCBI lineage: Bacteria > Bacillati > Bacillota > Bacilli > Caryophanales > Bacillaceae > Ectobacillus > Ectobacillus soli. The sequence continues at coordinate 1,190,525 of NZ_JBGJZM010000001.1, forward strand.
CAAAGATTGACGGGAGACAAGAGGGAACCTATACTCCGCTTTCAATACGTGGTGGCGATTTAAAGGCAATTTCTTATCAATCACCTGTAGCAAGCGCTCAAGTGAAATCGTCTATCTTACTTGCTGGTTTGCGTGCAGTTGGAGTAACTGCTGTTACGGAGCCCCATCTATCACGAGATCATACAGAACGAATGCTTGAAGCGTTTGGCGTCCATGTAAAAAGAGAAGGAATGACGGTTATGATTGAAGGGGGACAGCAGCTAACCGGAACTACGATCGAAGTACCAGGTGATATTTCTTCAGCTGCATTCTTTTTAGTTGCGGGTGCTATCACACCGAATAGTAAAATTCTATTACATGATGTTGGTGTAAACCAAACTCGTTCTGGTATTTTAGATGTGTTAGAACGAATGGGTGCAAATATTGAAATAAAAAACAGTAATACAAGTTCCTTTGAACCAAGAGCTGATTTGCAAGTACAGACCTCATCCTTACGCGGGACGGTAGTAAAGGGAGACGAAATTCCTAGACTTATTGATGAAATTCCTATTATTGCATTGGCTGCTACGCAAGCTGAGGGAACTACGATTATAAAAGATGCAAGTGAATTGAAGGTAAAAGAAACGAATCGTATTCAAACGGTTGTAGAAGAACTAACGAAGTTAGGTGCAAAAATTGAACCGACTGAGGACGGTATGATTATTTACGGAAAAACAGCATTAAAAGGTGCACACGTAAATAGCCACGGTGATCACCGAATTGGAATGATGCTTGCAATCGCGAGTTGCATTGCAGAAGGAGAAATGGTCATTGAATCCGATGATGCCATTCAAGTTTCATTTCCCGGCTTTTTTGAAACGTTACAGGAATTGAAAAAGACTGAATAAAGCTTGGAATGTTATTTTTTATTTGTAAATAAAACTAAATGAATCTTTATAGATTCTTAATCGAATTATACATTCTTCTTAAGTCAAATTTGATACAATAATAAAAATGATTTAAGAGAGGGATGCTATAATTTGCAACGTACAGCTAGAAAAAAGAATCAGGATTGGAAAAGTACACTGTTTACATTTATAATTGCTGCAATCGGTGGAACTGTTTTTGCTTGGCTTCACATTCCGCTGGCCTGGATGCTAGGACCAATCATCTTTATTGTTATCGCAAGATGGATATGGAAGATGAAAGTTGTGTGGCCAAGCTACTATAGAAGTAGCGGTCTCATCGTCCTTGGCTATACGCTAGGTACATCATTTACAAATGATGCATTGCAGCATATTACTCATCAATTGCCACTCATTTTTTCTTACACACTTTTATTACTGTTGGTCAGTTCTTTGATTGGTTGGGTTATATCGCTCGTTACGAATGTTTCATTTCGAACAGCTATTATTGGCAGCATTCCAGGCGGACTTTCACAAATGGCAACGTTAGCAGAAGAAATACCGGGTGTTGATGTGGCACACGTTATGTTAATGCAGACCATACGCATCATGGGGATCGTTGGAATTGTCCCATTAATAGCATCTATGTTTCCAGCTACGCAGCTCACAAATCTACATCTTGTTACTAATCCTAGTAGCTACTCCCTAATTCATATGATGTTGTATATTATATGCATTGGAATCGGAACCTGGATTGGACGACGTATTCATCTTCCTACGCCATACTTATTATCACCAATGATTGTTACATCTATATTTGTACTAGTTGGATTTTCTCATCCAGCTATACCTAACTTTTTAACATTACTTGCCCAGCTTTTTGTAGGAACACATTTAGGTGCTACCTTACAAATTGATAGTGTAAAACGAGCGAAGGAAAATCTTATCTACTTTATTATAGGAACGATGTTACTAATATCTTTCGCCTTTTTCGCTTCCATTCTTTTTATGGGAATTGTACATAGTAGTATGTTATCTACCTTTTTAAGCTTTGCACCAGGTGGTATTGCTGAAATGGGAACGACAGCGATAGCTATGCATGCCGATTTAGCTACTGTGATAAGCTTTCATCTGTTTCGGATCTTTTTTATTCTACTTATCGTTACACCATCTATGAGTTATATATTTAGAAGAGTTACAAAAAGACAGCAGCAAGTTAAAAGTGCATAATATCAAATTGGTTTAGCATCCCAGTTTTTTGCTGAGGCCACTGAAACAGTACTATGTTTCAGTGGCCTCGGTTATTTAAGATATGTTTGATAGAAACAGCTTTATAATTTCACTTACCGTATGGGTAAATAAAAATACTAATTCTAAAAACCTACAAACTATAGGAGAAAAAATTATAAAAATGGGAAAAAGAATATGCAACATGCATTCACTAATGATTGCTTTCAAGACGGGATTTCAACAACATAAAAAAGGATAAAGGCAGGAAATATAACGCCTGTCTTTTATCCTTTTTACTAAGCTACCTGATGTTCATTCTTAGGAGCACAATCAACAGAATGATTTACGAACATCATAATTGAATTTATAATAAGAATACTCATCGTCACATAAAAAACCATATGAATATCCCAAACTGCAGCAATTTGGCTTCCTATAAGTGGTCCTACAAAGTTACCTAAAAATAAGGAAGAAGTATTCAGTCCAAAAGCAGTGGCTTGTACTTCTGGAGGTGCAAGTTTTTTTACTAGCACATTCAAAGAAGGAATCATGCCACCTACAAATAACCCAAGAGTAAAACGGCCAATTAGTAACATTGTGATTCCACTGGCGAAGACTTGTGGAATAAACGACATAGCTGCCATGAATAATGAAAATGCCAATATTCTTCGTTGCCCAATTTTATCTCCGATTTTCCCTAAAGTAGGGGATCCAACTAAATTTGCTATACCCGTTATCGAAACGACAAGCCCTGCGAGAAATTCAAGATGTACTCCATGATATAACGTTTTTACATAAACAGTAGCAAGTGGTTCAATGCTCATCATGCCAAGATTTGTTACGAAGGATGCAAGAAATACTGGAAACAGTGGCTTCATCAAGGAGAAATGATTCATAGATGCGGCACTTTGTTCGCTTTGTTCATGGTGTTCTTCATGCACAAAGAAAATGATGATAAAACTTGCGAGAAATAGCAATCCTCCAGTAAGAAAGAAAACTGAATGGTATCCCATGTTTTCTGCAAGTACTCCTCCAAGTAATGGCCCTAGTAAAGAACCAGCGATAGAACCTGTTTGGAGCGTGCCGAGAGCCCGACCTGATTTAGCATCAGGTGTAACAGATGCCTGTAAGGACACTGACATTGAAATAAATCCCGAAAAAATCCCGTTAATAATGCGAAGGATAAGCAATTGAAGTGGACTCGTAACTAATCCCATTAGAGCGGTCACAATCCCCATTCCAAATCCAGCACGTAAAAGCATAATTTTACGGCCATATTTATCTGCCATTGATCCCCAGAGAGGCTGAAATAGAAAAGAAAATACAAATTGAGCAGCAAAAATCCATCCTGTCCACTTCTCAATAGCAGCTGTCTGATGAACACCTAATTGTTCAATATATAAGGGTAAAAAAGGTAATATAATGCTCATACCCATCGCTGCAATAAAATCTGATATCCATAAAACCAATAACGTTCGTTTCCAAGTCAATCTTTCTACACCTTCTATTCCATTCCAATCATTTATTCGGTTTCGCTTGCTCCAAGCTTAGCAAGTATATCACGTAAAAATATCTTTTGTTCTTGGTTTAATGTTTTTGTCATATCTTGTTCAAATGTACGCACAGTCTGTTCGACAAATGGTAATTTTTCTTTTGCCTTATCGGTTAATTCTACAACTTTTTCGCGTTTATCCGTCCCTAATTTCCTTATTATCCATCCATTTTTTTCTAGACGAATAAGGGTTCTAGTAACTGTAGGCGCTTCTACATTTAAATACCTCCACAACGAGGTTTGTGTCATACCACCATATTTTTGTATGCAAAATAAAATCGTCCACTGCGAATGGTAAAGTCCATGTTTTGACAATCTCTCATTCATTTCTTTTGTTAATAGCCGAGCTTTTTGATTTAATTCATGCATCAAAAGACTGTTTAAATCCATATTCTCATCCTTACCTAGGTAATTATTATTTTTTTACTTTATAGCAACTCTATAAATAAGTAAAGAATATTGTTTAAATAACAAAACTGTACATTATGATTGTGAATAAATATAGAATCCATTACAATTACGTTACGAGAAAAGCTAACAAGGGGGTGAACATCCATGGAAATTGATGAGATGATACTGAAGCTACAGAATAGGGATTCCAATATATTAGGAAGTGAATCTGCATCTAAATTTGCAATACTACTACCGCTTATCGAAATAAATGGTTGTGCTCATGTTTTATTTGAGGTCAGAGCACACGATTTAAGAAGACAGCCTGGAGAGATCTGTTTTCCTGGAGGAAAAATTGAGGAAACTGATATAAATGAATGTGATACGGCAATTCGTGAAACAATAGAAGAATTAGGCGTACAAAGAGAGAGTATTCAAAATGTAATTCCCTTAGATTATATTCCTTCTTTTTTTGGTTCCATTATGTACCCATTTGTAGGGGTGTTGAAGGATTACGAACAGATTAATTATAATCTTTCTGAAGTTGCGGAAGTATTTACTGTGCCACTTTCTTATTTTCAAGATACACCGCCTGATTCCTATACTATTTCTTTCAATGTAGAACCTGAACAAGGATTTCCATTCCATCTTATAAACAATGGTGAAAATTATAATTGGCAAACAAGAGAGGTTCGTGAATATTTTTATTTTTACAAGGATAAAGTGATTTGGGGATTAACGGCTCGAATTTTAAAGCATTTTATGGATATCACGGGGAAGGATGTATAAATTTAGCACACCATCAGTGAAGGAAGATTCCTCCAACTGATGGTTTTATACGTTTATTTACTATAAAAATTATTGAACTCCAATATACTGATGAATAAGTTGGTTTGTTTCAGTTTGCGTTTGACTACTACTTTGGATTTGCTTGGTAATTTCCGAAGCAATTGCAGGAGAAGAAGCACTATACATGCCTTGTTGAGACATAAACGTATATAACTGTCCTTGAAGATTTAAAGTATCCTGCAATAGTCCTTGAAATTGTTGACGTACCTCTGTGCAATTAGCCTCCGTTACAGCAGTAGCATATTCATTTGAAGTTCGTTTTAAATCGGCCAAAATGGTATATAGTAAATCTTCATCTTTTAATATGGATTGTTGTGTCAATATATTCCCTCCCTTACTGAATAAACGATTGATCTGGTTGATTTGTCTTTTGCATACCTATCCACGTATTTTCTTGCCCCGTAGTAGGAGCAAGCGAACTATGTTGCTGTAGTACCCCAAGCAATGTTTGGTAATGTCCCTGATGCTTAGAAACAAATTGTCTGCAAATATTCTGTACTTGCGTATTTTTTGATTGAGTTGCTGTAGCAATGCATTGCTTTACTAGTAAGTCTTCGTTTGACATGGAATCCACGATATATGCCATTTCTTTGAATGTTAATGGTTGCATTTTAATTCCCTCCTTTTTTTCATACTTATTGTGGATAAAACACCCTCAATTTATTCAAATTCAATTTTCTATATTTCGGATAATTTCAACAAGTATTTATCGCTTATGCAATTTATACCAACTTAGGAAAGTATATCTTAAAGTAGTATGGAGTTACGTTTTAATACATAGTATTGTTAGATACACTAACATAAAGAGAAAAAAATCTAACAAATAACATCTTATGATATATTTTCTTCCTTAAAATAAAGACATTTTTGCTTCAATTTGGTAAAATTGAATTAATTAATAAATTAATAAGGGGAATGGGATATGATATCTGTGAAAAAACAACTATTTTCAGAGTACACAAACTTTCCAAGCTATGATGAGATGTTTTCTGAGATGAAAGAGGTTAGGATGAATTATCAGAATGTTTATAACTATCTGATAGATATTGGCGTGGAAGGCTTGCAGGAACGACATCAATCGATGCAGACTCAGATGGTAAAGCAAGGAATTACCTTTACTTTATATCATGGTCAAGATTCAGAACCACTTGAAAGAACGATTCCATTTGATTTAATTCCCCGTATTATCACATCGGATGAATGGAGCATGATTGAAAGAGGATTGAAGCAAAGAGTATCAGCGTTAAATATGTTTTTGTATGATATTTACCATGAACAGAATATTTTAAAGGACAGAATTGTTCCTAGAAAGATGGTTGTGACAAATCGATATTTTCGACCAGAGATGATGAATGTCACTATTCCGAAGAATATTTATACGTTTCTGTCCGGAATTGATATAATTCGTGATCAAACTGGAGATTTTTATGTTTTAGAAGATAATCTAAGAACTCCTTCTGGATTATCATATTTGTATAAAAATCGAGAGCTTATGACACATTGTTTTCCGGAGCTCTTCTTTGATAATCAAGTACGTGATATGCAGCATGGGCTAAATGATCTTTTATCCAATCTGCGTCATATGACACATACCAATAAAGACGACCCAGTGGTTGTTCTACTAACACCAGGTCGATATAATTCTGCTTATTTTGAACATATATTTCTTGCTAAAGAAATGGGCATTGATTTAGTGGAAGGGAAAGATTTATTAATAAGGGATCATAAAGTTTACATGAAAAGTATCCATGGATTAAAGCAAGTGGATGTGATTTATCGTAGACTCGATGATGATTATTTAGATCCTCTTGCATTCCGACCAGACTCTATGCTCGGAGTAGCGGGATTAATGAATGCGTACCGAGCTGGAAATATTACAATAGCAAATGCTCCTGGTACAGGGGTAGCAGATGACAAAGCGATATACGCATATGTTCCTGATATGATTCGCTATTACTTAAATGAAGAATCAATTTTGAAAAATGTACCTACTTATCTATTATCTAGGGAAGAAGAACGAGAATATGTGCTGGCTCACTTGAACGAATTAGTAGTGAAAGAAACGTCACTTTCGGGTGGGTATGGAATGCTAATTGGTCCAAAAGCAACCGAGCAAGAAATCAAAGAGTTTGCTAGAAAAATTAGAGAAACACCAGAACAATATATTGCGCAGCCTACGATTCAATTATCTACAGCACCATCATTAATCGGAGATAGTATTGTTCCTAGGCATATCGACTTACGTGCCTTTGTGACGATGGGAGATGATATTCGGGTCATACCTGGGGGATTAACACGAACGGCACTGAAGGAAGGTTCTCTAGTAGTGAATTCGTCCCAAGGAGGCGGTAGTAAAGATACTTGGATCTTACATTGACAAATATTGAAGGGAGAGAGGAACCATGTTAAATCGAACTGCTGAAATCTTGTTTTGGATAGGCCGATATACAGAAAGAATACAGAATCATGCACGACTAATTGATGTAAATTACCATATGCGTCATGAGCTACGAGGAGGAGACCAATCAGGTTGCGCTTGGGAAAGACTGCTTATTAATACCGGAGACTACAATACATTTTATTCTTCACACGAGCAAGCAACGGAACGTGACGTGTTGAATTTTATGACGTTTGATTCTACCCAAATCAATTCTATATTTTCGTGTTTGAAGCAGGCGAGAACAAATAGTCACATGGTTCGGGAAAGAATTCCGAGTGAATCTTGGGATATTATCAATTCGTTTTATCTATGGTTAAAGGATAAAACTATACAAGATGTTTTTTCAAGATCGCCTTATCTATTCTATCAACGACTGAAAGAATGGATTTCTCTTTTTCATGGCAGTCTAGAATCAACCATGCTCCGTCAAGAGGAATGGAGTTTCATTCAAATCGGAATTTTTCTTGAACGAGCAGAGAATACAGTACGTCTTCTCCAAGTCATCTACCATAACTTTGTGGAAGACGGGTGTTTATTAGAAGATCACAATAATTATCACCGGATGGTTGCTTCATTAAAATCATTAAATGCTTATGAAGTATTTCGAAAAATTTGTGCGGATGAAATGACAATGCAAAAAGTTATTGAATTTTTAATGAGTAATCCTCTATTTCCGAGATCCTTTTCCTTTTCTTTAACAATGCTAGAGTCGCATTTAAAAGTATTGCAGAAAAGTTCAGCTACTTCTTTAATATCACAACGAGCTTGTAGCTTAGTTGAACAGCGCAAAGCAAAATTGTCCTATTTAGAATGGTCAAGCCTTTCTTCAGAACAATTACATGATGTACTGCAAGAAATGCTCTTATCCAGTAATGAAATTGGATCCGTTATTTCAAAAGCATTTTTTCAAGAGGAGGTTACAAGAGTATGAAGCTAGAAATATCTCATTTGACTCGATATTTATACGAGGAACCGGTCATCAAGAGTGTCAATGAGATTCGCCTGACACCTAAAACAAATCACAGACAATCCTGTTATCATCATTCCATAGTAATTGAACCAGCGGTGTCCACATTTTCATACGATGATTTTTTTAATAATCATGTTTATTCTTTTTCTATCTACGAACCTCATAAAGAAATCGAAATTAAAGCTCATTCAATTGTTGTAACGCATGAAATCGAAAGAACGGAATCACAAATCATTCCATTTAGAGAAGAATTGAAGGTACTTCGAAGTGAAGAATTTCAAAATGATTATGCGGAATATTTAACTACGACCAATTATATATCTCTTACACCTGCTATAGTCAATTTTGCAGAAGAGATACGTAATTCTAGGTCAGTGACAAGTATACATGAATTACTTGAACAAATTTCTGCCATAATTTATTCTTATTTTACATATGATCCACAAGTAACTCATGTGTATACTACTGTAACAGATTTTCTGACAATGAAAAGAGGGGTATGTCAAGACTATGCCCATTTAATGATAGCAATTTGTAAATATTTTCATATTCCAGCAAGGTATGTAAGTGGGTATCATTATGTAAGTGATTTACAAGGAGGACTTGCTGATTTTACACAAGCATCTCATGCATGGGTAGAAGCATTTGTTCCCTATATTGGATGGGTAGGTTTTGATCCTACAAACAATGGAAATATTAATGAACGCTATGTAAAACTAGGGCACGGAAGAGATTATAGTGATATTGTCCCAATGAAGGGAATTTATCGTGGAACGGACAGACAGAATCTTGCAGTTATCGTTGATGTTAGAAAAATAGAAGATTAATCATATAGAATATGGATTGTTATAAAGAGACTCTTTCTAGATGGAGTCTCTTTATAATTGTTACATACGAAAATAATCAATGACAAACGATTTGAATTTTCGAGTAGCAGGGGATAGGTAATGATCGGATAAGGTTGCGATTGCAATCGTTCGTTCACATGGATAATCATTAATCGGTAATAATTTCATTTTTGTTTCATCTAATTCCTTTGTTTTTGGCAATACAGCAATTCCAAGTCCTACCGCTATAAAACCTGCAATCGTCGGAACTTCTTCGCCTTCAAATGTAATGGTAGGATTCAATTGTAAGTGCGTACATATCTGATCAAAAATATAACGAAGTCCGTATCCTTTTTTAAAGGATATAAAATCTTCATGTTCTAAGGAACCGATTGATACACTTGATTGTTTAGCAAGATAGTGATTAGAGGGTACGACAAGATACAACGGTTCAGTTGTCAAGGTAGTCCATTCAATATTCTCTCTTGGTACTGGAGGGGAGGTTAAACAAAGATCGACCAATCCTTTCTCTACTTTCTCCAATAAATAATTGTTAGCGCCTTCAAATAGTTGAAACGTAACGTTAGGATATATTTTTTTATAATCTACGATGAGTTGAGGTATTAAATTCGCTCCTAACGTATGTAAAAATGCGACGGATATTTCACCGCCATCTGGAGAAATAACTTCCTGAATTTCTTCAATTCCTTCCCGAATGCGTGCCTGAGCTTGTTGTGCTTTTTTTAAAAACATAGTTCCATAACGAGTTAATGTTATTGTTCTCCCATCACGAATAAATAAAGGAATTCCTAGTTCTTGTTCTAATTTGATAATGGATCGGCTTAAAGCCGGCTGTGATATCAATTGTTTTTTGGCAGCCTGGGTAAAATGTTTTAGTTCTGCTACCGCAATAAAATTTTCAAGTTGATGCCATTCCATATAAGCACACCTACTTCTCTATTCATAACTTATAAGCATCATATTAATGCAAATTATAAATTAGACGCATTAAAAAGAAAAGAGTAAGATTGAAATTACAATGATAGGTATCAAAAAAGAGGAGAAATAACATGACTTTTTTTGAAAAAGGAAGTAGGGAATATCGTAATGCCTGTATTTCACTATTTCTAGCTGGATTTGTATCATTTGCAACATTGTATGCAACACAACCAATTTTACCAATTTTTTCGATGGAATTTCATATCTCTGCGACTGCTGCAAGCTTAACTTTATCATTATCTACAGTTACTTTAGCAGTTGGGATGCTCTTTGCAGCACCACTAGCAGATGCAATTGGTCAAAAACAAATTATGATTCTATCTATGATCATTACATCCTTACTTGGATTATTAACCGCATTTAGTCCAAATTACATGATGCTCATTATACTTCGTGGAATTCTTGGTCTGGCTGTAACAGGTGTTCCAGCTATTGCTATGGCTTATACAAGTGAAGAGTTTCATCCAGGTGGAATTGGAAAAATCATGGGTCTTTATATAGGTGGAACAAGTATTGGAGGAATGGTAGGCAGATTAGTAACCGGGATCCTGACTGATTTATTTTCATGGAGGGTTGCATTGGCGGCACTCGGAATATTAACTATACTAATGAGTCTCTTATTTTGGAAACTGCTTCCTACTCCTGTAAATCATAAGAAACAATCGTTTCAGTGGAAGCCTGCACTAGATGCTTATAAAGTACATTTGAATAATAAATTATTAATCCCATTATTGTGTATGGGATTTGTATTAATGGGTAGCTATGTTACATTATATAACTACGTGGGATTTATGCTCATGGAGCCGCCTTATAATTTAAGCCAAACACTTATTGGGTTTTTGTTTCTTGTGAATTTAGGAGGAGCATATAGTTCTATGTATATGGGGAAGAAAGCAGATCAATATGGTCGTCCAGTCACCTTAAAAGTATCATTATTCATTATGATCTGTGGAGCAATCTCTACACTAATTCCTAACTTTATTATTAAATTATTAGGAATTACGATCTTCACATTCGGATTTTTTGGGAGTCATTCAGTTGCAAGTTCATGGGTGGGAGCCAGAGCTCAATCAAACAAATCGCAAGCTTCTTCATTATATCTATTACTATATTATGTTGGATCTAGTTTAGTTGGTTCGATTGGAGGAATTTTCTGGACAAATTATAAATGGATAGGAGTTATTTCGCTAATCGTATGTTTATTATTAAGTGGATATCCCCTTATCCTTGCTTCTCAAAAGAAATATCAAACATCTCCTAGTCTTGATCATAACTAAGAAAAGCAAAGGCTTCTGCCTTTGCTTTTCTTAGTTAATTAACGATTGTAGCGGAGCTGGAATCCGTCCTCCTCGTCGAATAAGCTTCTCGGAGCTGAATGGGTTTACGCCCATCACAGGAGCACGTCCAAGTAGCCCACCAAACTCAACCATGTCGCCTTCTTTCTTACCTGGAACTGGGATAACGCGAACGGCTGTTGTCTTTTTGTTTATCATTCCGATTGCTGCTTCATCTGCTATCATCGCAGATAAGGTTGAAGGGGAGACATCTCCTGTTATCGCAATCATATCAAGTCCTACGGAACAGACACAAGTCATCGCTTCTAGTTTAGACAACGTTAAGGATTGATCAATAATTCCGCGAATCATCCCGTTATCTTCACTTACTGGAATAAAAGCACCACTTAATCCGCCGACGTAAGAGCTTGCCATCGCACCGCCTTTTTTAACTGCATCATTCATAAGAGCAAGAGCTGCAATGGTTCCGTGAGTACCAACACGTTCAAGTCCAATTTCCTCTAATATTTCAGCTACACTATCATTTAAAGCATTTGTCGGTGCGAGAGATAAGTCCATAATACCAAATGGAACATCAAGCCTTTTTGCTACAACTCTTCCAATAAATTCTCCAGCACGCGTAATTTTAAAAACTGTTTTTTTGATGATGTCGGCTACTTCACCAAGATCAGCATCCGGGTATCGTTTTAACGCGTGTAAAACGACGCCTGGTCCACTTACACCAACATTCAAAACGACTTCTCCTTCACCAGAACCGTGGAATGCTCCGGCCATAAAGGGATTATCTTCAACAGGATTGCAAAAAACAACAAGCTTAGCGCAAGCAATTCCATTTCTATCTTTGGTACGCTCAGCAGCGTCCTTTATGATCTCACCTACTTGACGTACGGCATCCATATTTATTCCAGTTCTGGTAGTAGCGACTGAAATAGAGGAACATACTCGCTCCGTGACACTTAATGCTTCTGGAAGTGCATCAAGCAACGTTTGGTCACCTTTTGCAATTCCCTTATGTACGAGAGCGGAAAATCCGCCTATGAAGTCAACTCCTAGTTCGGTTGCTGCTCGGTCAAGTGTTTTTGCTAGCTCAATTGTTTGCTGCAAGGTTGCATTTCCTAGTAGTTCAGCAATGGGGGTAATGGAAATTCGCTTGTTTATAATCGGTATACCATACTCCCGTTCAACCTCTTCAGCAACCTCTTTTAATTGGCTTGCATAAGTTGTAATTTTTTGATAAATACGAGTATTCATCTTGTCAAAATCAGAATCTGCACAATCTCGTAAGCTAATTCCCATTGTAACAGTCCGTATATCTAAATTCTCCATTTGAACCATTTGGATTGTTTCTAACATTTCATCAAGTGCAATTGCCATATGTTTCTCTCCTCTGCTGTCTCCAACATAAGGATGTCCAACCCTTATGCTATCTGAGATATACCTTACACGCGGTGCATAGCGTGAAAAATTTCTTCAAGTTGAATGTTGATTTTCAATCCCATCTTTTCACTAATCATATCAAATTGATTTTGTAGCGTTGCTAAATCTTCAATGGTCGATACATCTACAATCATCATCATTGTGAAAAAGTCCTGTAAGATTGTCTGACTAATATCTAAAATATTCACATCATTGTCTGCTAATACATGAGTTACCTTACTAATGATTCCAACTTGATCTTTTCCAATTACGCTAACTACTGCTCTTCTGGTCACTATGTTCACCTCTTTATGTTGGTAGAAATCCGTGTTGAATTGTTGTACAACTATGAATAAAAAAAGATATAAAAAAGGATATAAAAAAGGATTGGAGTTTCCTCCAATCCCAGACAAGTAAAAAGAATAACGAAAGGTTTCATCGATTACTCTTCTGTCCTTTTGCCTGAGATTGTGAATCCTTCGGCGCTGCAGTGTGCAGTCTCTCCAGAAGCTGCTCCTGTTATAGTATTACCCATAACGATCATAGCGGCAATTTCTAAATATTACATCGATTCTATCAATTATTTTGGAGTTGGTCAATACGAATACACTCGTTCTTTGTTTTTCACTACCGACACGATAGAAAATAAGCATATTTCATGAACGGTTGTTCATCTTCGCCAAGGAACTTCGTGTATCATAGTGAAGTGCCTTTTTCATAGAAGAAACAGCTACTTCATTCTTTATGCTATAATACAAGTAGAATGGAGGGAAAAAGTGCGTGTCTACAAAAGCTAGTAGTTATTTACGACAATATTTCGGATATGAATCATTCCGCGTAGGTCAAGAACAGATTATTGAACACGTGTTGGCAGGGGAAAACACAGCTGGTATTATGCCAACAGGTGGTGGAAAATCAATTTGTTATCAGATTCCTGCTCTTTTACTTCCTGGTATAACCCTCGTAATATCACCGCTTATTTCATTAATGAAAGATCAAGTAGATAGTTTAGAACAAGTGGGTATACCTGCAACCTATTTAAATAGTACGTTAACATTTGAAAAAGCCAAAGAGCGTATGCATCGTATGCAGCATGGTGATTATAAAATCTTATACATAGCCCCAGAACGATTGGAATCTCCTCAATTCATGGAAGAACTTCAAAAGCTTTCTATCTCGCTAATTGCAGTGGATGAAGCCCATTGTATTTCACAATGGGGACATGACTTTCGTCCAAGTTACGTAAAAATTCAAACGTTTCTACAACAATTTTCTAACAAACCGACCGTTCTTGCTCTAACTGCAACAGCTACACCTGAGGTAAGAGAAGACATTTGTCAATTGTTAAACATACCGTCAGAGCATACAGTAATTACAGGATTTGAACGGGAAAATTTATCCTTCAAAATTGTAAAAGGACAAAATCGTCTCCAATTCGTAACAGATTATGTAAAGAAGAATAAAACAGAAGCTGGAATTATATATGCTGCAACGAGAAAAGAAGTAAATCATGTTCATGAATATTTAGAAAAACAAGGGATACAGGCGGGAAAATATCATGCAGGTATGACAGACGTTGCACGTATTGCATCGCAGGAAGCATTTTTACAAGATGATATTACCGTTATGGTAGCTACAAATGCATTTGGCATGGGCATTGATAAATCAAATGTCCGTTATGTTATTCATTATCAAATGCCAAAAAATATGGAAAGCTATTATCAAGAAGCAGGACGGGCTGGGCGTGACAGCCTGGATAGTGAATGTATCCTGTTATATGGGGCCCAGGATGTACAAATTCAACGATTTTTAATTGAACAATCCCATAACGAAGAACGAAAAGAGCAGGATTTAAATAAGCTACAGTTGATGAAAGATTATTGCTATACAGAGGGATGCTTACAAGCATATATTTTACAATATTTTGGTGAAACAGAAGTATCTCCTTGTGGTAGGTGCAGCAACTGTACAGACACACGTAGCTCCGTTGATGTAACGACAGAAACGCAAATGGTACTCTCTTGTATGATACGGATGGGAGAACGATTTGGTAAAACCATGATTAGCCAGGTTTTAGCAGGTTCTGCAAACAAAAAAGTACGAGATATGGGATTTGATAAGCTCTCTACGTACGGAATACTCAAACAAAAAACAGCGAAAGATATTATGGAATTTGTTGATTTTCTTACTTCTGAACAATATATAGGAATTACAGGAAGTCAATTTCCCGTTTTGTATGTGACAAACAATGGGAAGGAAGTGCTGCTTGGTAAGCAAACCGTGATGAGAAAACAACAGATGAAGGTTTCACAAGTATCTGTGAATGATGAGCTATTTGAACAACTCCGTCAATTACGAAAGATGATTGCATCTGAAGAAAAGGTACCGCCGTTTGTTATTTTTTCTGATCAAACCTTGCGAGATATGTGTAGTATCCTACCGCAAACGAAAGAACAGCTTCTTAGCGTGAAAGGAATTGGCGTGCAAAAAGAGCAGCGATATGGATATCGATTTTTACAACCTATTCAGGAGTACTTAAACGAACATCCTGAAGCGCAGGAGCATCAATCAACTATCCCTGTTCAAGGAAAGAAAGAGCGGACCAAGGATTCTCATCTTATTACCTATTATATGTTTACAGAAGGAAACACTGTGCAGGAGATTGCGAAGGAGAGGGAACTATCTGTTCTTACCATTGAAAATCATATTTTACAGTGTGCTGAACAAGGGATGGAAATAGATTGGAATGCACTTCTTCCAAGCGAATATGGGAAAGAAATTGAAGAAGTTATTAATAAAATAGGGATGGAAAGACTAAAGCCGATAAAAGAACAACTATCGGAAGAAATAAGTTATTTTCATATCAAGGCCTTTATTTGTCGGAAGAAGAGTTGTAAGGTTTGAAAGTAACTTGTATGTAATATATCAAAAAAAGATTCTGCTCTCTCATACCTCGTGTAAGAGTAAGCAGAATCTTTCTCTATTTATAGATGTGCAGAAGATTGACGAAGGACAACCCGCTTTTGTTTTTGCTGGAATAGAAAAGTTTGTAAGCCTGCAGATAATGGTTTCTCAATATAAGAATGAGAGAGACAACCCATACATACAACTGTTACGATGCAAACCGTAATAGATCCGACACTACCTATAATATTATTTATACCTGAGTTTACAAGTATTGCTGCTACTAAGCCTAGAAAAGGTGGATGAACAAGATAGATAGAAAAAGATGCATTACCAAGGTACTGAAGTACTCTCGGTAGTTTTATTTCCTTTTTCAAATCAATTGAAACGAGACCGAACATAAGAAATGTACCAGCAATTGAATACATTAACGTGTCGTCAAATCTCCACAAATGTTCAACTCCACTTACCCAAGTATAAATATATCCCGTTATTCCAAGTGTAAGATATAAAGTTCCGTTCTTAATTGTATGGTGCAAGGCATAATACGCACACCAAGTTCCGAGAGCAAAGTCGAGATTTATTTTATTAAAAATCATCGAAACGAAGAAATTGGTAAATGTTATATCAGTCAAAGTGAAGAACAAAATCGCAGAAATCCAAATTCCAATCAAAATTTTGAAGATTGATTTTGTTGAATAGATAAATAGTGAAAATATGATATAAAACATTAATGTATTTTGTAAAGACCATGCACTATAAATAATTGGCATTCCGGATTGAGGTAAAAGAAAATAGGAATTAAGCATGGTTTGCAAATCGTTAGAGTAGCTATACCCAATTGGAACAAAATAGAAAAAAGCTATTACAACTGTAGTTAAAAGCCAGTAATAAGGAATAAGTCGCGAAAATCGTTTAATAAGAAAGGTTTTAACCTTTTCTTTTTTTCCAAAATCCTTCGAATAAATATAATACATCATAAATCCTGTTAAAATGAAGAAATAATCAGCCCCACCTGTTCGAGTAAGATTCGTAAGACCAAGCAAATCATAATGAAAATAATAATTAGCTACAAAGCTCATGTGAAATAAAATTACCAACAAGGGAACAATCGCTCGAGATGCTTGCACAAGCTGTAGACGTTTCTTCGTTTTCATATTGGTTAAGCCTCCTTTTTTAAACAATGACTATATCGTAAAAAATTCTTACATGGATAGATGAGATTGGTTTACTACCAAATCCAGCTATTTTATAAAGGAGTTTTTAGATATATTTATAAAATTTTCTTCTTATTTATCTTATTTGTTTCGATACCTATATTATTGATTTTGTTCCTTAACATTTGCTTAACAAAAGTTAATGTAAAATTATCATTAAGTATATTATAATTTTGTTATGTAAACTAAAGACGGGGATAGCTAGATAATTAAATAGAAAAAGTCCCTTAAAGGGACTTTTTCTATTTGATAGGAATTTTACCGTAAGTCATCTGCGAAGCTTAGTGCTGCATTATCCTGACGTTTTAAATACTTTTCTAGATAAATTTGTGTCGTATATATAGAATCATGTCCGAGCGTTCGCTGAATTTTTGTAATTTCAACACCTCTGGCTGCTGCAGTGATTGCAAATAGATGGCGAAATGTGTGCGGGGTAATCGGATTTTCCCGATGTGCTAAGAAAGGTAAGGCTGTATCTTGTACCATCTTCGTCACTTGATTGGAAAGCTGATTCGGGTTATACGCGTTTCCTCGAATAGTCAGGAGAAGCGGTGATTCATCACCCGTACCAATCTCCGTTTGAAATCCTCTGTTTTTTCGAAATTCCGTAATAGAACGGAAAAGCATCGGAGAAATATATGCTTGTCTTTCTTTATTTCGTTTACCCACTACAGTTAACCAATAGTGCCCTTCTAAGTAATGAATATCCTTCATCTTCGCGGATGTAACTTCGCGAATACGAAGTCCTGTTGTAGCTAGTAATAATAAGATGGTGTAATTGACAATATGACTACGCGTACGGTAAAAACTTAAAATTTGTTCCATTTCAACAAGTGTTAAATCTCGGTTAGGACGATCTTCGCTACGAACACTACTTCGTTTTACTTCGTGATGAAGTGGCTTTTCGATATAATGGGACTCATATAAAAAGGAAAGAAATGATTTGATAATCGTCGTTTTCTTTGCTAAACTTGCGGGCTTATATGGTTCTCCCTTTCGTTTCCCTAAGGGAGCACATCGTAAGTATTCTCCGTATCTTCTTACATTCCACGGTTCAATAGCTTTTAAAAGAGATTCTTTCTTTGCAACTACATCTCCGCGTATTTCAAATTCCTCCGCATGAGTAACCAATGTTTGACAAAACGTTAAGATTTCATTAAAATAGCTTTTTTTCGTTGTTTCTTTTCTATTTTTTGATGCGTTCATATCTTTTTCTTGGTGAATGAAGTAATAAATGATTTCTATATCCTGAAAATATGAAAAACGGTCTTTCTCCTCCTTTTCAGCATCTTCCATCTTTTCTACGAGCATAGGAATATATTGGCTCGAAAGCAAGGTGCTTTTTATTTGCTTTGATAGAGAAGTCATGACGTTATGTAATGGTAAATTTAAAGGAAACTCTATGATACTCATAACAATTCTCCTTTATATATTATATGTGCAACTAATATGAATCATTTATAGTTAGTATAACATATATTTTATTATCACTTTATAGATAATGTTACTTAATAAGTATGTATAATATGTAATAATCGTCTATTCTTACATGTTGTACGTATATATATCATTTTATATAAATTGTTATTAAAAATAATATATATATGTTATCATGAACTAGTATTGGAAATATTTTTATATAAAACTAGTATATTATTTTATACTTAATTATAAGTAGCATTATAAATAAAGGAGAATACCAAATGCCTGAAGATGTATTATTTGATGATAAGCCAAAAGTAACAACGAAGGAAGCAGCAACTATGCTTGGAGTAACAGAAGCAACTATTTATCGATATGAAAAGGAGGGAAAGCTTTCTTCTGTTTACAAAGATAACTGGCGTAAAGATGGGACGAAAATGTTTTACGAAGAAGAGGTAACACATATTGTGCAATCCATGAAAAAACCAGGACTCACGATACAAGAAGTTGCAAATCAAGCCGGGGTATCTCACTCAACTGTTTCCAAATGGATTCAAGAAGGAACAGTTGTTGCTGAAAAAACGATATATAATGGAAGAAACACGTATTTTATTTCTGAAAATGAGGCATCTCGTATTCTAGAAGAATTACCTTCACTTATCCATCGTCGATTGGAGAAACGACAGCTATCTGCAATGATTGAAGGGTACGAAGTATTTTTGTATCAGTCGTTTTATCATGAGACGACAAATGAACAAGCACGTATTATGTTATTACAACATAATACTGGAAAAGTGGTTACTGATCGAGAAGATATGTTTCCAGTAGAAGAGCTATTTTCTCGCGGGTTTCGGCCGACATATATAATAGAAAAAAAGCGTCACAGTACGAAACGAGGGCAGGCACGCTTCAGCTTCCGAAAGCCTCAATTTGTACAGGCTGCTGCGTATACAATCATTGAATGGCTTTATCAGTTCGGAGGCACAGCAAATGTGAAAATTGAAGAACACGATCAAATGCTTCATGTAGAAGTAAAACCGTTAACCTTAGAAATTGATCTTCGAGAGCATCAAACTGAAATTGAGTTTTTAGCTAAGCACATTAAAGAAGGTACAGTATCTGTTCGAAGTAATAGTGTATATATTGAAAGTGATATCGAACCTGTTTCATTTTATGTTGAAAAAACAATAAAACAACGCATGAAAGAAGCTGCAGAAGAAGAGAAGATGGGTTTAGAAGAGTGGTTAAAACAGATTGTCGTTTCTTATTTACATAGGGAACAAAATAAAATCGAATAGAGATACAAGACATTAGACTAGCTAGGACGATTTTTTCGTTCTAGTTTTTATTTTAAAAACTATTTAAATTCTAGATGCATGATAAGTGACATTGCATACCTTTTCGTAATATGGGAAATATTATACTCAAGATAATGATGAGTTAAGGGAGGATCATATTGAAAAATTCTGATAGCATCACCGTCTTTCAACTTTCATACTTAGCGATGATGGCTATAGGCTTTAAAACGCATGTCACGATTATTCCACCTTTACTACAGACTGCTGGTCGTGATGGATGGATTTCCGTATTATTCTCCGTTATTGTCATAAGTATATGGTGTATTTTATTGATTTCTATTCATAAAGAAACAAAAAAACAACATTTGACGATTTGGTTAAAACAGCATATAGGCATATTCTTTACGGCGGTCATCATAATTGTAATTTGTATATATTTGATTTTGCTTGCTTCCTTTGCGATACGAGAAACTATAACATGGGTAAGAATTGACTTTTTACCAACAACACCGGAATGGGTAGGCACAATAGTTTTTGGAGCCCTCTGTACGGTTACTGCAGCATTCGGTCTACGGACGATGGCAATTATAAATTTTTTTCTATTGACGATGGTCTTAGTATTCGGATTTTTTGTTGCTACGGTTAATATACAGGTAAAAGACTATTCGTTACTTCTTCCGATATTAGAAAATGGATTTTCACCTGTTTTGAAGGCAAGTATATACCAAATTGCAGCAATGGCAGAACTTCTTTTTTTTCTATTCCTACAACAAAAAGTTGAAAGACCTTTTCGCTATCGTGATTTCTTTATTAATGTTATGCTACTCGGATTTTTAACAATGGGTCCTCTAGTTGCAGCCATTGCCGAATTTGGACCCGTAGAAGCTGCAAAACAACGGCATCCAGCTTATGAAGAATGGGGGCTTGTTCAGCTTGGTCAATTCATCGAACATTTTGATTTTTTATCCATTTATCAATGGTTTTCTGGCGCCTATATTCGCACTTCTTTACTTCTACTCATTATGATAGAGCTTATGAATATAAAGAACAAAAAAATAAAAAAATGGACATTATTTGGTGCATTCCTACTAATGACAAGTGTAGGTTTCATTCCCATGAGTGATTCTGTATTTTATAAACTTCTCATTACCATACTCCTTCCTACGACTGCTTATATTTTTATTGGAATCTCTATTTTGCTTGGAATAATCGTTTTGCTTACTCGACTTAGAGGAGGAAAATCAACCAATGGATGATAAAACATTCCGATCTTTATTTCAAAAATGTGGAGATGTTACATTCCAGCATATTTCTTTATCAGGGTACACAATCCTATTCTCCTTTTGCCAAGGAATGGTTAAGACAGAAATGATCGACTCTATTATTTTTGTAAGATTAAAAAATTTTATAGAGGAATATAAAATCATTACACAGGAAGTGATTCAAGAGAATTTCCCTGTTTCTGGATTAACATGGGTTGAAAATAAAGAACAAATTATCAGTAATGTGTTTTCTGGAAAGCTTGTAATATTAATAGAAGAATCTAATGTAATATTTTCTGTTGACATATCGAGCGTTCCAAATCGAAAACCAGAAGAAACCAAAACAGAAGTGACTGTACAAGGACCAAGGGATAATTTTATTGAAGATCTTACGACGAATGTAGCATTAATTCGTAAGCGATTACGAACTAATTCTCTATGCATAGAATACCTTGAAATTGGCAAACGGTCCAAAACGAAGGTAGGCATTTTTTATATTAATGATATTGCGGATCAAACAATTCTTAAAGAAATTAGAAAAAAACTACAATCTGTTAATATAGATGGTATTTTCAGTGGAAATCAACTAAAGGAACTTTTTGATGATGATCCTTACAATATTTTTCCACGAGGTCAATACACAGGTCGTCCTGATTTTATTGTTGACTCGTTGCTTAGTGGCCGTTTTTCTATCCTTATTGACGGGGTTGCCTATGCAATTATTGCGCCTGCTAATTTATTTTTTTTACTTAAGACAGGAGAAGACACAGAGAATACATATATATATAATTCCTTTGAACGATTGATGCGAGTTATAGGGTTAATTATTTCCACATTTTTACCCGGATTTTGGGTGGCACTAACGTCCTTCCACCAAAATCAAATTCCATTCACCTTGCTTGCCACTGTAGTAGAATCAAGAAGGGGAATTCCGCTTCCAAGTGTATTAGAAGCTTTTTTAATGATGCTTCTATTTGAATTATTCCGAGAAGCGGGGATGAGATTGCCACTTCCAGTTGGCCAGACTTTAAGTGTTGTTGGTGGATTAATTATCGGTGACGCCGCCATTCGCGCTGGATTGACAAGCGCATCAATGCTCGTCATTATTGGAGCTTCCACTGTTGCTACATTTACTCTTTCTAACCAAGCACTTATTGGCACGGTCACTTTGTTGCGCTTCTTTGTTCTTTTCCTTTCTGGTATGTTTGGACTCCCAGGGTTTTTTACAGCTCTTTTCTGCATTTTATTATATATGGCACGAATCCGGACATTTGGGGTTCCCTTTCTTGAAATTGCTACACGTATAAATGTATTAAATATTTTGCACGCTATATTTCGTTTACCAGCTAAAGCAAATAATCAACGTCCACATGCTCTTACTCCAAAGGATAAAACTCGCTCAGGAGGCAAGAAAAGATGAAAAGAGAAAGGATTATTCTGTTATTTTTCATTCTTTGTCCTCTTCTTAGTGGATGCTGGGATTCAGTTGAGCCAGAGCGAATGGCTTATTTACATGGACTAGGTGTTGATTATAAAGATGGCAAGTACGTTGTGTATGTACAACTTTTAAACATAGGAAGTCTAGCAAAATCAGAGAGTGGAGGTACAATTAGTAAAGAAAAGATTGAAATTGGTCACAGTACCGGAAAGGATATAGATGAAGCTATGTTTAAGTTGTACAATTCAACGCAAATTCGCCTCTTTTGGGGACATTTGAAATTTTTGCTACTGTCTAAGTCTGCACTTGAAAACCAAGGATTGGATAAAGTATTGGACTTAATGGACCGTTATCGTGAGACACGCTATCGCATATATATGTATAGTACCGAAGAAGATATTAAACAAGTATTAAGTTCTTATCAGCCAGTACAAATTACTTCAGCACTTAATAAATTGGCAGAGCCCACAAATAGCTTCAAGCAAAACTCTTTCATTTTACCAGTCAAAATGCGTGAGTTTTTAATTGCGCTTCAACAACCAGGAAATTCTGGAGTCCTTCCGAAAGTAAGTTTAACAAAAGGAGACACATGGGGGGAAGATCATAAAAAACTGTCAGCCATTCAACTAGATGGCATGTCTTTGGTAACAAAACAAAATTTAATTGGTTCACTAACCGGTAATGAAGTAGCAGGATATCGATGGATGACAGAAAAGTCAAAACGAAACGGTCTTTCGATTGAGAAAGATGGCAAAGCTATTGCGAAAGTTGTTATGGAGAAAAATAAAGTTAAGATTAAGCCGAGTATGAACGGAGAGAATGTTCACTTTACCATTAACGTTAAAGTTAGCGGAATTATCAATGAATTAGATCAGAGTGCAGATGAAGTGCTTATACGCGATAGCGCTGCTGCAAAAATAAAAGAGGAAATACTGCATACCTATGTTAAAGCAATCACCATGAATGCGGACATCTATCAATTAAATGAAATATTGCATAAAAAAAACAATAAGCTCTGGAAAAAATTAAGTAAAAATGGAATACTCCCTTTGAATGAGGATTCTATTTCGGTTAATGTATCAGTTATGATTAAAGACGCAGGAAAGCTTCGTACTGTTAAATAAATTCCCCCACTTTTGTTATTTTCTCTGAAGTGGGGGTCTTCTCGTTGCTATTGTTTATAGATTCCTACTTTCTCAAATGTGTGTATTGTGCCTTATATATGACAAGTATTCAAGATGAAAATTTAATTTAACTTTAATCTCTATCAAATACATAAAAATTTATTATTTCCAATAATATTAATTTTTATGTATAATTTTGTTATGGTTGGTTATTTGTTCTAAATATTCAACACTATTATCTAGTAATGGGGAGGATTATTATATGAAAAAACGGATAACTGTCATCGGAGCAGGAATTATGGGACATGGCATTGCACAAGCTTGTGCAATAGCTGGAAATGATGTTCATTTATACGATCTAAAAGAAGAGTTTATACAAAAAGCTACGGCTTCTATTCAAAATAACTTAGACATTTACGTTAAACAAGAACTAATCAATTCTGGGGAAAAAGATGAAATATTACAACGTATTTACACAACGATTCACTTACAAGAAAGTGTGAAGGACGCTGATATCATTATTGAAGCAATTCCTGAAGTAATTGAACTGAAATGGGATTTATACAAAAGCTTAGAAACTATGGTAAATGAAGATACCATCATCGCTTCGAACACTTCTACATTACCATTATCTCAACTTATTACATACGCAAAAGTTCCAAGCCGATTCATCATCGCTCATTTTTTTAACCCTGCACATTTAGTACCGCTCGTTGAAATAGTGAAACACGAAACAACCGCACAGCATGTAGTAGATACGACGATGCAATTTATTACGAGCATTGGAAAAACGCCAGTATTATTAAAAAAAGAAGTGCCCGGATTTATTGCCAATCGATTACAAGCTGCACTTTTGCGGGAAGCGCTGCATTTACTGTATAGTGGTGTCGCAGATGCTGCAGACATCGATACAGTAATAAAAAGTGGTCCAGGATTTCGTTGGGCATTTATTGGTCCATTAGAAACAGCTGACTACGGCGGCCTTGATACTTGGAAGCGAGTATTAGATAACCTTTCTCCAGAGTTAGCAAAGGATGAAGGTGCTCCAGAGCTAATATGTCATCTTGTCGAACAAAATAACCTAGGTGTAAAGACAGGAAACGGAATATACAACTATGACAAAGTATCTGTAGAAGCGGAATTAAATAAACGCGATGAAAATTTCATTCAGCTAGCAAAAATAAAACATGCACAAGTAAAATAATGGGGGACATAATATCATATTTACACTTTCTTATATTCGTTGTGATTCAACAGCTCGTAGGCATGCTACCTGACCGAATCGGACGTCGCCCGATATTCGGCTTAAGAGTATTGGACAACGAGTCACTCTTTTTTCTATTACGTAGCAACATGCTGTGCACTGGGAGTTATCGTCTACTGAACCATGTGTGAATCTTCGAAGGATTCTCATATTGAAGCTGAGATAGATGCTGAAAATGTACTTACTGTTCGTGAAACCAGCTCGCGGCAGTCTTACGTATTATTAGTGCTCAAAGGACGAAAACATTTGTAGCAAAACCCAGAAGAGTTCGAGACAGAGGTTATTGAAGCGATCCAGCTTCCCAATTACCTGTACGTCAAGCTACTAAAATATAAGAAACATCTTAGAAGCAATGGAAGTATCTCTGCGTTTTGGAGTTTTATTTAGAAAGACTTAATCCGAATGAATACAAATAAAGAGAATTCAAAGAACGATCTATACATACAAAAGGACCAAAAACTTGGCCTTTTTCTTTTGCTAAAATTAATCAACACGAATGTTTAACAGAACTATGTATCGAATATATCAATGGTACTTGTTATAATAAAATATTAAAGGATTATACCAATGTCTTCGCAAAAGGTGCGTTTTGCATCGCTTCATTTGCTTTAATGATGGAATAGAGCGTTTGATTTACAGGAGTTTCCAATCCGTATTTTTTCCCTAATTCACAAATCACCCCAGCAAAAGTGTCAACCTCTGTTATTCTGCCTAATTCCACGTCTTCAAGCATAGAAGTACGACTTGTTGGATTTAACTGGTTTAACACATCATACCATCTTGTAATATCATCGCCTGATAGACCCACACCAGCTTTATTCGCAACGTGAATTACCTCCCACATCGTCATTTCCATCAGCTGTTTGGCTTCATCAATTGTTTGAAAAATGCCGTAGCGTCCTCGTAACACCGCAGAACATTGGTTGATCCCTACGTTAATCATAAATTTATACCAAAGAGATCGAAGCATATCTTCTGGAATTTCATAGGTAATATCTGTTTGATCAAATAATTCTTTTACTGCTTTTACCTTTTTCGTATAATGTATATTTTCTTTTTCGCCAAACACAATGGTTCCTAAATTTGAAAAGCGAGTATGATTGTCCGCGCGATTGGCATCAATTGCAATACACATGGAATAAAGCATTTTCTCCATACCGTATACTTTTCCAATTGCTTCCTCGCTTGTAATTCCATTTAATAAGGAAAGGATAATAGTTTGTTCTCCCACGTGGTTTTTTATGTCTTTGATAGCTTGTGTTAATTGATTTGCTTTAACCGATACAATAATTAAATCGGCAGGTTCGACAATCTCTGTTGGATTTACATATGTAAAATCATATTTTTCACCATTCACAAAAATTCCCTTTTCTTGATACCGCGCTGCACGCTCTTGTTCAGCAATTACTCGGATTGTACCTTGATGCCGTTTCAATAATTGACTGCCATATGCACAGCCGATTGCTCCAAGACCTATGAGCGATATAGTGTTAATTTGTACCATTTAGATTTCTCCCCCTTATTTATGTACGAATCCTAGATTTATACTCTACTAATACTATATCATTGTTCATATACTCCGTAAAAAACAAATAAAGTCTTATCTCAAAAAAATATACATGAGAAGGTGACTAAATGATTCATATTGTAAATGGGGATGAAGTTGGCAAGAAAATAAAGGATCTTGACGGTGATGTTATCGTTTGGAGAGAAATGTATGATTTTGGTCCACTAACAAAAGATAGCTCGACAGAAGAGTTTATGATCCGTCGCGCAATTTTTTTTGAGAAAAAATTAGGTATTCCAGCAACAATATTTATTGCAAATTGTAAAAATCAAAATCAGCTGCTTAATGATTTGCCGAGATCAACAGAGATAACGCTTTGGTTTGAGCATGATAGATATGATCAAACGATGTTCATGTTTTTACTTCATGAATTATCAAGAAAAGGATTTCATAATCTTTCAATGGTAAGCGTGAATCATTATCCAAGTATTGTACCTTTTTATGGTTTAGGACAATTATCTTCTTCCCAATTAGGTGACCTTTTTCACGATAAAAAGCAACCAATCTCGTCTGATCAAATACATGAAGCAATTACAGGATGGACGGCTTATACCTCACCGAATCCTAGTAATATTGAAAATTGGATTGCTACTTCTAAGGGTCAACTCCCTTTCTTGAAACAAGCAATGCAGACTCATTTAAGTTATTTTCCATCTATACACACAGGATTAAATGAGGTGGAATATTTAGCACTATCCTTTGTTAATACTAGAACTTGCTCATTTACACAGTTGTTTCAATACATATGTCAACAAAGAATTTATGATGGTTTAAGTGATTTACACTTTGCTGCAATTCTAAATCAGCTCATACAAGGTAACCAACCTTTGCTGCACGTTGATGTTCCAATTCCAACTTACAACCATCCTGAGTCAAAATCAAATATGAAATTAACTTCGTACGGTTTAGATGTTTTACAAAGAAAGCGAGATCGGTTTGAGTTAATAGGAATTGATTGGTGGGTAGGTGGTGTGTATCTTCAGCAGGACGACTGGCGTATGAGTGAACAAGGTATTATGAAGCGTTTATGATTGTAAGTAGTTTTTTGTGAGCGAAACAAAAAAGCCCATTTTTAAAAGATTGGGCTTTTTTAGCATATATAAATGATTAAAGAATCTTACAGCGGCAATATAAACATTGGGTTAAGAAATACGTTTTAACTCTTCTGTTAACCGGAAAAATTCATCTTTATTTTTCGCTAGTAATGACTGGTCGATTTCCTCTAGAAGTGTCGATTTTCGAACATCGAATAAAACCTTTTCTAACAACAATTCAGCAAATTGAGCATCTGTAATATTTTCATCGAGTTGTGGAGCATTAAGAAAGTACTTTTCCATTGGAAATCAACTCCTTTGCTTTTTTCTATTATACAATTTATTATCAGATAATTCAAACACGAAAGTTTGAACAAATTTTGACATAAAATTTAATATGCTAGAGCTTTTTATCGAATGAGCAAAAGAGGTACTTGATAGGGGGAATTACGGAATCAAATCCCGCTAACAGCGGAAAGGACAATACTGTGGCAATATCTCTGGATTACCGATTTACAATTCACCTGATTTAGAATCTATTAAAAATTCATATTGAAAAGGTAAAAAAGGTTGTTTATTTTTACTTTTAGTATTATAGTTAATATATAAAAGTAAGTTAATAGACCACAGAAAGAAGGATTAAATATGACAACTTCATATACCTATGACATTCTTTATCCTGAACAGTATGATCCTGATCAAAAGTATCCTGTCATTTTCGCTATGCATGGTATGGGATCAAATGAAAAAGATCTTCCATCTATGCTTGGTGGTGTAAGTGACAAATTTATAATCATTAGTATTCGAGGGCATCTTACACAAGGCAATGGATTTGCTTTCTTTACTATTAAGAGCATTGGAAATCCGGACAGAGCAATTTTTGATGAATCAGTTCGTAACCTTCAGGATTTTATTCAATATGCTACAGAAAAATATCCAATTGATCCTAAGCGACGTTATCTTCTCGGATTTAGCCAAGGGTCTATTATGTCAATGTCACTCGCACTTACCTTGGGAGAAGAAATAAAGGGAATTGTTGCCCTAAGCGGATATATTCCATCATTTGTGAGAAATGAATACGAAAAAAAATCAGTTGCACATACATCCGTATTTATTTCACATGGTGAGCAGGATCCGGTTTTCCCGATTCACATTGGCGATGAAACAAAACAATATTTCCTTGATCAAGGAAGTAATGTCACTTATAAAACATATGATGCTGGTCATGAAGTAACTTCTCAAAATGTAAAAGACCTTACAGATTGGTTGCTTCGTGATTCAATGAATCTATAAGTCGTTTCTCCTATTATGAAATGATCTAGAATTGAGGAGAGTTGGCATGCGAAATAGACCGCAATTGTGGTCTATTTTGCATTTCTACACGTGAGGACAATCTAGCTTCCTCCTATTCTAGTAGGACTGATAATGGATTTTACATAGTGTTCAATCGATACACGTAAAGGAATAGGAGAGCAGTTTGATTCGCCTACCTGAAATTAACTCCGTTGCTTTTTTACCTATACTATTTATGTTCAAATATTGTGTTAAATTTAATATTCGTTCCTTGTGGTACAATAACTGTACATACTAATCTACGAGGGGGGAAGAAAATGAACGAAACAATGTCTAATTGTGCTGCCATTTGTCCCATTTGCGGAAAGGGTAATAGCTGTGGAAATGTACAAGGAAAAGCACATGGGTCCTGTTGGTGTAGCAACGAATCGTTTCCAGAGGACATTTTTAAGCTAGTACCTGAAGAAAAGATTAGAAAATCATGTATATGTCAGGAATGTCTTTCTGCATTCAAGCGAGAATAGAATGCAGAAGTGAGGAGGCCAAACTATGAAAATCGTAGTAATCGGTGCAGGAGCAATCGGGTGTTTTTATGGTAGTTTACTAGCAAAGGCTGGGGAAGATGTAACGTTTGTAGCAAGAGGAGAGACGCTTCGTCATTTGCAGGAACAGGATTTACTCGTACATAGTGTATGGGGAGATTATTCAATGGCAGTTCATGCAATTGATTCTTCCCATCTTAGCGAAATTCGAGATTGTGATTTGATTCTTCTAGCCGTGAAATCTACTTCTCTAACGAGTGTTCTTCCGCAAATTGAGCAGCTTCTTGCAAGTGAAACGAAAATACTATGTCTATTAAACGGCATTGGTAACGAAGAACGACTTGCTGAAACGTTCGGAGCGGAGCGTGTGATTGGCGGCTGCGCCTTTGTGTCTGTTATCAACGAAGGCGCAGGTAGAATTCAGCACCTAGCAAAGGGAGATCTTGCAATTGGTAGTTGGATCAAGCAGACTTCATCGTTTCTTTCCGAATTACGAGCGGCATTTACGAAAGCGGGTGTTGCCGTTACACTTGAAGAAAATATGAAAAAAGCCAAATGGGAAAAGTTACTTTGGAATATCCGATACAATCTCATTACAGCCTTAACGCGAACGACAGTTGGAGAAGCGGTGGATAGTCCATATTTATATGCCATCTTACATGAAATGACAAGTGAGTATATAAATGTTGCTGCATCCATTGGCATTACGTTTGATTTAGAAAAAAATAAGGAAACGTTTCATCCAAATCAAGCTGTAAAACAACATAAAACATCGATGCTACAAGACTTGGAGCACGGGAAAAAAATGGAGTTAGAAGCCCTAGTTGGCTATGTCATCAAGATTGCCAAAGAACAAAATGTTCCTGTTCCAACAATCGAAACTATTTATCAGTTGCTTCAGTTCGAAGAACAAAAAGAAAACTTGGCCCATAGATAAAACATTGTTTCAACAAGGAGATTCATTTTTTATGAAATTAATTTCGTGGAATGTAAACGGCCTACGCGCTTGTGTAAAAAAAGGATTTCTAGAATATTTTAAAAACATGGACGCAGATATTTTTTGTGTGCAAGAAACAAAATTACAAGCAGGACAAATAGATTTAAACTTAGAGAATTACTATCAATATTGGAATTATGCAGTGAAAAAAGGTTACTCGGGCACTGCTGTTTTTTCAAAGCAAAAACCACTAGATGTGAGATATGGTGTTGGCATGGAAGAGGACGAGCAGGAGGGAAGAATCCTTACCTTAGAGTTTGATAGCTTCTTCTTAGTCAATGTGTATACACCTAACTCACAGCGCGACCTGGCACGCCTGGATGTGAGAATGAGATGGGAAGATCAGATACGCAGCTATCTCATCGAATTGGATGGGCGTAAGCCTGTCATTCTGTGCGGGGATTTAAATGTAGCACATCAAGAAATTGATTTGAAAAATCCGAAACCGAATATTGGAAACTCTGGTTTTACAATTGAAGAACGAGGAAAGATGACAGACCTCCTCGCATCCGGATTTATTGATACCTATCGATATCTGTATTCAGATAAGACAGATGTTTACACGTGGTGGTCCTATATGAATCAAGTAAGAGCAAGAAATATTGGCTGGCGCATCGATTATTTCCTTGCTTCCGAACGGTTGAAGGAACATATTCAAGATGTTCAAATTCATGCAGAAGTCATGGGGAGTGACCATTGCCCAGTTGTGTTAGAAATTGAATTGCTTTAAACACAAAGACTACCAAACTCCAAAAATGGTTTGGTAGTCTTTGTATCTTTTATTATCCTCTAAACGTTATTTGCTCTGATGGAATGACTTGTTAATCCCCTTTTTCTCATTACACATACATCTTTCAAAAAATGATTATGTGAGATTTCCTTACAAACTGGTAAGCTATTTACGAATTTCCGTGTAATCTATTTATATAGCAGCCTTTTTTTTAATCATCGAATAGAAAGGAGAGATGGGTATTTTCATGGTGACATTACGAAACATAGCCAGTCTTCCTTCGTTACAAGCTATTTCAGTCGTTGCAGGAGAATCCGGATTAGAACGTTGCATTACAGGAGTGAATGTTACAGAAAGTGTGGATCTTGCAGAATTTATCAGGCCGCATGAACTTATTGTTACCACGGGTATTAATATGAATCATAACGCAGAAGAACTGATTGAAATGGTGAAATCAGCCTTTTACTGTAAAGCTGCAGGCATTGTTTTAAATATAGGTCCTTATATACCTAGTATTCCCTCAGACATCCTGCATTTTGCAAATGAACATCAATTTCCTATATTTGAAATGCCCTGGAGATATCGCATTGCTGACTTTATTAAAATTACCGTCTCCTATTTAACATCAGCACAGAATCTAAAGTGCGACAATCAGCAATTTCTAACCGGCCTTCTGTTCCAAGATCAACTTGATTTAGATGAGTATGAAGCAAAGCGAGCTTATTTTGGTTTTCCTTCTGATGTCGGCTTTAGAGTTATTGTTTGTAACGTCGACCAACGCATTGATTCCATACCAAATGTCCTCACACTTATAGACGAGAGCATTCGCATGCGTTATAAACATTTTCTGTCAATCTCATATGAAAATCAAATCATTTATATGGTAAAGGAACGAGAGACTTATCAAGTTCCCCTTACATCTTTAATCGCATCGTTGAAGCAAAAGAGAGGAGATGTAAGACTAGGGATTGGTAACGTGTACGAGAAATTGAAGGATGTAAAAAACAGCTATCAAGAAGCACGCCACGTAATTAAACTTTGCCAAAATCGCTGTAGTCAGACGATATATGCATATGAAAAGATGGGTGCCTATAAACTATTACTACATTTACAGTATCGGCACATGGCAGAAGAATATCATCATGAAATTCTAGGACCGCTCTATCGATATGACAGACTACATCAAACAGATTACGTTCCCTTTCTTCGCATTTTTATTGAAGAGGATGGGCATACATCAACAATAGGGCGAAGAAACTATATCCACCGGAATACCGTTCTTTATAAAATAAAAAAAATTGAATCGATACTCGAATGTAGTGTAAACACTACATTTATTAAAACAAATATAACACTAGCCTTTATGATCGAGGATATGTTTGAGTTACATACATCCTTAGATTGTGCAGTTGCACAATCTTTTTTGTAAAGGTGGTTCTTGTCAAAGCGGCTATAATTGCGATACGATTAAATTATCAAATAATTCAGAATTGTTAAAGGGGGAACAAGCAATGAAACCGATTGAAGATACACAAATAAAGAAAGATGATAAAGAATACGTCATGCATTCCTGGTCAAAGCAAAAGAATGTGAACCCAAAAATCATAAAAAACGCGGAAGGGATTTTCTTCTGGGATGAAAAAGGCAAGAAATATTATGATATGTGTTCCCAGCTTGTGTACTTAAATGTAGGACATCAGCATCCAAAACTACTTGAGGAGTTTAAGCATATCGGCGAGATTCCTATTGCAGCACCAGGCTTTGCCACTGCACCTAAAGCAGAATTAGCGAGAAAAATCATTGAAGTAGCCCCAAGTAATATGGCGAAGGTTTTCTTCACAAATGGGGGAGCCGAATCCAATGATCATGCTGTCAAAATCGCCCGAATGGCAACTGGGCGCTATAAAATTTTTTCCCGCTATCGTTCTTATCACGGCGCAACATTTGGTGCCGGTAATTTAACCGGTGAGGCTCGCCGCTTCACAGTAGAACCGGGTCTTCCTGGCTTTATTAAATTCGATACGCCGTATTTATACAGAGAAGTGATTGATTTTGCTAGTGAAGAGGATGCAACAAAGTTTTATATTAGCCGGTTACATAACCAAATTCAATACGAAGGTCCGGAAACGATTGCGGCCATCTTTATGGAGCCTATTCCAGGTAGCAATGGTGTTATTATTCCGCCAAAAGGCTATTTAGAAGGAGTTCGGGAGCTTTGTGATCAGTACGGAATTCTTATGATTTGTGATGAAGTGATGACAGGGTTTGGTCGTACAGGGAAAATGTTCGCCGTACAGAATTATGACTTTGAGCCAGATATGATGACTTTTGCTAAAGGAGTTACATGTGGCTATAGTCCGCTTGGCGGCGTCATTGTAAGTGAAAAAGTAGCAAACTACTTTGATGATAACGTATTTATGACCGGTTTAACCTATAGTGGTCATACCGTTTCCACGCAAATCGGCTGTGCGACACTTGATATTTATAAGGATGAAAATTTAATTGAACATGCTGCAGAAATGGGGAAAGTATTAGCAGCGCGGTTAGAAAAACTTCTAAAATTTGATTCGGTTGGTGAAGTTCGCTCCATCGGTTTATTTGCTGCTGTAGAACTTGTGAAGGACAAAGAAACGAGAGAGCCGATTATCGCATACGGAATGGATTACGGAAAAGATAAAGTGGGGCTTATGGGTAAATTTGTTAGCCTCCTCTCGGAACAAGGCTTTTACACATACTCTCATGAATCTAGCGTCATCATCGCACCGCCGCTCATTATTATTGAGGATCAACTTAACGCAGCAATGGATATTTTTGAATCAGTGGTTAAACAATTCGAAACAGAATACTTATTTGTGAATCGATGATTTCCCGGAACACCAAGGAGCCGAGCCTCTTTGGTGTTCATGTATTCATTTCTCCTTTTTCATTTAGTTTAATAATTCGTCCGTCATCTAATGCTATGGAAACCGGGTATATTTCAGACTCGCGGTTTGAAAAATACCATCGTCGTTTACGCGGAACGAGAAGAAAAAAGGCTCCGTCCTCATACTCCCCGATAAAATTCAAGTTGTCTGCGTCTAGTGGTTCATCCCGCATAACTGGAAAACCGAGTTGTAGCATACGCTTTCCTACAGTTATCACATCATTTGTCGTTGTACTAATTTCTCCTACTGATAAAATTTCTTCTGCAGAGAAAACAGAATTCTCAGAAGCGCGCGATACAGAATGTCTGGCAATGAGTTCCACTATATTTCCTGAAGGATCTTGAAAATACAATGAACTTGCATCGATAGATTGAAAGTACACTTCGTCCTCACCATCTTCTTTATTTAAAACAACTCTCGTCTTGGCCCATTCCTTTGCTGCATGAAACAAATTTTTCGGAATGTTAAAAGCAAAGTGATAAAAGGGAGAGCCCTCCTCATCATACGTTTGGAATTTCAACCTACTTGCTCCCGCCTGAACTTCAAAGCTTATATCATCTTCAGACAATAACGGAAATCCGAGATGCACCGCGTAGAAATCTTTCGTTTCCTTTAGAAAAGAGCTAAAGAGCGTGACTTGCTTGATGAACATAATGCGGCCCCCTTTGGTTTAAAGTTAGAGAAAGCGGAGATATGTTTCTAACATTGCAACAACCTATACTATTTATTCTGGTTATGCGATTCCCTTTCTTTTATAATAAATATGTATGTAGTCAGCCATCGTATTAAGTTCTAAGAAAAATTCTATTATCACAGCCGATGTATATACGAAAGAATGGAGGAGAAATGATGTCACATATTCAGAAATGGGGGAATAGTTTAGGAGTTAGGATACCGAAAGCACTCCTCGCGCAAGTTGGAATGAACGAGGGTGCTGAAGTGGATTTTGTGGCAGAAGGTGATACTATTATTGTGAAACCAAAACAAAAGAGACTAGATTCTTTTTTATCGAAAATAACAAATGAAACTCTTCATCATGAAATCCAAACAGGAGAACCACAAGGTCGTGAAACGTGGTAAGTAATTATGTCCCCAGTCGTTGTGATCTTGTTTGGCTACAATGTAATCCTCAATCTGGTCACGAACAATCAGGAAAAAGACCCGCACTCGTTCTTTCACCACTAGAATATAACAAAAAAGTAGGGTTAGCTATTTTTTGCCCCATCACCTCTATAAAAAAAGGGTATCCGTTTGAATTCGAGATTCCTCAATCTTATCCAATTGAAGGTGTTATTTTAAGTGATTAAGTGAAGAGTAGATTGGCAATCAAGAAATTTGATGTTTATTTGCAAGGTTGATGACGAAATATGTAACGAAGTAATGCTAAATCTATCAATGCTGCTCTACTAGTATACTTTCTATATACTACTTTCATCATTCACTACCCTGGAGGAAGCTTATGAAAAAAATACTTATCATTCTTGGTCATCCCGATTCAGATTCTTATTGCGGGGCTATTGCAAAAACTTATGAAGAAGCGGCTCGCTCAAAAGGGGCTGAGGTAAACCGGCTCTTTCTTGGCGACATGCAGTTTCAGCTTAATCTTGCACATGGATATAAAAAGCGAACAGAATTAGAAGCAGACCTAGTGCAAGCTCAGCAGCTAATAAAATGGGCTGACCATCTCGTATTTGTTTATCCGACATGGTGGGGAACGATGCCTGCGTTGTTAAAAGGCTTCATCGACCGCACATTTTTGCCGGGATTCGCTTTTTCGTACCGGAAAAACTCATCCTTATGGGACAAGTTGTTAACCGGAAAAACAGCAAGACTCCTTGTTACAATGGATACTCCGATTTGGTATTATGCGTTTGTCTATAAAAATGTTGGGCACCAAATTATGAAAAATAATATTTTATCTTTTTGCGGCATAAAGCCCGTACGCGTCCTTTCGTTAGGATCTGTGAAAATGGCTTCGGAAGAAAGGAAAAAGAATTGGCTGCAAAAGGTTCGAGTATTAGGAGAAAAAATGATATAGCAATCTTAAAAAGTTTAGGTGCTCACCTAAACTTTTTTTATAGTTTTAAAACGAAAGGATTGTTCTTTATAACTATAAATAGTATAGTTAATAAATAATAGTAATAAAGTTAATTATCTTTAAAAGTTACAAGGAGGAATAGAAAATGAATGAAAATAATAACATAGAAGCTTCAACCAAAAAAGGAATGGAAATCGGTATTTATACGTTCGGTGATGTCATACAAAACAAACAAACAGGGAAAAGAGTCAGCTCCCATCAACGAATTAAAGAAATTATCGAAGCAGCAAAACTAGCGGATGAAGCAGGTCTTGATATATTTGGGCTTGGCGAGCATCATAGTACAGATTTTGCTGTTAGTTCACCTGCCGTTGTCTTAGGCGCAATCGCCCAGCAGACGAAAAACATTCGGTTAACAACGACAACGACTGTTCTTAGTACGAATGATCCTGTCCGTGTATACGAAGACTTTGCGACACTTGACCTTATATCTGACGGACGTGCAGAAATACTTGCAGGGCGCGGTGCCTTCGTTGAATCGTTCCCGCTCTTTGGCTATGACTTAGCTGACTATAGTGAGCTATTTGCAGAGAAAATTGAACTATTGTTAAAGCTGAATGAAAATGAACGGATTACATGGAATGGGAACTTTCGGTCACCATTGCAAGATGTAGAACTTACGCCGCGCCCTATGCGGGGGCAACTTCCAATCTGGATTGGAGTAGGGGGAACACCGGAAAGTGCAAGAAGAGCAGGGCGTCTTGGTACTGGCATGGCAATTGCTATTTTAAGCGGAAATGGGGATAACTTTAAGCCACTCGTGGAACTCTATCGTAAAACCGGTCTGTTAGCAGGGCACAGCTTAGATCAGCTGAAAGTGGGTATCACAACACATGCTTATATTGCTGACACTACGCAGCAAGCGAAGGATGAATTCTACTCTTCCTATGTCAATTACTTTGGTTATCTTATGAAACTGATGCAAGGAATTGATACAAACGTCTCTCGCGCAGATTTTGAGCATCTATCTAATCGCCTTTTTGTCGGAAGCCCACAAGAAATCATTGAAAAAATACTCTATCAATATGAATTATTTGGTCATCAACGTTTTATCGCGCAAATGGACATTGGCGGCATGCCATATAAACAAGTCGCAAAGGCAATTGAACTTCTTGCGACAGAAGTAGCACCGGTTATCCGGAGGGAGACGAGTAAATAAATACACTTACATTTTCCAAAATGCTAAATTTGAAATGGAGTCCATTGAATTTCAGTATAAAGATGTTATCCTTATGCTAGATTAAAAAAATAAAAAGGATTAAGAACCCTTTATACAAAACAAGAGATTGGATGTGCTTTTACAGTATGAAATTAGATGTAGCAATAGTCGGCGGTGGTATTAGTGGTCTTTCCGCAGCGTTATATACGGGACATGCTGGATTAAAAACAGTCGTATTCGATACAGTTGCATCACAAATTAAAAAAGTATCTGCCTTATCAAACTACTTAGGAACACCTGGTCTTTCTGGTGATCAGCTACTTGAACAATTTACAAAACAGATAAAGGATTATGCCCAGCTAAAACAAGAAAATGTAGAAGGAATTCAAAAAGAAGGCGATATGTTTATAGTTAGTACAGATAAAGAAACCTATCAAGCCAAACGAGTAATTGTAGCAACGAATGTAAATACACAACTTTTAGAAAAATTAGGATTTGAAATTGGGATAAATGAAAACATCAAAAGCGGAAAGATAAAAAAGGTGGTTGGTGTTAACTGGGAAGGAATCACTTC
Source organism: Ectobacillus soli (assembly GCF_042610425.1). Classification (NCBI taxonomy): domain Bacteria; kingdom Bacillati; phylum Bacillota; class Bacilli; order Caryophanales; family Bacillaceae; genus Ectobacillus; species Ectobacillus soli. The sequence continues at coordinate 1,228,224 of NZ_JBGJZM010000001.1, forward strand.
CATTCCGAACCTTTATATCACTGGTTTATTAACTGGTATTCCGAGTCAGGCCATGATAGCTGCTGGTCAAGGGGCTGCGGTTGGTGTTCGTATTGCACAAGAAGCAACTGGTGAGAAGTATATGTGGCATGATAAATAATAAGAACAATAAGAGCATCTTACCTAGTAGGATGCTCTTTATCTTGAAAGTATACAAATGTAAACATATAATTAAAACATCAAAAAAAATTGATGAAGGAAGATTATATGAATACAAAACCAATGTTTAAACAATATGAACTGAAATTTAAAGCTTTAGCTGATCAAAAAAGATTGGAAATTCTCTATGAATTATGTCAAAGAGGCAAGACTTGTGTTTGTGATTTAACTGAAGCATTTGAAATGACACAATCCAAATTATCCTATCATTTAAAGGTTTTATTAGATGCCAATTTAATCACAAAAGAGGTCAAAGGAACTTGGAATTATTATGCTTTGAATGAAACAGAACTCAATGATACATTATCGGTACAACTTTGTAATGTCTTTAGTAAAATTCATAAAGATGGTTGTTGCTAAATGTTCACATATTATATCAATTTTATTTGATTTAATATACAACCCAATATATATAAGGATATAATTATATAAAAAGAAAGACAATAGAGTAGGGGCATGGCAAATGAAAAAAAATGATTTAACATCTGGAACCGAATTATTTGTTATTTCTAACCTTGCACTTCCCTTGATTGGAAGTGCTTTGCTTCAATTTCTGTATAACTTCATTGATCTGTTCTTTGTAGGAGGATTAGGTTCAAATGCCCTTGCTACCGTAGGGTCTGCTAGTTTTTTTATGAATGTAGGATATGCTTTTCAAGCCATGATTGTAGCTGGTGGTGGGATAAAGATTGCACATGCAATAGGAGGTAACAAAGAGAAAGAACTTTCCTCTTATATCGGCAACAGCATCTTCTTAAATCTATTATTTGGGGTGCTTACAGAAGTCGTATTCCTATTGTATGGACATAACTTATTGGGATTTCTAGGTTTAAACAATAAAGAAGTAGAAATATCTTCTTATTGGTACCTAGCTGTATCCGGTGTTATGCTGTTTTTTTCCTATTTCAATACCTTTTTCATTCGCATGTTTAGTAGCTTTGGAAATAATAAACAAAGCTTTTATATAAGTGCAATGGGGATCATCTTAAATATTGTTCTCGATCCCATTTTCATTTATTGGTTTAAATGGGGAGTAATAGGTGCAGCGATTGCGACACTTTTTGCACAAATCATCATGTTTGCCTCATTTGTATACCTTGCAAAAGATGTCTTACTTAATAGGGATAATAAGCAATTAAGCCTAAACAAGTCGTTGGATATTGTAAAGCTAGGTTTACCAATGTCTGTACAACGCGTACTTTTTACAATCATTTCGATTCTTTTAGCTAAATTAATCGTTTCCTACGGAACTAATGCGATTGCAGCTCAAAAAATTGGCTTTCAAATTGAATCTGTAACTTTTGTCGTAATGGGTTCTCTAAGTGGTGCTGTTAGTAGCTTTATAGGTCAAAATTTTGGGGCAGCAAAACATACAAGAATTTTGGCAGGATACCAAGTAAGTATGATGTTAGGAATTCTATACGCTCTCGTAACGAGTATTCTATTTTTCTTCTGGCCTGAGCAACTTGCACGCCTCTTTACGCTAGATAGAGAAACAATTGGTATTGCTTCCTCTTACTTAAAAATAGTCGGCATATCACAAATATTTATGGCAATGGAGATGATTAGTACTGGTGTGTATATAGGAATAGGTTTACCTAATATATCCAGTACAATCTCTATTGTTTTCACTGCTTTACGCATACCGTTAGCTATGTATCTTATCCCTATAGCTGGACTTAATGGGGTTTGGTGGAGTATTACTATCTCTTCCATTCTAAAGGGAGTTTTGTCTGTTATTATTTTTCAAATTGTATATAAAAGGAGAATGCAACATGAATTTTGATCTGTTTTCTGGACTTTCAACACAACAAATTCTTTCAGCTGAATTTGGAATTGAACGGGAAGGACTGCGTGTAACCAATGATGGGGTTCTTTCTTTAAAATCACATCCAAGCGTATTTGGAGACAAAAAAGAAAATCCATACATTACAACGGACTTCTCGGAAAGTCAATTAGAAGTAGTTACCCCTCCCTTTACTAAAACAATAGACGCAGTGAATTTTTTGGATTCCTTATACAATATAGTGGCTTTAGAACAAAAAGACGAATGGATTTGGCCACAATCCATGCCTGCCATTACACCTGAAGACGAACATATTCCACTTGCCGTTTTTTCTGATAAAGGAAACGATCAAAAGTACAGAGAATATTTGGCAAGAAAATATGGAGGTAAAAAGCAATTAATTTCTGGAATTCATATTAATTTTTCCATAGGAAAGGCACTATTAGATGCTCTTTACGCTAAAACGGATCAAAAAACATCTCTTCAAGATTTTAAACAGCATTTCTATTTAAAGCTTACTCGAAACTACTTACGTTATAATTGGCTACTCGTCTACTTACTTGGAGCTACTAGCACGATACACAAAACATTTGAACAAGAGTGTGTCGAAACATTAAATGAAATTTCTAAGGATACGTATTCAAATGAAGGGGCTATTTCTTTTCGAAATAGTATGTGTGGATACCAAAATAAACAACATATATGGCCGGATTATTCTTCCACTGAAAATTATGTTGCATCCATTAACTCCTATATTCAAAATGGTTTACTTAATGATTTTCGAGAGCTATATTCACAAGTACGGCTAAAAGGTCCAGGAATCTATTACAAAGCTGAAGACTTGCTTAAAAATGGGATTGCATATATAGAAATTCGTACAATCGATATCAATCCATTTGTCAAGAGTGGATTAACCTTAGATGACTTAGACTTTATTCATCTTTTGTTATTGTTTTGCATAGCAAAAGATGAGAGTGATTATGTAAATTGGCAAGAAGAGGGCGAGTCTAATAGTAAAAGAGTAGCAGTCAGCGGGCAAAATACGGAAACAATTCTCTATAAGGATGGGACAGGAGTTTCTTTACAGAAATGGGCCTTTGAAATTTTAGAGCATCTTCTAGAGATGAATAAGAAATATAAATTACCTTTCGAACGCATTTTAAACGAAAAAATTGAAGTCGTAAAAGATCATCAAAAAACGTATTCTTACCGAATTACCGAACTTTGTCATGAGAAAGGATATATAAAGGCACATATGGAATTGGCCAAACATTACAAACAAAAAGCATTCTCTGAACGATTCCAATTAAAACCGTATACAGATATGGAACTTTCTACACAAATTCTCATGCAAGAAAGTATTAAAAGAGGCATCCATATTGAAATCTTGGATAGAAAAGAGAATTTTATAGCATTAACAAAGGGTAATCATACAGAATATGTAAAACAAGCTACAAAAACGAGTAAGGATCAATACATTTCTGTATTAGTTATGGAAAACAAAAGTGTAACAAAAAAAATTCTAGAGAGATATCATATTTCAGTACCTGGCGGAGAAGAGTTTTTTGATATAGAATCTGCCATAGATTCCCTTCCTCGATGGATTCATAAGCCTGTGGTTATAAAGCCTAAATCAACCAATTTCGGTTTAGGGATATCTATTTTTCCGCAAGGCACAAATAAAGAAGAATTAATGCAAGGAGTACATCTCGCGTTTCAGGAGGATTCCACCATTCTTATTGAACCTTTTATTAAGGGGAAAGAATATCGCTTTTTGGTGATTGGTGATGAAGTAGCAGCTGTCTTGCACAGAGTTCCAGCTAATGTAATCGGTGACGGGACATCTACGATTACACAATTAATCGAATGCAAAAATGTTGATCCATTGCGAGGAAAAGGATATAAAACTCCACTAGAAAAAATTAGAATTGATGAAAGTATGAAGCTTTTCCTTCAACAACAAAATCTTAACGTCGATACAGTTTTACCAAAAGGGAAATTACAATACTTACGGGAGAATTCTAATATATCTACTGGCGGCGACAGTATCGATGTCACGGATATCGTACCCAACACATTTAAATATATAGCAGTAGATGCGTCTAAGGCAGTTGGTGCAAACATTTGCGGGGTTGATATGATTCTTGAAGATGTAACAGATGAGAAATCCCCTTATTCCATAATTGAATTGAACTTTAATCCAGCTATTCATATTCATTGTTTCCCTTACAAAGGAAAAGAGCGGAATATCGCATATAAAATTATTAAGCTTCTTGATTTAGTTTAAATCGAACAAATTGGGTCGTATATAATTCATAGTAAATAGATCGATAATAAGAGAAACTTATGCTCGACATAATATTTCTGACATTTTATTACTAATAGATTAGGGATACAATTGGATAAAAAAGGAGGCGTTATGAATGTCCTATCATTTTAAAGCCATTGACCATATTCAATTAGCAGCCCCATCTGGTTCAGAAGAAAAAGCAAGAGCGTTTTTCGGAGAACTATTAGGATTTGAAGAACTAGAAAAACCAGAAACATTAAAGAAAAGAGGAGGCGTTTGGTTTAAAAGCGGAACGATTCAAATTCATATTGGAATTGAAGAGCCATTCTCTCCAGCAAAAAAAGCACATCCAGCGCTTAAAGTAAAACATATTGAAGACTTAAAAAAACACCTAGTGAAAAATAATGTACCATTTGCGATAGATGAAAATTTACCTGGAGCAAACAGACTATATATGGACGATCCATTTGGCAATCGAATTGAAATGTTAGAATGGATTTAGAATCTTTACATATAGTTGTAGATATAGTATTTTATTCATAAAGTAAACCGAATTGATCATTACTATGTTTTCTAGGGTTCCGCGGTCAAAAAACCGGTCAGGTCCGAGAGAAAACGCACGGATACTCGTGTACACGGAGGGATAAAAGCCCGGGAGGAATATCTAAGAGATATTCTTTTCGGGCTTTATTTATTGTGTTTGAGAGAATACAAGAGGGAGAGTTTACTATGAACAAATATTGGTTTTTAGTCATGATTGCAGCAATATTTGAAGTAATATGGGTAGCTGGATTCAAACATTCTACGAATTGGATCGAGTGGAGTTTAACAATCATTGCACTGCTACTAAGCTTCGGAGTCCTTATTTATGCTGGGAAAAAGCTGCCAACGAGCACCGTATACGCTGTCTTTGTCGGACTTGGGACAACGGGCACAGTAATTGCAGAAATGATTTGGTTTCACGTTCCATTTAGTTGGGGGAAAGTTGGATTAATCACCTTGCTATTAATTGGGATTATTGGACTTAAGTCGGTTACTGCTAATTCGGAGCATGGTCATCAAAAGCGAGGTGAACTTTCTTGAATTGGGTTGCATTGATTTTAGCGGGCTGTTTTGAGGTTGTTGGTGTTTTGGGGGTTACTTTGATTAATCGAAATCCCTCGATTCGTTCTTTTCTTATTCTGATAGGGGGATTTTCCCTTAGCTTTGTCTTTCTATACATTTCCATGGAGAACATATCTATGGGAACCGCTTATGCAGTCTGGACAGGAATTGGAACCGTTGGAGCTACGTTGGTTGGCATGCTGTTTTTTGGCGAATCGAGAAATACAACAAGGATTTTTTTCATTTTACTCGTAATCATGTCTGTGTTGGGACTTAAATTCGTGAATTAAACATTATTTCAAAAAACTAATTAAAAGATATAAGCCCGTAATTTTTTTCATAATTTCGTATTAAAATTATTTTAAAATATTTTATTCGCTGTTTAAGTAATGAAAGCAGGAGGTTTTATGTTATTTTATCCAAAATTGACCAATAACTTTGATTAAGTATATACTTTGTTTACGATATACATAGATTATTAAAACTAGAAGGGGGAAAGAACCATGGGAAATGTGTTAGAAGGAAAACAAATTGTGATTGGAGGTTCCCGTAAGACGGATGAAATGCGTACATTAATTGAAAAACAAGGTGGCACACCTATTGTGCGATCTCTGCAAGGGACTGTGTTTCTAGCAGAAAAAGAAGTAGAGCCAAATCTTCGACAATTTATTGAAGAGGGAGCCGATTGGATAATTTTCACCACGGGAATCGGGATTGAAACGTTACTTAAGATGGCAGAGCAAATAGGGATGGCGGATGCATTTTTAACGAGAATTCGTGAAGCAAAGGTAGCGGTAAGAGGATATAAATCGTATGCTGCTTTAAAAAAGCTTGATATTCAGCCAGTAGCTGTTGATGATGATGGAACAACTAGAGGTTTAATTCGTGCGCTGCAGCCTTTTGCATTCGCTAATCAACGGGTCATGGTTCAGCTTCATGGGGATGCGGCACCATCCTTGCTTGCGTTTTTGGAAGGGCAAGGATCATCTGTTTTGCAACTACTACCTTATCAGCACATTGCCCCAAAAGAAGAAGTGGTGGAGCAATTATCTCAAGAGTTGCTAAATTATAAGATTGATGCGGTATGCTTTACAACTGCGATTCAAGTACGCGGATTATTTGATTGGGCAAAAAAGCATGGACATCATGCACGGATTGTACAACTTTTCCACGACAAGACTGTTGCAGTTTCCATTGGTAAACTAACAACAGAGGCGTTGCAAGAAGAAGGAATCAAGCGCATTGTGGCACCGGAGAATGAACGAATGGGAGCTATGATTATTGAGTTGGTCCGTTATTATGAAGAGTCTCACCCAAAATCGTATAGTTAATCAAAGCTAAGCGGAGCCTGTTTCTCATTTTTTTTCATAGGACAGGCTCGTATGTCCACCTCTTGTAATATAGTATAATGAGACAAAATAAGGGGTGTTTTTATGTACTGTCATAATCCTTTTTATTCACCATGTGTTCCATATCCGCCGTTTCCACAGCAAATTTGCTGTACAACAATCTTTCCAACGTATCAACAACCTGTTTATGCTGCGCCCACTTCGGTTAAGCCTACCTATGTCCAACCAGTTACCAGCAATCAACCGAATCTTCCGAACCTGCCGAATGTGCCAAATCAACCAAATATGTATGGGCGTATGTTCTAATTTGTGATAAGAAAAGTAGAAGGGAGAAATGCCCTTCTACTTTTCTGTATATGAAATATATACTATAATGCAAAAATCTTGTTTAATTCGCATGACCAAGTATAAATTAAAGAAAAATGAGTAAAATAAGATTTGGACTTGTAGTTCAATGGTAGAACAGTAAGTAATTATGAAGTGTAATTGCTATACATCTTGTGGGTTCGAATCCCACCAAGTCCATTTTGACAAAAGACACATATAAAATAAAGAATCCATTTTTTAAAATAAGCCCCTTATTCTCTACGATAAGCTGAGAATAAGGGGTTTATATTTTATAATTAAAATTTCATAATGAATTATTCTATAAAGCCTAGTGATTAATTTGGTATAAAATATGACCTATTTAAGCTTCATTCTTTTCAATCAAGACTTGTAAATATTTTACCAGTATTGTAGGTTAAGGATAAACTACTATCAGTCTGAATAGGTAAAGATTCCATTCGATATTTGATAATACTAAATTTAAAGGAGGATACAGCCATGTCCTTATTTACTAAAATCTATGATCCTGCAATGAGACCCATTGAAAATGCAGGGCTGCAGCGATTTCGAAAAGACTTAGTTGGGAAAGCAAGGAAGCATGTATTAGAGATTGGCTGTGGTACAGGCCTGAACTTTCCATTTTACAACCCTGCTACTCTCGTAACTGCAGTCGATCCGAATCCTGGAATGCTACATAAAGCAAAACACAGAGCGCAATTAGCAGATGCAAACATTTCGGTTATGCAAGGCAGCGTAGAAGAGTTGCCGTTTCCTGCTGATATATTTGACTCGGTTGTTTGTACGCTCGTTCTATGCTCCGTTCCAAACGTAGATTTGGCACTGGCAGAGCTCACCCGCGTTTGTAAACCGGGTGGTACGATGTTATTTATGGAACATGTACGAGCTCAGCAACCCGTAGTTGGAAAAATACAAGACTTCCTTACACCCGCTTGGAAAAAACTTTGTGACGGATGTTGCTTAAACCGAAACACGCGCCTTAATATTGAAAGGGCAAAGATCGAAACAACATCAGTTCAGTATCATTATGGACACGCTATGTTTATTTTAGAGGGGAAAAATATGAAAGAATAGACGATTATTTTGCACATGACCAGTGAATCTTCTTTGATATTTCAAATATGTATCATCAAACAACATGATTATGATGTAAAAGATGTTTATAGAAGCAAGTAAGGAGTAAAGTAGAAAAATATATAAATCGAATGTAATTCCAAATAAATGATACTATTCGTTATCTTATAACTAAATCAATAAGGGCTAGCGATTAAATCATTGCTAGCCCTTTACTAAAAGTTAAGCTCTTTTCCATGTTGCATCAATTTGTGTTCCAGCGTCCTTCAAAAGATTATAGACCGGACATCTTTTTTCCACGTTTTCCTTTAATAGTTGAATTCTTTCGTCACTTTCATCCGTTGTTATCTTTACATCAAAACGAACTTTTTGGAAATGAGGAGATACACCTTCAACACCTGATAATCCACGAATATCAATAATCCCTGTTGAATCAAATTCAATATCGGAGAAGCTGAAATTAATTTCTTTTGAAATTAAAGGAATCATAACACCATTACACCCATTCAATGCTGCTAATACAAATTCCATTGGATTAGGTCCTTCATCTGTTCCGCCTAGCTCTACTGGTTCATCCATAAGAAAAGGCTTAAAATTACGTATTACTATATTCGTTTTAACTCCAGATTCCCATTTTCCAGATGCAGATATTTTAGTAAGGGTAGAAGGATTTGCCATAACAGCACCTCAATTCAAATTATTTTTATAAGAATTATATACTATAATTTTAAAACTGTAAATATGCCATTTACCCACAGAATTAATTAGTACGGTATAAGAAGTAAAAAGCGATTATCAATATGAAAACACGTTGATGTTGAATATTTTTCCCAAAATCATCTATTACTTTTATATAATTATAAAGTAGAGATGAAAAAAACTAGAATACATGCAATCACAAATATACAAAAAAGGAGGACAAGCATGAAAATAGGTATACGAACAGTAAAAACAGCAGTCGGAGCAGGAATTTCCATTTGGATTGCAATGATGTTACATTTAGATTTTTATGTGTCAGCGGGGATTCTAACCATCTTATGTATTGAACGAACCAGAATGCGTTCAATTCAAGCAACTGTAAAGCGCTTCGTGGCGTGTATCTTAGGATTAACAACGGGAGCATTTTGTTTTACCGTATTTGGCTATCATCCTTTTGCCTTTACGATATATCTTCTAATCGTAATTCCGTTGTTGAATCGATTTAAAATACAAGAAGGACTAATATTTAGTTCTGTCATCGCCCTACACCTTTTTATTTTAAAATCGATAACAGTAGCCATATTTTGGAATGAGTTTCAAATTATATTAATCGGGATTGGAGTTGCGTTAATCCTCAATAGCTATATACCAGATTTAAAGGCGGAGGTGCTACAGTACCGAGACCAAATTGAGGAATATATAAAGAAAATCCTATTTGAATACGCAACGTATTTAGATAAAGGGGATCAAGGCTGGTCAGGAAAAGAACTGCTACAATTAGAAGAAACTTTGAAACAAGCAAGAAATACAGCACTAGCAGATATTGAAAATCAATTGGTAAAAAAAGAAGAAGACTATTATTTCTATTTTGGAATGCGGCAACAACAATATGAAATTATAAAACGAATGCTTCCAATCATTTCAACACTTTCAGAAGATGTGCCGCAAAGACATATGTTTGCATCGTTCTTGTATTATCTAAGCGAAAACGTTACATCCTACAACAAAACCGAAGCATCACTAGCGCAATTGCATGAAAAACTAGAAAGTATGAAAAAACTAGACCTGCCAACAACAAGAGAAGAATTCGAAACAAGAGCCAACCTGTATCATCTTATGAATGAGATGGAATTGTATTTAAAAACTAAAAATGAATATTATCAGCAAAAGATATCAGGTACGATTTAATCTGTATTAAAAAATTTCTTCAGTACATAATACGTAATAAATACAAGAGAGAGGGAGGGAAATGAATGGCTAATCAGAATGATAATCGAAAAAGAAAAAATAAATATCCTAATAATCTAAAAAGTGATACCGAATTCTCTAAGGATATAAATATTAGAAGTGAAGTAACGAAAAAAGATTTAAATAAATAATGTTTTGAGTTGTGGACACCCAATCCAAGAGAATTCCAGGAATACAAATATCACTTAACTAATCTAAAGGATAGTAAAAAATGAAATGACGTGCAAACTATTGTCAGTTTGCATGTCATTTTTTTGTTGATTCAGTAATTGTGCTAATCCTTATAAAAATGCTCTTATGGTTTAAAGGCGTTTGCATTTATTGAAAATGACCTCCAAGAAACAGGCTTAAGCATTCTCTATTCAAATTTCAAATCCTTTTTTTAGAAAATCCCTATAAATTATAGGATCATAATTTTATAAAGTTAACTCCTGTTCAATTTTTGAATATCGTTTAAAAAAGGTATTGACGAACGGTAAACAACCATGTTTATAATAAAATCAAACGTAATTACCATTTTATGTATTTATAACCAAAATAAAGGTTTTAAGGGAGGCCTAAATTTGGGTACATCTATTTTAACAAAAGAGCATGTGATGTTTCGAGAATCTTTGCGTAAAATGCTGGAAAAAGAAGCGTATCCGTATTTTGAGCAATGGGAAAAAGACCGTGAAATCCCGCGGGAATTTTGGTTGAAAATGGGGGAGAATGGATTTCTTTGTCCAGGAGTAGATGAGGAGTATGGTGGATTAGGATTAGATTTTTCTTATTCAAAGATATTAATTGAAGAATTAGAACGAGTGGGTCAAGGGCTTAGTAGTGGAATGTGTTTGCATTCTGATATTGTAACCCCTTATATAGCATCGTTAGGAACAGAGGAGCAGAAGCGTAAGTGGTTGTCCCGGTGTATGAGTGGTGAAATTATATCATCCATTGCAATGACAGAGCCGGGTGCTGGTTCGGACTTAGCTGGAGTCAAAACAACAGCTAGACGCGAGGGCGACAATTATATTTTAAATGGTGAAAAAACATTTATCACAAATGCAATTGCCTCAGATATTGCTATTGTTGTTTGCAAAACGGATGCCCATGCTTCTTCTGCACATCTGGCGATTAGCTTAATCGTTGTGGAAAAAGGAACAGAAGGATTCAAAAAAGGGAAAAAGCTTAACAAAATTGGTATGCATAGCGGTGATACGGGCGAACTCATTTTTGAGGATGCAAAGGTTCCTGTCTCCAATTTGCTTGGAGAAGAAGGAAAAGGTTTCTATTATTTGATGGAACATCTTCAGCAAGAGCGCCTTGTCGTAGCGATACAGTGTCAGGTTGAAGCGGAAGAGATGCTGCGTTTAACAATAGATTATGTAAAAAAACGACAAGCTTTTGGCAAGTCTATTAGTCATTTCCAGAATACACAATTTAAAATAGCGGAAATGGCAACGGAAATTGAGCTTGGTAGAACGTATATTAATGAGATTGCGGATCGTCATGTGAAGGGTGAATCGTTAATTAAAGAAGTGTCTATGGCAAAGTGGTGGATTAGTGAGATGGCAAAACGGGTTGCTTCTGAATGTCTTCAGCTCCACGGAGGCTATGGGTATATGGAAGAGTACGAGATTGCAAGACGTTATCGAGATATACCAGTCGCAAGCATCTATGCTGGTACAACTGAAATTATGAAGAAGATTATCGCAAAGCAACTAGACTTATAAAGATAGGATAAGATGACATGAAATTATCTGAAAAAAAGGTATTGAAGAAAAAAGAAGAAATTATTTTATCCGCAATAAAAATCGTAAATCGCAAGGGCTACCAAGCAGCTACTATGGAAGAAATTGCAGCTGAACTATTAATGACAAAGGGATCACTATATTACTATTTTAAAAACAAAGAAGATTTAATTTTCCAATGTCATGAGATAGTTTTATCAAAAGTTATGGAGGAATTACAAACACATCTAGAGGAGCCAGTTTCTTATGAGGAACGATTAAAGAAAATGATTATGACACATATTCATTATGCAATCGAAGAAAAGGAAACGTTTAATTTAATCATTAAACCGAATGAAACGTTTTCTGAGAAATTAAACCCAATATTAGAGAAACGACAGGCTTATGCTAGCTACTTTGATCAAGTCATTCAACGTGGTATCGAGGCAAAGCAATTTACAGTAACGGAACCCAAAATCGTACGTATGATTTTACTCGGTGCCATGAACTGGATTCAACAGTGGTACAGTTCAGATGGAATCATGACGAAAGAACAAATCCAATCGATTTATGCGGACTATTTAATAAAGTTAGTAAAATAAATACGACTCGTAAAGGGGTTATCTAGGATGTTTATTTTTGAACAGTTAGCAGAACATGCAAAACTACAACCTGAGAAAGTAATTACATCCTATCAAGGTAGGAACACAACGTATTCCGAATTTTACCAACAAGCAAAGAATCTAGCTGGGTACTTTCAAGCAAGAGGTTATAAAAAGGATGATATTATCGCAGTTTACTTACAAAATTCTGATTATTTCCTAGTTTGTTATTACGCTTGTCAGATTGGCGGTTTTACTGTATTACCCGTAAATATAAAATTAGCCGCACCAGAAACTGAGTATATTCTATACTATTCGAAACCTAAAGCCATTATTTATGATGATCGTTTTCACGAATTCTTACATCAACTGGATACAACTCTTGAAAAAATTGAAGATCATGTAGTAGTTGGAGGAGAAAAATGGCTTTCGATTGTCGCTAACGATTCCCTTTCCTTTCATCAGCCAGAGGTAGATCAGGATGATACAGCGGTAATTTTTTATACATCCGGTACTACTGGGAAACCAAAGGGTGTTATGCTCTCAGCTGGTAATGTACGATCTGTAGCACAAATTTGGTCTGAGGCGATGGAGATGACATCAGACGACCGTACACATATCGTAACCCCTCTTTTCCACTGTGCAGCGATTCATTGCTTTACGACTCCTACTATACTTAGAGGAGGTTCTGTGGTTATCGAAGAAGCATTTTCTCCAGAACAAACGTTACACACGATGGAAAAAGAAAATGTAACCATTTTCTTTGGAGTTCCAGCTATATATAGCATTCTACTAAACACGTCGAAAATGGGAGAGATGGATTTATCCCATCTGCGGTTGTTTGCATATGGAGCAGCGCCAATGCCATATGAGTTAGTGAAAAAAATTAAAGCGCTTTATCCTAACGTGAAAGTGCAAAATTTATATGGGCAAACAGAAAATTCACCAGGTGCTACTACGTTAAAAGATAAGTACGCTTTAGATAAAATTGGTTCTGTCGGTGAACCCCTGCCTCAAACACAAGTTCAAGTTGTAGATGAGTTTGGAGATAAGCTGCCTACTAGACAAGTAGGAGAAATCGTTGTGAAAGGACCACAAGTTATGAAAGGGTATCTACGAAATGAGGAAGCAACTCGACATGCTATTAAAAACGGTTGGCTATATAGTGGTGATTTAGGATTCTTTGATGAAGACGGGTTGCTATACATTGTAGATCGAAAGAAAGATATGATTATTCGCGGCGGTGAAAATGTCTATCCCGTGGAGGTAGAAGAGGTCTTGTATGAGATTCCAGAAATATTAGAAGCCGCTGTAGTCGGTATTCCTCATGAAGTATACGGCGAAGTGCCGAAAGCATTTATTGTACTTAAGAAAGGGCAGCCATTCACGGAGGAAGATGTGATTACGTATTGCAATCAAAAACTAGCAAAATATAAATTGCCTGTAGAAGTAGTTTTTCTTGACACTCTCCCTCGGAATGCGAGTGGAAAAGTGTTAAAACAAACGTTACGAGAAAAGAAAAGAGTATAAGTACTTTTTACTAAGTAAAATGGAAGGGCTTACAAAGCTAAGAAAAGAGGAGAATTAGGGATGACTTTAGTTAAAACAATTGGTGTAGTAGGGGCAGGAACGATGGGGAACGGTATTGCCCAAGTTGCCGCAGAAGCTGGATATGAAGTTATTATGCGAGATATGACGGAGGAGTTTGTACAAAAGGGAATACGTACCATTCAAAAAAATCTGAACCGAGCGATTGAGAAAAACAAACTGGATCAAGGGAAGGCCCAGGAAATCTTAGGGAGAATCCGAAGTACCGTGGACCTTCAGGACTTGGCAGACGCTGACGTAATTATTGAAGTTATTATTGAAAAGACGGAACCGAAAAAAGCTCTATTTCAAGAGCTTGATACAATTTGTACAGAAACAACCGTTTTCGCTACAAATACCTCTGGCTTAAGCATTACAGAGCTTGCAGCGTCTACGAAGCGTCCCAATCGCTTTATTGGAATGCATTTTTTTAATCCTGTTCCAGTCATGAAGTTAACAGAAGTCATTAAAGGTCAAGAAACATCTGAGAAAACATACCAATTAGCGAAGAGTTTAGTAGAATCCTTTGGAAAAGTTGGTATTACGGTCAATGATGCTCCCCTTTTTGCTGTGAACCGAATTTTGGTTCCAATGATAAATGAGGCAATCTTCGTTTTAGCAGAGGGAACAGCGAGTGCAGAAGATATTGATGAAGGTATGAAGCTAGGTGCGAATCATCCAATTGGACCATTAGCATTAGCTGATCTTATTGGGTTGGATACGTTGCTACTCGTTGTCGAAACATTGTACACAGAAACAGGTGATTCAAAATACCGTCCTTGTCCATTGCTAAAGAAACTAGTACGTGCGGGACACTACGGCAGAAAAACAGGTAAGGGATTTTATAATTATTCATAATTTATACGATAGGGGATATGTATATGAGAGATGTTGTAATTGTAAGTGCTGCCCGAACACCAATTGGTGATTTTTTTGGAGCATTAAAGGATTTTTCAGCTGTGGACTTAGGTGTAATTGCGTTAAAGGCTGCGATTGAAAAAGCAGGTATCGAGCCTGATCAAATAGAGGAAGTAGTAGGTGGCCATATTTATCAAGCTGGATGCAAAGGGAATACTGCTCGGCAAGTGGCACTGGGATCAAATTGTTCCGTACAAACAGTTGCATCAACCATTAATCAACAGTGTGCCTCATCCTTACGAGCAACTGAAATTTTGGTGCAAGAAATTATGTTAGGAAAAGTAGACGTAGGTGCAGCTGTTGGCTATGAAAGTATGACCAATGTCCCTTATTTGCTTCCTAAAGTGAGAAGTGGATATAAAATGGGTCACGGAGAATTGTTAGATTCTTTATTGCACGATGCTTTATTCGATGCTTTTAATAATTATCATATGGGTATTACTGCGGAAAATCTAGCAGAGAGCTATGATATTTCTCGTGAAGAACAGGATCATCTTGCATTACTTAGCCATGAACGTGCTAGCAAGGCAATTAAAGTGGAGAAATTTAAGGAAGAGATTGTCCCAATCGAAATCAAAACAAAAAAAGGATCATTCATTTTTGATACGGATGAACATCCTAAATCTGATATAAATATAGATAAACTTGCTTCTTTACGTCCTGCATTTAAAAAGGATGGAACGGTTACGGCAGGAAATGCTTCAAGTCTTAATGATGGGGCAGCTGCATTAATTATCATGACAGCTGAAAAAGCGAAAGAATATGGGCTTATGCCATTAGCACGTATTGTCGCAACTGCATCTGCGTCAGTCGATCCGAAAGTAATGGGGATTGGAGTGGTCCCAGCTGTTGAAAAAGCACTACGATTTGCGAACCTGCAAAAAGATGAGATTGGATACTGGGAAATAAATGAAGCCTTCGCAGCTCAGTTTTTAGCAGTGAACCGTGAGTTGAAACTAGATATAAACAAGGTAAATGCTAATGGATCAGGTATATCTTTAGGTCATCCGGTTGGTTGCACGGGTATACGATTATTGATTTCTCTTATAAACGAAATGCATCGCCGCGGTGTCCAATATGGCTGTGCTTCCCTTTGTAGTGGCGGCGGTCCGGCTGCAGCTATGATAATAGAGGTTCTGTAGTTGGGAAGATCTGTGATACATTTGCGAAAAAAGCGACTTTTAAACAGTCGCTTTTTTTATTAGGGAAATTCTTTTACAGCCAATTATTAGAAATATTTATAGTTATAATAGTTTATATATATTTTACTAATGCTTAGTATTCCGGTAAACTTTAATTAGGAAATTTTTCCAAGGAAATGTCTAAGTTAGGTAAAGCAATCGAGAGGCAAATAAAATGACGTACGAAAAGTTTATATTCCTTTGTGAGGTGGATATCATTGCAACTTCAGGTAATGAACAGTCCGTTTAATAAGGAGCAGGCAGAACTCCTAAATCTCCTTCTGCCGACCTTGACAGAATTTCAAAAGGTATGGCTAAGCGGTTATCTAGCCGCGTCGGCGGCAGAACTTTCTGCTGAAGGCACCGAGCAGGCAATCTCACAAGAAGTAACCATTCTTTACGGATCACAAACAGGAAACGCGCAGCGGCTTGCAGAAAATGTAGGTAAGATGCTTGACGAGCATGGCTTTCAAATGACCGTCTCGTCCATGAGTGATTTTAAGCCAAACAATTTGAAGAAAGTCCAAAACCTGCTTATTGTAGTGAGCACGCATGGAGAAGGAGCTCCGCCCGATAACGCGCTATCGTTCCATGAGTTTCTTCACGGTATACGGGCTCCCAAGCTTAACGAACTTCGTTTTTCTGTTTTAGCGCTTGGAGACAGCTCATATGAGTTTTTCTGTCAGACGGGAAAAGAATTTGATCAACGGCTGAATGAACTCGGCGGAACACGACTCTATCCGCGTGTTGACTGTGATATTGACTATGATGAGCTGGCAGCTGAATGGATGGAAGGAATCATTGATAGCTTACGTGAATCGACAGGCCAAAGTGCTGCACCAGCTATAGCGGCAGTTACTCAAGAAAGTGAAACAACGTATTCTAGAACCAATCCATTTAAAGCCGTAGTACTTGAAAATATTAATTTGAATGGTCGCGGCTCGAATAAGGAAACGCATCACATCGAATTATCACTTGAAGGTTCTGGTTTTACATATGAATCTGGTGACAGCCTTGGTGTATACCCGGAAAACGATCCGGTCCTTGTAGACATGCTTCTTGAGGAAATGAAATGGGATCCGGAAGAAATTGTGACAATCAATAAACAAGGAGACGTTCATTCGCTTAAAGAAGCGCTCCTTTCTTATTTTGAAATTACCGTTTTAACAAAACCACTTCTTCAACAGGCGACGCAGCTTTCAGTGAATGAGGATTTACGGACGCTTTTATCTCCAGGTAATGAAGAAAAATTAAAAGCGTATCTGAAAGGCCGGGATTTGCTTGATTTGGTTCGAGATTTTGGTTCGTGGGGTAAAACGGCGCAAGAATTTATCTCTATTCTCAGAAAAATGCCGGCACGTCTTTATTCGATTGCGAGCAGCTTATCCGCGAATCCGGATGAAGTGCATGTAACAATTGGCGCCGTTCGGTATGATGCACACGGGCGCAAACGAAAAGGCGTTTGCTCCACTTTATGTGCGGAACGTCTCCAACCAGGCGATATGCTGCCAGTTTTCATACAGCGTAATCCCAACTTTAAATTGCTAAAGAACCCGGATACATCGATTATCATGATCGGACCAGGGACAGGAATTGCACCGTTTCGTTCTTTTCTGCAGGAGCGTGAAGAAATAGGAGCGCGAGGAAAGTCATGGCTGTTCTTTGGCGACCAGCATTTTGTGACGGATTTCCTTTACCAAACAGAATGGCAAAAATGGCTGAAAGACGGTGTGCTGTCGAAAATGGATGTTGCTTTTTCCCGCGATACAGAAGAAAAAGTGTATGTACAACACCGCATGGTTGAACATAGCAAAGAATTATTTGAATGGCTACAAGAAGGAGCAGCAATTTACATTTGCGGAGATGAGAAAAACATGGCACATGACGTTCATAACACGATTATTTCGATTATCGAAAAAGAAGGCGGTATGAGCCGTGAAAAAGCAGAGGACTATCTTGCTTACATGCAACAGCAAAAACGCTACCAACGTGATGTATACTGATTCTGGATTGATAGGAGTGATATCAAAACATGGTGAATCATAAATTAACAGCACCGGACGGTCCGCCAAGCGATGTTGAACGGATTAAAGCAGAAAGTAACTATTTGCGCGGCACACTTAAGGAAACAATGCAAAACCGAATCAGCGCGGGAATTTCCGAAGATGACAATCGCTTGATGAAATTTCACGGGAGCTACTTGCAGGATGATCGGGATCTCCGTAATGAACGTCAAAAACAAAAACTGGAGCCTGCGTATCAGTTCATGCTGCGCGTCCGAACGCCGGGTGGTGTAGCAACACCGAAGCAATGGCTTGTCATGGATGAACTTGCTCAAACATATGGTAACGGAACTTTAAAACTTACAACTCGCCAAGCGTTTCAAATGCATGGTATTTTAAAATGGAATATGAAAAAAACGATTCAGGAAATCCATGCATCCCTTTTGGATACGATCGCAGCGTGCGGCGATGTAAACCGGAACGTCATGTGTAACACGAATCCCTATCAATCTGAAATTCATGCCGAAGTATATGAATGGTCAAAACGATTAAGTGATTATTTATTGCCACGTACAAGAGCCTATTATGAACTTTGGCTAGATGAGGAAAAAGTGGCTGGTACGCCGGAAGTGGATGAAGTCGAACCAATGTACGGATCACTCTATTTACCGCGGAAATTTAAGATTGGCATTGCCGTTCCGCCATCCAATGATATAGATGTATTTTCGCAGGACCTTGGACTCATAGCGGTTGTGGAAGATAACAAGTTGGTTGGTTTTAATGTGGCGATTGGCGGCGGCATGGGCATGACGCACGGTGATAAAGAGACGTATCCACAGCTCGCCAAATTAATCGGTTTTTGTACTCCTAATCAAATTCTTGATGTGACAGAAAAAGTCATAACAATTCAGCGTGACTACGGCAATCGCTCTGTCCGTAAAAATGCTAGATTTAAGTACACAGTTGACCGCCTCGGGCTAGAAACAGTAAAGGCTGAACTAGAGAACCGCCTCGGCTGGAACTTAGAAGAAGCTAAGCCTTATCATTTCGACCATAACGGCGATCGTTACGGTTGGGTGAAAGGCGTTCAAGGAAGATGGCAATTTACACTGTTTGTACAAGGAGGACGAATCGCGGATTTTGATGATTACAAGCTCATGACCGGCTTGCGTGAAATTGCCAAAATCCATACTGGTGATTTCCGTCTAACGGCAAATCAAAACCTAGTCATTGCCAATGTATCAAGCCAGAAAAAGAAAAAGATTACCGAACTAATCGAACAATACGGTTTAACGGATGGCAAGCATTATACAGCACTCCGCCTGGGTTCATTGATGTGCGTAGCTCTACCAACGTGCGGACTTGCGATGGCAGAAGCAGAACGCTATTTGCCGGTTCTCCTTGAGAAGATTGAGACTATTGTTGATAAAAACGGAATACGGAACGAAGAAATTACGATCCGCATGACCGGATGCCCAAACGGCTGCGCTCGTCCAGCGCTCGGCGAAATTGCCTTTATCGGCAAGGGACCAGGCAAATACAATATGTATCTCGGTGCAGCCTTTGATGGCAGTCGCCTAAGCAAAATCTACCGTGAAAGTATTGGAGAAGAGGAAATTTTGAGCGAACTACATGTGCTTCTTTCCCGCTATGCGAAAGATCGGCAAGAAGGCGAACACTTCGGTGACTTTGTCATACGAGTTGGTGTCGTTAAAGAAGTGACAGATGGAACGAATTTTCATGATTGATTAGAGACAGGAATTCATTTCGGCCTCTTTTTATGTAGGCCACTTAATTTAATCAAGTTTGTATAAAACTATTTATATTACTAAGAAACCGCAAAAGGCTGAGCCTTTGCGGTTTCTTTATTTTATGAATTAATGGACTTTTTCTAATGTCGTTTTATATATACCAAACATTTCTATGATATACAGCAGGAATCCCCCTATATCAAACGAATGGAACATAACAAGGGTATTAAAAATTGACACTAAAGGAGAGCTCATATGAAAAGGGGCGTTAGATATCAAATTCTAGATGAAAAGTCCAGCGATCAAAACATTGCAGATATACTTAAACCTATACCTTGTGACTTGTATAACTGGGATATTGGTTATACAGAGACACATCGCTATGAAAATAACAGGATGATTCATGACTCAATATTTGAGGAACAAGATGTATTAGATGGAAGAGAATTAGAACGTGTAGTGAATAAACACACTTACCTTGCCATATTTGCCGAACTAAAAGCGTTTCCTAAAACCGCAATTGTATCTGATATTGCAGACTATGAGGATTTTGTAAATAGCGAATGTGAAATAATAGTCTTATTAGTTGATTGTGCATATGTTGATGTTTATTGTAAGGACATTAACTTAACTGAAGAGGTTTACCAGTATGCACAACAAAAGGGCTATACAGATATAGAATATATCGACGAGAATGATTCAAGATATAAAATGTATGTTTGGTAGCAAAGAAATAGATGACACTATTGGATTTTTTTATATAGAAGGCACCAATTTAGGAGGTTATCAAATGGAATCATTTTCAGCAGGAGATATATACTCTTTTGAAGGAAGAAAAAGTGATCCGAGCCCTCAGATTATCATACTGGGAAAAGAGCCATTTCTAGATACGACAGCCGTTCATGTTCAAATAATCGGTATAGAATTACAAATATCCGATGGACAAACTCTAACAAAGATTGGACATGTACCTGTATGCGAAGAAAGCTTAAGAAATAGTGTAATAGATTACTTAGGAAAAGCTAACGTGCCAGATGATGAATTAGAAGGCATTAAAGTATGGAAAGAGGCAAAGGGAGGTATTTATACTGTTTCATTAAAAGAAATTGTTAACATAATAGAGAGAACATTACATGAAGAAGAATAAATATATTTTACCAAGTATATGTACAACATACTCTAATACATTTTTCGAAAAATAAAACCCTGATTTTCTTACGCTAAGAAAAAATCAGGGTTATTTTTATGTCCTTAGAGGACGTAGAAAATTCATGAATCTAGAAATCTCAGTTATTTTCCGTATTCAGTTTTCACAAATTTTTCTAACGCAAACAGTGAGCGTTCTACTTTTTCTGTCTCAATACAATAAGCCATTCTAAAGTATCCCGGGCAACCAAAGCTATCACCTGGTACCAAAATCAAATCATATTTTAAAGCTTTCTTGCAGAATACATTGGCATCTTCTTCAAGTGCTTTAGGGAAGATATAGAAAGTTCCACCTGGTTTTACACATGTAAATCCTAGTTCTATCAATTTCTCATAAATTAGGTTCATATTTGTTTCATAAACAGACATATCTGCAGTCAAATCCACCACTTCTGCAACAGCAAGTTGAATAATGGAAGAGGGGCAGTTATGTCCTGTGCCTCTAGAAATCTGTCCACACATACTAACAATCAAGTCAGAATCGACGCAAGCAGGATTTACTGCAATGTAACCAATCCGTTCACCTGGAAGAGACAAAGATTTGGAATAAGAATAACAGGACAGGGTATTATCGTAATAGTTTGAAATATAGAGAGCATCTACACCTTCAAACAATATCTCTCTGTATGGTTCATCCGAGATAATAAAAATTTCATGTCCGTATTCTTTTTCCTTTTTATAGAGGATTTCTACCAGCTTCTTAATGGTCTCCAAAGAATAAACAACTCCAGATGGATTATTAGGAGAGTTAATCAATACTGCGGACACGTTCTCCGTCAACATCTCTTCAAACAAAGTAAAGTTAATTTGAAAGTCTTCCATATTAGGAGGAACCACTTTAAGCGTAGCACCTGTTAAATCAATATAAGGGTGGTATTCAGGGAAAAATGGAGCAAAAGTCAACACTTCATCTCCAGGTTTTGTTACACATCGTATTGCATGCGCTAAAGCACCAGCGGCACCAGTAGTCATGAAAATATGATTTTCCGTGTAATTCATATGGAATCGACGGTTCAAAGATTGGGCTACTTTTACTTTAACGGACGGAATTCCTAAACTAGGGCTATAACTGTGAAGTTCTCCAGGGTTTTTACTAGATAGCATATCAATCATAACTTGAGTAAATTTTTTTGGAACAGGAACAGATGGATTGCCTAAGCTGTAATCAAATACATTTTCATAACCAATTTCATGTCCCCGTTTTGTAGCAAATTCAGCTAGTTCTCTAATAACGGATTTGGATTCTAACATTTTTTTGTATTTTTGTGCAATCATTTTTTTCCTCCTTGATATTATAGGCCATTTACAATAAAGTTCGGACGCTCACCTTTTAATGCAGCATCAATGTTCGACCAGTTTTTTTATGTGCGCGGTAAAAATAACTTGAAGTAATTCCACCTATATGTGGCGAAAAAATAATTCGATCAGCATATTCCTTTAGCAAATTCAAAAGGATATGATTTCTCAAGGTAGGTTCTGGAACAACGGTATCTAATCCAGCACCTTGAATCTTTCCGGATACAATGGCATCGTAAAGCGCTTGATTATAAATGATTTCGTCGCGGGCTGTATTAACGATATAAGTACATGTACGTGCCATCTCAGACAAATCTATGTAAGACACGTGATAGTCTTTTTCCACATCAACAGGCTTTTGAACTTTAGTATAATAGTATATCTCACATTCAAATGGGTCCAGTCTTTTTGCCGTTTCCTTTGTAATATCACCAAATCCAATCAGACCAACTTTACAATCAGATAGTTCTGTAATACCTTCGATCATCATTTGTTCCTTCATTTGTATCTGATTGCTTTCTCGCTCCGTACGGTCTCCAATGATAATGTTACGTAGCAATGCAAGCATGAAAAGCACTGTAGCAATTGCAATAGCATCTGCATCAAAAGCAGCTTGTAACAACTCTTCATCACTTGCACCACGAGGACAGAAAACCATAGTAATCTGTTTTACAATATAAGGTCGGGTATATATTTTCTATACCATTCTTCATTGCCAATAATCAAAATTTTCATATGTTTCTCCTTTATATTTTAAATCATTTTATATATAGTAAAAACCCCTAGTAACTAGAGAGTCAAATAAATAATTATATCGGAACATTTAAGGCTCTTAAGTACTTGATTAAATTTAATCATTCAAACTGTTGGGTTGAGTAATAACGGTAGTTCGTTTGTTCGTCCGTATATTGTGGTTTTAACAAACCAATTTCATCATATTACCTAAGGGTTGCGATTTTGATATGGAATAGCCTTGACATTTCTCCAATCGTAAAAAAATCTTTCATTACAGCTATCATTCCTTTCGCTAGGATCAAGGCACAAAATGAAATGAAAATCATTCTTTTGCAAATACTATCCATACTATCCATCGGATGAAACAGTATAGTACACCTGTATACTTAAATTTTTTTTGATTTTGATAGAAAATAGGGGGTATTTTCAATGCCGATTTTGAATATGTTTCATACCCTTATCAAACATAAGGTTAATACATAAAAGAATGGAGATGAAATAATTTTGAAAACCGTTACGTTGCAGAATATAACTCTGGCATATAGAGATGAAGGACACGGAAAGACAATTGTTTTACTTCACGGTTTTTGCGGAAGCCATAAGTATTGGGAAAAGGTAATCCCTGCCTTGTCAAAAGACTATCGAGTCATAGCACCGGATCTTCCTGGCCATGGAAATTCTACCTTTATAAATGAACAGCATACAATTGAAGACATCGCAGAGAGTATTAAGGAACTATTAGATACATTAAATATAGAGAAAGTAACCATGTTTGGGCACTCTTTAGGAGGATATATCACGCTTGCTTTTGCAGAAAGATATAGTAATCGTTTAGATGGTTTTTCTCTTGTCCACTCTACTGCGTTTCCTGACTCAGAAGAGGCGAAAAAAGGAAGAATAGCTACCATAGAAAAAGTGACAAACAGTGGAATTCATTCTCTAATCGACGGATTGGTGCCAAAACTCTTTGCTACAGACAATTTGAAGAAAAATGCAAGTGACGTAAATGTAGCTAAGGAAATAGGTTACTTGACTTCTTTAGAAGGGGCAATTGAGACACTTAAAGCAATGAAAGATCGACCTGACCGTAATTACATTCTTGAAAACACTCCATTGCCTGTCCTTTTACTCGCAGGCGAAAAGGATCAAATTATCTCTTACAAGCAAACATTTTCTGTTACGAAAGATAATATTACACATTCCTTACTCAAAGACACGGGTCATATGAGTATGTATGAAGCACCGGAACAACTTATTTCTGAGATGAAGAGCTTTTTACATTTTTAATGTCTAAATAATAGTATAGGAGTGAGTTTTATGAATAATGAACCCAAACGTTATATAGGGGAACAGATTGACGTTATTTTCCACACTGAAAGATGTGTTCATGCGGCAAAATGTGTAAAAGGACTACCAAAGGTTTTCAATGTTAATAAGAAGCCATGGGTGAATGCAGATGGGGAAGAGGCCAGCAAAATAGCAAAAGTTATTGAAGAATGCCCAAGTGGTGCATTGGAATATATAAGAAAAGATAGCGGGGAACAAGAAGTACCAAAAGATAAGACAACTGTTGAAGTTGCTGCAAATGGAATGATATATCTTACGGGTAACTTGGAAATTCAAAAAGGGGACGAAACGATTCCATGCACGCGTGCCACATTATGTGGGTGCGGAAGTTCTAAAAATAAACCTTTTTGCGATAATAGCCATTTAAAAAACTCCTAATGGTTTAAGAAGAATTTTTATAGAGGGGGGAAAACTAAAATGATCGATATAAAAAAAGATAACAACACGTTTTATGTAGGAAATCAGGTTAAAAAGGACGCCGAAATCCATTATGTTCCTACTGGTAAAAATAAAATTATCATAGATCATACACTTGTATCAGACAGTTTACGAGGTAAAGGAGTAGGAGAAGCATTAGTGAAACGAATAGTAGAATTTGCAAGGGAAGAAGGGATAAAGATTATTCCATTATGTCCTTTTGCAAAGAGTCAATTTGACCGTAATGAGAATTATCATGATGTTTTAGTAAAATAATAGGATTCGTATTCTCATTAGAGGAGAATGAAACTTTTTCTCCTCTTTTTAATTTTGTTTTCATTTCTTTTTTGATTCCTTAGAGGATGATTTATATATCGTAGTAGGGAAAGAGCGAATTTATCAAACAATAGTAATCAAACATAATTTAATAATTAAAACATATTGATTATTAAATTGAACTATTTATTAAGTTATTGTAACTATAGCATAGATAATAAAAAACAGAGCTAATTCCCCCATTATGACAATATCTGGAACTATTATAACCAAATTAATAATAAAAAAGGCTGCTAAAATCCCTACAAACATCCCTAAATGATATATTTTCAAACGATGTTGTTCATACCGGTATTGATGAAAAACAATGGTAGTTGCAATGAAATAGAGCAATACGGAACTAAATACAAAATATAAGATAAATGAATAATGGACCTGATGTAAAAACATCAGTTTGATAGATGCTGCAATCATACCCAAAGACATTAGAATAAACAGATGTCCGTATACAATAGTTTGTCCTGCTCCCTGAATCGACTTATTGACCTTCTTTTCTACGTTATCGAAATACTGCCACCACATCGAAATTATAAGAATAAATGAAATGATCGAAAATGAGATAGAATCCCAGTCACCTTTTTGCGGTTGCAAGACAAAAAGGGTGCTAACGACTGATTCCCCTAAAAGGATTAATGTCAATAAAGCAAAACGTTCTAATAAATGAGCCGTATTTGTCGGGGCTTTCACCAAATACTTACGTCCGAAAAAAGGCATAATAATATCCACAATAATCCCTGCATATAACACGGCGTATCGAATCCATAAATTAAAAAAGATAGAAAAAAATGAGATGATGATCCCAATCCAAAAACGTGTTCCTAAAAACCAAGCAACTTTTTTTCTATTACCTTTTTCTACGTTTTGAACAACAAGATATTGGATTGCTGTTATTGCTCTTATTCCAATATAACCAGTAAGGAAAGGGAGGTAGTATTGATCAAAATCAACCGATAAACTGGATGTCATAATAAGGACAAACAACATTTGAAGAATCATAAAGACACGTTGATGTAAAAGATCTCTCCCAAACCGATTAGTAAACATTGTTTGTCCAGTCCAAGACCACCATATCGGAATAAACATTAAAGCAAATTTTAATAAATATTCTGGATATATATACCCTTCTTCAACATGAAGCAAGACCTGAGTCGTATTTGCTACCGCTGCCACAAATAGCAAGTCATAAAAGAGTTCTAACCACGTAACCTTTTTTTCTTCCATTTTTACACACCTTTCCATTCCATAGTATGATGAAAGGTGATTTCAAACAAGAAGTATTCTGTATGACCCAAACCTTGGTTAGAGTTTTTTGTTAAAAAATCCCTATAAATTTAATTTATAAAAAGCATAGCTTTTTTCCTCTTCTTACCATAAAGCAAGTGGGTGTTTCATGCTAGGTTTTGGATAGATTGAGTCTAATTGCTCCAAATCTTGCTGTGTTAATTGTATCTCAGTTGCTTTCACATTATCTATCACATGAGCGGTATTACTAGATTGTGGTATAGCAATTGTTTGACCATTTCGAATACACCATGCTAATAAAATTTGAAAAATTTCTGAATGATGTTTTTCAGCAATCTCCTTTAAAACTTTTTGTTTAGTTAGATTAGTACCCAAGCTATCACCCCGAGCAACTGGGGCATAGGCGATTAATGGCATTTCAAGTTTGTTCATCATAGGTACTAAATCGAATTCAATCCCTCGATCTCCTAAATTATAACGTACTTGATTTGTTGCACATTTTCTTCCATCAGGTAATTTCATTATTTTTTCTAAGTCATCAACATCTAAATTAGAAACACCCCATGACTTAATTTTCCCCTGACTTTTTACTTTCTCCAAGGCTTCAATAGTTTCTTCAATAGGAATATTCCCTTTCCAATGGAGTAAGTATAAATCTAAATAATCTGTATTTAATCTTTTTAAGCTATTTTCTAAACTAATTGGTAATTGCTTTTTTGAGGCATTTGAAGGGAGAACTTTTGAAATGAGAAATAATTCTTCACGGTTATAAGGCATAATAGCATGTGCAACTAATCTTTCTGCATGTCCATCTCCATACATTTCAGCAGTATCAATAACTTGAGCGCCATTATCAAGACCAACTCTTATTGCTTCTACTTCTTGTTCAAATTTATATGCTTTGTCTCCCATATTCCAAGTGCCTAAACCTATAGGAAAAACTTTCCTTCCTGCAATTTTTACTTTATTCAATTTTTTCACTCCCCACCTGAAAATTTTATAGCTGATTTTGATATGATTTCCAATTAAAATATGGCTTTTTTATCATTCATAAAAATGTATCAGAGGCCAGAAATAACTTTTACTGACCGCTGAAGTCTTCATTGTTTATGTCAATTCTTTCATCTAAATATAACCGCCGTTTGACCTTCCCCATATAACATGCTATTTATTTCTGCACGTATACAATTTTCACTACATAGATCTACCTAAATGAAAAGAGCATATTGTTCTGCTCTTTTCATTAATTAGAATTTGATTGTTTTTTTATAATGAACGTTTTAGTAACTGACTATTTCTTCTTTCCACCAAATACAGGCATTATGCTTGCCTCACCATAATCCTTGATGCGTTCAAGATTTTTCAAGAACTCCATATCCTCTTCAGAAATAATGAAATCCACTTCTGCATTATTTTTCATATGTTCCGGATTTGCAGTTTTTGGTAACGGAAGAAGACCCAGCTGTAAAACATATCGAATACCTAATTGAGGTACTGAAACACTGTATTTTTCTGCGATTTCTAAAACTTTTTGATTTTTCAATAATTCTCCATGTGCAACCGGTGAATAAGCCTCCACAAGAATGCCTTGTTCTTGAGTATATTGAATCAATTCTGTCGGTGTATTGCTTATATGAGCCAAAATCTGATTTACCATCGGTCCGACTGTACAATCACTAAGAATATTATCTAGGTCCTCTTTTTGAAAGTTAGATACACCTATGGCACGAAGCTTTCCTGCTTTGTATGCTTCCTCAAGAGCTCTCCATGCTTCACGGTTTCCTTCGAAGTAACGATCTTCGTCACCGAAATTCTTCCATGGTTGTGGACTGTGAATAATCATCATATCGATATAATCAAGTCCCATCGCCTTCAGTGATTGATCAATCGATGAAACGGCTTCTTCATATGACTTTATTTCTGCAGCAAGTTTTGTAGTTATAAACAATTCCTCTCTGTTCACTCCACAAGCTCTAATCCCATCCCCAACACCACTTTCATTCGCATATGCCTGTGCTGTATCAATATGACGATATCCGATTTTCACAGCATCTACCACTGCCTGTACGACATCCTTATTATTTATCATCCATGTTCCAAGACCTAATTTAGGAATCTGAATTCCATTAGATAGATTATAATTTTCTTTTAAAATCATATATAACATCTCCTTTTTTAATGGTTGATTGGACATACATCTTTCTTAAAAATACTTATTATAAGTATATCCTAGGACCTAAAGTTAACTTTAAGTCAAGACCTTTTTTCTAAAATAATTACAAAAAAATTCATATATAATCTATGACATCTGGCGGGCTGTCCACTGGGAGGGTATGTAAATTGATAATTGGAAGCAAGAAAACCGTCCCTATGCTTCTGCTTAATTAGAAACAAAAGATCCTTCACTATGCTTTTCTGCTTGTTTTGAAGCGTTAAACATATTGTTTCTTAGTAGGATAACAGCAAGGCTTAGGATTACGGATAGGATTCCTACTAATACGACGTATGGTACGCCCATTTCTGAAATGAATAATCCACACCTACAGCAGCTGCTCCAATTAGAAACAGCTTTTGGAGCTTCTTCTTTACTTACTGAGGAAGCAGCAACAATAAATGGGATGGAAAAAGCCTAGAATTATACGAGCAATTAATAAAATGGTAAAGTTAGATATAAATATAGATACAATGTTTTCCAAAACGAAAACGCCTAATACAAATGACATGAATTCTGATGGAAAAAATACAGGAAATATTATCTTGTATAACCCGGATAAATGGGTGTATAGCCAATTCGTCTTTTATGAAGAAAAGCCCAAAATAGATGCAGCAGAGCACCTTACGATTTATGAAATTTTACACATTTCACAATAGCACGAGACTGTGATTGGGAGGAGGAGCCTCCTTTTTTTACTGTATAAACATGAAGTATAGATTGGAACAAAAACTTCTTATTATAGTAACTTAAAAAAATATAGTATAATGAAACTGCAAGATGCTAACATCGAACCATTAACATTTTATACAAAATTTTAAAGATTGAAATAAATCCAAAATAGATTGGCTTTTAAAGGAGCGAGATAGAAGTGAATAGCAAAATTATGAACATACAAAAATTAGGATTTCCATGGGAGACAGAAGATCCGTTCCTAATGACAGTGCACCATAAAGATGCATATCCTGCAGGAAATGATCAGCAGGGTCCTAACGTTTCATTGGAGGGAAGAAATCTTGGTGAGGATTTTACGATTCGTGACGGTTTTAGAATGTATCATGGCACATCCGTTCCAGGATTTCCTGTACATCCGCACAGAGGTTTTGAAACGGTAACCGTCGTTTTGGAAGGCTTTGTTGATCATTTTGATTCATATGGGTCAGTAGGGCGCTATGGAAATGGGGATGTACAATGGATGACAGCAGGGAAGGGGTGCCAGCATACCGAAATGTTTCCTCTCGTCCATCAGGACAAAGGCAATCCGCTTGAACTCTTTCAGATCTGGCTTAATCTACCTGCAAAAGATAAATTCGCTGAACCGGAATATAAAATGTTATGGAGTGAGGATATACCGGAAGTACAACTAGCTGCTGATGGACAGAAAACGACTGTAAGACTCATTGCTGGAAGTATGCAAGGCAAGTCTAGTTTAGAACCAAACTCTGCTTCTTGGGCAAACGATAAAAGTCATCATGTAGGAATCTACATCATTCATATGGAGCCAGATGCAGTTTTCACCCTTCCGTCCGTTTCAAAGACAATGACGCGAAATTTATATTTTTATCAGGGAGAGAAACTAAATATAGAGGAAACGGTAATTGAGGCTAACCATCGTGTAAAGCTTGCTGGTAATCAGGAAATTACGATTACAAATGGTTTATCAGAGAGTTATATGCTGCTCCTAGAGGGAGAGATGATTCAAGAACCGGTCGTAGCCTATGGACCATTTGTCATGAATACGAAGGAAGAAATCCGCGATACCTTTAAAGATTATCAAGAAACACAATTTGGAGGCTGGTCATGGGGTCGTCCTGATCCCGTAAATGAGCGGGAGTCAGGAAGATTTGCACGCCATGCGGATGGAAGAGTTGAAAAAAGGTAACTGCTATTCCTGGTAATTGAAAAAGTAGCAGTGACATAGAAAAGACAGTAGAAAATGATAAAAAGCTAATCACCTAAAATATATAGATGATTAGCTTTCCTTTTTTTATATCGATAAAAAATTACGATTTCCATTAACCTTCTATAGTTTTTAATTATTAATACGGTCTCGAATAACCGAGGAAGTGGCTGCTCCAGTACGGGTTGCTTACGGAAGATACGGTTACCCCGTTACCTGCAGCACTTATGAAGGTGCCATCTCCAAGATAGATGCCCATATGAGAGGCGCCGTTTGTCTGATAAGTACCTTGAAAATACACGAAATCGCCAGGTAGTGGATTATTTGTTTTCGTAAAGCTGTTCCAATAGCTATTTGCACTTTGACGGTCAAAGGAGAAGCCAAATTTGTTATATACATAATAAATGAAGCCACTACAATCAAAACCGCTTGGCGATGTTCCGCCAAATACGTAAGGTACACCTTCGAAAGACTTGGCATAAGAGAGCAAGGCAGGCACGTTATTAAAGATTGAAGAAGCTTGTGATGTAAAAGAAGAACTAGTTGTAGAAGTCGATACATTTTGTGACGTAGAAGCAGAGCTAGTTGTAGAATTAGATACATTCTGTGATGTAGAAACATAATCTTTATAAACATATCCATCAGATCCATTGTAATGAACTTTGTACCAATTTCCTGATTGGCCAGTTACTTCTATTTTGTCTCCATTAGATAATACATCAATACTACTGTAGTTTGTTCCAGGTCCTGTTCGAAAATGTAAACTATCTGCATTTACATAAAATGTAGAGGTTGACTGAACAGAAGTGGAATTAGTAGAAGAGTTGGAAGTGGAAGAAGATGTAAGATAATCTTTGCTAACATAGGCAGACTGATTATTATATGTAATCTTGCACCAGCCATTGTTTTCAGACTCTACTGTAACTTCATCCCCGTTACTTAACAATCCTATAATAGAAGAACTAGTATTTGCGTCGCTTCGAACACGAAGAACGTCTGCTGTAACTTTGTATTTGGAAGAAGAGACCGTAACGAAATCTTTATTTACATAGGCCTCTTGATTGTTGTATTGAATTTTGTACCAATTACCGCTTTCGCCCAGAATGGTAACTTTACCTTGATTTGGTAAGGCACCAATTACACTATCATTTGTGCTAGGACCTGTTCGTACATTTAAATATGTAGCATTTACAGAGCCAACTGAGTTACCGCTTGCTTGCACAGTATCTACAACGAAAGGTAAAGCAGCTAGTGCGACGGATGAAACAAAAAAAGTTTGAGCCTTCAAAGCAATTCCTCCATTTATAATAATTTTACATTTAGGTATAAAAACAATTGCGATAATTTCAATTCAGAATGAATACTCTTCTATTATTCTATTAATCTAATATTTTTTCAATGTATTTTTAATTATTTTTATGAAAACATCAAGAAAACATTAGTAAAATAAAATAAAAAATGATTGACAGCTCGTAATCGAGATTGATCCAGACGGAACACTTATAGATTAGCCACAGCAACTAACCAATATTGATCAACACACTTTTCCGTACTTCAAAGATTTACTTACAAAAGATCTTGGCTACTAACAAGATCCTAGGACAGCAATTACTTATATTGAATTACTCGTTACCGGCTAAATTAACTACATTTAATGAATGAAAACAAAAAGGGGCGTACCGATAAATATCGGTACGCCCCTACAATTCTATAATTTAATTTACATATTAAATATTTGATTTGAAGGAAAATAGATTTATTGTTTAGTTCCAAATCACTTCTTCTTAATCCTGGTTGATTAGATAATTAATATACCTTCATATAACTGCTTTATTCGGTAATATTCCTCAAAAATCTCCTCCACCTCAATGGAAAAGCATCCTCCAAAATGAAATAGCTTTGAAATGAAGTTAGATTTATAATGTAATATACCATTCATCATCGACAGGTTCTAACCAAACCGTTTCTCCTGGCGTAATTGCTAAGTGCACAAAGCAACTGTCTTTTGTCGCACCATGCCAATGTTTTACATGCGGTGGAATATTCACCACATCCCCAGTTACGAGTAATTGAGCTGATTTTCCTTCTTCTTGATACCAACCCTTTCCACCTGTAACTAACAAAACTTGTCCAATATTATGAGAGTGCCAGTTATTACGAGCTCCTGGAGCAAAGGTTACATTCCCGATTGGTGCATTGAGTGGCGTCACATCCGTAAACACCATTTGTAAATATGCATCCCCGATAAAGTGTGCTTGAACTTTTTCTCCCAATGGAAAGATGGTGCTATTGTTTAATTCTTCATTTGCCATGTTTTAAATCCCACTTTCTTTTAATTTTTATAGATTTTTTTTGCGATGTTAAATGCTGACCAAGCTTTAGGCCATCCTGCATAGAACGAAAGATGGGTGATGATTTCCGCAATTTCATCTTTTGTTAATCCGTTTTCCTTCGCTTTTTGAAGATGTGGAGTTAATTGTTCAAAGTTTCCGCCAGCGATTAACGCAGAAACTGTAATCATGCTACGATCGCGTAGAGATAGCTCTTTCTCTCTTGCCCAAACTTCACCGAATAAGACATCATCGTTAAGTTCAGCAAATTTTGGAGCGAATTCTCCTAACAAATCTTGTCCAGCTGTTTGTTTTTCTGTCATTTTTATTCATTCCCTTCACCCAGTCCTTATTCGTTACATGATGAAGTATAGACCTTAAAGTAAACTTTAAGGCAAGAAATAAAATTTTGAAAAAAGTTCAGAAATGTAAGGATGTCTTTTTTGCTTGACTTAAAGTTAACTTTAAATGGTAGATTCGATACATAAAAGATAGCGAGGTGAGGAAAATGAATATTGCACAAGTGGCAAGCCAGTTTGATCTAACAACAGCAACTCTCAGATATTACGAACGCGTAGGCTTGATTCCACCGGTAAACCGAAAGAAAAGCGGCATACGTGATTACGATGAAGACGATATCAAATGGATTGAATTTATAAAATGTATGCGAAATGCTGGATTGACGATAGAGGCGTTAATTGAATATACAACTTTATTTATCGAAGGAAATAATACCGTAGAAGCTCGCAAAAATATCCTAGTTGACGAACGACAGCGACTGATAGAGAAACGGATAGAGATTGACGAAACAGTAAAAAGATTAGATAGAAAAATTGAGGACTATGATGGGAAATTACTTAAAAGTGAGGCTGAACTCAAAAGTATACCTGCAACGGATAATATTCAAAAATAAAGCATCTTCATTTTATTGATTTCTATCATTGCTTTGTACGTTGTTTTTATGAATGGGAAAATGAACAAGACAAAGTATTTAGGAAGAAGGAATTAAAAAATTATTCTCATATCATTTGACTTAAAGTTAACTTTAAGTTGTAAAGTGGTTTCGTAACAATAACTAAGGAGGAATTTACCATGGAAAATATTGAAGGAAAAGTTGTCATTATTATGGGTGCATCAAGTGGGATTGGTGAAGCAGCTACCAAGAAACTTGCACAAGAAGGAGCAAAATTAGTGATTGCTGCTCGCCGCGAAGATCGCTTGAAAGCTCTCATTGAATCATTACCAAATGCTGAAATTTCATACGCTGTTGCAGACGTATCGAAAAAAGAGGAAGTTCAAGCAGTTGTAGATTTGGCAGTTGAAAAATATGGTCGTATAGATGTACTCTACAACAACGCAGGAGTCATGCCAACTGCGCCACTTTCAGAAACACACTTTGATGAATGGCGCCAAATGTTAGACATCAACATTATGGGTGTTTTGAATGGGATTGCTGCGGTTTTACCTATTATGAAAAAACAACAATCTGGTCATATTATTGCGACTGACTCAATTGCAGGACATGTAGTTTATCCTGGTTCTGCTGTTTACTGTGGAACAAAATTTGCTGTTCGTGCCATCATGGAAGGATTACGCCAAGAAGAACGTGAAAGCAATTTGCGTAGCACAATCATCTCTCCAGGGGCCGTGGATACTGAATTATATCTCACTTCAAAGAATCCTGAAATACAAGAATGGTTGAAGAATAATCAAAGTACAGAAGGCTTCGGATTGCAGTCAAGCGACATTGCAGATGCAGTAGCTTATGCAATAAGTACACCTGAAACTGTTGCGGTAAGCGAAATCATGATTCGTCCAACGAAACAAATTATCTAAGCATTCTTTTTCTACTATATAGTTGTCAAGAAAAGGACCAAATAGAATTCTCTCATCCATGTCACATGATGAAGAACTCTATTTGGTTTTTATTAGTGAAATAAAAACATTCGTTTAAAGTCCGCTTTATGTGTATCTTATTAGTAGAAACAAATACACAAAACGAGGTGGGTATTGTGACTTATTCAATTGGAGAATTTGCAAAAATCGTTGGTGTAACACCGAGTATGCTCAGATACTATGAAATGGAAGGGTTACTTACTGCTCAGCGAAATGAAAATAATGTACGAGAATTTACTGATTACGATATCGGTTGGGTTCAATTTTTGCTCCATTTGAAAGATTCAGGAATGTCGATGACAGAGCTTAAACAATATACCAGATGGCGTGAAATGGGTGAAGCCACGATTCCTCAAAGGCTGGATTTGCTTGAAAAGCGTAGGAGCCTCGTGGAACAAAAGATGCAAGCTTTGCAACAAAACCTGGATGTTTTGAATCGTAAGATTGTATTCTATGAAGATCAGTTAAAAGGGAATAAATATGAATTCGTCCTTTATCCAAGTGAAAAAGTGAATTCATAAAGCTTTTCAGAAGCATTAATATATGGTTCAGATACCTATTCCGAAAGAATATTCAACTAAATATCCAGACGTAAAAAAGAATTGAGATTATTACAATGGTTAAATATTGTATTCTAGAAAAGAAGTGATGAAATTGAAATTTTTACAAATAAATAGAACAGGAAAAAATAATAAAATAGTTGTTATTGAATTGAATCGCTAAGAAGCGCTAAATGCTTTTAATACGAAAATGGTTATGAACTTTTTAGAAGGCTTCCTAGCTTTTGTTGAGAAGCGTGTACCAATGTTTGGAGGAAAATAAATATATCAGGTTTGTGGGGAAAGGTGTCTGAAATACAAGGTTGCTCTTACATAATTTAGAAAACATTTTACATAAGGGAGTGGTTATAATGGCACGTGTTTTATTTATTAATGGTGGATCAGAAGGACATATCAATCCAACTATTGGAGTTGTGCAAGAGCTTATTTCGCGTGGAGAAGAGGTAGTGTACTTTACAATTGAGGCTTTTCGAGAACGTATTGAGAAAACGGGAGCTACTGTACGAACATTTGACGGTGAGAAATTTATAAAAGCTTTTATCTCAGGTGGAAGAAATTATTTAGTCGAAAGAATCAATGGCCTTTTGCGTACGGCAGATATCATGATACCTAGTGTTCTGGAGCAAATCGAAGGGGAACATTTTGATTATATCATTCACGATTCCATGTTTGGTTGTGGACGTTTACTTGCACAAATCCTTAAACTTCCGGCAATTAGTTCATGTACTTCTTTTGCACAGACGAAAGCATCATTTGATAACATGTTGGAACATCTTTCGCAAAGTATTCCAACAGAAATTGTTAAAATGATCAATGAGGATTATCAAAACCTGACAACAAAAATGAAAGAAAAATATGATGTGGAAATCGCTTCTCCCTATGAAGTTTTTTGTAACCCTGCACCACTTACAATCATTTATACAACGAGGGAGTTTCAGCCCTTTGGAGAGACATTTGATCAAACGTATAAATTTGTAGGTCCATCCATTTCTTTACGATCAACGCAGGAAAACTTTGACCTTACCACAATCAAGGGAAAAAACCTGATTTACATTTCACTGGGAACTGTCTTTAACCAAGCAATTGATTTCTATAAGCTTTGTTTTCAGGCATTTGGAAACACTGTTCATACTGTTGTCATGTCTATTGGGGAAAAAGCTCAAATATCTGAATTGGGAGTGATTCCCAAAAACTTCATTGTCAAAAATTATGTTCCACAAACTGAGGTGCTGAAATACACGAAATTATTTATCACACATGGTGGAATGAACAGTACCAATGAAGGTCTTTATTACGGGGTACCTTTACTTGTAATCCCCCAAAGCGCTGATCAGCCTATAATCGCCGGGCAAGTTGCCAATATCGGAGCGGGTATTACATTACAAATGCAAGACTTAACAGCGAATCAACTACGTGAAACCGCAGATCATGTGTTAAACCACCCATCTTTCCATAAAGCTGTTGTGAATATGAGAGAATCCTTTCAAAAATCAGGTGGATATCACCAAGCTGTTGATGAGATTTTCAAATTGAAAAGTAACTATGATATTTAACTGAAGAGGATATTCGTGAAATTTTAATGATATAAGTATAGATTTTTTTGATAATGAATAAAACAGAGGCACTACTTTTGTACAGAGTAGTGCTATTTCTGATGCTTGGGTGCGGGTATTTGCTTGAGGTTTCTCTTTTGTTTCTTTGAATTACGTCTTGTAATTCATGTTAAACAAGGGTTACTTCTTCTAATCATCCCTGCTATTATTGCAATCCTGCCCATCATTTGCATGTAAATACTGAATAATATGTATCCTATAATTCCGCCAATGACACCGGTTTGAAGGCTACCTAGCGAGAGTGTGTTAGAAAATTCGTGTCTAGAATCTGGACATAGTTCTAACCTTATTCCCATCCCCCGTAGAAATAGGCACCCAAATCAGTAACAGTGACCTAATTTGAATCATATTTTGTTGAAGAGAGTACACGAGGAATCTGGTGGTTCTATCTTACTAGATTAACAAATGACTTTTGTTATACTCTCCGTTCACATATCAGTTTTTACTTATTTATTTTAACTTTAAAGGGGGGATAAGTATGCAAGGCTTTCAAAATGAATTGCAAATGTTAGGCATGGATCATTACCAAGTTGGTCAGGTAAATCCAATAAATCCTCATGTCAACCAATATATGGAGGATTATCGGCGATGCGGAGGGTGCGGACGGTGCGGACGATGCGGAGGATTTGGTTGTGGAGGGTTCCGATGCGGAGGATTCCGATGTGGGGGATGTGCGGGCTGCTTTGGCTGTTTTAGTTGTTTTGGATGTGTTGGTTTTGTAGGTAGTTGTTTCGGAATTGGTATCGGTTTCATATAAAAAGAAAGTGTCCCTTCAGGTTTGCTCCAGGGGCACTTCTTTTTTGGTTTATCATAATGGACAAATAAATGAACATAAAATGATAGTGCAAAATTCGGATGAATGTTAGGAAGAAGGAGGAGCTGAATGACAAAACTGAACTCGTCCTCACGTTTGAAGGTTAAAAGGGAGACAATTTTTCTCCCTGATCCAAACAATGGTGTTTATTTTAGAAATAATTTAAGCTCGTTCCGTATGGAAGGTGCCACCATCTATCAGTGGATTGAAAAACTAATGCCGATGTTTAATGGGGAGCAGACATTGGGAGATTTGACAGAAGGACTAACTGCTCCTTATCGGAATCGGGTATATGAGATCGGTGAAACGTTGTATAAGAATGGCTTTGTTCGAGATATAAGCCAAGATATGCCCCATCAGTTAACCAGGGTAGTTCTTCATCATTTTGCTCCACAAATAGAATTTATAGAAAATTTTGTAGAATCGGGCGCATACCGATTTCAGCAATACCGACAAGCTAAAGTGTTGACAATTGGGTCAGGCTCCTTCATCGTTTCATTAGTTTCATCGTTACTAGAATCAGGACTACCTAAAATTTATGTCATGGTAACAGATTCCATTCATACAAATCAGCAGCGATTACATGAATTGGTGGAGAAAGCTAAAATGACGGACCCTGAGGTTGAAGTAGAGGTGGTACCTTTTCAAAAAGAAGAGGGGAGTAGTTTTTGGGGAGAAGTTGTGAAGCCCTATGATTGGGTTCTGTATATATCGCAGGATGGAAATATAAAAGAAGTAAGGGATCTAAACGAGGTTTGTAAAGAAGAAAGGAAGGCCTTTATACCCGCTATATGTTTAGATCAAGTGGGGTTAGCTGGTCCACTTGTACATCCAGAATCAGATGGCTGCTGGGAATCTGCTTGGCGGCGCCTTCATCAAACTGTAATTAATACAAATAAGCAACCCCAGGCTTTCTCTTCGATTGCAGGATCTCTTTTGGCGAATGTTACAGTGTTCGAATTTTTCAAGAGGGTGACAGGGGTTGCGGGATCCAATCAGAGTAACCAAATTTACCTTCTAGATCTTGAAACGTTAGAAGGAGATTGGATTTCATTCCTAACTCATCCTCTGGTGACGACTAAAAAGGATACACTAAGACTGGTTGAAAATATTGATGTTGAACTCAAACAGGATGCAGAGAGAAATGAATCACCAAGAAACCTCTTGGACTATTTCAGTCGCTTAACTTCAGAAGAAACTGGAATTTTTCATACATGGGAGGAACGAAATTTGACCCAGCTACCGCTTACACAGTGCTCTGTTCAAGCAGTTAACCCCCTGTCAGAAGGTCCGGCGGAACTGCTAACAGAATGTATCTGTGGAGGTTTAACCCATGAGGAAGCACAAAGAGAAGCAGGACTGACAGGTATTGAAATGTATGTTTCAAATATGATTGATTCATTCGTTAGGAGAGACGGCGATAACACAAGTGCAAGCCTATCAAGCGAATTTATAGGTATTGGTGCAGGTGAAACATTCGAAGAGGCTGTTTGCCGAGGGTTGCAAGCCTATTTAGAGGAAGAATTAAGAAAAAGAAAGATTGAACAACTGAAAATGATTTTTTGTATGGAGCTAGGATCGATGGAAGATCGACACTGCCGATTTTATTTAAATTCCCTAACTACTTTCAATAGCGAAACGACGATCGGAGTAGAAGAGGAAATACATGGCTTCCCCGTAATATGGATTAGATCAAATGACAGATGGTACACAAAGGTGGGTTTAAATACAACATTGGCGTTAAGGGGTGCATTACAACAAGCTCTAATGGATGCGCAAAATCAAGTGCTTTTCAATGAGAGGAAAGTAATGGAGCCAGCAGCTTTTTTGAAAAATAACTCTTCTAAACTCGAAATTCCTTCTTGTGAGGAAATGACACAATTTGAACTATTCCGATCCTCCATGCAGGTTCTTAATAGGAATAACAAACGACTTTTCGTCTATGATCTTGCCTTTGAACCTTTTTTAAAGCAGCATGAGCTGGCCGGAGTGTTTGGTGTTCAGCTGCGTGAGGGGGAATCCTGATGGCTGCCCAAATTCTAATTGAAGGAGAGGGAGTATTAGCTGATTATGTCAGTGATCTTTTGTCTATTGACTATGACATAAGGAGACAAAGTAACTTAGCAGAGGTCCCCAAAGAAACAGAATTAGCTTTGGTATTACACGATGGTTGGCATCCATCGATTCATCAAAAAGCGGAAGAAAAATTCCGGACTGCTCGTATCCCCTGGCTTCGAGGGTTTGTTTCGTTCGGGGAGGGAATCATTGGTCCAATTGTATACCCTGATGGACGCGGGTGTTCTCGCTGTGCTGACATACGGCGCATGATTGCAGGACCCGATCGGCAGGAAATGTGGTCGCTTCAAGCAAGAATGGAAGAAGCAGAAGAAATGCAGCGTAATGCATGGACATCGCGAACTGGACTATTGCATATGGCCTTGTTAATAAAGAAAGAGGTACAGAAGATCCTGAAAGGTGACCGTGCCTATTTAGAAAATAGGATGTGTATTACGAATTTAAGAACGTTACTTACTTCTAGCCACTTTTTCTTGCCTGTTCCAACGTGCTCAGTTTGCAGCCCATTACCGAATGACACAGCAGCATTAGCGCAAGTGAAAATCAAATCTAGTCCTAAAATAAGTGAGGATAGTTACCGCTGCCGTCCTACTCGTGAATTAAAATCATTTTTGCTGAAAGAATATCTGGATTTTCGAACCGGTGTCATGAATGGGAAAATGCAGGATTACAGACTGCCATTTGCTGATGTTCTTGTGAACATGCCGATGTTTGGAGCCGATGAGGGAGTTGCAGGGCGGTCTAATTCTTATGAGTTGAGTGAGCTGATAGCCATTTTGGAAGGCTTGGAGCGATATTGCGGGATCCAGCCTCGGGGTAAAACGACGGTCATTCGAGACAGCTACCGCAATTTGGAGCATATAGCACTATATCCTGGACGTGTAGGCTTTCATGAAAAGGAACAGTATGCAAAGGTGAATTTTCCATT
Organism: Ectobacillus soli; assembly: GCF_042610425.1. Classification (NCBI taxonomy): domain Bacteria; kingdom Bacillati; phylum Bacillota; class Bacilli; order Caryophanales; family Bacillaceae; genus Ectobacillus; species Ectobacillus soli. The sequence goes on from NZ_JBGJZM010000001.1 coordinate 1,268,976, forward strand.
TAAACCGTTTCATCCTGATGACCAATTGAATTGGGTATGGGGATATTCGTTTTCACAAGAACGTCCTATTTTGGTTCCAGAGTTACTCGCTTACTACAGTTTGGGCTATGGAGAGGGCGTTGTTTATGAAACGTCTAACGGATGTGCAGTGGGTGGGAGCCTAGAGGAGGCTATTTTCCATGGCATTATGGAGATTGTCGAGCGAGATTCCTTCCTATTAACCTGGTATGCAAGGTTGCCCCTTCCGCGTCTTGATCTTCATTCCGCGAACGATAAAGAATTACAGTTGATGGTCGACCGTGTGCGAGAGGTTGCCGGATATGACCTCTATTTTTATAATTCAACGATGGAACACGAGATTCCAAGCGTTTGGGCAATCGCAAAAAATAGAAGATCCACGGGTGTAAACCTTATTTGTGCAGCCGGAGCAAATCCAGATCCAGTAAGAGCAGTTAAAAGTGCGATTTACGAGCTTGCGGGAATGATGTATCGACATGATGAAAAATTGGAAGAAAACCGACAAAAATATGAAAGGATGTTACTCGATCCATTCGAAGTAAAGACGATGGAGGACCATGGCATGCTATATGGCTTACCAGAGGCTGAGGAGCGCCTACATTTTTTATTGAATAATAATCGTCCATTACGAACGTTTGAAGAGGAATATAAGACACAGCCGAAATATACAGATTTGCAAGATGATCTAGAGAACATCTTGCAAAGGTTTCGTCAGTTAAACCTCGAGGTTATCGTGATTGACCAGTCAACACCTGAAATCAAGCAGAACGGTTTATACTGTGTAAAAGTATTGATCCCAGGAATGTTACCAATGACATTTGGTCATCACCTAACTCGTGTAAAAGGACTGGAAAGGGTCTTAAACGTACCGATGAAACTTGGCTTTACAAAACATCCGTTAGTATATGAACAGCTAAATCCATATCCTCATCCGTTTCCATAATGGAAAGAGTAGGAGGTGAAAGGTTGAATCTTGACACATTTCTATACAATTTGCATTTTGAAACAGATAAAATCTCTCCGCCGGATTGGCAGGTTGATTGGGAAGATGCACCACTTTCCTATAAATTGTATCGTGGCTTACCTGAGATACCACTTTCTGCAGAAGTACCGTTATCCATCGAGAAACGGGAAGGTGCTGTAAAACCAAACCTTACAGACATAGGTCATCTTCTATGGTATGTATATGGCCTTACTCAATACTCACAGTCCGCTTTTTCCAATGGTGTCACAGAAAATGATGTGATGATTGCCTTACGGCGATTTGTTCCTTCTGGAGGAGCTTTGTATCCCAATGAAGTATACATCTATTTAAAGTTAGATGATATACCAGAAGGAATCTACCATTACTCCGTTGCTCATCACCGCCTCGTAATAGTAAGAGAAGGAAATTACGACTCTTATTTATCTCGTAGTCTAGGAAATAACTGTGATATTTCAGACTGTTTTGGAACTCTATTTATTTCAACAATGTTTTGGAAAAATTTTTATAAATATAATAACTTTTCCTATCGTTTGCAAGGGCTAGATACTGGTGTGTTAATCGGGCAAACGTTAGAAGTGGCGGATCGGTTAGGGTTCTCTACACGGATATGCTACCAATTTCTTGATCGGCCGATCAATCATTTACTAGGACTATACGAACAGGATGAAAGTGTATATGCAGTTATTCCTTTGTCAATACAACCAGTTATTAATTACCGTGAAATTGATAAACTAGATAGGGTTTCCGCCAGTGCTTTATGCCATGAGCTACCAGTGTTGACCCATGAATCCTATCAACGATCAAAGAGAGTACTAGATTACCCGATGATAAGAAAGCTCAATGAAGCATCCATGTTAGAATCAACAGATTCATTTTTGAAGATGGAACAAGATAATCAGATTAGTGTGTCTACAGAAACTATTATGCTGCCATTTACAGAGTCCTTATCATATGATCTCGCAACTGTTTGTAGAAAGCGACATTCTCCTGATGCAGATTTTTTGCTAGGGAAAGTAAGTCAAGTCCAATTATCCACTTTATTAAAAGAGACATTTTCCTTTTCCTATCAGAATGACCTTGATAGAACAGAGGGAAATATTGAGTCTCGTTTGGCCTTATATAGTTGTTTATATAATATTGAGGATGTTCCAAATGGAGCATACTCCTATGACAAAAGGATTAATGCCCTTCGGAAAATATCGTCAGGGGATTGTCGGGAGTATTTACAATATGGATTAACATTGGATAATGTAAATCTATTTCAGGTCCCGCTTAGCTTCCATGTCATTGGAGATAAGGATCATTTCATCAAGAAATTGGGGTATAGAGGATACCGGATTCAGCAGATGGAAGCAGGGATCCTTGTGCAACGGCTCCTATTGGCAGCAAATGCTTTGGGGATGGGCGGCCACCCGCTTCTGGGTTTTGATGTTAAATCATGTGACGAACTTTACCAGATTGAATCAAAAGGGAAAACCAGTTTAATCCACATCCCTGTCGGTCCCTACCGTCCACGCGCTTGGTTAAAGGGGAGCTTGCATAGCTAGTGTAGGGATATTCTAAAATGAACGTAAGATAATTATAGTAGGTGGGGAGACAACTGTAAGAGGAAAAGATTTTGTAGGAAGATATTTTATTAAACTTAAGGTGGCGAATCAGAATAAGTTGTTAGTTAGCGATCAGATACAGTCAAAAGGTTAAGCGAAATTACACCTATCGGGAGCTATAATTACTTGGAGCAATTGTTCCTGAATCATATTGTTGTGTTCATGCTCTGAATCTTAGGATATATGCTATAATTTGGAGGGTAAAATAAAGATAGAGGTGACCATTCTTGGCAATACATGTTGTACTATATCAACCAGAAATACCGGCTAATACTGCAAATATTGCACGTACTTGTGCCGGAACGGATACAGCCTTGCATTTAATCCGACCACTTGGATTTTCAACAGATGAGAATATGATAAAACGAGCAGGTATAGATTACTGGCAGTCTGTAAACATAACGTATTATGACTCATTGGATGATTTTTTTTCAAAAAATCAAGGCGAGTTTTACTATATTGAGACATTTGGTGAAAAATCACATTCGTCCTTTGATTTCAGTGATGTATCAAAGGAACATTATTTTATATTTGGAAAAGAAACAACGGGTTTACCAAAAGATTTACTAGAAAAAAATAAAAATCACTTTTTGAGAATACCAATGAGTGTTAATGTTCGTTCACTGAACCTTTCGAATACAGCTGCAATATTGGTGTATGAGGCTTTGCGTCAGCAAGGATATCCAAATTTAAAATAAAAAAATCTTCCAGACGGAAGATTTTTTTATTTGACTTTTTTTGCAGAATTCTTCTTTTTAATGGGGAGGAAAAACGCAGTACTTTTCTAACATTTGAACAGTATGTTTCCCTAAAAAATATTATTAGACATGTTTCCGCTGCTAATTAGTAGTTATGGAATTGGTAAGGGTACTTGGAATAAGATGAAGTTTAAAGATTTTTTGATCCATCTTGGGAAAGGAATGGAGGAACTACAAAATAGGCAAAACAAATGAACAGATTGATGATTATGATAAGTTTGTGTTTTTATCTAGTTAACATAATATATATTCCGTTTGATGAAAAATAGATTTATTGTTTAGTTCCTATAATTATTGGGTCGTTTCTTAAAGTTATTAGGTTCATCCCACATAGTTATGTTCAATTTATAGAGAAACAATAACTGATAATTATTATGTCCCCTTTTTTGTTTTATAATCCAATTCAAGAAACCTAAAGCATGAATATGTATCATAGTATTTAATTGGTTATGAATTTGTAGAAAGCTCTCTCACTATATGGTCCTTTTCTCTGTTTTCTACAACTAGGAAAAAATGATAAAAAGTCTTTACCAATAAAAATACTATGTCGTTTTCCATAGAAAATAATATTTAGCCCCTCCTCGTAATATTAGAAACTTAATAACAACTGGGATTGTTGCGGTTTTAATAAAGACTTTTAAAAATGCCCAACACATATTACTCTAGTAAAAGTTCCTGAATGAAGAATAATTAAACTGGTATACGATTCAAGAAGGTGAACTAGAAATAGTTTAGGTTTTAGAATTTATCAAATGAAAGGAATAAATTTTATATAATTATCGTATACAACACTAGCGTTTTAATAAACAGGAAATAGTTTTTTATATGGTGTATAATTTTGGTAAAACAATGGTGGTGATTTAATGGAAGTTTCAGATTTATCAACTTATTTAGAGGAAATAGCTAGTATATTAACTACCAATGAGAAACTTTGGTATAGAGGGCAGTCTAAAAACTCTGAAAAATATAAACTTCTACCCTCAAGTTACAGAGATAATGTTAATGATAATTACGAAGAAGACTTTTATATGAAGTTTAAAGCGAAGGCAGTTCCTTTTTTAGAAAAAGAACCACAGTCTTTTTGGGGTTGGTTATTTATTATGCAACATCATGGTGTTCCTACTAGATTATTGGACTGGAGTGAAGATGCATTTATAGCATTAATGTTTGCTTTGGAGCATAGAAGCTCAGAAGATAAAATTGAGTATGATGCTGTAGTTTGGTGTTTAAATCCTTTAAAGCTCAATGGGCAGTTCATCTTTTCTTCAACTAGAAATAATATACCAAATATAGAATCAACTGATATTACTAATGCATTCGGTCCAAATAGTATGCCGGGAATTCCTATTAATCATCCAGTTGCTGTTATAGGTTCTCTAAATAATGTAAGAATTATTGCCCAAAAAGGAGTGTTTACATTATTCCCAAAACCCCCTAACGTGAAGCCATTAGAAGAAACAATTGATGCTAGTAAATTTTTGACGAAAATTGTTATAAAAAAGGAATCTATAGATTCTATTAAAAACCAACTTTATCATATTGGATTAAATGAGAGCAGTTTGTATCCTGGGTTGGATTCAATAGGAGAAACAATAGTCAGAGAAAATAAAGAAAGAATAGCTAGTACATCAGGGAGGGTTTAACATGTTTGCAATTGAAAAGACTGCTTCCACAATTTCTGAATGGTATACTCACTATAAAAATAATAATATTGATTTTGAGCCACCATATCAACGGGTTGGTAGTTTATGGAGTCAAGAGAGTCAACAATTATTGATTGATAGTATACTTAATAAATTAGATGTTCCTAAATTTTATGTTAATTACTTTGTTTCTAAAGGAAATATACTAAATCCCAAAGAAAAATTATTCGCAATAATCGATGGAAAACAACGCTTTTATGCAATATTTCAATTTATGGAAGATAATTTCCCATTAAGTCGCAATTTTGAATTATTTGATAATCCAAAACTTGATCTTAAAGGATTAACCTATAGTGAAATTTCTAGATTTTATCCAGATTTTAAGCACTTTTTTGATAACTATAAAATAGATATAGCACTTGTAATAACAGATGAGCAAGAACGTATAGAGGAATTGTTTTTAAGATTAAACGAAGGAAAGCAACTTAATAATGCCGAAAAAAGATATGCGATTTCAGGTGATTTATCCACCAAAATAAAAGGATTGGTTAATAGTAATTCTTTTTTCAATAAGGTATCATTTAATGATAAGAGATACGATTACTTTGATGTGTTAACTAAATTATTTTTATTAGATAGCCAAGTTAATATTGTTTCTTTAAATAAGTCCAACCTGGATGGTATTCTAAAGTCTAATAGAATTTTAACAACAGAAATGAAAAAGAAATTTAAAGACTTTGAAGAAAATCTTAAAAAGTTTTCAGATTTATTCCAAGAAAATGATTCTTTGTTTAATTCAAAATCCAAAATACCTCTTTATTATGCTTTTATTCGTAAATTAAATGCAGAGTCCCTTAACTATGTTTATAACTTTTTAACACAATTTGAAAAGTTAATTTTACAAAATAGGGTATCTACTGAAAAAGATGAAACTTTAATAGAGTATGATCGTTTGACCCAGCAAGGAACTGTTTCTAAAAGTTCACTTGAAAACCGTTTACAAATTCTTCAGTTATATTTCGATAAGTTTATCGAAAATAACGAAAAACTAGAAGTAGTTAAAGTTGATATTGAATTTGATGAGTGAAATATTTACTTTTATATAAATAAGAAAGTATTACTAAATTGCATTTTGTAATAAGGTTACATAAAAATTAAACAGATTTACTTAACCCCGTTCTATTTATCAGAACGGGGTTAAGTTTGTTTCAGGTTTTTAGAATAAGGTAACTTTTGTCATTTTTCAAACTACTATTTTTTAACATGTGAAATTTAAATTTTGTTAGAAAACTATACAAGTTTCAAGATAACAGCCATGCCTAAAAGTGAGGGGTAATAACTTTTAGTGTCAAAAAAAACATTAATCGTAGCATCTATTGATTTTAGGGCACATTTTTATTCCTACAAATTAACAAAGGAGGCTACGTAAAGTGAACTTTACACGTGTCGTGGATAATAATGGAGGAGAGGGTAGAATCTACATACTGTAATCATGGTAGATTTCATCGTGATTATAATAAGTCAAAAGGTTCCAAAAGTAAATTTAGAGGTGGGAGATTAAAAGATACAGATATTCGAAATGATTCATGGGGGAAAAGTATGGCTCCTTTGCAGCTACTTGGAACTCCGGTATCATCTGATTTTATGGGTTTAAGATGGTCAAACTTTATAGAAGTAGATAACGTAATTAGTTCCTTTCCGAATAATCGAGGAGTTTATAGGGTCAAGTCATTGGAAAGTGATGTGCTCTTGTATATTGGTGAGTCAATAAATATAAGAAACCGAATTCGATCACACTTCAGAAAAGATTGGGGACAGAAAATAGGAATTTCCTATTGTATTTTAGAGGATGCAAAGTCTTATCATTTGAAGGAAACCGAAAAGAATCTTATTGGCGGCTATTATTCTATTCAACAGAATGTCCCTAGATTTCAGTTTAGAAATTTACAGTAAACAATCTCTAAAGGGGTAATTAATCAGAGTTTATCTATGATTTTTATTATGTAGAGAGATTTATTGTCGAATTTTAAAAGAATAGTTTGATCGTAATTAGAATAGTATAAAACTAATACTGTTAACTGGTTAGTTTGGTCAACTGAAGTCTGTTGAAAGGCTAGACAGAAGGGTAAATCATGTAACTTCTGGTAAATTTCGCTTATCATCTAATCATTTGGAGAAGTTAAGAATGTTATTATATTATGAATTTCTCGGAATAAGGATATTTACACTTTAGAATTCTACTTAGGGTGTCAATATTCTTTTTTGTATTAAAAAAGATAATTAGTTAACCACTTAGAAAAGCTTGAAGATTTTTATAAAATATTAACGATGTTAAGACTAGAACAAAGTAAATAAAAGTTACTTTTGAGACGTTCCATAATTATAAGGGACATACCATATTAATTAGGGACAGGTTCCAATAATAAATGTAACGTCATAATAAGTCACGAATCTAGTTAACATAATATATATTTGGTTTGATGAAAACTAGATTTATTGTTTAGTTCCTATAATTATTGGGTCGTTCCATACAGTTATGTTCGTTTCATTGAGGAACAAAAACTGATAGTCATTATGTCCAAATCACTATCTTTTAGTCGGAAATTTATTATAAATAATACAAAACATTGGATTAAAAAATAACATAAATATTTTACAGCAATCAAATGACCTCCTTAGATTTTTCCTTAAATAAGGAAGTTAATTCAAGTAAATTTCACAATGATTTTTATGTAGTGAGTATGAGATAACTACACCGTGAATGATTAAAAACGAAAATTCATCGAAAGTAGAGGGTTTCAACAAACCAATAAAAAAGGATAAGTGTTTTAATTGAAATCTATTCCTTTAATTACAAATAATACCAATAGTATTATATAATGAGTATATATTAATCACAGTAAGGTAGTGATTACGTGACAATAGCCAATATTCACGGAAAAATTCCCTAATATGAAGGAATGGAGGACTTGTTAACATCAGATGTATTTTCCCTATTTAAAAACCTTCCTGCTGATTTAGTATTGGTTCCATTTCTGAAAAAGTCAGTTAATTTTCAAATTAAAGAGACTATAAAATTCTCTTTTAATAATGTTACCAAGGCTGATTTTATTTTTTAGCCTAAAACATCATTCTATAAGCGTGAACCCGATATATTCATACTATTAACACAAAATAATAAACCTCCTTTTTCAATAATAGTTGAATCAAAGTATAGAAGTGGAAAAAGTAATATAACTCGAGTGAAAGATTCAAGTCAACTCTCATTATTTGAAGGCGACCAATTAGCGGAACAATACTTTGAGTTAATAAATGGAAACTTAAATCTAGATCAATCTATAATTGATCATTAAAACAACTCTCTCGACCATCTGATCTTAATCAAAAACAAACTCCCTAGCAGCAATATCTTCTGCTCTAAGAGCATGGAAGGTGTTAAGTACTAGCGAAATAAAGATATTATTAGAGTTCATTAAAGAAAATGAAAATAAAGGTTGGTTAAACAATAAGCTTCTTTCAATTGAAGAAGTTTTTCATGTGTAAGAAAGAGATATAGAAAATTTTATAGCAAGTAATCCCGAAATATTAGGTAAGGGGTTAAACTAATAAAACAACAATATATATTTTCTGATGAGACAAGACCTGGTCTTCTCTTAATTAATCCAATGAATGATGAAAATTATTGTGGTTGAAATTAAAAAAGTAAATTTGGACCTGAACAACAACTAAAACATTATATGAAATTATGCAAGTATGAAAACTTGGTTACTCGAATATAAAAGGTATAGTAGTATGGTATACTCTCTTATTTTAAAGAAGAAATGGTGCTTCAAAAAAGGAAAATATTTGTGGGAGAACTTTCGGGTGGAAATTGGATGTAAATTAATTAGGATAAACGTATTTTTACTAAACATTATGTAATACACTTATAATAAGGGAATCGTTTTATTTCTTCCTGCTCTTTCAACAGTAATCAGTTTTAGCTGTGTTTTACCATTAGTCACCACCTCCCCTTTCCTTTCAGATTTATAACCTTTCGTCAAGTTGGTGTAAAAATGGATTAAGCATATCCTACCTGTTTTATGACGTTCCTATTATTAAAACGGAACAAATTATTTATTATTTCCAAAATTTTCGAAGTAATAATGACTAAACTTTATGAAATTTATAACAAAAGGGAGTATGTGGTATATATTACTATATTAATCAAATTAAAAAGTTTTATCTTGCCTTGTTATAATAATAATTAGATGTGACAATTTAAGTCCTATATAAAAAGGAGTACATATTATGACCAATAATGTGACCTCAAAAGAAAGTATTCTTTCTCAATATACTGAAAATCAACAACGAGAGGACATATCAAGGAATTATGTAGAGCGTTTTTTTGTAACAAAAGGATGGAAATTTAGAAAAACTGAAAATGATAATGATATCGATGCAGAAATAGAAATATTTAAAAAAAGAATAACTACAGCGAAGTTCATAAAAATACAATTAAAATCTACTAAAGATATTGAAATAAAAGAAAATAATGGTGAAGTAATCTACGATTGTCCAGTAAAGTTTTTAAACTTTTGTGATATCTGCGAAGTGCCTGTACTTATATTTTTATATGACGATAATAGTAGTAACAGTAAAGCATATTGGCTTTGGGTACAACAATACATATATAACAATTTAGAAGTTGATAATCCTACATGGAGACTAAATGAGACAACAGTGCGAATTAAAATTCCTAGAGATAATATAGTTAGTCAGCAAGAAAAATTTTTTAACCAACTTATAAAAATATCATCAATCGGAATAAACGAAATAATAAATCTAAGAAAAGCTAAACTCGCAGAGCAATACATGTTGGTATTGTATAAATTCTCTTAGTAAGCGTATTGAAATAGAAGAAATTGAATGGATAACGGAAATTGCAGAGGAAATGCCAGTTATTATTGTATTAACTCAAACCATCAATAAAAAGGATAATGAACTTTACGATAAAATTAGATCTTATAATATCTCTTATAAACAAATTGTAAAAGTTCTTGCCGAAACTTATAATATTGAAGATAATGATGGAAATGTCATATATAAAAAACCATTTGGACTCCAAGAGTTGTCTGAGATCACCTTTCAACTTCTTCCAGAGCAATTAAGAAAAGCCTATACTGCTGCTCAAAAGGTTGATTTACAAAAAAAAATTAATTTTGCGTGGGTAACTGCTGGTTCGTTAATAGCAGGTACCGTAGCGTCTACGTTCTTGCCAACAGGAGCAGATTTGGCGGCAGTTGTAGCAGCTCAAGCTACGATGTTATCAAGTATTACTGTTATATTTGGGCTTGAGTTTGGTAAGAACTTCTTTCTCTCAGTAGTTGCAGGAGTGGTAAGTAGGGCTTGCGCTACAGCGGGGCTAGTATAGATCAAAACACTCACTACTTACACCAATAGTGGGATAAATAGCTAAATAAGTGATTAAACTTTTACAAATGATACACTTTGTTCATTTAACCCTCTTTTACAATAAATAAACATTAAGTAATAAAATATTAAAGCAGTTTTCCTATAGTTGGAAATATAGTATCATAGATTTAGTACATATTAGAAAATTCACTCAGTCAAAGTAAGGAGATTAGCATGCCGAATAGGAGTATCCCAGATAATATTAAACTCAACCTTATAGAAGAGGCTGGATGGAAATGTGCAAATCCGGGTTGTTCTGTTACCTCTCGTTTTGAAATACATCATATAAAAGAGTGGGCTGTATATAAGACACATGATGAAAAGCATATGATTGCTATATGCCCAACGTGTCATGCAAATGTCCACTACAATAATTCCTTAATAATTGAAGATTCAGAAATTTACCAATGGAAAACAATTATAAGGTCTAAAACTAATGAACTAATTACACAATTCTTTGTTGAGCCAAGTAGTAAATGTTCATTATTATTTGGACCAATGAAATTTATTTCATATAAAGGCATGCTCCCAATAAAATTAGCTGACCAATTAATAGAGTATAAGATATTAGATGGGAAACTGTATTTCATTAATTTATTTATCAAAGATCAAAATGGTAATCCATTGTGTAAAGCAAATCATAATATTATTATATCAAATGAAGTTGAAGGTTTTACAATAAACAAAAGAGAAGGTAGACTACAAATAATAGCAGATCTTTCAACTGGCCTATTACCAAAATGGGCCTTAGAGGATATTAGGAAGTTTGAACCAGATTTTGCTATGGATAATAAATTAACCGTACTAGATATTAAAGTTGAAGAACCGGGAACAGTATCAATCAGCAATCTTGTCATTGTCGAAAATAACGCTGCATTTGTAGTGAAGAAAGATGAATACTACTTTATTAAAAAAGGAAGAGTAAGACCTCTCATTTTTTCAGAAGTTCATAAATCCTTACCAATACTTTTCCCTAAAGAGCTGGATTATAGTCAATATGACTACATCGACCCCTTAGTATTTTTGAAAATTAATACAAAATTATAAATACTTTTGTAAAATTACTTCTAAGTAAAAAAAGGATTCATTGCTGTTAAAGAGCAAAAGACTTCAATATTAAATATTCATAAAAAAGTGCGAAAATTACCATTATCGCACTTTTTTTATGTGATCATAAGGTGTAAAAGTTTAATAGAAAATAAAACTTGCTATTTTGGACGTACCATAATTATAAGAAACAGCCATAATTATAGGGGACATGTGAATGTCGTCGTAAAACTTTAATGTAGGTATTTTTATGACAATTTTAATGCCGTGAAAATACCTACATAATGTTGTTATCAACTATTATATATAATCTTTAAATGAGATTTTTTTATTTTAATCATTTCTAAACTAGAGCCTTTTCTTATGTAAATTATAGCAGTAATATGATTTAATTTAATTAACAGATTTCAACTGTTATATAGAACCATTAGGGACGTTTCATAATTATGAGTAACGTCCCGTAATTATAGGGTTAATATTCCATTAATACCATAAACATCCTAATAATGTTTGATTTTAGTTAACATAATATATATTCGGTTTGATGAAAAATTGAATTATTGTTTAGTGCCTATAATTATGGGGTCGTTCCTTTAAGTTATTTGGTGCATTCCACAAAGTTATGTTCATTTTATAGTGAAACAATAACTTTTAGTCATTATGTCCAAATTGTGGTTTCATAATCCTATTTATGAAAATTAAGCATTAAAGTTAAAGAGAGAATTTACGCTGTTATATTAGAGCTATATCTATAAATATGGATTGTCAACACCAAACTAGACAATTTTTTAAAGTATGTAAGTTTGTATTGTAGGTCTGCATTAATAAAGGCAAGTACTTGGTAAACCAGTAAGGCATTTTTGTTCGGACCTGTGCTGCACCCAATGATTTCTCGATTAAAGAGGTCGACAAATACATATATAATGTCTTTTTTTATCGACTCTTACATAAGTCAAATCGCTTATAATGGCTCTCAACCGCTCATCCTGTTTAAACTCACGGTCCAGTTCATTAGCCTAGGTTGATTCGTTACACGTTTTTGCTTGCGGCTTGAACTGAGCCACTGTGTAGGAAGAGACAAGGCCTTGCTCATTCATAATACGACCTATTCGTCGTCTAGAGACGATTTTTCCTTGCTTTTTTAATTCGAATTTTATTTTACGAGTCCCATAGTTTTGACGGCTGGCCTGGAAAATCTCAACAATATCAGCCTCTAAAACTCTCTATTTTACTTCATAATAATAAGTAGTTCTCGGTAGATGGAGGGATTTTGCACATTGCTGATATCGAGTATTTGTCTCGGTTATTCCGGATCACATTTACTTTCGTCCTAGTATCAGCGCAGCTTGCTTTAAATATCATTTCCCATCAACAGTTGCTTATTTTTTTACGTATATTGTTCAACTCAATTTCTTCTGTGGTTTGGTTATCTTTCTCTTTAATTGAACCTGTAGTTTTGTTTTGCTCGATCCATTTATTTAGAGAGAAGGGTGTCAGATCGTACTCATGAATGATATCCTTTCTTGGTTTGCCATTCAGATACAGTTGCACCATTTGATTTTTAAATTCTTCTGTAAATGTTCCTCGCTCTCTTTTAGTCATCGTAGATTATCCTCAAATATATTATGTGTAGTCTACTTGACCTTAAAATTTCTGTCTAGATAAGTGTAGCCCATCCAATAATTAGTTTATTAGATGCTATTTCTCGGAGAGGTACGGATCACAAACTTATGACAAGAAGGACAAACCATTAATTATAGATTTTATAATTCACATGGACAACGCACCTCATTCTTCAAACAATAAATAGTTTATAAAGATATACTTTGTACACGTGGCTAGCAAGGCAGGCACAAGGAAATAGGAATGAAAATAAGGAAAATATAGTAATAATATCAAATTGTTAGTATAATAGTAATGAACATTTTAATCGAAAGTAAATAACTAGATTCAAGAGGGAGATTTATAAATATTAAATATTGATTGAGTCCAAGATGACATATCAATAAAGACATCTTCCTATAGACTGATCTCCTGAATGGTAAAACCATAACACATTTCTTACAGATATTACCTATACCTATTTGTTTGTGATTTATTAGGTTTAATGGAATGAAAGGTTTGTGAAAAAAGCTCATTACATCTAAGAAAACAGTGTCTATACATTCTGATAACTAATCCATTACAGACAAATCCTTACCCCTTCTAGACATCAAAGTTGGATATGACAAGATTTAAACAACTGTAAGTATTCCGTATCATTAAATTTTTCCAGGATTTGAAGTAGTTAAACAAGTATTTCTTGAAGATTAAGATATTTTACATTTTGAAAAAATTCAACAGAGGAACTTTGTTCCAACTGAACCTTCTCTTATGTTAAGTTGTCGCCAACAATATTGGCAGGAATTCGCGAGCGTTTTTTATTTTTGTCTAACTTACAAAATGTGAATATGAATCTATATTATAATATTCTATCTTAATAGAATTAAGGAGTGTAAGAGCATGAATAAGTACATAGGTTATATAGAGGGAAGAGGTAAATGTAAAGTCACTAAGGGTGGTAGTTTCTATGTATTCGCAACAGTGATCTCCCCTGTACCTCCTACAAAGGCAGCAGATATTGAACAAAAGGAGGTTAATATCTTCGCTAACGAGTTGTATAAACATGGTTTTCCTAAAATTAACTTAAAAATTGCTGGTGAACGCACTAAAAATCAGACAATCGATCAAGGATGGGACTTACTCCGGGAAAAAATTATTTCTTTTGAAATCGAGGAAAGTACGAACAACAGAACAGGTTCACCAGTGTTTATTGCCAAAAATGTTAATATTCATAGAACCAAAATATCAAGAGAAAACAATTTTTTGCATATCAAGGTTATTAATAGTGAAGTGGATTTTATTTCCTTAACAAAAGATAGCAAGGTATTAGAATTATCTGCCCCACAACTATTTCACTCGCTTTTTGCATGGAGAGGAAACATCTATTGGCTACCAATAGATGATATTAAAATTTTGGAGGATCAAGAACCCCAACTTGTCGATTCGATTTCAGCTATAGAGAAAATTCATAACATTAAACTCATTACATTCGGGGGAACCCCTGAAGAACCAGAAGAAATCTTGGTTGCTGATCATCAGTATGAAAGCATTATTAAAATCCTTAAACAACAAGAATCTACTAAGGCTGAGACATCTATCAAAATAGAAGAGCACTCAGAAGAAATTAGGTTTTTAGATTCACTTGTACAAAATAACCAGCTTTTGTACAAACCACAAACCTTACTTTCCTTACATACTTCCCTTAAGACATCCATGCTGACTATACTCTCCGGGCCATCCGGAACTGGAAAATCTAGTCTTTGCAGATTATATGCTAAATCCTTAGGACTCATTAACGAGGAAACATATAAAGAAGTACCTGTACAAACAAATTGGACAGATTCATCCGACTTTCTTGGTTATTATGATAATCAAAACGGTAGATATCTACCTTGCGCGAGCGGGATTGTTCAATTTTTATTAAGGGCTGATAAATATCGTAATCAAATACATATATTAGTTCTGGATGAAATGAATCTAGCCAAGGTGGAGCATTACTTTGCTGAATTTAGTAGTGTACTTCAGCGTCCATTAGAGGAACGCGTCATTCGTCTTTACACGTGTAGTAGTGAAAAGATGGACCCGACTTTCCCTGCAGAGATTCCATTGCATGACAATTTACTTATTATTGGAACAGTTAATACAGATGATTCGACTCATGTACTAAGTGACAAGATTTTAGATCGAGGAAACTACATAGAAATTAATGAATTAGATATTCGAAGTTGGCATCAGGCAAAACTCCAAGAAATGGAAGTAGATTCGTCTAGCATCTCAATATCAAATGATTGGTCCGAAACCTTCAAATCATGGTGCAAACCATTAGGTTCTCTAAACGATCATGAAATTGAATTCTTTGATCAACTGTACAATTGCTTGAAACGAAACAGAATGGAGAAGATAATTGGCTATCGAACTTTAACAGAAATTACATCGTTCCTAGCAAATATGCCAACTCTCTATATTAATGATCAACTAGTGCTCTCTCGGTCAGAAGCTCTAGATATGCAAATTTGTCAAAGGATACTATCAAAGCTACGAGGAAGCCGGAGGGAGTTAGAGAAAATATTAGAACAACAAAATGAGGAAAACCAATCCTCACTCTTTAATCTTTTTGAGTCATTCAGGGAAAATTTATTTGGTAAAAATTTAAAATCAGAAGAGATACTAAAACGAAAGAGGGATGAAGTAGAGGTGTATGGATTTGTCCAATAAATCACTTGGTTTCCTCCTCTCTTTTATCGTTAAAAATAATAAGTATACTTGTTCAGAACTATATACATCAGAACAAGAAGCTATGTTACCTGAGAATGTATTTACTTATGCTGAAATTACGGAATACGATATAACCCTCCACCTAGAGGTGTTAGAGGGTAATGACCCGATTATGATTACGATGGATGGATTAAAGACCCCACGAAATCGGCCACTTCGTTTTGACCCAGTGACCAATAGAATGAACTATGTAAATTGGGAATTAAAGGGCATTAACACTAGTAGACTTATTGCCTACTGTGGTGATTACATGTTGACCGTTAAGCGAGGAAATGAAGTCTGGTACCTTATGTTCCGTATTTATCCTGACAATATTCGTATTAATACATTAAGTGATATGATGCGGGAATTGGAGAATTTCGTTAAATCAATTACAATCGATGTGACATCGCCTGCTAGGATGAGGAGTAGGATAAATGAGGATACTAGCACTAAAAATTACTACCATTGGTATGAAATGCTTAAAGAAATAATTGAAACAATTAGTAGCACTGTAATAAGTATATCTAAAAACCCTTTACAGAAGATTGAAACGGCTTACAAGAATGTGGATGGTCGGAAATCAAAAGCAGTTGACTCCCGGGGACAAATGCTACAACTACATGTAAAGAATCAAAATCCAAACCGTGGTATTGCTAAGGAGTACTATTCTTCATACAATACCTCTGATAACCAGTTTCTCAAAGATGGATTAAATTTATTAATCGAATATTGTGAGGAATTGACACAATCAATTCTAAACTCAATCCAGCAAGAAAAGGATCGAATATCCACTTTTGAGAGTAGGAATACTCATCTTGATGAGATTACAAGGAAGAAATATATTGCCCCTAGTACACGTAAAATAAATAGGTTAAATTCAATTTTAGCAGATTTGAGTGGTATTAGGGTAACTATTGAGCAGTTATGTAATGAATGGTTTTTTCAAAAAGTTGATACTCGGTATTTAGATAGAAGAAAATCTATAAAATCAAGGGATGTAAGGTATAATGTTGTATTTGAAGAATTGAATAGATTGGAGGATGCTAGTTTTGAGGTGCACTTTGATTCGATAAGTTGGACGAGACTCAAGCGTACATTTATTTTATATGAGTATTGGTGCTATTTCCTGGTCATTAGTAAAATATGTAGGCTTGGTTTTACTCCAACCAATCAGTTTGCATTTACATTCCGCCAAATTGGTAAACAGTTTGAAGTTAATCTCCCATACAATTTTGAATGCGAATTAATTGACGGAGATGGAAACCGGATTATAGTCGCTTATGAAGAACAGATTCCATATGCCCTACGGGTTGAGGATGCGAGGTCTCAGGGTTATGATTACTTTGGTACCAGTCGCATGACACCGGATATCCATGTTCGTATATACACATCTAATCAATTATATAAAGGGTCTATAGTATTTGATGCAAAGTATAAACCTCGGTCCATGGTATGGGATGAAACTAATGAGACATCCGATCAGGATCAAATTAACAAGTATACTAATCAAATATACCATACACTTAATCAAAGAAGTGAAGTTGCTTGTGGAGTTTTACTGTTTCCCGACATGGATGAGGAGATAAATTTCATAGACACGGATGTAGATAATATTCTCAACCCCAATATGAATAGGACTGGTTTATTATCAGCTATTCCGGGTCAAGAAAATGAGGAAATTGAGAAAATTATCCGAGTGATGATTGACAAAGTATTACATGAAAAGGTGTGAAATATGTAAACATAACGATAACTATAGGGACGTACCAATAAATAGCGGTAACGTCCCTATAATTCTTTTTTAGTTAACATAATATATATTCCGTTTGATCAAAAATAGGTTTATTGTGTAGTTCCTATAATTATTAGGTTCGTTCCATATAGTTAGATCGAGGAACAATAACTGATAGTCATTATGTCCAATTTTTTGATTTTTAATCTAATTCAAGAAATCTATAACATGTATGTGTTCATAGTATTTAATTGATTAATTTAGCAATCTTCCCTCACTTGGTGTTTTTTTCTGTCTTTAAAAAATCATTATCAATGAAAAACCATGTCGTGTTCCATAGAAAATTTACTAAGACTTTAAAGCCTGATATGGTTTCTTTATTAAGATTTAATTACCCCTTAAAACCAATTATGACTATTAAAAGAATAGCCTTCTACATGAAATCTATATCCCTCTGATACCTGCTTTTTTTATTTATAAACTAAATTTTTATTTTTTCTACATTGTTTATAAAAACCTTATCACAAGTACATATATTGTCCATCGCTCTATGATACATTACCGATGTGTTAGCTAAAGGAAATAAAATGAAGTTTTAATCCTATAGATATTTCTGAAGGGAGATAGAATAATGGCTGAAAAAGAGATACAAACCTTAGATATAGAATGGGTAGAATTAATTTTGGAAGCCTTAAGCAATGGGATTACAGAAAGAGAAATAAGAGATTTTCTAGATAGGCAAAAGATGTAGATGTAAAATTGTGATAAAATACCAATATAATAATATATCGAATTTTAGATATAACAATTTAAATCAAGGTGATGGAAGAGATGGGGGAACAAGAAATAAAGTCATTGAGAATTTTGTCCTTATACGAGCGTTTGCGTAAGGGTGAGATGATAAGTAAAAAAGAAGAAGCTGTGCGTTTTGAAGTAAACCTAAAAACCATTCAGCGGGATTTGGATGAGTTACGGCTATATCTAGCAACTACCTATAAAGATTCAATCGCCCTAACTTATAACCGTTCGAAAAAAAGCTATAGTTTAAATCGTAGTGATGATATTGGGTTGACAAAGGAAGAAATCTTGGCATTAACAAAGGTTCTTTTAGAGACCAGGGCCTTTTCAGATAAAGAAATGAAGGTATTACTTGATAAGCTTATTATACAATCTAGGCCCGATGATAGGACCTTTATTAAGGAGGTCATCGGAAATGAGCGGATTCATTATGAACCACCTCATCATGATAAACCTTTACTATCCATGATATGGGACCTAGGTGAAGCTGTTAGGACAAAGAGGTTAATAGAGATATCTTACGAAAAGGAAGAGGGAACAAAGTCGTCTACACGTATGGTACAACCAGTTGGATTATTGTTTTCGGAATATTATTTTTACCTAGCAGCTTTTCTTGTGGATTATGATTTTAAGTTTCCAACAATTTATCGAGTGGATCGAATTTCAAACTATGAGATAAAGAAAGAACATTTCAAGGTGAATTACAAAGATCGGTTTGAGGAAGGACAGTTTCGCAAACGAATTCAATTTATGAACCCTGGTGCCTTGCTGAAAGTTACCTTCCGATTTTGGGGTACATCTTTGCAAGCTGTATTGGATCGTCTACCAACTGCACGTATTGTTTCACAAGATGAAAATGGAGCAATTATTGAAGCAGAGGTATTTGGAAATGGGGTGAAAATGTGGCTTCTTAGTCAAGGACCGTATATTGAGGTCTTAAAACCGACAGAATTTAGAAATGAAATGAAGGAAACGTTAGAGAAAATGTTAGAAAACCACTCGCATAAAGAAGAAATTATGGATTAAATATCTATTTTCATTGATTTTTAGTTTTTCATAATTGGAATGCATACATAAAAAGAGGAATTGTTTTAGTCTGTTAAATTACATTTGGAAATCTAAGAAATTTATATAGAACAATCTGAAGGTTTAGATACTTTTACAATACCCAAAATACATCATTAAATCACAAGGATTCTATAATAGTGGCAGTGGATAAAATGAACATATCTATGAACGCTTACTCACAATACTTTTTTTATTTAGTTGGATTAACAGTTTTTTTAATAGAATTGGAAGATAATTATAATTAATAGGAGTGTTATGAATGATTGACCGGACTTTCGTAGTAAAACATATTGAGCGAATTCAACAAATTATTAATGAATACAGTATCCAAGGAGAAGTGGAAGAAAAGCTACAGCAGTTACAAAAGAAAATTGATCTTTTTTCAATGAAAATTTTGTTCATTGGTGGATTTAGTGCAGGAAAAAGCGCACTATTAAATACACTATTGTCAGAAGAATTATTAATTGAGAACCAAAATCCTGAAACCGCAGTAGCAACAGAGTTATGCTACGGACCCATTAATAAATTTGAGGCTATCTTTACAAATGGTACAACACTTGATATGTCATTAGCAGATATTCAGCAACTTTCACCGAAGGATGTATTACATTTTCGTTTTACGATAAAAAACGACTTTTTACATAAATATACAGATTTCGTATTTGTCGATATGCCCGGATTTAATTCCACCCTTGAAGAACATAATAAAGCGATTATGCAATACATTGGTCAGGGTAATGCCTATATTATGGTTATAGACTGCGAAGATGGTGAAATCAAATT
Organism: Ectobacillus soli; assembly: GCF_042610425.1. Taxonomy (NCBI): domain Bacteria; kingdom Bacillati; phylum Bacillota; class Bacilli; order Caryophanales; family Bacillaceae; genus Ectobacillus; species Ectobacillus soli. The sequence goes on from NZ_JBGJZM010000001.1 coordinate 1,289,228, forward strand.
GACAGGGGTTGATTTTATTCATGAAATTCGTCAATACGATCATAATTTAGCAATTGCTGTATCGAAAGCTGATAAAAAAGCTCCGTCTGCCCTACAACAGATTGTAACGAATATTAAGGAAACGGCAGAGTGGGAATTTCAAGAAAATATTGCTGTTGAATCAGTCAGTAAATTTGATCGTGAAACTGTTACCAAAATGCAACGGACTATCGAAAGCTTCAATGTACAACAGATATTTAATGTAACGTTTCGTCCTATGATTGAGGAACTTTACGAGTATATTTTAATTAGTTTAAAAAAGTTGATGGCGACAGAAAAATTGGATGTATCTCATCTCCAACAGCAAATTGATAGTCATATACGTTTAAAGAAGGAGCTTGAAAGGAATTTACAAATAGAACGTAAAAAATTGACTCACAAAATGCAAAACTACGTACTACCAAATATTATTGCTGACGTAGAAACGGCATTATTTAATAACTCATACCAATTAGCAACAGCGGCAAAAACAAGTGAAAATGCGTTCTCACGCCAAGTGAATAACATATTACGACCAGTCCTAGTAGAGGCGACAAGACGTTATACAGAAGAGTCGTATGCTGAGTTTTTACAAGAACTTGAATTTGATTCTATTAATTTTGATAACGCAAATGTAGAAGAGAGTATTCAAGGAAAGCTCACTGATACTATTAAAGCATTAGAAAAAATCCAAAAGGTAATCAATCAATCATCGAAAATGTATAAGGTGATTACAAGTGTATTGGCTGTTACGACATCAGTGGTTACCCCATGGTTAGAGCTTATTATTATCTTTTTACCTGATATATTAAAATTATTTTGCATCGGTGGAGAAAAAAGTCAAACTGAGAAAATTAAGAAGAAAATGGAAGATGAAATCATCCCACAAATTGTGGATAAGCTTCGCCCAGCCATTGGTAAATCCTTAATTGAAGTAGAAGCAGAGTTATTAGAAGAAACTGAAAGCAAAATGACTGAACTCATTTCAATTGAAGAGGATGCATTAAAATCCGCCCAGCAAATGAAGCAAAGTGAAACAGAGCGTTATGAGGTAATGCAGCAACAACTACAAGTAACTATTCAACAAACACAACAACAATTGGAAGATTTAAGAGGTGTGAAATATGATAACAAGAGATGAAGAATTTACTAGTTTGATTGAAGAAATAGCTGAGTCTTTAACCACTGCCCGTGATTTGGTAAGTGAAAACAATATTCTAGATTTTCAGAAAAACGCCAGAACATTAAAAGAGAGTTTACAAGTAATAAAAGAAGAAAATCGTGCTATTCGAATTGGAATTGTTGGAGAGGTGAAGGCAGGTAAATCATCATTTTTAAACGCACTTATTTTTAATGGCGACTCTATTTTACCAAAAGCACCTACACCGATGACTGCAGCACTTACTAAAATTACTTACGGTAAAGAATTCGAAGGATGCATAGTTTTCTATACACAAAAAGATTGGCAATTAATCGAAAGAAATATGCAAGATGCTGATCAATTTATGAAAAACTTATACGAAGAGCATATTAAAAAATGTGGAACACTACGTATCCCAATGTCAAGAGATCAATTCTATAAACGTAATGAAAATAAAATTCCTCAAGAGCTTAAGTCATGCAAAGAACTTGTTGAAATGGCTGAACGAAACAAAATCAATATTTATGAATATTTAGGTGAAACAATTAAAATTCGTGGGAAGGACCAAGATGATTTTATACGAGAGTTGAACGAATACGTAGGTTCAGGCGGTCATTACACCCCAATTGTGAAACATACCGAAATTCAATTAAACAATGAACTATTAAAAAATGCAGAAATTATCGACACCCCTGGATTAAATGATCCAATTATTTCACGTGGTCGGACAACGATGGATTTCCTTGTGAAATGTGATATAGTGTTTTTTTTAAGCTACACAGGTCAATTTTTAACGAAAGAGGATCTGGACTTTTTATCCAATATTTTACCGGGTGAGTCGGTAAACCGGGCTGTACTTATAGGAAGCAAGTTTGATTCGGGGATTTTAGATTATAAAGAGCAAAGTGTACCACTGAAAAAAGCATTGAAGGCAAGTCAATATAATTTTAATAAACAAGCAGACAATATTTTTGGCGAAGCACTGAAAGATCCCAATTGTGCACAAATTATTCACAACATCGGTGAAAATTTGCCTCCAAAATATGTCTCTGCAATTATGTATACAATTGCTACAAAAATAGAAAAGCAACAAATGTTATCAGAGGAAGAAGAACATTTAGTGAAGACATTTGAACGTAGATTCCAAGGATTTTCAAGAAATCCAGAATTGTTGAAGGATTTATCAAATATTGAAGGAATCCAAAAGGAAGAGCTAGAAAGAATCTTAGCGCAAAAAGATGAGATAATCGTAGAAAAAGTGAAAAATACCATACGAGATAAACAAATTTATTTCCTAAAAGAACTTGAAACGATTAATATTCAAGCGCGTACGAATCGTCAAGATTTACAAACATATGATTTGGGTGAACTTCAAAACAAAATTGATTCTATTTCCAAAACATTAAATAAAATTCGCTACAACATTCAAGAAATATTTACCTCAGGAAGTGTTCGTGCACAAAAAACGCTTGAAACGATTAAAGTTGAAGTCGAGCGTGAGATTGATAACTTTGTAGGCGTTAGTGTAACCCCCAATTCTGAATCGCATAATGGCACTCACCGAACAGGTTTTTTGGGATTATTTAAAGAGCATTATACACAGACGGTTGTGACGAATACAGCTAGTGTACAAGAAGCTATTTCGGGTATTCGTCAGTATGTTATACGTAGTAAAGAACTTATTAATACAGAGTTTGATAAATTGTTCGATTTGAAGTCAATGAAAAAGCAAATAACAAATGAAGTTACACGCGCTTTTGATGTAGTTGATGAGGAATATAATGAACAGGAGATTTTGCTGCCGCTAAATAGTGCACTTTGTCAGATTACGATCCCTAAAATCAAATTAGAAGCAACAAAGTATGATCAAAAACTAACAGATGAATTTACTTCGAGCATCGTGAAAAATGAGGATATTAGCCGATTGATGCTGACGCAGGACCGAATAATGGCCGAGATTAACAAGGATATTGTTACTATTTTAGATTTGAAAGCAAAAGAAATTGACGGCTTATTAATGAAGCAAGCGAATACGTTTGTTGATAATATTGAGTATCAATTACGAGACAATGTACAAAAAGTACAAGCACTTTTAAAGGATAAAGAAAATAGTCTTCAAAAATATAATGATTTTATTGAACAAATTGTTCAGTATAAAAATCAAATTGTCCAGTATTCGTAGGAGAGTGAGAAATAGTGAGTCTTTGGGATGATGATGACGATTTTGAAGAATATGTGGAGGATGAAAATCCATACATAGCAAAACCTGAACTGGGGCTTCAGCTTATAGCATCATTATTAAATGTCGATAAAAATGCTATAAATCATATAAATAAAATGAAACGAATTGATACACTCATAGATAAACGTTTATTACAGTCTATCAGCCAAGTGAATTTAAATAACGAGTTAGAATTATATCAACAACTTATCCAATTAAGCGATAAATTGTTCGAACAAAATAAAATGAAATTACTCGAGAAAAAAATGGTAATTGGAATTGGCGGCAAATTTAGCGCTGGTAAATCAAAGTTTATTAATTCACTATTACAAAGTAATTTTTTACCTGAGGCTCAATCACCGACAACGTCTATTGCAACTTATCTGGTTCAAGGAAAAGAAGAAACGGTTAGTGCATATACAAAGTACGACCGTAAAGTGCCAATTACGATGGAAGCAGCCAATGCCTTAACGCATGCTTTTTACGACAAATACAATCTGGGATTCTCACAATTTATTAACAATCTTGTTATGACAATACCAAGTTTTCAATACAAACAGATTGCTCTGCTTGATACACCAGGATACAGTAAATCTGATTCAAGCATTGTACAAAATGTATCCGACGAACATAAAGCATTTACTCAGTTGCGTAGTGTTGATCGTCTTATTTGGCTTGTGGATATAGAAAATGGCATTATTCAGCAGGATGATATAGAATTTATTGAATCACTGAATTTAACACAGCCGGTTTTAATCGTTTTTAATAAGGCAGATAAGAAAAGTACTGACGATGTAGAGCGTGTTATTGAAGAGAGCAAAGAAATTTTACGGATGACAAATATTCCGATTTTTGAAGTTATTGCGTATTCAGCATTGGAGACAAAGGAATTTCGCGGAACGAACTATTTAGTCCAATTTATGGATGAAATAGAGCATATGAAACAATCGAACGATAATGTGTATGTTCAGATCATAAGAGTTATTGAAAGATTGCAAAATGAATTGATTAGAAAAAAACAAGCTTTTAGAAGTGAAAGCTACCGAATAAGCGATGTCATTTTTAAATCAGCAGATATTTTGGAAATTAAAACGTTGACGGAATCGTATGCTGCCATTTTAGAAGATATAAAAGAATGTAATTATGCGATGAAAAGCTTAGATAAGACATTTAAAACGATTGAGGAATTACTGCAACAAATTTAATTGATTGAAGGTGCAAAATTATGACTCAACCAAATAAAACATTTGATTTACTTTCTACATTATTATCTGAAAAAATACCCCAACTTACACCTGATGGTGTTAATATTCGTCAAAAGTATGATGAATTGTATGAGCATGTGACGAGTAAATTAGCGCGTAAGTTAGATGCAAGTATTTATGAGGAAAAAACGAATCTTATGCTACAGCTCGAACAATTGTTAAAAAGGATTGACTTTTTTACGTATTTTCCAAAAGTCGCTAATACCACGATTGTGACAGTTTATGGTTCTGCAAAAGAAGTGAAGCGTTTCTTTGAACAAGTGCTTTCAGCAGAAGTTGTGAAACTCATTCGTATGAATACAAACGTACCAACAATTATTTACCATGACGAGCATTTGAATGATATTTATTCATTTAATACTTTAAGAATCTTAAATACACTCCCTGTAGATGATTACAAGGAATCTAATACAGATTTATATAAAAAAGGAATTGACATTCGCCGGCTTATTCAGCTATACCAATTGTCTACAACAGAAACTGTCCAAAATGCTACATTTTTATATTTGCCTTATTTTAGCTTAAAAGAACAAGAAATGTATTCTTTATTAAGTCAATTAGGAGAAATCACAGTCATCTTAGTCGACGACAAGGATATATGGAAACGAGAATTGCAATCATTATTAAAATACAAACATGTTAAAGATATACATTTGTTTGCACCCTCCATAAAGTTAGAGGAAGTTCAGCAATTTGCTGTAAAAATTGCGGAAAGCATTTCAGTACATTCACTGGAAGGGGATATGCACAAATGGTTGGATACAATTGATGTACCAAGCTACAATACTGCGTTTGAAGAACTACTTTATGAAAAATTAATGGCATATTGCACATCAATTAAAGCGATTTTACATAAGCAAAATCATTTAATTCAAAATATTAGTAAAGATATAATAAATACATCCGATAAAGAAGCGGAAGCAATGCTACGTTTGCTTCGGGAGAAATTAAAGAAAGATAATAAAGATGTAAAAACTAACCATACAGCGATACTTAGTGAAATTAAAGAAGTGGTTGAACTTGCACAACAACTTGACAGTTTAATTTGTTCACAATCGAATGTACAAGTAGCAAAAATTACAAAAACATCGTCATTTATTAAACAACAGACTGTTAGCCTTATTTTATCTTTAATTGAAAACGGCGACTTAAATATTGCTCGCGGCTACATGGCTTTGTTAGAGAAATTTGACTTTGACTATTTGCGAGCATTTGAAATTTACATTAAATTAGAAAAAAGTTCGAAGTTATCTCTTGCGGATGTGAATTATTTAGCGAAGAACGGTTTACAACCAGAGATTAGTCGTATTCAATTGAAAGTATGGCCTCAATTAAAACTTGGTATAGACGTACTTCAAGATTTACAGCAACTGTACGGGAAATCGTATGATTCCAATATACTTTATGAGCTAGGTTTGGCATACGAATGCAGTAATGAAGTGAAAACAGCACAAGATTACTATTGGTGGGCAGCAAATTTGGGTCAAATAGATGCAGCAAAACGTTTAATTTTTTATGTTGATAAAAATAACATGAGAGATATGGAAAAACTGGCAAACTTGATGATTCCTGAAGCAAATTATTATGTTGGGATGTACTATTTACATCAAGATAGGGGCTATAAAAAGGCGGTAACTTCGCTTAAAATGGCGGCTGCATATGAACATTTAGGAGCGATTAAAGAATTATCGAAGATAGAGTTTATTAATTATATAAAAGTACGTAAGAAGGATCAAAATAGGGCTGACAATATGCTGGATTCATTAATTTTCCTTCATCAATATTTACTTCAAAACGGTGAAAACGATGATGAGATATGTGAGCGGCTGGGGAAACTCTTTTATTGGAACAAGGATTACCGAAAAGCGGAACCTCTTCTAAAGAAATGTAACACTGCCGACGCACAATTTTTATGTGGAAAAATACACCAATACGGAAATGGGTATGCACAAGATTTGCCTAAGGCAAAGGAATTCTTTGAAAAAGCGAAAAATTTGGGCCATTTTCAAGCGGATAATGAATACCGTAAAGTCGAAGGGTGGATCCAATCAAACAAATCGAAGGAACAGTATTCTGCAAGTCGTAGCTATACATCAACTTCTTATACCAGCTCAAGCTCAGAAAAAGGTTGTTTTTTGACCACCGCTACATGTGTAGCACTTGATAAACCTGATAACTGTGAGGAAATTATGGCTTATAAAGCGTATCGTGATAATAATTTAGTCAAAGATGCAGATGGTAAAAAGCTTATTATTGAATATTATCGTATCGCCCCATTACTCGTGGAAGCAATTAATGCTAAGGCAAATGCGAAAGAAATTTATGTCAGCTTATACAATAAATATATTAAAGTGGGATACAGTTATCTTCAAAAGAAAGATATGCGTCAGGCTAAAAAAACATATATTTACATGGTAAAAGAGTTATGTAAGGAATATAATATTTGTCCACTAATTGAAGAAAAAGAAATATTAATATAACTGAAAAGTCACGTGCATTTCATATATAAAAATTACTCTTTAATAAATAAAAAAATACAAATTCATTTTTTAGTTGCAACCAAATAGAAACTAAGAAATGAGTGTGAAGAATATTGTTTCCATCGAGAGAGAAAATTATGAGTATTTTAGCAGATAATTATTACTATTTTCTTAAAGGTCTTCCGTTTGACAATAAATTATATATGAATGGAATGGGTGAAGCACGAAGGAAATTCCTAGCTAATCTTCATATCACCGTTTTAAAGGAATACTTACCAAAAGGATATAAGGATTGGCGATATTCTACAGATTATGTTAGCGATAAAGCGTTAGAGCTACTTAAACAAAAAAATTGGGATAAAAATGAGTTAATTTATGAGCATATGGTTCCTAAAGCTAAATATATCAAAGATGAATGTGAAAAAGCCGCAGAAAAGGTAACTTATCATCACCTGTATATATATATGAAAAGTTAATCAAGTATTTTTGGACAGCAACTATACATAAAGATGAAAATACACTATTACTTCAAAGTAGAATGCCTGAAGGCTGGGCCGACGGTAATATATTCGCTAGATATGATTATGCAGAACCTAAGATTCAATTAAAACTACCCGATGAAAAAAGCGGGGTTATTACGTTGAGAAGACCTGATTCCTCAATCACACCTATATTTTACCAAAATTAGATTATCAACTATGTTTCAAATAGTTATAGTTTTGGTGAATAGAATACTGAATAGTGCTTTAATAGGAATTAATTGCATACGTTTATTATTATGAAGTCTATTAAGGATCCTGACAGGATTTATACGGTACGATATAGAAGCAATTATGTGATATTTAAGTACAATGAGTTAGGATGGTGTAATGATGAAAGTGGAAAAGGTCCATAATCTATATGGTGGTTTGGAGAGTTGTAAGTTTGAGGACTTAGATTTGCAAGACTTGAAAGCAATAAGAACTGCCTTAACAATAGCGATAATAAAGTACGAAGAATTAGGTTATAATGAAATGCCTAAATTCCATCAACTTTATGAGGATTTTCACCGATTACGTAACAAAATAGACGGTAGAGATTAAGTCGACAATTTTTTCATCTGAACTTACTAATTAATCTAATTGATAAGGATAACGAAGTACAAGATTTCAAGGAACATCAAATAGGGACGTTCCATAATTATAAGGATCGTCCCGTAATTGTAGAGGACATATATCAATAATGCATAGTACTGTCCTAATAAGTTCTGATTCTAGTTAACATAATATATATTATCGGAAGTTATAAAGAAAATTTATTTTCCGTCTCATATTGTAAGTATACTTAACTTATTGAGATGAAAGAAAAAAATCATTAGAGTTTTAGTATCCATTAAATCCACATCAATTACTACGTTATGCCATTAAATGAGTCAAGTTTTTAACAACGCTGACTCAGACTACGACTAATCTCTCTAAATAATTTTGTAAAACCGTGACTATCTCAACTATTTACAATGAGTCTATAACGTCTTACTATCAATTTGAGCATCTTTATATCTATTTATTTAAATGCTAATTCTCAAAATTTGTATTATTCTATTGGATTTTGGCTTGCAATTGTTTTAACAAATTCGATAAAGCGTCCCTTGTGTATTTTCAATCAGAATTGATCCAATGACCATATGGCCCTTGCTATGACCATTGGATCAATTCTTGGTTTTCAAATTGCCTTGACCGATTTTACCTAAATTTCCTTTACTGGCAGCCTACGTTTTATTAAGTATCGTTTCCTGTTTGTTGATCCTCCAAATGATTTTGTTATTCTAACAAAGTTATTCTGCACTCTCAGCATTTATCACTGTTCCATTCGTAATCGTTTGAAGCTTTTCAAATGTTATCGGCAGTGCTGATTCGGCTGTTCCTGCTGCTGTATAGACGAGTTCAAACCGTTTCATTGACTCATCTAAAAATATAGGTATCTCTTTGTTTAAAGCAAACGGACATACCCCTCCTACTTTATATCCTGTTATTTCTTCCACTTCTGCTGGTGTTGCAAGCTTTGGCTTGCCTCCAAGCAGCTTCTTGACCTTTTTCTGATGGACACGTATGTCTCCTGCGGTGACAAACAGTCCAAATGTATCCCCTGCTTTAAACAGGATCGACTTGGCTATTTGGGCTTCCTCAACACCAAGGACCTTCGCTGCCTCTGCGACTGTATTCGTTTTTTCCGTAAATGCAATTGGTTCTAAGCTAGTATCTAATTGTTTAACAGCTGTATAAACTTTCTCAAATGACATCTAAAATCCCTTCTTTTCTAATGATTTCCTTATTTATTGAAACTATTATCACATAAAATATGGTATTTTACTATATACACAAGAAAAACCCTAATATCAGTTTCGACATTAGGGTTTTATGTATTCGTAACATATTTTAGTTATAGAAGCTAACCTTGTTCTTCACTATCTTCTATTCTAATCGGAACCATCGCACGTTGTGGTTGAGTCATCTGTTGATATGCAACAAGAAGTAATGCTACTAATGTAATTGCAAAGAAAGTCATGCCTGTCATAATCCATGCACCTCCATTTTATATGCCTATCAATCTATAATCATTAGGTATTTCTTACTACACCTTTATTATACACCTTATTTTTGAAAACGGATACATTTCACAAAAATGTTGAAATAGTTGTACATACTCCTATCTGTATGTTAGTCAGTCTTTTCTAAAGGAGAATTCAGTACTGTAAACGCCTCTTTTTCAAGAGTTACAGTATAGTTCGGTATATCATCTTGTTGCTGTTTCCAGTTGTTCTGCTCCTTATTATTAAAAACATCCTTTATTCCCTCAGTAATAAGGTTGAGAAAGAAAATGATGATCGCAAATGCACAAAGTGGACTTAGTACAATCCACGGTGCTAGATTGAATTCGTATCGATCTAACCCGATTAATCCTGCCCATTCACTTGTTAATGATACATATTTCGTAACCATAGTAGAGATTGGAATTGCATACGATTGCTTTGCTCCGAAATTAATAATTTGAAAAGGCATCTGTCCCGTTTGCTTTAAGAACCAAATGAGCAATGCTTGTATTCCAACGATAACCATTACATCTGGAATAGCTTCCACTACAAATAACAACCACTTTATCCATGCTTTCATCGTTCGGTTAGAAATCATATATAGAATGCTTAGTATAATTGCTACAGTAAAAGCAATGAAAAATGCGCTCGCTAACAAGGTCATAGAATAGGAATATGGACTCCATATGTTTGAAAAAAACGTAATTAGATTAAACTTACTAAGTGAATGTATCAAATCTTCTATTGCAAATACGTATAAGAATGGTTGAAAGGAAACAGTATGATTATAGGTAAACAGCGAAGGCAAACAAAGAATCAAAGTCGTTGCGATAATAAAATGTAATAGGGTAATCATACTTATACGTAATCTGCTAAACATTTCTATCGCTCCTATATGATATAATTAACAAAACTTTATAATATTATATCATTATCTGGGATTACAGGATATAAAAGGAAATGAGGAGTGTTTATGAAATTCTTACTTGTAATCACAATCACTGGTTTGCTTTTGTCTGGATGCTCTGCCGATATTCAAACTTCACGAACGCAGCAAAAACCTATAGATAGCATAGAAACTGTAAATACAACAGGGATTACTGCTACCCAATTTGCTAGTATCAAGGAAGGAATGAGCTATGACGAAGTAAAGCAATTACTCGGAAGTGAAGGTGATATAATCAATGAATCAGGAGAAAAAGGAACGCCTACCTATAAAGTGGATTATGCATGGCCAGGTAAGACATCAAGAACAATGGGCCGTGTTACGTTTTTAGATGGAAAAGTAAGAAGTACATTTCAAAATGGATTGCAATAGCTATCACCGTAACATGTAATAGGAGCCATTCATAAATGGCTCCTATCTTTCTTATGTTCGTGTCAATACTTCAGGATTTGCAATATACTCTACTTTTTCTCCGTGAAAAAAGCGAATGACATTTTCCGCTACTGTCGTGGCTGTAATATAGTTACATTCAACTGTTGTTCCTGCGACATGAGGCGTTACCAGAACATTTGGTAGTGATAATAGTGGTAAATCCTTTGCAGGAGGCTCAGGATCAAATACATCTAGAGCTGCTCCCGCAATTTTTTCATTTAGTACGTAATGATACAAATCTTCCTGGTTGACGACTGCTCCCCGGGCAGTGTTAATCAAATACGCAGATGGTTTCATACACGATAAAAGTTTTGCGTCAAAAAAATGTTCCGTACTTTTTTGAAGCGGAATATGTAGGGACACAAAGTCAGCTTGTTTTACGACTTCTTCTAAATTTGTTGTTAAGTTCACGCCTATTGCACGTGCGATACTTTGTTTCGAATAATCATAGTTTCTAACCCATGCCGTTACCTTCATTTCAAGTCCAAGAGCTAATCGCTTCGCTACTTCCTGCGCGATATTTCCAAAGCCAATTAACCCTACTGATTTTCCTTTTAATTCATAGGTTGGTATGACATTTCTTGCCTGATAGTTTCCTTGTTTCATTTCATGATTGAACGAGATTACAGATTTACTAAGCGCCATGATGAACATGACTGTATGTTCTGCCGTAGAAACTTTATTGACCGACGGAGCATGTAAAACAGCAATTCCTTTTTTCGTTGCATAGTCTACATCAATATTATCAAGACCGACACCTGCCCCAGATATCATCTTTAGATTGGGAGCAGCGTCTATGACTTCTTTCGTAATTTTTGCAGGTGCTCGTAAAACAATTCCGTCAACATCGTCTGCTAATTTACATAAGTGCAAAATATCATATTCATTTGTTTGGATGACACTGGCACCCTTGCGAAGAATCGTTTCTCCTTCTTCATGATACATCGGAAGAATTTGTAATATGCGAGGCTTATTCAACTATATCACAGTCCTTTCTTGAAATTTAACTTGCTTTTGCTATTTCTCTTTTTTTATAATATCGATCTAGTACATGACCATTAAGCGATGCTAGTGTTTGCTGAAATAACATACCGAGTATGACAGGAACTGCTACTGCAGCAGGAAAATAGGTAATGGCTACAACTGCACCTGCGCTAATGTTTCGCATGCCTCCTGTAAAGGTTAAGGTTATTACATCCTCTTTATCAAAGTGAAGTACTTTCCCCGTTAACCATGAAAGAGCATACCCGGACGTGGAAATAACAAGAATCATGAAACAAATCAAAACAAGTTTACCGTTTATATGTACGAGGTAAGGTGCTACATTGGCACTATTGATCATAACAACAAGACCTACTCCAATTTTAGAAAACGGAGACAGTGGTTTTCCTATTGTCGTTTTTACCTTCCCAGCTGTAAGTTGATTTAACAGCATACCTAAAATAGAAGGCAGAACAACCATTCCTAGTAAACCTTTCATAATCGGCCATACATCCATAGAAACAGCACCGCCGCCTAATAAGGCAATGCTATAGGGAACAATAAGAGGAGATAATAGTGTATCAATTAAGATAATAGACAACGCAAGTACCGCATTCCCTTTATAAATAGTAGTCCATATTAAACTAGTAACACCTGTTGGGATTACAACCGCTAAAATTAATCCGGTTATTGTGAATGGATCCCCGCTAAATGATAGATGCCCAAGCAGCCAAGCAACAATTGGCATGAGGATGTGTAAGATAACTAGCACAACAATTGTTGGAAGCGGATGAAGAACAACACGCTTTAATGATTTAAAGCTCGAACCCAAGCTCCCTGTAAATGTAATAAAAGCAAAAATCCATGCAACAAGAAAAGCAAAGGATTTCAGATGGTCAGCAAAAAATACACCTAGTACTACACTTGTTGGTGTAATGATTGGCATCACTTTTTCCAAAAAACGATTCAGTTTTGACAACATTCTCAGTTCACTCCTACTGCTACATAACTATATTTTTTTCATGACAAAATGACCATCTCAAAATACTATTGCAACTAACTTATCTTTTTTTGAATTATAAGTAAAGAGCAAAAGTTTATAATTCCCCTCATTGTTTGCATAAAAAAGCATCAGAAGGCTATTCCCTCTGATGCTAAAATCCAAATACCTTGGATCCTAATACATGATCGATTGGAACAAATCCAATTTCTCTACTGTCTTTGCTATTGTTACGATTGTCACCCATGACAAATACATGTCCACTCGGTACTTTCCATTTTCCTTGTGCGACTAGCGTCATTTCTTCTTTTATGTAAGGTTCATCAACGAGAGTACCATTTCGATATAACTTATGATCTTTTAATTCGATTTCATCTCCAGGCTTACCGATAATACGCTTTACATAAAGAAAGCTATCTTGGCGTTTGTTTGTAACAAGCTGAAATAGCGCATTTTCAGTAATATCGTCAAGAACAGAACGTGCCCGGTCCACACGACTATCAATAATAACAACATCCCCATAATTAGGTTCCTGGGAAAATGTATGCGACAGCTTCGAAACCATAATTCGTTCTTGATCTCGTAATGTCGGATCCATAGAATGTCCCTCAACCTTATAAGGTTGAATCAAAAAAACACTTGTAATGAAGGCCAATACAAAAGCAATGGCAATGGAACGAATCCAACTCCATATTTCTTTTATTACTTTACTACCCAAGGAAATACCTACCCTTCTAAACAAAATATACTGCTAGTAAAAGAGTACCATGTTTTTGCCTATAATAACAATGGCTGTATCACCGTTATACAGGATAATTCATCGCATATTATGTAACGTTTATCTTAAAAAACTCCGTAAAATTGAAGACTAAGTATAAGTATGCCAAGCAGCCATACATAATAGGAAAATATTTTTAAAGAATGCTTCTTTAAAAATTGGATCATCCATGAAACAGCTATATAGCCAAAGAAAGCTGCGGATAGGGTTCCAATAAGTAGAGATGTTCCAGAAATCGTTTCTGCTTTTCCTTGTACAATATCTCCGGTCTGTAATACGATGGCTCCAATTATCGCCGGTGTGGATAATAAAAACGAAAAGTAGGCTGCTGTTTCCCGGTCTAGCTTACGCCATAATGCTGCGACAATTGTCATACCAGAACGAGAAATAGCTGGAAAAATAGCAAACGCTTGAAAGGAGCCAATAATTAGGGCGTCTTTGTAAGTAATATCCTCCATCTTTTTACTCCCGCTTTTCCCTACTTCGGCTATGTATAGAAAGCAACCAGTTGCTAAAAACTCCCATCCAATAGTTACTCCTGTTTTTGATATTTCCTCAAAAAAATCTTTAAATAAAAGCCCGATGATAACGGCAGGGATTGTTCCTACAACTAGAAGAAACGTCAATTTACTAAAGGGACGTTTGATAATACGAATCCACTCTTTCCGGTAATAAACAATTACTGCTAGTAACGTTCCAAGATGAAGCATTGTATCTAAAAATAAACCAGCGTCATCTAAGCCAACTAGATGACGTCCCAAATACAAATGGCCCGTGCTACTAATCGGCAAAAATTCCGTTAACCCTTGAATAATACCTAATAAAAAAGCTTCTAGCCCATTCACGAAAGTCCCTCCTCTTTACGCTTGTACCAGTATATGCGAGAAAAGTAGCGTTCATGATGCGAGGCAAGAAGCTGATTTATAAAAAAAGGAACGCAGAAAAAATTCTCTTTCTGCGTTCCTAACTTTGTTAAACCGGATATACAGCATGCTTCCGATCTGTAAATACTTGATATTTACTGCTGTACATGTCAAATCGCTTAATAAGCTTGCTTCGTAATGAATTAGGATGAACGACACCATCGATAATCATTTCAGATGCCAGATGGTAAACATCAATATCTTTTTTGTATTCTTCGCGCTTTTCTTCAATGAATGCTGCTCGCTCTTCCTCAGGAAGTGCAGCAATTTTATTAGCATAAACCGCATTTACCGCTGCTTCTGGTCCCATAACAGCTATGGATGCAGTAGGAAGTGCTAAACAGCAATCGGGTTCAAAGGCTGGGCCTGCCATTGCGTAAAGCCCTGCTCCATATGCCTTACGAACGATAATTGATATTTTCGGAACAGTTGCTTCACTCATCGCCGATATCATCTTTGCACCGTGACGAATAATACCTGCTCGTTCCACCTTTGTACCAATCATAAAGCCAGGAACATCTGCTAAAAACAGGAGTGGAATATGGTAGGCATCACACAATGTAATAAACTTGGCCGCTTTATCTGCAGAGTCATGGAACAAAACACCACCCTTCATTCGGGGCTGGTTGGCAACAATACCGACAACCTTTCCATCGATGCGAGCAAGACCAGTAATAATTTCTTGGGCAAACAGCTTTTTAATTTCGAAAAATGAGCCCTCATCAATAATGCGATAAATCAAATCCATCATATTAAAAGGTGCGTTTTGGTTTTGTGGTATGATTTCTTCTAACGTTTTTTCAAATGTTTTCGGTTGTATCGCTGTTGTGACAGATGGTTTTTCTAAATAGTGATTTGGAAAATACGAAATATAGTTGCGTGCAAGTATCAATGCTTCTTCTTCCGTTTTGCATAGTACATCTCCGCATCCGGAAACGGAACAATGCATACGTGCTCCGCCCATTTCTTCGAGGGTCACTTTTTCTCCGATTACCATTTCAGCCATACGAGGTGAACCGAGGTACATCGAAGCATTTCCTTCTACCATCATAACAATGTCACAAAAAGCGGGAATATAGGCTCCTCCTGCTGCAGAAGGTCCAAACAATAAGCAAATTTGCGGGATTTTCCCTGATAGCTTTACTTGATTATAGAAAATACGTCCTGCGCCGCGGCGCCCTGGAAACATATCAATTTGATCGGTAATACGTGCCCCTGCCGAATCAACTAAATAAAACAATGGTGCGCGCAGCTTTTCAGCTGTTTCTTGAATGCGAAGGATTTTTTCAACCGTACGTGAGCCCCACGACCCGGCCTTTACAGTTGAATCATTCGCCATCACACAAACAGTGCGTCCATGTATCTTGCCAATAGCAGTTACTACACCGTCTGCAGGTAAATCATCATTATCGCAATTTG
The DNA here is from genome assembly GCF_042610425.1 of Ectobacillus soli. Taxonomy (NCBI): domain Bacteria; kingdom Bacillati; phylum Bacillota; class Bacilli; order Caryophanales; family Bacillaceae; genus Ectobacillus; species Ectobacillus soli. The sequence continues at coordinate 1,305,401 of NZ_JBGJZM010000001.1, forward strand.
CAAATAATCCATCTTCTACATAGTCAAAGTCATCAAATAAAGCAGTAAGGCGCTCTCTTACGAAAAACTTCCCTTTTGCATTATTTTGTTCATGATATTTTTTGGCTCCGCCCTTTGTTATTTTCTCCACGCGTTCTTCTAACGTACCTTGCTTCTGTTGTTGATCTAGCACGATTATTCCCCCTTATAGATTGGCTTTCGCTTTTCTCCAAATGCTTGTAGCCCTTCCAAACGATCCTTTGTCGGGATGATAGTTTCATATGCCTCTATTTCAACTTGAAGCCCGCTTTGAATATCCACCTGCATCCCTTTTGAAATAGCAAGCTTTGCAGCCTTTACGGCAAGAGGTCCATTTTGTGCAATGAGTGCCGCAATCTCATAGGCTTTCGTAAGCAGATCTTCCTTATTAGCTGTAAATTCTACAAGACCGTATTCCTTTGCTTCGACTCCTGTTATACGTCTGGCTGTATAAATGAGCTCTTTGGCCCTGCCTAAACCGACTAACCTAGGTAAACGCTGCGTTCCACCAGCACCAGGAATGATGGCAAGGGATGTTTCGGTTAAACCAAGTGTAGCGGTTTCAGCAGCGACGCGAATATCACATGCTAAGCAAAGCTCTGTTCCCCCGCCAAGTGCAGTGCCATTTATCGCAGCAATGACAGGTTGCGGCAATTGTTCGAGTTGATTTATCGTTTCACGAATTAATGTGACCGCCTGGCGTACCTCGGCTTCATTCATTCCCATTCGTTCCTTCAAATCTGCACCGGCGCAAAATGCTTTTTCTCCTGCACCGGTAATAATCACAACACGTATATCTGTATTTTCTCTTATCTGATTCCATACTTCTTGCAGTTCCTCAAGCAATGAAAGTGATAATGCATTCGCTTGCTTCGGCCTGTTTAGTATAATGGTCACAATATGCTCTGTACGAAATTCAACTGAAATATTCTCTAGCAGAAGCATCGCGTTCACCTACTTTTCATTTTTTGTTGCATAGCGCGGTGTACATGACTGTGTAACGGCATATTTAGCTTACGCTCTATAAACTGAGTAGCAATTGTAAAACGGCTTTCATCAATATTTGTTTGTATTCCCATAGCAGAAAGCATATGAATGAGATCATTTGTTGCGACATTTCCGGAAGCGCCTGGTGCATACGGACAGCCTCCTAATCCCCCGCACGCACTATCAAACGTTGTGATCCCCATAGATAGTGATTGCATAACATTAGCAAGGGCCATTCCATACGTGTTATGAAAATGAAGTGCTAGGGAAGAAGTTGGGAATTTACTAAGTAGAGACCCTAATACACGTTCTACTTGAGACGGATTTGCTACGCCAATCGTATCTCCAAGAGAAATTTCGTAAATTCCGTACGATAGCAATTCCTCACAAATCTCTTCAACTTTCGAAATGGAGACCTGCCCTTCAAAGGGACAGCCAAACACAGTTGATATGTAACCACGAACTTTTTTTCCAGCTTGTAAGCTATTTACGGTTACTTCTTTTATGGATGCAAGAGCATCCGAAATAGATGTGTTAATATTACTATGATTGTGAGTCTCACTTGCTGAGAGAAATACACTAACTTCATCTACATTTACAGAAAGAGCACGCTGTAATCCGCGAATATTTGGAACGAGAGCAGCATAGGTAACGCCTGCTTTTCGCTCCAAATGGGCAAAAACGTCCGCTGCATCTGCTAAAGCCGGAATCCACTTTGGATGAACAAAGGATGACACTTCTATATAAGATAGCCCCGTTTCGGATAGGAGGTGAATCCATTCGAGCTTATCTTTTGTTGCTACGATTTTTTTTTCATTTTGCAATCCATCTCGAGGACCAACTTCTTTTATCACAACAAAATCAGGCAACTTCATCCCTCATCCTCCTATTCCAGTTCCGCTATAACATCACCTTCGTTTACAAACTCTCCCTCACTTACGTTTAATTTCACAATTGTTCCTGCTTGTTCAGTTGAGATTGGAATTTCCATTTTCATCGACTCTAAAATGGCAACATCTTGTCCTTCTTCAATTACATCTCCTACATTCACCACAAGCTTCCATACGCTTCCTGCCATCGTAGCATATACATTTGCCATTTTTTTCTCCTCCTTTAATTTATTTTTGAACTACTCGTTCTGTTAAAAAGCTCGTCGTATACACTCCTATGCGAAATGTCTCATCCTCTAGCACTTGAAGTAGTAATGGAATATTTGTTTTAATACCTTGTAATTTGAAGTCTGTAAGTGCCTGATGAAGCGACTGGATTGCCTTCTCTCTTGTAGCTCCATGTGCAATTACCTTTGCAATCATTGGATCGTAATAGGGAGTTATGGTTGTTCCTTCTTCGACAAAATGATCAATACGAACCGTAGTTGGAAGTTGAAGAAACGTAATTTTTCCTGGTGAAGGATAAAATGTGTTGGGATCCTCTGCGTACACCCGTGCTTCGATACTATGTCCGTTTAAAGCAATATCCTCTTGTGAAAAAGAGAGCCTCTCTCCTGCGGCAATACGCAATTGTTGTTCAACTAAATCTAAACCCGTAATTTCTTCCGTTACCGGATGTTCGACTTGAAGGCGGGTGTTCATTTCTAAAAAATAAAAATTCATCTCTTCATCAACAAGAAATTCAATTGTTCCTGCATTCTGGTAGCCAATAGCCTTTGCTGCTTTTACGGCAATTTCTCCCATTTTTATACGTGTTCTTTCATCTATGAAAGGGGAAGGAGCCTCTTCCATTACCTTTTGGTTTCGCCGTTGAAGCGAGCATTCTCGTTCCCATAGGTATACGGTATTGCCATATGAATCTGCTAACACTTGTATTTCGATATGATGAGCGTTAGTAATCAATTTTTCAATGTACATGTCTCCATTTCCAAAAAAGTTCTTTGCACGTGTCATATTACTTTCAAAAACCTGAACGAGCGTTTGCTCATTTTCAATCCGCTGCATACCAATTCCACCGCCGCCAGCAGCAGCCTTTAGCATAAGCGGATAACCAAACTCTCCTGCGATAACCCTTGCATCAGAGATTGTAGGTATACGAGTTGTAATTCCAGGCACCACGGGAACACCTGCGGCAATCATCGCTTTTCGAGATTGAATTTTATTTCCCATCTGCAAGATGACTTCCTTAGAAGGGCCAATAAATGTAAGTCCTTCTTCAGCGCAGCGCGAAGCAAAATCTGGATGCTCCGACAGCAATCCATAGCCTGGATGAATAGCCTCAGCTCCTGTCTTCTTTGCAATTTCAATTATGGTATCAAGCTTTAAATAACTATCTTGCACGCGCGATCCGCCGATGCCATATGCCTCGTCAGCAAGCAAAACGTGCATGGAATTTGCATCGGCTTCTGAATACACGGCAACCGTCGTAATTCCTAAACGTTTACAAGTTTTTATAATTCGAACTGCAATTTCCCCGCGATTGGCAATTAGGATTTTAGTAAACATTTACATTCCTCCTTTAGCGAAGCCCTAACTGTCTTGCAATTACAAGGCGCTGTATTTCAGACGTTCCCTCTCCAATTTCAAGTAACTTGGCATCTCGCATATACCGTTCTACTTCATACTCTCGCATATACCCAGAACCACCATGTATTTGAACGGATTGATTTGCAGCACGGCTTGCCGTTTCTGATGCAAATAGTTTTGCAAAGGCAGCTTCTTTTGCAAAGGCTTTATTATGATCCTTCAACCATGCTGCCTTGTGTACTGCATTTCTCGCTAATTCAATTTCCATTGCCATGTCTGCTAACTTAAATTGAATCGCTTGGAAAGAGGAAATCGATTTTCCAAATTGCTTGCGTTCCTTAGCAAACTGGAGTGCTTTTTCAAAAGCAGCTTGTGCAATACCAACGGCTAATGCAGCAATTGATATACGTCCACCGTCTAGCGTATATAAAAATTGGTGAAATCCTTTATTTTCATCACCTAAAATATTTTCTCTTGGAACGCGTACTTGGTCTAAAATGATTTCACATGTATTGGAAGCTCGCACTCCCATTTTGTCATATGGGCTTGAAATCGATAGTCCTTCTGTATTTGTAGGAACAATAAAAGCGGAAATTTTCTTTTTTCCTCTTTCATCTACTCCATTGATAGCGGTTACAATTATTGTGTTAGAGTACTCCGCATTTGTAATCCAGCACTTTTCTCCGCTAATAATATATTCATCGCCATCAAGAATTGCCTTTGTTTGTGTTCCACCTGCATCAGACCCAGCATTAGGTTCTGTTAGACCAAATGCGCCAAGCGTTTTTCCAGATGCCATAGGAATGAGATAGGTTTGCTTTTGCTCTTCTGTACCAAAGTAATAAATGGGGGATGCACCAAGAGAAATAGTTGCTGCATAACTAAGCCCCGTCCCTCCGCATGCACGTCCAATTTCTTCGACTGCCAGTGCATATGACAATGTATCTCCGCCAGATCCACCATATTCTTCAGGAAAGGGAATTCCTAGTAGTCCAAGTTCCCCCATTTTTTGAAACGTTTCATATGGAAATTCTCCTGTACGATCGTAGTAGATTGCCTTTGGTGCGATTTCCTTTTCAGCAAAATCCCGAACCATTTCTTGAATCATCTGTTTTTCACGTGGTAAAGTGTACTCCATTTTGTCACGCTCCCTCACTTTATTCGACAGCGATTCATGTACTAACGAGATATAAATTTGAAGTAGGCATGATAAATAGTTTGGTTATTTTTTCAATTCTGTCATTATTTTCATTGTAAAGCATATTTCCATAAAATGGGCAAAAAAGAATCCTACATAGTTCTACAACTATGTAGGATTCCATCGAATCATCAGATATTTTGTTATAAATCAAATCGAGTACGTGGTACGACACAAGTGTATGTACGATAACCATAAGAATGAAACCATTCAAAATCCCAAAAACAACAAACCACTCAAAATACATATGAATTGATTATTCTTTTTTAGTTCCGCCATGATTTCACTTTCAATATGAATCCCCTTATTTTGAAACACGATTCCTTTATCTCTATTTTCTACAGCAATTATAATAGTACGTAGATTTTAATTTTTTTGCTACTGATTATTGAAAAATCTTATTTTATTTTTATATTAACCATACGGTACATGAAATTTAATTATTACTTATAAAAAAATGTGTCTAGAATCTAGACACATTTTTTTGTATGTATTATTTTACAGCTGCTTTTAATTCTTTTCCTGCTTTGAATGCTGGTGCTTTTGTTGCAGCAATTGTAATTTCAGCACCTGTTTGTGGGTTACGGCCTGTACGTTCTGCACGTTCGCGAACTTCAAATGTTCCGAAACCAATCAATTGTACTTTTTCACCAGATGCTAAAGCTTTTGTTACAGCTTCAAAAACTGCATTGACTGCTGATGTTGCATCTTTTTGTGATAATTCTGTTGTTTCCGCTACTTTTTTTACTAATTCTGTTTTATTCATGTTTGCCACCTCTATTTATACTATTGATGAGGGCTTTATTATAACGCACAATGTGGCTTTTGTACAAGTCATATCTGTTATTTCTTCTCTTTTTGACAATGAATACACCGAAGTATTCTTTAATGATCACACATTACTATTAGACATTTTGTGTATTTGAGATACCGGTTCCGTATTTGCGTTAAAGAAGCTGGTACATAAAAAATGTTACTATGGTATTGACATTGCTATAATTTTGAAATTGTGATACAATGAATTTACATGAATGCATCTTATTTATAATTCACATTTTGTCAAGCAGTGCTATTTTGTCTACGAAGCTTGCCAATGTGTGAATCATTTTTTTATAAATAAATATGTCATGCATAGTAACTTGTTGCAACGAACATGTAACCAGTTGTATCCGTTCCAAGTTACATTAAACAGGGTTCTAAATCATTTAAAATTGAACGAGGCCACCGTAATCCCTTTAGGGATAAAGTCATTTTTCTTTCCTTACAAGAGGATACAGGCTGTTAACAGATTCGTTAGCAGTCTTTATTTATTTTAGCCTTATTCTTAATTTAAGAAGGAGTGATTTCATGAATTGGAATAAGAAAAAAGACATTATGCAGCAAGAACGCAAATTAGAAGAAGTTGAGGTTTGGGCTTGCGAGGCAGACGATTGTAAGGGATGGATGCGAAAAGAATTTTCTCTTAGCGAAGTACCTACCTGCCCTTTATGTAAATCAAAAATGAAAACGGAAACTCGTATGCTATACGAATTATCGAATTAAACAAAAAAGCTAAGCCGATTTCAGGCCTAGCTTTTTTTGTTACTCACGATCATGATTCTTACTTTTCATCATTTGATAGTATGTAAAAACTAAGCAAGCAATGGCAAGCAAACTACATACATACTGAAAAAATTTCAAAACAGTCATAGGCACACCCTCCTTACATGATGTATAGTATGCCTATAATTTCACCCTTCTATATTATCTTCACGATTATATTAAAATTTCTATTCCCTAGTTTCTAACATTACTTAATAACAAATTTTGTTTGGCTAAATCCATCCTTACTCTTTGTCACTTCTAATGAAACTGGGAGAGCTTGCTTTAGTTCCTGTACGTGTGAAATAACTCCAATAATCCGGCCCGATTTCTGCAAATCTATTAACGTATCAATTGCTTTCATAAGCGACTCTTCATCAAGTGAACCAAACCCTTCATCGATAAACATTGTTTCAATGCTAATACCGCCCTCGTATGATTGAATAACATCAGCCATTCCAAGTGCTAGACATAGAGAAGCATTGAATTTTTCTCCACCTGATAGAGTTTTCACATCACGAGTTTGCCCAGTATATGCATCGTATACATCCAAGCCCAGTCCACTTTGTCGATTTCGTTTTTCAACTCGATCACTTCGTTTTAAGAAAAATTGTCCATTCGAAAGTTTTCGTAATCGTTCATTAGCAGCATGAACAATTTGCTCTAAATATTCAATTAAAACATACCGTTCAAAGGAAATTCTATTTTCATTATCTCCCTTCACGACTTCATATACATCTACTATTTCTTGATAGATTACTTCGTCATCATGAATTTGTTCATCGATGGAAGCAATCTTTCCCTTTAATTTGATTATATCTTCAATTGTACGCTTTACATTTTGTCTTTGCTCAATAAGGGATGTAACGAGTTGTTGAATATCCGTTATGTCTTGTGTCAGCTCGGCTAAATCGCTTTTTTCTTTTCCATCTAATGTTTGTTGCAAACGAACCAATTGCTTTTTCATCACATCCACAGATGAATAATAATCTTGCAGGTTTCTTTTTTCGCTCACCACTTGCTCAGGTGTTAATTTTGCTGTTTCATAGGCGGCCATATTTATAAAGCCTGCTCCTATTAGTTGCACATCGAACAATTTTTGCTTTTCTACTTTTTGTACAGTAGCACGTTCAAGCTCACGTGAGAGCGAATCAAATTCAGCACCTATTTGAATTGCCTGCTTTTGTATGGTCTCAAATTGTTGCTGCACGCTATGCCAAGATTGCTCTAATTCTTCAAATTTAGATTTTGCTATTTGACATTGTGAGCGCCATTCTTCTAAAGAAGTAATCGCACTGGGAAGTGTATTTCGATCATGTTCAAGAGACAGCTTCTGCTCCATTTCTTGAAGTTGGATCGTATGAATCTCACTATCGACTTCCTTTATTTTGTCTACTAAAGTGTCTATTCTTTGTTCTTTTTCTTTTTCCAATTTACGCATAGAAGAACGCTGTTTTTCATTCTCCTCTAGTTGCTTTACATCCTTACTTAACTGTTGTCCCCGCTCTGTTAGGGATTGAAAAATGACCGCAAAATTGGAAATATCATAGCCTCTATATTTCGCTTCTACTGCATATTCTTCATATTGCTTTATACTTAATTTCCACTTTTCATCGTTTCGAAAATAGATTTTTTCTGCTTGTTCTTTTCTTTTACGCACTTCGTTCATTTGGTGTTTGTCTATTACCTCAATCATTTGATCGGCCAGGTTCGGATGTAAGGTACTCCCACAAACTGGACAAGGCTCTCCATCATGTAAGTGAAGTGCAATTTGTCCAGCCTGTTCCGATAAATATTGCTTCTCAATTTCCTCGTATGCCGCGTTTGCATCGTTCACTTCTTTTTTCGCTTCATGAAGAGTGGATTCATCTTTCTTACTTTCATTAAGGGCTTTCTCAACCTTCATTAATAATTTCACATCATCACGTAATGTATCCAATTCACGCTGTTTTGTTACAAAATGCTGCGATGCCTCATCCAGTTGTTGCAATTGCATAGAGATCTGCTTACGCTCTTGCATAGCTCGTTCATATTGTTGCTTATAGGTATGTAACATTTCACTCTTTTTAGTTATATGAGAAGCTAAAGCTGCTATTTTCGTTGTTCGTTCCGCCCAAGTTTCCACAATGGATTGCATGTCTTGAAGCACATTCCACTCTTGCTTTCTCTGTTCACGCAGCGTTTGCTTTTCTTTTTCTTCTTCAAAGAGTAACGTAACTTTCTTATACGCAGAATCCAGTTGTTCTTTTTGTATTTGAACAGTTTTATAAACTTGATTCGTCTGTTCAACAACTCGGTTTGCTTCTTTACATGAAGCTTCATACGGCTGAATACGATTTGCCTTTTCTGCTTGTACCAATTGTTCCTCTTTTTGTTTCATATACGATTGATTTTCTATAAGATTATTATATTCAATATTCGTTTGCTCGAGCTGTTGAAACAGTTCATTAATGGACTTTGCCTCATGATAAGCTTTTTCTTTTTGACGCAATTGAGAAATCTGTAAGCTTTCTTCGTTACGTAATAGTTGTAGCTGCCCGTTGAAAAATGCCTGCTCTTCCTCTAGCGCCGCAATCATTTGAAAACTATTCCAACTGCTTTGCTGCGAAAGTTCCTGTAACAAGCTTTCTTCACGCACTGGCATGGCAAGTGCATTGCGGTAATAAATATCCCTTTCTTGTATTTTCCCCTCTAACTTGTTTTTTAATTGTTTTCGTTTATGATCTAATAACTCCCGAATTTGGTTATAACGATTCGTTTTAAAAATCCGACGCAATATTTCTTCTTTATTTTCTGTTTCCGAAGTTAATAGTTTCCGAAATTCCCCTTGTGGTAGCATCACAATCTGACTAAACTGATGCTTTGTTAATCCGATTAATTCTTCTAGCTTTTTATTTACATCATTCACATGAAACCGATCTACACACGGTATATTTTCGCCATCTACCACTTCATAAAGCTCAACAACTCCGCCAGTAGCCGTTTTATTTCCTTGTTTACGATGTGCCATTTGCCGTTTTATATAATAGGTTTTCCCGTGCATTTCAAATGTTAACGAAACAAACGTATATGTATCATCATCAGCAAAATGACTTCGTAGCATACTAACATCATTTCTCTCTTCCCCGCTCGCCTCACCGTAAAGAGCGTAGCAAATAGCATCGAAAATCGTAGTTTTCCCAGCGCCTGTATTACCTGAAATAGAAAATAGGCGATGTTCCCCAAGCTTTGTAAAATCGATGTTTTCTTGATATTTGTATGGACCAAATGCGGTCATTGTTAATAGAATCGGTTTCATTGTCGTTCCCCCTCCAGTGACTGGAGCTCTTCTAAAATGTCTTGAAAAATCCGTTGCTTATTTTCTGTTGGCTCAATTCCCTTCATTTCTTTGTAAAAGGCCTTAAGCAAAGCAAAATCATCCATCTTATGCCGCTCCGTCACTTGCTCACTATTTACTGTTTCCTGCCTTTTTATAATCCGTTCCACATGCATCGCATTTGGATAGACAGAACGAATTTTTTCCATAGGCTGCAATACAGGATTCTCATCAAGCAAGTGTACGAACACATAGTCATCTGAATTCTCATGCTGCAGTATATCATGCAAGGTTCCTTCTATTGTTCTCATTTTACGCAATGGTTCAAGCAACCGTTTTTCAATGGTAGCCTTACCATCACCGTCTAAGGTAACAATATAAAAACCTTTTTTATGAGCTTCTTCAGAAATAGAGTACGGTAAGGGGGAACCTGCATAACGTATCGTTTCATTTGTAACAAAATGAGCCTGGTGTAAATGCCCAAGTGCAGTATAGTCAAAACTAGTAAAATAGTTACTATTCACATATTCGGCACCACCAATCGATAACGGCCGTTCTGAATCACTTGTGTTTTCCTCTTCCTCTCCTAAGGATGTAACAAACGCATGACCAACAAAAACATGACGTGCTTGACGGTCCATTGATTCACGTATCATAGATGTAATGATTCGCATTGCATCGTCATGCGAATGAATATCTTCATTTTGCAATACATGACGAACAATACCTGGATCCGCATAGGGAACGAGGTGGACATGCACTTCTCCGTATTGGTCGTGTAATGTTACGGTTTCAAACGGGTACTGAAGCTGTCCGATAATATGAAGTCCTTGGCGTTTCAACAAATCACTACCAAAATGGATGCGGTCAGGGCTGTCATGGTTTCCTGCTATCGAAAGAACTGGTGTTTCTAAATCAATCACGATTTTTTTCAACGTTTCATTTAATAATTCCACCGCTTCCGTGGGAGGAATCGCACGATCATATAAATCGCCTGCAATAATAACCGCATCTGGCTTTTCTTCCTCTATTGCTTCTATAAAGCGATCTAAGATATAAGCTTGATCGTGCGTCATATACACACCGTGTATAAGCTTTCCTAGATGCCAATCGGCAGTATGAAATAGCTTCATTGTACTTAGTCCCTTCTTAGTTCACAGAATGAAGAGAAATAAGTTGATACTGGAATATTGTTTTCTCATCAGACCAAGAGATTTTTTTAGGAATAGCCGTTCCAATTCGTTCTTTTTCCGTTTTCAAGAGTGCAACTGATTCATTTAATGGATACACATGATATCCCTCTAACACAAGTTCAAATAAATTATTCTCTATATCAATCCGAATTTCATTATCATTTGTAACAATATTTGTATGCGTCTCAAATTTCACTTCATTCATCTCCTCTAGCATGTTCTTACTTTTATAGTAAATGCTTCTTTATAAATTGACAAGGGAGAGGAAAACAGTTGATTTCCTCTCCCTTGTATACTTATACATATCGAAACCATACTGTCCATTTTTTCCTGCTATCTTTACTTATAAAAAATTCACCTAGCTTGTTCATTTGTGAAGAATTCGGAAAACGTAACCGAACGAAGTATGAACGATTTGCTACTGTAAGCCCGCATTGCTGAACTGCAATGTGGTAATACGAGGCGTCCGTTCGCTTTAGATTCTGCAAAGGGCTAACGACTTCGGCTGTCCATTTTTTATTGTTTCCATACATATTCTTGACGATGTAATCTTGCAAAGCTTTTTCCACTTCTTCTTTGTCCTGTTCTGCATTAGCCGATAATTCCTCTGCTTTCGGACAAACGACTTGCTTATTTGATTCTGCATAAGCAATAGATTGAACCAAAAATAACAAAAGGAAAGCAAAACAAAACGGCACTAGCCTTTGTTTTCTATTTCTTAGGTTACTAAGCGAGCTATTATTTGTTTTCAATACAAACACCTCCCTGTCGCTTATATTTTCCTAATTTAGAAATTATAGTACCCTTTTCTCGATATCCCTCTATTATCCGTTTCAAATAATTGACACAGAACTGTAAAAAGATTATAAAGAAATGGAAGTATTATCGCTTATTACATATACAGGAGGGGATGAGAAAATGAAAAGCATCCAATCAGCAGCAGAATTCCGTGAAATTAGTAACAGTGAGACCCCCGTGGTAGTAAAATTTTATACAACATGGTGTCCGGATTGTGCACGATTAAATAATTTTATCGATGATGTAATTGCTGAATTTAATGCGTTCGCTTGGTATGAAATTGATAAGGATGAATTTCCAGAGATTGGGGATGAATTTCAAGTTATGGGGATTCCAAGCCTACTTGTATTCCAACACGGGAAAAAAATCGGTCATTTACATAGCGCCAATGCAAAAACAGAAGAACAAGTCACTGAGTTTTTACAAGCATATTAATTTTCGTTTAGTATTGATAATTTCTAGAAAGACGACCATCACATTATTTTGTGATGGCCGTTTTTTTGCTTACATAATTCATTGCAGCTTATCCTTATCTCGCTGCATCATACTGTGAAACAAAGTGCAGAGGAGCAGCCAACCACATCCAGCAATCATACCAGCGAGAACATCAGTCGGATAATGAACACCTAAATACACTCGGCTTAGTCCAATCGAAAATATAATGAAACTACTTATTACAATTAAAATAATTTTCAGACGCAATGTGAGCCGATATTCAGTAATGGCAAGATAGGAGACAAATCCTAAAAAAGCTGTTGCATTCATCGCATGACCACTCGGAAAGCTATAACCAGCTGCAGTGATAAGCGTTTGCACATCAGGACGAGGTCTTTCATACCAGGATTTTAATAGGTAATTCATGTAATCAGCTCCATATAGGCTAGCGATTGTAAACAACGCGGAAAGGAATCGTTTGTGTATGAATAAATACACCACTAACAAAACGGAAAGCGGAATGTAAACACGCATCGATCCGAGTGTAGTCATAAACAAAAACCAATCCGACAAAGCTGGATTACGAAAGCCCTGTACGAAACGACTTACAGCAGTATCGAACCTCACCATTAAACTCATATTGTAAGTAATCGAAAAAAAGTAAAAAACTAACCAACATCCTACCACATAACTAATTTTTCGATAGTTCATAATTTATGCTCCTAAGTAAATAGAATGGAGAGGTATAGTTTCCCTCTCCAAGCAACAATTATACATTAATAATTTAGTTTTCTAATAACCGCCTCAAATTGCTTCCCAAAGCAGAAATATTTTCTTCAGTGGTATGGATTTACTGATGCATCTTATCTACATCTAATGCCTCAGATAGCAACCCTAGGATTCCACTTCTATCAATTTCAATGTATATTCATTCCTCTACAAAAGTCAAAATGTCCATCATTAGTTCCTCTACTGATTCATATGGCTTTGCTATTTGTAGCATTCTTTTCAATATGGATCGGCCCATTGTACTGATATCTAGTTCCTCATACCATGGCTTTTCGTGTTCCGTAGTGGATTCATAGCCTGAATACAGCAGAAATAGTGCAAAATGTCCAAGTGCATAAAAATCACTATAAAATTGTATATTTCTCATTCGCAATTTTTCATCATAGAAGGTTTGGATTCGTTCGTCTTGTTCACCGATATAACGGGCAAGTCCGAAATCAATGATAGAAAAAGAATGATTATCATATAGGATATTCGGTATTCGAAGATCACGGTGAACAATATTATGTTTGTGGATATACATGACAATACATAGAATGCTATGGATAATTTGAAAAACATCTCGTTCGCAATACGTTTGATGTTGATCGAATATCAGTTCTTCAAATGTCAGCCCAGGCATACGTTCCATTACAAGAAATAAATTTCGACGCCACTTAAAATCATCTACTAGCTTGGGAATTGACGGGTGATTGAGCGCTTGCAGTATTTTCTTCTCGTATTGAAACGAATCTCGTCCATATTTCGACCAGCGTTTACTTGTACGTAGCTGTTTTACTACGTATTCCCTCCCCGCATCGTCCAAAACCACGTAAGAAATACCGTAGCTACCCATTCCTAACACACTTTGAATCGTATATCGATTTAGCTTCATTCCTATTCGTAAAGGTCGATCTATAATATAAGACGCATGGTACAGCAAATCCATCATTAGCTACTATATGATCTATGGCTCTTACGTTTTTTTGTATAATATTCATGTCCATGATGTTCTGAATGGCGTCTAGAACCAGAGTGATCACTCGATGAATGTCTCTTGTAATGTCTTTCGTGGTCACTTGATGAGTGTCTCGTGAATCTCCTCTTATGATCACTGCTAGAATAACGACGAGATTGGCTACCAAGAAGAGATTGCAATATTTTTTTTAACATAGTTTCTCCTCACAAAAATAGATTTTTAACAATTATAACAGAGTTTGGCAATGAAAATTCACTAAAAATTGTGACAAATTTAAAAACGACGAGCTTTTACCCGTCGTTATATACTCCGTTATTCTTCATCAAAAATTTCATCAATCATACATTTTTCTACTAAATAGTCAAATACAATATCTGCAAGCTCATCCGTCTCTTCGGTTTTCGGGACATAGCCTCTTTGGATTAACTGATTGTAAAAGAATTCTGCAATTTCATCTGTATCAATAACCACTTCGATTTCTTTCACACTCATCACTCCTTTAATTCTGTTTTATGAGAAAAAAGAAAAAATATGTTTCTTAAAAAAAACATTTTCCTTCTGCTTATGTACGAGTTATAGGAGATGAAGGTCTTGCATACTCTTAGAATACAAGCAATATTAAAGGGGGAATGTATATTGGCAAAGCAATTGTCCTGTGCGGAGAAAGAACAGACAAGAGGATCATTTACATTTTTGACGAACGAAAAAATTGATCAAGTTATGGAATCCATCATTCGTGCAATGGTTCTTTTTTTAACAGTTGTAGGCATACCTTACACTATATATTTACTTTGGAGGTTTCTTCTCTCTTTTTAGACGGTTCATCGTTTTTCTGATAACTTCGTTAAATACTGCATAACAACATTCATAACAGTTTCATATTCTTGATCTTGAAATGTTTGATACAGTTCTTTGTAGTCATTATAAATATCAAGTAATCCGTCGATAATTTCTTGCCGGTTTGTTTTACTACTAGCCCGTTGCGAATTATTTACTACCTTTAACTTTTCTAAGTCCAACTTATTAATACCGGCTTTATCATTTTTTAACTTTTTTAAAATGGCTGTTGCTGTTTGTGAATTAGCAAGTAATGTTAAATCTGATTCATCCGCTTCCAACCATTCACCATCCGTAATTCGCGATAGCTCATAGATTGTATCCTCCCAAGCATCATTCTTATAGCGCCATACCTCTGTTCGATATCCGACTACACGAAAAACATCTTTTTCGTAGCCAGATACTTGCACAAGATCACCAAATGAGAATTGATAATGTAACTGGAGCCACTCTTTTTCCACATTTTGCCCCTCATACTCTGTAATAAATTGTACAACGTTCTCGACATACACACCGTCATGATTATTAATTTCATAAACATACACACCGTCTAACATTTTAATATTTGTTATCTTTCCGACAGTGCCGTATAGAGTAACCACGACTATATCCCCGATACTAAATTTAGGCTGCTTCTTTTTTGTCAAAACCATCCTCCCCTTAAGAGTCGTGATTAGTAGCGTGTTATAACGATAATAGTATATGCGAGCTACAAGAAAACGCGTATCTTAGATATAGGGTAAAGAAAATATTTTTACAAAAACAACATAAAAAAGTAGTATCCGTTTTTATTTATGAATGAAGGGCTGTCTCCAATAAATAAGTTTCCCATGCTTGATCGAACATTGTCATTGAATCCAGTAGTCCGCTTACTTCTAGATACGAGCTAATTTCTTCATAATCATTTGAATACTTGGGGAAACTGTGGTCTTCATAAATTACAGTAGCTATAATTGCATAGAGATCTGCTTTCGTACTATGACGGTATTTCATCATATAATGATAGAATGACTTACTCATAGAATGCCTCCTCGTTTTTTTGATTCATTATACACATTGTAAAGTAAAAAAACCAGAAGCAAATCTCCTGCATATAAAAAATACGAACAGTTGGAAAAGGAGAATACTTCCTTTTTGATACCATCTGTTCGTATTCAAATTCAAAATATTGTTTTCAACAATCTTCTATTATCCAATTTCGAGTGCTTGATCAGCTGAAATCTTTATTTTTTCTACAATATTCCTTGCTATCCAAACCCCGCAAGCACTCGCTTGAGCGAGACCACGGGTAATACCAGCACCGTCTCCACCTAAATACAATCCAGAAATTTCGGATTCGAAATGCTCGTTCAACTTAGGACGTGCAGAATAAAATTTCGCTTCTACACCATAAAACAAAGTATGCTCGGATGCAATACCCGGTGTTACATGATTAAGGGCATCTGTCATTTCAATTAAGCTTTTCATTGTATTGTACGGAAGCACAAGTCCTAAATCACCAGGAACTGCCTCTTTTAATGTAGGTTCAATAAATCCTTCACGAATTCTCTTTTCAGTGGATCGACGACCCTTCAATAAATCTCCATATCTTTGCACAATAACACTTCCCATACTAAGCTGATTCGCTAGGTGAGATATTTCATGTGCATATTCATTCGGCTGATCAAACGGCTCTGAAAATTGATGAGAAACCAAAAGAGCAAAGTTCGTATTATCACTGCCAAGAGCGGGATCTTTATAGGAGTGGCCATTTGCATTCATAATTCCTGTATGATTTTCCACCACTACATGGCCGGAAGGATTGCTACAAAATGTACGTACTCGCGTTCCGACTGATGTGTTGTAGACAAACTTTCCTTCATATAAATATTTATTAATTTCCTCCATTACAATGTTTGATGTTTCCACACGAACCCCAACATCTACTTGATTCGATGTCATATGCAAACGACGCTTTTTTAAAATTTTTGTAAGCCATGTTGAACCATCACGACCAGGCACAATAACCACTTTATTTGCCGTGATTATTGTACCATCTTTTAGAAGAACACCGCAAATAGTGTCGGTACCATTTTTCTTTTCAGTCAAGATGTCCTCTACTTCTGTCTTTAATCGCATTTCAATTTTCGTTTTCAAATATTCATAAATGCTCTTTAATATTTCTAAATTTTGTTCGGTTCCAAGATGACGAACCTTAGCACGTAAGAGTTTTAACCCAACTGCATAGCCTCGTTTTTCTATATCTCGTACTTCCTCTGTTAGGGGATCTGTGATTGTATGTGTTGCACCGTGTTCCAAATTTATCTGATCCACGTAATGAATTAAATCTAAAATAGTAGAAGAATCCAAATAATCAGTCATCCATCCACCGAATTCGCTCGTTATATTAAATTTACCATCTGAATAAGCACCCGCTCCGCCGAATCCATTTGTAATACTGCATGCAGGTAGGCAACCAGCATGGTCTTTCTTTCCAACAGGAGGTGGACATTTCGTAATTTTCTTTTCTAAAATCGGACAATTTCTCCGGTAAATATCATGCCCTTTATCAATTAATAGTACATTTGCTTCCGGCATTTTCAAAGACAATTCATAACATGTGAAAATGCCTGCTGGACCTGCACCAATTACTATTACATCGTAATTATATTTCATATTTGTATTCCCCCCTAGACGTTCAGTAAAAAATCCTTTCTAAAGGTAACATGGAAAGTACCAATTGTCAATTTTTACGAATTATTTTAAATATAAAATGTTTATTGTTCGTTTTATCATTATATTCTTCCTAAATTTATACTATGTAATCCCTATCTATACAGAAAGAACCGATTAATGGTCCATTAATCGGTTTGATTGATGACGCTCTATAGAACTGCTTAGTGAATCCAAGATGCCCCGATAATAATTAAAAGAATAAACAATACAACGATTAATGCAAATCCAGATCCATAACCATGACCGTAGCCGCCACATCCACATCCATATCCATATCCCGGATATCCATATCCATACATAGTTTTTCACTCCTTACAGTAGATTGATAATCTTTACATGGTAAACTATGCAGGACATTCCTAGGTTGGTTTGTGCGTTTGCCTATATAGAAAAAATCTCTGCTAAGCAGAGATTTTAAAGTTCTTCATTTATTTGAAGCGCCGCTGTTTTCTTTAGTTTACGTCGCTCCATGAACATCGTTTGAATTGCCATAAATGTATTTCCCGCCACCCAGTACAAACCAATGGCAGATGCTAAATTAAACGACATGAAAAATATCATAATCGGCATCGCATACATCATCATTTTCATTTGTTGGTTCATCATTTGATTATCTGACATATTCGGCCGCTTGTTCATTACATAATATTGAAAGAAAGTTGCCACTGCAGCAAGAATCGGTAATATGTGATAAGGATCTGTTTGCCCTAGACTAAACCATAGAAAAGTATGTGCTGCAATGTCCTTTGTTCGAATAATAGCATTATATAACGCCATTAAAATAAACATTTGAATCACAGCTGGAAGACAGCCCATTGCAGGATTGATTCCTTGTTTTTTATAAAGGTTCATCATTTCTTTATTCAGCTCTTGCTGAGTTTTCTGATCCTTTGCACTGTACTTTTCACGTAGCTTCTTCATCTCAGGCTGCACAAGTTGCATTTTCCACTGATTATCATTTAAAGATATGACAAGTGGTGTAAGAACAAGACGAATAAGAAGCGTGATTCCAATAATACCAATTCCATAATTATCTTGAAACAGATGAGAAATTTGGGTAATGACAAAAGAAATTGGGTACACAAAATAATGATCCCAAAGTCCCGTGTTCTGTGGTGTAATAGCAGATTTCGTACTACACCCTGTTAAAAATAATAGAAACGTAAGGGGTAACATCCCCAATAGTTTTTTCAAATGATTTCCTCCTCGTTACTTTTGGTTTATAGTTATAACCTGTAACGAGGGTATTCCATCATCATCATTTTCCGGAGAAATTTTGTGCCGAATGGACATAACGATTTGCTTCCGTGCATCAAGCATCCATACATTCGCTGTTAATTCATACGATTGCCGAACGGATGTAGAAAAGGACATACGTCTATGAGAATCATATATACTAGGAAGC
Organism: Ectobacillus soli; assembly: GCF_042610425.1. NCBI lineage: Bacteria > Bacillati > Bacillota > Bacilli > Caryophanales > Bacillaceae > Ectobacillus > Ectobacillus soli. Next base: position 1,324,108 of record NZ_JBGJZM010000001.1, read on the forward strand.
TCAGAGAATAGACGGAAAGACCATCGTCCGCCGATAAAAATCGTACTAAGTATCGCAATTGTAATCATCGTTTCCCCATAATCAACGAGAAAGCCTTCAATCATCATATTCTCCTCTGCCTCCTTTCCAAAATTCTACATCCCTAAACACGATGTTTATTATATTCTTAGTGTTTTCAATTTCGTTATCATTGTGAGGTAGAAAACAAAAAATGTCAATTGTTTGTTACAGGAACCTCAATATGATGAAATGCTTTGACATCGAATAAGCCCAAATCTGTTATTTTCAAGGACGGTATAACAGGTAAGGAAAGAAAAGATAACGTTAAAAACGGATTAAATGCGGATGATGCACCGATTTCCTGTAAAGCCCCGTCAATCTTCTTTATCTGTTTGTATACTTCTATATAGCTCACATCTGACATCAAACCAGCAACTTTAAGTGGAAGTTCTGCTATGGTTATTCCATTATGAACAACGACTAAGCCACCTTGCATCCGTTCAAGGGAATGAATAGCAGCTAACATATCTTTATCATTTGTTGCAACTGCAATTATATTATGAGAGTCATGTGCTACGGTAGTCGCAATTGCCCCGCCTTTCAATCCAAATCCTTTAACGATCCCAAGTCCTATATTTCCAGATGCAACGTGCCGTTCTATCACAGCCATTTTTAATAGGTCTTGTTCGATATTTGAAACAAATTTTCCTTCTTTCGTATCCACATTCATTACGAGATGTTCCGTTAGTAAATTATTTGGAATGATACCTATCACATTTGCTCTCGTTGCATCGTGCATCTCAATAGCTATATCTTTTTCTATAATGGACGGTATATGTACTGTCTGTTTTATATGTTGATGATTCGCTCCTTGCTTCGTTCCACCTACATATACTCCATCTTTTGCAACAAGCTTTCCTTTCTTATACACATATGAAATCTTAAAGTCATATAAGTCATCAAGTAGCAATAAGTCTGCATCATATCCAGGGGCGATTGCTCCTTTATTATGAAGTCCGTAGCACTGAGCAGCATTAAAACTCCCCATACTGATTGCTGTAAGAGGAGATAGTCCATGTGAAATTGCAACCCTAACGTTATAATCTACGCTACCTTCTTCAATCAAGTCATCCAAATGCTTATCATCCGTACAAAATAAACAACGATGTGCATTTGCTTCTGTTACAGCATCTAATAAGGAACGTAAATTTTTTGCAACAGATCCTTCTCGAAGCATCACGTACATTCCGAGACGTAACCGAATGAGTGCTTCTTCTTTTGTTACACACTCGTGATCCGTTAATATTCCTGCCGCACGGTACACGTTCATATCCTGCTCTGTCAACCCAGCAGCATGCCCATCTATTTGCTTAGTTAGCAGGAGTTTATCAAGCATTTCCTCTTTTGCATGTAAAACAGCAGGAAAGTCCATTACTTCTGCTAATCCTAACACTCTTCTATGAGATAAAAAGGACTGAATATGTTCAGCTTCTAGAACAGCACCTGCATTTTCAAACGGAGTTGCAGGAACACAAGATGGCAGCATGACAAAACAATCTAGCAAACAGGCTTCTGAATCATCTAACATAAACTGAATCCCTTTTGTACCAACGACATTTGCAATTTCATGTGGATCCGTGACTACGGAAGTAACACCATGAGGAAGAACAATGTGGGAAAATTGGCTTGGCGTAACCATAGAAGATTCAATGTGAACATGAGCATCAATTAGTCCCGGAGAAACATAGCGACCGTTAGCATCAAATTCTTCTATTCCTTCGTAATTTCCGATTCCTACAATCACGCCATCTGTGATAGCAATATCACCTTTTACTATTTCCTTTGTAAACACATTAACTATATTTGCATTACGAATGACCAAGTCAGCACGTTCTTTTTTATTTGCAACGCTAATCCGTTTTCGTAAATGTTGTTTCATTAGCAAGATGAACACCCTCCTTTTTTGTATACGAGAATAAAAGATGGTGCGTCCATCAGCTTTTATTCTCGTAGTCAAGCTATTTAAGGTAGCTTGGTAGAAACACACGGACCTTATTTCCGCAATTATACGAGAACAATGTTTCGCTATGATATTTTTAGTATTGTAGCGTATTAGAATACAAAAGACAAGTTAATAGATAATTCATACATATTGTCTGCTAGCCTGGGCATATAGTATAAGGAGAATGAGGAGGGAAAGCTATGACTGAAATACAAAAGCACGCTTTTGATGCAAGCATGTACGAGCAGTTAGCCTGTTATTACAAATATCGAAATCCGCAAAAGTACGTAGAATATTATTACAAACATTATGAAGCGGTGCAGAAACTAGTACAGGCTTATGAACAAGGACGAATTACCCCACAGCAGCCTATGCAACAAGCGAAAGTACGTGTATTACATGCCTCTCCAAATACACCTGCTGTTGATATATACGTAAATAGCCAGGAGGTCCTCCAAAATATTTCATACAAACAATCTAGTAACTATATGTCCTTACCACAGGGACAATACCGCATTGATGTATATGCAACGGGAACTCATACATCTCCAATATTTTCAGCATTAGTACCCGTAATGAACAACAAGGTGTATACGATCGCTGCTGTAGGAGATAGCAGTAAATTCCAACTACTTCCTTTCATCGACAGCACTTATTTACCTTACGGAGATGCGAAAATTCGAGTGGCCCATTTATCTCCTGATGCACCATTAGTTGACATTACCTTTAAGAATGGCGAAACGTTATTTTCTAATCTATCATATAAACAAATCACCGAATTTTTACAAGTCACATCTGGAACTGCAGATTTAGAAATTCATGTGGCTGGAACGAAAGATGTTCTTCTGACAGTCCCAACTATGAAAATACAACCAAATACATTATATACGATTCATATCATTGGTTTTGCTACGCATTCTCCAAAATTGGAAACCATTCTCCTTACAAACTAAAAAGTCTACAAGTTAATTTGTAGACTTTTTAGTTTGTATATAAGTAACATATTATATTATGTACTTTTGAAACGTAATATGAAAGCAAGTATATTCTTCTGTAGATTCACATATGATTTGCCCGCCATGTTTTTCCACAATTTGTCTACATACAAATAAACCAATACCAGTGCCAAGCTTTTTCGAGGTGACAAATGGCTCGAAAATCATGTCAATTTGATCCTTTGGAATCATGGGACCATTATTTTGAATCGCAATATCTATTGAATTCTTATTTTCCCAAGTATTAATTGTAATCTTTCTATCTTCTTGTATGGACTCTAATGCATCGATACTATTCATTAGGACATTAAGAAAGACTTGTCTTAGCTCACCACGATATCCAATCATTTCTATCGGCATAGATATATCTTCTTGAACCTTAACATTTTTATCCACAATACTTGGATATAAGAAATGAATAATTTCATGAAACATATCATTAAGTAGAAATTTTTCTTTTTGTTCACTCTCCTCTCTTTTAGATACGAGTAAAAATTGCGAAATTCGAAAATTCAATTGTTCTATTTCATGTGAAATAATATCTAAATAAGGCATAGATGAATGCTCATCCCGTAATAATTTTACAAAACCCATTATGGAAGTAAGAGGATTTCTAAATTCATGTACAAAACTCGCAGACATTTGTCCAAGAATTGTCAGTCGATCCTTATGCGTTTCACTAATATATCTCTGTTGATTTTGCAAATTTTGCGCAATGATCGAGGAATATCTAAGAACTGTATAATACGTTAAATGGTCAAAAAACCTGTGAACTTTATTAATTAGCGGAAGCAAATCAATTGCCTTAGCATCGAATGTACACATTTTCTCAAACAATGCATTGCGTCCAATGTTCGTATTATAAACAAAGTCTCCAATATTTGCTTTTGCCTTCACTCGTTCCGATGCAATTTTATCACACATAGGCTGCATATCCTTTAATTCCATTTCTTCCATTACTAATGCCTTTAATAACATAAGTAATTTTTCTCCATTTACTATGATTTCCTCTTGAAATGGATCGTTATCAGAAACAATAAGCTGCTTTTTCCAATACAACAAAAATTCTGTTCTTTTATTTTCTAAGTAATCACAGAACGCTAACTCAATGTCACTTAGCATATAATAACCTCCTATCCCCTCCGTTATGCACAATTGAGCGGTATAGCGGACTTCTGTTATGAACAATGGTACCATGCAATAATAAATGTATTATTATCATTGTAACATTAGAAACCTATTATATTTATAAAAATATACTTTGCAAATATATTTTTTAACATGTTAATTGAGAAGAAAAATCAGCATTTTTACTAGAATACAACTCTTCTTCTCTCTTGAAAAGTACAAAAGACCGACTGGTAGTGGGAAATTTCACTTTCTTTGCCGATTTCAGACTTGTTTTGTCGTCATAGAAGGGAAATACAAAAGAAAAGAGAAAACCTACTACAAACAAAGTAAAGGAGGATAATAATGGAAATTAAAACTCCGATGGTAGCTGAGAAATTAGGTGTGAGTCCAAAGGTTGTCATGCGTATCGTGCAGCAACTACAAATCAGTTTACAAAAAAACAAAAATGGTCACTATGTTTTTTCAGAAGAACAAGTAAAGCAAATTGAAAGCTATAATGCTTCCTCACAGATACATCCAGAAAATGAAGACTTTAAACAAACTGGTGTAACTCGTGAGGACTTTCAATCTTTAATACATCTCATTCAAAATTTAGATAAACGCGTAAGTAGAACAGAAGATCGTATACAAGAAAAGGCTGATGATGTAGTAAATTATCAACTGTTACAGCATAGAAAAGAACTGGAGGAGTTGCATACACATATTATACAGCTCGAAAACCAACTTACTACTACCGAACAACCTAAAGGATACAGTAAGGAAACAAATGAAGTAAAAACCGAACCAACAAAACGCAAAAAATTAAGTTTAAGCATGTTTGGATTATAATCCTAAGTAGCTTCGACTAGGAATAATATCCTTACTCGCAATGATAGAAGTAACGATAATAGGATTATTCAGACAAAGTAATCCTATTATCGTTATTGTTTAATAACTGCATAGCGTAGGCATTTGTTTTAATTACATCACGTATTTCTTTAATTGAATAGACATGTTTCATCCCCTCATATGCATTAATCATAATTGGGACACCAATCATTACTTCATTTATTCTAAATTCCTTGTCAAGCGTATCTATTTTAAACCCTAAAAAAAGTAAATACATATACATTCTCTTTGTGACAACAGTAATATATGTAGTAGCTTTTGTTTCTAACGCATGAATGAATAAAATTGCTGCAAGTCGTTTAAAATAACCGCGTCCTCGAAATTGTCGTTCAATCATAAATTTCCCAATTTCATATAAGTTTTGTTCATGTCGCTGTATAATGCTATTAGAAGAAAATTTATAAAAATACTCTGAATTAGATTCCTGTGGATGTACATACTTTGCACATTCAACAGTTCCAATGTATTTATTTCCATCGTCCTCTAGTAAAAACCGCTCCGGCTGTAAATTTCTCTCAACAAATTGAATATTTCTCTCTTCACAAAAATCTCCCCAAAGTTGTTCAAAAACGAAATGATCTTCTTTCGTTTGAACTCTATGAAACATAATTCCCCACCTTCCTGTATACTAACCTTACCTAGTTTACACTATTTGATAGCGTTTTCATTACTTTTACTATATTCGTATCCTTTTAAAGATGCAACTAAAAATTTTGGGTCTAGTCTTATAGAATTGTAACTATCATCCTAATGCTAACCATCTTTTTAACAATTCCATCATTTCATATTCCCCCTTGATCTTTACTTCTTCTTGATGGGTTTTATAGGGATAGAACTGCAGAAAGATCCCACACCCACTTTCTATCTTTTTCGGGTGAACTTGACTACCAGGATAAACACATAATACTTCATGAATCGCTCTTCTTTGATAGAAAAGCTTACCCTGTTCTTCATGTACATATTTAATAGCCCAATATTTATACATTTGTTCCGTCGCCTTCGTATTTCCAATCGGCTGAAATATATTGTACATAGGACTATACTTCACTTCAATTATGATGGTTGATTGGTAGTTCCATTTTCCTTCTTCCATTTCATAATAATCGAGACGGATATCAGGTTTTTTTGTGTCTTCTCCGTTATAAAAATTACTGTTTTTACTTAATGCTATGATAGGATGTGTTTCAATTAACTCATTGTATACAATTTTCACCATTTTCTCATTGTAATGTAGTTCCACAATGGTACCGTCTTGAAGTCCATCCATATAGAAATAAGTTTGAATTTGCTCCAAAATAGGGCGAATCGCAGCAAAACCGATTTCCTGTAGCAGAAAAAGTAACGATACATATACGTAATATTCGTAGATTAGAAATGTAGGTTTATACACAAGTAGAAAGGATGGGGTATATTCGTGTATGTGTCCATCGCTAAGTTCTAACATAGACACGCATTGACGAAATGGAATCGGCAAACTAGGAAAGGAATTAGCGTGTGCCATCTTCATATTGTTCCAAAATGGTAGTTGTAACCGGTGCTTCATATAAGTGAAGAATTCATTAACAAAGCTATGAATCATTCGATACTCTTGTTTATTCACATTTAGTTTCTTTCTCTCGGTATCCTTAACTAGATATAAGTTTCTATATTTTTGTTTTTCTCTCTCGGTAACAGACCCATTTTTTTCAATTGATTGCATAATAGTTTGGAGTGCCTGCTTTTCACGTATTTTCACATTCATTTCTTGTTCCAACTTTTTAATTGTATCCTCTAAAAATTGTGTCATGTGTTGAATCTGAGAGAGGAAACCAACGAGCTTATATTTCACATATTGATGGGGTGGACTTTGCCTTGTTGTAAACATTCGATTCCAGAGTTTCCCCTCTTTTTGTAAAGGCTGTTTTTCATTTTTTCTAATTGTTCTATAGTTAGGTTTTCGTGATGAATAGTTATACTTATAGATTGCCGTAAAAGAATCTATTTTTTCCACTGTTAGAATATGTTTTTTAATCATAGGTATCCTTTTTAACAGCAGACGAATCGTTTTCATATATGAAGAATCTTCTAAATCCGTAAACATACGAAATGTTTTTTTATATTGGCCACGATCAAGTAGAAGATTATTCCACACAGATTGTACCGTATTTTGTATAAGCGATAACTGCACATCATTAAAATTTTTCGGTACAATTTTAATGGCAGCCATATATATTTTTTCCCCTATTCGAATTTCACAATGATACAATCCGCATCTCCACGGGTACACATGTTCAGTTTTTCCATGTTCATATAGTAAAATCTGGTTTTGTTTTCGGTTTAAATGATAGCAATTATCCATTCCCTGCTTTTTCCCATCATAGACTTTATTCCAGACAAATGTTACAGAAACATCTTGGTTGGTATGGAGAATCAGACGCAATGGTTTGAGCTCTTGTATTTCATATATACAATTTAATATATTTTCAATCGTATCGCTAACCTTGTTTAGCGATACGATTTCAGCTCGTTCCCCTCCCCCAACATATATTTGTAATTGAAAGGGAAGGATTTTGTCACTATCTACAATTGCTGTATACACATCATTATTTAACATATCCGAACAACTCCAACTCTTTTGCCTTTTGTTTCAGAGAGGAAATACTACTAGAAAATGATGAAACTTCTTGAGCAATTGGTGATTGTAACAAATGTAACAGCGATGTTTGACCTCGGTTTTCTTCGTCAACAAACGGCCGTACAACAGTATCTACACCCCTTATTTTAGTAAGTATTCGTTGTAATACTTGTATGTCTAGCGCCTCTTCTCTAGAAAGTAATGGAAAGTGATCATCATCAATTGGGATATTAATTAAATAGGTAGAAATCGCTGCAACCGTTCGAAACGATACGCCTTTTGTTGGATCTACTTTCTGCAAGGAAGTATGTAACCGGTCAAAAAACTCAAGCTCCTCTTCGGAAAAAACCATTGAAAATTGCCGCCTACAAACCCACTGTTCTCTATATTCATTAGCAGAGATAGAATTGTACACATGTTTTTTATCTTTCTTCATGAGAAAAGATTCGCGAAAGGAAAGTTTTTTTAATATCACCATATTTACTCGGTCTAATAAACGATCTGACAGCTCCTTCGTTGTCTCATCAAAATTAACAGTACCGATAAATATAATATTGCGACCTATTTTAACGGAAGAGGGGACACGCGATATTTCTGCATCCGTTTTATATAGATGTAGAATCCGCTTCTCTTCTTCCAGTTCTAAAAGGGAAAGAAAACTTGTAAACCAATGCTCAATAATCGATAAATTCATCTCATCAAACACGATCATATAGAGCTGTTCTGGATGAGTTGCAGCTTCTAACAAAAACGAAATAATTCCATGTTCACTTTCCATATACGTTCCGTTTGGATGTAAATAGCCAAGTAAATCTTGAGGCTCTTGAATAGTAGGAGATATGGGAACGAGAAGGAAATGCTTGTTATATTGTAGGCCAAGTGCTTCCCCGTATATCTGAGCCAACTTAGATTTACCGATACCTGGCATCCCTCCAACAATTGTAATCGGACTTGTTTTCAAGCAAATATGGAAATTATAAATGTCTAACTCATCCAAGTAGAGCTCTCTTTCAAGAGCTAGTTGCTTTATATTGTATAAAAATTGAATTTCCTTTTCATTGATTCCATTGTAAGTAATAACAGTATTATCCTCTGCCATAACTTTTTTACCGTATTCTTGTACGGTTTTAAGCAATTTATGAAAAGTAGCTGATGAGACAAAGTAAAGCGTTTCATCTACTTGCATTTCGATATAGGTAGACCAGTTTTCTATATCTAGATAAAGAGCCTCCATTTTTTGCTCAACGAACATCATTGCACTCATAGATGACTTTAATTCAAGGTTTCCATATAATCTACCGTCTTTTATAAGCATTTCGGGCATACCAAAATCACTCGTATATTTTGGTAGAAAAATAGATGTGTAACCATTTGCTAGTTTACGATCTAGTACAGCCCTCGTTTGTCCTCTTTGTAATAAAGGTGCAGGAATAATTTGATAGGAATTTGCTACTATTGTTTTTTTGGTATGAAGAATTTGAACATGGAGCCGTTGATTTCCATACTGTAACCGAAACATGATGAGACTCTGTTCACGTTCTAAATTATTTGTATTGGAAAAAAATGAGTCATTGTGTTTATTAGATAATAATCCAGAAAAGATGGGCTGCTCTGACGAATCCAATTCGCGCAGGAAGGATGGTACCGGAGATAAGCATTGTATATAAAAATGAGTTTGATCTTGTTTTACAAACTTTCCGACAAACACCATATGATGCAACCGTTTCATAACTGTAGGATGAATCGTTTGCCAAAGCTTCACATATATAGCCTCCTTTACTATTGCTTTTCCCAGTAGAGAATTCGAAAATAAGACAGCATAAATGAGAAAATTCTTCCCCCATGCCGCCTATTATCGGTGGCTATGTGTAGTATATTATAATATTTGTGCATTTTTCTCACGTTCTACAATATTTTTTGCTACACGCATTTTCGTTACGGAATATTGAAATGTACTATGTTTATCTAAATCCTCTTCAAGAATAATCTTACTAAGAGCCGCTACTGTACCAGCTAGGTGTTCGATGGAATCCCGTATGTGAGCATCGCGGTTCTGAAAGGATTCGTTACGAAGCATCACTAAAATGTCCTGTGCTAAACAAGTAATACGTTGCAATTGTTTTTGTTCTTCCATTATTTCAACACTCCCTTACATTGGATTTGATGTTATTTAGAAGGATAGATAGTACTATTCTATTCGACAAAGTTTCAATTCTTTCCTTGATAAAAGATTTAATTTGAATAAAAAATAAAAGCAGATCTCTCCGCTTTTATTGCACCAATCCTTTAGTTTATAAATAATCCTTCACTTAGCAATAGTACTACTTTCTTGTTACCCAAGTATGTATGATGGCAGCATATTCTCGTAAATAAGAAGCAAGGATTATCTTACTAGGAGTAGAAGCAGCTAATCCATCAGCGTTTAATCCCATCCGATTCGCAATCCATTTGGATCGATACAAATGATAATCGTTCGTTACGATTATTACATGTTGCAATTGGAATTTTTCTTGTGAAAATAACAGATTCTCATATGTACTTGTAGATCGGTCTTCTACGAGAATTCTATCATCTGGAACTCCGTTTTTCAGTAAATATTGCTTCATCGCAAGAGCCTCTTCTACAGGCTCATTATCGCCTTTTCCTCCTGATACAATTACCTTCACGTACGAATGTTCCCTCATATAAGAAAGAGCCGTATCTAGTCTTTCCTTTAAAGATAGCGAAATTCCTTCTTTATACACCCTCGCTCCTAACACTAACAAATATTCTGCTTGTTCTTTCGGTTTTTGCTTACTCGCTAAAAAAATAAGAACGGAAGCAATAAAAACATACATACAAGAGACGACAATGATGCTGAGCAGGACTAGTTTCATCTATTCTATTCCTTTCCATCCTATTTCGAGGAATGCATGTAAAGTGAGTTTGGTAACTTTACCAATTATACCATATGCAAAAAAAGAGATGCTGCAAAATAGGATTTGCAGCATCTCGCCCTAATCTAGGTTATATTGTTATTATTGAATATCAATCACTTTACGTTGTTCTTCTGTTTTGTTTGTTTTAGGTAAAATTACTTCTAACACACCGTCATTATAGGAAGCTTTGATTTGTTCTTCATCAATTCCATCCACAACAAAACGTCGCATATAAGTACCACTATATCTTTCCTTGCGAATATAGGATTCATCTTTGCTTGTATCTTCTTTTTGACGAGAGGCTTGAATTGTTAGCACACGATCTTGATAGTCCACTTGAAGTTCTTCTTTGGAGAAACCAGGAAGATCAGCATGCACAATATATAAATCCCCTTTTTCTTCAATATCAGTTGCAAATGATTCTGTTAACATAGGCTTGAAAAAGTCCCCATTCCACATATTCCATAAGGAAGACTCAAGTTCCATTAAACCATTGCGACGATTCATCAACTCTGGTAATAACTTTCTCATTTTCCGTCTCCTCCTTGTTATTTGTGAAAGATTTTCTCTTTCTATTATTAGTATAAAACTTTGGTCAAAAAAGGTCAAACAAAAACCAAACTTTTTCGCATTAGAAAAAGACCGTTTTACTACCTAATAACGGTCTTCCCCTTTTTCTATATTTCCTCTTTTTTCAGCCAATTAACAAAAAAGATGTAAGACTGATAATGCAAACGCCGAATGAAACCTATAAGTAATAGTAGAATAAGTCCAGTAACACTGTATATGGCAATAAATTTCATTATAAGGCTTATCCCCAAGGGAAAGAAAAAGAAATGTTGCATTACAAGTATGGCTACAAGTTGCATTGCAAAAAGCGGGAGATGCTGCCACTCAAATGGCAACCCTCTTTTCCGTAAAGCTCCTTTTATCGGAATATGAAAGAATTCGGTCAAGCCAAGGCAAAGGATTGTACAGAATATACCCACTATCATGCCATCCCTACTTTCTACTTCGTTACAAGAAATTTCGTATACTCGTATGCCTACAGTAGTAACTCCTTTTCATAACAATCTACTACCATTCCTTTATTCGAGCGTTTTCTCGCATAATGGGTATAACCAACATGTTTCCAAAATAATTTCGCCTTTTCGTTATTTTGTAAAACGCCAAGCCGAAGTTTCACCTTTCCTTGCTTTCTAAGCATTTCTTCTATGAAATAATACGCATTTGTTCCGTAACCAAAGCGATGATAATCTCTGTGAATCATAAATAACCCAAGCCAAGGATACCCATCCTTTTCATCCATAGTCTCAACTAGTCCGATGTAGGTATCGTCTACTTTTATGAAACTAGTACGCAAATTTGGGTTCTCGTGAATAAATTCTTTGTATATCTCTTCATTTGTTCTTGTTGATCTTCCATTTTCACATTTATTGTAATCTTCATTACTATTAACGATTTCCTTGACGATGTATAAGGATGATTTCGTTACTGTTTCTAACGTAAACATACATTCCTCCAAAATTTAATCTATGTAGTATAAATATATCCCCTGTCCTTTCAATTTATGAACAGAATACAAAAAGGAAGATGATAGGAATGGAAACACCGTTTCTCCTCCCTCATCTTCCTTTTCGTGAAAAAAGTCACTTAATCTTATCGAACACTAGAATAGGACTGCTTTGTTATTTCTTGAAACATATTCGTATCGTATTTATTCTCCATGTATATTTGGTGCCAAACCATGAAGGATAGAACGGTCCAAATTTTACGGCTATAGTCACCTTTACCTGCACAATGATCTTCCAGTAAATTCAATACATATTGTTTATTAATACAATAATCTGTTCCACTTTCCATAATAATAGAAACTGCCCAGTCATGCATTTCATTCTTCAACCAATGACGAATTGGTACTGGGAAACCAAGTTTTTTACGATTTAATACATGATCTGGAACCACGCCTTGCACCGCTTCACGTAAAATTGCTTTCGTTGTACCATTTGCAATTTTAAGCTCCGTTGGTATCTTAGAAGCAACTTCAAATACTTCTTTATCTAAAAATGGTACCCGAAGTTCAAGTGAATGAGCCATTGTCATTTTATCAGCCTTTACTAGAATATCACCACGAAGCCACGTAAACATATCAATATATTGCATTTTGCTTACATCATCATAAGAACGGATTTCTTCATATAATGGCTTTGTAATATCCATATAGTTAACATGGCTATTGTAATTCAACATTAGTTTTGCTTTTTCTTCTTCTGTAAAAATTTTCGCATTTCCATAATACCGCTGCTCAATTGGTGTACAGCCACGTTCAAGGAAGCTCTTTCCTTTAAAGCCATCTTGCAGGGCACCACTTAGTGCCTTTAACATACGTTTACCAGGAGTAGGTATATATTCAAACATTTTCAATGATGTAGGTTCGTGATATATATTATAACCACCAAACAGTTCATCGGACCCTTCACCAGAAAGAACAACGGTAACATGCTTACGTGCTTCTCTAGCTACGAAGTACAATGGTACAGCAGCTGGATCGGCTAATGGATCGTCCATATGCCACATGATTTTTGGAAATTCTTTCATATACTCTTCTGGTGAAACCGTAACACTATAGTTTTTTACATTTAGCTTGTCCGCAGTTTCTTGGGCCACATCTACTTCACTAAATCCTTCTCTTTCAAACCCGACTGAGAATGTAAGTAGATTTGGATTTAATTCTTTCGCAATTGATACTACGATCGATGAATCGATTCCACCTGAAAGGAATGAACCTACAGGAACATCGCTACGCATATGAACCTTAACTGAGTCGAATAAAACGTCACGGATAGCTTTAATATGATCTTCTTTAGAGCTATTAGATGCTTGAAAATGGGGTTTCCAATACGTATGAAAGGAAATTGGTTTACCAGGTTCTTTAATAAAATAATGACCAGGCTCTACTTTACTAATATCCTCTGTTAATGAATCTGGCTCTGGTGCATATTGATATGTAAAATAATGTTGCAATGCAGTAGGATTTACCCCTTTGTTACGTAACACTGGTAAAATACTTTTCTTTTCTGAAGCGAAGTATATTGCATCATCATCCTGGGCAACAAACATTGGCTTAATACCAAAATGATCACGAGCTCCGAAAAGACGTTTTTCTTCGCGGTCCCAAATCATAAAAGCAAACATGCCTCGTAAATAATCAACACACTTTTCTTTCATATTTGCATAAAGTGCTACAATTACTTCGGTATCTGACTGCGTAGCAAATGTTGCACCTTTTGCAATAAGCATTTCACGTAATTCAACGTAATTATAAATTTCACCGTTGAAGATGATGATGTAACGTTCGTTTTCATATGTTAACGGCTGATGTCCTGCCGCAATGTCAATAATACTTAGACGGCGAAATCCAAATTGAATATGCTCATCTCTAAAGTATCCTTCATCATCAGGTCCGCGATGAAAAATCACTTCATTCATCGTATTAAACTGCTGCTTGTCTTCAGCAGAAAGTTCTCTAGGCTTTTCGTATAAGCAACCTACAAAGCCGCACATATTGTTACCTTCTTTCTATAGAATCCGTTTTTTCTATCCTACTATATTGACCTAATATATACTAGCACAAGAATGAAAAACGTGCGAGAAAAACTAAAAAAAGATAATTTCTATGCATATGCACACAATTAGGCACTTCCATCATATGCTATGACATAAAAGCATACTGTGGGAGGTAAAAAAATGAGTGAAAATAAAAGTAACGATCCTCGTTCGCAAATGAAAGGATACTTAAAGCAAATTGATGATTTCTTTGAACAGACACCATTGCGGGGGCTAATCGAAGAAATGAACCATTTCTTTCAAAAAGGCAATCGTCTCCTTACATTTCCGGTTGACTTATATGAGGTTGGGAACGATCTAGTTATCGAAGCTGAAATTCCAGGTATTCAAAAAAATCAAATTAAAGTTGAATTCGAACATGAATATGTACGTATTTCCGTTCAGGATGAAACAACCATTCAAGAAGAAAACGAAGTAAATAGCTACTATCGTAGGGAACGATCAATCGCGGAAACAACGAGGCTAATTAAGATGCCTTATGTAATTAACAAAAAACTAGCAAAAGCATCTTATACAGATGGGGTATTAATCATCCGTGCGCCTAAAGTTCCAAAACAAAGTGAAACATTGAGTATTGACTAATGAAACGATAAGAAGGATGCCCATGAAAAGGCATCCTTCTATTTAGATAGTAACTTTATATCATGAATAATATCTTCATAGGGAACATTACTAATCCCGCTATATTTTTTTACAACCGTACCAGTCTTATCTATTAAATAAAAACTTGTACCATGTGTAACTTGCGAATTACCTGCAGGTTTGTCTGCGACCGTATGAAAAGATTTTTGCACAAAATCTTGAATATCCGTTTGCTTATAACCGGTTAATAAATTCCAATTTGACAAATCACTCGTATATTTTGAAGTAAATGTACGGATAACTTCCGGTGTATCTACTTCCGGATCCACACTAAACGAAACGAATTGTACATCAAGATTTTCTTCCTTCGCCATTTTTTGCAAACGAACAAGATTAGCAGTCATAGGGGGGCATACAGTTTCGCAGCTTGTAAAAAATAAATCAGCAACTGTAACTTTCCCTTTCAAATTGTTGCTTCCAAATGATTCACCGTTTTGGTTTATATATTGGAAAGGTTCTACATTCCAATTCAGTGAATCCCGCAATTTAGAACTAGTGCTACACCCTGAAACAACAATAACAAGTATGCTAATTAATAATACTAAGAAACTTCTATTCCATTTCATACAATACCCCTTTCCCAAATGCTACATTACCATTGTAACAAAATAAGAAAGTGAATGAAAACCCTTTCCTACGCTTCCAAATAAAGCTGTGACAATTTAGTGAAATCTCATCTTTGTGGTGCATGGATGAATGTTTCAAATTGTGCCAATGCTTCTTCTTTATTAAATGTACTAAACCACCGATAATCTTCTTGATCTATAATGCGGTAGTGGCGGCTAATGATATTTTGCTGCAACCGATATAGACCTTGATGGTCTACCTCTTCCCACCAAATTTTTCCTCCAAGTGTTCGATCTTTACGATATACAATCGATTCTCGTGCAAGCACGGTTACCATTTCAAGTGGATGTCCCCCACATACTGAAACTAATATTTCACTATCCGCAAATAAGGCACACATTGCTACAACCGTTGTCCAAGAGGGAACCAACCGTTCCTTCTCAATTTGAACCAATGTTTTTTTGGAGATACCTAGAATATGTGCCATTTTCTCTTGGGTATGTCCATTTTCAATTCGTACAAGTTTCATTTTCTTAGCAACAAGTATACATGCTTCTTCTCTATTCATTTATGGCACCCCATTTCAATGTAAAGAATAATTAATGTAATTTTACACTTTTTTAATATGGAGTCAATGATTCCAGCTTCTTTCACTAACATTCGCTGTATACAATAATTATGAAACCAAAAACGGTAGAGGTGATATTTTGTGGGAAGAATACGATATGAAAATATGGATGGGATTATTACTGCAAAAACGCTTTCTCAGTACTTTCAAATGAAAAGGGAAGGAAAAAATAAGCTTAAGAATCTTCCATTTAAGATGGATCAGTCACCTATTAAGCAAATAGAATTCTTGAACAGAAATAAAACAACATCCTCCATTACTTGGATTGGTCATTGTACATTCCTGATTCAAGTAAATGGTCTAAATATTTTAACAGACCCAATTTGGACGAAAGATTTAAAAATGTACCGTCGTCTTACTGAACCTGGACTCAACATAGAAGATCTTCCGCCTATTGATATTGTTCTCATTTCACATGGACACTACGATCATTTAGATTTTTCAACGTTACGCAAGCTACCAACTACCATTCAATATCTAGTTCCTGTTGGCTTAAAAAAACTATTTCACCAAAAGGGATTTGATCGCGTACAAGAGTTTGACTGGTGGGAGCATACAGTCTATGACAATATTTCCTTTCATTTTGTTCCTGCGCAGCATTGGACGCGTCGAACACTATTTGACTTAAATAGATCACATTGGGGCGGTTGGGTCATTCAAGATGATAAATCGAAGGATAGTATTTATTTTTCTGGTGATAGTGGCTATTTCCGAGGATTTAAAGAAATTGGAGAACGATTTTCCATTCAGTATGCTCTGTTGCCTATTGGGGCCTATGAACCAGAGTGGTTTATGAAAGCTGTTCACATGTCACCTGAGGATTCTGTGCAAGCCTTTATCGATTGCAAAGCAAAGCACTTTATTCCTATGCATTACGGTTCTTATCCTCTTACAACTGAAACACCTTATGAAGCATTGGAACGCCTTCGGGCCGATTGGGCAAAGCGAAATCTTAATCCAGAATCTTTCCATGTATTACTACTAGGTGGTACGTTACATCTTGCACATCTACAATATATGCTCTATGAGAAAATTATCGAAAATAAAGTAATTACTGTATAACAACCACGTACTTCTGAACATTATATAAAGTAAGTAAATGTTTAGGAGGACGTTTTATGTTACGCACATTACCATCTTACTTAAAGCGGCGGTTCTTCATGAGCGCACTTGCCGTAGTTTCTCTCATTATCTGCTATTTTATTCATTAATACATGGAATTATTTAGATAAAAATAAAAGGTAAAGGAGTTATCCACTCCCTTTACCTTTTATTTCTATACAGTTGTGTTCAAACCTTATTCAGCAAAAAACATAAATCCGATTGCACCGGCTCCCGTATGAGTAGTAATTGCCGGCCCTGTATAACATATTTTTGTATCTGTAAATCCACTAATTTTCATAATAGCGTCCTTTACCGCTGTAGCAAGAGGAATGGCATTTGCTTGCGGAACACTTACTGCCTTAATTGTTTTTCCTTTTGTCTCTTCAGCAAAAAGGTTAGCTAACGTCTTAACTACTTGTCCGTAACTTCTTACTTTAGCGACAGGTGTATAAACTCCGTCCGCTAAACTTGCAATTGGCTTAATATTGAGAAGAGAACCTATTAGCGCTTTGCCGCGACCGATTCGACCACCCTTAACAAGATTTTCGAGTGTATCAACTACAACATATAAGTTAGAATTCTTTCTTACTTCTTCTACACGCTTTAAGATATCCTCCATTGGATAATTTTCTTTTGCGAGCTTAGCTGCTTCTAGGACTTGATATCCAAGTGCATGTGAAATAAACATAGAATCAACAACTGTAACTTTTGTATTCGTCATGGTTGCAGCTGCCCTTGCTGTACTGACTGTTCCGCTCATTCCGCCTGTCATATGTATAGAGAGGACTTCACTGCCATCTTCTCCGAGTTTGTCGTACATTTCTACAAATGATCCAACAGCTGGCTGAGATGTTTTTGGAAGTTCGTTAGCAGCTTTCATTTTTTCTAAGAATTCTTCTGGTGAAATGTCAACACGATCTAAAAATGTTACTCCATCAATACAAATAGATAGAGGAATAACATGAACTCCGTACTGCATTAATTCTTCTTGTGATATATCTATCGTGGAATCTGTCACAATTTTAATGTTTGTCATAGTGTTTTTCGTTCCTTTCTCTAACACTCTCCTAGTTATTATACTAATAATCATTCTGCTTTCAATATGATATTTGTCATATAAGACAAGTTGCATCTACTAGTTGAGATAAGAAATTCACTCCTCATCGTTACGTTCTTCCATCTAGATTGTATACGTTTACTTATTTGTCAAAGGTTCCTTTGACAATCATTTCCCCCTCCTTAATCATTGTCTTTCCTTTAGCTATGACAGAATGAATCGTTAAATCACTGCGACGAAGGAGTACAAGATCGGCGTCCTTTCCTTCGTGAATATGTCCTTTATTTGAAAGTTTTAGAACACGAGCAGGGTTTAACGTAATTGGTTGCAATGCCACTTCTATTGGGATGTGCTCTTCTAAAATAGCCTCTCGAACAGACTGAAACAAGGAAGAAACACGTCCTACTTGTAAGCCTGTTAATTCCCCCTCTTCATTAAACGCGGGCAAACTTGCTTGCCCATCAGATGAAAAAGTAATACAGCCAATAGGCACTCCTTCTTCTAGCATAAGGCGGAGTGCCACAGAACATTTCACTTCCCCTTCTTCTAAAAATTGAGGAATTGTACTTGTCGTGAAATCTACGTAACCACCGCTTTTCGCAAAATTTATACCTGCCTGAAATAAATCAGGATTACGATTTATATGAGTTGGATGGAATTGTCGTATTGGAATGGACGTTTCTTCGATAATCCGCTTTAGTAATGATAATTGGTCGTCTCCGTCTCCTACATGTATTTCCAATATGCCTGCTTTTCCAGATAAGATACCTCCATTTCTTGCAGCTGCAGAAACCTTAACGAGTTCTTCAAATGAAGGCTGAGACGAACGGTGATCTGCAATAGCTACCTCGCCTACACCAATAATTTTGTCAATTAGAATAATATCCTCCTGAACACTATTCATTATGGTTTGCAGTGGTAATTGATACGAACCAGTATGTATAAATACAGTGATTCCTTCTTCCTCTAACGCACGGGCCTTGGCAAGCAGGCTTTCCATACGTCTTGTGGTTCCATCCGTACCAAGCACTCCAACAACTGTTGTAATACCAGCTTGCGTAGCATCTGTAAGATTTAGTTCGGGCGTTCTCGTTTTAAATCCACCTTCTCCTCCTCCACCAATGATATGAACATGAGCATCAATAAATCCTGGTACGACGTATAGACCAGTTGCATCAATCACTTCCACATCTACAAACTGAGATGGAATTGCAATTGAATCACGTATGTAGCCAATTTTATCGTGAGTAAGTAAGATATCCTTTTTCCCGATGTAATGCGGGGCATACACTTCCCCGTTTTTTATTAACGTTAGCATGTGTATCACTCTTTTCTATATATCATCTATAATTTAAAATCGTATCATGTTCAGAAGGAAAAATCATTTTCTATAAATATCATGATAAAATAGAGATAACCTTACGCAAAGGAAAGGAACGAAGAAATATGGCAAGTACACACATTTTCTCTAAAGAAGAGGAAATTGCAAATGCGATTACTCACGGTTTGGGCGCTTTACTAAGTATTGCTGCACTCGTCATCTTAATCGTGGCAGCCTCACTTCACGGTACAGTATGGCATGTCGTAAGCTTTACTTTATTTGGCTCTACGATGGTGCTGCTTTACACTTCTTCAACCTTCGTTCATGCCTTACCCGCTGGAAAAGCGAAGCATGTCTTTGAAATTTTGGACCACTCATCCATCTATTTTTTTATTGCAGGAACTTATACACCGTTTCTATTTCTTGCAGTTAAAGGGACACTTGGATGGACATTATTCGGAATTGTTTGGGGAGCAGCAATTGGCGGAACCGTTTTTAAAGCATTCTTTGTCAACAAATTTCTCCACATTTCTACGATTCTGTATTTGATTCTTGGCTGGTTAATCGTACTGGTTTGGAAGCCACTTACGCAATCCATTTCTCAAGGTGGAATTAATTTACTTGTCATCGGTGGATTGCTGTACAGTATAGGAGCCGTTTTTTATGTTTGGAGAGGATTTAAATACCATCATATGGTTTGGCATATATTCGTACTATTAGGGACAATCGCTCATTTCTTTGCCGTTTTGATTTATTTATTATAAATGCAGGAAAAATAGAAACAAGCTAGTCCTACGGACTAGCTTGTTTCTAAACGTTTTTATTTGTTAGATTCGATAATTTCACGACAATAGCGTGCTAATTCATTCATATCCATGTCCTGATATTGCTTTGCATAAATCGGTTCATGAACCGTTAACGTAATGTCGGCAGGCTGTACCCGATTGTTGTTTGCTTCTAAAATGTTGTATGTTCCATTAATTGTAATCGGCACAACTGGTACACCCGATTTTACGGCCAAGTGAAAACTACCAGCCTTGAATTCCCCCATATCTTTCCCCTTACTTCTTGTTCCTTCCGGAAAAATAACAAGAGAATGTCCAGCTTTCAAATTTTGAATACCATCCTTGATTGCTTGTAACGACTGTCTTCGATTACTTCGATCCATAAATACACTATTCATAAGCGTCATCCAGTCTTTCACGATAGGTAACTTCTGCATCTCTGCTTTCGAAATAAATCCAAGTGGAGTTTGTAAATACCCCATTAAAAGCGGAATATCGAAGTTACTCTGGTGATTGCTTACAAAAAGAACAGCTTGATGTTTGGGAATGCGTTCAAGCCCCTTCACATCTACCTTTGAACCCGTTATTTGTATCATTCCTTGTCCAAACCAATTCGGTGTTTGATGAATGACTCGATCTCTCTCTTCTGTAGAAAGAGTATCTGGTAGCTTCTTAAAACGAACCAAACTCGGTATGGTCTTTAAAACAAGAAAAATTATTCCTATAACAGCAAATATAGTACGAATCATAATAAACCCCCAAATTTCATACATTCGAGTTATATTATACAAGACTCTCCTTGGAAAAAGAAGAAAAAATCAAAATGAGGATGGTAGGTAAGAAAGTTTTCTACCTTCTTACCTACCATCCTCTGTAAAGGGTTGTAATGTATCGTTATGTTAGCCTGGCTTCTCCAATTGATCACTTTGGAGTTATATTGGCTCATGATTTATGCCGTTTAAAGCATTATGTGTTTACCAGTTTTTTGCTAATTTTTTTGCTTCTTCAATAGCTTGCGCTTTAATTTCTTGTGCTTTATCAGCATTTGCAGCCATACCTTCTACAGCTAGATATTCAACATCTGTAACACCCATAAAGCCTAACACTGCTTTTAAGTGGTTACGTCCTAAGTCATAGCCAACTGCAGGGCCTTCTGAATATATGCCGCCTGTAGCTTGAATATGAAGGGCTTTTTTACCTTCTAGTAATCCTACAGGACCGTTTGCAGTGTATTTAAATGTTTGTCCAGCGATAGAAAGGTTATCAATGTAAGCTTTCACAACTGGTGGATAGCTAAAGTTCCACATTGGTGTTACAAATACATAACGATCTGCACTCTTAAATTGTTCAAGATTTGCAGTCATTGCTCCAACTTTTTCTTGTTGAAGAGCACTAAGTTCTTCAAATGCAGTACCTGCACCTAATTTGCCCCATGCAGCTAATACATCACCATCAATCAAAGGTACATTTGTTGCAAATAAATCAACAGTTACAACTTCATCACTAGGGTTTGCTTCTTTATATGCTTTGATAAATTCTTCGCCAACAGCCTTACCATAAGAGATAGTTGCAGGATTTGGATTTGCAGTAATATAAAGTAATTTTGCCATGTTGTTTGCTCCTTTTTACAATTAAAAATTATCTTAAATTTAAGAAATATAAGTAAAAAATAATCTACTTACATTACGTTAGCTAGTATATAAAAATGAAAAATGATTGTCAACTATAACATCTTGTCCCCCATATTTTTAGCATTTGTAACATTAAACATACCTACCTAATAATTTACATCTTTCATTCGACAACTTCCTATCATCTTCAACATCTAAAGAATCAGTTTTATTACATCCTCATGACTCAATTAACATTCCCTTAACATTTCAATTACTTTACTTGCTAGCCTCTATTACATCCCATATCCTTAATATACACTAAGGTAATAAATTCCATGTGAAAGGTGATGCTATTGCTGAGTATAAAACGATTTTTGTCGATACGAATAGTTCCTACTCTTATAATTGCCGTAGGTTTTGGAGGGGCAACAGCGACCGTACAAAGTCAATACGAAGGAGCAAAGCAACAGCACCAAGAAGTACAAAACGAATTACAACAAAAAAACGAAGATTTAGAACGAAGGATACAGGATTTAACCCAGCAAAAAGATCAGCTACAGCATACCGTTCAGGATAAGGATTCTGAAATCAAGCAAACCTCGCAGCAGCTACAAGATGCAGAGCATAAATTAGAACAAGCGGGAATCTCATTTTCCTCTCGTGACGACTCTGTTACCGCTCGTACTGTTACCGTTAAGGCAACTGCTTATTCAGCCGATCCTGCTGAAAACGGCGGTACATACCAAGGAAAAGTATTAACGAAAACTGGTTATAGTTTAACAGATAATCCAAATGCAAAGGTAATTGCGGTAGATCCAGATATTATTCCACTTGGAAGTTCAGTATGGGTCGAAGGATATGGCTTTGCAAAAGCAATTGATACGGGCAGTGCGATTCAAGGGAATCATATCGATATATTTATGAATGATAAAGAACGAATGAATCAGTGGGGGGTTCGTAACGTTCAAGTGAAAATCTTAACGCAATAATGTCGTTTATCACAGAAACCCTAAATGATTATTCATTCACATAAAGACTGCTACTATAAACGAAAGAAGGAAGTTTAAACTTATTATGCTTCCTCTTTCGTTTTTTTCCTTTTTTCATGTATACTTGGGAAGAATATGATTATTTTGTTCAAAGGAGCTTATTACTATATGTTTTCTTTACTTGTAGCAATGGATGAAAATCGAATTATCGGTAAAAATAATACATTACCGTGGCATTTATCAAATGACTTAAAAAAGGTTAAAGCGCTAACTACTTCCAATATTATTGTACTGGGAAGAAAAAATTTTGAGTCAATAGGAAAGCCACTTCCCAATCGACTAAATGTTGTATTAACTAGAGACCTGAATGTGTCCATTTCAGGATGTGTTGTTATGCATTCCGTGGATGAAGTTGTTACAGCCTTTCAACATGATACAAGAGAGGTATTTATATTTGGAGGGGCTGAAATTTACAAGCAATTTTTCCCGTTAGTTTCAAAAATGTACATAACATTTATTCATCATTCTTTTGAAGGCGATACGTATTTTCCGACCTATAACAGTGAGGAATGGGATCTTGTATCACAAGAAGAAGGTATCATGGATGAAAAAAATAAGTATCCACATACTTTTTGTGTGCTACAACGAAAAGCAAAAAACGTATAAATCAAACAGCCAAAGCAATGCTTTGGCTGTTTGATTTATACCGATACTTTTGCTTTAATATGTGGATGTGATTCATAACCTACCAATTCAAAATCTTCATACGTATAATCCAAGATAGAGGATGGCTTTCTCTTAATAACCAATTTTGGTAAAGGGTATGGGGTACGAGTAAGCTGCAGCTTGGCTTGTTCGATGTGATTTGTATATAAATGTACATCTCCGCCCGACCAAATAAATTCCCCTACTTCAAGATCACATTGCTGCGCAATCATATGTGTCAACAATGCATAACTTGCAATATTAAACGGAACCCCTAGAAAAAAGTCCGCTGAACGTTGATTTAGCATACAAGAAAGTTTCCCATCCACAACGTAGAATTGAAACGAATAATGACAGGGTGGCAACGCCATCTTATCAATCTCACCCACATTCCATGCACTTACAAGTAAACGTCTGGAATTCGGATTCGTTTTAATTTGTTGAATGACTTCGGAAATTTGATCGATAACTTTCCCATCCTTTGTTTCCCATGCACGCCATTGTTTACCATAGACAGGTCCAAGATTTCCTTCTTCATCGGCCCACTCATCCCAAATCGAAACACCATTTTCTTTTAAATAGGAGATGTTGGTATCACCTGTTAAAAACCAAAGAAGTTCATAGATAATAGAACGAAGATGTAATTTCTTCGTTGTAACGACCGGAAACCCCTCAGACAAATCAAATCTCATTTGTTTAGCAAATAACGAAATCGTTCCTGTACCAGTTCGATCGCCCTTCAATGCCCCATTATCTAAAATATCCTGCATGAGTTGTAAATATTGTTTCATTTGTAGAATCCTCCTCAATTGCAACTTGCTTGTTCTACTTTACAACATAAACTTACAAAATAAAAGGAAAGAGATATCCTCTTTCCTTCTAAGATAACCATTGTGGAGGTTGATTTTTACCCCAGTATATTTTTCCCAACTCGTGATGGGCAATAAAATTATCATTTGCTATATGGTAATGAAAATCGAAATAATAACCATCTTTAGGTGGATGATCCCGTCTTACGTGAAATCGTAATAGATCTTCGTTTGTACGCGAATCGTAAATATGCATAATTTTTTCATTTTCCCCGCCCTTAGGATATTGCGATACTGCTAAATAGGAAAAAGATTGTGGAGATTGGCTCTCTGCAAACGTTGTGATTGTATCAGTCACTTTTGGTAATATCGTTTCATCAAATTTTGTAGCAATTACAGGGCTGATTTTTGATCCGAATTTTTCTTTTGATTGTCTATCTGCTTCGGAGACTACATAAGTCACGAATGACGCAGCTGAAAGTTCATCAGCCTTTTCTTCTACTAGAGCTTGCGGTGCTTGTTCTACATTTACTTTGGATTTATCCGTCTTTGCTGGATCTAATAAAACAGCTGGCGGCGTAACAATGCCAAACGTACAAACCGTAATAATGACAACGAGCGCCTTTTTTAGCATTGTTAACATGTAGGTCATCTCCCTTCGACCTCTTCATTCTGGTGCATATGTCTATCATACAAAACATTTCTTTAAATTGTATTAAAAAAATGATACAACTTTTACACTACAAATGGGTGAAAAATAATAAAATTTCATAAAATATTAATACTTATGTAAGAATGCGTGAAAGGGCATTGTGAAAATAGAAATCTTCCACATAACCGTCAAACTTGCTCGTCCACAATAGAAAAGTCCAGTCTTGCAAAAAATACAAGCATAAACATTTTGTAGCTTCACACATTATGAATATTTTCTCACTCCCCTTTGAAATCAAATATGTAATTACTTCATAAGCTTAGTTGTAACATACCTCAAAATAATCGTTTTCCCAGTACTACCGACTGCGTTTGCAGCTTTTCTCCCTGCCCCTGTGCTATAGAGAAATCTTCGTAGAAAACTAGGCCCAGTTAGGCAAAATATCATAAATCCGAATCCAATAACAAAATCTTGTAGTGTATTCGCATCGCCCATACTATTAAACGATATCCATATAATCATAATTTGTAAGCTTTGTGTAAATACAGTCGCAATTGTTTCTCGCCACCAAATGCTCCATATATTCATTTCTTCATTTACAAGTGACCATGCAGCAAGTGGACTCATAATAAATAATATAAGTAGTTCTACCGTTCGAATCACATATTGAATAGCAAGTAAGAGAAAAATGATTGCCATACATAACCCTGCAAGTAACAAAGACGTTGCTCCCGCCCCAGGAATGGTAACAAATTTCGAGAACGTTTCTACTCGAATTCCTTTATTTAGAAAGATTTCTACAATTGCGTTATTGATTGGTAGAAATACGTCTTTTAATAGGAAAGGTGCAAGCATCGCTACTGTTCCTCCAAGAAATGTTTTTACAATTACCTCTTGATAGCCACGCTGACTATAGCCGCCCACTTTATCAACAAGAATCTTAATCAGATTAAATACGAAAAATACGCCGCCAATCGTTACCGAAATCATAAGGACTATATGATATGCCTCGGATACATAGGGATAGCGCGTTAAATCTGTCGGTGCAAACAAATAGATAGAAAGCCAGCTAAAGGCAGCATTGGCAATATCACTCATTAGACCATGAATGAGCTCATTCACATATTCAATTGGGCTTTTGAACATCAACTTCCCCCTTACTGACTAGGCACATTTGTTAAAAACGTGATGTCTTGGATTCGCCAAACATCTTGCTTGTGTAACTGAAGGAGAATGTAGTCCGTTTGGGTGGTACTAGCAGACTGAACCGAAACAGATCGGGTAATGGCTACAATACTTTCGGCACTGTCATCGGTAACATTTCGTGAGTAGACTCTAATGCCATCTATTTTCGTTTGAATCTTGACGGTTGTTTTACTCGTATTTTCACCAGGAGGAATAACTGTTGCCTTTACTCGTTCAGTCGCATACGGCGAAATATCACCGCCATCATATAAAGCCTTGCAAAATGCAACAACGGTCTCTTCCCAGGAAGCTTGCTTGCTTACAGCTTCCACATTATTTTTTTCTACTGTTACTGGTAGCCGAATTGATTTGGGTATAACTGCCTGGCGCTGCAAATAAAAATAAAGGATCCAAAGAAATACCAATATAAGAATGAACAATAGAATAGCCCACTTTATGATTTTCATTTCGTTCCTCCTCGGAGAACACGCCCATAACCATATATTTTACTTTTCCATATTGGGTCTGTTAGATTGCTATATCCAACCCCTGACGAGTTGCTATTATACATTTTTCCATTTCCCACATATACACCCACATGACTAATAAATGCATGATCACTCGTCCCTGTAAAAAACACTAAATCACCCGGTTTCAACTCTGCATCACTTATTCGTGACGAGTAATAATATTGTTCCTCTGCTGTTCGCGGCAGTTGAATACCGACCTTCGCATAAATCCATGTCATAAGACCGCTACAATCAAAGCTTGTATTTGGAGAATCTCCGCCCCATACGTAGGGCCAACCTTCAAATTTACGAGCCTCCGTTATAATCGTTTCTACTTGAGACGATACATTTTCATTTTTGTTCGTACTCGCAGCATATTTCAATACTTTTACCCCGTATGTATAATCCCCATAGCAGTAGGGACTCCGCCATCCACAACTGGCATTTCTCGCATGGGATAAGGAGAAGGTTTTACGGAGCTCTTCTGTACCGATGCCGCCATGCTCTTTAATGAAGTACAACCAGCCTGGGCCATAATTATAGCTTTGTACAATCGTTTCGGTATCGGTAATTCCTAGATTTCTAGCTAACGTAAGCATTTGCTTCCAATGCTTGATTCCTTGCCGAATACTCGCAACCGGATCCGTAATCGCTCCTACCTGTAACCCAGCCGATTCACTGCTCTGCATGATATCATTTAACTTGCCACCGCTTTCTTGCATCATAATGGCAAGTAAGATGGGAAGTTGTTCTTCCCCTAGTTGCTCTTTCATAGCTAGTTCACGGACGATCGGTTCCCACATCAACACTTCATTAGATAGGGTTCCCTTTTCTTTTGGCGGCAAGGTGCTAGGGAAAAACAACAGAAAGACGAGAAGGCATAGAAAAAAGAAAATCATAAGAAGGACTTTCCAAAGTCGAACTACTGCTGTGCCGTACATACTAGTTTGATCCCTCGTAAAGCTCCCTGTATTGCCGCGGATCAATAAGCTGTAGCTCTTCTGGCGTAACATCTACCCTCATATATACGCGAGAATGACCAGCAACATAGATACCTTCCCCTTGTTTGCGTCTGCTAATAATTGTCTCTTCCTCCTCAGACAGACGAAGCACATCATATTCTTTCAAGTCGCGAATATCATTATCCTGTAAGCCAAGAAGGAGCATGCTAATACTATTATTTATAATGGCCTTCCCGACATTATGCCCGCCCTCCACTGCACCTAAAAAATCAATAGGTTGCTGCGTAGCAACGATTGCATCTCCCCCATATTTTCGAATTCGTTTGTATACATCTAGTAAAAATAAGGCACTTTTTGCACTTCTCATCAAAAGATGAGCTTCATCCACATACAATTTTTTAGGTGTAATCGTATCGCGAGTAATCTCCTCCCATAAAAAGGAAAGGATATTAAACATCGCAACCGGTTGACTATCTCCGTCCTGCTGTAGGTCTTTAATATCAAAGCAAATAATAGCATTGTGCAAATTAACATTTGTCGTACCATTAAAGAGCTTTGCATTCGTTCCTTCTGTATACATACGTAATATTTCACGAAATTCTCGCAAGTTTTCAAATTCTTCTTGATTAATATAATGATATAAATCAAGTAATGTTGGAAAGGCCTCCGCCTTTCGGTTTGCAAATACTGTTACCTCCGTAATACCGTGCTGTTTATACACTGCAAATAGTGCTCTCTCAAGCAGGGCACTCTCTAATACGGTCATTGTGGGATAGATAAGCCGAAAAAAAATCTTAAGACGTTGCATTTTTAAAAATAGAACACTACCTCTAATGTCATCATCAGTAACATCATGTAAGATATGAAACGGATTAATGACATGCTCTGTATTATTACTAATGCGAATCACTTGACCGCCAATTTTGGCAACGAGACGAGCAAATTCCCGTTCCGGATCTACAATAAAAAAGCGTGTATCATTGCTCTCTAGTACCCATTGCCGCAAGAAATGCTTTTGCATAAAAAAGCTCTTCCCCATTCCTGTTGTACCAAGAATAAGCATATTTCGAGAGGGAAATCGCTTTTTATCGTTCATATCAACGAGGACAAGATTATCCGTATGTAGATTTTGACCCATTATAATGCCGCTTTTCATAAACAGTTCACTTTCATCAAAGGGAATTAAGGACGAGGCTGCCGATGTATGCATATTTTGATATGTATAGTGAGGAAGGGTAATCTTGCAAAGTGGAAGTACACTTTGCAATGCTTCTGCCATATTATCTCGTGCCGGTACGATCGACAGTCCGATTTGCCAAATAATCGATTGAAGCCTTTCTGTTAATCGGTTTAAATCATCTATACTGTTTGCCTGTAAATGAATATACGTATAAACAAGAAAGATGGTTTTATGATTATGACCAAGCAGAACGTCGAGCATATGATCTGCACTTTTTTTCTTTCGTTCGATCTCCTTTCGCCTCATAGGGGATAACGATTGGTTCAACCTTGCTTCATATTCTTCAATGGACTGGTTCAAATGCCGAACCATTTTATCACTCGCAACCGGTACTAAATGTGTACTCACATTCATATTGCCAGAAAAACGATAGAGCTTCGTGAGCCAGTTTCCTCTAACAGTATTCGGATAATCCACGACTAATAGAGTACGAGCAACATTTGATCCCAATTGAAGAAAATCACGATGTTCTTCAATAAAGTCAGGAGCAAGCTTATTCTTCAAAGCATTCGAATTTCCTACATATTGTTCAAGTTCTGATACATGCTTCTTACTCCCTATTTGCTTCATGGAGTCTCACTCCCATCGTAAACGGATACATTTGTGCATCTACAATTGGCCGATACTGAGAACTAATATAGTCATATAGAGTATGTAGATAACGAGCTACGTCCCTATCATTTGCTTCTTGCACTGATAGCCCGATTTCTTCTAATCCATTTTTTACATGTTTTTTCTTCTGCTCCAATATAAGCATACTCTCTTCATACGCCTGCTTTGTCGTTCCGGTAATTCGTTCCTCTAGGATAAGATAGCGCTGCCGCTGAATCATCGTAGTACTCGTTTCAATTCCCTTTGCATATTCCATATAGCCGTGTAACAACTTTTGTTTCATGGATGAAGTACGATCCTGCTTATTCTTTAGTTTTCTCACATAGCTTCCTAAATCAACTGGCTGTGACATAATCGTCGTTTGAATCGGAAAGGAAATGCTTCGCAAAAACATTTCATATTTTTCTAGCGTCTCATTTAATTCTCGGTAGCTCATGAGATCCAGATTAAAAGATGAAATGCGTAGCAATTGAACGAGGCGAAAATCATCGGTCACGATAATGCCCGCATCAAGAGCCCTTACTGGTATGAAATGTTGCACGCTCATTTGTTGTTGCAGTAGCTTCTTCCGCTCCCCACTCTTCTTCCTGCTCTTCATAGATTTCCTCCTTTCGGTAGTAATACAGACGCTGCCTATAGTAATAACGAATCAGCTCATTCGCATGTCGCCAAAACGGGATGTTTTCACGGACTGGTCTTACATATACGAACACGCACGATATAATGACTATAATCGTAACAAAAGGAACTTTTATATAGATGGAAATTGGCATAAGAATTATGGGAATGATCAGGAGCAGGGCCGGTATAAAACACAGGGAATCCTTGAGCGTAACATGCTGCATAATCTCAAAGTCACCATTCACATTTTCAGGAATCGTATATTCTTGTTTTTGATCCATCATTTACCCAAGTAATCCTAGGAACCATTTCATTAAAACACCTGCACACATAACAATAGCAACGACGATAAATGTATCCTTCATGCTACTTTTATACTCACTCTTTTTCCCTGAGGAATTGGTTAAGCTATACATTACACCAAATGCCATAATAGCAGCTGTACCAATGGAAGGCGCAATAATCATGAAAAAATTTATAATTCCATTTGCTACATTTTTAACAATAGTTGTTGGGTCATCACTTATAGCAAAGGCATGCTGTGGCACGAGTAAGAAGAACAAGATGCATACTACAAACTTCCATCGATTCATACGTTAATCTCCTCCTTATGTATGGAGTTTTCTTTCACTTTTCACTGACTAAACCATTCTCTTTCATATATATACGCGAAAGGTCAGAAAGACAACTCCGCTTTTCCTTCTTTTTATATACAAATACCGACAAGGCACAGGCATTCTTGTGCAAAACACATTTAATATCTGATAACTTGGTTTTTACCGATGGGCATCACTAAAAAAAGGTATTCCCCTCAAAAAATCAAGAGAAAAATACCTTTTCATTCCATCGTACTAGGTAATCAATAACACTACGGATATATATGTACTTATATTAGATGTGCCTTTATCTTTTTTTCTAATGCAGAAAGAATAGTAACATCCGGAGGTTGTATGTGGTCAGGAAGATCATTTAGGTGAAAAAATTGTAGTTCACTCGTTTCGTCTTCATCTGGTTGCATAATGCCGTGATAGTCATGACAGAAGTAAGCTGCGGCTACTACATAAACTTCATCCCCGTTCGGATATTGATAGTACAACTCAGGGCCTGAAAAAACATCAAATAATTCTAACTTGTCTGCTATTAACCCTGTTTCTTCTAACAACTCTCGCTTTGCCGTTTCTTCTGTGCGTTCGCCTAGCTCCATCGCCCCACCAGGCAAACCCCAACAGTCGTTATCGGTTCGATGCTGCAGCAAAAGCCTTCTTTCTTCATCCAAAATGATGACACAAGCTGCTGTCATAATAATCGGTCGACTTCCAAGCTTCTCTCGTAAATCCATAATATAGCCCATGCCCTGCACCTCTGCTTTTTCCTTAACATTAAAATACGTTTCTTATGTATTCTACCATTTATTGTGAGCAGACAGAATGGATTTGTATGTAATCATAACTTCTGCTTCCGGGCAGAAAATGAATCTTATATGATTTCTAGATAAAAACTTCCTATTATGCTAGTTGGTAATGAATGTTGAGTTTTATTAATATATTACAAATACGGTATGTGAAATTTATCATTAAGTTCTTTACTAATTCATTGTCCTCTTTGCATGCACAAAATGTATTCATAAAAATTAGAAACGAACATGAATGATTCCTTCATGTTCGTTCTTGGTCTCCATCAATTACATTTCAGCGCTTACTTCCTGCACTTGTTCCGTTTCCTCTTGTTTCGAATCATTCATATCTTGATAGTACGTTGGAAGTTCAATATTATGCTCAGAGAAATAGTCTTCAATTAAAACAATAAGGGTTTTTAAGGTTTTTAAACGCGCATACATTTTATCATTACTTGGAATGACATTCCACATGGCATTCGGTTTATCTGTTTGTTCAAACATATCCTCTGATGCTTCGACATATTCTTCCCACTTATCGCGATTACGCCAATCTTCTTCTGTAATTTTCCATTGTTTAAGAGGATTTTGTTCCCGTTCTTTAAATCTTGTTAACTGTACATCTTGGCTAATATGAAAGAAAAATTTTGCTACAATGTAATGATCATCTGTTAGTAGCTTTTCAAATTCATTGATTTCATCATAGGCTCTTTTCCATTCTTCTTTTGTGGCGAATCCTTCCACCCGTTCAACTAGAACACGACCATACCAAGAACGATCGAAAATGGTAATCTGACCATATTGGGGGATTTTACGCCAAAATCGTTGTAAATAATGATAGCGTTGTTCATGGGGAGCAGGTGCACCGATTGGAATTACTTGTGTTCCTCGTGGATCAAGATGCTCGGTAATTCGTTTGATTGCGCCGCCCTTTCCCGCAGCATCCCATCCTTCCATAGCAATGATGACAGCTATTTTTTCTTTCCGCAAAATCTGTTGCAGTGCTAGTAAACGCATTTGATATTTTTCAAGTTTCTTATTATATTTTTGCTTGGATTCAATTTTTTTTGATAAATCTGTTTTTGCAAGACGATCTTTTTTCATACTAGAAGACCCCTTTTCCTATAAATTATTACTATTTTACCCTATATTATAGTAATTTTGGTATAGCAATTTATTTAAATGTAAGAGTATGACTACATATTGTTGCATATGTTCCATTCGTAATGAATACGGTAAATGAAATTAAATAAGCATTCCTAAATTTTTGTGAAGGTAAATTTAATTCCTAACATCATACGCAAAGTTCAAAAAAGGGAAACCGTCCTCGCTCGGTACAGTCTCCCTTTTTTAAACCGAATTATTTTTCTAATACACCAAAATGAAAGCTTGCACTTTTTCGGCGTTGCACATTAAATCCATACGTTTCAAAACGAGCACTGCGGAAATGATCCTTTAAAACCACCCGTTTTTTCGCCACTCGTAGTGCTTCTCGTATCGTTTCCCCGTCTATATCTTCGTATAATGCAAAGTGTTTGAGCCCCTGTATCCCGTCCGATTGTGCTACCGTTTGTTCAAACATAGGATCTAAATAAACTACATCAAACGATTGGTCCTCACATTGCTTTAAGTACGTGAGATGCTCGTTATGGACAACAGAAATACGCCGCATAGCCTCATTCATTGCCTTTTGCTCGCTACCCCATTGTTGTAATCCTTCTTTCACGATATACGCAATCATTTTATTTCCTTCAATACCCGTTACTTTGCCGTTTTCCCCAGTCACATAGCTAGCCACAATACTATCCGAAGCAAGACCCAGTGTGCAATCTAACATGCTCATTCCTTGTTCTAATTTAGTTACCTCTATAAACGGATCATGTTCTCCTCGAAGTAATCGTTTCATTCGAAAGCTTGCGGAGTTAGGATGGAAAAAGAAAGAATCTTCCCCTGTTTCCGGGTACAATTCCAAGCGATTTTTCCCAACGACAAGTACGTCATCTTGAAATTTCTTCACAATATGCGCTATTGAATCCTCTTTCCTCTTTTCAAATCGGCACTGCAGATCATCAGCAACTTGTTTTGCACGTATCATCATATCTGCCGTTGTTCTTCCGGCTGTTGTAACAATCATTTTCTCACCTCAACTAGGGGTAAAAACCCCTGCCTATACAAGCAGGGGCTGACATATGCAAGGTACAAGCGTCCTTAGCAAAATTGATCGAACGCAGTTTTTAAATGTTCCCGAATACCTTCTAAGCTATTTCCTTCAATTTCATGACGATGGATAAAATGAACAACTTCTTTTCCGTTTACTAGGGCAATTGACGGAGAAGATGGAGGAATTTCACCAAAATATTCTCTCATTTTTGCTGTCGCTTCCTTGTCCTGTCCTGCGAATACAGTAACAAGATTCATAGGGCGCTTTTCTTCTGCTTGAACTAAAGCCTCTGCAACAGCAGGACGAGCAAGCCCAGCTGCACAGCCGCAAACAGAATTCACTACAACAAGTGTCGTTCCAGTAGCTTCCTCCATATAATTTTCAACAGATTCTGAAGTGGTAAGCTCTTTAAATCCAGCTGTTACAAGCTCTTGACGCATAGGAATTACTACTTGTTTCATATATTCTTCGTAAGCATTCATATAAGCTAATTCTCCTTTAAACATGGTTATCATTCATCTTATCATGATACGCTCCAATTGCAAAATGAGAGTACAGATAATTACAAAGTTTATTCATCCGTGCTGCGCGACTGGGTCATTTGTTTCCAAACAGATCCTTTCGCTTCCTCGCCGCCTTCGATGCGACTAGCCGCAAGCCGTGCTTGCATAGCAACTTCAAATTCAGAATCTTGCTCAGCATGTTTCAGCGCAGGTAAGGCACGTTCGTCTCCTTCCTCAAATAAAAACATCGCTGCACGCCAACGAACAAGTTTGCTCGGATCCCCTAACGCCTCTGTCATAGCAGGTATTGCTTCTTTCGCACCGATATCTGATAAACAGTCACCAGCCGTTCGGCGTACGCTCACGGCTTTATCCTTAAGTGCATGATATAGCATAGGTAATACTTCTTTCCCTTTTACCATTCCTAAATAAGCTGTCGCTAGACGGCGAATTGACACTTTTTCATCTTTTATTGCTTTCGCAAGAACAGGAATATCTTGTTCACTTGGATTCATTTGCTCTAAAGCAGCATAACGAGTTTTCCAATCTGGATTTTCCATCATGTCCATTGTGACTTGAAAGGATTCTCTTTCTTTTACCGTTATTTCATGATTAGTAGACTGTTGTAGCAGTTCGTCTACAAGCGATTGTACGCGTTTCTCAGGAAAGGCTGCTGTAAGTTCCTCAACCACTTCTTGGCCAATCTCCTCGAACTCCCCATAACGTGTTCCTTTCTCGGACCACTTTCTTTCCTTTACCACGTTTGGCGTTGCAAATTGTAGCTTCATAATGGATGCTTTAAAATAATCAGGAAGTCCAAATCGTTGATCCTTTTCACCGTCGGTTAGCTTCACTTGCATCGGAATATCATACAATTCTTGTACAAATACCTTTACTTCCCCAAAATGAGATACCTTTTCCTTTGCCTCTACGGATTCTGTTTCGCCAAAAACAGCGCGAACATTTTGCAATATGAACTTCCAATCATATTTAGGATTTCTTTCAACTGCTAAAAAATCAGCCACATGATAGACACCTTTTACACCTTCTATGGTAAGAATGGATTGAATGACTGCAGGAGCGGTATGTGCATTTTCCTTACTATAATTATTACGTGTTCCAAATGAAAGTTCTTCATCTAAAAGCACCTTCATTGTATTTGGACTTGGTGTAGGTTCAATGGCCTTAATTTTCAACTTTCTCTCCCCTTTAACAAATGTGTTTCCTTTAGTGTAGCACGAGGGAAAACAGACTACCTACAAAGAAGCATTCTCCTTTTTACGTTCAAGAAACGTAACATTCTCAGCAGAAACATCAGTTCGATACAATCGTTTACCCTCCTGATTTGTATAACTACTCGTTTGAATACGACCCGTTATCCCAATCAAGGAACCCTTTTTACAATATTGCGTAACGGTTTCAGCTGACTTACGCCATACGGTACAATCAATAAAATCCGTCTCTTGCTCACCATTTCCATTTTTAAAATTACGGTTGACTGCAATTCGTATTTTAGCGTAGGGTAACCCTTGCTTCGAATATAGTAATTCTGGATCACGAGTTAATCTACCTGTTAATACCACACGATTAATCATAACAATCGCCACCTATCCTCGTTTTGTTCATTGTAAATGATAGATAGCGATGAAGAAAAATTAGAAAAGTGGAGAGATGCTGTAGTTATTTTGTCTCTTTTCATAAAAGACTTACATAGAATCCTAGTATATTTTTCTTTTTCATAAGTTAATATTTTTTATTTTCATCATTTTACGGACAATGAAGTAAATAAAGAATGGAATGTACCAGCTAACTGAAAGCTTGTTGCACAAATGCTTTTTGGTAAATCTTCTGCAAACGATAAAGAATTTCAACCTGCAGAAGCTCGTGCACAATTCTTTAAATAATACTAAAAGACCGGAATAGCGGTGAGCTGTTCCAGTCTTCTTTCATTTATTTTGGAGCATCAGCCATTTTCGGTCTCCTTGCTGCACTACTTCAATCGGCACTTCAAAAAAGTCAGTTAATCTGTCTGTCGTTAAGCATTCCTCTGTTTTTCCCGATGCATATACTTCCCCTTTTTTTAACAACAGCGTGTTTGTAAAGCATGGTAAAATTTCTTCGATATGATGCGTAACATAAATGAGCGTTGGGGCATTCTCCTGCTTCGCAATAGCCTCGATCATAGTCAGCACCTGTTCCCGCGCAAGTACATCTAGCCCTGTACATGGTTCATCCAAAATAAGAATCTCCGGCATTGCCATAAGTGCTCGCGCAATCAATATTTTTTGTTGTTGCCCTTGGGAAAGCGTTGCAAAGTATCTACCAATCAAGGATTCACAGTTAAGAGTCGACAGCAGCTCTGCTGCCCGCTGCAAATCCGTTTCGTTCACTTCATCGTGCAAACCAATTGTTGAAAAAACACCACTTAGAACGACTTCTTCCGTCAATTCATCACCATGAAAGCGTTGTTGCAGTGACGTACTCACCCAGCCAATTCGTTTGCGAACGTCTGCAAGCTTTACACGACCATATGTAAAATCGAGAACACGAATTTTTCCTTCTGTCGGCCAAATGTAGCCGTTAATCATTTGCAAAAGTGTTGTCTTACCCGATCCATTTAATCCGACTAAGCAGCAGTGCTCCCCTTTTTGTATGTGCCAAGACACATCTTTTAAAATCCATTCCTGTTCCCTTTTCCATGAAACATGCTCAAGTGATACAATCATTTGTAACTTCCTTCCTATCCTAAAATAACGAATTTTCAATCTTTTTACCCATCATTATACTACGAAAATCTTTCCATAACCATTAAAAAGCTACACATAAAAATAGGCCGCCCACTTGTAGCGGACGACCCCATTTATGTTTCCATCAATCATTTCTTGTAAAATAAGAAATGAAACGTAAAATTTCGAAATATAACCATACAAGCGTAAGCATTAAACCTAAAGCTCCGTACCATTCCATATATTTCGGTGCGCGCTGGCTTGCTCCTGTTTCAATGAAATCAAAATCGAGAACAAGGTTTAACGAGGCAATGACGATAATAATCGCGCTTACGATAATGGAAACTGTACCACCATCGTGCAAAAACGGAACTTGTACGCCAAATAAATGGAGCACCGCAGTACCTACGTACAAAATCACGACGCCTAGTGTAGCTGAAAGCACAGCCATACGAAATTTATCCGTTACACGAATAATGCGGGTAGCGTACAAAATAAGCATAGCAAACAAAATCGCAAAGGTAAGCAATACAGCTTGAAGGACGATTGAATCTCCAGCTTGCAATGTAAACATAGCTGAAACAGATCCAAGAACAATCCCTTCTACCGCAGCATAAATTGGCGCAGTTACGGGAGAAATTCTTGGTATAAAGGTTGTAGCAATTGCGACAATTGCCGCGATAATCATGGCACCCATCATAACCGAAATGTTCATCTTATGATTCATCACTTGCACATAGGAATACATAGAGGTTGCCACGAGTAATAGGAGCATAATCAAGGTTTTCCCTACAGCCCCGTTAATCGTCATCGCTTCACTGCTTGCCGAAGCATTTTGCAACGTATCTTCTCTTAACATCGGGTTGTTCGTTCTCATCCAAATCCCTCCTAAAAAGGTTTCTGTTACAAGTTTACGTTGTTTTCATTTAAAGTTCAAGAGAACTTATTTTAGACCTTCTACGATTTCCGATAGCTCTTCCCATCTTTCCATCGCTGTCTCTAATTTTTCCTCTGTTTCCTGCTGCTCATCCGTCAACCTCTGCGCCTTTTCAAAATCGGAACCGACCGATTCTAGCTGTGCAGTAATTTCTTCTAGTTTCTCTTCAAGAGATGCAATCGTATCTTCAATAGTTTCCCACTCCCGCTGCTCATGATACGAGAGCTTGCGCTTTCTTTGCTTTGGCTGCTCTATTGCCACTTTCTTTTCCTTTATTTCTTCCTTAGCCAATCCTTGTTTTTCCTTCTTCTTTTCTAAATAATCCGTGTAGCTTCCAAAATAGAGGTCAATCTTTCCGTTTCCTTCAAACACGAATAATTGATCGACTACCTTATCAAGAAAATAGCGGTCATGCGATACCGTAACGACGACACCCGGAAATTCGTCTAAATAATCTTCTAATACGGTCAACGTTTGCGTATCTAAATCATTCGTTGGTTCATCAAGTAAGAGGACATTCGGCTCTCCCATCAACAGACGAAGTAAATACAATCTCCGCTTTTCTCCGCCTGAAAGCTTGCCAAGCGGCGTACCGTGAGAGCTAGGAATAAATAAAAATCTCTCTAGCATTTGCGAAGCACTTAGAACTTTCCCGTCCGTCGTATGAATGACTTCCGCTACTTCTTTAATGTAATCCAGCATCCGCATCTTTTCATCCATATGCTCATTTTCTTGCGTATAGTAGGCAATCTTTACGGTTTGACCAATTTCCACTTCTCCACTATCAGGCTCAAGCTTCCGTGCAAATAGGTTCAAAAGCGTCGATTTCCCGCTCCCATTTCGGCCAATAATCCCAATGCGATCGCCTGGCTTTATAATAGTGCTAAAATGATCCAGTACAAGCTTGTCATCAAACATCTTCGTTGCTTCCTTTAGTTCAATGACTTTCTTGCCAAGGCGACTACCGCTAATGGAAATATCAACTTGCTCCTTCATATTCGGGCGGTCCCGTTTTTCAAGCTCTTCAAAGCGCTGAATCCGGGCCTTTTGCTTCGTCGAACGAGCCTGTGCCCCGCGCCGAATCCAAGCAAGCTCTCTGCGAAATAGG
This sequence comes from Ectobacillus soli, assembly GCF_042610425.1. Classification (NCBI taxonomy): domain Bacteria; kingdom Bacillati; phylum Bacillota; class Bacilli; order Caryophanales; family Bacillaceae; genus Ectobacillus; species Ectobacillus soli. The sequence continues at coordinate 1,363,112 of NZ_JBGJZM010000001.1, forward strand.
TTTTGATTCTTCTGCTCTCTCGCTGCATCCGTTTCCTCGCGAATCGCCTTCGCTTCTAAGAACGCAGCATAATTTCCTTCATAACTATATAAATTACCATTATCTAGTTCAAACATACGATTCGTAACGCGATCAAGAAAATACCGATCATGCGTAACAAGAAGCAACGCGCCTGTATACCGGGACAAATATTCCTCTAACCATTCTACTGTTTCATGGTCAAGATGATTCGTTGGTTCATCTAAAATAAGCAAATCCGGTGTTTGAATAAGTGCCTGTGCCATCGCAACGCGCTTCTTTTGTCCCCCGGATAACGTTCCTACCTTTACGGTAAAATCGTGAATGCCTAGCTTCGTAAGTAGCGCCTTCGCACTCGCATTCGCTTCCCACGCATTCATCGCATCCATTCGCTGTTGCACGTCAAACAGTGCTTGCTGCGCAAGTTCGCTTGTTGGCTCTTTCTCTAGATTAAGAAGGGACGTTTCATATTCGCGAAGCAACCGGATTAGCGGCGTCTCACCGTAAAACACCTGCTCTAAAACAGTCAAATCTCGGTTGAAATCAGGCTGCTGCGCCAAATAGCTAATCGTATAATCACGAGTATGACTAATGTTTCCTTCATCTGCTTGCTCGGTGCCGGCAATAATTTTCAGCAAGGTTGATTTTCCCGTACCGTTCACCCCGATTACACCTACCCGTTGTCCCTCTGCAATGCTAAACGTAACATCATGAAATAAAGGCTTCACGCCATATGACTTTGCTAGTTGTTCAACTTGTAACATTTTCATCGTTCTACATTCCACTCTTTCATAAATTGTTCGGCAAACTGCTTCATATACGCATGTCGCTCATTTGCAAGCTCCCGTGCTGCTTCCGTATTCATTAAGTCTTTTAGCTTAAATAATTTTTCATAAAAATGGTTTAGTGACGTGCTATTTCCACTGCGATACTCCTCCTTCGTCATATGCAGGCGCGGTGGAACCTCTGGATCGTACATGAGTCTTCCCTTTGAACCACCGTACGCAAAGGTGCGCGCAATTCCAATCGCACCGAGCGCATCGATACGGTCAGCATCCTGTACAATTTTCCCTTCGATTGTATCAAGTTGACCACCATGACCGCCTTTAAAGGACATATTTTGAATAATCGATAGAATATGTATGCGGTCCTCTTCGCCGACCCGCGGATATAAAAAATCATTCACGCGGCGAAGACCTATTTCTTCACTTTCATTCAGCTTCTCATCTGCGACATCGTGAAGAAGAGCGGCCATCTCAATAATAAAAAGATTGCCTCCTTCCTTCTCGCAAAGAAGCCTTGCTACTTTATGTACACGCGAAATATGGTACCAATCATGACCACTCGCATCACCTTCTAAACAATCCTTAACAAATTGAATCGTTTCTTCTATTAATTGTTCCATACTATCACCTACTTATCATCTATACTACCATGAACGAAACGGGAGTCACACCTTTTCTCGTCCGCCCATACTATGAAGTATTTCATATGAAGGAGGAAAACACATGCAACAACAACCAATGTATCCGGTAGATCCTCGTTTTGCGCAGCAATACCCACAACAGCCATATCAAGGTCAACCTTATCCGCCGCAGCAATATCCCGGCTATCAAGGTCAAATGCCAGTAGAACCACCGCATCAGCTAGCGCAGCAAGCAGTCGGAACGCAGTACCAATCATGGAAAGCACCTGTTATGCAAGCCATTCGCCCCTGGGTCCAATACGGACTAAACGAAGCACAAAAAACATCTGTCCCCCACGCGATGACAGAAGTCGCAGCAATTGCTTACTTACTTGGAAAAGGGATTGATCCTCAAACCGCACATTATATTGTAGAGTCTTGGGAGAAAGGGGAAGGGTTTTAAAAGGAATTAATTTTGGGATTTGTAAGAGGAGGCAGTCAACCCAGATTAGATGGGATGGCTGTTTTTTTGTGGGTGTAGACAGGAACCTTTCATTAAAATTTCAAGGTACAAAATAAAGATTAGAATGATAATATTATAAAACTATCGTTTTTAGTACTCATTTGGAAACTACATCTTTGAATAGAGAGTAGATCGGTGATGGTGATTAGATGAAGAAATAGGAAAATAGCAGGCTGTCAAGGTGTTCTCGACAGCCTGCTATTTTGCGAAGAGCTCGAATTGTATAATTTTATTAACTTACAAGTTCTTGATCCAATCGGATTCCTGTAGATAATACTTCTTCTATATATTGAAGCACCTCATGGCCTTCTACATCGTAAAATAACGAATAATAACAAATATAATCAGTTTTAAGCATATTTTCTTTTATATCTTTTTGATCAATAGAATCAAGAATATGTAACTGGATTTGATTATTCTCATACTCCCCAGCAGCCAAGAAACACTCATCTTTATATGTAAACACAATATTATAATAGCCATCATACTGATTCGTTTGTATAATTTTAAACATAATAATCCCCCTAATATTGTTATTTCACCAACTATCAAGCTGATATATATCATTCTAAACAATAATAGTTAAAAATTTTGTCGATTCTACTCCTGAACGGAAAATTTTTTTCTGTTCTATTAAAAAATAAAAAGGACCTCATCTACACTTTTCTTACTTAACAATTACTATTTTTATTAAGAAGAATATAAAATGCATTATTTAAATCCACCAAGCGATACAGACCTCGAAAGTAGGCGCATTATATCATAAAACAATCTGATTAATAATGAGAAATCATATTCCAAGCAATTAACTACCTGACATCGTAACAGTAATAATCATCCAATAAATACGGATTATGAGATAAAATGCCTTATTGACCCTACTAAAATAGGAAAAACCCTATGCATGATTCGCATAGGGTTTTTCCCCATTCTATTTATTATTTTCCCTCTTCCCACAGTTCAAGCGGCAGTCCTACAAGTAGTTTTCCAACATGTTCACGTGCTAGGTTATTCGATGGAGCCATTGGAATGCCTGCTCTTGCGTCGCGGTACAGTCTTTCGAAGATTCCTTCTTTGTAGCCGTAGCCGCCGGCTACGTCCATCGCTATCCGGGCAGCAAAATCTGCTACCTCGGAGGCATGTACTTTGAATTTTGTTACCTCAGCTCCTAGTTTGCTAATGGGTTCTCCAGCTTCTAGCAACTCATCATACTGCCGAGCGATGTCTAACTGCCACGCTTTCGCACTTGTAATGGCGATTTCGACTTCTGCTAGCTTTTGACGAATGACTTGATAGTCTGCTAGACTTTTGTGGAAATCTTTGTGAACCGTCTTTTTAACGTGGTCGGTTGCAGCGGTTAGGGCACCTTGGGCAACACCGATCCAAGCTGAGGCGATTCCTACTAGATAAATTGGGTTAGCTCCTTCATCGAGGACTTGCTGGCCAATGTTTTCCCCGCCGACAATGTCACGGTGGCTCACTTTGACATTCTCATATTTGATTGGACCGCTATGGTTACCGCGAACGCCTAGCGCCTTCCAGGGCTGTGCTGTAATTCCTTTATCCTTGCCATCTACAATAAAATAACTAATATCGCTAGGGCTTTCTGTTTCAGGAGTACGAGTTTGGACAATATAAAAGTCTGCTTGCCCACCGCTTGTCGTAAAGGACTTTTCAGCGTTAATGATGTAATCTTTGCCGTCACGTGCTGCCTGGCTAAGGCTATACCAAATATGGCCTCCTGATGCCTTTTCGCTTATGGAGAACGTGCCAATGGAACCTTGACGAATCGGAGGGAGCCAGCGTTCTTTTTGATCATCATTCCCATATAATGAAATAACCTGTGCTGCCCCAACGTGCATGACATACACTAAAGCGGTGGAAGCATCTACTTTCCCTATTTCTTCCGCAACAATGGAAAAGCCGACATAACCTAAATCTAGCCCGCCCCATTTTTCTTCTAATGTGACTGAATTCCAACCTTCCTTCGCTAACGCGATAAGGTTTTCTCTTGGAAATTTTCCTTCACGATCGATGATTTCCGCATTTGGTTTAATCACTTCTTCAATAATCGGTCTTACCTGTTCCCGAATGGATTCAATATACGCTCTTGCATACGGATTTTTTTCTACAGTCGTTTTTGTCATATTCTCGCCCACTTTCTTCTCATTTTTTATACTTGTTCTGGGGTAGGAAGCTTCCGATAGGTTGCGGCTGGATGCTCATCAGGCAGGCGCGCTTGTCCTTTACCGAACATTTTCTCGCGGTATGTTCCTTCTTCATACTCTGTTTTCAGAAGGCCGCGGCGCTGCAACTCCGGCGACACGAGCTCAGCAAAATCCTGAAACGTTCCCGGTGTAATGGCATACGCCAAATTAAATCCATCAAGATCTGTATCTTGAATCCATTCTTCAAATGTATCAGCAATTTGCTCCGGACTTCCGACAAAGACCGGACCCATTCCGCCAATTCCGGCAAACTGGGCAAGCTCTCGCACCGTCCATTTTTTATCTGGACTTGACTTTGTTAGCACCTCTACTGCTGATTGAATGGCATTCGTTTCGATGTATTTAATTTCTTGGTCTAAGTCATACTGGGAGAAATCAATTCCCGTCCAGCCACTTAGCAATGTTAAGGCTCCTTCAATGCTGCTGTAGCTAGCAAGCTCCTCGTACTTGGCCCAAGCTTCCTCCTCCGTTCGGCCGGTAATAACCGTAACAAGAGCAAATACTAGCACCTTGCTTGGATCTCTTCCCTGAGTGGCAGCCTGGGATCTCAGGTCCTTTACATAGGTTGCAACGGATTCTTTATTTGGAGCGGAAATAAACGTGCATTCGGCATGCTTCCCTGCAAAGCTACGTCCCTTTGCAGATCCGCCTGCTTGGTACAATACTGGCGTTCGCTGCGGAGATGGCTCACATAAATGAATACCCGGTACATGAAAGTACTTCCCTTGATGATGGATAGGGTGAACTTTCGTAGGATCTGTAAATATCTTTCTCTCTTTATCCTTCACGACAGCCCCATCTTCCCAGCTGCCTTCCCACAATTTATAGCAAACTTCTAAATATTCATCTGCGATATTGTAGCGTTCGTTATGCTCGAAACGATCCCCAATATCAATATTCTTCGTCCCGCTTTCTAAATAAGATGTCACGATATTCCAAGCAATACGTCCGTTTGTTAGATGATCAAGCGTAGACATTCTACGTGCGAACGTATAAGGATGCTCAAATGTCGTGGAGCACGTAATTCCAAATCCGAGATGCTCAGTTACATTTGCCATCGCGGATACGAGCAGGATCGGATCATTGACTGGTACTTGCGTCGCTTGGCGCACGGTCTCATCCTTTCCTTCCCCGTATACATCATAAATACCAATTACGTCCGCAATAAAAAGGCCATCGAACTTCCCCTTTTCAAGCAGCTTTGCTAGCTCTGTCCAATAGGAAATATCCTTGTAACGATAGGATTGATCATCTGGATGTGTCCATAGACCAGCGGACTGATGTCCGACACAATTCATATCAAATGCGTTTAAGTACAATCGTTTTTTCGTCATTTTCTCTGTCTCCTTTCTAAATGATGTAGCGCCTTCTCTTTAAACACAGCATCTTTTCTTCTTGTGACAGAAAACAAAAAAACCGAAGACTTTCCCCTTACTAGGGTATGTCTCCGGTTTTCCGGTCAACTTATGTATTCCAATAAGAATAGTGTGTTTATTACAACCTATGATACAAAGATACAAAAGGTATTGTCAAGTGAAAACTCTATTATTATACAATCCTAAAAAAGATTACTAAGAAAAACAAAACAGTTAGTATACTCATTTGAGAAGTATACTAACTGTTTTGTTCTACATATATTTATTAAGTACTTACGATTTTTTGTACACGAATCATCAATAAATCAAAGTCCGTAAATACATTCTAATTAAACTGCCAACATATCAATCCTATGTGATACAAATCTTCCTTCGTTTACAAGCCGAAATATGGTTTCTTCCATATTCCCAACATAGGCCTGTATAATTTCAACGGAATGAATCACATCATTTTCTTTATTTGTTAGGACATGATTTACTCGTAACGTCACTTGTGATTCTAGCAAATCAAGAGTACTCAGGAGATTCTCAATCGTCATTACTACCTTTTCCTTGGATACGATTTCCATTTCAAATCCCTCCCTGTTTTGTCACTACATACAGTATTCTCTCTATTCCATCTACTCCCTTCCAGCCTGACAAAACTAGTATTATTTCGGCAAAGAAAGTGGTTTTTCACAGTAGGTATGAAAATTTCTCACATGGCTACAATACAGGTAGGAGGTGGGAAAATGAGCAAAAATAAAAAACAAACATCTAAGGAACAAAAGAAGCAAAATCAATCGATTAACTCTGGGAATCCAAAGGTTGAAGGACCCAATATTCCTTCTACTTAAAAACTTCAATATACAATGAAGAGAGAGGTGAATGAACATGGTCATTCGCCTCTTCTATTTTCACTAAAGGAAGGTTTCAATTGAGGCTAGCAATTGAATCTGTTTTCGTTTCGCTGTAAACCACTCTGTTACGTCCATACTCCCCTTAACGGAGACTGGGGCAAACAATGCGGATACATCCATTCCTTTTTCAAACCAATCGTCATTCTCATGTCTATGATGCGAAATAACTGGAAACACATCTCGTAAATACGGACTATCTGGTTCCTTTTTACCCATGTATTGTTCATAGTCTATACGAGAGCCTGTGTGAACCGTTTTATCCGAGAAAGATGTAAACATACTATAATATGAGGAATGGAATAATAGCATAGCTAGCTTCTTCCCTAATTCAATTCTCTTTTTTACTTGTACAAATTCATGGACAGAAAAGCCATATAATTTTCCTGATAATGCAGGAAAAATAACCGAGCTAAAATGAAATAATTCTTGTAATTGAAAGATGAGCGATTCAAATACATGTTTTTGAAAATAAGGATGTTCAATTACGGTTGCCTGAATCACATATTGTTCATTTATAATTTGCGCTGTCATCAATCTTTCTATATCTTTATTCTTCCAAAACCTCTCCCATTCTCCTTCCATAAATACTGATACAGAAAAGGCACGTAATAAATGAAACTGCGGTCTTTGTAACTGCAGAGAACGTTCATATATAAGAAGCTGCGGATACGCATCTTCAAAAATGAGCCAATTTGCTCTTTCATAAGTAAGAAATAAACGTTTCCTCATAGAAGTCGATAGTAACTTTGGTAAGTAGATTCCTTCTAAATCTGTCATATTCCAACCTGCATTACGAGAAACCATGCTAGCAAGAAAAGACCAAGGAATGTCCGAATGTGCTCGGTAAAATTCCTTGTATGCATCGGTTCGCGAAATATTATCCACGTTATAGAGCTTTACACGCTCTTTGATCTCCTTAATAAGAACATTTTCAGCTTCTGTAATTGCAGCGTCTTTGCGTCTTTTTCTAAATTGATCATAATCATGATTCCATGCAGTCATTCTTCTCCCCCCCCAATCTAGGATCCTTACTATAAAACTTTCTGTCCTATTGTGCCCTTTTTTTGATATAATCACCTTTGTAAGTAATTCAAATATTGGAGAAGACGAGACTATGAGCATCCGTTATCCGAATGGCAAACGGTTCTTGAAACAAGCAACCATCCAGCATTCACCTGCGAACAATCAAACATATAGTAACAGGGGGATGTCATTAGAAGAGGAGCTTAATGAAACAAACGAATATTATCTTGCACATGGCATCGCTTGCGTACATAAAAAGCCGATTCCTCTTCAAATTGTAAAGGTGAATTACCCGCAAAGAAGTGCCGCTGTTATTACCGAGGCATACTTTAAACAGCCTTCAACAACTGATTATAATGGCGTGTACAAAGGAAAATATGTTGATTTTGAAGCAAAGGAAACGAAAAATAAAACGAGTTTCCCTTTGCACAATTTTCACCCCCATCAGATTGAGCATATGAAGCAAGTGCTTAATCACGGAGGCATAACATTCGCCATTATTAAATTTACGCAATATAGCGAAATTTATTTCCTTGAAGGCAACTATGTTATCCAATTTTGGAATCGACAAGAACAAGGAGGAAGAAAGTCAATCACAAAACAAGAGATAGAAACTTATGGGCATGCATTGCAATCTGGTTATCACCCGCGTATACACTACGTTTGTGTACTAGACACACTGTATTTTTCATGATAGAGTCAACAATAAAGCCCAGGTTTCGACTTTTTTTCAGCTAGTGAAAGGTAGGAGAAAGGATAATGTCAGACAATTATCGTTCTCGCGAAGAACGAAAACAGGCAGAAAAATCAAAACAAGGACAGCAAATGAATGATTCATCGCCGCGTAAGAAGGGCTCGTTCTTGAAGAAGTTTTTAGTAGCCTGCTTACTTATCGGTATTATAACTTTAGGTGCTGGGGTTGCTACTTTCTTTGCAATGATAAAAGATGCTCCGAAGATAGATGATTCAAAGCTCGCTGATCCTGTATCTACAAAGTTCTATGATAAAGACGGGAACCTTATCCATGAATATGGTTCACAAAAACGTACACTTATTACTTACGACCAAGTACCAAAAATAGCAGAGGAAGCATTTCTGGCAACAGAAGATTCTAGATTCTATGAGCATCATGGTGTAGACGTAATCCGAACTGCCAAAGCCATATTTGAAAATGTCAGTGCCGGCTTCGGATCACAGGGTGGAAGTACGATTACCCAACAGGTTATTAAAAACTCTTTTTTGTCCTCTGATAAAACGTTAAAAAGAAAAATACAAGAATGGTATTTAGCTTACAAGCTCGAACAGAAGTATAGTAAGCATGAAATACTAGAAATGTATTTGAACAAAATTAATCTGGGGAACAAATCATGGGGACTTGCAGCTGCTGCCAAAAATTATTATGGCATTGATGTTAAAGATTTAAAGAATTTAACATTGCCACAAGCTGCACTAATTGCTGGTCTTCCGCAAAGTCCGAACAAATACGACCCAACGAAGCCAGAAAACCGAGATGCGGCTTTAAAGCGCCGTAATCTAGTTTTAACTCTTATGAACAAACAGGGCTATATTACGCAAAAAGAAATGGAAGATGCAATGAAGGTTCCAATCGATCAAGGATTGCAACCACCTGCTTCTAATGCAGAAATGCCGTACCAAGCATTTCTAGACGCTGCTGTGAAGGAAGTAGAAGCGAAGATACCAGATGTAAATATCGGTACGGATGGGCTTGCCATTTATACAACGCTTGACCCGAAAGCACAGCAATATGCAGAACAAATTGTAAATACAGAAGACGTTGTAAATTATCCGAATGATAAATTCCAAGCTGCTTTTGTATTTATGGACTCTAAAACGAGTGAAGTACGCGCAATTGGTAGTGGACGTAATGAGAACAAGGCTCAATTTAAAGGTAGTAACTTTGCCATTGACATCAATCGTCAACCAGGTTCTTCCTTTAAGCCAATTTTTGATTACGGTCCCGCTATTGAAAACTTAAAATGGTCTACCGGTCATCAAATTGAAGATAAAGCAACAACATATGATAATGGTGCACCTATTAACAACTACGACAATCAATACCATGGTGTAATGTCGATTCGAACTGCACTAGCCAAATCATATAATATCCCTGCTTTGCTTACATTGCGAGCTGTTGGTAAAGATAAGGCACAAACATTTGCACAAGGACTTGGCATAACGTTTGATAAGAATCAAACATTTGAATCTACCGCAATCGGAAGTAACTCTGTAAATCCATTAGAAATGGCCGGAGCATACGGATCCTTTGCGAATGGCGGTAACTATACACAGCCTCATTTTGTTCAAAAGGTCGTGTATCCGGATGGAAAAGAAGTAAGCTTTAAAGCAAAAGCAAAACGGGTGATGAAAGACTACACAGCATTTATGATTACTGATATGCTTCGCTCTGTTGTTAGCGATGGTACTGGTACAACTGCAGCCGTGCCTGGTTTGGATGTTGCTGGTAAGACAGGAACTACAAACTTCCCTGCAGATATCATAAGTAAGTATGGATTCCCTAGTACAGCTACAAACGATAGCTGGTTTGCTGGGTACACACCGCAGTATACGATGGCGGTATGGACGGGTTACGTAAAAAATGGCCCTGGAATGTATATGGATGGAAGTACGACAAAAATTTCGCAACGAATATTCAAAGAAATGTTCGCAAAATTTGGTACAGACAATTCTACCTTCCAAATGCCAGATAGTGTTGAACGTGATCCTGCTACCAATGAACTTAATGTCAAAGGTGGAGAAAAAGTAGATGCACCTAAAGTGAAACCAGATGCACCTAGCGGCTTACAAGCGAAGTACGACCAAGCATCTAACACAATTTCTTTAAACTGGGCATTCAGTTCTGCTACTATGAAGGATCCATCCTTTGACATTAGTTATACATTAAATGGCGGCGCTAAAACGTCACTTACTTCAACAAAGAGCACGAATGTAACACTAAGCAATGCACAAGCAGGAGGTCAATACTCCTTCTCTATCGTTGCAAGTGCAAACGGGCAAAGTAGTGATGCTGTAACTGTCACTGTAGTCGTTCCTGGTGCAGCTACGAATCAAAACAACAATCAGCCGAATACAAATCAAAATAATGGCCAAACGAATACACCTAAAACTCCTACTACGCCAGCAACTCCAAGTACAGGCGGAAGTACGGGCACAGGAACAAATTCTGGTAACACAGGAACAAATTCTGGTAGCACAGGAACTGGTAGTACAGGCGGAACAGGAACAAATTCTGGTAGCACTACTACCAAACCAACTCAATAAGTATTAATGGTGAAACATCTTCTAATCAAGAGGGCGCTGAAAACATTCATTCAGTGCCCTCTTTTTTATAGATGCGAATACTTTGACGTACTTTGGTGGCCACAAGGTCCACCTTATTGCAGTCACCAATCAAGTATCTATGAGCAAAAGGTTACTACAAGTTCCATCATTGGTTAGACAAAGAAAAAAGGTATCCATCTCTAAGTATGTAAGAGATGGATACCTTTTTCAGTGCTCTCCTAATCAAGGAGATGGGTTTTTTTCATTATCATCGTTTTCTCAAATAGTTTCTCAACTTCTTCATATAACTCTGAAAGCTGAATAAAGGAATGATAATGGTCAGGTTGCTCTAGTATAAAATCCAGCCTTTCTACTACATTCACAGGCTTTCTACGTAATGCTTCAATTTGCACGGTATACTGCTGCAAAGAGGATAAATAGGTTTCATTCATCCAAAACAAAATGGAGAGAAATCTAGCTGTATTTGTCACCATTGGCGGCCCTGCTTCTTTTCTCTTTCGTTGTCTGAATAAGGAGGCAATCGAATCTTTATTTTGTTTCCACATTTGAAGTATGATTGGTACCGTTTTCTCCCTCTTATTCCATGGCTTATCGAACGGGAGTCCTTCTTCTGCTGCTATTTCAAATACAAATATGCTACCGTCTTCAATTGTTACTGTGGAATCGAATCGAATACAATCTCCCTCTTTAAAAAAAGGAGAGAATACAAATTTATCTGGTACTACAATGTTCATTCTTTTCCTTCTCCTTCATACGCTTCGTACCTTCCCGGCAAATGGAGAGGAGCGGGCACGTTTCGCATTGTGGACGCTGTGCCTTACAATGGTAACGTCCGAAAAAAATGAGACGATGATGAGTAATCCCCCACTCTTCTTTCGGTACTTTTTTCATTAACGTTTGTTCCACTTCTAATACGGAATCCTTTAATCGACAAATACCTAATCGTTTACTTACCCGTTCCACATGCGTATCTACTGCTATAGCAGGAATATCAAATGCGACAGAGATAACAACATTTGCTGTCTTTCGCCCCACTCCTGGCAATTTCATTAACTCTTCGCGATTGCGAGGTACTTCCCCGCCATACTCATCGATAAGCAGACGAGATAACTGCTGAATATGCTTCGCCTTATTACGGTATAACCCAATTGACCTTATATCCGCTTGTAATTCTTCTAACGAGACTGCTATATAATCCTCTGGTGTTTTATATTTCTCGAACAGACTTTTTGTTACTTTATTTACAAGTGCATCTGTACACTGAGCAGACAACGAAACCGCTATGACAAGCTCAAAAGGATTTGAATGATTGAGCTCGCAATGGGCATATGGAAACATGTCCGCCATCGCATCAAGACAATATCGAATTTGTTTTAACGTTAACATGCTCTACCTCCTACCAAGACAAAAACCTTGGTCACTTGAAAGCCTTCCACTCATGGAAAAGCAACCCTACGCTATGTTTACTGCTCCAGCCAATTGTAAAATGGAATTTTTCCTGTATATTTTGCATCTTGTTTAGGAGAAGAGGATGTCTTTTGATGCGAGCGAAATTTACGACCATATTCCTGTGCATCCTCGACCGACCGAACGCCGTTCTTCTTCCATTCAAAAAGAATGCGGTCAATATACCGAAAGTTCAATTTTCCGCTCATTACTGCCTCACGAAGGGCAGCTTGTATAATATTAGCGCTATGCTCATCTTGATCTTGCCACATCATGAGTGTTTCACATTCGAATGGAGATAAAGGACGACCGAGTTCTTTTTCAAAAATCGTATATAAGCTGGATTGCAATTGTTCCATCTTCTCTTGCTCTTGCTCCGTTGATTCATGCAAAAGAAGCTGTAACATTTTTTCCCAAAGTGGCTGCAAGGAATATGCTTCAGATAGAATTTCGTCGTCTTTTTTATTAGCCTCAATGATCATATAACCGCGTTGGATAAGCGTTCGCAAAATGTCCATGCATTGTTGGGATGTAATGGTCATTCTACTTGCTATTTCATCGGGCGTAGGAAACGATTTTCCCGATTCTAAAAATGTATGGACATGTAAAACAACCATAAATTCCATCTCATTTAATCCGATATTCTTATAATGATTCATAAGAAGCTTCGGAATTGCAATACTTCCCTGTTCCATCCATTCCACCATTACGTTGTGTTTCATTTCATACACCTCTCTTTCTATAGCAAAGCTGGTGTGCATTGCTTGTATGGAATGTAATGTAAGACCCAATCATTAACTGTAAAAAAGACCTCCCCTGCTTCGAACAAATACCGTTCGTTCGAGGCATGCGGAGGTCAAAGAGTACGTTCCTTATTATGGATAAATACGGTTTAATAAACGAGGGAACGGAATTGTTTCTCGCACATGTTCTACCCCTGATAGCCATGCTACTGTTCGTTCAAGACCTAATCCAAAGCCAGAGTGAGGAACAGAACCGTATTTACGAAGATCTAAATACCATTGGTAGGCATCCTCACTTAAATTATTTTCATCGATGCGTTGTTTTAATAAATCATAATCATCAATACGTTGGGAACCACCAATGATTTCACCGTATCCTTCTGGTGCGATTAAGTCCGCACATAAAACAACTTCAGAACGATTTGGATCTGGCTTCATATAAAATGACTTAATTGCTGCAGGATAATTTGTAATGAAGACCGGTTTCTCAAAGCTGTCTGCAATGGCAGTTTCATGAGGTGCCCCGAAATCCTCACCCCATGTTATATCATCAAAGCCTTTCTCATGTAAAAGCTTAATCGCATCATCATAGGAAATACGAGGGAATGGAGCTTTAATTAATTCTAGCTTTGTTGTATCTCTTCCCAATGTTTGTAGTTCCAATGCACAATTTTTTAGAACGGATTGAACAATATACGTAACGTACTTTTCTTGAACTTGTAAGCTATCTTCATGATCCATAAAAGCCATTTCAGGTTCAATCATCCAAAACTCAATTAAGTGACGACGAGTTTTCGATTTTTCGGCACGGAAGGTTGGCCCAAATGAAAATACACGACCCATTGCCATAGCTGCGGCTTCCATATATAACTGTCCACTTTGGGATAAATAGGCATCTTCATCAAAGTATTTCGTATGGAAAAGCTCTGTTGTACCTTCTGGCGCACTGCCAGTAAGAATTGGCGGATCTACCTTTACGAACCCGTTTTGATCAAAAAATTCGTAAGTAGCACGAATGATTTCATGGCGAATACGTAATACAGCATGCTGACGCTTTGATCGAATCCAGAGATGACGATGGTCCATTAAAAACTCTGTACCATGCTCCTTTGGTGTAATGGGATAGTCCTTTGATTCATGAATGATTTCAACATTCGTAACAGCAAGTTCATAACCAAACGGTGAACGAGTATCTTCATGAACAATTCCTGTTACATACAGGGATGTTTCTTGTGTTAAAGATTTTGCTCGTTGAAATAGTTCCTCACCAACTTCAGCCTTTACAACAACGCCTTGAATAAATCCTGAGCCGTCACGCAATTGTAAAAATGCAATTTTACCACTTGAGCGTTTATTTGCTAGCCAAGCGCCAATGGTTACCTCTTGATTTACATAGTTTTTTACTTGTTCAATAGTCGTTTTCACCTACGTAGTCCCTCCAACAAAGTCTCTCTATATGTTTTATTTGTTCCTACACGTTATATGGTGCAATGTACGTAATGATTCTAAAACAAAACCATCTTTATATGCTATATTGCCCTTCAAATTTCCCATCAGTAAAATTCACATAATAATAATGGTAATGATTAGCTTGGTCAATATACGTAATTTCCCACAATGGGGTTTCATTTTCAGCCCCTAATTTGACTTTAATGATTTGTTTTGGCTGCTTGTCTTTCGTAACAATTTGTGCAGCTTGTTGCTCGGAAATACCATCCTTTTTTTGCTTTGATAGTACTTTTCCCCCGCTCGTCGGCACCCAAACAATCATTTGTTCACCCTTAGAATTTGTACCTTCAATTATCGTGTAGGAACTCATTCCATGGTAATAATCTGTAGCAGTAATTGTAGAAAGAGAAGCTTCTTTCTTAGCATCTGTAATAGCTTTATCTTCTCCCAAATGCTTGTTATTCATTGTATTGTTATAAATGTACACTCCGTATGAGATTCCCGTTACAATAACTAATATGATTATAAGTATCCACTTTTTCATTGTATCACTACGATCTATAAATAGTAAATATTGCCGTATTTGTCTCGTTATCGTCTAGAGCTAAGCCGAACTTTAAATCCTTTTCCTTCAAAGTGCGGTTCAAACTATCAACGCTCTTATACAAATCACTTGAGTATTGCATGCGAGTCGTTGCCAACACTTCAGTCTTCTTATCCATGAAAACTCCCCCGTTACAAAAATTTCTAATCATATTAGTTCGTCATACGGTTACAATAAAGGTACATTCTCTACAACACCTGCTTCTACCCTCACCTATTATAGCAGGAGATTTTCATCTATTAAAGGTTTAGGCATAAAGTGGCCGGTTCTACGTTTTTATTTTTTAATATGACGTATTCCCGTTCCATCAAATCAATTGACATTCATGCAGAATCAGTTACAAATAACAAAATAGCCTCCAACCCACATAAATAGCCTGTAAACAGTTACAGGCTATTTAAATGATGACAATTTCTTTACTAAATCTTCAATGGGTTCTTCATAAATAGGAACTTTTGGAATCGATGTGATAAATCGTTTTCCATAATAGGTAGTTGTAATGCGGCGATCTAACACGAAACATATACCTCTGTCATCCTTCGTTCGAATCAATCTCCCGAATCCTTGTTTAAAGCGAAGAATTGCTTGAGGTAAGGAAAGATCTTGGAAAGCGTTTTTTCCTTCTTCTGTAAGCTTCTTTGCCTTTGCAGCCATAATAGGTGAGTCAGGAGGAGCAAATGGAAGACGAACGATTACAAGACAACTCAGTGCTTCTCCAGGTATATCAATACCTTCCCAAAAACTACTTGTGCCAAACAAAATAGCCTTATCAAATTGCTGAAAATTCTTTGTCATCCGCATCCGGCTCATCCCATTTATGCCTTGAGCAAGCAGTGCATATTCTTCCAAAACAGCATTTTCCTTCACAATCATATATGTCTGTCGTAGCATGTCATAGGATGTAAATAATACAAGCATACGTCCCCGCATTGCTTTTGCAATTAATACAATATGCTCTGAAATTTGTTCTACATACTCCTGTTCCGATACAGTCTTAATATTTGGCACAGTCGTAGGAATCATCATGGTCACTTGTTTGTCATATTGAAATGGTGAGGATACATGTAAAGTTGATGTTGGAAATTTTGTGAGACCTAGTGCTTGCTTCACATAATCAAATGTTCCATTAACAGTTAAAGTAGCTGATGTTAACACGACGCTTTTTCGTTTTGAAAAAAAAGTCTCGGCTAGCATGGTGCTTACATCAGTTGGTTGTTTATACAGCATCGTAGAATGAAGAGACCCCTTCGTTTCTGCTTCCATCCAAGTAACTCCGTCAACCTGCTCCTGTACTAGCAGTGATGTAAGAGTCAGATGCATAGCATGTAAGGAATCGGCTAAACTTGCAAATTCCTCCCCAATTACAAAACCTTCAAATTCTGTTTGTAATGTGTGACGCAATGATTCAAAGATCTCTTGAACACGGCGTAATAATGAATCAAGCCGATAAGTGGATTCTACAATTGCACTCCATAGTTTCCCTTTTTCCCGTTTCAATACGTATTTGTATTGAAGCTTGACATTTTGATTCACGTTTCTCCTTTTATTTCGATCTAAAATAAACCCGCGCAGCATGCGGAACAGTTCATCTGATTCAAATTTTGCCGTACGTAACATTTCATCAAGTTTACTAAATACAGTACTTTGCTGAGGACTCATCGTATCGTATACACGCCGAATAGTTCCATCTGTATCTAATGTTCCAAGCCGTGACAAAAGCAATTGAAACGACATACAAGAAAATTGCTCTCCTAATGCATGGCTAGCTACTTCTTCTATATGATGTGCTTCATCCAACACTACGTATTCATACTGAGATAATAAGGGCTCCTCATTTGTACTATCCTGCAGGAGCATAGCATGGTTTGTAATAATGATATCGGCAAAAAAGACACGATTCCTAGCATATTCATAAAAGCAACGAGAATTCCAAACATTTCGTTTACCGGTAGGACTGTTTCGATCGCTACAAATACGTTGCCACAGCATCTTCCCACCCGATGGCAAATTTAACTCATCTACATCTCCTGTTTCCGTTTGCAAAAGCCAAACAAGTATTTTTGCTTTTGTTAATACACTGTCGTAGTTTGCATCTTCTTCTTGCAAGGCATGCTCAAACTTATGTAAGCATAGATAATGCTTTCTCCCCTTGATTAAAGCTACTTCAAATGGAAAGGGTACTATATTCTTTAGAAACGGTATCTCTTTTTCAATAATTTGCTGCTGCAGCTGCACAGTATGTGTACTTATCACAACAGGTTTTTCCGCTTCTTTCGCATAAAATATGCTAGGAAGTAAATAGGCAAGTGTCTTCCCAGTACCCGTTCCTGCTTCAATGAATGAAATATTGCTATGTATAAATGCATGATATACTTCCTTCATCATCAATCTTTGTCCATCACGTCTATCATAGTTATCCATCGAATGTTGCAGATGTTCATCTATATGTTTTTCATAATTCGTAAATGACATAGGTGTTTGTTCTTCCTGAAATGAAACTGCATACGATTTTTTACGAAGAGCAATATTATGAAAAATATCGAAGCCTTCACTTGGTTCATTATGTTCCATCTTCTTCATCACCAATAAAGCGATGACTTCCCCGCTGTCGCTTTTAAAGTACCGACTTAATTCATACAAGGATTGCAAGGTCACTAGCGGAAAACCACTCATAATATCCAGTAATTTTAAAAATAAATGAGCAGTTACAAGGGCATCACTATCGGCACGATGTGGATGATCATGGGAAAGTTCAAATGATTTTGCTAAATCGCCCAGCTTATAGCTATCGGAAGTAGGAAGTAAAAACCTAGCAAGCTCGACCGTATCCATAATCGAACATGTGAAGGGTGGATATCCGGCCAATATCATTTCTTCTTGTAAAAATCCCCAATCAAAATGAACATTGTGAGCGACAAAGGTAGCATTTGCTAATAATCTTTGGATAGTTGGAACAATATCATAAAAAAGCGGAGCATTTTGCACCATTTCATCATCTATTCCTGTTAGCTCTGTTATGAATGGTGGAATTGATTTTTGAGGATTGACAAACGTAGAATACACTTCGCAAACTTTTCCATCCTCAATGACAACCGCCGCAAATTGAGTAATTTTATCATTACCGTTTTTAGGGGAATTTCCCGTCGTTTCCAAGTCGACGACAACATATCTGTTCATAGTCTACACCTCTCTTACCTACTAAATGAACAAACCTCGTTCTCCCTGTGTTTACTATACCACGTTTTACCTTCGCATTAAGAGTACTAGAAAAAAGGGCAACACAAAAAGATTTTCCTTTTTGGTTACCCTCTTTTCACATCAATTATAAAATAGTACTTGCAGGCTCATAGCCAAGCATTTGCTCTATATTATTATTTTCGTCTAACACCGCAATTTTAGGCTGATGGGTTTGTAGTTCTACTTCATTTACCATGCCATAGCAAATGACAATAATCTTATCGCCAGGTTGAACGAGTCTTGCTGCAGCTCCGTTTAAACACATAACTCCGCTTCCTCGTTCTCCTTTAATTACGTACGTTTCCAGACGTGATCCGTTATTGTTGTCTACGATTTGCACCTTTTCATTTTCAACAATTCCTACAGCGTCCATAAGATCTTCATCTATCGTAATACTTCCTACATAATTCAAGTTTGCTTCCGTAACGGTTGCACGGTGTAACTTTGCTCTCATAACAGTGCGAAGCATATATAATCCTCCTAGATTGTGAATGTAATGTTATCGATTAATCTTGCATGAGGAAACTTAACGGCAATTGCAATCAGCATCGATCCTTGTATCGTTTCGACTTCAGTCAAGGACGGGTATGCGTAAAGTTCAACATAATCGATTTCCCCTTGGGTATGATCTTGTAGATATTTAGAAATAAGAGAAATAATTGCTTGCGGAGACCGTTCTCCCTCATCAATTGCTTTTTTGGCTAGTTGTAAGCTTTTATTTAGATGGGGTGCATCCTTTCTTTCCTCACTTGAAAGAAAAGTATTTCGTGAGCTTTTTGCAAGACCATCTTCTTCTCTTACAATATCAACTGGATTAATCGTAACAGGAATATTATAATCCGCCACAAATCCTCTTATCACCGCAACCTGCTGTGCATCCTTTAAACCGAAATATGCATTGTGAGGCATTGTAATATGAAATAGCTTAATTAAAACGGTTGCAACCCCGTCAAAATGGCCAGGGCGTTTTCTACCACATAATACATTTGTGCGTGCAGTTACCGTTATGCTCGTTGATAGCGGTTCTGGATACATTTCATTTACACTTGGATAAAAAACGTAATCAACATTTGCATTCCGTGCTACTTGTTCATCTCGTTCTTTATCGCGTGGATACGTGTCAAAGTCTTCATTCGGCCCAAATTGTAAAGGATTCACAAAAACACTAAGAATAACAATATCATTTTCTTGTCTAGCACGTTTTAACAATGCTTGATGTCCCTCATGCAAATAACCCATGGTAGGTACAAATCCAATTGTTTTTCCTTCTGCACGTAAAGAAAGTGCAGTTTTCTGCATTGTTTCAATAGTTGTAATTACTTGCACGATAAATTCCCTCCATAAAGAGCTTGTAGTTCTTCTTCTTTCATAGTAAATGAATGTTTATCTTCTGGAAATTGACGTTGTTTCACTTCGTTTGTATATTGCGTAATCCCACGAACAATTTCATCCTGAACAGAAACATAGGCTTTCACAAATTTAGGAACTCGTCCAACACCGTACGTAATTAAATCATGATAAACGAGAACTTGTCCATCTACTCCGTTACCAGCTCCAATTCCAATTGTAGGAATGGTAAGAGCAGATGAAATTTCTAATGCCAGCTGCTTTGGTACACATTCAAGCACGATTGCAATCGCGCCTGCTTCCTCACAAAGACGGGCATCATCAATCAGCTTACGGGCACTTTCAGCATCCTTACCTTGAACTTTATATCCACCTAATACATTAACGGATTGCGGCGTTAAACCAAGGTGCGCAACTACTGGTACTCCTGCATGGGTTAATTGCCCTACTACGTCAAGAACTTCGTCTGCACCTTCAATTTTAAGAGCATGTGCACCACCTTCTTGCACAATCCGCATCGCGTTCTTCATTGTATCTTCTTTCGAAACATGATAGGACATAAATGGCATATCTGTAACAATAAACGTATTGGTTGCGCCGCGTTTGACCGCTTTTGTATGATGAATCATATCCTCAACAGTTACAGGAATTGTTGAATCATAACCAAGCACAACCATTCCTAAAGAATCCCCAACCAGAATCATATCAACATTTGCTTGCTCCGTTAATTTCGCAGATGGATAATCATATGCTGTTACCATTACAATTGGTTCACTTTGACGCTTCATTTCAATAAAGTCTTTTGAAGTTTTCATCAATTTCCTCCTCGGTTTCGAATAAGGAAGGGGAAGGACATAAAAAAATCCTTCTGTCCATAAGGAAGAAGGATTATCTGTCGGTTTCATCCCTCTGTCCCAGTCCGTTTGGATCCAGGCAGAATCCGCTATAAGTTGAAAGGGTGCAGTTCCTGTTGATACTGCCCATGCACAACATTATACCAAATTCTATACAGAACTACTAGATTTCAATATCAGCAGAAGGGATATAATGAATGTTACCGTCGTAATCTTCTAAAATAAGGACACCATCGTCCCGAATACCTTTAGCAATACCAACGTACGTTTCATTCATTGTTATCGCCTTAATTTCTTTTCCAATGCTTATAGCATAGCTTTCCCAAAGCACTTTAATAAATGAAAACCCATGTTGTAAATATTCTCCGTACAATTTTTCCATTTGCGCAAATATAGCTTGCATTAATCCAGCACGATTGATATCGCTTCCTTTTTCGATAGCAAGTGAGGTAGCAATATGCTGAATTTCAGGTGCAAAATGTTCTTTTTTCTGGTTTACATTAATTCCAATCCCAATAATTATAGCTTGGATTTTATCTATTTCAGCTTGCATTTCAGTTAAAATACCAACAACCTTTTTTCCCTTAATTAAAATATCATTTGGCCATTTAATCCCTACTTCTACCCCTGTATATAATTCGATTGCCTGTGCAACACTTACAGCGGCAAGCAAAGTAAGCTGAGGAGCTTGTTGCATTGGAATATCAGGACGTAAAATGATGCTCATCCAAACTCCCGTCCCTTTTGGAGCAAACCATTTGCGTTGCAATCTACCTCGCCCTTCGGTTTGTTCTTCTGCAACGACAACAGTTCCTTCAGGTGCTCCTTCATACACAAGGCGGGCAGCAACTTTTTGTGTAGATGAGACGGTTTCTTCAAAATGAACATTTCGACCAATATAGTTCGTTTGTAACCCTAAATGAACTTCATTTTCTGTTACTTTATCAGGCTTGCTGGCAATACGGTACCCAAGGCGACGAATCGCCTCAAGCTCATAACCTTCTGACCGTAAATCTTCCATATGTTTCCACACAGCAGTTCGTGAACATCCAAGCTGTTCACTAATCGTCTGTCCGGAAACAAACTTTCCATCTGCTTCTGAAAAAATTTCCAAAAGCTGCTTTCTTATAGAAGTTTGCATGAGATGAGCCACTCCTTAATATCATCCTTCGTATTTGTAATGTCTTTATTTATGACTGCTTTTTCTACTTCATCTAATATATTTGCAACCCACGGACCTGCTTGCTGCTTGCTCCAAGTAAGTAAATCATGTCCCGATATAGCAAGCTCTGCCCGATTGTGAATAGGTAATGCTCGAAGCATAGATGAAATATCCTGAAAAGAAGCTTGGGGTGACAAAATACGAAATAGTTTTTCTACCATCCTTGCGATTTCTTCCCCCGCATGATACAGCATCACTTCATCCCATTGCTTTTCCATTCGTGTTCGCAAATAAATTAGCATCGTATGAATCCGTTTCATTTTTTTACCGGGTAATTTCCAATTTTTTAACATATTGATTTCATTTTCGATTTCTAAAGTAAAGAGCACCAATGTCCATGCTTCCACATCATAATCAATCTTCGACCAATCATAAGTCGTTAAACAAGCTAACTTCTCCCGCTTGTCCTCAAGCCCCGGTAAATACCGTTGCATGTTTACCTCGATTAAAATAGGAATTGCCATCGTAACGAATTCTCCGAGTAGTAATTTTTCAAATTCTACTGCTATCCGTTCAATTGCAATATGGGAAAGATGTTCCATATTTTCTATCATCGCTTGCTTCGTTTCTTCCTGTAAAGTAAAACCAAGCGTGCTCACAAACCTAGCCCCTCGCATAATACGAAGAGCATCTTCCCTAAACCGTTCGTGCGGGTTCCCTACTGTTACAATTCGTTTTTCAGCAATCGCCTTCTGGCCACCATATGGATCAATTAAAACTCCATCCTCTGTCATGGCAATGGCATTCATCGTAAAGTCTCTTCGCTTCAAATCTTCCTGAAGAGAGCGGACGAATTTCACCTCTTTCGGATGTCGAAAATCATCGTACCCTTCCTCTACTCGAAATGTCGTTACTTCATAGGGTATTCCTGATTCTAAAACAATAACTGTCCCGTGCACAAGCCCAACAGGAATGTGATGAGGAAACAGATTCATGACATCGGCAGGCATCGCCGATGTGGCTATATCAATGTCTCCAAGTGAACGCCCGAGTAATAAATCCCGAACACTTCCTCCTACAAAATAAGCTTCATATCCGTTTTCCTTTAAGAGTTGTAAAATAGCCGTTGCTTGCTTAAATTCCTTCATGCAACTCACCTAACAGTTCATAATAGATTGCTTCATACTTAGAAACGATATATTCTGCAGAAAATTGCTCCTTCACAACTTGCAAGGCACGATGCGACATCTGTTTGTGCAACGATTGACTTTGTAAAATGCGAAGCGACTTTTGACTAATATCTTCAACATCTCCCAGTTCACAGATGAAGCCAGTTTCCCCGTGCCGAATAACTTCTGGAATGCCACCAATATTTGTCCCTACGCACGGAACCCCACATGCCATCGCTTCCAGAAGAACGAGTCCAAAACTTTCCTTCTCAGACAGCAAAAGCATTAGATCGCTGATTGATAATAAGTCTTCTACATTGTCTTGCTTTCCAAGAAATAAAACATTTTTCTCTAGATGCAGTTCTTTCACAAGAGATGTCATTGCGCAATACTCAGGTCCATCTCCCACAAGAAGAAGCTTGGCAGGAACCTTTTGCTGAATACGTGAGAAGGAACGAATAATATCATCTAATCGTTTTACTTTTCGAAAGTTAGAAATATGAATCAATACCTTTTCATCGTCACGTATACCGTATTCTTTTTTCAGATGTAACATTTTCTTTTTATGATACACTCTTTCATCTATGAAATTATGAATGGTATGTAATTCTTTATCAGGTGAAATCAGTTCCTTTGTTTGCTCCCTAAGCGAATGGGATACTGCTGTAACATAATCCGACTGCTCAATACCAAATCGTATTAAATTATTTAAGGTTGCATCATAACCGAGTACCGTAATATCTGTTCCATGAAGCGTTGTCACAATTTTCAATGGCGTATTTGCCATTTGTTTCGCTAAATAAGCACATACAGCATGTGGAATGGCATAATGAACATGTAGGAGATCAAGATGCTCCCTTTCTGCCACCTCCGCCATCTTACTAGCTAAAGCTAAATCATAAGGAGGATATTGAAAAACGGAATATTGATTTACTTCCACTTCATGAAAATAAATATTGTGATAAAATTTATTAAGTCGAAATGGGACGCCAGACGTAATGAAATGAATTTCATGGCCACGCTCTGCAAGCAGCTTTCCGAGCTCGGTACCCACAACTCCTGAACCGCCAACTGACGGATAGCATGTTATTCCAATTTTCAACATTATGATCCTCCCAGCAAGTCTTTATGCAAAACAAGAGGCTTTTTACTCATAAAACCTTCCGCATATTTCACTCCGACTTCTTTGCCAAATAATTTTTCCCGAGCAATGACAGTTTCAGTATAACCATCCGTTAACGGCGTACTCACTCCCTCAACGCCTTTTGAAAATTGACTTTCATAGGCTTGCAAGGCACGAACCTTATCATCCATATATTCGCTTACATCTACACAAAAGTTCGGCTTATGAAAGCCATTTATCATGTAAAAATACATAGATTGAACGCGGTGATGCTCTAAGTGCGGCATAAACTTCCGAACACCAGCAGAAAACATTGCTTCCTCAACAAGTTTGGCACAAGAAGCATGATCCGGATGACGATCCTCTAAAAAAGGGGCAAAAATAAGCTTCGGTTTGTATGTGCGAATGACTTCTACTATTTTTTGAATGTATTCATCCTTGTATTGCAAACCGCGATCTGGAAATCCAAGATTTAATCTAGTCTTTACACCCATGACATCGGCAGCCTTTTGCGCTTCACGTTTACGTAAAGGAACTGACCCATTGGAAGATAAATCCGCTTCTGTTAAATCACAAATTCCTACTTGATAACCCAGTTTTGTATATTTAATAATAGTCGCTGCCATACCGATTTCTACATCATCGGCATGCGCTCCAAATGCTAGTATGTCTAATCCCATGATGATCTCCTTATTTTAACTTTCGATAATCTAAATCTCCTCGATCTAGTGCATGCATCAACAACTCAGCACTTGCCATATTGGTTGCGAGTGGAATGGAATATACATCGCATAATCGCAACAATGCATTTACATCTGGTTCATGCGGCTGCGCAGTTAGAGGATCTCGGAAAAAAATAATCATGTCCATATTCTTATCTGCAATCATAGCTCCAATTTGTTGGTCTCCACCAAGTGGTCCAGATTGAAACCGAGTAACAGATAACCCGGTTGCTTCTGCTACTTTAAGTCCAGTCGTACCCGTTGCAAATAATTCATGCTCGCAAAGGATTGGTGTATATGCCGTCGTAAAAGACACCATGTCCTGTTTCTTTTTGTCATGGGCAATTAAAGCAATCTTCATGTGTCATTTCTCCTCTTAATCTACGATATTTTCTAATCCGTATATAAGTGTATCGACTTTCATTACGGTTTCAATTGCAATTTTCACACCTGACATAAAGGAAGCACGGTTATAAGAATCGTGACGAAGGGTAAGGAGCTGTCCATCTCCTCCAAATAATACTTCTTGATGAGCAATAAGCCCAGGGAGTCTTACACTATGAACATGAATTCCATCGATATTGGCACCGCGAGCACCTTGAATTTGCTCTTTCTCATTTGGATGTCCTTGCTCTTTTGGCTGTCTTTCCTTACGAATTAAATCTACTGTTTTTAATGCTGTTCCTGAAGGCGCATCCAATTTCCGATCATGATGAAGCTCAATTACTTCTACATCTTGAAAATATTTTGCTGCCATTTGTGCAAACTTCATCATCAGAACCGCTCCAATAGCAAAGTTAGGGGCAATAATAGCGCCAATTTCTTTGCTTTCTGCGATTTGTGTAAGCTCTTTAATTTCGTTTTCTGTAAAGCCAGTTGTCCCGATTACGGAGCGTACTCCGTTCACAAGTGCTGTATGTAAATGTTTTTTCCCCACTTCAGGCGTTGTTAAATCAAGAACGACATCTGCCTTAACATGTTGCAAACATTCCTCTAATGATTCATATATAGGTGCATCCAACGAAGGAAGTCCTTCAATATCTGAAATAAGCTTTCCCCCATTTTTATAATCTACTGCTGCTACTAGTTCAAAATGAGCTGTTCTTTCCATAAGAAGCACCGCTTCACGGCCCATCCGTCCTCTAGGACCTGCAATAATAACTGAGATTGTATTCATTTTCTTATTCCTCCTCTTTACGTGTCCAACGGTCTTTATCCCGCGTACGAAATTTCTCCATAACACGATCATGTGCCGTTGCTAAGTCTATATGTAGACTATTTGCCATACAAATAACAACAAATAGTAAATCTGCTAGCTCTTCCTCGATTGTACGCTCTTTCTCCGTATTTTTCTTCGGTTTTTCCCCATAATAATGGTTTATTTCCCGCGCTAGCTCCCCTAGCTCCTCTGTTAAACGAGCTGTCATCGCTAGAGGACTAAAATAGCCTTCTTTAAATTGACCTATGTATGCATCGACTTCTTCTTGCATTTGCTTCATTGATTTATTTTCCATTTTCATCACCTCTAGATCCTATCTACCATGTTAGCTAATTCCATTCATTTTGACAAATGATAAGCTAATTCATCATTTGCCTCGTAATAAAGGATACACTATAATAAATTGTTGGACTACATATCAGGGGGAAGATTATGCAAAACATACATATTCGTAACATCTTTTTTATCATAGTTGGTGCAGCCATTTTTTCTTTTGGTATCGTGAATATTAACATCGAAAACCATTTAGCGGAAGGTGGATTCACAGGGATTACACTATTGCTGTATTTTTTATTTCACCTTGATCCCTCTTATACAAATTTAATTTTAAACGTACCTCTCTTTTTTATTGGTTGGAAACTACTTGGAAGAATTACGTTTATTTATACAATCCTTGGAACGGTTGCTGTATCCGTTTTTTTATGGGTATTTCAACGATACTCCATTTTTCATTTGCATTTAGAATTACAAAATGATATGACGCTGGCAGCTTTATTAGCAGGAGTCTTTATTGGGGTTGGACTTGGTATCATTTTTCGCTTTGGTGGAACGACCGGCGGGGTCGATATCATTGCTCGGTTAGCACATAAATTTGCTGGATGGGGCATGGGAAAAACGATGTTTTTATTTGATGCCGTTGTCATTTCCCTTTCAATTGTTATGTATCTTTCCTACAAGCAAGGAATGTATACGCTTCTAGCTGTTTTTGTTGGTGCACGTGTTATTGATTTCATGCAAGAAGGTGCCTATGCAGCAAAGGGAGCAACCATTATTTCAGATAAAAACGAAGCGATTGCTTCTAAGATTTTAACCGAAATGGATCGCGGTGCTACCTTTTTAAAAGGCGTAGGGACCTATACAAAACTAGAAAGAGATGTCTTATATTGCGTTGTTGCAAAAAATGAAGTATTTAAATTAAAAAGCATTATTACGTCCATTGACCCTCATGCATTTGTTGCAGTAAGCGATGTGCATGATGTATTAGGTGAAGGATTTACTTTAGACGAAAACAAGAAACCAATACATAAATAATAAAAGTGAGTTGATCCAACGTCTGTGTTGAATCAACTCACTTTTGCATTACCATTATTTCGTATATACTGGCGTACAGTAATGCGCATATTTCGGATTTTTAGCAATCGTTAAATCAAAGAATAGTTCTTTAATCTTTCCGCATACTTCGCCTTGATGACCTGTTCCTACTACACGGTGATCCACTTCTACAACCGGCGTTACTTCCATAGCAGTTCCGCTAAAGAATACTTCATCAGCTGCATAAAGTTCCGTTCTAGATACACTTCGTTCTACTACTTCCATACCTAGATCTTCCTGTGCAAGTTGCATAACGAGCTCACGCGTAATACCTTCAAGAATATTGTCAGATGGTGGTGGTGTAATCAACTTACCCTTTTTATACATAAAGATATTTTCTCCTGGTCCTTCACATACATGACCGGAATTTGTAAGGAAAATAGCTTCATCAAAGCCAGCTCTTGTAATTTCTAATCCAGCAAGCGCAGAATTTAGATAAGCAGCTGTTGCTTTTGTACGAGGTGGTAACATATTGTCTTCAATTCGTTTCCAAGAAGTTACCCCTACACTTAGTTCTGCTTTACCTGCGTATTTATTTAGTGGCTGCGTATAGATTAAAATGCGCGGCTCTGGATTTGTTAAAGAAGGACCAATGTCTTGTGCATCATTGTAGACAATTGGACGAATATATGTTGTTTGTTTACAATTATTTTTCTTAAGTAGTTCGACTGTTCCTGCACATAACTCTTCAACAGTCATGCCGAAATCTAAGTTTACCGTTTTGGCAGATTGCAGCAATCTTATGTAATGATCTTCCATTCGAAAACCATACAATTGTTCCGTTTCATCATCCCAGTAAGCTCTGATTCCTTCAAAAACCCCAAGACCATAGTTAAATGCTTTACTACGGATTCCGATTTTTACTTCTTCTTCTTTTACAATCTTCCCTTGATAAAACACATATGATTCTGTCATAAAACTGCCTCCTTATTCAATTACTGTATCATTCGTACAGATTATCTTTTTATATAAGTAGATAACTGATACTAGTATAAATGCCCCTAAACGAAAGAGTAATTATAACTCACTATTCTATATCTACTGTTATATATGATACCATAAAAATCGACATACTTTTTAAAAAATCAAAATATAATGACTTGCCTTATAATTTCGTTTAATTAGTGGAAAGACCTTCTTTCTATCATTATCTGATTTTACATTCCCCTGAACTAACCATTTTTCCGGCAGCTGAAATTTATTTTTTCATACATTTCTCAAACTGTGATTTAAATCATAGTATGATTGTTCTTCTTTCACTATACTAAAGCTATTCAAAGAAAAAGGAGCTGTATAGGATGACTATAATTTTCAATTCTTCGACTAAAACTGGTGATATCGTAACAAAACTTCCAGCTGCAAGCAAGCTGTTTAAACAATATAAAATTGATTTCTGTTGTGGTGGTGATCAACCAATTGGAATGGTGCTACAAGAAAAAGGATTACATGAAAATGATATTCTACAACAATTAAATGAACTTTATGCTGCTACTACTACAAAACAAGAAATAAATTGGGAAACTGCCTCCTTACAAACGTTTGTTGACTACATTATTACAAATTATCATGTACGTACAAATGAAATGCTCGCTGAATTAAATACGTTCGTCATGAAAGTTTATCGAGTTCATGGTGACCGTCATGCCCATTTAAAAGATGTGTATCAACTATTTTCGATGCTAAAAGCTGAACTTGAGCCGCATCTAGTGGATGAAGAACGTGATGTATTCCCTCATATTGTTTCATACGAACAGTCTGGTTCACAAACCGATTTAGCACAAGCAAAACAACAAATTGCGGATCTAGAATCCGAGCATGAAGCAGCTGGGACTCTTCTAAAAAAACTAAGAACGGTAACTAACGATTATCAAGCACCAGAAGATGCATGTACTACGTATCGTCTTACCTATTTAAAACTAGAGGAGTTAGAATCCTTAACATTTGAACATATCCATTTGGAAAATAACATTTTATTTCCTCGACTAATGAGAAGATGAAGATGATGAATATAACGATAGAGCAAATTTATGAAGAACTTGAAAGTGTGATGGATCCAGAGCTTGGTATTGACATTGTCAATCTTGGTCTTATATACGATATAGCGTTAAATGAACAGAGCGTCGTAATCACGATGACAATGACATCAATGGGTTGCCCGCTTGCTGGGCATATAATTGCGGACATAAAAGACACTTTGTCAGTAGCCCTTCCCTCGCTGCCGCCAGTAGATGTTAAGATAGTATGGACTCCTTCTTGGACAAAGGAGCGTATGTCCCGTTATGCTAAAATAGCACTTGGTGTACATGAGTAAAATTTTTAGATAGGTTCCCTCAACTATTTGTTCCAACTCTCAGTTCTTAATACAGGGCTCATAAGCCCAGTTCATACAGATTCAATGTGGGTACTGAAAAAGTGATTCAGTGCCCTCTTTTTATGGAAATACATACTTTGATGACCATCTACCTTGATTTTCGCTCAAGGCGGTAACCAAAGCCCTTTTTATGTTCCCGTTGAAACGTATGATTTGCTCTCGCAGGTACCAGATTCTATGAGTAAAGAAAAAAGGGATCCCTCTCTAAGTATGTAAGAGAGGGATCCCTTTTTCAGTGTCCTCGATTCAATCGACTGTCCTTTACATGAGATACGAAAAGCTATTAGTCGTTTCGTTGCATCCCTGTATAGATTAAAATTAGACGAACCAACTCAGATACTGCAACTGCTGCTGCGGCCACATACGTAAGCGCTGCTGCATTTAGTACTTTTCGTGCATACTTTTCTTCATCGTGGTCAACAATTCCAAGCGATGAAATTTGTTTCATTGCTCTACTAGAGGCATCAAATTCCACAGGCAATGTAATAAGTTGGAACAAAACACCAGCTGCCATCAAAACGATACCAAGTAATAGCATATTCGTTAATCCAGCAAATAAGCCAATCATAATGAAAACCCATGACATATTACTTCCTATATTCGCTACAGGTACAAGTGCGTGACGAAAACGCATAAACGTGTAGTTTTTTGCATCTTGAATCGCGTGTCCAACTTCATGGGAAGCGACAGCTGTGCCAGCAACTGACTGACCGTAGTAATTGTTCGTAGATAGTCGTACCGTCTTCGTACGTGGATCATAGTGATCAGATAATGTTCCAGGTGTTTCTTCTACTGCTACATCGTACAAACCGTTTGAGTCTAAAATTCTACGGGCAACCTGTGCCCCTGTCATTCCTGATGTAGAATATACTTCTGAGTATTTTCTAAAAGCCCCTCGAACTCTCGCTTGTGCAATCAATGGTACAATCAAGATTATCAAGAAGTAAACTAGGTATAACATAACCATCCTCCAATGATGTTCGTATTACTATACATTGTATTTTCACTATCATTTCTTGTCAAATAAAATGATAGAAAATAACCTGACATATCGTTAGCTATCCTTTGATTTTAATTGTTTTTTCTTTTCTTGTTCACCTTTATACTTTCGAAAACCGACATACGTTAATGTGAAAATAATAATGCCACCTGTCATAATCATCATCCAAACGAGGGAAAAATCCGCATCTTTTCCTTTTGGATACAAAAATACACTCTCCACATCTCCTCGAATGAGTTGTAGACGCTGCTTACTATCAGATTGCTTTACAATTGCATTACGAGATTGATCTAAATACGAAAGATCGCTATTCAATTGTTGCAGCTGCTTCTCAGACAAATCAAGTGTTAAACTTGGATAAATAATATCAAATTGACGCAAAAATTGATTTAGAGCATATTGAAATTCGGTATTATCTTGCTTTGCCAACGATGCTTCCATTCCCTGAAAAGCACTAATAACAGTTTCCTGCCGATTTAACCAGAGCGGTTGTATATTTGAACCTTCTGCATCTATAACTAGCCTTAGTGCAAGCAGATTATCTTCCTTATCCTGTTTACTCCCAATATCTATCGCTTCTAGAGCTTTGTCATATGCTAATGAAATAACACGTGAATGCTCTGGCGATGAGACAGCTACAGGAAATCCAGTCGCAGATGATAGCATCTGTTTTGCTTTTTCATATTCATCCTGTTTCACAAGCTGAATTGATTCGTCAACCAATTGATTCCACTCATTCCACTCCTTTGCTATGGTTTGCAGTGGAATGAGTAAAAGAAAAAGCCCTATGACAATGGTAAAGACTTTTTTCATCCCTGTCCCCCCTAAAGCTACTACTTCATTGTATGAAAGGAAGGACAAGAAAAGACTATTATTTTCATTAACGAAGCGGCAATGATAGATGCTTTTCACGGATACATAATGCGTATGCAATAAAAATAGAAAGGATACTTAACCAAAATGTTGCGTATCCAATTGGCTGATAGTAAAGATCTAACACACCGTACTGCGGCATTTGTCTATAGACATAGTCAATGATTACGTCATGCAGTGTCCATACTGCAGCAACTACTAGATGCCATTTTTTTATGCGATAAAACGGGGCAAATAAGAGACCTTCTAGTGCCATCGAACCGTGCGAAATCATCAGCATATAGCCTGTCCAATCTAAATCTCCTGTTACAATTAGAAGAAGGAGATTCATGGATACAGCCCAAACACCATACTTAAACAATGTGACAATTGCTAATGCTTCAAACAATCCCCAATTTTTATTCAATAAAAAGCCGAGTAAAACGATAACGAAAAATAAACTTGCCGTCGGACTGTCAGGTACAAATATTAAAAATTGCGGAGGTGTTTCTACAAGCTGATACCGGTACCAAATATAGCCATAAATCGTACCTAACAGATTGATAATAAATAAAAGTTTTAAAATGGTGCGATCTCGTAAAATGTGATACAGAAATGCCACTGTCTTTCCCTCTACTTTCTATAGTTTCCCATATTACCTTCATTATAGCATGACCTATACATAAAAAAAGAGACTGTGGTAGCTATTACGCACCAAGCACAGCCTCTTTTTATGCTAATCGTTTCATTATTTTTTGTTATATTGAGATATAAATTCTACAATTTGTTTTAACTCCTCATCTGTACCTTTAAACACGCCTTTTGGCATTTTCCCTATTCCTTCCTTCGCAATCGTTGCAATCTCTTCCGGTTTTTTTGTGGTATTTTGTAGTGCTGGTGCTGCTGGTCCCCCTTGTAGGTTTTCCCCGTGACACGTTAAACAAGTATTTTGTTGCATCAATTTATATCCACCTGCGTTTTTGTCTACTTCTACTGTTTTAATAATAGCACCTTGTTTTTTGGCTGCTTCCCAATTATGATTTGCAACCGATTCATAGGTTAGAAAGACCATGGAACAAAGTGCAAGAAGCATAAATCCTGTCGCTAGAGGACGCTTATGTGGGCGCCTCTCTGTTCCTCGATCAAGGAACGGAGCGAGTAGTAAAGCCCCGCCTGCAATTCCTGGTATAATAAAAGCGCCAATCGCCGTATAAGGGCCTGATGCATACGAATATTTTAAAAGTTGATATAAAAATAAGAAATACCAATCTGGTAATGGTATGTAGCTCGCATCTGTTGGATCAGCTGCTCTCTCGAGGGGGGCTGGTTCTGCTACTGTTAAGCATAAAAACCCAACTAAAAATACTGCACCTACCATCCATTCTTTTAAAAGAAAGTTTGGCCAAAATGCCTCTGTCTTGCCCGGATATTCGGAATAATCCTTAGGGATGTTTGGCTTTCGAGTAGCTGACACGCGTGAATCACCTACAAACTTCATGCCTTTGCCGCGATGCATAATCTCCCTCCCTTATGCTTCTCTCTTAAAGTGGACCTGAAATTCCTTGCTTTCGAATAATTAAAAAGTGAGCTCCCATAAGTCCAAGTAATGCACCAGGTAAGAAAAAAACATGAATGGCGAAAAAGCGTGTTAATGTTTGTGCCCCGACAATTTCAGAATGACCAGCCAGTAGTGTTTTAACATATGGTCCAATTAATGGGGTTTGCTGTGCAATTTGTAGACCTACCTTTGTTGCGAAAAGAGCCTTCATATCCATAGGAAGCAAATAACCAGTGAATCCAAGTCCCATCATAATTCCGAATATAAGTACCCCGACAATCCAGTTTAGTTCACGAGGTTTTTTGTATGCTCCTTGAAAGAACACGCGCAATGTATGCAAAAACATCATAACAATAACTAAGCTAGCACCCCAATGATGCATACCGCGAACAATTTGTCCGTACGCAACTTCATTTTGTAAATAGTAAACGGATTCCCATGCATTTTTTATATCTGGAACATAATACATCGTTAAAAACATACCAGAAAGAATTTGGATAACTGTTACGAAAAAGGTAAGCCCGCCAAAGCAGTATACGAATGCTGAGAAATGATGAGCAGGATTTACATGTTCTGGTACTTCATGATCAGCAATATCCCGCCATAAAGGTGTTATATCTAAGCGTTCATCAACCCAGTCGTATATTTTATTAAGCATTTACTTACCACCTCCATGCGGTTTCGCCTTTCCTAGATACAACGTTCCATCCTTCAGCATGGATTCATACACATCTAACGGGGCTAAAGGAGGTGTATTCGGGATATTTATGCCACTTTTCTCATAACGGCCACCATGACAAGGACAGAAATATTGGTTCGGATGCGCAGTATCTCCGTTCCAGTTTACTGTGCAACCTAAATGTTTACATACAGGTGATAATGCTACAATGTCTCCGCTTTCATTTTTATATACCCAAGCTGACTTAGGCTCGTCTGATTTATACCATGCATCTACTTGCTTTATTTTAAAATCAAAGCGTTTCGGATCATTGGTAATATCAGAAATTCTCGCAACCGCAACCATATCTGTTCCTGCTTCCTGCTTCAAAATGGGGTCTAGCGCAGCACGAACCATGGGCATCAACATGCTAGCCGCCATAAATCCACCTACTCCTGTAAGTGTATAGGTAAGAAACTGACGACGTGTAACCTTACGATCGGATTCACTCATAATCATCCCCCCTACGTAAAAAATCCCATAAAAAATATGAAGTAATTCTTCTTTACAAAGGACAGCGGTCAATCAGATAGTGTAGCTCATATACTTGGATAAAAGGTAAATATCAGAAGGAATGTAGTAGCGCATTCATATAGAGGTTTTTTTGAAGTGAATGTTATAAAGCACATCAGTGGGATTTTATTCCCACTGATGCTAATTTATGTTTATAATTTTTTTAACTCTGCAGTAAGTTTTTCAAATTCATCCCGATCTTGTCTATCAAGGGCCTCGTCAATTTTCTTAAGCAATTTATCACGAGTAAAGCTAAAAATACTTTCTTCTAAAAATCTTTCCGCAAGTAGTCGATCCTTCTCATTGATTTCTAAGCTTTTTGGAAGATACGGATTTTCTTCCAATACTGCAACGTAGTTGGACGTTTGAAAAGAAGATTTAAAATTTAACTGAATATAAATATCCTCATCCCGATTAAGTCGTATGTCATGAAATGATTTCTCAGCATCCGTCGTCATTACATTCTGTTTATAAAAGCAAAATGGTGTTTCCTTGACACAGCTTGTTGACATGACAATACCTCGTGGACAATACTTCGCGTGCTCAACAAAGTGTACCTTCTTCATTAACTGATCATGACTCATCAAATAATTCAAAATCCAAACACACTCCCGCTGCTTAAGCTGGTAGTTGCCTAAAAACCATTTGACAAAATCCTTCTTCTCATTCACAGAAACAGGGGTATTCATCTCGTATCAACCCTCCTCTGTCTTTCTTTTCTTTTTTACTAACATTCAAGAAGCATGCTCTCGTTTCCTTCTAATCACTGCAAATCCTCTAAATTAAATAAAAGTTCTTCAATATGTGTTTGCGTTTGGTCTAATTCAAGCAGCCTTGTAAACACATCTCTCGCCTGTTGTCTCAGCCCTTCTTCTAATAAAAAATGGCCGTATTCTTCTAAGAAGGTAAGATTATCCTTAAAAGAAGTATATGCTTCTTGGTAAGCATTTAATGCATCCGAATACTGTTCTAATTGTTTCTTAGCAAATGCTAAATCCCATAATAATTGCGGGTCGTCTTCCCCATTTTCATTAGCCGTAACAATAGCAATTACGATATCGTCATATTTTTCTGCATGCTTTAGAATATGAATGTATTTTAATACTGCCTCTAAATGACCAGGATCAAGAGCAAGTGCTTCTAGAAGGGCTGCCTCTGCTTCGTCCATCTTACCAAGACTTGCCGCCGCATCTGCTAGTTTTATATGATATCCAACTGAGAAAGAATCTGATTTCAGTCCTTCCTTTAGCGTATCATAACTTTCCTGCAACATTCCTTCTTCTTCATAACACTCGGCTAAATAAACATGTAAGGATGTATAATGTGGATCCAGTTCTTTCAGTTCTAAAAATACTGGAATGGCACGTTGGTGTAAGCCTGCTTGAAACATCGTAAATGCATATCCAAAAAGGGTATGAATATCTTTATGCTTCTCTAACCCACTTTCATAATAAGGAAGTGCTTCCTCCCATTGTCCAAGTGAGCTTAACGCTTCTGCAATTCGAAGTGGGATGTGCACATCACCAATTTCATCTTGTTGTTCTACCAATTCTTCATAATACGGCAGTGCCTTTGCAAAGTCACCACGGCTGCTGTAAAATTCACCTAGACCAAATAAAATGATCGGCTCATCCGGTAATTCTTCACGTGCTAGCAATAATTTTTGTTCTGCTACTTCATCCAGTCCTTGCGCTTGATATAAATCAGCTAAAAGTAATAAGCCTTGTACATACAAATCATCATCCTGATGTATATCATTTAATATCTCAATAGCTTCATCTTCACGATCGAAATCGATATATAACTCAGCTAGAAAAAGGATTAATTCACTTTCTTCTGGATAGAGCAAACATAAGTCTTCCATTATGACAAGCGCTTGTTCTAAAAACCCAAGTGTATGATAATAGTGCGCAACTTCGTACTTTTCTTCATCGGTACCCTGCTTTGCAACTTGTTGTAATAATTGTAACCCTTCTTCTGTTTTTCCTTGCTCAATATATTGCACAGCTTCTTGTAACGTATTCATTTGTCTTAACTCCTTTTTGGTATACTCCTATTTTCTCATCGTAGCGAACACAATGCAAATATTGATACATTTATGTATAAGCAATTTTCATTCCTACAAAAAAAGAATCCCCTCCTAACGAGAAGATTCTTTATCATATCATGTTTTTCTTCCAATTTAAATCAATAAGAACGTTCTTCCATACTTATTTTGAACTTTCCCGTTCTATAAACTCTTGGAGTACATTGATAACCACGTCATCATTTACTGAGACTACTTCGACAGTTCCAATTTCACGAAGTAAGACCATTCGAATGATTCCACCATTTGATTTCTTATCTAACTTCATTTTCTCAACTAGAGGTTCTACTTGTAAATGCTTTGGCATGGTTGGATAGCCGTAGGAAGCAAAGAGACCATCTAATTCACTATAGTTTAAATCCGTTTGATAAATACGTTCACTTAAAAGAATCGCATACCGCATACCAATGGCTATGGCGTCACCATGTGTCATCACGCCGTACCCAAGGATAGATTCAATAGCATGTCCTAGCGTATGCCCAAAGTTTAAAAAGGCCCGAATTCCTTTTTCTTTTTCATCTTGGGAAACGACTGCAGCCTTGACTCCAATCGCAATTTTCAAGGCGTATTGTAGCTTGTCACCTCGCAGCGCAGAAATAGTCGGCACTTCCTTACGAAGCCATTCAAAAAAGGCAGGATCCCATATAAGAGCGTGCTTAATAACTTCTGCAAAACCGGAACGCCACTCGTTTTCTGGAAGTGATCTAAGAAATGTAAGATTATACAAAACTATCTCTGGTTGATGGAAGGCACCAATCATATTTTTACCAAGAGGATGGTTTACTGCCACTTTTCCTCCTACTGCACTATCATGGGCTAGTAGAGTCGTTGGTATTTGAATAAAACGAATACCGCGCATAAAGGAAGCAGCAACAAATCCTGCTAAATCTCCAATCACTCCCCCTCCAAGTGCAATGATAATAGAGTGGCGATCGAGATGATTTTCGAGAGCAAATGTTAAAATATTATAATAGTTTTCAAATGACTTTGCTGTTTCCCCATTTGGTACCACATAAGAATACACCTTACCAATAATGGCTTGTTTTACTTGCTCCAAGTAAAGCGGAGCAACGTTATCATCTGTAACAATAAGAATAGAAGATACACTTGGTTCCATATCATGAATGATAGGATCAAGTTCATCCAAAATTTGTTCTCCAAGCAGTACAGGATACTGCTTCTTGGTTGCAATATGTACGCGTTCCATGATAATCCCCTCACATAGTAAAGACTCATTTCTCCATGACCTACTAGCGGTAACGAAATCAACTTCATCTCGCAACATCACCCTATATTCAAGTTGAAATCTACTGAATCTTTTTATTATTTATGTACCAATATAACACATATGACTCCCTTTGATAAGCTATCGATATACAAAAACCAAAGCATCTTCCTTAACGTCCTTACCTTTTTTAGGAAAATGAAAAAAACATGATCCAGAACCACCTGTCTGTACCATGTCTTTTTTCTCAAATATTGTAAAACGGTTACAAATTATGTAGTAAAAAAATTAATAAATCCACTTATTTGCAAGCTTTGTGTATTCTACTAATTCTTCTTCTTTAAAGAAAATTCCAATTTCACGTTCTGCACTAGCAGGAGAATCAGAGCCATGAATAATGTTTTTACCCATTGTTACTCCATAATCACCGCGAATAGTACCTTGTACTGCATCACTAGGATTTGTTTTTCCCATCATTTGACGAGCTGTTGCAATTACATTTTCACCTTCCCAAACCATTGCAAAAACAGGGCTAGATGTAATAAAGCTTACCAATTCACCGAAAAATGGACGTTCTTTATGTTCAGCATAATGCAATTCTGCTGTTTCTTTAGAAATTTGCATTAATTTTGCGCCTACCAATTGATAACCTTTCTTTTCAAAACGAGAAACGATTTCTCCAACTAGACTACGTTGTACGCCATCCGGTTTTACCATTAGAAATGTCTTTTCCATTATGGTTTCCACTCCCTATAAGTTATGTATTTTGACCCAAAGAAAATAGTATCATTAGTTTTTCATTTTAGCAATAGTGGTAACTAGAACCGTAAATGATTAAAATTTACGTTTGCCTATATATTTTGCAACATTTTGCAACGCTGACTTCGCTTGGCTTTTTGGGAGCGGAGCAATTACTTGTAGAGCCTTTTGCAAATATCGTTCACTAAACGCGAAAGATTTCTCAATTGCATCACTTGCTTTAATCATTTCAATAATACTGTTCATTTCTTCTCTACTCGTTCCTTCATGAACTTGCATTATTTTTTCCCGAAGTGATTCTTGCTGCAACGCATATAAGGCTGGTAACGTAACATTTCCTTGAAGTAAATCTCCACCTGCCGGTTTACCAAGATCTCTTTCTGTTGCAACAAAGTCTAATATATCATCAATAATTTGATACGACATTCCAACAAAATACCCAAACCAATAAAGTCTTTTCTCCGTATCTCGCGTGGCACCTGTCGCAATAGCTCCAAGTTGACAACTAGCAGCAATTAACAACGCTGTTTTCCGCTTAATCCGTCGTAAATAAATGCGTAAATTTTGATAAAAATCGTATTTATCCCGTATTTGCTCAATTTCTCCTTTGCACACTTCTACAATGGTATGAGAAAGTGCAATATGTGCTGCAGGCGTTTCTAATTTCGTAATACACTCAAGTGCCTTTGCAAATAAATAGTCTCCCGTATACATTGCAATACGATCACCCCATATTGCATTTACCGTAGCACTACCTCTCCGAAGCATTGCTGCATCAATAACATCATCATGAATAAGAGATGCCATATGAATGAGTTCAAGAGCTACAGCTACGTTTTTAATCGTTTCTAACTTGTACGTACCGAATTTTCCAGCGAGCAAAACAAAAACAGGCCGTATGCGTTTTCCGCCTGCCCTAATGAGCTGAAGTGCCGCATCCTGAAGCATTTGCTGATCCGAAGACACGACAGCTTGCAACTCTTGTTCAATTTTTTCAATATCTGATTTTAAAAAAGAGTACATAACTTGTAGCTTCATATCTTTCACCTTAACCTAGATTCTAATAATCATTTTGGTTTGTATCCCAAATGCATTGCTGCTACCCCAAACGTAAACGGTTTTACTTCAATTTTCTCTAATCCAGCTTGTTTAAACATACTTGCTAATTCTTTCATGCCTGGAAATGTACTTGCTGATTCTTGTAACCAAGAGTATTCGTTATAGCTCTTTGCAAATATTTTACCTATTATAGGCATAATATAACGAAAATAAAGGAGATATAATTGACGAATTCCAATTGCCGTAGGCTGAGATGTTTCAAGACACACAACTTTACCACCCGGCTTTACAACTCTCGTCATTTCCTTAAGCACTTGCAAATAGTCGGGGACATTTCGTAATCCGAATCCTATAGTCACATAGTCAAACGTGTTATCTTCAAATGGAAGTTCCATGGCATTTCCATGGATAAGATTCACTTGATCCAACTGCATACTATGTATTTTTTCTTCCCCTACAGACAACATATTCTGACTGAAATCAAGTCCAAATACTCGTCCCTTTTTCCCTACGGCATCTGCTAAAGAGATCGTCCAATCACATGTACCGCAGCAAACATCGAGTGCCTTTTCACCCTTTTGTACATCCATTATTTTCATTGTTTCTTTTCGCCATGTTTTATGACGTTGAAAACTAATAACAGAATTCATTACATCATATCGTTTATAAATTTTCTCAAAAACATCATGAACTCTTTCTTCCTTAGATTGATGCATATGCTTCCCTTCTTCCAATCTTAATTAAATGTTTACCTAGTCAGTAACAGCTTATTTAATATTTCTACCTGATCATTCGTGGTAGCAAGATTGGTAAGCTGCTTTTCTATTCGCTGTAAATAAGATTGATAATAAGCTTCAACTTCACTAGTTGGAAGGAATGTCTCCCACAATGCAAATACAATCGAATCTTTCTGCTGTTTGTAAAGATTAAATTCTCTTTTTATGCGCTGTCTAGCTAGAAAACTTGCGGAATATTCGTCCAAGTTTTCAATTTGAAAGTAGTTGCACGTTTTTTGTATTAGGGCAGATTCAACTATTTCCACACTTCGCACTACATCTTCTGCCGAGAAATTCAATCGTTGGTGTAGGCGAATTTTTTGTTCATTTATTTCTTTAATTCCTTGTGCCAGTTCGCGAATTAAACAAATATCTGATTGCTGGGCTAATAAATAGTAATAAAGACCGCTATAATAATCACCTGCGAGAGCAGTAAGCTGACGTCTTTTATGTAAATCAATTGCTTCTACATCACCTTTATCTGAGACCTTTTCATGAGTATCAAGTGCGATTTGTACAAGCATAATTGTTAGAGCATACCGCTGCTTTTTTTCTATATGTAAATTTGTATGATTTAAAATAGAATATAAAATAAACAGCTTTTCTTCATCAATAACTGGCGTATCGATATAACGCATCAAAAAAGGATGCTGTAATCTCTCCTGTAGGCTCTCCTTTACAGCAGAAAAGCCGTAGTTGTCGTTATACACACTTAATCACCCTTGTCCTCCGTAATCCATACGACCTATTATAACACATATACGAAGTGTTCCTACAAAAAAAGAAAAGCAGAATCTGCTTTCCTATTCGTTCTACTTAATCAGAGACAATACTTCTGCACGCGCAGCTGCATCCGTTTCCAACACACCTCTAACAGCAGATGTGATTGTTTTTGCGCCAGGTTTTTTTACACCGCGCATTGTCATACACATATGCTCGGCTTCTAATACGACCATAACACCATGTGGTTCCAATACTTCCATAATACTATTTGCCACCGTAGACGTAATCCGTTCCTGTAATTGTGGTCGACGTGCAATCGTATCTACCGTACGTGCTAACTTACTTAAACCAGTTACCTTACCGCCTCTAGGTATGTATGCAACATGTGCAACACCATAAAAAGGTACAAGATGATGCTCACACATACTAAAAAATGGTATATCCTTTACTAAAACGAGTTCTTCATGTTCTTCCCCGAAAACCTTATGTAGATGTTCCTTCGGATCTTCGTGCATACCAGAAAAAACCTCTGCATACATTTTTGCGACACGTTTCGGCGTTTCAAGCACGCCTTCACGATTTGGATCATCACCAATTGCTTCTAGTATAAGCCGAACGGCGTGTTCTATTTTTTCTAAATTTACTGTTTCCATCCGCTGTTATCCTCCCAAAATCATACCTTTTACTGTATGAACACATTCTAGCATATGTACGATTTTAAAAGCAAAAAACTGAATCCAAAATGAAAACATTTTCATTTCTGCTTTAAAAAAGGAAAAAGCTCTCCTATTGGAAATAGAAGAGCCTACATACCATATCAAGGATGGAAAAAGGAATCTCTACGTTGAAAAATCATATGTACTGGGCATGATTCCCCATTCATACACCTTATTGTTGTACTGCATCTTTGAGTGCTTTACCAGGTTTAAATGCAGGAACCTTACTTGCTGCAATTTCGATTTCTTCCCCCGTTTGAGGATTACGTCCTTTGCGAGCAGCACGTTCACGAACTTCAAAATTACCAAATCCGATCAATTGCACTTTGTCTCCGCTTTTCAATGATTCTAAAATAGAATCAAACACAGCTTCAACTGCTTTCGTAGCGTCTTTCTTAGAAATTTCACTAGCTTCTGCAACTGCGTTAATTAAATCAGTCTTATTCATGCCATTCACCTCCTCCCAAAGGGACCACTATATGCATAATAAAGTGAGTCTTATCTTCATTTGTAGGCAATTTCTACAATTTCTATACAACGAAGCTGTAGATAATTCATTATCAACGCTTATATTATACGATTCTTCCTTATAATTCAATGATTTTAAAGAAAATGTTACCAACTAAGTTTTAAAATATGTAACGCTTTCCTAATTATATATAAAAAAAAGACCTCGCGTAAAGAGGTCTTATCTTCACTATAATATAATTGCAATGAGCCCACCCGATCCCTCGTTTATGATACGTTCAAGCGTTTCTTTTAATTTGTAGCGTGCATTTTCAGGCATTAGCGAGAGTTTTGCTTGAATCCCTTCGCGAACGATGGAGCTAAGAGATCTGCCAAAGATGTCAGAATTCCAAATAGAAAGCGGATCATCTTCAAAATCCTGCATCAAATAACGAACAAGTTCTTCGCTTTGCTTCTCCGTCCCAATAATCGGTTCAAACGTAGATTCTACGTCGACTTTAATCATATGAATAGAAGGGGCAACCGCCTTTAACTTTACCCCGA
The DNA here is from genome assembly GCF_042610425.1 of Ectobacillus soli. NCBI lineage: Bacteria > Bacillati > Bacillota > Bacilli > Caryophanales > Bacillaceae > Ectobacillus > Ectobacillus soli. The sequence continues at coordinate 1,405,718 of NZ_JBGJZM010000001.1, forward strand.
ACCGAGAACCATGACGAATAATTTCGGGTTCATCCAAGCTCATGTCAACTAAAGCAGGTGCTGCGATGCCGTAGCCCGTTTGTTTTACCATTTTCAGTGCATCAGCTACTTGGTCATACTCTACTTTGGCATGAGCAAAATCTAGCATCAACTTTAATAGATGGTCTTTCCCGCGAATCTCTACTCCTACCACTTCTTTTAAAATTTCATCATATAATTCGTCTGGTGCATATAAATCAATTTCTGCTACTCCCTGCCCCATGTCGATGCCAGCAAGGCTCGCACGGTCAATAAATTCATATTGACTAAATTGCCATACAACGCGATCTACATCGCGCAGTCGTTTAATATCCTTTACTGTCTCCTGAACTGCTTCTTGATAGCTTTCACGAAGCCAGTGATTTTCATTTAGCACCATCACCCAGCTAGGAAGATTCACATTCACTTCCAGAACAGGGAATTCGTAAAGAGCTTCGCGAAGTACATTATGGACATCGCCTTCGCGCATGCCTTCCACACTCATAGCAAGAACGGGAATATCATATTGCTCTACTAAACTTTGCCGCAGCACCTCTGTGTCCGGATGGTACGGCTGTACGGTGTTAATGACCATAATAAAGGGTTTCCCAACTTCTTTTAATTCATTGACGACACGCTCTTCGGCATCCACATAATCACGACGGGGAATTTCACCAATCGTTCCATCTGTAGTCACAACTACCCCAATAGTTGAATGCTCTTGAATCACTTTTCTTGTACCAATTTCTGCAGCCTCATGAAATGGAATTGGTTCGTCATACCAAGGCGTAGTAATCATACGAGGCCCATTTTCATCTTCATACCCTTTCGCACCTGGCACAGTATACCCAACGCAGTCAACGAGTCGTATGTTCACATCAAGCCCATCCTCTACATGAATAGAAACAGCTTGATTTGGAACAAACTTCGGCTCCGTTGTCATTATCGTTCTTCCAGCAGCACTTTGTGGCAGTTCATCTTGCGCCCGTTGACGATCCCCTTCATTTTCGATATTTGGAATGACAACAAGCTCCATAAACTTTTTAATAAATGTAGATTTCCCTGTTCGAACTGCACCGACTACTCCAAAATAAATATCACCGCCTGTACGTTCGGCAATATCTTTAAACACATCAATCTTTTCCAAGTATGTTCCCCCCTAAGAGTTGTTGGGAATGTGATTTTGGTTTCGTCAGGACATCTTACCTATGATTTTGTCCTACTTTATTATGACGAGTGTAAACAAAATAGTTTTTTCCCATTTCATAGAAAAACAAAAACCCTTCTTTTAGAACGTATTCGAAAATAGAAGGGTTCATGCCATATCACATGAAAAATTTTGACTCATTGGTTAGGATATAATTATGTCAGAGTGAATCTAAGATTCCTATCATTCATTCGTTGGGCCACTTAACAACACCAGTAGCATCAATAACCCTGCTACGATCATAATACAATAAGCAAAAAATGCAGCAATGCCTTTCCATACTTGGTTTTGAACTTTATATCTGCTAAAAAGAATGAGGTAAACAGCAAGGCCCATACCGCCCATAGAAGTTAGTGATAGCCACATTTTTAAAAGAGAAGTCGACATGCAAATCCCCCCAATTTCTTCCCCATTCTTATATCCTTTAATTAGAATATTTTATATTTATTACCAAAATTTTTCAACTTTTATTTTATTCCACAACTAAAACCGAAGCGAACGGGGGGCTCTTCGCTTCGGTTGACCATGTATCCCCTATTTAGCTCATGGATTGCTTCGTACGTAGTATCATATGCGACTTTATATCCTATTGTTTCCTACTCCTAAACCACAACTCTATTTTTTAAACATATTTCCTAATGAACTTAAATCAGTAGGCATATTATTATTCATAATTGCCTTTACAATTTGATCTTCTTTTTCTTTCGTAACGTTGCGTCCTGCAATAGCGCCTACTTGTTGCACGAGCTGACGTAACACCTTTTCATCCTTTAAATTCGAGTTTTGTACCGAAGCAGCTAGTTTGAATATATCTTCTTTGTTAACATTTGCTTTCTTCTCTACATTATCAAATAAATTATTGGAGTTCATTACTTCCACCCTCTCTTCATATCTTCCCTTTATCATATGCAAGAGAAGATATTGGGTGAATGTCATCCTAATGAACAACCTTAACGACCAATTTTTTTGAATAAAGCAAAAAAGAGGGGGTACACCCCTCTTTTTTATACTATCGTATTGTATTAATGGTTCCGCTGAGAAAGATTTGGTACAACTTCCATTTCATGCTTACGAACACGTCCCATTAAAGAATGAACCGCTTCCTTGACATCTTTGTTGTGGAATAATACATCGTTTAATTCGGAAGTAATTGGCATTTCTACATTCATTGTTTTCGCTAGCTGGTGTGCAGCTTTTGTAGTACGTACCCCTTCTACAACCATGCCCATGCTGTCTAATACATCGTCAAGAGAATGACCCTTTCCTAACATGTTTCCCGCTCGCCAATTTCGACTATGGACACTCGTACACGTTACGATAAGATCCCCCATGCCTGCTAGCCCAGCAAATGTTAGCGGATTCGCCCCCATTTTTCTACCAAGCCGAGCAATTTCAGTTAATCCACGTGTCATAAGTGCAGCTTTAGCGTTGTCGCCAAAGCCCATGCCATCCGTCATTCCTGCGGCTAACGCAATGATATTTTTTAATGCTCCGCCGAGTTCCACACCAATAATGTCCGGATTCGTATATACCCGAAAGTATTGATTCATAAATAAATCTTGAACCATTTCTGCAGCTTTCATATTTTTAGAAGCTGCAGTAATAGTTGTAGGATAACGAAGTGCCACCTCTTCTGCATGGCTAGGTCCCGATAGAACGACTACATCACGAAGTAAATCGGCCGGTACTTCTTCTTCGATCATTTCGGATATGCGTTTTAACGTATCCGGTTCAATTCCTTTACTTGCATGAATCATCGTAACAGGGTAAGACAAAAGCCCTTTCATCTTACGAAGTACATCTCGAATCGCTTTCGTAGGTACGACGAGCAATATGTTCTCCACTCCGTCTAATGCCTGTGCCAAGGAATGATATCCAATAATACTTGACGGCAAAACAACTTCGGGCAAATAACGAGTATTCGTATGTTTGGTATTAATTTCTTCTATTTGTTCTATCCGATTGCCCCAAAGGCGGACTTCATGACCATTGTCTGCGAGCACCATAGCAAGCGCACTTCCCCAACTACCTGCTCCTATAACTGCAACTTTCTCCATCGTTCTACACCCTCCTTTTAGCTTCGTGTTCTAGCTATAATTTTAATAGGAGTTCCCACAAATCCGAATGCATCTCGAATTCGATTTGTTAGGAAACGTTCGTATGAAAAATGTAATAACTCCGCTTCATTTACAAATACCACGAATGTTGGCGGCTTGACAGCTACTTGTGAAGCATAGAAAATTTTCAAGCGTTTTCCATTATGTGTTGGTGTAGGGTTCGTTGCAACAGCATCCATTATAATATCATTTAACACATTTGTTTGAACCCGAATCATTTGATTTTCACTTGCTGTATGAATCATCGGTAGTAAGGTATGAATGCGTTTTTTTGTTTTTGCTGATAAGAATACGATCGGTGCATAGTCTAAAAATAAGAAATGTGCCCGGATTTTTTCTTCGAATTCCTTCATCGTTTTTTCATCTTTTTCTACCGCATCCCACTTATTAACAACAATAATAACGGCTCTCCCTGCTTCATGCGCATAGCCAGCAATTTTCTTATCCTGCTCAATAATGCCTTCTTCGCCGTCTAATACGACAAGGACAACGTCTGAGCGTTCAATAGCACGTAATGCGCGTAGCACACTATATTTCTCGGTGCTTTCGTATACTTTCCCTCTTTTTCTCATTCCTGCTGTATCAATAATGACGTATTCTTTTCCATCCTTCGTATAAGGGGTATCGACAGCATCACGAGTCGTACCTGCAATATTACTTACAATAACGCGTTCTTCACCGAGCAACGCGTTTACTAACGATGATTTTCCTACATTTGGCCGGCCAATCAAACTAAATTTTATGGTATCCTCACCGTACTGGTCTTCCATATCTTCTGGAAAATGCTTAGCTACTTCATCAAGCAAATCGCCAAGCCCTAGACCATGCGATCCCGAGATTGGAAATGGTTCTCCAAAGCCAAGTGAATAAAAATCATAGATATCTTCTCGCATTTCTGGATTATCTATTTTATTCACTGCGAGAACAACGGGTTTCTTTGATTTGTATAAAATTTTGGATACTTCTTCATCCGCTGCTGTAATGCCATCACGACCATTTGTCATAAAGATAATAACATCTGCTTCGTCGATAGCAATTTCTGCTTGCTGACGGATTTGTGTTAAAAATGGTGCATCACCAATATCAATTCCACCTGTATCAATAATATTAAATTCGTAGGCAAGCCATTCTCCTGAACTATAAATTCGATCTCGAGTCACGCCAGGAACGTCCTCCACAATGGATACTCGCTCTCCAACAATTCTATTGAAAATCGTAGATTTCCCTACATTTGGACGTCCTACGATCGCAATCACCGGTTTTGGCATATTTTTGTCATCCTTTCATCTGTTGTGCTATGTAAAAAAACCCTTCTTTCATCAAGAAGGGATTGACGATCAACCACAGTTTTTTTAGCATCAAAACAAATTCATTATATCATAATCTATTAGTGTTTCACAATAATATATACATCTTCTTGCAATCGATGTGCGATTCCATCTAAAATTGCTTCTAAATTTGAAGCAACAAATTCCATTTCCTGTACTGATGAACAAGTAAAAAAAGGAGCGCCGCCAGCAAATTTAGTAGCATCTGTTGTAATAACGGCTAAAATATAATTTTCAATCATCATCTAGTAGGCTTCTCCTTCCCTGCCTTAGAGGACATTCGAATTGCATTTTCAAGTGTTGGAGCATTTTCTATCACGTGGATTGCCTTTGTTATATCCCGTTCCTGCGGAAGGACAAACACCCCGACTCTTCCATCATTTAAATCTAATTTTGCTAACGGAACAAGTGATGGCGTTCCTGCATCTCGAATGACACCTAATCCAACTGAAACATCATGCAAGATGGCTTGTCTTTGTCCTAAATTAGCAAGTGTAATTCTTGCATCAGACGACTTAGGCGTTAATAGAAAGCCCATACCATATTGTAAAATTTCCTTCTGCCGCGCAGGTAAGCCAATATTCATAATGTAAATTGTATCAATATATAAACCTGCTCCTTCAAAGCGAAGCGGAATATGATCAATTTTCGCAATATCACATAGTTTCTTCCCAGCCATCAAATGCTTTGATAGAAAAAAACTCAGTGCAGCAACGCCTAATGCGGCATAAATTGAATTCAGAGCTAAATAAGCAAACGTTGTAACAAGCGAAGTAAGAATAACTAAATAATTGCGGCTCTCAAATACAAGTGCAATCCCTTCTATATAGGTATGTCCACGTGGTACAAGTTCATAAGCATCCATCGACTGCAATGTATTTCGCTCCATATTTCTCACATCACGAAATTGTGATGCCGCAAGAGTTAAAAAAGTAATTGCAGAAAAATCTTTACTCATAATAGATGGAATTGCCACCGCTCCTAACGTGGCAGCAATAAACCCCATCGCAAGATGAACAATTTTACCATGAAGTCTTGTAGGATATTGCCGAGAATCGGTTTTCAGCATGATAAGTCGTGTCATCATTCCAGACACAATTCCTACTAGTATTGGATAGGTGAATTGATTCATAGACTGCTTTTCCCTTCCCGAACTTGTTTTTGTTTAAATAACTCCAACAAAAATTTACTTTTTCCAAACACCGTGTATATACTTACTAAGCAGAAAGCACACATTAAGACATCCAGTGAATAGAACGTTCCGATTTCGTTATGAAATTGGAATTTCCATAATACGACAGAAAGCATCGTCTCTCCTTGCACTATACTTATTCCCAATACAAGAAGCTTTTCTCGATACGTACGAACCATAAGGAAGAGCAATAGAGCCATCACACTGCTACTTATCCATAAATTTCCCTTTAAAAACCAAATTGGATCATACAAGACCATAAGCTGTATGGTTGCATAAAACATAGCGACTATTCCCATACAAATAAAAAGGTATAGCGTCTTCCACCAAGGATACTGACATAAGCCAAGTAAACAAAGCACCAAAATAAATAACAAGCTTCCAGAAATCAAAAGTACTCCTACCGAAATATGAATGCCTGAACTTATAAGAAGTAACAGGAACCCTGTTGCTATGTAAAGACGGCTAGCGGTTTGTTTCATCCAAAATGTTGCAATCCACCATCCGAACCAAGAAACAATGTAAAAATATACACCCTCCATCGCTCTACCTCCTATCCTCCCCATTATGGGTACATTGTATGAGAAATATAATCGGACGCATAAAATAAATAAGGACAGAAACACTTGTAAATGGGAGGTGATACGAATGAGCAAAGACCGGCAGGAAAAAAAGCTCCGTGAATCTCGTAGGGTGGAATCGGACCGTGATCAATCCATTCATTACAGCGGAGCAACTCGTCTGGACAATCCAGAGCAAGCGCGACAAGACAATAAGAAATAATAAGTAAACAGAGATTTACTTGGGAACTAGTCAGAAAATATGCATGTAGTAGGGGAAAATGACTTTATCTGATACCAATTAATGCTTGTTTTTACGAGGAAAAAGCGGTATAGCTTAGTTGCTATACCGCTTTCTTGTACTGTATGAAGCTGTATCAATACCTCTTTGCGTTAACCAATGAAAAGAATCACCGCTAATAACAAGTGGTGTAGTTTGAAGTTCCTCAATCGACCTAGCACCTAGGGCTGTCATCATATACTTTATATCCTTGTGGATGGTATCAATTTCCTCAAGAAGACCTTCGATACCAGTATTCATATAAGCCTTCAGAAAATAACCCGCAAATGCCACTGCTGATGCACCAATTGCAAGCGCCTTTGTAGCATCGAGTGCCGTCTGCATTCCTCCTGATGCTATGAAAGATACCACCTTATTGTTTGTCTCACTTAAGCCCTCTATAAGGGATACTGCAGTTGGTATGCCCCATTCACTAAAGTAGGTGAGCATGCGCTTTCTCCGTTCGTTCTCGATAGTAGCAAAGTTAGTACCACCAAAACCACCTACGTCAATTATTTGTACACCGATATCAGTTAATTGGCGGACTGTTTCTTTGCTCATCCCAAACCCTACTTCCTTGACAATAACCGGGACTCCAACCCCCTTAACGATTCGTTCAATTCGTTCAAGTGAGTGAGTAAAATCACGATCGCCCTCAGGCATTGTAAGTTCTTGAATCACATTTAAATGAATTTGAATAGCATTACCCTCTACCATAGCAACTGCTCGCTTAGCTTGTTCCACTGTGGCTTCGCTACCTAGATTTGCAAACACAATTCCATTTGGATTCACTTTTCTTACTATTTTATAAGACCGTTCTTCTGTCTCATCCTTTATTGCAGCCATCTGAGAACCGACTGCCATTGCAATGTTTTTTTCACGTGCAGCTTCTGCAAGCGCCTGGTTGATACGCTCCGTTGCTTCTCCACCACCGCCTGTCATTGCATTGATATAAATAGGCGAACTTAAAGAAAGTTCGCCTATTTCCGTATGCAATGAAACGTCTGCAAGCGCTATGTTCGGTAAACTTTGATGAACGAAGGATACGTCATCAAACCCTTGCGCCCGAGACTGACCGGTAGAGAGAGCGTACTGAACATGATCAATTTTCCGCTTTGCTCTCGTCACAGTCATCACCTATTATTTTTTTAGCTTTTTTAATTGTTCTCCAATTATATCACCAAGCTGGAATGAAGCTGATTCTGAAGTGGATTGGTACTTACTGAAATCTTCTTCATAGTCATTACTTTCTTCTGTTGCATCTTTCATACTTAATGAAATTCGTTTTTCTTTTGCATTTACTTCAAGAACTTTTACTGTCACCGTTTGTCCAACTTCTAATACTTCATTTGGATTTTTAATATGGCGACTTGAAATTTGTGATACATGAACAAGACCTTCTACAGAAGGTAACACTTCAACAAATGCACCAAATGTAACAAGACGTCTCACAGTACCTTCTACGATATCTCCAGCCTTAATTTTTTCAATAACTGTATCCCAAGGACCAGGCTGAGCTGCTTTTATAGAAAGAGAGATACGTCCAGTATCGGCATCCACAGAAAGAATTTTCACTTTAACGGATTGTCCTTCTGCAAGTACATCAGAAGGTTTTCCTACACGTTCATGCGAAATTTGAGAAATATGTACTAATCCGTCTACTCCGCCAACATTTACAAATGCACCGAAGTCAGTAAGACGTTGTACAGTACCTTCTACTACATTCCCAGGTTGTAGAGAATGAATGACTTCTTTTTTCTTAGCTTCTAATTCTTCTTCTACTACAGCTTTATGAGAAAGAATCACACGATTTTTTTCGCGTTCTAATTCTACGATTTTAACCACAATTGTTTTTTCTTTGTAGTCTGTGAAATCTTCAACGTAGTGAGTTTCAACGAGAGAAGCAGGAATGAAACCTCTTACGCCAAGATCTACAACTAAACCACCATTCACAATATCTTTAACTGTTACTTCGAATGATTCGCTAGCTTCGAATTTTTCATATAAATCTTCCCAAGCACGTTCAGCATCTACTGCACGCTTAGAAAGAACTAAATCGTCTTCTTCAAGTTTAATTACTTTTAATTGAAGAGTTTCCCCTTCTTTCACAACATCGCTTGCTTTTTCAATGTGAACGTTAGCTAATTCACTAATAGGAATAATACCTTCCGTTTTGTAGCCAACATCTACACGCACTTGTTTTTCTTCTACTTTTACAATTTCTCCTGTTACAACATTCCCTACTTCTAATGGTGTAACCTCTTCATTCATCTTTTCTACCATGGAAATACCTCCCTACTAAAATGGCAAAGCCTCTTTATGTATATACGAAATGGAAATAAGTTTTCCATTTGCATGCTGAATTACAATTCGCATCTGCTGCGGAGGAATCTCAAATGTCTCTTCTTTTAATGTGAATTATATGACTTCACATTTAAATCAAAATACAGGCGTTTATTGATATAACCTCTACATTATAACAAAATGAAATCTAACTAGTACTGAAATAGTTTGAAAACATTTTCCTCTTACTAACTTCTAATAAATCAGAGAATTTGTCAAGTAAATTGTATCTTTACATGAATTTGCGCCTGCTTCAAATAATGTATCTAGCATTCATTTTAATTTTCAAATCACGAAATAGCTACCTTATTCTCCCTCTTCGATATAGGCTAGAAAAACCTCCACAGTATGGAGGTTTTTCTTTTATATTATGCTAATTTTGTATGTATAATATCCATAATTTTCTCTACTACCTGCATGATTGACAAAGCAGTCGTATCAAGTGCGATTGCATCGGCGGCTTGTTTTAACGGAGCCACTTCGCGCTCAGAATCGAGTTTATCACGATTTGCAATTTCTGTTTTTAATTCTTCTAAATCAGATGGAAACCCTTTATCCATATTTTCCATATGGCGTCGTTTCGCCCGTTCCTCAACAGATGCGAGAAGAAAAATTTTCACCTCAGCATTTGGGAGCACATGGGTACCAATGTCTCTACCATCCATAACTACTCCGCCCTTGCTTCCAAGATACTGTTGACGGTGTACCATTTCTTCTCGGACGAGACGATTCTTCGCTACAACTGACACTTTATTTGTAACTTCACGCGAACGAATGACATCTGTTACATCTTCACCATTTAAAAGTACACGCTGCGAATCATCTTTGTTTACTAATTCAATTCTACTGGAGTGCAACAAATTAGCCACCTGTATTTCATCTTGTAAATCTAACTCATTCAATTGAGCGGCATATGTTAATGTGCGATACATCGCTCCTGTATCAATATAAATGTATGATAGCTGTTTTGCGATGATTTTTGCTACTGTGCTTTTTCCAGCAGCAGCTGGTCCATCAATCGCGACTGAAATTTTTTTCATCGTAATCACCCCATAGTAAAGTACAAAAGACATACCAAAAAACAGGCATGTCCGCTGCTTTTGGATGTCTTCTCCATGCTAGCTCTAAGTCTGAAACTATTGTAGCACAACTATCACTGGATGCAAAAGCTTGGATTGCTCCCTTTCTAACATCCACATCTATCTTTACACATATGTAACTTATACAGAATCGCCTTCATTGCGTTACTATCATACACATCTACATGATTGATAGCGCCAGGCTATGCCAATTTATTTCCATTGAATATACTCTAGTTTGCGTGATATCTTCATATAGTAGTATTCAGAGGAAAGGACGATTTATTTTGAAAAATATACTCGTATTACATACAGGTGGAACAATAGCCATGGAGGAAGACCATAATACAGGTGCTGTACTCCAAAAAGGGTATAACCCTCTTTTACAATACATTCCCCAGACCAATACAGTGCATTTAATTGTAGAGGATGTCTTCTACTTGCCTTCTCCTCATATCACTCCAAAGGAAATGCTAGTTTTGCAACAAATTATTGACAAAAGAGCTGATGCAGAGCACATAGATGGTGTTGTGATCACACATGGTACAGACACACTTGAAGAGACAGCATACTTTTTAGATATAACGGTTCAAGCAAATATTCCAATTGTCGTAACAGGCGCCATGCGTTCTAGCAATGAGCTTGGCTCGGATGGTCTCTATAATTTTCTCTCTGCTGTAAAGGTTGCAAGCAGTGATGAAGCTAAAGGGAAAGGAGTTTTAGTCGTATTAAATGACGAGATTCATTGTGCTACAAATGTTACAAAGACTCATACCAGCAATGTTGCCACTTTCCAAAGTCCGCAATACGGACCAATCGGCGTTGTAACAAAACAAGGCGTTATCTTTCATCAGGCTCTTTTGCATAGGGAGCACTATAGAATTGGAGCAATTACAAAAAAAGTTGTTTTACTGAAAGCATATGCCGGAATGGATGAAACTCTTCTACAAGCTATAGAAAGCTTACATGTTGATGGTTTAGTTATTGAGGCACTTGGACAAGGAAATCTTCCGCCAACAACCATTCCCGCACTAGAACGCCTTATTAGCAAAGATGTTCCAGTCATTCTCGTATCACGCTGCTTTAATGGGATTGCACAAGATGTATATTCCTATGTAGGTGGAGGAAAACAGCTAAAGGAAATAGGAGCGATTTTTACCAATGGATTAAACGGTCAAAAAGCACGGTTAAAATTACTAGTCGCACTTGAGGTTACATCAACAATCGAGGACATTCGCAATTTATTTCATCAATAAAGGGTAACTTATTTTGGTAGACCGCAAATAAAAAAACAACGTAGACAAAAAGAGAAGAACAGCTCTCTCCCTTTGTCTACGTTATTATTTTGGTGACCGTATTTAGTTTTGCTTGATAATCGTTTTTGCGATTTGATCACCATGAAATCTCCCGTTTTCAATAAAAATTTCATTGGCATCATTTCCCGCAGCAATTACCCCCGCAATAAATATGCCTTGTACATTGGTTTCCATAGTTTCTTCATTAAATGCAGGTCGCCCAGTTTCTGGATCGATACGAACACCCATATTTGATAAAAAACTGTGATTGGGGTGATAGCCAGTCATGGCAAATACAAAGTCATTTTTAATTGTTACCTCTTCGCCGTTCACTATATATGTTAACGAATGTTCTTCTATTGCCTTTACATTAGCTTGGAACACCATTTTAATCACACCGTTACGAACTAAGGATTCAAACTCAGGTAGAACCCATGGTTTAATACTAGGAGAGTATACCTCTCCGCGATATAATACTGTAACATGTGCTCCGCTCTTCACAAGCTCTAGTGCTGCATCAATACTTGAGTTTTTTCCCCCAATGACAACAACATCACGGTCAAAATATGGATGAGCTTCTTTAAAATAGTGAAATACCTTTTCTAACTCTTCACCTGGAACATTCATATAGTTTGGATGATCATAATACCCTGTAGCAATAATTACATGATTTGCTTCATACACACCACTATTTCCGTCTCGTTTTGTAGTCTGAATATGAAACAATCCATTTTCTTGCTTCCTAACAGCATGAACTTCTTCAAACGCTTGAATGCGGATTTGTTTCCGTTTCACTACTTCACGATAGTATGCAAGCGCTTGATTACGTACAGGCTTCCGGTTTTCTGTAATAAAGGGTACTCCACCGATTTCTAGTCGTTCACTCGAAGAAAAAAACGTTTGATGAGTGGGATACCGATAGATTGCATTCACAATATTCCCTTTCTCAATCACTAAACTATTAATCCCAATCTCTTGCATGGATAGTGCTGCTGCTAGACCACATGGTCCTCCGCCAATAATAATTACTTTTTCTTTTTGCATGTTTCTATCACTCCCTACCATAAATACCAACAATAATTATGACACGAAAAGAATTATCTGTCCAAAAAGAAAAAACCTACTTACGTAGGGATAAGAGATATACTCCATATTTATCTAATAAATTACTTCTATTTCATAGTGCCATCATTTGTGTTACTACTAAAATAAATAATAAAATTGTGAGTGAAATGCCGTAAAATCCATAGAACCATACACGATCGCCTCTTGATTCCAAACCAAAAAACATATCTAAGCGCTCAATAAGACTAGTTACTTTAACTTGATGTCTAGGTTTTTCATCCATGTAATGAGATGGCAGTGCAACTGATTGATTATACGCAGCTTTCATTCTCTTCTCCCCTTTTCTTCGTACAAGTGTTCTCCTTATGAGGAAAGTATACCACGAACCACAAAAACGAACAAGTGTTCTTTTTTGTTTTTATCAAAAAAAAATAGACCGATACGCAGAAACTTTGCATCGGTCTATTTGAATCGCTTCCATTTATAAGTAAAAAAAAATTAAACCCATCCTCTAAAACGACTTGCTTCTGCCATCTTACGAACCCCTATCATATAAGCAGCTAACCGCATATTAACCTTTCGTACTTGCGCTGTCTCATAAATGGCATTAAATGATTTTACCATAACTTTCTCAAGACGTTGTTCTACCTCTTCCTCTGTCCAGTAGTAGCCTTGATTATTTTGTACCCATTCGAAATAAGAAACAGTAACTCCACCAGAGCTAGCTAGAACGTCTGGAACGAGTAAAATACCGCGATCCGAAAGTATTTTTGTAGCCTTCAGCGTGGTAGGCCCATTTGCCGCTTCTACTACAATTTGAGCTTTTATCTGATCTGCATTTTCTTCTGTAATTTGATTTTCTATCGCTGCTGGAACAAGAATATCACAATCAAGTTCTAGTAATTCTTTATTCGTAATCGTATTTTGAAACAATTTAGTAATGGTACCAAAACTATCCCGACGGTCTAGTAAATAATCTATATCGAGTCCCTTAGGATCATACATTGCTCCGTATGCATCTGAAATTCCAATTACTTTCGCACCTGCATCATGCATAAATTTTGCCAAATAACTTCCTGCATTTCCGAATCCTTGTACAACAACCCGAGCACCATTTACGTCAATACCACGTTTCTTTGCAGCCTCGCGAATCATAATGGTAACTCCCTTAGCCGTGGCAGTTTCACGACCGTGTGATCCACCTAATACAATCGGCTTACCTGTTATAAATCCAGGCGAATTAAATTCATCAATTCGGCTGTATTCATCCATCATCCAAGCCATAATTTGTGAATTTGTATATACATCTGGAGCTGGAATATCTTTTGTAGGTCCTACAATCTGACTAATAGCACGAACGTATCCTCTGCTTAATCGTTCAAGTTCTCGAAAAGACATATCACGCGGATCACAGACGATTCCGCCTTTTCCTCCGCCGTATGGTAAGTCTACAATTCCACATTTTAAGCTCATCCAAATTGAAAGTGCCTTGACTTCATTTTCAGTTACATTCGGATGAAAGCGTATTCCACCTTTAGTTGGACCAACTGCATCATTATGTTGAGCACGATAACCCGTAAAAATTTTAACGTGTCCGTCATCCATTCGAACCGGGATTTTTACGGTCATCATACGAATAGGTTCTTTTAACAACTCATATACTTCTTGCGGATAGCCTAATTTTTCTAGTGCCTCTTTTATTACAATTTGAGTTGATTGTAACAATTTTAAATGCTGTTCTTGTTGTAGCTTTTGATTCTGATTCTCGGCTACCATGATTGCCCCCCTACTCATTTCTAATTCTTTCACATTGCTTAGTATACACGGATACATTTGGAATGCAAACGAAAACCGCCATACGTTCTAAACTGGCACAGCCTACTTGTAAGCGATTACAAACAGGCTTTTTGCGCCCTTTTTAGATAACATTAACAAGATCATGACATAAACCTATGTAGAAAGCCTCAACTTTATGAGTTGAGGCCATTGTTTGCAACAAAATAAGAATATATTTGTTCAATTGCGCGTTCCTTCATTAACTCTTTTCCGTATTCCACTAAACGATAGATCGTTATAGTAGCTGAATTACCGTACTCAGCTAAAATTGCAATCATATTTTCCTTGTTAAGTATCATATCTTCTTCTAACAGAACATAAAATCTATCTTGAAACGAATATAATTTTCCACCCGTAATACCTAATGAATAGAGTCTGTTCGCTAGCGCGATCACATCGTCTAGTGAAGAAAATTCATATAATATATCATCGCTTTCATCTAGCGTAACCTGCATTTCAATAAATTCATCACTAAAATCTTCTTCTAAATCTTCCTCTAGACGCTCTTTCGTTACGATAACAATCATACCCTGTGCTTGTAATGAAAAAACTTCAACAGCAATTGGACCATCTGCTTCAAACCCAAGCTCAAGATTTGCCTCATGCATCATATCACGAAACAGTTGCTGTACTTTCGGAGCATTTTTCCACAAATCTTCTTTGGTCAGTCCACGTTCCATTAAATCATCAAACGTTAGAAATATTTTAATTTTGTTGTAATTTAGTCGTTCCAGCCTCATCCCATACCCTCCTAACATCAACAGCAGCATCTAAAATTAGTATATGAAAGAGAGATGGGATGGTTCATCATAACATTTGTGACATCCACCGATCCCACTCTTCTTTCGTTGTACCTACTATATATTCCTGCAAAGCTTCTTTTTCTTGACTAGACAACATAGTGAATGCCAATCCTCCAAGGCCAACCGTTAGAAAATTATACGTTTCTCTGAGACGGTTCGCCAATTGAATGGTAGGCATTACATTCTTTTGAAGTGTACAAGAGAAAAAAACGAACTTCGGATTTACTTCCTCTATTACGATATCAATATCAGTTTCGACAATACTCGTACCAAAGTAGATGACCTGATACCCTTTTCTTCTTAAATAAATAGTAAAAATTAAAAGTCCAAGTTCATGAGTTTCATCGGGACCACAAACCGCAATTACCTTAGGAAGAACTGTATTCACTGGTAGATTGTGATAAATCATTCCAATGCGAGATCGAAGAAAAGATGTAGCATAATGTTCATGAGCGCTCGTAATTTTATGATTCTCCCACATCTCTCCAACCTTAATCAATACTTTGGAAATAATATCCATCGTTACCTTATCCACGGAAAAAATACTAAAGGATTCGTTTAAATATTCATGAGCTTTAATTTCATCAAATTGTAGCAGAGAATGGAGAATAGAGTCAATTAAAATTTCAACACGGCTATCTTCTTTATTGAATAATTGTGTAGTTAATTGGTTACTTTCTAATAGGCTAACCGCTTGACCAATCGTAAACCCTTCATTTACTTTCTCAAGAAGCCACTTAAGTATTTTAACATGTTCTTCTGTATAAAGCCGATGTCCCGCTTCGTTTCTTTTCGGAGCAATTATTTGATATCTTCGTTCCCATGCACGTAACGTCCCCGGTTGAATGCCAAGCATATTTGAGACTGCTTTAATGTTATATTTTCCTTGATAAGTTTCCATATCTATTTTCCCACCTTACCAATCGTATCAATCGTCATTAGCTTTTATTGTGAGTAAACATACTTCTGATGAAGGATACCGATAAGGAAAATACGATGAACGGTATCCATTACTACAAAATAACTTCGTGCAATCCAACATATTGATCCCCCCTCCAAATGATGGATTCTTTGTGTATCCACTTAAAATGAGTGAAATATGATTGTCTGCAGTAACCTTATTCACGATGCTACTATCGTGACATGCAAGGATACGAAATCCAGCTTCTTCTGCATCGCTTAATGCCAAATCGAGTCGATCTCTACCTATTGAAACATCATCTACACCAAGAAGAATGAGTAATTCTCCACTATTTGATTCAAACACCGCACGGGTATTATCAAGGATTGTTACATTATAATCGTGCAAGAGTG
Source organism: Ectobacillus soli (assembly GCF_042610425.1). Taxonomy (NCBI): domain Bacteria; kingdom Bacillati; phylum Bacillota; class Bacilli; order Caryophanales; family Bacillaceae; genus Ectobacillus; species Ectobacillus soli. Next base: position 1,422,155 of record NZ_JBGJZM010000001.1, read on the forward strand.
CATCAAGATCATGCGCATTGCCTTCATAATCTTTTTCTCCCCATACAAAGTAGATAGGACCAATCTTCCTTAGCCGTTCAATATTTTGTGAGACTCGTTCCAAAGGCACTCCCTTATCTGTCACGTTTCCTCCAATGACAACAAAATCCGCTATACCTATTGCTTGTTCCACTATAGAGGTTGACACGAGGCAACGACGAATATCCGAAATATAAAAAATAGTAATTTCCCCAAAGCTATTAGGAAAGTCTTCACATATTATATTTTGCTTTCGAATAATTACTTTTTGTGCTGCTTTATATTGATAGCAAACCATTATAAATCCTAATAGAACTATTACAACAAAACCAATCATAACATACCCCTTATATTTATCTTATACACTTCCTATTACATAACCTATACAGATAATACCACATTCATGTATCAAAGATAAAAGACAATGAACTGTACTCATAAATAAACCTTCCTTGTAACAAGGAAGGTTCATCATAGCACCAATCGCTTATAAAATACGATTACCGCGATGGGATTTTTAACACTTGTCCAACTGTCACACTATTATTTGGAAGTGTATTGTTTTTCAGAATAATTGAAACACCATCATCATTAGGAAAGTAGGTCTTGGCAATACTCTCCAACGTTTCTCCGTCCGTAACTTTATGAAAAGTAAATGTACCCGTTTGATTTGATTGCTTTATTTGCTCTGTTTGTGCACTTTTCTTTTCAAAAAAAATTTCTTCAAATATTTTTGAATTTTGTTGTATTTCTTTTTGTTTTTGAACGATATAACGATTTGTGAAAAAGTAAACAGCAACTGGTAATATAATAAAAACAGCCACAAGGAAACGGATAAACAAGTATTGAATATGACGTTTCTTTTTTTTAACGTCTCGTTTTCTATGTACCTCACTTCTTGGGGGTAAAGATTGTATTTCTTCCTTTTTCTCGTCTTGTAACGTGGATGTATATTCAGACATGCTCTTCTCCCTCCCCTGTTTTTCTTACATATAACCCCATAATAAAATCCACAAGAAAGTGCGCAAAAATAGTAACGAGTATATTTCCCGTCCATAAAAATAAAGAACCGAATACCACGCTTATAAATAATACAAAAATGAATAAAAAAGGCTTTTTTAAATAACGTATATGTAAGACTGCAAAAACGATACTCGCATATACGAGCCCCACCTTCGTTTGTAGAATACCACGAAATAATAATTCCTCCGAAGTACCGATAAGTAAAGTTAATAAAAAAAGATGTGATATGCTAATACCACGAAATATTCGATCATTTATCCCACCATCATCAAGCCATTCTTCTGGCAATAATTTTGTATATGCAAAATCTATCAAAACAATTATACAAGCTATGCCCCCACCTAAAATTATAATCTCTTTTGGATTCCACACAAACAATAAATAGAGAACCGTAACGTCATGAAATAGCATGTATGATAAAAATATGCTAAGAGCGATAATTATAGCTTGTGTAATATACAAATTAAAGCGAAGTTCACGTTCCGACATTGCTTCTTTTACTTTCTGCTCTTTATTCATGTTTCCTCCATAGATTTGGGTAAAGCAAATGCTGTAACTCTAATTTCCAATCCATACACTCCATGGATGTAGCATTGTCGGTTTCACAATAATTGGAAATATCTATCCCACACCTATCACAGCAAGGATCTGGTTTTTCCTCAAGTGTATAATTAAAGAGCTGCAACAATCCTTCACGTCTACATCCCTCAACCTCAAGCCATCTTTGCATATCTTGTAATTTATCAATCTTTGTCTTAAGCAATGACGTTGCAGCCGTCATTATTACTTCCTTGACGTTAGCTCCAAGTTTATTTTTATCCAACCCTTCTTCTGTTATTACACCAAGTTTTTCTAGTTGAAAGTAGACAAAACGCCAATGTTGCTCTGTAAATCCAAACGTATTTCGAGCTACTTCTTCTGCATGATCTACAGAAATCAGACTTTCCTGTCCTTGTTCTATGCTCATTATAAAACTTGCAATTCGTTCATTACTTGGGAGTTCATCTGCTATCATATGCATCGGTCCTTCATGATCCATCGGTGAAAGTAGAATAATGGCAACACTCTTCTGCCCATCACGCCCTGCTCGGCCAATCTCTTGCAAATAGGATTCAATATTGGAAGAATATTGAAAATGAACAATATAACGTATGTTTGGTTTATTAATCCCCATTCCAAAAGCACTTGTACATGATATAATCCGCAACTGATCATGGATGAACTGCTGCTGAATTAGCATACGGTCTTCTTGCTCCATTCCCCCATGATAGTGAGAAACTCCTGCTATTCCCTCTTGTCGTAAATAATGGGCAATTGCCTCTGACCAATACCGACTCGAACAATATATAATTCCTGGTCCTTGTAATTTTTTTATATAATCAAGTAAGACTTTCTTTTTCTCTTCTATTGATTCAACCTTATTAACACAAAGGGCAATATTGGGTCGATCAATCGAAAATAAGTGCATCTTGACGTCAGTTAGATGTAAGCTACTGACAATATCCTCTAACATAGGTTGTGTTGCTGTAGCCGTTAGTGCAAGAACAGGAGGATTACCTAGTTTTTTCACAACTCGGTATAGTCGCTGATAATCCGGACGAAAATCATGACCCCACTGTGAAATACAGTGCGCCTCATCTACTACGAACAAGGCTACTTGAATGCGTTGCAACGTCAAGATAAATTGCGTTGCTTGTAACATTTCTGGTGAAGCAAATATAAATTTATACCTATGTATACGATGCATTGCTGCTCGTTTTTCTTCGAACGTACGGAAGCTATTAAAGGCTATTACTCGTTTTTCTCCAATCATACGCAGTTGGTTTACTTGATCTTCCATAAGCGATAGTAACGGTGACACAATGACAACGGCTCCATCTAGTGCATATGCTGGTAGTTGATACGTAATTGACTTTCCACCGCCCGTAGGAAGCATTGCAACGACATTATGCCCCGCTAGTAAATCAATAATAATTTCCTTCTGTCCTGTACGAAAAGAATCATACTTGAACTTTTCCTGTAGCAATGCTTCAAGATTCACTGGCTCCTCCTAACGATGCGAGTACTAGACGTATGGAAAAATAATCAATATCTGTACCTACATACTCTTTAAGTACACGTAGCTTCCTCGTATTCACTTCCTGAATTACAGTACGAATTCGCTTCAGCTTATCATCTGATACGAAATGGTCTACTCGAAATGAAGGCACATGCATTGCTATTTCCACTAAATGATCTTCTATCGTATTTTGTTTCAACCTACGTAAAGCAGCCATTTCCTCTATTCCTCTCCCATTTTTCCATAGCATGTACGTTTTTTGTGCAGACATGCTTAAGATTGTGGCAAAATCATCACGTTCTGGAATTAATGCCTTTAAAAAGGATAACTCATTATCTTGTTCTATATGCGATATTAGATAATGAAGGGTTCCAAGAAACGACAAATGTACTTGAAATGAATCTTGGTGATAGTATAACGCTAATTGCTCACTTGTGTATCCAACGCGATGTGCACCTGTTAAACGAAAAACGAACTTAGCTGCATCCTCATCCGGTAGTGCCTCGAGCAATTTGAGGATTTCCTCATAAAGCTTGTCCCGAACCTGCTCTCTCGAATATGGAAGAGAAAATAAGAATGTTCTCACCCAAGACGTAGTATCATGATCTTGCTGTACTGGGAGAAACGACGTATATGTTTGTAAATGGGAAACGGTTTGTATAAGTAAGGATAACCGCCTCCACACGACTTCCGTTACATCTTTATATACCAAGCCATTTAAATTGGGAGGAAAAGGTGTAACTTGAAGTGCCTGTGTAAGAGCTGCTTCTCCTAGTGAAGAAAGCAAAAAAGTATTTTCTTCAATTTTTACAATTTGATTTAGGTTTAATAATTGATTAATTTGCTCATCATATACGTGTCGACTTAGTTTCTTGCAGATTCCGAACAAAAAGGATAAGCCATATACCGTTCCATCTTGTAGAGTTTGTGAAGAACGCTTTCCCTTTAGAAGATGATAAATGGAAGCAGTCGTCCGTTCACCATTAATTTTTCTAAGTCCGAACAAAATCGTATGTGAAAGTTGCAAAGCAAACTCCCCTTTTCTACTTCATATGCCTATATTGTAACAAAAAAAAACAAGTATCGTCATAGTTGAAAAATTGAGAGTGCTTAAAAAACATGTCGATTTTATAACAAAACATGTATTTTCCACGAGTTTTTAATTGAAAAGTTGAAGAAACCGTTTTACAATAGGTTTAGAATTTCTTTCATTAGATTTTTCTGAAAAAGATTTGATACATAATATTAGGAGGTTTTCAAAAATGGCAAAGTATACAATCGTTGATAAAGAAACATGCATTGCATGTGGAGCTTGTGGAGCATCTGCACCAGACATTTATGATTATGATGATGAAGGTCTAGCATTCGTAACATTAGATGAAAACAAAGGGATTGTTGAAATTCCTGACGTTCTTCTAGACGATATGATGGACGCTTTTGAAGGTTGTCCAACTGATTCAATCAAAGTTGCTGAAGAACCATTTGATGGCGACGCAACAAAATTCGAATAATATCGTAAAAAAGCGTTATTCCTAATTGGAATAACGCTTTTTTTACGTAAAGTAAAAACGACCGAAATATACACTCGGTCGTTTTAATCATAGATATTATTATGCACTCTTCATTTTTAGACTCATCCAAACCCGTAATCGGCTAATGAGAAGAACAGCCACTACAGCGATGAATACACCCTTGATAATATTAAATGGCAATATGCTTGTTATAATAAGTTGTTTCATCACTGCACTAGACATGGCAGGTGAGTTTAAAAACCATGTGTACGCAGGTAAAATGAGGTAATAATTCAATACACTCATGCTAACCGTCATAATCACTGTCCCAAGAACAAGACCTGTTGTTAACCCTTTAACAGAACGATATTTTCGGTACAAATACGCTGCTGGCAAAATGAAAATGCATCCTGCAATAAAGTTAGCAATTTCTCCAACTGGTACACCTGTTAGGCTTCCTTGAATACCATAGTATAAAATATTTTTCGTAGCTTCTACGATCATCATAGCAACTGGTCCAAACATAATCGCTGCCACCAGAGCAGGCACATCACTAAAATCAATTCGTAAAAACACAGGAAATCCTGGAAATGGGAAATCCAACATCATAAGTAAGTAAGCAATACTACCTAACATCGCTACAGTCACCATTTTGGTTACGTTTCTGTTCTTCATATTTCTCTCTCCCTTTTCCTTCGATCTTCGTTTGGAAAATGGGAAGGCCCCATCTATCGTACTCATAGAAAATCCCCTTTTCAATAAGAAAAGGGGAGAATTTGTGGTACGGTAAATAACGTTTTCATGAATGTAATGATAACGCCGAACCTCCATCTTCTCCCATCCAGACTGTACTGTCGGCTTCGGAATCTCACCGAATCGTGCCAAATAAAGGCTCGCGGGCTTAAAAGCATATAGCTCTCATACCGCCGGTAGGGAATTGCACCCTGCCCCGAAGATAGATCGATATTTGATTTTATAACTCGATTATACAATATTTCGCATGAATTGTGAAGAAAAATGTCAGATTTTTATACCATTTCATTGAAGTGACTACTAATTTCGATTATACTTATGTCCTAAAGTTATATACAGACAATTGACTTAACACGACTTTGTTTATTTCAACTATAGTCTGATGTTTCGCATTACATGCTTATTAAAGGAGGATGATCTCATGACATTTGAAAACAGAATTGTTGAGGCTTTTATCGAGATTCCAACAGGCAGCCAAAATAAATATGAATTCGATAAAGAAAAAGGTGTTTTTAAATTAGACCGTGTACTTTTCTCTCCTATGTTTTATCCAGCTGAATACGGATATATTGATCATACATTAGCAAATGATGGTGATCCATTAGATATTCTTGTTCTCGTAACGAACCCAACTTTTCCTGGTTGCGTCATTGATGCACGTGTAATTGGTTTTTTAAACATGATAGACGGCGGAGAAGAGGACTCAAAGCTTATTGCGGTCCCAACTGAAGATCCTCGTTTTCAAGATGTTACGTCATTAGATGATGTTCCGCAGCATAAATTAAAAGAGATCTCCCATTTCTTTCAAACATATAAAGATTTACAAGGAAAAAAAACAGAAATAGGGGCATGGGAAGGTGCAGAAGCCGCTTCTTTACTGATTGATGCCTGTATAGCTCGGTACAAAAGCGCACAAAAATAACAATTATTTGTGCATGTTATAAAGAAATATATTACTCATTTTAGCATTTACACTGGTGTTTATAAATCCAAAGTGCTAGTATGTTATATTGTGAAGAAACGGCAGTTCTTTGTTGGAGGAAATGTCATGAAGAAAACGCAAAAGCAGACTGTTTATCAGTTTATGAAGAAAAGTCTGCGTAAAGAATATTTTTATTTAAAAAGGGATTTATTGCTATATTGTCCAGTTGAACTTGGAGAATTTTCAACAAATGCATATTACGCTTCACTTGATAAGGACGGCATTAGTATTTATCAATACGATAAAAAAGTAGATAACCGTATTAAATTATTAGAAAGACATCCTTGGAAAACATGGAATCATGTGAAAATTGATCATTTTTTAAAAAAATCAGAATTTGTTTTTCAAGGTCAATCAAATCGAATTTTTTATTTTTTAAACGATGGAAAATCGGTTCAAGAAATCATTGCGAACTACACTGCTATTGAGGTAGAAGTAGCAACCAGATCCTTTTGGCGAAAGTTGCCAGGATACCGGTCACTTTCTCCGATAAATATGTATGTAGCATCGATATTTTACGCTGCAATCCCATCGTATATTCTCAAGCTGCTTCTTCCATATATCGTTCAAAAATTATTCTTTGCAATTTCTGTTTTCACGATGCTACTTGGACTTCTTTGCTTGGTCATCGGACTCATTGATCCGACAATTGTACTTTGGAAACAAAAAGACAAAACACGTAAAAAAGTTTTATATTATTATAGTTATATCATGATTACTGGATTTATTTGTATTTTTATTTTTTGGTAATACATAGTAACGACATAAAACAGACCATCAATGGGAGGATGGTCTGTTTTCTTGTTATAAACATTTGTTAGTATATCATTCTATGCTTGTCCGCATTCCCTGTATACGCAGCTGCTGAGAAGGATAAATTGTATCGTTTTGCAAATGATTTATGCTTTTTAATTCCTGAACAGTCATACCAAACTTTGTAGCAATACTACGGAGTGTATCTCCTTTTCTCACAAAATAAGATGTAGATGACACCATTTCTGATGGTACATTTCCTAATACACGAAGTGGATTGACTGCATTTGTTTTTGCGACATTCCAAGCACCTTTATGTACTTCAAAATGGAGATGAGCCCCGTGTGATAAACCGGTATTTCCTACCTCGCCAATTTTCTGTCCACTTTGTATGACTTGCCCAACTGTAACGATGCGTTTGCTTAAATGTGCGTAAATCGCTTCATACCCATTCGAATGACGGACAAAAATAACATTACCATAACTCTTACTATAATACGATTTCGTCACCTTACCCGAACTAGCTGCTAGAACGGCAGTCCCTGCTGTTGCAGCAATGTCGATTCCGTAGTGATGTCCATTTCGCGTTCCAAAATAATCGCTTATAACACCCGATACGGGCCATGTCCATTTTGTTTCTGCCCTTGTATGAACCGGCAAAATGAATACGAAAATGAACACGAGCTTCAACCATTTCATCTTATCTCCCTCCTAAAGCTCACCGTATTAGTTTGCTCATTTTGTCAAACTCATATACGAGTGTACAATAGGAAAAATATCATTTGCTTATCAATTAGAGGACTCTTCCTCTTTACTACGAAATACAATTGCACTTCTTTCGTATTCTACATCCTTAACACCAAGTCTTGCATTAATTACCCGTGCTACCGCGAATAAGTAATCTGATAGACGATTCACATACTTTAATACGTTCTCATTAATAGCATCTATTTTTTTCAGTGAAACAATCTCACGTTCTGCCCGTCTTGTAATCGCTCTTACGATATGTATAGCGCTTGAAGCAGGGGATCCTCCTGGTAAAATAAATCGTTCGAGTGGCGGTGCCTCTTGAATATATGTATCAATACGTTCTTCTAGAAACGTAATCATGTTTTCCGTAACTTTGTAAGGAATTTTATTGTTGACAACTGCTAAATCTCCACCGCAATCAAATAATTCATGCTGCACCTTTTCAAGTTCTTTATATAAATCAGAAAACACATCATCTTTTAGGAGTGTCATTGCTTGACCCAGAAACGAATTGACCTCATCAATTGTTCCGTACGCTTCTACACGAGCATGATCTTTATCAACCCGTCCCCCCACTAAGCTTGTCTTACCTTCATCACCGGTTTTCGTATACAATTTCATTCATACCCCTACCTTTCTTATGCAATGCATATTTTACATTTTTCTACAAGTAATGCACGTACTCCTTTATTTTATCTGTATTTTCTATACTTCGCATCTTTCATTGCCTAACCATGTACAAATAGCTCTTACGATTACTTTCACAAAGAAATCGTAAGAGCTTTTTGTTATCTATCTAGGGATGCTTGGGCAAAAAAATCGAAAACGTTGTACCTTCGCTTACAATGCTATGCACCGAGATATGACCGCCGTGTGTTTCAATGATATTTTTTGCTATAGCCAAGCCGAGCCCTGTTCCGCCTGTTTTTCCACGGGTTCTCGCTTTATCACCTTTATAAAAACGTTCAAAAACAAATGAAACATCCTCTTCTGGAATTCCAATACCAGAATCCTTTACTTCAAAGGACACTCCCTTAGCATCCTGATCAATGATAAGAAGAACTTCCCCGCCTTCATTAGTATGTCGAACAGCGTTATCAATCAAATTGGTGAACACCTGCTCCATACGGTCCGGGTCAAACGAAATCTGTTTCACATCCGAACGATAGACGGCATGTAATTCAACTGATTTTTCCTTTACAATTCCTTGAAATTTACGAATGATTTTTTCTACAAAGGGAACAACTTCAATCACTTCCCAATGTAATTCTACGACTCCACTTTCCATCCGGGCCAAATCGAGCAAATCATTAACTAAACGTCCTAAACGAACCGATTCATCGTAAATAATTTGAACAAACTCATGCACTTCTTCCTTAGTAGAAACAATATCATCTAGAATGGCTTCGCTGTATCCCTGCAACATAACCATTGGTGTTCGCAATTCATGAGACACATTTGCAATAAAATCTTGTCTCATCTTTTCCAACCGTCGTTCTTCCGTCATATCACGAAGTACGGCAACTGCCCCACGCACATTCGTTTGATTGTATAGTGGTGTCATAAGTACAACATAATTACCATTTTGAAAATTCACTTCCACGACTTGCTGCTGCTCACTTTTAACAACTCGGTGAAATAAATTTGTCAAAACATCAGGGATATGCCCTTTCGTTTCCAATACTTTGTAGTCTTCATCCAAAAGTTTTACGAAACGCTCCGCAGGTGGGTTTATCATAACTGCTTCCCCGTCATGATTAAGAGTAATCACGCCATCCGCCATACTACTTAGAATACTTGATAAATGTTCCTTCTCTTGCTGTAAGGCGTTAATATTAAATTTAAGCTGCTTCCCCATCTGATTAAGAGCTGTAGCAAGCTCACCTATTTCATCTTGTGAACGTGCCTTTGCTTTTACATCAAATTTCCCACGTGCAACTTCAAAGGCTACCTCCCTCATTTTACGCAAGGGAGCAGTAATTCGTGTTGATAGAAAAAAAGCGAAAAAAGTCGTCAAAATTATAGCAATTCCAGCTGATAAAAAAATGAAATCTGTCGCCTTATCCATCGCTTGATTTGAAACCTGAAGAGACTGATATACAAATACAGCTCCTCCATTTTGGTTTTTGATAGGAATACCAACAATCATGATTTCATTGTTATTCGTACTTACATCCTTTGGTACAAGAAGCTTCTTTTTCACTGTCTTTTTTTCAGTAAATACTTGATCGAGTTGACTATCCTTTTTCAAATCATCAAGGGTTAGTCGAACTAGTCCCTCCTGTTCTGGAGAGTAAGAAATGGTAGCCCCGCTTTTCACCACAACAATTTGGGAGAGAGGATCGACAAACTGATATGCGATATTTTCAATCGTTCTTTCATCCATACCATCATCAATCATTTGGGATATACGTGTCGCAAAATGAGTAAGACGTGTCTCACTTAGATTATCATAGTAGCTTTGAAAGAATTGATGTAGTAGCAGCATTACAAAGCCTAGTACGAAGGAAACAAGAAGTAAAATCGTAATCCAAAGCTTCCCTACAACGCTTCGCCAAAACATCAATCGTTCACGACCTCAAATTTGTAGCCAACGCCCCATACTGTTACGATCATCTTCGCTGCATTAGCAGATTTTTTGTTTAGTTTTTCGCGTAAACGTTTCACATGTGTATCGACTGTTCGCAAATCACCAAAAAACTCGTATTGCCATACTTCTTTCAGCAATTGTTCCCGGTCAAACACTTTATCGGGTGACTTGGCTAGAAAAAGCAGAAGCTCATATTCTTTCGGTGTTAACCCAACTTCCTCCCCATCAGCAACGACGCGGTGCGCATCATTATCAATTGTAAGATGTGGAAATACTGTAACATCCTTTGATGTCGTTTCACTGGAGAAAAAATTATTCGAAGCAGACCGACGAAGCAAAGCTTTCACGCGAAGTACCACTTCACGAGGGCTAAATGGCTTCACAATATAATCGTCTGTCCCTACTTCAAAGCCTTGCACACGGTTTACTTCCTCACCCTTTGCAGTTAGCATGATAATCGGTGTTGCCTTTTTTTCACGAATTTCCTTACAAGCTTCAATGCCATCTTTACCCGGCATCATAATATCGAGAATAATTAAATCGTAATCATATTGAAGTGCCTTTAAAACGGCAGTATCTCCGTTATCAGCTTCATCAATTGTATAGTTTTCCCGCTCTAAGTACATTTTTAAGAGGCGGCGAATTCGTTCTTCATCGTCTACTACTAAGATTTTTGCATCTTTTTCCATTGTCATTCCGTTAGAAGAATAAATTCTTCTTCGGATTCCACCTGCCTTTCATCTATATACTCTAAATATTACCATGCTAACTTTCTTTATTCTGTTCATTTTTTATAATAGCAACATTATTTTGCCATTACTTTGTTACAGAAATGGCATTTTAACATAGTAAACATGAAACCCCCTTAATATTTTACAGAAGGTGCATTCAGTTTGCTATGTTTTTCATAAAATTGAAGAAAAATTGACAAATTTAGAAACAAACCGTGACTTTCCTTAGGCATAAGAATGTAAGCCTACAATAACAAGATTTACAGCAACTAAGTTAAACATAATAATAGCAAATCCCATGACAGCTAGCCATGCTGACCGTTCTCCGTGCCATCCTTTCGACAGGCGCAAATGCAAAAATGCAGCGTAGAACAGCCACGTAATAAGCGCCCATACTTCCTTGGGATCCCACCCCCACATACGCGTCCAGGCTGCTTGGGCCCAAATCATTGCAAAAATAAGGGCTCCAAGGGTGAAAATTGGGAATCCAATTGCAACGGAACGATAGCTAATTTCATCTAATAACTCGTCGTCCGCCTTCTGAATGAGAGGCTGTAGGGCTGTGCCTATTCGTTTTCGCAAGATAATGCGAAGCAAAATGTAAAGCGCTCCACCAAATAACAATGACCATACAAATGTATTCAACTTCTTTGCATCAAGTACTGCTGGTAATTGCACAATTGGCTTTATAACCGTATTTGTCAGCTCCTTACCTTCATGAAGTCCAATAAGTGGTGGAAACTTGTATGCAGTTTCTACTCTCTCATCATTTTTGTTCGTCCATTGAAATTTCGCTTCATAAGAGATAGCTGAAAATAAGGAAGCAGCAATAATAAATCCCAGCGTTGCTAGTAAACAATACATAATAAATTCAAGCCAAAATGTTTTCGCACTCCGTATGGTTTGATCTACATGCTTCAGTAAATAAAGAAGCCCTGCCACTGCACTAATCGAAAGAATCGCTTCTCCTGCAGCAGCAGTTGTAACATGAATGTAAAGCCAATTGCTCTTAAGAGAAGGAATTAACGGAGCAATATCTGTCGGAAACATACTTGCGTACGCAATAATGAGTAGTGCTATCGGTAAAGCGAACAATCCGAGCAAACTCGAACGATATATAAAATAGATAATGATAAAAGCAAGAACCAGCATCATACCGAAAAATGTAGTAAATTCAAAGAGATTGCTAACGGGTGCATGCTTTGCTGCAATCCAACGTGTAATAAAGTAAAGAAGCTGTGAAACAAACCCTATTATGGTTATTATTATACCAATGTTTGCCCACGTATTTCCCTTATCACGTACTGCACCTCCAAAAACTAAGGTACCGAGTAAGTACAACAGGAATGCAACAAATAAAAAGTTACTGCTCAGTCCCGCCACTTTGATCCCCGCCTCTCGTTTTCTTTTCCAGAACTTAATCACGCAACTCTTCTATCGAAGTCCCTTCTAGTATTTTCTTACACTCCCTTTGAAACCCATACCAATTTTTATTTGTAAACCCAGCAATCCACCATTCATCATTCACTCGTTGCACCCAAATACGACGATGATTCCAGTACATCCCTTGCGATACACCAATCATAAAAATAATGCCACCTAGTGCAACCATCCACAGTGTACGATCCTTACGCACCGTTAATGCAGTGACATTCTTCGTTTCCGTACCTGCAAACGATATTTTGTAAAGATTCTTCCCATCCGTTTCAATATTTTGACGAATACCTACAAAGCTAACCTCACCATTAGGTGTTTGCGGAGTAGTCATTTTAAACACGAAACCAGGATTGTTTGGAATCTTCGTTTTCGTATTCGGCTTGCCTTGCTCATCTAAATAAAAATCTGGAAAATAACTTACGAGTTGTGCAGAATATCCATTTCCTAGGTCATATTTTTCTTTTGGATTAGTTAGATCAACTTCAATAGGTCCCCATTTTTGTTTGGATTCCTTATTTTCAAGATTAAAAAACATTTTACTAAATTCGCCCTCTTTATAATCGACCTGATAAAGAGCATAATCGGCAAATTTCAACGGATCATTCACCCGAATGGCATAATCCTCTACTTTTTCTAACTGAGGCTGTTCTCCCGCTATCGTGTTCCCAATCACTTTAAATAAAACAGCGTTGGTTTGAAAGTTTTTTGGAATCATCCCATCGCCAACACGGTTAATGGCGCTTTGAAACACCTTGTCATCCTTTTGACTATCATATACTTCCTTTATAAACGCTTCATTCTTTAAATAATACATTCCATTTGTTCCTGGTATTTCCTTCGTCTGTCCTTCACGAAGCCAAAGAAGCTCATCTACATACATTCCTGGGACAAATCGCATCATAATGCCTATTAGAAAAATAATAATACCTAAATGATTGACATAGGGACCCCATCTAGAAAACCGTCCCTTTTCTGCAAGTATGTTACCCTGTTCGGTGCGGATATGATAATGCCTACGTTTCATATTTACTTTTAATGTGTCAATATCTTCTTCAGATAGTATCATTTTTTTGAATAAACGTTGCCGACTAAGAAAATTAGGATGTCTTGTCACACCTTGTTTGGCAAGCGCTTTGTATAGCGGTATCACACGATCTAAACTCGCAATTACAAGGGAAATTCCGATTGAAGCGATAAGCAGCATATACCACCAAGAACTATATAAATGATGAAACCCAAGGGTATAATAGATTCCCCCTAACGTTCCGTATTGTTCTTGGTAGAACTCGCTTGGTGATGCAGAGGGTGGAATATACATTTGCTGCGGAAATATCGTACCTATCATGGAAGCAACCAACGTAATCACAATGAGCCAAATACCGACTTTAACAGATGAAAAAAAACTCCAAATACTATCAACGATTGATTTCGTCTGTATAATAGACCGCCTTGCACTTCCTTCATATTTCATATCTAACAAACCTTCATTTTGCACAAATGGCTTCCCACATTTCTCGCAAAAGGATGTGCCAAAAGGGTTCACGTGTCCGCATTCACATGTAACGTGTTCCATTCCCTCACCCCAATTTTTGTCATGTAAAGGCTTTCTATTCTTTCGTTGCAATTTCCTTTAAATACCCTTCAATTTGTTCTTTCGTTTGTGTACCGGTTATTTGTTTCAACACTTTTCCATTTTTATCAATTAAAAATGTAGTGGGCAGAGGACCTACTCCGTATGTATTAATTACTTTTTGTCCTTTATCAATCGCAATTGGGAAGGTTAATTTATATTGCTGTGCAAAATTTTTCACTGCTAGATTCGTTTCGTCGGCATTTAAAGCAACTATTTCTACACCTCTATCTTTATAGGTTCCATATAATTCATTCATATATGGCATTTCCTCTTCACATGGTTTGCACCATGTGCCCCAAAAATTCAACAAAACACCTTTTCCACGTAGATTCTGTAACGTAATAGAATTCCCATTTGTATCCACCAAAGAGAAATTTGGTGCCGTTTTTCCTATTTGCACCTTTTCCTTAGCTGCGAAAAAGTTTTGATAAAACGTAAATACTAATGCACCAATGAGAATAAGTAGAATACTAGAACGAAAGAGCAGTCTCTTTTTTTTCATTGTATTTCCTCCTAATATGAAAAGAAATGGTCCTAAGCTGACCGATACAAATGTAGTTCAACCAATGGAGGACCATTTCCTTTTCGAAGCTTTCTAAATGATTTAACAATACAAGCCTATGAGTAGGAGATATCCTACGGTAAAATCACCCTGCTCATTATTTTATTTGTTTAAGTGCTAGTGACCGAAGTTGTTTTACTTCATGAGGAGATAATCCTCTCGAATCACCAGGGCGAAGAGCTCCGACCCCTAAAAACGCATATTGCTCTCTTTTTAATTTCACAACTTTACAACCGACCGCTTCTAACATTCTTCGTACTTGGCGATTTTTTCCTTCATGAATCGTAATTTGCACGATTGCTGTTTCCTTGCGACGATCCCCGCCAAGCAATTTGACTCGAGCTGGAGCAGTTTTACCATCCTCTAACATGACTCCCTTTTCAAGCATGGTTATTTTCTCCCGATCAAGTACACCTTTCACCTTTGCAATATACACTTTTTCAATTTCGTGCTTTGGGTGCATAAGTAAATTAGCAAATTCACCGTCGTTCGTCATTAGCAGTACACCTGATGTATCATAATCTAATCGACCGATAGGAAAAATACGCTGTTCAATGTGTGGGAAAAAGTCTGCAACTACTTTGCGCCCTTTATCATCACTTACGCTTGAAATGACTCCAACAGGCTTATATAGCAAAAAGTATACCGGCTCTTCTTTTTCAATTTGAATGCCATTTACTTCAATGCGATCTTGTCTCGCCACTTTCGTTCCCAATTCTGTCACAACGACGTCATTGACTTTTACTTTTCCTTGTTTAATAAGCTCTTCCGCATTACGTCGTGACGCAATTCCGGCCTGAGCAATAACCTTCTGTAAACGTTCCATATTTGATTATTCACCTCAAATTTATCTTATAGCCATGCAAAGTGGAATACAAGCGATCCCTGTCATTTGCGTATTAACTCCACACTCTGTTCCTTTTTTCGTCAAAATTCATTCAAAAAATTATCACATAAAAAGGCCACTATTAAGCTCTTTTTTCTTAATAGCGGGGCTTACCCATTATACTAGAATTTCCTGTAAAAAGAAAATAGAGTCGTAAAACAATCAGGATTATGCTAGGAAAACATAAGTGATACAAACACAATACTACATATAATTCCAATTAAGTCCGCAAATAAGCCTACCTTTACAGCGTCCCCCATCTTTCGAATACCAACTGCTCCGAAATAGACGGTTAGCACATAGAATGTAGTATCTGTACTTCCCTGCATAGTTGAAGCAAGCCGCCCAATAAAAGAATCCGGTCCATACGTAGCAATAAGATCCGTTGTTATACTTAAACCTGCTGAACCAGAAATCGGACGAATCAGTGCAAGGGGTACAATTTCTGCTGGGACACCAATTTGATCAAGCATCGGCTTAAGTAAGGTAACAAAAGCATCGAGTGCTCCCGATGCACGAAAAATAGAGATGGAAACGAGCATGCCAACCATAAAGGGTAAAATAGCTATAGCAATTGAGATACCTTCCTTTCCTCCTTCTACAAATGATTCGTACGTAGGTACTTTCTTCCATGTACCATATAATAAAATAAAACCAATGATACAAGGGATGAGCCAAAGGGAAATCGTATTTATAATACTCATTTTTTCTTTCCCCCTTTTTTAAATCGTTTATGATAAAAATACCGATCAATCCATATTGCACCCATCATCGATAGAGCCTGTGCTATAAAAGTAACACCAACAATCTCTGTAGGATTAGCTGATTCATATGTCATACGGACGGAAATAACCGTTGTTGGAATAAGCGTTATTGCTGAAGTATTTAAAGCAAGAAATGTAACCATTGAACGACTGGCAGAGTCACTCCCCCCATTTAGTTCCTTTAAATGCTCCATTGCCTTTATACCAAGCGGTGTTGCTGCATTGCCAAGTCCAAATAGATTTGCCATCATATTTGAAAGAATGAACCCCATGGCTGGGTGATTTTTCGGCACATCTGGAAATAATTTTTTTACAATCGGCATGAACAGTGCCACAAGTTTCTTTAGCAATCCTGCTTCTTCCGCAATTCGCATTAGGCCGAGCCAAAATACAAGTACACTTATAAGACCAATACAAATGGTAACAGCTTGCTTTGCCCCGTCAAATACAGCTTTATTTACTTCCTCCATCGTTCCATGTAACATAGCGAACACGACGCCAATAACCGTCATGAGTACCCATATGATATTAACCATTGAATCTAACACCTATCATACAAGAGAAAATTTGAATGAAATCATGCCAAAGATCTCCTGTTACAGATACAAGCAACCGTTTACTATAATACAAGTTACGTTCACCAATCTTTTGTCCTTCTAAGGATATAATTGCTTTGCCTACATTTTGTCCTTCCTGAACATTCTGATTCTCGTTCCATTGTAATGTAACAGCTACTTTTTGACTTTCTTCCTTGGTTAATGGGTATGAAAACTCTTGCTGGATATAAACATGATTAGCGAGTGACGGATGACTTACCTCGTAAGCACCCTTCTTTAGTATTGGCACCATCTGATAGTCTTGAAAAGCTTGCTCAAATAAATTTGTATGGTCGTCCCAGTCGTTTGAATCATTGAGCGTAACAACAATCAGGTTCATACCATTTTTCGATGCGGTTGTAACAAGAGTTCGACCTGCTTTTTTCGTAAATCCGGTTTTCCCGCCCGTTGTAAATTCATACATAGAGGTTAGCAGCTTATGCTTGTTGGTCCACGGATAGTCCCATGCATTTGAACGGAATTTTTTCGTACCAAATATAGTTTTAAAGGTATCGTTTTGCGTCGCATAGCGAGTCAGAAGTGCCATATCATAGGCAGAAGAATAGTGCTGTCCGTCCCCATCTAGTCCACTTGGATTCGAAAAGTGAGTGTGTTGCATGCCAAGTGACGCAGCTTTTTGGTTCATCAAAAACACAAACCCATCGACACTCCCGCCGACGTATTCTGCAATAGCTTGGGCTGCATCATTGCCAGAGCGAAGCAAAAGCCCATATACTAAGTCGATCAGCTTTACCTTGTCCCCAGCCTTTAAGTAAATAGAGGAACCCTCTACGCGGACCGCATTATCACTAATCGTGACTGTTTCCTGAAGCTTGCCCGATTCTACCGCTAGCAAAGCTGTCATAATCTTCGTAATACTCGCAATTCCACGGGACTCATTTGGCAATTTCGCATATAACACTCTCCCAGATTGCTGGTCCATTAACACCGCATTATGAGCGCTCACACTAAAAGCATATGTAGGGAGAGGAACCAAACAAAAGCAAGCTAGGCACATCCAAAAAACACACTTGCGCCACATCTGCACCAACCTCACGTCCTTTATCAGCCTAATTTGTACAAGTGTATGCCGAAAAATAATATATATACCAGAAAAGCTACACCGGCTCGTTCAGTCCCATAGGACAACAAAAAAGACGCATCCTCTGCGTCTTTTTAGTAAGGCTGCCATTCTACTCTTTCAGCTTTTTCGAGTCTCTGGGCTACGTTATCCCAATTTACGATGTTCCACCAGTTTCGTATATATTCGTCTTTTCGGTTTTCGTATTGCAAATAATAAGCATGCTCCCATACATCAAGTGCTAGAAGCACGATTGTATCCCACTGTGCAAAAAGGTGATGTAACGTGCTTTGAAGAAGATCTAAACGTCCTGAACGAGGAGACCATATGAGAAGTGCCCAGCCTGATCCTTCCACTCGGTTTGCAGCTTCCGAAAAGTGTCTTTGAAAAAGTTCCAAGCTTCCAAAATCTCGCTGAATAAGCTGCAACAATCTCCCTTTTGGTTGACTGCCCCCTTGCTTCATATTATTCCAAAAAATCGTATGCAGAAAGTGGCCAGAACCATGAAAAGCAGCTTCTCGTTCCCAATGCTTGAGTATGTCATAATTACCACTTTCCCTGGCCTTTGCTAACATTTTTTCCGCCGTATTTAATCCTTCCACATAACTACGATGGTGTTTATCGTGATGAAGACGCATAATCTCTTTTGAAATATATGGCTCTAATGCATTATAGGCATATGGAAGTGGTGGTAGAATATGAGAGCCAACTGGCACTGCACGAACAGCAGTGGTTGGATATCCTCTTGCATATTCTTCATGCTGACCGGACACGAAAACATCTTGTAATTGATATTGAATACGTTCAACATCATCACTCAGTTCATATACGAAATCTACATCATAATCGATTTTCTTCCCCTTAATCCGGTCTAATAGCGTTTGTATTCTATATTCAAGCATATGAACATCATAGATTTCAGCAGCGCGGCTATCGAGTACATGCAATACACTCTCACACCAATCTCCCACCTCATAAATATAGTGGTCAAATAAATCACGCTGACTCATATGGCACCCCCTTATGCAGTACCCTCTATATATATTCAAACAGAGAAATAGCTATGCCTACCAAGAAAAGCAAAAACGGCTCGTTCAGTCCCATAGGGCAGAGGTTCCTCGCACAAAAAGGCGCTTTCCGCCTTTATGGGCGAGGGTTCTCTGACCGGAGGGACTAGCCGGTTTTGCTAGACACAAGAAAAGCAAAAACGGCTCGTTTTGCTCCGGAGGACAGAGGTTCTTTCCCCTTAAAGGCGCTTTTTTCCCTTATAGGGAACGAATCCGACTAGATTCTCATGAAAGAAGCCACTGAATCATAGTACTTATTCAGTGGCCTCTCACAATAACTATTTTTGTTGTGTGTTTTATTTGTTATCTGTTTCTTAGCTTCGCAAAAATTTAGATTGCATTGTCTTCGTCTTATAGTCCGTTTCGTAATATTCCAGCTCTTCGCGTATAGATTGAAATTTACCTTCAAGTTGTTTCATCATCGTTTGCAACGAAGGAGGCGGTGTTTGCGGAAACGCAATCGCATTTTTTCCCGTATAGGCTGAACGACTATTTTCAAACCAATAATCATTTTTCGGTGAAAAGAATTCCGAAATGACCTGATGATAAATTTTATACAACGTGTTTTCAGCGGCATTTTTACGGAACGGGCTACTTTTTAGAAGAACACGGCTTGCATCCAATCCCTCTTCGCAAAAGACAAGAAGACGACGATTTGCAGAAAGCAGTCCTTCATAATATACTTTGTCACCATCGCTCACTTCTTCAACAAGATCTGTGATTGTATGATGATTAAGATAGTCTGTTATGACGTTAACCGTTTCTTGCAAAAATGCTTCAACCTGCTTAGTTTGATTTTCCACAATGGAATTTGACATTCCGAATCCTCCCTATACCTCAAGTTTTTATACAAGAGATTGTTCTATTGCGCCTTCATCCCGCTGTTCAATTGTTCGATCGCTATCTTCACTTGTTGCACATTTTCTTCATCAAAATAAGATGCTAATTCTTCTTTTGAATTTATATATACTCGCTTGCGCTCTGTTAAGCTTGGATCTTTAAGCAAACAAGCAAGTGCAACAATCTCCTTAAAGTTTACGTCATTTTCCCCTATTCTAAAAACAGGATCTCCTGTGAATGGAGTGAAGTCATTTAATTGTTCTTCAAAAAAACGTACGTACAATACATGTAATGTTTTTTCAATTCCTTCGTATTCGTACGTAACTTCAGAACGATTAAAAAAATCTTCTGACGTATTCGGCAATGCCTTTTCTAGTTCATATCCTTTTATCTCTTTCAGGATCATGCTTTCACCTCTATTCTATTTCATTACTTGTATCTTATCATAAAAAGTTTTTAATTTATGCAAATTTTTTCGAAATATACCGCATTCCATAAGGATTTTTACTTCTTTTCTAACTATCCTCGCTGCCTTATTCCTACATTATTACTATATTTACTAGCAATGGTTCTTTTTATTTTTCTCATGTTTTGTCATAATAAGAAGAGGCTTGAGGGAGGATTTGATTTATGAACACATTCTTAAATAAATTACTTACAATTACAAAAATAATTGTTCCAATTGTTATATTAATTCTTGTATTTTTTGAAGCCAGGAAAGAACTGGCCCATCTTTCTATACGCCATGCTGTTGTTGTAATTAAACAAATACCAAACGGAGGATTTTTCCTAGCAGTTGCTGCTGGACTTCTCGCAGTATCAACCATGTTTTTTTACGATTTCTTTATGCTACGATCCGTACACGCTTCGGTCCCAATTAAGAAGGTCTTTCGCATTTCCTGGATTGCAAACTCTTTTAATGGAGTTTTTGGATTTGGTGGTCTAATTGGTGCAGGTGTACGCAGTATGTTATATCGCCCTTATATTCAAGAACAAGGAAAACTGGTAAGAACGATAGCATGGATGACGACTGCCTTCATCATGGGTCTGTCATTCCTTTCTATTTTTGGCTTATTAGGGATCTTACATACTTCCTTTATCGCATTAGAAAAACCATGGATATGGCCTGCACTTATTGGGTTTGCGGCAATTGCGCCCATCTATATCATTGTCTCCAAATTAAATATTGGGAAAAACCCAAAGAAAACAATTAATAAAAATCCTACGTTCCTCTATTCAATTGTATCTCTAATTGAATGGACAGCAGCCGGCATTGTAATCTACGTTATCCTTCGACTTCTTGGAGTTGAACTTGACTTAAGTCAAGCATTGGGTATTTATGTTATTTCCGCTATTGTTGGTAGCTTGAGCCTTGTTCCAGGTGGACTCGGTTCCTTTGATTTAATCTTCCTTATGGGAATGAACGAATACGGGATTGCGGCAGAAACAACACTTTCTGCATTGCTCCTATATCGACTCGTTTATTACATTATTCCATTTGGGGTAGGCTTAACATTTGCAGCGTTTGAAATGACCGAAGTAGCCAAAAAACGGATTGGGAATCGCACAATATTAACAAACGCATTTGAAACGAGCAGCGTAATTGTCTCCTTACAACGCCAATTATTTTCTAAAATGGAGGCCTGGGCACTTGCATCTCTTTCCGTTCTTACTGGCCTAGCTGTCATTTTGTTTGTATTATTTCCTACCGCAGTTGAAAGAGTACACGTACTTCGTATTTATGTACCGAAGTACTTTATTCAAATGTCATTTGATCTTTCCTTATGTGTAGGTGTGTTACTGATTCTTCTTGCTAAGCCAATCTATGAACGAACAAAACAGGCATATAATATGACCGTTATCGTTCTGATTACTGGAATTATTTTTAATACGCTTAAAGGAATTGACATCGAAGGATCCTTTCTACTACTCATCATCCTTATAATCTTTTACCTGCTTCGAAAACAATTTGTACATGAACAAATTTCCTTTTCATATATTGAGACTATCAAAGTAGGATTTTTCTTATTTATATTACTGTACACGTATCAATATTTTGGAGCATGGTTATGGGCACATCAACATGAGTTTCGTCCCCATTATGTTGTACGGTCCAATATACAAGTAACAAGAAGTATGCTTATCACTGCTGGTCTCGTCCCACTTTTTCTTTATATTGCTACATTCTTTCACAATCGAAAGGGAACAAAAGTACCGGGACAACCCGCTTCCACTCCCATCTTGGAGCAATTTCTTCAAAATTACGGTGGCAATGTTTTAAGCCATCTTGGTTTTTTAGGAGATAAGCGTTTTTTCCTAAGTAGTGACGGGAAAGCACTTCTTCAATTTGCAGTAACAGGAAAACGTCTTGTCGTTCTCGGAGATCCGATTGGCGCTAGTTCGTCTTACGCAGTGGTGATAACAGAATTGTTAGATGAAGCTACACAGTTTGGATACGTTTGTATTTTCTATCAAGTAGAAGCAAAATGGCTAGGGATGTATCATGACTTCGGCTATAATTTTTTGAAACTTGGTGAGGAAGCCGAAGTAGATGTAACAACTTTTTCTTTAGAAGGGAAAAAACGATCCAGCTTGCGGGCTGTCTTTCATAAATTTGAAAGAGAAGGATATATGTTCTCTGTAAATAAGCCTCTCCATTCAGAACAACTATTATCGCAGCTAAAGCAAATATCAGATAACTGGTTACATGGAAAAAAAGAAAAAGGCTTTTCTCTAGGCTATTTTGATAATGATTATTTAAACCGAAGTCCTATTGCAACTCTATCTAAAGGGGGAACAATAGTTGCTTTCGTAACTCTAGTACCAGACTATCAGCCCAACAAAATTTCGATTGATTTAATGCGATATTCACAAAATGCCCCCTCATCAGTAATGGATGTTATGTTTCTTCATTTGATTATGTGGGCAAAAACGAATGGCTATAAACAGTTAAATATGGGGATGGCTCCTCTTTCTAATGTCGGCGCCTCTCCTCACTCATTCTTTGCAGAACGCGTTGCAGCAACAATTTATAATAATATAAGGTATATGTATAGCTTTAGCGGATTGCGTCAGTTTAAAGAAAAGTACAAGCCAACTTGGAGAGGAAAATATTTAGCCTATCGTAAAACGCGCTCTTTATTTGCCACGATGCTCGTTGTAACAAAGCTAATTGGAAAAGGAAAACAGTAAAGCTATTCCTAGTAGTAGGCTACTAACAACCATGCGCCAAATGGTAGCCTACTCGCCCCCTTATCCTTTTGCAACTTTCACTACATACGATTTCAAATACGTTTTTCCATTTAAATAGAATGTTCCCATCAATTTATAGTTTCCCTCTTCTGGAAAAGTGACATCGAAGGTGATTTGTCTTCCTGGCTTATTCGATTGTGGTACTACCGAAATTAAATGTGTCAGCTTTTCGTCTACAATTAATAATCGGGATACTTCACCACTTGGAGATATATTGGTGAGATCCTCCTCACTTTGAATCTGTATTGCAATTGACTCCTTACGATTTGCTTTCAACATACTAAATTGCAAGGATGCTGGATACGGACCAATATTTGATGTTAACAATGCATCCACCGTAAGCGGAGTCTGTTTGTCATTCGCCGGTCCAATGACAAGCTCCTTCTTAGCTAGTTCTTGACGTGTTTCCTGATCTTTTATGTATAAAAACAAGGTCGTATTTTGTATGAAAACATGTTGAAACGTAAACGTACCGTTTCCGATATAGGTTGGTTTAACATCCTCACATTGTTTAAGCATGTTGTTCATAATACAAACGACAAATTTATTTTGTTCATTTTCTCCAATAGTACGGAGTGGTTCACCCTTTTCGTTTTGCAATGTAAATGATACGCTTCCTCTTTTTCCGTCTATTTGCCAAGAAACATTTGGTACCGCATCCTTTTGTCCTGAGCTAAACAGTATACCGCTTTTACTTTGAATCACATACATAGCTAACAAAATTAGAAAAAAACAGGCAAGACCAATTTTACTAATTCGCATATATCCTCCTTTCTTGAAGAAGTATCGTATTTGTATGTACATAGATATTCTCGCATAGAAAAAGGACTCCTGCTTAGAGTCCTTTTTCTATGCGATTTATTTGTGTTCAACCGCCTCATATGCAACAAGTGCAATTCGTTTTCCAAGTCTTCCTTCGAATTCATCTTCTATTTGCTTTAGCTTGTCGTGTATATCGTCAGTTATATGAGCAATCGTGAATGGTTTTTTATTTTCCATTATTTATCACATCCCATTTCTTTTATTTATCTTCACCAAAGATATCATTACCCATTAATTCATCAAATGTTAAAACACCCAATGCTCCTGCCGAAACTTCACCAACCACACTCATCGTACTAGTGGGGCTAATTATAATTCGGGAGTTGTTTGGATAAGATATCCTCTTTCCCCTTTGTTTTTTATCAACAAATTCTTTTTTACCTTCGTGATTCATATGCAGTTCTTCATCTCCCTTTCTTTACCTATTTGTACGTCAACTAGGATTCCCAGATCTGGTTCTCCTCATTCTAGTTCTCCTGTACCGAATAAATATTTTACGGAAAAGGAGCAACTAGTATATAATGCAAGAAACAGAATGATATAGTGAAACTCCCCAATATAGTGGGATAAAGAAGGAGGAGCAGAATGAGTATACATATTGGAGCAAAAGAAGGAGAAATTGCTGAAACAATTCTTCTTCCTGGTGACCCACTTCGCGCAAAGTATATTGCTGAAACCTTTTTAGACGAACCAACGTGTTACAATGAAGTTCGTGGCATGTATGGTTTTACGGGTACTTATAAGGGAAAACGAGTTTCCGTACAAGGAACCGGAATGGGTGTTCCTTCTATTTCTATTTATACGAATGAGCTCATTCAAAGTTACGGGGTGAAAACCTTAATTCGTGTAGGTACATGCGGTGGTGTGCACAAGGATGTACACGTGCGTGATGTCATTTTAGCCATGACAGCATGCACGGATTCAAATATGAATCATCTTACTTTTCCTGGTTTTGACTATGCTCCTTGCGCAAGTTTTTCATTACTAAAGGGTGCATATGATGCTGCACTAAATAGAAATCTGAACGTTCGCGTAGGAAATGTATTAACCGCAGACGTTTTCTACCGCGAAAGCATGGATATGGTGAAAAAACTTGGTGAGTATGGAGTTCTAGCTGTTGAAATGGAAACGACAGCTCTCTACACGATTGCTGCGAAGTATGGTGTCCAAGCTCTATCTGTATTAACAGTGAGTGATCATATTTTCACCGGTGAAGATACAACGGCGCAGGAAAGACAAACTACATTTAACGATATGATTACCATTGCGCTTGACACTGCCATAATGGAGCACTAGAACAGGAGTAGCTTTACTCCTGTTTTCTTACACATTCCTCTTTAAATTTCTTCTCAAAAGACATGTTTTTCACCGATGAAATACAAGTTTTGCATGCTTCTTTGTTATAATAGAAGAACCATTTATATACAATGGTTCCTAATCACAAGATTTCTGTATAGAGGTGCACTCGTGACACGAAAAAGTATTGTATTTAAATTATTTATTTTAACTTTTGGTTTTTTTACTCTAACATTTGTTTTATTCTTTGTTGGACAATCTCTTTTTTTAGAAAAATTTTATATAAACCAAAAAGTAAATGGGGTCCAAAAAGCGTTCGAAACGTTTGTGGACGATTATTCAAAAAGTGATCAAAGCTTTGATACTGCCAAAAAACTAAAACAACAGTTTTTTGATCAAACGAATGCTCAGCTTATTCTGCTTGATCAAAATGGCGTTATTCAGGATGAGCATAATTATTACATTGAGGTACACGATGAAAATAATACGAATGAATATCATATTGCATTAAACAACATTATGACCGGTCAAGAATACAGTAACTTTATGAAGCTTGCCATACAAAACAATGAAAGCATTTCTGTGCAGGGTATCCGCAAAAAAGATACAATTATTCCCATTACAATCAAATCCACTCACGGCACATGGACAAATGGAAACATAATTGGTGATTTAAAAGCTTATGGTATTAGTTCAAGTGAAGTGAAAGGAGATTCATCTTCTAATAACATACTCATTCAAATTAAGGGACAAGTAACAAAAATGAATATGCCCTCAAAAGCTGACTTACAAATCGCCAATAATATTGATACTCTTGTTCAAGGCGTGCAGCGTTGGGAAATATCGGCGATTTTAGGAGAAATTGATCGCAACGCGTTAACAACTTATACCTTTAGCGATGAAAAAGGGAAAAATCAAATGTTCGTAAAGCCTATTCTCCAAAATAATACCATAACTGAATTTGCTTTTGCTATGACTTCCTTCCAACCTGTAAACGAGGCAATGATTGTGTTAAAGGATTACTATGTCTACGCTATGATGATTGTGTTTCTTGTAATTATTTTGCTATCCTTTTACTACTCAAAAATCATTGCAAAGCCGCTTATTCGGGTAAATCGAGTCACAAAGCGTATGGCAAATTTTGATTTCTCAGAGACCCTTCCCGTAACATCGAATGACGAAATTGGAAGCTTGTCGCAAAGTATTAATACGATGTCTGTTACATTGAAGGACCGAATCGAACAGCTACATGTTGCTAATGAAAAGCTGCAAAAAGATGTGGAAATGGAAAGACAGCTAGAACGAACAAGAAAAGACTTTATTTCTGGTGTTTCCCACGAATTGAAAACACCATTAAGTGTAATCCGTAGCTTTGCGGAAGGAATTAAGGACGGCGTTAGCAACAATACAGATTACTATACAGATGTTATCTTAGAAGAAGTAGATAAAATGAACACGCTAATCGTTGAAATGCTAGAGTTAGCAAAGCTTGAATCAGGTACCTACAAGCTAGAGGTTCAATCATTTACAATTGATACCCTCATTCACCAAGTCTACACCAAGCTTCTTTTTAGCATCGAGGAAAAACAACTAGCTGTAACCATTAATGCCGAAACAGATTTAATAGTCGAGGCAAACCGTAATCGAATGGAGCAGGTCATTATCAATCTACTAAGCAATGCCATTCGGTATACTCCGGTAGGAAAAGCAATTACCATTTCAGCATTAAATCGAGAAGATAACGTATATATTTCCATTAAAAATGATGGTTCGCCAATCCCTGAAGAAAACCTAAATAAGATTTGGGAACGATTTTATCGCTTAGATACATCACGGAGCCGCCACACAGGAGGTACAGGCCTTGGTTTATCTATTGTAAAAAATATTTTGGAGCTACATCACGTCCCGTATGGCGTACGCAATGAAAGTGATGGCGTATTGTTTTACTTTTCTTTGAAAAAAGGCAATAGAAACGAATAGTTTTCTTCATTTTCACGCAAAGTTCACATGAAGTACACACCGCCTCGCTATATTGAAAGTGTAAATTCTTTCCTTATGGATGGAAATGGAGGAGAGTGTTTCTATGAAACAATTAGGACAACCTATTCAAAGTGAAAAACTATTGCAAGAAATGAAGCATATACTTCTTCAAACTTCTAAACGTGATGGGCTACTTTTTGCACTTGCAGTTAATTCTGGTTTAAAGGTCAGTGAAATTCTTCAATTAAAAATTGCTGATGTAATAGATGTAAACGGAAACGTTCGACACTCTATTCTATTTAATAACGATAAAACAAAAAAACAAAAGTGGTTCGCCGTCAATCATGAGCTAGAAGAAGCAATTCAGGCGTATATGTGTGAACGTAAAGGGATTCGACGAAATGAATATTTATTAAAATCGCAAAAGGGAAATGGACCAATTACGCGTCAACATGCTTGGTTTATACTGAATAAAGCTGCAAAAGAAGCTGGTCTAGATGGAATCAGCTCTCATACCCTTCGTAAAACATGGGGATATTGCGCTTATAAATCAGGCGTGGATATCGCATTCTTGCAGCATTTCTTCGATCATAGTACCCCTTCCAAAACATTAAAGTACATCGGAATCGCTTAGTATGACATATTGGTGAAATATCCCCTATCATATTACCTCTTTAGGGAAGTTATGATATGATACATAAGGGGGAATACACAATGAGTATATCGAAATTAACGATTGAGTTACCAGATGATATTTTGGAAAAATTAATGCTATTGAAACAATGCTATAAAAAGAAAAATGGGAATACAATATCCGATACAACTCTCATACAATCACTTATAGCACGAGAGTTCATCCAAGAAATTTCGCCGTTTGATTTACATTTCTATCTTGAAGAAAAGGAACAGCATTAATGCTGTTCCTTTTCATTTGCTATTTTCTCTTTTTTTACGCAGTGGACAAACAAGAAATGCCCCTTTTATTCCATCAATTTCAATCGTTCGTAAGAGATTAATAAGCCGTTTACGATCCTGAGGAGAATTTGTAAGGATGCCTCTTTTTATCAAAAAATCATTCAATTCAGTGAATGATACTCCTCTTTTCTCTGTCAACAAGTCTCTAATAGCAGCATACAAGCGATCTTCTTCCATGCCTACCCCCCATTAAAATAACTTCATTTGCTCGACTGAATGTGTTTCATAGGATATACCAAGTACCCGCATAAGCTGTTTCGCATTGTCTGCAGCATCCCCGCCAGAATTGTTATTAAATAAAACAACAATGTCCTTTGAATATTTTTGCAAGTCATGAATACGTAAAGCCCATTCCTGCAATTCCTCTTCACTGTAGCGATACAAACAACGTACAGCCCGCCAATTTTGTTCTGATTTTCCGCGCAACCAGCCATGAACATTCCTACCGTGCAATCGAATTAATGTTAATTCTGAATGAGTTGCCTGAGGCACAATCGGAACTGAGCCGGTACTTGTTTGCGGTTCGTCACAAATGGTATGCATCCATTTCGATTGTATTAAAAATGAAATGGTTCGTTCCCGGTACGTCGGCATAAACCAAGTTTCATTGCGAAATTCGATAGCACACGGAATATCCCCCATCTTTTCTTTCGTATAGAGAAGCATATCAACATGCTTTGTTTGACAATCAAACCATGGTGGATATTGAAATAACACCGTTTTCAGCTTTCCTGACTCTACAAGAGGTGCAATGGACTCTACAAATATAGCAAACATTTCGTCTACATTTGCAAATGGAATTGTTCCTCTCATATGACCCGTCATCCCTTGATAGGCTTTTACTACAAAAGAAAATGGTTCTGGCGTTTCTTCAATCCACTTCTTATAATTTCGTTCTGGTTGAATCGCGTAGAACGAGCTATCAATTTCAACAATAGGAAAATGACCGCTATATGCTTGTAGCTTCCTCTTAGAAGAAGTTAAATCGCGATATAAGGAGTCATGATCGCCCCACCCTGTTAATCCTATTTCAATCATATAGAGACATTCCTTCACTTATATTTCTATAGTACTTTAAATTACATTCATTCTTACATTTTAACAAAGCAAGGTTTGATTGTCGAAGAAGACGGTGTTTACAATTACACTACCATTCAAAAAAGAGTTTGAATTAATTTTTTTAAATATAGTGAAATACCCCATATCCTGTCCTTTCGTTATGAATACCATGTAGTATTGCAAGCTTTCTAACAAAAGGGAGGAATAACAATGTATCAAAAGCAATCTGCTTATACTCAATATTCAGCTGTAAAAAGTTTAAAGGATTTACAAGGGCAACTTGTTCAATTAAATTTAGGCGGACCAGAATCAGGTAAAGGCACGCTCGTAAAGATTGGTTTAGACTTCTGCGCTTTAGAGAGTGAAAAAGAGATTCACTACTACCAACTCCAGCACATAAAAAGCTTCACACTCCTACTAAGTAATGAAGAAGATGAGAATTCAGAAGAAAATAAACAAAGCAAATCTAATGATAAAGGTAGCGAGAATAAGAAAGAAAAAGAAAACAAGAAAGAGAAACAAAGCAAATCTAATGATAAAGGTAGCGAGAACAAGAAAGAAAAAGAAAACAAGAAAGAGAAACAAAGCAAATCTAATAATAAAGATAAAGACAGCAAGGAAAATAAAAAGGCGCCTATACTCTACGGTAGAACCTTTACACAAATTATTGATTGCTTACGAGGAGAAGAAATTCAAATCAATCGCGGCGGTCCGCAAAAAGTCATTGGGGTATTAGAAGGACGAGATCAACAATACATGATTCTTACCGTCAATAAAGATATTGTACTCATTCCTATTTTCCACGTTCAAAACATCAGTTGGAAATTTTAGATAGACAAAAACGAAGGACTATTCCTAATTGGAGATAGTCCTTCGTTTTTCAATAGATTTTTTCCTTTGCACGAAATTTGATGGTGCAAAGCATAATTTTATTGTAAATTAATTATTGTTTTGCTAATTTTTCTACATGTATATTATTAAATTTTTGTTAATTTATTTTTATTTCTATCCTATGCGGCACATTTTTTGGTAAAATTGATTAGCCAATGCAATGAATCGACTAATTTTGGTGGAGGTTACCATATGAGTTTTCTTAATAGAAAAGATAAATGTTTTACACTACTTTCTAGCATTTCAGAAAATGTAAAAGAAAGTGCTAAATTTTTCATGGAATATAAATTAGATACTCCAAGTGAAGTACGGAGAATTGCAAAAAGAATGAAGGAGTACGAAGCAAAAGGTGATACATTTATCCATGAACTTATTTTAGAGCTGAATAAAGTATTTATAACGCCTATTGAGCGTGAAGACATACTACAATTGGCGATGAGCATGGATGATATACTTGACAACCTTGAATTATGTGCAGCCCAATTTGAAATATTTGAACTTACACGAGCAAATCAGAATATGAATCGATTAAATTCTACAATTTATGCTTGTACATGTGAAATGGATGCCGCACTCAAACGTATTCAGTCAATGAAGTTTCTTGAAATTCGAACCAATGCAATTAAAATGAAAGATTACGAATCAACATGTACAGATATTCTTCGTGAAGCATTACATAGCCTTTTTTCACACGAAAAAAATCCAATTACGTTGATGAAATATAAAGAAATATATGAGACGTGGAATAAGCTAGCAAAATCTTGCCAACATGTGGCAAACGTACTTGAATTCATTGTAATGAAAAATGCATAGTAAGGAGTACATAATATACAATGAGCACTCTGTTTGTGTTAACTATCTTTATTGTACTGGGAGCTATTTTATTTGATTTCATAAACGGCTTCCATGATACAGCTAATGCCGTTGCAACGGCCGTTTCAACGAAGGCTTTAACGCCTCGTCAAGCTATTACACTTGCAGCATTTATGAACATCATTGGTGCCTTGTCATTTACCGGAGTAGCCAAAACTATTTCGAGTGGTATTGTAGATCCATTTAAACTTCAAAATGGGTCTCTCGTTATTATTGCTGCACTGCTTGCAGCAATATGTTGGAACCTAATTACATGGTATTTCGGAATTCCAAGTAGCTCCTCTCACGCTATTATTGGTGCGATTGCAGGGTCAGCTATTGTCGCGTCTGGAGTACATGCTGTAAATTTTAAAGGCTTTCTAAAAATCATTGAATCACTTATCATTTCACCTATTCTCGCTTATGCATTAGGGTATATTGTATTCCTGATTATCAAATTGATTTTTCGAAACCTGGACCTAATGAAAACAAATCGACGTTTCCGTTACGTTCAAATCGTAACAGCTGCTTTACAAGCATATACACACGGAACAAACGATGCACAAAAATCTATGGGAATCATTACATTAGCACTTCTCACAGGTGGGTATATTTCGACTGATAATATTCCATTGTGGGTACAGTTATCATGTGCAATCGCAATGGGACTTGGAACATTTGTAGGTGGCTGGCGAATTATTAAAACAGTGGGTAGTAAACTAATGAAAATTCGTCCTGTACACGGAGTAGCAGCAGATATAACAGGAGCTTCTATTATTTTCACTGCGACTATGATTCATTTGCCTGTTAGTACAACTCATGTCATCTCCTCTGCCGTTCTAGGAGTTGGCTCTTCGCAGCGAATGAAGGGCGTACAGTGGAAAACCGCACAACGTATTATCATTACTTGGTTTATTACACTTCCGTTATCTGCATTCCTTGCCGCTGCACTTTATTACGTCTTACACATGCTAATTTCGTTATAAAAATTTAAAAATACGAATATATATCGCATTTATTTCTTTAATAAACAAAAACGAACGATACGATTATAAATCATAATCATATCGTTCATTTTTTAATACAAACATCTATATAAAAACATTCCAAAAGGTATAAGAATGCTTAAAAAGGCAAATAGTAAAAATAAGTTTGAAGCATACCATTTTTGTGTCATCATATTCCCCCATTCCTTCATTTCCTACATACATCATAAACGAAATAGTGAAGAAATAGGTTAAAAACAGATTACATACGTTTTACAATCAAAATACAGATATATTTCTATTAAATCATTAATGAAGAAGCTTCCATCCCATTAAATCATCATGTACTTGTCGTGCACGTTTATCATTACGATCATATAATACCCCGTAACTTTCGTCCACTTCATCATATGCCATAGTGAAAATGATTTGGCCTTCCATTTCAACGGATAATACAATTCCGCCTTTCATTTCTTCCACACGAATCACTGCATTTTGCGGAAGCTTCGCATCAACCAACATTCTCTCAAACATACTAATCCCCCTAATACCTTGCAGATTTATACACTACACAGTATACTATCAAACAGTAGCAAAAAAAGAAAGTGAAACTTCCTTTCGGGGTATGAAAGTCGTACGAACACATATCGATTAGAAAAATAAAGAGGTGTACATACGTTGATTCTACATAAAGGAGATATTTTATTTCGACAAGGAGAAGAGGGACCTCTCTATCGTATTACCAGTGGTCTTTTAAAAGTAGTACGCCTACAGGAAGACGGAACACCCTTTTTATTCAACATCATTGTTCCAGGAGAGATGATTCCGCACCATTCTTTACTTTCTCCTAAAGAATATCACGGAACAGCCATTGCCCTAGTGAAAACGGAAGCAGAACCCATTTCCCCGCAGAAATGGTATGAACAACTACAGCAAGAACCTCTTGCATATGCAAATGTTGCTTTGCAGCTCCAATCAAAGCTGCGCATGATGCAAGAGCGAATCGACCAACTTACAACTGTTACCTCAAAAGAACGCATCGAACGTCTACAACAGTGGTTTTCTACTTATTTAGGAAACATTCCTGTATATGACATTCTTACACAAACAGAAATTGCACAGCTTGTCGGCCTTCGGCGTGAGACAGTAAACCGATTACTTCGTGAACAAACAATGAAAACGAGCAGCATGTAACCCCTGCTCGTTTTTTCTTAGACATTCTTATTAAGTTTTACGATTTCATCTTCGACCACTTTAATATTTGCTCCGTTTCCAAATTCGGATACCCCCCAAATATTCTGTTCTTTTTGATAATTATTGATTATAATATCTAGATCATGATAAATACGGTGACCATATATAACATTTTGCATATTATTAGTTTCTATTCCATTTTTCATTAGTTCATAGCTTCTTTTTACATCCCGCTTCAATTTTTCATTTTTCACTCGCTTATCAAATTCCCTTAACTCTGACTCTTGACTTTGAAACCACTGCTTCATATATTTCCAATCTCCTTCTGTATATCGATCGGATTTCCCATAGTTTAAAAATCCATTCAAGCTTTCATGTGTTTTTGAAATAAAATGCTTTACTGACTCTTCTTCCTCTACTTTTACATTTACCGCAGCTGGATTGGCAATCGGTCGATTTGCTATGTATATAAATAAATTGGTTAATAAAAGAAAGGTAACTGCCATCAGCATGATAACACCAATTATGCGCAAGGTTCTCTTCATTCGTTAAACTCCTTATCTAGCACTTTAACTTTGCATGTATATATTACCTTTTATTGTCATATATGTGATATTCGTGAAGAAATATGTTTTTCCTTTCAAAAATTTTCTAGTATTTTCGACAATCCCCATCATTCTACATAAAGCCCATCCGATATATCATTTTACAATGTATTTTTTTGTGAATTCACGTTTGATTTACATTTTTTGACCCATACTATGGGAGAGGAGGTGATATGATGAAACTTCAATTAATTGTTATGGGACTTCTTTCATTTCTTGCATCTATATGTATTCTATATGCTATTGGTAGCTTGTTTTCAATTGACTGGCTTCAATTTGATGATCAGCAACCCCTATTCTCACCAGGCTTTTGGCTTCCCTTATCCATCGCATTATTAATCGGTTATTTAATTGTACGAAAAACGAGACTCGGATAACATCGAGTCTCGTTTTTCATGGTTGTAAATCCATTTTTGCGCCATATTGCTTTACAATTTGTATAATATTATGGAATATCCCTTTTGGCTTATAATCCTTGTCCATCAAAACTAAATCATAGTTATCGTAATACAAAGAAATTGCTTGCTTTTGTGATTGTGTGATCTGTTGTGCAGGTACATCAATCTGGACGTTATATTCTTTTTGACCTTCTTTCATGCTTTCTCCTAGAACTGCTCCACTCTCCCTCATACCAATAATATTTTGTACCTTTTGCGGAAAGATAAGCTGGATATAGTACGTTTGTTGTGCATATAAGTCATCGTATAATGTATCTGATATCCGATATGTGACCTTGTAGGTTATCGATTGTGATTGCTGCCGTGCTTGTATGATGAACCTTGTAATTTGAAAATCATTCTTACCTACAGGAAGGGATTCTTGCCCTCCGCTTACGCCTGGTAGAGATGGATTGAATGAAAACAATTCTATCAGCTTTTCTGCTTCTTCATTACTTAGTGAAATTAGCTTATTTTCCTCTCCCACCTTTTTAGCGTAGCCGGTCTTCTCTTCCTTATTAAACCAAACATGATAGGTTTCTTCATTCGAAGAATTATATACTTGCACAATATATTGCGGTTGTTTTAGCTCTATGTTTACATCACGTATCTTAGCATATGTAAGAATTTGTACAATAACTTGCATTTCTAACTCATTTTTAATTGTCTTCGAATCGTTTGTATTGTTTGATTTCATAACAATAATCTGATTAGGTATTTTATTTTGTTTCACATCACTCATCGTCTTTTCTCCTGTCGTAGCTGAACTACATGCTACTAGCAACATGACATATAGCAAACAAAGCACTCGCTTCATTCTACACCATCCTATTTTTGTGCATACACCCTATTAATGCTGGATAAACAAACAAGAGCCCTAATAGTAGAGGGCTCTCCTAATTTATAAACGGTTTCCACAGCATTCCTGGTATCCCCCATGTCTAGCATGAGCACGACCACACTTTGAACATACTAAGAAATGAGATTGTCTAGCTAGGTTTCCTTTTCCACTAAGCAATACACCCACTTGCTTCCATGACCGAAAATAAACATAATATACAAAGAATACGACCGTACTAGCAACAAGTAAAAGACCGGCAATGAACACTGCCTTCACCTCTTTATATAATCTCATCCATAAAATGGATTGTATTACTATTTTCTAGAAAAAAGAGAAAATTCCTTCCTTATTTTTAATAAAATTCTAATTTTTCTAAATATATAATAATATTTTATTTATAATTGATTTCGTAAAAAAATAGCCTCCTATCAGAAGCTATTACGTACATTCAAAATGTTCAATCATTCGCAAATCGTAACCAGCATACATCCAACGATAGCGACTAGGACTCCAGCGGTATCCAGCAATGGAATCACGTCCTAGAAACACAGGATAAAACCAAAAATTTCGACCTGTGGTTAACCACACATATGTGTAACGATATAAGCAACGTCGAATGGCTCCTGGATCAACTGCATAAGTTGTTAGTTGCGGCTTAGGTGGGATAGTTGCTGGAGGAGGTGATTGCGGCGGTCCCGCTTGCATAGAACCACCACCTGGTGGATACGAAGGGTATCCTCCTCCCTGACCAGGCGGATACGAGGGATATCCCCCTCCATGGCCCGGCGGATAAGGTGGATACCCGCCACCTTGACCGGGTAGATAAGGTGGGAAAGCACTTGGCTGAGATTGTTGTGGCCGGTTGTATTGCCAATTCGGATCATACATATCCATTCACTCCTTTTCATAACCATACATTTAGTCACTCTAAATGTATGTCGGAGATGCTTGGCCATATCCTTCATTTTCCAATTTTACAAAACTCGCCAGAAGACTTTATATAGTGGTGAGGAGGTCTACTTCGTTACTTGATGGCGAAATGCATAAATAACCGCTTGCGTTCGGTCGCTTACATTCAGCTTATTTAAAATATTACTAACATGTGTTTTTACGGTCTTTACCGTAATAAAAAGTTCGCTTGCAATGTCTTGATTTGACTTTCCTTCAGTCATTAGCAGCAATATTTCCAACTCACGCTCAGTTAAATCCTCATGAAGCTGATGAACATCCTTTTGTCTCATTTTCGACATCATTCTCCCCGTTACTTTTGGTTCAAGAATGGAGTCTCCCTTGTATGTTGCACGTACCGCATTTGCAATATCGCTTGCACGTGATGTTTTTAATAAATAACTGATTGCTCCTGCCTCAATTACAGGATACAATTTCTCATCATCTAAAAAACTGGTAACGACGACTATTTTCGCTTCAGGCCATTGTTTTATAATTTCTCTTGTTGCTTCAATCCCATCCATTTCTTCCATTACTAAATCCATTAAAATAATATTAGGACGAAGACAAAGTGCGAGTTCTACTCCTTTTTTCCCATTCTCTGCTTCTGCTACTACTTCGATATCCGGCTGAGTAGATAAATAACTGCTTACTCCTAACCGAACCATTTCATGATCATCTACAAGCAACACGGTAATCATCTTGTCATCTCCTCTCATTTTATCCCGCATCAATGGGCAGTATGGCCCCTACTTTAGGGAAGTTTCACTTTATAATAGGAACCTTTACCTCTATTTGCGTCCCTTTATTTGGCAAGCTCATAATTTTTAGCAAGCCACCAATTTCTTGTACACGTTCTTGGATCGAAGAAAGTCCGTAGGACCCCGCTTTACGAACATTCACATCAAACCCCACTCCATCATCAAGCAATTTTAATAGAGCATGCCCCTCTATTTTTCGCAGGCGAAGCTCCATATGCTTTGCTTTAGAATGGCGCAACGTGTTTGATATCACCTCTTGGATAATACGAAACAGATGATCTTCGACTCCTTTTTCTAGTGCAATGGATTCCACATGCCAATCAATTTTCATTTGTTGCTTTGCAGATAACTCAGTTAACAGTTCATGAATCCCTTCTTCAAGTTTTTTCCCCTCAAGCTGTACAGGGCGCAAATGAAGAAGTAAGGCACGCATTTCAGATTGTGCATTCACAATCATCGTTTCTACTAACGATAGCTGGCCTCGCGTTTCATCAGAGAATAAGTTTTGTTGTTCATTTATGGCAGACATCATCATTGACATAGCAAAAAGCTGTTGACTTACCGAATCATGTAATTCCCTTGCTAATCGTTGCCGTTCCTGTGAAATAGCCTCTTGTTTCATTTCTTCGTTCCACGATGCTCGTTCGTTCGTTAGTTTTTGAAACAGACGCGCCTGCTCTTCAAACCTTTTCCCAAGTTCTGTAATACGGTTTGTGATTTCATCAAACTCATCATGTTCAGAAAACACGGTTTCTACATGATAATTTCCCCTCTCCAATGCCATTAAGGAAACTGAAAGTTCATGAACACGTCGCTTCATAAATTGGCTAATTGCATAGCCAATTGCGATTCCAAACAAACAACTGCTTCCTACTACAAATAATACGACTGGAATTGTTGCGACCTTTTGTTCAAAGAGAAAATGATACATAGTTTGACCACTTTTCCACGTATATACAACCGTTGCAAGGAGAGAAACAGTAAAGCTTAGCATTAACGAATAGTTAAAATATATAGAGGAAATGCTACGCTGCTTATGCATATCTCACCTCTGTATCTCCTACAATAAGTGAAGAAATAATTTTAATTTTTCTCGTTGCAAGCAGATATCCATCTGTTCTAAGAATCAAACTTTGATTAAATCCCTTTTCCTCTTCTCCTAGTATGAACATGTTTCCAACCACTACTGAATGGTGCACAGATAACTCTAAATCGTAAGGTATATATAAACTTATATTACCAACAAGACCATGTATGATAATCACGGTTTCTCCCTCGGGAATCATTGCAGTAGTGAGATCAATCACAATGTCCCCTAGCCCGTAACGAATATTAATGTCATGTAACTCGAAGGTATGATTCATCATTCGATAATTCCCAATCAGCATACTTTTTAAAAATGGCTCATGCCGTATGATCCGTTCTCTCTGAATATCATCTTTCAATTCTACTTGAATAGATGACGGATGTTTCCTACTTGTATACAGGTGATAGCCCACTAAAACTAATAAACCGACAAACAGCATTTGAAATGCTGTAGAAGAAAAAATAGTACTAATCAAAGAAAACGCACCAAGAACAAGCAATACATTCCCACGAATACGATGTCCTTTTTTTCGAAAATGCCGCCCGAGGATGAGGAGAACGATTGAAATAATAAGACCTGCTGGCTGAAAACGATGAAATATAATGTCTATTAACATACCTATTGCAAAAATAATCGTAAAAATTCCGATTATTTGCGTTTTTGAATATGGTTTTTTCATGCTCCTCCTCCTCTTTTACATAGTGAAGAAAAGGTATGGACTCCCAATACCTTCTCCTTTTTACTATATCATATGACGTATGTTCCATGTACCCTATTTCCCTAGTGATGCACTTCTCTCTTTCTCTAGCTTTGCAATCTTTGCATCAAACGTATCTCGTTTGTAATCTTCATTTATTCGCTGTTCTAGATTTGAAATGTACTGTTCAATTTCTTCGAACCGTAAAAATGGACTGTTGTCAGAAATTTTCGTAAGTGTATCATTCATACGACGATTTGCATGCGCGACATTTTCACGCGCCATTAGTTCCATACGCTTCGTATGCATTTCCTTTAGCTTATTCTTCATTTCTCGTAATCGTTGCTGTAATGAGTCAATTTGTTCAATAGATGTATCGTACAAGGTCGCTAATCGGTCACCTTGCTGTTTGTAGTAATCCGCTTCTTTATGAGCACGATCCTCAAGTTCCTTTTCTCCTGCTTCTCCTGCAATGACAGCTTGATGACTACGTTTTTTCTCCATATACCGCACGTCTTCCAGCTCTTTAAAGAAGTTGGTTTTTAAGACATGTTGACGTTCGATTAATTTCTCGATTTTTCGAACCTCTCCTTCTCCATCTCGTACATATTGATTTAAAAGAGCAATCGGATTTTTCTTTTCTTGCTCATCTAATAATTGGTGCACATCCGCTAACACAACATCTCTTACCCTTGAAAATATAGAACGTTTCATTACAATCTTCCTCTCCACAATTTATTTTCTTGCCATGATCTTGTCCCATTCTTCATCAAAATGATGGTACGAATGATACTCTTTTTCCTGCTTTTTGTTCGTTTTCCACTTACGATACAACAGAAACAGAAGCAGCACAGCGCCAATTCCTACTAGTCCTGGTACATTACCGAATATCAACATAAACGAAACAACTCCAAGTAAGCTCCATCCAATCTTGCTTAGTACAGAGTCTGCTTTTAAAAATGAACGAAAGCTCCAATATAACAGAGCAATTCCTAAACCAAGAAAAACAATATGTCCAACACTTCCTAAAGCCACCAACGTTAATAAGCCAGCTCCTATAAAGAATAGAATATTTTTCACTACACTCAGCCTCCCTTCGTTTTGATATCTTTATCTTACCGAGAATGATGTTTCACCATAACTGGCTGAGGGATGGTTTTTATATCAGACTTTAGACTGAGGAGTGCTAGGACTATAACGCAAAAAAGGCCTCACGCTATGCGTGAGGCCCTTGTTAGCTATCTAGCTATTAAGATGCATGCTTGATTTCTTCTAAATACTTGGTTGCTACTTTGTCATCATACTGTTTTTCCCATTTGGACATAATAACAGCTGCCAAAGAGTTTCCAATCACGTTTACGACCGTACGAGCCATATCAAGAAGACGGTCAATACCTGCGATAAATGCCAATCCTTCTAATGGAATACCTACAGAACCAAGTGTCGCTAGCAATACAACGAACGATACGCCTGGAACACCAGCAATCCCTTTAGATGTTACCATCAACACGAGAAGAAGCGTAATTTGTTGGGAAATCGGCAAATTGATGCCGTACATTTGCGCCAAAAAGAGAGCTGCAATTGCTTGATACAATGTAGATCCATCCAAGTTAAATGAATAACCAGTTGGAATAACGAATGATACGATCGCTTTAGGACAACCGAATTTCTCCATTTTTTCCATAATTTTTGGTAAAACAGTTTCTGAACTTGCTGTTGAGTAAGCAAGAATAATTTCATCTTTTAAAATTCTAAAAAATTGGAAAATATTAATTCCAAATATCTTTGCAATAATTCCAAATACTACTATTATAAAAAAGAACATTGCCCCGTAGACAACTAGTACAAGTTTACCTAACGGAATAAGTGAGACTATGCCGAATTTCGAAACCGTAACCCCAATTAGAGCAAATACACCAAACGGAGCAAATTTCATTACTTGATTTGTAACGTAAAACATAGCTTCTGCAGTACCTTTAAAGAAGCGAAGAACCGGAAGCCCTTTTTCTCCAATAGCAGCAACACCGAGACCGAACATAACAGAAAAGAAAATAATAGCGAGCATATCGCCCTTAGCCAATGAATCGATAATATTGGTAGGAACAATATTAACAAATGTGTCGGCCATTGAATGTGTACCTACTTGATGAGCTGTAGTTACATAAGAAGCAATATCGGTCTTTTGTAAGCTTTTCATATTTACTCCAACACCGGGTTGAAATAAATTTGCAAAAAGCAATCCTAACACAATCGCAAATGTTGTAACAACTTCGAAATAAAGAATGGTTTTCCCACCTAATTTTCCAAGCTTTTTAATATCACCTACACCTGCTACCCCTACAACAAGACTAGATACAACAATTGGTACAACAATCATCTTAATGAGACGAATAAATACATCGCCAATCGGCTTTAAGTAAGTGACTAGATTTGCGTTACCATAAAAGATGGCACCTACAACAATACCTAAGATGAGACCAATTAAAATTTGCCAAGCTAACCCAATTTTTCTCATACTGACTCCCCCCTCAAGGAATAATCTATTAACTTTGGATAAATATATTGAATTTTCTAGTATTTTTATATATTTCTAGACGATTTAATATTTTTACCCTTAAGAATACATCATAATAAAAAATTTACTTTCTGACAATAACTTTATTGTTATATTCATTTAAAATTCTCTTTTTTGTATATTTTTATTTCTTTCAATATAAGGAACCTAGAAAAAGAAGATACCTCTTTTTCTAGGTTCCTTAATGTACAATAATTTCAATCTGCGCCATACCCTGGTCAGTAATTACTTTGATTAAACCACCTATTGGGAATGTAATAATCGGAGAAGTATGTCCAAAATTCACATTTGCAAGCACCGGAAGATGATGAAGTTCTTTTTTCGTCATAACGATTTGTTGAAGAAGTTTCATTGTCAAGTTTGATTTCTTCTGAAAACGACCGATTAGAACGCCTTGAATACCATTCGCTCCATTTATCTGTAGAAGCGACTGCAAATCACGATCAAATATGCGAGCATCTACTAAATCATCATCTTCAATAAATAATATAGTATTATGTAAATCTGGCATATATTCTGTTCCTTGTAGTAAGTTCAACGTACAAAGATTCCCGCCTACAATTCGTCCCTCGCTACTGCCCTCCTGAATCACAACAGGGCCCTCATTTGGCAAAAAGCAGCGCGTTTCTTGGTTGAGATACCAAGCATCATCGCTCCACTCTTGCGAAGGCTCGACGATAATCGAGCTATCATCCATTAGACATGCTTGAAAGTAATTCTTCGTATAGGAAAAACCCTGCTTCATTGCAAAAGTTGAAAAATGAGGTCCAGAATAGGTCACAAGTCCTGTTTTTTGATAAATTGCATTGCACAGCGCAGTAATGTCTGAATAGCCGCAAAGGACTTTCGGATGATTACGAATCAAATCATAATCCAAATACTGTAGTAATTGATTTACATTAAACCCTCCAAGCGTCGTTAAGATTCCTTTAACGTGCGGATCACGGAACGCCTCATGCAAATCTTCTATTCTCGCTTGTAGGAAGAGGAAAGAAAATCATCGCATTCTAATGCATGTTTAGAGAACGTTACATAGAACCCCATTTCATTTAAAACCGTTGTTGCGAGATCACGTTGTTCTTCTGCTACTACAGCTAAACTAGTAGAAGGAGCAACAATACGAATTTCGTCTCCACGTGTCAATTTTATAGGTATCATAGCTATATTTCTCCTATTAGCAAAGTGAATTTATTATATTTTAAAAATATAATAAATATTCTAAAAAATTAGATA
This sequence comes from Ectobacillus soli, assembly GCF_042610425.1. NCBI lineage: Bacteria > Bacillati > Bacillota > Bacilli > Caryophanales > Bacillaceae > Ectobacillus > Ectobacillus soli. The sequence continues at coordinate 1,464,682 of NZ_JBGJZM010000001.1, forward strand.
TTTATTCATAGACAATCAATGGGTATTCTTTTCATTTTTGCTAAATTTACCTTTTTCCCTTTTTACCAAATTTACCATAACAAAAAATGCCATTTTATTCAATTATTTAATTACATACACAGAAAAAATGGATGGCACATTTAATTATATAAGTATCATTATTATAAATGTATTATCAAATTCATTTTTATATTTTTATAATCAAAAACCCCATTATTTACCTATATTTCTATAATTAACTCTTTTTTTACTAAGCAATTATTAAAATATTATTACACTTTCTTAAAATAATAGATTCTCTTTTTTTTACATGTAAAATGAATAAGGTAAAGAAAGGAGACTGTCATTCATGAATAGAAAGAATACGATTCTGAGTTTACTAACAGCCGGGACTCTCGTTGTATTCCCTAGCTTCACATACGCAGAATCGAATCAAAACCAGTTAAACAGCATTGATTCACAGCTATCTAGTAAACAACAAGATTTGCAAAACAAACAGCAACAAAAATCACAAATCGAAACAGATATTTCTTCTTTGCAAAAGAAGCTGGATGACTTACAAGCAGCTGCTAGTACAAATGAACAACAATTAAAGGCAACAAACGGTGAAATTTCGCAAACCCAAAATCAAATTAAAGAAAAACAAAGTCGTATTGCAGCTTTAGAACAACAAATCGCAAAGCGACAGGAATTAATTAAAAAACGCTTGCAATCTGTTCAAGAGCAGCCTCGTACCACTTTAATAACAGAAGTCGTTGCAAACTCTGGAAATCTTGCTGATTTAATCGAAAACTTATATTCTGTAACACTTATCTTAAATTCTGATAATGACATTCTCAAAGCACAGGATCGCGATCAACAGGAAGTTAAAAATGAGAAAACTGCTATTGAAACAAAACAGAATGAATTAAAGAACTATGAGTTAACATTAAAACAAAAACAGCAAGACCTTGATTCAAACAAGCAGCAGCAACAAACTGTTATGAATGCGATGAGTGACAAATTAAAGCAAACAACACAAGATATTATGAGCACCGAGGAAGCACAAAAACTACTAGAATCTCAAAAGTCAGCACTGCAGCAAGCAATTGCTCTAGAAAATGCTAAAGTTGCAGCTGCTAAGACAGCTACCTCCACACCAACTACAGGATCTACAAGTAGTTCTAGCGGTTCAAACTATAGTCAGCCATCTAACACTGGCGGCTTTATTAAGCCTGCTGCTGGTGCCTTTACATCTGGATTTGGTGGACGCTGGGGCGCTATGCATTACGGAGTGGATATTGCTGGTAGTGGCACAATTCCTATTGTTGCTGCCGCTGATGGTGTAGTTATTCAATCCTATTTATCTAGTAGCTATGGAAATGTCGTTTTTCTCGCACATAGCATAAATGGAAAAACATATACGACGGTCTATGCACATATGCAAAATCGAATGGTTTCGGAAGGACAAGTTGTCAAACAAGGACAACAACTTGGCATTATGGGAAGTACAGGTGAATCTACAGGACAGCATCTTCACTTTGAACTACATATTGGTGAATGGAACTACGCAAAAAGTAATGCCGTCGATCCCATGCCTTATATACAATAACAAAGAAAGGGTGACATATCAGTCACCCTTTTTTTCTACATATTCCGTTAGTTTCTCATAAAATTGTTTCCGTTTAGTTGCATCGATTCGGTACATATCTTCTAATACTTCCTCTAGCAGTTGACGTCTTTTCTCTTTATCATCGTATTGTTTGATTTTCAAACGACAATCATATAAGAAATCCACATAATTTTCATAAGATTCATCATATATGGTTGCTAGATGATCTCGTACTTTCTTGGTTAGTTTTGGACTTGCCCCGCCTGATGAAACTGCCAATATTAATTTCCCCCTATGGACAGCTGCAGGAAAATGACAATTTCCGCGTTCAGGATCCGTTACAACATTCACGAGCTGATTCTGATCAGCTTCTTCGGCTACCCTTTCGTTTACAAGTTTATCATTTGTCGCCGCAATAAGTAAAAAGGATGACGCAACATCACACCGCTCGTATTCCTTTTGCAGCCACTGCACTTCGTTTTTCTCTACAAGCAGTGTAATGTTATTGTCAAGCTTTGGACTAATAACGGTAATAGTAGCTCCCTCTTTTAAGAGCGACTTTATTTTAAAATAAGCTACCTTTCCGCCCCCAATGACGCTAACCTTCTTATCCTTCATACATATTGTAATGGGATACAAGAACCTCACCTCTAATCGTTTCTTCCGTACGTTGCTTTAGCAACTCTACTAACTTAGGATGATAACCTAGGCAAGGGCATAGCACAACATTTTTTCTATGTAACTGCTTAATTGTACATTCCATTTTCTGCATAAGTCTACCTGTAAACAACAAATATGGAACGACGAATAGTTGATTAAGATGAGATGAAAGTGCTTGCTGCAAGCCTTCTTGAAAACTAGGCTTAGCTGCGGCTAAAAAGCAAAAATCCACCTTCTGGAATGGATAGGCATTCTCCATTAAGGATGTAATGCGTTGCATGTCTCGCAAGACGTCAGGATCACTGCTACCTCTTCCAACAATCAGGACTCTAGCACATGGCTCAATCCGTTCCTTACCGATTCGTTCCAGTAAAATAGACGGGATATGCTCATGCACGCCGAGAGGTCTTCCGTAAGAAACTGCGACCTCTTTGTATTTGTGTTGCAGCGCATATAGTTCATTTGGAATATCCTGTTTTGCATGTCCTCCAGCTAGCAGCAGGACAGGGACGACGGCGATTTTCGTCGCTCCCTTTTCAATACACCTTGCAAAGCCTTCTGCTATGGACGGCTCCTCCAACTCAAGAAAGCAAATTTCTTGAAGAGGCACGTCCACCACCTTCATGCATTGTTCGATAAATAACTTTGCCTCTTTAGCTGCTTCCTTCACACGACTGCCATGGCATATATAGAGAACCGCTTGCATTATAATGCCTCGCTTACATAGTTCGGTGAAGCTTGCATAAACCACTGTATTTTCTCACGAAGACGCACAACTTCACCAATAATGATCATACTCGGATTTTGCACCGCTTGTTTTTGCAATATGGTGACAATCGTTCCGAGCGTCCCTGTAATCGTCCGTTGATCGTTTGTTGTCCCCCATTCAACGAGGGCTACCGGTGTGTTCTCATCCTTACCATGTGCAATCAATTGATTACATATATAGGGAAGATTACTTACTCCCATATAAACGGCAAGTGTGTCAATTCCTTTTGCCAAGTTTTCCCATTTTGTCTCCTCTTCCTTCCCACTTCGGCGATGTCCCGTCACAATTGCAAAGCTTGAACCCATATCGCGATGGGTAACAGGAATACCAGCATAGGCGGGCGCTGCAATTCCCGAAGTAATACCTGGAACGATTTCAAAGGCAATTCCGTTTTTTGCAAGTACCTCGGCTTCTTCCGCACCTCTTCCAAAGACAAATGGATCTCCGCCCTTTAGGCGCGTTACCAATTTTCCATTCTTTGCATGCTTGACGAGACAAGCATTTATCGTTTCCTGCTGCATCGTATGGTTATTTGGCAATTTTCCACAATAAATCAAATCACACTTAGGCTTTGCATGCTGTAACATAAGCGGATTCACGAGCCTGTCATACAAAATAACATCCGCCTCCTGAATACATGCCAATCCTTTAACCGTAATCAAATCCGGATCACCCGGTCCCGCTCCAACAAGATACACCTTCCCCATAAGGCAGACCTCTCCTTTACAAACTTTCTGTTTCGTATAGAACAAATCCTGTGCTACTTTGAATTCGTTTCTTTTCGTATAGTGTAATGTCACGAATACTTGGTAACCGCAAAAAATACTTTTCTAGTTCAATTTCTACCGCGCGGAATGCTTTCTCTTCACTATCAGCGACAATGACAACTGGGATAACTTCTGCTTCTGTTGTTACTTCAAAACGATATAGTTCCAATTCGTTACACCAACACTTCTGCCAAAATTTGAGTAAAGTGGTTTTGTAACTCCTCAATCCCAACACGACCGACGAATTCATAAAAGGTTTCACTTAGTAACTTTTCATCTTTAAAGAACGTAAGAAATGAGAGCAGTACATCCTGCAATGCATCTGCGTTAACTTTTCCCTTTAGCTTTTCATTGAATTTTCCACCGTTTAAAAGCGTTCCTCCAACGTACAGTTCAAACGCTTCGACCATTCCTTTATCACTTTTTAATTTCACGCCTTGCAAACCGATATCAGCAATTTGTCGTTGCCCGCACGAGTTAGGGCAGCCTACCATATGAATACGAACTGGTACATCAATTGTTAAATGCTCATCTAAATATGTCGCAACACCTCGAAGGCGTGCCTTTGTCTCAACTAATGCCAAATTGCAGTATTCCATTCCTGTGCAAGAAACAGCGTATCCGATAAAAGATTGTGGGTTTGTCGTAATACTCTCGAATAGAGACTGCTGCGATAACTCTTCTACCTTCTCCCTTGGTACGTTTGGTATAATAAAGTTTTGGGAATTACACGTACGAATATCGCCATTTCCGTACTCTCTTGCAATTCTTGCGATTTCAAATAGTTCATTTGCATGCAAGCGTCCCACTGGCACGTGAAATCCTGCGTAAAATACTCCCTCCTGTTTTTGCTCATGAATTCCGTAAAAATAGCCGGCCTTCCAACCTTTTGACGCATCTTCTCCTTTCGTAGGCAGGGGTCCTGTAAGCTCAAATAGCTTATCTCTAAATTTGTCTACTCCCCAATCTGCTACTAAAAACTTGAGACGTGCATGGTGACGCTTCTCACGATATCCGTTATCACGAAAGATCGTTGTAATTGCAATGGTCACATTCTTCACTTGCTCAGGACGAACGAATATATCTAACTGCTCTGCTAAATACGGACGTGCCGATAAACCTCCGCCCACTTTCACATTAAAACCAACCACGTACTCTCCGTTTATTTCCTTCGTTGCAGGAATAAATGATGCACAGTTCAGTTCCGCATTTGAAGCATTGTAAAGATTGGAACTAATCGACAGCTTGTACTTACGCGGTAAATTCGAAAATTCTTCATTACGTTGAAAAAAATTGTATATATCTTTTACAATTTCCGTTGTATCAAATAATTCATCTTTATCGATTCCTGCTAACGGATTCCCTACAATATTTCTCGTAATATCTCCGCATGCCCCAGCACTCGATAACCCAACATGCTCTAGACGATTAAAAATATCAGGAATCTCTTCTATTCGGAGCCAGTGAAATTGAACGGCCTGACGAACCGTAATGTCAATGACATTCCGTCCATAATCACGTGCAATCCCTGCAATAGTTTCAACCTGCCCGTTTGTTAAAATACCAGATGGAATATTCACGCGCATCATAAAGTATCCCGCTTCTTTTGGACGCTGTAAGTACAATCCTGCAAATTTAAATGAATCCCATTCCTCTCTAGGGATCGAACCAAAACCGTTTTCTGCGTAAAAGGGAACATCATTAAATATTGCTAAGCCGTCCTTTTCCAATTTTTTTATCTCTGATGCATGTAAATTCGGACGATTCGCCCATACCTTTTCATACGACATTCTTTTTTTCCTCCTAATTATAGATGCAAGTATATCTATATCCTACTATTTTCCAATGAGTAGCAATTTTCTCTTTTGTAAGTAGTGAATTAATTGATCCACACATTCTTCAACACTAAACTCATGCGTATGAATCGTAATTTCTGGCTGCAACGGTTCTTCATACGGCGAATCAATTCCTGTAAAATGCTTCACTTCTCCATTTCTTGCTTTCTCATACAATCCTTTTGGATCACGCTTTTCACACTCTTGCAGGGGACAATGCACAAATACCTCTATAAATTCATCGTCGGATAGAAGCGTCCGCACAAGATTTCTATCTTCACGAAATGGTGAAATAAAAGCAGTTATCACAATTGTTCCACTATCAACAAACAATTTAGATACTTCCCCAATGCGGCGAATATTTTCCTTTCGATCGTCTTCAGAGAAACTTAAATCTTTGTTAAGCCCGTGACGAATGTTATCCCCGTCCAACACATAGTTATGAACATTACTTTCAAATAAACGTCTTGCCAGAGCATTTGCAATCGTTGATTTACCGGAAGCTGACAATCCTGTAAACCAAAGAACGAAGCTTCCATGATTATTTTGTGTACGACGCTCTTCCTTTGTTACGGACGCTTGATGCCAAGTTAAATTATTCATGTTCTTCCTCCTCTACTTTATAACTTCTTCACGCTGCATTCCGCGAATCAGAACTTCTACGACTTCTTTTCGACTAAATGTACTTGGTGGTAATTCACCATTTCGGAGCATGGCACGTACCTTTGTTCCTGATAAAATGATATGATCTTCCGATCCGTGCGGACACGTTTTCGATGATGTCATTCCTTCACATTTTCTGCAGTAAAAGCTGTGCTCAAAAAAGAGAGGAGTAATGTCGAGTTCCTCTTCTGTGAAATTGGAAAAAATCAATTGCGCATCATATGTGCCGTAATAGTTTCCTACCCCTGCATGGTCGCGTCCGACGATAAAGTGCGTACAGCCGAAGTTTTTGCGTACAATCGCATGAAAAATCGCTTCACGAGGACCCGCGTATCGCATCGCTGCTGGAAAAACAGCTAGAAATACATGGGACTTTGGATAATAGTTTTTCAAAAGCACTTCATAGCTTTCCATCCGAACATCTGCAGGGATATCATCAGATTTTGTTTCGCCTACTAACGGATTTAAAAACAATCCATCTACGATTTCGAGTGCTGCCTTTTGAATGTATTCATGTGCACGATGTACTGGATTACGTGTTTGAAAGCCCACTACCGTTTTCCAGCCAAGTTCTTGAAACTTTTGACGTGTTTCAATTGGATCTAAACGATAGGTTGCAAATGAATCCTTTGGTACCCGTTTTACAAGAATGATAGATCCTCCTACATAGACTGAAGGGCGATGCTTCATTTTTTTTACACCCGGATGGTCTTCATCCGCTGTTTGAAAAACAAACTCTGCTTCTTTTTGCTTATCGGGAGTGTAAATATCTTCTACAGTTATGACTCCGTACGTAACCCTGTCCTTCACTAGCTTTACTTCTTCACCAACTTGCAACTTATCTGCATTTTCTGCTGTTACGGGAAGCGTAATAGGAATACTCCATACCGTTCCATCTGCTAAGCGCATCGTCTCGACGACAGAGTTATAATCACTTTCTGTTAAAAAGCCAGTGAGCGGGCTATACGCGCCTGTGGCGATTAATTCTAAATCACTAAGCGCTATGCCATCTAGTGAAATTTCCTTTTGTATATGTGATACATTGTAGTTTTCATAAATACGATTGATTAATAATCCTCCGTGCGGTGCGATTTGACTCATCTGATTATTCCTCCAATTTTATTTTTTTGCTTCGTATGTTTCCATAAGCTTGCAACTCCCAATGTTGCGAGCACACCTACAATTACAATAAAAGTTGTGTATAAATCCTTTTGGACTAGCAGCTTTATGATAGAGTACGCGAGTAGCATGGATAAAAATGGAGCTACAATCCACATCTTCAGCATTTGTGAAACGATCTTCTTACGAAACACATCTACACCTTGCGATACTCCCATGCCGATAATAGCGGATGACGTAATTTGGGCAATAGGCAATGGAATACCAAAAAACGCCGCAATCATGACTATGCATGAGCTTGTTGAAGAAATCGTTATTCCTTCCGTTAAAGAAACAGATGTAATTTTCTTTCCATTCGTCTCTAGTACTCTCGTTCCTAATAAGAATGCTCCTGCTGCAACAACAAGACCACCTAGTAGCGAAGCGGAAGACATAGGCAGCAAATGTGCACCGACTATAGGTGCAATCGCATTCGCTACGTTTTTCATTCCCGCTGAGTACGCTTCAAAAAATCCTGCTACAATCACAAGTACCGTAAACAATGGCTTCCATTTTCCTGATTCCAAATACGGATACTTGGTATGAAAGCGATGAATAAACTTGCCAGCCATATATGTAATCGTAAATGCTACTACGGGAGTCACAAACCAAAGTGATACTATAAATAGTACCTTTCCTACGTATAAAACCTTGTATGCAATACCTACGCCTACTACCGAGCCCACTGTAATTTCACTCGTTGACAGTGGGATGCCGAGAACATTTGCAAGAAATAACGTAACGGTGGCAGCTAGAAGCGTTACTACAACAACTTCTACAGTGAACAAGTTCTCCGGAATAATACCGGAGCTGATTGTCCTTACAACCATTTGTCCACCTAAAATAGATCCTCCAATAATAGCAATTGCACACACCAATAGTGCAACATACTTGCTTTTAATGGCACCGGATGCATAAGCCACTCCCATAGATGCTGCTGCCCCGCTCGCTCCTATATTTAAAGCAAACATAAATGCGATACAAAACGCGATTGTGATCATACCTACTCATCTCCTCTATTGATGAAGACCACATTCCGTTTTTGATTTTCCAGCCCAGCGCCCATCTCTTGAATCTCCTCCATCCTGGACAGGACGAGTACACTTTTCACAGCCAATGCTTGGATATCCATGATCATGCAATGGGTTGTACGGTAAATTATGATTGTACACATATCGCCATATTTCCTTATTTGTCCAATGAATAAGAGGACATATTTTAATAGAATGGAACTTATGATCTTGATTAATAAATTGAACATGCTGCCGCGTTGCGGATTGCTCTCTTCGTAATCCAGAAATCCAAGCCTTACCTTGTGACAGGGCCTCGCGAAGTGGTTCTATTTTCCTCATTCCACAGCACGCGTTTGGATCACGCTCCCATAATGCAGCGCCGTATTTTTCTTCCTGTTCTTCTACACTTAGCTTCGGGGTCTTCATTTCAATTTTTAGTAACGGGAAACGCTCTTTTATTTTCGCAATCGTTTCATACGTTTCTTTAAAATGAAGATTCGTATCCAAGAAAACAATCTTTGCATCTGGCTTTACTTGCTGAATGAAATCAATGAGTACAATTCCTTCGATTCCGAAACTACAGGCGTACACGATATCTTCTCCATATTGCTCATACGCCCAGTGCACTACAGAAAGAGCTCCCTTTGTTTCATCATTGTCTGAAAAAGAAACCCCTGAATCATCCCATGTTTCATACGTTATCATTGTCTATTCTCCTTTACTGTTGAAAATACGTAACTTACATACAGAATAAAAGCCAAATAAAAAAGGCAGTCTTATCCTAATAAAAGGTAAGACCGCCTCTAGTTTTTCTAGTCAGCGAATGTATGTTATTTTAACCGTACTTTCTCGTTTCTCTCTAGTTGAATTACTTTCCCATCTTGGACAACGAGTGTAATAGATCCATATTTCATGTCACCTAACATTGTCTTAATGGTTTCAGTCAATAGCCTCAACTGTTCTTCTGCTACCACAACAGTCAACCCCCTCTATTTTCCCTTCTAAAAAACAAAAAATCTTTTCCATTTCGAAAAGACTGTTGAGGTAACAATTTTACCTTATCTTTCAAAATGGATTCCATTTTGCTGGAAGTAGCACCTTGCCTATAGCAGGTTGCCGGGTTTCATCGGGCCAGTTCCCTCCACCACTCTGGATAAGTATTTTTTATAATAGTAACACAATTCCAAATATTTTCAATCATATTTTTTCAATTTGTTTAATGTGGTATCATTTTTTTCATAAGAAAGGCTTGATTCCATACTAAATACATGACATAGCTTACGAACAATAATTCCTTCCCCAGCCAAATAGGTACACACACTTTGTTTCTTATCCGCATCTGTTCCAGCAATGGCATCTTCCACAATAGTTACATGAAACCCCTTTTTCTTAGCCTGAAGTGCAGTACTACTAATAGTCGTTTCCGCCAAAAGGCCTACCACAATTATGTGATGAATCTTACATTCCCTTATAAAAACAGCGAGCCTATCATTAGAAAAGGCACTACTTCGTCTTTTTGTAAATACCATATCATTTATAATTTTCAAACGAGGATCGAGCATTATTCTACCTTCCGTTGCATCCATATAATATCGCCATTTCTTCCACCAATCGCCCCCACTATTCTGGGTTACCACATAAACAACTACTATATTATGATGATTCGCTTTATCAATTGCTTCATTAATTGTGCGTAGCATAGCAGGCATATCTGTGTATTCAATTGGTGTAACAGCATTTAAATAAGGAGGCTGCACATCCATAACAAACAATGCCGTATTTCTCATATAAACTCTCCTCGTCAGGAATCGTGCTCTTCATTATATGAGACCTTATGCAAAAAAATGCTACATAAAAAAGCGAGATAGAAGAAACGACTTGATTGGACGTTTTTCTACTCGCATTTTTTACTGCCTACACACCGTTTATGAATTGGTGTTACACGATTGGTTGTGAGACAAAATTATTCATGTTCATACGATCATTCTTCACAAGGTCAGCATAACTTTCTCGTTCGACCACAATTTTTGATTTTCCATCTTTAACAAATACAACTGCAGGTCTAGGAATACGATTATAATTGCTTGCCATGGAGTATCCGTATGCTCCTGTGCATGATACAGCTAATACATCCATAGATGCTACTTTTGGCAAGTCAATATCCCAAATGAGCATGTCTCCACTCTCACAGCATTTTCCTGCAATGGATACTTTTTCTTCTGGTTGTTCCTTTGCACGATTGGCAAGCATTGCCTCATAGGATGCTTGATACAGAGCAGGACGGATGTTATCAGTCATGCCACCATCCACAGCAACATACTTGCGAATTCCTGGTATATCTTTTATCGATCCAATTGTATATAAGGTCGTTCCAGCATCTCCGACGATACTACGGCCTGGTTCAATCCAAATTTCTGGTATAGGATAGTTTCGACTTGTAAACTGCTCACGAACAGTATCTGTCATCTCTTTTACATACGTGGAAACGGGAAGAGGAGTATCTTCCTTCGTATACCGAATACCAAAACCACCACCTAAATTTAAGATGGGCATCGTCTCTCCTGTTTCCACACGTACTAACTCTAGAAAGGTACTTAAAATTTCAATGGCACGAACAAATCCGTCTGTTTCAAAAATTTGTGAACCAATATGGGAATGAACACCTTGCACACGGTAAAAAGGCTTTCGTACAGCAATTTTCATAGCTTGAAGTGCCTGCCCACTTGAAATACCAAAACCAAACTTTGAATCATCCTGACCGGTTGTAATATATTCATGGGTATGAGCTTCCACACCTGGAGTTACGCGCAATAAGATATTAACAATTTTTCCTGATTCCTTAGCAATGTCATGTAAAATTTCAAGTTCGAAGAAATTATCCACTACAAAGCAACCAATATTTGCTTCAATTGCCATACGAATTTCTTCTTCTGTTTTGTTATTCCCATGAAAATGAATACGCTGTGCTGGAAATCCTGCTTGCAGCGCTGTATATAATTCTCCTCCTGAAACTACATCTAGGGATAGATGTTCTTCCTTCACTACATTACACATTTCTAAACATAAAAACGCCTTACTTGCATACGCTACCTGATAAGAAAATCCGCTTTCTTCAAAGGCACGAATAAACGCCTGGCTTTTTTCCCGAATTAATGATTCGTCATATACATAAAGAGGTGTTCCATACTTTTTTACAAGTTGGGTCGTGTCACAACCTCCAATTTCTAAATGCCCTTGCTCATTTATGCGGCTTGATCCATGCAAATACATTGCTACTCCCCCTAGTTTAGTCGTAAAAAAACGCGTTGAACCAATGTTCATACGCGTTTCTTTAAAAATGAATCATCATTTTAATAAGAAACCGCATCAACATCTCCAATAGTTCTCCACAAGCATTGCTTGTGACAGTCATGCACTTCTTCAATGCAAGCCCAATAGAATAGCATTACGGCTACTAGTCCACTTCGGCAACCATTTCCTTTCGTACTATGATCGATGACCCCAGAAAGTCTCACATAGTCTACTATTAAAGGTTGCAACCTCTATTCATGAGATAAGATGAGGCTGATCTATTTAATTTACAAACGTTTTATATTGCTTTTAACAATACCAGAACAAAAACAAATCTGTCAATTCATTTTCCCCATATTTACAGGGGATATATCCTTGTCCATTCGATAAATTTAATTTATCATATAAATTCTGAACATTTCAATGGTACATATATATGGAAATGTTTGCTTTGTATCCGCTGTTTTGTGGTATGATATAAAGGACAGCCTTTCATATGGTTACCATTTATTCTTCTCTTTGAGAGGTAATGACTCACATATACTACAGTTAGGATAAATGGATAAAAAAGAATCTAAAAGGAAAGTAAGGGATCTTATTTTGTACAGAACAGCTATTCCGAATCTATTTACTCTCGGAAATTTATACAGCGGATTTCTGTCCATTGGCTATGCCTCCATGGGACATTATCGATCTGCAGCCATATTGGTTTTAATTGGTATGATGTTAGACAGTTTAGACGGTAGACTTGCTCGTTTACTCCGAGTTGACTCCCCGATAGGTAAAGAATTAGACTCATTAGCAGACATTATTACATTCGGAGCTGCACCCGCCATTTTAATGTATTATACGTATTTTTCTAAATTCGGTCTAATGGGGTTATACATTGCAGGTTTATTTCCACTATTTGGTGCCTATCGACTTGCTCGATTTAATATTACGCCTACATCGAGCTCCTTGCATTATTTCACAGGAGTTCCGATAACAGCAGCCGGTGGAATTATGGCATTTCTTACATTGTTCTCTCATGTCATTCCCCATATTGTTCTCGTTATCCTATACATTGCATTCGCCTTTCTCATGGTAAGCCGAATTAAAATTCCTAGCTTAAAGGAAGTACCTATCCCAAAGTATAGCATCATTGTTACGCTCTTTTTGTTAGGTGTCATTCTTACGATGTATAAACGCAATATTGGTAATATACCGGAATTTTTATTCATAGCGATTCCACTCTATATTGTTTACATGCTTTCACAGTTTTTACGTCAGCGACATTTTGATCACATTAAAGACCATGATGAAAAAAGGGAAGAAGACTAAAAGAGACATCCTCGGCGGAGGGTGTCTCTTTTTGTCCTATCGTACTGGTGTTAGCGGTGCACGGCCATCTAATACCTGTAAAATGTTGCGTACAGCCATTTCTGCCATATTATCACGCGTTTCAAATGTCGCATTCCCGATATGCGGCGTAAGTACAACATTTGTAAGCTCTTTCAGTTCTTCTGTAATGCTCGGCTCATATTCGTACACATCAAGTGCCGCTCCTTCAATGCTTTTGTTCTTTAATGCCCTGGCAAGAGCGAATTCATTTAGAATAGGACCACGAGATGCATTAATTAAATAGGAGGTAGGCTTCATCATTGAAAGCTGTTCATCATCTATCAAGTGATGAAGATCTGGGTGATACGAACTATTAATTACGACAAAGTCCGAATTTTTGAGTACATCCTCTAGCGAGACATACGTAGCACCTACTTCTTTCTCTTCCTCCTGCTTGCGATGAGGCCCCGTATATAATACGTTCATTCCAAAGGTCTTTGCACGTTTGGCAACCGCTTGGCCAATGGCACCAAATCCAATAATACCGATTGTTTTCCCATATACTTCACGCCCTAAAAAGAAAAGCGGTGCCCATCCCTTAAACCCTACTGTACGACATAACTGATCTCCTTCAGGGATACGGCGGGCAGCTGCTAGTAAAATGGCAAAAGTAAGTTCTGCTGTCGCTTCCGTTGATACGTCTGGTGTATTGGTAACAGGAATCCCTTTACTTGCTGCATAAACATAATCAATATTGTCAAAACCTGCACCATAATTAGCAATGACTTTTAAATGGGGTGCGGATTCAATTGTCTCTTTCGTTACCTTTGTAGATAGTAAACTAAGCAGTGCGTCTGCATCATAAAGAAGATCCTGCAGATGCCCCTCTTGAATTAGGTCTTCCCCTTCATACATTTTTACTTCATGTCCTTTTAACATTTCTAATCCAGCGCTCGGTATTTTTCCTGCTACAACTATTTTCGCCATCGTTTTTATCCTCTCCATTAAAAATAGGGTATGCGAAAAGGACCCTCAGACAGTATAACTGTATGACGATCCTTTTCACGCAATCTATTAGAAATCACTAGCTCTTCCCATTCATGAAAATACATTCTTTCCAGCCTTGCACGAAGGCCGCTTATTTGTTGTATAAACAAAAGAAGGATTTTCACAAATGGAAGAATGCCAATCCTTGCTTAGTCAAGTGGCTTCATAATACGCTTTCGGTTTTCAAATGTCGCGATTTCTGTAATGCCATGCTTACGTATTGTTTCAAAATTTTGTGCCACATAACTTCCAATATCATCGGGATAATGGGAATCAGAAGAAACGGTTAATGGCACATGGTGTTTCGCTAACACACTTAAAAAGAGCGGGCTTGGGCACATTTCATGCACAGGATAACGGTAGTACAATCCTGCATTGATTTCAGTTGCCACATCGCTTTCTAGTAGAGCATTTGCTATATTTTCATAGTATGGAAGCAAACTATTTTCATCTGGACGATAGTTAAATACTTTCATATTATCAAGATGTGCTACGAAATTAAATAGCTTAGAACGTATCGCACGTTCTACGGTTGCAAAATGATTTTTATATAAAACATCAAGATCTTGTCCAATAAAAAGTTCTTGTGTATCTGGATTATCAAAACCCCATCCATCATCTGTAAAATGGACGGACCCGATTACATAGTCCCAGTTCCCAAGCTTTAATAGTTCGGCTAATTCTTCTTCCCCACCGACAAAATAATCTGCTTCCAGTCCTAGACGTAATGTAATCCCTTTTTTCGCCCATCTTTCCTTCGCTTCTTCAATTGCATTTGTAAACTGATTCACGTTCATAATCATGACTTGGTCTAGCCATTCTTTCTGCAGTACACCTAGTTCACTATCAGAAATGTCAACATAACGATAATAATACTCTCTCGCTTCTGTAAAACGATATAAATGATCTACAATCCCGACTTCCGTTAACCCTTTACGAAGAGCTTCTTCTAAATACAAATCAATCCAGTATGCAGAAAACGCACCTAGCTCCAATCGTTTTTCTAATAATTCATTCGACTGTAACAACCATTTCATCGAATGAATTGGTGCAGAAACTGGTGTAAAATGCTGGATTGCACGATTTGTCCGGTCTAACCAACGAAGTGAGTATGGTCCTTCTTCTAAATGAAGATGATAATCGACTCGCATCCTATTCTCCCCCTTATAGCGTTTCGATATCTTTACGATCATGTACATGAGATAGCTTTCCGCGGCGACGATTCGCTTCTTCTTTCAGCTCATCTAATGTAATGTTTTGCTCTGCAAGTAAAACGAGACAGTGGTATGTTAAATCCATCATTTCACTGACAAGTTCCTCACGACTGTTATTTTTTGCAGCAATAACAACTTCCGTAGCTTCTTCTCCTACTTTTTTCAGAATTTTATCTAAGCCCTTTGTAAATAAGTAGTTTGTATACGATTCTGCTACTGGGTTTTGCTTACGATCGAGAATTTCATCATATAATTCTTGTAATACATTTGTCATTTTTAGTTCCCCCTACAATACTTTTGTAAAAAAACAGCTCCTGCTGCCTGTATGACAGGCAGGACCAATTTGATCCACTCGTACTAAAATCGTATCTTGGTCGCAGTCTAGGTACATTTCCTTTACATGTTGAAAATGACCAGACGTTTCCCCTTTATTCCATAGCTTATTACGAGAACGAGAAAAAAACCATGTAGTTTTCGTTTCCAATGTTTTCGCATAAGATTCTTCGTTCATATAACCAAGCATTAGTATATCATTGCTTTTGTCATCCACGATAACAGCCGGAAGCAACCCTTTAGAAAAATCTGGTTTCATTTTCTTACCTCAACTCCCGCTTCATCCAATTTTTTCTTTGTTTCTGCAATTGTAGTTTCCCCGTAATGATAAATAGAAGCGGCAAGCGCTGCATCTGCCGTTGTTTGCTTAAACAACTCAACGATATGCTCATTATTGCCACAGCCACCAGAAGCAATAACCGGGATGGTTACAGCTTGTGAAATCGCCTCAGTCAATGCTAAATCATACCCCATCTTCGTACCATCTGCATCCATGCTCGTTAGCAAAATTTCGCCTGCCCCTAGCTCTTCTGCACGTTTCGCCCATTCTACTGCATCTAAGCCCGTGTCAATGCGCCCACCATTTACGTACACATTCCATTTTCCTTCTCCAACCTTCTTAGCATCAATGGCAACAACGATACACTGCGCACCGAAACGCTCTGCCCCATCTGCAATCAGCTGTGGATTGCGTACAGCTGAAGAATTAATGGAAATTTTGTCAGCACCTGCACGTAAGAGATGATACATCTGTTCAACTGTACTAATTCCACCACCTACTGTTAGCGGAATAAATACCTCGTTTGCTGTACGTTCTACTACATCAATCATCGTTTTACGTCCTTCATGCGTAGCAGTAATATCTAAATACACAAGTTCATCCGCACCTTGTTTATTATAAGCAGCAGCGATAGCAACGGGATCTCCTACATCAGTAAGCTCAACAAAATTAACCCCTTTTACTACTCGACCGTTTTTCACATCTAAGCAAGGAATAATTCGTTTCGTTAACATGATTCCACCACCTGCAATGCTTCCTCAAGGGCAAATTTCCCTTCATATAAAGCCTTACCTGTAATAACACCGTACAAATTCATGTCTTGCAATCTTTTTATATCGTCTAGTGAGCTCACGCCACCGGATGCGACAATTTGAATAGATACCGCTTCTTGCAGAGCTTGCAATTGCTCGAAGTTTGGTCCAGTAAGCGTACCGTCCCTAGAAATATCAGTAAAGACAATCGTTTGTACCCCTTTTTTCTCCATTTGCTTCGCAAGTGTAAGATAGTGTACATCCGAAACATCAAGCCAACCACGCGTTGCAACGTATTCATTTTTTGCATCGATGCCAACTACAATGCGATCTCCATACTTTTCTATTGCCTCTTCTAAAAATGCAGGATTTAACAAAGCGGCTGTTCCTATAATGACACGCGCTACTCCAATTGATAATAACGTTTGTATTGTTTCCATTGAACGAATACCGCCGCCTACTTGTACAGGAATACGTAATGCCTTCGCAATACTTTCGATAACGGGAAAGTTCGTTGGTTTTCCTTCAAGTGCACCGTCGAGATCAACGAGATGCAAATATTTCGCTCCTAGCTTTTCAAACACGAGTGCTTGCTCAAGAGGATTTTCATTTACTACCGTTTCTTGCTGGAATTGTCCTTGATACAAACGAACACAGCGGCCGTTCTTTAAATCGATTGCTGGGAAAATGACCATGTTTCAACCAACTCCTTAAAGTTTTCTAGCATTTTCAGTCCCGTTTCACTGCTTTTTTCCGGATGAAATTGGGCACCAAAAATGTTACCGCGCGATACAACACCTGGAACAAATACACCATAGTTGCTTCCTGCATCAACTACTTCATCCGGGCAATCTGCATAAAAGGAGTGAACATAATAAACGTATGAATTTTCCTTTACATCTTTTAAAAGAGGGGACTTCTTTTTTTGTTCCAAAGAATTCCAACCCATATGAGGAATTTTCCGTCCAGCTGGAAGCTTTCGTACAGTACCAGGTAAAAGGCCAAGACCTTTTGTATTTTCAATTTCTTCTCCTGCTTCAAACAAGAGCTGCATGCCGAGGCATACACCAAGAAACGGCTTTCCTGTAGCAGCTTCCTCTTTCAAAAGTGGAGTTAGACCACGCTTTTCTATTTCCTTCATCGCTCTAGGAAATGCACCGACTCCAGGTAATATAATTGCTTCGCTACCACGAATGACATCTGCATCGTCAGTAATAACGTAAGAAACACCAACATGTTCAAGCGCCTTAGAAACACTGCGCAAATTTCCCATTCCGTAATCGATAATTGCAATCATATTACAGCATCCCTTTCGTGGAGTTAACTCCTTTAATATTTTCGTTAATCTCTACTGCCTCGCGCAATGCACGTCCAAACGCCTTAAAGAGTGCTTCAATTTTATGATGTGTATTTTTCCCATAAAGGGCACGTGCGTGTAAAGTAATACCCGCATTAAAGCTCACAGCTCTGAAAAATTCCTCTGTCAATTCGGTATCAAAGTTGCCAAGCTTTTCATTTGCAAGTTCCGCATCAAAGACAAGAAAAGGGCGATTACTTATGTCGAGTGTAACAAAGCCAAGTGCTTCATCCATCGGTACATAAGATGTACCATATCTATTTATTTGCTTTTTATCACCAAGCGCCTCTTTCATACATTCCCCAAGTGCAATTCCTACATCCTCTACAGTATGATGCGAATCGATGTGAAGATCGCCTTTAGCATGAATGTGTAAACCAAATCGGCCATGTCTAGCAAATAAATTAAGCATATGGTCAAAGAAGCCAACACCAGTTTCAATACTTACTTCGTCTGGATTATCAAGGTCAATTTTTACGGTGATGTCAGTTTCTGTTGTCGTACGAATACGCTCTGCACTTCTTGTCATGCTTGATTCTCTCCTTTGCCATCAAATCGAATTTGGATTGCCTTCGCATGCGCCTGCAATCCCTCTTTTTCTGCTAAAATGACAATTTGATCTTTTACATTTTCTAGCGCTTTTCTCGTATACGATACAAAGCTTGATTTTTTTATAAAATCGTCAACAGAGAGCGGTGAGAAGAAGCGAGCGGTACCACTTGTTGGAAGTACATGGTTTGGTCCAGCGAAATAGTCGCCAAGCGGTTCTGGAGCATATGGTCCTAAGAAAATACTGCCGCCATTGTGTACGTTTGCTAAGGCTAGCATGGGTTCCTTCACATGGAGCTCTATATGCTCAGGGCTAATAGCATTCGCTGCCTCAAATGCTTCTTCCATTGTATCAACGACAATAATAGCACCGTTTCGCTCAATAGACGTCTTTGCTATTTCTTTTCTTGGTAGTTCTTCAACTTGTTTTTCCACTTCTTGTTTAACTGCAAGTGCAAGTTCTTCATTAGGAGTAACAAGAATAGCCGTTGCATTCACATCATGCTCCGCCTGGGAAAGAAGATCAGATGCAATATAGCGTGCATTTCCCGTTTCATCGGCAACAACAAGAATATCAGAAGGTCCAGCAATCATATCAATATTTACATCACCAAATACAGCACGCTTAGCCAAAGCAACATACATATTTCCTGGTCCTACAATTTTGTCAACGCGAGGGATGCTTTCCGTACCATAAGCTAATGCTGCAATCGCCTGTGCTCCCCCTATGCTATATACTTCATCAACGCCGGCAACCTTCGCTGCTGCCAAGATGTAAGGATTCACCCCACCAGCATGTGGCGGCGTTACCATAACAATGCGAGGTACTCCTGCTATTTTTGCAGGTAAGATATTCATAAGAACTGAAGAAGGATACGCAGCTGTACCACCCGGAACATAAACACCAACTGTTTGCAAAGGACGAATGAGTTGACCACGAATAATGCCATCGTGTTCTGCCTCCACAAAACCTTGACGCTTTTGTTTTTCATGATACGAAACGATATTCACTTTTGCTTCTTCAAGTGCTTGTAGGAAAGACGGTTCTACTACAGAGAACGCTTCATCGATCTCTCGTTGCGGAATACGAAATTCTTTCAACTCTACTTTATCAAATTTTCTTGTATAGTCTCGGAGCGCTTCATCTCCGTTTGTTTTCACTTCTTGAATGACTGCTTCCACAGCCAATGCTGCTTCTTTTTCTACGATCTTTGATGATTCACGCAGATTTTCAATATTCTTTAAAATTTCATCTTGCTCTCCATACCATACTTTCATGGTGTTACCTCCTCTACTTCAATGCTTCCTCAATACGATCAATAATGGAGAACATCTCTTTCGTCTTCATTTTCAACGATGCTTTATTTGCTATAAGGCGAGCAGAAATGTCCGATATTTCTTCAAAAATGATTAGTCCATTTTCTTTTAGCGTTTGTCCCGTTTCAACGATATCAACGATGGCATCCGCAAGACCTAATAGGGGTGCAATTTCAACGGATCCTTCAATCTTGATAATTTCTACATCTTCTCCCTTTTGACGGAAATATGCAGATGCTACATTTGGATATTTAGTTGCAATTGTTTTTTTCTTATAGCTATTTGGATCATAAGATGGAACGGATGCCACGCAAAATTTACAACGTCCAATTCCAAGATCAATCATTTCGTACACTTCTCTTTCATTCTCCTGCAAAACGTCTTTACCGACGATGCCAATATCAGCTACGCCGTGCTCAACATATGTTAAAACGTCGATCGCTTTTACAAGAATAAACGAAATGGCGCCGTCTCCACTTTTAAAAACAAGCTTTCTTCCTTTATCCTTAAGCTCTGAACAATCTACTCCGATACGTTCCAACAATGGAATAATATTTTTTTCTAATCGGCCCTTTGTTAGCGCAATTTGAATGTTACGCATGAAGCTTCCCCCTCTTTATCTAGCACCCATTTATCCGTCCATACATATGATGTAAGTTTATCATTCGATGTATCAATAACATGCATGATTTGATGTTTTCTAGCGAAAGTAAATGTATCTTGCAATGTATCATGCATCGACAATTCAGCTTTCACACCATCCTTAGCAAACATAGTTCGCAATCGTTCGGCTTCTTCAATTGATTCTAATGAATAATGAATCAGAACTGCAGGCTCCTCAGTTGAAGTAAGGGGTGAGGTTTCCTTCAAAACGCGTACAATTTGATCTACATTCAGCGCAAGTCCAACAGCCGGAAGTGGTTCACCAAAGTGTCCCATTAAATCGTCATAACGTCCCCCGCTTAGAATTTCTTCCCCAATATCGTTGGCATATCCTCGGAAAATGACGCCTGTATAATATTGAAGATTTTGAATCATACCTAGGTCCACAGTAATATAATTGCTGTACCCTAACCGGTCGATTGTTTCATAAATTTGTCGAACGCGAATAACTGCTTGTTTCATTTCATTATTGGATGCTAACCGCTCGGCTTCTTCAATAATCTCCATACCACCGAAGAGTCGTGGTAATCGTTTAAGTAAGCGAATCGTCTCATCATTGCTATCAAAGTTCTTTTTCTCTAAAAATTCGGATAATCCAGTATAACTCTTATTCTCAATGTAGTTTCGTAAACTTGCTTCATCTTCTTCCGTTAACGAAAGTTTCTTCACAATAGATTTATATAATTCCACTTGTCCAATTTCAATTTTACATTGAGTTACGCCAACAGATTGCAGAGCATGAATAGCACTAACAATACATTCAACTTCTGCGCGTAAATTGTCGATACCAATTATTTCAATACCTGTCTGTGTGAGTTCATTGTATTTACCTGTCATGCTTTTATTTGCACGGAAAATATTACCGCTATATGTAAGCTTTAACGGCGGTTTCATCATGGTTGATCCAATGACCCGAGCTATTGGAATCGTCATATCTGGACGCATGACGAGAATACGACCGTTTTGGTCAAAGAATTTATACATTTTTTCTTCGTCAATGGGACGATTACGGAAAGAAAATACATCGTAAAATTCAATTGAAGGCGTACGTATTTCTTCATATCCTCGCGATAGAAATACACGACGTAATCGCTGTTCTACTTCTTCTTGGCGGGTACATTCTTCAAATAGCAAGTCCCTCGTCCCGGTTGGGTTTGCTCTCTTCCATTTAGTCATCAGTAACACTCCTTGTCTTAGAAAACGAAAGTAGTCATATAAAACGATACAAAGGATTAAAAATTATGTCAAATTATTTCGAAATATGTATTCATTATCGCTTGTTACGGATATTTATTCAAGCCAATATACCTAAACTTCCTTATGTAGAATTATAAACTGCATAAATTCCAAAATAACTATGCCATTTATATCCATCTTATGACAACATGGGAAATTCATAGAAAAACCTTCAATTCTATTGCAAATTGAAGGTTTTTCCCTACCTATGCACGCTGTTCGAAGCTTGAGATTTCCTTTTCGTATCTAAGGGTTACTGCAATGTCATCAAGTCCAAGAAGTAATTTTTCCTTCCAAACCGGTTCGATGTCAAATGTATAAGTTTCAGTTTTCATTTGAATCGTTTGTTTCTCTAAATCAACGATAATTTCTTCATCTGATTTGAGATTGCTAAGGGCATTTCGTTCCTTTTCACCGAGTACAAGAGGAAGAATACCATTTTTCGTACAGTTCATATAAAAAATATCAGCAAAGCTTCCAGCTATAATAACTCGGAACCCATAATCATCAAGTGCCCACGGTGCATGCTCACGAGATGAGCCACAGCCAAAGTTATCACCCGCGACTAGTATAGTAGCCGATTTTCTTACATTTAACGGGAAATTTGGGTTATCACTACGATCATCATTATAGCGCCACTCATCAAAAAGAAATTGTCCGAATCCCGTGCGCTCAATACGCTTCAAATATTGCTTCGGTATAATTTGATCCGTATCGATATTATCACTCATAAGAGCTACAACCGTTCCTTTATGCGTATGAAATGGCTTCACGGTACTCCTCCTTTCGAATATCTACAAATGTTCCGTAAATTGCAGCTGCTGCTGCCATTGCAGGGCTTACAAGATGGGTACGTGCTCCTTTTCCTTGTCGCCCTTCAAAGTTACGATTCGATGTAGAAGCACAGTGCTCACCACTTGGTACTTGATCTGGATTCATTCCCAGACACATAGAACAACCGGCTTCGCGCCATTCAAATCCAGCATCTGTGAAAATTTTGTCCAAGCCTTTTTCCATAGCTTGCAAACGTACTTGCTTTGATCCTGGTACAACAAGAGCTCGCACACCGTCTTTTACTTTTCTTCCCTTTATGAAAGCGGCTGCTTCTTCTAAGTCAGATAAGCGTGAATTTGTGCATGATCCAATAAACACATGTTGCACTGGTATACTATTTGCAGTTTCACCTGGCTTCAAATCCATATAATCGTATGCGCGTTCCAAATTGTTATCTGTAATTTCAGGGAACGCCTGATCAATGCTAACACCCATGCCAGGATTTGTTCCCCACGTTACATACGGTGCAAGAGAAGCGACATCCACTGTCACCTGACGATCGAACGTTGCGCCTTCTTCTGTATATAACGTTTTCCAATTAGCTACGGCCTCATCAAAGTTAGTTGGCGTATACGGACGTCCTTCCATATAGGCAAATGTCGTCTCATCAGGAGCAATAAGACCTGCTTTGGCACCGCCTTCAATGGCCATGTTACAAATCGTCATTCTTTCTTCCATTGACAGATGCTTGATGGCATCTCCGTAGAACTCAATAACATGACCTGTACCCATGGAAACACCGTACGTTGCTAGTAAATGTAGAATAATATCTTTTGCATACACACCTTGTGACAAACGACCTTTAAGCTCTACACCCATTGATTTCGGTTTCTTTTGCCAAAGTGTTTGCGTAGCAAGGACATGCTCGACTTCACTTGTGCCGATACCAAATGCAAGTGCTCCAAATGCACCATGGGTAGAAGTATGGCTATCGCCGCACACAATCGTTTTTCCAGGCTGCGTTAACCCAAGCTCTGGTCCAATAACATGAACGATTCCTTGACGATCATCATCCATATCTGCAAGTGTGATACCAAATTCTTCACAATTTGCACGAAGCGTATCCATTTGTTTTTTTGCAATTACATCCGTAATGTTCCAAACATCTTTCGTTGGCACATTATGATCCATTGTTGCAAAGGTACGATCAGGTCTACGAACCGGACGACCTGCAAGTCGAAGTCCTTCAAACGCTTGCGGAGATGTAACTTCATGTACAAGATGAAGATCAATGTAGATTAAATCTGTACCATTGTCTGAGCTTGCAACTACATGGCGATCCCACAATTTATCAAATAGTGTTTTCTTCATGCTTTCCCTCTCCCCACTAAAACTTGTTCTTCAATTGTTTGAATAATAAGATTCGTGAACGAAGTCGTTGTTTCCTTACCACCTAGGTCTGCTGTGAAGTTACCAGTACCTAATACAGAAGAAATAGCATTTGTAATGGCACTTGCCTCATTGGTTAATCCAAATGACTGCTCAAGAAGCATGGATAGCGAACGAAGCATGGCTATCGGATTCGCAATATTTTTCCCTGCAATGTCGGGAGCTGAACCATGAACAGGCTCGTATAAAGATGGACCATCTTGTGAATGACTTGCAGATGGTAGCATACCAAGCGAACCAGTTAGTACCGATGCTTCATCGCTCAAAATGTCCCCAAACATATTTTCCGTTACTAAGACATCAAATTTGCCTGGGTTGCGAATCATTTCCATAGAGGCGGCATCAACATACAGATGCTCAAGCTTTACATCTTCATAGCGTCCTGCGATTTCTAGTGCAATTTCTCGCCAAAGCTTGCTTGTTTCAAGAACATTTGCTTTATCTACACTCGTTACTTTTTTACTTCTCGTTCTTGCTAGCTTAAACGCATACTCAATAATTCTTTCAATTTCTTTTCTTGTATAAGAAAGCGTATCGGTTGCCTTCTCGGCATCACGTTCCTTCGGAAGAGCGAAATACAAACCACCTGTTAATTCGCGAACAACTACGAATTGTACATCTTTCGCACGATCTTCCTTAAGCGGAGACAAGTAGGCAAGAGAGTTTTCCACCTCTACCGGTCGCACATTAGCAAATACACCAAGCCCTTTGCGAAGAGCAAGTAATCCTTTTTCAGGACGTTCTGTTACATGATCCCACTTTGGGCCACCAACAGCTGCAAGTAATATAGCATCACTTGTTAAGCATGCTGTAAGAGTTCGAGCCGGAAGCGGTTGCCCATATTCGTCAATCGCAGCTCCCCCAAACGCTTCATCCTGCAATTCAAAATGATGTCCATACAGCCGTTCGATTACCTGCAATACTTTTTTTGCACTGTCCATTACTTCTGGACCGATGCCATCACCTGCTAAACAAACGATTCTCTTCTCCATTCGTATCACCTCACCGTTTTACTGCTGACAATCGGATAAGCTTACCTGCCGCATGTACATAGGCTCTTGCGGAAGCTTCCAGAACATCAAACGCAACACCGAACCCAGATAAAGTTTTCACACCATCGCTTAGTTCGACATTTACATGTGCTAACGCATCCTGTCCTTGCGTAATTGATTGTATACGATAGTCTACTAGATTAAATTCTCTTCCTATAATTCGGTCTATTGCATGATAGATAGCCTCAATACTACCTGCACCTGTTGCTGCGTCCTCTACTGTGTTACCTTGCTCATCTACGAGAACGACAGTTGCTGATTGCGTACCATTCGAATTAAAATGTACTTGTAAATCTTTGACTTCGTATGGTTGATCAAGAAGCGCTTTTTCCCCTAAAACAAGGGCATGTAAATCTGCTTCTGTCACTTCTTTTTTACGATCGGCAAGTTGTTTAAAAGCTTTGAATGCTCGGTCGCGCTCTTCATCTGTCAGTTCATAGCCAAGCTCAATCATTCGATCTGTAAAGGCATGACGTCCAGAGTGCTTTCCTAACACAAGTTTATTTTGTTCTTCCCCAACAAGCTCAGGTGAAATAATTTCATAAGTAGAGGCTTCCTTTAACACACCATCTTGATGAATTCCAGACTCATGTGCAAATGCATTTGCTCCAACAACAGCCTTATTTTTCGGAATAATCATTCCTGTTAATCGACTGACAAGTGAGCTGGTCGCTTTAATTTCCTTCAACTGCAAAGAGCTTGCAGCTTGGTAGTGATCTTGACGAATGTGAAGGGCAACAGCAACTTCTTCCAAAGCTGCATTTCCTGCACGTTCCCCTATTCCGTTGATTGTTCCTTCTACTTGGCCAATTCCACTTTCAATTGCCGCTAGTGAATTTGCTGTTGCCATCCCTAAATCGTCATGACAGTGGCAAGAGAAAATTGCTTGTTCAAAAGACGGAACATGTTGTTTTAAGTATTGGAACAAAGCATAGTATTCCTGCGGATTCGTGTATCCAACGGTATCAGGGATGTTAATTACACTCGCTCCGCAGCGAATAGCCAACTCGGATGCTTCTGCAAGAAAAGCGTAATCCGTTCTCGTTGCATCCTCAGCTGAAAATTGAACAACTGGAAACAAAGATTTTGCTAATACCACCGATTGTTTAATTGAATCCAGTACCTGCTCTCTCGTCATACGAAGCTTATATTTCATATGAATATCACTTGTAGCGATAAACACGTGCAAGCGAGGTTGCGCCGCATCCTTCAACGCATCAAAGGCAGTCTTGATATCGCTTTCTTTTGCACGAGCAAGACTCATAACAGATGCATTTTTTACAAGCTTTGCAATATCACGTACAGATTTGAAATCACCGTCGGAAGCGGCTGCAAAGCCGGCTTCCATGACGTTGATTCCTAATTTTTCTAACTGACGTGCGATTTGCAATTTTTCTTGCGGATTCAAGTTTACGCCGGCTGATTGTTCCCCGTCTCGAAGCGTCGTATCCATGAATTGAATTTGTCTCATTGATTATGCCTCCACTTTAGTACGTGGTTTTACAAACGGCATCATTTCGCGAAGCTTACTTCCAACTGTTTCAAGTTGATGATTCTTTTCATCTTCCACAAATTTATTAAAGTTTGGACGGCCTGATTTATGTTCATTAATCCAACCATGTGCAAACGTACCATCTTGAATGTCAGTCAAAACATCCTTCATTGCTTTCTTAGATTCAGCTGTTACTACACGTGGTCCAGAAACATAATCGCCCCATTGTGCTGTGTCTGAGATAGAGTAATGCATGTTAGCAATACCACCTTCATACATCAAATCTACGATTAGTTTAAGTTCATGGAACGTTTCAAAGTAAGCAAGTTCCGGTTGGTATCCTGCTTCCACAAGCGTTTCAAAACCAGCCTTAACAAGAGCAGTAACCCCGCCGCAAAGAACAGCTTGTTCGCCGAATAGATCCGTTTCTGTTTCTTCTTGGAATGTTGTTTGAAGAACCCCAGCGCGAGTTGCACCGATGCCATCTGCATAAGACAATGCTTTTTCAGTTGCAGTTCCAGTAGCATCTTGGTATACAGCAAACAATGCTGGAACAGCTCCGCCTTCTACAAATGTACGACGTACAAGATGTCCTGGACCTTTAGGAGCTACTAGGAATACATCTACATCCGCTGGAGGTGTGATTTGTTTAAAGTGAATGTTAAATCCGTGTGCAAATACAAGAGAATTTCCAGCTTCTAAATTTGCGGCGATTTCTGCTTCATATACTTCTGGTTGAAGTTCATCTGGAAGAAGGATCATAACAACTTCTGCTTCTTTAGCAGCTTCTGCTACTGTTTTTACAGAAAATCCGTCTTCTTTCGCTTTATTAAATGATTTTCCAGCACGAACTCCGACTACTACATCGAATCCGTTATCGCGTAGATTTTGCGCATGTGCATGACCTTGAGAACCGTAACCGATAATTGCAATTTTCTTACCTTCTAATACGTTGTTTTTAATGGAATCCTTGTAATATACTTTTGTCATTTTCTTTTCCCCCTAATTTTTAATGGATAATAAGTGTTTGTTGTTTTTCTTGCTTCTTCATACTGCGTGTAAATGCGGTAACGCCAGTACGAGCAATTTCTTTGAGCCCGTACGGACGGAGCAATTCAATTAAAGCTTCTACCTTATCCGACGTTCCAGTTACTTGTACGACGACAGAATCTTTACCTACGTCGATAACTGATGCACGAAAAGGTTCGATTAAGCTGTAAATCTCAGTGCGAGTTGCCTGTGTAGTCGACACTTTAATTAGTGCGAGCTCACGAGCAATCATCGCTTCATCTGTAATATCAGATACCTTAATAACATCAATTTGTTTATGGAGATTTTTGATGAGCTGCTCCACTTCCTGTAGATTTTCTACATGAACAACAAATGTCATACGTGAAATCGTAGATACCTCGGTATGGCCGACTGAAATACTTTCAATGTTATATTGCCTTCTGGACATAACACCCGTAATCCGATTCAAAACGCCACTTTGATTTCGTACGGTTGCTGTAACAATGCGTTTCATCCTTCCACCCCTTCCATCTGATGAATACCTTTACCAGGTGCAATCATTGGCATTACGATTTCAGATTGTAATACCCGGCAGTCAATTACAACAGGTCCATCAAAAGCAATAGCCTCTTCCAATTGTTGCTTCGCAGTAGCAGGATCAGTGATTCTTACTCCCTTAATTCCATAAGCCCCTGCTAATGCAACAAAGTCGGGTTGACAGGAAAGCAATGAATGTGAATAACGTTCATTGTAGAATGATTCTTGCCATTGGCGAACCATACCAAGTGCCTCGTTGTTTAAAATAAACACTTTAATTGGCAACTGATGCTGCTTTAATACACTTAGTTCTTGCAGCGTCATTTGAAAACCAGCATCGCCAACTACCGCAACGACTAACTCATTTGGTTTTGCAAATTGTGCACCAATCGCAGCTGGTAAGCCAAAGCCCATCGTACCTAGTCCTCCGGATGTTACCCATTTGTCCGGATACTTAAGGGGATAATATTGTGCTGCCCACATTTGATGCTGACCTACATCTGTTGCTATAATTGCATTTCCTTTTGTCACCTCGTATAGAAGCTCAATTGCAGTTTGCGGCTTTAATACATCGCCGCCTTTTTTATATTGCAATGGGTACTTTTCTTTACGAGCTTTTACTTCATTGATCCATTCTTCGTGATCCGTTTTTACGACTTCTTTTTCCAAAAGAGCTTGCAAGGCACGCTTTGCAGATGCCACAATTGGAATTTCCGTCGGTACATTTTTGCTTATTTCAGCAGGATCAATATCTATGTGAGCAACAACTGCATTTTGTGCGAAAAAGGCTAGGTTACCCGTTAATCGGTCATCAAATCTTGCTCCAATATTGATGAGAAGATCACATTCGTACAAAGCCATATTGGCTGCATACGTTCCGTGCATACCGCCCATTCCTAAAAATAAAGGATCTTGCGGCGAGAATGCGCCTAAGCCAAGTAAAGTATGCACAACTGGTATGTGATATAATCTTGCAAATTTCGTAAGTTCTTCAGAAGCTTGTGCGTGAAGAACTCCAGCACCTGCAAGAATGACAGGCTTTTTCGACTTTTTAATCGCTAATAGAAGCTTTGCTATTTGCTGACGATTCGGCTCATAATTTGGTTGATATCCAGGCAAATCCATTTCTACCTGGGCATTTGCAGTACCCTTATCTATTACCATATTTTTCGGTAAATCAATAACAACCGGACCTTTTCGTCCTGTAGATGCAATATGGAAGGCTTCTTTTATAATTCTTGGAAAATCAGATACTTTACGAACTTGATAATTATGTTTGGTTACTGGCATTGTTATTCCAATAACATCTGCCTCTTGGAATGCATCTGTTCCAATTACCTTGCTTGATACCTGTCCGGTAAATACTACAAGTGGAAGAGAATCAATCATCGCATCAGCCAATCCTGTAATGAGGTTAGTCGCTCCAGGTCCACTAGTTGCAATGACAACACCCGGTTTTCCTGTTACTCTTGCGTATCCTTCAGCTGCATGTATGGCTCCTTGTTCATGTCTCGTTAAAATGTGTGGAATATCGCAATCATACAAGGCGTCATATAAAGGTAAAACTGCCCCGCCCGGATAACCGAAAATAAGTTCTACACCTTCTTGTACCAACGAATTAATGAGAAGCTCTGCACCTGTTCGTTCCTTCGTTTGCGAAGACATGTTCTTCAAACCCCCAATTCATATTCATATTTATATACAAAAAAAACCATTCGCCAAAAGCCACAACAACGCTGTGACTAAAGGGGCGAATGATTTCGCGGTACCACCCTTCTTTACAAGAAGTTTACCTTCTTGCCTCAGAGACTCCTATGGAGCCGAGCCTATAACGCGGCTAACGTTTGAGCCTACCAATTTAGCCCAACACTCAGGGGCGATGTTCGCTGTCTTGAACCATCGGTTTCCACCAACCACCGACTCTCTGTGAGGCTTCAAGAACAACTACTCCTCCCCGTCATCGCTTTACACTTTTAAAATTCCACCTGTGTTTGCAGAAGTAACGAGTTTCGCATAACGTGCTAAATAGCCACGTTTTATTTTTGGTTCAGGTAATTTTATATTTTGCTTACGTTCTTCAAATTCTTCATCTGAGATATCCCAATGTAACGTACGATCCTTTAATGCAATTGTAATCGTATCGCCATCTTTCACATAAGCGATTGGTCCACCTTCAGCTGCTTCCGGCGAAATGTGACCAATTGCAATTCCTCTTGTTGCACCTGAGAAACGTCCATCGGTGATGAGCGCTACCTTCTTGCCAAGCCCTCTACCAACAATAGAAGACGTTGGTGCAAGCATTTCTGGCATCCCAGGTCCACCCTTTGGTCCTTCAAAGCGAATAACAACAATGTGTCCTTCTTTAACGAGACCTTTATCTATTGCTTCAACTGCTTCATCATGTGAGTTAAAGCAAATAGCTTTCCCAGTAAACGTTTCAATTGAAGGATCTACACCGCCTACTTTAATAACACCACCATCAGGAGCAAGGTTTCCAAATAATATAGATAATCCGCCGGTCTTTTTGTAAGGATTTTCTTTTCGATGGATTACTTCATCATTTGTAATCTCTGCATCTTGGACATTTTCTAGTAATGTTTTACCTGTAATCGTTATACGGTCTGCATGTATGGCTCCTGGTATCGAAGAAAGTTCTTTGATGATGGAAGAAACACCTCCAGCATTATGAACATCATGCATAGAATACAAGGATGCAGGACTAATTTTCGCAAGATACGGAACACGATTTGCTACTTCGTTGATGCGGCTTAGATTATATTCAATTCCTGCTTCGTTAGCAATGGCAAGCATGTGAAGGACTGTATTTGTTGAACCGCCCATCGCCATATCAAGTGCAAATGCATCATCAATTGCTTCTTTTGTAATAATGTCACGCGGTTTTACATCATTTTGTATTAATTCCATCAAATGAGATGCAGCTTTATAAATCAGTTCATGTCTTTCCTTGCTAGTTGCTAAAATGGTTCCATTGCCTGGCAGGGCAACACCAAGCATTTCCATAATGGTATTCATGGAGTTTGCTGTAAACATTCCTGAACATGAACCACATGTAGGGCAAGCCGCTTGTTCCATTTCTACAAGATCTTCTAAACTAATTTTTCCTGACTTGAGAGCTCCCACACCTTCGAAAACGGAAGCAAGTGATAATTGTTTGCCATTTTTCGACACTCCAGCTTCCATCGGTCCACCAGATACGAACACAGCAGGCACATTCGTACGAACAGCTGCCATAAGCATGCCTGGTGTAATTTTATCGCAGTTTGGTATGTAAAATACACCATCAAACCAATGCGCTTGAATGACCGTTTCAGCTGCATCCGCAATAATTTCACGGCTTGGAAGTGAATATCGCATTCCAACGTGTCCCATTGCAATACCATCATCAACACCAATTGTATTAAACTCAAAAGGTACACCGCCCGCTGCTCGAATGGCAGCCTTTGCTACATCTGCTAACTCACGCAAATGGATGTGCCCTGGTACTATGTCTATATAAGAATTACAAATCGCAATGAAAGGCTTGTTAAAGTCTTCCTCCTTAACCCCAGCTGCATGAACCAAACTGCGATGGGGAGCGCGATCAATTCCGTCTTTTATCATATTGCTTCGCAACGCGATCTCCTCCATTCTTCTATCGCATTAGGAATCTCTATGAGAATTGATGTAGCTAATTTATGCAAACAGATTATATGTTGTTTCTGGAAATAGACATTACTGCTCTATATGCACGTATGCCTAAAAATATACCATCAACCATCACCATATAAATATCCGTTATTATAAAAAGTAACCTTTACTTCATTCTCCTGAACGAAACTATATTTAAGTAGGTAAATTGCTCGTTCATTTTAAATCCCCAATGTCTTGTGCATTTATTTTTATTGTTTCTTAGTTTACGCTTCCTTTATGAATTAATCAAAACAATTTTTTTAATATTTTAAATATTATATACGAAGAATTAACTGAATTTATTGTAATATCAGTATTGTTAGCGCTTACATTTTAAATAAAATTTTTTTCGACATATTTCATTATCTCTTAAGAAGGACATTCTCCTATTTATTGCGAATATATATTGCCAATTTCTATTATTGTCGTATTTTGTCCTTCCCCTAATTTAAGAAAAGACATTTCGGTCGTAATGTGTTTGTATTTTTTCCCAATACTGTTTCTATATTCAAAAAGTTTTAAAAGGGAGATTAGAGAAATGGCAACTATTCAAATGAAAGATACCCCGGAAGAGGTTGGCAACGTGCTACAAATCTTTTATTTTCTACGTTCGAAAGGATTGTGTAGCTTTGGAAATTGTGAAGAACATCACGTCGAAAAATCAGAACATTCAGAACTGACAATCACTTCAGTTATATGGAATAAAGAGGCAACTACATCTGATACTGAGGATGTTCGTTTCGTTAGTTCCATGCTTACGGGTGTATACAATGATTAAATGACAAACAATTGAACACGTAAAAAAAGGGCTCTTTACTTAAAAAGAGACCTTTTTGCATTTGAATGAGAGGGTTAGTAACATGCTAATTCTACTTTT
This sequence comes from Ectobacillus soli, assembly GCF_042610425.1. NCBI lineage: Bacteria > Bacillati > Bacillota > Bacilli > Caryophanales > Bacillaceae > Ectobacillus > Ectobacillus soli. The sequence continues at coordinate 1,497,379 of NZ_JBGJZM010000001.1, forward strand.
CAGATAAAAGCCCTACCTCTCTTTTATCCCTGCGGCTCCAATGACCGCTCCTGCTGCGCTGGCTTCATTTACTTAGCTTACGAACACAACTAGCATGAAGGTTGAGAAAGTTGTTGGCGTTCCTGACCCGATCTTTCCCAGCAGTTTCATTGTGTAATACATAGAGCATAACGAGTAACAGAATCAATAGTGCCAGCGTTCTTCCAAGTATAACTGAGACACAAATTTTATTATATAACATAAAAAACAAAAAAACAATGTATAATAAAGAATTTTTTTAATAACTACACACAATTCAATCCAAATTCCCACTTAAACATACTGTTTTTTATTTTTTACAATACTCTCCATTTCCTTCCATGTATATATGACGAAGGCACCGGTTAACAGAAATACGCCTATGGTAAATTTCTTTACGTTAATCATTTCCCTTCCTCCCATTCCACTTTTATCGTAGTTGTTTTACCTAATTTTTCCCAGTAACATGTGCTGCTATACATGTTACATTTTTGTGACATGTATATTTTTTTGTTTCCATTCTATCTATGACATAAAACAACAGAATTTGCAATAAATTGTATATACTATAATAGTGAGGTTCCTTGTTTCACCAGTATCATACCCATATTCAAAAGAAAAAAGTAAAAAAGGGGCGTGTAAAATTGTGTTAAGCTTGGTAAAACAACATAAATGGAAAGTAATTTTGTCTTTGCCGTTTTTTTCAGCTCTCTCCTACCTTGGTGCAAAAAAAGTTTATACTATGAAGAAACCAGCGCTTCTTCTTACTACACATATTTCACAAAATCCCGAACTCCCAAGGGGTTGTGAAGTAACTAGCTTAGCTATGTTGCTTTCATATGCCGGAATGAACGTCGACAAAATGGAGCTAGCAGCAAAAATTGTTAAGATTCCATTTGAACAAAAGGGCCTTCATGGCAATATGGAGGACGGGTTTGTTGGTGATATGTTTTCCTTCAGCCGTCCAGGCCTTGGCGTGTTTGCAGGTCCCATATTTAAGCTAGGGCTTCGGTATTTACCAAATCAGCTTGTTAATTTAACAGGAGGAGCACCTGAGGATATGTATGCTATGATTGATAATGGTTCCCCTGTCTGGACCATCATCAACGATACATATGCTTTATTACCTGAAGACCGTTTTGAAACTTGGTATACAAATGAAGGACCGATGCGAATTACATTTGCCCAACATAGTGTTTTGCTTGTTGGCTACAATTCCTTTTATGTTTACATACAGGACCCTCTTCATCCAACTCCAAACCATAAAATAAACCGCAGAGATTTCGAAAAAGCATGGATTCAAATGGGAAGACAAGCCATTAGTTATAAAAATATTTTATCGAACAAAGCAGAAGAGAAAGAAAAACCAAAGGTTACATCAATATAAACAAGATGATCACATAAAGGAATGGAGACACATATAATTGCGTCTCCATTCCTTTACAAATTAGGTTATTTCACTTTACCCGTTATGTGCGGTAGAACTCGCATTCCTTACTTTTTGTATAGATTGAATCGTCTTTGGTGCTGTTTCCATCACCTTTTCAATTAAATGCGTACTGCTTTGTAAATGCATCACTCGAACCCCTTTTTCACCTACCACTAGAAAAGCTACAGGACTTATGGACACGCCCGCTCCACTTCCTCCACCAAAGGGATACTCCGTTTCATTCTCCAACGTCTTTTCAACATTCGGATGAAACTTATTCCTTGGCCGTTTCAAGCTTAATGATCCTTCACCCTGAAAATCACTTCCTCCTGCTCCAAACCCAAAGGATACTTTCGATACAGTTAAAATTACACTCCCGTCCTGCGTTGATACAGGCTTCCCTATAATTGTATTTACATCTACCATAGCTTTCAAATTGTGCATCGTCGTTTTCATGAGATCTTCAATTGGATGTTGCATCAATCTAAGCCTCCTTCGTATCATCACTTCCTCCCTATCGTTTCCAATAGAAGTACAATCATACCAATTTTTTTCAGATAGTTTTTGAATTGAAAATGAGATATGCAGGTCATACTAGTTATAGCTCCTTTCATAGGAGCCAACAGAAAAGAGGGGGATTATTATGGCAGATAAAGATCACGATCATGACTTATTTCGCGATTCAGAAGATACAGAATATGCCGCTGAAGTTTCTCCTGTTCGTTTAAATCCCGAGCGAAAGGAAGTAGAACCTACTACAAGTGGTGCGGTGATTGGCTACACTGCGTTAGCACTTGCAGTATTGTCCTTCTTTACCTATCCGGCTATGTTTGGGATTATTGCTGTAATTCTCGGTTTTTTCGCCATGAGCCGGGATGCCAAAACAACAGGAAGACTAGCGATTATCATTGGCGGAATTGCCGCTATACTTGCAATCGTATTTCGCGTTGCAGTAATTAGTGCTATCCTATCGTTGCTGAGATAGAGATACGTTTTACACAAAACAAAAAACCAGGAATTTTTCCTGGTTTTTTTGTTCGTTTAAAATTATTCTGGGTTGTTAGCTTAATCCCTCCACCAGTTGACACACGACTGGCACCAATATACATAAGAATCAAAACCCAGAGGCTAATATTTGCGGTGGATATAATTGTATAAAACGATCATTAAACGTAGATTTCTTTCTCTTCCCCATACATGTATGAAACCCCTTAGCGTTTGCAATTTTTCTTTTCATCTTGTGAAATGAATGTATTGATATTTACTTACGCAAGTAAAGACAATCCACCATCTACTATAATCGTCTGTCCACAAACCATACTAGCAGCAGGTGTACTTAAAAAATATACCATTTCTGCTAGGTCCTTTGGCTCAACAAGTCTGCCAGCTGGATTTCGGGATGCCGCTGAATGCAATAGCTCTTCTCGGTTTGGAAAATGAGTAAGCGCATCCGTATCTACAGCCCCACCAGATACCGCATTTACAACAATTCCTTTTGGCGCAAGTTCAACTGCTAAATATCGTGTTAACGCTTCTACTGCTGCTTTTGAGACGCCTACTGTAACATAATTCGGAAGTGCACGAATAGAACCAAGACTTGACATGGCAATGATGGAACCGCCATTTTCCATTAGCTTAGCAGCTTCTTGTGCTGCAAATAAATAAGCTTTAGCATTAATATCTTGCGTCCAATCCCAGTGACTTTCTTCTACTTCCATAAGAGGACGTAGCACACCGGATGCTGCATTGTTTACAAATACATCAAGACGCCCAAAATAATTCTTAACTTCTTCAAACAGCATCCTAATTTGACTTACTTCTTTAACATTCGCCTTCACAAGCAATACATTTACTCCAAACTCAGCTTCAATTTCTTCTTTTGCTAATTCTGCATCACTCTTTTTACGCATGTAATTGAGAACAACATTATATCCTTCCATCGCAAATCGTTTTGCGATTGCCTTTCCAATCCCTCTCGTTCCTCCTGTGATTAATGCTACCTTTTCTGCCATATGTATTTCCTCCTCAAATATGAATCTGTAAAAAATTGTACCGTTCTTATGACATTCGGTCAATGAAACAAAATTTCAATTCTCTAACACGTAGAGTTCACAATGATTTCACACAATGGCTGTAAAGTAAGAAATAAGGAAGTTGCACCGCGCAACTTATTCCTTATTGACATAGATAGTCCTCTTTCCCGCTCCTTGTTCTGCTAGCAAGGAGTTTTTTCTTGAAATAAAATAGACCGTCGCAGTCTAAGCTGCAAAGGTCTACTTTTCAGATGAAAATTTTTTATTGTCTATGTTTTTCCTTAGACTGACTTCCTTGCCGCGACCGATATTCTTTCCCCTTATTATCATTTCCAACCGAGGAATTATGTTCGATGCTTTGATTCGTTTTTGGGGAACCTTGATTTCCACTTCCCTCGCTGCCATTCCGACTGCTCATTCTACTCACCCTTTCTTATAATGTGAGTTTAGTCTTTTGCAATTTGCATCGTTTTAGTCACACTAGAAGAAGGTTTTTCTTCGCTATTCTTTTTTCACACTTGTACGAATTAAGGATTTCCTTTTCGAAAAGGGTATCCCAATGAATTACGACTTTGTTATTTTTTGAAACACATCAATGGTTACCTTCATATCTTCCTCTGATAATGCCTCAAATTTTTCTTTTATATATTTTGTTTTACGTTCTTCCATTTCTCGTACAAGCATACTTCCTTGCTCGGTTATTTTTAAAAAAACAACGCGTCGATCCGACGTGCACCGCGTTCGTTCTATCAATTTTCTGGCAATTAACTTTTCAGAAACTGCTGTAATATGACTGCTTGAAACATGCAATTCATTTGCTAGTTGCGACACTTTCTCTTGTTTTTCTCGATCTAAAATACGTAAAACGAAAAACTCATTCATTGGAATAAATTCCTCAAACTGTTTTGCTACACCGCTACGCAAGGAACGGAAGACGGTAAACATAGATGCTACGAGCTCATTGGATAGCTCTTCGCGATTATCATTCATAATTGATTTACGGCTCCTTTTATGTAATTAAGTTAATTAAAAATAAAATTAACTATATAATATATTAAATGAAATGTCATCTATTTTATTTAAATACTGGGTATGAGGCAATCTCAAATTGGCTATAACGGTAGTAGGTTGCTTTCATTGGCGATTCTGCCAAAGGAAGAGTACAAAAGTTACTCTTCCTTCTTTATTATTTCCAGTACAATACAACACATAAATAAAGGAAAGGGAGAGGCTTAACACTTCTCCCTTTCCTTTATTTACCTACTACTATCGTTCAAATCGCTTTAATACATACGGCAGCATATTGCTTATATCACTTGCTAGCATGGTCGCTTCAGCACGGTCTACTGTCCATTCATCTGCACATAAGCCATGAATATATACTGCGTTTGAAATGGCTTTCTGTGGGTTTTCGTATGTGCATAAAAACGCTAGTAGCATGCCTGTTAACGTGTCACCTGTCCCGCCTTTCGCTAGTCCAGAATTGCCCGTTGTATTGATTACACCTGAACCATCTGGGTATGCAATGACCGTGTAGGCTCCTTTTAATACAACAATAACTCCATGCTTTTTTGCATATTCCGATGCAAACGTGATTCGATTAGCTTGTATATCTATCACTTTCATATCAATCATTCGACTAAATTCACCTGGATGAGGTGTTACCACTGTTACATGGCTGCGAAGAGGATAGGTTCTTTTGTTTAACGCACCTGCATCTAGGACGACAGGTATATTCATAGTAAGAAGTGTTGTGACGGCCTGTTCGACGAGAACACGATCTTCAATCCCAGGTCCAATGGCAGCAGCGCGGAAAGAAGAAGAAAGATTTCCGTTTGCAATCCTTTGCAACCCTTCCGTCCAATACGTCGCTTCAGGCACCCGAGGTGTTAAAACGCTAGTTGTAAACTTCGTCGTTGCAACGGTTAGCTTTCCAATACCCGAGCGCATCGCTCCAAGCGCAGCTAGCATGGCACTCCCTGGCATTTCATCGCTCCCCGCGACCAACAAGCCTGTTCCATATGTTCCTTTATGTGAATATGGAGAGCGTACCGAAGTGCTCTGATTGACATCTTCTTCGGTCCACACCTTCCATCGCCCTGTCTGTGGTAATCCAATATCTACACTTTTCCACGCACCGTAATAAGAAGATGATGGTTCCAGAAATACCGACGGCTTCAAACCATGTAAACAAAATGTATAACTCGCGCAAAATGCATTGTCCACATAACCAGAATCTGCCGTAAGCCCAGTCGGAATATCAACTGCAATGCGCAGAGAAATTGCTTGATTAGCCCACTGCACAACCTCTTGCAATGTCCCATGCAGGCCGTAGCGAGCACCTACACCAAGCAGCGCATCTATGATTACATCATATTTATTGGATCGCGACCATTCATCCACCTGATAGCCGCATTCCTCATAATACTGTAAATGATCAAGCGCTGGCTCTGTCTTTGGTTTTCCAATAGGCAGACATAGAGAGGCATTGTAACCATGCATCTTTAAATAACGTGTAAGAACGATACCATCCCCGCCGTTATTTCCAGTCCCTGCCACAATACAAATGGAATCATGCTTATTTATTACGTTCGTAATAGCTTCAAACAGGGAACGTCCTGCATTTTCCATCAGAGTTTGTAAAGTTAATCCGTGTCTTTGAGCAAGCTGATCACTCCTGCGAATGTCTTCTTCAAAGTATACATTCATTCTTACCCCTCCTGTTCTTTCGCAATGGAATAAGCAAATGGTATTACCCGCATCATTACAAAAAGCCCGAGCCAACATGGTCCGGGCAAAGAAGGCTACTTCACATTCCATTCGGATAGCTCTTTCACTTCAGGAAAGAGACTTTTCGCAAGGGAGCCGATTGCCCCTTCCTCTACCCAATCTACTTTATTGAGATAGGAATCTGGTTCATTGCACATATCAGTTATCTCTTTACGAAGTCGTTCCGTTAGTAATTCCATTTCATTCCATTCCCAGTGTGAAAATTTTGACATATGATACAAATCTTTACCCTTGCTATCACGAATATACATAAAAAGCCGAATTTCATGTTCATTTGGCACAGCAAGAAAAGAAACTGAAAGAAGCATACGCATAAAATAGCCTGTAGGAACGAATTTAAAATACTGCACGCATCCATCAAAAAATCCAAACGAAGGATCACGCCTAAAATCAAGATTATACAGTGAACTAATCACTTGTCGAAGCGGCTCATTTGGAACAATATCAATTAACTTAACATCCTCATGCCCTGACAAGGTGTGAAGACGTATACTATACATGATATGGTTACTAGAAATAGCAATTGTTTCAGGAATTTGATAAGAAAATATAAAATTGGACTTTTCACCCTTAGTAAGATTCATATACTGCTCCTCAAAAAAAGTAAGAACTGTCCTCGTATATTCTCTTCCTCGCATCGTAACAAGTGTCATCATTAGCTCTACACGCACATCTTGAAATGGCTCTGAACCTCCTGTTACACGTATGTAACCTTGTAGCCATTCTCCTTGCTTCCAAGTATCCCTTGTAAGAACGAGCTTTATTCGTCCAGCTCCTATTCCCCACGCATGAAATAAACGTCGAAGCATACAATCCCCTACCTTACGCCACTCATCTATAATTAAGTATTCATTACATTCAAATTTATTATGTATAAACATAGCACAACCAAGCCATCATGGAAAGCTATATAGTCACTTTACTACGACAAAAAGATATCACTGTAGCAAACTGATAGATGGCAAATATGAAAAAAGGTGCCAACAACGTTAGCACCTTTTTGTATTACATTATGACAAAGAAATAGAATAAAATTGCAACTGCAAATCGATAGTAAGCAAACGGTGTTAGCTTCCAACGCTGTAAGAGTTGTAAGAAGGTTACAATTGCAACCATTGCCACAACAAACGCAGCAATAAATCCTACTGCAAATAATGGAATATCTGCAGCCGTTAAAAAGTGCCAGCTTTTCACTAAATCAAGACCTGTTGCCGCAATCATCATCGGAACAGCCAAAATGAAAGTAAATTCTGCTGCTGCTTTATGAGAAACACGAGTCAATATACCACCACTTATTGTAGAACCCGAACGGGAGAATCCAGGCCAAAGTGCTAAACATTGGAACAAGCCGATCATAAATGCTTGCTTATAAGTAACATCATCTAAAGTTTTGGATATACTTGGATTTTTCTTTGCAAAACGTTCTGCAACAATCATTAAAATACCACCGAGAATTAAACTAATTACAACAGGTCCCGGTCCAAACAATACCGTTTTAATTTGATCGCGGAATACCACACCAACAAGACCTGCTGGAATCATAGCAATCAAAATATGAATTAAATTCAAGGATGGACCATTTACCTTACGGCCAATTCCAAATAGTGACCATAGGCGCTTCCAATATAGAACAACAACCGCTAATATCGATCCTAATTGAACAACGACCTCAAATGTTTTTGCTTTATCTCCTTCAAATCCAAGAAGATGACCTACAAGAATCATGTGTCCTGTTGAAGAAACAGGTAAAAATTCCGTTAATCCTTCTACAGTCCCAAGTATAAGACCTATTAACCATTCTACCAAGATAGGTTGCCTCCTCTATGTACATTTTGTATCAAAGATTTCATACTTTTTAATATTACATGATTCTGTCAAATTTCGCACAATTTTTTTCTGTATATCCTGCCATTATGAACATGTTTGAGAGGACTCTAATGCTCTTTTTGATAACTCCAACTTGATATTATATTCCATTTTTCACCAACACAATTTTCTTAGTTACCTTGGAAAATGATTTTCATATGGTATCATAGAATACAAATAGGCTTATATGTAAGATTAAATGAGGAATTTAACCTTCAAACTCCTCTAGATTTCGAGTACACGATTTATCTTTTTTCTAACAAAAAGTAAAGAGAGGAAGTGCTAAAATGTTAGATAAATTTATGGCGAAGCTAGGAAAAGGTGCTGCAGACGTATATTTACAATTACCGGAGGATACATTTCGATTAGGGGAAACTATCCAAGGAACTATCATTGTAAGAGGCGGAAAAGTAGAACAACGCATTAATACCATCTTTGTAGAGTTATATCGTGGATTTTCAGATTTAACGATGGGTGAACAGCTACTTATTTCTGTCATACCTGTGGTGAAAGATCATTTTGTAATTGCACCAAATGAAACGAAATCATTTCCTTTTAAAACCACACTTCCTACTGAAATGGACTTCGATGAAGAACACGAATTTTATTTTGTGACAAACCTAGATATTAAAGCAGGAAAAGATGATCATAGAAAAACAGTGATTTCTCTTCTTCCTCCAGCTGTGCAAAAATAATAGTGACTTTTACATATTCGTAAGCTGGCTACCTTTCATCATAACCATTTCCGGTAGCCAGCCTTTTTTTGCCTGCCTTGTATTTCTCTAATTAAGAAAGGATTTTTATGAAAGAAACAACAACTCAACTTCATAAGATACGACAATTTATTCTTTTATTTTTACCTATTTTTATTACCCAGCTCGCTTTGTTTGCGATGACGTTTTTTGATACAACCATGTCTGGACACGCCAGCTCCGCAGATCTCGCAGGTGTTGCAATTGGTTCTAGTTTATGGATACCTGTAAACACAGGGCTAACAGGTATACTGCTTGCAGTAACCCCGATTGTCGCGCAGCTGACCGGTGCAAAAAAAGCCGGAGATGTAGCTCCGTCCATTATGCAAGCAATTTATCTTGCTATCGGCATAGCCGTCGCTATTATAATCGTCGGTATGTTCTTAGTAGGACCAATTTTGCAAGCAATGAATTTGGATCCTCATGTTCGTCAGGTTGCAGGTGACTTTTTGCATATGCTAGCGTTTGGTATTATACCATTATTCATTTATACAGTACTCCGCTGCTTTATTGACGCCCTTGGAAAAACGCGAGTTTCCATGATGATTACCGTATGCTCATTGCCAATCAATATTATTCTTAATTATGCCTTTATTTTCGGGCATCTTGGAATGCCACGACTGGGAGGGGTTGGTGCTGGAATCGCCTCAGCAGTTACATATTGGTGCATATTAACAATCGCTATCATTATTATTCATCGCAGCCATCCATTTTCTAGCTATCGAATTTTCCATAAACTATACAAATTGAATATTTCAACATGGAAGGACCTATTGAAACTTGGTGTGCCGATTGGCTTTGCTATTTTTTTCGAGACGAGTATTTTTGCAGCCGTTACGTTACTGATGAGTCGATTTGATACAGCCACTATTGCTGCCCATCAGTCTGCAATCAATTTTGCTTCTATGCTTTATATGACTCCTCTTAGCATTTCGATGACACTTACTATTGCCGTTGGCTTCGAAGTTGGTGCACGGAGAATGAAAGATGCAAGAACATATAGTTTCATAGGAATTGGCTTTGCCCTCCTATTTGCTCTCTTGTATTCGCTTATCATCTTTCTTTTTAATGATCAAGTTGCAGCCATTTATAGTAATGATGGAACTGTTCAAAGACTCACCGGACAATTTCTATTGTTCGCGATTCTATTTCAAATATCAGATGCCATCGCAACACCGGTACAAGGGGCACTGCGCGGGTATAAGGACGTAAATGCCGCTCTCATTATGACACTTGTAGCCTATTGGGTAATTGGATTACCACTCGGGTACGTTCTTGCTAATTTTACTTACTTAGCAGCTAAGGGATATTGGATTGGTCTCATAATAGGACTTGCGTTTGGTGCAACATTTCTACTCATTCGACTTATGTATGTGCAACGAAAAAATCAGGAGGAAGCTGCTTAATGCAGCTTCCTTGATAACCTCTCTCTACTATTTAAGCCGATAACTTCGTAGAAGGAACACTCCAATCGTAACAAATACACTTATTAGCTCTAGAATAAGCGGAACGATTCCTAGTCCACCTCTTCGCCCAAGGGCTATTTCAATCGTCATCCAGTCATTGTAAACAAATAAAAGTACCAGCTCAAACTTTAGCCATCCCATCAATAGCTGTGCATTTTTATACTGATCGTACGCATTTTCTTCAGTAATTTTAACAAGAAAATTAAAAGTGTGTGGAAATTTACTCAAAATAGAAAACAACATAAATAATAGTGTTGGCACAATTAAAATAGCAATAAGAGATTCCTTCCCACCAAAACTGTCCGGTGTTCCATACATATTAAAGTGCTTTGGAATAGACTGCGGAAGTTCCTTCCATATCATAACAACATCCAGAATGATACTAATCAACAATACTGCTGTAAGTAGATCCAGTACCCGCTCCATTATCGTCTTTTCAAGTTGTAACTTAGGTTTCATTTCCATCGTTCATCTCACCTCAAAACATAAAATATTCTTATGCTTTAATTATAAAGGAAGAAAAGAAAAATGATTATATATTATTATTCGTATAGTAGAGTCTATTCACAATAGTAGACGGCTGTGTTCTCATTCATGATGTTTGTCTATACACCTCATTTGACTTTCTTTCATCCAACGTCAAAAGACGGGATAAGCCCTACGCGCAGGCTTTCCCGTTCAGAAAATCTGTAATAATAAACTATTTACTATCATCATAGTCATAGCGAAAACCATCACTGCTTACATCTACTTTCTCTTCTATTTGTGTGTTTTCATACTGAAAATTTTTATCCTGTTCCTCTTTTGTAAATACAACTTTTGCTTTTTGCTTACGGTTACTCTTCATCTTTTCTGCTCCTTTCAGTTTACTCATCTATACTTTGAGGCTCAGAAAACAATTTTATTCAGATTAGAAAAACCACGCACTTACTTCGTACGCGGTTTTTCTAATGCCCCTATTTCTACATATGTGAGGAGCTAACTCGTAAAATAGACGTTAGCAATCCAGGAAACAACTTATTTAAATCGTTAGTCCGAAGCGAGTAAAAGTGCTGTGTCCCTTCTATGCGCACTTGAATTACTCCAGCCTCCCGAAGCACTCGAAAATGATGTGACACCGTAGATTTCGATATATTCAAACTACAATAGGACGCACAGTGTTGTTCCTTTGTTTTAGCCAAGCTTCGGACAATGGACAAACGAATTGGATCACTTAATGCATGCAACACAGACGTTAACTTTAATTCATCAATAGACGGTTGTAGTGGTGTTTTCATATGGTTACTGTATCATAATCACCTTATGGTCGCAACGAGAATGCAAAATCGTTGCGCATTTAAAACAGTCGTGCTATAGTTCTTAACGTTCGATATCTATCGAACGTTAAGAGGAATTAGGAGGCTAACAAAATGGTTACAATTCAAGGATTTATGCAAATAAAGCCAGAATTTCACGATGAGTTTATAGAGAAACTGGCATTATTACTGCAAGCCTCTCGTACTGAGAACGGCAATATTGACTACAATTTATATGAAAATGTGGAAAAACCAAATCATTTCGTCATGCTGGAGCAATGGGAAAGTGAAGAAGTACTGGCCATGCATAGTAAAACACCACATTACATAAGCTTTCGAAAGTATGTCCAAGACGTATTAGCAGCACCCCCAGAATTTAAACGTATGTAACTCTTCCTTACAAAGGAACTGATTATATAACCAGAAGGGATGAATCAAATTATGAATGAAGTTATGAAAACTTTAACCAACCACCGTTCTATCCGTAGTTACACAAACGAATCTGTGTCTGAAGAACAATTAAACGAAATTATTGCAGCTGCACAAGCAGCCCCAACTTCAATCAATGGTCAACAACTAACAATCATTAGTATCCAAGATCCTGAGAAGAAAGCAAAGGCAGCTGAATATGTTGGCGGTCAGCCTTGGGTTGCACAAGCACCTGTTTTTCTTGTATTCTGTGCAGATTTCTACCGTGCCAAAATTGCTGCTGATAAAAATGGTCTACCACTTGGCATTACAGACGGAGTAGAATCTCTTCTTGTTGGGGCAACAGATGTTGGTCTTGCCATGGGCAACGCCATAGCAGCTGCAGAATCAATGGGCCTTGGCATTGTGCCAATTGGCGGAGTTAGACGAAATCCACAAGAATTAATTGAACTTCTTGCTATTCCGGAATATGTATTCCCGGTATGCGGTCTGGTAGTCGGTCATCCAGCAGATCTTTCTGCGAAAAAACCACGCTTGCAACCTGAAGCGATTCATCACAAGGAAAGCTACAACAAAGATCAAAAAGCCTTCATTGATGCATATGATGAAACAATATCTGCTTATATGAAAGAACGTACAGGCGGCAAAGAAGATCGTAACTGGTCATCCATGATTGCTGGATTCTACCAAGGTATATACTATCCAAACATTCAATCAACCATTCTAAAGCAAGGCTTTAAGCTTAAATAATAGCATTCACACCCCATTTACTATTAAGGTAGGTGGGGTCTTTTTTCGTCAAATCCTACCTCATTACAGTCACAATCATTCCATCAATAATACATGGTCTCATTGTGCGAAACCTTCCTTATCTCAATTTCTTACCTTACTTTGAAATAGCCGTAGTTTGCTCATAAAATCGGCGAAGAACTTGTCCAGAATAAGTCTCATTTGTAATCGCGTGATCAATAACGATACTACCGTTCACAATGACATAATCGATGCCTTCCGGATATTGACGAGAGTTTGTATAGGTTGCTGTATCAATAACCTGCTCTTCGTCAAATACAACGAGATCGGCTTTCATGCCCGTGCGAACGATTCCTCGATCCTGCAATCCAATAATTCTTGCCGGCTGAGATGTTAGTCTGCGAATCATTTCATGTAGGGGAAGAACGTTTTCTTGTCTGACATATTTGCCTAATACCCGTGGAAAGGAGCCATAAGCACGCGGATGAGGTTTTCCGCCAAGCAAGCCGTCGCTACCAATCGTTCCAGCCGGATGTGCCATAATTTTGGAAACATACTCATCGCTCATTACAAAATCAATCATGCCAACTGCATTTTTCTCTGCTAGAATAAGATCTAAAGCCACATCTGTAGGATCATCTTTTCCAAGCAATGCAGTAATTTCAAGCACATTTTTTCCGACGAGTTGCTGATTTGCCTCGGATACAACCGAAGTGATGATAATACCGTCCCAGCCAGCCCACTCGGACATGCTATCCCAGCCTGGATAGCCGGTTTCCATTTCCTGCTTCATTTTATTTCGTAGTTCTTGATCTGCTAAGCGCAGCAAGAGTTTCTCAGTTCCACCATCGTGAGCCCAAGGAGGAAGAATGGCGCTTAACATCGTACTGCCAGCCGTGTAAGGATATTGGTCGAATGTCACTTCAATCCCCTCACTGCGTGCTTTATCGATGGTTGCTAGCACATCATCTGTTTTATGCCAGTTTTTCTTTCCGCACACCTTGAGATGAGAAAAGTGAAGATGGGCACCCGTTACCTTCATCATGTCTATTAACTCGTTCATAGACTCGATAATTTCATCGCCTTCACTGCGTTGATGAATGACAAGAGGTACACCGTACTGTGCAATGACAGAGCAAAGTGCCGTAAGCTCTCTCATATCTGCAAAGCAGCAAGGAGGGTAGATCAGACCCGTCGATAATCCGCATGCTCCTTGTTCTAATGACTTACGCAGTACATCTTTCATTTTCTCAATTTCTTCATCCGTTGCAATTCGATTGGCTAGACCCATCACTTCCATCCGAATATTGCCATGAGGAACTAGAAATGCGAGATTGTAGCTTGGCTGAAGTTTCTCGATTTTCGTCAAATAACTATCAACATTTCTCCAATCCCACTCAATATCAGGTGTTCCATCAAGACCAGACAAGTTTTTTCTCCACGTTTCTACGTATTCACTAGGTAGCGGCGCAGCTGCGATTCCGTCCTGACCAAGTAGGTCCGTGGTAATTCCTTGACGGATTTTCGCTTCAATAAGCGGTTTTTCTAAGACGAATAAATCGGAATGCGTGTGCATATCGATAAAGCCAGGACACACCGTTTTTCCTTTCACATCTAAGACTTGTTTGGCTAAAGCACCAGATAATTTTCCTATTGTAGCAATGGTATCTCCCTTGATACCAATATCACCATAAAACCAAGGTGAACCTGTACCATCGATAATTTTGGCATGAGTTATTAGTAAGTCGTACATAGCATCCTCCATTTACAGAATATTCTGTTATTTTTAATTAAATCCTTTGAATAAAGCTTCCATGATTCCATAGTACCCAAGAGTAGCAGCAGCTAATTGTTCCGTTTCGATGTATTCATCATCTGTGTGAGCAAGTGATTCTTCAGAGGGACCAAAGCCTATTGTCGGAATGCCGGCTTCCCCTGCATAATGACTGCCATTGGTACAGAAAGCATAATGAGTAAGTGATGGTTGCAGTCCACTCAATTTCAACCCTTGGAGCGCTGCTTGGACAAACGGATCCTCATCTTCCATTAACCACGCTGGAAAAAATCTCTCAGCTTCAATTTCGGCACCTGTATAGCACAGTTCTTTACCCTTTGCAAAGCTGACAGCTGCATGAAATGTAGGATCTTCCTTTTCTAACGTAGCGATGAGTTCCTCAATCGGTGCAAGGACCGATTCCCTCGTTTCTCCGACAAGCGTTCTACGGTCAAACGTTGCTTTGCAATAATGCGGCACGACAGAAGCACCCGGATATGGCTCTGATTTCATATCCGTCAGCTCTAAAATGCCTTTGCCTAGCACTGGATGATTAGAGAGTGGCAACGTTTGGATATGCTGGATAAGCTTCATCATTTGATAGACTGCATTAACACCTTTTTCTGGGTTGCTTGAGTGAGCCGGCTTTCCGAACGTTTCCACAACAATCTCAGCTCGTCCACGTTGACCCCGCTTTAATTGCAAGCTCGATGATTCTCCGATGATAACATAATCTGGCTGCATTCGATCGCTTACCTTTCGCGGTGCAATTCCCTCAAAACATTCTTCATGCACACTACATGAAACAACAATGCTTCCGGAAAAATCTTTGCTGCGATCCTGTGCAAAATAAGCTGCGGCACTTATCATCGCACTTACTGCACCTTTCATGTCAGATGTACCACGTCCATAAATGCGACCATCTCGTATCTCCCCTCCAAAAGGGTCTATAGTCCAGTTATCTTCCTTAACGGGAACGGTGTCAATATGACCATCCAATAGAAGCCGAGGACCTTCCTGTTTTCCTTTTAGTACCCCCATCACATTTCCATATAAATCTACAATTACATCGTCATAACCTAGTTTGTTAAAGGCTTCTTTGACCACCTCAGCTGCCTCGGTTTCTTTGCCTGAGTAGCTCTTCTTCTGAATTAACGATTGGCATAGAGCAATCGTATACGCCTTTCTTTCGTCTGTTAACATTAATTGTTACCCCCTATCATACGGATATGTTCCTTCCCACACAATGCTGCGATAATGCTCTGGATCCGTATCTCCTTCAGTATTAATAAGAAGAACTTTAGAATCTGCAGTAAGACCTAGTTTTTCGCGAATTGTGGCAAAGCGTTCTTCCTTACATACACGGTATAGCATTCCAAGTGTTACTGCTCCAGATTCTCCTGAAATAATACGTTCATCATTGCCGAGCGGATTGCCATACACACGCATTCCAGTCGCTGCCACATCGTCACTACAAGAGATAGCCCCTTTTGCATATTGCTGAATAATGCTCCATGCTAATGGGTTTGGTTCTCCGCAAGCAAGTCCTGCCATAATCGTTTGCATATCTCCTGTTACATTTACTGCTTTCCCCTGTGAGATAGATTGATAGAAGCAATCTGCTTCTTTCGGCTCGACAATGACAGTAATCGGTGCATTCCCCTGAAACTTTGCTACAAAATAGCCAAGAATCGAAGCCGCATACGATCCAACCCCAGCCTGTAAAAACAGATGTGTGGGAGGTTCGTCCATTTGCTCCATCAGCTCTGCGGCAAGTGCACCATACCCTTGCATGATCCATTTTGGGATATCTTCATACCCTTCCCATGCTGTGTCCTGAACAACCACCCATCCTTCCTTCTTCGCTTCCTGTGCTACAAATCGAACTGTATCATCATAGTTCCAATCAGTAATGTAGCCTTTGGCACCCGTATCATGGATGTGCTTCAAGCGATGAGGAGAAGAACCCTTTGGCATATAAATAACTGCCTCAAATCCAAGTGTCTTTGCAGCCCACGCAACGCCGCGGCCATGGTTGCCATCTGTCGCGGATGCAAAGGTAATGTTTCCTATTTTTTCCTTCACATCTTTCTCCATCAAGCGTTCAAACGTTATGTCCCCTTCATTAATACCAAGCTGTTTGCTCACGTAAGCAGCAACCGCGTAAAATCCACCAAGCCCTTTGAATGAATTCAATCCAAGACGATAAGACTCATCTTTTACGAAAATCGTATCAACGCCAAGTTCACTTGCAAGGGATGAGAGAGATCTTAGAGGCGTGGGTTTATAGTTTGGATAGCTCATATGAAACGCAAACGCTGATTTAATTGCATCTGGCTGCAAAAAGGATAATGATTTCGTATTTCTTTGCTCTACTTGAAATAAATTTTTCTTATATAAAATCTTACTCATAAGAACCTCCTACTCTATTCTCTTACCTTTATGATTTTACGGTAAGTAAAAGCTGGTACAATATTTTCGGTCTTCCTTTTCCCCCCAAATGCTCCTCACCAATCGGGATTGCCAATCCTTTTTCCACAAAATACTTAAGAGTTCTCCGGCTGTTTCGTATTGTTTGACCCAGCTCATTGGCCAGCTCCTCAGCCGTTATTGTCGTTTTCCCTAACTTCTCAAGCACGTGAGACACACGCTTTATAACCATTGCCGATACATGATGCTGCTCTGCTAAGTGCTGAATCTCTACGTCATCTGTTCGATACGACTGCTCTTTATTATCAAACAAGTTAACAATTTGCTCTTCATCCAGCGTTAAGAAGCATTGATCATCCTCAAACCTCTTACAGTAGACCAGTGCCATTTTCGCACGCTCACCCGCTATTTGAGCTGTATTTCCAAATCCAAGCCCAATATGAACAGAATTTTGCGAGATAGATTTCAAATCACGAAGCAACTTCTCAATAAATGCGAAATCTCTTTTTTCAAGCATTCCTCTCGTTGAATAAAAAACAAACTGTGTACGATTCATTGCAAAAATATCAGCGTGTAGCTCCTTTGCATATGTAACAAGTTGACGATGTCGTTCTAGATGAATTCGCTGCCCTTCATACTCCGATTTATCAGGATCATCAAGAAAATGAATATGTCCTACGGCTATTTGAGATTTTTTAAAATAGTTGGAACTATCGAGCAATACAGCCCGTTGAATCCCCTCGCGAATTGCTGACTCCGTTGCTAGCACAAGTACGGCTGGAATTCCTTCACTTCTTAGTAGCTCAAACGTAGACAACACACACGTAATGGCACATCTCGTCTTTCCCCCCTCGTATAGTGATTTATGAAACGTAAAATACTGTTTACCCGTTCCATCAAGAGTAGGATACACATAAGCAGACGAAGAGGATAATCCCAAATCCTCATATACCCGATTGACGGTTTGCGGTAGAATCATATCTACACTAAGCTTTTCAATTGGAAGCTCTAATTGTACAAGCACATGAAGTAGTCCTCGGTAAAACGCTGCACCGTCATACGAAATGTAAAGCAATGGAGCCTTCACCTTGGGGTCTGATTCAGCTACATAATAGGGAACCGGTCCTCCAAATAAAACAACGTCCACTTCCTTCTGAGCAGCAAGCGTTAGTTCCAGTGCTTCTCGCTCCGATTTGTAAAAATAGTAGTTAAGCTCCACATCTGTAAATTCAGTGGACACCTCATCCAAAACCGGCTGTAATATACAATTTCCTACAAATCCAATTTTTGTTTTCATATCGTACCTCTTTAAAGGAAATGTCCTAAAATATCCTTTTTTAAAATCTATTATATCTAGTAACTTCTTGTTGATATAAAGATAGCAAAGAAACTAATCATTCACCACAATCTTGTTATATAATCTGACAGAACTTTTGAAATTATCTGTTTTTATTTCATGGAAATAAGTATGGGATAATACAAAGGAAAAAACAAAAAACCCCGACCATTTCAGATCGAGGTTGTGTATGAGTAGCTATACATCATATAGATGTCCTCACGGAAAGGAGCACATACAGTACTCTTACTAGGGTATAGCAATTCCGCAAGTCAGACAGTCACTCTTGTGCTGTAAGCTAATCATACACAATTTACTATAACCTGTAAAGATTCAATCATTCATTCCATCAGGAAGTTTTAAATGTGTATACCCAGATTTTAACAACCCACTAATATCTTTATTTTCCGATGAAATTTTAAACATAGAATTCGCTAAGAGATCCGCGGCTTGGATAAGATAATGGATGCGGGAATCTCTATACAAAACTCGAAAATCACAGACAAAAGAAGTCGGATCATATTTTTGATGAATTCGGTAGTGATTGTCCTCGTTAAAAATATTAAAGAGATAATCTTGCAAGGAGTCTTGGGCAGAATGAGCAATGTTTTGATGGTCTATTCGTAATTCGATAAATGTGCAATTCTGAGGTATTTTACATGTTATGATAAGCTCTTCAATCAACCTCTTAATGATATAATTTTTGTATCGTACGACGTCTTTTTTGGAACGAAAATCAATTCTTTGTAATGCTGACACCTTCACACTAACGAAAATTTGTTCACAAGAATACTTTGATAGTCTATTTAGCAGCCTTCTTCTGGTTGGAATATCCATTCTCGTTGTTTTTAACTCTTCCGTAATTCCTTGCTCCTTCTTTATGTTTTGCACAAACTTTGTGTAAGATGCATGAATCCCATGATAATCGGAATCCTTTACCAATAATCCCCCATACACAAAATAGTCCCCTACCGGATAATTGGGATGCAATTGTCCTGAATCGTCTAAGAAAATATAATATTTCATTCGATCACCATTTTTATCACAAAGTTAGGAATCTTTAATATACAGAACGTATTTTGCCTAAATCCTATTCGATGTTCTTTCTCAAACGTTGTTTTTCTCTAATTACTAAAAGTATACAACATAGAACATATGTTCGCTAATGTTTTTTAAAACAACTTTGCCAATCCTAATATTTTTCCTTTGCTTTTATACCCCACTAGGTATATTATGAGTATAACAAAGCAAGAACCTATTTTAACTTACAAGGAGGAAGATATATGTTTTTTCGTTATTTTTTCGATGAACGTTTAGCTCATTCTTCATATATGGTTGGCTGTCAAAGAACAGGAGAAGCGATTATCGTTGATCCAGGTAGAAACGTAACACCTTATTTTGAAGTTGCAGAAAAAGAAGGATTACACATAACTGCAGCAACTGAAACACATATTCATGCCGATTTTCTATCTGGTGCACGTGAATTAGCAAAGCGCCACAATGTAAAATTGTATCTCTCTGATGAAGGGGATGAAAACTGGAAATACCAATATGTAGATGATATCGATCATAAACTCGTTCGTGATGGTTCTGTTTTTCAAGTAGGGAATATTTCATTTGAGGTTATGCACACACCAGGACATACCCCTGAAAGTATTTCATTCCTTTTAACGGATAAAGGCGGAGGCTCTTCGGTACCAATGGGTATCTTTACCGGTGACTTCGTATTTGTTGGAGATGTTGGTAGACCAGACCTTCTTGAAAAGGCAGCTGGAATTGTAGGAACAGCAAATATCGGTGCAAAACAAATGTTCCATTCGCTAGAACGCTTCAAAACGCTTCCTGAACACTTGCAAGTATGGCCCGCTCATGGAGCAGGGAGCGCATGCGGAAAGGCATTAGGTGCCGTTCCTCTTTCTACCGTTGGCTACGAGCTACGAAACAACTGGGCCTTGCAATATAAGGAGGAAGAACCCTTTGTAAAAGCATTACTGTCTGGGCAACCTGAACCACCAAAGTATTTCGCAATGATGAAAAAGTTAAACAAAGTAGGTCCAAACCTACTATCAGATGAAGCCGTTATGAAATACAATACGATTGAACAAGTAAAAGATAGCATCAATGAAAAAACAATTGTTATCGATACACGTCCTGCAGCAGATTTCCGAAATGGACATATGAACGGCGCTATTAATATTCCATTTAATAAATCCTTTACAAACTGGGCCGGATGGGTTGTTCGATATGATCAAGAGATGATATTGATTGCAGAAGAAGTAAAGCTAGCTAACATTCTAGAAGCTCTTCAATCCATTGGACTAGATCAAGTTAAAGGATATATCAATGTTGATGTTGCAAAACAATCTGCGTACATGACAGAAAGCTACGAAAACATTGATCCAAAACAATTAAGTCAGTTACTAAAACAAGAAGATACATTCTTGCTAGATGTTCGTAACCAATCCGAATGGGATGAAAGCCATATTGAACAAGCGCATCATTACATGCTAGGCTACTTATCAGACCGCATTTCCGAGCTTCCAAAGGATAAAACATTAGTTGTACAATGTCTATCTGGCGCTCGTTCTGCTATTGCCACAAGTATTCTACAAGCCAACGGCTTTAAACATGTTATAAACCTAGCAGATGGGTTTAAGGGATGGACAAAGGAACGGATGCCGGTTGTAAGTGGGAAGTAATACTATATAAAACGTTCGTATTCAAAGTGCAATGAAAAATGCCGCATTCTTTTCAGTTCAAAAGAATGCGGCATTTTCTTCCTATCATAAAATTCTACTTAAAAAGGTTTGTGTTCTCTCTTCACGTGGATGAAGCAGCACTTCATCCGGCGAACCCATCTCCACAATTTGACCAGCATCCATAAAAATAACACGATCCGCAACTTCCCGCGCAAAACCCATTTCATGTGTAACAACAATCATTGCCATTCCTTCCGACGCAACCTGCTTCATTACACCTAATACATCTCCGACAAGTTCGGGATCAAGGGCGGACGTCGGCTCATCAAAGAGAATACATCTCGGTTCCATCGCAAGTGATCTGGCAATGGCTACACGTTGCTGCTGTCCTCCCGATAATTGATGAGGATGGGCATCTAATTTGTTTCCAAGCCCTACTTTATTCAGTAGTTCTGCAGCCAATTCTTTAGCCCTATCTTTATTCATTTTCTTAACCCAAACGGGGCCTTCCATTACATTCTCCAAAACAGTGCGGTGAGGAAACAAATTAAACCGTTGAAACACCATTCCGATTTCTGTGCGAATAGATTGTAATTTTTTCTTATTTAGCAAAGACTCATTTTGATATAAGATGTCCCCTCCTTCAATCGTTTCTAAACCATTGATGCATCGTAAAATCGTACTTTTCCCCGATCCACTCGGTCCAATAATAACAACCTTCTCCTGCTTTTCAATCTCTAAATTGATGTCAAATAATACTTGATGCGTTCCAAAACATTTCGTAACATTCTTTAGCTCAATCATGCAGTCTCAACCCCCTTTCCAAACGACCAGCAACAATCATAAGCAAAGAAGTGACGATTAGGTACAAGAAAGCAATGACTGTATACACTTCAAAACTACGGAATGTTGTCACAATCACTTGTTCTCCAGTATGAAATAATTCCGTAATCGTCAAAAGCGAAACCATCGAAGAATTTTTAATCGTCATAATAAATTGATTGACCATTGGTGGAATCATCACCTTTACTGCTTGCGGTGCTATAACCCGATACATCGTCATAAATTTAGACATACCAAGCGACTCTGCTGCTTCCCTTTGTCCTTTATCAATCGATTGAATACCAGAACGAACAATTTCAGTTGCATAAGCTCCTGTATTTAATGATAATCCTAATACCGCTGCTTGCATCGGTTCCAAGCGAATCCCTAGTTGAGGCAACCCAAAATACAAGATAAATAATTGCACAAGTAAAGGCGTACCCCGAAAAATCCAAACATATAAAAATGCGATTTTATTAATTATAAAATTGGGGGAGAGGCGAGCAACCCCTCCCAGAATAGAGAATATAACCCCAATACTTAAGGAATAAAATGATAATTCTATTGTTTTCCATAATCCTTGTAAAAATATTGGCAGAAAGGGGATCATGTCTGCATAATGTAAAGTCATTCAAACCCCTCCTTTATTTCAACCACTTATCAAATAGTTTGCTTTCATCGCCACTATCCTTCATAGTTTTAATTTCATTATTTACAAACTTCAGTAAGTCATCCTGTCCCTTGCTTACACCAATTCCTAATGAAGCTTTTGTAAATGCTTGTCCGACAATTTCTAATTTACTGTCTGGATTTTGTTTGTTATATCCCATTTGATTTAAATAATCATTAAATGCTACATCAACGCGGCCCAGCTGTAAATCCATCAAATAATCAGTCGTATCTTTATACGATTTAATAGTCAATTTCGTGCCTTTCGCTACCAAATCTTTAGCCGCTTGTTCACTTGCTGCACCTGCTTTAACCCCTACCGTTTTACCATTCAAATCATCTAAACTTTTGATAGAAGTATCATCTTTCCGTTTGACTAACACCATACCGGTGTCACTATAAGAATCAGACATGTCGATAACTTTTTTACGGTCATCTGTTACATACATCGCTGCAATAACAAGATCGGCCTGTCCATTTTGCAAAGTTGGTATTAATGAAGTAAACTGCATTTCCTTCCATTCAACAGTAACTCCTAATTTATCAGCTAACTTCTTCCCAAGATCAATATCATAACCTACTAAATTATTGCTTCCTTTTTCATGGTACTCAAACGGATAGTAATTTCCCGTTGCAATAACAAGTTTTCCACTTTTCTTGATTTTATCGATGGTTGGTCCAGATATTGCAGTACTAGCATCTGTTGACTTCGTTGTATCGGCAGTTATCGGTGCTTTTGTTGAATTGCTACAAGCTGTAAGAATTGCTAGTGTCAAAATAATTAAATATAAGGAAATTTTCTTAAAACTAAACATGTTTTATTGCCCCTCTCGAACCATCATTTTTTTGTTTTTCATGCTTCTTCTTTGTTCGCTGGATGTTCCTACCTCACCTAAAATCGACTACAGCACACCATCAATTCATAGCAAACAACTTTATAGCCGTATGCCCAATTGATTTAAAGGAAATGTCCTAAAATATCCTTTTTAAAATGCAATCATGAAACTGAAATCCTTAAGTTGTTTTAAAGATATCAGAAACAAAATTCGACAACCACAAGTGTGTTATATAATCTAACATTGTTTTTTGAATTGTCTGATTATATCTTAAAAAATAATGGTAGCAGTCCATCTCCGTCCGTTAGTGTCGTTAGATAGAATCAATTGTGTGAAATTTTATATACAAAGCCATTCTACCTATATGTCACACATCACTATTTTCTTTACATACAGATTGTACATCTGCTCCTATCCGCAATATTAATCTCTACATTTTTCTATCGTAATTTTCTTTCTTATGGAATTTCCACCTATTATGTAAAATTTTATATATTTTTACGGTATTAACTCTTGCAATATCATCCATTCCCTGTTATATTTAAAAAGAATTATTTTTGTTCGGCAAGGTATGTTAAGTGAACAACTTTCAATCTTGAAGATTTGAGCAAGGATAGTAACACATTGTGTGCATCGCACACGCCTGGAGGCAACAACAATGGAACAAGGTAAAGTAAAATGGTTTAACGCAGACAAAGGTTTTGGCTTCATCGAACGCGAAGGTGGAGACGATGTATTCGTACATTTCTCAGCAATCCAAAGTGAAGGCTTTAAATCTTTAGATGAAGGTCAAGCAGTTACATTCGACGTAGAACAAGGTCAACGTGGACCTCAAGCTACAAACGTTCGTAAAGCTTAATTTAAATCGACATCTTTAACAGACTCTACTTGTAGAGTCTGTTTTTTGTTGTTTCTAACCCAACTAAAAAATCCCTATTCACGAATGAATAGGGAATATACGTGCAAGTAAAGTAAAATGGTAGCTTAAGTATAGCATAGTATCTTTACACTACCTAATTATTTTTACTAAAATTAGTTACGTTAAAAAACTCAAATCGCTATCTCGTATTATATAAAATGAACAAACACCTTCTACATAAACTGAGATGATACACTCCTAGAAAAATTTCAGATATAAAGACACCGTCTTATGCAGGATATCATCTGCACAAGAGGTGTCTTTGAGCCTTCATTAATGAAAGGCACTGAAACCAATCTAAGTTTTCTATTTTAAACTTAGATTAGAAAATCGTCTTCTTATCTTGTTCTTCTTTTAATATTTCAACGGCCTCCCGAAATCGTTGAGAATGAATGATTTCTCTTTCTCTTAAAAACTGTAAACTATCATTAATGTCAGGATCATCGGATAAGTTTATCAGCCATTGATAGGTTGCACGTGCCTTTTCTTCTGCCGCAATATCTTCATATAAGTCAGCAATAGGATCACCTTTTGCTTGGATAAAGGTTGTAGTAAACGGGACACCCGCCGCATTATGATAAAACAATGCACTATTATGATTCGCATAATGACCATCCAAGCCAGCCTCTTTCATTTGTTCCGGTGTCGCGTCTTTTGTCAGCTTATAAATCATTGTTGCAATCATTTCAAGATGCGCAAATTCTTCCGTTCCAATATCCGTAAGCAAGCCAATGACTTTATCCGGAATCGTATAACGTTGATTTAAGTATCGAAGAGCGGCTGCCAATTCCCCATCTGCTCCCCCGTATTGCTCAATTAAGTATTTCGCAAGTCTAGGATTACACTTACTGACCTTCACAGGATATTGTAACTTTTTCTCATAAATCCACATTGTTCTTGCCTCCTATGCTTGCCATGGCCAAGGACTCTGCCCCCACTTCCATTCCCCCTCTGACGTGCTATTTCCATATTGCAAAAGCGGGCCAAACTTCGATTCAAACACCTGCTTCACCTGTCTTTGGTACTTTGCAAAATGATTAAATTGTTCCAATGCTTGCGCATCGTGCGGGTGAGTATCCAAGTACAAGGTCAGATCCACTAATACGAAATCTACAGCTTGGATATCTGCAAGTAGAGAATAATATTCATCTGGTAAAGATTCATGCATCGCTATTCCCTCCTGCTTTGATATGGATTCTCATAATAATCATAGAAGGCAGGCCATAAAGTTCCTTTTTTAAGTGCGTCAACTGGCGAAAATTGGGGCAAATTTACTGGCTGAAAACCAATATATAAATGGGGCGGTGTAGAATAATACTTCTTCCCGATAGGAGGACAAGGATCGCTTTGAGCATGATAAGGAACGTACACTTTCGTGTTCGAAAAATTAGTCATCTTATCTTTAGCACCTCCCTAAATACAGTTCACATTATTGTATTCCTCCTACCCAAATGATATGAATCAGAAATCCCCCCTATTTATACAGCAGATAGCGATTGCGGTGCGATCTACCTGAATCATTTCTTTATTCTTGACATCTTTCTTCGATGAAATTACGATATAATTAACAATATTAATTATTCATTATTGAATGGTTTTATTAAGAACAGTTCACGTAGGAATAAAATTGAGGTGATATAGTATGGAAATAAAAAATGAAGAGTTGGAGCTAACTCGCGTTATTCTAACATCTTTTTTTCGTATTCATCGACATTTTGGTAAATGGCTCCACGCTACGATGATAAATAATGACTTAAATGTCCCACAATTCATTATTTTGCAATCAATGCCACCCGGACAAATCGTTCCGCAAAAAATAGTAGGTAAGAAGCTTTTGTTTCCCAAAAGTACACTTAGCTCCAGTGTAGATGGATTAGTTTCACTTGGATTTTTACAACGAATCATTTCTGAGGAAAATCGCAGAGAAGTATCTCTCCTAGTAACGGAAGCCGGGAAAGAAAAGTTACAAGCTGTCTACAACGATCCGGATGGCTTACATCAAAAAATGACTGCTATTTTAACACAGTATCCTAAAGAATCAATCGATATATTACTAGAGATGCATAGTCAATTATATGAATTGATGCTCCAGGAAGAAACAACAGAGATAGGAGGCAAGGCAAGTGATAAAACTCTTTCGTAATTTAAAGCCGTTTACTTGGATGATCGCGGGTGTACTTATATTTGTATTTATTCAAACAATGTCTGATCTCTATTTACCGACATTAATGTCTGACATTATTAATTCAGGTGTTGTGAAAGGCGATGTAGATTACATCTTAAGAATTGGCGGCATTATGCTAGGCGTTGCTGCTGGCGGTGCTATTTTCTCTGTATTTGCAAGCTATTTCTCCTCAAAGATAGCGATGGGATTTGGCCGCAACTTGCGTAAAAAAGTATTCTCGCGAGTAGAAGCGTTTTCCCTACAAGAGTTTGATAAGATTGGCACAGCTTCCTTAATTACACGTACAACGAATGATATTACACAAGTACAACAGGTGTTAATCATGATGATGCGAATGGTGTTAAGTGCACCGATTATGTTTGTCGGAGGCATCATTATGGCAGTATCAAAGGATGCCAAACTATCCCTCATCATTGTAGCCATCACACCTATTCTTGTACTAACGATTGTCCTTACGATGTATAGAGCTTTACCACTTTTTAAAATCGTACAAAAAAAGCTCGATAAACTGAATTTAATTCTTCGTGAAAATTTAACAGGCGTTCGCGTCATTCGCTCCTTTAACCGTGAATCGTATGAACAGACACGTTTTGACGTAGCAAATCATGATTTAACAGACGTTTCCATTCGCGTGAATAAAATCATGGCGTTTATCATGCCGATCATGATGTTAATTATGAACATGGCAACAATCGCTGTTCTTTGGTTTGGTAGTATTCGAATCGATAGCGGCAGTATGCAAATAGGTGATTTATTTGCGTTTATCCAATACGTTGCACAAATTATGTTTGCTCTCATCATGGCATCTATCATGTTTGTTATGGTTCCCCGTGCTTCGGCTTCAGCAGATCGGATTAATGAAGTGCTCGCTATGGAGCCAAGTATCGTTGATCCAGAAGAAGCGTTGGGAACAGAAACAAGTAAGGGTGATATTGTGTTCGACCACGTTACATTTAGTTATCCAGGAGCCGAACGACCTGCGCTATCCGATATTTCCTTCCACGCCAAGCCAGGACAAATTACTGCCATTATTGGCGGTACAGGTTCAGGAAAATCGACACTTGTAAATTTAATACCCAGATTTTACGATATCGATTCAGGTACGATTCGCTTGAACGGAGCAGATATTAACGAAATGAAGCAAGCCGACATTCGTTCTAAAATTGGGTTTGTTCCGCAAAAAGCCGTTTTATTTTCCGGCACGGTCAATGAAAATATTCGATACGGGAAAGAAGATGCAACACCAGAAGAAATTGTGCACGCAGCGAAAATTGCACAGGCTGCTGACTTTATCGTTCAAATGCAGGAAGGCTACGAATCACCAATTACCCAAGGCGGTTCGAATCTTTCGGGTGGACAAAAACAACGTCTATCCATTGCAAGAGCATTGGTTCGTAAACCGGATATTTATATTTTTGATGATAGCTTTTCTGCACTAGACTATAAAACGGATGCAAACCTACGCGCTGCACTAAAAGCAGAAACGAAAGAAGCAACCGTACTAATCGTTGCACAACGTGTGAGTACCGTCTTACATGCTGATCAAATTATCGTGTTAGATGGTGGAAAAGTTGAAGGAATTGGTAACCATGCAGAGCTGTTAGAATGCTGTACGGTATATCGTGAAATCGTTGAATCGCAGTTGTCAGAGGAGGAGATTGCATGAGTGAATCAAAACAACAGTCTCAGCAAGGGCGCCCAGTAGGGCCTGGTCATGGTCCTGGCGGCGGGATGATGGTACAAGGAGCTAAGGTAAAGGATTTTAAAGGGACACTCAAACGTTTGCTTATCTATTTAAAGCCTCGCCGCATTAAATTGTTTGTGGTTTTTCTTACTGCGATTCTTAGTACGATTTTCATGATTGTCGGCCCTAAGCTAATGGGGAATGTAACGACCAAGCTGTTTGAAGGCGTTATATTGAAAATGAAAGGAATTCCTGGAGCTAAAATTGATTTTACCTATATCGGGAACGTACTGTTTCTTCTCGTTGGTCTTTATCTACTGAGCGCCTTATTCAGCTACTTCCAGCAATATCTTATGTCCGATGTTGCCCAAAAAACAGTGTATGATTTGCGACTTGAGGTCAATAAGAAACTAGCAAGACTTCCCCTTAAGTATTATGATGAACACGCACACGGTGATACATTAAGCCGTGTTACGAATGATATCGATACGATTGGAAGTACGTTACAACAAAGTATTACGCAGTTTATTACTTCTTTTGTAACGATTATCGGGATCATTATTATGATGCTCACAATCAGTCCGATGCTTACGTTAATCAGCGTTGTAGTAGTGCTCCTATCCGTTTTCGTGCTCGGACCAATTATGAAACGGTCGCAAACGTATTTTGCCAACCAACAACAGTCTCTTGGTCAATTAAATGGTCATATTGAAGAAATGTATAACGGTCACAATATCATTAAAGCCTTTGGCCATGAAGACAAAGCGAAAGTAGAATTTGATGAAGTGAATGCGAAATTATACGATGCAGGCTGGCGTGCACAATTTATATCAGGAATCATCATGCCACTTATGTCTTTTGTCAGTAACCTCGGCTACGTTGCCATTGCCGTAGTTGGCGGAATTTACGTAACAAAAGGGTTTATTCAAATCGGAGATATCCAAGCGTTCATTCAATATTCCAGACAATTTTCTCAGCCAATTGCGCAAACTGCAAATATTGCAAACATTATTCAATCTACGATTGCTGCAGCAGAGCGTGTCTTCGAAGTGCTAGATGAAGAAGAAGAAGTAACAGAAACAAAAGATCCAGCTAACATAGCTTTTGCCAAAGGGGAAGTCCGCTTTGAACATGTACATTTCGGCTACAAACCAGATTTCCTGCTCTTCAACGATATAAATATCAATGTACTACCTGGTCAAACGGTAGCAATTGTCGGTCCAACAGGTGCCGGAAAAACGACATTAATAAATTTACTTATGCGCTTTTATGAAACGAATAGCGGCACAATTAAAATTGATGGCATTGATACGCTAAATATGTCTCGGGATGACCTTCGCAAAACATTCGGAATGGTTCTGCAAGACACATGGCTCTTTAACGGGACAATCAAGGATAATATTGCTTATGGACAATTGGATGCGACAGACGAAGAAGTCTTTAAGGCAGCGGAGGCTGCGCATGCTGATCAGTTCATTCGTACCCTTCCTGATGGGTATGAGACCGTATTAAATGAAGATGCTTCGAATATTTCACAAGGACAGCGGCAGCTTCTCACGATTGCCCGTGCAATCTTAGCAAATCCGCCAATCATGATTTTAGATGAGGCAACAAGCAGCGTAGATACACGAACAGAAATCTATATTCAAAAAGCAATGAATACGTTGATGCAAGGTCGCACAAGTTTTGTTATTGCTCACCGCCTCTCTACCATCAAGGATGCAGACTTAATTTTAGTCATGAACAAAGGGACAATCATTGAACAAGGAACACATCATGAACTGCTCGAACAAAACGGCTTCTATGCTGACTTGTACAATAGCCAGTTCGGCGAAGAAATACCGGCTGTATAAGGAAAGAAGCTTAAGTGGAATATCCGCTTAAGCTTCTTTTTTTCTTCTTAGAAATTAAAATTGTCTGGATCGGCCCCTAATCGGATGCCTGTTTCAAGGCTGTCCACTTTCTTCATATCCTCTTCTGTTAACTCAAAATCAAAAATTGTAATGTTTTCCTTGATTCTAGCAGCATTTACCGATTTTGGAATAGCAATGACGCCGTTTTGATAGTGCCACCGCAAAATAACCTGTGCTGGCGATTTTCCGTTCTTCTCCCCTATTTCTTGAAATATAGGATGATTGAGCGCATCTTTCCCGCGTAGGATCGGCCCCCACGCTTCAATTTGTATTCCCTTCTCTTTGCAATATGTACGAAGTTCCTTTTGATTAAAGAGTGGATGAAGCTCGACTTGATTTACCGCAGGAACATACTTCTCCCCTTCTAACTCGCGGAGATGATGAATGTTAAAGTTACATACACCAATTGCTTTCACTTTTCCTTCGTCATACAAATGCTCAAGTGCTCGCCACGTTTCGACGAACTTTCCTTTCACCGGCCAGTGTACAAGATAGAGATCGAGGTATTCGGTTTGAAGCTTCTTTAAAGAATCTTCAAATGCTTGTAACGTACTTTCATATCCTTGATCAGAGTTCCATACTTTTGTCGTAAGAAACAATTCTTCTCTCTTCACGCCGCTTTCTTTTATTGCTGTTCCTACTCCCTTTTCATTTGCATAAAACGAAGCCGTATCGATAAGTCGGTAGCCAATGCGGATTGCTTCCTTCACCGCCTCTACCGTTTGATTACCATCTTCCATTTTGTATACGCCAAGTCCGAGTGCAGGCATAGCTAGTCCGTTGTTTAAAGTGAAGCTTGGGGTTGATGCCATGGGATGGATCCTCCTTTTTAAAGTAATTATCACGCAATTACTATCAGAACGGATATGTTCTGTTCATCTGTAATTATACTTCAACTTTAATACAAAAAATAACAAAATCTGCTATGAAGGTGCTGAAAATATCATTCAGCGAAAGCTTTGATGAGCGTAATGTAGGATGTTGGGGCGTTGTGGTAACTAAAGTTCGGGATTGGTTACCGCCCTCCTTGATTTTCACATGTAGCAAACATCAATCCGCCTTTTATATTCCTGTCGCATCGTAAAATCTACTTTCACCACCCATTTACGAAAGATGTCTTTTGAACGGAATCCTCCTGCTCATTATCGAAACATCCAACATCTCGGCATCTCTTCCATTTTTTCGGTACAATATGCCAATAATCCGGCACATCGATTCAATAGAAAGCTACAAAATCCCATTTGTAAACGTTTTAAAAACTGGCACACTACTTGCATATATAAAGAATGAACACCAAAAAGGGTGGGAAAGGGGATGTTGTCCATGTGTTCGAATCACAACGATAGAACGATGAAAGCAGCTGTAGTAAATGAGTTTAAACAGCAGCTTGAAATCAAAGAAGTGCCTATACCTGAAATCGGGTACGGAGAAATTCTTGTGAAAATTAAAGCGTGCGGAGTTTGTCATACAGACTTGCATGCGGCAAATGGGGATTGGCCCGTAAAACCAAAACTTCCTCTTATTCCAGGTCATGAAGGCGTTGGAATTGTGGAAGAAGTTGGCGAAGGCGTTACTGCTATTAAAGTCGGAGATCGTGTTGGTGTTCCTTGGCTATATTCCGCTTGCGGGGAATGTGAATATTGTTTAACAGGGCGTGAAACGTTGTGCCCTCATCAATTAAATGCAGGTTATTCCGTAGATGGCGGTTATGCCGAATATTGCAAGGCACCTGCCAACTATGTTGTCAAAATTCCAGAACACCTTGATTTTGCTGAAGTTTCCCCTATTTTCTGTGCGGGGGTAACGACCTATAAAGCATTAAAGGTATCCGAAGCAAAACCAGGAGATTGGGTAGCTATATATGGAATCGGTGGACTCGGTCATGTTGCTTTGCAATATGCCAAGGCGATGGGATTCAACGTAATCGCGATTGATATTCAAGACGACAAACTAGAACTTGCTAAGGAATTGGGAGCCGACATTACCATTAATGGATTAAACATAGACCCCGTCAGAGCAATTCAAGAGAAAGTAGGCGGTGTTCAATCCGCAATTAGCGTTGCTGTCACGAGAAAAGCCTTTGAACAAGCGTACCGCTCAGTGAAACGTGGCGGCACGTTAGTAGTAGTCGGACTTCCAAATGACGAATTACCAATTCCAATTTTTGATACCGTGCTAAATGGGGTAACTGTCAAAGGCTCAATTGTCGGGACGAGAAAGGATTTACAGGAGGCACTTGCGTTTGCTGCCCAAGGAAAAGTACGCACGAACATCGAAACCCAGCCGTTGGATTCGATTAATGATGTATTTCATCGGTTGGAAACAGGAAATATTAATGGCCGTGTTGTCCTAACGATGTAACCTGCGAGAAAGTATAAAAACATAGATTAGAAAACGATTTCTAAAAGAATGGGAGAGATGAAAATGACAAATGCAGGAACAACTGAAATGGGATTAAGTCCAAGATTGGTAGCATTTTTACAAGGTGTGAAAAGGCTGTATATAAACGGGGAATGGGTACACTCAGTTTCCGAGAAAACGTTTGAAACTCTTAACCCTGCAACAGGCGAAACGTTAGCCTATGTTGCAGAAGCCGGTCCTGAAGATATTGATTTGGCTGTCCGTGCGGCAAGACAAGCATTTGATCACGGACCATGGTCAAAGATGGGAACAGCCGAAAGAAGTCATTTGATCTATAAGCTTGCGGATTTAATGGAAGAGCATAAGCTAGAGCTTGCACAACTTGAAACATTGGATAATGGAAAACCAATTCGCGAAACGTCGAATGCAGACATTCCTTTAGCAATCGAACATTTCCGCTACTTTGCAGGCTGGGCAACGAAAATGGTAGGACAAACCATTCCTGTGCAAGGCAATTATTTCAACTACACGCGCCATGAAGCCGTTGGTGTTGTTGGGCAAATCATACCGTGGAACTTCCCATTATTAATGGCTACTTGGAAACTTGGTGCTGCTCTTGCGACAGGTTGCACTGTTGTCTTAAAACCAGCGGAACAAACACCGCTATCTGCTCTGTATTTAGCAACATTAATCGAAGAAGCTGGATTTCCGAAAGGTGTTGTGAATATTGTTCCTGGCTTTGGATTAACTGCTGGTTCACCGCTCGTTGATCATCCA
This sequence comes from Ectobacillus soli, assembly GCF_042610425.1. Lineage (NCBI taxonomy): Bacteria > Bacillati > Bacillota > Bacilli > Caryophanales > Bacillaceae > Ectobacillus > Ectobacillus soli. Next base: position 1,530,612 of record NZ_JBGJZM010000001.1, read on the forward strand.
TTAGTCGACAAGATTGCCTTTACCGGTTCCACAGCGGTTGGAAAATATATTATGAGACAAGCAAGTGAATCCTTAAAGCGTGTCACACTGGAGCTTGGCGGAAAATCGCCAAACATAATTTTACCTGATGCTGATCTTTCAAGCGCTGTTCCAGGTTCCTTAATGGGTATTATGTTTAACCAAGGTCAAGTATGCTGTGCTGGTAGTCGTTTATATGTTCAAAAGGATATGTACGATAATGTAGTGGCTGATTTGGCCTCCCTTACAAAAACAATTAACCAAGGTAATGGGTTATTACAAGACACAACAATGGGTCCTCTCATTTCAGCAGCGCAACAAACCCGCGTAAAAAATTATATTGATAAAGGTATTGAGGAAGGTGCTGAAGTGTTGGCAGGTGGTACGATTCCGTATAATCAAGGCTACTTTGTTGCACCGACAATCTTTGCCGATGTAAATCATTCAATGACCATTGCAAAGGAAGAAATTTTCGGTCCTGTTGTTGCTGCGATGCCATTTGATGATATAGATGATTTAATCGCAAAAGCAAATGATTCGGATTACGGTTTAGCTGCTGGTGTTTGGACCCAAGATATTAAAAAGGCTCATTACTTAGCACATCGTATTAAAGCAGGAACGGTTTGGGTTAATTGCTATAATGTATTCGATGCAGCTAGTCCATTCGGAGGTTATAAGCAATCCGGGATTGGTCGTGAAATGGGTAGCTATGCACTAACAAACTATACAGAAGTGAAGAGTGTCTGGGTAAACATGGACTAAGTCCCTTCCCCAGGCTCTACTCAAAACGTTGACGTGTACGATTCCAATCGTACACTTTTTTTGTTTTCGTGCGTTTTTATGCAGCTAAAAGAAATTTTTCTTACAATTAGCCAGAATTAAACAGGAATTTACATATTTTACGGATAAGTTAGTATAAACACAATTTTCCTATAGGTGGTAATTATGAGAATTAATAAATTTGTAACTCCCGAAATTATATTTGGTAAAAATGCAATCAAACAAGCTGGGGACGCCTGCTTAAGGCTTGGAGCAAAAAAAGTATTAATCGTGAGTGATGATGGGGTTGCCAAAGCTGGATGGCTGGAGACGGTTATTGCCATCTGTAAAGAGTCTCAACTATCATTTGCAACATTTATTGATGTAACAATAAATCCAAATGATACAGAAGTTTCTATGGGATGTCATGCTTTTATAGAAAATGAATGTGATGCCATTATCGGTGTGGGAGGTGGCAGCGCATTAGACGTAGCAAAAGCTATTGCCATACTTGCGACAAACGGCGGAAAAATCAGCGACTATGAAGGGGTTGATAAAATCGATAAGCCTCTTCCCCCGATGATTATGATTATGACAACAGCTGGTTCAGGCTCTGAAGTATCTCAGTTTTCTGTCATTGTAGACGCAGCGCGAAAAAAGAAAATGACAATTATCTCGAAAACATTGGTACCTGATATTGCCATTGTTGACCCATATACCCTGGTAACGAAAGATAGTAGTTTAACAGCGTCAACTGGGATGGATGTGCTCACACATTCTATTGAAGCTTATGTTAGTATAGCTGCTACACCGTTAACAGATGTGCAAGCTAAAAACGCGCTTTCCCTTGTCTCAACCTACTTACGTCCATCTGTAGCTTCTAAAACAAATGAAGAAGCAAAGGAAGCAATGGCAATGGCCAGTTTGCAGGCGGGACTTGCCTTTTCAAATGCTATTTTAGGTGCTGCCCATGCCATTTCTCACGCGATTGGAGGAAAATTACCCTTGTCACATGGTGAAATTAATGCTATCTTACTTCCTCATGTAATGGAGTTTAATTTTATCGCTTCTCCTAGGAGGTTTACAAAAATAGCAGAATGTATGGGAATCGATACAAGAGCTATAACAGAGCGAGAAGCTGGGAATGCCGCCATTCAATTTGTAAAAGAATTATCCTATGATATCGGAACACCGCAGCGCCTCTGCGATGTAGGAATTACAGAAGAAATACTTGATACAACAAGCCAAGCTGCTCTTGAAGATGCTTGTATGATTACGAATCCCCGCGATATGACTCTTACACAGGTAAAGGATTTACTAAAACATGCACTATAAGGCGGTGAACAAGCTTGCTAGAGGACAAACATGAGATGATCGCCCTATTAACGGGTGTAAAATCTTCTAAAAAAAGCTATTATACAGAATTAAAAAAAACAGTTGAACAATTAAAAAAGAAAAACATGCAGCTAGAAATCATTAATGAAGTGATGAAAAGCATTAAAATTGATATGACATTAGAAGACATTTTAAAAAATATGGTAACGAAATTAAAGGTCCTTGTCCAATTTGATCGCCTGAGTCTATTACTATTACAAGGTGATAGACTCACGTTAACAAATGTATACCCAGAACATAGTCATTATTTTGACGTGGGAACTACCATACCTAACAACCATTCTCTCTACTGGTCAGCACTAAAAAAAAGACAAATCATTTTTACACGTTTTCAAGACCCCCATACTAGCTTTTATGAAGAGGAATATCTTACTCTCTTACACCTAAAAACGATTTTAGTATTACCTATTTATAGTAAAAACAATGGAATTGGTGTTTTAAGCATCGGCCGTCTGAATGAATCTGCATGGGGTATAGATGACCTTGCTTTTCTTGAACAGCTTACAGATCATCTAGCTGTAAGTATTGAAAATGCACAATTATTTAATGAAGTATTGCGAGGAAAACAGACATGGGAGGATACCTTTAAAGCAGTTGAAGACATGATTATTGTGTTTGATAAGAATTTACAGGTGCTTCAATTTAACGATTCCGTAAAAGACTTTTTTACTATCAATGAACAATCCCCTGACTTTTCTATACTAGTAGAGCCTTGTAGAACACTTGTTACAGAAACGTTTCACTCGCAAAAGCCAGGATATAAAGAAATGTATTTCAAAAATCATTTTACTTGTGAAATGTATACATATCCCGTGCATAATAATGATCAACAGGTTTATGGAGTTATTGCGTATATCAAGGATGTAACGAAAAAGCGAAAGATGGAAGTACAATTGCTCCATTCTGGAAAACTGGCGGCTATTGGAGAAATGGCTGCTGGTGTAGCCCATGAATTAAATAGCCCTTTGACCGCTATTCTAGGAAATTCGCAACTATTATTACGGGAAATAGCAAGTACTTCTCCGACCTATACATTGCTAAATGATATAAAAAATTGCGGTATTCGGTGCAAACAAATTATAAAAAGTCTTCTTACCTTTTCTAGACAAGATGAATATACTTTTTCTTCTTGTTCCTTAAACGAAGCTGTTGAGCAAGTTTTAAATCTACTAAAGTACCAATTAGAAACACAACAAATAAACATTACGTTACTCCTTCAAGAAAATTTACCTGTTATCGAAGGAAGCCAGCCACAAATTGAACAAATCATCATTAATTTACTTCTTAATGCAAAGGATGCTCTTACATCTAGAACAAATAAAGAAATCATCATCCAAACATCCTCTTATCAAAATGAAGTCCACTTATCGGTTAAAGATAATGGGGTTGGCATTGAAGAAAACAGACTATCTGAAATCTTTCACCCTTTCCATACAATAAAAGAATCAGAAAAAGGGACGGGACTCGGCTTATCTGTAAGCATTGGTATAGCGAAGGCACACAACGGGACAATTCAAGTTAAGAGTCAACTTAATATTGGAAGCACTTTCACATTAAAGTTGCCTGTTCAACAACAAAAGATCGTTGAGGTGATGCAATGACAAATCTATTAATTGTGGATGATGAAAAGGAAATTGGCACATTTCTCTCTCATCTTTTTACAGCAAAGGGATATCTGGTTACTGTTGTCAACAGCGGTAATGCTTTTTCTATGATTGATTTTACGAAGCATTCATTTCACGCTGCTATGATTGATTTAAAACTACCGGATGCAGATGGTCTTTCCTTGCTACAACAATTAAAAAAATTTCAACCAAAATGTAAAGCTATCATTATGACTGGTTACAGTACAGTGAAAACAGCTGTAGATGCCATAAAGTTTGGTGCAGTCGATTATTTTGAAAAACCATTTGATGATATTGATTTACTAGAAAAACAAATTGATAGTCTATTAGTTTCTAGTGATACATCTACCCAACAACATATAAAAGATTTAGCTAGTGAAGTCGGTCTTATTGTGGGACAAAATGAAGAAATGAATCAATTAATTCAGACTGCCTATAAAATAGCAAAGAAACATGTAAATGTTTTAATCGAAGGTGAAACTGGAACTGGAAAAGAATTGTTATCACGCTTTATTCACCACGCAAGTCAACGTAGTCAGGAATCTTTTATTGGAGTTAATTGCGGGGCAATCTCTGAATCTCTTTTAGAAAGCGAACTTTTCGGTCATGAAAAAGGAGCATTTACAGGGGCAACACGGCAACGAAAAGGATTATTTGAAATTGCAAGCAAAGGAACGCTATTCCTTGATGAAATCGCTGAGGCTTCACATACTATTCAAGTAAAACTGCTTCGTGTACTGGAAACTCGTGAATTCATGCGTGTTGGAAGCGAAACGATTTTACATACAAATACTCATATTATTGCTGCAACAAACGAAGATCTTCAAGAATCTGTTAGGCAAAAGAAATTCCGGGAAGATTTGTATTATCGCTTGAATGTCGTTCACTTAAAGATTCCCCCTCTTCGCAATAGAAGAGAAGACATTCCTTTATTAATTAATCATATCTTACAACGACATCCAAACATAAATATCTCCTTTTCTGAGAGTGCCATTAAAGTCTTGCAAAATTACGAATGGCCGGGAAATATTCGTGAGTTATCTAATTTTATTACAAGAGTTGTTGCCTTATCTGATTCAAGTCACACCGTTATTACCGCCGATGATTTATCGCAGCATGTGAAAGCAACGTATACACCTGTAAAATCATTGCAACAACCCAATACGGAAATAGAGAAAAGCCACCTTGAAAATTTCTTGCAAGAATGGACAAATGAAATTCTCTCTGACTTCGAACAAAAAGAGGAAATTGATTTAGAAGAGGTTCTTATACAGGTTAAACAACTAGAGTCACAAATTGGGAAAGCATTTATTTTACGAACGTTACAAGATACGCTTGGAAATCGAAAAGAAGCAGCAAAACGATTGCAAATTACAGTTAGAAAACTTCGTTACCTATTAAATGAAAAAAAGCTTAGTCCTGAAGGTTAAACTTTTGATTAATCAGTGATCTCCCTCCCATGCTCCATATCAGCGAAACATGGGCAACAAGTTTTTCTATGGGAGGGGTTTTGCAGGTTTATAGCAAATAGAAAATTCATTCAAAATAATCTAAGATTTATCGTGAATTCAATCTTCCTGCTATTACCTTCATCCTAGATATAATATAAGAAAAATAGCTACCCCTTTTGGGCAGCTATTTTTCTTGCGTTACCAACTTCATTTTTAATTTTTAGCTGGAGACGGAGCACTGCTTTCTGGTTGTTCTTCTACTTCATCTGGTGTAAGTGCCTTTTTGTCACCAGGATATGGTTTATCAAAACCGTTTGTCGCATACCAAACTGAATGGTTCAACATGTTTGCATTGGTATCATCTGGTTCTGCATTTTTTCCGGTAAGGTGAACCTTGTTATTGTTAGACCATTCCGTCCACTTTGTAGCAAGTTCTTTTGCTTCCGGCGTAACTTGCGCTGTGTTAGCAAGCGCTGCAGTATTTGCATATGGTTGCCCATTTATAGTGTCAAGTGGGATTTGATTTGGCATAAAAGTATATGGCGTAAAGTCAGGCTTGTCAGTAAAGATTTCACTCATCGGCTGCGCTGCAGCATCATTTTGATTCATTGCAGGAAGTCCAAGTATCTGTTCCATACTCCGAACCATATTAATAACTGTCCAGTAATGACTGTCGGTAGTTTCTTTTTTAACCCATGGACTAATTACAAATGCTGGTTCACGATGACCGTCAACGTGATCTAACCCATTTTGTGAATCATCTTCCGTAACAAAAATGGCAGAGTCTTTCCAGTATGGACTGTGTGAAATTAGGTCAATAATTTTACCAACAGCTAAGTCATTGTCAGCAACCATAGCTTGCGGTGTAGGATTACCTGTTGCGTTTCCGGCAGTGTGGTCATTCGTAACCCACAATGTGTTCAACTGTGGCAAATCATTGTTTTGAACGTGTTTTTCAAACTGCTGCTTGAAAAGTTCAAACCGATATTGATCTGGAATATTCATATCAAAACTTGGGTACGGTTTATAAGTAATAGATCCAAGTGACGGAATATCAAAAGTTGTTTGGTAATCTCCAATAGGAACATGAAGCGCTCCTTGTTGTTGACCCGTTAGTTTTAAATAATCATTGTACCAATCTGTCCAAGTTCCAAAGTTTTCTGGGCCAGTGAAACCTGTCGCATCTTCACCAAAGTTTTCAGTGGATACTTTATGCTTAATGGCGTTATCCCAAAGGTGGCCAGTAGGAGCATATGCCATATTATCCCCTGCTCCACCAGGATAGCTTTTAACATTAGCTGTATCAGTCTCTTTATCCTCATAGTCAGTATTGGTTCCTTGCATTACCCATTGGTGTCCACTTGCTGATTGAATTCCAGAAGTATAGAAGTTGTCCAAAAGCGGGAATGTATTTGCAAGTTGATGGAAATTTGGAGTCACATTTTTACCAAACTGTGTTAAGGCAGGTTCCCCATTACCTCGTCCAAGGTCACCAAGAACTTGGTCATAGGTACGGTTCTCTTTAATAATATAGAATACGTGTTTAATAGTCGAAGGTTCCCCTATTCGTTCAGGCATTGCAACAGGTTTTTTATTGTCACGAGGTTCATCGTTAAGTTCTTTCAAGCCAAACCAGTTGTTATTGGCGTACACTTGTTTTGTCCCTTTAACAAGGTCTTCAGTAGAAGGGAACGGAATCATTGATAAAGATCCTACTTGTGCATATGATGAATGGCCTGTTGTTGAAATTCCTTGAATAGTTATAGTACGATCAGGACCAAGTGCCCCAACCCCATCAGCGTTTGCAACAAGTAATCGATTATTTGCGGTATCAGTAGCAATATCGACTGGAAACCATGCAGTCGGTAAAAGTCCTTGAAGTTGAGGTGCCTTTGTTGGACCGTTCCAGGCATATACCGCAATTGCATTATCACGGCCTAGACTTACCATTAACTTATTATCACCGATCATCTTAACGGCATTTGGTGCAGCTCCCTTTGGAGCATTCGGGTATGGCTTTACATCGATAGTTTGTACTACTGAATTGGTTTTGGTATCAATAACTGAAACCGTATCACTGTTCGTGTTTGCTACAAACAAGTATTCACCAGATTGAGTCATACGCTCTGGTTGCACCCCAACAGGAATAGTTTTTGTGACTGTGTTCGTCGTAAGATCAATAACAGAAACGGTTCCGGTTGAAGTTGCTCCCGTACTAGGATCAATCACAACTTGTGTCCCTGAAGAATCACTAGTAATATCCCCTGGCTGTGCTACCCTACCGCCTTGATTGGTTACATACGCAGTATTACCATTAACTAAAACACTAGTAGGAGCATTCTCAACTGGAATTTTGGCAGATATTGAACCCGTTTCAGGATTAATAATTCCAAGACTGTTATCCCTGTTGAGTGCCACAAGTAACTGATCTTGTGGTCCAACTGCTAAGTCTAGCGGATTGATATTTCCTCCAACAGTTGCTTTAGGAAGATTATACGTATTTTCTATAGTTGGAGTTCCATCATCTGCCACTGACATAACAACAACCTTACCAGTAGACCCTGATGAACCAGTTGCATAAAGATGACGTCCATCCTTAGAATAAATTAATCCCCACATATGTGAAAGATTTAATGAGAAATTTGTTTTTATCAATTTTCCTGTTGTAAGATCTACAATGTTGATTCCAGTACCACCGTAATCTTTTCGACCAACGATAACCCCAGCTGTTTTCCCATCTGGACGAACTGCAACAGATATCGGATTTCCACCAAACTCAAGCTGCTGACCAGCCGGTGTAACCAACTGGTTAACTGGTGTCATAACAGAACCATCTGATTGACGTCCAACAAGGTTGGTACCAAAAGCACTACCCTTCATCGCATAAACACTAACCGAACTAGCAAGTACAGTACTCAAAGCAATTCCAACAAATAATCTTTTTTTATTTTTAATTTTCCGCAAAATTCTCACTCCTTTCAAATACTAGCGTAATAGTATTTTTGTAAGAATTCGTTATTCATCTGTTAAATAATGGTAAATAATTATAAAAATATTGAAAATAAACCAAAAATAATATTATGAAAACAAAAGGAAACTTCCTTCAGTGGGGATTGTACTGACCGTTAATGTGGGATAAAAAAATCAACCATAAACTATGGTTGATCAAATACACGAAATTCTTCTATTTATAACCTTTTATTACACTAAAAGATGTTTTTATCCTATTGCAGGATACTTATTCATGTGAAATGTGGTAGTGTAAACCTATTTATCCTTGTTTTGCCGATCTTCTATTGGAATCCCGCCTACTCCCCAGTTCTCCTTAGGAACTTCGTGAAGCAGCACCCGAACTGATTCTGAAGGATTACCTAATGTTCGACTGATTGCATCCGTGACCTCAGAAATGAGTTGCCGTTTCACCTCGGTTGTTCTGCCTTCTAGCAAATGTAAATGAACAATTGGCATCTTCTTACTTCCCTTCCTAGTGGTCTTTCCTATGACTAAAAAATGCTTTTTTGTTTAACCAAACTGCCAAACACTGTGACCAAGATTTGCATATCGATAGCTTCGATGTAACAAAGTTGCTTTTCGCATGTCATCTGCAGCTCCCATTGCATAAAAAAGAGGGATAAAATGCTCATTTCTACGAGGTGGTACTGCCATATCTGCTGACGGTGCAATTGACGCATAGTTATAGAGTGAATCTAAGTCCCATTCATACATATGGTCTCCTAACCAGTTATCAAAATCAAGTGCCCATTGATCCACTTGACCGTTATCTTCCGCAAATTTTACAGCTCGCAAGTTATGCACCAGTCCTCCGCTAGCGATGATTAACACATCATTAGCCCGTAAAACCGATAACGATTTTCCAATTTTATATTGTTCTTCTGGCGAAAGATTAGGATTAACTGACATCGCAATGACCGGGATATCAGCATTCGGATAAAGCAGGCGAAGGACAACCCAAGCCCCGTGATCCAAACCCCGTTTCGTTTCCACTTCAAATGGCACTCCATTTTGCGTGAACAACTCTTCTATTTCTTTTGTAAGCGTCGAATTCCCATTAGCCGGATATTGAATCGTGTATAATTCTGGAACAAATCCACTAAAATCATATATTGTTTCATACTTCTCCACTTCACTTACCTGCTGAGTAGTGGACTCCCAATGTGCGGAAAATAATACAACGGCTTTCGGTCTAGGTAATGTACGACCTAATTCATTTAAAAACTGTGTATACTCATTATCTTCAATGGCTATTAACGGAGCTCCGTGAGCGATAAAGAAAGATGGTAACATTTAACTTCCCCCTTCATTTTATATTTTTATTTTTTTACATCATTAATGATCCATTGTTGAAAATCTTGAAGGTTTTCATATGATACAGAATGCCCTTCTGGGTACGTCTTGAAAGTGACAGGAATGCCTAATTTTTTAAAATACTCTACATTTTCGGTACCCCATTCATAAGGGAGTACCTGATCCATGTTGCCGTGTGAGATAAATACAGATAATTGTTTACTTGGCTTAATCGTATATTCTTCTTTTACAAACGCAGGAATATATCCACTAAGAGCCACGACACCCTTAAGTTTTTCAAGAGTTAATCCAAGCGTCATCGCAAGGATAGCCCCTTGGCTAAAGCCAAGTACGTATAAACGGCTTTCATCCAAAGAATATTGGTTACAAGCGTAATCAATGAAATTGGTAAGTTTATTTACACCCTCATCGAAAACCTCTCTATGTGGCTTTCCATATCCTTGAATTGTAAAGTAAGCAAAACCAGGTCCTTGTAATATATGGCCCCGAATACTAAAAATGAAGAAGGAGTCTTCTAGACCATTTACCATCGACATCATGTTCTTTTCATTACTCCCAATTCCATGCATGACAAACAACGCTGGATACTTCTCTCCAGCTTTATAGTTCTTTGGACGATGAAGCTCATAAATCATTGGTGATTCCATTTTATAATCATCCTTTCTTAAATAAGTTATAGTTTATCCTCAGAAAAGTATGTTAAAGAAATAAAAGTTTTTTATTACAAAACTTTGTTTCCTAAAAAATATCAAAAAACGGTATAGCTTGTCAACGATTATTTTGCTAATATGTAAATAAGTTTTCTATTAAGAAACTATCGAGGTGCTACTTATGGATATTGGTTCTAAAATTCGTGCAATCCGAAATAAAAAAAAGATTACAATAGCAAAAATGTGTGAAGAAACTGGACTATCAAAAGGATTTATAAGTAACGTGGAAAACAACAATACATCTCCATCTATCAATACATTGCAAACGATTGCAAATTTTTTGAAGGTTCCTGTGACCTATCTATTGCTCGAACAAGATAGACATATGAGTGTTATCAAAAAAAATGAAAGAAGATTCACGACTCTTCAGAATGGAAATATAAAAATTGAGCATTTAACGAAAAAGGGAAGCTTACGAATGATGCTCGTTGAATTTCCCCCAGGAGCTTCAACGGGAGAAGGTCATGCCCATGAAGGAGAGGAGTCACATTTAGTATTGGAGGGAAAAGTCCTTGCTGAGCAGGGAGATGACTCTTACATTCTTTGTGAGGGAGACACGTTCAGTTGGAATGCAAGTGTACCGCATTTCGTTAAAAACATTGGAGAGGAACGTGCCATTATATTAATTTCGATTTATACTGATCTTGAACTTCATGAAATATATTAAGGATGTAAGTAAAAAGACCGATGCATGCATCGGTCTTTGCTATTCACAAACTACAATCTGCCTAGAAAATACTCCTTTTTTTGCTACGCAACGATCTATAATAGTAAATCCAGCTTCTTCAATCATCTGATCCATTACTTCAATGGTTATCACAACCACTTTAGTAGCAAAACGACGAGCATGCTGCAGAATAGAAAATTGCTGTTCCAATGTAGCATGTGTATATAGGTTGTATGGCATATCGATAATTGCTACATCATAGTTTGTTTCTACTTCAGAGATTGGTCCTAGTTCTACTTTCCCTTCAAGTCCAAAATAAGCAATGTTCTCTCTAGATCCGCTCGTGACAAGAGGGTTTATATCACGGCCAACAATGTTTATTCCCATAGAAAGTGCCTCAACCAAAACCGTTCCAATACCGCAGCAAGGATCGATTGCACGAACTCCATCAGGATTTGGTACGGCAATATTAGCCACTGCTCTCGATACACGTGTGCTAAGAGCTGTAGAATACATACGTGGTTTTTTAATATGTTGAAACCAAACAGATTCTGCTTGCACGTATGGTCCAAAATACCATCGTCCTTCATAGGGAACAACGCCAAACACACGCTCTGGATGATGTACATCTGCCTCCCCATCTATTTGCGCTCCAATTTTTCTTTCAATGTTTCGCCGTTCTTTGTATTCAACTTTCTGCTTTTCACCTAAATCGTTTATTTTAATAAAAATGACTTTAAAGGTAGCTTCATTTAATTCAATTTGCCCGACCTGACTAATAACGTCTGCTAGCTCGTCTCCTTCAAACATTACTTCAATTCGTTCTTTTATAAACGGACTACGGCTCGGATTAATTTCAACCTCACTTTTTAAAATATATGCAGCCGTGTCCTTTCCAAAAAATGCTCGCATCTCTAATTGACAAAGGGAAAGTTCTTCCTCACGGCAAGCATAGGTATAAATAAATGCCGGTGCCTGGCTTTTTGTTTCCAACGTTACACTCTCCTTACAAACAGACAATAAGCTGAGGAGACTAGACCTCAGCTTATTGTCCCATTTCCTATTTTATTTATAAAATACTTTATCTACATTACATTTTGCATGAAGTTTATTAATAATATAGGTTTCATAAATTTCTCTTTCCATTGGATCGTCCACAAGACAAACAGCGATTTTCACGATGTCGTCTCGGTTCATTTTCACAACAGAAACTGAATCTTCAAAATGTTTCTTAATACGTGGTCTTAGCTTTCTTGCTTTCCCAACGAACAATAGCTCTTTATCCTTATTATAAAACATAAAGATACCACCTTTATCTCTTGGGATTAGATGAAAATCTGTAAACCCATAAATATTGCTTTGTTCGGGATCTTTTTGTTTTGAAATCGTAACATCTGGTTTTGGTATTTGAATAGTAATCACAATCGCTCACGTCCTCTTATTGTATGAAAGTAAATGATACCATAAGTTTATAGGAAAATCCATTATAGGTTGGTTGAAACCCAACTAAACGTATTTTAAAACTATTTTATCACAGCACTTGCAATTCCTTCCGTTAACTGCTATATTTAGATAGAATTATTTTTGTTCGGTAGGATCGACAAGTGATAAGCTTTCCATTTTGAAGATTTGAGCAAGGATAGTAACACAATGTGTGCAATATGCACACGAGGAGGATACAATAATGGAACAAGGTAAAGTTAAGTGGTTTAACGCAGACAAAGGTTTCGGTTTTATCGAACGTGAAGGTGGAGACGATGTATTCGTACATTTCTCAGCTATCCAAAGCGAAGGTTTCAAATCTTTAGATGAAGGTCAAGCTGTTACTTTTGACGTAGAACAAGGCCAACGTGGACCTCAAGCTTCTAACGTTCAAAAAGCATAATTTAACCTTACATTTCAAAAGACTCTACTTTGTAGGGTCTTTTTTTATTTTACAAAAAAAATCCCAGTCTTCTTGCAATTGCATACAGATTCTGTTATATTTAATGAGTATTATTTTTTGTTCGGTTAGGAACGATAGGTTATATATTTTCTATCTACAATAGTTGAGCAAGAATAGTGACACAATGTGTGCAATGCACACGAGGAGGAAATATTAATGGAACAAGGTAAAGTAAAATGGTTTAATGCAGACAAAGGTTTCGGTTTTATCGAACGTGAAGGTGGAGAAGACGTATTCGTACATTTCTCAGCTATCCAAAGTGAAGGTTTCAAATCTTTAGACGAAGGTCAAGCTGTTACTTTTGACGTAGAACAAGGCCAACGTGGACCTCAAGCTGCTAACGTACGTAAAGCTTAATTAAAACTGATTCCTACACAGACTCTTTATAGAGTCTGTTTTTTTGTTTTCAAGCGACATCCTCTAGCTCTCTTTCTGGTCCTCTTGAATCACTTTCTATACAATTAATACTTTAAGTAACAATTAAAAAAAGAGAGGCAAACGCCCCCCTCCTTATTACGGTTTAAAAAACCCATTCAAATCTTCTGACTTCAATGTTGTATTTGATAAAAGTGAATGTAATACCAATTTACCATCTGCTAATTGATTTAGTAAATATTCGCTATCAAAGGTTTTGTGTTTCCCTGTTCCGTCCGCATAATAAATATTGTATTCTTCAAAAGTTTTTACTTTAAACTGCGTTTCACTTATTCGTTGAACGTCTCGTACTTCAAAGGTGAGTAGCGACTCTGTTGTTTTCTTATCGCTTAATTGTTTGAGATAGTTGCGATCCTCCTCCAAGGATTTTCCGCTCGGATCATAGTCATTTGCGATTAAAGAAAAATCATTTAGGTAAATAGCTCGCGTTGATTTTTGAAGATGATTTTGTATAAAAACGCGAACATCATCTGTAGTAACTTGCCTTGGAAACGATAGAAAATAACTTGAATTACCACCAACATAAATACTTTGCGTTTTTGCTTTACCCCAATCGTATTGCTTTTCCAGATGTACTTCTACTGAGCCATCAGTCGAAACAGGTCCAAGCTTATATGAACCATTTTTTAAAATTCCTTTTTTCTTTCCATTTACATACACATCTGCATCCATCTCATCAGATTGAACCGTAACATAATCACCAATTAATGATAAATTCACTGATACCTTTCCCGTTGGTTGATTTGCAAGTACTGCTTCCTCTTCCGTTTCTAGAGACGCCAAATCAGAAGTGGAAGTAGCTTTCAATCTATAGCTTCCTGGAAAATACGGACCAATCTCTTTTTTATAATTAGCGTTTTTTGATTTATCCGTTTCCTTATCATTTACCAGTATAGTAGCCCCTTCTGTGTTTGTGGACACTTCTATGTAATAGGGCATTACTTGAAGCTTATACTCGGGGAAAAAAATCCATTTTTTACCATCTTGTGCAATCTGCACATCCGTAAACGTTGTTTTGGATTGAATACCAATATTTTCTGACTTTTGATTGTTTAAATATAAAAGTAAATCACGTTTGTAGGATGGATTGTCTTTCAAATAGGCAAAATAAGCTTTTATGTCTTCTTCCTTAATTTTCATTGTAGGATCATTCGATTTCATCATTGTAACTAGCGTTTTTGCATCTTCTTTGTTTACAGCTTGAATGAAGGACTGCACTTGTTTTTCTCTTGAAAACTGCTGTGCTCCATATTGATATGCACCAAAAAAAACAACTACAGCGATAAGCAAAAGAATAATCCCAATCATTTGTCCTTTTTTTCCAAATCCCTTATGATTACGACTCTGTACTGGCTGTTGTTTATTTAGATCCGTTTTCTTCGAAACGTTTACACCACAATTGGGACAAAATTTTAAATGCTCTTGCAACTTCGTACCACACTCTGTACAAACATTCAACGAGATTCCCCTCCATTTGAAAACAACATACCTGTATAGGAAATAGCGTAGGCAAGTATGAAGCTTGTAAAGAAAACAAAGACACCATTTCCCCCTATTTCAATAAAAGACGTAGTTCCATTCCCTATCAATCCAAGTTGCCCAGATGCATGAACAGAAATACGAGATACGGCATTAATAATCACCATCATTATTGCATATACCCCACTGAATACTAATAATTCCTTATAAATGCTATGAGAAGAGGAACGTTTTATTTTTCTACCTGCTATAAAAAAGAAGAGAGCTGGAATTATAAATAAAAAAGAAAGATAATGTATTTTGGTATTTATATTATCAATTACAGATAAATCATCAGGATTATACGTCTGAGTAGAAGCCCATTCTTTTACAGAAATTTGATTTATTTTCAATCCTTGTACACTGGATGCAGATAATACCGTTGTTTCATCGTAACCTGTTATCCCGAGCTTTCCTGACAAAGTATTAAACAGCGGGCTTTTCGCTTCTAATGGTGCGAAGTGTGCCATGTTCCATACGAATGGAACTAGGCTTGCCCCTATTACTGACATCTCTACTTTGCTCATTTTTTTAACCCCACCATCAAAAGAATTCAACGGACTTACAAGTAAAGAAACAAGTAGGGAAAGGAGTAAAGTAACAAATATTCCTTTAATAGGAGCTGTAATTCCTTGATAAATAGCAGTACCAAACGGTAGTAATCTCTCCCATGCATCTTTTCCTAAAGTAAGGAAAGATCCTATACAGCTGAATAGAAATCCAAACAGCACACCTCTAAAAAGACTACCTAGATGAGGATAAATAATGGTTAATTGAGAATCCTGCATATTCAGCGTTCTTGTTGCGATAAAACTTAGGATGAATAGAAAAAGCCCATAGGTAATCGAAACACATAAAGCCAATGTAAGCTTGTCAGCAAGCGTTGTGCCCTCGTGTCTCTTTGTTATCCAATATCCCGCAAATCCTAAAATAAGTAATGGAATGAATAGCGCTACAAATACCGCAATTCGTAAACCAATAGAAAAATCAGCACTAACAAAACTTGAAAAGTGACCAGTGATAGAAAAACTTGAAAGATTAAAGTTTAATATGGTAGGTGCAACGCCTGTAATAAAAAATTGTATTTTTGAAGAAAAAGGAACTCCAAATGTATTCTGTAAACTTACAGATAAAATTGACGGCCATGAACCCATTATGAGACTACCAATCAAACCTGCTAGTAGCATGAGTAGGATAGCAAGTCCTCCAGCTAACAAGCCTTGTTTTAGTAACTTTATATTTGGAAACTTAAAGGTAGCCTTTGGTATCCTATTCCTAAATGTATGAACGGATTCTTTCTTCTGTGCGATAAAAAGAGAATGCCCGCAATTTTCACAATATAAGCTATCGAAAGAATTTTCTGAACCACACGAACGACAATATTTCGCATCGCCTTGAACAAGTTGTATATGTTGTGGGAGTGGTGATAGCATCGTACCATCGTGAGTACAATAGTTTGCCGTCTCTCCCTCTTCATTACCACATATTCTACAATACATTATTTTCCCCCCTTTAGTTTCGTTTTGTTCCACATACTGGACAATAAGAAGCGTCATTAGGCGTATCTTGTCCACAATTTTGGCATTTTACTAGATTTGTTTCCTTCGCACGATTTAGCATGGGATTAGGGGTTCCACAATTACCACAGAATTTATCTGACATAGTTAACGGTGCACCACAATTACATGTAATCCCATCTTCTTGACTCTGTTTCAGTTCTGAAAGACGTTTATTCGCTTGATATATAGAAATATCAATTTTTTCAATTGGATCTATCGTATGTACTAAATCTACCTTTTGTAATTCATCAGAGCGAAGCTGTAAATATGCCAGCTGTCCTAATTCCAGTAGGAACTCTGCTTTTTTTTGAAGAAGATCTTGTATTTCTCTTTTTAATTGCACCATCTCCTGTGCAAGCTGCAATTTGATCTTCCCTTGCTCAATTCCTCCATGAAGTTTGGTAACACCACTTTCCAATGTTTCTTGTAAATTTACCAAAAATAACACCCACCCTTTAAAAATTACTTTTTTGTTTTATTATTACAATTACTATACTACTATAAATCTTACAATTTATATATATTAAAATTCAAAAAAATAAATATACATATTTGTACATTATTTTTTATTTACACAAGAATACTTTCTCTTTTCCAGACTATTTTTTATACTAAAATACAAGATTCTCGAAAGTATACTGAATCCATTCATCAAAATTGACATATCTAATATCCCCACTTATTGTTAATAAAAAGAGTAGGAGAATTTCTATGAAACGAAAAATAGGATGTTTACACGCTCACTATTCCAATATCGCCTATATTGAACAAGCTCTTTCTTTATGCGAAATAGAGTGTATCCACTTTGTAGATCCTGGACTTATGTATCATCGTACTTTAGATGAAGTAATTTTACGAAACAAGGTTAAGGAGCAGCTTGAATGGATAGCAAGTTGTAATGTAGATTCTATCATCATTACATGTACAGATTATATCGCTATTTTAGGAGAACCGGATTTCCTACCTGTACCCATTATCAAGATTGACGAACCATTTTTTGCTGAAATTTGCGCAATTCAGCAGCAACAGACTATGTTTTTTACAAATCCAGCTACGGTTTCTGGCACCGTAGAGCGTCTGCATTTATACGCCAAGCAAGTGAAAGCATGTATAGATGTAGAAATAATTCTCATAGACCATGCGTTTGATTTGCTTATGCAAGGACAAATCGAGGTGTATAATAGTGAGGTAATGAAGTCTCTAAAGCAAGCCAGCGATAGAAAAATCGTATCAGTTGCTCAGCTTTCGATGGTAGATGCAGCCAAGAAAATGGAAAAAAAGAACGTAACCTCCATCATAAATCCATTGGATTCGTTGGTTTCATACATACACAAGAATCTTTCCTAATACCAAATATCTTTTCAAAAAGGTGGGATAGTGTGAATAAATGGGTATCCGTAAGTGCAAAACGAAATTTTTTGAAGTGGTTTTTAGATCATCATCGATTAAAGCGAACAGATGCACGCAAGGTACTGGAATACATGCTGAATGCCCCTCCCATTCTTGAATGTATTTCCTTTACCGAGCAAATTCAATTAAATAGGAAAACCATTGTGATTTCCAGTGCACAATCCGATGAGCCGGGCTTTGAATTTTACTATAATAAACGAAAAACAGAAGATATCGCAATTGCTTTAGGGGAGCTCATGGCAAATCCATCAGATCGAGTGAATGTAATGATTCATTTCTACGGAAAAATGTCCAATCATAGTTATTTGCAACTAATCGAATCCCCTGCCATCGATAATTTGCGGCAATATACCCAATATGAGAAGGATGCCAAAGAAGTAGATGTGATGATTAAGAAACTAATGCTAGAACAAAAAAGACAAATCCTCAAACAACAAATTGACGAAGCACTTGATGCAAATAATAAACCTTTATTTGCATCTCTCGTTGATCAATTAAATCAGCTACCAAAAATATAACTCATATTCATACTCTCTCTACTCTTTTTTGCTATAATATATAAATAATCAGAAATTTCAGGAGATGGTGGATATGAGTATACATACTGTAGAAGAAGGGTATTACGGAGAATTTGGTGGAAGCTTTGTCAACGATGATTTAAAACATGTACTTTCCTTATTAGAAGAGCAGTTTAAGCATTACAAAGATGATCCCACATTTAAAGAAGAATTTAAATATTATTTAAAAGAATACGTGGGTCGTGAAAATCCCCTCACTTATGCAAAGAACTTAACCGAAAAAATAGGTGGAGCGAAAATTTATTTAAAACGTGAAGATTTAAATCATACGGGTGCTCACAAAATCAATAATGCCATTGGACAAATTTTGTTAGCTAAGCGTATGGGGGTAAAGCGGATTATCGCAGAAACAGGTGCTGGTCAGCATGGCGTTGCAACGGCAACTGCCTGCGCGTTATTCGGTATGGATTGCACCATTTATATGGGAAAAGTGGATACGGAACGTCAAGCGCTGAATGTATTTCGTATGGAATTACTTGGTGCCAAGGTTGTACCGGTTGAAAAAGGACAAGGACGCCTGAAAGATGCCGTAGACGTAGCTTTTCAAGACTTAGTTGAAAATTATGAGAACACTTACTATTTATTAGGATCGGCAGTTGGTCCGCATCCATTTCCAACTATCGTTAAACACTTTCAATCCGTAATTAGCGAAGAATCCAAACGTCAAATTTTAGAAAAAGAAGGTAAATTACCTACGGCTGTTATTGCTTGTGTAGGTGGGGGAAGCAATGCAATCGGAGCTTTCGCCCACTATATCGAGGAACCAACTGTACGATTAATCGGTGTCGAGCCAGCAGAAGCAGCCGCTGTATCCGAAGGAGTTTCTGCCGTGCTTCATGGATTTAGATGCCTAACCCTACTAGACGAAGAAGGTAATCCAAAGCCAACATATTCAATTGCAGCAGGCCTTGACTATCCAGGTGTTGGTCCAGAGCATAGTTTTTTAAAAACAATTGGTAGAGCCGAATATGTAACTGTAACGGGACAAGAAGCGTTGGAAGCCTTTCAAACATTGTCCAAAGTAGAGGGAATTATTCCTGCATTAGAAAGTTCTCATGCAGTTGCCTATGCACTCAAACTTGCAGCAGAACTATCAAAAGATGATATTCTCATTGTCAATTTATCTGGCCGCGGTGATAAAGATGTGGAACAAGTTCATGAAATGCTTAAATCGAAATAAAACTATACACAGGATGACGCAAACTTATAATAGAGGGCAAGATGATGGTTCTTTCCGTCATCTTGCTTTTTTTGTGTTTTAAAATGTCGGCTTTTCTTCCCGCCCTAGCTAGTTTCCTACAAAATAAATTCATAGACAAAAAAGGAAAACCATATTACCATAGAGAATATAGTCTAAATGAAAGCGTTTTCAATTATCTCCAAAAGGTGGGATTGCCATGGAAACTGAAGGTAACTTTCTGGTAGGACTGTTTTGGGGCGTCATGTGTAGTATTCCGTTGTGGGTTTCCTTTTTCGGTTGGTTAAAGCTTCTCACTCGTGTGATTTCACACGGATAAGATGGGGCAGCTTTTGTTATTCATACAAAGTGAAACGAACTTCCAATCTAAAATTGAAAGTTCGTTTTTTAATATGATTAAATATTACAAGAACCATCCGTACACCCTACTCCATCATTGTTAGAACCAAGTACTTGTAATGGCTTGTTGTTCTGTTCTTCTTTCCATACATTTCCCATTACTTCCAAGAACACTTCTACCGGTTGTGCACCAGAAACAGCATATTTTCGATTGAATACAAAGAATGGCACTCCTTGTACTCCTAATTCTTCGGCTTCACGTTGCTCTTCTTTTACTTCATTTCGGTACGTTCCCTCTTCCAAAATGCGCTTTACATCTTCTTGATCTAGTCCAACTTCAACAGCAAGCTTTAACAAATTGTCCTGTTCACCGACATCCAAGGAATCGGTAAAGTATGCTTTCATAAGCCGTTGCATCATTTCGGTCATCTTTCCTTGTTCCTTTGCATAGTGGCTTACACGATGTGCAGCTTCTGTATTCGTTAACACAATGCCATCCATATTAAAATCAAGACCAATTTCCTTTGCTTGCATGGAAATTTGTTCATTGTTTACCTTCGCTTGTTCAACGGAAACGCCGTACTTCGATGCGATTGCTTCATGAATATTTTGCTTAGATCCTCTCGTAGCAGCAGGATTCAATTGAAAGCTCTTAAATACAAGTTCGACGTCTGCTTTATGATCAAATTGCTTAAGCGCAATATCAAATCTTTTCTTACCAATATAGCAAAATGGACATGCTATATCTGACCAAACTTCAACTTCCATATGTGTAACCCCCCTTAATAATTAGCTATCCTACTACTATTATCTATATAGTAACTATAAAAAGCAAATTCCTGAATCACACAATCAAAGTTGACGGTCGCAAAGTAATTCTACTATGATAATCTTATTGTATTCTTAATACAAATAAAGATAGTTTTCTAATACACTATATTTACAGTGGTTACCGAACTACTTTTTTATTAGAATACGAATGGAGAGAGGATGAAGAGTATGAGTACGAATGCAAAAACATCCGTATCAATAAAATCGCTAATTGGTCCATTGTTAGCCGTTATTGTTGGTATGATTATGGTCATTCTCGATAGCACTGTGGTAAATGTAGCGCTACCAGGATTAGTAAAGAACTTTGGCAGTACAGTTTCAACGTTACAATGGGCTATTACTGGCTATACCCTTGCCCTCTCTGCTGTTATTCCATTAGCAGGATGGATGACAGACCGTTTTGGCGCAAAACGGATTTTTCTCATTACAATCGGTCTGTTCACAATTGGTTCCGCTCTTTGTTCCCTTGCTCAGACACCTGAGCAATTAATTATGTACCGTATTATTCAAGGGATAGGCGGAGGAATGGTAGCTCCAATCGGCATGGCCATTATCTTCCGAATCGCTCCCGAAGGAAGGATAGGTTCTGTCATGGGGATGCTCGGTATTCCGATGCTGCTTGCTCCTGCTCTAGGCCCTGTTCTATCAGGATGGCTCGTTGAGTATGCATCTTGGCACTGGATTTTCCTTATCAATTTGCCGATTGGGATCATTGCCATTTTAATCGGAATTCGCTTTTTGCCTACCTTTGAAAGCAAAACGGTGCCAACGCTAGACATATTAGGTATCGTATTGGCACCAATCGCATTTTCCATGCTTGCCTACGGAATCAGTGAAGGCGGAAAAAGCTGGAGCTCTCAATATACCTTGACAGGATTAGGAATCGGAGGCGCTGCTTTACTACTTTTCATTTTTGTAGAATTCCGTCAAAAACAACCACTTCTTGAGCTCAAAGTATTCCGATCATCCGATTTTACAAGAGGTATTATCGTAGCTTGGATTGCTCAAATTGCATTATTCGGTTCAATTCTACTTATTCCTTTATATTTACAGACGGTGAAGGGCTACGGTTCGTTTGAAACGGGATTATTATTGCTACCACAAGCATTAACCTCCGCGGTATTCATGCCAATCGGTGGACGGTTATTTGATAAAGTAGGCGCTCGTCCCATGGCCATTGCAGGATTCACCATTATTACGGGTGCATTATTTATACTCTCTAAGATTACAATTGATACGAGTAACAGTTACATTATCGCTGCACTTGTGATGATCGGAGCAGGTATGGGATTTTCAATGATGTCCATTAATACGCATGTTTTACAGGCAGCTCCTAAGAATTTGGTAAGCCGAGTTACACCACTTACTACCGCAGCCCAACAGGTTATGGTTTCCTTTGCCGTTGCAGGAATGACTGGCTTTCTTACATCAAAAATGTCGCAGCATATGACAGAAACAAAAAATCCTCTTGTAGCTGCTTCGTCAGCCTATGATGATACATTCTTTCTTGCAGCTAGCATTGCAGCAATAGGAGCTATTGCATCGTTGCTTCTTCGAAAACCTAAAACACTGTCAGAAGAAACGACGAATGAAACACCAGCACCAATCATAGAATCGTAAATGTGAAAAAAGCTTCATTCTATTAAAAAAGGGTATGACATCTTATGCGATGTCATACCCTTTTTATTGATATGCTTCTTTTACCTTTAGCCGCTTGCCCTTTATTGTCGTTTGTTCCATAGCCTTAAGCACAATCAAACCTTTTCCATTTAAAATATCCACATAGGAAACATGATCCTGTATCGTAATAATCCCAATATCGTCTGCTGTCACGCCTGGAATTTTGGCAATCGTCCCCACAAAATCTACAGCTCTCATTTTTTTATTCTTTCCACCATTAAAGTAGAGCTTCATAATTTCTTGATTGAGCTTTGCGTTTCTATCCTGCTTAATAACCGGACGCGTGTCCATTTTTTCGTCAAATGCAGCTTTGCACCTTGCTACTTCCTCTTTAGAAGGAGCCTCTCTTCTTGGTATTTCAAATCCAAGATACGTCTGTAGCTCATCTATATATTTTTCTTCGTATGGCGTAAGAAAAGTAATAGCTTTTCCTGATTTCCCTGCACGCCCTGTTCTACCTGTTCGGTGCACATAGCTTTCCTTTTCAAGAGGCAGGTCATAGTTAATCACAAGTGTAATATTTTCAATGTCAATCCCTCTAGCGGCCACATCAGTAGCGACTAAGTAGCGAAACTTTCCTCTCTTAAAATCATTCATAACCGAGAACCGATCCTCCTGCATCATGCCACCGTGAATTTCATCACAGGAATAGCGATCATGATCAAGTCTATCCCATACTGAGTCGACTTGCTCTTGCGTTCTGCAAAAAATCATACAGCTATCCGGATTTTCAACGGTTGTTATATCACGAAGAAGACTGTACTTCTCCTCTTCTCTAACTTCTACAAGGGAATGTTCAATTCGTGCTGTCGTATGTTCCGTAGAAGGAATGATGATTTCAACTGGATCGTTCAAATATTTAAAGCATAGTGTTTCAACATTCTTTGGCAAGGTTGCCGAGAAAACCATCGTCATTCGATTTGTGGGTAAGGCTTGCAAGATAGCCTCTACCTGCTCAATAAACCCCATGCTTAGCATTTCATCTACTTCATCAATTACAAAATATTTCAGTTTATCTAAACTAAGAGTTCCTTTTTCAATATGATCCAATACCCGCCCTGGTGTTCCCACAACGACATGTGTTTTTTGCTTTAATTCTAATTTTTGCGTAGCAAACGGTTGCTTACCGTAAATAGCCGTCGCTTTTACTCGTTTCAATCTTCCTATATTGGAAAAATCCTCTTTCACCTGGGCAGCAAGCTCCCGTGTCGGCGTAAGGATTAGTGCTTGCGGCTTATTTTCTTCCCACTCTACCATTTCACAAAGCGGAATAGCAAAGGACGCCGTCTTCCCGCTTCCTGTTTGCGCCTTAACAATCAAATCTTTCCTTTCCAAAGCAGCAGGTATTACCTTCCTTTGCACCTCTGTAGGAACCTCATAGTGTAAATAAGCAAGCGCCTGAATGATCTCCTCACTTAACTGATAATCGGTAAAACGTTTATTCATAGGATAACCTCGTTTTGTTTTAGGATCGATTGCAAAAGCAGTCTTCATATCTCATTATACTGGAAATTTGCTCATATAAACATGCAGAAAAAAACTGCCTGTTTCAGAAAACAGACAGCACAAATGCAAAAAAGAGGTCTGCTGCAATAACCCCCTTGCAGCAGACCTCTTTTTATAAGTATGTGTTGATTAAGCTTGTTTAGCAGCTTGAAGTTCCACAGAAATTTTCACATCGTCACCGATTAATACGCCACCAGTTTCTAATGCTGCATTATAAGTTAAGTTGTAATTGCTACGTTTGATGCTTCCTTTTACAGTGAAGCCAGCTTTTTCATTGCCCCATGGATCTTTTCCTGATCCTTCATATGTTACATCAAATGTTTCAGAACGAGTTACGCCATGAAGTGCAATATCACCAGTCATTTTGTATTCATCTTCACCAGTTTTTACAATACTAGTAGCTACAAATGTTAGCTTAGGAGTTTCTTCTACATTGAAGAAATCAGCAGAACGTAAATGTGCATCACGATCAGCATTACGTGTAGAAATACTTTCTAAATCAATATCAAATGAAATAGTAGCTGTTGTTAAATCAGCTGGATCTGCTTCAATTTCAGCACTGAAAGATTGAAAAGCACCCTTAACCTTAGAAATCATCATATGTCTAATAGAAAAATCCA
The DNA here is from genome assembly GCF_042610425.1 of Ectobacillus soli. Lineage (NCBI taxonomy): Bacteria > Bacillati > Bacillota > Bacilli > Caryophanales > Bacillaceae > Ectobacillus > Ectobacillus soli. The sequence continues at coordinate 1,555,182 of NZ_JBGJZM010000001.1, forward strand.
CGTCTGTGTGTGCAGGATCTAAAGCCCATTTTGAAATTGTCATTTTAATATACCCCCGAATTTGTTTTTAGTTTTGGTTTTTTAAATTAAATTCTTACTACACTTATTATTATATTTACTTACTTTAAGTATGTCAATTACTTTTTAGAAAAAACTATATTTTTTCTATTATCACTATATAATACTCGTTTATCCCTTCAACAACAAAGGTATGGATTCATTCCATACCTTTGTTCACACACTTCATTCCAGCGCACTGCTTTGCTTTTGTTGGTGTATCATATTATAATAAGCCCCCTTCTTTGCAAGTAAAGAAGAATGACTACCTTGTTCCGTAATTTCACCATGGTCAATTACCATAATGGTATCTGCATCTCGGATTGTATTAAGCCGATGCGCAATGATAAAGCTCGTCCGTCCTTTCATAATATTCAAAAGGGCATCCTGGATATGAAGCTCTGTTCGCGTATCAATGCTGCTTGTTGCCTCATCTAATATTAATATAGAAGGATTCGCTAAAATTGCCCTCGCAATCGCCAATAACTGTCTTTGTCCTTGACTTAAATTTCCACCATTTTCTGCTAATTGCGTCTCATATTGTTCAGGAAGACGTCTTATAAATACGTCTGCATTGGCCATGCGTGCCGCTGCCTCTACCTCGTAATCGGTAGCGTCAATGTTGCCATATCTAATATTTTCCTTAATGGTACCTGAAAATAAATAGGTATCCTGCAACACCATGCCAAAACTACTTCTTACACTATCTCGCGTATATTCCCGAATATCCCGCCCGTCAATGGTAATTTTTCCAGCAGATACATCATAGAAGCGGGTAAGTAGATTAACAATCGTTGTCTTTCCAGCTCCCGTTGGTCCTACAAGTGCCACATTGCTACCTTCCTTAGATGAAAAGCTAATATGATTCAGAATCGGTACATCCATTCGATATCCAAAGCTAACATCTTCAAATACAACATGCCCCTTCGGATTGGTTAGGGCAACTGCATACGGGCTATCGGGCTGCTCCTCTTGTTCATCCAGAACTTCGAACACCCGCTCTGCGCCTGCAATGCCCGATTGCAGAGTATTAAAGATATTTGCTAAATCATTTAACGGTCTAACAAATTGTCTAGAATAGCTTAGAAAACTTGCTATAATCCCAACCGTAATCAAGCTTTTCACCGCTAATATCCCGCCAACAATAGCAACCATTGCAAATCCAACATTATTGATTACATTCATGATTGGCATTAAGAAGCCAGACCAAATTTGCGCCTTTAATCCTACGTCGCATAGCTTTTGATTAACTTCATCAAACTCCTTAATTGCTTTTTCCTCATGGTTAAATGCCTTTACAACATTCCAACCTGAAATGGTTTCTTCAACTTGACTATTTAAATTTCCAAGCTGCACTTGCTGCGATTTAAAGAGGACACTTGTTTTCCGTGCAATCGTCCGGGTAAGGAAAAATACCATTGGAACGGTAATGAGACTTGCTAGCGTCAAGAGAGGGCTGAGCACAACCATCATCACAAAAGAACCAACAAGCACAATAAGTCCCGACATAAGTTGCGTAGTAGACTGAGAAATTGTCGTACTCACATTATCGATATCATTCGTTAGTCGGCTCATAATCTCTCCACTTTGCCGCGTATCAAAAAAGGAAATAGGTAGCTTTTGCAATTTGTCAAATAAGGTACGTCTCAGACTCATTACGATTCGCCCAGAAACACCTGCCATTAGCCAACCTTGTAAAAACGTAAGAAATGCATCCATAAAATATGCCGCTGCTAAAGAAGCAATGGCAACTTCAAGCATCCCAAAATTCACCTTGCTAGAAGAGGACATGGAATCAATTGATACACCTATTAAGTAAGGAACTGCAAGCGTTAGCACCGAATCCAATATGATAAATAGAAAAATAAGCAACAACAGCCTTCTTTCCTTTCCAAAGAAAAGCCACAATCGTTTCAATGTTCCTTTAGCATTCTTTGGTTTTACAACAGGACCTCTTCTTTGATGGCCTCCAGGTCTCATGACTCCATTTAGCATAGGACGTTCTGTTTCTTTTGATTGTGTCATGTTTACACCACCTTGCCTACTTGTGATTGTGCAATTTCCTGATACAGTTTGCAGCTCTTTAGCAGATCTTCATGTTTCCCCATCCCTACAATTTCACCATGATCGAATACAAGAATCATATCCGCATCCATAACAGAACTCATACGCTGTGCAATAATAAGACGGGTCACAGTAGCATAACTAGAGAGTGCCTGCTTTATTCTTCCTTCCGTTTCCACATCGACTGCACTCGTACAATCATCTAAAATGAGAATTTCCGGTTTTCTGACGAGCGCCCTTGCAATAGCAAGACGCTGTTTCTGACCTCCAGATAGATTCACACCACCTTGTCCAATTTTCGTTTCATAACCTTCCGGACAGGCAATTATAAAGTCATGTGCACCTGCCATCCTTGCCGCCATTATGATTTCCTCTCTCGATGCGTCTTCTTTTCCCCAACGTATGTTATCGATAATGGTACCTGTGAATAAAATATTTTTTTGGGGGACAATCGCGATTTTTTCACGCAGTATTTTCGGATCAATCAGTCTTACATCTTCCCCATTGATTTTTATAGAACCAGACGTAACATCATAGAAACGCGGGATCAAACTAATTAAGCTACTTTTCCCCGAGCCCGTTGATCCGATAATCCCAACCGTTTCCCCAGGCACACAATGAAAGGTTACATGATTCACAACCGGATCACCTGCTGCCCCCTTGTAGGAGAAACAGACATCATCAAAATCAATGCTTCCTGTTATCTGTGTTTGGCTGCTATTATCACTCCACGTCATATGATTTTCCTGTAAAAATACTTCATTAATACGACCGAAGGAGGCTCTTGCCCGAACAAACATCGTTAACACCATCGAAATAATCATCAACGAAAATAAAATTTGCGTGATATAGTTAATGAATGCAATCACGTGACCAATCTGCATTTGCCCATGATTGACTCCCAGTCCTCCTAGCCAAAGCACCGCAACAATTCCAATGTTTACGGTAAGTGCAATGGCCGGGTTAAAGCCTGCCATGACGCGAAGTGCAGCAATCGATCTGTTTTGATATTCTTCATTCACTGTTTTAAATTTATCACCCTCATGATCAAAGCGGTTAAATGCCTTCACAACCCGAATGCCAGACAAGTACTCTCTTACGACACGATTTACACGATCAAGTTCCTGTTGTACCCTTAAAAAAAACGGAAATCCAATTTTCATATTCAACCAAATAAAGAGTCCAACAATGGGAACAATTACCGCAAGCACAACAGCCAATTGGGGATTTAGACGAATCGCCAAAATCAAGCTTCCAATCCCAATTAAAGGAGCCTTCACAAAAATTCGCATTAACCCGTTTACAAATACTTGAACCTGCGTTACATCATTGATTACTCTTGTAATCAATGACGCTCTATCAAATTCATCGATATTCTCAAAGCTTAGCATTTGGATTTTCCGAAACAAATCGGCTCGTAAATCCATTCCAAAATGCTGCGAAACATAACTAGATATAATATTGCGTGTGGAAGCAAAGACAGCTCCAAGCAAAGTAATGAATAGCATAAGTCCGCCATATCTCATCACATAATTCATATCTTTATTTGCAACACCATTGTCGATAATATTGGACAATATAGTAGGCTGCAAGAGATCACACAATGCTTCGAACGTTAAAAAAACAATCGCTATAGAAAAAGGCTTCCAATATGTTTTACTATATTTACGATACAACTTTATATGACCCCCTAAGAACATAATCAACTGCTGACCACCGATACTTCATTCTAACAATTTTTCTCTACTTTTAGTAAAATGGAAATAGTTATATATTTCAGAAAATTCTTTTTATAATTAAGATAAATTAAGAAAGGAAGTAAGTGCTATGGAACATTCTATCCGGCAAATCAGTCGTACAGTGACGAATCAAACGAGAATTGATACATTTTTATCCAAGGCAAAAACCGGTCATTTAGGTCTTACAGATAAGGAAATCCCTTATGTGATACCATTAAATTTTATATGGTGGAATGATGCAATATACTATCACGGAGCAGCTGAAGGGAGAAAAGTTGAGATAATCAAAAAAAATACAAATGCTTGCTTTACTGTAAGTGCGGACTATGGAACTTTAGTTGACCCCGTTCCTGCCCATACCGATACTGCCTATATGAGCGTTCTCCTATTTGGAACGGTCGAAATTGTACAAAGTATAGAAGAAGCCACTGCGGCCCTGCAACAGCTATTACATAAATACGTTCCAGGATATTACCAATCACCGCTTGCACAAAGCCATGTGGAAAAATACACCTCATCCTTGGATAGTAAAACCATGGTATTTAAAATCATGCCTACTAGAATCACCGCAAAGGAAAATAAATTAATAGAGTCGCTTACTTTTTTTGCTGGTCGCACAGTTCAAGATGATCTATAAAAAAGGGAAGCTATCTGTTTCTATGACAGATAGCTTCCCTTTTCTGCTTCTATTTATACGCTCACTTTTTTCTTATTGGTACGCTCTACCGTAATACCGGTTGTTTCTTCAAAATCATATAAATTCGTTGGTAAATCTGTAAAACGTTCAAGTTCGTTGTAGGCAGGAATGCCGTGATAAGACATATCGAGACCCTCTTCTTCTTCCCGTTCGGTTGCACGAAGTCCTACTGTTATATCGGCTATCTTTGCCATAAATGTCCCGCCAAGTAAACCCCAAACTATAACTACAACAGCTCCAAGCAGTTGAACACCTAGCAATGCTGCATGGCCGGTCGTGAATAATCCTTTACTACTATCAAACAACCCAACCGCAATCGTCCCAAATACCCCATTAAATCCATGAACCGCTACCGCACCAACTGGATCATCAATTTTCAAATTATCAATAAACAGTGTTGCATAAATCACTATCACACCGCTAATCGCACCAATAAGAATAGCGCTTGTTTCTGAAACAAAAGCACACCCTGCTGTAATTGCCACTAAACCAGATAGCACTCCGTTTATGGTCATACTCGGATCTGCCTTACCAAACTTCATCGTTGTTAAAAATAATGCAACCGTACCACCAGTCGCACCTGCTAGCATCGTATTTAAAGCAATCGGCGCAAGGGCTGCACTTGATGCATCAAGCGTACTTCCAGCGTTAAATGCAAACCAGCCAAACCAAAGAATAAATGCACCCGCTGACGCTAATGGAATATTACTTGGCGCAAATACATTTGCACTTCCATCCGTATTAAATCGGCCTTTACGTGGTCCGATAAATTTTGCCATTGCAAGCGCCGCAAACCCGCCAACAGCATGAATCGCAGCCGATCCAGCAAAATCCTTCATACCCATTTTTGCAAGCCAGCCATGACTATTCCAAATCCAATGACCCGAAAGTGGATATACAACAATCGTAATGAGTGCAGCGGTTACCAAATACGCTTTAAAATTCATTCGTTCAGCCACTGCACCGGAAACAATGGAAATACACGCAACCGCAAATCCAATTTGAAACAGCACATACGCAGCACTAGGAAGCGGAATGGAAAGAGCAATATGATCAGGACTTCCAAATAAATTCGTTCCAATTACACCAAACGCATCCTTACCATACATCACACCAAATCCAATCAGCCAATATGCCAATGCTCCAACTGTTAGATCCACAAAAATCTTCATGGTCACATTCACTGCATTTTTTGTCCGGACAAATCCCGATTCTAGTAAGCTGAATCCACCTTCCATAAATAAAATCATAGCTGCCGAGATGACAACCCAAATCGTATTGATGTACATAAGCTCCATGGTTATCACTCTCCCTGCTCGATTAATTCATCAATGCTATCGTCCATTTCTTTCGTACGAATGTTGTAAGCCTCATACACCGGGTATACAAAAATTTTACCGTCCCCATCTTCACCCGTATGCGCATATTCCATGACCGTCTCAACGGTTTTCTTCACCATATAATCAGAAAGAACAATTTCCAGCTTTACCTTAGGATGAAGCGTCACTTTATAATTTTTCCCCCTATACACACCTTTTTGATCCTTCTGCTTCCCTCTTCCCACAACTTGAGAAACAGTAAAACTTGTAATCCCTATATTTCGCAATTCCTTAATTGTCTCTGTAACTTTTTCAGGTCGAATAATCGCTTCAATCTTTTTCATATTTCGCACCATTCCCTGTTAGATTTTCTAACACATTATGATATTTATTATAACAATGGTTTCCTTTGTGTCAATAAGAAATTTGAAAATTTGAAAATTCAAAAAGCATGCTTCGTGCAGCATGCTCTTCTCCTATTCTTACATTTCTAGCTTTCTACTATTTAATTTTCGTGAAGAAAACATATAACCAACACTAGACAAGGCTAGGGAAATTGTCTCACCTGGACACCATAGATATCGGATACTACCCCCATAATAATGGTCGATAAACCAAACATTACCGCATTAATCATATCAGTTACACCGAATATTTTTGCAATCTTCTCACGTTCTACATAAGTTTGAAGTAACGCCTGATAGGGAATATTTACAAATTGCTCAAAAAAACCATAGAAAGCGGAAAAAATAAGACAAAGAGTCGGTCCAATCCCAATACCAAAAAGAAACGTACTACTCGCAAGCATCGCACTTCCAAGTATAAGCAACATTCCTTTTCTCTTTTCAATATACCGACTAGCCTTAATAATGAATATTCTTCCGATAAGCAGTCCCCACATATACAAAGCGTTACTATTTCTCCTCCCATTATTCCTTCTTACATAATCATCGATTACATTCCCAGATTCCTAGCTGTTCCATCAAGTTATTTCATAGTACAATTATGAAATATTTGATATACTTTCCTATGTCAAAACATTCAGCACAGCTCATTCAAGATAAAATTTATAAATTCTATTATATATTTATTAAGATACTATGTTATCTTTAGAATAAGATTAGGATTACTAATCACAAAATTGTTATAAAATTATGCGTTTTATATCCGTATTCATTCCAATTTAATTGCTAAATTTAAATCGTATAGTTGAAAGTGTTTTCCCTACATTCTATATCTACTATTTTGACATTCAACCCAGATTATCTACTAATAGTAACCCTTTCCCTCAACCGGACGAATTTCTGTTTTTTTCAATTCCTCTTCCAATTAACACTTTTATCACTATTTGATTTTTCACTTTTATAAAACAAGGAGTTTGAGAATATTGCAAGATTATACATACACGCCGAATGTAGGAAAAGTAATAGAGAGACAGAATCCTATTGCCATTTTGAATAATATGGGGGCTATTATCGATATAAGCGATGCATTTAGTGATATTTCTAAATATAGCCGGGAAGAAATAATAGGAAAATTATACAAATCTATAATTGCTCCCGATTATGCTACAAACGACAAGCTTGATAGACTATACCATGCCATAGAAGAAGGAAACGAATGGAAAGGAGAAATACTTCTTACAGCAAAGGATGGAATCGATTATTGGGTAGATATGCTGCTAGTACCTGTCTGCGATGACCATTCCAAGGACGTTGCATGTATCGCCTTCCATACGAACAAAACTGCTTATAAATCGCTAGAAGAAGAGCACTTCAAAATAGTCAAACAGCTTGATGATATTAATTATGCGTTAAATATTTCAACAATCGTGGCTACTACCGATAAATACGGCGTTATTACATATGTAAATAATAAATTTTGTGAGATTTCTCAGTTTACGAAAGAAGAATTAATTGGGAAAACACACCGTCTGATTAAATCAGGCTTCCATTCAAAGGATTTTTTCCAAGAATTATGGACTACCATTAAAGCAGGAAAAGTATGGAAAGGGGAAGTCAAAAATCGTACGAAGGATGGTTCCACCTATTGGATGAATACTTCAATCGTACCCTTTTTAGATGAAGAAGGAGTCCCTTATCAATATATGGCGATTCGTTCAGATATTACAGATCAAAAAAAAGCAGAAGTTTCCTTAAAAGAGGCATTAAAAAATGATTTTCAAACAACCATTAAAAATATGGAGAACTGTATATTTAAATATCGCAGAAATGATGAAGGAAAGTTTGTGTTTACTCTGTCAGAAGGAAAAGGTGCTGAGAAAATCGGTTTTGTAACAGATAAAATATACAATAAAGAGATAAAGGACTTTTTTGATGCTAGCATTACACCAAATATACAAACCTTTTTCACGAAAGCCTACGAGGGAATGGCGGTAAATTTCGAGATGCAGTTACAGGGAACAGATCTCTTGGTCGATCTTTCACCGATCATTCATAAAGGCAAGGTCATAGAAGTTGTTGGTACAGCAACTGATATAACGAAACGAAAAAAGGCTGAACAAACCATTAACCATATGGCATATCATGATGCACTCACTAATTTGCCGAATCGGTTACTGTTTCATAAACGCACAAATGAAGCAATCCATAACGCTCAAGTTAATAAAGAAACATTCGCGGTTGTATTCTTAGATATCGATCGATTTAAAAACATCAATGACTCACTTGGCCACAGTACGGGAGATCAAATTCTAGTGGAAGTTGCAAAGCGATTAGTAAACTGTATAGGTAACGATAATGTTGTGTCTCGTCAAGGCGGAGATGAGTTTACTCTTCTCATCAAGAACAGCAATGAAGAAAGGATTACTAGTTTCATAAATCTTATTAAACAGCGGTTTTCTGAAGTTTTCATTATCGGTCATCACGATATATATATAAGTCCGAGTATTGGAATCAGCATATTCCCTAAAGATGGAAAAGATGTTGAAACCCTGCTTAGAAATGCAGATGCAGCCATGTACGACGCCAAGCAAAAAGGAGAAAATAATTTTAAATTTTTCACACCCCGTTTGCATAAGCAAATAAGTGAAAAGGTAACATTAGAAAGTAAATTACGGAAAGCACTTGAGAACAATCAATTTAAACTTGTATACCAACCTCAAATGGATAGTTACACCAATCAAATCATCGGGATTGAATCGCTCATTCGTTGGGAACATCCTGATATCGGAACCATTAGTCCCTTTGAATTTATACCTTTAGCTGAAGAAACCGGATTAATCATTCCAATTGGTGAATGGGTATTGCGAACAGCATGTATACAAAATAAGAAATGGCAGCAAACTGGATTTAATTTCTTACCAATAAGTGTAAATGTATCATTAAAACAGTTTAATCAAACTAACTTTGTAGAGTTAGTTAGCAATGTCCTTCAAGAGACAGGATTAGCACCAGAATATTTAGAATTAGAAATAACTGAAAGTATGACTATGGACATCAAACTAGCAGAAGAACAATTAGAAAATTTAAATATATTAGGTGTGAAAGTGAGTATTGATGATTTTGGAACAGGATACAGTTCACTACATTATCTAAGTAAATTGCCTATTTCCAAATTAAAAATTGATCAATCCTTTATCAAAAATCTGAACAAGAAAAATCAAGCAATTGTGAAATCTATTATTGCCTTAGCAAAAAACCTAGATATAGATGTGATTTCAGAAGGGGTCGAAACAAAGGAACAATTGAATTTTCTTAAGCAGCAACACTGTTACAAAATACAAGGATATATTTTCAGTCAGCCACTTTCTACCTACAATATGACGGATTTCTTGCATAGGGAAAACAGTGAACTTAGAATCTAATTCTTTGAATACAAACTCGTTCACCCTTTAAAAAATATCGGGAGTGACTACAATATATAGTTTTATTTGTATGGAATTTAACTTTTATACAAATATGTCTTCCTTAACAATTCTGTAGTCCTCCTGAATTACTGTAATTTTTATTCTAATCCCCTCGCACCAAGGCCCACTTTCTTCAGCAAATAAATCAGTTCTTCCTTCTCTTCCTTACTAATAAAAGACAAATTTTTCGTGATAGTTTCCACATATTTTGGAAAAATTTCGTCGAATAACTCTTCTCCTTTTTCAGTAAGGACTACATTGGATATTCTTCGGTCCTCCAAGACTTGTTGTCTACTTACAAATTCGCTTTTTTCCAATTTATCGACTACATATGTGATACTGCCGCTCGGTATTGATAAGAAGTCGCTAATTTTCTGAACAGGATGCGCCCTTTGTATAAAGAAGCTTGAGAATCATGAAATGTTCCTGGCTAATTCCATAGCGATTAATATCATTACGCACATGATCAAATACTGCTTTCGTCGTTTTCATCTAAATGCAACAGCCGTAAATCGAGCTGACTTTGTTCGTTTTCTTGATACATAAACTCTTCACCTTTCGTCAATTCCTGATTGATTAAACCATTATTTCGTTTTTTTGTACAAAGGATAGTCTACCCTTCGCTGAAGAATTCATATCTTTCAACTGCTGTTCCATTTGAAATTTTAAAATAGGAATTTTATTTGCAACTTCCCATAAGTTAGGTACCTGCACTACATTTACACATTTGCATAGAATAATTTGTGATCAAAATCTAATTCCCTCTATTACTATATAAAGAGAAGAAGTTTAATTTTATGAAATTTTTTTGGGCTTAGAAAATTTTGTATACTAAGAGCATAGGTATAAACACCTTTCACATTTAAAATTACAAATATACGAAGTAACAATTAATGACCTGCATCAAATAGAGGCAGGTCATTAATTGTTACTTCGTCTTACAAGAAAATAAATTTTATTACTGTTTTTGTTCCTTATTTTTTCTACTACTTTCTTGTTCGCTCCGATATGCCAGTACCCGTTCTCTTATAATAGTTGGATCCTGTTTGCGAGTAAGTATTTTCACAAATTCATCTTCAACTTTATAGCAAATTGTTCGATATAATCCCATCTTAATCACCCTTTAGTTAATCATTTTTCGTACGATGTAGAAGCGTCGACCTAACCATCCTATTAGACCTAGTCCCAAAACACTTGTACCCGTATTACGTTCTTGTTCTACTTTTTTGTCGTATTCTTGCTTTCCTAAATTATAATAATGCTCGTATATAACCTTAGCTTCCCCATATTCTGATGGAATTTCAAGAGTTTTCCCTTGCAAACCATGTTGATACGCATCATTCTGGATCTTTTTTACCTCATTGTTCGATTCAAAACCTTCCTTGTACCAATCTATGTATTTATCCTTAGGTAATTTCGGCTGTTCGTAGGTAAGAATCATAAAAGCCGCATCATAGCCTTGTTTATAATATTGCTCCTTTAAATCATCCTGTCCTTTTTTAAAGCCATCCTTGTAAGCATCTATGTAAATTATTTTACCATCTTTAGGTGTGTTCCCATCACTATCATCTTTTCCATCTTTATAACCAAGGGAATAAAACTCTTCTTTTTTCTTTTCATCTCTTGCCTTTATACCTTGGTCAAAACCGTCTTTAAAAGCTTGCTGAACAGCATTATTAATTTTATATGTATCCGGAATGTCAAGATTATCCTGCTTAGAACCAAGTTCATATCCTGCTTTTTGTGCAGTATCTTTTTCACCATTCAATTTATTGTTACCTTCTGAATATCCCTTTTCGTAGCCATTCTTATATCCTGCATTATATGCATCCGAACCATTTGGATTCACATTCTTCACTGCAGCCGCATAGCCTTCTGCATAACCTGTTGAATGACCATCTTCGTCACCTTTTTGTCTTTCTTGTTGAGCAATTTCTTGAGGTGAAGGAACTGATGTATTTTTGGAAGTTGATGTATCAGCATTTCCTCCAGATGAATGATCATTGCTAGTGGAACTGCCTTCACTAGACTTTTTCTCGCCATTTGGATAATGGTATTCACCATATTTTAATCCCCATTTTGCACAATTCGTCCAGCAATAATGCCCCCCATTTGCATCAGTATTTCCTGGATGCGCCTCTACTACATTCGTTGTAAATATAAATAGACTAGCTACAACAAATGTAAGAAATAATTGTTTCATTTAACCATATCCCCTATCTATATATTAAGATATTACTAGTATAGTAAATTTATGTAGGAAATTCTATACAATTTTGTAAGATAAGGAAATTTAGTCTATAAAATGCGCTAGTTAAAAATTAAAAACACCCGCCCAGTCCCAACCAACACAAAATCGAAACATTTCGAGTGTATCAAACGGAAAGGTTACTGGAAAAGGAATTTCTAATCTAATTATAGAAATTAACAAGTTATTGTTATAGAATTCAAAGTTAATTCAAGGAGATTACTATGGAGATTTCATTGATCAGGCATGGGAAATCACAGCTAACTGAAAATGAAAAAATGACTTGTATGGAGTTTAAGAAGTGGGTTGAAAAATATGACCATAATGGAGTGTTTAAAGAGTCATCATTCCCTTCGGCAACGCTCAAAAAAATAGCAACTGCTAATATTGTTATTACCAGTGATTTAAAAAGGTCTATTGAATCAGCAAGGTTATTAAATCCAGTAACCAAAATAATTTCTGACCCATTATTTCGAGAAACCGAGTTACCTTCTAATCCAACAAAATTATTTGATGTAAAATTAAAACCAAATATCTGGGCGGTTATTTTAAGATTACTATGGTTTAGTGGCTATTCGAAGGAATGCGAGTCTTTGAATCAAACGAAATGCAGAGCGAGGAAGGCATCCCATCAGTTAATTGATTATGCCAATAAGTATAAATCTGTAATTTTAGTTGGGCATGGTTTTTTTAATATGTTAATTGCTAAAGAATTGCAGAAAAAGGGATGGAAAGGTAGAAGGAAAAAGGATGCAAAGCATTGGAACTGTACTACATTTTCCTATTATATTTGAAATGACGGATACTTATGATAGTTTGTATCAAAATTTGTTATGTAATCAAGACTTTTCATATAATTGAGTTGGTGATTGATTATTTATGGACAAGAGTTAGTACATAGACTAATAGAAGCAAAAGTGCCATCACAATCTCTATAAACTCGATGGCGGTTTGTCTCCATAAAGACGGGAACAAGAAATAATTGTTTCAATTTATGAGTTCCTATTACTCTTATCATTCATACACTATTTTACTCAGCTGCAATCAACCCAATCTCACCCTAGAATCACTTCACCCCATAAGAAAAAGCCAGCCCACAGACTGACTTTTTCTACTCAATCATAATGCTTAAAATTCCGAGCAATTCGTTCCATTGTTATATTACACTTGTAATCTTATATTGTAAATCATTTCCTAAAAAATAATTTTTATCCTATTCGCCATTTCTGATACAATATTGAGGAAAGGATGTGATAAAATATGGGAGTTCCTTACGGGACAATGATTTACCAACTTATCATTTTTATCTTTCTAATCAGCATACCAACTGCAATCATTGGTGCTCTCGTATATTTATTTAAAAAAGCGAGCCGAATCAAAAAGCTTGAGGAACGAATTGCGGTGTTAGAGGAGAAGATGAAAAGATAAGCGAGCAACTGCGATGTTTTCAGTGGGACGCTATGATGCGTTCTTTTTTATGAAAATGACAATCAGCATTGTATTCGATTTTTAAATTCCCTCCATTGTTGAAAAAAAAACACCCGCTTCCCCATCAAAAAAAGGGAACATCACGAGTGTTCAACACATTTCAATTCCATCTGCCGCCTAAAGATCCAAAACAACGTATCCCTCTTTCGCTCTAGACACACAGGTCAACATCACCTTTTTATTTTTCTTCTCATCTTCTGAGAGGAAACAATCCCTATGATCGACTTCTCCTTCTAACACATTAACCTGACAGCTTCCGCATCCGCCCATTTTACAAGAATAGGGGGCGTTAACCCCTTGCTTTAAGAGGGTATCCAGTAGACTTTCTTCCGCTGGAACTTGGATGATTTGCTCACTTGAAGCAAGTCTTACTTGAAATGCTTGCTTCGGTCCGAGGTCTGGCGGTGCAAATAGTTCAAAGTGAATACTTGTTTCGGGATATCCATATGCTTTCGCTGCTTTCCTATATTGCCCTACCATATTTTCGGGACCGCAAAAGTAAACATGGGATCCGATAGGTTTGTGCTTCATCACATCTGCAGTCATTTTATGATTTTCCTTTGAAAAATAGAAATGTGTTTCATTTGGATAGAGAGTAGTGAGCCTATCATAAAACGCACATCCTGCCTTGGAAGGAGCCGCATAATGCAGTTCAAACGATTTGCTGTTTCGTTTTAATTCAGCTGCCATGGCGAGAAAAGGTGTGATACCAATGCCTGCTGCAATCAAAATATGATGTTTCCCTTTAAAACTAATAGGAAAATGATTTTTCGGATAGCTAATCTTAAGCATGTCACCGACATTCATAGAATCGTGCCAATATACAGATCCGCCCCTTGACGAATCGCTGCGACGAATGGCGATTTGATAGAATTTCGTCGTATTAGAATCATTAAGTAAAGAGTAGGATCTTTCGATTGTCCTCTGGTCCGTTTGAACGTAGGTTGTAATATGAGAACCACCGCTAAAACGAGGTAATCTAGAACCGTCTGCAGCTTGTAGCGTAAATCGTTTTATATTGGGAGTTTCTTCTTTAATTTCTTGAATAATCACTTCTACCATTCTGCAAGCTCCCTTCCCGGATGTTAATGTAACCAAGATACGCACCATGCCGTTTGGAAAACAACTGCGAAACACTTAGTCTCGTCTGGCAATTGTCACATACTTGCTCATCCTGCTTTTTGTTCAGATGATAGCATTTGATACAAAATACCTTTTCTTCCTTTGGTCCAAATCCTCTGTACTGAATTTCTTCATCTGTAAATCCCGCATTATGAGCTGCCTTTACCGCCAAATCTACGAAAGGCCATGTGCCGGATAAACAAAGCTTTGTCCCCATCGTCTGGTGCTCAAAGATTTCATAGACCGCCTCATAAGTAGGTGCAGAGAGAAAGGTAATGGGAGGAGCAACGATATCTTTGACGTATTTCTGTTGTTTTGCTGTAACATACACCTCCGTTTCAATATGGGTGAACCGAAGGGATTCGATGCAAACTACATATTCAAGAGGCGAGGCTTCTTCCATTAGAAGTACAACCTTCGCAGCGTTTGCCGGGATATCAAAAACGGAATAAGCATTTACATCAAGCTGAATTTGCTCACTTATAATTTGCTCTGTAAAGTGTAGAAGTTTCTGTTCCGAATAAGATGCAGCATCCATATAAACATGAAACTTTCCTTCCTTTTCAGCCACGATATAAATTGGAAGTAAATATGTAGCCTTGTTACATTTCATCTGGCTAGCAGTACCTACCATTTGTACGAGTGCTCCTTCACGGGTCCGAACATCCAATCGGTACACATGATCAAATAGCCACTTTGCATGTAGCACATTCCCTGTCATGATAGTCAAATGTTATTCCCCCTTTCGTATCGCTTCCAAGTATTGCACGACATAATTCTTGTAGGAAAGAAAGCCTTTGTAAGCAGCCATATAATCTGGTATGTCCTGTAATACATGATAGAGCTGATTCATCCACCGTGTATTTTCACGTAATTCACGTAGTGAAATCATATGGGTATGGATGCTAAAGAAAATACCATTACTGCCGGGAAGACGAAACAATCGTTGATCCTCTACGCGCAAGTAGACCATCTCACCTACGTTTTCTGCCGTGACTGCTCCTTTTTTCGGTCCCCATTCGTCAAATGTTTCAGGCGCTGTTTCTAGAATATGCCCCACCGTAAACGTCCAGTTGAACCGCGTCCAAGGTTTACCTGCTTCCATCCGCATAAGAAAATCCCGAACCTTTTGAGCGAGTCCGCTATCTGAGAAATGCGGTACAGGAGAATGAAATTCAGTATATGTCATACCGAGATCAAAAGCCATTGACCAGTTACCCGGAAAGCACAATTGTCCGGCATCCAAATAAATATCACCGTCCCGCTCTGCGAGATAAAACAAATCTTCTTGAATGTGCCGGCCTATAAAATCTAGCGGCTCGTATGGCAAACTTTCAGCATCCCCAAATGTAAATTGCTGTACTTCATCTAGTAGTACATTCCGAAAGGTCCAGCTTGACCCATTTTTACGAAGCTGAAAATATTGAGGGTACAGACTTACCATTTCTTCCATAATCATTTCTAGAATTTCCCACTGCGCAGGCAACGAATGAGCAAGAGATTGATAGGCTTTTAGATCCGGTTTGTTCAAAATTTGTCTCTTCAATTTTACTTCTTCAAAATATTCGGGAGTGATATCTAGGATAACCTGCGGCTCAAGTGACTCAGAATTATTGGAGTACCGATACGAATCTCCCTTAAACGGGAAAGGAAACCTTGTAAGTAGAGGCTGCTCTATAATTGAATGTTCCTTCTGCATATTTACTTCTGTCATCACGCTACCCCCTTTATGAATACAGTGATACAAAAGAAAGTTCTTTTGTGTCACTGCTAGGCTATATACGAATTAAGATGGCTCAGAAAATGCGTTTGTTTCCATTCTACTTTCTTTGTTCGTTAGACGTTCATTTACCTCTTGGTACGAGCCTAAATGTGGTCCGTTAAATAAGTTTTTGCCTCTAAACACATAGAGAAGAGTGAGCACAATCGTTGCAGCAGCAAAGGCATAGCCGGTAGCATTAGGCAACGTAAAGGAATCTGTTAGCTTTACATCATTTGGTGCAATCATGAAGAGAATATCTAAAAATACAACCCACGCTGCTGCGATAACATTCACAAATACACTCCAGTTTCCAAGTGTCCAAGGACCATCATCCTCTTTCGTCCACACGCCGCGGTACTGCGCCCGAAGCTTAAGAAATATAGGGATGAGATAAGACGTTTGAAGCCCAATTACACTGAGCGAAGTAACAACTGCATACACATTGTCAAATATTCCGCAAAGGAACGCCATTGTAACGACAATCCAAATCGCATAGAAAGGGGTATGAAAGGTTTCGGATACTTTTGCCCATAAATTCGATAACGGTAGTCCTTTGTCACGAGCAAAGGCATAAATGATCCGGGAAGCTGACGTTACACCGGATAATCCACAAAACCACATCGCAAATGTAACCATCCATAATACAATCTTCCCAAATGTTCCTCCCATTGCCTGTTCGATGGCAACTATGAATGCATTACTTCCACCAGCTGCAACAGCAGCCGGATCTTTAATTGATAACGTTACTAAAGCAAGCATGACAAATCCAACAATTGCTGAAATCAAAACGGATAGGTATACGCCCCAAGGTGCTCGTACCTTTGGATCAATCGTTTCTTCACTCGTATGTGCCGAAGCATCATAACCGGTAATTGTCCATTGTGCCTGCAAGAGCCCGACTAGAAAAGCAAACCAATACGGAGTTGTACTGGAAGTAGCGGTAGAAGAGCCTGTTTGGAACAAATAGCTTACATCTTGCGTAGGACCAAAATAGATAAGTGCACCAATAATTAACCCAACACCTAGCAAATGATAGATAGCAGAAACGCCATATAATTTTGAAACTATGCGAATGCCGACATGATTTAAAATAGCATGACTCGCTAGTATAATAGCGTAGATAACAAGAGTTTGTGTTTTGGTTGGTTGATCAAATAACAAAGAAGAAGCAAATCCTGCACACCCAAAATCAATTCCTGCAACCATCGTAATTTGCCCAATCATGTTAAACCATGCTGCAAACCAGCCCCAGCCCTTGCCGCCAAGTATCGAAGCCCAGTGATAAATCGCACCTGACGTTGGAATAGCGGACGTTAATTCGGCAAGTGCAGCCGCCAAAAACAGAACAAAGATTGTCACAAGCGGCCAGCCCATCCCCATCATGGCAGCTCCGCCTTGGTTAAAGCCAAATCCATACAAGGTAACGCCGCCCGTTAAAATGGAAATAACCGAAAAAGATATGGCGAAATTCGTAAATCCTCCCATATCACGAAGCAGCTCCTGCTTATACCCAAAGGAGCTTAAATCATCGCCTCCAATTCCTTTTTGACGTGCAAGCTTGATTCCCTTATTCGCCTTTACAAGAAAAGAAAACATAACTACCAAAGCTGTCACTATCAATAGAATTCCTAGAATCATTCGATTACCTCCTATTATTGTCTGTATGCGCCATACCTGGCGGAATAAATCCTCCTTTAGAAGCGAGGAATGGAACACTCATTTAAAACTGAAGAGTCACACCGCTTACCTTTTGCTCGATCATCCTTTGCATCATCGTTCCAATATGTGCCCCTGCTTCAACCGGAGGCGTACCGTTTTGATGAATGTTTGAGATAACCATGCGATCTGACTCCTTCGTATCGGCTCGTGGCCGGTAGCACATATACGCACTAAGAGAATGGGCGCATACAAGTCCCGGCCGTTCCCCAATTAAGAGAACAAAGGCCTCAGGCTCGAGCAGTTCTCCAATTTGATCCATACATGCAACCCGGCCGCCTTTAACAAAAAACGGAGTACCTACCGTTAATCCATAGGAAGCAAGTGAATCCATCATCGCTGGATAGACATCCAATATATTTTCTTGAATGGCATTTGCACTGAGTCCATCCGATATCACAACTTGTACTTGCGGCTTTTTCAGACAGTGCTGCAAAATCGTCTCCTTCCCTTCCTTGGATAAAATGCGACCTTGATCGGGACGCTTTAAATAGCTTTCCTTAGTTTTAAAACACGTTTCAACCGAAAATAGAGTAAGGCGCTTTAACAGTTCCTCTGGTACTTCCCCGTACACAGCATCAACAGCAGCTGCGTGATCAATACGAACCGACAAAAAATCCTTAGTAAGTGGCCTTGTACCAGTACGCCCGACACCAATACGAGCCGGCGTATGTTGTTTTAACCTTGCCAACAACTCTGCAGTCATTTTTTCCTCCCCTTTCCTTGATTTCTATTTCATTTTCCTAGCTTAGATAGAAATATGGTTGGATCGCCAGCCCTTGCTGTTAATTTTCCATCCTCCATAATTCCTTGTTTTTCAAGCCACTGTTCAAATGGATGAGAAGGTTTTCGCTTTAAGATGCTGCGGAATGTTGCAATATCATGGTAGCTCAGCGATTGGTAATTTAGCATACAGTCATCTGCCATTGGCACACCAATCAGGAAATTCACCCCTGCATTTGTTAACAGCATACCGAGCGTATCCATATCATTTTGGTCGGCCTTCATATGATTGGTGTAGCAAACATCCACTCCCATTGGCAAGCCGTGCATTTTTCCCATAAAATGGTCCTCTAAACCAGCACGAATGACTTGCTTGGAGTCGTATAAGTATTCAGGACCAATAAACCCAACTACTGTATTAATTAAAAAGGGCTGAAACTTTCGTGCTAGGCCGTAGCATCTTGCTTCAAGTGTCACTTGATCGATTCCAAAATGCGCAGACGACGATAATTCTGATCCTTGACCGGTTTCAAAATACCATCGATTCGGACCCGCTGCTGTTCCTTTTTCTTGAATAAGTATTGTTGCTTCTTCTAGAAGTGGAACGGAAATGCCAAAGGATTCATTTCCTGCACCCGTTCCAGCTAAGCTTTGAAAGATTAAATCTGCCGGAGCTCCTTTTTCAATTGCACGCATCTGACTTGTTACATGTGACAAAATACAGTTTTGAGTTGGAATACGAAATTCATCAATGATCTGCTTTGTCTCGCTAAGTAACGTATATATATGATCAGTCGTATCCATTACCGGATTGATCCCAATGACCGCGTCGCCTACTCCATAGCTCAGTGCCTCATATAGAGATGCCCGAATTCCTTTCAAACTATCAGAGGGATGATTGGGCTGCGCTCTGGAGGCAAGTACTCCTTGTTGTCCAATCGCCGTTTGACAATGGGTAATCACCTCAATTTTAGAAGAAGCCTGGATGAGATCCAGATTGGACATGATTTTGGCGACCGCTGCAATCATTTCGCTTGTTAGTCCTTTGCTTAGCTGTAGCAAATCGGTTCCACTTTGTTCGCTACCTAGGATATATTCCCGCAAATCAGCGACTGTCCACGTTTGAATGACAGCGTAAATCTTTTCGTCCACACCTTCTTCAATCACTCGCGAAACTTCATCCTCTTCAGGAGACAACAACGGATAGTTTCGAATATCCGCAAGCGTTAAATCGGCTAGCACTATCTTGGCGGCCATTCGTTCCTTCATATTTGCTGCACTGATGCCTGCCAGCTGATCGCCAGAACGCTCTTCATTTGCTTTCGCCAAAATCTCTTTTAAGCTTGTAAACTCGTATGTATATCCGAGTACCGTTGTTTTTTTATGCATCTTCGTCACCTCGCCTTGCATTTTATGTAAATGCCAATGTTTTGATGGAAATAGAAATCGCTTCACCTGCTACAGACAACCCTAAATCTATATAATCACCATAGGAAAAATCAACTTGATCGATACAAATCAGGTGAAGCTGACACCGCTTTGCTAACGCCTGCCCAAGCGCTTTTGCCATATCTCTCTCACAAATCACAACGAGACAGGTAGACTGCGGAAAATAAAAGGTATATTGATTATGCAAATCATCGGCTAATCGTTGCACCATGTCGTACGTGCAATATGGAATGTTTGCTAATGCAAGAGCAAATGGTGGGTCTTGTTTGCTATCATATATTTGCCTCCCCTGCAGCATCGCCTTACTTAGACGACATTGAAACGAATCAAGCTCATTTTCTTCTAGCGAAACATGTAGAAGTGGAATATTTTTAATTGGCAGGATTCGTTCGTCCACATAGACCGTTGCCCCGCTAATTTCTGTGTTTTGCATGCCCGCTCCAATCACGGTCGCCCTCGTCGTTTCCTCTGCTTCTCGAATCAAAATTTCGTATGTTTTAGCTACAAGCTTCAGAGTATACGCTAGCAAGGGACCAATATCTCCGTACTTCGTCACCTCACTCATTTGGACTGGTTGTTCCTTGCCGAGCATATGGCCAACCCCGCCTGAAAACATCCACTCTGAAATCTGACCAAAGGAGCCTTCATCTGGCAATGCAAGTAATAGATGCGCATTATGCTTAGGCGAGCCGAGTAGGTAAGTTAGCATGCTCTCATTCAGCTGATAACAAAAGTGGTACAACTCTTCATACGAAACAATTTTGCCTACGTGAAGTTCAAATTGATTTTTCTCTAGCCAACTTTGAATCGGCTGCGCAATGTATGTGACCTCTCCCTGCTCCGTTAGACGAATCAGTCTACCGCCTACATGAAAGGTTACCGTTCGCACTGGCCTTCCTCGCTGAAAGAAGGCGACATTTGCAGTACCCCCACCGATGTCATTATTTGCAACAATACCGTCCGTGTTTTCGGAACGTTTCATCGCTCCGGAGCCTTTCCCAGCTAATATGCCTTCAAGATGAGCCCCCGCCGTTGCAACGACAAAGTCACCTGCTCGGTCTGCTAAATAATGAACAATCGTCTCGGCATTTTCCTTACGAGCCGTTTCCCCTGTTATAATCACTGCACCAGCTTTCACATCCTGCAGGCTAATGTGCGACTGCTCATATTCATAGGTTAATAACGTGGAAAGTTCCTCCATATCAATTTCATATTCATTCTGCAGAGGCGTTGGATAAATCGGACTCCTATATAAAATCTGGCGATCGACAATTTGATAGCTTGGAAGCCTATATCCATCTGTTGCTTGCCCAATGCTTAGCTGACTTACAACAAGTTTCGTCGTACTCGTTCCAATATCAAGACCAATGCTCGTAATCTTGTTCATCACTTTCCCTCCTTTCCAAATGCAAAAAAGCGCTCGAAGCTGATTCTGCTTGAAGAGCAGAATTGCTACAAAGCGCCATTGCTTTTTTGCTATACACTTGTCAGTTTCATAATCGTTTCTGCCACGCGGCCAAGCGTCATATGACTGTTCATGCTCTTTTTCTGCATATATCGGTAGGCCTGATCCTCGGTATAGTTAAATCGCTGCATCACGATTCCTTTTGCTCTTTCAATCATTTTTCGTTCCGCCATTTTCTGTTCCAAACTCGTAATTTTTTCTTGCAGAGCAAGGAACTGCACGCGCTGACTAAGCGCAATTTCAACAGCTGGAAGCAATTCTCTTTCTTGAACTGGCTTAACCAAATAGCTATTAATTCCTGCCTTCTTCGCATCTTCGACAAGCTCCTTATGACTATAGGCCGTAAGGAGCAAAATCGCACAATCCGAAAAGCGTTTAATAATTGTGGAAGCTTTAATCCCATTCATTTGGGACATCTTCACATCCATAATAATTAAGTCAGGCTGTAGCAAGCGAGCCTTTTCAATTGCTTCTTCCCCGTTTCTACCTTCTCCTACGACATCGAATCCGTGCTCTTCCAGCATCTCCTTCAAATCCATACGTGTAATCGGCTCATCATCGACAATCATGACCTTCGTTTGCATCATATCATCACCTTTTCTGGAATCGGAAACGATATGGAAACCTTCGTTCCTTTCGCAGAATGGAAGAATGAAAGATCACCCTGCAGTTCTTCCTCCACTAGCATTTTCACAAGCTGTAAGCCTAAAGACGAGCCTTGCGAGGAAGAAGTACCCTCCATTCCACAGCCATTATCCTGCACAATAATCGTCGCAATCTGTTTTCGATCATTGATACAAATTTCAATTCTGCCCACATCTTGAGAAAGGAAGGCGTGCTTCATACAATTTTGAACGAGCTCGTTCACAACAAGAGCTACTGATGTAGCCTTATCTGAACGTAATACTAACGATTCTCCTTGTACATGGATCTCAATATGCTTTTCTGGGATATTAAACGAGGAAAGAAGTAACGTTGCCATTTGCTCCATTACAAACGTAACATTCACTTCATCCATTCCCGTTTTCGCCAAATAGTCGTGAACCATTGCCATACTCGAAATCCGTGATACACTATCTTGAAAAACTTCTGCAACCTCTTTCGACGAAGATCGCCTCATTTGAAGCCGAAGCAAGCTCGCAATTACTTGTAAATTATTTTTTACCCGGTGATGAATTTCCTGCATCATCATCGAATGAAGAACGGTCTGCTTCTCTCCAGCAGTGGAAGATTGCATGAGTGTCTTCACGTTTTTCTCATTTTGAATGAGCTGTGAAATATCCTGTTCTTTTATTAACACTGCTATTGTCACACCGTTTTCATCCGTAATTGGTACAATATCCTGCTGCATGACCACTTGTTCCTGGGAAATCCCCCTCGAACCAATAACAGACTTGCCTGTTTGTAAACTAAACAAAACCCCAGGTTCATTTTCCTCATAGGCAATTTGACCTACCACACAGTTTCGATACAATGACTGTGTCGTACTTGGATGTGCCTCAGCTACTACAATCGCAGTCTCTCGATCTGGCAAAAAACAATCTATAAACATATCCGCCTGTGAAAGATCCGCAATCACTTGAAGATTTCGAGCAAAATTTGAGATAATCTTACATTGATTTTCAGATAGACTAGTAGTTTGATATAAATTTAACATATCTATCATATCGCTAGTCATCCCTTCTATACATTCCAAAAACAAAGCTGCTTCACTTGTTCCAATGAAGTAGGAACCATTTAATATTTGAGATTACTATAGCATACTGGAATTTCATGACAAGAGGTTTGGTAGATTATCTTACATGAAAATTCCAATGATCCACCTTGTAATTATTGTGAACTCCTAGTTTGGTATACAATCAATCGTTACAACTACTAGCACTTCTATATTTTTTATCTACGATTTTATACAATAGACTTATTATTATGATGCACCCTACGTAAGACCCCTACCTTTTCAAAGAAAAGAGAGTCCTCCTATTAATGCTGAAAAAAATTTAATATTTCTATTTCTCTTTCCTATAAACAAGATTACAATGAATTTTGTGCATAAATAATATTTCATTAAAAATAAGGAGAATTACTTTTGGTTGTTCAAACAAATCCCTATCAAGAACAGACACTTTTCCATATATCTTGGCCTATTTTTATAGAATTAGCTCTTCATATGGGTATGGGAATAATAGCTACACTTATGCTAAGCCATTATTCTGACAGCGCAGCTTCTGGTGTTGGCGTTGCTAATCAATTAGTAAGTATTTTTATTTTAGTTTTCAATGTTACTTCGATGGCAGCAATGATTTTAATTGGTCAAAGACTCGGTGCAAAACATTTAAACGAGGCTCGCCAATTGGCTTATTCAGCCATTGGCTTGAACTTTTGGTTTGGTATTATCGTTTCTTTTATTGTTGTAACCTTTGGCGGACAGCTACTACTTTTATTTGATATACATGGTGATGTCCTACAGTACGGACTTACATTTATTCGTATTTCTGGAGCTTCTCTGTTCCTTGAATCACTTTCATTAGCGTTAAGCGCGATCCTTCGAAGTTATGGATATACGAGAGAATCCATGATTGTAACGGTTTTAATGAATGTTATTAGTATTATTGGGTACAGTTTTGCTATTTTAGGACTTTTTAATTTTCCTATTACAGGTGTAATAGGCGTTTCGTGGACCATAATAGGTGCCCGTACATTTGCAATTTGTGCTCTTTTCTATTTAATCTATAACAAGCTTGCATTACGAATCCAGTTCGATACTATTTTCAAATTAAATCGAAAAGATGTCCACGCAATGCTTTCCATTGGCATTCCATCAGCTGGAGAAAATATATCCTATCAATTTTCCCAGTTGGTTATTACTGCTTTAGTTGCTACTTTTGGAGATGCTTCCCTTGCTGCAAGAATTTATATAACGAACATATCCATGTTTTGCTACTTATTCACGTTAGCAATTGCAGAAGGAACGCAACTGCTTGTTGCACGTTATGTTGGGGGAAGACAATATGAAAAAGCATTAAAACGAGGAGTACGAACCTTAAAAATAGCTATGGTTGCTTCTTTTCTCACTTCATTCGCTACCGCTCTTATCGGTACACCGATATTAAAATTATTTACTAGCGATTTAGCTATCCTTGCAGTCGGCCTTCCTGTATTATGGGCTGTCGCCTTTACAGAACCAGGAAGAGCTATGAATATCGTTTTAATGAGTTCATTAAAATCATCAGGTGATGTTCGTTTTCCAGTTGTAATTGGGATTTGTGCAATGTGGGGTATCGCTGTTTCTCTCAGCTACGTGCTAGGAGTTCAATTCGGACTCGGTTTACTAGGTGTTTGGATTGCGCAAGGTGTAGATGAATGGTTCCGAGGTTGCTTCGCTCTTAAACGATGGCTTGGCAAACCGTGGAGAAAACAAGTACACGTTCAAACTAATTTCATTGCAAAATAAAATGAAAGTAACCTTTGATTTAAAAAGTACATCTTGGTAACGTCGCCAATACAAAGAGGAGCTTAACTAGAAGATTGTTTATATAAAGCTAAAGAAAGCCTGAGCAAATATGAGGTTTGGCACGTAGTTGTTTTATGTTTCTTATATGATTTTATATTTGTCTTTGGAGTTTTTTCAAATTAACTGGCCATTTCTAGAAAGTAGTTTCACTTCTTACAAAAAAGTCATGATTCTTCTTTAATCATGACTTTTTTTTCATATCGTTCGATTGTATACTACGTAATAGAAATTTTTATTATTTCGGGGCATTAGCTCAGCTGGGAGAGCGCTACGCTGGCAGCGTCGAGGTCAGGGGTTCGAGCCCCCTATGCTCCATCTTTAAAACCCTTGTATTCCAAGGGTTTTTTATTATATTTTTGTTTGCGGCTTTCGACTTAAATAATACTTGGGGACGAAATTTATAAATTTCTACTTTTTACCCATGCATCTAGAATAATGTTTGATTAAATTTATACTACTACCCTTGATAACCGAACAAAAGAAAGAGCGTGTTTTTAAAAAAAAGATTGATCAAAACACGCTCTTCTATATTCAATTGAATCCATCCTTTATAGTAAGTTTGATCATCTCTGTGATCATTCTTCAATTAAAGCCCCCGTTACTTTAAGTAAAAATATTCACAAACTTGCTTTTACTATGAGGGTAGTCTTTTCTTGTTATCTTTTTTGAAGAGAAAGGTCATGTAAAGAATATGTAACATTCTATTAAGGCTTTATTAAAATATCATTGTTAGAATAGACGAGGAAATCAGCATCCTATCATTACTATACAAAAAAGACCGGAGAAAAGAGGAAAAGGGGAAACGATGACAACGAAGACACTTACATATCTCGCCATGAATACAACATTTGAACTCAGGTTGGATTCCAAACATGAAATTTCAACCGATTTTTTCACTAAGGTCATTTCGGAGACGGAACGTCTCGAACAAATCATGTCCCGTTTCCGGGAAACAAGCGAGCTGACATCCTTGAACCGCAATCCGAACCATTGGAATCACGTTTCCGAAACGATGTATGACGTTTTAAGGAAAACGGAAAAGAAATGGGCGGAGACGAATGGTGCTTTCGATCCAAGGGTTCTCGCATATTTGGATCGATTGGGTTACTCGGGTGCAGAAGTCGCACCCTCGTCTTCGAGCGAGGATGCGCTATTCGACTGGAAGGCTGATGGAAAAGTGAAATTCTCCGCTCCGGTCGACCTTGGCGGCATCGGGAAAGGCTATACGGCGGATTACTTATCCACCTTGATCGAACTGGAATGCAAAGATGAATTGACAGGGTATATCATAAACGCCGGCGGTGATATGATCGTTTGCGGAACGCAAGCAGATGGCAGCGCTTGGAATGTTGGAGTGGAAGATCCCATTCATGCTTCGAATGATTTGGCGATGGTTTTGAGCATATCCGGTGAAAAAACCGCCATTTGCACAAGTTCCACATGGAAAAGAAGATGGGAAAGTGAAAACCGAACCTTCCATCATTTGATCAATCCGTGGACGAAACTGCCGTATCAAGGGAACATGGTGAGTGTGACGTCATTTGCGAAAAGCTGCGTGAACGCGGAAGTTTATACAAAATCCTTGTTCATACAAGATGAGCAGAAAAACATACACTTGCCATACTTGCCTCACATTTCGATCAATGCCAACAAAGAGATTGTCTGTTCGAACGAAATCGTTTCAAATATTATTTGGACTTTTTCCGATTTTCATGGAAAGGAGAATGTTTTTCATGCCGTTAATGACTAAAAAACGTACCATTTTACTATTCTTTACGTTTGTTTTCTTTGTCAGCACTTACGTAACAGTACATTCCTATTTGAAAAACAATCATCCAACCACTTATCCAACTATTTCTAATGTTCAAATACAAAATCAAGCTGATTCTGTAGCAGGACAAATTCAAAAACTACAAAGCAATTTGGATGAAGCAACAAAAGCAAAGAATGCAATCGATAATCAATACTCCAACCTAGTTACTCAAAAAAATGCATTATTACAAAAAGAAGGTGGAACTAATAAATAAAGTATGGAAGAAATCTACCATTGGAATTCTATGTGCTGGTGGTTTATACGCAGGCGTCCTTTATAATGTCCAAGACCAAGTAAGTGCTGCCAATATTCAAAAAAATGCATATTTGCAAAAAATTCAAGAGCGAAACAATTTAAACACAAAATTAAATGACTATAATCAAAAATTATATCAATTACAGCTCACTTACACGCAAACGGTAAATGATACGAATGTGAAAAACCAACAAATAAATGCGCTTAATTCAGAAATCGCTCAAATACAAAACCAAATTGCTGCGATGTCAGTTCGTTCGTCTTCGACGACTTCAGCGAATACAAACAGTGGCACAAGTAGTAGTACAAGTTCTGTAACAACTCAGGGACCAACAGTAGGTAAGTCTTCATCTCCCGCTCCCGCTGTAACTCCAAAGCCAACGCCAACGCCGCCACCGCCTCCCGTACAATCGGTGACAAAGGCATCTTGAAAACAACAAAAATACCGCTATTTACACAGCGGTATTTTTGTGTTTTAACGGAACCGTCATTCTCTTTTTTGGCTCTTTCTTTATTGCCCAGTGACGGTAAAAGAACGTACCAAAAGTAAGTAACGTCGACAACCCATACATTAGCATGAACGCCCGTGTGTCGGATCCACCAAAGAATCCATGAAAGGTGACCAAAAACCAAATGACGATAGAAATCCTGTGAATATCAATCCATTGTTTAAAGTGCTTCCTGATGGATGCGGTGAACCCGATCAGGATAAGGAAATAAAGTCCAAACGCCCCTGCCAAATATGGATAGGGATGTACCGCGGCATGGATTGGGAACCACATTTGTTTGAAGGTTACCCCGGATTTGGGGTCGATCACCGTAAAGATGAGGTGCATGGCAACTAACGTATAAGTTGCCGCTATCAATGCCTGGTGCCATGGCAATAGATATTTCGACAGTTTCCATCTATCCTTATTCCTTGGGTTACTGAGCAGGTTCCCCAGTATGATCACGAAAGTCAAGACTATGTAGGAAACAATAGAGGACGACCGGCTGATGATCCAATATCTTTGGTTTTGAACAATCGGATTATGCCCAACAATCTGCAAACCTACAAGTGTGAATGCAATGATGGAAGCCACGACTAAAAGTAAAAATTTAACTGAAGCATTTCTTTCCTGATTCACTCATTTTTCACTCCCTTTTATCGGATTTCCCTTCATTGTATCAGTGTTGTTTTAAAAATGTTTTAAAAGGAATCAGTAGTAGAAGAATGTCCCTTCCATCTCTGATTCCTTTTAGAGCATTCACAAGTCCTTATAGAACTAAACTGTCCTTTGCTTAAATAATGCTAAATTCATAAATTAACATTTACTTTTACCTTTACTTATTCAAGAAAATGGTCCTTAGCATAAAGACAGTGCACAATTCTTCTTACTGCAGAATTGCACCAAAGTGTTGAAGATTATTACTTAAACCTTATTTAAATAGGCACCCGTAATTAAAAAAGGCCATTTCTACTAACATCCATTATCTTTGGTTATCCAGAGTATTTATTTTGGGTAATTGAATAATGAAATATCTCAATATCACTGTCTATAAAACCTCTTCTTTGAGCTGCTTTAAGGGTATGAAACATATTTTCTCTCCCAACAACATTATCTGTATGAAGGTAGATTTTATCTGCACGCAACCCTTTTTGACAGATGTATTTTACCAGATCATATCCTGTCGGCAACAAGTTTCCATCCATGTCTTCTCCTAAGTCATGGTCAAGGGAGAGTATATGGATCTTATAGTTTTCAATAAAATGTATTGCTTCTTCAATGCTCCTTGCAATTGTATATCCATTTGGACAGTCCCTTAAATCATCCACATACAGATTTATCATTTTAATAGTCATAAGGATTACCTCACTCTATCGTTTTTCGCAAAAGCGCCCTATTGCTGAATATTGTTATTAAGTTAAGCCCCCGTTACTTTAAGTGTATTCCCTCACAATCTTTCCGATAAACCCTTTTTATCTGAACAGGGAAACTATTAATTGTAAAACTCCATATGTGTTTTTTCCTTTTTGTAATAATCCAGCCTGTCTTGTAAAGTACCTGTATGAAATTCAAATTTATGACCATCAGGGTCAGTAAAGTAAATGGATTTTTTATCCTTTTCGTCTCTTGGACGACCTGAAAGGATGTGTACATTCAATTCCTCAAGTTTACGGTACATATCATCAAACTCAGCTTCTTCTATTGAAAATGCAATATGAGTGTATGATTGGCAGATTTCATTACGAGGAATATCTTTTTCTTCATTAAGGGCGAGCCATATACCATTCAAATCAAAATAGGCTGAGCTTCTGCCCTTGACTAACAACTTTGCATCAAACACATTTTTATAAAAATCTATCGATTTCTCTAAATTAGACACAGAAAATAAAAAATGATTAAGACCTTTTACCGACATTATAACACCTCAAAAGTAGACTTTTTAATAATTCCATCATACAAAGGAAACAAATTTTATGGAAGTATTCTGATTCGTTAGTTTAAGTTCAATACTTCACAATCTTGTCTGTATTTCAATATAATATCCAGTTTTCTTTAAAGTAAGTTATTCCATTAAATGGACCGATTGCTGAATATTACTATAACTTATTCATCGCCGACTTTACATATAGTGTAGTCTTATCAATACAGCCATAAAAATGATCCCTATCAATAGATTCATAATTCATTTTATCTTCATAGTATATTAACTCAGAGCCTGTAAGTACTCGATATTTAGCATGTAAATATTTATTACATTCTTTTGTAAAGGAGATATAACTAGGTTTATTTTGATTTTCACCACAGTTTCTGTTAAATACGAATATACAATTTTATATTATTCCATCTATTATACCAAGGACTTCTAATTCAAATCATAATGGGAAATACTACAATTACGAATGGAAACAGGAGGGAATCAATTTGACTATAACAAACAATGTATTGTCCATATTCGCCCTTGGTGGCATAAATGAAATAGGTAAAAACATGTATGTGATCCAATATGCAAATGATATTGTAATTATCGACTGCGGTGCAAAGTTTCCAGATGAAAGTTTATTAGGAATCGATTTAATTATCCCTGATATTTCCTACTTAGAGGAAAATCAGGACAAAATCAGAGCATTACTTGTTACACATGGACACGAAGATCATATTGGAGGGGTTCCCTACTTTATAAGAAAATTGAATATACCCATTTATGCAACGCGTTTTACACTTGGGTTAATTGAATTAAAATTACAAGAGCATGGACTTTTAAGGGATTGTGAATTATTTTCAATTGATTCAGATTCCAATCTTACGTTTGGAGAAATTCATACTACTTTTTTCAAAACGAGCCATAGTATTCCGGATTGTCTAGGCATTGTCTTACATACACCAGAAGGAAATGTCGTACATACCGGTGACTTTAAATTTGATTTAACTCCTGTGAATAACCAATATTCTGATATTCATAAAATGGCTGCAATTGGAGAACAAGGTGTGTTGGTTCTTATATCTGAAAGTACGAATGCAGAACGTCCGGGCTCTACCCCATCCGAACGACTTGTAGGAACCCAAATTGAAGAAGCTTTCATGAATGCTAAGCGAAAAGTCATTATCTCTACTTTTGCTTCGAATGTGAATCGTGTTCAGCAAGTCGTTTCTGCAGCATTAAAAACAAATCGAAAGCTAGCGTTGCTTGGTAGAAGTATGGTGAATATTGTATCGGTTGCGATGGAACGTGGATATGTGCAGATTCCTGATGGGCTGCTCATTGAACCACAGGAAATCAAGCAATTACCTCCTGAAAGTGTGGCGATTCTGTGCACAGGAAGCCAAGGAGAGCCGATGGCCGCCCTCTCGCGTCTTTCAAGTTCTAACTACAGAGATGTAGACATCCTACCTGATGATACCGTTATTATTGCCGCCACTCCAATACCTGGGAATGAACGTAGTGTTTCACGAATCGTAGACAACTTATTTCTTTTGGGCGCGAGAGTGATATATGGTTCGTCAAGTCGAACAGGTATGCATGTTTCCGGACATGGCTACCAGGAAGATTTAAAACTCATGCTTACATTGATGAAACCAACTTATTTTATTCCCGTTCATGGTGAATTTAGAATGCTACATCTGCATCGTTTATTAGCAGAATCTGTTGGAGTCATGAAAGAAAATACGTTTATCATAAATAATGGAGATGTTGTCGAATTTGAAAACAGGAGAGCTTGTCAAACTCGGAAAATACCGTCAGGAGATACTTATGTTGACGGATTGGGTATCGGGGATGTAGGGAATATTATATTACGAGATCGAAAGCAGCTGTCTGAAGATGGAATGTTGGTAATTGTGATAACCCTTAGTAAAACAGAAAGAAAGTTACTGTCTGGTCCCGACACTATTACTCGTGGATTCGTTTTTGCAACGGATTCCGAAAAGCTCTTAAGAGACATCAATCACATCGTAAAAACAACCGTTAACGACTTGCTAGAAGGGAATAGACTGCAAAGAAATAGTATGAAACAAAACATAAAAAAATCGATTGGACAATATGTGTATACCCAAACGAAGAGAAAGCCAATGATCCTTCCCATCATTATTGAAATATAAGTAAAGGTGATATCATGATCATATGGATTTCGATAGGAGCTTTTTTGGGTTTCACGGTAATCGTTCCGCTTGTCTTCCTTTATTATTTACACGCCAAGCGTCCTAAATCTGAACCATTCAATTTTATTGAATATCAACGTACGAAATGCCAGAGTCCTATAGAAAGACGTTTATTTAAAGCACTTTGCTATCATGGTTTCGACGTAAGAATACAGGAACGTTGCGGACCGTATTGAATTGATATAGCTTTACCATCCTATAGAATTGCAATAGAGTGTGATGGTAAAGCATACAACTCAACACCAGTACAGGAACGAAGTTGAATGTATCACTTAAAAAAAGCTAAGATTTTAAAAAGTAAATAACTCGATTTCTTCTTTTTGTTCATAAGATAGGTACCTGCACTACAATTATACATTTGCATAGATTAGTTTGTAATCATAATCTAAAAGCAATGGAGGAATACAAATGGCTTCGTCTTTGGATTACACTTCCCCTACTACACAATTCACTTTCGATGTAAATAATAGTAATCTATTCACAAAGGATAGCCACAATTTTATTAATATCTTAGGGATTAATCAATTAAACACATTAGAAAATGTATCCTTACTCGATATTTTCTTGAGTGCAAATAATGTGATAGAGCCCCACTATCACCACAATGCTGCTGAGCTTGTTTATTGTATTTCAGGATCTTCTGTAGTTTCTATATTCAACCCATTTACAAGACAAATGCAAGATTATCCAATTAAACCAGGTCAAGTTGCAAATGTTCCACAAGGATGGTGGCATTATGAAGTAGCAACTGTAGATAACACACACCTTCTGGCGATATTTAATACACCAACTCCTGAAGTGATTTTAGGTTCAGATTTATTAAAATATACGCCATCAAATATCATGTCACATACCTATTGTCTCGATGAGAATCAGTGGAAAAAATCCACTTCTCCTATACAGCCTTCTACATTTATAGGTCCGTCTAAAAATTGTAATCGTAAGCAAAATCCAAATGATGAAGTTAAATTAAACTATCATAATCAGGGCTATGACCAACATCACTATCAAAACCACTACATTCAATATTATCAACATCCACGGTATTGGGGATAAATTACAACGTAAAAATATCATTTCCATAAATTATTCAACCCGTTTCCTCTAAAATTAATACCATTCCAATAATAAAAGAAATAACCATACGACTTGGTATACCCTTTTTCTTGAAGATACCACACGATATTTATGTTACTTTGCTCTCTATAATTTATATCTCCTGTAACAAAGTACCGATCATATACAGATTTCCCGTAGATGTACAGGCTATATGAAGATAAAACACATGTAATTAAAACTAGTATAATGAATTTTTTCATAGGTTGCCTCTCTCTTTTTAGTGTAATTTTACACAAATAGAGATTATTTTTCTACCATATTTTGGACATAAGAAAGAAGTTCCTTCCATAGATCATCATTTATTCTTCACGTTCTTAATAAGATGGTGATAGCCGGTCTACGCCCTAAAAAAAGAATATCCATATTAACGGGAGGAAGAGAGATGCACCACAACGATTGGAAAAGGAAATGCAATGGCTTTTCCAGGACGATTCCGTATTCTCTTTTAGATGTAAAAAATGAATTAAAGAAAAAAGGTAAAAAAAAACAAACTTCCGTTAAAACATGGGAGTTAACAGAAGAAGAGGCAATGCTAATTCATCAGATTAAAGAACGAACAAGGCAACAAAACAAAAATAATATAACGCGAACACAGGCCTATTATCAGTTTTACATCCGCTACCCAGAAATACACTGGGCACTACTTGGACATATGGTATCGCGTAATGGCGGTTGGAATATGACGGATTTAAAAGGTGAGTTATATACAAGACTATTGTCGGAGAAAGAGCAACTCACCTTCTTTTCTTTTTTGGAACGAGGGAATTGGTTAATCTTCCAGGATGTATACCCACAATTTTTGTTGTATGAACAAAGTGTCAAAAGATCTAAACGACTGTTTCATCTTCTTCCTTTTTTCAATGTATCAACATTTATGGAAACGATGTGGAACCACTTTTGGAGAACAGGCGACCACTATACGTTAGCCATTTCCACTGTTATTAATGAACAAAGCTATCTAGAAAAAAGGATCATTCAAAATGCTCATTTTAAAAAGACCATACTAAATAGTATCGGATTTAAACTTTATGATTTTTTTCACTTTAATCAAATTCTTTTTCCATTCTATAAGGATGAGACCGAACAAAAAACATTACTAGTCGGTGATACGATGAAGCATTTTACCTCCCTTCATGAGCGGATTTTGCTAGGCAAACGATTATACTCACTGCTGTTTCGCCATGAGAACATCTTAACAGGAGTAGTAGATTGGGCACAGGATCATCCACATACCGGTTCGCGAAAAGACTACTGGCCACATTTGTTTTATGATGTAAACGAATCATTCCCCCGTACATTTTATAAACGGCGGATAAAAAAATGCCAATTAAGAAAAGATGCGGATCGTTTATACAGTCCGCGATTACTATACGCATGGAAAGATGTTAATCATGAAGAGATGGAGCGCACAGACTGGTTCGAAGATTGGCACATTATAGACTACTTAATCGATAAAGGAGAAAATACAGATGGAAAGATTTATGATGAATACTGCAAAACGCTTGAAAAAATTGAACTTGCCATTCTCGCCAAAAAAAGCATCCTGCTCCGAGAAGAAGCAGAAGACGAGTAATCATCGGGCTTTTGTAGCCACCATCATTCTCTCTAGTTTCATCGGGACGTATTTAGACTTACTGTTTGTCGGTAAGCAAATGTATGCCTTTCCAGTAAGGCCATTCCCAGATGTATTTACACTCAATGTGGCTTTTACATTATTGATATTGCCAATCTTTACTGCGCTCTTTTTACAGATTGCAAAAGCATTGCCTACCTTTTCAAGAATGCTGTTTATCGTTTTGATTGGACTGAGTGTAGGTGTTTCCGAACAAATTGCGGAGAATGTAGGATGGTTTACTCATAGCGAAGCATGGCATCATTCTTATTCCCTTTTCGGATACATGATCTTCATGCTCCTCTTATGGAAGTTTTATCGATGGTTTCAATAATAGGCGACTGTTTTATATTGTACAGGATAAACCTCTTTTCATGCAGAGGGACTGAAAAATCTTTTAATCATTGTTTGGCCTTCATAGATAGGATAATATATCTTTACATAAGTCTGTTCCCCGCGTCTCACCTTGTTAATTGGCAAAAATCATAAGTGATGACTTAAAATAGGTTCTGTATAAGTTGCCCAACTATAGCCAGTAAACGTAAGGCAAGTACAAATTAGGAGTGAACCTAAGTGAATTACGATGAACTCAAACAAATCATCTATCATCTCGAGTGCAGTCACTTAAAGCCAAACGTTCGCGTATCTGCTGAAAAACTCTCTACCATTCTCGCAGATGACTACTTCGAATTTGGCACTTCAGGACATATTTGGAGAAGAAGTGACTATGCAGGTGATCATCCGTTATCGCCTGATCGATTCGTCATTTCCAATTTTGACATTCATCTCCTCGCACCAGACTGCGTATTAACGACGTATCATATATTAAATGAGACAAAAGCCGTCAGCACCCTTCGTAGCTCCATTTGGAGAAATAGCAATGGTACGTGGAAATTGTTTTTTCACCAAGGAACCAAAACGAACGAACCACCTTTTACTAATCACTAATGGTAGTTCGTTCGTTTTGGTTTGATCTAGTCCATGATTTTGTTAGTATATAGTACGAAAATCATTTAAAAAAAGATAAAAACCAAACTGCATGATTTTGCTCATCAGCTGCTGCGCGGCGGAACTGTTCTTTAATATAAGGATTTTGTGCTTTATCAGCAATATCTAAATAGAAATCGACGGTTTCTTGTTCATCTTTAAACGCCATTCTAAGACCTGGTTGGTATTCGTTTGCGCAAGATTCCATCATTTTCGGCGTTGGTTGTGTTCCGCTAAGAGATGTATAAATATGTGAAAAGGATTGAAAATGCCGGATTTCATCCTTTCGAATTTCAAGTATGCGATCTTTTTCTTCTTTACTAGATGCAAGCTTTGCCAGCTGTTCATAGCATGTAATCGCACCATATTCCCCGTTAATCGCTTTCGCAACATCCTGTATGAGATCCATGTCTGACGAAGGTCGACTATAATAAGCATTATTATAATACATGTATACACTCCCCCTTCCAATTTATTCTCATAGTAGCGTATGCCCCGGTATATGAGTGGAAAGTTGTACATTAATAATTGTTTTAATAAAATGTGCAGCCCAAAGTCGATTGATACAAGCAATTAACAGCAACCTTTTAATTCTTAGAAATTGTAAAAATTTTACTTATATAATTTTCCTACAGCTGGACAAATTAAATGACGTGGAGGTGATAAAATGACGAATAACTTTAAAAATCAAACTAATAAAACGGTAGCTGGTACAGATATACAACAAGTACGTCAACAAAATGCTCAGTCTGCACAAGGAGCAAATTCATTTGCAACTGAATTTGCGTCTGAGACGAATGTGCAAGAAGTACGTCAACAGAATGCTAAATCTGCACAAGGTAAAAGTTTGTCAGGATCTCAATCATCCCTTACAGAATTTGGTTCTGAGACAAATGTACAAGAAGTGAAAAAACAAAATGCTCAAGCAGAATCACACAAAGGGCAAAATGTGAATCCTTCTTAATCTGCTAAAAGGGTGTCTCCAAAGTAATTCATTTTTGGAGACACCCTAATTTACTGAAGATTTATATCGATAGGATGTCGCCATTCGGTGCCGATTCATCAATAAACCACTCTTAAAGGTTAAAGCACAAAAAATCATCCCCTTTTCTCTTATTAAACCTTACTAAATTTCCTTTTAAAATTAGCTAACGCTACTAATGGCCAAATGTATTCGTAACTATGGTAATGGATATAAAATGCCCCTGCTGCGCCTCTTCCTTTTGGATAGTATGTCGTCCAGTCTTCGTGCTTGCCGTCTACTAAAAATGATATTCCCCGTTCAATTGCTGGTGTAATGTTAGCAGAAACAGCAATTAATGCATCTAGCGCCCATGCCGTGTGAGTACTAGTACTTACTCCTAATGGCACATAATGCTTTTCACTATCACTTTTACAAGATTCACCCCAGCCGCCATCTGCATTTTGGGTTTCTTGCAACCATTTTACTGCCTTTTGCATGGCAGGATGAGTAAGAGGCATTCCAACTGCAGCCATTCCGGTTACAGCTGACCATGTTCCGTATACATAACAGATTCCCCACCGTCCTTGCCAAGAGCCGTCTAATTTTTGATTGTGCAGTAACCAGTCTACACCCCGCTTGATTACTTGATGATCGATGTTTAAACGTGTACAGCTTCCAAAAAACTGCAAAGTTCTCCCCGTTAAATCTGCCGCCGAAGGATCAAGTAAAATTTCCTCTCCTAGCTCGGCTAGCAGCAAGGAGAGGAGTCGCTGATCGACATTTTTTTCAAACGCAGGCCAACCGCCATCGTTGTTTTGCATAGAAATGACCCAATCTATCCCAACGTCCCATGACTTACGAAACGAAGTTTCTTTGATAGCAAGTGTGCGAATTGCTCGC
Source organism: Ectobacillus soli (assembly GCF_042610425.1). Taxonomy (NCBI): domain Bacteria; kingdom Bacillati; phylum Bacillota; class Bacilli; order Caryophanales; family Bacillaceae; genus Ectobacillus; species Ectobacillus soli. Next base: position 1,592,703 of record NZ_JBGJZM010000001.1, read on the forward strand.
AAAGCGGCAGTCGAATCATCAACATCCGGATTGATTGAGTTATGATTTGAAAAGCCCCATCCTCCTGGCTTTGTAAGAGGATTATGGATCGCCCAGTCGCCGTATTTCGTATGCTGACGGGAAAGTAAATATTGATTCGCCTTTTGAATAACTGGTGCGGAAGAAGAAACCCCCGCTTCTTGCAAAGCGTAACTGATTAATGCTGTGTTCCAAACGGTTGCCGTCGTAAATTGCATATGCTTTGTATCGTCAATTTGAGTTACCATAGACTTTAATCCCTTCAAAGCTTTCTTGATAACGGGATTACTTTGGGAGTAACCCCTAGCTAATAAGGCAAAGATCATCAAAAAGGTTGAGCTAAAATAATTGTAAAGGGTTCCGTCACCTTCTATTCGCTCTATCATAAATTGTTCTGCATGTTTTAATGCCTTGTCATGAAGCTCTTCTTTAAAACCAGGCAACTTCTCTATCCCCTCTGTTATTTGCCTCCATATCGTTTGTCTCCTGTCCTCTTTATTCAATTTAGGCATGGCTTCCCTCTCTAGTATCAAGTCAGTTAAATCCAACGAATGCTTTGTTTTCATACTAAATTGACGGTCAGCTAGAATGAGAAGGGGGGCAAGATTAGCCCTGCCGAACACAGAAAGATCAAAAAAGTTTACTGGGAAGGTATACGGTAGGAGGATTGCTTCTATTGGAAGGAATGCATCACGGGGCCACTCGTATTGTCCGGTTATCGCTAACATGATTTTTGTAAGAAAATGAGCCTTCGTAATGCCTCCATTTGAGACTATAAACTGCCTCGCCCTTTGCATCTCCATATCTTGTTTGCTTCGATAGCCCGAATAAAGAAGAGCAACGTACGCTTCAATCGTCGATGATACATTCCCGTCTCCCTCATCATGAAATAGCTTCCATGAGCCGTTTTTCTCTTGTTTGCGTACAATCCTTTCAACGAACCCTTTGATTAATTCCTCGTCATTTCGGTCCAATGTCCGCAACAAAATAATCATATAACAATCACATATAATACCAGTCTCAAACGGATAGTCCCACGCCCCATCTAATGTCTGATCATGAACAAGCACATCCACAATTCGTTTCATTTCGGTCTCCACTTTATGTAACACGTATGATCATCCTCTCTTTATCAATCTGTCATTTCCTAAAGATGGGGAAACCATCAAAACTGGTACCATACTTTCATACTCTTCTCTATCTGAATTTTATTCCTATCAATTGACTGTTTATCCTTATTCACATTTTTTAAGCAAAGTAACGATTGATGGAAAGGAAGAAATCGTCCGCTTGCTGCTTATTGATACTCCCATGACAGCAGAACCGTGGGGAAAAGAAGCAAATGATACGACAAAAACGAGGGGAGATGAGATTACCCATCCCCTTTTCTCACCCTACAAGCATCTGAATAATAGCTTCATTCGTAATTTGCAGCTCTTTTGGAATATCTGTACGGCTAGATTCCAATCCAAAATACCGTATTTCTTCCGTTTCATCAAAGAGATGATACGGAAGATTTACATCTTGATTCGTTATCTTCCGAAGTAAGTTTTCAGCAAATTTAGCATGCATCATCATATCAGTAGATCCTAGATGAAAGATTCCTTTTAAGTTTTGTTCGAAAATATACCGCATTTGCTTAGCAAGTTGCGTATCTAATAGATTATTACACGCCAAATTATGGTATATTTCCATTGCTTTATTGCCAGAAATAAATTCTTTTAATTGATTAAGTCTAAGTGATTCCTTTCCCCATATTTGGGGAATACGAATAATTGATACATGTTCACCTAATATTTGCTGTAATATATGTTCACATTGTATCTTAAAATTACCGTATTCAGATTCAGCTACAGTTAAATCAGCTTCTTTATGGTGCTGAGAAAAATCTCCATCAAAAACATTTGCAGTAGAAAAATAATAAAGCATACTTTGACTCTCTTGTAAAACAAAAGCCAATTTTTGATGAAATGCAAGCTGATGGGGAAACTCTCCTCTTAAGCAAGAAACAACGATTTCTGGTTTCATTTCACGTATCATTTCCAGGATCTTTTCACCTTGCTGAATATCTAAATAGAGTTGTTTCCCTCCAGGTAAGAGGGAAACGGAAGAATGATAGGTTCCATATACATCAAACCCATCCCTGCATTCCTCAAGTAACGCTTTTCCGACCAGACCGCTTGCACCAAGAACTAGTAATTTTTTCATTGCCTTTCCCCTTTCCATCACATTTTAAAATCTATGTACCTACAAATTGGGTTATTATCCTCCAAGTAACAAAAAGATTCCAAAACATATAGATGCTATGCCAATAAGGAATAGCATTAAAACAAGTGGTAGTAGAAATGAATCGGATAAAATTTCAATCGTACTTACCACAATAACCACAAAAATTACCCATAAATTATCTTTCGTTGTTCTTTTCTTAGCCTGAAAATAGAAATAAATACACAAAGAAACGACGATTAATAATCCGAAAACGAGACACAATATACCTGGAATTATCATATTTTTTCTCCGTTTTTCGTATATTATAGCAAATATTTCATATTTTAATAAGTTACGTTAAGAATGATTTTTTTGGGAAAATACTGAATTCTGGTACTGATTCATTACTTGGATACATTCCTCAACAATGCGTTTCCTTTTAGACTCTATTCTTTTAAGCTAGGACGATTCTCCCCCTATACATCTATGAAAAATAAATTGGCACCAGAACTGGTACCAATTTTGCAAACTCTTCTCTTTCTATAGTTAGTTCTTTTAATAATGTTGATAGCCATAATGATGGTGGTGAGGATAAGGATAATACTGTGGATAATGGTATGGATAGTGATGATGATGAGGATAATAACCTACATGGTATGGATTGTAATAGTGATGATGATAAGGATATCCGTATACAACTGGATTTCTCTCCATTTTCTTCACTCCTTTTTATCTCGACTTAGTAGTATAGTTATGTGTCCATCATGAAATAGGTAACAGGGATAAATACCTATTTCGTATCGTGTGGATTGTACACTATTAGATAGGTAGGAATCTCTATAAATACTTATAACAAAAATGGCATGCTTTATAAAAACAACATGCCACCTTTTATTCAATCTAATTTCTCACGATCACCGCACCCCGTCCAAAATAAATCCAACAATGTAATCAAGCTCTTCCTCTTCCACATCTCCCTCAAAGAGAAAGATAAATCGTGTAGTGAAGTAGCCTCCTAGGAAGGTGCCGAGCATTTTCATGATGACGGGTGTAGGGAGATTTTTTATTTCGCCTTTTTCTTTAAACGTATCAATGATGTGCTGGACGAAGACGAATATATCTTTATCCACATACGAAAGAAATTCCTTACGCAGTTCATCTCGGTATAGAAGCTCTTTTACTAAAATTTTAAACACTTCCCGATTTTCCTTGAGGAAATTCATTCTATTGAGCACAACCGCTCGCAAAAATGATTCAAATGTTTCAAATTTGTCCGGAGAAAATTCATGCATCATTCCTTGGGCAATAGAAGGCAGTAACTCCTTTATAAACGGCAGCAAGACAGCAAGAAGAAGATTGTCTTTCGTCCCATAATGGCGGAAAATTGTTCCTTCTGCGACGCCGGACGCTTTTGCAATTTCGCTCGTGGATGTATTGGCATAACCTTTTTCCGCAAAAATTTTGATGGTCATCTCTGCAATTTTTTGTTGCTTTTCGGTTGGCTTTTTCGATTTACTCGTTTGCGATAGAAGATTATCGAGAATATTCCCTTCTATCATCGGTTTCACCACCTTTTTACAAGCTTTCATTAAAACAAATAGGTTCTACTGCTTCCGATATTTTTTCATCGCTAGTACATTTAATAAGATAAAGATGCCTGCAAATAATACTAATATACCAATATCCCCTTGGATCGTGCTAAGTCCCTCGCCTTTATACATAATACCTTTAATGGCATCTGCTGCGTAATACAGAGGCATCATTTTCCCAATGGATACTACCCAATCTGCCATTCCTTTTAGTGGAATAATGCCTGCAAAGAAGATTTGCGGTACGATAATGATCGGAATAAACTGAACCATTTGAAATTCAGATGAAGCAAATGTTGATAACAGTATGCCCAGTGATAAGGCAACAAAGGCAACAATAAGATTTACCAAAATGACGTTCCATATCGATCCTACCAATGTAATGTTGAGAACTGAAATGGCATAAAATACGACAATCACGGTTTGAATTATCGCAAAAATTCCATATCCTATTAAATATCCGAATATAATTTCTAATCGTTTAATTGGCGTTGCCATTAACCGTTCGAGCGTTCCTGTTGTTCGTTCCCGCAGTAATCCAATTCCCGCTATTAAGAAAACAAAGAAGAAAACGAAAAAGCTAATGAGTACCGGGCCGAGCACATCGAAAAAGCTCGTATCCTTCGTTCCGTACTTATAATACGTAGTAATTTGCGGCTTCGTATTCAATACTTTTGCTATAGCAGGGTTCTGTGCAACCTGTGATTGGATTGCCTGTGCCTGCGCACTAGCAGTAATTACCTGCGTAACCTTCATTTCTAATGTTTTCGCTGATGTAGGGTCATCGTTTTTTATCGTTAAGCGAAATGCTCCGTTATTCACTTCCAATACACCATCAAGACCATTTGTTTCAACCGTATCATCCGAAACTGTATCTAGCTGCTTGACATCAATATTCGCATTTTTCAGCGTTTCAACTAGCTTGCTATCTAGATGATTTACACCAAGAACCGGATTCACCGTATTTCCATTAAACACATAGTACATTAACGTTAGGATTAACAAAGGGGCTAAAAATAATAACGCAAGCGTTCGTTTATCGCGCACCAATTCCAATACAATCCGTTTAATTAAGGCTGCTATTCTCATTGTTTCGCACCTCCAGCTTGCAAGAATACTTCCTCAAGGCTAGTTACCCCATATTGCTCCTGCAACTGTTGCGGAGATCCACTTGCTATAATGCGTCCTTCGCGAACCATCGCGAGTTGGTCACATTTTCCCGCTTCATCCATGACATGCGTCGTCACAATAATAGTTTTTCCTTCTTCTTCTTTGAGACGAAGTAATTCTTCCCAAACGGATTTGCGAAGCTCTGGATCAATCCCAACAGTCGGCTCATCTAAAATGAGCAAATCTGGATTTTGAATTAACGCAATCGCAAGCGAAAGCCGGCGTTTCATCCCGCCTGAGAAGGCAGACACCTTTTTTGATAATTCATTGGTTAGGTTAACAATACTTGCCGCGTAAGCAATACGCTCCGCTTGCTCCTTCTTTGACAATTGAAAGAGTGATGCGAAAAATTGTAAATTTTCCTTCGCTGTTAACGTTGTATAGAGGGCATCAGACTGCGCCATATATCCAATGTTTTGTAGAACGTGTAAATTTGGCATCGTTTTACCGAGTACCGACACCTCACCCTTACTCGCTTTATCCATACCGACAATTAATTTCACAATCGTCGTTTTTCCTGCTCCAGAAGGCCCAATAAATCCATAAATCTGTCCTTTTTCAATTTCCATATTAATATCATCGAGAACCATTTTCTTACCATAATGCTTACTTACTTGCTGAATACGAACGGAAGCATCCATGTATCTTCCCTCCTTTAAAATTGTGAGTGATTACTCACTTTTATTATATTTGGAAAAAACCTACGAATCAAGTTCAAAGCAATAAATTAATTTTTAAATCTAAACACAGTAATTATTAAAGAACAACTATTTACTTTATTGAATCATTGGCTAATTATTTCTACTTTTTTCTTCCTTTTGCTCGCTTTATAGCTTGCATTTTTTTGTAATTCTGCTTGGATAGAAGTCCAGGATCGTTTTGAAAAGTAAATAGGAATTGACTGTTCTTGCGCTTTTCTTTTAATAATTGTTGAAAGATTATGGTTAATAAAATCAGTTAGCACTAATACACCATCTACATTACTAGGTATTACCTTTCTAGTCATCTGTACTTTTCGCCCGCTTAAATGAATGACTTCTTTAATTCCCTCATACTCTAATTTTTTGGTAATTTGACCTAGCTTATCTCCACCAACAATTAACAATGATTCCACGACCATTCGCTCCCTTCAAAAATAAAAGACTTCAACTCTTTAACCTATAATTAGGTAAGAATTAAAGTCTCTAGTTGTCTAGTCGACGTATTTAAATAAAATTAGATTTAAAATCAAATAATTCCTATGTATTTACTATAAAATTAAATTAACACAATATAAATCTAATTTCAATCATTCTTTACAAAGGCAGACTATACATACAAGTACAGTCTGGTCGATATAGTGTTACCGTAAAAAAACTCCTTACTTTCTCCAACATGTTTCATAGAAAGAAAGTAAAGTTTGAACAAAGGGACTCGGTCTAATAATACTTGCTTCAAAATAGAATGACTAACAAGGAAAGGAGTGAGACATTTTGGAGGAAGAAAAAAGCAATGAAGGATCTACTGACATAAAAGCAGAGTTAAAAGAGGAAATAAAAGCAGAACTCGCAAGTGAACTGAAACTACATTATTTTAATGGAAAGAAAAAAATTTACAAAATTCTTTCTGCGGTAGTTATCTTCCTATTTGTATTTGCGGTAGGGTTTGCAGCAGGGCATTTTGGAGGGCATCATAATGAACATCAAGCATTTCATAAAGGATTTCATAACAAGCATGAAAATTTACAAAGATATACTCGATAACATGGGCATAGGAATACTTTGATATCTTTCTGGTCTTATGCTGAGTAGCAGGTATGGTAGGCTCCTTACTTATTCATGTTACTTACCCACCTTCATCTAACATTGCAAATGAAAACATTTGCAAAAGACTTTATACCTCTTATCATAATTAGCCTAATTTTTAGACAGATAAGCTCTCTTACTTTCTTAAAGCATAGTCTGTAAAGAACAAAGCAGCCTTAAGAAAAGTAGGTGTAAATATGACAAACGATTCTCTACGTATTTCTGGTGTGGGCATGCCTCAGTATCCTGGTTACCCTGGTATGGGCGGCATGGGTATGTCTCAGTATCCAGCTTATCCTGGCATGGGCGGCATGGGTATGTCTCAGTATCCGGGTCACCCTGGCATGGGCGGCATGGGTATGTCTCAGTATCCGGGTCACCCTGGCATGGGCGGCATGGGTATGTCTCAGTATCCGAGTTACCCTGGTATGGGCGGCATGGGTATGTCTCAATATCCGGGTTACCCTGGTATGGGTATGTCTCAGTATCCAGGTTACCCTGGCATGGGCGGCATGGGCATGTCTCAGTATCCGGGTTACTCTGGCATGGGCAGCATGGGTATGTTTTAACCATAAAAATGTAATATTTAATACATCAAATTAGAATTAATTATGACATTAAGTAGAATTATCATAAGAATATAGACTGTATGAATATCAATAAGCACCTCAGAATGCACTGATTTAACAAGTGTTATTTCATGAGATGACTCGACTTAAATCGTTTATTTTTTTGAGTCATCTCTTTTTTATAATAAAACTACATATGAATTGTCCTTAGAAACTCACCAAATGGAAATATTTACAGTTTGTCACCATATACTTTTAAAGGGAGAAAATATTACCCATTTTTTTTGGGAATGGAGGAACTTTTTTGCAGAACACGTATATTCGACCTGCTCGTAAACAAAGCCAGCCAAAGGTTATCAAACATATGTTGTTTTTTCTAGCTTTTTTATTATCCATGATAATTATAATTCCTACTCTAATAGTGAATGTATCAGGACTAAATACCCTGTTTACCTCTCCCTCTCCTAAAAAAAGCCGAACGCCCGATTCAAACATCCTTTCTCCTACTAAAGAATCAACCCCTAGTGCGGGGCTTCACTTAGGATGGACGGGAAATCAGATAAATAGCAATTCTTTAGCTCGCTACAAAGGGTTAAACATTATCTCGACTGCAGCTGGTTCCATAGACAATCAATTTCATCTACATCTCAGTACAAATCCTCTAACAAACGAAATGTTACGTAAGCAAAATCAACAAGTTTGGGCACGAATTACAATGGGACAAGATGTGAAACAAACCATTCATCAGCTTTTTACCAATCCAACCAAAACCGATTCCCTCATTAAAAATCTAAATCAAGCAGCCTTTCAAAATCATTGGGATGGAGTTAATATTGATATTGAAAATGTGAGCAGTCAGGATCGCAACACCTTTTCCCAGTTCATTAAAAGTTTATCATCTGCTTTACATCAATCCCATGTCATCCTTTCCATTGATATTCCACCAGATGCAAAAGGTGGAAATGATTCCTCTCCCTTTGATCATCAAGTGCTTGGACAATATTGTGACTATGTCGCCTTAATGGGTTACGATGAACACTGGTCGACAGATCCCAATCCTGGACCGATAACTTCTTTACCTTGGTTAACAGATGGGATAACTGAGCTCATTCAAACGGGCATTCCTTCCCATAAAATTATCTTAGGGCTTCCCGCCTATACAAGAATTTGGAAACAAAATCAAGCAGGAAAAATAACGGCTAACCCTGCTTATCCATTTCGTTACGTCGAACAGCAGTTGCTTCAAAATCATAGACTACTGACTTGGGACCCACAATTAGATGAATATTATGCATCCTACCGTGATAGCAGCAACAATGAGTATAAAATCTGGCTGACCAATGTAAAGTCCCTGCAACTATATCTTGCACTGGTTTCTAAGTACCAATTAGCTGGTTCTGCGATTTGGAATTTAGATATGATGGATGCTAACACTTGGAATACTCTTTATTAAGTCCTCCATTTTGTTGCCCTTAAACATAACAGATAGAACACTAGCATACTGCACTTACTAAAAAACAAGACACTTGGCAAACCCTGTTCGAAATCAAGTAATGATTCTACACGACTAAAACGTATAAGGATTCCCACTCATTTTACTTCTTATTTCATCCGTTATTTCGAATGATTTCGTTTCGGTCAATTCTTCATTTGTAGCATAGTCAATCTGAATACTCCCATCAAAATATAGTGGATTTTGTTCCAAAGCTTTCACTCCTTTCGATTTTAATTTACTAAATACTTACATTCATTTGTACACATCGAACATCCTGCTTGAAAAAACATATATTTGTAATTTATACCAAAAAAGAGAGATGCATCTGCATCTCTCTTTTCTTTTATTCTATTACCTTAGTAATCTCTTTACTCATACCGAAGTGCATCAATCGGATTCAATTTAGAAGCCTTTCTCGCAGGGTATACCCCAAATACAATTCCGACGAGAATAGACGTTCCAAACGAATATAGGATTGGAGCAAGTGTGATAGTAGTTGCAATGTTTGCTACCTTTGTCAATAACGCAGCTACGCCGACTCCAAGCCCGATTCCTATAATTCCCCCTAACACACTAAGTGTTACGGCTTCGATAAGAAACTGTTGCAGGATGGCGGATCCTGTTGCCCCAACTGCTTTTCGGATACCGATTTCTCGCGTACGTTCCGTTACTGAAACAAGCATGATGTTCATTACCCCAATTCCGCCAACAACTAGGGAAATAGCGGCAATACCAGACAACAGAGTGGTCATAATAGATGAGACTCCTTGCGCTGTGCTTAAAATTTGCGTTTGAGAACTAATTTGGAAATCATCGTCACTTTTCGGCGTTAAATGATGTTGCGCCCGCAAAGTTTGTTCAATTTGAAACTGCGCTGTGTCCATTTTGTCAGCGGAAACGGCTGACACATAAATGGAACGGACTTTCGTTTGCTCAAACAAACGGTTCATCCCTGTTGTAATTGGTACAATGATGCGGTCATCATTATTTGTTGAGCCTTGACTTCCTTGACTTGCTAGCACACCGATTACGGTAACAGGCAAGTTATTAACCTGAATCGTTTGTCCAACCGGATTGGCGTTCTGATTACCAAATAGATTTGCCACGACTTGCGGACCGAGTACTGCTACGTTTGCTTGACCTAATACTTCATAGTGAGAAAAGAAGCGTCCAGAACGCAGGGTTAAGTTTCGAATATCTGCATACGACTCTGACCCAGCTTCAATCGTTGTCGTATAACTTTGACTTTTATAGACCACTTGACCTTGCTTACTCGAAAATGCAGATACACCGCTTATAGCATCTTGATTTTCTAATGCCTTTGCATCGTCTAAAGTCAAGTTTTGCAAAGATCCTGCCCCTAAACGGACATTCCCTTGCTGTGCTTGCCCCGATGTAACGATTAACAAATTACTTCCTAAACTATTTACTTGGGAAGCAACACTCGAAGAAGCTCCTTCTCCAATTGCAACCATGGAAATTACTGCGGATACCCCAATAATGATCCCTAGCATCGTTAAAATGGAGCGAAGTACATTGGTACGCAAACTATAGAAGGAGATTTTTACACTTTCCAAAAATTTCATTGTAAAACCTCCGCTTCACGCTTACCTATACGCCGCATTGTTACCGGCTCGTCACTTTCAATTTTTCCATCGCGGAAGAATATAATTCGCTTTGCATATTCTGCTACTTCTCGTTCATGAGTAACCATAATAACTGTTTTACCTGCATCATTTAGCTCTTGGAATATGCTCATAATTTCAACGCTCGTTTTCGTATCGAGTGCACCGGTTGGTTCATCTGCTAATAATATGACTGGGTCATTAATTAACGAGCGTGCGATGGAAACCCGTTGTTGCTGCCCACCAGATAATTCATTCGGTTTATTTAACAATCGGTTACCAAGTCCTACACTTGTGAGCGCCTTTGCTGCTCGCTCCTTACGATCCGAAGCAGCTACCGAAGAATAAATCATCGGTAACTCCACATTTTGCAAAGCACTTTGTCTTGGTATTAAATTAAAGTTTTGAAAGACAAAACCGATTTTTTGATTACGGATGAATGCTAGGGCGTCGTCATCTACATCTGAAACGGGAAACCCTTGGATCAAATATTCGCCTGATGTTGGTTGATCTAAGCAGCCAATCATATTCATCATCGTCGATTTTCCTGAACCGGAAGGTCCCATTATGGCAACAAATTCTCCCTCCTGCACAGATAAATTTACATTTTGCAGGGCATGAATTGTTTGTCCACCTAGCTGGTACGTTTTTTGAATGTTTTTCAGTTCAATGACGGTTTTCATATTAGTTACCTCCTCGGCTACTACTAGAAGTTCCGCCTCCGCCACTAGTTCCGCTTCCGCCGCTGCTTCTGTTGCCGCTTCCGCCTCCACCAAAGCTATTGCCACCGCTAAGTCCAGAGAATGCGCTTGTTCCGTTGGTTGTTCTAGTGGAATTCGTGCTTGGAACGCTTAAGATGATAGCAACACTATCTCCTTCTTTTAGCCCTGATGTAATTTCTACCTTATCCGTAGCATAATATCCAACTGTTACAGCTTGGAATTTTAAATTGGACGGAATGCCTGCATTTTGTCCGCGTTTACTGTTTTGTCCCGTACCAGTTTGAGAAGTATCAGAAGATGTAGAACCGTTTGTATTTTGTACATATACCCCATCTTTGCCACCTCTATTTTTCAAAGCCATAGACGGAACGTATAGAACACCTTGATGGTTACCAACTTCTACTGTTACATTTGTAGTCATACCTGGTTTTAGTAAATTATCTGTATTGTCTACAGAAAGTGTAACATCATAGGTTGTTACACCTGATGTTGTAGTAGCTTCTGGGGCCACGGAAGTAACTTTACCGTTAAATGTTTTGTTATCAACTGCGCTAGTAGTAATTGTTGCTTTCATATCGTTTTGTACCTTACTAATATCACTTTGACTTATTTGTGCGGTAATCTTAAGCTGACTCATATCCGCGTTGTCCATCACTATTAATGCCTTACCATTCGTGGAAGTATCACCAATAGCGCCGTTTACTTGTACAATTGTTCCATCAATTGGAGCTTTGACGCTTAATTTATCCAATGCCACTTGCTGTTGCTGTAAAGCTGATGAAGCTTGGTCAACTGCAGCTTTTGCAGTTTGCACATCGGAATCCTTTGGCGGTGCCTTTAGTTGGGTCATTTTTACTTGAGCCAAATTATAATCTGCTTGTGCTGACTTCAGTGCATTTAGCGCTTGGTTCAGATCACTTTGCGTAATCTTCTTTGCATCAAACTGTGCTTGTGCATCGTTGTATTTCTGTTGTGCACCATCCACCGCAATTTGTGCTTTATCAATACTTACTTGTTGTGCGGCGATATCAGCACTGGTAGCAGTACCTTGTTGCACTTGACTTAACTTTGCTTGTGCAACTGTAAGGTTTGCTTGTGCGCTTGAAAGCTTACTCTTTGCATCGGTATCATCCAATGTAGCAAGTACTTGCCCTGCCTTCACTTGATCTCCTACTTTTACATTAATAGCTGTCACCTTACTAGTAGAATCCCCGTTTAATGATAATTGCTGTGCAGCTGCAACCGTTCCAGAAGCAGAAACTGTTTCTACTACATCACCCTTTTTAACGGTAACATATTGAACCTGTGCTGCCGTGTTGCTTTGTGCACTTGTTTTTGTATAAACAAAATAAGCAATAATTCCAAGAATAAGAACAGCTACAATACTAATAATAAGAACCTTTTTCCCCTTTTTTTGCTTATACGGTATTTCATTTTCTAAAGCCAATTCAGACACAAGAAGACCTCCTTTTTTCCTACAATGTAGTTACGTTCGTACTTTTTGAAGAAAAGAAATAACACACATAGCCCTGCAATTTCTCACGCCGAATTGGAAAGTACCATACACGACTCCACGTCTATCGTATTCTCCTTTGCACCACCTCCTGCATAGATGTTTTTGCGCAAGTATGTAGAGCGTACTGCCCGTAAATGTGCGAGAGGCTCCACTATTTAGCATAACGGTATCGAACCAACCTTAACTTTTCCTTAAGAATAGATACACCAGCTAAATTCGATATATTTAGCTCCCATTTTCTTTCTCTTCATTACTTATCGTTGGGCTTGACCAACTTTTTGTAATTACAAGTTAAAGTGAAAATTCCCCAGGTTGAGATCTTACTGCCAGTATCCGTGGGAGAAAGGTCATATTTCAGAAGGACTCGTATAGAAACAGATTGCAATCATACATATATAAATGAAAATTCTATTGACAGAAACTAATAATATTAGTTAAATAAATACTAACATTAGTAATTTATTAAAATAAGAGGAGGCTATTCGGATGATTGCTATTAAAGCCATAAATATTGCAGTGAGATTTTTCTTAGAGCTTGGTGTTCTAGCTTCATTAGGGTATTGGGGTTTTACAATCCAAAGAGGTTTCGTTATGAAATTAGTTATTGGTATCGGAATTCCACTACTGGTTGCAATTATTTGGAGTATATTCGGTGCACCCAGTGCTTCCGTACTGCTACCTGATCCCTTTCATCTTCTATTAGAACTCGTTGTATTTGGATCAGGAGTTGCAGCACTGTTCGCAGTTCGAGGTCTACCCCTAGCTGTGACGTTTACAGGACTTATCCTTTTAAACCGATTACTTATGTATATATGGGAGCAATGAAAACATGTAGAGGGAAAGAGGTAAAATGAGGTAATCCGATGAAAAAGCCGCAAATTTGCAGGAAGTTCACAGGATATCTTTATTGTAATTGGAGCATTCGTTACAGGCACTGGATTTACTCGATTAGGATTCGCTCTTTTAAAAAAGTAAGTTTACAAGAGTTGTTATATTTTTTTCATAGATAAATGGTATAATTAATCAAATTTTCTATTATTTAAGGAGAACCTATGCCTACTATTAAAACAAGTTCAATGTCTAGAGTCGCCTCCAACGCATGGACGGGTGACGTTGTGTTACTTCTTGTTGCGCTCGTTTGGGGATCTAGTTACATCACTGCCAAAACGGTACTGCAGCAGTATGATCCATTTATGTTTTTATTCTATCGATTTTTCCTTACCACACTCATCATGCTACCCTTTACTTGGAAATACTTGAAACATGCCTCCAAAGAAACATGGAGTACAGGAATTATATTTGGCGTTTTCTTATTTTCTATTTTTTCGTTTGAGACATGGGGAATCCATTTCACATCAGCTGCTAACTCTGCTTTTATTATTAGTCTAACACTCATTCTAACACCGCTCATGGATTGGGTCGTGAATAAGAAGTTTATGGGTTATGCCTTTTTCTTTGCTGTTTTTTTATCCATTATTGGAACAGGTCTTCTCACCTTCAAAGATACGTTATCATTTAATTTAGGTGATACACTCATTTTGGTAGCAGCCTTTCTTCGGGCTAGCCAAATGACCTATACGAAAAAATTGACCGACGGGAAAACATTAGACAGTAGTGCACTAACCGTCATTCAGCTAGGAGTCGTGGCTATTCTGTCTGGTCTGTTTAATGTGACAACGGAAGGTGCTACACTTACCACGATTCCCCTTTCTGTAGAGTTTTGGCTTCTCACTCTCTATTTGGCACTCTTTTGTACCGTTTTTGCATTCTATGCACAAATGGTTTTCATTCGGAAAACCTCCCCTTCCCGTGTTGGCTTGCTGATGGGAACAGAGCCTGTTTTTGGAGCTCTATTTCCGATTATGTTTGGAGGAGAAATTCTTTCGGGAATTAATTGGATTGGTGGGCTATGTATTCTGGGAGCAACGTTTTGGGGAAGACAGTTACTCGACCGTTGAAGGCTTACTTTGCTTACAAAAAACTCGCTACGTTCTATATTAAAATGAAACGTGGCGAGTTTTTTCGTTTTTATATGCAGTCATACCTGTCCTCTTATTCTTCTCCAAGTGGCAATACAGTGGAATATTTAATTTCTCGGAGTGCTAAACTCGTTTGAATCTTCGTAATGCCAAGATGATTTAATTTTCGGATGAAGCTCTCTAATCCCTTCCGATCCTTGTTTGCTACCTTTAATACATAGTCGTGCTCGCCCGTTAAACAGTGACATTCCAATATTTCTGGCATCGACCGTAATGCTTTCTCCAATGTTTCCACTTCATTAGATTGATGAATATTCATATTAATAAAAATAAAACAGAGTAAATCAAATCCTAGCTTTTCTTGGTTTAAAATTGCCACTTGCCGGTCGATAAATCCTTCCCCTTCTAATCGTTTCACCCTTACATGGGTAGCGGGCGGAGACAAATTGACGCGCCGTGCAATCTCAGCATTACTTACCTGTGCCTCCTTTTGCAAAATATCTAAAATTCGGATATCAACATCATCCAATACTTTACTACTAATCGATTCCACTTTAATCTATTCCTCCTACAATTCTTCTAAAAATAGCCATACTTTCATGTCAAATATGAATATTATTTATTTAATTACGATGATTAATTTATTATGTTTTGATTTTATCTCATTATACAGAATAATACACTGAATGGAGTAGATTAATGTTAAAATTATTTACATACTCAATCATTTAATTTTGCACGATATACTAGGGCTTCCAACATTTTTATAACTATACAACACGAAAGGAACTGATTCACATGCCTATTTACTATATTTTATTACTTCTGTTAACAAGTTTTTTATGGGGAGGAAATTTTGTAGTAGGAAAATCACTTATCGGTCATGCTTCTCCCTTAACTTTAACGAGTCTACGATGGATTATTGCGGTTGCTTGTCTTTTTCCCATTGTATGGGTCAAAGAAAAAAAGATTCTACCTCCACGCGGCGCCATTCTTCCTTTATTTTTAATGGGGCTAACCGGTGTTGTCTTATTTAATATATTGCAATTTTTAGCATTAGCCCAAACGTCCGCAACCAATGTCGGATTAATTTCCACCTTAAATGCCATTTCCATTGCAGTTTTTTCCACTCTATTAGTAAAGGAACGAATGAATGGGCTGCAAATTGTTTCGATGATTCTTTCACTCGTTGGCGTTATTTTGTTTCTCTCAAAGGGCACAGGATTTTCCCTCCACTTTCATTCGGGGGATATATATATGCTGCTTGCAGTATGTGTTTGGGGATTGTTTTCTGTAGTTAGCAAATGGGCAACCTCGAAAACATCACCGATGATGGCAACACTATACTCTGGTATATTCGGACTTGTCGTGTTGCTTCCATTTAATATCTCAAGCTTTACCGTTTCAAATGTGAATGCTCCGTTCCTAGCATCCCTTTTTTATACAGGCGTAATCTCTACTGTGTTATGTATGGTATTTTGGAATATTGGCGTTCAGAAATTAGGTGCCACAGCATCCGGCATTTTCTTAAACTTCAATCCTATTTTCACAGCTCTCTTAGCGTTTTTCTTATTGGGTGAGAAAATAACATGGATACAAGGAATCGCAAGTGGCATCGTCATTCTAGGCTGTTATTTATTCTCTCACTTTAAAACAAATGAAATTTCAAAGCAAAATCATACGACTCGGCGCCGTTCCCATGCGGCTATGGAACATTAAAAAAAACACTCGCAAAACCCCCTATCGGAGCGATGCGAGTGTTTTCCTTTTTCTTAGGAATTCTTTCGCTTAAATCCACTAAGATTACGTAACTGAATTCCAACTATGCTTCCTAGCATCGCCATAATCATCCAAACCCAGCCATGTAAGCTGAATGATGCAATTCCTGAAAAATAAGCACCGATGTTACATCCAAAGGCAAGGCGAGCACCGTATCCCATTAATATTCCACCAATCATAAGACCAACCAACATCTTAAATGGATACGAACGAAGGCTAAAACGGATTGCTTTACCAGAAAGTGCAACAGCTAGTAAGGCCCCTAGCATAATGCCAATGTCAGAAACGGTTGTACCGTCATGAAAGACACTCGTATTAAGGGCCGCTGCATTCGGTGCACTCTTCCAATAACCCCATGTTTCAACAGGAATTCCAATAGCTCCAGATACCTTTGCACCCCATAATGCGAATGCAGATGTAATGCCCCACGGTTTTCCTGCAATAAGAAGAAAGGCAACGCCTCCAATAGCTAATGCAATCGTTCCTGCCATCCAAGACCATGGACCTTGAAGAAGCATTTTAAGCGAAAACGGTTCTTTGCTAAATACAGTTTCCAATTTCCCGTGACTACGACGTTCTACGAAAATCGTGATGAAAAAAACAATGGCAATTAACAATAAATTAAATGCGAAGCCGCCAACCGTACCAAATGATTGTAGGAAGGAAATCGGTTGCAGATGCGGCAAATTCGTCCACCATATAAAATGAGCGCTACCAATCACCGATCCGATGATAAAACCAACGAGAGTGATAACCGAACGAGCATCTCCGCCGCCAAGATGATACAGTGTGCCAGATGCACATCCATCTCCCATTTGCATCCCGATTCCAAATAAAAATGCTCCAAAAAGGAGAGATACCCCTACCGGCGAAATGGATGCTACAACAGGGTGACCAAACATCGTCCCCTTTATTAAAAACGGTAAGAATAATAGATTTGTAATCACAAATAGAATCATTTGTGCACGAATACCCACACCTTTTTTATCGCTCAAAAAATAACGAAATGAACTAGTAAAACCGTAGTGTGCATGATATAAAGCTAATCCTAAAAAACCACCTAGAACATATAATTCCGCCTGCTTTCCTGAAAAAGCATTTCCTAACCACACGGCTCCAAGAACAAAAAGAAGAAGGGTAATATAAATGATTGCTTGATTATTTTTTGGCACTATTCCTCTTGATTTAGTTGGAATTATTTGTGTCGCATTAGCTGAATTTGACACGTACATCCTCTCCTTCACTAATCTATAACAGTAGAAGTATAGCATATTATGTGTTTATATCCAATATTACCGATGGGCTTTATTAAAAATAATTTAAAATAATGATTACTATGTCTATTACATCTCGTTGCAACATCAATCCAAATACGGTAGGATAAAATAGAAAGAGAGAATGATTCTATGTCAAATTATTTTATGAAAATTATTATTGTAGCTTTGATTATTGTATTTGCTTTTGTTATGCAAAATTGGAGAACAAAATATTATGATTATCAATGTGGAAAGTGTGATTGGAAATTCAACTTGCCTGTTCCGATTGCCGTTTTATCTATTCATTTTTTTGGATATAAGTATGTAAAATGTCCAAGCTGTGGTAAATGGGGTTGGGTACGTCCTGTTGGAAAAGGATAAAGTAAAATAAAGGTATGGAATTAAACCTTTGCTAATGATTAGAAGAAATAAAAAGTATGTAGATGACTATAACGGGTTTACTTTAGAGGTGCAAAACAAATAATTGCAGTCACTTTTACAGGAATTTTTACATTTAATTTGTTATTGCTGAACAATAGAAGAAGATTGCGACGTAGATACTGATTAATTTTTACTTATAAGTTAAGTTTCTTTTCTCGTTTGATTCCAGTATAATTACCATCTTGAACCATTCCAACATACTCAAATCCAAGTCCACTATAATATTCATTTAACTTATGATTTGAAGCCTGACAATCTAATCTAATTTTATTTTTACCATGTTTAATTGCAATTTGTTCACAGAATTTAATTATAGTCGCTCCAATGCCAGAAACCCCTATATCGGTAACCAAATTATGAATATAGTAACTTTGCGAACTGTCATTCCAACACTTATCTTGTTCTAATAATGCAAATGCTCCTATAACGCTATTTAAATCCCCATATTTAACAACATAAAGTTGACCCTTTGATACTAATTCTTCATAATAGTTTTTGGGATAGTATTTAAGATAATTCGTTTTATTCCATTGACTTATGTTATTTTCATCCATCCATTTTATACGTTTTTGTATAAGTATCAAAATTTCATCAATATCTTCATTCATTGCCTTTTGAAAAATATATCTATCCACGACATAGTTCTCCCTTCTTTTCTAATCTATAATTTTACACTATAATAAAATAAAATTTACTCAATTATGTAAATGATTTTTGTTGCACATTATATTACTATTGTCTATTTATATTATAAACTAATCCTATAGAAGTTAGCATTCTACTATCGATGTTTTACCTAGATTTTTTATTTCGTCCTGTCACGAAAATAATATTTTCAATTCCAGACTGAACCGCTTCTTCGACAATATATTGATCCTCTTCTTTCCTTTGTATGTTCGGCAAATACCCAGAAACGGCTTCCTGTAAAGTTTACGATTAATCCCAGTGCAGTTACCCCGCACTTACTAATTAGGATGGACCATCCTGCATATTGATGGAGAATGACGAGCATTACGGAAGTAATTACAAGTGTGATTATGTTCACAAAAACAAATTTTCCCATTTCATATTTTCGGCCAATATATTCCCCAATAACTCCACGCATAATAAGTACAATTCCACTAAAGAGCAGCTGAATGATGATAATAGAGGCCCAGCCCGTTACGGTGCTGTCAGTAAATAATTTTAAATACAGTACTACGAGCATGTAGAGAAAGCCTGCGACGGAAAACATACCACCGACAATGCTGGCAAGTTTTAGCGGCTAATAGGAGAAAGAAGTCATCCCGTCCATAGACAACTTCGTTCACAATTATAATTTTTTTTCAAATACGTGATGAGTTTCTCATCCACTTGTGTGTCCTTATTTCCTGTATTCTTCACAGCTGTTCCTTCCTGGCTCGTTTTTAATGCAGACTGTAACCATTCATCTTAACTTCTGCTTTATCCAAAATGGACTATAGAGTAGTAAAAAACTAATAATGAGTACTCCTTCCACTGATAAAAGATACCATGGCCATGGACCTAGATAATTCAGAATGGATGAAATCTCAGGTTTTTTCATCAAGTACAGATAATTTGCATGTAGAAAACGATTGATCAAAAATACACACCCTGCATACAAATTCACGATTAGCACACTCATCCAAAGTGAGCGAAATGTCGGTTTATATTTCTCTACTGCTAGCATAAAGATACAGGCAAGAATAACACCCCCGTGAGAGACATAAAAATCAATGTATCGAAAATGCGGAAAGGAGTAGATACCCAGATCAGGTGTCAGCATGGCTTGGATCGAACTGCTTATTCCAGCAAAATATAAAAATCGAAATAAACTAACGCTCCTTGTTACTAACATCACGATGGAAAGCAAAATGGAAATATCGCTAAGATGAAGAGGTAAAGTCGAACCAAGCGACCAAATATGAAAATAAAGGAACCAGATGTGGTAACTGGCTTCTGCAAGAATTAAAAGAATGGCGAGTGAATAACAAAACAAATGATTCCTTTTTGACTCTGCAAACCACGTTCTAACCATGAACAGGCACATACAGAGTAACCCAATCGTTAATACGGTTAAAAGATGTTCTTCTGAAAACAATTGAAAAGGATGATTTGGATAGTCTTTTTGAAAATATGGCTGCATCATTTCACCTCATATTAATAAGTCTAGCTACACCCTTATTTTCACTTAAACCACCATCATTTTATTCGGTTTTGTTTATTATCAAAATTCCTCATCTTTTTCAAACTAAACTACTTTATTTAGCAGGAATTATTTTTGCAGCTTGGGCTGAATTAAAAACATACATCCATAGCATATTATTTCTTAATATCCAATATCGCCGGCGGGTTTTATCAAAAATAATAAAAGAGGAAGAAAGCAAAAAATTTTGTTTTCTTCCTCTTTTGTAATTAAATTATTCTTTAAATAGTTTCATCCGATTTATTCCATGGCACTTTTCCTTATTTTAATGTAAATATTTTCTTTTTCACAGCAATATCCCATCCTACTTTAATAAGATAGATAAAGAATAATACATTCAAAAGTGACGTTATAATCAATGGTAAGCTATACGGTAGACCGTCTGAACCACTTGTTCGGAATAAAACTGCAAAGGTATTGATAAAAATAGTTGCACTGAAACCGGCACATAACCAAAGTAATCTTTTGTCCTTAATGTAGATAAATGCCAGTAGAGACAGGGCAGCAGCAGGGAATAAATATCTTTCATGCATACTAGTAGAAAAAGTAAAGACTCCTGAAATCTGCAAAAGCGCCGCAATAGAAGCGAATTTTGTAGTACGTCCTTTTATGTAAACAAACCACGAAAACAAGGTAACTATAACAATAGCTATAAGTCCCCATACATGATAGTTTAGTAGAAACAAAGTCGTCGTATTTGGCTTAAAGTTGCCTCCAATAAGACTGAAGAAGTTGAATGCATTCATCGAACCATAAGGATATTCCCCAATTGTTTTAGAATAGAGTTTAACAATCCATATCGGATCTTGTTGTAATGAAAAGGGAATAATTACCATCAATACTGTTGCTATACTCGTAACAGCCGCTATTACAAAACGTTTTACATTTTTCAAACTAATTAGCACAAAGAAAAATACAGGAAGATAAATAATACCTTGTGGTTTCATGAGTATGGCTACTGTAAAAATAGCGGTAGCGATATAAATCTTTCCCTCACATAAGGTAAAAACTGCTAAAACAATAAGCATGGTGAAGAAGGAATCTACCTGTCCCCAGAAAGTTGAATTGATAATAATTGCCGGATTAAATATATAAAAAGCCGACAAAAGAATACTAATTTCTAAAGAAAGATATTTTAAAGATAGTCTATACATGATATATGCTGTTGCTACGTCAGCAAGAATAGATGGCAATTTAATTAGCAAAGTAAAATATAAATTCATCGTCTGCATTGACGCAATTTTCCCAACTACATACAAAATATAAACAAAGAAAGGAGGATAATCGCTCCAACCGTTCATATAAAACCCACTCAGACTTTTTGCAGCGGAAGTTGCCCATTCTTTGAAAAGATTGATGTCATAAGGAAATCCTCCTACCCATGGGGCAACAGCAATCCGTAACAATAATCCAGCTGCTAATATGGTCCAAACTAATAATTTTTTATTCTTATGAACTATAATGTTCTTATAAACGAACAAATAATAAAAGATTGTAAATACCCCAAAAAATAGAATGCTGTATAGGATAAGAGGCGCTGCATACTTCGTATCTGTATGCTCAGTTTCTTTAAACATATCCCCATTTGGAGTGTATATGTTTCCGTTTGAAGGGGGGTGATTTGTATGAGGGGAGAAGCTATTTCTTCCATCTTGCATACCTTGACCCAGAATAGTTGTTGAACTACAATAAAAACTCCACATAGAATAAACACTTACTGCAATGATTGCAAAAAGTACTAGGAACAATCCTATCCTTACCTTACTATCTTTTAATGTTGACATTGAATTACCTCTCCATCTACTTTGTTTCCTAATACTACGTAATTTCTAATTACTTTCTTACAACTAGTTTCCATATTTCACAGTAACATTGATAACTAGTTTTTAACAAGAAGAAAAGTGACAAGTGAATGACAAAGTAATTGGTTTCATTAGTAAAAAGACATATTCTGCGAATATGTCTTTTTACTAATTTATACTGACAATAAGTACTTAGTAATGTTGGTACCCACCACTTCACTTACTACGTTACGATATTAATTTCGCAATCGTAAACGCAATACCAGCAGCTAATCCGCCTACTAAAGTTGTTTGCCATGCACTCTTAAATGGCTTGGATCCAGTAAATGTGCCCTTCACATATCCAAAAATAAACAACGCAATCAGTGTCATAACAACGGAAACTAAAAGTGCTGAATCTGGTTTGGAAATAAACATATATGGAGATAAAGGAATAAGACCACCTACTATGTATGATATTCCAATCGTAAGGGAACTATTTAATGCACGTTTCGGTTCAGGCTTTTCAAGTCCTAGTTCATATTTCATCATAAAATCAACCCATTTTTCATCATCTTTACTGATCGCATCGACAGCCGCATTGACTGTTTCATCAGGAATATTCCACTGACGTAATATGTCTGCTACTTCTTCCCGTTCGCGATTTGGCAATTCAATTACTTCTTTTCGTTCCCGTTCCAATTCAGACGCATAGTGTTCTTCATCTGTACGAGCAGCAAGAAATCCACCAAGTCCCATTGCAATCGATCCTGCAGCAACTTCTGCCACACCTGCAATTACAACCAAACTTGTAGTAGGAACGCTACCTGATAATCCGGCTGCTAGAGCAAACGGAACCGTGAGTCCATCGGCCATTCCAATGACAACATCCCGAATAAATTCAGGTGCCAAAAAGTGACTTTCTTCATGGGTTTCTTTATTCATTCCATTCTCTGACATAGAAATTCTCCCCCTTTATGTTCCAAATCAACTGTTTTTCTAATAGCTACGATAATGAAAATCCTTATCGTTACCCTTAAAATGCCACATGGTGCTATTACATATGTAATAGCACCACGTTAGAATTTCAGTATAATTTGATTATTTTTATTATATCATATTTACGAGAGTCGTACATGTTTTTACCAATAGGAAGCGCTCTGCATGAAAACTACGCACTTACCTCCTCTTTACGAGTAACTGTACCTTTATGTGAAACATAGCTATGTATAATCATCCCCATAATAAGAAGCAACATTCCGAACCAAGAAAGTGCGGTAGGTAACGAATTAGGAAACAATATCCATTCACCCATTACAGTAAACAATACTTCCATAGATTGCGTAGCTTCGACTGCTGCTAGCTTCTGCATATTACCTCTCACCATGTCGGTTGCATGAAAAAAGAGAACCGTTGCAATTGCTCCTGAACAAATCGCAACTATAGAAGATTGCAACATTTGTCCTTGACTTGGTAAACCAACCGTAAAGATCCCGTATACAGAAAGCAGTAGCCAAAAAGGTAAGCTTGCAATTGTCATACCTAACACGCGCTGATACGTATCTAACCGCCCATCACAAGCATCCATCATTTTACGATTGCCTAGTGGATAGGCAAAGGATGCAAATAGAACAGGTATACTCCCAAGCAAAACTTCTTGTAAAGATAAATGATTTGCCTGTTGCATCTGCATAAGAACAATGCCTATTAGAACAATGCTAGATATAGCAAGACCTCTCCCTGGAATTTGTCCCCGAACCTTCACAGGCCCCTTTGATGTTTGAAGGGTCAACGAGAAAAACGGTGCCAGCAAGGAACCAGATATAATCGTAATTTGCCACGTTCCCGCCGTAAGCCATCCTGGTGCAAAGGCAGCTGCAAAGCAAAGCGGCGCATAGAATAAGCCAAATCCTACAAAGCTCCACAAAAGCCATGTCCCTGGCTTCTCCTTCAACATTTGCCAAAGAGGACGCATTCCCCTTCTCATTATGACCAAAAGCAGCAGAAAAGGAACGGTAAACATATACCGTAATGATGCACTCCAAATCCAGCTTCCACCCGAAAGCTCCATAAAGCGATTAAAGATAAAGGAGGAAGAAAAAAAGAAAGCTGCCAAAACTCCTAAAATAATTGGTCGCAATGTAGTCACCTCAAGCATTTTATTATGTAAGAATTCTTCTAAGTCTAGCCTTTTTGTTCAACTAGCGAGATGAACAATCTACTATATCTATACTTTCAATCTAGTAGCTTTAAATTGAATACATGCATAATCTTATTTTTTCACAATTCATGTATTATTTAATTATACATGCAATATATCGTATGCAAGTTGTCAATTCAACCATATTTTATTTCAAAGAGATGTTGACAATTGTAGATCATTTCCAATTATTTTTTTGCTTTTTTCATATGAATTTATTATAAATATAAATACTGCGAAAATAGGGTACCTTTTTGCGATTCTTGCTTCTTTGGAATTGCTGCGTTTTAAGATTGCACAAAAAACAGACCGCTGCACTTTTTCGCACGGCGGTCTGTTACTAGTTTCCTTACATACTGCTTTCCAATGTCATTTTTGGATGCTTTTGTTGGAACATACGGAATACGAAATCATTTTCAAATAGAAGTACAGGATTTCCTTCGCGGTCTTCGACGTGCATAACGCGTGAATCGAACATATCGTCTTCTAGTTCTTCCTTTTTCGTCCACATGGCAATACTATGCTTCATCGGAACCATATCAATATCTACATTGTATTCAGCCTTCATTCGATATTCGAATACTTGGAATTGTAGTTCCCCTACTGCTCCTAAAATGTAATCCCCAAAAAACGGAGTGCGGTAGAGCTGCACAGCTCCTTCCTGTACAAGCTGCGTCATCCCTTTATCGAATTGCTTATGCTTCATCGCATTTTTTGCATGCACCTTCATAAACAATTCTGGTGGGAATTTCGGCAAGGCTTCATATTGGAATACATCATTTCCGTCCATAATGGTATCTCCAATTTGGTAAGTTCCAGAATCATACAATCCGATAATATCACCGGGATATGCTTCTTCAACCGTTTCTCGATCCGATGCTAAGAATTGCTGCGATTGACCAAGCTTTATTTTTTTACCCGTACGTGCTAACGTCACCGACATACCGCGCTCAAATTTACCTGAGCACACACGAACAAATGCAATGCGGTCGCGATGGGCCGGATTCATATTGGCCTGAATTTTAAAAACAAATCCTGAAAAATGGGGATAATCAAGACCTATCATTCCTGATGTCGAATTTCTTGGCTGTGGTGAAGAAGTCAACTCAATAAATGCGTCGAGAAATGATTGTACACCGAAGTTCGCAATCGCACTTCCGAAAAATACAGGCGTTAACGTACCATTTTTCACTTTTTCAACCGAAAAATCATTACCTGCTTCATCTAATAAAGCTAGCTCTTCGGTTAAAGTTTCAAGGTAAGAAGGATCAATTTCTTTTTTTACTTCATCAGTAATATGCTCACCGTCAAAGTTAGTGAAAAAAGATTCTTTGTTACCGCGGAATACTTCTATTTTCTTCTCAAATCGATCATATGTACCTTGGAATCGTTTTCCCATGCCAATAGGCCACGTAACCGGGTACGATTCAATTCCAAGCACTTCTTCAATTTCAGCAAGAAGTTCTAGCGGTTCTTTCCCTTCTCGGTCTAGCTTATTAATAAAGGTAAGAATGGGAATACCTCGCATCCGACATACTTTGAAAAGCTTGATTGTTTGCGCTTCAATCCCCTTTGTTCCATCAATAACCATGACCGCACTATCAACTGCAGTTAACGTTCGATACGTATCTTCACTAAAATCTTGGTGACCTGGTGTATCCAAAATGTTAATCCGATGGTCTTTGTATAAAATTTGCATCACACTTGATGTAACGGAAATTCCACGTTGCTTTTCAATTTCCATCCAGTCTGATTTTGCATATTTCCCTGTTTTTTTCGCTTTTACTGTCCCTGCTGAACGGATTGTACCACCAAGGAGCAAAAGCTTTTCTGTCAATGTCGTTTTCCCAGCATCTGGGTGAGAAATAATTGCAAACGTACGACGTGACGAAATTTCTTTATTCATTTGCTCACTAATCATAATTGCATTCCTTTCCGATGAAAATGTATATAAAAAATCTAACGATGTAAGATATCATCGTAGTCAAAACAAAACGCACCAGTTCCTTCTACTCAGCACTTCTTATCATATCAAATCCTCACCCGTAGTTAAAGTTCTACTTATCATTCTCATAAGAAAATATCAATTTTTCTTTGTATAATACTTGAACTTCAGCATAATGTAATCTATAATAAACATCGTCTTTACGATAATTTTATATTTACAAAATCCTCATCAATCCGATGAGGTAGAGGTCGCGGCCTTTAAAAGTACGACGGACGAGATGCAGAGAACATCGACCGACTCCGTCTGGAAAGGAAAGGCTGCCGAAGTTTGTGCTTTTTTCTGGGAGCATGAGCTGGGACTGTTTTCGAATAGGAACAGGACTGTCACATGTGCAAAAACCGGTACATGTGATGAGCTATCTTACGGAAGGCATGATGCGGGGTAGTATATAACGTCGTCAAATCCTTTTGACGGCTTTTTTTATTCCCCACTCCTTCCATATCAAAATTTTAGGAGTGTTACTTATGGAAAGTACAGCTAGAAATGTTTCATTACATGAAACAACATCAAAACACACTGAATTGCGCAGAGGATTAAAATCACGTCATTTAACGATGATTTCTCTCGGCGGAACCATTGGAACAGGATTGTTTCTCGCCAGTGGAAATTCGATTCATAATGCCGGACCGGGCGGAGCCCTTGTGTCCTATATCGCTGTTGGGATAATGGTATACTTCCTCATGACAAGCCTTGCAGAAATGGCAACATATATGCCAGTAGCCGGTTCGTTCAGTACGTATGCAACGAAATTCGTCGATCCTTCTCTTGGATTCGCACTAGGCTGGAACTATTGGTATAACTGGGCTATTACCATTGCGGCAGAATTATCAGCTGTAACAATGATTATGAAATTTTGGTTCCCTCAAACGTCTTCCTTATTATGGAGCGCTCTTTTCTTAGCAATTATGTTTCTATTAAATTACTTATCTGTAAAAGGGTTTGGCGAGGCTGAATATTGGTTTTCACTCATTAAAGTCGTTACCGTTATTATCTTTTTAGTTGTTGGTACCGCTATGATTTTTGGCATCATTGGTGGAAGTGCCGTTGGATTTCAAAACTTTACCATTGCGGATGCACCGTTCCATGGTGGATTTATGGCAACGATCGGTGTCTTCATGGCAGCTGGATTTTCTTTTCAAGGAACGGAGCTTCTTGGTGTTGCTGCTGGAGAAACTGAAGATCCAAAAAAATCTATTCCACGAGCAGTAAAAAGTGTGTTTTGGCGTATTCTTCTCTTTTATGTGCTTGCTATTTTTGTTATTAGCTGTCTTATTCCGTTTACAAACCCAGATTTAGCAAACAGCGATGTTACTGTTAGCCCGTTCACACTCGTATTTAGCCGTGCAGGGATCGCATTTGCTGCATCTGTTATGAATGCCATTATTTTAACTGCAGTATTATCTGCTGGTAACTCTGGTATGTATGCGTCCACTCGTATGCTTTGGGATTTAGCCCGTGACGGAAAAGCTCCAAAGTTTCTTGGAAAGCTTGATTCTCGCGGCGTTCCTGTAAATGCATTAATTGTTACAGCATCAATTGGTGCTGTAGCATTCCTTGCTTCATTATTTGGTGATGGCGTTGTTTATACATGGCTCTTGAATGCGTCTGGAATGTCAGGCTTTATCGCATGGCTTGGAATTGCAATTAGCCATTATCGTTTCCGCAAAGCATATGTAACCCAAGGACGAGAAATAAGCAATCTACCATTTAGAGCAAAGTGGTTCCCATTTGGACCTATATTCGCCCTTGTTCTATGTACGATTGTTATCCTCGGCCAAGGCTATTCTGCTTTTGTAGACGGCAAAATTGATTGGAACAGCGTCATTGTCTCCTACATTGGCTTACCTGTCTTTCTAATTGTTTGGATTTGGTATAAAGTAGCGAAAAAAACAAAGATGGTTCCCCTTCAAGAATGTGAGTTTGACGAAGAATAAAAGTAGAAAGAGGGAAACTCACAATTTTATGAGTTTCCCTCTTTTTATATACCCCTTCAAAATCAGCTTAATACACACGTTACCCCCTTTTTTGACAAACTCCTAATCTATTTCAACACTCTTCCTCATATTTAAAAAATGATTGAAATGTACAAGCTTTCTCTATCAATTTGCATATACTTACTAGTGGACATAGTTCTTTTTACCCCTCTCCAGTCCGAAGCTTGAAGCAGCTGTTTCTAACAGCTGCTCTTTTTATAGCGTATTACTCCGTACGCAGCATGCTATGGACAGCATGAACAAACATTTGCACACCAATACATAAAGACTCTTCATCAATATCAAAACGGGGATGATGATGTGGATAGGATGTACTCGGAGAGCTTCCCGATCCGAGCTTAAAAAAGCATCCTTTTGCTCGTTGTAAATAAGCAGAAAAATCTTCACCTCCCATAGAAGGATCGATTGAAACGACTCCCTCCTCGCCATATAGTTCTACCGCACAACGTTCGATTAGAGACGTAATATCAGGATCATTAATAACAGGTCTGTAACCATATCGATACGAATACGTAAAGGTTGCCCCGTGTGCATCCGCAATACCCTTTGTAATTTGCCGAATTTTGACTTCTGCATCACGGCGCAAATCCTCCTTAAACGAACGGA
The DNA here is from genome assembly GCF_042610425.1 of Ectobacillus soli. Lineage (NCBI taxonomy): Bacteria > Bacillati > Bacillota > Bacilli > Caryophanales > Bacillaceae > Ectobacillus > Ectobacillus soli. The sequence continues at coordinate 1,621,649 of NZ_JBGJZM010000001.1, forward strand.
CGGTACCCATAATATGTGCACGTTCTGGTATAATGTTATCGGCTGTGCCGGCATGAAATTGTGTCACGGAAAGTACGCGTTGATCAAAAGCATCCGTCCCTCTTGAAATAATATGCTGTAGGTTCGTGATGAGCTGCGCACCAACAGCTATAGGGTCAATACATGCCTGTGGATGAGCTGCGTGTCCCCCCTTTCCTTCTATTGTAATGTCGAACACATCTGGTGCTGCCATCATCGGACCATAGGCAATGCCAATCTTCCCCGTTGGCAATCCAGACATCATATGGAGTCCTAGTACGGCATCTACTCCATCCATCACACCTGCTTGCACCATTTCCTCCGCCCCGCCTGGATATTGCTCCTCGGCATGCTGAAATAGAAAACGAATCTCTCCCCCTAAGGAATCTACATGCTTCGTTAATATGTCAGCTGCCCCAAGCAAAATAGCAGTATGTGCATCATGCCCACATGCATGCATAACACCATTTATTTTAGAAGCATAACTTACCTCATTTTCCTCTTGAAGAGGAAGGGCATCCATATCAGCTCGTAGTGCAACCGTTCTTCCCTTTTCCCTTCCTTTTAATATAGCCATAATGCTACTTGCTGTTGGGCGAACGACTTCTAAATTAGGAAACAATTGTAATGTATCGAAGACAAATTGTGCTGTTTGATGTTCTTGAAAGGAAAGCTCAGGATAGCTATGCAAATGCCGTCTCCAATTCACTATTTTTTCCTTATTAATAATATAACGGAAATTATTCACACACTTCACCACTTTCCCCAGTCATTTTTTTGTATTAACATATACATTTCAAGCAGAATGTACTATACTATTTTCTGATTCTTTTTAGCGTTCCCCTCTCTAATTCCATATGGAAAAAGTAAAAAAATATGCTAGTAATGTATGGCTATTTGAAAGGGGTACGGATTTTCTTTTTGCCATAAGAGTGATACTATCAGAAATGAACCTTATTTCGGTAGTTGGTACGCGGCAAGTAAATGAGGAGGGACTTATGAAAGCGATTCAAAGTATGTGGTCTCGGCCACTAACGCAGTGGGTAGTCAAAACCCTCTATTATTTATTCATTCTTCTAGCTCTTCTAGGGCTATATGGATTTAAAGATACAAATTCAAGTACGTTTATTTACAATGAGTTTTAAAGCGGGGTAAGAACATGAATGTTTTCGAAGAAATTGAACATTGGGCACAAACAGAGCCGAGCCGAAATGCCTTCGTATGGAGAGATAAGCCTATTACATACGGGCAGTTAAAAGAACAATCGGATGCACTGTCGTATTGGATAGCTGAGCATGATAAGGATGCAGCACCAATTATTGTGTATGGTCATATGCAACCGGAAATGATTGTTATGTTTCTTGCATGTGTAAAGGCTGGACATGCATACATTCCAATAGATTACAGCATCCCTGTAGATCGAATTCACCATATTGTTACGAATTCTGGTGCAAAACTATTCTTATCGGCAGCAGATACTATAATTTCTAATGTTGCTATTCAGACAGTCCAAAAGGAAGAAATGAAAACTATTTTTTCTACCTATAAAGGAAAAGCTGCAAATCCTTCACTGCAAGTAACAGAAGAGGATACGTTCTATATTATTTATACTTCTGGCAGTACGGGAAACCCAAAAGGCGTGCAAATTACTCTTGGTAATTTGCAAAGTTTTGTAAGCTGGATGCAATCGGATTTTCCAATTGCAAAAAACCAAGTGTTTTTAAACCAAGCACCGTTCTCATTTGATCTCTCTGTTATGGATTTGTATTCATCCTTGACAACAGGTGGCACATTGTGGGCTGTTGATAAGGATATGATTGCTAAGCCAAAGGAATTATTTTCTTCCTTTAAAAATTCTCAAATGGAAGTTTGGACATCTACACCATCGTTCGCGCAAATTTGCCTTATGGAGCCAGACTTTACCGAGGAAATGCTACCGAACATGCGCACCTTCCTCTTTTGCGGAGAAGTACTTTCTAGCGACACTGCCCGCAAGCTAAAGGAACGTTTTCCAAAAGCAAGCATCATTAATACATACGGTCCAACCGAAACCACGGTAGCCGTTACAAGCTTAGAAATAACAGATGATATTTTAAGTAAGTATACTGCTCTTCCTGTCGGATACTGTAAATCAGATAGCCGGATACTTATTATGAAGGAAGACGGCACCGAAGCAGTGGAAGAAGAAAAGGGAGAAATTATAATTATTGGACCGGGCGTAAGTACCGGGTATTTAGGCAGCCCTAATTTAACAAACAAATTCTTTACAATCATAGGTAGTAAGCGTGCTTACAAGACTGGTGATGCCGGACATATGCAAAACGGACTTCTCTTTTTCCATGGTCGCTTGGATTTTCAAATTAAGCTACACGGCTACCGAATGGAGCTAGAGGAAATTGAGCATCAACTAAGAACAAGTAGCTATGTTGAAGCAGCCGTGATTATTCCTGTTAAAAAAGGAGAAACCTACGACCACTTATTGGCAGTAGTAATTCCTAAGAAACATATGTTTGAAAAGGAATATCAGCTCACCTCGGCCATAAAAAAAGAGATTGCATCCTTTCTTCCAAACTATATGATTCCGCGAAAATTTATGTATCGCGAAAGCATACCGATGACAGCAAACGGAAAAGTCGACCGAAAAAAATTGTTGAGTGAGGTTACAGCATGATTCCGTATGCAACATTTACTTATTTTGTAATTATAACGATTCTACTTGCACCTACAATCATAGCTGGATTACGAGGGAAATCACTGCGGACGTACAACTCTGTCATCACGGTGATTATACTTGCTATTATTTTTGCAAGTAAACCCGTGCAAGCCATTTCATTAATTGGCTACACGATATGGCAAGTCTTACTTGCAAAGAGCTATTTACCGTTGCGAAAGCGAAATAACAAAGCAAGTACATTCTATCTTGCTACTTTGCTTTCGTTATTGCCGCTTGTACTTGTGAAAATCGTACCGATTCTACAAACATCAAGCACCATTGGCTTTCTCGGCATATCTTATTTAACATTTAAATCGGTGCAAATGATAATTGAAATAAGAGATGGACAAATCAAGGAATTATCGCTATATGACTTCCTCCGTTTCCTTCTCTTCTTTCCAACCATTACATCTGGTCCAATTGATCGCTTTCGTCGCTTTCAAAAAGATATTATAAAAACACCGTCATCCAAGGAATATACGGAACTTCTCTATATAGGTATCAATCGTATTTTCCAAGGATTTCTGTATAAATTCATCATCGGCTATTTGATTAACGAGTATATTCTTCATGCAGATTTCGTCATGAAGCACTCCTTTACATCAGTGCTTATATATATGTATGCGTACAGCTTTTATCTATTTTTTGATTTTGCTGGTTATAGTGCCTTTGCGATTGGGGTTAGTTATTTCATGGGCATTAAGACTCCTGAAAACTTTAATAAGCCATTTATTAGTCGTAATATTAAGGATTTCTGGAATCGCTGGCACATGAGCTTATCCTTCTGGTTCCGTGATTATATTTATATGCGCTTTGTTTTTCTCATGACTAAGAAAAAGATTATTAAAGATCGGTACATCGTTTCCTACTCAGGATTTTTCTTAAACTTTTTCATTATGGGCATTTGGCACGGGCTTCACACAAATTATATTATTTACGGTCTATATCATGCCTTACTTATTATTTTATTTGATGTATTTGAACGTTTAAACAAGAAGCACAAGTTCTGGTCAAACAACAAACTAACCCATGCTGTTTCGATTGTGCTTACGTTCCACTTTGTATGTTTTGGATTTCTCATCTTCTCAGGCAAGATTATCTAACGTTGCACCTTGCCAGGGAGCAAGTACTAAGAATGTAAGATTGAAGAAAAAGGAGATAGTAACCATGAATGACTTAAAAGACCAAGTATTAGACCTTCTTGAAGAAGTATGCGAAAACGATATTGTAAAGGAAAACCCTGATGTTCTTCTATTTGAAGAAGGCATTCTTGACTCATTTGGAACTGTTAATTTGCTAGTAGAAATTCAAGAACGTTTAAATATTGAAGTATCCATTTCTGATTTCGACCGTGATGAATGGGCTACACCAAACTTAATTATCAAAAAATTGGAAGAGTTAAAATGAAAACACCGACGTTTGGTCCGATTCTTCTTGCATTGCTAATCCTTTGCACTTTGCTACTTCTTCCCAATTCGTTCCTTCAATCTCTATTAAACAATACGAAAGTGGAAGAAGCCGCAAATTCCTTAAGTACTAACGTATTTCAAGGAATTGATTTGCAGAAGAAGATGCTAGAGGATCCGAAATACCTTCCGATGTACGGCTCATCAGAGCTGTCTCGCTTGGATGTATACCATCCGTCAAACTACTTTCGCGTAAATCCTGATGGCTTTACGCCATTTCTTATTGGTCGTGGTGGTACGCAGTCGCTTACCCATTTCTTAAGTCTTGCAGCAAATGCAAATCAATTAGAAGGGAAAAAGGTCGTCTTCATTCTTTCCCCGCAATGGTTTGTAGCAGAAGGATTAAATGATGAACATTTTTCACCAAACTTTTCATCAGTTCAAGCCTATGATTTTCTCTTTAATCAAACATTAGATCCTATACTTAAGAAACAAGCTGCAAGGAGACTGCTTGACTTTGAAGTAGTAAAAAAGGACTCCTTGCTTACAACAATGCTAGAAGGAATTGTGTATACGGACTCCGTACATACATGGAAAGCAAAAATTGTTAAACCTCTAGCATACGTGTACCGAAGCATTTTACAACGAAAGGATTTTGTACTTTCTCTCGTTGCCGTTTATGGGCACAAACCAAATACGGATCCCCATTTGAAAAATCTTTCGTGGGATCAACTCATACATCGCGCCGAACAATCGGGAAAAAGTGGGTCACAATCAAATGAATACGGCATAGTCGACGATTACTATAATGATAAAATTGCCCCAAAATTGTCCCAACTAAAAGGCTACCGAGCAAATGAATCATACGATGCGTCACCCGAATACACCGATTTACAAATGGTACTAGATCTATTAAAACAAAAACATGCACAAGCATTATTCGTCTCCGTTCCTGTAAACGGACCGTGGTACGACTATGCAGAATTTCCAAAAGAACGACGCCAAACCTACTATAAAAAAGTAAAAGATCAAATTGAGCAATCTGGGTTTGCAGTTGCTGACTTTTCAGATCATGAATACGATCAATATTTCATGAAAGATACCATTCATGTTGGATGGAAAGGTTGGATATACGTCGACAAAGCAGTGAAGCAATTTTATGACGGTAAGTAAAAAAAGGAAACACTTGATGTGTTTCCTTTTTTGATGATTCTTCAAAACTCCATTTTCCTATTAATACCCGAATCCCTTCAATTCCATGATTCGATTCTTTGCTTCCACTATCGTTTTCTCAATTAATGAAGCCGCCGTTCGTTCTTTTGCAAGCGCTGATGCCTGCCCTGCCCAAAGTGCCATATAATCGCCGTTACCTTGCTGTGCGGCTGCACTTCTAAGCGGAGAGGTAAGAGAATTTTGAATCGGATAAGGAGGTAGCTCCTGCTCTTTCCCTTGCATTTGCTTAATAAATGTGTTTTCAATTCCACGCGCATAGCGTCCTGAAAATGCTCTTGTAACGACCGTACTCCGTTCATGACTATGTAAGACCGCCTCTTTATGTACAGGATGCGTACCACTTTCTGTACACGTTAAAAATGCCGTTCCCATTTGTATCCCTGCTGCTCCTAGAGCTAAAGCGGCAACGAGACCTCTCCCGTCCATAATTCCTCCTGCTGCAATAATCGGCATAGAAGGAATTGCTGCTACGATTTGTGGAATCAGAGCCATTGTTCCAATTAATGATTGCTGCTCAGAACCAAGAAACGTGCTACGGTGTCCTCCTGCCTCGCTGCCTTGCCCTACAATTGCATCTACACCAATATTAGCAAGAACTTTTGCTTCTCTTACATTTGTGGCGGTCCCGATTACAAGTGTGCCATTCTTCTTAAGCGCGTGCATTTCCTTTACAAATGGAATATCAAAGGCAAAGCTAACAACAGGAACCTTTTCTTCAATTAAAACGGTTAGCTTCTCGTGATAATCCTCTTCTTGTATAGCTGCGCTTAGCTCTTTTACACCAAGCTGTTGTTCCATAGGACGAAGTATGCGTTTTCCATTTTCAATGGTTTGATTATCCAATAATCTTCTTCTTACAATAAGTAAATTTACAGCAAATGGCTTTGATGTACGCTTACGTATGTCAGCAATCGCCCTACGAATAGCATCTGGTCTCATATACCCTGCACCAAGTGTACCCAGACCCCCAGCCTCTGACACTGCCGCCACCAGTTCTGCCGTTGTTACAGTTCCAGCCATTCCTGCTTGAATAATCGGATACTTTATACCAAGCATGCTAGTTAGTCTTGTTTCTACCATGAAAACCCTCCTTTGTTTGTATAAACTTACCTTCTATTGTTGGTAGTAAAATCCTTGTATTCTCTGCATATATTGCAAAGAGGGGGAATGAATCCATGAACAAACCATCTGTTCTTGCTAGAGGAGATACCGTACAAATTGTTGCACCTGCAAGTCCTGTAAAAGAAGAGGCGGTACGTTTGATGCAGCACTATCTTATGCAGCTCGGTCTGGATGTTCAACTAGGGCGTCATATTTTTGAACAAGATGGATATTTAGCTGGGAGTGATGATTTACGGATTGAGGACTTACAACATGCTATCGAAAATCCTAACGTCAAGGCAATTTTCTGTGCGAGAGGTGGATATGGAAGCGCACGATTACTTCCTCATTTAGATATCACCCCGTTGCTTCTACGTCCGAAAATTTTTTGGGGATACAGTGATATCACTTATTTACATACGGTCATGATTCAGCAGGCTAAGATGATAACCTTTCATGGACCGATGTCAGAAGAATATGGTACAACAACCGTTCATCCTCACTCCCTATCCGCATTACAACAGCTATTTATTCCTAGATCACTTACATTATATGCAACGCAGCACGATTATCCAGTCTTTTCTCATAGTATACGTGCTCCCATCGTTGGCGGAAATGTAACTGTACTTGTAGGAACGCTTGGCACCCCTTACGAAATAGATACTAACGGCCGCATCCTCTTACTGGAGGATGTGGACGAAGAGCCTTATGCCATTGATCGTCTGCTTAACCAGCTCCGGCTATCCGGTAAGCTGCAAAACTGCGCTGGCATCATTATAGCGGATTTCCACGACTGCGAACCGAAAAAAGGGAAGCAATCTCTTTCCCTAACACGCATCGTGTATGACCATATTGTTTCGGCCCAAGTTCCTATCCTTGGGGGATTTCCTATCGGTCATTGCCGACCAAACTATGCCATTCCGCTGGGCGGATATGCCGTTATGAACGGATTAGACCGAACGCTATTACTAGAGCCGGGCGTCGCTTCTCCCTGCTGACAAAAAAGTGGATACATATGATGGAAATCATCGTATCCACTTTTTTATGTATTCTTCCTTTTTTTATGAATACAACGTAAATATTCTACCGCTAGCAATATCTTTAATTTCCTCAGGTGTGAAAGTCTTACTCACTTCCGTACCAATATTTAACACTACAGTTGCATCAGGATCTATGATTTCAAACAATTTCTTACCTTGAATCGTTATAGCTGATATTTCACTTGGAATTGCTTCTTGCATATAAGAAATCCGAGTAAAAATCGGGAGAATCCATCTGCTATCTCCTTGAAAATAACGGAGTTTTACCGTTCCTTGCAGTGCGTCCTTTTCTGATTCTAACGTGCCAAACGTATACAAGCTTATATCAAGCAAGGCTTCATAAAATTCTTTCCGACGCTTTTTATCATCCTTAGCAAGTACGACTAACGTTTCAACCTTCGTTAATGCCGAATATTCTGTCATACGATTACATCCTCACTTCTCTTGGTGGTGTAACCACCATTATACAAACAATTCCTAATCATTTCTAGAAAAAGCGAATTCTTCTACCGTAAATTTTCGAGCAACCTCTAGTAACAATAAAAAAGGGATGACTACATTTATTTCATATACGATACGCTTGCAAACATACCATGCTTCGCTTACTTGAATAGATTCCTCAACCTTTTTTTCAAGCTCTAGCATCCTGTCCCACAGACGTCTCCACTCCTGCATCATTTCATCATAAAAAATCATTATTTTCCCCTTCCATATGCTCTACATATTATTTTAATACAATTGGTTAGATTTTCCTATCCTAAAAATAGGGAAATCACCCCTTTGTAACATTCCCATGCGAAAAAGCACAAAAAAAAGAATAGAATCATTGCAAAATAGAATAAATATGATATATTATGTATAAAAATAAGTTTACGGCGATGAAAGGGGTCACAGTATGAAAATCTGGTTTTACGAACAACAAAAAAAGGAATCTGACTTATTAGGAATCTGGGAAAACGTACCCGTTATTCCTCGCATAGGAGAAAAAGTAGAAATCATCGATCAAGTCCGCACCGTAATGGACATCAAATATATCAAAAAAGGTGGAAACTTCAAAGTAGAAATCGTCATCGGGTAAAACGAAAAGCATTTCCGGTTCGTTCAGCTCCATAGGGCAGAAGTTCTCCGCTCAAAAAGGTACTTTTTGCCTTTCTGGCCGGAGGAACTAACATAAAAAAATCCAATTTCATGTTAACTACATGAAATTGGATTTTTTTATGTAAAATACCCTACATGAGGGTCTCTTCATAATATCATAGAATGACTTTGGTTAGACTTTGTAATAATTAACTTTTCTCCGTCCATCTCTAGCTTTACATAATCATCTTCTTCTAAATGAAGCTTGTTGACGATTTCATCCGGCAAGTCAACTGCCATTGCATCTTCGGCAATTCGTACTTTTCGAATCACGTCTTCTTCTTCGTCCCTAACCGGATGAATTCGTTTCAAAAGAGGCAATCCTTCCTCTACTGCGCGGTTCCATCCTTTCCAAATAAAAGGAATAAACCAAACAAGACTTATTATAACAGCAATAACAGAGTATATTAAATCAGGAATGGATTGCAAATCAGATAATTGTATCTGTGCATGATTTACATCTGCCGGACCCATTAGTTGAATCATGCTCACAGTTAAGTTATTCAATGAGTGAACAACCATTCCCACCAATAAGCTTCTTGTCTTTATATAAATCAAACACATCGTAATGCCAAAGAGAGTAGCACCAAGCACATCAGAATGACCCAAGCCGAACATGATTGAAGAAATCAATACAGCCTTTCGAATGCCCCATTTATAGCTAAGTCGATTGAGGAAAAAGCCTCTGAAAATAAGTTCTTCCATTATCGGAGCAAACACGCATGCGGATACAATGCTAAAAATGGTTGTAAACAAATTGTAATTATCGATAGTCTGATCTGTATTCAATATATTAATAATATAATTCGGTGTCACATACGATAAAATATAAAATTCAATTGTTGAAATTCCGTAGGAAAAAAGCATCCCCATTACTGTTGCCAGAATAATTAACTTCCAGTCCCATTTCATAGGACGATCTAGAAAACTTCGAAACTGCAAGTTTTGATGTTTCATTTTATATGAAAGCCAGAGTATGGGAAAGGCGAAAAAAACAAGTGAATCGGTACATACCGTAAATATACTATCACTTACAGAACCGTCATTTGAAAAAAGATATAACGGCACGATGACAACGAAAGCCCCTAACAGCATCCACAAGAAAAAGCTTCGAAGTTTAATATTCGCAAATGTAGCTGAAATAGAAAACACCTCCAAACCCTTTTCATTTACTCTTCATTTTACAGCATTTCACTACAATTTTCTTACTTTTCAATTGGAAAAAAGAAAAATTCGTGCTTTTGATAAATATTCTGTATAATTTAAGAAAATACAAATTATTTCGTCTATTCATTACATATACAAAGACTTTACTTTATGTTTATTTCGATTTTGATCTTGTTTTTCAAAGGAACCTGCATAACATATAGGGAATAGACAAATAGAGTGGAAAAAGGAGGGAAAATATGAAATATATTTATATTATTAGCTATGAAGACCCGGCAAGCATAGAAGAAATAGATTTGCAGCGAAGGCAATTAAATCATTATTTTATGGCGGATCCCATTAAAAAAGTTGTATGCGGTTACGATTCCTTCGTATTTCATCTTCTTGATGAGGCTATTACAAAATTTAATGTTCTTGTTTCCGTAAAAAGCGAGTTTCATACCGATCATGATTTTGATTATAATCAGACGATTCTCTCTACATTTGAAAATGAGATTTTGCTACCGGATTCCCCTGTCGTATTTATCATGAATAAGCAACATGCGAGGCACTTACTTACCTATATCAATCCGGTGTTTACCGAACTTGATGAAGTTACTTCGCATGAGCTTGGTCTGTTTCGGATTGTATGCGAATCGGATCATATTGGGATAGAAAGGCTATGGACGCCATTTCTGAAGCCAATTACAGATCTCTAGATTACTCCAAAAGCTTCTCTATGGCAGTTTGCAGCATATTCTGCAACGGTCCCGTTGCATAGTCAACGTCGAGTCGTTCAGTCCATTTATGCGCGTCCTTTCCACGTGGTCCAATATTTAGAACAGGAAGCTGCAGCTGCTGTAATTCTTTTAGAGGCAACGAATACAGGCTACCCCACAACGGCAGATTGCCAATGAGCTTCGCAAGTGAAGAAGCAGATTGCCCAAGACCTGTATAGCTCAAATCGGAAATACCACCGAAATACAACTGCTCTTTCAGTTCTATTTCATATTGTTTCATAGCCATTATGATAATGTCTTCCGTTACCCTAGCTATCTTCTCATTATGACGAGAACTAACAGCAGGATAATAAGGCGGTGCAAAAAACAACAAGATCATCGGTGCCTTTTCATTACATAATGAAGCAACCTTATCTACAAATGCTATGGCTACCTCCCTTTCATCACCTATCTCTCCTTGTCTTTCTAAAACTTCATTCTGCAATTTAACTATTCTCTCTTTTCCGTAGGTATCTTTCGCATATTGCAAAAGCTCCTCAAACTGCAATACATTCAAACTGACAGATTGATAGTCTTTCATTGCTGCATACTGCTCGGCTCTCTTTTCAAACCATGATTCAATACTATGTCCTGCACGCTTTGCAAGGTTTAATAAATTCTCTGTAATCTCTTCAAGCGGTCGTTCCATCAAAAATAAATTATAAAGTGCAACGGCTTTATGAGGTGTTTGAACCGAATATCCCATTTTCAAGTCTTTTTGCATAAGTGTAGAAGGAGGTGGAGATACTTCACCATCGACCCATTCACAAAATTCTGTATTTAATTCCAATTCCGTTGTTACAAACGACATCATACTATTGGCGTTTAAACCAGCAAATGGCTCTCCCACATGAGACTCTTTCCCATAACAGAAAAATGCAGGCATAATTTTCCCAAGTGAGCCGGTATATATATAATCCTGTTCATCACCAGGATATCGAGCAAACATTGGTTCACAATTCACGCAGGCTTGATAATTCAAATTATGCTCTTCTTTTATTTTAAGAAGGGCTGGTACAGATGTGATCATTCCACGGGAATTGACTTCCTCATCGGCAACAACCAGAAAAAGCACATTACCTTCTATACATCCATAGGCAGCGCGCTCGATCATCATCATTTGCAAGGCGATGCCGCACTTCATATCCATTACCCCGCGGCCAAATCGCCATTCCCCCTTTTCTATATCACGCTGCACATTCGCGGGAAGAACATCTTTATGATTATAAAATTCCTCCGTTAATTGTTTCGGCTTAAACGCAAGCGATTTATACTTTCCGTAATCCTCCACATTCACGACATCAAAGTGACTGACGAGTACGACAGTATTTGGAGTATCTCCATTTTTCACGAGAGCGGATATAGATGTGCGCCCATCCCCAGTTGGATGTATTTGGATATAACTAGGGTGCTCTTGAAAATAAGGTATAGCTTGCAACTGATCCCTAATAAAATAAGCAATTGCAACTTCATCCTCACTTCCAGAAATACTTGGAATTTCTACAAGGTCGTCTAGTAGCTTTATAAATCCTTCCTTCGTTTGCCATTTCATAGGACGTTCATTCATAATACTCCCTCTTTTCTCTATTTTTTCTTTATGGTGAGAGTAGGCATCAATTAGTTTCAAAATATTATAATACTTTTCTAATTATTCAGTCAAATGAATATAATAGAAGAAAGTAGGATGTTCATTCCAAAATAATAGATTATCATATTCAAAATAAACAAGAAATGTGCATAGAAGGAGGAAACCAATATGAATAAAAAACAGGAAGTACAGCGGCAATTTGGCTCACATGCTCAGCAGTATGTGACAAGTGAAACGCATGCAAAGGGAAATGATCTGACTGCCCTTTTGAATGCCGGTAACGCGGATCACACCGATATTGTCCTTGATATTGCAACAGGTGGTGGCCATGTAGCAAACGGATTTGCTCCGTTTGCTAAGCAGGTGATTGCCCTTGATATTACAAAACGAATGCTCGAAAAGGCCGAGGAATTTATAAATGGAAATGGGCACAAAAATGTTTACTTCGTACAAGGAGATGCCGAGCAACTCCCCTTTCCAGATGACAGCTTTACTATCGTAGCATGCCGAATTGCACCTCATCACTTTCCTTCAGTCACTAATTTTGTCAAAGAAAGCTATCGTGTGCTCAAAGAGAATGGAGCCTTTCTCCTCCTTGACAACGTAGCACCGGAGAATGACATACTTGACTCCTTTTACAATAACGTTGAAAAAAAACGCGATTATAGCCATAACCGTGCTTACAAAAAATCAGAATGGCTGAACATCGTCGAAGAAGCTGGATTTTATGTTCAAACCATGCAAACCTTCTCCAAAACCTTTCCGTTTGAGAGTTGGTGTAACCGAATGAGCTTACCAAGTCAAGAGAAAGGACAGCTACAAGAATATATGCTGCATGCTCCCGTAATTGTGAAGCAGCATTTTCATATCCAAACCGCCAACAATCAAGTAGTTAGTTTTCAAGGCCAGTCTATCCTCCTGCACTGCCGAAAATAGCCATCCATAAAAAGGGCCATCCCAGATTTAATCCATGATGGTCCTTTTTATGGAATCAACAGTATTTTTCCTGTGCTTTTTCGGCTTTCTAAATAGGTATGTGCTTGTGCTCCGTCCTGCAGCGTAAATATAGTAGGAGATTTCAGGGTGATACTTCCTTCTATAACCCATCGAAAGAGCTCGCTTGACCGAGCTACCCTCTGTTCATATGAGGTTAACACATTCCAAAGATCACCGCCCGTAAGCGTTTTAGACGTATCCATGAGCATACGCGGATCAACTGGTACCGGATCGCCTCCAGCCATACCGTAAAAGACAACCGTGCCACCAATCCGAGTCGCTTCAAAGCTATCCATAAGCGTCGAACCAACTGATTCGTAAACTACATCTACTCCTCTTCCGTCTGTCACTCGCTTTACTTCCTGTTTCCAGTCATCATTATATAGCAACGTAACATCTGCACCTGCATCTTTCACCGACTCTGCTTTTACCTTAGAAGATGTTAACCCAATAACCGTGCCCCCGTATCGCTTGATCATTTGAACAAGCAATTGACCAACACCGCCAGCAGCGGCATGGACAAGAGCGACATCATTCGAACGGACCCCGTAGCTATCCTTCGTTAAATAATGTGCCGTTAATCCTTGCAATAAGAGGGAAGCAGCCATTTCAAAAGAAATTTCATTTGGCAAGGGAATGATCTTATCCTTCTTAACTGCAACTAGCTCTGCATTAGCAAATGGAACATCCGCAAAAGCAACTCTATCCCCAATCCATACTCCCTCAACGTTACGTCCTACCTTCGTTACTATGCCAGCCCCTTCATATCCTAATATATAAGGAGGATTTCCAGCTAAATGATAATTACCCTTGCGCCGATACACATCTGCAAAATTTAAACCGATTGCTTTCATAGAAACGAGAATCTCGTCGTCTTGCATGATTGGGTCTGCTACATCTCCGTACTGCAGAACATCTGGTCCTCCAAACTTTTCAAAAAATAAAGCCTTCATATGCCTATCTTCCTCTCGTATATATGTTGGCGTGAAAAAGACAGGAACAAGTCCTGTCTTTTCTCATTCAAATACAAAGTCTTCATCAGTCAATTCTTCTACATTTGTTGCCTTCACATATCCGTTTCCTTTAACCGAGAAGAAATCATGATTTTTCGTATCCGTTCGGAGCCCGTTTAATACGATAGGATTCACATCCTCTTCCTCAAAGTACGGATCGAGCCCGAGATTCATTAACGCCTTATTTGCATTGTAACGGACAAACGCATTAACCTCATCCACTAGCCCAATGGAAGTATAAATCTCCTCCGTATATAGTTTTTCATTTTCATATAAAGTAAGTAAGAGCTCCATCGTTTCCTGTCTTACTTCTGCCTGCTCCTGCTCAGAAAGATGCTGGAATGTTTCCTGTGCAAGCATCCCAACAAAGACGCCGTGAATACTCTCGTCGCGAATAATTAGATTAATAATTTCACCGCTTGCAGTAAGCTTACCTTGTCCAGCCAGATACAATGGATAGAAAAATCCGCTGTAAAATAAATAGCTTTCTAGGAATACACTTGCAACCATTGCCATATAAAGTTCTCGTTTCGTCGCATCTGGACGAAATAAACGATGATAATAATCAGTTATAATCTGAGCTTTTTTTCCAAGTAACGGATGATGATGAACCCAGTCGAAAATTTCTTCGATTTCTTCTTCGCTCGTAAGTGTGGTGAATATGTGACTATAACTCTTCGCATGCACTTCTTCCATCGCACCCATAAAGCCAAGGACACTCTTTGCCTGGAGATTGTCGACGTGAAGAAGAATCATCGGCATTCCTTCGCCGCCCTGCTTCGTATCAAGCAGCGTAAGTCCACCTAAAATTTTCTTATACGCATTCTGCTCATCCTTAGAAAGTCGTACCCATGTATTTTTATCAGAAGAAACGGAAATTTCCTCTTCTGTCCAAAACTGTGCAATATTTTGTTTCCAAAAGACGAGGCTATACTCATCCTCTTGCTTGTTCCAGTTTACTGCCCGCATGATGTTCACTCCTTCTTAAACTCATACTACACATGCTACACATTCTTCCACTGTCAGTTTACGTGTTCTTGTATAATAAAGGCTTTTTAACCCTTTCTTATGAGCGTATATATAATAACGCGCTAAATCTCTTGTTGAGATATCACTATTTACATAGAGAATGGTGCTAATCCCTTGATCCACATGATCTTGAATTTCTGCAATTAAATCGATTAACTTAAATTGGTTCATTTCATAGGCTGATTTATAATACCAGAACGTCTCTCTAGACAAATATGGCATCGGATAGTATGTAGTTGCGTTTGCATACGTTCTTGACTCGATGATATTTACGATTGGCATTACGCTTGAAGTTGCATTTTGGACGTAGCTAATACTTTGCGTTGGCGCAATGGCAAGTCGGTATGCATTGTACAGTCCATTTGTTTGCACATTCTTCTTCAAATTGCTCCAATCTTCTTGCGTTGGAATCGGCATTCCTACAAATAAATCCCGCACCTTTTCTGTGCGCGGTTGATAATTCGTTTCTTCATATTTATGAAAATACGTTCCTTTTGCATATTCAGACTGTTCAAAGCCAAGGAAGGTTTCTCCCTTTTCTTTCGCAATCATCATACTCTTTTCAATTGAATAAAAATTAATCATCATGAAAAAGGTACGAACAAAGTCCTTTGCTTCTTCACTTTCAAAGGCAATCTTATTTTTTGCAAGGAAGCCATGTAGGTTCATGGCTCCAAGTCCAACCGAATGAAGCTCTTCGTTCGCTTTCTTTACAGTTGGTGCGTTTGGAATAACCGTCATATCTGAAACAGCAGTCAATGCTTCCATTCCTGCATGAACAGCCTCACGAATTTCTCTGTTATTCATCACGTTTACGATGTTTAAGGAGCCTAAATTACAATTAATATCACGGCGAATGATATCCATGTCCCCATAATCATTAATTTCAGACGTCTCCTGCAATTGGAAAATCTCCGTACAAAGGTTTGACATTTTCACAGTTCCGATATCTTTTAAAGGGTGCTTGTTGTTTGCGTTTGATTTAAACATTAAGTACGGATAGCCAGATTCCAATTGGATCATTGCAATTTTAACCAGCATTTCACGAGCACTTAAGTCAAGCTGCTTTTTTTCTACTAACGGGTTATTCAATAATTCATCATACATTTCATCAATATCAATATCGTCTAAATGCTTGCCATACTCTTTAAATACTGTGTACGGTGCAAACACATACAAAGGTTGATTTTTCTCTGCGAGCTCAAAAAATTTGCTCGGTACGATAATACCAATGGATAGGGATTGAATCCGCGTCTTTTCATCCGCATTGATTTTTTTTGAATCGAGAAACTCAATTATATCCCAGTGAAATATATTTAAATAAACAGCTCCTGCTCCTTTACGTTGGCCTAATTGATTTGCATAGGAAAACGAATCCTCGAGCAACTTCATAACTGGCATAACACCACTAGCGGCATTTTCAATTCCTTTAATTTGCTCTCCACGTGCACGTAGCTTGGACAAATTTAGCGCCACACCACCACCAATTTTACTTAGCTGCATGGCTGTGTTGATATTAAAGCCAATTGAATTTAAGCTATCATCTATTTCAAGTAAGAAGCAGCTCACCATTTCACCACGGCGACTACGTCCAGCATTTAAAAACGTTGGGGTAGCAGGCTGATAATTCTGTTTACTAATCATCGTTGCAAATTGCTTTGCTTTTGCTATGTCTCCGCGTCCTAAGAATAGAGACACAATGGCAACGCGGTCTGCATAGCTTTCTAAATAGCGCGTAGAATCATTTGTTTTTAACGCATAATCTTTATAAAACTTAGAGGCTGCCATATACGATTGAAAAACAAAATTGGCACCATATGTAATGGCGTACACCGCTTCAACTTCTTCCATCGTATATTGTTCCTGCACGTTATAGTAATAATCATTCTCGGTCATGAATGAAATACGTTCGGATACGCTATCAAAGTGAACCATATGTTCGTCCACTTCTTTTAGAAATTCTTCGAGTGCCTCCTGGTCTTTCTCAAGCTGATAGAAACCATCCTTCATCTTTGTAATTTCGTTATTTAATTCAATGTGCCGCAATCTCCCGCACCCTTTCCTTAAAGTATTCTACATCTCGCGTTGTACCGGACAATTCAAATTTAGATACAACTGGGACAAGATAATGATTCGCAATTTTATCTGCACTTGCTCCGTAGTTAGCACCCCAATTTCGATTTCCACTTGCCGATACACCCTTTAAGAAGGAATTATTGTTTTGTAAAAATTTCATCACACGGTCTGGAACATTTCCAAAACCTGTCGTATACGTTACGAGAACAAAATCTTCATTCATTACTAAATCTTCGCGAATTTGCATAGCTGGCATTCCGATCTTATGAATGAAGCGCTTTACATTCCCTGTCATAGAATCATACACAATTCGCATTGCAAGACCTCCACTTTTCACAGATACAATGGATGCACATCGTCCAAATGGGCGGTAATACCCCACTTTTCTTGTAAGTGGGGGCAACGTACATCAGATCCGTTTTTTATAACTTACAAACAGTAAGGATGGAAAATCAACTTACTGATGCATGTCTTCATTTCGTTCTCATCTCTATTTACCTATATATTGTAGTATGAATCATTAAACGACACAAGATATATACATAAAATAGTTAAGAACAAAAAAAATTGTTTTTCGACAAAAAACCGAACCAAAAAATAAGTACAAATCATATGAAACAACATTCTAAAAGACGTGTCAATAAAGTCTATTTCAAAAATCTTGTCAACGCATTTGTCTAGAAATATAAAAGACGAACTAACAATCTAACAAAGTATGAATAATTCGGCAAAAAAACGGTACATAAACAAAAGCAAAGAGACTCCATTTCTTAGAGTCCCTTTGCTTACTCGTTAGGATGCTCGTCATGCTGCTTTTCAATGTGAAGAACATCTTTCATTTGAATAAAATAATAAGTGCCTGACGCGTCACGAACAGTTACTCTATTTTTTTCTTCTACCACATCCCATATCCGTGCATCTATATCCAAAAAAGAATCATTGTGCAAAATCGTCATAGAGACGAAATCTTGACTTTTGTATGCCTCTACTATCTTTTTTTTCATTTCCCATAAGTATCGGCCTTCCCGTTTTCTTTTGCCTGGATATAATACAGCTCCAACAAATTTATGTCCTAATTTGTCTTGCCACATATAGTCCCAACGGGAAAGACGCATGTCCTTCTCTTCCAATCTTGTATTCCTCCTCTGCCAAACAACAAGTAATGTTAAGATCTCTCTGTTTCCATATATGTGTACACTACAATCGCATTATGCTGTGCGATGCCACGAAAGTGTTTAAAATCTGGTTGCTTTACAAGAACCTCCCGAAAGGAATAAAAATCATCCTTCTGTACTATATATTCCATAATCGCGCCCGTTCGAAGTTGTTGTAATACATCTTCTGCTACAGTTACATCCATATATTTCACCTCTATCGTAATTCATTTTACCTTGGTTTCCAAAATTCGACAAGATTATTAAAAAATAAAAACGTAAGCACGTCGTAACGCTTACGTTGCAGTTAAACCAAAGCCCCTTTTCATGCCTTCTAACGCTTTTGGAAATTCATAGGTCACGGTTCCCCAATAATCACTCGACACGAGCATCGGACCCGACCAACCACGCTTGCGTAATTCCTTAGCAATCATTCCGTTAAAATAATCATGTCCTACTAATGCAATGTGGTCATAGCAAATCGCGTATCCAATTAACAAATCGACGGCTTGTTTAGCACGTTCAGTTGCTTGTGTATAAGATTCAATATGATCAGAATAACCAGCCATCCAGAGGGTACGACTCATTGTAATCCACCCATTTGGCTTTAGCTTGATCCATAGTGGGACTTTTATCACATAGGGCAAATCTGTTTCAACAAAAATAGAATTTTGCACAAAGGAAAGAGAATCCGTTAGCAATGTAGCCGTCTGAATAGCTTGAGCAGACGTACTTGAAAGAACAATTTTAGCCGTACGAATAGCTTCCACCGTTTCAACTGGTATATTCTTCTCAGGCAGTATATTCTTCTTATTATACTGTACAAGCCATTTACGGAATTGCTTTGCATTCATAAAATCGGATGTCATTTCTTTGCGACCGTGCTTAATCAACGAGATTTTCATCTCACTCACACTCCGTTTTCATGAAAACTACCAGTAATCTGTATCGTTTGCTATATATATATATATCATACCACGTCAGAAGAAAGTAGATGCATCTATCACCTTTTTTTGAAATTCCACTTGTATCCTATTCCTTTTTAATCCAATTTGATTTATTTTCTCCTTCTTTTTTTCTTTTTCAAAAAAATTTCCAAACAAATTGCAAGGGAATCATTTACAAAATAGACTTTTTAGTTCAAAATAGACGAAAGTAGATAAAAAGTATGGTAATATTTGGTAAAAATATCTGCTAATACTTGTTTATGAGGAGAATGCTTATGAAGATTGCGGAAGCAGGAGACATTGTTGAATTTAAAGACGGATTGCAAGGCCGCGTTCAGAAAGTGAATCAAAACTCCGTTATTGTAGACATAACGATTATGAAGAATTATCGAGAACTCGATTTAGAGCCTCTAACCGTAGTCAATCATCGGAATTATCGCGTGGTTGAAAATCTATAAGGCTAGCGAAAACATTTTCGCTGTGCAAGTATAGCTATACAAAAAAGTGGCACAAGTACCTGTGCCACTTTTTTCGGGACGCTTATCGATTATCGATTTTTTCTGGATACATATCATGATTCATAAGGCGGTAATCAGCCATATCCTCATATTTTGTACCCGGCCGTCCATAGTTGCAGTACGGATCAATGGAAATGCCGCCGCGCGGCGTAAATTTACCCCATACTTCGATATAACGCGGGTTCATGAGCTCAATTAAATCATTCATAATGATATTCATGCAATCTTCATGAAAATCACCATGATTACGGAAGCTAAACAAGTATAGCTTCAGTGACTTGCTTTCTACCATTTTTAATTCAGGAATATAGCTAATGTAAATCGTAGCAAAATCAGGTTGTCCGGTTTTTGGCATCTGCAATTTGCAGGTGGACTATATCATGTTCTTAGTACACTGCGATATATACGAAAGAACCCTCGCGCTTCCATCATTTCTGATGTACTCTACTCTCTTCCACAATGCTACTTACTCGCTTCACAGTTGTGTGATTTCGATAGTCTCTGCACCTTCCCGAAAGCGGGCTTGGCTCAGGATTAGAATCGCTTCCTTCCCTGAATTCACGAGGTTTAAGCGACTGTGTCACCACAGAAGTGTGCCCTTATTGACACAAGCTAGTAAACTCCGGACAATTGAATTTGACAAAATAATCTCGTCCTTGATGATGATTATCAAACGTTTCTAAAACTTCGGGTGTATAATCAAACGCATAATTTGTTTGTTGATTTCCTAACAGCGTTACATCCTCTAACTCTTCGTTTTTACGTCCCGGCATGTTCTCTGCTCCTCTCTTATACTCCACGCTTATTGCCCCACACGAGCGTATGTAGCTGCGGGAGAACTGTTACATCATTCATATTCGATTCGATCACTTGATTAATTAACCATTCGTATTTATGAAGTAAATTCGTTACGAGCGTAGCATTCTGATCCGTATGGACATCGTCATTGCCTACCTGCACATAAAACGGAACGTCTGAATATCGTTGATGTACCTCTCTCGCATACGCAAAATCAGTTTCATCAAACACAACCACTTTAAGACTCATATGCTGATTACGTAGCCGCTGCACAATCGTATCTAGAATTTCAAAATTCGTTTCCATATGGGAGCTTGGTGGTTTGGGAGAGATAGTTACGTCGTCTATGTCAAGAAGCCACTCTTGCCATCTGCTACCTTGTGTTTCAATTGCGGTGCGAATATGATGTTCCTTCAACAAGGACACAAGATCGCCAATAGCTGGAATCAACACCGGATTTCCACCCGATATCGTAACATGTGAAAATCGATTCTCTCCTAAGCGCTGTAATTCTTCCCAAATTTCTTCGACGTTCATTCGCCTAATATGTTCCTTTGCTGACCCGTCCCATGTAAAAGCAGAATCGCACCATGCACAATGATAATCACATCCAGCTGTTCGAACAAACATCGTTTTTTTTCCGACGACCATTCCTTCTCCTTGAATGGTTGGACCAAATATTTCTAAAACCGGAATGTTAGTCAAGGAGCATCCACTCCCGTCTCATTTCAGCATAGCTAGTCGGTGTTTCATACAATTTCACAAATTCTACCCGTGCTTCTCGAAATTCCTTTGCACAACTCGCCAAGGATTCTTCCATTTTTTCAAAAATCCAAACGACCATGTTCTCTGCTGTTGTATTCATCGGTGGCAATGTTTCATTCAAATATCGATGATCTAAATAAATTTCAATCTGTTCTTTCCAAATTTTCTTTATATCACCAAAATCAACGGCAATTCCGATTTCATTTGGATATGCACTAATGCCAAACACAACTTTATACGTATGCCCATGCAAATTTTTGCATTTTCCTTCGTATGCATGTAAATGATGCGCAGCGTCAAATGTAAATTCCTTGCTGACCATTACACGTTTTGCATGGTACTTTAGCTGCGTCCGTTTTATATCAATATCTATTTTTTGTAAATTATCTACAATGCGAAAACCAAAAAAGCCTTGTTCCATTACGCATTCGCTCCTTCGCGCTCTGCGATAAACGTATCAAGACCAGCTTTTCGAAGCTTACATGCAGGGCATTCTCCACAACCATCTCCCATAATTCCTTCATAACAGGTTAATGTTTTTTCGCGGACAAAATTAAAAGCACCTAGTCTATCAGCCATTTTCCACGTCTCAGCTTTATTTAACCACATAAGAGGCGTATGGATAACAAACTCATAATCCATTGCTAAATTAAGCGTTACATTTAAAGACTTCACAAAAACATCCCTGCAATCCGGATACCCACTAAAATCCGTTTCACAAACACCCGTTATAATATGTCTTGCTCCTACTTGCTTTGCCAGCACAGCCGCAAAGGATAGAAACAATAAATTACGTCCATCTACAAACGTAGAGGGAAGTTCGCCGTCTTCCTGTGTAATTTCAATATCATTTCGAGTTAGTGCATTAGGAGCAAGCTGGTTTAACAAACCCATGTCAAGAATCGTATGCTTTATGCCCAGTTCCTTTGCAATGTTCGCTGCACATTCAATTTCTAAACGATGACGTTGATTATAATTAAACGTAACTGCTTCTACTTCCTTAAACTGCTGCAGCGCCCAAAACAAACACGTTGTACTATCTTGTCCGCCGCTAAATACAACAACTGCCTTTTCTTGCTTCATCATCGACTCATTCTCCTTTTCTCTCTTAAGAAAATTAGAAGACGAGTATTCTTGAACTTCATAAAAAACAAAACAAATCCTCTGGATGTTGTTTTTCTTAGTTTTTTATAGAGGGAGTTCGCGAACCTCTCCCATGCCTAGGCATGGACTTTCTTCCATTCAACTATTTTGTACGATAGGATACCTATGTATTGTAATAGAAAGAACAAAATTTCGCAACAGACCCTTCATCTAGTACAACTTTTACGTGGACAAATTATAGTATTTATATTTTTTTCTAATAATAGTATTATATACCTATAAAGATTTTTTCTTTGAAAGAATGAGGTGGTTTAGGTATTGAAGATTTTTATCGTCTACCAGCTGATGAACATGTTAATTATTTTAATTTCCACCTTAACATATCATCTTTTCTGGGTACAAAAAGGGAAACAACATCCCAAGCTTAGTTCCTTCATTTTCATTATTCTAAGTATATGCTCTGCCTTTCTTTGCATTACATTTGCAGCCCAGCCCTTTAGTGGCTATCGATTTGATATGAGACAAATTGTTCTCATTAGCAGTACCTATATTGGTGGTCCTGTTGCAGGAGGAATCGTATGGGTTGCAATGAATATATATCGTTTATTTTGGGGTGGTATCGGCGGGTATAATACCCTACTTGCTTCAACCATTCTATTTATAGTACTTATATTTACACGTCGAATTTATATCCAATCTACCTTTTCTAAGAAAATTGTACTGTCCATTTTCATCTCAGCCGTATTCTCAGGAGGTTGGATTCCATTTTTCATTGCTGAAGTAGGTCCAAAAGAATACATGGACTATATTATTGTATACCAACTTTGCAGCACGTTTGGAACTATATTAATACTCTATTTAATAGAAATTTTGCGTTCTCAGGTAAAACTCCAGGACGAACTTATGAACGCGGAAAAGTTTCAGCTTATTGGTGAAATGGCGGCTTCCATTTCACATGAGATACGCAATCCCCTCACTTCCACACGCGGTTTTTTACAGCTTCTTCAATCGGGAAATTGCTCGCGTGAAGAACAAAAGGTGTACTTAGATATAGCAATCAATGGGATTGACCAAGCAAATCATGTGCTTACGGATTACTTGACATTCGCTAAGCCAAGCATTGACAAAATGCAAACGTTAGATTTGCATCACGAGATAGCTAATGTTCTTAGTCTCATTACGCCGATGGCTAATTTTGCAAACGTCATCATTCAGTATAGTCCGCCTCATTATTCATCTTCCGTTCTTGGTGAAAAACAAAAGCTGCATCAATGTTTGCTTAATATTCTTAAAAACTCAATTGAGGCGATGCCTACGGGAGGAACTTTAACAATTTCAACAAAATCGTATGAACAAGAAATCGAGCTTCTAATAGAAGATACTGGAATTGGAATGAATGAAGATCAATTAAAGCGACTTGGGTCCCCCTTTTACTCTACGAAAGAAAAAGGGACTGGTCTAGGAATGATGGTCGTATTTAGTGTTATAAAGGCAATGGGAGGTACCATTGCCATATTAAGCAACCTCGATAATGGTACAAAATTCAAATTACGCTTTCCAATTGTAGTAAAAATGAAGAAAACGTAAACGTGGTACATTACGATTTCTTCATTTTTTCTATTACTGCTTTCTTTCATTCGATTTTTCGTTATCTGTAAGTTCTGCAAATGATTTCACTTTTCCATGTGGTTGTTGATTTTCTTTCCGTGATTTCCATTGTCGCTGTGCCTCTCGCTTTTGATCAGCCATGCCTATCATCTCCTTGTAAATCGTTTCTACATTAGAATGGCACATTCTGAAAAATATATTCTTTACAAATGGATTAGAAAGCATATACAAAACTTATAAAAAACTAATACATATCATGTGCATTTTTCATAACTATCATCTAGAATAATGCTTATGTAAGAATATTAAAGCAGAAAGGACTGACACTATGAACTTTCTAACAAGGTTTAGCTTAAAGAATGCGGTGGCTGTTTTCATCATCTCGTTTCTTCTCATTGTAGGTGGCTTATATTCTTTTAGCAGTCTAAAGGTAGATCTTCTTCCAAATGTTGAATTCCCGCAACTCTCTGTTGAAGTAGTATATCCTGGTGCATCCCCAGCAGATGTAAATGAACAGGTAACAACGAAACTCGAGGAAAAATTCAAAGGAATTGAGGGAATTAAAAAAGTAAGTAGCTCTTCTTTTGAAACGATGGGAATTGTGAATCTCGAATTTCCATTTAACACTGACATGACTAAAGTTGAGCAGCAGATTAACACACTAATCAAGGATGCCAAACTTCCTGATACTGCTCAAACCAAAGTAAATCGTTTTTCTTTTGGAACATTTCCAATTTACAACATCTCCATTTTCGGGAAAGACCATGCGGATGTTCAAACTTTATTAAAGGATGAAATCATCCCGGAATTAAACAAAATCCCTGGTATAAACAGTGTAACGATCGGCGGAACGAAAGAAAGTCTTGTGCAAATTACTGTAGATAAAGAAAAGGCTACACAATATGGCTTAACCCTTAGTAGCATAAAGGATCAAATTAATGCAAAATACTTATCCTTTCCTGCCGGGCGGGTTAACACTTCTGATCTACAAGTACCCGTACGTGTCGATGAAAAAGTAGATCAAGTGAAAAAATTAGAGGAATTGCAACTAACAGTTGGTTTTTTAGGTACAAAAACGACAGGGGGTACTCCAACTCCTGTAGCAGCTCCAATTTTATTGAAAGATGTTGCCAAAATTGAAGCCATAACAGATCAAGCTGAAAAAACACGCTACAATCAAAAAGATTCCATTTCAATGGCCATTACGAAAAAACAAGATGCCAATACTGTTGAAGTGGCAGATAAAGTAATGAGTACATTAAAGAAATATGACGACAAAATCAACTACAATATTGGATATGACTCAGCTAGCGGCATTAAGCAATCCGTTGAATCTCTTGTAAAAGAAGGATTACTTGGCGCATTATTTGCTTCAATCGCTGTACTTTTATTTTTACGCAATATTCGAGCGACCATTATTGCTATAATCTCGATTCCACTTTCACTGTTGTTTGCAAGCATCTTCCTAAGCAGACTTAATATTTCACTTAACATTATGACGCTTGGTGGTATGGCAGTTGCTGTCGGTCGTGTTGTGGATGACAGTATCGTTGTAATCGAGAATATCTTCCGCCGCGTACGAAAATCGAAGGACGGCATGTCTAACGAACTGGTAGAAAGCTCGACCAAAGAAATCTTAAAAGCCATTACAGCCTCCACCATTACAACGGTAGTCGTATTCCTACCACTTGGATTTGTCGGTGGCATTACAGGGGAATTCTTCCTACCATTTGCTTTAACCGTAGTATTTTCTTTACTAGCATCACTTTTAGTTGCCATCACAGTGGTGCCAATACTAGCTCGCTTTGCCTTTAAACAAGCGCCGAAAGAAGAAAAAGAAAATACACTGCAACGTGCCTATGCTCGGGCCATCTCTTGGTCTTTAAACCATAAGGCGATCATCCTCATTTCTTCTTTTGTTTTACTAATTGGTTCCTTTACACTCGTTTCAGGACTAGGTTTTACTTTTATCCCGAACGAACAGCAAAAGACACTAGTAGCATCTATTGAACTTCCTGCCTCAACATCCGTTTCTAAGACAAACGATATTTCCTTAAAAATGGAAAAAATGTTTGCAGAAAAGAGTGAAATTAAAGAAGTAACAACTAGTGTTGGTGGACGTAACTTTAGTACGGGCCTAAAACGTGAAAATCAAGCCAACTACTTCATTAACTTGAAGGACGTAACAGATGTTCAATCTTTCATTCCAAAGCTTGAAAAAGATATGCAAACGCTCGCCGATGAAGATGCAAAAGGTACAAAACTCGGCGTACAAGAGCTATCTAGTGGCGGTCCGCCATCTAACAATAATGTCGACATTGATTTGTATTCAAATAACTTAGATTCGTTGCAAGAGGCTGCAACGAAAGTCGAAGATTATTTGAAGAAAAATGATAATTTAAAATACGTTACAAACAATTTCTCAGAAAAACAAAAACAATATTTAATCCAAATTAAATCGGATAAAGCAAGCGAATATGGTTTATCTGGATTCCAAATTCTCGGCACTATTTCTGATCAAACAACTCCTGTTAGCGTTGGTACACTAAAACTGGACAACAAGGACCAATCCGTACAACTATCGTATGATAAATCTCTTACATCTCGTGAAGATTTAGAGAAAATCACTTTATTTAGTCAGCGCGGGCCTATATCACTAAGCGATGTTGCAGATGTGAAAGATGCAGACACCTTTACGTCCATTCAAAAACTAGATGGTAAAGTGTATGCACGTGTATCTGCACAAGTAAAAGGAAACAATACACAAAAAGTGACACAAACTGTAGTGAGCGGCGTTAAAACAGACCTCACGCTTCCAAAAGATGTTTCTCTGACTGCTGGTGGCGGAAGTGATGATACGGTAAAAACATTCCAAGATCTCTTACTTGCTATGCTTGTAGCAATTGGTCTTGTGTACTTAACCATGCTAATCACATTTGGAAAAGCACGTATTCCATTTATAATCCTTTCTTCCTTAATATTCGTTCCAATTGGTGCATTCGTATTCCTATTTTTAGCCAAAGAACCTTTATCGGTTAGCGTAATGATTGGATTCTTAATGCTCATTGGTATTGTTACAACAAATGCAATTGTTTTAGTTGATCGTATTGGTCAAAACCATAATTTAAAAGGAATGACGATTCGTGATTCCTTAATTGAAGCTGGAAAAACTAGATTACGCCCAATCCTAATGACAGCTTTCGCAACAATAACAGCTTTGATTCCATTAGCACTAACTTCTTCTTCAGGAACGCTTATTTCAAAAGGCTTAGCAATTACAGTAATCGGCGGCTTAACTTCTTCTACCTTATTAACGCTCATTATCGTACCAATTATGTATGAGCTATTCTTCCGCAGAGAAGCGAAAAAAGAACGGAAACAAACGAGTAAATGAAGTGAAATAAAAAAGAAGTTCCAGTTTAGTATAATCTAATCTGGGCCTTCTTTTTTCATCCTAACCAATATTCATCTAGCTATGCTGCAACGATCGTTTCGCCTCTTTAATTTCATACAAATAATGTCTTTCATATCGTTCATAGAACTGTAGCCATTGACCTAATCCAAGTTCTCCTAACATAGGATGCTGGGTAGCCTTCGTCCACAGCTCACGTTCATCATCAACCCCTTGTAAACACTCCAATAAACTAGTTCGAGAAGCATGAAGAAGCTCTTCGATTTCATTTCGTTTCATAATAGTTTCCGTTGGTGTCAACTGTTCCGGCATATTTACATGATCAAGCGTAACCGGTAACATCTTACGGGGTACATCGCACTTTTTACAAGTTCGAAGAGCATAAGTAATATTAGACGTAACAGATTGTTCCACTAAATGAAGGTGATGCAACATTTGAATTATACTCCACGATTCTCTCTTTGGTTTTGCATTAAGCTGAGTATCCGGAAGCTTTTTAATTTCATGTAACACAGCGGCTCGGGTTTCCTTCAACTCATGTAAAATAGATGATAAGCTCTCCGTTTTCATGATAGAATCCCACTCCTTTGTCTCACCCATAGTAAATGGCAAAAAGGGTGTTTCTTTCTTAAGAAAGAAACACCCTTGCCTAGTAACTATAGAAAGGGAAACCTCTTTCCTTCCCCTTCATTATCTCACGAAAAAGCATTTAAAATCGTAACAACCATTTCTATTTTTTACATTTTTGTGTCGTCAACGGAATCCAGATAAGCTTGAATATCACCAATAATGGATTCTACACAACCATCTGCAAAAGGCGATTGTAAATGAGCTGCTTCTACAAGATGTAAAAACGATTGACTACCTCCAAGACGGCAAAGTGTAACATAATCATTCCAAGCCGCTTCTCGTTCTTCACGCGAACGTTTCCAGAACTGGAAGGCACAAACTTGTGCAAGTGTATAATCAATATAATAGAACGGTGAGTTGTAAATATGCCCTTGACGTTGCCAATACCCACCCTTTTCTAAAAATTCATTATCCTCGTAGTCTCGGTGCGGCAAATATTTCTTTTCAATTTCTCTCCATGCCTGCTTACGCTGTGCAGGAGTTGCCTCTGGATGCTCATAGACAAAATGTTGGAATTCATCAACGCTCACACCGTATGGTAAAAATAGAAGTGCAGAGCTCAAATGAGAAAAATAATATTTTTCTGTATCTTCCTTGAAAAATAGTTGCATCCAAGGCCATGTAAAGAATTCCATACTCATTGAATGAATTTCACATGCTTCATAGGTTGGCCATGTATATTCAGGTATCGGAACATTACGGCTTTCATAAACTTGGAATGCGTGTCCTGCTTCATGCGTAAGCACATCAATATCACCTGACGTACCATTAAAATTAGAAAAAATAAACGGTGCTTTATAATTTTCAATAAATGTACAGTATCCTCCGCCTGCTTTTCCCTTCTTCGCTACAAGATCCAGCAAATGATTATCCGTCATGAAAGAGAAAAACGTATCTGTTTCCTTTGAAAGCTGACGATACATCTCTTTTCCTTGTTCCAAAATCCACTGGGAATCACCCTTTGGCATGGGATTTCCAGACTTAAATTCAAATCCTTCATCATAATACTTTAGATTATCAACACCGATGCGCACCTGCTGACGGCTACGAAGCTTTGTCGCAAGCGGAACAATATAGTCCAATACTTGCTTACGGTATGCCGCTACCATTTCTGCATTATAATCCGTCCGGTACATTCTCGCATAACCAAGCTCAACGAAATTAGAAAACCCTAGTTTTTTAGCAATATTCGTTCGAACGGTAACGAGTTCGTCGTAAATATGATCCAATTCACTCTCATGATCAGCTAAGAAGCCATAGTACGCTTCACTTGCTTTTCTACGCAATTCACGATTTGGCTGCTGCATAAATGGGGAAAGCTGCGATAAATTTCGTTCTTCCCCTTCAAATGGAATTTTGGCAGAAGACATCAACTTTGTATATTCTGAAGAAAGTTTATTTTCAAGCTGTAAGTCCTCTACTATATCATCAGAATACGTTTTGAGCTCGCACTCCGCTAATGAAAATAGCTGTTTACCATATTTATTCTCAAGATCCCCTCGAAACGAAGAAGATAGTAAAGCTGCATAATACTTACTCACATGCCCCTTCACAATCGGTGACGTTTCATCAAAAAAGTCCTGTTCATTTTTATAAAACTCGTCATTCGTATTTATCGTATGACGAATGTAGCACAGATTCGCCATCGTATCATATTCATTGCGAATTGCATTAACCCGCTTCATCGCATCTTCCTGCTCTATTGCAGATATAGCACTCGTAAACTGCCCAATGGCTTTTTCCACTTCCGTTGAAATATCATTCATATTTGGTCGTATGTATTCATATTGCTCAAAACTCATACTCTCACCTCAATTTTTTTTCGCGTTTCGATACAAAAATTTGTACCAGAACGACGATATAAATAGATTATATTCCATTTGAGATTTAATTTCCCTTTTTATACTAAAAAAAGACAGCTAATGTATACTACTACACCAGCCATCTTTTTGATTATTCGTAATTTCATTTGTTCGGGAGATCAATTACCATAAAACGGGATTTCCCTTCAGTAATAAAGACAAGTTCTTCTTCATTTTCAATTCGAGCAGAATCTCGTTTCATTAACCATTCATCCCCGACTTTTACTTTTCCTTCAATGACGAAAACAAATGTTTTCCGATCATTCTTTTGGGAAAATGAGATACTTTGATTAGGTTCTAAATCACTTAAATAGATAGTTAAATCTTGATTAATGAAAGCTGCCTCTTCTAGCTTATCTGCGTGATAGGAGACTACTGGTAATAACGCATTCTTCATTTTTTCAATCGTAAAAGAACTCTTCTCATAAGAAGGTTTTGTGCCAAGTTCCTTAGGCAAAAACCACATTTGAAGAAAGTTTACTTCCTCATCAGCAGGATTGATTTCCGAATGGAAAATCCCTGTTCCCGCTGACATACGCTGAATTTCTCCAAATGTCGTAGTAGCGCCATGCCCATAACTATCTTCATGCTTTAAATATCCTTCAAGTACAATTGATACGATTTCCATTTCCTTATGGGGATGTGTACCAAATCCACGATGCGCAGCAACACGGTCATCGTTTAACACTCTCATCGGACCAAATTGTAAATTATTCGGATCAAAATATTCTGCAAAGGAAAAACTAAATTTACTGTGTAACCATCCGTGTTCTGCAGAGTAACGGGATTCTGCTGGAAATACTTGTATCATAATGATTCATCCTCTCTTTCAATAGCTTGGTGCTTACCGACTTTTTTTAATAGTGTTAACAATTGATCTTTCTCTTCGCTGTTTAACATCGTAAGTGACTCATGTAACAACAATTCATGACTTGGAAAGATATCATCCATTAGCTGTTTTCCCGCATCAGTAAGCTCTGCATAAATGACGCGGCGATCCTCCTTACAAGGATTTCGCTTAACGAGCTTCTTTTTTTCTAATTTATCAACCACATACGTAATGCTCCCACTTGTAATCAGGATTTTATCTCCAATTTGCTGCAATGCTAGAGTACCTTTATGATATAAAATCTCTAACACTGCAAATTCAGTAGGATTTAAGCCATAGGACTGGGCAGACCGATTCGATATATCCATTAACCTGTGATGAACACGAGATAATGCAATAAAAATCTTTAACGACGTATCAATCGCTACTCTTTGCGGATCTTTACTCATCTTCAAACATCCTTTAAAAATTTATTTGCTATATATTTTTATTTTAAATATCTTAAATTAAAGATATCATGTATTAAAATATACGTCAACAATACAATTTTACTCCTTTAGTACAACTAACATACAAAGCATTATATTTTTTCCGTATTGTTCTATATAATGTAAGTATTACAATCATAAAAGGAGTCATCTTTGTGAAAGCTTTTGCTAAAACGATTCTTATATACGGCTTGCTAGTTATCCTCCCCACAACTGTTTTAAGTATCGCTTCGTATATTTATTATAATAATACGTTACAAAAACAAAGTATACAGCGAGCAGGAATCGTTGCTGATTTATACCGAGATAGTCTAGACCGTTTTGTGGGAGACTCACTAACAACCATTGAAACATTGGCACTAGTCGTAAAGGCAGCTGATTCAAATACTAACGAAATTGAACAAATTTTAAAACATATGCACGAACAAGATCCTAGATTTTCCGGGCTTTATTATTCAGATTCAACTGGACATATTTTATTTGGTTCCAATTCATTGGATCATTCAATAGATTTATCTGATCGCCCATACATACAAGAAGTACTTAAATCAAAGAAAACAACAATATCGTCTGCTCTCATTGGACGAGTGTTAGGACAAAGAGTAAGCGTAATCGTTACACCGGTTTTCACATCCTCCAATCATATATCAGGTCTAGTTATGGCAAGTCTTCGTTTAGATTATGCTACTCAGTTACTAAAAGGATTAACAACCCCCAATCCTTATCTGTTATTGGACAAGGATGGATCTGTAATATTACAAAATGGTGAATTAAGCAATCAAAATAATAGGGTTGTACTTCCAATTGCACGAACACCATGGGAAATTTCAGTTTATCCATTATCAGTGAATCAGCAATCTGTATACAACAAAATGCTCCTTCCCTTTCTTCTTACACTGTTTCTATCAAATGGTGTTTTTATACTCACTAAATATTGGATGTTACGAAAACAGGCTAAAGACAGTATGCGAGAAAACGAGCAACAAAAAATAAACCTGATTGGCACATTAGCTGCAAGTACCGCTCATGAAATTCGAAATCCACTAACGGGGATTAAAGGACTCGTAACTCTTTTAA
This sequence comes from Ectobacillus soli, assembly GCF_042610425.1. NCBI lineage: Bacteria > Bacillati > Bacillota > Bacilli > Caryophanales > Bacillaceae > Ectobacillus > Ectobacillus soli. The sequence continues at coordinate 1,654,116 of NZ_JBGJZM010000001.1, forward strand.
GTGAAAAGCATAGGGATGACGAAGATCGTCTTTATTTTTCAGTTATTCAAAAAGAAATACAACGCATTAATCAAATTGTAAGCGAATTTCTCATACTAGGAAAGCCAACGGCAATTGTTCAAAGTGTCTACGATTTACGAGACATTATTATGGATGTCACACCTATTATGGAGGCAGAAGCAAACCAAAAAGGTGTGACATTTCTTTGCATTATGGAGCAGAAATACATCCCTATTCTTTGTTCAAATGACCATATTAAGCAAGTGTTATTTAATCTTTCAAAGAATGCCATTGAAGCGATGGATCCGGGTGGGCAGATTCGTTTAGAAGTTGGAATGGAAAAGGAACAGGCAAAGGTCCTCATCATTGATAACGGCGTTGGAATACCTATTCATGTTCAGGAACGCATATTTGATCCATTTTTCACAAGTAAGGAAAATGGCACTGGTCTGGGCCTCGTCATATGTAAACGAATCATTGATTTACACGGAGGAAATATTCATATCACAAGCAAGGATGGTGTTGGAACAACCGTCGAGTTATCCTTTCCACTAAACTCTTTCCTTATAAAAAAATAGCACCCAGACAGGATGCTATTATTCTTTGTGTACAATTGCACGAACAAGGTCAAAATGTTAGCAGAAGAAAGATTATCTTAATAAGCTTATAAAAACTAATTGTAAAGTTGATTTGTACAATATATTCTTATCACTACCGCTTACATACTTACGTATCTTCGTAAATAAATGTTCTTTTTCTTGTGCCTTGAGTCGTTGATACTTAACAATGTATACATCCAGTTCTTGACTCACTGTAAGAGTTTCAGGACTGTTAAAACCTGTTCGTAATCCGATTTCTATCATTTCCCTTTGTTTCACCTTAATTTCAAGTAAGAGCTTGTCCATCACATTCTTTTTTCTTGCCATAAACATGAGTATCCCCCTCATAAATAAGCAATCTATACGTATCATTTTTAAATTACTAGTTATTCTAGACTGAAATTCCTATAATTAACAATTATTTTACCCCACTCTGAAGATTATTACAAATTATTCTAACTTTGTAAATACAATCGCAAAAATAGACATGATTTTTATGCAACTTTTTTTATATCCTATGTACTATGACGTAATACCTTATTCTTCGACATAATTCTTGGTTTACAAATACCATTCTTGCAAAGACTAACTATGAATTTAAATGAAGAGGGGATTATTACGATGAAAAAAAATGTATGCTTTTTGCTTTGCTTACTATTCATTCTTCCAACAGCTGTATATGCAGAGGAGGAACGAAAGATTGCCATTGTCATTGATGATTTTGGAAATAATATGAAGGGTACCGAAGAAATGCTATCTCTCCCTATTCCACTAACAATAGCAGTGATGCCTTTTTTACCTTCGACAAAGCAGGATGCCGAGTTGGCCCACAAGAAAGGTTATGAGGTGCTTGTTCATCTTCCAATGGAACCTATTCGCGGTAAAAAAAGTTGGCTCGGTCCTAACGCCATTACAACCGATTTAAGCGATGAAGAAATTAAAAAACGAGTAGAAATGGCAATTGCTGATGTTCCCCATGCCATTGGAATGAATAATCATATGGGATCAAAGGCTACAGCAGATGAAAGAGTCATGCGAATTGTGTTAGCTGTTTGTAAAACACACGGTTTGTTTTACTTAGATAGCAAAACAAATCCAAACAGTAAAGTACGTCCACTCGCCGAAGAATTAGGCGTTCCGGTTATTGAAAACAATTTGTTCTTTGACGATCAATACACAAATTCTCATATAGCAAAGCAAGCTTCCCTTCTTTTAAAACGAGTGAAAACAGCACCTACTACGGTAGCAATTGGTCACGTTGGTCCTCCTGGGGAGATTACATCTCGTATTATTCGAACAACTGTAATAGAGGCAAAGCAAGATGCTACCTTTGTGTTTGCCTCAAATCTCGTAAAGGCACAGAAGTGATTACGAATTTAGACTGGTATGGGACTCCCACGCGCGTATGGATAAATCTATACCCTGCGCGTGGATATCTCAAAGTTAGGTATCACCTCATTTGTTAAGCGCTTACATTTTATTGATTTTATAAAACACTCATCTACAGAGTGTTTCATACCTTTAAATAACCGAGCTCCGTGCTCCTTTTATCATAAGTAGCTTGACATGATAATTCATTAAATATTCAATTCCCTCTAGCCATCTTCTCGTCTCTTCAGGAGTGCCAGCCCATACAATTAGACCATATTCTTCAATAAGTAACGCACCTCTTCGTCCTGAGAATAGTGTCGCATCCTCTGCAAGCATTGTTTCGAATTCTTGCTTCGTCTCAACAATCGGGATTTTAATGCTTTCTATCCCATCCTTTGCAAACACACGGACAACATTCTTTGGATCAAAGGTCACTTCTTTCTGTTCCCCATAAATTTCAGAAACAAGATGACAATCTACTGTTTGCACTTGCAAAATACATCCTGCTACAGTTTTTTGATATATAAGAGAATGCAATGAAGCTTCCGTTGCAGGCTTGCCTTCTAATTCAAAAACGGGTTCACAAGCAGCATTTACAATAAAAAAATCATCCTCTGCAAACAGCCCCTTATCTTTTCCCTCTGCATTGATAAAAAACGTAAGTGGGTCCTCTGAGGCTTTCATCGACAAACTAATTTTCGTCCCATAAAACCAATCACGCAGCGCTAACTCGACCTTCACATCACGTAATTCCTGCCATTTTCGTAAAAAAAATAGCATCCTGTTCACCTCCGTATTTTTTCACTAACCTCTATCTTATCTATATAAAACAAGTTTTCTTTTAAATTTTTTGATTATTCTCAAAATTTAATTGAATTATCACATGTAAGAACCTCTTTGTCAATCGTTTTCATTCTCAATTACACAAAATTCCACTGTAATTATCTCTTATTTTACTGGAAATATTACGCAATTTAAAGTCTGATTATTATAAGATTATTGGATTAATTTTTTCCTGTATCTGTTTCTTTATTTCACAAAATACTAGGAAGATACGACACATTTATATAAGATACTTGCTCTTTTTGATATTGTTTGCCTATACTATTAAAGAATCATGATCAAACTTGAAATTGAGGGTAGATAACCATGAATGTTGTAATTAGCACATTAAATGCAAAATATATCCATACAAATCTAGCCATTCGTTACATAAAAGCGTATGCGGCTCCCGAATACACGATTGAGCTTGCAGAATATACGATCAAAGACCCATCCATGAACATTGTCACGGATTTGTTTCGTCGTAAACCCGATGTAATCGGATTCAGCTGCTATATATGGAATATTGAAGAAACGATTACTGTCATAAAAATGCTAAAGAAGATTAATCCGAAGCTTATTTTATTCGTCGGTGGTCCAGAAGTATCATACGATGTAAAAGAATGGCTGCAACGCGTACCTGAAATTGATTTTATTATTGTCGGTGAAGGTGAAGCAAGCGTTAAATCACTTCTATTTGAGATTGAAGGCAACCAAAAATATGAACAACTTGACGGCATTGCTTTCCTACAGAACGGAGATACTTTCATTTATAAACCGCAACTTCAAAAGCTGAATCTTAGTGAATTGCCATCACCATACCGCTTTAAGGAAGATCTTCCCCACCTAGGAAAACGAATTACCTACATCGAAACAAGCCGTGGATGCCCCTTTAACTGTCAATTTTGTTTGTCTTCTATTGAAGTAGGTGTCCGCTATTTTGATCGTGAGCGTATTAAAGACGATATTCGGTACCTAATGCAAAATGGGGCACGTGTCGTAAAATTCGTAGACCGTACCTTTAACATTAGTCGTAGCTATGCGATGGAAATGTTTCAATTTCTTATTGATGAACACAAGCCAGGTACTGTTTTTCAATTTGAAATAACCGCTGATATTATGCGTCCTGAAGTCATTGAATTTTTAAATAAAGAAGCTCCGCCTGGTTTATTCCGCTTTGAAATAGGAGTTCAATCCACAAATGATCAGACGAATGAGCTAGTAAAACGGCGTCAAAATTTTGAAAAGCTTACCCGCACAGTAATGATGGTCAAAGAAGGCAAAAAAATTGACCAGCATCTCGATTTAATCGCAGGTTTACCAGAAGAAGATTACACATCTTTCAGAAAAACATTCAATGATGTGTTTTCCATGCGACCAGAAGAACTACAACTTGGCTTTTTAAAGATGCTCCGTGGTACCGGCCTTCGCCTACGTGCAAGCGATCATGATTATATTTATATGGAACAAGCACCCTACGAAATTCTAGGCAATAACGTTCTTCCTTTTGAAGATATTATTCGAATTAAACAAGTCGAAGATGTGCTTGAAAAATATTGGAATGATCATCGAATGAACAATACGATTGAATATGTTGTCTCAGCTGTTTTCTCATCTCCTTTTGACTTTTTTCAAGAATTCGGTAGTTACTGGGATGAAAGAGGATGGTCTCGTATCGGTCATCAGCTCGAAGATTTATTTACACGGCTCTATGACTTTTTAGAGATGAAACAAGTTACACAATTATCAACTGTAAAGGGATTCATGAAGATCGACTACTTGCGAAGTCACAAATATAAACCTCGGAAGCCGTGGTGGGAAGAACGTGTTAGTAAGGAACAACTAGCTGTTCTATACGAGGAGATTGCAGCGCAGCCCCATCTATTGGGAGAGGACTTTGCATCTATTGACTTGTCTGAAAAAGACTTATATAAACATACTGTACTGGAATTTATCTCCTTTGATTATCTAACATTTTTGCAAACGGGAACGATTGTGTCAGAACCTTCCATCATTCTCGCGTATTACAATCCAAAAACTTTACAATGCGAGATATACAGTATGAAGCACGATTTGATTATTTGATAGCAAAAAGAGGCATACTATTGCCTCTTTTTTTACGATTGTCCACCTTTTTTTGAATTTCGATTTGCATATTTTGCACTCTCTTCCTTCGAAAATGCTGCAAATTCATCCTTTGGCATACTTTCCTTTGGCGTAGAATTATTACTAGCAGCTGCTAGCCCTGCATTCTTTCGCTTCATCTTATCACCTCATTTTGATTAGTATGTAACGAACTGTAACATATAAAAATGGTAATTATTAACGTATCATCCGATGCAACAATTATAAAAAATCTGTTCAAACTATGAAGAAAGCAATCCATCCTTCGGGATATAAAGGAGATCTGTATATGGATGATAAGAACAAAGAAGCCTCCCCTATATTAGATGAAACGTTACCACATCAAATGAACTTTCCCTCTTTTAAAGGTACGGGAATGAAGATGGAGCCGCCATTTGTGAATGAGCATGGTGTCATTATTGGAGATAGTCGGTATAACTCAGAAAACAGTCCCTTGAATAATTGGAGCACCGATGTAGATCCTGCTATTATGGCCGGGGATCAGTGGGTCCACCCTACAAATGATATCGGTTGGACCTCACGGGAAAACCAAGAAATTCTAGAAGAGAAAAAAAGGAAGGAAACCGAAGCTTCACCTTCCATAAATAAGGAAAACAAACCGGATACAGATGCATTTATGCATCCTCAATTTGGTATCAACGATTAAAAAAGCGAGAAAAGCTCCTACGGCCTTTGTCCCAACCGTAGGAGCTAAACATTTCTATAGAAAATTAGTTAGAACGTTCTTCCAACCAATCACCAATAGTTGGATAGGTTTGTTTAATAGCAGTTGGACCATACACAATACTCATATGTCCTGTTGGGATACAAACATACTGTGCATCCGTGCTTGAAATATGTTGATTAAGTGCTTCCACTTGGCACGGCAATGCAATATGATCTCGTTTTCCAGATATATTCAACACATTTGCTTTTATATTTTCTAACTGCACTTGTTGTCCTCTAATTTGCAGTTCACCTTTTACGAGTTTATTCTGCTGATAAAAATCTCGAATCCATTGACGATATGCTTCGCCTGGAAACGGAATTCCATCGCCAACCCATCGTTGTACCAGCTTCCAGCTCTGTACAAATTTCTCATTATCCGAACGATCCAAAAGTGCTACATAAGGTCCTGTGAAATTTGTAAGCGGCTTTAACATTTTATTTCCAAAGTCAATCATTTCAGGAGGAATATTTCCATACGTATCGACTGCTTTATCTAAATTGAAATATCGTTCATCTAATAGTGGGCCATATAATCCTGTATCAGAAAAATCAAACGGACTTGTTAGAAAAATAATGTTTCGGATAGGAACTTGAGGATGAAGTGCTGCATAAATAGATGTTAACGTTCCTCCCATGCAATAGCCCAGCAATGAAATTTCATCCGCACCAGAAACACGAAGAACCTTCTTAACAGCCTTTGCAATGTAATCCAATACAAAATCATCGAATTTCAACACACTATCTTCTGGTCCAAACGTACCCCAATCAAGTAAATATACATCGTGTCCACGTTCTACTAAATATTCAACTAGGCTATTCCCGGGAGTTAAATCAAGAATAAATGGTTTATTAATAAGGGCATAAATCAACAGGATTGGAACCTTCTTCGTTTCATTATGGTTAGAAACATAGCGATATAATTTACTTTTGTTTTTTGTCCAGATTACTTCTTTCGGTGTTTGACCAACCTGTGGATCTGGCTCACGCCAAAGAACGTCATTTGCACGCTTTACTCGATTATAAGTATTTCGGAATTCTTTCGGCAAGTATTCCCATTGCTTTTCCCATTCTTCCTTAACTGATACCATACTTTATTTCCCCCTTTTTCAAAAGAAGTGCACGAATCACATGCACCTCTTCAAGATTCAATCTGTTACGTCTCTGCCTTACATGTATAAACCGCCATTAATATTAAGCTGCTGTCCAGTAACATATGCACCGTTTTTACATAAATAAAGCACACCTTGTGCAATTTCGTTGGGTAGACCGAATCGTTTTTTGGGTATTTTTGCTACAATTTGATCACGAACAGACTCAGGTACTTCTGCTACCATATCTGTATCAATAAATCCCGGGCAAATTGCATTAACCGTTACATTGGTTTTTGCAAGTTCTAATGCCAATGACTTTGTGAATCCAATCAAACCTGCCTTTGCTGCAGAATAATTTGTCTGACCGAAACCACCAGCCTGTCCAATGATGGAGGAAATATTAATAATTCTACCAGCCTCCGATTGTGTTATGTACGGGAGAATCGCACTTGAGGTATTGAAAACGCTATTTAGATTCACATCAATTACACGTTCCCAATCTTCTCTATTCAACTTTTTAAAAGTACGATCTCTTGTAATCCCTGCATTGTTTACAAGTATATCTAGCTGCCCAAATGTTTCAACTGCAAAAGCTATAAGCTGGTTCGCTTCGTCCACTTTTGAAACGTCTGCTTGTATAGCTACCGCTTCGTTTCCTTCATCTACTATAGATTTAACAAGAGCTTCAGCAGCATCTTTACTGCTATTGTAGTTAATAACAACCTTTGCTCCTTCACTTGCAAGCGCTCTCGAAATTGCCTCACCTATTCCCTTTGCTCCCCCTGTTACAATAGCTACTTTGCCTTCTAAATGTTTCATATTCATTCCCCTTTCTATATCTCTTAGTATATTTATTATTTTGTCTCTGGTACGTGAGATTCTTGTTTACTTGCCAATAGCTCAACTACTTTATCAAGTTTTGCTTCTAACGAACGTATATCACTTTTCAACTTTGTTAAATCACGCTTAGTAGAAGAAGATTGTTCAAAGACTTCTATTTTTTCTTCTAAAAGCTCTTCCATGTTATCAACTTTATTTTCCAAGTTCACAACAAGTGTAGCTACTCTAGCGATATCATCCTGTGTTGGAAGATTTACCTTTTCTAAATATCCCTTTGTCATATCATTCATTACTTTTTGATAAAACAAATTTACATCCAACACGCTGCCCATCCAAGCTGAATATTCCTCTGACTTAATAGTTTCATTCATCGACTTTCCCCAAAGTCTCTCTGTTTGCTCATACGCATCTTTCCACGTTTTCAGCGGATCGAACTTTTGATCAGCCATCATCCCTACACCCCTTTGCCCACATATTTAAAAACAATACATTGTTTTCTTTATTTTCCAACATTTTATAGAAGTAGGCAAGAACTTTTTACAAATAAAAACATTTTTGTTGACTATTCTCACATCTAAGTGTAAATTACACATATGGATACTCACAAGTTAGCCTGAGGTGATAATCTTGCAAAGTAAAGATCAAAATCAAGCTGGGCAACCAGAAGAACGTTCGTCCATGCATCTGAATGCAATGCCGAAAAATTTTCTCGTTCCCTTCTTGCTTCTTTGTTTAAAAAGTTGGAGCTTACACGGGTACAAACTCATACAGATGTTGGTGGATTTAGGATTTCCCTCTATTGATCAAGGCAATGTGTATCGAACATTGCGTAAATTGGAAAAGGAAAATCTCATCTCCTCCACATGGGACACTAGTGAAGATGGCCCTGCTAAGCGAATCTATTCCATAACAAAATATGGAGAAACCTATTTGGAAACGTGCGCCTCCTCCTTCTTGCAATATCAGCATATGTTGCGAACGTTTTTCCAACTGTACACGAACGCATTTTTCCCGTTTCCGTCACCATGGGAAACAGAAAAATCCGACGGTGATTCTGCAGAATAATCTGCATTCACACATATGAAAATTTTAGGAGGAATAAACATGGAACTAAAGCCTAATGAATTGGTAGAAGCATTCTGGAACAATTGGTCACATTCTCTGTCTTTGCTAACTTCAGCTGGAAAACAGGTGGAACAAATTACAGTAGATAGCTTGAAACAGCAACAAGAAGTATTTGAAAAAATAAGAGAAAGCGTAGACACTGTAGAACAAGAATGGAAACAAAACCTGGCACAACTACAAACGCAATATGTTGATTATGTAAAAGGATTTGTTGGTGCTACTTACGCTGAGCAAGTACAACAATGGCAAGAAAAATGGACGGAATTATCCGATCAAGTACAAAACATCACGTTAGCTCCTGCAAAAACTTCTCTGTCTCTACTCTCACAAACAAGTGGTCAATTTGAAGAAATCTATACAAATTGGATTGCACAACAACAACAACAACGCGAAGCTGCGCAAGAACAAATTGAAGGCTTTTTAAAAGATCTTCAAGCAAAGCAAGTAGAAGCAGCAAAAAAATTCGAAGAGCAAGCAAACAAGTTATACACTACTGTTTAAGCAGAAAAATATCGGTACGTACTCATATTACTCGTCTGAACCGTAAACCATACTCATCCTTACCGCCTACATTTTTCTGCAATTTGAAAAAGGAGGATGACATGAACCTTCTAGAGCAATCTAAGCTCGTTCCTGATGTTCGTTACGATGATATTACGATAGGTGATAAAGCTACATTTACCAAATCAATAACAGACGATGTAATCCAATCATTTGCAACCTTTACCGGTGATGTTAATCCAATTCACTTAGATAAAGAATTTGCATCAACAACAATGTTTCAACAAAGAATTGCACATGGTATGCTTGTAGCCAGTTTTATCTCTACGGTACTTGGTACCAAGTTACCTGGAAAAAATACGATTTATCTATCCCAGCAGGTCAGCTTTAAAGCTCCGGTTTCGATAGGAGATACCATTTCTGTTGTGGCAGAAGTAATAAAAAAACGCGATGATAAAAAAATAATTACATTGCAAACGAATGTGTACAATCAGCATAATGAAATTGTAGTCGAGGGAATAGCAGCGATTATGAAGATGGAGTAGCTACAGCTGCTCCTTTTTTTATGTCCAACAACTTACATCTTCCCCTATTACTTCCGCGTATGATACCGACTAAAACACAAATGCTAGGTATACCAGCACATGCTGGAATGGATAAAAAGGAGAATTTAATATGACAACTACAAATAAACTTCTCGTCCCTGGGTCTGCTCAAGTGCTAGATCAATTTAAATACGAAATTGCCAGTGAATTTGGAGTTACATTAGGATCCGATACGACTTCACGGTCGAATGGTTCAGTTGGCGGAGAAATTACGAAACGATTAGTAGCAATGGCACAAAAACAAATAAAGGGATAAACCTCATATATAGAAATGGCTATGCGGACAGTTATACTGTCCGCAAATAAACGTAAGAATAGAAAAAAATCACTGTGTATGCAGTGATTTAATACGATTGTATGACAACTTTTATTAAGGAATTTATTTCACCTTTTTCTTTGCCTTGGAGAAATCTCTCTTCCATTCTTTTTCTTCCAATAATATCATTTGTATGTAAAATGATTTCATTTGCATACAACCCTTCTTTACAAAAAACTTCGACAAAATCTAGTCCCGTTTGCTTACGAAATCCCATATTATAATCAAGCGACAGTATTTGAACCGCATTTGTTCGAACGAGATGAAGAGCCTCCTCAATAGATTCTGCCAGGATAAATCCGTATGGTGCAGGGCGTTGATCATCCATAAATATATTCATTTCAATCACTCACAATCATACTTTTTCAAAAAGCGAAATGTACCTAATAATAGGATAGACCAATCAAATAGTAACATCCGCTTTTAATTTTTCTTTTGTTACCCCCTGTATCCTTTTTCCCCGAGCGAGCGCAATTTGAACCATATCTTCCTATTCCTAAGTAAGACCACTGAAAATAGTATTATTTTCAGTGGTCTTACAATTTGCAGGATGCCCGTTTCTTATTTACATTGCTGGGGCTCTACAGGATTACTGCGGTTTTTGCATAGTGGTGGAAGCTGGATGCTTGGCACTCCTTGCTCTAAGTCCTTCATAGATGGCATATAATATACTGCTATCTGCAAAATACAATGATAAGGTGTGATCTTCGTGTTTGGTTGCGTAACTTCATCTCGCCCTTGAAACGCTATACCTTGTACATATGTTATGCGTTGCATCCCTTCCAATTCCTTTAAAAACGATTGTAGCTGTTCATATACATTATATTGTACGTCTATATTTAGTGTAATAGGTACAGGCGCACTCGTTGCTTGTTTCTGATTAGTAGACGCTTGTGTCGCCGTGTTATTTGTTTGGTTTGTCGTACTTTGCGTTGTAGTAGTTCCTGTAGCCCCATTTGTGTTTGTAGAATTAGCTGTTCCATTCGTTTGAGCCGTTTCTTGCAGGGTAATATTTCGAATCGTAACCCCCGAAATTCCCTCCGCCTTTGTTAACTCTAGCATATATTCATCCACAAGCGGCTTCACAGGAAGCTGCTTTAGTACGAAATCACTCGTTCCATTACTTACTTTATCCGTCTGCCCAGGCTGCACAACTCTTGCTAGAAGGAGCTGTTCCGTTTTTAATTGTTGCTCCGTTTGTGTCACCTTTAATTCAGCTGGTTTAATCCAAACAAAATACACCAATAGATAGGATCCCATTATAATCAGGAGACTGAGTAAGAAAATGGTGAGTTGTTTTCTGGAAAAATGAAAATTCATTGTTTCCCCTCCTTCTCCAGCTCCTTTACTTTGTCTTTATTGACGACAAGTACATACTGCGCGATATAACGAGGTGTTGGATTGCTAGTTACCTGCTGATTTTGACTTTGAACATCCTGTGCCTTTATAGAAGATAGCTTTGCCTCTTGAATCCATGGCTCGCTTCCTAATCGGCTAAAGTAGTAGGCAGCTGCTTGCTTATCATCAAACCGTATTTCAGTGGTTATCGTATTGGGATCCTTATATACAAACGATACGAACACACCCCTCCCTGGAAGGAAGCTCGTCATTTTTATAAGTACAGGAAGCAATTTTATCTGGCCATCCGCTAACGCTTTTGCTGATTTTTCTAAATCTGCTCCTGTTACAGTACTCGTTGTGGATGCGGCTGTCTTTTGCTGCGTCTCAACCTTTACTTTAGCGACTGCCAGTTGCTTACTCAAATCAGTTGTTTGCGAGTTAATTTGTTGCATTTTTACATAGGTTGCAGCTCCCAGGCCGAGAAATACGATACTTAGTATTAGAATCAGTATACGAGATGAAGAACCTTCCTTCTGCTGCTTTGGGAGCAAGTTAATATTGGCTACCATAAGCTACACTCCTTTCCCAATCAATCCAAGGGCAGGATAATATTTAGGACGAAGGTCATTATCTTTGTTCACCGTAACTGAGGATACATGCATAAACTCCACAGCAAACGGCAAACGATTCCGCATCATTCCGTACACTTCTTCAAGTAATGGATGATCTCCAACAAGAAGGAGCTTCTGCATATTCCCCGATCCGCCCATAAATGAATACTTATAAAAATGGAGGATACGATCCATTTCCTCCATAAGCTCATCCATTTCCGTCATGACCATCTCCTTATTACGAACGGTCATGCCATCTGAGGAAAGCTCAATCGAATCCTCATAAGAAAATTTTTGATTTTGCATAAAGACGGGAGTCGTTCCATGAAATATAGTAATGTTTGCATCTGAAACATCTAGCTTTACTAACAGCAATTCCTTCTCATTCGTCAGTTTCGATTCTTCGTAGAGCCGCATAAGAGATAGAGAAGAAAGATCTGCAGAAACCGGATTGAGCTTTGCTTTCTCAAACATCGTGGCATATGATACAACAAGATTCTCTGGAGATGCGAATAACATGATTTCCTGCTGATCTTCCTTTTGACCAAGCTGAATAAAATCGAACGTTGGACTCTCAAATGGAAGATGAATGCTATGACCAAGTTCTAAATTAATGTAACCTTGAATTTCTTCCTCCGTAATATCAGCAGGGATTTGCTGCTTTCGCACTATGACATACGCATCAGGAACAATGAAGTGAATATTTTTCTTCTTCAGTCCCCATTTTGATACACAGTTGCGAAGGAGTAATTCAAATGAATTTGTATCCACAATCATTCCGCTTTTTACAATACCTGGCGGAATATATGTCTCTCCAAACGAATGAACCTGAGTCGAGGATGAACCTCGACCTTCTACATAACGTATTACATAATCTTTACATTCTAAGCCGATAGATTTTTTTCGAGTCGGAATTAAAAATGCCATAGTTGTCATCACCGCTTAATAGAAAAGTGAAATATAATATCGAATCATCTCGTTTCCGAAAAAATACGCAACGAGTGTACCCATCATAATATAGGGTCCAAACGGCATTGGCTTATTCCGTTTCAACCGACCTGTCATGAGGCCGAGTAAGCCAAATACCGTTCCAAAAAATGCAGATAAAAGAAACGCTAAGATAACGAGCTTGCCGCCTAGCACAAATCCTAATAAGGCAAAGAGCTTTACGTCTCCTCCGCCCATTCCCCCCTTGCTAAACGCAGCAATGAGAAATAAGAGAATAAAAGCAATGCCTGCTCCGCTCAAACTAGACCACCAAGGCTGCAAGGGAATAATCAATCGCTCAATTGCAAAAATAACGAAAAAGAATAACAAAATGATATTAGGAATGAGCATATAGGTCAAATCAGACACGACAATAATGATAAGAAGAGACACAAGTGTCCAACCGACAAATACCTCTGCTTGAAATCCAAGCAAATCGAATGTGTAAACGAATAACAAACCTGTTAGCAGTTCAAAGATTAGATAAATAGGTGAAATCGAAGCACCGCAGGTTTTGCACTTGCCTTGTTGCCAAATATACGAAAACACAGGAACCAGCTCTGCATATGTTAATGTATGTCCGCAAGATGCACAAGCCGACCGAGGCCTCACAATGGATTTTTTAGCTGGTACGCGCAGACCAACAACGTTATAGAAGGAACCAAGCACCAGACCAACTACAAATATGTATGCATAGACAAACCACATCGTTACCAAACTCCTTATCTATACCTCATCTATAAAACTATTACTATATAAAGAAAGGGTATGAGAAAGGGAACGTGAAGGCTCCTTTTCATACCCTTTTTTACTCAATACTAATAAATGGTTAATCCATTAATTATTTTGCAATAGTACGATTTGTACCATATCCAGTATCAGTATTAATACCGTCTATTGTAGCATTTGTAAATGTAATTGTTACCCCACCAGCTACACCAGTACCAGTGATACTAAATGTTGTTCCATCAGTAGAAACCGTTACACTATAAGAAGTTAATTTTACATTGCTTACATATTGTTGTAGCATAGTGCTAGTAATTGTTGTAGTCTTATCCCCAGCAGTAGCGACCGCAGGCACACCATTTGCAGCTACATACGTTTTTGCAGAATTAATTACTGTAATTGCATCGGCTTTCACGCCATCTTCTTTCGACTTCTGAATAATACTACCAATACTAGGAATTGCAATAGCAGCAACGATACCTAAAATTACGATAACTGCTAACAATTCGACAAGGGTTAGCCCTTTTTCATTTTTCAAGAATTTCTTCAACATGCTAACGCACTTCCTCTCAGTCTAATGTATATTTTGATAAATTGTGAATAACGGAATCATAATTGCTAGAACGATTGTACCTACGACTGTTGAGAGTAACACTACCATTGCGGGTTCAATGAGCGCCTTAAAGCGATCTGTCGCAGATTCTACTTCTGCCTCATAGAAATCAGCTACCCTTTCAAGCATGCTATCAAGGGATCCTGTTTCCTCCCCAATGGCAATCATACTAGAGACAAGTGCGGGAAATACCCAGTGATTTTTCATTGGATCAGAAAGAGGTTTCCCATTTTGAAGTGCCTCGCGCGATTTTCGAATGGCACGCGCTACAACCTCGTTATCTACTACATCCTCTACAATGGTTAGCGATTGAAGAATCGGAACGGCTCCTGATACAAGGGAACTCAGCGTACGAGTCATTCTTGCAATTACCGCTTTTTGAAACAATTTTCCTATTAAAGGCAGCTTTAGTATAGCATAATCGACATAAAATTTACTACTTGTATTCCGCATTATTAACATAAAATTCATATATAAGAAGATAATTATAAGCAGTAAAATCCACCAATAATGCTGCATCCAATTACTAGAGGAAACAACCGCCTGTGTTAGCCAAGGAAGCTTCGCATTGTTCTCCTTAAACATCGTTACAAACGTAGGCACAACCTGGACGAGTAAGAATACGACTACAGCAATTGCAATGATCGCTACCGTGAGCGGATAGGCCATGGCCGATTGAATTTTTTGCCTTGTGCGTAGCTGCTTTTCAAAATAATTTGCCATGTTCTCGAGCGTTACATCTAGCTGTCCCGTTGATTCCCCAGCCTTCACCATACTTATAAACATACGAGAAAACATTTTTTTATGCACTGCATATGCACTCGACAAACTTCGACCTGCACGCAAATCATCTTCTACGGTTTCCAGTGTTCTTTGAAGCACTTTGCTTTCCGTTTGATTTCGGAGAATACTTGTTGCATCGACAATCGTTACACCAGCCTGCAGCAAAGTAGAAAATTGCCGTAAATAAACGACAAAGTCACGAAGCTTCAGCACAGCACCGAAGGTAATCTCTTTTGTTAACAGAGTTTCCGGTACTTCCTTCACATCCAAAATTCGCATTTCTTTATCTCGCAATTTCCCATATGCTTCCCGTTTAGAAATCGCTGAAAGTTTCCCAGTCTGCTTTTTTCCTGTTTTCGTACGAACTACATATTGAAATTGCGGCATCGTTTACACTTCCCTTTCGTGTAAAAATGGTTGCGCCGCTTCATAGGAAATAATCCCTTTTGCAACATAGTCCTTCATCGATATCTCTAACGTGTGCATACCTTGCTCACGTCCGGTTTGCATCACACTAGGAAGCTGTTCAAGCTTTTCACTACGAATTAAATTCGAAACTGCAGCATTGTTCATAAGAATTTCCGTAGCAGCAATCCGTCCCCCGCCGTCCATACGTGCAAACAAACGCTGAGCAACCGTAGCAACTAATACGGTAGCAAGCTGCAGCCGTATTTTACTTTGCTGATCTCCTGGAAATACATCAACTATCCGTTCTATCGTTGCAGCAGCACTTGACGTATGAAGGGTCGCAAGCACAAGATGGCCCGTTTCGGCAGCGGTAATAGCTGTACTGATTGTTTCTAAATCACGCATTTCTCCGACTAATATCACATCTGGATCTTGACGCAGAGCAGCGCGCAGTCCATTTGCAAAACTTTTCGTATCCTGCCCTACTTCCCGTTGCTGAACAATGCAGCTGCGATGATTATGAACATATTCAATCGGATCCTCAAGAGTTATAATATGTTTCCGCTCTGTTCGATTTAAATAATCGATCATAGAAGCAAGTGTTGTTGATTTCCCGCTCCCTGTAGGACCGGTTACGAGAAACAATCCCTGCGGTTTTTTCACTAGCTTTTTTAACACCGGTGGTAAAAACAAATCTTCTAAGCTTGGAATTTTATTCGGTATAACCCGAATCGCTAACGCAATATTCCCGCGCTGATGAAACAAATTCAAACGGAATCGTGATAACCCTTTTATTTCATAGGAAAAATCAAGCTCTCCTTTTTCTTCAAACATGCGCCATTGTTCTTCTGTTGTTATGCTTCTAGCAATGTTATATACATCTTCTGCCTCAAGAGATGGTTCTTCCATACGATGAAGGTCACCGTAGATACGAAAGGTTGGTTGCATTCCTGTTGTAATATGTAAATCTGAGGCTTTCATTTCGCACACTTCATACAACCATTTTGTTAACTTTTGCACGCTACCGTCTCCTTTCTATTGTTCCATAGCTACTTGAAGTACTTCTTCCGTGGTTGTAAAGCCTTGTTTTACTTTTAATAGGCCATCATCAAGGAGAAAAATTGTTTTATTTGCAACAGCAATATCTCGAATGGTAGCAAAGCTTTCTGCATTTGCAATCGCATTTCGCACCTCTTCATTCACAACGAGAAGTTCATGAATGGCAATCCGTCCTTTATATCCGGTCATATCACAAGCTGGACAGCCCTTACCACGGTATACTTTATCAATGGTTAAACCACGGCTAGCAAAAATTTCTTTTTCGCGATCAGTTGCTTCCTGCTCTTCCTTACAATCTCGGCAAATTCTTCGAATCAATCGTTGTGACACAATCCCCGATAAGGATGAAGCAAGAAGGAACGATTCTACCCCCATATCAAGAAGACGAGAAATTGTTGCAATCGAATTGTTTGTATGAATCGTACTTAATACTATGTGCCCAGTTAAGGAAGCACGGATTGCAATCTCAGCCGTTTCGCGGTCACGAATCTCCCCAATCATAATTATGTCCGGATCCTGACGCAAAATAGAACGAAGCCCTGTTGCAAATGTCATTCCTGTATTTTGATTGACTTGAATTTGGTTCACACCTTCAAGCTGATATTCAACTGGATCTTCAATTGTAATAATATTCACTTCTTCATTATTCATTTTATTTAACGCTGCATATAAGGTAGAGGATTTTCCACTTCCTGTTGGACCTGTAATTAAAATAATGCCATGTGGATTTTGTAAAAAGCCAAGAAATCGCTGCAAATTTATAGTGTTAAATCCAAGCTTTGTTATATCGTTTAGTGAATTTCCTAAATCAAGTAAACGAAGAACGAGCTTTTCCCCAAAAATCGTAGGAAGTGAGGAAACACGTAAATCAATTTGATAATAATCGTAATGAAACCGAATGCGTCCATCCTGTGGAACACGCTGTTCCGTAATATCCATGCCTGACATAATTTTGATACGTGCCGTTATCATCCCTTGCATATATTTTGGTAAGACACGCTCTGTATGAAGATGACCGTCTACACGATATCGAACAACGATATTTTTTTCCTGCGGATCGATATGAATATCACTTGCTTTTTGTTGAATTGCATATTGTACAATTTGATTTACGAGCTTAATCGCTGGAGAGTCTTCCTCCATTGGTACCTCTTCTTGCTGTTCAGGCTCTTGCTCTGTTGTCCATTCATCAAAGGACTCCTGCATATCATAATAACGAGTGATTGTTCGTAATACATCTTCTTTTGCAGCAATAAGCGGTTCAATTTGAAACCCCGTTGAAAGACGAAGATCATTCATCACTACATAATCCATCGGATCGGCCATCGCTACGAAAAGCTTATCTCCTTGCTTCTTTAAAGGAACAACTAAGTTACGTTTGGCAACCTCTTTTGGAACGATATGAAACAGGGAATCATCAAACGGATAACGAAATAAACTAACATGCGGAATACCGAGCTGCACCTCTAATACTTCCATTAGCTGCTGCTCCGTTATGTACCCACGCTGTAATAAAGCATCGCCAATCTTTTGTTGAGGTCCTTTTTCTTTTAAAGCTGTTTGGAGCTGTTCTTCTGAAATCAGACCTTCTTGAACGAGCAAATCACCTAACCGAACTCGTAAACGTTTCATATATTTCCCTCCAAACTAATCTGTTTATTTTCCATTTGTTGTGTTACTTTGATTTTGTACTGTTGTCTGCGTAGTAGATGGATTCGTATATGATGTAGTAGCTTGCTGGGTTGTTTGTCCATTCGTTGGTGTTTGTATCGTCGATTGCGCTGCTTGCGACGCCACTTGTATATTCTTGACACCATTTACTTGCAGATAAAAGTCCTGTCCTATTTTATCTCGGGTTATGAGATTTCCATTTTTATATTGTTCACGATACACCGTTACTGCAAATCCATTCTTTCCCTTGCTCTCTGCTGTTACTGCATCGTTTTTCGTTTCATTTTGAATTACATATTGTTGAATCTCCCGCGCATCAATAGTTTCAACTTCATTTTTATTCGTTACATATGTATACACAAACGGAAGCCCCTGTAAAGAAACCCCCATACTAGTACCATCTAACGAAAATTGAAAGGTATAATCCGTATCATTTGGATTATAGAATACGAAATCACTTTTCCCTTGTTCTATATAGGCCTCTAATCCAAGCTTTGCATAAGCAGGGAGGACCATACTCGTATTTCGCTTTCGTACTTGAAAATTTGTCGGCGCCACTGCTTCATACATAAGGGATGAAATGACACTTAAGGAACCATCATCAATGTTAAGGTTTTTTTGAACAGCCACATTTGTTACAGACAGCTCACCTTTAGCAGGAATCGTAACGGTTCCAAGCTGGCTCATCCATTGCTGCAGTCCCTCTTGATAAGAGGCTGTAGAAGAAGCTGTCGCTTGTGAAATTGCTTTGCTTGCTTTTTGTACATCTATGTATCGAACCAACTGTAAGGATGTCTTTGATTCTAAAGAACTGGCCGCCTTTACTAAATCTTTTTCTAACTTATTTCGATCTACTTGATCTGCAATTTCTGGATTCAATTGATCTAATAATAATGTATCTAGCTTATTTGCTTGAATACTTACAGAAATACTAGAATGCTGGCCTGATTTAATATTCTTTATGCTTTCGGTCACATCAAATGAAAATACATCCACTGGAACGAAGAACGTCGTTTCCCCATACTGCAACTGCACATGCGGTGTTGTTTTCCAAGTCGTAATTTGCTGTTGTAATTCGGATTGCGCTTGCTCTTTCACTTTTTTCTCTAGTGAGAGCGGTCCTACAAAGGTATTTGCTGCATATGCATAGGATGTATCAAACAATTTCATAAGTGCCGCCTTTGCCCCGTATTGCAAAGCGAACACTGCCATACTAGATATGAGAACTATGAAAAAAAGGCGGAAGTTTTTCTTCAAATTTTTGAACCTTCCTTCTTTTCAGTTTCCTCACGTTGAAACAGCTCTTCTAAATAGCTCATTTCTACCTGCTTCGATTGTGTTTCATCTTCTGATACTTTAATTGGTTGTTCCTCTGGCTCGCTTTCATTCTTGGATTCTGCCATTTGAGTAACAGGCATCATTTGGTCATAATTCTCTTCTACCTCATTTTCTTGTTCTGCCACAAAGAAATACCGATATAATCTAGTTTCTAATACATATGAAATGACAAGTGCAAGTAATAGAATTAGGATTACATCCTGCCAAAGGGGCAAAACACCATTTAATCCAACGACAAGCATAACAAATGTGAAGGATAATAGGGATACAGCAAGGATTCCTAGTTTTGTTAATCCGGTCTGCAGTACATACAATACTGGAATTAACAACAAGGATGCGAATATTATTGGAAATAGGTAGTCCATCTTTGCACCTCTTTTGTAGTAAAATAAGATGAAGTTATTCTCTCACTATATTATACTAACTGTGCGAAGGAAAGAAGGATGGAAATGAGAAAAAACAATGAAAACGGACTAACACTTGTAGAAGTACTGGCATCCATTACCATTCTATCCATTATTACCGTCGGATTATTTTCTGTTTTTCCCAAATCCTACTCCGTCATCAAACAAAGTCAATCAAAATTAGTTGCAGTGAATCTTGCACGCGGGGCAGTACATTATATGGAAAAACAAGATTACGATATACTAAACAACTATCTTACTAGCTTAGGTAGCGGAAACGTAGCTGTCTTCGATACAGCGAATGCCTGCAACACATCTTACAGCAGTTCTGTCAGCCCAAACACTCCGTTTACCATTTTCCCTGACACGAGTAGCTGCATAAAAATCATTACCCCTTCCATAAATAACGTCACCTATACTAATTATAATGTACAATTATTTGTAGTGCCGCCATACTATAACGATAGCCATGTGCAGGCTATTCTAACTCATATCCATGCAGTTCATCCTAAAACCGCACTGCAAAATCTACCAAACCAATTAAACACAATGATGGCAAAAGATGCAGCAAACATACAGCAAAGCCCTGCGTACACACCGCTACACGTATTCGCCTATGTCGATACAAATGAACAAGACAATACGGAGGGAATCTTGCTAGAGGGGAGCATAACCAAAGATGGAATACGGTAAGCTAGATCAACGAGGCGTCACACTAGTAGAACTTCTCGGGACAATTGTTATAGCATCGATTATTATGACTTCCTTATATAGCGTATTTACAATGGGGTTAAAAACGTATAACAATATTACGGCCGAAACGAATGTGCAAAATGAAGCAGATTACGTCGTATCGATGATTATGAATAAACTATATGCTACATCCTACGATGATGTGATATTTAACGATGCAACGAAGAGCGTAGAACTTTATAAGAGAAAACAAAGTCCCTTGTTCTCAAAGGATGATGTAACTGTTAGCTATGACAACAACGCTCTGCCGATTGCTCGCTTATACATACAAAACGGGAAAGTCATATTTGAAGAGTACGACGGACAAGGTAACACGCTGAATACAAATTCCTATCAGCAGGATGCAACCATTGAACTACTAACAGAATCAAACATAGGGATGACTTGTACAAAACAAAGCACCGTATACGCACGTTCAGGTGCTACCGTTGTCCCCTTTTCCATATGTAACAATGGCATCATTCAACTTTCATTGTCATTTCATTCGAAAAACTCTACTACGGCACCACTTACTTTAAAAAGCGAAATTGGATTTTAAGAGAGGGATCACTATGAAAAACGAACAAGGGTCTACGTTACTTACCGTACTTCTTATCAGTGTGATATTTGTAACAATTGGTCTTACCATCGCTACCATGACAATATCAAGTACAAAGCAAGCTGAAATTAGAAAAATCGATGTATCTACCTCGCAGCAATCCGCTGATGAGATCAACCGAGTAATTGCAGATTTTACCGATAGTGTAAGCAAGCTTTCCTTACCCGATATGAGCAAAACTGATTATGATACGAAACTGCAAACGATTGTTTCAGGATTGGAAGTAAAATATACAACAACGGGGTCTCCCCAAACTGTACTCACCATTACAGACGTAACACAAAGTAAGCTCGGTATTTCCAATCCGCAAGATTATTACACGCGCTATTACACATTTCAAATGCAATATGTAAACAATGTAAATAGTGCGCAGCCTACCATAACAAACACGAGTTCGCGAACTATGCTTCTATCCCCTACCCCTAGCTTTCTTCAATATGCGGTTGGGTCTGAGAATACATTAAATTTAAACGGTGCCTCCGATATTACTGGAAATATATACGGAAGTAAGGTTACACTCGCAAATGCAGCCCGCTATGCAAATCAACTCACTACAGCGGATCAAACGACTCCGAAGTATACATTGCTTGAAACCTTGTACCCTTCCGTTGTGGGAACGGTTGTTGTTGATAATGAGATTGATGTTTATAACAATACAACAAAGCAAGATGGCTTGCCTTCAACCGTCTTAAACAAGCAGTCACTTTCCACAACACCCGTTTCGCAGGCTACAAAATATTTTTATGAAAAAAGCACACCACCGCTCCTTCAAAAATCAAACGGAAACTTTACAACCGTTGATTTTCCAAAAACGGTTGCTGACAAATTAAATCAGCTAGGACTTGGTTTATCCATGAGTAAAACGGACATACCGCTCATAACTGCAACAGATGCTGAGAGACAACAAAAGCGAAACGCAATCGTCCAGAAAATACTTGCTACGAATGCACCGGCCTTGTATACAATTGATAGTAGTAAAAATATGAGCGATTTGTTTTCAGCTAGGGTTCTCCAAGGGAAAAAGGTTGTACTGCTCACAAATTCAGCCCAGACGAGTGGAACGAATACATACACTATAGAGAGCAACCTAACGCTTGCAGCAGATCAGTGGCTCGTGGTAGACGGAAATTTAGAATTGAGTAGCAGCCAATCTCCTTTAACGATACAAGGCAATATTCTCGTTCTTGGGAATGTCATGATTCACGGTAATACCGTCTCTTTTTCACACACGACGGACACAATGGCTTTCGCAACTACAATATATGCAACCGGGAAGGCGACTATCAATTCAACAAATATTGTCGGTAGCAACAATAAAATGCTTGTATTACTTGCTCAGGACGATTTATTAATCACTCGTATTAACGAGCTAACAGATGCAACAAACTCTGTTCCCACAATGGACGGTTACTTTTATACCGATAATAACGCAGAACTGTACGGGGCAGGCTCACTCTTCCATATTCGCGGCGGTATCTTTGCCAAAGACGAGTTAACGATTAACGCGATTCGCCAAAATTCATTCGGATCATTCACAAGTACCAACACTGCCGTCAACGTTCCTTTCGATTCTAGAACCACCCAAATCGGTCAGTCATCACGGTTCGTCGTTACCTATGATAAATCCGTTCTCGTAAACAATGTCAATGCCCTGCCGTTTGCAACAAGGTTAAGTGTAATCTCTGATGATGAGGGTACACAAACAAAAGGGACCGGACAATAAAGGTACAAGAAAATAGAAGAAGCTAATCTCGTTGATTAGCTTCTTCTTCATGTATGAATACAATTGATTTACCATCGATACAACGGATTGCTAATATCAAACGCTCCTTTGTACGGGGTATCTACTGTGATTGTTAGGACCGCTTGTAGATTTGTAGCTGTTTGTGCTGTAACGCTAACGGTACCTGCTTTTTTCGCAGTCACAACACCGTTTCCATCAACAGTTGCAATATCTGGATTGCTGCTTGTCCAAGATGAAATCTTTTGATTGGTTGCATTTGCTGGAACAAACTTTAAGTTTGCAAGCGCATTTAGTGTATCCCCAATTTTCATTGTTGTGGAAGAAGGATCAAAGTACACAGATTGCAATGGAATGGTCGTAGATTTAACAGTAACTGTGACTTGCTTCGTGAAAATCGTACCTGTACTTCCAATCCCTGTAATCGTAAGCAACGTTTGTCCGACATGATTTCCCGTTATCTGATTTGAATTTGAAACTGATGCAATATTCGTATCAGCCATCGTCCATTTTAAACTGGAAATTGTACTTGGCGTTAACGTATACGGGAAAGCCTTCGTTTCCCCTTCATTTACAGTAATCGAACTATCGCTTACAAATTGATATAGCATCACATGAGCTGTCTTTTGCACGACATCTCCGAAATCATCCTTCACACTTACCGTAACATTCATTTCGCCTGGACTTTTTGGTGTAATCATTATATTTGGATTTTGAAAACTTACATCCGCAAAGTTTTGATCCGCCGTTACACTATATTGTAGTTGCAATTGTGTAGTGGCACTAGCAGGCACTACCGTGATGGGTATTGGTGCAGAAGGATCCACGACATTTCGTTCAATTAAACCTGGGATCGTTACATCCTGCAGACCATCTTTTGCCGTAATAGTTAAGGAAGGAAAATTGCCGGTTTTCCAAGAATTACTTACATCATAATATTTCACGCTGGCCTGATTCAATTGATAGGAACTACCTGCAGGAGAAGCACTAGTTGCGGTCACCGTTAACGTGAAATCTTGATTTACTCCATCATAATCTCCACTTAGATTTTTATAAAATTGGATATCAGATAAGGGTCCCGTTACCGTTTCCCCTGATTGCGGTGTACCTGTCTTTGTGAAGCGACTATCTGGCATTTGTACGTCTAGACCAGCTGGAAAATTTTCCTTAAATTGTACTTGGGTGAGTGAAAAATAATCCGAACCGACCCATCCAGCATACGTACCTTTAATTTGGGATCCATCTACCTTCAACTTAACCTTTACAAACCCAACGAAGTTTGGATTTTTATTATCGAATACCTCCATCACAGGAATGGTAACAGTCGGATTCCCATATTTACTATTTAAATCCTGAACGGCTTGTATAACCTCTTGATAATTATTGCTATTACCAGGTAATACGATTTTCTTTATATTATTAAGATTATCTACCGAAAGTGAAGAATTATATCCATTCCGTATTTCATCCAATACATCGCCTTGCATACCTGTATAACTAAGAAGGCCACGTGACCCTTCCTCCGTAAACGCGGAATCCAGTAAGACAAGATCACTACCAATTGCGGCATTCTGCATGTCAGCTTGCGTTACAAAAAAGGGGCGTAATGAAGATACAGAGGTAGTACTTAACGTCAAATTACCTACATTAGAACTAGATACACTACCAGGCGTTATGTGATACGGAATATCCACACTACTTCCTGTCTTCATAACAATTTCAGAAGCGGACTTGGCAATGACATTCGTTACTTGTGCTGTCGTAAACTCTCGTGAGAATTTCGCATTGATTTCAGCTTGACTTGGATACCCACAGCCGACTAATAACAATAACAAACATGCACTTACACTGATCCGTTTTAGCATGTTGCACCTCAAATCGATAACAGAATAGTATTATATTTTTATTATAACAAGCTAACATATTAGTAGAAAGGCTTTTTCGGTGCATATTGTATGATATTCATGACCTATTGCTAGTATCGTAAAAAAGTATTCTTTTATTTGTATCCCTCTTCAGAGCTTCATCATAAAAAAATCTCCTACGAAAGATGTATTTACCTTTCGTAGGAGATTTCTTAATCTACAATTATATAATAAGCCTTAAGTGGTCCATGTACCCCAACAACAAGATTCATTTCAATATCTGCTGAGTTACTTGGTCCGGAGATAAAGTTAATGGCTGATGCAACTGCTTCTCCGTTTTCTACTCGCTTGTTTAAATCCCGAACTGCCTGCGTAATACGTGGTACGATTGTACTTCGGCGTATAATCGCAACATACACTTCCGGTAAGAAATGAAGGGAACGCCCTTGTCCCGGGCGGGCCTGCATGACAACAGTACCGGATTCAGCTAGCGCATAATCGGCAAAGACAACACCATAAGAAGCATTCGTTGCCTTTGTAAAGTTTGTTTCCCTTTGACTATTGTCCCATTCGTATACATCGACCTGCTCATCTTCCTGCAAAAACTGTGTTACTCCGTACTCCGCAAACCGATCATCCTTTGCCATTACAACCGATCCCTTTCCGCTTTCGTCCATAATTTGTTTAATGGCCGCGGAAAGATTGTTCGATTCGATTACGGTTGTATGAATGCTGCTACATTGTTTTTTAAATACTTCTAGCAGTTCGTCTGCTGTACAATTTTGCAATACTTCTTCGTTCATTTTGTGTTTCCACTCAGGACGCGTGACATCGCTCATTTTCCGCTCACGACCAAGCTGCTCCGCAATATGATTTAAAAACGAATCGCGATTTTGTATCGTTCCTGTCATTCGTTGTCCCCGCCTTTCTTCCGATTTTTATACCAGTCCCGGAATCGCTCTTTACTTGGGGCAGGAAACTCCCGAATATCCGTCCAATTTTTCAGTGGTCCGACTCCTTTAGAAATATGATCTCCTGTTTGGAATGGACTCATCGCCGTAGGGGCAAGTTTCGAACCAATCTTGTATAACAAGGAAGAGGATGCCCCCATTTCAAACATCTTCATGGCTAGTTTCTCTGCCATTGGTGCGCGTCCTTCCTTCTCCACGATGACCTGACGATGTTTCAGCAACAATTCATGAAGTGGAATCTTAACGGGACATGCATCGGTACACGCTCCGCAAAGACTTGAAGCGTATGGAAGCTCTTTATACTCGTCATATCCTTCAAGTAGCGGGGTTAATACAGCCCCGATTGGACCTGAATAAATTGAACCGTACGAATGACCGCCCACATGACGATAGACTGGACATACATTGACACAAGCTGCACAGCGGATGCATTGAAGCACAGGACGGAACTGAGAACCTAGAATTTCAGAACGACCGTTGTCCACAATAACCAAATGGAATTCTTCCGGACCATCTGCTTCCCCTTCCTTTACTGGACCTGCTACCGTCACATAGCTTGTGAGTTTCTGTCCAACGGCACTTCTGCATAGAAGCCCAACTAGAACATCGAGCTCTTCCATTGTCGGCACAAGACGTTCCATTCCCATTACCGCAATCTGTGTTTTCGGAATACTCATCGTAAGATCAGCATTTCCTTCATTGGTTACAACTGCAATCGAGCCGGTATTCGCCACCGCAAAGTTGCAGCCCGTCACGCCGATATCTGCTTCGAGAAATTTTTCACGCAAAATTTTACGAACAAATTTCGTCATTTCATAGGGATCTTCAGATTCTGAATAGCCAAGTTTTTCCTTAAATACATCCCGTACTTGCTCTTTGTTTTTATGCAAGGCAGGTGCCACAATATGAGAAGGCTTTTCTTCTGCAATTTGGAGAATGTATTCCCCTAAATCACTTTCCACAACCTCGCAGCCAATTTGTTCAAGCGCCTCATTCATACTGATTTCTTCTGTTACCATTGATTTCGATTTTACAATTTTCTTGGCTTGCTTCTCTTTGGCTACATCTTGTATATATCTAGCAGCTTCTTCCTTCGTTTTAGCAAAGAAGACATGACCGCCACGCTTTGCAACATTTTCACTTAGCTGCATTAAATAGTAGTCAAGGTTTTCAAGTGTGTGCTGGCGGATTTGCTCGCCGACCTCACGCCACTGTTCCCAGTTTCCAAGCTCATCGGCCGCAGCAAGACGTCTCGTATATAAGCTATTTTGTGCTGATGCTACCGCACCGCGCATAAAGGTATCATGTATCCCTTCATCAATTCGTTCTTTAAACGGCTCATCGCCTATTTTAATTGACATCCTGCATTCCTCCTTAACGACTATTTAATACTTCCGCAATGTGCATGACGCGAACAGGTTTATCTCTGCGTTCCATCCGTCCTCCGATATTCATAAGACACCCGCAGTCGGCTCCAATCAAGTAGTCTGCCCCTGTTTCCGTTACACTGTCTACCTTCTCATCAACCATTTGTTCTGAAATAGCTGTCATTTTCACAGAAAATGTTCCTCCAAAGCCGCAGCAGTTTTGCGCATTTGGCAATGCTTCAAGCTCGAGCCCCTTCACGTTTGAAAGCAAGGTAAATGGTGCGTCCTTCACGCCAAGAAGACGGGTCATATGACAAGATGTATGATAGGTTGCTTTTCCCTCTAAATGCGCACCTACATCTGTCACGCCTAAGACATCAACGATAAACTGCGTAAGCTCGTAGGTTTTATCAGCTAATTCCTGTGCTGATTGCTCCCACTTTGCATCTCCTTTAAAAATGCTCGGATACTCCTTAAACATTGTGGCACATGAGCCCGACGGCGTTACTACATATTCTGCATTTTTAAAGGTTGTAATCATGTTTTTCATCGCTTCTTTTGCATTTTCTACATAGCCACTATTGTAAGCTGGCTGTCCGCAGCAAACTTGCGATTCAGGAAATTCAACCTCGCAACCGAGTCGTTCAAGAAGTTCAGTTGTAGCCTTTCCAACATTCGTTTGGAACATATCAACTAAACAAGTAGCAAACAAGGTAACTTTCATCCTATTCTCTCCTCTCAGTCTCTACTTATTTGTATTCATACGGTCATCTGATGACTAGGATAAAAAAAGAAACAATCTATTTCAATCGTTCTCTTTTCCTAACAAAATAGCAACCGCTTACTTCCTAAAGTATACCATAGAAAAAGGTTCCTTTTTCATTCTACATACACTTTACATAGTTTACAAGTTTCGCATACTAAAAATCATGTTTTCTACATCTGTTAAATGTTCAAACATCCTTTGTTGTGCTTTCTCACCATCGCCATTAACGATGGACTCGAAAATGGACTGATGCTCTTGTGCCAAGGTCTCCGCCGTTGTATGCTCTCCGTACAGAAGCAGACGTCTTGTTTCACCTATTGCTTCAGCAATAGTGCTTGAAACATGGTTCATAAGCTCAACAAGAATCGGATTATGAGATGCTGATGCAATAGCCATATGAAATTGAAAATCTGCTTTTTCTCCTACTACTTCATTGCCTTGTGAATGCAACATTTCATCCACCCAATGTTTCATTTCTTGCATATCCGCATCGGTACGACGCAGCGCAGCCGCACGTGCCACGCCAACCTCTAACACTTTACGAACTTCAAACAGGTTAATGATATCTTGTTTATTCATAAGAAGGGCGCTAGGGAACGTCTTTGTCATAGAAGCTGCATCGAATATCTTGACATAGGTTCCTTCTCCTTGCCGCATTTCAATCAGTCCCATCGCCCGGAGCGCACTTAATGCTTCCCGAACAGCAGAGCGACCTACTTGAAACTCTTCAGCAAGCTGATGTACAGGCAATAATTGGTCTCCTGGCTTTAACGTACCATCCTTAATCATTGCAAGAAGTGCATCTGACACTTCTTCATATATTTTCTTCGGTCGAATCGATTTGTATACCAGAATCATCACCCCTACTTTCTCCATCAATATGCAGGAAATGACTAAGCTTATCATTTCTATTCTTATTGTAAATCGAAATATCATATAGCTCAAATACTTTATCCACTCATCAATCGTCCATTGTTGGTAATATCAGTGTAATCCTCGTTCCTTTGCCTTCCTCACTTTCAATCTGCAGCATTCCCTCATGCATCTCGGCAATTTGCTTCACAATCGCAAGACCAAGACCTGTCCCCCCATTTTCACGCGTACGCGCCTTATCTACTCTATAAAATCGTTCGCCAAGCATTTGTAGATGATCTGCCCCGATTCCAATGCCTGTATCGGTAATTGTTAGCTTACATTGTTTATCCGTTTGCACTAAACGCACAGTTATCCTACCGTTTTTCGTATACCGTATACTGTTATCCATTAGATTGTGTAGCACTTGACGAATTCGATCTTCATCAATGTTTGCAATAATAGCTGGGTCTAGCTCGGTATCGAGCTGAATATTCTTCTCCACTAACTTTGGTTCATACGTTTGTAGCTCATCTTCAAGTAATTGTGCTAGCACAGTCGGCTGTTTTTTTAGTGGAAACAAATCACCCTCTAACTGGGCCAAATCAAGTAAATCGTGAACGAGTCTATGCATGCGTCCGGCCTCCCTATGTATAAGGGCAATATATTTGGTATGCTGCTCGGGCTTTATTACTCCATCCATCATCGCTTCACTATAGCCCTTCATATAACTAAGTGGAGTACGTAGCTCATGCGAAACATTCGCCAAAAACTCCTTACGCTGTAAATCTTCCTTTTGCAATGCAAGTGCCATATTATTAAAGGCTGTCCCGAGGCGCCCAATTTCATCTGTCGACGTAATCGTAATACGCTCGGTGAAATCTCCTTCTGACATCTTGTACGACACACGTTCCATTTGAAGAAGTGGCTTGGTTACTGCAAGTACAATTTTACGACCAATAAAGGCCGTTGTAATAATGAGCAATACAGAAAGCGGGGCTAAAATAAGACCTAACTCAAAAATTAAATCTTTCGCGCTCTTAAGCGGAATGTAGGAATAAATAATACCTACAAGCTTTTTTTCATCTAATACCGGGGTCACGACGCCCATTACATTTCGCTGAAAGCGAGGTTCAAATCCAACCTTAGCAACTGTCTTTCCTTGCAGCAATTGCTGCCGATCTTCTTCACTAATAATCGGATTGTACTGCACGTCAAACGGCAAGCATGCACTTAAATCTCGCGGATTGTTGACAAACAATATATTTGCCTGCGATATATCCGCAAACGATTTTACTTTTTTTGTAAAATCATCTATTCCAGCATTTCGTGTATACTGGGATGCCAAACGATGTCCTTCTCCTTTTAATGTATCCTCTACATTTTGGACATATAGTCTTTCATATGAGTATAAAGACACCAAGTATAAACATGACACAGTTACAATAGCTACTACAATAATGGTAATCCATAGCTTTTGTACAATCGACATTTTTTTCATTCTACACCTCGAACTTATAGCCAATGCCCCACACCGTTTGGATTGTATCGGCGTAATGTCCAAACTTCAGTCGAATTGTTTTCACATGTGTATCGACTGTTCGTGTGCTTCCCGCATAATCATAGCCCCATACTTTTTCAAGTAATTGATCTCTACTAAATACTTGTCCCTCATGTTTGCACAAGAAATAGAGCAAATCAAACTCTTTCACCGTTAAGGATATCGTTTCCCCATCTAGTATTACGCGCCGTCCTTTTTCATCAATCGTTACAGGTCCCCATATCTCCGTTTTGCTTCCTTCCGTTTTCACACTTCTGCGCAGTACAGCCTCCAGACGTGCAATTAATTCTCCGGGACTAAACGGCTTAACAATATAATCATCTCCGCCCGTTCGAAGTCCATTCACACGATTCCATTCTTCGCCTTTCGCTGTTAAAAAAATGATAGGAATATCCGATGTTTCCCGAATTACTTTACAAAGCGAAATACCGTCCATTTGCGGCATCATTAAATCTACAATCACGAGATCAAAGGAATGTTCCTTCATCTTTTCCAAGGCATGCACACCATTTTCCGCTTCATCCCATTCATAACCTGAGTTATCCAAATACATCCCAACAAGCTGACGCATATCACTTTCGTCATCGACAACTAAAATACGGTATCCATTCATTTTTCTTCCCCCTTGACCACTGTAAACTGAAACGGGCCCTTTCCCACGGAAATCGTTGCTAGTTTCGTCATGGTGCTACTATCCACCACTACAACCTCGTCACTATCATAGCTCGCTATGAAAAGCTCGTTACCAACGAGTGTGAGCGCAAACGGATTCGAACCAACCGTTATCTGCGCTTCTTGAGCATAAGTCGTACCATTTATTTTTCGCACTGTATCTGAGCCGTGACTAAGCACATATATACTCATTCCGTCAGAGGCAAAGCTTACTGGCATTTGCGGTGCAGGTACGCTTCGTAATAATTCCCCGCTTTGAACATTAAAAATATGAATCGATTCATTCACGACATCGCCATTTCCGTGTCCACCAAGCCAAAGTTCATTTCCATGGAGAAGCGCTCCCATAGAAGAGACCGGCACGGTAACTGCAGAAATTACCTTATTCGTGCTCCAATCTATGTTAGATAGTTTTCCGTCTCGAAAATTCACAACATATAAATGCTGCTCATCTTGAACAAACGTGAGCGGATTGTCCCCTATTGGAATGCGAGCCTCTTCCTTTCCAGAAGGACTGTACATACGAATCGTATTCGTATTTTGATCAGCCAGGGCAAGCTTATTTCCTTGCGGTGCAACAATTATATTTACAATTCCTACTCCGGTCTCCCATTCTCCAACTTGTTTACCCTTTGCTAGAGAATAGAGAAGAACGTGAGAAAGCTGCTTACCATAAAAAGCAATTGTATCTCCGTCCGGAAGCAAAACACTTCCTTGAATCGCTTTATTCATATTCCACGTAGTACGCAATGTATGGGTCCTAGCGTCAATAAAGCTAACACTGCCATCCTTTTGATTCGTAGTTACGATAATTGTTCCTTTAGATAAAGGTGTGTATGTTTGTTGATTGCAGCCAGAGAGCAAGCCAATCAACAAACACAACACGAGCAACTGCTTCATGCTCTCCCCCCATTTCATTTATTTCACTACGATAGCAAATAATTGTGAAGAAAGTGTGAAGCCTTCTCTCTCCTCCCTCACACTATATAATAGGAAAGAATCGTTTTCAACGGATGGATATCCTTTGCTTTTCATAAAAGTAGTTCAGAGTTTTCTTACCTTTCATTACAATGTAACAATATGTCGTGGCTTCTGTAACAAAGACGACAGATCTATTACAAATCCATTAAAAACATTCCATTATTATCCTACCCACATTCCGCTAATCCCTTATTTTAAAGCATTTCCGATCATTTCTTTTGGTATTTTTATGAAATCCATCAACATTTCTATTTTATTTGTACACCATTTCTAGTTTGTATGCATCCCTTGCTATGCCTACTACTATGATACATACGATATATTTTACGGTCATTCTACTCTATCATTCTTTGTGGGAGATTCAGGAAATCTCCCACA
Organism: Ectobacillus soli; assembly: GCF_042610425.1. Classification (NCBI taxonomy): domain Bacteria; kingdom Bacillati; phylum Bacillota; class Bacilli; order Caryophanales; family Bacillaceae; genus Ectobacillus; species Ectobacillus soli. The sequence goes on from NZ_JBGJZM010000001.1 coordinate 1,686,685, forward strand.
TCAAGCAATATTTCCCATCTTTTCTCCCTTAAAAACTATGATACTATGAACGTGTCAGAGAGAGCGAGACGAAGTGAGAGACCCCACTTCATCTTAGCTTTCCAAATATACTAAACTACAACATCAGGAGGAATAACATGAAGAAAACACTATTACTATCTTTAGCAACTGCTGCTGCATTCACATTTGGAGTATCATCACACGATGCAAAGGCGGCAAGCCTTCAACCAGAAACAACTAATCATGTAACCTACTCTGCTTTTCAATTCCTATATGAACCAATGAATCAACAAGACTTTCAATCCTTTTTAAATACATTCTTTAAAAATCAAATGACGTGGAAGATCGTAATGGCACCACAAACAACTTATCCAAATATTACGCCGGCTCCAACACCAGCGCCAGTTTCAACACAGACTCAACAATCTACACCGGCTCCAACACAGACTCAGCAGTCTACACCAGCTCCAACGCAGACTCAACAGTCTACACCGGCTCCAACGCAGACTAAGCAATCTACACCGGCTCCAACGCAGACTAAGCAATCTACACCGACTCCAACGCAGACTAAGCAATCTACACCGGCTCCAACACCGGCTCCGCAACAAGGTGTTCTTAGCGCCTATGAGCAGAAGGTTGTTGACTTAACGAATGCTGAACGTGCTAAAAATGGACTAGGTGCCTTGAAAGTTGATGCAACGTTAAGTAAGGTTGCTAAAGCAAAATCACAAGATATGAACAATCTAAACTATTTTGATCACACAAGCCCAACGTACGGATCACCATTCGATATGATGAAACAATTCGGCATCACATACACGACAGCCGGTGAAAACATCGCAATGGGACAACAAACTCCAGAAGAGGTTGTACAAGCTTGGATGGCTAGCCCTGGTCACCGTGCCAATATTTTAAATAACACATATACCTACATTGGTGTGGGCTATGTATCAGGCAAAAACATTTGGACACAAGAATTCATTTCAAAATAATGCATTGGAAAAGCCCTCTTGCACAAGAGGGCTTTTTTAGTATGTGTATACATGCGAAGGTTATGCATGAACCATACATCAAACTACCTATTTTTTACGTAGATTGCTGCTTTTGTTTAAGCCGCTCTTCCAAAACATGAATCATGAAAAGGAAATGCTCCGCCTCTCTTGTTACATGATCGGCTAATAATGGATTGATGACATTTTTGATTTGACATGATTTAATCAGTTCCAATCCTGCCTTTTTAAAATTTCTCAATTCCACTGTGGCATTTTCACTATCTTTATTCATTTTACCAATAATCGGATACGTCGGTTCTTTCTTGTACAGCATCGATTCAACATCCCGTGCCTGACAAAGCAAAACCTCAAAATCATCTCCAAATTTTAAAGCTGTTTTAACTAAGTTACGTTCCGATTGATCAAGCAAAGAAGCAATGAATCGTGAATGTTCCATCATGATGCGTAGCCAAAACACATTCTCATTGATAATCGCATCTTGAATCGGATCCATCTTACCTTCATTAAACTTCTGTAGTGACCGCAAAAAGTATTCTGCTTCCCTCGCCACATGATCTACTAACAACGGAAAATTAAATCCACTAATTTTACAATTAATGATTAAGAGGAGTAGATTTCGCTTAAAATTTCGGAATCCATAAACTAACTGAATGCTTTCTTCATTTAATTGCCTCACTGCTTGCACGGTTTCAGGAACAGAGTGTGCTTTTTGTAATTGCTGATCAAAATAATGATAAAACTGGTCTACTTGTTGAATTAACGCTTTGTCATTGCGATTAAAGCCCTCACCTAGAAAAAGAGCATGTTCTTTCATAATTCGTAGCCAAAATCGATTTTCCGTTAATGATCGTTCGATAAATAATCGTTCTGTTAAGGATTCAGTAGGTGCTGCCTTTAATTCTGGAGGCAGAAGCATTCCTCGTTCTTTATCCATAACAAAATGCCCAGGAATCGGTTGCTCGATAGTCAAAAACCTCTCCCCTTTCTATTGCTGTTTTTATAGCTCATTTATTTCCCGGAGCAGGATGATCTACACCCTAATCCGATGTCTATGCCCATTGTCTTCAGTCGTATAAAAATCGTAATAATGAACATGCATGCCATTGCCAACAGGTATAGCAGGTCCCGAATAAGCTTTATAAGAATGAGTATGAGAATTCTCAAAAACAACATAACCTTCTGTATAGTGTATATGTCCTCCTTCTTGCGTTGGAATAGGAGGCGATGTTACATCCAAGCATTGATGTACATGATCTGATTCCACAGATGTATAATCGACCGAGCCATGGTTATGATTCGGAACAAATCCAGCAACAAATTCATCTTTTCCTACCCGATTCAATCCACAGAACCCCCTTTGACAAAAATAAACCTGTTAAACGTATATGCACGAATTGACGATGCAATGCCTAGCTAGTTGTTTATCTAAGTTACGATTTTCTATACTTCTTACCTAATAACCAAAAAGAAGCTACCCATTGGGTAACTTCTTTTATGAAATAATCATCTATCCTTTACCTCATGCATGCAAGGGGAACAACTAGTTTATACACCTTCGTATGCTACCCAATAAATGTCTGCAAGTTCTCTTACAAGTGGCATTTTTGGATTCGCTGTTGTACATTGATCTTCAAAGGCACGTTCAGCCAAATTGTTTACTTTACTTTCGAATACAGTGCGTTCTACGCCTTGAGCGGCAATGCTCATTGGGATATTTAGTTCCTTACCAAGTGAAATAATTGCATTCACAAGGCTTTCTACCCCTTCTTCTACCGTTGCAGCAGGCATTCCTAGCAAGCGGGCAATTTTCGCATACCGTTCATCAGCGATAAAGTGCTCATATTTCGGGAAGAGTGCATGCTTAGTCGGTTTTTTCGCATTATAACGAATAACATGCGGTAACAAAATAGCATTCGCACGTCCGTGTGCAATGTGAAACTCAGGTCCAAGCTTATGTGCAAGACTATGATTAATGCCTAGGAAAGCATTAGCAAACGCCATACCAGCAATTGCAGAAGCATTATGCATTTTTTCGCGTGCTTCTTCGTCGCTTCCATCTTTATACGCTCTTGGTAAATATTCAAAAACTAACTCAATCGCCTTTAACGCAAGTCCATCTGTATAATCATTTGCTAGTACAGACACATATGCTTCGATAGCATGGGTTAATACGTCCATTCCAGTATCCGCCGTGATGCGTGGAGGAACCGTCATAACAAACTGCGGATCCACAATGGCTACATCTGGTGTTAATTCATAATCTGCTAGCGGATATTTGATATTATTCTTCTTATCTGTAATAACGGCAAATGGCGTTACTTCAGATCCTGTTCCAGATGTTGTCGGAATGGCAACGAACTGCGCTTTTTCACCCATTTCAGGATATTTAAAGGTACGTTTGCGAATATCTAAAAACTTTTGCTTTAAGCCGTGAAACTGAACATCTGGATGCTCATAGAAGAGCCACATTCCTTTCGCTGCATCCATCGCAGATCCTCCGCCAAGTGCGATAATAACATCTGGCTGGAAAGAGCGCATCATTTCTGCACCTTTGTATACCGTAACATCAGATGGATCTGGTTCTACATCAGAAAAAATTTCAATTTGAACATTGTTTGCATTTTGATTTAAATAATGAACAACTGTATCTACATAATTTAATTTCACCATGCCAGGATCAGTAACAATGAAAGCACGAGAAATTTTCTTCATTTTCGCTAAATATTGTGTTGCATTTTTTTCAAAAAACAACTTTGGCGGTAGTTTAAACCATTGCATATTATTTTGACGCGTACCAATACGTTTGATATTTAATAAATGAATAGCACTTACGTTAGAAGATACTGAGTTTTTACCGTAAGATCCGCATCCTAGTGTTAAAGAAGGGATAAATCCATTATATACATCGCCAATGCCGCCTTGAGAAGACGGGGCATTCACAATAATACGGCAAGCCTTCATACGAAGTCCAAACTGTATTTGCAACTCTTCGTTCGTGCTATGAATAACAGCGGAGTGGCCTAATCCACCTAGATATAGCATATTTTCACATTGATGAAAGCCTTCTTCTGTACTATTTACACGAATGCAAGCAAGTACTGGACTTAATTTTTCACGAGAAAGTGGATACTCTGCACCAGCACCTTCAATTTCAGCAACTAGGATTTTTGTATCTTCTGGAACTTTAAATCCAGCAAGCTTTGCAATCCATTCTGGTGATTTTCCAACAATATCTGGGTTTACAGCACAAGTATCTTCGCGAATAACTAGTTTTTCAAGAAGCTGCTTTTCTTTATCACTCACAAAGTAGCATTGATTTGCAATCATTTCTTTCTTTACTTCTTCATAAATTTCCGTATCTATAATAACAGCCTGTTCAGAGGCACAAATCATACCATTATCAAACGATTTAGATAGAATAACATCGTTAACGGCACGTTTGATTTTCGCTGTTTTTTCAATATAACAAGGTACATTTCCTGGGCCAACTCCTAATGCTGGTTTTCCAGTACTATATGCTGATTTCACCATTCCTGCTCCGCCTGTTGCTAACACGAGTGCAACGCCTGGATGATTCATTAGAAGCTTTGTTCCATCGATGGAAGGCTTTTCAATCCATTGAATACAATCCTCTGGTGCACCAGCTTTTACTGCTGCTTCATATAAAACGGAAGCTGCTTTTGCACTACAGCCTTGTGCAGATGGATGAAAAGCGAAAATGATAGGATTTCGTGTCTTTATCGCAATGATTGCTTTAAATAAAGTTGTAGAAGTTGGATTTGTGACTGGTGTTACCCCTGCAATGACGCCGACAGGTTCTGCAATTTCTGTAATACCCGTGTACGGATCTTCATGAATGACACCGACAGTTTTATCATTTTTAATGCTATGCCAAATGTATTCCGTTGCAAATATATTCTTAATTATTTTGTCTTCATAAATTCCTCTGCCAGTTTCCTCCTGTGCCAGCTTTGCCAAAGGCATATGCTGATCTAAACCTGCAAGTGCCATTTCATGCACGATTTTATCAATTTGTTCTTGCGTAAACATTTCAAATTGTGCTAGAGCACGGTTACCTTTTACTACGAGTTCATCAATCATGGTGGATGTGTCTTGTAACTGCTCTACCTTTTTTTCTTCTACAGCCATATGAACTTCCTCCTTATGTTAGGGCCTCTGGGTGCCCCTCGGTGACATGATGCGTCCCAATAGCATGAATGAATATAACGTCTCTAATAGACAAAAAATAATCTTGCAATTGTTTGCCAATTCGTTGTTTAACTTTATACTAGTTAATTGTGAAATATTTCACAATATCTATATCAATACTATACGATACATTTATGATAAATTGCATGTCGATTTTGTGAATTATTCGGTATATATCTTTCTTGGATGAAGTAAATAATCAGTAATTCTAACACAATCTTTTTCCAATCATTTCAAACCTGTGATAAAATAAAAAAAGGAGCATATATCATTAGAAACTCTCGCTTCAAGCCTAATTGGGTTTGGTGTTTCTCTAGTGGGTGGTACGACATTCATTTCATTAAGTGAGTGTCAAGGCACTCGTTATTGCGGGTAAATCTAATAAAGAAAGGATTTTGATACCATGGCTGCTCGAAGGAGCATCTGGAAGCGTCAAGATTTGTCTTACACATAGCGTTACTGCTTGCTATTCGTCGTTAGCTACTAGCAAAAACGAAAGTGGGCGAAAGTATGTTGGAATATAATTATTCCTTCTGTTATATATAGCGTCGTAGTTAGTGAACAACTAACTACACATAGAGGAGATTTCTCCTTTCTATATATGAGTAGTTAGTTGAAAACAATTGTTTTCGAATAAACTAACTACGGAAGAGGAATAACAATGAAATGGATTAATTGGCGAGAAGTAGGAATGATTGTTTTTGGCTCATTTGTGTTATCAGCAGGTTTTTATCACATTCATGTGCAAAATAACCTAACAGAAGGCGGATTTATTGGAATTGCATTACTTATAAAACAGTTTTTCCATATCTCACCTTCTATTACAACGCTTTCTCTCGATATTCCCTTAATCATACTTGGATCAAGGTTAATCGGTAAGCGATTGGCTGTTAAAACAATTATTGGCGCTTCGTCTTTTTCAGTCTTCTATGCACTTATGGAGCGCTATTCACCGTTTGTCATCAACCTATCTCAGCATTTATTTATTGCTGCAATTATAGGAGGGATTCTCGTAGGATTTGGTCTTGGCCTTATTTTACGTTACGGTGGTGCTACCGGAGGAGACGATATATTATCCATATTGCTTAGTAAAGTTTCCCATCTATCGATAGGAAAAGTTTACTTTTTATTTGACGGGCTCGTTTTAGCATTGTCATTATTGTATATGAACTGGACAGATGTTGCCTATACGATTTTATCGGTGGCTGTTTGTGCATACATGACGGATTTAGTAATGGCATTTCATAAGAAAGATTCTGCTACAAAAGCATATGTATAAAGATGTAAGTAAAAACACAGTGCAAATTCATTGCGCTGTGTTTTTCTGTCCCTTACGAAAAGTGAAATTCTTTTCTATTTCCTGTTGTTTCATACCCTTTCGTGCTGCGCCTAGAAAAGCGATAATTGAACCTACCGCTTGAATCCAACTTCCTTTCACAATAAGTGATACTCCGGTTTTATCATCCTTTGTTTCTAGTTCATAGATTGCTCCAATAGCCTGCAACGAATTTCCTATAGCTTGTAATCCATTTCCAATTATAATAAAAGACTGTATCAAGCCTACATCGTTTTCAATGGCATCTGCTACTTCTACTACTCCTCCTAATGCTTGTAACCAATTTCCTGTGATGTGTAACTTTAATTCTGTTACCTTTTCAAAATCTATTACTAAACCAGCCACTACTGTACTATTTCCAGCCGCTTGAATTTGATTTCCTAATTGTCCAAGTGACAGTAATTCTTTTGCATCGGCTTGAAGACCATTTCCTGTAGCCTGCAAGACATTTCCATATATATTTAGGTTGTGTAACTCTTCTTTTTTTATAAAGAAAATCGGTGTACTTCCGACTGCAGCTGTAACTGTCCCCAATGCTTGTATGCCCGAGCCAATGATTTCTTTGGTTTGATTGTTCATAGGCAAGCCGCCGATCGATCCAAGATGATATACAGTATATGCAAAAAATGCTCGAACGTAATTACAATTCATGTTCTAGTAAATGCTGAGTCTTGGTTTACGTTTCACAGTCATTTCGCATTCCTTTCATTTTTTCAATACACAAATTTGCTTTTTGCTCATAGCAATTGTCGTTAAATAGCTCTGCAAGGCATTTGTAGTCATTATACCTATCAAGCAATTTGTTTAACTGTTCCTCCTTCGTTTCTTTGACAATCGGAGGTCTTTTTACATGTTTTACTTTAGCTGGATAGCTATATCCGAATGTATCTGTCATTTTATAATATTCTTCCTCTACTTGAATAACGCGAACGATTTCATCCTCCATTGCATCTAACATATAGCCGTCAAATTCACGTAATAATTCATACACAATATGCGTCCACTCCCTTTCGGGCTCGAAACCTTTCTCAAGCCGATAACCTACGATTCGATAAATATGTCCATCGTTTTCATGAAACTGCACCGTATCATTCAGCTTATACTTGAAATAGCGAAACATCATCTCTCACCCATTTCTAGAAGTTTCTTTACCACATACTATTGTCAAAAGGATAGGTAAACTATTCATTTGTTTTCCATATAGTTTAATGGAAAAAGCAACGCGATTCATCATGAAATCGCGTTGCCTTTTGGTTTTACTTTAATAACTTTTTGATGAGGTTCAGCCCTTTTTCACTCGGATAATAGCGGAATTTAAAATCAAATTTCGTACTTTGAGTAAGTACACTCTTCTGATGAGAGAAAGAATAAAAGCTATGTTCTCCGTGATACCCTCCCATTCCACTTTCACCAACTCCTCCAAATGGTAAATATGGATTTGACAAATGATATACCGTGTCGTTTATACAACCGCCGCCATAAGAAATTCGGTCAACAATCTCGTCTTGAATCTTTTTGCTTTCCGTAAATACGTACAAGGCGAGCGGTTTCGGATGATTTTGAATAACTGAAATGACGTCCTCTAAATTTTCATAAGAAAGAACAGGAAGAATGGGACCAAATATTTCTTCTTGCATAACGGCATCTTCCCATGAAATGTGGTCTAGAATAGTAGGAGCAATGGCGAGCTGCTTTTCATCTTTCTCTCCTCCGACGACAATCGTTCCGTCAGCTAAAAATCCTGCCAGGCGGCGGAAATGGCGCTCACTGACAATATGCGTATATTGATCATTTTCAAGTGGATGCTCCTTATATATGAATTCGATTTCCTTTTTCATATAGGATAGCAATTCTTCCTTCACTGCCTGATGAACATATAAATAATCAGGAGCTACACACGTTTGTCCTGCATTTAAGAACTTGCCCCATACAATTCGCCGAGCGGCTAGTTTTAAATTTGCATCATAATGAACAATACTTGGACTTTTCCCCCCGAGCTCCAAAGCAACTGGAATTAATTGCTTGGCCGCTGCTGTCATAATAATTTTTCCAACATTCACGCTACCCGTAAAAAATATATAATCAAGAGGCTGCTCTAATAACTCTGTTGTTACCAAAGCGTCGCCCTCTACTACTGTAATGTAATGTCGTTCAAATATTTCCCCTATTAGCTTTGCCATAACCTCTGATACGGTCGGCGTTAATTCCGAAGGTTTAACAATGGCAGTATTCCCTGCAGCAATCGCCCCAATCAACGGTGCAACCGCTAATTGAAACGGATAATTCCACGGTGCGATAATGAGAGTCACCCCATACGGTTCTGCAACAATTTTCCCCTTTGAACCGAAATTTAGAAGTGCACCTTTCGTTTTCTTTGGTTTCATCCAAGAAGAAAGATGCTTTTTAATAAACGAAATTTCCTTATATACATAGCCAATTTCTGTTGTATACGAATCAAACTCAGATTTATGTAAATCCTTTTGAAGTGCCTCTATAATTTCCTTCTCATACTTCTGAATCCCTTTATAGAGAGCATCTAAATGAAGAAGTCGAATTGGAAGGGCACGAGTTTGCCCACTGTAAAAATATTTCTTCTGCTCTTGTACCAATGAAGAGATATCCATCATGGTCACACCTTTCGTCTTTAAGTTTAAACTTTCGAACGTTATAGTTTTATCTTTACTATGCCACTACCCATTCCTCCTGTCAACTGATTCCATTTAACATCGAACCATACAAATAAACTGGTAGAACTTTCCGAGGTTACTGGTTTGATTACCGCTTCGAGTTTAATTCAGGGTTGATGGGCTTCAATCCTCTGGTTTGATTACCGCTTCGAGTGTAAATCACAGTAGACGGTCTTCAATCCCCTGTTTTGATTACCGCTTCGAGTGTAAATTAAGGTAGACGGTCTTCAAAGTAATCATCTCTATAAAAAAAGGACACTGAATGACTTTTTCAGTGCCCTCGAACTTTCCTACCAGTTTTCTTTTTCGTTTACTTCTTTTTAATCCAAACCGCTCCAGCTGAGTTGTCATTCGCTTCTCCTATTACTCGGAATTGTAAGCCGTAGGTTGGAACGTTTCGACCTGCATCTGGAATCAATGGATCTACATAAGATTTACTATCATCGAATGTAGTAACACCTGGAAATCCTTTGTAATCATAAATACCACGTGACGGAGAGTTCACATACCAAGACGGAGTTCTATCATAAGAAAACGCCGCATCTGCTATTTGATAGCGAGTGCTATTCGTTATAGTTGGTGCACCATCTAGACTTCCAACGATCGCTTGCGGATGGGAATCCACGACTCCAATGAATCCTTCACCCGGATGCACGCCAGTCCAGTTATCTAAATAACTATCATCCGCATACCAAACAACAAGGCCAGTATTGTATATAGGTCCACGTGCAAATTGTAAGGCAACATCAGCACCTGCATAGTTTCTCCACTCTAGATAATAATAATGTTTCTTGAGCTCAAAACCACTTGATGAGACAAATCCATCTAGCGTAACCGCTGGCGTGCCTTCCGCATCATCATTAAATACGGTTTTTCCGTCTACCGTTAACGATAGATTATCCAGAGCAAACCCATTCGGTGCTAAACCACCGTCTGTTATATATTCAAACTGAAGCTTGACCTTTTTTCCTGTAAATTTACTTAAATTATACGACTTAGCAATCCAGTTTCCGTCAGTCGTATCCATTCCATTTTTTACATTTTCATCACCGAGCGTATCAATTTCCTCAAGCTTTCCTCCATTTTCATCTAACACATTAATATGAACATAATCATAATCTGTCTCGACCTCATATAACGTTTTAAAGTTGAAGGTAGCACTCTTTGCACCGGTCAAATCAAAAAGTGGTGTTTCCAATATCGTATGAAGATTATCACCCTTTGTACTATAATAATACTTCTTACCAAATGCAGGCTGAATCCCCTGTACTTCTTTATCAGGTAAGTTTACACGTACAATACCTGGTCGCTTCGATTTCGTTACACTTTGATCAAGAAACGAAAAGACCCCTTGCCGCGGCAAGTCACTATAGTTTACTTCCAAGATTTTTGCCCAGTTTCCTCCAATTGTTTTTTGGAAAAATTCTTTATTTTGCGGCGAAAAACTTGTTGATTGCGTACCTGCTATTGATCCTGCCCAGCTACCTCCGCTCATAATGGACCAAGACTGCACTGGTTCACCGTTTCCTGTATATTGTGTATCATATTCATCTGGTAAGCCAAGATCATGGCCGTATTCATGTGCGAATACACCAACTGCACCGTCCTCAGGTTCAATCGTATAATCATACGCGGCCATTTTACCACCCCAGTATTTCACAGATGCAGTTGTATTAGCTACTGGATAGACACCGTCTAAATTCCAGCGATGAGACCAAATCGCATCGTCCCCTAGCTTTCCGCCCCCTGCTTCTTGTCCTACACCAGCATGAATAATCATTAAATGATCGATAACGCCATCTGGCTCATTCGTATTTCCATCCCCATCGACATCATACGGATCAAGCTGATCATACTGGGCAAGATCTACACCTTTTGCCACCGCAGCATTTATTGCATCCTTTACAAAATCACGAGGTCCTAACGGGCTTTGGTTATCATTCCCTCCGTAGGGACTATCGTCTCCATATTCCTTTGCTGTTCCTGGAACCGTTACCCAAGGAGTTACATATCCGTCTACTGTATAACTCCCACCCGATTGCTCTTCATAATATTTCTTAAACGATTCTACTTGCGAACCGTCTTGTAATTTAAATGGCTGATTTCCGAATAAGAGACTTTGATAATGTTCCTGATTAAAATCATTAGTCCACATATACCCTGGCTCTTGAACAATATTGTTATGCTTATAATCCGAAAACTCAGCTAATATAACAAGTACTTTATCCGTCCGTACAGGTCCGTTATAGGACGCTTGCTGCGCTGAAGATGTCGGAATAAAGCCGTCCTTCGCTTTCGGTGCAATTGGTGTTAGAGAAGCATTACTTAATGGCTGCGCCGCCTTTTCCTTTACCCTTTGATTTGCATCCTTTACTTTTTTCACAAAATCTGTAAGTTTAGCAGACGATAGACTATCCTTACCTGGTTTATCTGCTTGTTTTTTTGTCACATAGACTTTAACAGCCTTAACAGATTCGTTATAAGATGCATCTTTCCTAATTACACCTCGTTCCTTTAATGCCTTAATCAGACGTTCCTCAGGAATTAAATGATCGTCAATGGGACTACTGAAGAATTGAGTTGGAACTCCTGAATTACCCACAGCCTTTACTGTTCCCACAAAACCAAACGACACACTAAGAATAGAAAAAGCAGTGATTACAGAAACAACTTTAATTAAATTGTTTTTCTCCAAATAGCTCCATCTCCCACAAAAAAATATTTTTTCTAATATTTTGAAAATATAGAATTTTACATATTTTTTCAACACATTTCGGAAATTTGTAATATTTTTAATGGGATTTTTATAAAATTAATTAATCATAAGCAACTTGGCTAAACTTTCAATCCAATTATGCCGTTACTTATAGTAGTAATAATAAAAACGGAGAATATTCGTATTTGTTAAATACGCAGTTTATAACGTTTCTATTGCCATGAATAGCCCAAAACCAAACAAGATGGTCTCTTCACAAAATAGAAAATATACTGCATCAATAATAAATATATTTATAATGCATTGAAAACAATTAAAATCTAGACATAGGTTCTATAACAATCGCATAATAAATATGTTATAATTTAAAAGATAAAGCGGATTTCTTAAGAAAGGTGCGTTTAACTATGATCGGCGAACGTATCAAACGATTGCGCCAGCAACGAGGCATTTCATTAACTGAACTGTCAGAACGAGCAGGTGTAGCAAAATCATACATAAGTTCCATTGAACGAAATTTGCAGTACAATCCATCTATTCAATTTTTAGAGAAGATTGCCGTTGTGCTCCGTGTTAAAGTTGATCACCTTATCCAGGATAAAACCGTAGAAAAGTCAGAATTAGACTTAGATACGGAGTGGATGCAGCTTGTACAAGATGCGATGCAATCCGGTGTATCAAAGGAACAATTCAAGGAATTCCTAGAATTTAACAAATGGAAATCTAATCAAAAGTAAGAAGAGCAGTCAAATGGCCGCTCTTCTTACTTTTTAGTTTTCTTTCCAGACACACTATGCTTGTTTTCTTTTGCCAAGTAAAAATAAACCCACAATCAAGATCACTCCGCCGACAACGAGAAAATTACTATATCCCGTAGCAGTATCTGGCAAAGCTTTTGAAATTACGCTTAATCCTTTGTCAACAATTGAACTTGTGTTCGTAGAATTACTAGGATGATTGCCGCTTGTTGAAGTAGCCGCTTCGGTTGCATATACGACAAACTGCACCGTAGCCTGTAATCCTTGGTATTCATTGCCAAGCTCGGCTGGGAAGAGGACTGTATAGGTTAAGTGGTCTGTTTTCCCTACGTCTAGCTGACGATTTTCTACATATTTCAAATCCTGTAGCTTTCCTGTATATATGACCTTATCTGCATCTCTTACTGTAATATATAGTCCTTTATAGAGTATCTCACTCCCACCAATCAACTCTGTCTCCATTTGATACTGAAGACCCTGGCGGCCATCATTATGAATAACCCAACCATCATTCACTTCATCGCCTGGCTTCATATTATTGATTGGCATGTTTATGGTTTGGGGGGTAAGTCGTACATCTATTTCCTGCTGATTTGCTGCAAATACTTTACTCGTTGGATTGGATATGCATACAAGTAATACATAAGCGAGTAATCCGAGCCAGAATACATGTGATCGCATAGCAATCCCTCACTTACAATCATATATTTACAAAAAGGTAGTGTACGTACCATATTTGTATTTTTATTTATTAGAATCTCCAGGTTCTTGCGTTGCGTTAAATGTCCAATTGAGGTTTAATTGGTCACCTTGAAATACATTTTGATCCTGCTGATTGTCAACAAATTCGAATTCTACGAATATCGTATCATCTGTATGCGGTGCCAGTCCTTTTCCTTCATAATCAACAATACCTTTATCAATTAAATCCGTTACTTGTCCATTTTCAGTAGCCTTCTTTAAATCTGAAAGAGTCGTTTCCCAAATAGGTGTAGTATTTTTATCAAGATTCCATAGAAATTTCACTTTAATATGATCACCAAAATCTTGTTCACCGTTATCCCCTTTTGCATCTACCACATTGTAGTTCGTTAGCAAGTGAATATTTTGAATTGGTAATGTACCTTTATTAATGAGTTGAAATCCGCGATCCACAACATCACCTGGCTTAAGCTGATCTAAATTCACAATTACTTGCGGATCAACAGATAAATCAAGCGTACCTGCAGCAAATGTATTTTGAGTTACTTCTTTGTCACTAAAGTATGCAACCGTGCCGCCCCCAATTAAAGATAGTCCCAGTGCTGCAGCAGTAATACCCATTCCAAGCTTTTTTTTCATACCCATTTTCGTTTTCCCCCTATTAATGGTTTTTTATTTAACATAAAAAGACTTACGTAGAATGACCTTCATCTGAATGATTGGCTGAAGCATTTATGCCGCGAATCCCTCCTATAATTGATATAGAAGCATACAACAGCAAAGCAATTCCTGAAGAGATTAGAAAAAGAGCAGATCCCACCTTTGAGCTAGCAAAGCTCGCAACATACCCAACATACGGTATAGTGAACCCTGTATATTTCCCTATAATATTTTGAGGCAAAACAATTCCTTCATCAGCGGCATGATTCGCATCACCTTTTGTTTTGTATACAGCTTGTCCATTTGCTTCAGTTGTTTCTACAATGCGATGCGTAACAAGCGGACCGTTCTTCAATTTAAATGTAATAACATCCCCTGGCTTGAATGACATGCCGTTTTTGATAGGTTCGATTACTATAACAGAACCAGTGTGAAAGACAGGTTCCATAGAACCAGAAAGAACAGACTTTATTTCATAACCAAACATCTTTGGTTCCCCGCCGTATAATCTAGATGATATAGAAAAATATGCTAACAAAAGGATGAAACAAAACAAGAAAATGGAGAGTAAATTACTTACAATACGTACTGTTTTTTTCATGTAGAATGATCTCCAATCTGTACTACTTGTTCAGTTACTTTACATTCTAAGGCTGAGTTTTTGATGGTACCTGAGCTCCTGATGTGGTTGGTGTCTGTGTTTGAGGTAATAAACTAGATGTCTTAGCTGAAGATAATGCACTGGGAGTTCCATTGCCTGGTGGTTGATTTTGAACTAGATTCATTAAATCTGCTTTTATTTTCTCTGTATTCTTTATGTAGGTATCTACGCTTGTAACCATTTGTTCAAATGATGTATAAGCAGGATTTACGTAATCTGTAATACTTCGATATTTACTTGTTACATCCTTTGAAACCGGTGGTTCTTGCTGTGCTTTCTGATAATAGTCCACCATTTGCTTGTTCATCGTTTGTAAAGAGATTTGATCCTTTTTCATCACTTCTAACTTTTTTGAAACTTCATCTAGCTTACTTGTTGCGAGTTTAAGAGACAACTCGGCATTCGGGCCTGAAATACTTTCATAAGTAGCGGAAACCCGGTTGGTTACATCCTGTGCTTGTTGTTGTAAATTTTCAATCGTCTTCGGAAAAACAAATGCAGTATGAATCTCATAAGCTGTACTTTTCTTGCTAGAAAAGTATGACCTTGTTTCACCAACAACTTGAGAACTTACATAGAACGACAACGAACATAAACATGCTAGTACTGACACATTTCGCATTACCTTAACTGGGGCATTTTCCATAGGTCTCCCCCTTTCTCTGTTGCATACATTGTTCTTTTTAAAGAACTTATAACGATAGTATAATGGCAAAATAAGTAAAACAAAAGGATAATTTAGTATAAAATGTAAAATTTATATTTTTCGCCATTTTTATACAATATATATAATGCGATTCTTATATATTTTAAGAAGTAGAAAGGGACTATGTCTCAATTGACATAGCCCCTACTATTATGCAGAAATATTTTGTTTTCGTTTTCTCATTCTAACCCCAACACTACCAATTAATACGAGCGCAAGTAACCCTATCCCTATAGGTATAACGCCCTGCATCATCATTTGAGTAGGTGGCTTTTGAAAGGTTGCACTTTCCTTGGACAGCACATGAATTGAATCGATGACTTGTCCATTTTTTATCAGATCAACCTGGCCAAGCATTTGGCCTTTTACAATGCCATGCTCGTATAATGAATCATTATCCAGTTGAAGCGGATGAAACACAGCATTAACATTTTTCCCTTCGCCTTTTTTCAAGACGAGATCTGAGCTTCGTTCTAGCTCTAACGGGATAGACTGACCTAATAAATCCGTCTTCTGTGACCACTGGGTTTTATCTACAATATGCTGCTTCTCAAAAAGCGGGAACACATCATTTGTGATTGCCTTCGCATCCTCATACACTTCCGGATTTCGAGAGCTCATCACAACATTAATAATGCGATTTCCATTCTTTTCATTTATCTGCACAAGTGTATTATGCGCTTCATTCGTAAATCCAGTTTTCCCAGCAATAACATTTGGATTATCAAAATATTTAGCTTTATTTAAAATAGAAATTGTCTGACGCGATGTCGTAACCGTCGTTCTCTTCGTATTCATCGCTTTCATAATTTCTGGATATTTACTAGCCTCACGCGCAATAAGCGCCATATCATAGGGCGATGTATAGTGATTCGGATCATGCAATCCATTTGGCGTTACAAAGTGACTATCCTTCGCACCGAGTTCGTTTGCCTTTTCATTCATTAAACTAGAGAAGTCTTCCGCACTACCTGAAATATGCTCCGCAATTGCATACGCCATATCATTTGCACTAAGCACCATCATAATCGTAAGCGCGGTATCCCGGTCAACGGAATCACCCACATGAAAATCAACCTGATAATTACTCTTTTCCTGCCCTAACGCCTTTTGCGAAAATGTAATCCTCTCCCCCGGCTTCATATGCTCCATCATCAAAATAGCCGTAAGCACCTTCGTAATACTAGCCGGATAAGCACGGTGATGTGCCTGCTTGTCATACAAAACATCACCCGATTTCGCATCCATGGAAACAGCAAATTCCCCAACAACATGTGGCTGTTCTTCAGCATAAACAGAAGACACACCAAATAGCAGCAAAGCCATCAAGACTAGCGCAATTCTCCGTTTCATCTTATTCTCCCTTGTGTGTTATCTCTCTATCTAGATGTATTGTAAATTCCCCTTAATAAACAAAAAACTTCCGCATTATTTTAAAATACCATCCGCTTAAATTCCTTTTTTAATATATCACAATGTATAAAAAAATAACATACAAGATTCAATTGACAATTTCTTCATGCTTCTGTATAGTGTTACTATATTTCTCCCTGATCCTGTAGCTCAGCAGGGAGAGCGCCACCTTGACAGGGTGGAGGTCGCTGGTTCGAGACCAGTCGGGGTCATCCAACATAAAACGCATAAAAACGTTATTCCACTAGGCTTTTCAATTATTTAATAATTGAGAAGCCCTTCTTCATTTTGACGCCTTTTACAGTCTTGGTCACACTTTGGTCACAGTAAGATTATTTGATGATTGCATCAATTTTTTTCATCACTTCTTCTTGCATGATTGGTAACACATGCGAATATGTGTCCAGTGTGATTTTAATATTACTATGACCCAACCGCTCCGATATCACTTTAACATTAATTCCTTCCGACAAGAGTAATGTTGCATGCGTATGCCGTAAATCATGAAACCGTATTTTAGGCAATTCTGCTTTCTCTATCAATCGGTTATATGTTCTTCTTAAATTAGCTGGATTTAATGGCGTACCCATTTGTGTACAAACTACTAAGTCCATTTCTTGATAAGAAGAACACTCCTGTCTTACCTTGTCAGTATATTGTTTGTGTACTTTAAGTGTTTCTATAGTCTTGTCTGACAGTCCTATCGTACGGATACTTGCCTTTGTTTTAGCCCCTGATAGAAAAGTCTTACCATCATGGCTTAGTGTTTGTCTCACATACAGATAACCCTTTTCCAAATCAATATCTTTCCAACGCAGACCAAGAATCTCACCTTGTCGCATTCCTGTAGATATGGCTAAATAAAATGCTATATAATTTACGTCTTCTTCAGCCACCTTCAAAAAAAGGTTTGCTTGATCAGCATCCCATATTGACATTTCTTTTTGTTCAATTTTTGGAAGCTTTACTTTCTTAGCCACATTCATTTGAACTAAATTAAAATCAACAGCATATTCTAAAGAATTCCGAATAATATTAAAAACCTTTTTAACAGTGGCACTTGCTAAACCTTCCTCTTTCAAGTTATTGATAAATTTTTGAATATCAATAGTCTTAAGTCTATTTAGTTTAATGTTGCCTAATCCAGGAATGATTCGATTATTTAAAACGTGTTCATACAAATTTGATGTTTGTAAGCCTAAATTATTCTTCTTCGTTGTAAACCAATCTTTTAAGAAATCTTTGTACACCAAATTAGAAGGTTCAACATAATTTTGATTATTTAAAGCGTTTAAGGCTTGTACCAAACATTTTGATGCTTCTTTCTTTGTTTTAAAACCACGTTGCTTTTTCTGATGACGTTTCCCAATTTCATCATAATAACTAAATACATAATACCAGCTACTACCTTCCTTTTTTACAGAACCAGACATAAGAGTCTCTCCTTTTAACAAATTTTTTTCATGTGATAAAAGGTGAGATGAAGCAGTGTTTACTTATATATATCGTATAGACCCTACTACATCAAAGTCAATATTTATACGGCCGTGTATTTGACACCTTTAATAACCTTATGTTATCAAAAATATCCCAAGATATCATTTCCGGCTATCCTTCATATTTAGCAATCTCCTTTTGCTTAATCTAGTCTATAGTGAGCATTTAAACTTCACCTTAGATTTTTCACTATATACTCTAGTATATTAAGATTTCTTTATTTTTCATTTGTCTAAATTATTATAAATACTTACAACTTACCTTTTGTTACTTGATTAGACTATAAAATTACCAAATCAATAATATGGTTGTAACCTTCTGACTAGGAAAAGATCCCATTGACGGTCAAAACTGTATTAAGAAGCCATAACTGATTCTCTTTTATCTGTAACTTTCACCAAAGATGGAGTAAAGTCCAATTCACATAAATGATTTTTATAAAAAGAAATGCAAACACTGTTTTCAGTCCTAACAATGGAACCTGCAAGCTTATTATCAGCAACAATCTGATAAACATATTGATAATAATACTCATTGTTGAAAGAATAAGGAATGATGCTCGCTTCTTGTAAAAATAAAGAAAAACGATTATGTCCAAGAGATTCTTTTACTTGAACATACACTTGAGACATGTCCCCTTTTCCATCATAATCAGCAAAGAAAATACTAGAATTTGTAAGTTTAAACATTTATTTCATCCTCCGAAAAAAAGCATGATAAAGCACATGATTGGCATGTACTTTTCACTGACATATTTGCGGAGCAAACCCACAAATTGTCAAAAAATGCTCCCATGATAATCTATTACTGCTAAATAACGGACAAATTGTGGACAAAAATTGAACAGAATGTAAAGGTTTTGTAAAGTTGAAAAAGCAGGGTTGGAAAAAGGGCCAAAAAAGAGGTAATTAATATATATGAGAGCTACTTTTCATGTAAGTTCAAAAACATGGCAGTTCAAACACACACATGAAAGTTCAAGTTCTTACAAAAACAAAACATTAACGTGTAAGAAATGACGCGTACTAACATGTACATGTAGGAACCAACATCACATGCAAGACGGATCATTCACATTCATGTAGGAACCAACATCACATCACAGTGTGAGCCAACACATCACACACACCATGTGAGAATCCAATTTACATACAGAGTGTTAGTAACATGCAAAGGGGGTAGTCTGCCCTTTTCTAAATAGGACACAAAACAGTAAACCAACAACCATAAAAACCTAAGAGCCTATTCATCGGTGGGGTAACGTAGTTGATAGAGATTACATTCACATCACATACAATCAAATTGCAAAGTGATACCAACATAATGTTCATTACAACTTGCTACGTACAACTCATACATGCTGTCCAATCATTGCGAAGGAACAAGAACCTTCCTATTATTTGTGAAAATATTCACAAATAAAGCCTATGAACATTATTACCTGTTATGCCTCTCCAAAAAGAAAGGTGAGCAGCTATATAACTGCTCACAAGAGGGGCAAAGGTAGTGTATGACTAATCTTCATCCACCATTCAAAGACCGTATTTTATAAACCTAGTCCTCCATCCAATCTCTGTGAGCAGGATTATTTGGATCTAATATAATACTACCGTTTTCATCAACTGGTAATGGCGTTGCATGTTTCAAAAATTCATCAAGATAATCTAATTGTGAAGCTAATCTTTGATTAATTTCCGCTGCTTCCTTACCTGTAAGATAGATTCCTTTGTTGTCACGTTTAATGTGCAACCTTCTTCATAAACCATATCCTTTATGTTTACGACATCTAACACAACAACCAGATAATGTCTTTACTTTTCGCCCACTCTTTATCAAAAGTTCATCTCTCCTTCATTGCAGGTTATAACTATAATTCAATAAAACCTAGTATTGTTTATAGATAACTGCAATAATGTAACTGCTAAACTCTATTTACCCTATTTTACAATAAATGTATTGTTTACAGTACTTTGCATTTTAAAAAAAACTCCTTTTATCCTAACAGTATTTATTTTCTTGTATTTATGCATCTTTATTTTAACTTTTATACATACACGTTAGTTTTTCTGAAGGGGTAGGGGCACAAAACTCCATTATCCTTACTACTACCAAAGGCACTTACCTCTCAAAAAAATTTTTTATGATTTTTCGTATATAGGCAATATTTCCTGGCAATTAAGAAATCTGAGGAATTTTAATGGAGTTTGGTAATTGAAACAAATTTACTGAATTTCTTATCTGTTAGAAACTTCTATCCCTATTTATTTAATAACTTGAAATAAATATACATTGAAGATTATTTAAAATAAGAGATTTTCTAAGAAAATAGATAATATTTTCTTAGAAGATATAAAATACTTTCTTAGAAAATAGAATATAGATAATATTTTCTATGAAAATAGATTATACTTGAAATTAAACTTTAGATGATAACTAACTTTTTGAACGCACCATCTAGTTGTCTTACAATCTAGGGAGGTACTCCTTTTCGTGTCTTCAAAACCATTGGTACATAAGGGCTTTGAGTTGTGAAATTGATTCTGTTGAATAAACTATTTACCCTTTATGCTAAAAGGGCACCTGGTACAGGAATTTTAGAATATAATTTTACTGTACAATCATAACGAAGAATTCTAGCTCTTCCTACTGCCTGCATTAGTTCTGATTCAATGAATGCAAACTGAACTTCTTGCAAATGTTTATTTTGTTTGAAGGTAACACAGGAAAAGTCATAACCATTTCGATTAACAGGGCAAAATACATAATTCTCATTCTTTATATCATCATCTGTAACTTCAATTCCAAGTTCTTTTGCTATTAAGAGATAAACTTCTCGATAGGTATACGGAGAACCTATAACTACTAAGTCTTCACCCTTATATTTATCTAATCCTGCTGTTGCACCAAAAGTCGCCACTACATTAAGTCCTTCTTTACTTAATTGATTCTTATACCTTTTGTAGGTAATTACATTCGTCCTTCCTATAGAATCACAAATCTCCTTAAAATTAATGTGTTTTATAAACTGTGAGCGAGAAAATGATTTATCGGAATGCCAGAGAATCCTCCCCTTAGTAACCGTTTGACCAATATCAATAAAATTTAATCGTTCTTTAAAGACTTTTTGATACATAAATCTATTAACAGTTGCTGACATAACTATAATCGTTTTTTGTTTTATTGCATCCAAGGGTTGCAATTTAACTGTATGAATAAATGTTTCCCTGTCCCGATTTTGTGTAGACAAATAATAATTGCTTTGTAAAAAATCTAAAACATTATCCTGAATATGCTCCTTATTACTAAAAATGTACTCTTCTAGCAATTTACGATCAAAATATTCCTTTTTTGTGTAGAAACAATCTACTGGCAGAAATAAAAATTGACTGAAAGTATCAATCATAGTTTTATCATAATCACCCGAAATGCCATCCATTATATTCAATGGAGCAGTCATAATAATATCTTTTATATTTGTTTCACTAATGGTAACAGTTTTTAACATAGATGTTAACAATATATCTTCATCAATGATATAAGTCTTAATGTTTTTGTTTTTCAAATTCAATAATCTTTGGTGAGTAATAATAATTTTACTTGCTGTATTCATTTTCTTTAATGCATTTATATAATTTAGAAAACTTTGCTCCTCATTGGTAAGTAGTTTCTTCTGTTTTTTATTTAGCTGGTTGCTATATTTAAAAAAAATCCGATTGGCTTTCTTGTATAATCCAACTCTCTGTAGTGCCATAAATTGATCTTCTAAATCTGAGGGCAACATTGGTCTTTCAGGCATCAGAAGGAAATCATGTCCTGCGTCTTTTAATCTATGATACACCTCTCTACATAATTCGTGAGTAGGTAAGGCAATAGCAACATTATCTAAGTTTAAACTTAGCATTGCTTCTGTTTTCCCAATACCTGTTGGTGCTTTAAGAACATGAATCATTTTATCATCAGCTTGATATGCGTTCTTTAATACATCAGTATATTCCTGAAATGCATCAGCAACTTCTTTTCTAGGAGTATAGTCGCCAATGTAACGTACTTCTCCACGTTTTGCTCCAGCCTGCTGAAGCATATGAACATTATGACGACACTCATTGAAAAATGGACAAATAAAACTGAAGGTATCATCTTTACATTTGACTGTACCCACATTGGATAATCGAATCATGTCAAACTGATAACTCAAAGCATGTTTCTGTACATCAGATAGTCCAGAAACATTCAAAATCTTATTATGCATTGATTTACCTGAGTCCACTTGTGACAATGCAGATTGCAAAACAAAAAACTCATATCCATTAATTATCTGACTACCATTTGTGTAAGTTCTAAACAAATGGCAATTAGCTGCAACTTCATTCATGTTAATGTTACGATTTCCTCGTGAAGGTTTAACATTATACATAATAGATTTAAATTTGTTAGCTTTACGTTTACCTTTAGAAGTAAAGCAATTTTCATGATTTTTAAACTCATCTTCTGATATTGAAAAACTAATGTGTATAGGTGGCTTATTTGAGGTAGGCTCTATTAAATTGTTTTCAGTATTAATAGAGCTTGTCAAAATTCCGCCAAACATATTATTTTCTTGAAAGGTTATCCATGGACGGTGATTGAGAATGTTTAATCCCATGTCTTGGCAGTATGATTTTATTTTATGGGAAACTTTATTTGATTTATCCTCAGTAATGATTTTGCCTACATAAGCTTTTATAAGTTCATAAGCAGTAATGGTAGCTTCTTCATTTAAAACTTGTTGAATCGATGTACTTTCTGGAGTAGTAGCTTCAGCCATTGGATACAAGTATATAAGCGTTTCCCCCATAAGAAAACATGCTCTTTCATCTGTTACGGTTGTATATGCTGTGAATATATACTGAGTCTCGTTTTCTCCACATATCTTATGAGAAGGATGTATCCCACAATCTTGCACTGCAGTTTCAAATTGATTTATTTTTTCTCGGGTTACTGTAACTGAAAATTGTTTGACCATTTAAGATGAATAGACTCCTTTCGTGACCATTGATGATCACATTTAATTTATGATTATATTGTACGATTACTAATTATTACTAAACCAATACGATGAGGCCTATTCCTCTACCAATCACGTATGATGTAACCTATTATTGTGTTGAATCTTTATTTAATCGTATACATAAACGGATTTTCTCAATTTTCCTCCATTTCTTAAAGTAAACGGATAAATTTTAAAAAATCCTTTCGATCATTCCCAATTTTTCAAATACCTGAAACAAAATAAAAATATCTGTACTTATCAAAAATGAGTACAAACATTTAAAGGGGCAGGGAGCTCCAAACGACATTAAGCTTTTTTAGTTGTATTATGGTACTCCATCTAGAATTTTTTATAAATTCTTATCATTTATAAGAAAATTATAGGTATATCTGGTTGGTCAGATGGCTTATATTAATGTCTCTCGATTTGGACTTTAATTGTAGTTGTGCCTTTGTAACTCTGCTTTTACGACTCCATTCAGTTTGAGATACGTTTCCCTCCAGATAAGTGTGGGCATCTATACATCATGAGTTATTTTCTCAATTCTTGTATAAACTCTTTATTATTTTATCAGCGTTGTTCATTGCCCTCTCCTTGCATCCTTTCCCCATCCCAGTTGCGTTAACTAAATTTAAATTTGTATTCTTTAATATGTTATATTCTGCATCTTTAGCCTCTTCGGGAGTGTATTTTTTCCAACTAAGAAACCAATAACTTGTGTCATTAATGGCATTTAACAAAGAATCAATAACCTCTCCTTCTCCTCCATGTCCATAAAGGACCTTCAAATATCTTCTTGTTCGCTGACAAAGATTTTGTATTTCACCACAGGCTCGACCAATGTATACAGGTGTTATCGGTAAATAATCATCCAATTTAACTCCTAACATGTACACACCGGTAGTTCTCGGAACAAATTCATTTACATTTTGCTTCGTAAAAGGTATGTAAAACTGTCCCAATTCAAAATCACCAAAGTTGTCTTTTGTCTCCATATTTCAACCCCTAAACATAGTAAATAATTTATTATTTATGGCTATTTTTTCCGCAAACCTTGTTAATTAAACTTCAAATACCTAATAATCTACTAATTAATAATTTAAAAATAGGGATTAATTTTCAAAAAGTCTTGATTTCATCTCAGCTATGACTTGTGGGGTTAATCCATTTTCAGTTCCATCCACTGGTGATAGAGCTTTAATCCACTTATTAATTGTTACTTCTGACACACCATATTCGCTGCTTAACATACGTACTGAGCTATCAGTATGATACAGTTCCACTACCGTTTTCTTGAAATCTTCGTTATAGGTTGGCTTATTCTTTTTCTGATCCATGCACGACACACCCTCTCTTATTTTTATAATAGAGAGTTAACTATATAAATGGTGGCAATGGAACTATACTAACTCCAGCCTTATGTAACGACCTTCTAATTATGTATACCTTTTAGAAATTGGCGGAATTTAATGCAATTGTAAGTAATTAATTAAAAAGGCGGGTGCATTCGCTACAGGTTCCTTCAGACTTTCACATATAAGGAATAGAGTATTTGGACTTTAAAGAGAGCTTAGAAGTAGAATTAGAGCATGAACAAAACGTTTTGAATACACCGGTGCAAGCATGTTCATAGAAGTTCTTTAATTAATGCACCTTGATGAATAGTGATTAATTTGACGAAAGTTATTTTACTTACATCAAGAGGTACCATATAAACAAAAAGGAAGTGTCCATATATGTTAAAACCACATATGAAGATAACAATGAGCAACAAATACGTGGAAGTCACACAACTTAGTTTCATACCTTGTATGAATAGAACTTCCTCAGGAGGTCGTAAGCCCTATCCAAATCAAAGTACCGAAGATTATGAGAATAATAAAAAGGTTGCAATTAATCGTGCTCGTAAAAATATTCGTAGATATCTAGAGTGTAATTTCACTGATCGATATGCGTTTCTAACACTTACCTTTAAATCATCACAGGATATAGATGTTACCAATCTAAATAGCTGCCAGCAAGCTTTTATTGACTTCAAAAAACGTCTTGCATATTACCTACAGAAGAATGATTTATCCAAGTTCGAATATTTAGGTGTCACAGAATTTCAAGATAAGAACCGTGGAGGAGCTATTCATTATCACTTAGTGTGCAACCTAATAGACATACCTTCAGAAGTCATACAAGAACTGTGGCAATACGGTGGCATAAACAGAGAAATCATTCAATCGGATGCACATGGCAATGAAAGAATCACAAATTATATAAAAAAAGGAATTACCGATGATAGATTGAATAGTGGTCATAGATTTTTCCATTCACGCGGTCTTAAGACTCCCATTTCTATCACAGTTGAAGATTCAGAAGACTTCTATAATCTCCTCGATAAATGTCAACCAACCCTACTTCATTCAGCTGAATACCAAACACCCATGTTCGGAGAAATAAAACAAGAAGACTATTATGTTAAAAATCCAAAGGAGCTTATGAATTATGTACAAGAACTATAAAGATTATCCTGAAATTCTAAATGTATCTGATGTACAAAAGCTACTTGGAATTGGCAGAAAACAAGCATATGAACTGTTTCATTCCGGAGAATTTCATGTGGTTAAGGTAGGAAAACGCATGAAAGTGTCTAAAAATATACTACTAAGTTGGATTGAAGGAGATAACTATGCAAACTAAACTGGTTAATTGTGGGGATAGTATTATTGTTTACGATTATATGGGAAAACGTATGATTGATAAATCAGTTTTCAGTAGAGACTATATAGATATTTCACTTATACAAACTGAAACTTATACGTAAATTTTTCACTTAAAAACACAAAAGCTTGTTATTATATTTATTTTATTCTTCTATCTGCGCACTAAATAAGGAAAAATCCGCTGAGATTTACTACACTATATATAATGACATGCTCATACCAAGTTTAAATCAATTATGACTTAAAATGAGGAGTAAGGTTGTATGAAACTATATGAAAGTAAAATAACTTGTCCAAAATGCAATAAACGTATAAGGAATATTCCTAACGATTCATATGCTTTTAAAAAAAATTCCAATTATAAAATTTTTGAAGATGTATGTTCTTATTGTTATTTTCAAGGTTATCTTGACTATTATCTCAATAATGCCAAGTTATTTGACACTTTAGGCCTATCTCCTCACGTTATTAAGCCATATTTTGTGTTAAATAATATTACAAATAAATATAGATTAGTAACTATTCCCAATGAATTAAAAGGCTTTGATACAAATATCCAGTCAATGTATAGGATGTACTTTGAACTAAATTCCTTTAGAGATATTCTAACTAGTGATGATAATTTTGAAACTTTAGCTTACAGGATTTTTTCATTAAAAAATAAGGGCATTTATCTTTTTGACGAGCTATTCGGAATTGAAACTGAAAACAACCTTGCAGTAATATTTTATAAATACCATGATAAAGACTATATCCACATTAATGGTGGAATAAACACTGATAATGAAATGTATCTTCAAAAGGAAATCCTTGACTCTTTTAAACTAATAACCCTAGAGGACTATATTTATAAATACCAATCCTGTAAATATTTAGAGAACTTAAATGATGGAGATTTTTATTCTAAGGAAGCATATAGAATTAAGAGTGAGGCTTTAAACAAGTTTAATATAGAAATTACTTTTTTTGATTCAGAGTATAAAAATCTTACAAAAAGAGATGTTCATTTAAATTATTTAATAGAAGATGAGAATAGTATCGATTATAAAGATGTAAACGAAGATGGAGATATTTACAAGCAATTGAAAAGTTTTATTTTTAAAGATTTCAAAGAAACCTTTAGCGGATTTGTACATTCATTAAGAAGGAATGATTTACCATTTGAGCAAAAACTAGAGGTATTTAATAAATATTTATCATACGTAGATACAATACGAAATGGAAAGTACATTTGTGAAGGACTACATACCCCACTCGACTTAGACCCAGGTATTACACTTATCTTAAAAAGAGAGGGATTAGATTATAATAATTCCATAAATGAAGCCTATATACTATTTGAAGGATGGAAACTAACTGATGATGATCATTACTTAGAACAATCTTTTGATAGAATAAATATTTATTTTCAGGAGCATATTCTTGAAAACCTCTATACGTTGGTACAAGATGTACCTACAAAAAGTTATGACAACGGGCTAAATATCATAGAAAGTATAGAAAGAATATGTAATTACTTTACCTTTTTTAATCAAAACTTTGGTTCAGAGATTAAAAATCTTCAATTAAAGGCTACTTTTAAAAAGTTCACTGAACTCAGGTTAAAAGAAACAAGATACTCTAGTTTACTTTCAGATGATTTAGAAACAAATTTAATAATATTTTTGGCTAAGATGATTGAACCTGGGGTTCTCTTTAGAGAAATAATAACGAGTTATATTGATAAACTGGAGAACAGTAAACTAGGTACCCCACGAGAATTAATACTAGAAATAAAAGAATTACGCCACTTATTTATAGGCGTATTTGAAGAAAAAATAATTGACATTCTCTACCAATCAAAGTCAACCTTCGAAAATTTAATCAAGAATGAGAAAGATGAAGATAGTTTATCTTTATATATTGTTCATTATCTTGATCGAATTACAGAACGAATAGTCTATTTAAAGAATAAAGAACAAATTCAAAACAACGAGATTTTGGAACTATTTGATTTCAAAAGATTTCAGTTTGCATTTATTCCAAAAGGAATAGAAAATTATAAAGTAGTAGATTCAGTAGAAAACCTATTGAATTCCCTACAGGAACTGTTAATTGACAAGATTTCAAAAAGGCCAGAATTAAATATCGTTATTAAAAATTTAGAATTAGAATTAGGAAGGAATATTTGTGACAGGTTAGGGGGAAATTTAAAAACTCTAGCTACTGCAGAATATTTATATAACTTATTTGTTTTAGGAAGTTCTACTGAAAAAGATGAGTTTAAAGATTACTCTTGTATATCGATTCTTTATTATAAAGCACTTGAATCATTCCTCAATAAGTTTCTTTTTGAACCATATATAAATAAACATTTTTCAACTAATAAAGATTTTTCTTATATTTCTTCTCAATGTATTTTCGATTATTTTCCAGTGCCTAATAAGCAAGATTTGAAGAGCCATTATTTTTACAAAAATAGATCAGGTAATTACTATTTGTCTAATAAATTAGCTTTAGGTAATATTGGACATTTCTTAAAATTGGAAGAGGATAAACCTAATCCTAAATATTTAATTGCTTTTTTAAATGATATTATAAAGCCATCAAAAAATGTAGTTAAAGAATTTAATGGATTAAGTACCAATATACTCGGAGTAAAAAATAATAGAAACAATGCTGCGCATGGTGGTAACATAATTAATAAAAATCAAGCTATTCAAGATAAAAAGAATGTTTTCTTTTTAGATAACACGGTTAACTGTAAAAAAATTTTAATAAGATTACTTAATATCTTAAAGTAATTAGGTATTTTAATTCAGGCATTTACCTATAAGAATTTATTCTTTTTCGAATCTTAATTACTTAGAAAAGGATACCATTTAATTTTGGTATCCTTTTCTTTATATCCTTTTGCTTAATAAAAACTAGTAACCTTCTTTATATAGATTTCCTTGTATTTTATTGCCCTTTTACCAATTGAACAGTAATATGGATGTTGTAGACGTGAAGCAATAGGGTAGCTTAATCTTCCCTCTTTTATCATTTTCTTTAAAGTTTTTTCAACTTCTTTACTTAAAGGAACAATATCCATTTCAGTTATAAAAGATTCAGTAAAGGTGGTTGACAAAGGTGAAGGTAAATCATAGTAATTTAGATTATTTCCGTCCTTTATAAAACCGAACCATGATATATTTGTCATGTATACATTTTTATAAAATGTATTAATGCCAATTTTATCAATGATGGACAAGATAAATTGTGCACTCTGTTCCCTATCATCCTGATTAACATCAGAAAGTAAGTGAGAGGCACCTTTATAGTCAATGAATGGTATACCCGTTTTACCAGCCCCATTCCTCCCAGGATTTATGCCGCATAATACTACCCATTTTCCATGTATTTTATAGAAAGTTTGATAATACCTGTGAACAAGATCGATATTTTTTTTAAACCCATCCATTATGGTTATTTTTTCCTTACTGAGTATCTCCATTATCTCAGGATTCATCTTTATGCTTTCGTAAAAATTGAGGTGTAGTTGAATTATCTTTTCCAATGCAAACACTCCATTGTTTTTTAGACTAACATTCTACATTCTCTAAATAGGTCCCTTTCTTAAATTGACACGAAGATCCCCTAATTTAATCAATTTATTTCTCCTATAGACAATACCTATAGGTCCTCATTTTTGTATTTGGCAATTAACTTATACACTAATTGCCAGTATATTTATAAGTAATATACATCAATAATTTGTCGCTTGACATAGAGCCCCTACGGTCACATTTCTTGAAAAGGCAATAGCCACAGGATTTTCATGGCTATGAATCTAACATGTCCGTCTCTCCATGTAAGCTCAGCGATATTCAAAAAGCATACTGCCATAACATACTTTTTGATTGCCACTAATACTCATTTTTGTAATCAAATATTTCTCGAATTATTTAAGAAATGAATTTCTCATTCTTATTGGCCCATCTTTTTCAGTTCCTAATTTTAATTTCCAAGGAGACCTTTTCAAGTTCTTACAACACTGTATTTATTAATATGTATTCTTCTAGTAAGGATATATTTTAAGAACTAAGCAAATAATTAAAAATTTACACTAAAATCCATAAAATACAAATCACGATTAATTTTAAAAATGCGAACGTAATCTCTCCCGTATCTATATAAATCGCTTACCTCGACTTTTTCCCCTAGTTGTACACCTAATCTTGATCTGAAATACTTTCCTAATTCACTATTATTTCTACAAATTGTAATAGCTTTTCTGTTATCCTGTTCCATTTTACATAAAAAACTTTTACCATCATCTGTTATTATAGTAAATTCTTCTTTAAGATTAGGAAAAAAGTTAGGATTTTCCTTATGAACTTCTAATGGTACTGGAATATACGCTTGATTCGGTTCCCTTCCAGGTCTTTGTCCCCAATTCAAACCGCCTTTTTCTTGTATTATATCCTTGCCAAAAATTTTTAATGAAAGATCAATAAATTTGTCAGTTTTAACAAATGGGTAATAGTTTGTTAAATAAAGAACATTTTCTCTCCTACGGGATAAAGGGTGTTTTCTATATTCTTGCAACTTTACATTGTATCTTATATCTTTATCAGTGCATAACATTACAGGGGAAATATTAATACTATCAAGAACTTCATATGTATCAATATTTACCATGATTTCATGCTGGGTCTCCCAACCCATTCCAGGTAAAATTAGAGTAACCCGTAATTAGGTTCTCCATAAAATAATATTCAACAGTAGTTCCCTCGATTGTTCCAATCCAAACTGCATAAGACAGCCCCATAGATTATTAAAAGAAAAAATAGCTTGGAAATTCTATGTAATTAATGTTAATTTCTTTGATTGGGTTATTCTAGCTCCTTCATATTGTTTTAAAGGGTTCCCCTCTAAAAAGTCTAATATCATATCATAAAAAATATCACGTTTCATTATGATTAAAGGATCAAAAGCGTTTCTGAATATTGCTAGTGTTGCATTGGGGATATGTTCATAAACTGAGACTCAAGACTAGAATTAAAGCACCTTAGCAATTAACGAATCCCACATCGTATTACCAAGGTGCTAATAAATGACACTGTTTAATTATTTCTTGCTCTATTCATATTCAAAATGAAATTATTTGATTTTCTTACATTTTTTAGCACACGTTCCACGATCATTTGTACCAAAACCAAATTCTACTTTATCTCCAATATTCAAGTTGGAAAATTCTCCTTCAAAATCCCCCCAAAAAAGAAATAACTTTTCATATTTATTGTTAGTTATAAAAGCATATGATTTAGATTTCTTTGTTACATATCCTTGATTTTCATTTAAATCTTTTTCCCCTAGAAAACGATCCAATTCCTTTCTTATTTCCGTTGAACAACTATGGTAAATGCTTTCAACCGATTTTCGAACTTCATGGTAAGATTCACAACGTCTCAATTGTTTTCCAAAATTACGGATTATTTGCACTAATAATTCATTTGCACCTTCATTTTGATTCCATATAAAGGTCAGTGTTTTTATAATCTTAGAAATTGTTTTTAACATCTTTGCATCTTGATGAGGATGATTTTCTAAAATATCTATAGACTTTCTTAAAACAGCTACTGCTTCTGTCAAATTATCTTCATTAGCATATATTTCTGACCATCTTCTACAATTCTCAGCAGATAAATCAGCTGTAATATTGTTATATTTATTTTGGGCTAACGTCAAAGACTCCCTTAACTTTTTGAATATCATTTCTGATTCTTTAAATTTCCCTAAAAACATATACAATCTGGCTTTTTGAATTTTTATATCAACATTTTCGGAATCAATCTCCTCGGCTCTCTTAGTTAACTCCAAGGCCTCTTCAAAATCCTCTAAATACCGCATTTTAAAACCTGCATAAAGAAATAATAATGAAGGGGAATTAGTATTACATTGAATTGCAGTTTGATATTCAGTATCAGCTTTAAAATAATCCCCAGATCTAGAATATATAAAACCTGACACTTTATATATTTCAAAATAATTTGGATCGATATCTTTAGCTCTATCAATATACTTATATGCATTCTCATAGTCAGACTTTGCTGAGCATAATAAAGCTTGCTTAAGGTTATACGCAGCTATAACCTCATCCTTTGATTGATACGTTATCGATCTAGGACTATATGGATCTACTGTTACACTAATTGCTAAATTTTGACCTAAAGCTTTAAGCTCCTTTATTCTTTTATTTACATTTTTAAATGAACTATTTGATGGTCTGCAATGCTGATGCAAATATTCCTTAGCAAAATCTGTAATTGAGAAAACACTTTTTCTTTCACCGTTATTAGATATTGTCTTCATCCTAATCATGTTCGTTGCCATTAATTCATTTAATGCTTTTCTATGCAAAATTGAATCTAATTCTAACAAGTACGCTAGCTCAGCATCGCTGCAATCTTTATTATAGATCAATAATGTTTCTAGGACTGTTTTTGCATTTGGGGATAATTTATCATACACATTAGACATACAATAGGATGTTAAATCTTGTGTATTAGATAAAATAGATTGAATAGGTTCTCCTTTCATTAAATTAGCTACAAACCATTTAATAGCTAACGGATTAGAATGGAGCTTTTCACAAATATCATTTAATTCCTCTTCATTCATTTTTAATACATCTTTTAGTTTATAATTTTGTGCTAATCTTCGTAAGTAGTAAACTCTCTCTTTTTTATTAAATCCCTCCAAAACATGCCTTGCTTCAAATTCACCTATTCCTATTCTTGATGTAGTTAATATTTTAGAACCCGAAGGAATCTCAAACAAAAACTCTCTAATGGATTCTGAGTTTATACTTTCTAAATTATCGAGAACCAATAATGTTTTAAACTCCTTCATATATTCAAGGATTTCATTAGTCACCATATTATTATCTAAGATTTCAATATTATCACCAATTAAAACATTTTTTATCTCCTTATATAACTCAAATGTGCTAGTAATTGTGTTTTTAATATTAATAAATTCCCCGTTATTTAATGTTTTTGTTTTTAATGATATCCATATAACTGCTTCAAATGGTTGAATAGGATCATCAATTAATTCATACAGACATTTTAACGTTAGAGCTGTCTTTCCAACCCCACCATCTCCAATAATAGATATCACGGGGTAATTACCTAAGATTTTCTTTTTAATCGCATCTAAATCTTTATCTCTTCCAACAAAACCTGTATCATCAAACTCTGACGCTGGCAAATTATTCAAAACTTTTTCATCAAAGGCGTCAACAAACTCGGGAATTTTAATACCAAAAATACTTGAAGGATCTGCTTTTATTTTGTTCCTTATGTCTTTAGAACTTATCCAGTCAATTAACTGAGTTTCCTCTAATGTCTCCATAAAAGTAGCTACAGTTGGAAAGTCAGTGAATTCTAAAGGTCTTGAATGCATGACTCTATTTCTAATAGGCGTAATCTTTTCTAATCTATCTCCAATTTCTTTGATTTCCTTTTCAAAAGAATTAGGAATAAACTTCTTGAATTTATTAAGAATACTAATACAATCCCCAAAGTCCAAGTAGTCTATTAAAGCTTTTATTTCTTCTTCTTTAAAATCCCCATTTTTCTGTGCTCGTTCTTTCAATTTATGTACTAGGTTATTATCAAATAAAAATAATTCGTTTTGATCATTTAAATTTTCTTTTATAAATCCTCTTAAATCAGTCTCTATTGCAGAAATATAGGCATATAGAGTCAAACGAGTAGCAGAGACATTATACATAAAATTCCTCCTTTTTAATACTACTCTTAATTTTAACATATAAATATATAACTTTTTATAATTAAACCAAAAAATAACAATTGGCTTCTAATTCTTCAAATATTAATTGAACATCTTTTTTTACTAAAGGTTATTTATAGTAAATGGTATAACAAAGTTCTTATTTGTATCATGTGCTTTTTTCGACTCCCTTTATAATTTTCATTTCATTACCTGGTCATTTTACGTTACGCTATTGTCCCAAGATTTGACATTTCAACTATGTACTACTCAAATAAAAAAAGGCTAAACCTATTTAGGTTAGCGTATTTTATTAATACATAATGTTCTGTTAATGGGAGCTTCGTTGTAGACAAAAGGAGGTGTGAAAAAATGGATGGCATGTCAATCCATTACGGAACAATTTGAAGGAATTAAACAGATCATGCAGCAACAAAAAAGGCAATACTACCTTTGTTAGATCAAGGTAAGATATATAATATCAACGTAGTAGAAGCCAATACGGGCAAATATAAGATCCATGTGACCCTATACCGATGAATTCCTTTACAACCATAAGTGGATATCGGAATATACATACGAAGAAAGGAAAACCATTTCATTTTGGCACTATTATAAGCTTTGCACTTGTCTTTATGAGAATAGAATATACCTCATACTTAGGAGTTTTACTATTAGGAATACCCTAGGTAACGCCCATCATTTACTAAGAAAAAATAAATAATGGCACACCAAACCAAAGCAGAAATAAGGGTATATATTATTCCTCCTTTAAAAAAGTAAAAAGTAGTTCTCCGTTCGGGCAAAAAGGACGAATAAGTAGTGTGTTTGTAAGCGGTTTCAAATTCTCTTCACTTACCTTATAAGGTGCAAATAAGTAAAGAGAAGAATCATGGTTGTTAAACACCAAGTGGCTAGAAAAACAGACAATCAATTGACATCCTTTCTCTATACGGATAACAAAAAATCACTTTGAAAACTTATGTACCAGTAATATAAAAAAGAAGAAAAAGAATTGTACAACCTCTGATGTTACAAGTCCATATCTTTTTATGATAGCAGTAATGCCAAAAACATGAATAGCGTAGTGTGTATAAATATGGAAGGAAATGAATATAACATGCCACTAAATTCTAACCATAATAGTTTCTCAAATACAGTTAAATTTTATGTCAATTCTTATTGTGCTATCCTGGACGTTAAATTGAATAAGAAAAACTGATATCTCTTTTGTGACTAATTTAAGCGTTTAGTCTAGTCAAATCCTAAAAAAGGCTTGTCCACCATTTCCAACTGTTTAATCCTCATCCCCTCTACCCTCACCAATCTTACCTTCACCTTC
Source organism: Ectobacillus soli (assembly GCF_042610425.1). Lineage (NCBI taxonomy): Bacteria > Bacillati > Bacillota > Bacilli > Caryophanales > Bacillaceae > Ectobacillus > Ectobacillus soli. Next base: position 1,721,886 of record NZ_JBGJZM010000001.1, read on the forward strand.
ATTACATACTGTTTATGTACTACCCCCTGACATTGCTTCACGTACATAATGTCTTGACTATATGTGCAACTAGTCGAAGATTGTGTTCGATTAACATATTTCGTGCATGGCTATCCCCTTGTTCCATTAATTCCAAATATTTCTGCTCATCATCCGGTGACAACGGCTGTGGAAATGCATTGTTTTTCACGTACGATACGAACATAAATAACTCGCGAACCATGTATCCAAGTGCGGCAAGCATACTCACGTTTCCACCCCCCACTATAAAATAGTGTTCGTTATTATATGTATGAGACGGGGCGAGTGTCCTTGTTTGTACAGAAAAAATATCATTTTTGGATTATAAGGTGTTTTTTACAAGTATTTATGTTTATGCCTAAATAAAACACATTCGATGAGGAGGATACCAATCGGAGATTGTAGCTTTGAAATAAAGTTTGATTAAAATATCTCGCAAATCCCCGATTAACAGGCAAATAAAAAGAATCTGTTTTGAAAAAAGATTGATCAAAATAGATTCTACAGTTCTGAGTTCAGATGGAATTTTTATAATAAAGTTTAACCATTTTGTGCTACGTTTTTAAACAAATACATAATTTCGTTGTAATAACATTATTGTTGATAAGGGGTTTTAAGTACTTTTTGTATAAATAGTTCTGGATTATCAATTTGTTCAAACCCATATTGGTTATATAATGAATGTGCATCATTAGTAGCTAACATAAACCTACGGACTCCTTGTAGTTTGTAATGGTTTATGATGATATCCATTAACCATTTTGATAATCCTATACTAACTCCACAGTAGTTAAAGAGGATCCATTCAAAGGCGATACTTGTAAATTAAGAGAGGTTATCTTAACCAACTTCACTAATGAAGGAATATTTTCAACCTTTACTATTAAGATAGCCTTAAGTGACTATAATCAAATACAAGAAAAATTGAATTCCTTCATCATCAAAATCAAAGAATTAAGTGGTTATTCATATATTAAGTATCTTGCAGTCATGGCACTTCCTACTACGAATCATGAAGACTATATAAGAATATCCATTGTTACAAATATAGAAAATATTTATCTGGATAATGATTCATATGATGACGAAGTATTAGTGTGGGGAGATTATGCCTCGTTTGAAATATTCACACTAGAAGACGTTTTAACAATGTTTACTTCTGTATATAGTCAATCACTATCTAGCCCATTTCTTAAAGAATATCCAACAATAATTTTTCAAAGCAAACTAAAAAAACCAAAGGTCTTAAGAAACGAAAAGGCTACATCTTATATAGAGGAACAAAATTTATTAGATTATCCTTACCAAAATTCGTATGAATTCTATGATAACCAAGTAGGATTAACAATTGTAAATGAATATAGCCTATATAACGCCCTCCTTTATGAGGAGATATGCGATGGGTACTATATATAAAACTATGCATTATTACCCCCATTTTATAAGAGGAGCTCTTTAATTAGGGTTCCTCCTTTTTACTTGTTTATCATTATTTCACTTAGAAAAAGTCATGAATAATCATCTTGCACGATAAAAGTTAAAAATACATACTAAAACGAAAGTGTATTCCTTTTACCCGCCTATAGAAGCACCCTACATATATATTATTACTTACAAAGTAGACATTGAGGGGATTTCCAGTCAGTTCACTATGAACATCTATACTATCAAAATAAGGAAATAAATTAACATATAATTCCCGTTTTGTTATAATTAACTCAAAGTTTTCCTTATATGATGACTCATAATACGTTAGAAAGGAGTATGCTCCTATGTATAGAAGAAAAAATAACCATAAAAGATCTGTCCCTACTACAGGTTCTATCATTACGCTTCCTGCTTTTAAGAGGTATAGTTTTCGGAGAAGAATTTATAATAAAGGGAGATTGTTATCATTTGCTGCCAATCAACGAGCTAATGCTGCTATTGCCTCCATATTTAACCTCGAAAAATTTCTCATAGATAAGGATGCCAAACCATTAAAAGTAAATGAACATGGTGCATATATATTAGATCCAAACAATCCAGCTGATCGCCTCTGGATGGAAGATTAGCCACAAAGGAAAAATAATCATTTTAATAATACAAGTCCCATTACCCAACAGCTTAATACTTGTCACGACAATAAGAGAAGCAAGTTTCAAAATAAGTTTACTTCTCTTATTCGCTTTTTACCTATCCGTTATGCTATAGAAAGGTGGGGGCACCAAACGTAGGTATACTAAAATGCTTATAGACCAGGTACCTTGCGAAAAATTTTTATAAATTTAAAGTATACTTCGATTTCTTGATATATAAACGACTTTCTCCTTCCTACATTGAAGGAATTCCCCTACGTATCTACTTTCAAATAATTCTGTGTTACATTTTATCACTTTCAAGTGTAGCTTTGAAATAAAGTTTAATCCAAATGATGCCATTAAGCTTGATAAAAGAACAAAAGAAAAGAACATATTTTTGAAAAAAAGATTAATTAAAACATGCTCTTCTTGTGTTAAATTGAATGATTCTTTTATAAAAAAGTTTGATTGTTTTGTGTTCCTTATTCAACAAAAGCGCCCTTATCTACAGTATGTTTTTCGACCGTATTTATCGTATTTTAAGATACTAAAAATGCCAAAAATTTAACTTTGTGGAGGTAATATCTACAGTAATTATTTTTCGTATTCAATGTACACAAACATAGGACTTTACTTGGAGAGGCGGGTATGATAGGCTTGTTTGCCTGATGAAACAATTGCTTCAGCCTTTCAAGACAAATCGTACCCGCAGAGGCTCCAAGTCAATTCCTTAACCACTTATCTTGGCATACATATGCATAAAGATAAAAGGTGCATTCTATCAAACTCTTTTTGGTGATACTGTAGATAAGAGCCCGATTGTTGAATATCGTTATTGAAGTAAAGCTACTCGTTACTTTAAATGTAATTCTTCACAAATGAAAAAATGATTCTTGCATCTTGAAGGTTATCCGTAGTGAATAATAGGATTGGACAATCACTTTTATTTAATCACTGTTTCAGCAGGTGTAAAGACTTCCTATTGACTATATTTCGTTATTATTGATGAAATTAACCAGTTCGTCATATGTGGCACTGGATTCTTTTCGACAGTAATAATCTTTTGTCCCTTCCCGAAATTTGCATATGAACTTAGTAAATCGTATACAACCGTATATTGTATTTTTGAATCGCTAAGCTTGTTAACCTTTACAAAGAGAAAGTTATCGAACAACGGGCTTGATACTCCTGTTACCCATCCTCTTTGTTCAAATTGTTTCCTTGTATTTTGTTGAAACGAAGGTGACAACATAGCAAATTGAAAAGCACCACTTCGGTTTTGCACACCTAATATCCATAATTCAACAGCTTGTTTCGATTCTTGAACATGCAAACCAGTCATAAATGATGTTATCTGGCTTTCTAATGGATTTTTTTCTGTTTCGGCATGGGCCGGATTTTTTTGTAATAAAACTATCGTAATAAAAAGGGGAAGAAGAACAATTAAACGCACATTATCACCTCTGATGTATTATCTCCTTTTCCCTCTTTTATAGTCCCTCTTATAACCGTACCGTTAGTTCCATAAGAGAAAGGCGATAACCTTTATTCAGCTATCGCTTACCCGTTAGTGTAATCCCGTGAGTATTTGTCTTACATAAGAATCCCAGTCTACTTCGTCAGTGTGTATCTCTAAAGTGGGGCCTTATTCTTTAATGATGTTCCGAACCTTTACTATTAGCTAAAGAATCTACATAATCCATATACTCGTCCCAGTCCATAACGTTTGTGCTGATGCTGAGTCTTTGATATATGAGCTTCGATCGATCCTTAAATTTTTTGTCCATCGTAACAAAAATATCCGTCCCCGCCGCATAAATCATGTGCTCGATATCATGTGCGCTGCTTTTTATTGCACGGTTCTTGTCTGTCTTGTATCCGAGATTATCCAACGCTCGAACAAGTGCATGTATCGCTTGATGGACGAACGTATAGTGTTTTACTCGCCCTTTCTCATCGATGAGTTCTTCCCATTGAAACTCCTCACATACCGCGGTAACCGTCTGATGGTTAAATACCTCATCAAAGGTTAATCTTCTCAGGTAGACTTCATCTGTACGTTCGGGATGAAATATTTTTCGGTCATCGGTGGTAATAACGCGATAATCTTCGACGTCCGGTGCGACCTCACTTTTCAATACCCTGCGCATACCATAATCCGGATCCTCGTGGGCAAGGCTTAATTTGCTACCTTCAAAATTAGAAATGAAGAGAGAACAGGTAACTTCCCGGATCGTAGACATTACTTTCTGTTCCTCTTCTTCATTGTTCATCCGTTTGATTTCCTCGAGATGAGAAGGGCTGTAGACATATTGGATGTCTGCATAGCCAGGGACTAGTCTTTTCCTCTTTTCCTCCTCTTTATGGAACTTGTCCACCACATTATGATCCAAATAAACAAGCGGTTTATTATTCGGAATGTATGGTCTCCTATTGTATTCTTCAGAGTTTACCTGAATTGAAGGTAAGTGTCGGAGGATTTGATCAAGGCCCCTTGCTTTTCTGACATACTGTTCCTGTTCTATTACCCATTGCTGGTCTTTCCCGTCAAACAAATAACCATACACTAGCCGTCTGTTCTCCACAAACGTCAAACATTCGTCACACATTCGACAAGGCGGTTCAATTTCTCCGGCTTCCAGCTGTTTCTCGAGTTGTATGCACATCATTTTAAAAGTGAAATAATCCTTAGATTTTCCCTGTTTGATTTCTTCTAACGTCTTAGATAAAGCTTGAGCTACCACACCATAATTAGAGCAATTATCCATATTCATCCCTCTTCAGTATCAATTTTTGTTGTTTCTAAAAAATCATCATTGTACTAAAATCTATCTGCATCGCGCATTTTCGAATGCACCGGCCGATCCTGTCCCCAATGCTGCTTTTTCTGTGTAAGAGGATTAACTCAAACCCTTTTAGTAACTCTTTCAATCAATTTCCACCGCTTCAGGGAACATTAATTGCCCATCTTAAGTATCCGGGAAAATATCGCATTATCCTGCCACGTAGTTCACAATCAGAAAGAACATTTTTTCCCTATACCAGAATCTGAAAGGAAAAAGACGTGTGCCAATTAACACGTCTTTTCTTATACCAAGTAAGCACCCGAAAACGAAACCGTTTATTTTTTACGTTCCTATTTATATTACACCCTTAACTAATTCAGCGAAGGTATCACACACATCTGTTATTTCTTTTTCAACGTTTTTAATATCTGTTGCTGCTGTAGTATGACCTATTTCATTTCTTAGCCATGTATATTTTGTTATTTGTTTGCCCAGCGTTCTTGGATTAGTACTAGTTCTTTCTTCAATATTTGGATTTATAGATCTAACATAAGCATCAACTAGATTTTGACTACTATTCTTAATATGATAGATTATTCCATATAAAAACATATATCTTGTAATGATATCATCTGTTTGCATAGCAGCTCTATACAATCGATGGTAATCGTTATTTTTTAAATCAGATAATAGGTTATTATTTCTTAAATCTAATTCTAAGGTATTAGATAACCCTTGAGGTAAATCCTTATTTTTTGGATTGTAAAGTGTTAGTTTACCTATGCTCACTATACCATGTCCATTGATATTAAAATGGCCACGTCGAGGAATCCCAAACTTCCCTCCTGTTTTAAAAGTTAATAAATTTATAATATCTTTTGCAGTTTCGAGTGTTGATTTTAAAGTATCATCTACACTTATAATATTTTTATTTAGAATAAAAAGGATTACCATTTTATATTTTTTAAGGTCGATTTCCTTATCAAAATTAATTTTAATATCTATTCCATTAACATAATTATCAGTATAATTAACTTTTAATGTGCTTGGGTTTATACCTTCAACCTCAGTATAATATTCTACAAAATCCAAATTTATCCATCCCTTTTTAGTTTAATAATACTTTCGCCAAAAGAAGACAAAATTCCTCTAACTATTCCCTTCTAACGACTCCATTCTTTCTGGTGTAAGTATCCCAGTTAATCCCCATGACTTCTTCCAATTAACTTGACTGAGCTTCTCTTTCGTTTTTTCTTACGAGTTGATATTTTTCTAAAATTGCTGTTTCTGTTTTTTGGATAAACAATCACCAATTGCCATAGACTCACCTTCCAATAAAAATGTTTTGAATCAACCATTTTGTTTCTAAAAATGAAAAATCTGCCAATATTGCCGAGTTTTTTGATTATGATGTTCTGGATGCTTGTTCAACTAAAGCGCCCGATCGTAATATAAGTTTAGCCAGTTTTTACTGGTTGAACTTTTTTTATTTGGTTTTATAATGCTGCAATAATCCCGGTAGAGATAACTCCAACTGAACCTTCAACACTAGCTTTATCTTTCGGGGTACGAACCCTTTGCCGGCATGACCACAGTGTTGTAGTAGTCCGCCATCTCTTTATAAGCAGGATTTAATATCAGTTCGCGTGTAGTATGCTTCGTAACGCTTGTTTTTAGGTAGGTTATTTGGAACTACAATTTGAGTCGTGCCACCGAAATACTTATACGCATGATTGTGAAGTGTAATCCATGAATGAGAATCCATTGATAAGCTTGCTTCTGCGTATGAAAATTGACTGCACGGCAGATTCGCAACAAAGACATAAGCCTTTATTTTCTCCCCGGTATCTCTATCAATGATGAAGGCGGTGGAACCGGCCCAATCAACTTCCATGATTTCACCTGGTTTTCTGTAAATGCGCAAAGTCGCTTTGTACTTATCTGCATAATTGCTGTAATAACGCAAAAAACTTCGATATGAGTACGGGATCTTTTGATTCACTCCAAAGCGTCACATTGGGCTTAGCCAACTCTTCATGAATATAGTCAAAATTCAAAGGGTGTCGACCTGGGGCCTCCAAGGTCTTCTCAGGAAAGAGAAATTCCTCAATCCATTTATCCGTCATTTCTTCCTCTAACGGACAGACTAACCCCTTCTTTTAGGCAAGGCCGATGATTTCTGTTACTTTTTGACGAGAGTGACTAGTACTTGATGAAATGCCTCTAAGGCTGATGCCCTCATCGTGTAATTCCAATATCTTTCGATAAAGAATCATACAAAAATACCTCCTGAATAATAATGGCACACCCGAAGGTGTGTTCACTAATTATACAGAAGGCAAAGTGGTAAACAGCTTGTCATTTACTGGTACATTTCTTGTCATTAGGTGGTAAATAGAATGTCATTAATGGTACATTTCATTGGCCGTAATCATTAGTGCTTGTTTTTGCTGACTTCATTTTGAGCCACTCCAATCACCAGAATGTGAGCCACTTGTCACTTTGACTCTGGAAAACCTGGAATGTCTTGACATGGAGCCTCCAGAGGTATGATTTTGCTCGAAAGCCGAGACACCAAGGTGTTTCGAATCGGCGATGAGCCTATCATACCTCTCACTCCAAATCAAGACGTGTTCTAGCTGGAGATGAGTGGCTTATGATTTCACGATCGATGTGGCTCTATTTGAATGATCAAATACACTCATTGCCTCCTTTCCAAAGAAAATTCTACAAAGTAAGGGGTGTAGTTGAGATGTTAAAAGACTAAATAGGATTTATATAACTGAAATTTTGACAAATTTACATTCCATTTAGTTGATATAAAACTGCTGATATTCCTGTTGGTACTTCTTACAATGTGACGTTTACATTCCATTTAGTTGATATAAAACAAACGCTTGGGCAATTGTTTCTATATTAATTGCAGCGTTTACATTCCATTTAGTTGATATAAAACAATATATGAAACTCTTAATTGATAACTATTATGCAAAGTTTACATTCCACTTAGTTGATATAAAACGCCAGCTTCAACAACTTTCATACCTTGAAATACAGGGTTTACATTCCATTTAGTTGATATAAAACAGTTTATGAGCAATTGATTCATCAATTAATTCTTTATTTACATTCCATTTAGTTGATATAAAACGTAAGATAAGCTCCAATATTATCCACGAACTCAATATTTACATTCCATTTAGTTGATATAAAACAATCATAGACGGAATCAGCAGCGTAACAAGTTTATGGTTTACATTCCATTTAGTTGATATAAAACCAACAAGCACCTTCTTCTGTAAACATCGGAGCATTGTTTACATTCCATTTAGTTGATATAAAACTATACCGTAGTAGAAATCCGTCAAGGGATAGCTACATTGTGTGCATTCCATTTAGTTGATATAAAACGGAAACGGAAGAAAGTTCATCGACCACCACCACGGCGTTTACATTCCATTTAGTTGATATAAAACCAATGTCGATTGTGCCTTGTGCGATTGCCTTACTATAATTTACATTCCATTTAGTTGATATAAAACCGACCTACCACGAACTTACTTAATCCTTTTATTTTAAATTTACATTCCATTTAGTTGATATAAAACGCGTGACATGATGATATTTCAGCTCTTCTGTCAAACATTTACATTCCATTTAGTTGATATAAAACATTTGACAATGAATTATTTAAGTATGCAAAGTCATTATTTACATTCCATTTAGTTGATATAAAACAGCCACTCGAAAGAAAGTATATCGAAACACTTCGCAATTTACATTCCATTTAGTTGATATAAAACATTATGAATGTAACATAACAAATACAACGATACATTTTTTACATTCCATTTAGTTGATATAAAACACATGACAGACGCACAGGGCTACGTAGTAGAAGTTAATTTTACATTCCATTTAGTTGATATAAAACGAACCACAAACCGAAAAAAGCTCGCATGGGGCAAGAAATTTTACATTCCATTTAGTTGATATAAAACTTACATCGCCGATAACAAGAGAAGCACCACGAGTGATTTTTACATTCCATTTAGTTGATATAAAACGCTGCTTACCGTATGACAAACGTAAATCTCGAATTACTTTTACATTCCATTTAGTTGATATAAAACAATTGCTCCTTCTTCAAATTCAATATTCCGATTAGATTTTACATTCCATTTAGTTGATATAAAACCACGCTAGAGCATATTAGCTTCACGTTCGCTATCGATTTTACATTCCATTTAGTTGATATAAAACTATTGCTGAAGGTCTTGCAGTAACTGCTATAACTGTTTTTACATTCCATTTAGTTGATATAAAACGCGACCAGGCGTGAAAGAATATGAAGTGCCGAATAATTTTACATTCCATTTAGTTGATATAAAACCCTTACCAAACTCTCCTTTGAAAGCATATTAAATCAAGGCTTTCTAAGGAGTTTTCGTTCATTAATTTTAACATTTTTGCAGTGAATCTAGAGTCCTGTTTTTGTAAAAAATTAATTTTCATTATAAATATTGTTATATCAACGTTCATCATAGTTGATACATAAAATGGTTCACTGCAAATCACTAAATATTCATTGTATATCTTCCTCAAACTTTAGCCCAATTTCACCGTTATATTGATAATGTACTACAGGAATGCTGGTATAATTATCTATATCAACAAAAGTAGTGAGTAATTTATTATGTCTTGCTTTTTGATATCTCTCACACGGTATTGATACTGTGTATTGTAAAATTCTTTCTCTGGACTTAACCCTTGTTATTCTATCAGCTTTTTTATCCCTTAGACTTTCTAAGTGTTTCTCTATAATGTCTACATTTTCAATGTAAATTGAATGGGGAATAATTGAATAAGATAGAATATTTCTTAAATCAACTTCACTTTTTTCTATCTCATAATCATATAAACCATCAATTATTTGATAAGTGGATCGATATTCATCCATATAATTGCTATGTTGTAATTTAGACGATGTAAAAGTATTATTAATTAAATCAACTTTACTTTCTTCGGTTAAAATACCACTTAAATTATCTACAACTTCTTTAGACAGTTTATAGATTGTTTCATCGATAAATCCCTTAGTACCCCTTCTGATTATGGATGGATCTATATTTGAAAAGACATAACAATTAGGAAACTCTACTGGTTTTACGCCCTTTCTATTACATCTTCCTAATCGCTGAAATAATCCATTTAAGTCAGATAATTCCGTAAAAAGAAAGTCAAAATCAATATCTAATGATGCTTCTACAATCTGTGTTGATATCCAAATGCCGTTACTAAAGTTTATGGTACCATCTATGTTGTATGTTTCTCCAAAAGTAATAATTGCTTTTTCCTTCTTGGATCGGTCTTTCTTTGTAAAACGACTATGAATTAATTGAATATTTCCTACTCCCTTAAATTTAAGCTTTAGATTCTCATACATTTCTTGAGCTTTTTTTACGGTATTACATACAATTAAAATTTTGTTACTCACATTTTTTTTGAAATTTTCTAAATATTTTTCATAAATTAATTGAGAACTCATTTGTTCCTTATACACTTTTATGTGATGCCGTTTTATATCATTTAAAAATACACCTTCTTTAAACTCAATTGGAGCTAATAACTCTTTAATAAAGGGTGGAAATGTAGCTGTTATTATAGCTATTTTACCACCAAATTCATTTATCCTTTTCAAACCATAAATTAAATAGGCCAGTAAATCAGGACTATACATTTGGATTTCATCAATCACAACTTTTGAATAAGATAATGTTGCTAATTTCAATTCATAACCTTGATATTTAAAAACAAAATCAAACAATTGATCAAGAGTTGAAATGTTTAAAGGCATAGATAAATGTTTACTCTTGTTATAATAATCTATGATATCTAATTCCTCGGTTTTTGTATTTTGAATATGGTACTCTAATGCATTCGAATGCAATAATCCTAACCTTTCATCAATATGATGATTATGTAAAACTTTTTCCTTTATGCGGTCATAAATTGCATTAATAGCTGTAATTATAGGCAAAATATAAAATCCTTTATTATTGCCCACCCAAAGAAGTCCAGCTTCTGTTTTTCCCATACCTGTTTGTGCTACCGTAATAACATTGTTATTTCTATTTTCAATACAAAAATACTGTAGATCATTCCATTCAACATTTTCATTAACTTTTTTCCAATTCATTAATAAATATTCTAATTCATTTTCTAGAAAATCATTTTTATATTCTATAGTTATTCCCGAACTGGCGCTATAATCACATTTATGAAGAAAACCTTTTACTAAAATGCTATCATGATCTGTGACCTTCTTTTTTATATTTTTTATCGTTCTCAATTTCAATGGAAAAGTATCAAATGGAGTTAACAGTTGTTCGATAATCCTTTTTGTTTCCTCATTCTGAAGAACTTCAAACGTATTACAATAATCATGATGATTAAGTACAGCATGGGCAACTGAATAGTAATCATCCATGTTTTCAAATAAATTTGGATCGATTAAATAAAGAGACAGCACATTGTGTGCCACCTCTTTGCTAGAATCAAACTTCGTATGATTACGAATCCTATTTTGAAATTCTGTATTTACTTTCCCAATATCGTGAGAATAACAAGCTAACTTTGTTAATTTATAGATTTTTTCACTTCTTATATATCCAAATTCCTTTAATATACTTAACTCACTAAAAAGATCCTCATTATGTTCAGCAATGCTTTTTTTATTTTTCGCAAAATATTGGGATAAATCTAGCATAAACATGCTCCTTAGATAAAATTAACGATATACGTTTGATTTGTGGTTTTATCCAAAAATAAATTTTCAGCAAGCTCATCTACTAGATAAGAAGATGCGTAAATCACTTTCTTTTTTTCAAAAATACGTTGATAATTAATAATTTGATAATTTTTATTCAAATAATACTTAGTTCCACCTGCAGGAGTACCATAACTTTTTTCATTTAATAGAATAACCTCATTCTTCACTAAATCATAATCCAAATAAGCAGAATACTGACTTTTAACTTCATCATCAATTTCACTTGATAATGAAACAAGTTTAGCATCTATAACATTGACAAAATCTTCACTTCGACCCAAAGATTTAAGATTATAAATTTTTTCTTGAATAACCCTTAACGTTTCTTCGTCACTTCTTATATGTATTACAAGTTCGATTTGATCAAGAATTTCATAATACATAGGAGAAGTAGTTAATGTTTTAAACCTTGAGTACGGAACTTGAAAATGGGTATTTTCATATGCAGATATTTGGGCTTTAATACATTTTTCTAATTGTTTAATTTCTGATTCTCTTTTTACTAACCTTGTATAATCCCTCGATTTTTTATCCAAACCCTGCTTTTTTCTTGTAAGTATGCTCTTTCTTTTTTTTATTAGAGCCAAAACTTTCTTAATTCTGTTTTCTTTAAATTTGTCCAGCTTGTCTTTTAGATTTTTTAAATCCCTGTATTCTTGCAGCAAGGACTCATTATGAATCTGAATTGTCTTACCCTCACGAAAGCTATTTCCTTGTTTTTTTTCCGCAACTGCTACCTTATCGAATGCCTTTGAGAGAAAATGATTGTTCCTCATTTTCACCATAATCCCTCGATCATCTTGTAATGAGTTTAAAAAAGAATGATTAGTATACATTTCTTTGTGCATTGATTCATATTTTCCTTGAATACTAATATCCATTGGATGATACGTTTTAAATCCACATGCATTGTGTAACGCTCCAATTATGGTTGAAAAAGGCGGTAAAGGATAGGTCATTTTATTTATTACAGTTTCTTCTCTTTTATAATTGGCACTAGATTGATGTAAAATTATCCGCAACGCATCCATAGCTACTATTCCCCGTAATATTCTTTTACTTCAGTTTTTAACGTATTAAAAAATGTAGAAATCGGTACTGGATCAAGGGTTCTTTCAATCTCTAACTCATTTTTGAAATTATTTCCTTTTAACAGGCCTACTTTGTATCCTTGTTTAATTTTATATTTCAAATCATCTGTAATTAATAAGTTCTCGTCTACTACTTTCACCACATTTTCAAAATAATGAGTTTTTCTATCAGACATTCCTCCGACAACAAAGATGGGTTCAGCATTATCTAAATTACCTTTAACAATTAAATGTAAATATTCTACTGCATCTAAAATTGCTATTACTCTTTCTTCTTTTTCATTTTTGTTTGCTTCTTCATTAAAGTTTTCGTCTTTTCCTATCATCTCAAGATCAATAGTCAAACTATACACTTTTAATGACTTATCATACTCATATTGGTACGGCATTAATCCTGCTTCTCCTGCATTATCCTGTAGATTAATTTTATTCGTCTTTGCATAGTTTGAAGCTAAAAATAAGTTATTATGGAATCTTGTTTCGTTGATGAAACTTTCACAGGATATAGCATCCGTTAAATAAAAAGAACTATTTCGTTTATTAGCCTTGCCTGATGTGTTCATATATCCACCTTCTAAGGCACGACAATTACTAGCGTTTAACTCACTTGTAACTAATTTTTGTGTTGCTCCATCAACCGATGTTTGTAAATCATCGTACATTCCACTTTGTACCATGATTGCATTTTTTAAACTTTCCCTACTACGAATCGCATATGCTTTTTTATTTTTGAAAACTTTTTGGATACTCGAGATATTACCCAATCCTTCTGAATAATTAGATGTCATATTAGCTACAACTGTTAAGGTTAAACTATTTTTTTCCATTTCCATATTCTTCTTTCTCCTTTTCTTCACTTTCATAGGTATTTAATGTATTTATGAAGGTGTATGCAACATTTTTATGTTTTTCAAAATCGCCAAACAAATCATATGCAAAGTTAAATACAACACCCGAATAGGATGATAATTGCAGTAATACTTCACAAACACGGTCGTAATCATGAAAAACGATTGCGCTAATTAATTTTTGTTTATAACTATTTACTTTATTGGATGGAATTTTCTTTTTTACTTCCTTTGCGCAGGCATACGCAGCCTTCATATCCTTATCCATACTTACCCCCCCATATAATTTAGTATTGATTTTGATTAATTGATTGACTCTATAACTATAATTATTTTCAGATCTATCTTTTAGTAGTAGTTCTATTAAATCATCTAGAATTAGATTGTTTAAGATTCTGTCAACTACTTCTTGTTCAAAATGAATATACAAATTTTCACTAATCTTATAATTGAACTTAATAGAATTATAATTATCAATTTCACGTATTACATCAATAGCCTTTTTCCGAATGTATAATGATTCAAAATAATCAGAATCTCTTGATTTCATTATTATCTCTACGTCAAAGTTAGCAAAATCAGCTGATTCTTTAATTTGTGCAAACAGAAAACTTTTAGCATCAGCAGCCTTTTCAATTTTCCGATTAGTTTCAAATAACTGGCGAATTGTATAATTGTTATTTATAAAGAAAGAATCGAATGATTGAGAAAATGCAAACGGAATAAAATCAAATTCTTTTTCATCTGAAAACAAAAATGTCTCTTTATTAAACCCATAAGAAATGGATTTGGTCTTTCTACCTTTATCTACATAATATCCCTGCAATCTACAAGTCCCTTGATTGTCCATAAAAAAGCAACTTTGATTTGAAAATTTAGTATATAAATTCTTACCATTTATGTATGTTTCTTTTATGAGATTGTCACGATGTTCATTAATTAAGCTTAAAATCTTATCCTTATTTTCCAAGGGGAACTTTACTGTGGAAAACACCTTTTTCATTATGGAATTAGCTGATAGTTTCCCATTTAATAACTTAATTTGTTCTTCAGATAGTTCGTGAACCTCCAACAGATCTTCCACAATTCTGTGATGCATATCCTTTTCAAAATATTTTTCTACAAATTGTAAGTATAATTCTAGTTTTAGATCATCTTGGTTATATTCAATAACATCCACATCATTGTCATATCCACTGTAGTCAATATTGAAATAATTAAAGTATTTTATCAACCCTACTATACTAGCACTATACCTCCAATCAGATGCTTCTAATCTGGTATTATATTTTTGATTATTTAGTACCGTTTTCACATTAAATCACCACCTTTACTGTCCACAATGCTCAATAACACCAAATCCTTGAGACCTTCTATACCCGATTCCGGTTTGTGTAAGCAATTGTAAATCTTCCCTTGCTCCCTCTAATTGTAGTAACCCTTTATATGCTTCTACATAAAAGATTCCTTCACGATTCATTGAAAAAGAGTCATGCTTCATTTTTACTACTACCTTTTTCATTTCAATAGGTGTAAATTGCAGTGTTTTGTATAAGTCCCTTCCTGCAACACTTTTTATTATTTCGTTGCAGATGTATTGAAAGGCTTCCTGGTAATCATCTTCATCAGGCCTTAAAAAGTTATTACTTCTACCCTTTATAGCTATTGGTGACAATGTTTGAAATAATGCATAGTTATCTTGGGGCAAGCTTTCTTGCCCTAAATGTATTTTTTTCACTGTTAACCCATATTTCTTATATTTAAAGGTTCTTAATGTCATTAACCCATTCTGTAGAAGTAATAGCAGCTTGTAGTTACTAGTGCTAAAAATCATCTTTACATCACCATTAATCACAAAATCATCTTTCAACCTTGTAAAGTTGTTCAAATAAATAGCAAAGGAAAAATCTTTAATCTTTTTATTCGTCTTCCCTTCAAAATTATACATAGACTCTGCCAATTCCTTACCATTAACTGATAATGCACCTTTTATCAAACTAACAAAGAGAAAATGATATGAAAGTGGAATTCTTTTTACGTCAAAAGTTACAACTAATTTCATTTATGTTCTCCTTTATATTCTTAATTAATTTAAATAATCAGTTCCTAAAGTAGCCACTTTAAATTCTTAATCAAACCTTCCTTCTATATATTAATTCAATTTAAATTTTTAGTAAATAAAGCCAATTGAGTTAAAGCCTGTTCATTCTATATTTATATGGTTGGTTCAAACTTCATATTTAGGGATTGTATTTTTGCAAAAAAGAGACTCCGGTTAGTATGAGGCCACTGAAAAAGTCCATATAGTTTGACAAGCGAGCTTTTCTTCGATTTTATTCGGGAAGAGTTCGCTAATTTTCTGTATAATAATAGTAGTACTAATACCAGGTGGTGTTTTCGATGATTTCCAACCAAGAAGTTCTTAACCTTAGTCCTTTTATGGCGATTTACGATATAGTTGTAAATAAAGATATATGCTCCGTCAAATTAATGAACTTATCGATTTTTCCTTCGTTTTAGAAGAATTACGGAATAAATATTGTCTAAATAATGGTCGTGGGGCCGTGCCACCCAAATACCAGCTCCTTTTCAACAACTATTAAAAAGGTGAACCTGGTTACGCTCCAAATCTGATTGGGATGGGGATGGAATTGCTTGTGAGGGTAGTGACTTTGAATCTAGTACTACCACTTCTTCACAGCCTGCTGCTTCTTGCCACAACCAAGTCAAAGCAATGTTTATTATGCAAATTGTACTGCAGTACGGCAAGCCGGAAAAGCTCCTTTACATAGAAGAGATCCAGTCTATTCAAATAAACTTGATAGATACGATGACGAAATTGCTTGTGAATAATTTTCAAGCTCGCTAAATGTGGGCTTTTTTTAAATTAGATTGGCAGCAATAATATCGTCATAAGGTACAACATATTCCGCTCTATTAGATGTTATTATTACTACATGTTTAAATATAGTACTTATATTTTTTATACTTCCTGCGTATTTGTTTAAAAATCCGTCATTATAATAGGTAATAACAATTTCTAGTTTCTTGTTGTAAGCTTCAACAAGGGCTCGATTTATCTCATCGATTTTGTCCTCACTAAGAATAGAACGTGGTTTCTTCTTTTGATTATGTAGTATTCTTCTTATTCCTTCATATTGAGGAGTTAATGATTGAAAAGCCATCCATTTTTTCATTCCTCTATCCCTTGCTTGCATATTCCCCCTCCCAAAATAGAACATTTGTTCTATAACAAGAATAGTATATGCCAAATAAATAAGAAATAAAAGTGAAAATGATAAAAAAGAAACCGAATCAATAGAG
The DNA here is from genome assembly GCF_042610425.1 of Ectobacillus soli. Classification (NCBI taxonomy): domain Bacteria; kingdom Bacillati; phylum Bacillota; class Bacilli; order Caryophanales; family Bacillaceae; genus Ectobacillus; species Ectobacillus soli. The sequence continues at coordinate 1,738,848 of NZ_JBGJZM010000001.1, forward strand.
ACGGATTTTTAAAATTCCTATTTCTGGATCCTTCAAGGAAAGATGGTTTCGGATTACTTTAATACCTTAACATCTTATCCCCTTCTAATTCCCTAGTCCTCCATCCAATCTCTATGAGCAGGATTATTAGGATCTAATATAATACCTTGTTCATCATATGGTAATGGTTTTGCATTTTTAAACATTTTTCCAAAATCTAATTGAGAACCGATAGCTTGATTAATATGTTGTACTTCTTCCGTTGTAAGTCCTCTAACTAATGAAGATCTATTTCGTTTTGTGGGAGCATAAGTACGTGACTTTTTCATAGTAGCATTACGCATTTTTATTCTCCTCCTCATTCTCTTCACCACCTAATCAAATGGGCTGTTATAGCTATTATATACTTCAATATATATTACCATAAATTGGAGTGACCAATTACAAAATATACAGCAACTCTCTTGTTATTGTTACTTATCATTATAGGAGTATACATAAGAAGGTTCACATACCTACTGTTCATCAATTTCCAATATGAATTTAAAGCTGTATGTCACAATTACTGCTAAACTGTATTTGCATAAAACAAGGTATTTCTTTTTCTTTTTTGTGTTCCTTTAAAAAAATATACATACGCACAAATTGGTTTTTCTAAAGGGGGTGGGCTCAAAACTCCATAGCCGAAGGCCTTAGCAAAACCATGTACCCATCAGAAATTTTTATAAATTTCTAACCTATATAGACTTTTTAAAGAAATATGAAGAAAATCAATGAAAATTCACGAATTTATACTTACATAATATAATTTGATATTCCTACGGTTTTCTAATCCTTTATAAACTCTCTCAGCACTACATACGAACCTAGGTGTTTGCCTATAATCCTTTTATAATTAGTATTAGAAATCAGCTGAGATCACTACAAATCATTGAAAATCACATATTACAGATTTTTAGAATTAATAGGTCTAGACCTCTTTATAAATTAAGGAGGATAAGTACATGAAAGTTGGACACTTTTTTAATGAAGACACAAGTATTACAATTCAAGACATTGCACAATCTTTTTTAAATGAGAAAATTGACATTCTTCTCAATGACTACTACCATCAAGGTAAGGTGAACACTGCTACATCTTTAGAACAGGAGGATGTAGCATGAAAAGCAGTTGGCAGAGTAAGAATCTTTTTTAGATTCACTTTGCCAACTGCTTTTATTTTAACGTGGGCTTATCAACTAACGCACTTCACATAACAGGTGTGCATGTGGCAACACATGGGGTATTGGTGTGTGTTATCTAATAATAGCCCTGCAATGAACAGTATTAATATTTTTTACGTTGCTGTGACTGGACCTAAAACAATCACTTTCTCAATATCATCTATAGGAATAGTATATCTAAAAGGATCACCAGGCGTTCCCATTGCCTCTGCGAGAATAGTCGGCTCCCCAGTTTGTTCAACAAATAGGGAATTTCCGAATTTTTTTAAAACAAGAACTGTTTCGACATATGAGCTGTAATGAATTTGATATTCTACTTCTTTTAAAACAAAATTATAGGTAAGATATTGGTTTTCAATCACCAAATGCATTTGTTTATTTTCCTCTTTTTTAAAGCCTGTTTGCTCGTTCTTTTTAATATACGATTGTTTTAAATTTTCTTCAATAAATAATGAAATAGCTTCAGCCATCAATGTCATAATTTCCACCGATGCAACCTGTATCATTTGATCATATTTAGGATTTAAGATATTATTTTCAAACATTAAGTTGACAAAGTAGTCAACATTTGCAGTTGTAAATTCTAGAAAATTGTTTATATCTTTAGAATAAAAATCCTTTTTATCAAAAAGCGAAATTCCCATTTTCATGTAATCATTACCGTATTGTGCCATAGCATTTATTATTTCTTTTTGACTAATTGTTTTACCAAATCCTGTATTAATTTCTACTAATGTATAATCCCAATAGTTACCAAAATATTCGTTTTTTCTCCTATTTGAATCCATTTTAATTTGATAAGGAATATTTAGTAGATTACTATTGAAAGTTGTTAAAACGGTATTTTCCCCTATACTAATTGATGAACGTACCAATCTTCCACTTTCAGGGACTTTTTTCTCATTTATTAAAATGGTACGACTGCTTTGAATTGCGTCACTTTTTTCTTTTTTAGAAACTTCAATTCCTACTCCGTAACTATAGCCATTACCACCCAGTTTCTGCTTAATCCTTACGGTGTATTTTGTTCCACTATCCATTAACGGAGCTAAGCTTTTGGCAAGTTCTGCAGGTATCCAACCAATCTGTCTCCCTTCAACAAGGTGTACACCTATTGCATACGGATCGTAGGTGTTATTGTAGTCCCTCTTCAAATAAATTCTATCTTGAGGCGACATACCAGCAATAATGCTTTGTCTCCCTTCAAATGTAACCCCTGCAATCCTAGTAATGAATGGTTTACTTATGTCTAGGTTAGGAGTTACCTTTGTCTTTGCTACAGAAGTTTTCTCTACATTGCCTTCTTTTTTTAATTCATTTTGATTTCCTTTTTGTTCGTTAGTCTGCCAGATTAATATTTCTAAACCATTTTTTCCAAAAGCACCAATAATTTTTGCATCATATTTAATTCCCCAATCCATTTTCTTAGCAATATCTGATGAGATTTCCTTCGGTATTGACCCTAAAAGTCTATTATTGCTATCGTAAACATTAATTTCAGTTAGTGAAAGTATATGCCTTTTTATTTTAATTTTATCTGACAATTTCATATTACTGATTAATTTATTTGTTTCTTCAATATTATTCTTACGAAGCATGAATGTTGTTTTCCCAGGATAATTTTCTGATTTCCAACTGTTATCTACTTCATTTTTTGCAACATTGTTTATGCTTTCAAAACCTCCTATTAATCTTCCATTTTCCTCCTTTGATTTTGAAAATGATTTTGGATGTGACTTTGGAAGAATAACAAATGCAAAATATAAAATAACAATCATTACTATGATAAAAAGCACTAGAAAAGAACCTCCCAATTCAACTATTTTTAACCTCATTTTTTTATTAATCTTAGGCATTTCTCCTAATAAAAGATTTCATAATAGATTAAGAATCTTACATAAAGACACATGCTAATACAATACCTTTAATAACATAGATCTATTTTTTTGTTTAACTGTTTTTTCACATGGACTTTTGTAGCTTTTGAAGCATAGAGTAAATAAACTAAATAATAATTGCCATTTTTACTGCCCTCCCTTGATTTTGATTTAAGGCTATCATTTTAAATATGTTTATATATACTAATATATCAAAATTATTGTACTGTAAAATTAAAGAGTCTTATCAATTAAACAATAAATTATAAATTCCTCTTTAAAATAAGGCCTCTGCATTAATTTAAAATAATAAACTGTTGCATTTTTTAATTTAAATGGTTTTATTATTCTTACATAGAAAGTCCCCAAAGGCATAAAAAAGCAACGCCTAGGGTTAGTTGTCTTCCTTTAAAATGAGTTGCGTCACACACTCCACATGACTGGTGAGCTGATTTTAGTCAATATGAGATATTGACTTGTAGTACTGTTCACCTAAATTAGTACTTATCAAGTGTGTAAAGACAGAGATATATTAGAAAACATTCTTAAAATCCAGCATTCAATATGCAAATAATTTTATACTATAAGTTTGAAATAAATATACTTTGAAGATTATTTAAAATAAGATACTTTCTATGAAAACAGATAATATTTTCTATGAAGATATAAAATATTTTCTAAAAAAATAGATTATACTTGAAATTAAACTATAGATGATAACTAACTTTTTGAATGCACCATCTAGTTGTCTTACAATCGAGTTCCGTCCACAATCCAATAAAGAACCAGTTTAGTTACGTGAAAACCTATTTTTACGACGTCTACACTAAACGAAAAATAGGTCGCTGATATCACCTATATCCACACTTTAAAAGACGGTTGGTGTTTATTTAGCCTCGGTTTTAGACTTGCATTCTAAAAAATCATAGGTCATTCTTTCTCTCGCTTTATCACCACAGATCTCGTTTTACATGCATTTGACAATGCCGTTTCCGTTCAAAAACCAGCTCCAGGTCTCATCTTGCATACTGATCTTAGCACGCAATACAAGTGCGGATTTTAGTAAGGCTATTAAAAGGCAAGGAATCGTTCCATATTTTAGCCGCAAAGGCTGCCCATATGAGATAACACATGTCATGTTCTTCTGTTTCCATCCTCCAAGTGTACAGAGTGTATGCGGCAACACAAGAGGTGCTGGTTATTATTCCTACTTTTAATTACCACAATTTACATTGTAATATTTAATATCAGCAAAAGGATACGCTTTAAAATAATTCTTTTTTAACAACATTAACGCTATCATTTTTCTTAAAATCAACTGACCACTAGCTAATAAATCGAATTCTATTTCATTTACTTCAGTGTTTCCATGGGACAAAGAATTTCTTACGTCACATATTTTTTTTGCATTAGCTAATTCTTCTGTATTAAACCCTTTTAATTCTTTTAATTCTTTCAAAATCTTTCTTGTATCAGTCATTAATTTCTTTGAAATTAAAGGTTTAAACTCATCAAATAATTGTCTATGGTGTTCACCGTATTCTTCATCAACGGTCTTTCTCAAAAAATCAGAAAAAATATTTTTAAAATTGGTTATGATTTGTGATTCAATAGCTTTATAGCCTTCTCTCCCTAGTATTTCGAGCCCTCTATATTGGTTAAGCAATGCATCCTCATAAAGTTCTATGTCTAATGCATCAAGGCTCCGGTTAAAATAATCTATTGCTGCATAATATTTTTTTCTTAAACTAATCTCTTTTTCTTTCTGATTTTTATTTTCTGATTTTACTATGTTGTTTAACGCTCCCATAAAGCAATGAATTCTATTTATATTTTCTGAACTTATCAAAGGGGTTTCCTGGATATTATTTACTTTTTTTATGTTCCTTCTATAAATATTTTGATATTCAATAATTAATTTAATACCAAATAGAAAACTTAATAATTTGTTTGACCTTTCAAAATTTGATATTGCACGTCGATAAACATGATCTAAATCTGACAAGTCACCATCATACACAAAGGAATCGACATCTAAAGAGATACAATTTTCATCCCAACGATAGTTATAGTAAAAACATTCATTAATCCAGAATCCGCTTCCCCTCCTTATTTTCAGTCTAATTCTTTCTCCATTTGGTCCTTCTAAACTAACTTTACAAGTAAGTTTAAACACAACTCTTCTTCACCATCTTTCATTCTATTCATACGTCAATATGGTATCCAACATCCTCTTCTATGTATGATATAATCTTATCATTTTTTTCATACGATATTATCAAGGATTGAAAGGTTCAATGCTATTAATTTACAAAAACAAAAACTTGTATTTTCAACTTTAAATGGTTTTATTAATTATACATTAGTTAAATCCCAACAGGGTCAAAGACGCACCCTCTGTAAAAACGCTGTCGTTTTGTAGGATCCGACATTTAAATAACTACAATAATAGAATAACCGTGGGAATGCCATTAAGTCATGCTAAATAAGAGGTCAGATGAGTTAAGCCAATGCAAAAAATCAACGTAGCAATCATTTGGCAAGGTCTTTACTGCTGTTTTCAGGCTGGATTGCTCAGAGAAGTGGAAACGACTTCTTACAGACAGTTCGGATGGAGTTTCGATTGTGGTTACGACCAATGGTGCTTGTCACGATATATGTGGGCGAAACTACATATGCTTATAAAGCAAATAACAAGTTGAAGAGATTCAGATATGAACAGCATCATCATCGGTACCCAACTTACACTAAAGGTTACATTCATTTAGAATACTACTTCCTCTGTCCACGAATTATACTTGAATCCTTAGACAGGTGTATTTGTCAACATTGAATTTGAGCCAGAGTGATCCTTCAAAAGTGAGCCTGTCATCTTTTCTTCTTCAAAAATAGAGGTCCATTCCGTAAATTCCAGATTGGTTGTGATCACCACACTCGCCCGTTCATATCTGCCGGAGAAAAATTGGAGTAAGAGTTCTGAACCCATTTTAGTAAATGGGACATATCCTAATTCATCTATGACGATCAAATCAAATTTTGAGCCACCTCTTCTCAAACATACCTAGCTTATGTTCCTCAATGGCCATCAAGAGTTCCTCAACTAATTCAGCTGCGGTGACAAACTTTACCTTGTAGCCATTCTTGACCATTTCTATACCAAGACCTGTTATCAACTGCTGAAAATCAACGAGCTAATGCTACTATTCCAAGGATACCAAGCCATTAAAAGTAAATGAACATGATATATATATTAGATCCAAATAATCCAACTGATCGTCTCTAGATGGAAGATTAGCCACAAAGGAAAAATAATCATTTTAATAATACAAATTCCATTACTCAACAGTCAAATAATAATTTCACGACAGTCAGCGAAGTGTAGTTTAAAGCTAATAAGCATGCTTCTCTTATTTTTTTATCTATCTCCATTTTTATTAGAGAGGTTTGGGCACTGAACTTAAGATAGCCAAGGAATGGTTCATCAAGTACTTTTAGTTCTTAACAATAAAGAAATCAACATTACAGAGGAAAGGCTTATCTATCAAAACTATACAAAATTATTCCATGTTTAAAACAAGACAATCTAATTAAGATTCCCTTGTTTTAATTATCTTTTCAGTTACAGGAACATCTATCCTTAAAGAACACTCATTTTAAAGGGGTGTGGCACACAACGTTACTATCCGAAGGATACAAAGAAGGCAACTACCTTGCAAAATTTTTTATATAAATTTTAATCTTTTAGGATGTTAAATGAAAAATATAAAAAAACCATAAAATCCAAGGACTATAAATCTTTTCGGAAACTTCTTATAAAAATTTATTGCAATACAAAAACCACTTACTTTAACAGTAAGTGGTAGCCTACTTATTTTACGAACTTTTTTGTAGGAAAATCAAACTTGACCTTCTAACCATCCAACAAAAATTTTCTTAGCAATTTTAATCCTTTTTCCAATTCTAACAACATGAAAGACACTCGAGTTTACCAACTCATAGGCCTGTCTACGACCAATTCCCAATATATTTTGAATATCAGTTACATTTAAAACATCTGGATACTTATCAAGATTATACATAATTTAGCACCTTATCTTTATATTTTTTTATTCCTCAAAGTTAGTAAAAACGGAACAATTAGAACAGTAAATAATTCTGTAGTCCCAGAGTCATTTCAAACTTCTCTTAATACTTAAAATTTTACTAGAATTACCTATAATATGCACACTACGTTAAAATCGATTATTCACTGTCTATTATGATTCTACACTAACTTTACCTCTCTATTTAAAACAGTCTTAAAATTCCTTATATTTTCTCGTCTTTTTAGAACTATTACAAAACAAAAGACTTCTTAAATAATACGAACAGACCATTTTACATAATAAAAATAGCCTGTTCACATTCTATCTTGAAAAAGTATTCTATGTATTTAATCTGTATAGGTAACTTCAAGTTAAATGAATACTATTTAAAATGTTTTGATTAAGTAAACACTGCATGCATCTCACACAATTTTGGTCACACTTTGGTCACACAACATAGGAAAAGTTCGTTTATACCGGTGATTCTAAGGCTATGAAAACCTTATTAAAGTAGACCCTAAATAACTTCAGGTAATGTCCAAATGACCTTGACAGGGTGGAGGTCGCTGGTTCGAGACCAGTCGGGGACATTACAATCTACGAAAACCGTGTCAAATCAATGTTGACAAATACAACAAACACGGTGGTGGTCGGCTAAGGCAGGTAGTTATACGTCTCTTGTCTCGTTTTCCAAAACGTAAAGGGAAACGTGTGAAAAAAGAATTACGAACAGCTACGACACAAACGATTGATGACTTGTTTGAGAAGTTTTACCACGCTAAGTTGCTGAAGGGCGAACTGAACGTACCTTACATCAATACAAGGAGAACTTTCGTTACTTTACGTATTTTCTCGACTACAAAGCTCTCAGTAGAAACATGAACACTATTACGACCGACTTGATCCACAACTACGTAGTGTTCATGAAAAACGAAAAGGTACAGTTTGAAGACCACGCTTATAAACCAAGTGATAGTATATCGGTTGGTCTCTCCCCTTTTACCATTAAAGACATTACGAGTAATGTTCCGTTTTCTAGTTGAGGATGGATTAATTGACAAGAATCCGATGAAACAAGTGAAAGACGTAAATGAACCACAGGAGCAAATCGACATACTAACGGTAGAGGAACTGCGAGAACTGCTGAATGCGCCTGATAAAAGAAGCTACAGTGATTTTCGAGAACACGTTATCACGAATCTTCTACTAGATACATTCTTGCGTATTAGCGAAGCATTGTCGCTTACAGTTAACGATATCGACTTCTCAGCTAAGGTAATTACAGTTCGTGCCACAGTCGCCAAAAATCGTAAATCACGTATGGTTCCAATTAAAAATACGACTGCCAATCTACTAAAAGATTTGATTAAAGAAAACGAAGAATTTGAAACGGATCACGTCTTTGTGACGAACTACGGCGAACCGATGGATCGTAATCATTTCCGCAAACGATTGAAAAAGTATGCACAAGAAGCAGGAATTACGAAAAACGTTCACCCTCACCTTTTCCCACACACGGGTGCTACGATGTTTCTAGAAGCAGGTGGAGATATATTTGTAGATGTTGCTCGGTCATTCTGATCTGCGTAGGGTAATGCGGTATACACATCTATCGAAGCAAGCTCTGATTCATCAACATGACCAGTTTTCTCCGCTGAATGCCGTAATTGGAAAGCTGAACAAGGAACGAAAGATATTGTGTTAGACGTCGTGTTACTATAGTGCATCATGAGCCTTTGAGTTATCCTTACTGGACTCCAAGCGTGTTTCAATTCATTTTTTATCTAATGACATATACTAGGAGGAACTCTTGTGTATGTAAATTATCTCATTGTTAAGAAGTGTCAGCTTGATCCAAAACGTTCCGCCGAGAAAACTTTACACATTTGGAATTTTATAACAAAAAAGTTGAACGAGAACGAATGGTTTTCTAGTGAAGAAATATACACTCGTTTTGCTGATGTATATCGGCGTGGTGATATCACTAGAGCGTTGAATTTGCTGGAGGAGAAACATGGCGTAATTAGACGTGAGCAATTCGGCGTCAGAGTTATCAATCGTCAGTACCTACACCAACTTGTTGATTTAGTGCCGTTGGAAAATGTTCATAATCTAGCCTTTATCATAGAAAACCTATTTGTAAGTAAAAATCATTCCGAAAGCAACGGCTCGGCCCTGGTGAGTTTTGTGAGGAACAACTTTGGTATCCAAATCCGTATAGCAAATTTCAAAATCAACTAGGATTAATTATACACAATCATAATGTACTAACCCTAATGAATAGAAGGAAGTAGAACTAAATAGATGCAGGGGGGTTCTAGTAACTTAAAAAGAACATTCCCCCATATCATCTAGCACTCCTTTAAATTGCAAGGTCGCAAGTATCCATACGTACGTATATCCACGCAATTCTAGGCGTAGTATGTATAACATGTGGGTCTTTTTTTGTACTAGGGTACCCATGGAATCAGATTGGAAAAGTATAGACAATTATCTCTCCCAACTTACAAATTCTCTTTTGCTCATGATAAGTTATAATTTAAATAAAAGCACCCAGAAAGATGCTTTACATTTTTAAGTATTTTATTATTGAATCAAACTTTTTTAATTCATATATATTTGTAAGGGTATTTTCAACAATTTCCAAACCAGAGAATATAATTTTACCAGGTGGATTATTCAACTTATGGACTGTTTGATTACCTAATTTTCGAATCATATGTAAAATTACTGTTTGACTTGCTGTTAAGACACCTTGCTCCGCAAGACCATTTATTTTCCCATTAAGATTTCCGCTTCTTACTTGATTATTGTCTTTGTCGAGTACAATTAAACCGGTATTGTCATCTGTTACATAACCATTTTTTATAGAAAGGTCGTTACAAATACCTTCTATAATCATCCTTAATCCTGCTCCAGCAAGTAAATAGTACTTTAATTCATAATTAGCTACTACTTGTTCATATAATGCTGCTAATAATTCAGGTAAGTGTTTAAATTTTTTCATCTTGTACTTATTACGATTATCTTTATCAGTCAATGGCTCAGGAGGGAAAACTTGAATATCCTCAAAATCAATCTGTTCGTTTTCATCATGTACATAAAAATGCATGGTTGAATCGTCATATTCTTTAATGAATGTAAGGGTTTCGCAACCCAGACATTGAGCAATAATATAGTCTTCTGACCAACTAAAACCAGCTTCTTCATGATCCCCACTGATAGAATGTTGGACTACAATACCATGGTTTGTTTTATGTTTACATATTCTACAATAAACCCTCTTCCTAAATCTCTTCAACTCTGTCAACAAAATCCCCTCCTTTTTATCTACATCACTTTCGACAAAAAGAGATATTTTCCTGCCTCTATTATCAATTTCGCTATATATTATATTTTTCTAAAGGTACTTAAAACAGCGTTCTTGGGATAGTACGAAAGTATACCTTCGCGAATACTCAGTATTTATCTTATAGCTATCTCGATATAATACGTATAAAATTATAATAAAGTAGAATTAAAATGATTGAGTAAAGGAGCTCTAATAATGCCATTAATAGACTTTAAGAAATTCCCTAGAGGTAATGGAGCAGATGACGGCAAAGATCTAATTGTAGTTGAATGTAGAAAAGGAATTTTGGTTGAAAGCAAAATTAGATGGTTAGTTAGTTAGTTAGTTAGTTAGTTGCAAACTCTATGCACATTCAGGGAGATCCGTATCAGTGGACGATGAACTCAATATAACAGATAGGCTAAATTTGCATAACTGTCAGGGGTTTATCGGATTTTATTCCACGTTGCCTAATTCTAGTTTAAATAGAAGCCTTAGATCTTATGAAGATCGTTTTCAGATTAATGTATTTAATCAAGAAAGCATCGAAAGTATACTCTTGGAAGGAAAACAAGAAATGCAATTAATTAAACGGTACTTCCTCCAAACTTTCTTAGCAATTAATAATTCAGACTCTTTACCTTCCAATTTATTTGCTGCATATGAAACACTAAACTGTGACGTTTGCCAAAAGGATTTATTAAAGCCAGAAATGAAAGGACTTGGAATAATTGTTTTTGTCGAAAAGCCTAACGATAATTTTACCTTTGATGAATGTGTTGACATTTACTGCGTATGTAAAGGTAAATGTGATACCTTACTAGAAACTACTATAAATACAGAGTACATAACAAAATAGGGGGATATTTCCATTCTGTTTATACCCACAAATTATTTGAGATGGAATATGGCAATTTTAAATAGAATTCGTGATAACAACGATATATATTCTGATCGAGCTTTTAAAAAGCTTAAGCACTTTATCTTAAAGACTTCACAATTGGTATTAAAAAGCCAAACTGAACAACAGATTAATAGATTCAAGGAACTTAGTCAACTTCCACCTTATTTATAAAAATCTTATTAACATCCAAACACTCAAAAAAATTCAGCAAAATAAACCCAACATATTTTATAAGTTCTTTAATATACACCCATGTACGAGTGCCTTTTTGTTACCATGTTCCTTACCTAGTGCGCATCGTACCAAGAAAAACAAATCCTTTCAATCACTGTAGTTTCTCAAGTTGGAAGGGAAACAATTTACCTATGTAAAAATGAATGCCAACCAATTTTCATTATAGGAAAACCTAGAATTAAACCCGTTGTAGGCAGAGGAAACAGGATAAATGCCCACGTAATTAGAAACGCTGAAGAGCTGGAGACGTATTATGAATTCGAATCTAAAGATCTGCCTTATGTTCTCAAAGTTTCCTTTATCATTAAGTAATAATGTACAAAGCAAAGTCACAATTTCTAATAACGAGTTTTATGTAGCCTGCGTCGTCAATCAACGTGGGCATTTCCTTTGTATGCATGTCATACCGTATGTCCAACTGACAAAGACTGAAGGTTCGCCCCGCGCTCAAACATTAAATACATCACAGTTTGCGAATGTGAATTAATCTCTGATAATATCCCTTGAGGTTTTCGAATTCCACAAAAAATTTTTAAGCGAGACTGACTCTTCGAACAGGCTAGCTAGTCTAGCGTAAGAGGCGTACCAAATAGACTCATTTGTCCTAACGTACTGAAATATCCTATGGCACATAATCCGTCAAGGTTTCGTATCCATGTTCGTCTATCATCAGGCGTATTGCTTTAATATTACCCCACCCGCTCTTGCACTAGGATACCCCTGTACCTACGTTAATCCGTACTACTACCCTGTCCGTTACCATTTGAGCGCGATATGATCGTTGAACGAACACAGGAAGGCAAGGCAATTACAAAGCAGCACCAAGGTTTTCGAGAAGGTCGCCCAAATAAATTCGCCAAAAAACAGATAGACTACGCCCTACGGCTGTTAGCAACGCATTCGTACAGACAGGTAGAGGACTTAACGGGAATATCGAAAAGTACGCTGATCAGAGCAAAGAAGAGACTACTGACGAAGCAAAACTATCTTCCCTTGTCTAGTTTGCAGCAGGGGGTTTTTTTATGCCTTAAATGTCGTAACGTTAAATAAAAAGCACTTTTCATATTATTCAACGTACCGTCACACTATTTGTAACATCACCCTTATCGAATATGTTCAACCTGCCGCAGAATATCTCCCAATATTTTCGTGAGTGACGTATCCCAACGTCCAATATTAGGGCGTTTGGGCTACGTTAACCAACGGGACTCAACAACAGTCAGTATGTCTAAGTGATTCTATCGTAGGTACTGCAATATGAAGTCTGGGAGGTACAATATTTTTAATGTTTTCTGATTTTTGATAATTATTGATACATTTTTCCTTTAAATTCATTTACAAATGTCACACTATTTTCTTTGAGACTTTTCCAATCACCTTTTAATAGGGATTTAGGTAAGACTTCATACACAAATAACCAATTTTGATTAAAATCATCTTCATCTTTAAGTAATTCTCTTGCTAATTTCTTAAATTCTTTCACTTCTGATGATATTTTATGATGATCACAATACAAAAAAGCTAGTAATAATAAAATACAATGACTACTTTTTCTTATTTTTCCAAAGTCGATTGTATCAATGATAAAGTCATACTTAAGTGAATAATATATAGCATAAGAAACTACTTCAAAATTATTACTCTCCATACCTTCTTTGTAAATTAACTTAGAATATTCACTAATATTCTCTTTTTCCACTTCAAATACATTAAATACATTTCTTTCTAATAACGGAATTAAATAAGGGTATATGATTGAAAGATGAAAGATTGTTTTTACACAATAGTCAATAGCATTGTCCGTCAATTTTTTCTTCGATAAAACTTTTATCACAAAATTTAAAATAGCTGAATTGTTATTATTTTCATGCATTAATTGTATTGATAAGTCTAAATAAGCCTGAACTTCCTTAAAATTCATAAGGTCATTTTCATTAAATTTCGCATAAGTATTTAACTTTCTTACCCAGTGTTCAACAGAAGCCAGTGGCAATGGTGTTATTTTTGTTTTCTTGTGATTTAGTATTAAATTATATGCACGAAGTTGTTCCGATAGCTCTAATAAAAACTTCTGACCTTCTTCATAACTCGTAACATAGCAAGTGTAATCATCAATATTTCTTATATATTTCCAATTCTTATTACGTAGTTCATAGTCAATAGAAGTCAATATTATTTCTGATAATAGATTCGAAGTATGTGGACCAATCAATAATCCATTTGTTTCACCATTTTTTGTATTTCGAACGTGAAAGTCTAAAATATTATACCATTCTTGATGATTGGTCTTATTTGCCTTTGCTGTTTCTTTACCAACTAGAGCCCACGAAATTGAATGTGTATATATACTCGGAAAACAAGTTGAAATATCAGCATTTACTAAATACTTGCTTCCAATTAATAAATTAGGTTCTGGGGTACCATCATTCTTAAAATCACTATAATTCATCTCAAAAATCTTAGGGTTATTTTTCATTTTCCTTATATGAATCCGACTTGTTTTATAGTCTTCACCCTGGGTTTTATTTTTAAAATGATCTAATATTGTACCCCAATAATCGCTTAAATATAAGCAAAGCCGTTGATATGACATTGGATTAGGTATCCCTAAAGGACGTGGTATATTTATATTTCTCATATTTTCATAATAAATATACGACTGTTCCTTCTTAGTGTTGCTAAATGCTGGATTTTGGGTTTGACAATATTCAAAAAATTTTTTGGATGTTAAAAATGGTGGTAATTTCTCACTAAACAATCCATAACCTAAAAGCCCTTCATATAACTCATCTGAAGACAATTCATCCATAAACTCATTATATTTTTTCTCCACCATATCCCGCCTCCTGAGAAATTTCCCATCCTGTTATTAACTTACTTTCGATACCTGATGGTAGTATTATATACAGATCTTCTAAATATTTTTCACTATTACTACCTGGAATGTTAACTAAAGTATTACTAGGAGTATTACTTTTTAAAGCTACCAAAATATATTTTAATGATTCTTGTAATCCCCTATTTCCCCTTGGTATATTGGGCATGGCAAAAACTTTAGTTTCACCAACTTCTTATTGATGGATACTCTGAGACACTTACATACAACATATTTCAATAACCTCTCAATTCTTTTATTGATAATATAATTTCTTACAATATCAGCCTAACTCTTATCAAATATTATAATCAATATTGTAAGCCCTCTTCATTTAGATAGACCTTAGAGTATATCAAAGCTACCAAATATTTTCTCTTCAACATTGTCCGCATTTACGTCTGTCAGTGGAAAATCTATATAACTTACTTTTTTTAATCCCCAATAATATTTTTCACCTAATTCTTTTGTTTTTGGCGTAGCAATAGTTGTCTCTTTGCCTGTTTGAATGTTCATTACTTCCTGATTTCTTAAAGGATTATAAAATCGCCAATGATTCGCCGGTGAACAACCCTTGCTCCAGGAGCCAATATTAGCGTACTCGAATTTCGATAAGTACACGGTGGGTTGCTGTTTGGATTCATCATTGTACAATTCCATCTCCATGACGTAAATTGGTCCATCTCGCCATTCGTTTTCTAATTCATTGTCAGATCTTTGCTGGAACAACAAAATAAAATCTTTAATATACCATCCTGTGTAATCGTTATCAGACTTATATCTTAAAAACTTATCAACGACACTAATATAATTACTTTTTTCAGAAACAATCGTTTTACAATGATCCATTAGCTTTTGAATATTTTCATAAGTTTTGTGCACCACCATAAAGGCATTTCGAATATTTTCAGATGAATTCATAGTAGAGCCCTCCATTAATCGTATTAGTAACATCAAAGTTTACCATTGAAGACTTAGTTGAATTGAATTTATAAAATCCATCCGGTGCAATGTCTTCATCAATAGTTACATTCATATCTTTAAAGCTTTCAAACCCTTTTTTAGCTAACAATAAAATTAAATCATTGATGATTATTTGATGAAATGGATTTTCCAGTTTCATTTTATTCAATTCCTCTAAAATCGTTTGCCATGAAATATATCCAAATAAGACATCAGGTTCAATAATCGGTAGCGAACGTTTAACTATATTTTCATATACTTCTATACATGATTGATTGTATGCAATAAACAGAAGTATTTTTGTTTTACCAGCACCCTTTTGCGATACAATTCTGGACTCTCTTGCTAGCTGATTGCAGCTTTTTAAAGCTTCCTCTGCTAACATTTGCTCGCTAGCTTCATCTGATAAACCGATGTCATCATCCGAGGAAAGTCCATGCAAATACTTTACCTCGATGCCAATTGTCACACGATCAAAATCTATTAAAGCATCTATTTCACCTTCACTATGATATGGCCAAAATGTGATTTGATCAGCCCAGAAATCGATATCGATCTCCTCAATGTATTTGCGAATATTATGAGGAAATATACCGTTCAGAAAAATATTTCTTAAAGCTAAATTAAACGGAATATACCTTAAAGCACCAAAAAAGTTTCCAGTCAAATTGTCTTCTAATCTATTGGTCAAGTTCGATCCTGTTTGACTAAGTTTACCTTTAATTTCAGCAATCATTGTTTCTCCCTTATCTTTCATTATTCTTTTTACACAATTAATTTTCATTTATGGGATGGTTCTTCATGATGTAGCTATGTGAATTTTCTATTTTTTACAATAATATAGAAAGTTATTATACTTTAATTGTATAGACGATATCTTCTGCACTTAATAAATCACCTACGCTATAATACCAGCCTCCTGTATTATTTTTTGGTGGTCTTGGACAATTATGAAGCTCATATCTTTCATTTAAAATATAGAATTTATAAGGCACAGACTTTTCATAGTTAAATCCGTTTTTGCGTTCAATAATATAACTTACTAAACGGTTTTTAACAGCCTCTGAAAAATCTCGTTCTTCAATTACCCTTTTCCAATCAGATATATCAATCTCTAATGTCTCAACAATATCGTATGTACCGCCAATTGAAACAGAAAGAACAATTGCTTCTTCATCCAATGAATTATTATTCAGTAGCTCTGCCCCCCACGAATAGTTCATTCGAGCATCTTGCTTTATAGATGATTTTAAGTGATTCTTCATTTCTATTTCGATATTAATCATATCTTCGTTAACATACCAATGACCAGACATTAAAATATCTTCAAGTAGTTGTTTTGCATAACTTAAAATAGGAATAATTTCATGTTGTTTATAAAGAAACATTAACAATTCTTTATTTTCTTTTAATCCTTTCTTAGTAAAATTAGCGGAACCAGTAATACAAACATTTTCATCTAAAATGTAAACTTTAGAATGCAAGTTTTTGAGGGCGATAATTTTTACTCCTTGTCTTTTTAAAAGCTTTAACGCCTCAATACTACTATTCCCATTAATAAATAAGTTTCTGTCAAACCGGGTTATTAAAATGCATTCTACATTGTCATTCCGCAGTTTATTTAGAAGTCTTTCAGCTGTATACATACTAATAAATGGACTAATAATCATTATTGATTCTCTACTTTTATTCAATTCTTCAAATAGATGTTTTTCAAGATTATTAGTAACTAACTTCACTATACATCACCCCTTATCCAAATTATAACAGTAAAAACCCACTACTTAAAATGTAAGTGGGTTTCTTTTACTTAATATATATCCTGCATAATATTAGACGGTTTCTTGAAAATTAGAAACTGCTTTTTTCTTTTTATAAACTACTTTGACCACATTTACTAATCTTTAACTTATTTAATCAAAAAACAACCCTGACACCCATTGGTACCAAGGTTGTTTCAATAGTTTAATTGTACTTAGTGTTGCTTTGAAAAAAAGATTGATCAAGATTCTTTTCAGTAGCTCTAAGTTTCGTTTTTATAAAAAAGGTTGATAACTTCATAATGGTGTTGCTCCACAATCGCGCCAGATTGTTTAATACCCTCAATTCTTTAACTGCTTGTCGGTTGGCAAAATGATCGCCGCAATAATATAAATCAACAATACTATACTAACTCCAATAGAAGACACCCCTTATATCGATATAAACATATTTGATTTTTTGTATTTTCTTTCCGTCTGGTTTAAAATAAGAACAAGCGTTTAATGGAAAAAATAAGGAGGGTATTGTATGTGGATTTTTTGGTTTATAGCAGGGGCTGTAGCAATGTATTACTGGCAAAAGTATAACCAAAATATGGATAAAAAGAACAATGAAGATGAGTTAGCCACAAAATTAGATAAAGGTCAAAATCTTAAAGAAGACAACTTAACTAAAAACTTAGGTAAAGGTGTAAAACCTCAAGAATACAATGAAGCTATAAATTTGGGTAACTTTAATCATTATTTGGAGCCTGACGAAATATGTTTGTTTCAGCAAGAGGATGTAGCTTGGTATGGATATACTCCTAATTATAGAGACCAGATGTATTTAAAAACCTCTACGGATATTGGTAATGTTAGGTTAAGTTCTATTAGCGAAATGTCAGATGGTGAGCCTGATAATATATGGAATGTTAGAGCCGCGGGAACTCTTTATTTAACTAACAAAAAAGTTATTCTTTATGATAAAGGTTTTAGTAACGTGTGGACTAAATTAAGTATTGAAGGTGATTATCCTGAACAGGTTTTGAAATTTCTCTTAGAAGATATTATGGATGTTAAACAAACAAATTTAACTAATGTTGGTTTAAAAGGAGTTCTTCTTTCAACAAGTAATGGACAATGTATTTTAGCCCCTTCATATAGAAAGTACGTTGGAAGAAGAACTCCTATTGTGAATGAATATAAGTCACTAGCAGAATTTGGAGAACGACTGATTGGTTTAAAAGGGGCTCCTGAAATTGATAAACTGAAAAAATCCATTGATGACATAATGAAGGAAAGGGTTGAACTGGAAAAAAAGCTTAATCTTTAAGGATTCTTTATACATAGAGATGAAGATAAATTAACGGAAGTAACAAAATAAGATTTATTATTAAACTGGTCTTTATGTTTGTTTTTCTCTTAATAAAAAGATAAAACGCCAAAGAACAGGTTAGATAAATAATTTTATTTGAGAGTTAGAAGGTACCAAAAGCTTATACCTCAAATTCAGTTTCGAAATATATAGGTAATACATCTCTTATACTATTGTAAATTAATAGGGATTCAGATTTAGAAAAGAAAAGGTTATTAGAGGAATACTCTCAATAACCTTTTCAAAACCTCATTTACTTATGATACGGTTCATCTCATCGTAGCACAATCCTCCTTTAAATTTATAAGAAATTGATTAAAAACTGGTCAAGATTCTGGTCAAGAATTTTCATTATTCTACGTTACAGGATTTGCATGAAAAAATATAGAATACTCTATAAACCCTTGATACGACTAGCTTTCCGTTCGATATTCCCGAAACATAAAATATATGTTTCTTATCTTGACAGGGTGGAGGTCGCTGGTTCGAGACCAGTCGGGGTCATTAATACAGAAAGATAAAAGCCCTTTTAATGAAAGGGTTTTTATTATGAAATAGATCTATTCATTTCACTAATACAGGTCTATTGAAAGTCCATTGGGGCAAATTTGGGGCAAAAATAGGCGGTGTTTCCTAGTAATTAACCATAAAGAAAAAGAAACGAGCAAAAAATAGCACAGAGATACTTATTTTATAAATGGATTTATTTAAACACTATTCCTTTAACATATTCTATCGGATCATAATCTTATAATAAAGTTTAATCTGCAAATTCCTCTTAATTGTAAGCGCCCGATTGTTGAAGATAAAAAGTGTTGCTTAGGGCTTGATTTTATTTTAATTGAGCAAATACTCGCTTCTAACTATCTATTCTCCTTGGTTTTAGTACCGATTGCATAATGTATATCTTCAGAATCTGCAAAATAATTATTAATTATCTTATTTAATTCATGAATCCTTCTGCTATTCAAGACTATTCTTAAATGATTAGGAATAGGAGTATTAACATTTGCAGGTATATTTTTTATAGTCAAACCACCTTGTGCTGTATATAGATATGTAGCATACACTATTCCTATTAGTTCCACAGAAGTAATAAGTTCAAAGGTTTCCTTATGTAATAGTTGTTTAACAGAAAGTACAGGTGAACCACTTGATCCCGGATAAATAGCACAATCAATTAGGAATTCTTTCTCACCTTTATAATCAATAGCAGGAGATGTAGCTATAGTTCCTTTTCTAAAAATCGGATAATTATTCAGTTCGTCCCAGATTCCATTCGGATAACCTATAACTATTATATCTTCAGCAGGAAGAAAGTTCTTTAGATTATCACCATTTGGTATTTGTTGAAGTCTGATACCATAATAATATGGCTTTATTCTATCCTTTTCTGCCAGTTTATATAAATTAGCTATTGGCATTGCACATAAATCCACATTTGGATCAGGATGCATAAAAAAAATTATCAATAGGAACTACGAATTCACAATGTGAATTCGTTTTCTTACCATTTATATCAGCTGCATGGAATCTTACAGTAATATCGACTGTGCCATCAATAACATGTTTATTAGTAACAATTGATGGAACGTTGACATATTGTCCGTCTCTTGTCTGTTCGGCAAATCTGATGATAAACCCAGTTCCGGTACTAAAACCATTTTTCAATCTTGAAGTAATTCTTACTGTTGAATAATTTAATTCATTAATATTTATCTCTTCATCCTCCATATTTTCTATTAATAGTCTCTAACTAGCAAGAATCTATGTAGCTATATTTTTTCAACCTTTAATTACACCTTCCTACGAGACTTTATATGTTAAAGATCAATAATCCGTTCGTGCTTATTAAATGATACCCTCGATAGTTGAAAATATTTATATCCAATCATATTAACTGAGATTGGTGCCTATCTATAAAACCTTTAAGAATTGTCTAATTTATTCCACTCGCTTAAATAAGGGACAAAATCTAATTCCTTTGGTTTATCATCCAGCATGGAAATGAATTCTAATTTATTCCCATCCGGATCTAAAAAATAAATACTAGCAGCTGGCATCCATGCTTGAACAATCGGTTCCTCGTTGCCTTTTCCCTGACTTCCGATAACCTCAATTTCTTGGTTCTGTAACCATTGAATGGAATGAACTAAGAAATCCAATTCTACTTCAAATGCAAAATGCCTTTTTTCGATTTCACTTGAAACGGGCGCCAGCCATAACCCTAACATTTGATAGCCAGGTTCTCCAATCCAAAAGAAGGCGTTTTTTTCAGTAGTATGTCCTAATTCGAGCCCTAACTTTTCTTGATAAAAGTTGATGGCAGCTTTTAAATCCTTTACTTGCAAGTGAGTTTCATAGATTTTTTTTATCATTATAAATGATCAGCCTCCTTCTAAGAAAATTTAACAATAATCATCTTTTTGATATTAACATAAATATCCATTAAATATTTTGAAAATCTTATTCAATTAAATGCCCCTTAACATAAAGAAAAAGCACAATTCTTGCTGGAGAATCGCGCCCGAATGTCGAAGATTGAAAATGCGAAAGAGCTGCAAAATTATCCTCAGTAATTTCACTAAAGATATGCGTTACTTTCAGTACATTATTTCACAATCTCTTCTAAACTTTAAAAGTTTTTAAAGAAAATAAATGAGTTATATTTCGTATTATAAGAATAATACGGCATAATTTTGTATAAAGGAAATGCTTATTTTATGTATTTTCGCTTTTTAAAATATACAGCAGAAATAAAGCAAATTACGCTTGGCAATAGAAATACTACACTTCTACCAATTATAAAAACATAAAATGGTGCAGAATTGATTGTGTTTTGATATTTATAATAATCAGCCCCTAAACGAATAACAAACCCTATTATCAAAAGAATACCTGTAACGTTCAAAAACTTATCTACTTCTAATAATTTTTTCATCCCCAAACCTCCAAGCTATAACTAATCTTTATTGCACAATATTCTACAAATATGTAGCTCTAAGCATATTATTTGATTATATTTTATAACTTTTATAAGTCCTTGAATACTTGTTCATTTGTCATATTATTTACCTTTTTAACTATTCTGTCCGTCAGTTTAAGTGAAAATCTCACAATCTCTTCACCCTTAACAATTTTCTTTAAATGCATTATTCAATCATATGGACCTAAAATGGAAAATGCACTTTCCTTATTACAGGAAAGCGCCCTATTGTTGAAAAAGTAATTATTAGCAGACTTACTCAAGTACGTGATTATAAAATTAAGTTTTGTCTTATCACTATTTCTTATACAGTTCACGATGTAATTATGGTAAACACTATAAACATTTTAATCACTTGTTTTTCAATAATTAATCAGTTATACTGATTATATATCAAACTGATTATCATAGGAGGTGAAAATTCAATTGCATAAATGGAATCAATCTTATGGTTTTTTGCTTGGAAAGGTTCTGCAGGAAATGGAAAATAAGTTTGCTGAAGGACTTATTCCATTTAATATTAACGCAAGACAATATGGTGTACTTTTATTTATTCAGGAAAACCCTTACTCATCACAAAAAGATATTTCTGAAAACCTACAAATCGATCGGACAACTATGGTGAGTCATATTGATCATTTGGAAACTTTAGCATTTGTTGAGAGAACAAAAAATCCTAATGACAGAAGATCCTATAGCCTTAAAATTACTGAAGAAGGTAAAGATGTATTGGATTCGCGTTGGAAATTTTTAACCAATATTGAATCAGAGGTTTTAGCCCCTTTAAATCAGCAAGAAAGACAATTGCTTAAAGATTTTCTTGTTAAAGTTTGGCTATATAAAAAACAGGAGGTTATAAAATATGAACGCACTTGATTATTTTAATGCACGTCTTCAAGGAACAATAAGTCCTATGGATTATCTGAAATCTAAGCAAATGGATTCGGAAAAATATTTCTTAATCGATGTTAGAAACGGTCCAATTCATTTAAGAAATTTAACAATTATAGATGCTAATGTTATACCTGAACAAGAATTATCTAATCGTTTAAATGAAATACCAAAAGAAAAGGAAATTATTGTTTATTGCTGGGATGTATGGTGCAATACTGCTGCCAAAGTAGCAAAGTTTTTATTGGAACAAGGTTATAAAGTTAAAGAGTTGACCGGAGGCATTGCAGCATGGCAGGAAATGAACTTTCCTGTTTCAAAATCAACCATAGATGACAACATCTCTGATAATTGTGGTTGTTAACTCAAGTGCAAAAAAATACAAGGTATTGGATTGGAGTTGCTTCTCGTGATCATGTAATGAAGGGTGTCGATGGTGGATTTGCTCAACTTTGTCACGGTAAAGAGGCTCCTTTAAAAAAGATGAATACTGGTGATTGGATCATTTATTACTCTTCAAAAGTAAGTTTTAATGAAAGTACTCCGTATCAAAAATTTACTGCTTTGGGGAAAGTTATCGATGATTATGTTTTTCAGTTTGATATGGGAAATGATTTCATCCCTTTCCGAAGAAATATAGATTTTATTAGTTGTACAGAAATATCAATTCATCCATTAATCCCACACCTTTCTTTCATTAAAAATGAGAAGCGTTGGGGTTATCCTTTTCGATTTGGCCATTTTGAGATAAGTGAAAAAGATTTTAAACTAATTGCAGAAAAAATGATGGATGTTAAAGGAGATTAGAGAATTCTAATCTCCTTTTAACTTTTTTATAACATAATGTATCAAATCCCTTGCTCCACAATCTGGCCCTAAAATGGAAAAAGCACTCTCCTTATTACAGGAAAGCGCCCCATTGTTGAATAGTGGTAAATGAAAATAGACTTCAAAAATAGAACTAAGTTAATTTTACTAGAGCAACCTTTAGTTTCCTTCCATAATTCCAAAGTGTTGAATAAAAAACCTCCTTTTAAAATTAGAATAAAGAGAGTTTTTTGTGAAATCCTTTAAACGATCCAAGACCTATAGCTGTTAAAATCAATCTTCTTACCTCTTTAATAGTTGGCATCTTTTAAGGATTTTTGTTTATACATATTTTGATCAGCAATACTCAATAAACCATCTAATGTTTTCGCATCGTTTGGGTACACAGATGTTCCAATAGAAACAGAGATATCTATATTTAGCTCTTCAGATAATTTTCTTAATTCGTTATTTATGTGGTTAATTATTCTATCCATGCCATTTATTTCGATAAAAGGAGTAATAATAATAAATTCATCTCCTGCAAGACGAGCAACAATATCTTTTTTCCTTGTAATTTTTACTAATAAATTTGAAAGATGTTTAAGCACTTCATCACCGATCTCGTGTCCATCCTTATCATTTATTATTTTAAAATTGTTTATATCGACAAAAAATAATATTAACTTCTCATTTTTTCTGTCCATTAGAACTGAAATTTTAGGAAATATACGATAAATGTATCTCCTATTGTAGATTTTTGTTAAAGGATCATTTTCTGAAAGAAATTTAACCATATCATATTGTTTTCCTAACCACCAAAAAACAGGAGCTAAACCCAAACTAATAAAAGGAAATCCATAAGGGGGATAATTGTAATAAAGAACTCCATACTCTCTGAGTGCTTGTATAACTACTATCATAACTACTAACCCGGTTATTCTTCCATTATATTTCATCATTTCTCCCCATATATTGTATAATAAAGTTTTCCTTCACTAAATTTTTTGTATTTTAAAAAGCAATGGCAATAACATTGAATTTTTCGAATATCAGAAATCTATAATAAACTATTTTACTTTAGAAAATGAAAAAAATAAACAATCTTTTCTTCAGGTAACCTGAGACTATAGTCATAATGAACAATAGGCTGCCAATGGTATCCGACGCTTCAACTCTTGCTCCCAATAAAGAAGACGCCTTCATGTTCAAGAAAGGCGCCCTATTCTGGAATAACTAAGATGTGACCTCAGCCTTAGTACCAATTAATTGTTCTTCTACTAACAGCCCCCGTTAGTTTAAGTAGATTTATTCACAAACTTTAACCTTTATTTGATTTTTTATCAAAAAGGAGAAACTGTAATGTTCTATTTTAAAACTGTCTCGGCTGGGGTAAATGCTTCCCATTGATTATATTTCGTTGTTATTGATAAAATTAACCAATACTCTCTAAATGGATTCGCTAAGTTTTTCTGCTTTGGTAAGACGAAAGTTATTAACCCAAGGGCTTGACTGACCTGTCACCTAGTGAGTTTGCTCAAATTTTCTCCTTGATTCTTTTTGAAGCAAAGGGGACAACATCGCATATTGACTCTTCATTCGTTAAACCCAAATATAGATATTATATGGGGGAACATTTTTATAAATCAAAGGTTTGTTTTAATTTTAAAAAATAACCCCTGTCCAAAAACAGAGATATCTTTCTAAAGATATAGTGAATTTTTAATGCCCTACACAAAAGGGGATAACTTTCATTTAGGCTTGTTTTTTATTCCGTTATAATAAATACGTTAAACTATCAGTTCCAATACTTTATGCTGCCTGCACAGTTCTTTAGTAAATGTTGTTGCTAAGTGATCGGATTTAAAATTAGAACTAAAAATCCACCCGGATTCATAGTCCGTATATTTATTTTTCACATATTGGATAGCCTTATGGAATAAGGCTAGAATAACACCGCCCCCCTGGTATTCCGGCAAGACCGCAATTTCAGCGATGATGATCCGTTTAATGCGGTGAGGAAACAGTTTATTTTTAATATAAGTGGCGACTCCTAAAGTTCCCCCGTTGGGCACTAATTCATTTATGTCTGGATACCACAAAATATAGCCAATCGGAACACCTTCCTTTTCGGCGATTATTAGGCATTCACCATTGATGAATAAGGAAAGACTTTTGAATAACTCGTAATCTTCTTCAAAAGTGGTAGGAAAGTATAGGGGATGATCCATAAAGCACTTGCTACTAATTGCTGAATAAATTTTTATTTCGTTTTTTAACTGGGTAAAATCTGAGGTTCTAAACGAGAAGTTTCTATTGACACGTTGGATGATTCTTTGGTATTTAACCAATTGTATCTCCGAATCTTTGATTTTTCCTTGATAGCAATTTAGCAAAAATTCTTCGGTGGCATATTTAGTGAAATAGCTCAGGTAATAGGGGGGATTATATGTGCCCCCAAATACAGGGGGATTATTATATGAATTGGCAAGAATTCCAATTCCGTAACTCATATGTCCATTCACACCAATAATAATTTTCTTTATTCCTCGTTCACGGCTAATTTTATAAGCTTCCTCAACCAGCAAATCTACTGCATCCTGGACACCTTCAATAGCTTCAAAAAATCCAATCTGACAAACAGCCGGATAGTTTTTTGCCACTATATAAATACAGGCTGCAACAATTTCCCCCTTCTGTTCAACAACAACCGGGTCAATCAATAAACAATTTTCACAAAAACTCCCACGTTTTTTCAACATCATTTTTAATATTTGTGAAAAGCCTGATTTGTAAGCAGTAATTCCTCTATATACTTTCTTTGTAAACTTAAAAAGCTTTCTTTTTTGTCTTCTGCTTTTGCAGTGTAAAAGTCGAAAATCCAATTAATCACCTGCCCTTCTCTTGTAAGTCTGTTTCTACAGAGTATGTATGAAAGGGACAAGGGTGAGGGCGATAGAGAAAAAGCTGTCAATATAAATGGAAGCTGCTTTACCTCTTCCATCTTATAAACCAATGACCTTAGTTGAGTAAAAAACCATCTTTTGAACAGCAGCCGGCTCTACCAGTAATGCACCCTTTGCTTAGATGACAAACATTTTCTATAGTAGAGCACTTTTTAAGATTAGATCAATCATTAACATTACACTTGTGAATGAAGGAAAATGGCAAATATTAAGAATATGAGAGTGAATACTTAGCTAAATCACCAAATAAAGAGAAAATAGATGCTGCCAGTGGTATGTCTTCGGTTCCCATCATTGCTCCAGATTGTTAAAATTACCATTTGGGAAATGTACAGAATACACATAAAGGAATCAAAAAAATAATGAAAGTTATTCGTAAAGTGGATTCTCAAGTAAGACCTGCTATTTTCTGTGGGATCATGCCGTTAATTAAGAATACTTAAAAACCTGGTGGGGGTGATATGCTTATTGGGGATAATTATGGTGGTAGCACATATTTTTCATCATATTATCTAACTGCTTTTTACAGTAACAAAAAAGGCCGTTTTAAACGGCTTATTTCATATTTTTGTATTACTAAAAGAACTAGCTATGTGAAAATTGTTACTCCTATTGAAATACAATGGGTAGCAGTTGCTTTATTAGTGAGTTCCAAATAAAAAAATTCTCCAACTCCTATCGGTTCTTTCCCAACTGGGAGAGTAGCAATCACCATATTTGTGGTTCTATCAATGACGGAAACAGTTTAGCCAATGAATTTAAATATACTCCGAGGTATTAATTATTATTTTGATAACTGAACTAAATAAAGATGACTTTTATACATTTCTTCTGCATCAGTTATATCTTTAAGCGTAATTTCATATATATACGGTCTGCTCGCTAAAAATGGTAGAATGGGTTTCCAATTAATTCTGCCAGTTCCTAGTTGTAATCCATCATGTTTCCGACCTTCGCTATCTACAACGTGGAAATATTGAATATATGAATCCATTTTTTGTATCTGCTCTAACAATAACTTGTTATTACCCCTGAAGGAGATAAAAGCGTGGCTAATATCGTAAGCCACTGGCAAATTTAATGGTCTAACAAAATCCTCGAACCAATTCGGATTTTCAGCAGTAAAAAGACCATTAATGGAATTTTCCCATAAAAAAACTTCTTTGCCGTATGACAAAATCTGTTTGATTTCATTTACCATTTTATCTTTATTTTCCTTATTAATTTTAGATGTGACCGTGAGTATATAGTGGGGGTGAATGACACATTTAATAGAATGTGATAAACAAATATCAGCAAGAATCCTTGTAGATAAATGATAAAAGAGATAGTCTTCTTTCTGTTCGTGGATAATGTCTAAATATCTTCCATTGTGCTTTGAAGGGTGATGTAAATATACGTCACATCCTAGGCTAGAAAGCATTGTGATGGTATTTTCTAATTGTTTTCTTTTGTCACCAAACAAATCGTCCTCATTTAAATGAAGTTCAATAATATCTGGCTTATATTGTAATCGGTCATACAATTGTTCAGGATGGTATGAACATTTTAATCCTAACTTCAACAAAACACATCACCACCTTCGAAATTTCGAAATAATACTATTGTATGAGAAACGTTTATCTACACTCCCTTTATTAATCACTGTCTATTAATAAACCTATTCAGTTTTAGTTCGTACAAATTTCCAAACTAATATTGTCGCTAAAAGGTAAGCGATAGACATAACTAAAAATGTATTACTTGCCCCATTACTCCAATTTTGGGATTCGTCAAGTACAGCTCCCATTACCGCTATACCTACTAAAGCACCAATTTGTCTATTTGCATTTAAGGTTGCTCCAGCAATATTTGCATTAGAACCAGCATCTTGCATAACAGCTGCAGTCATAGCTGGAACTGCTACACCGATTCCGCCATTAACTATTGCGTAAATAACCGCAATAATCCAATAAGGCATTGTAGGAGAAATTGCGGTCAATATGAATGACCCTATTGCGGCTAATAGTAAAGATAGTAGTAAAGGAGTTTTAACCCCTAATTTAGTTGTCAATCTAGCAAATAGTAAATTTCCGATTACAAAAACAACCATCATTGGTAATAACTCCAAACCCGCTAAAAATGGACTAGCTCCACGTGCCTTTTGAAGAAATAAACCAAACATGAAAATACCGCCAAACATGGAGAAATTTATAAAAAACCCAACCGTATTTCCAGCTGAAAAACTTTTATTTTTAAATAATTTTTTTGGAATAATAGGATTTTTAGATTTATTTTCTCTTATTATGAATAAAATTCCAGATGCAAACATTAGAATAACTATTCCTATAATCCGAGGTGAAACCCATCCTAGGGTTGGTCCTTGAATAAGAGCATATGATAGCAGCGCTAAAGTGGTAATGCCTAAAATATTACTAATAACACTGAGCTTAATTTGTACACGAGGTGGTTGCTCAACGATGAAATATGCGAGCACAATCCCGACAATACCAATTGGTATGTTTATTAAAAAGATACTTTGCCAACCCAATGTATTAACCAATGCACCACCAATAAAGGGTCCTAAGCCCGCAGCAACGGATACAATTGATTGCCATATTCCAAAAATCTTAGCTCGTTTTACAGGATCTGAAAAAGAGAATGCTAATAAGCTCAGCGAACTTGGCATAAACAACGCTGCTCCAATTCCTTGAATAATTCGTGCTGTTATAAGAGTATTTCCATTCGGCGCTAGAGCACAAAATATTGATGCAAGTACGAAAAAGACTAATCCAATTAAATACACATTTTTGGCACCGTATCGATTAGCTAATGATCCTCCAGCAAGTAACAAAGAAGCGAATGATAAAATATAGCCATCGACTACCCAGGTTGCCCCTGAAATCCCCATATTTAATTTATTCTGAATATCTGCTACTGCAACAGTTACTACTGTTACATCCAATGTTGCCATAAAAAAACCCAATGCTAACGCAATTAATATCCAAATATCTGATGAAAGTTCTAATTGTTGTTTAGTAGCTGTGTTTGTATTTATATTAATCTGTGATTTTGACATCTCAAATCAGTCCTCTCATAATTTAGTATTGACAATTCAAAAAACCACTAATTAGAATATTATATATTTATAGACAAATTTACATAATTATCACCGCCCTACTTTAAATTAAGAAAATATATTTCCAAATCTCAATCATGTAAAAAAATGGAACACAATGTTATAATAAACAAAGTACTTTTATTATTAAAGTACTGATATTTTTTACATATACTTTCTTAAACTATAGTGAGGGGAGATTATAATGTCTGATTATACTAAAGATGATCACTGTGCTTGTTCTATTGAAATAGCAATGGATGTAATAGGAGGGAAATGGAAATTTATTATTCTTAGAGATCTTTTCTTGGGTCCTAAAAGATTTGGAGAATTACAAAGATCAATAAATGTAAACAGTCCAAAAACCCTTTCCATTCGATTAAAAGAGTTAGAAAAAGAAGGAATTATAAGAAGAAGGATTTATTCTGAAATTCCGCCGCATGTAGAATATTCCCTTACAGAAAAGGGACAAACTCTTCTTCCAATTTTTAATGCTATGAAAGATTGGGTAAATAAGTGGGACCTTCTGGAGAAAAAGGGGAAATAAGATAGAAGGTGAAATTTAAGCACCATATTCCACCCCTTTTATTTTTTCTTGTTGTCTATTTTGTTCTTTTTCTATGGCTTTTGCTGACTTCTTGCGACTAACCTTTTTCGACTGTACTACTTACAAAGTTACGCACATCTTTTGGACTTTGACTTGTGTTGGAGTCTCATCCCTTTGTAAAGCCTTTGTATCAGATTTCTGTTCGTCGAGCCAAGATTTTATTCCACGCTTCCTCCAGCCCTTATCTCATGATAAGTACCTTGCGCTTCCTTAGTGGTTGGTCGATGCGTACCTCCACAGTGGATTTTCACCACCTAGATAGTTGCCATGCCTGGCACACAACGAAAAAGCACCCCAATGGATGCTTAAATCGATTTAATAAATTTATTCTTGTTGTTACATCTAGGACATTTTACAGTTACTTCAACTTGATTTTTATCACAGAATACAAGATCTCCCGTATATTCTATTTCAGGTGTTTCTACTACCCCAACTGGTTTACTATTGGAAATATCACCACACCACTTTAATAGAATTCCACATCTAAAGCAATTGTTATCTCCTTTGATTTTGCTTACATTTAACAATACTTTCATCCCCTTTAGTTTTACTTTTCGGCAAAAAACGGTAATTCCCTGTTAAAGATTACCAATTTGTAAAACTAATAAATATAGTACTTGTCATATCATTGTCGCCTACGTTCTTTATTGTAATTGTACTGCGACGAAAGTACCGCCATCTGATACCTTGTTAAGCATAAATTCATTACCAACTTTCTCTTTTTTTCTCTGAAAATGTAAAAAAGAATTTACCATAAAAATATTTTGTTACAATAAAATTCGGAAATGTCTTTATTGTTTAATATTAGGACAAGCGCATAGGTTAATGAGCTATATTTGGAAACATACATATTTGACCGAAGTATATTAATGAAGCGATTATTAAAAAAGAGAATGTTGTATGGACAACCTAATAAAAGAATTTCAAAATATCCCAACGACCTGTATTTCTGATGCGATGGATGGATATTATTATTTAAGCTTGGAATCCTATAGCATTTCAGATGTTGATTTCGCTTGCATATGGAGAAGTAAATAATCAGGGCCGCCTGCTTTGGAATCTGTTCCTAACATATTAAATCCACCAAATGGCTGGTAATCAACAATTGCACCTGTGCAAACACGGTTAATATAAAAATTTCCAACATAGAACTCTTCGCGGGCACGTTCGATATGTCTACGATTATTGGAAATAAGAGCACCAGTTAGACCGTAATCAGTGTTGTTGACAATTTCCATCATATGGTCAAAATCACGTGCTTTACAGAATGTAACTACTGGTCCGAAAATTTCTTCTTGCATGAGTCGGCTCTTTTCATCTAAATCAGCAAAAATCGTGGGTTGAATAAAGTAACCTTTAGAATCATCGCCTTCTCCACCTGTCATGAGCTTCCCTTCTTGTTTTCCAATTTCAATATAATACATAATTTTTTTAACAGCAATCTGTCCAACATAAGGAATCCGTGTGATTTCTTGGGCTGCTTTTGTGTAAAGTATGAGGGCGTTTGTTACATCTATCCTTTGTTCCTAAAAAGTATGTTATGAAATTAGTAATAACCGACCCCTTTTATCAAACCTTAGATCACTTCAACTGAAGTAATCTAGGGTGTGTAAAATCCATATTAAGGATTCGAAAATCCTTGACGTTTAAGAAAGTGTACCTTACGATGATGTGAGAGTTCATCCCTCTTGCTTTGGGAAGTGAAACGCATATAAGAAATATAGAAAATCATCAAAAGGAAGGGACGACTCGCCTTCTAGCTCACCATTTTCAAAAACACTTGTTTTAATGGATTTTCCCCATACTTGAAGGCTGTCGTTATTTGGATTATAAAAATAAACGCGAATACAGCCATTGGGGTCGAGGCTTACTCTTTGTATAAGTACTGCATGTGCTCCAAGCACCTTACCAGAATGGTTGTAAATAGTGATGCCAGCAGGCTGAGGAAGCTCTTCATTAACATTTGGATTGTTCGTTGGGTGGTAGTGTCGGTGGAATTTGGCTTCGAACTCTAAGTCACTATAGACATCTGAAAACCCAGTCCATATGCCTTTTATATGAAAGGCTGGGTTGATCCATTTATGTGGATCATGTACGCGCCCTTGTGCAGTCTTTAACATTTCAAAATAGATAGAATTAAGGTGAGGAATCAAGAGTAGTGATATTGTATCAATATGAATCTCATCATCCAATGGGACAAGCGGATGCGTATCAGAGGAAATAGAATTTCCCTCTATATCAAAAGTGATTGAACCGTGCTCTAGGAAATGATTAAACATTCTTAGCAGCAGAACAGGCTCTTTTTGTGACCAATAACTGAGTGCTCTTGTGGATTGGCACGTTGGATTAAAGCCTTGACCAATTCCTAGCGGTTGTCCTAATACGCTTATCATTCCCGATATTAGATGAGAACGAAGTTCATCCGCATTTGTTATTTTATATACTGCAGAAACCCTTTTATTAATCTTATCATGAATAGGAACTTCCATTAACTTTTTTACTTCTTTAATGAGTTCGCTGGTAAAAATATCTCTCTGTAACCATCGCATTAAACCATAAATGCTTCTCCTTGTTTTTACCGTTATTGCCGAAGTGATGAGAGAAGAAACAAAATGTAGATTTAACTGTAGGTTTTCTTTCGCTTTTTTGTCCACGGCCAGTAGGCTCTCCAGCAAGTCTAACTTTTTTTTATTAATATGGTTCAAAAATAGTGCATGAAACGGTGAAACTAGCCCAGTATGCTTCATTGATTCACGTAATTGCTTGGCCTCTTGGATTAATAATAAATCATTGCTGGAATTCAATTTATTTTTATAATTTTCCCAAGACGCATCAGCCATATCAGATGGACAATAAACTGCATTTTCATATTGCATTAAGTTTGAATCCCTCTCTTCCAATCCACCCGCTAATCTTTTTGCACTGGAAATTAATTTTAGAATTTTGTCAGTTACAATCGGCCTTTGAACGGCGAGATTATTGACTTCCTGATACAGACTTTGAAAAACAAGTGGTGAAAAACAATGATCTGAGATAAATCCCAAAATTTCTGAGGCCTGTTTGTCTTTGTAAAGCTGTTTTATTCGATTTTCTTCCGTTTCCTTCATTAGTAGAAGATCCAGGTTCAAAGCCAAAACCTTCGTCAAAAATCCAGTTGCTTCAGACGCAGACATTTCTGGATGTACATATACACCTCTAGCAATGGAAATAATTCTCAGTTCACTCAATGCTTCGGCAGTTGCCGTAATACCGCCTGAATGGAGAGTCCCCCTAACAAGTGCAGGATTTAGCTTACCAACATTCTCCCATGGCTTCCCTGCAAAGACCCCGGATTCATCAAAAAGATGCGCATATAAAAAAAGTTTTTCCAATCCATTCGGTTCTTCTAGAAGGACACCCGCTTCCTCAAGAACTTTTTGCTGCAATAACTTTTTATTTGTTGCCGAAGTTCGCCATAACTGATGAAAGGCTTTTTGAAACGAATCCTCTGAAGCAAATTGAAAAAGTCCCATATGTCCATTTCCCTTTCCAGCATATTCTTTTACAGTATCATACTGTTTAAATACAAATAGAATTACTAATGAAAAGAAAAAAACCAAATGAGTCGTTCAGACTAAGAATTGATGGCAGCTTTAGTTGTTAAATTCATTCTTCACTTCACTAGATGAGCGTAAGGTAAATCGAGGTACAGGGCATGCTTATATATTTAATATTATGAATATTTTTAAAATTAAAATATAAATTATTGTTTGATTAATCTAACACAAAATAGTGTACATTACAAATCATTTTGTTGGACACAAACTAAGGAGCATGGGTTAGGGTGTGATCATGAAATTACCGCTCAATTATTGTACTAGTAAAAAAGGACCATGAAATTTTATTTCGGGTCCCTTTTAATCTATCGGTCTATTGTATCATTTAATAATCATTGTACTGCTTTTCGGTTGACATGTACTTTTTTCCAAAATTTCTTTTATAATGTTAACTCCATCTAATAGTTCTTCTTTTGATACGGTAAGCGGGGGCAATATTCGAATGACCTTTTCCCCTGCTGTCAATACGATAAGCCCCCTATTTCGAAGCTCACTTAACAATGTATTTACGGCAAACTTGCATTCGATTCCAACCATCAATCCAATACCTCTTATATCCTGTATAATGTTTAAGTGTTTCAAATTAATCAATATTTGCTTAAAGAAAAACTCACTTTTATCAACAATATCATCTAAAAATTCCTTTTTAAAAATGGCATCCATGGTAGCAATAGCTGCGGCTATCGATACAGGATTTCCTCCAAAGGTCGAGCCATGACTTCCTGGGCCAAAAAATTGCGCAAGTTTTCCTTTCCCAATTACAGCGCCGATAGGAAAACCGCTTCCTAATCCTTTGGCTGATGTAATAAGATCTGGTTCTAAGTCAAAATGTTGGAAGGCGAATGGTTTCCCCGTTCGTCCAATTCCTGTTTGGACTTCATCAATGATTAAAAGTGCACCATGCTGTTTACAAAGCTCCTGAACCCCCTGTAAAAAATCCATATTTCCAACATGAATTCCACCTTCACCCTGTACTACCTCAATCATAACTGCGGCTACATCATTTCCTATTACACTCTTAACCCCTTCGATATCATTATATGAAACATATACAAATGTTTCGAGCATTGGCCCATATCCCTGCTTTATTTTATCTTGGCCTGTTGCTGACATCGTCGCATAAGTGCGGCCGTGAAAGGAATTTTTAAAGGTGATAATTTTCGTTTTTCCTGTTGCTTTACGAGCTAGCTTAATGGCTGCTTCGTTTGCTTCTGCACCGCTATTGGCAAAGAAAACTCGATCCATCCCGGCAGCTTCTGCAAGCATTTTTGCGGCTATCTCTTGGTTTCCACTTTGGAATAGGTTCGATACGTGCCAATATTGACTGAGTTGCTTAAATACCGCTTCCTCTACATTTTTCGGGCGGTGTCCAAGATTACAGACCCCGATTCCTGAAGTAAAATCTAGATACTTTTTCCCATTTTTATCTGTAATCGTACTGCCGTACGCTGTTTTAGGTTCAACCTCCCAGCGTGCATAGGTTGCAAATAAGTGATTCAATTTTTGATCAGCTCCTTATGAACAATTCTCGTACCGTTCCATTTACCATTTTCAAAAAATGTTTTTTTACCGGACACGATCATAACACTTTCAACGCCCTTTTCCACAGCATGAATCGCTGATTGAACTTTCGGAATCATCCCGCCATTAATTTCACCATTTGCAATATAGGTATCGATCTCATATTTTGTAAGGTCACTGACGAGCGAGCCCTCAATGAATACTCCATCAACATTGGTAACAAATAGGCATTGTTCTGCATGAAGGGCTTTAGCCACCTCTACTGCCGCATAATCTGCATTAATATTTAGTTTTTCGCCGTTTTCAGTAATTCCTATCGGAGTAATGACAGGAGTATAGTTTCCATTAATGGCAAGTTCTAAGAATTTTGTATTCACCTTGCTGACTTCTCCAACAAAACCAAGCTCTTCACGGTTTATGTAATCAGCTTGTAATAAATGCCCATCGCTACCGCTAATCCCCATTACAGAGAATTGATACTGCTGAAGCATTGCCACAAGCTTTCTGTTCGTCTGACCTGATAGAATCATTTCAGCAATTTTTAGTGTTTGCTCATCTGTTTTTCGAAGTCCGTTTACAAATTGTGGTTTCACATTAAATAATTCTAGCATTTCATTAATATCGGGGCCCCCGCCATGGACAAAGACCAGTTTATAACCTTGGTTTTCCAGTTCGGAAAGACTTGTAAAAAAAGCGGATGTTAACTCGTCTAAAACACTGCCGCCACATTTGATAACAATATATTTCATCCTATTTTCACCTATCCTTACGAACGATAGCTGGCATTGATTTTGACATAGTCATAAGACAGGTCACAGCCCCATGCCTTACCAGCTCCATTTCCTACATGCAGATCAACTAAAATTTTTATTAATGGCTGATTTAAATACTTTCGTGCTTGGTCCTCTGAAAATGCACACGGTACACTATCTTCAAGCATCTTAATATGGTTGATGGAAATATCAACTGTATTAGGATTAATCGTCGCTTTTGTCTGACCAATAGCACTAATGATTCGTCCCCAGTTGGGGTCGGCACCAAATACAGCGGTTTTCACTAAATTTGACCCAACAATTTGTTTGGCAATTACTCTAGCTTCCTCATGATCCTTTGCACCTAGTACCTCAACTTCTACTAACTTTGTAGCTCCCTCTCCGTCCATAGCAATTTTCTTTGCTAATTTTTCACAAGCCCTTGTTAAAAGCTCAACAAATGTTTTCCATTCTGGATGTTCTGGAGTTAACGGATTATTTCTTGCCAGTCCATTCGCCATAACAAGCACCATATCGTTTGTAGAGGTATCTCCATCCACAGTAATTTGATTAAAAGTATTATTGGTTACACTTTTTAAAGCTTTCGATAAATTCTCAGAAGAAATAGATGCATCCGTTGTTAAGAATCCGAGCATAGTAGCCATGTTCGGATGTATCATCCCCGACCCTTTTGCCGCACCCCCAATCGTTATGGTTTTGCCCTCGATCATAGTTGAGTATGCACAGCTTTTCATGACGATATCGGTAGTTAGAATACCAGTTTGAAAATCAACTGCATCACTGTCTAAATTGCCTGGTGATAGTAATTGAATACCGTTAGCGATTTTATCCATATCTAAAAACTCACCTATAACACCTGTCGATGCAACAGCCACATAATTTTCCTTAATGTTGAATTTCTCAGATATTAAGTAGCGCATTTTCAATGCATCCTTGTATCCTCTTTCTCCAGTACAAGAATTGGCACATCCACTGTTTACAACAACAGCCTGTAAAAGTCCTTCACTCTCAATGCTTTCTTGCGTTACTTTTAAAGGTGCTGCTTGGAATTGGTTTGTAGTATAAACTGCAGCAGATGAAGCCGGGATTTCACTAATTATGATCCCTAAGTCTTTTTTAGAGTAGCGGAGACCAGCATGAACCCCTGAAGTTGTATATCCTAAAGGTGATAATATATTCCCATTTTCAATTTCAACTATGTTATCCTTTAACAATATTTGCATTTCGAATCCTCCTTAAGGGTACAAGGGAATGAACTCTAATCCCATTTTTTCATCTAATCCATTCATTAAATTGGCATTTTGAACCGCCTGACCTGCAGCACCTTTCATGAGATTATCGATTACAGAAACGATCGTTAATCTTCCTGTTCTCTCATCAACATGTAAACCAATATCACAATAATTTGATCCTGATACTTCGCTTACAGATGGGAAATTACCTTTCTTCCTTATCCTCACAAACGGATTCCTAAAATACTGTTCATTATATAATTCAATGAGACTATCAGTATCCATATTTGCTGTAAGCTTTACATATATGGTTGCCATGATTCCTCTTGTGATTGGCAGCAAATGGGTATTAAATGTAATAGGTGAAACTCTTGCATTCCAAAGGTTCAATTGCTGTTGAATTTCAGGAATATGCTGATGTTCGTTTACCTTATATATTCGAAAATTTTCATTCATCTCGGAGAATAGCAGGCTTTTAGATACAGATCTTCCAGCTCCGGAAACGCCAGATTTTGCATCAATTATGATTATATCTGGGTCAATCAGTCCCTCTTTTACCACTGGTGCAAGACCCAATAGGGTGGCTGTAGGGTAACAGCCTGGATTAGCGATTAATTTAGCATCGATAATTTTTTCCTTATTCCATTCGCTTAACCCATATACAAATTTTTTTAATAAACTGTTTTCAACTGGTTCGTGCTTATACCATTTCCTATACATTTCTCCATCGGTCAAGCGCAAATCACCAGATAAGTCGATAATTTGAATACCTGTATCCATGAAGGCTGGAACAAGCTTACTAGATACCCCTGATGGGGCGGCTATAAAAACGATATCTGAATGCTTCGCTATTTCTTCAGCATCGATATGCTCAAGTTTTAAGCTTGTAATTCCGTTCAAATGTGGAAACTCTTCATATAACGGAATCTCATCCCTTGTTGTATGGACAGATTGTATACGAAATAAAGGATGATTATGTAATATGCGAAAAAGTTCGCCACCGCCATATCCAGAAGTACCAATTATAGATACTTTCATTACAATCCTCCTCGTGACAGCATGTAATATATATACATAAAATTTATACTTATACTAGGTTTTAAAAATTTATAAAAAGAGCAGCATTGGGGAACTCACCTTGGATATTGGTTTAACCATTTCAAGACTTACCATACATTAGTTCTTTCAACCAGAGTACATCTGATACTGGCTGAGGATTGCACCCATATAATTCCCTTATTTTAAAAGCATGTACATCATTATAGATTGATTTCATTCGGTCATATACCCATTGTTCCGTTTTATGTACTGGTGCCCAGCAAAAAACATCCATCATATTCTTCTCATTTGTGACCGTATGAATTCTTTCATACTGAATGGTATTCATCTTTAAAAAGTTATTATTTTCATAGAATCGAATTCTTTTCTCCGAGCCTGGATCTAAAGGATTAATTGGTTCAACCTCCAGTATAATAGCTTTCCCCTTTGATTTTAGCTGGTTAAGAACGATACTCCCTATCCCTTTACCACGGCATTCTCCATTCACTAGAATATAATCAATGAAAATATAATCAGACTGTTCATAATATACAAGCACATGATCTTGGCTTTCCTCTAATTGATACATACCTTCTTTTTCTTGTAAAAGGATTTCAAAATGCTTTTGGGATTTCATTTCCTTTTCAGGAAAAAATTCTGTCAATCTAGTAAACCAATTGTTCATCACACTGCTCTCCTTTTAACATATTCGACATATTTGTCATTTTTATCTAAACGCTTAGAAAAAATCAATTTTTCAGTAAACTTAAACTTTACAATTTATATTATAATTGTCATTTTGTGTATATTTAATAAAAAAATGTTAATTTTTTGTAAAATTATTTGGAATATGTATATTTTTGTTAAAATATAGTTGCGTGATTATTTTAAATATTTATTTAGGACAGGGAGAGTTATGCAGATGGATGTGAACAAAGGGAAAATTACAGCTTTACTAGGTTGGAGCCTACAAGCAATTGAAGCGATTGACAAAATGAATCGACCATATGTAGTTGTTGGTCCTTCTGAATTTCAGGGTTTTGCTGATACCAATGGTATTCAGTTTATCCCTTGGAAATTTGAAGATTTAAATGAAAGGTCCGATGAACTCTACCAAAAATTAAAAGATTTTAACACTAAAATTACTGTTCCAATATACGAGGAAACAGTTGAATGGGCTGGTGCCATGAATGCAAAGCTCCTGAATAGCCCTCGAATTTTCAATAAATCTCTGTTATTGAGAGACAAAGGTTTGATGAAGCGCAGAGCACAAATAGCAGGCATCCGAGTGGGAGTATTTGAAGAAGCTCAAAACAAAGATGATATATATCGATTTCTAAAAAGAGTAAATGAAGCACTGATCAAACTGGATGGGGAGCCGAATGACCCGATTCATGTTAAGCCATTTGATAAAGCTGGTACTGTCGGTCATCGGATGATTCGGGAGCCGCAGGAAATTGAAAAAATTGATGATTCAGAATTTCCACTTTTGATTGAAAGCCACCTGGAGGGCCAGGAATTCTCGTGCGAAGCTTTTATTCATAATGGCAAAGTAAAATTCCTAAACATTACGGAATACGTAAAGCTTGGCCACTCCAACTTCGTACCTGCGTCACCTTCACTTGAAAAATGGCGGCCCCAGATTAGAGCGGCAATTGAGAAGCTAGTCAATGCCTTTGAAATCCAATATGGCATTATTCATCCTGAATTTTTCATTTCACCGGATGGAACATTGAAATTCGGAGAAGTCGCAGGACGAGTTCCTGGCGGTCATATTTTTCAATGTATCGAACGGGCATATGGATTCAGCCCCTTTCAGGCTCAAGTGCTTTGCAGCGACCCGGATACAACAGAAGAAGAACTGGAAGCCTTTTTCCCTAAAGAAGTTGTATCTGCCAAAGGACATGCCGGCAGCTTGATGGTCTATCCAAATGTACAAATCGTAAAAAGATTGAATGTACCTGAAGAGATTAAAAACCATCCTTATTTTTTAAAACATGATATGTTCATTCCGTCCTCATCGAAAGTCGCCGAACGAGTGGGGTTTGGTAACCATTACGGAACGATTTTTTTCTTTGGAAATGACAGTGAAGTCATAAGGAATCTCATGAAAAAATACGAAAAATACGATTTTTACCTATAAGGAGAGAAACGAAGGATGACAACTCAAACAAAAAAAAGGATAAGTATAAAAACAACTCTCTTAAAAACTAGATTTGAAGCTGCACTGGACAAGCTAGAACAGGCAAAGCCCTTCGCCAAAAGCTTGTACCAAACAGATGTCTTCCAGCTAGCTATTGAACTTGCAGGTTCAGATGACGGGATGACCATCATCTATAGCAATGCTTATCGATTTGATCAAGCTGGAGTCTTCCATGGAGGTCCATGGGAAAACGCAGCGAAAATGCAACCTCCCTTTGTCGGCGGTGAATTGAGGCTTAGGAGTGTTAATTCCATTATAGAATTGTTAAGTGAAATGAGAATGCTGGCGATCGCAAAAGGAGATTGCATACATGAAGAATTGAGTAAGATAGAAGCTGGATCATTTTTAAATGAAGTGCTGGCCCTAAACCTTGACCTTTTGTTTCCTTCGGAAACAGAAAGTCAATTAGAAGATCATATGATCCGCACGAAACACTTGTTCCGCTACCTTGGCCAGGAACTTTCCTTGACTGCGATTGCTGCTAAAATTGCTCAGGAGATCGAACGCTTGACAGTCCAGCGCCCGATTATGACGGGACGGATTTTAAATATGATCAATTTGTCTGGTCAATTAATTGAAAGCGGTATTGATGAAAAAATGGCGGAGGCCCTTGAAAAGTACTCCCGTGCTGCTAATGATCCAACACCGCTTAACAGGGATGTAACCAGTCAAAGAGAATACAGACTCAGATTAGAGAATGCCTATGATGATGAACTTGAGGCCGAGGCTAAGATTTTTGCATGTTCCATGAAAGCTACCGGACTTGTTTCACCATACCATGCTGTTTTGCTTCGGTTCCTTAATAGAAAAAATAATTATGTAATTCCAATGTCCCTTGGTTTATCAGAAACGGGGATTGCAAACTATAATGCCAATAAAAAACTAATTCATGACATCATCCAAATTTCCATTTATCCTGAAACACGGCAGGCAATATACGGTCTTGCAAAAATACTTGACATGGGAGTACTGACACAGGAACCTGTGCTTACTGCCATTCGCTGTCTGTTTGAGCTCCCTGTTCATGCTCAGGTACGCCAAACTCTATCAAAACTTGAGCATGAACAAGGCGGAATCAGCCTAAATGGTCTACTTGTTGCCGGGGTAGTAAGTGTTTTGGGCCAACCGCTTGGTGTAGGACAAGGACTCAATCCAACCTGCCAATCAGCAAGAGCCATATCTCTCTGGGCACAGCATGGAATCGGACACCTGCTGGAATACATAATCCGTGCTGTCCGTGACAATGATATTGAGATGACATTTGAAGATGTACCAATCCACTCAAGCCTCCTTACAGGGGGAGTTGCCAATGAAATCCACCATGATTTAGATCCTGTATCCATTATTCTTGTCCCACATCTTGATAAAATTTATAACGAAATGATGAAACGAACGCTCCTTCGCGGAGAGGACGGTCATAAGTGGGTAAACCCTGAATTTTACGGTAAGTGGATTCCGAAGGGCTTTATTAATGTGATTGATCAACTTACACTGAATGTTACCAATTATCCGGCATTTGTTAAGCTATTCTATGCTACCCACCATCCAGATTATAATGAAGGACATGAATTGATTTATCCCAACCCTGTTGGTATTTTCATCACAAATGTACATGGGGATCTGCTTGGTCTTCACGCCGTATCGATTCAAAGAATAAAAAAAGACAAGAACGGCGATTACCGAATTTATTTTTACAATCCTAACAATGACAGTGGCCAGAATTGGGGCCAAGGCATCAGAGCAAGTGTTTCAGGTTTCGGTGAACTTGAAGGAGAAGCATCCATGCCGTTTCATGAGTTTTTGTCAAGAATGTACGCCTATCACTATAATCCATTCGAACAGGGTGATACCTATATGGTAGAAGATCGTCTTGTTGAAGAAGTGGAAGTACTGGCAAAAAACAGCTGGGGAAAAAGTTATGTTTGGCATGAGTAAATATTATACCAGTTTTTCTTTAAATTATTAATTTGAACCTTGCAAAAAAAATTGTCATAATTAATTATGACTTATAAGATTTAATCAAAAGTACTTTTATCGATTTGTATAATAAAAGCACAACAACCCAACCTTTATTGAGGACACTAAAAAAGTCTAGAATAAGCGTTGCCTTCCTTGATAAGATTGTGGAAGGCAACGCAATTTATTTGTATTGAACCTTTGCTTAGTTCCTGGTTCTATATAAAATCCTTCCTCAAAAACCTTCAGGAATATACTTTTCATTATGCAGTATTGAACATAGAAGTACATGACTTATTCACTTCTTTTTTACGATAAAAAAATGGAATACTCGTATTCCTAAGGATACAATTCCTCATATCTTATTTATCCCTTTAATCCCTTGTCTTGCATCTTTGACCTATACAATTCAAAAAATGAGCATGCACCCAACAAAAACAACTTGTTTTTCGTTGGTACTTTTTCATTGTTTAATCAAACATAAGTGTACATATTTAGGTTGGCATTTATAAGTTTCTCAAAAAGCTATATTGGAAATGGACATAACGTATTAGGGGATATCAAGACCCCCCTCTGTTTTGGAGTTGGTATAATAGAAAAGCAGTTGATATAGAAAAAATCTATACCATCTGCTTTTTTGTTTATAAAAATACCATTCAGGACCGATTTTAGTTAAAATAAACATTGTCGATTTTCACAAATTATAAATGTCCAAATGTACTTGTGTTTGATAATAAGTTATTAAGCATGATATAAGTGTAAAAGAAGTGGAACATTTGGCTTTATATTTTTTGACCGAGAGTTTGAAGTTGTATCCATAGTGAGAGGATTTGAGTTTA
Source organism: Ectobacillus soli (assembly GCF_042610425.1). Taxonomy (NCBI): domain Bacteria; kingdom Bacillati; phylum Bacillota; class Bacilli; order Caryophanales; family Bacillaceae; genus Ectobacillus; species Ectobacillus soli. Next base: position 1,781,948 of record NZ_JBGJZM010000001.1, read on the forward strand.
AAATGATAGATAATTTTTGGCGTGATTTACCACGACCATTTTTTGTACTTGCACCAATGGAAGATGTGACAGATGTTGTTTTTCGTCACGTAGTAAGGGAAGCCGGTCGTCCGGATGTATTTTTCACAGAGTTTACAAACTCGGATAGCTATTGTCATCCAGAGGGTATAAAAAGTGTGCGTGGCCGTTTAATTTTTACAGAAGATGAACAGCCAGTGGTGGCACATATTTGGGGGGATAATCCCGAATATTTCCGGCAAATGAGTATTGGCATGGCAGAGCTAGGATTTAAAGGCATCGATATTAATATGGGCTGCCCTGTACCGAATGTGGTATCGAGAGGGAAAGGTAGTGGACTTATTTTGCGTCCAGACGTTGCGGCAGAACTTATTCAAGCAGCAAAAGAGGGCGGACTGCCTGTCAGCGTGAAAACACGACTTGGCTATAAGGATGTAAATGAGTGGGAGGAGTGGCTAACGCATATTTTAAAACAGGATATTGCGAACCTTTCTATTCATTTACGTACAAGAAAGGAAATGAGCCAAGTAGATGCGCATTGGGAGCTAATTCCGGAAATCAAAAAATTACGTGACCGTATCGCACCAAATACTCTACTAACCATCAATGGAGACATTCCTAACCGTCAAACTGGGCTGCAGCTTGCCCAGCAATATGGTATTGATGGCGTTATGATTGGGCGAGGTATTTTTAAAAATCCTTTTGCTTTTGAAAAAGAGCCAAAAGAGCATAGCAGTAAAGAATACCTTGATCTTTTAAGACTGCAGCTTGATCTTCAAGATCAATATGTGGAAGCACTGCCACGTTCAATCACAGGGCTTCATCGTTTTTTCAAAATTTATGTCAAAGGATTCCGTGGAGCTGGTGAATTAAGAAATCAATTGATGAATACGAAATCAACAGATGAAGTACGTGCATTACTTGATAACTTTGGAAAAGAATGTTGATGGAACGGGGACAGCATTTAATCATTCAACTTCTATTTACTTAGCTTAAATAGTATAGATAATGACTGAATTACTAAGATTTAATACATAAAATTATTACATGATTCTTATGATACAACTATCTAAGACTAAGTGATAACCGGGAGGAATCCTTGGCTTTTTTATTTTTGCATAAATTGTAAAGATAAGGGATAAAGTATATTTAAGCCAAGGAAAGCTGTATTCCTCCGTAGTTCACCCTTTTAGTAGTCGAGTGCAATCTCGGCTTTTTTTTTAGCCATATTGTATAGTCTAAAATGTAACAGCATTTCTCTTGTGTAACTTCATGACTTAAATTAAATTTTTATTTATTGTCAATCCAAGATTTAATCCCTTATACGCATTCCCATTGAGACAAGCTCTTTGCTAAGTACACAGACATAACATGTAAATAGTAATAACCACCTACTGTAAAGGGGGACATACCTTATTATGATACTGCCGAATTTAAACAGCGTACGTCAATTCGGTACTACTATCGCGTATTCTGCAGGGCAAGAAACAATTCATGCAATTCACCAGATGCTGGCGGCACACTATCCTCTTATACATCCTGTACAACACTACACTTTTGCGCATCTCATACAACATTATCTTCCTACACAGCCTATACAACACTACCCTGAATCTTCTACCAATCTTGTATATCACTATCCAGCCTTACATCTCTCATTTTACTAACTTATTACGCTATTTATGGTGCAATCGATCTACTCCCCTTTTTCTTTAAAATGGATTTTTTATTAAGGTTCGTCGTAATATTCATGCCTTACATCTTTCCAATAAGCCGTTTTAACGCTTAGTAGAAATCGTATTTACCATTACTTAATGTTATTTTCACACGTAATTATCTTTATGGGGGTATAGTAACTATGTTGAGCCTAAACCCCTTCGGTCTCTCCCTTTCTAACTGCCAGGTTATCTCCTGGCTTTTTGTATTTACTTGAACCTCGTGTGTTTTGCTTCCAACACAGCCCATTTACAACCTTTGTCTGTATTTACCCATCCATATGTGGAGGAAAGTTAGTTGTTATGATGATGTCTGGGCGATAATACGTAAGTTAACATTGCTATTAAAAAAGCAAGGCCCGATTAGCCTTGCTTCATGCTTGTTATTCAACTATTACTTTTCCAACCATTCCTTCCCGTAAATGACACCGACATACCAGGTCATATGTACCGGCCTTTTTTGGTTTCACAGTAATGGTTTTTTCTGTTCCCAACGGGACTTCGGCGTTGATTCCGAGCTTTTCCACTATAAAAGTATGCCTTTTCTTGCCTTTGTTTTTCAATATCAACGTTGTCGTTCTTCCTTTTGGAATAGTGATGATTTTTGGATTAAAGTTATCATCGTTCAGCTCTACCTCAATCGCTTTCACTGACGCAATCGGTTGTATTGCGACGCCGGATTCGGCAAATACACTGAGTGAGTCAGGAGTTGTCACAACCACAATCATCACAAGCAAAGCGACCAGTCCAGTTAACCACTTTTTCACAGACATTCGCAATTCCCCCTTTCCTAATACTATTATTTTCCAGTCTTAAAATATTATTACTATAAATTAGAGTCCAACGTTCTTCAAATAGTAACTCTTTTATTTGAAACAATGGCTAAGAAAAAAGACCGACTATAAGGATGATCTTCTAGAATTCATTCTTCTTCAATTAACCTGCCCTATACTTGAAGCTAACTTGGTACTAATAGAACAAGCCTAATCATATTCTTATAAGAGAAAACGATAAGAAGGAGTGTAGAGTTAGTTGATAAAAGTGAAGGTTCGTTTACGGCCCATTGTTAGTCAGATAAATTTACCCACTGTTTTGAAAACAACTATACTTCCAGGTGACTCAATTGAAAGTTTATTTATCGCAACCCAAATAGGAGAGATCTTTTACATAGGAAACTCAAGTTTAAGAACTTTTTTAGATATTCGCACGCGAATCATAAAACTAGGTGTTTCTAGTGGTGGATATGATGAACGGGGATTGCTAGGGCTAGCGTTTCATCCCCAATTTAATTATAACAGGCTGTTTTATCTTCATTATTCAGTTGCTGGAACACAAGGTCCAGGTGCTCTTCCTGAACCTTTTAATCCTGACCCGTGTGATCCCAGAACCTTAAACCTGAAGTGGATAAATAGAGAAACTCAATATAATCATATTGATACAGTTGAAGAATGGATTTTACAATCGAATGGTCAACCTCAAAAACGACGGACATTACTTAACATAAGAAGGCCATTTTTAAATCATAATGGTGTCAATAGCTTAAACTTTTCACCTGAAACAGGAAAACTTGTTTTAACAACCGGAGATGGCGGGTCAGGCTATGATCCATTTAATTTAAGTCAGGATGATATGGAACTTGCTGGTAAAATAATTGAAATTGATGTAGGTAAGAATACATTTATCAATAATCCACCCGTCGTCACACGTTTTAATGAACTTCCCGTACCTATTCAGGAAACGCTAACGGTAATTGCCAAAGGAGTTCGCAATATACCAGGCATTTCATTTCAAAGGTTTTATAATCAATATATTAAATATGTGGGAAATGTCGGACAGGATTTGGTAGAGTCGATTTTTTCATTCATTGATTATAAACCAATACCGGTTACTCAGCTTATTCAAGCTTCTTTCATGCAATATGAACCTGACCAAGAAGGATTGATTAACTTTGGCTGGCGAGGGTGGGAAGGTGCTTTTCCTACTTCGATTATAAGGGGTTGCTCAGTAAATCCGACTTTAGATGAGAAAACAATTGCTTATTACAAGGAAGCAGTAAAAACTTCAGTAGGGCGTCTTCAGCCTTTAACTAGTTATTTTCATAAAGATCAAAGACCCGATAAGTTTGGTGGAACTGCACTTACAGGGGTCCAGTCATATATGGGGAATGGAATCCCCGATTTAACAGGAAGCGTTGTGTTTACCGATCTTGCCAAGGTTGAAGAATCCGGGTCTCCGGTTAGAGGGATTTTAGCTTATACAAGGGTAAGAACAGATTGTAAACGAAATGATTTTAGTGTTATTGAAACCGATTATAATTTTGGGTCTCAATCAGCTTATTATGTTACTTTAGGAACGAATCTGGATCAAACCAGACTATATTTAGGAGTTTATGGCTCTATAAAAGTGACTGATTTTAACCAAGGTAGTGTTTTTGAAATTGTTCCATGATTCATAACTAATTCGACTTAATATCAGTTAAGTCTCTTTCTTTACTCCTAAGTTGGACTAGTAAATTCAAAGTAATTCACAATCACTTTATCCTTAAGACAAAGAAGCCGGCTCCTTAAGGAAACTGGCTCTTTACTTACTTATTTCGTAAAAAATCGTATCATGCATTTCAGATATCCATTTTTATATCGTGCGTACCTCTAGGAGGAACATATAGTTAAATAAGGAATCGTGATTCGTCCAAACTTGTTTCGTTTGAAATGAGTTAATATCGTATTTATATGAGTTTTCGGTATGAATGGTTTCGTATCGATCGTAACAACCTAATTTATTTGGAAGATAAAGTAACCAATCTTTAGGGAGAGCTCCTGAATTTGATTAAGAGACTTAGTTAGTCGTAGCGTTTCCTCTTAAAAAAGCTCTAATTTCTTCACTAGAAATTCCCATTGTTAAAGCATATAATATTAATTCTGCCCATTCGTTATCTAAATTTTTTTCTTCATTTATTGAAATTAACGGACTGTACAAATCTAGCATGTAGTTTTTTCACCTCCATACAAATTCATCTTTTATACCGACCCAGTTATTATAGTTTTCTAACCTTTAGATGCTTCATCTATTATTTCCAAATATTTAAAATATTCACTGCTTAAAAAGCAGAAAATATGTACTTGGTGGAAATAGAATTAAGGACTTCCAATGTGCGTGATTCATTGGTCTTCCTACAAAAAACTTATGAATTCTATTACCAGAAACGAGCATCTTGTTATCCTCTCCGATTTATAATCATACAAAATGGTGCGTTACACTATTGATACAATATGTACAGTATCAATAACAAAAAGAGAGCTGACATGCTTCTGTTAGCGTATGAATAAGATTCCTATCCTTTTTTGTAAATTTCATTAATCATGAATGTTTAATTTTCTCTTCGCAATTTAGTAATTTTATATTCAATAGTACAATCATCGGGGCGGTATTGATTAGCAAGTCTATAGTATTCTAATGCCTTTGAATTTTGATTTTTATCAAAGTAAAAATCCCCCATCCATTGTGCCAAATTAAACAATTTACTCTCTAATTCTTCACGTAATTCAAGAATCCAATTTTCATATAACCCAATTAATAAATTACGAGGAGCGTTATGGAAAATTTTCTGTGCCATTATTGATTTTTGGTTTATCTCTTTTTCCTGAATCGCTTTATTTACCTCTTCATAAAAATCAATCAAATCACATTTCACTCTTCCTTGAAGGTTTATATGTTCATTATCCATAACTAAAAATTGGGTTGTATTCCCCTCATAATCGAGTAATTTTTTTAAATGAGATAGATAAACTCTTAAATTATTTCGAGATTTTCTTAAAGGTATGTCAGACCACAACTCATCACAGAGCTGCTCCCTTATAACTGTTCTATGGAATATTAAATAAACAAGAATTTGCTTTGCATTACGTTGATTCCACCCTTCGAGAATCTCTTCACCATTCACATAAACGTGAAATGTCTGTAACAAGTCTATTTTTAATTCATTTGTAGAATCTACTTTCTTTTCTCCTTCTCTAAAGATGTCTTGAAACTTTGATCGTATTTCATCGAAAAATTTATCATAACTGCTTTCATAAGTTATTTGAGTATCCTTATCTAAATCTAAAATGAAATTGTGAATCCATTGAAAAGTGACTTCAGGTTGATCTATATACATCATATTTGATGAGCCAGGGACAATAAGAAAATGAGATTTAGACAAATAAAGAGCTGACATGTTTGAAAGAAAAGGAGGATAAATCGGATCTAATTCTCCAGCAAGGATTAATGAAGGGATATGTATATGCTGTAAGTAATCAGTAGATTTCGACTGTATCATTAATTGATAGATATTAAAATAAGTTTCTACTGACACATTTGCATAAGGGGAGAGTAACTTTTTGAACGGTTCGCTATTTTTGGACAGTCTAGTAGCAAATGCTAAAACTTTTTCTCCAACGGACACCATGGATTCCACTTTATATTGAGCTTTACGAGTTTCTCCTAATTTCTGTGCAATAGATGTCGGATAAATAGACACAAATGAAAGCAATATCAATGACTTGACAATATCAGGATTGATAAACGCAAAGTTAGTTGCAATATTACATCCAAATCCATGTCCAATTAGATGAAAAGATTGGATATGGAGAGTTTCCACTATGTATAATAAATCTTCATAAAAGGTTTCCCAGCTAATTGTTTTGTCTCCTTTATCACTATTTCCATGGCCACGTAAATCATATCTTACTATGTTGTAATGGTTTTTAAATAAAGGCACAAATGTCTCCCAGGTTAGATGATCTAATCCAACTCCATGAATAAAAATCAATGTATCGTTATTTTTTTTAGTTTTCGTAAATTCATAGTAAATCGAGTCGCCATCACGATATATAATAGGCATGATTGCCTCCTCCTGTTTTTTTACACTATTCTATTACATGATTTTGTACAATAACAATAAAAACATAAATCAATAAATGAAAGACGTCTCTTTCAATCCTTTAGATAAGAAAACCTATTATTCTCTCTTTATTGACATGCTGCATAAACTTACCTTTCTCTTTTCTGTAAAAACCTTTTTACTCCTAGCATTTTCTCCAGTCTCTATGTTTTTCTTCATTATACAAAAAAGTACCCTATAAGTAGACTCATGTCCACTTTATAGGGTATTTTTCAGAAAAATTCTGCTTCTTTTCTTCCATGAAATCTAAGACGGTTGAATTTTATGTGAATTCTCATTATAAAGTTCGATTCGTTAACATAAAAAAAGAGTTGCCGATCCCTTGATGGATCTTCAACTCTTTCACCCATATGCTTTCTATTTTGCATTGACGTCGGGTTGATGAATTCCAAAAACATTTCCCTCGGTATCCATATAATATCCTTGCCACGCCATTCCAGGCAGGGCATATTTCGGCATTGCGACCTTCCCGCCATTCTCAATAATTTTAGCTTCCGTTACAGCGTAATCTCCCACTCCCATTGTACATACAAATGCATTTAAACTCTGATTTGGTTCTGGCGAAGCACTTTGGCGTTGCATCAAAGCTCCATTGATTCCAGGTTCATTGTCATTTCCCGTCACCGCACCAAAGTAAGGCATTCCAGCATATTCACTCCAATCTTGAAACGACCATCCGAATACCTCTCCATAAAACTTCTTCGCCCGTTCCATATCATCCACATGAATTTCGAAATGAATTAATCTTCCCATAATTACCTCCTAGTATATACAGTGCGTTCTTTTACAAGTACTTATTTTTATTGTAATGGATATAGAAATAAATTCAATCCTTGTAAATATTTATTATTTTTTAGTGACAGCTATATCTGTAAGAGAAACACCTACATCATTGCTAACGACTGCTGAATCAGCATCTCAAAGTCTAAGTAATCGTGCTCATTACATAACTGGATATTTTTTCTAAGATAAATAACTACAATTTCAACCATTATGATCAATATAATATTTGAATAAATAATGAAAATAGATAATTAACAATATTAAATCGAAAATTAATATTATTAATTTTTTTATTGAGAAAATTTAATATTTATTATTTATATTTTTAATTACTTGTTATATAATCGAATCAACTGAAAGGAAGGAATTTCATTATGGCTTATAAAGTAATTACAAATTGTCCTGTCTGCAGTGAAACATTGAAAATTACAAAGTTGCAGTGCTCTCATTGTCACACTACGATTGAAAATGAGTTTGAATTATCTAAACTGGCATCCTTATCAAAGGATCAACTTCATTTTGTGGAAGTATTTTTAACATGCAGAGGGAATATCAAAGAAGTTGAAAAGGAACTGGGGATTTCGTATCCAACGGTTAGAGGCAAGCTAACAGACATCATTTCATCCCTTGGATATGTGCAGAAGAAGAAAAATGAAGTAGACGAGAAAAAAGTTGTCACCATGTTGGAAAATGGCGAAATCACACCAGAAGAAGCCATTAAGCTCTTAAAAGAGGAATAGGGAGGAATTTATCATGAAAGAGGAAATTACAAGAGTGTTAACAATGATTCAAGAAGGGAAGATTGATGCAGATAAGGGATCAGAACTGATTCAAGTATTAAAAGAGAAAGAAGAAACAGGTAATAAGCTTTTTGAAAAACCGACTAAATATTTAGATAAAACATTAAAAATTCGTGTTGTATCAGACGAAAATGATAACGTCACGGTCAATTTGCCTATAAAACTTGTCAAGGCAGTATTAATGGCTGGACACAGCATCGCAGCGAGTATTCCTCAATCGGAAAAATACGTTAAAGATATAGACATAAGCCTTATTATTGAAGCGATTGAAAACGAATTAGATGGCCAAATTGTTGATATTAAATCGGCAAACGGGGATACCGTTTCGGTCATCATTGATTAGTGATTTGCTTATGATGCATGTAAAAGTGAAAGCAAAAGACGTTCGATTTACTATCCCCATTCCATATGCTATTTTAAACATTATTATTTCAATTTTGTCTTCAAAATTTTTTCAGCAAATTGCAAACAAATGGACAAAAGAGCACTTCGAAAGAAAAAAACTGGACTTTACCTTTCCACTAATAGACAAAAAAACGCTAAAGCCTATCGTCAAGGAACTGAAACATTATAAGGGAATCGTGCTAGTAGATGTCAAAGCTAAGGACGGTACAGAGGTTAAGGTTAGACTATAATTTATTATAGAATACACCTACCGCTGACTGACATTTTGAAGAAAAAGCCTAATTTCTCGCTTACAATACCGAGAAAATTGTAAACAGACAAGAAGGTTATTTAATTATAAAAGCTGAAACAATCATAACCCCGTTCTAAACTTAGGACGGGGTGAAAAGTCGTTTAAATCTATATGTGTCTCCACAATCGTGCCCGATTGTGGAAGATAGAAAAATGCGAAAGAGTTGTAAAATTATCCTTGGTAAATTATACAGATAGGAAAGGCTTTGAAGTTATCGCTACCTTTTCCTCCTGTTCACACCATTAATTAATTGGCTTAGGAATTTAAACCGCTAATAAGGGGCTCTTACTTAACGTATTCCGCCATTACAATATTTCAATATACCCTTCTGTTCCACTCACGCGAATTCGTTGCCCTTCTTTTATCAGTTTGGTGGCATTTTCCACTCCGACAACTGCTGGTAAGCCATATTCACGTGCGATAACTGCTCCATGGGTCATCAGTCCGCCAACTTCAGTAACTAGGCCTTTTATGGATACAAACAGTGGAGTCCAGCTAGGGTCAGTAAAGGAGGTGACTAATATATCTCCCTCTTCTAGATCTGCACCTTCCATGTTTAAGATAACACGTGCTCGTCCCTCTATCACTCCGGAGGAAACAGGCAGACCTACAAGAGCTTCGGCTGGGAGATTTTCTCGTTTGTACTCTGATGAGAGTGTTTCACCATCTGATGTGATAACACGCGGTGGAGTCAGTTTTTCATATAATTTGTAATCGTCTTTTCGCTTGCCTACGATCTGGTAATCTAGTTTATTTGTGCGTACGGTCTCGCAGAGTTCTTCAAAAGTGAGATAGTATATATCTTCTTTTTCATGAATCACGCCCGCTTGTACGAGTTGTTCAGCTTCTTTCAGTAAAGACTGCTTATAAACGAAGTAGCGATTAATCATGCCGTATTTTGGATATTCACGATAGCCGATGAAATTTCGGATTAGGTCGATCATTCGTTTTGTTTCTTTAACCTTTTGTTCACCATCCGGTAATTGCTTCAATCGGTCTAATAACTCTTGTTCTTTTTTCAGAGCAACACGCCGCCCTTTCTCAAATTTCCGCTTACCAGCATTAGGCTCAAAGTTTTTAATATGACTGAGAATCATGGGAACAAGTGTAATTGGCTTTTCGCTCCACCGAGTTTTCGTAATATCAATTTCTCCGGCACATCGCATTCCGTATTTGTTGAGAAAAGCATAGAAAGCTTCTCTAGCTTTCTGTCCACCAACAAACTTAACCAGTTCATCCAAAAAGTTATCATCATTTACATGTTGTAAATAATCCATTACTTTTGGATAAGGGCGAATCACATCTGCAACATCCAATAGTGCCAAACCCATTTCCGAAGTAATGTTGTTTGGTACAGATTGAGAAAGCGTGTCTGCTGCGTTTTTTTCACCTAACCACTCGTTCATTTTTGCATTGATCCATGTTGAAGCATTTATAGCAGCCATAAATACAGCTGAACTTTGTGGGTCAAATAAAATCTTCTTTAATTCCTGAATATCTTCTAGAATAAAATCAAATAAATCAGATCCTGATTTCGTTTGGATGTTTTGTTTTAACTCTTCAATGGATGTTTGACTACGCTTAATCAAATCAGCAACGATTGATGGATTATTTTCAATTTGTGCCAGTATATCTGTATTGCCCCTAGTGTGACTCGGTGCTTTATTATCATTTGGCAACGATTTTATAAAATCTCCTCGCAGAGTAATGTTCATAAGTGCGTCTTTCATGAGCGGATCGTGTTGTCCCATGGCGTTTAATAACATGTCTCTACTGACAGGTGAAGCCAGTTGATGTGTGACATCAACAAACAACCTTCCACCAGCTTTAAACATGGGTCGAAAAGCTGTTAACTGGAAAAAAGACAATCCCAATGGTTTGATGGGGTCGGTCATCATTTGTTGGTGACCGACAGATACATAGACGTGGTTTTCTTGATCATTCGCTTCAGGGACAGGGAAAAGCGTAGTGATTGGCCGACTCTGGACAATATAAAAAGTATCATCAACCAAACACCATTCGATATCTTGTGGGCAACCAAAATAAGCCTCGATCTGTCTTCCAATGCGTGCCAGTTGTAAAATTTGCTGTTCAGTAAGTGTTTGCGCCTTTTGCTGTTCAGGATCAATCGGCTGTGTCTCTGTTCCGCCTTCTTTTCGTCCATAGATAGCCAATTTTTTGGTTGCTATCATCTTACTTGTGATTTCCTCTTCCTGTACTTTATAACAATCGGCTGATACCAAGCCAGAGACCAGTGCTTCTCCAAGTCCAAAACTGGCATCGATTGATAGCAGCTTTCGGTTAGATGTAATCGGATCAGCGGTAAATAATATCCCTGAAGCATGCGGGAATACCATCCTTTGAACGATAACGGATAAATAAACTTGACTGTGGTCAAATCCGTTTTTCATGCGGTTGATTACAGCGCGATCCGTAAATAGGGAAGCCCAACATTTGCTGATATGGTGCAAGATTGCTTCTTTGCCGATTATATTTAAATAGGTGTCTTGTTGACCAGCAAAAGAGGCATATGGTAAATCTTCAGCAGTTGCACTAGAACGCACTGCATAAGCATGTTCCTCACCAAGATGGGAGAGATAGTGAGTAACTGCTTCCACAACATCGGAAGGAATTTCTATCTCCATAATGATTTGTCGAATCTTCCCGCTGATTTCACCAATTTGATCTAGGTCTTCTACCCTTAGCATTGTTAGTCGATCCAACAAAGCATGATACGTTTCGTTTTGTTCGATGGCTTTTTGATATCCCACTGTTGTAACACAAAATCCTTCTGGTACTTGAATTCCTTGAATTTTGGATAATTCACTTAAATTCAACCCTTTTCCACCGATCACCATTTGTCTCGTTTTATCGATCTCCCGAAACTCAAGTACATATGGTTTCATTTCTTTCCCTCCCATTTATTACTCCATACCAAGACGAATCATGTGACAAAAATTGTTCATCTGATCAACTAATCACACTTACATGTATCATCGAAGAACCAACTTCGCTTTATTAATTATTAACAATGTAATAAAGAAAAAACAGACTAATAATGGTTAGTTAAAAATGGTATAATTAAATTAGGGAAAAGGACAGTTACCGATTATTTTTCGTAACTGCCCCTTTTTAGTTTAACAAATAGTTTTGAACTATCCTGCCACGTTAAGTGAAAATTATTACAAGCTATTCACTATACCAATTTTATTTAAACGTTTTATTCCGTAATCTGCCCCTTTTGTGGAACAAAAAAATCCTGCATATCATACAGGACTTTTAATCAAACTTTATTTTAAATCAACAAATAACAGTAACCATACATTTAATTTAACTACTTGGACTTGAGTCAATATCTTGGACAAAAATAAGTTAACTTTCTCTATTAAACTAATTTAATAACCACTATCCATTAGGTGTTTTAATAGTTCTTTCTGTATTCGAAGCAAAGACTGAATATCTTCTTCGGGCAATTTATCTAATGCGAAAAGCATTGCCCTATAAGATATTGAATTTTTGCTGGATTTCTTTGACACTTCTTCACCTTTCATCGTAAGTTTCAGCTTTATTTCTCTTCGGTCTTCCACTGAAAGTTTTCTTTCTACTAACTCCATTTTAACTAATTTATCTATGCCCACGCTAACTGTACTTTTTGATGAGATAAGCTTATCAGCCAACTCTTGTTGAGTTAACTCAGGAAAAGCCAATAATGTATTAAGGATTGATAACTGTTGTAATGAAAGCCCAAAGCTTTCAGCATGCTTTTTAGTTAATTTAGCCGTAGTTTTGTTAATTGCCCAAAATGACTGATAAACTTCCATAACTTGCTTAACTTTTGGGTCATTAAAATTTAAGTCCATTTAAGTCACTCCTTTAATAAACTAGTTCAATAATAAACCATTTTACATAAGAAATTGGCAAAAATAAACCGTTTGTTGTTCAATTAATCTGCCCCTTTAACGGAACAGCCCTATGTCACTCAATTATTCCTTAATCCCCCTTTTATTCAGATGTTCTTTTTCTTTTAGTCATAAAAATACCCCTTCAGAAAAAATATTCAAAAGGGATAAGCTTCGCATCTTTTTTATAAACATCGCGATTTTATTTCAAATCCACACCTGTCTTTTGAAAGGAAGAACAACATTAAATCACAAGTATGTTTTCAAAAGAATGTTCTGTTTAATGTGTAGAAGACTATCTTTATTAACCAATTGCTTCAAAATGCAAAATAGCCCATCCTTGATACACAAGAATTTGAGGTTTCTCTTCTCTACTCATCTATCTGTATTTAGACAGTCTAGGAGATTTTTTAACTCGCTCAGTAATTCTTTACATATTAGTGGGTTGAGATCTTCTGCGAAAACACAACCAACACTCCAAAAACCTGTTGGCTATACATGTTTCTGTTTTGTTGTCTAAAAAGAAATTAATCCCCCTATTTGTCTCACCGCTTTTAATACTTTATAAGTTTATTTGTTATTCATAAAATATAGGAAATATCCTTTTCTTGCTGGTAGCATCCCGGCCATTAATCATGTATTTCTGATATCCGTTTCTTTTTGTGTTATGCGTACCTCTATGAGGAGCATACAGTCAAATAATGAACACTAAATAAGGAATTGGGATCCTTCCAAACCTGTTTCGTTTTAAACCCATTTTTCTCAGTCATTGTTTGAAATGAGTTAATGTCGTATTTATACGAGTTTTCGGTATGAATGGTTTCCCCTTTTTTAAACATAATTGGTTTCTTATCGATCGTAACAACCTGATCAACTAAACTTTTAATATGCATTTCAATCCGTTCGTGTTCATCGTTGTAAAAGGCATCGTGTTTAAACTGATGAAGCTGAAAGCTAGCATGTAGTTCACGATTGATTCGATCCAGTACATTCAAATTAAAAGCGGCAGTGACCCCAAGAGAATCGTTATAAGCTCGATGGAGAATCGAAGTGTCTTTCTTCATATCGATTCCAATAAGTAAACCATCCCCTTTTGTTAACATCTTTGAAATCCGTTTTAAAAACGCCTCAGCATGGCTCGGCTCGAAATTTCCGAACGTTGAGCCTGGGAAGAACACGATCCTTTTACGTTCTTGATAGATGTTCGGTAAATCAATAGATTGAGTATAATCGGCACACATCGCAGTTACCTTAAGATTTGGGTATTCATTAGCTAAGGCAGTGGTCGATTTTTCTAGAAATACCTTTGAAATATCTACAGCGATATAAGCTGCAAGATTAGGTGCCTTGTTCAGTAAAATTTTCACCTTTTCACTGCTGCCGCTGCCTAAGTCTATTAAAAGTGCATGTTCTCCAAAATACGAGACTATTTCTTTTCCATATCGTCTTAAAATCAAAAGTTCCGTTCGCGTCAAATAGTATTCCGGCAGTGTTGTAATTTTTTCAAACAAGTTGGAGCCTTTTTCGTCATATAGCAATTTTGAATCAAGTTGTTTCTGCTTTTTATTCAAGCCGGCAAGAACTTCATTGTGAAAGTTTTCAGCATTCGGTTGTAAATCAAGTACCTCAACGGATGATTTCGATATATTCATCTCACGTCACCTGCCAAACGAAATCCACTGAACTGCCAACGTTTTTCCGGTTGGAAAAAGTTACGGTAGGTTAGTCGGATATGAGATGAGGGGGTTACGCAGGAACCTCCCCGAAGCACCATTTGATTGGCCATAAATTTGGCATTATATTCACCAAGCGCTCCTTCTAATGGTTTGTTACCCGGATACGGCATATATGGGCTCATTGTCCATTCCCACACATCGCCGAACCCTCTAGATAATCCGCCTTTGTCCGTTGTTTCACCAGCAGGATGATAATAACCAGACTCCGCAAAATTCCCCTTGATTTCTTTGTTAACAAAAGCGTTCTCCCATTCCGCTTCTGTTGGTAGCCGCCAACCAGCCCAACTTGCATAGGCAGAGGCTTCGTAATAACTGACATGAGTGACCGGTTCATATTCATTTACTTTACGCATTCCCGATAGAGTAAAGTAATGCCATACCCCATTAAATTTTTCCCAGTAAAGAGGAGCATTCCACCCTTCTTCTTTAACAGTGGACCAGCCGTCTGATAACCAATATTTCACTTTTTCATACCCACCGTCTTCGATAAAGGCAATAAACTCTCCATTTGTCACCGGACGTGATGCCAATCGATACGGGTCAAGCCAAACCTTGTGGCGCGGACCTTCATTGTCAAAAGAAAACTCGTCTCCGTCGTGGCCGGTTTCAACGATTCCTCCTTCGAATCTCTCCCAATTCAAAGGCTCTTCAACAGCAACGGACAGCGATTGTTTTTCATGATAGACCGGACGTAGTGGATTAACATAAAAATTGTATTTAATATCCGTAAACAGGAGTTCTTGATGCTGTTGTTCGTGGTTTATACCGATTTCAATAATTGGACTAAGCCTTGATAACTGTTCATTATCACTTTGTTTCAACAGGCGCAGAACACATTCTTCTACATAACGACGATAATCCATGACTTCTGTTATTGTCGGTCGTGCAAGCAATCCCCGAGACGAGCGTGGAAGTGGTTTTCCTATCGTTTCATAATAGGAATTGAACAGATAACAAAACCTGGGATGAAACACCTTATATAACGGATCATTCGGGACCAAAACAAAAGCTTCAAAGAACCATGTAGTGTGCGCCAAGTGCCATTTTGCAGGACTAACATCAGATGTCGCCTGGATAGTAAAATCCTCTGTTTCAAGGGGGTATACAATATGCTCGGTAAATTTCCTGACCTGGATAAACTTTGATTCAATCGTTTTGGAATGTTGATAGGTCTCCTTAATCATTTGTTATTCATTTCCTCCTCAACCAAAATGATTTCTCTACACACAGCCATATATTTATCTTTATTTTAATTTAACTTTAATATGAGTGAATTATAGTCAAAATATTCTGGTAAAAGAGTATGCTAGATTATATCTGATGTATCATGTTTTGGAATTCCAATACGTTAATAATCGTGATTGTGCCATTCATTTTCTAACTTCTACTTCTAATACCCTTGATCTTCTCATTTAATTTAAAGACAAGCTTTAAACAAGGGGGATTGAGATATGTTTTTACTTTTATTAAGACAAATCGTTCTTGGTTTATCCATTGCTGCACCAATTGGACCTATTAATATAGAAATAATTAGAAGAGGAATCTATCAAGGGTTGTGGTCTTCTCTGCTTGTTGGAGCAGGCGGCATGACATCTGATCTCATTTTAATGTTCCTTATGTATCAAGGACTTTCTGAATTTCTAACGTTAAACTGGGTACAACTTACATTGCTGATACTTGGTGCACTAGTTTTAACCTATACCGGCGTTCAGAGCTTCATTCATAGAACAGAGCCAATCGTTGATTCTCCCCGTAGCAAGGGAGATCATTTAAGCACAGGGTTGATTCGCTCCTATATTACGGGGGTATCCATAGCAGCTTTTAACCCCTTAAATATTCTTTTCTGGCTAGGAATTTACGGATCCGTGTTAAGTGATTCATTTCATGACGACAATATAATAAGAGCATTCTACATTAGTAGTGCAGTTTTTATTGGTATAGGGTTGTGGAATTTGAATTTGGCGTTAACCGTTCACTTTAGTAAAACATTATTGAAACCAGAAATTATGAAAGTCATCTCATTAACGACAAGTCTAGTTTTACTAGGATTTGGTTTTCATTTCGCTTATGAGGCTATCGTTAGAATTACAGTATTCCTTTAAGGGTTATTGTACAAATAAAAACCACCTACTATGAAGTGAACCCCCTAAATTGAATTTACTAGTCCAACTTAGGGGGTTCACTTCATTCTCACGGGTGGTTTTATGTTTCGCCCTCTCCAGTCTCAACGGACTGAAGTCCATAAATGTGAAGGATATCTCTGTGATATCCATGGTTTAATTTTTTTGATATCAGTTTAATTATCGGTCCAGAATCGCTCCATGTTCTTGGCTTACCAGAGATTATATATCATTAGTTCCTATTCATTAATTTGCACGTGATTTACTTTCTAATGTGTTTTGCGCTTTTCTGATTTGTTTGCTTCTTAACTGTCCACAGGCGGCATCAATGTCAGTCCCATGCTCTTGGCGTATTTTGCAATTGATTCCCCGCTTTTTCAACGTATCATAAAACGACAGTACTGATTCCTGCTCACTTCTTTGGTATTGACTATGTTCATCCACTGGATTATATGGAATTAAATTTACATAGGTCCGCTGATTTTTGTCGCTGAGAAGATCAGCAAGCTGCAAAGCCTCTTCCTTATGATCATTTATTCCCTTAAGCAAAATATATTCAATCGTAATCCGACGATTTGTTTTTTCTAAATAATAGTCAATTGCCTGCATGAGCTCCTCGATTGGAATCGCCCGATTTATTTTCATAATCCGGGATCTTAGCTCATTATTTGGCGCATGCAAGGAGATTGCTAAGTTTATCGGCAACTTAGTATCAGTAAATTCATAAATTTTGCTGGCAAGACCACTGGTTGATACAGTAATATGTCTAGCCGCTATGGCTAGTCCTTTATCGTCCGTAATTACCCTTAGGAAACCCACTAGATTTTCAAAATTATCAAATGGCTCACCGATTCCCATTACGACAATATGACTTACGTTTTCTCCCTGCCCCATCTGATCGAGAAGAAGTTGAACGTTCATAATCTGTTCGACAATTTCACCACTAGACAGGTCGCGACTTTTCGCTAATAGGCCGCTTGCACAAAAACTGCAGCCAATGTTACAGCCTACTTGTGTTGTAACACAAACCGATAAGCCATATTTATGTCGCATCAAAACTGTTTCGATCAAGTAACCATCAGATAATTTAAATAAAAACTTTATTGTTCCGTCCTTAGATTCTTGCTTTATATGCTGGTTTAAAGTTTGAATGACAAAGTTATCTGCCAGTAATTGAACACATTCCTGATTCACGTCCAGCATCTCGGAGAAATCTGTTACCCGCTTCCTATAAAGCCAATCCCAAACCTGTGATGCCCTATATTTTTTATGACCATGCTCTTGGAGCCATTCAGTCAATTGATTAAATGTTAATCCATAAATAGATCCTTTATTCATAAGTTCCCTCCTAGAATATACTTATACTAAGCAAGGAGCTTGCCTAAAAAGATTTTAAAAATCCTCCATTATTTATGATAAGGTTCACCATGCTTATTATTAAGCTGTTTAATAAATATAGCAAATTACAATCCCTTCTTCAACAAACTGACCTTTTTAATGGAATAACTCGTTTATATTTTATCTTTTGATTCATAACTTTTTTTGGCCTATCTATTGTTTATCTACTTAGCATCATTTGACAAAATCCTAATCTACCAGTATTATCACTATCAATTCGAACTTATTTATGGGAGAGATAAAGATGAAAATTTATGTTGATGCAGATGCTTGTCCGGTAAAAGATATTATTATCTCTGAAGGTACGAAGGAGGAAATTTCTGTTATCCTTGTTACTAGCTTTTCTCATTTTTCTAATGCGGAACAACCAGTAGGAGTAAAGACCATTTATGTTGATTCTGGAGCGGATGCTGCGGATTATCGGATTATGAAGTTAGTAGAAATAGGAGATATAATTGTTACGCAAGATTATGGTCTTGCTTCGCTAGGTTTAGCAAAAGGGTGTACGGTTCTTCACCATAAAGGGTTTAGCTATACAAATGAAAACATTGATCAATTATTACAAACACGTTATTTTAGTGCAATGGCTCGAAAAAGCGGAAAGCGTACAAAAGGGCCAAAACCATTTACATCAGAAGATAGGGAGAAATTTAGGGGACTTTTTATAAGCGTGATTTCACGTTAAAATCAAAGGGGGATTTCAATCTAGTGGTGCACCAGCCCCTCCAGATAATACGAATTTTCTCAACCACATGGACAAAATGCTCTAAATAAGTCTATATTTAGAGCATCAGAATCTCACGAATATCCTCTTCGGTTAAAGTTGCTGAATACTTTTCTTCTGAATCGATAATATCTGCAATAAGATCTCTCTTTTTTTCTTGGAGCTCATTCATCTTTTCTTCAATTGTGCCACGAGCAACAAGCTTGATCACCTGTACAACATTTTTCTGACCCATTCGATGCGCCCGGTCTGCCGCTTGCTCCTCGACCGCAGGATTCCACCAAAGATCATATAAGATGACTGTATCCGCACCTGTTAGGTTCAGTCCTGTACCTCCTGCTTTTAAAGAAATAAGAAACAAGTCTCGCTCACCATCATTAAATCGATTGCAGATTTCCACTCGTCTTTCTGAAGGGGTTTGTCCGTCAAGATAGAAATACGTTTGACCTCGCATTGTTATCTCTCTGCCTATCAGCCCAAGCATTTTTGTAAATTGGGAGAATATCAACACTCTTCTTCCAGAAAGTCTTGATTCCTCTATTATTTGTAACAGCTGCTCGTATTTTGCTGAGCTTCCCTTGTAGCCTTCTACAAATAGGGCAGGGTGACAACAAATTTGTCGCAATCTCGTCAATCCCGCTAAAATCCGAATACGATTTTTTCGAATGGTATCCTTGTCGAGGTGCTTAAATGTATCATGGCGCAGCTTCGCCAAATATGCTGTATAGAGCTTCTTTTGTTCAGGCAGCAACTCTGATAATGCAAGCGACTCCACTTTTTCAGGTAACTCAGCAAGTACATCCGCTTTTATTCTACGAAGCAAAAAGGGACGAACCCTTCTGGCAATTGTTTTCCTTGAAAGATGGCTGTATTCCCTTAATCCTTGGAATAGCTGCGGGAAGACAACGTGAAAAATCGACCAAAGCTCTTCAAGTGAATTTTCCACCGGTGTTCCGGTAAGAGCAAAACGATTCTCTGCCTGTATCCTTTTCACAGCCCGAGCCGTTTGAGTCACTGGATTTTTAAACGCCTGTGCCTCATCAAAGAAAACAGTATGAAACGTTTGCTTCTCATACCATTTTATATCACGGCGTAGAATCGGGTAGGACGTAATTATGACATCTACATCTTCGCTATCCTTTTGTAGCTCTTCTCGATCCGTTTTCTTCCCGTCTATAACGATTGCTTGAAGTTCAGGAGCAAATTTCGTGATTTCCTGTAACCAGTTATAGGTTAAGGATGATGGGCAAACAATGAGGACCGGGAGCCTGCTTTCCCGAATGCTGGAAAGCTCTGAAACAATGAATGTAATACTTTGCAACGTTTTGCCAAGTCCCATATCATCTGCGAGAACACCGCCAAATCCGTAGCTAGCAAGCGTCTTCATCCATTTATATCCATGTTTTTGATAGTCTCTTACGATGTTAACTAAACTTTGTGGCACCTCGAAATCTAAGTTACCTGGGTTCCATATGTTATCAAGAACCTGCCGGAACGATTCTTCTACCGTGAAGACTTGACTACCATCAATCACATCAAAAAATTTAAGACTTTGTATAACAGGCATATTTAAACTGGCTTCAAAATCATCATCCTGAACCGGAACTTCCTTCAGAAAACGCTGGATTTCTTTCATTTCTCTTGTCTCGAGAGATAGGAGTGATCCATTTTGAAGGCGGTAATATTTCCGTTTTTCTTCCAACGCCGCTAAAATCTCTCGAATCTGTTTGTCAGCAATACCGTCCATCTCAAATTTGAATTCCAACCAATTAGTGCGTTGTTTTTGAACCTTCACTCTAATCTTGGGATGAGCATTCTTTCTCAAGATGCGAATCCGAACAGCTGTTGTCGCATAAATTTGAACGAGTTGATGAAGCCTTGGCACGATATGATATAAAAATTCATACTCCAATGCTTCATTTTGCATATAATAGCCGCCTTCTGTTTTAGAAAATCTGCCCTCCTCCATGACCTGAAGGATTTCCTCTTCCTTTTTCAGATCCCTTATAATCATTGGTCCTGCTTTGATATCTCGGCTTTCCAATGGTTGAATCACAACATTTTCATATTGAAACTCTAGTCCTGCAAGCAGTCGATTGTTCAAACGATCCAAGTAAAGCTTGGCAACAAGTGGTGTTTTCATAATCTCCTGAGATAACGCTTTAGACAGTTGAACATCGCCAATTTTTTTCAGACCAGGTACGATTTTTTTTAGAAAAAAATCAATTTGTTCCTGCGGAATCGGAATATGATTCGTAGATGGAGATGTTAGCATTTGCTTTAGTTCGGATAATCGTTCACAGTCCTGTCCTTCTAACCGAAAGACTATCCCGTCACATAGCACAGAACTATAGGAATTCAAAACGACCATTCGGTCAAAGCCCTTAATCATCAATTGGTAATCATCGCCTTCGCTTTCTTCAAATGTAAACTGTATAGGAGGTGGTCCATCCATCATTCGCAGGCTCTCAAAAGACTGACCATCATGCTCAATTGTTACCAACGGAGTCTTTGTGAGTAAAGGGATAAGTCTCACCCAAGTGGATGGCGGAATAAGTAATGTTTGATTACTAACTGTACAGTCAGAATGGTTCGGTAATGCTTCTAAAAAGGCCTTTTCATCATGTACGACCCGGACGAGTTGATGAATAATCGCATCTGATTCATTTAAAAAGCAATGAAGACCTGGGTCATATCTAAATGTAGAGGATATGTTACTGGGTTCCCCATGTTTTACGTCCTGTAGAAAGTCTCGAATTTTTTTTAGCTTCGTATGACCAATCTCTACTTCCATTCCAAACAAGTACTGACCTTTTCCTATCGAGAACGGCTTACAGATGAACTTGACATCAAGTACTTTTCTTTTTTCAAAATGAAGCTGATGTCCACTTGTTCGAGTTGGTCTGTCATGGAAGAGCTTCATGAAGTCTTCTGTTAGCTCTCCAGAATTGGATTGCGGACCCTGTACCCCGATAGGAAACGTTCCTTGTCGTTGCTGTTCATAAATGGCTAATAAAACGGCCGCAATATGTTGGCAACACTTCCCGAAGTTTGGTAACGTAGGACAGCTACATTTCGTCTGCATGACCCCTTTCACATCTTCTTCAATTGTGACATGAAAGTCTTCCGTTCCATTAACGGTGGCTTCGCAGAAATCCGGGCTATACTGGTTAAATGTTACTTTACTCGCTTGATAAAAAGATTCTCCTCTTTTGAAGGAGACGGTACCGCACATTTCTTTTATCATCTTATAATTTATTTTTATATCCATGTACTCCCGCTCCTTCCTTTCTATTTGTCGAAGGGTATCTATATATTCGAAGCCTGTACTATTTTTCTTCACTTGTCCCATTTTATCATGTTCATGTATTCTTTGTTCAATCGAACTGGTAGTGGAACAAGAAAAAGGCGATGCCATATTTAAGCATGGCACCCGTTACTTCAATAGCAGCTATTTTATTTGCAAATCAGAAATAGCCCCGCCTCGTTATACAATTGAAATTGAGCTTTAAATTATTTTGAAGAATGGAGCAAAATATAAATATTATCATAAAGACCAAACAGATTTCATATTACTGACCTTGACCTTTTCAATTAATACTGGTAGAATTCTAAACTATCATACAATAATTTTTAGCCGTTTTTTTGATTACTTACAATCAAATAGGTTGCTATGATTGTTATGGGTAAAACTATAACAGGAGCAGTTTCTGGAGAGATCGCAAATCGTTGCGACGCCGAAGGGTTCACAATCTCAGGCAAAAGGACAGAAGGATAAACAAAGCTATTTGCTATGTTATTATTCTGACGTTTAATGAGATTGGAGAATTCCAATCTCATTTTTTTATCTAAAAAAAATAATACTTTACTAAATAATAGCTATAAAAATTATTATTTTTATGACTACTACATATAAATATCAATATAATTTGGAGGGATTGCAGTGGCACAGCAAGCGTTAAAAAGAGATTTGAAGAATCGACATGTACAATTAATCGCAATTGGTGGTACGATTGGAACTGGTTTGTTTTTAGGTTCAGGTAAAGCGATCCAATTGGCAGGCCCTTCTATTATCTTTGCTTATTTAATCGTTGGGATTGCAGTGTTTTTTGTCATGAGAGCATTAGGAGAATTACTTCTATCGAATACGGGGTATCAATCATTTACAGACTTTGCTGTAGATTATATTGGACCGTGGGCAGGCTTTGTGACTGGATGGACATATTGGTTTTGTTGGATTATGACAGCCATGGCTGATCTTATAGCAATTGGTGTCTATGTACAATATTGGTTCCGCATTCCTCAATGGATACCTGCAATCATCGGTTTAGTCATTTTATTAGGGCTGAATTTACTGACTGTTAAACTTTTTGGAGAGTTAGAGTTTTGGTTTGCCTTAATTAAGGTCATCACCATTCTTGCTTTAATTATTATAGGAATTGTTCTCCTATTCATAGGATTCAAAACAGATACGGGAGCTGTTTCAGTATCAAATCTATGGGATTATGGTGGACTATTTCCAAATGGAATATCTGGTTTTTTCCTCTCATTCCAAATGGTCGTATTTGCATTTGTTGGCGTTGAGTTAGTAGGTGTTTCTGCAGCAGAAACAGCTGATCCACAAAAAAGCATTCCATCAGCGATTAATAAAATTCCTCTTAGAATTCTGTTCTTCTACGTGGGAGCACTTGTCATCATTTTATGTATTAATCCATGGGTTCAATTAAGTCCATCTAGCAGTCCTTTTGTACAGGTGTTCCGTTTAGTAGGAATCCCAATAGCAGCTGGAATCATTAACTTCGTTGTCTTAACATCAGCAGCCTCAGCTTGTAATAGTGGTTTGTTTTCAACAAGCAGAATTTTATATAACTTAAGTGTTCATAATGAGAAGAAAGCTAGACTTGCAAAGTTAAATAAAAATTATGTACCTAGTAATGCTTTGATCCTATCCGCGATTGTTCTTTCTATCGGAGCACTTTTAAGTAAACTAATTCCAGAACAGGCTTTTGGCATTGTAACTACCATTAGTGCCATTTGTTTTATTTGGGTTTGGAGCATTATCTTAATTTCTCATATACGTTATAGCAAATCACGTCCAGATTTACGAAAACAATCCATTTTTAAAGCACCGTTCACACCATTTATTAATTATGTCGTACTAGCACTATTTGCATTCATTTTAATCATCATGTTATTTGCTGCAGCGACTCGTTTAGCCCTGTTAATGACACCTTTATGGTTTGCACTATTATTCATACTGTATTTCTTCAAACTGAAAAATATAAAATAATTACTTCAAAAAGCCCTTTCATTTATTCGGTTATATTTGATTGATTTAATCAACTGACAGATGGATGTCATTGGTGCAAAACAGCTAGGATCATCAAATAAATGTCGCTATAATGCTATTTCTCAATGTTGAGGAATAGTATTTTTTTATATAAATTTAAAATACTAACCTTGATAAACAGCAAAAGAAAGAACATGTTTTGAAAAACGATTGATGAAAACATATTCTTTCTATATTTAGATAGATAAATATCTTTATAATATTAAATTATATCCTTGATTATCCTTCAATTAAAGCACTCATAAGTTAACCTAAGAAAATAATTAAAATTACAAGGAATTATCCTTTTCTTTTTTTGAAGAAAACAAGATAGAGTATTTCAAGAATCCCAACTGTATTTACTATTAACAGTACAATATACCATGCTAATTGTTTATTACGAGCAGAATGCCAAAGTGCTATGCCTTTCCAAATAAATGCCCAAACAATTACTAAATAAAGTATCGGACTATTATTTAAAACTTGAATTATATCATTCATTTTACTCCCCCCTCAGCAGATATATCATCTTTCTTGCAACCACCCCCTTTACTAAATTTTAACATAGTTCGTTCTCATTTACGGTTGAATTTTATGTGAATTCTTATTGAATCCTATCCGTTATTACCAACTTAACCCTTTTTTTTCTAAAAATACAAAAAAAGATTTACCTGAAAAATATTTTGTTATATAATACAATCCATAATACGTTTAATTGTTATATAACATTAATACTAGTTAATCTACTATTAAAAAGGAGAATGTTTTGTGGACAACCTAATAAAAGAATTTCAAAATATCCCAACGACCTGTATTTCTGATGCGATGGATGGATTAAATAATTTGAATCCGGAGATTAAACCTCTTAAGGAAGAATACAAGCTTGCTGGAAGAGCTTTAACGGTAAAAGTTCCTGTGGGAGATAATCTTGCCGTTCTAAAAGCAATCAGAGAATCGAAGCCGGGTGATATTTTAGTTATCGATGCTAAAGGAGACCAATATCGGGCAATTGCTGGAGATTTTGTTGTAGGGATGGCAAAAACATTAGGCGTTGGAGGAATAGTAGTTGATGGTGTTATTCGTGATATCATTGGGATCAAAGAACTAAATTTTCCTGTTTTCTCTAAAGGAACTGCTGTAGCCTCAAGTGGCAAAACTGGTATAGGTGATATTAATATTCCCATTTCATGTGGCGGGGCATCAATAACTCCAGGAGATATCATTGTTGGAGATGCAGACGGCGTTGTTGTGATTCCACAATCAATAGAACAAGAGATTTTCATCAAATCTTTAGAAAAAATGAAAAAAGATCAAGTGAGAGAAGACAATATTTCAGGAAATCCTGAAGCAATTATCGAACATTTAGATAAACAATTATCAAAATCCTTTTAATTCAACGCATTTTAAACAGCAAATTAAAGTTAATTCTCGTGCCATTTACCTCAAATAAAACTCCCCAAAAAAGTTGGGGAGTTTTACTTTTATTTCAACCAGAGATCAGGGTCAGGATCAGGGGTTAATTCGTCTGATGCCTCTGTCATGTATTGTAAACTTCCTATTCGTTTTCTCTTACCTTCCCAAAGCCTTACAATATATTTATGAAAAAAGATTTCAAATAGGGTCACTCCTACTGTAGCTATTAAAGAGGGAACAAATACATGAGACCCATACATGACATTTTTAGACATTAACCAAATGACTACGAAGGCAAGTCCAAAATCTGCAATAGTAGCTATTATATTATTGGTTCTTCGTAGAATAATCATGTCACCTAGGATAAATGAAGACACTCCTAATACAAATGTAATTAAAAAAACATTTCTAAAAGACATACCATAAATTAATCCGAGGACAATATACAAAAGAGCTAAACTAGCAACAAACTTAACTAAAAATGCCTTCATTATATTATCTCCTTACCTTGATACAAAGTTTTAGTTACATAAGCGTTGATTTTATGTGCTTTTTAATAAAAATCTGATCAAATGTCATCGGGTCGAAGTTTATTCCTTATGTCGTTGACCGTCGTTTAAAGTATGTTGAAGGTGCAGATATACAAACAGATTATCCGTTTTCGAATAACAAGAGGAACTTTTTATTAAAACATAAAAAATCGGTTCCTGATGAAACCAATATTTTATGTTTTTTCGTTATAATAGCCCTTTTTTCTAATGTGTCATATTATTATTTTGCATTTGTGGCTGGCCTTGGACATGAGTATATGAACTCATCATTAATTGCATATCTTGTGGTGCAAGCTGAGGTATTTGATAATAATTGTGTTTATTTTGGTAAATAGAGATCTCATATGCCATTTCAATACAATTTGGAACTGAATCAGCTAAAACACGACGCACAACTGGATTTGTTACTTCTAATGCTGCCATTGCTTTCAGAGCTACGCCAGATTTCACAGACCCAAGCATACAACTTGAAATCCATTCATCTGTAATTTCTGTCACGGAAGCCATCGGTTTTTTTGGCTGAGTTGCTTTTACACCATATATGAAGTCATTGTTTTGTTTCATCTTATAGCTTTGTGTTGGTTTAGAAGGATCTTGACCTGTCTGAAAGCATTCCACAGTTAAATTATATTCATCTTGGATAAAACTATACTGGCGATTAAGAATATCAAGTAGTTCTGGATCTTTTACATACTGACTTAATAATAAATATTGATTCAATGTACTGATTGTTCCAGACAAGATTTCATGTACATCGAACATTTCGTGTCCTCCATGATTCATCTGCTGAGGTACATTGCCTATATGCATATTTTGGTGCATTTGATCTTGTGCATTTTGCATCATTCAAAGATTCCTCCTAATATATTAGTGCTAGTCATATTTATTTTCTATAAAAAGGAAAAAATTATTCAACAAAATAAAAATTACATAAAATTCTTTCATCATTAAGGAATCTATTCCTTTCAAGTATCTCACAAAATACGAGGCTGACATCTTACGCGGTATTTTACCAAACATATAAATATGATCAATCTGGTATTGCATGTGCTTCAATAATCCCTACATCTTTCATTTCACATAGTCTTCTTAGAATAGACTAATGTATCTTCTAATTATTTTTCGTATAAATAGTTTAATGAATGAGAAAAATATAAATATGCCAAACTATCCTCCGTGTTATAGAAAATTTGGCTGCCAGGATTTCTCCTGGCTTTTTTATTTCAAATTTTTAGCTAAACTTCGTATGTTTCGCTTCCATCACAGCCCATTTACGACCTTCAATTGTATTTAACCAAGATTCAGCTTTACGAAAGCTATTTACTTTTTTAATAATGCCCTTTACTTTCAGATCCTCAGCATTAATGTATTTATAACCTACCCTACGCTTTTTATTATCTAAAAAACGTACTTCCATAACATTTAATTGACCTATTGAGACACCAGTCACAACTTCTATCTTATTAACTTCATCTAGTTTCATTTTTCAAACTCCTTTTTTAAAATAAAGTTTTTTTATATAGTCTCGACATTTTGTATTTTAATTAACCTCAATGAATCAATCTGTTCATTTTTGATGCAACATTAATCACCACAATAAGTTCTTAGTACATTGGATAGATTCGTGTTATTTTTGAACTTTTAACTGGAAGCTAATGCTTCATAGGACAATCTTGAAGATATGTTGGTAACTATAAGTAATTTTTAGATTTTATTTCTGGTTAGATGAATATTAGGGGTATTGGAGGGTTTCAACGCTATTTTTTGAAATGTAAGAATTAATTTTTAAGGAGAATTTTCATTCACTAAATAAATATAAAATACGTGCAAAAACAAAAGGAAGCATAAATTTGCCAAAACGGCAATTTATGCTTCCTTTAAGTATTAGGTATAATCAGGACAAATAAGGGCAGTTATTTATACGTACTGCTTTTTACCCTCTAAGCCAAGCGAGCGCGCTGTTGAAGTATGAAGTTCATGGAAAAGCTCTGGATTTTCCACTAGTGACATACCATAAGAAGGAATCATTTCTTTTAATTTTGGTTCCCACTCTTTTAGATGTTGCGGGAAGCATTTATTTATTACATTAAGCATGACAGGAACGGCAGTAGAAGCACCCGGAGAAGCACCGAGCAATGCAGCTACCGAGCCATCAGCGCTACTTACAACTTCCGTACCAAATTGAAGGGTTCCTTTGCCGGCAGCAGTATCTTTAATAACTTGTACACGTTGACCCGCTACCACGATATCCCAATCTTCATTTTTGGCATTTGGAACAAACTCTCGTAACTCTTCGATACGCTGTTCTTTCGATAACATAAGTTGTTGGATCAAGTATTTTGTCAATGGAACGTTTTTTGCACCTGCCGCTAACATAGTGAAGACATTATTCGGTTTTACGGAACATAATAAATCCATATTTGAACCCGTTTTTAAGAATTTTGGTGAGAAACCGGCAAACGGTCCAAATAGCAATGATTTTTTGTTGTCGATAAATCTTGTGTCAAGATGCGGAACAGACATTGGAGGAGCACCAACCGCAGCTTTGCCGTATACTTTGGCATGATGCTGTGCTACAACCTCTGGATTGTTACATACTAAGAATAGTCCGCTTACTGGGAATCCTCCAATATGTTTACTTTCAGGAATACCAGTTTTTTGTAGTAAAGGTAGGCTTCCGCCACCTCCGCCTATAAAGACGAATTTTGCAGTATGGCGTTCGATGATACCGCTATCGTTCCGCACTTTTAATTCCCATGAGCCGTCGCTAGTACGTTTAATATCATCAACCTTATGATTGAATTTTATATCGACGTTTTTACTCTTTAAATGGTCAAATAACTTGCGCGTTAAAGCACCAAAGTTAACATCAGTTCCAGA
Source organism: Ectobacillus soli (assembly GCF_042610425.1). Classification (NCBI taxonomy): domain Bacteria; kingdom Bacillati; phylum Bacillota; class Bacilli; order Caryophanales; family Bacillaceae; genus Ectobacillus; species Ectobacillus soli. The sequence goes on from NZ_JBGJZM010000001.1 coordinate 1,810,950, forward strand.
GTCGATTTTTGTTGCCGCTATAGGTTCATTCGCTGTACGATCTTTCATTATAAGCGGAATCCATTCCATCAGTTTTCCTGGGTCATCGGAAAATTCCATCCCTTGAAACATAGGATTGTTTGAAAGCGCTTCAAAACGTTTTTTCAAAAATGTTACATTTTTTTCTCCTCGTACAAAACTCATATGAGGCAATGGCATGATAAAGTCCTGCGGATTACGAATCAAATTGCTGTTTACAAGAAAGGACCATAATTGTCTTGAAACCTGAAACTGTTCATTAATTTTTATAGCTTTGCTAATATCTATAGATCCGTCCGGTTTTTCAACGGTGTAGTTAAGCTCACACAGTGCCGAATGCCCCGTTCCCGCATTATTCCATTCGTTAGAGCTTTCCTCTCCTGCTTTTTCGAGCTTCTCAAACACTGTAATATTCCAGTCCGGCACTAATTCTTTCAGCAGTGTGCCCAAAGTCGCACTCATAATTCCGGCACCAATTAAGATAACGTCTGTTTTAGTTTGTCTGTCGCTCATATTTATCTCCTTATCACCCTAAAATTTGCAAGAAAAGATGTATACGCACCTGCTTAGGCGTTACAGCAAGCGAGGGTGCGACCTAGTTACACACCTTTTCTGGATCAGTTTTTTCCCTATTATAGTGTATCACTATTGTTTATAAATTAAAAATATTTTTTACTATTATATGATAGTTATAGGTTATTTAAAAGATGGTAAATTTCAACGGTGAAATACTGTTACAGTTAATTCTTCATCACATTAACGCATTAAATAATACAATTGCTTATCCTGCATCGCCATCATTAGCCTTCTTGTTTACCGATAGATTTTCCTTTTTGAAGAGGATCAGGGACAAATTCCCGTTTGGATAAGGGAAGGTCGATAGTAAATATTGTACGTTCCTGATTACTATTTACAGTGATTTTCCCCTTGTATTGTTCAATGGTTTTGTTCGCACTTGCCAATCCTATTCCAGAACCTTCTTTCTTTGTTGTAAATTCATATTCAAATATTTTTTTTAATAAATGTGGTGGAATCATGTCGCCATTATTTCGGATGCAAATTTGTAATTTCTTCTCCATGGCTTTTCCAGTAATGGCTACAAAACGATTTCCTTCCTCATTTTTCTCCACTTCATAAAAGGAGTTATTAAGAATATTCCCCATAACTTTAACTAAATCCGTTGTTTTTTCTATATCTAATTCTAAATATTCAAACCCTTCAAAGTGATGATCAAATTTGATATTTTTTTCCATACTCTCTGCAATTTTCACTTGCAAGAGTCCAATAAAAGCAGGAATATGAATATTTACGATTGCTGATGTTTCTTTATGAATATGGCTCAATTGCTTTATATATCCTTCTGCGTCGGAATAATGCTTTAATGAAAGTAACCCTTGTATAGTAAAAATATGATTGGCGACATCATGGCGATATTCCCGAATCGTTTTATACAGACTGTTTACTCTTCCGGCGTACAGGTTTTGAATATCCGATAAAAGTTTCCCTTGTTTCCTGATATGCCGAAATAAAATGTAAATCAACACAAAACAAATGATAAAGCAAAAAATAACCACTAATGTCAGTTGAATCATTCCCTTACGTAATTCATTGGAAATTTGAGAATAATCAACAGAAGAAATAATGATTGTTTTATATTGATTGGTGTTCCCATCTATTTTAATTTCGATTGGAATATAAAATTGCAAGATTTGTTTTCCGTTTAAAGTGACCATTCTGTATATGGTTTTGTTTTGATTAATAGCCTTACTGGCAAAATTTTTATCTGATGCATAGTTGTTGGTTCCACTAATGACTTCGCGGTTATGGAAAGCAATTCGATTTGTCCACAACTCACCGTTAGCGAGCTTGAAATCTCCTGTAAGTCGATTATAATTTAACACACTGATTTCTTTGATAGAAGGATTGTTGTTCATAAGGCTATTGATGGCAGCGTCTACCCCTGCTTCTTTTTGATAGTCAACCAGCTTTTTTCCATTATATGCTGGTTCAATAATATAATTTTTTGTTCCATCATAGTAATAGCCATATTTAATTAGCTTGTCTGGAATATTAGCAGAAGAATCAAAAGGTCCTGCCCAAAAGTGAGGATAAACTTCCCCAAAATTTGGTTCTACGGTTACATTTTTATTTTTAACTAACTGAAAAAATGTCTGATTCCATTTGTCTCCCCACATCTTGCTATTAGTTCCCACTTCAGTAGAAGAGGTAGATTGAACTAAATCAAACCATTGATTATCTGGAACTAGAATGGAGATTTCATCGATCTGTAGTTTTTTGACCAACTCCTGCAATTGCGATTGGGACACTTGTTTAGCATCTGATGGAAGTTGATTATTAATAAAAAGTGAGTCTGTATACAGTTGTTGTGCTAATGAACTCTCGAACAGTTCAACGCTTTTTTGGTTCATTTCAACAGTTGACTTGATGTTTTTGGATACACTCTCATTGATTTCTACTTCTTTTTTTATGAGATTATCCTTTGATGTCCAATAAAATGCAAAATTGATGACAGCGATAATAGCGATCATAATAACAAATGTGTTGAAGTAAATTTTATTCATGGAGTATTTGTTCTTACATACTAGTAAAAGTATATGAAGCCTTTCTGATATTTAAAATCAAACTATATCAATTTTATAAAATTACCGACATTTGTTTATTCAATTAATATTCTAACAATTAAAATGTTTAAAGTAATCTTACTTTACCCTCTTTTGTCTTTAATAATAAATACTATTTACAGATTGTCAATATAGTTAAGCGTCTTACCTATAGATCTAATCCATACGACATGCTTCTTTACCGTTGCTCTTCCATGCAGATTTTATATTTTTAACTTAGTCTTTTCCTTATACATTTCCTTATCAGCAAAATGAATCATTTCTTCTAAGGTAACATCCATGCCTGATTTATAATGATATAAACCATGACTTGCCGAGATGACGTACTGATGATTTGGTGAATGAAAACTGTCGAATGCCAAGAGGATTGAATCCCAGATTTTTTGAACATCATGCATTTGTTTATGAAAAAATAGAATGATGAATTCATCTCCACCAAAACGGAAAAAAATATCATCTTTATCAATTATTTCACTAATTAATTGACAAACAGAAACAATAAAATAGTCCCCCTCAGCATGCCCAAATGTATCATTAATTTTTTTCAGATTGTTTAAGTCAATAAAACATAAAATAAATTCAACATTATGTATCTTTGCTTTTATAAGTTCATTTTTTAAAAATTCAATTCCATGACGTCTATTCATAATCCCAGTGAGTGAATCTGTTGAAGCGTGTAAAGTAAGTTCATCTTCAATCTTTTTCAAATCTGTTATATCCATAATACCACTTAGGATACATGGCTCATCTTCATAGTCAATTAATTCAAAATTTATCATAACCCATCGTGTGGAGGGCATTTGCTGTGAACAAATATAGTTTTTCACACTCCCCATCGTTTTTAGTTTTTCTATGATTATCATTCGTTCCCGGTTGCTTTGAAACACGATAGATGTATCCTTTTCTTGAATTTCCCCTTTCGATAGATCATAAAAGTCCATTGCCTTTTTGTTTAAAAGGATGATTTCTCCATCCTCTAATCGAGAAAGAATTTGAGGAAAAGGGGTAACTTCAAATAACTTTCGAAAATTATTTTCCTTATCTTTTATTTTTAATTTGTTAATAAAATCTTGTCTTTTAAAAGAATAAAAAGAAAAGGAGACTAAAAATGCAATTGCAGTTGTGGCAATTGTATTCACTTCCTTTGTAAGCAGTGTATACTTATCACTGTTTATAAGGAAAAGGCCGATTATAAAAGAAGTATGAGTCGTTAAAAGGATAAAGAAAAAAATTAGTGGTCTTATAGGAAATATGACGGCAACACTAATAAGTATAATGATATTAGGGTCAAAATTTCCAGTTAATCGTTGTGTATTAAGAGAAGCAAGTGCACCTATAAACAAGCAAAAAGCAATGTATGCATAAATAAGGAAGGAAGACCAGCGTGAATTAATAAACCAGTCTTTTTTATGTATAGAACGATAAATAACTAAATACAAAAAAGATACGAGGATACCCGAAAAGTGAATGATAATAGAAAAAAATCGGAATGAATTGTTTTTTAGGTCATTTAATTGTATAAAATCCATATAAAAAAAATAGACACTAAAGATTATGATAGAAATTGAAAAAACTTTAATTCTATTTAATAACATTTTCTTATTCGAACGAGAAAAGCCTTCACTATTTTCCAATCTCAAGAAACGATTTATACTATTAAATGTTTTTAGTAATTTTGAATACAAAAATATCCGACCTTTTTTATTGATAGTATATCATAATTCATTTTTTTAAAACAAATGTTGATTAAAAAAATAATTGTGAATATATTAATTAATGAATATAGGTCTTATATTTCTTCTATTGATAAAAAGAGCTACCTTAGTAGCCCTTCCTACGAGTTTTCCCTATTTCGAATACGCTTTGATCGACTTTATAGGTTTTTCCCATTTGCCGCGATTACGTCTTTATACCAGAAAAAGGACTTCTTCTTTTTGCGTTCTAATGTTCCGCTGCCATCGTCATGTTTGTCAACATAAATATAACCATACCGTTTCGAGAATTCTCCTGAAGAAGCACTAACTAAATCAATACAGCCCCAGCTTGTATATCCTATTAATTCAACACCATCTTCGATTGCGTCCCCCATTGCTTTCATATGCTCACGGAGATAGTCAATTCGGTAATCATCATTGATAGAGCCGTCCTCTTCTACTTTGTCATAGGCTCCTAGCCCATTTTCTACAACAAATAGCGGTACTTGGTAGCGGTCATATAATTTGTTTAAGCTAATACGTAATCCGTCCGGATCAATTTCCCATCCCCAGTCACTTGCTTTTAAGAATGGATTTTTTATGCCACCAATAATATTTCCTTGCGCAGCTTCTAGCTCTGTCTTCACTTTCTTCTCGGTGCGAGACATGTAATAACTAAAGCCGATATAATCAACCGTTCCTTCTTTTATTAATGCTAAGTCTCCATCTTGCATCTCTATTTCGATATGATGTTCTTTAAAGTATCTCTTCATGAAAGCGGGATACTCTCCTCGTACTTGCACATCGGCACAAAAGTAATTGAAAAGCTGTTCTTCCTGAAGAGCATACATGACGTTTTCCGGATTGCAATCAATGGCATAGACAGGTGCAAAGAGAATCATACAGCCAATTTTGGAGTTAGGAATAATCTCGTGGCATGCTTTAACTGCAAGGCTGCTGGCAACAAATTGATGATGGTATGCTTGGAAAGTAGGCAGGTATTTATCCTCTTCTTTCTGAATGGAAAAACCAAGACCTTGAATCGGCATCACCAAGCCACTATTTATTTCATTGAAAGTCATCCAAAACTTCACTTTATTTTTATAACGATTAAAAATAGCTTTTGCATATCTCTCAAAAAACGTCACCACCAGGCGGTTTCTCCAGCCACCATATTCCTTCACAAGGTGCAGAGGCATTTCATAGTGGGATAGGGTGACAACTGGCTCTATCCCCCACTTGTGCAGTTCATCAAACACACGATCATAAAATGCTAATCCTTCCTCATTTGCTTCTAACTCATCGCCCTTTGGGAAAATACGCGTCCAGGCAATCGACATACGAAATGCCTTGAAACCCATTTCCGCAAACAACGCAATATCTTCTTTATACCGATGATAGAAGTCAATCGCTTGATGGTTTGGATAGTAGTATTGGTCTTGATGGATTTCAAAATCAAATCCTGGATTCATTAATACTTTATACCGCTGTTTTCCGCCCGGAAGAACGTCGGCAATATTTAACCCTTTATTTCCTTCATGAAATCCACCTTCCATTTGATTCGCAGCAGTTGCTCCGCCCCATAAAAAGCCTTCAGGAAATTGATATTCTTTCATTTGATTCCCTCCCAATCTGTATATGATTTACTATTTACTTATAGTGTAAATGTATAACTGTTTTCTTCTTCATAAAGAAACGTAAAAGACTACAAAGGAATCATAGCTATATTTGGCAAGCTAGTAAATAAGGAAAGCATATCTAGTTTTTTATAACGAAGGCAGTCACTTGTTACATAAATGTAACGCTATGTTTCATACTGAATCAATGTGTTAGAATGGAGAAAGATGAGTTGAAATACTTTATTTTTTATATATAGAAGGAGAATTCTACCTATATGTTTTCAAACGACATTATTGCATCTTTTAATGAGCTAGAAACTTCATTATACAACTACATTTGTCAAAACAGTGATAAAGTCGCATATATGCGGATACGTGAACTAGCAGATGAAACCCATGTTTCAACAGCGACGATTTTACGTTTTTGTAGAAAAATAAATTGTGAAGGCTTTTCCGAATTCAAAGTAAAGCTTAAAATGCAGTTGCAAGAGAATAAAAAAACGATAGTAAAAAGTTCTCAACATTCATTAGCAGAGTTTTTTGACCGCACGTTAAAAGGGGATCTAGAAGAAAAAATTAAGGATGCTGCAAGTCTAGTTACGAAAGCAGATAATGTTATTTTTATTGGAATCGGAAGCTCAGGTATTCTTGCAGAATATGGTGCAAGATATTTCTCAAGCTTAGGTACATTTTCGATGTATATTAAAGACCCTCACTTTCCGATTCACTCCAAACTCCGTTATAATAGCGTAACCATTGCTTTATCTGTCTCAGGAGAAAATAATTTTACAGTCACTCATCTTAATATACTGAAACAAGAAGGAAGTAAAATTATTAGTATTACAAACAATAAACTCTCAACCATTGCCAAAATGTCTGATTTAAACATTCCTTATTATGTAACCGAGGAATTTATTGAACAGGCGAATATTACAACCCAGGTACCTGTCGTTTATATTTTAGAATCCATGGCTCGTGAAATATATAAGCGTAATCACTAGGATGAAATTCAAGAGGAAACTCCAAATGGCCTTAGCCCACTAGAAATTTAGGGCTAAGGCTACATCAATCCAACCTCTGTAGTTTCCATCTACTTGACATTAAATTAACTACGATTATTGTGTTATGCTGAACATACTTCATTTACGAAACGTATACGTGAGAATAATATAAAGAGTACGAGAAATTATTAAACTGCTTTTAAGCTTTTCATTTCTTTAATAAATTCAGGAATCACCTCAAACATGTCTCCAACTATTCCATAATCAGCAATATCAAAAATAGGAGCATCCGGATCTTTATTAATTGCGATAATCACTTCTGATGAAGACATTCCTGCTACGTGCTGAATCGCTCCGGAGATGCCACAAGCAATATAAATTTTTGGTCCCACCGTTTTTCCTGTTTGCCCAACTTGTTGTAGCGGGGATATCCAACCAGCATCAACGCATGCCCTTGATGCTGCCACTGCACCGCCAAATTGATCGGCCAAATTTTTGATTAGTTCAAAGTTTTCAGCTTTTCCTACGCCTCTACCCCCTGCAACAATCACCTCTGCTTCTTCAAGGTTAACTCCTGCTTCTGCTGTAGCATTAATAATTTCTACAATTTTTGTTCTAATTTCGTTTGCAGGTGTTCGAATATCTTCATTTATAATAGTCGCCGTTCTAGAATCGTCTTTCTCTGCTTTTTTAAATACTCCAGGTCTTACCGTTCCAATTTGTGGTCTAGCTGAACAAATGATGGTACCCATCAAATTTCCTCCATATGCTGGTCTAGTCCACGCAATTGTTCCATCTTCATTGACGTCTAATTGTGTACAATCTGCCGTTAACCCTGTCTCTAGTCTAGTAGATACCCTTGACCCTAAATCTCTTCCATTATATGTAGCGCCAATTAATATCGCTGCTGGCTTATACTTTTCTACTAACCTAGACATTACATTTGCGAATCCGTCAGTAGAAAAATCTTTATACTCTTCCCCTTCAACAACAATAATTTCATCAGCACCATATGCTGTTGCTGATTTTACGACAGAATCTATATCTTTGCCAATAACTACAGCAATAACCTTTTCATTATTTATCTGTGCAAGTTTTTTCCCTTGATTTAAGAGCTCCAAACCTACATTTTTTGCTTCTCCCTCTGAAGTTTCGATAAACACCCAAATATTCTTATATTCTGCAAAGTCCATTATTAGTGCCTCCCTCTTATACAAGCTTAGCTTCAAGTAAATTTCCGATTAGTTTTTGTACGGATATACATGCAGTATCTTCCTGAATCTTAATGCCAGAACTTCTTTTTGGCGGTGTATAAGATCTCTTTACTTTAGTAGGTGAGCCTTTAAGACCTATTTTCGTTCTATCAATATCAGGCATATCTGCAAAAGTTATTTCTTCAATTTCAACTTTATTGGCCGCCATTTTGCTCTTGATTGTTGCGAATCTTGGCTCATTGATTGATTTTACAACTGTACAAACAACAGGAAGCTTAGATTCAATTATTTCGTAGCCTTCTTCCGTTTCTCGCTTAATTGTAATTTTTTCCCCTTCAACATCAATCTTTGCTGCATAAGTGAGTTGAGCAATTCCAAGGTGTTCTGCAATGGCTGGTCCTACTTGTCCCGTATCCCCGTCAATTGCCTGTTTACCACATAAAATCAGATCAAAATCCCCCAATTTTTTAATAGCATTGGCCAAGATGTAGCTTGTAGCAAACGTATCTGAGCCGCCAAATAGCTTGTCTGTAACTAATACAGCTTTGTCTGCTCCAACTGAAATGCATTCCTTTAAAGCAGCTTTTGCTTGTTGTGGCCCCATGCTTAGGACCGTTACAGTTCCGCCATGCGCTTCTTTAAGCTGTACTGCTGCTTCAAGCGCATGCTTATCGAATGGGTTTACAATACTTGGTACACCACTTCTTATTAGTGTATTCGTTACCGGATCAATTTTGATTTCTGCTGTATCGGGTACTTGTTTCACACAAACTAAGATATCCAAAATATATTCCTCCTTGCGTTTTTAAGGATTTAAAAAACTAATTGTTCTTTTAAGTTATAATAGATCTATCTATTTCACTAATTCTTATTTCTTAGGGAATATGGATAATCTATAAATTTTGTGAATAAATTCACTTGATTAACTAATAAAAATAAGCGCCAGAACATATATCTAGCGCTTTCATTTTATTCATTTTTTCCAAACAAATTCTAGAAGATCAATTCGAACGTTAGTTTCATGAAACCCCGGTAGCGTTTTGTTTTTTGCCTGATGAGCTCACAATCGGTTCAACCTTGCAAATTGTCAACAATAATAGCGCGCCTACTATCGCTACAACAGCACCTACATATAAGGCATAGTCATATTTTCCAGAAAGATCAATGATAAAGCCAGTTAATAACGGTGCAAGTATTCCAGCAATCGTTCCGAGTGTAGTAAATACCCCTGTTATCATGCCGGCATTTACTTGGGAAAAGACCATTGGCATAGTAAAAAATCCGCCCATCGTAAGAGTTAAAAAACCATTGGATGCTGATATCAAAGCTACAGCTGCACCTGCACTCGTTGCCTGAGATCCAAGTATTAAAAAGACTCCTGCCACAGATAATCCGACAATTGGAAACAACTTTCTCCCTACATTTTGTCCGAACTTTTTCGAAGCAGCGTCAGCTAAATAACCGCCGAATGGATACGTAAAGATTGCAACCAGATATGGCATCATTGAATAGAGTGCACTATGCTGCAAATTCAACCCACGACCATTGACAAAGTACGTTGGAAGCCATGTTATAAATAAGAAAAAGAGGTAGTTTGCACAGAAATAGGATAATGCGCAGAACCACACAGATTTATTGGATAGAATTTCTTTTTTAGTCAAGATTCCACCTTGACTAACGTTTTGATGTACGATGTAATCTGATTCTATATATTCCAATTCTTGTTGGCTTATTTTAGGATGTTGGCTTGGTTTGTCCTTTCCAAATTTCCACCAAAGCAAACACCAAATTGGTCCAAGAAAAGCAAATGTATGAAATACCATTTGCCAGTTCCAGGTTTGGATAATCCAAGTTGAAATAGGCATCGTGATTGCAACTCCGACCGGAAGTCCAGCCTGAACAAATCCAGTCGCTTTTCCAGATTCCTTTTTTGGGAACCATCTTGCTATAATGGAATGAATTGCAGGTAATGACATACCCTCGCCTAGCCCCATCAATGCACGAATAAGTAACATTAAAGCGAGCGATGAACCATAAGGAGTAAGATAGACAAAGAGAGACCATGTTAATGCACCGACCATAACAACTTTGCCGCCTCCAAATTTATCAGCTAACCGCCCCCCTGGCATTTGCATAATGGCATAACCAATAAAAAAAGCAGTTGAAACCAGTCCAAATTCCGTAGCACTCCATTTGTAATATTTCATCATTGATGAACCAGCCATAGACATATTTGATCTGTCCATATACAAAACTAGATAGCATAATGCCAGCAAGAAAATGATTCCAAAACGTTTAGTACCGACTTTTAAATTCATGATGATTCTCCCTTTTCTTATAGTATAGTAAGAAACGGCTACTATTCATTTACTATGAATGAACATACACTTGTCTGAAGGAGCATGAAATAGGAATCAGTCCTACAATTTCATTTGCTCATAATTGAGCATAGTTAGTGATTTAAAAAATTTCTTTCACTTGTATCACCCTCATACATAGGCATTTGAATTGAAATAAGTAGCTGTACATAACACCTACTTATTTCAATTTGCAAGGTGTTTTTTCTACTCCATTGTATAGAATACATAAAAATCGTCTGATATTTACGAACAAAATATGTTTATTAGATGACAAAGGAATTATCCTGATTTTCTTCTTTTAGCTTTGTCTTAATGTCTTCTCGCAATATATATTTCTTAATTTTACAGTTTTCATTTCTCGGGATACATTTTATAACTTCAATTCGTTCGGGAATTTTATATTTGGCTACATTCGTTTGTCCGAAAAGCGTTTTCACATCATCTAGTGTTATCCCTTTTTCAGGGAATTTTACTACTACATACGCACATGCTTTCTCACCCAATCTTGGATCAGGCATCCCTACTACAGCAACGTCACGAACATTAGGATGATTGAGTAAGATATCTTCTATTTCGGTACTACTTATATTTTCCCCACCACGAATGATTATATCTTTTTTTCGTCCGTTTATACGGATATATCCATCTTCGTCCATCGTACATAGGTCTCCGCTATAATACCAGCCATCATCATCTAAGGCGAGCGCAGTTAATTCTGGTTCTTTAAGATACCCTACAAAAACACTTGGTCCACGAGACGCTTCCTCTCCTTGGACTCCCGCTTGAACCGTGTTTCTAAATTCATCAACTACTCTTATTTCCACACCCGGTACAGCAGTTCCATCTGTATTAATAATTCTCTCACATGAGTCTTCTAGACGAACCGTTGAATGCGGTACACTCTCGGTAGAACCGTATACCCCAATCAATTTAAACCCTGATGCCAACGATTGTTTTAGCATATGTCTTGGTATTGGTGATCCTCCGCATAAAATAAAGCGCAGGGAAGAAGTATCACATTTCTTTTTTTCTAACGTATATAGAATATCGTAAACTAGAGGCGTGCTTGCATTTGCACATGTACATCTTTCACGCTCAATGAGCTCTAGACTATTTTCCGGATTATATTTGTCTTGTAAAACACATTTGGCCCCAATTAAAAACGAAATTGTTACTCCATGATGAAAACCAGAGGCGTGAGCCAGTGGAGAAGGCATAAAGATCGTATCAAGATACGTAAGGTTTAATCTTCCTGCAAATGCTTTTTCACTTGCAATAATGTTATTATGGGTTAACATAACACCCTTTGGAAATCCCTCTGTACCAGATGTAAACAGAACTACAGCCACATCATCAGCACTACAAGTTCGACATTTTTCTAATGGGGTATATTTGCTAAGCACATTGCATAGCGTTGTTCCCTCTTTAACAGGCACTTCTTTTTCAACAACAACAACTTCCTTCAAAGAGCGGACATTTGAAACCAAATTTCCAATCATAGAAGGGTAATTTATTTTTCTATATATAGAAGGAATAAACAATACTTTCGATTCACATTTAGTAAGAATATAAGTTAATTCTGCTTCACGTAAACTTGGCAATATAGGATTTACGATAGCTCCGACCTTTAAACAAGCAATGTATATCAGTGTAAACTCAGACCACCCAGGAATTTGTAAGGATACAATATCACCTGGTTCAACCCCAACGTCTATTAAATAGGATGCTAGCCTTCCAGCAGCTTCATCAAGTTCAGCATACGTGTAACTGGTACCCTGCCAATCAATTACAGCCGTTTTTTCTGGAGCACGTAACACTGAGTGTTGCCAATAGTCTGCCAAGGTGGCATCACCCCAGTATCCCTTTTTACGATATTCATTCTTTTGGTATTCATTTATTTTAATCCCCATGTCCATTCTTTGAGCCTCCTCGAAGATCGATTCTGGTAATAGCTATTTCGTAAAGACAAATTTCCCATTCCACCGGTTGCTGTCGTTAAAAAAGGGAAAGAAGATCAAATCATTCAAAATTTGATCTTTTCCTTTCCACAAAATGACACTACCAAAAGAAATGAAATCAGAGATAAAAGGTAATTGTATAAGTATTAACTATTATTTTAATTTCTTGATTTCTTCTATAAATACTGGTATAACCTCAAACAAATCTCCAACTACTCCGTAATCAGCTACTTCAAAAATTGGGGCATCCGGATCTTTATTAATTGCTACAATTACTTCTGATGAAGTTATGCCAGCTAAATGCTGTGTTGCTCCTGAGATTCCACATGCAATATATAGCTTTGGTGCAATTCTTTTACCTGATTGTCCAATTTGTAGCTGAGGAGGCATCCATTCAGCATCTACGCAAGCTCTTGTTCCCCCAACTGTTCCACCTAGAACATCTGCTAATTCTTTAATTAGTGCTACGTTTTCAGCTTTTCCTAGTCCTCTTCCACCTGCAACAACTACATCAGCATCTTCTAATTTAATACCTTCACCTGCTGATTTAATAATCTCAATAACTTTCGTTCTGATTTGATCTTCGGGCGTTTGTATTTCTTCTTTTACAACATTGGCTGTTCTTGTATCATCAGCTGTTCCTTTTTCATATGAACCTGCACGAACCGTACCGATTTGTGGCATTGTTCCAGTGAAAGATACAACCGACATGAGGTTACCCCCATAAATTGGTCTTGTCCAAGCAATAGAACCATCTTCACTAATTTCTACTGCCGTACAGTCTGCTGCTGAACCTACTTGTAATCTTCCGGCTACTCTCGATGCTAGTTCACGTCCATTATTGGTAGCTCCTAGCATGAATACAGAAGGCTGATACTTTTCTACTAATTTCACAATCGCATTTGTATAACTGTCAGTATTGTATTCTTTATATTCTTCACCTTGGACTACTATCACTTCATCCGCACCGTAAGCAGTTGCTGCTTGAACTGCTGCATCTACATCTTGTCCAACGACAATTGCTACTACATTTTCATTTGTTGTTGCTGTAAGCGCTTTCCCTCGGTTGATTAGCTCCAAAGCCACATTTTTTACTTCGCCATTGGCTGTTTCTAAAAATACCCATATATTCTTATAATCTTGCATATTCATTTTTACCCCTCCATCCTATATGAGCTTAGCTGCAGTTAGATTTTCAAATAATTTATGAGCTGAATCGCTTCCAGATGCCTCTTGAATTTTGATGCCAGCTTCTCTTTTTGGTGGTGCAAAGGTTTTGATTACTTTTGTAGGTGATCCCATACCTACCTTTGTCGTGTCAATTTCTAAATCAGCAGCAGTTAGTACTTCTATTTTCGCTTTATTCGCTGCCATTTTTGTTTTAATGGTTGCTAATCTAGGGTCATTAATCGAATCTACCACGGTACAAACCGCAGGAAGCTTTGCTTCCACCACTACATACCCATCATCTGTTTCACGGTTTACAACTAATGCATCACCCGTTACTTCCATCTTTCCAACGAAGGTAAGTGGTGAGAGACCAAGCTGTTCTGCAATTTGCGGACCTACTTGTCCAGCATCAGTATCTGTAGCTTGGTTCCCGCAAATAACTAAGTCAAAATGTCCTAGTTTTTTAATCGCTGCAGCTAGTATAGAGCTTGTTGAATAAGAATCCGATCCCTCAAAGGCTCCGTCACTGATTAATACAGCTTTATCAGCACCAACTGAGATACATTCTTTTAACGCTGCTTTTGCTTTATCAGACCCCATTGAAATAACAGTAATACTTCCGCCATGTGCTTCTTTCAATTGAACAGCAGCTTCAAGAGCATTTTTATCATATGGATTTACAATATTTGGAGCACCATCTTTGATTTTACCCGCTTCCACATCTACTTTTATTTCTTCTGCATCCGGCACTTGTTTCACACAAACTAGCAGTTCCATAAATTTATTCCTCCATTCAGTTAGAATATGAGATTCACTTTATACAATTAATCTTTCAACATTTGTCTAGCAATCGTTACCCGTTGAATTTGATTCGTTCCTTCGAAAATTTGGAATACTTTTGAATCTCTCATTAGTTTTTCAACAGGATATTCTTTACTAACACCATATCCACCGAAAATTTGAACTGCATCTGTCGTTACCTTTACAACTGTATCTCCGCAGAATGTTTTCGTAATGGCTCCCTCTCTTACAACTGGGTCACCACTATCCATTAATCCCATTGACCATTGAACTAGATTACGGGCTGCTTCTGTCTGAATTTCCATATCAGCCAATATCATTTGTATCGCTTGGAAATTACCAATTGGTTTACCAAATTGTTTTCTTTCCTTAGCAAACTTAATAGATTCATCAATTGCTGCCTGACAAATACCAACTGCTAGCGTACCAACGAACGCTCTAGATACGTTTAATGTAGCCATGGCAATTTTGAAACCATCTCCTTCTTGTCCAAGAAGATGACTAGCAGGTACTCGAACATCTTCAAGAATAAGATCTGTCGTATTTGATAATCGAAGTCCCATTTTGTTTTCATGACTACCAACTGAAAGACCCAGGCGATCTCGTTCTACGATAAATGCAGAAATTCCCTTAGCTCCCTTGCTCTTATCTGTCACACAGAATACTACATATACGCTAGCATAACCTCCATTTGTAACAAAACACTTCGTGCCATTAAGAACATACTCGTCTCCGTCTTTAACTGCTGTCGCTCTAAGAGATGCTGCATCAGTCCCAGCATTAGGTTCAGATAAAGAAAATGCTCCAAATGCTCCAGGAACGATAATATCGGAGAACATTTTTTTCTGTTCTTTATTTCCTGCAAATATAACAGAACGCAGTGCAACAAATGTTGTAACTAAGGAAATTGCGAACCCTGCATCAACTTTAGCTAATTCTTCAAAAACAATCGCCGTTGTTTTAAAATCTAAACCAGAGCCACCGAATTCTTCAGGAATTTCTAACACATGCAAACCCATGTCAAATGCCTTTTTCAATATTTCAATTGGAAATTCTCCAGATTCGTCAAACTTTTTCACATGCGGTTTTAGTTCTTTAAGTGCAAAATCTCTTACTAAATCTCTTAATTCAGTTTGTTCTTCTGTTAATATATGTCCCATTTCAATTCCTCCATTATTTATCAAATGTAAGTATTTTTTTATAGAATGAACCTAGAGTATGTCTTCCATTACCCTTCTCGGTAAATAATTCCGACTCCTTGCACCGGATAATTCCAAGAATACCCGTCTACACCTTTATTGATTCGCTCACAAACATAGCGACAATTTCCACATTCTAAACATCCTACATGGTCAAAATTTAAAACATTGTTAACAGCATCCCATGTATAACGTTCAGCCGGACAACAAGTTGTACATGCACGATGATCGCATGTTGAGCAAGCTGCCTTATTAACCAAAATGTGTGCGTTATGATCATCACTATCAAAACGGTTGGTTGCTAAACGATCATCCATAGATAACATTTTCATAGAGATCTACTCCCTTTAATCACATCTTTTAGTACATTGAAATATGGTATCTTACCCGCAACAGTTTGCTTTACGACACCCATCACAGATTTTGTCGGATTACTATCAACTGTATAGAGACTTTTTAAAAGTTTGGTTGCAAGCTCTGGATAAGTAGTAAACATATGCTGTGAATGACTAATATAATCGTGAGAATTTTTGAATGTTCTAAGATCTTTTAATACCACTTCTTCTAATTTACTTTCATACATCTTTAAAAAGCTCTTAGAATAATTTTCAGCATTCACGGCCTCAATTGCTGTTTCAGCAGCTGCTATACCAGAAAGAATGGCGTAGTCCATACCACGAACAGTAAATCCTCTGTTAACAACCAATCCTGCCGCGTCTCCTGTAATCATAAATCCATCTGCGCAAAGTTCTGGAAGAGATTTAAATCCTCCCTCAGGAATGAGGTGCGCGGAGTATTCAATTAATTCGCCGCCTTCGATATAACGTGCTATCGATGGATGCTGTTTCAACTGTTCAGCTACATCTGCTAATGGCAATTTTGATTTTTTCCAGCCCACGGAGTCGACTACAAGCCCTAGGGAGACACTATCAACGTTTGTATAAAGAAATGCTCCTCCGCTTATTCCCTTGTTCACATCTCCTACACAAAGCAGGGCTACTCCTTTGCCACTTTCTGTATTAAAACGTTCATTAATTTTTTCCTCTGAAAGTTTAATTACATGTTTGACACCTACAGCAATGTCTTTCACGTCTACTGCTTTAATGAGCCCAGCACGTTCGGCAACAAGGGCATTTACACCTTCTGCACTAATGACCAGATCTGCCTCAAGTTCCTCTTCTCCGGTCTTAATACCACAAACTTTCCCATCACGGATAATTAACCCATCTACCGTACTACCAGACAACATCATGGCGCCTTCTTCTTCTGCCTTTGCTGATAACCAAGCATCAAATTTTCCTCTTAATACAGAGTATGATTTCTGGTTCATGGAAGGAAATGTAGAATCAATTGCCATACTGTCTTCTTCAGTCATCATCATGATGATTTCTCGCGTTACTTCGCGTTCAACTGGAGCATCTGCCCATTCACCAGGCATCAACTTATCAAGAGCATGTGTATAGAGACGTCCACCAGTCATATTTTTTGTTCCTGGCTCATTTCCTCTCTCCACTACTATTACTTCTACCCCAGCCTTGGCTAGACGATATGCAGCTGCTAATCCTGCGACGCCGGCTCCAATTACGATAACCTGAACTTTTTCCTCAGACATAGTAATTCCTCCTCTCTTTTAATACTTCCTTGATACACGTTTTTAGTTAGTGAATTATTTGCATGTTTTAACTCTTCATTTATTTAGGTCGATTTTCTACTATGATGAGATGCTTGATTTGTTTTCAAAGTACAAATCGACCCGCATATTTTTCACAAAATTATTGGTAGAAATTTAGGCTTGAATTAAGGCCTTATTAGCTATCATTTTTTCAATAGATTCTTGCGAGTAGCCAAGTTGTGTTAATACCTCTACTGAATGATATCCAAGTGGTTTTGATACTACTAAATCTGGATCACCTACAGTATTAAATCTTACAGGAGCAGTCGGAATTGCTACTTCTTTTCCTGAAGGATATGTTATTTTTCTAAGAACATCGTTAGCCCACACCTGTTCATCATGCACAACTTCGTCCATGCTATATCCTTTTTCAATAGGTATATCATTTTCTTTAAATAGCTTCATGATATCGTCAAGAGTAAATTTAACTAATTCATTTTCAAGTATTTCAATAATTTCACGATTTTTTCCACGATTATTTACTGCTTCAATCGTATTGTAATTGTCATTATCTATTAAATCTTCTCTACCAAGGAGTTTCATAACTTTTGGAAAATCCCTGTTGTATTCAGGAGCACAAAACAAGAACCATCTACCATCTTTTGACATATAAGTGTCGTTAAAAGGATTAGACACTTCTTTTCTACTCTTAGGATATACATTACCCGGGAATTGCGAAGAAACAACTGCAATATTCAGCATAAATACTGCTGCGTGGTGAAGACTCGCCGTCACTTTATCACCTACACCCGTTTTTTCTCTTCCTACTAGTGCGGCACATATTCCTGATACGAGACACATCGTTACTTGAAAATCGCCATATGCATTTGGTTCTAATAGAGGAGATTCTCCCCGCTCTGTCATTGCCGTTAAGGCTCCGCCACGACAAACATAGGAAGTAGCATCGTATCCAGGAGTATCTTTTTCAGGTCCATTCTCCCCGTAGCCAAGAATTTGAGCAAAAACCAGTTTAGGAAATCTCTTGCTAAGTTCTTCATAAGAAAAACCTAATTTTTCAAGTGCCTTTGTTCTATAACTTGTTACAAGAACATCAGCTGATTCAATCAGTTTATAGGCTGCTTCTTTTCCATCTTCATCTTTCAAATTAAGACAAACAAATTTTTTATTAAAATTGGCTATATCAAATGCCGGATTTTCTTCATTACTATAAGGCATGTTAAATACTCCGCCTTGAGTTCTAGAAGGATCTCCTTTTGGTGGTTCTATCTTAATAACTTCTGCTCCCCATTCCGCTAGAACTCTTGGTACTGTTGGGGCAGCATAGAATCCTGTTAATTCAACAACCTTTATTCCTTCTAATGGTTTCAAGTGTATTTCCTCCTTCACTTCAATTTAATTATTTGAAAATACCTTATGCAGTGGCTTTTGGATACCATCGACTACTCATTTATTTATAGATTTGATTGGGCATTTTTAGAAACAATAGGTTTAACCTTTGTAATTAGAATCAAAATGATTGCTCCTAAAACAGCCATAGCAGAACCTAAATACATAGCAGTTTCATATTTACCAGACATATCGATAACAAAACCAGTAAGGATTGGGGCTGTTATTCCAGCAAACGTTCCAATAAAGCCATACAAACCAACAATCATACCTGCATTCTTAGGAGCAAGAATGATTGGAATGGAGAAAAATCCTCCTTGAGTAAGGGTTAAACCACCCATTGACACTGATAACAATAAGATAGCTGTAAATAAACTGCTTGTTTGAGTGGCAAACATTAACGCAATTCCACCAAAGATTAAACCAATGATTGGGAACAATTTCCGACCAATGTTTTGACCGAACTTTTTAGCTCCCCAGTCAGCTAACATACCACCTATTGGATAAGTGAATACGGCAACCAGATACGGAAACATCGTAGCGTATCCAGCTTGAGATAAGGATAAGTGACGTCCCTTAGCAAAATAAGTTGGTAACCATGTAAGGAGCAAGTAAAAGACGTAATTGTAACAGAAATAGGATAGTGTTGCTCCCCATACTGACATACTTCCATAAACTTCTTTCGTGGTAAGCGCTTCACCGGCAATTTCCTTCTTACCTTGACCAGCTTTAATATAAGCTACTTCTTCTTTGCTGATTGTAGGATGAAGTTCTGGCTTGTCTTTACCAAATTTCCACCAAATTAAACACCATACTGGACCAAGAATAGAAAATAAGTAGAAAATTGTTTGCCAGTTAAAATTTTGGATAAGGTAGACGCCAAGCGGCATAGTGATTGCAACCCCAAGTGGAACGCCTATAAGGGTAAATCCTTGTGCTTTTCCAGCTTCCTGGCTTGGCACCCATCTCGATATCAGTGAAGATGCGGACGGTAGTGTAACACCTTGGCCAACACCAACCAGCGCACGGATGGCAACGAAAAGACCAATTGATCCAGCAAAAGGACTTAGTAATGTAAATAATGACCAGAACAATGTACCGATAACAATAACTTTACCTGCACCGAATTTATCAGCTAAGTAACCAGCCGGTAACATTGAAATTGCATAACCTATGAAAAACGCCGTCGAAACTAGTCCAAATTGCGTAGCATTCCAACCATAATATTTCATAATTGTTGAACCTGCGATTGAAATACTAGATCTACCAAGATACATGAATGTATAACATAATACTAAGATGAAAACTGTAACCCAACGTTTATTGCCAACCCTTGATTCCATAACTACTTCCTCCTTTATTGATAAACTAGAGTTCCTAACTCCTTCTTCAGAATATAATATGTCTATCCATATATCTAATTCTTATTACCTTGGGAATTCGGACAACCTATAAACATTGTATATAGATTCACATAATGCTATCCAATTCGAACCAATTCAAGTAGGCTATCAAAATATGGACTGGGCTTTACACAGATAAAGCTTCAACAGTTTGAATATCTACTTAGATAAAAGTATGTTAGTATTGGGCCGACATCTTTTCCAAAGGAACCTCCAGAAGTCCTATTGTTTTGCTATATACATAGATGATAAAACCTCGTTTGCATCGAAAGACACACTGTAGACATGGATCTTCATCACAATACACATAGGCGTCCTCATCTGCCAAAGAGAATACGATAGGTGGACGCTTCTTTGCAGAGACATACTTGATGTAACTCCCTGTGAAGGTCTTAAGTAAAACCCATTCAATACTATCCTCCGGCCGTTTCATTTCCCAAAATACCTGTACAGCATTTTGGTTGTGACCACCAACAATCTTGTAGTCCACATTTATGTCAGATCCTACTTCCTCCAGATGTTGCGGTTTTAGTCGTTCCATAAGTTCACCGCAGCAGCTAGGCTCTTGAGACGGTACATTGTAGTCCAAATTTTGGTACAATCTGCCGCAATGATTACAGCGGTAAATTACGATATCGGGACATTCCGGCCAGGGTTTTCTAGATGCCTTGCTTCTTAATGGACTAAATTCCTTTTCTTCCATCTTCCAGCCCCCCATTCCATTCTAAAAATAATTCTTATGCGATATGTAGCTTCCTAACGATTATAAAAAAGGAGCATCAGTCATGATGCCCCCTTGTAATCTACATATTTCTTCAGATTAGTCCTCGTACTTTAATACGCCACCGTGTTTAATCGTTTGACGAGAAATGGTAATGCGTTGTACAGTAGGAGTTCCTTCCTCTAACCACATTGCACGAGCATCGCGGTACAGACGTTCAACAGGACCATATTCGCAATCTTCGAAATAACCAATACCACCGAAAATTTCCAGCATTTCATCACTTACCAATTTAGTAACTTGAATACTGAACAATTTACACATAGCTGCCTTTTCTTCAATATATTCTCCCTCAGGATCTTTTTCATAGTCCTGGGCAAAGTCGCGAACCATAGTACGAAGAGCATGAGTATAAGTAGCCATATCTGCAATCTTCATTCTGATAGCCTGACGTTCAATAATAGGTTTACCAAATGTAACACGATCATGGGCACGTTTAAGAGTAATCTCTAGCATCCGTTGAGCCATACCTAGATTACTAGCTGCGATGTGAACACGAGAAACAGAAAGTGAATGAATAGCGATTTCAAGGCCTTGGCCTAGTTCACCTAACAAAAATCTCTTGTTAACTCTCATGTTAGTAAATTTTAAGCCGGTATGACCTGAACCACGTGCACCCATCATGTGAGGCATAGGAGTAAGTTCGTATCCTGGTGTGTCTGCTGAAACCATGAATGTAGAAAGACGATGGTCCTTATCGCCATTAGGATCCGTAATACAAGTAATATAAGAATAGTTACTGCAATCAGTATGAGAGATTAAGAACTTCTCACCGTTAATGATGTAATCATCACCGTCTTTAACAGCTATTGTTTGAATATCCATACCAGTACCGCCTTTTTCCTCGGTAACGGCCCAGTTAGTGAAAACTGATCTATCTTGGAACTTAGGCATTAACTCTGCTTTCAACTCTTCCGTACCATAGTCGAACAGCGGACGCCAGTTCAAATCCATTGCATAGTGTAAATGCATACGCATTCCACCAGGACCACGACTAAATTCTTCTTGAAGTTCTAATATTTGTTGTTCAGAAAGACCCCAGCCGCCATACTCAACTGGAAGTGGAGCACGATACAGGTCATTTTTAATATTTGTTTCATAGAATTCCTCAGGAAACTTATTCGTAACCTCGATTTCTTTCTGCATTTCATCGTAACGACCCTCAACGAGTTCACGAATCTGCATCTTGTAAGCTTCAAATTGTAGTGGGGTTAATGTACTCATAATATCCTCCTAATTGTTTAAAAAATTAATGTGTTTCTGTCTACACACAAATTGTATCAAGGACCTTTTCCAAAAACTAATTCTTAAAACCCCACCTTTATCCATAATTTATAGAAGCCATCAATGTAATCCGTTTTTATGAAATAAGTATGATCTATATAAAGTTGCAAATAATCGGAGGGTGACGGTATGAAACGGTATTCATATCCTACAATATAAGAAAAATCCTTTCATTCTATATAAAATCGGGAGTGAAAATGCCTTATATAAATATATTCTTCTACTAATTAGCTATAGAAGGTCTTGAGAGAAAATGATTTCACCTTTTATATACTATTTTATTACGATAATAAAAATAGAAACCTTATTAATTAGATTTATAGCTATCATCTATTAATAGCACCGAATCCACTAAACTTTCACATGTATTTGTATTTTTTTCGAACAAATAGTACATCTCATAGACGGAAAAATGTTTTATCCGTAAACTAATTTGTAAAGAGATATCATAAAACTTTGTTACTTACTTCACATTC
Source organism: Ectobacillus soli (assembly GCF_042610425.1). Lineage (NCBI taxonomy): Bacteria > Bacillati > Bacillota > Bacilli > Caryophanales > Bacillaceae > Ectobacillus > Ectobacillus soli. The sequence continues at coordinate 1,833,589 of NZ_JBGJZM010000001.1, forward strand.
AAATTTATTGTTAGCTCGTTCTTAGATTGGAGAGGAAAAATATGAACCTGTACCAACTTTATTATTTTAAGACACTGGCAAGACTGGAGCATTACACAAAAGCCGCTGAAGAGCTTTGTTTGACTCAACCTAGTTTAAGTCATGCAATTTCATGTTTAGAAGATGAACTTAATATACTATTATTCGAAAAGCGTGGGCGAAATATACAATTAACAGAATACGGAAAACAATTTTTACCTTATGTTGAAAGCGCTATCGAAGAAATAGAAACAGGGACTAAAAGAGTGAAAGAATTAGTAGAAAAAAAAGACGGACACATAAGCATCGGATTTATTTACACACTTACCTCACAGTTTATTCCTAATTTAGTTCGAGGTTTTCAAAATAATGAACAAAATAAAAACATTAAGTTTTCTTTAAAAGAAGGCTTTACTAAAGAACCATGTACGATGAGTTTAGTCAAAAGCTTAAAAGAAGAAAAATTTGATCTGATATTTATTTCTCTTATTCCGAAGGACCCAGAGATAGAATTTATTCCTCTCTTCGACCAAAACTTAGTTGCACTTCTTCCTAAAGATTGTCCTCTTGCTAGTCAGCCAACCATTGATTTAATAGATACTGTACCCTATCCATTAATTCAATATTGCGGGAAAGCGGGATTAACACAAGAAATTAATCGGATGTATGAGAAAGTGCATGTTGTTCCGAACATTGGCTGTGAGGTTGAGGATGAACTTGCAATGGCTAATTTTGTTGCAGCCAATTTAGGGATAGCCATCGTTCCAAATAACCCAATAATTCAGAAGTTAAAAGATATTGTCATTCGTCCAATCCAAAATCCTGCTTATACGAGAACAATATACATTGGTACAAAGAAAAATCGTCAATTACCGCAATCCATACAGAGATTCAAAGAGTATGTAATCAATTCTTATAAATAATTCTACATATTGTAAATTGATAACGTTTACTAACAAAAATCTCAAGATGCCTACTTCTTTCTTCATTAAGCATTTTTGCGGACTTTAGTTGATTATAAGAATCCCCAAGCGATAGCAAAATAGATACTTTTTTTAGGTTTCGTTTATATTGGATTTGGGAGCGTTTTTCATGAGGATCAGAAAGCAGCGCTATGAAAAATCCCTACAAGAAAGGCTAGTCACCGACTCAGGCCAACCTTGTGGGGATTTTTCTGTTGCTATAAAATGAGCAGGTTTCATTTTAGCCCATCCCCAAAAAGAAATTATTTCATGCTCGGGTGTACTCATTTTCAATAACTTACAGACACGTTTCCCCCGAAATAATCGGTATTTCTCCATTTGCAATAATCTTATTTTGTAATATTTTACTTTATTTGGAAAGGAGATAGTACATAAAGTGTAGAATCTTACCATATGATTTTGATTTCTCTTTACTGAAAAGGAGGCGAACTTGTTGAAAAAACGTGTTTTGTCCAAAAACATGTAATACAAATGTAGGAAAAGCTGTTCTCTTAATGAAAATGAGTAAAGCATTCTTCATAAGATAAGCTCCTACATACGATTATGTGTAAAGTAAAAAAATTTATGGGAGAGTTGCTGATGAATAATGAATAAAGAAAGAAGAAAAATGGATGTTAAAAAAATGAGCCGAAAAGTCAAAACTATTATTATTGCTGGGTTAGTAGTCGTTGCATCGCTTCCTGTGACAGAGATTCAAAAGGTACTACCAGCACAGGCTGCTACTACCAATATGAACCAAGGTTCGACACCTGACTATTATCAAACACCGAATTACGCAAACAGCCCCCTTCCTGAGTTTGATGCGAATAGTAACATCGTTCCTGGGACGGGAATGCGGAAATTTGTCGATACTTTACCCGGTATGGGTTCAAACAATGCAAATGATTTGGGACAGTATATTCCCGTTGCTGTGCCTGATACAACAACGTATCCTGGCTCAGATTATTATGAAATTTCACTTGTTGAATATAAGGAACAAATGCATAAAGATCTTCCTGCAACGAAATTACGAGGATATATGCAAACCAATACAAATGATCCGACAGTAAAAGACAAGCCAAGTTATTTTGGTCCGACAATTATTGCCCATAAGGATCGTCCCGTTCGGGTTAAATTTACGAACAAGCTTCCTACCGGTAGTGGCGGAGACCTGTTTCTCCCTGTGGATACTTCCTTAATGGGGGCTGGAATGGGACCAGACGGCAAGAGTATGTATACGCAAAACCGCGCTACTCTCCATTTACATGGAGGGATTACACCATGGATAAGCGATGGAACCCCGCATCAGTGGATCACACCTGCAGGAGAAAATACTCCTTATCCGAAAGGCGTTAGCGTGAAAAATGTCCCTGACATGCCAGATCCGGGGGATGGTTCCATGACATTCTTTTATACAAATCAACAAAGTGCAAGAATGATGTTTTACCATGATCATAGTTATGGTCTGACCCGGTTGAATATTTATGCTGGGGAAGCATCCGGTTACCTCATACGTGACCAAGTTGAACAAGATCTAATTGACAAAGGAATCATTCCTAAAGATGAAATTCCTTTATTTATACAGGATAAAACGTTCGTACCAACGGATAATCAGTTAGCAGCTACAGATCCAACCTGGGATAAAATGAAATGGGGCGGACTAGGCAACTTGTGGTTCCCGCATGTATATATGCCAAACCAAAATCCGTATGATCTCTCAGGTGCAAATCCAATGGGGCGCTGGGATTATGGTCCATGGTTTTGGCCACCAAATACTGGATTAGCAAATGGGCCTGTCGCGAATCCGCTTTATGGAAAACCGGGTCAACCACCTAAGAATCCTGGTACACCGAATATATCTGCCGTTCCGGAAGGGTTTATGGATACGCCAGTCGTCAATGGTACTGCCTATCCATCCCTTACAGTCGAACCAAAATCATACCGTTTCCGAATTTTAAATGCTTCGAATGATCGTGCTTGGAATCTACAGTTTTACAAAGCAAAATCAAGCTCGAAAATGTGGAATCCAGATGGAACGCTTAACGACGCCAATGCTGGTGAGATTCCAATGGTCGACGCTGTTCGGAAAGCAGGTTACCCGAGTAAGTGGCCGACAGACGGAAGAGCCGGCGGTGTTCCTGATCCAGCTGCTGCCGGACCTAATATGATTCAAATTGGCAATGAAAGTGGTTTCTTACCAAATGCGGTAGAACTTCAAAATCAGCCAATCGATTATGAATATGGAAGAAGAAGTATCACAGTGCTTAACGTATCCAGTAAAACATTATTATTAGCACCAGCCGAAAGAGCCGATGTAGTTGTCGATTTTAGCAAATACGCGGGGCAGACTCTTATTCTTTATAATGATGCACCTGCGCCGGTTCCAGCATTTGATCCGCGCTATGATTATTACACAGGCGATCCCGATCAATCTGCAACTGGTGAAAATACGGGCGGAGCGCCTACCACTCAACCTGGTTACGGTCCAAATACGCGTACCGTTATGCAGATTAAGGTTGCACCTGCTACCTCGACTACTACTGATACAACACAAAAAACCGTTGATACGTTAAAAACAGAAATACCAAAAGCATTTAATGCAGGCCAAAACAAGCTCATTGCTCCCGATCCTAAAACATATGGCACGATTCAAGACACGACACTTACGTTCACACCTCCAGGCGCTACTTCTCCTGTCACATTACCGGAGGAGCCGAAAGCAATTGCCGAGGAATTCGAAACAAAATATGGACGGATGAACGCAACTCTTGGGGTTGAATTACCGAACACCAATTTCCAAAATCAAACAACCATTATGCTAGGATATATCGATCCTTCTACCGAAAATCTCACCGATGCAGCAACGCCGCTCACTCCTCCGTCAGCTGACGGGACCCAAATTTGGAAAATTACGCACAATGGTGTGGACACACATGCAATCCATTTCCATTTATTCGATATACAGCTTATTAACCGAGTTGGCTGGGATGGTTCCATTCGATTCCCAGATGATAATGAACGAGGTTGGAAGGACACCGTTCGAATGAATCCATTAGAGGATACCATTATCGCACTAAGACCTGTAGCACCAAAACTACCATTTGCACTGCCAGACAGTGTGCGCCTTCTCGATCCTACCATGCCAGAAGGTTCAACAATGGGCTTTATGGGAGTCGATCCAAAAACAGGAAACCCAATGACAGTTACAAATAAGCTAACGAATTTCGGATGGGAATACGTATGGCACTGTCACCTACTCGGTCATGAAGAAAATGACATGATGCGCCCAATTTCTTTTACTGTATCGCAAAATGCTCCAGCAGCTTCCACCTTAACTGCTGCGAGAAACAACGGTGGTCCAGTTGATTTATCTTGGACAGATCCGACACCTATTAACTATAGCGACCTAACTACTTTTGGTAATCCGTCCAATGAAATTGGCTACAGAATCCAGCGCGCAACCATTACAAACGGTAAAGTTGGATCCTATGCTGATATTGGAACAGCGTTGGCCAATAAAACGACTTTCACTGATCCTACAGTCAATGCTAACACGGATTACAGCTACCAAATTATTGCCTATAACGCCAAGGGTGAGACAGTTTCTAATGCTGCCGTAGCACAAGGAGTTCCTTTACCTCCTGCTGACCCGACGAATCTATCTGCAATTCTATCAGGAACACAAGTAAACCTTGCTTGGACAGATAATGCTACCAATGAAACGAACTATATCGTCGAGCGTTCAACAGATGGGACCAACTTTACCGTCATTTCCACACTTGGGGCGGGCAGTGTAAGCTACAGCGATCCAAACATCACACCAGGAACATACACGTACCGTGTGAAAGCTGTAAATGGAAATTTAGCTTCTAATTACTCAAATACTGCTAGTGTTACGATGGTTTCGGCACCTGTTAAACCAGCGGCGCCAACCAATCTAAGGGCAACTGTACGAACAGGACCAGCAGTAGACTTAACTTGGAAAGATAATGCTACAAACGAGACGGGATTTATCGTTGAACGTTCAACAAATGGCGGTGCGTATGCCGCAATTACAACACTAAATGGAAACCCTAATACGGGAACCATGAACTTTACCGACTCCACGACAGTAGCAGGAAACAGTTATAGTTACCGGATCAAAGCCGTAAATGGAAACTTGGCATCCGGCTATTCAAACATCGCACAAGTAACTATTACAGCACCGCCTGCAGCACCAGCAGGATTGAAGGCAACCCTTTCAGGAAGAAATATATTTAATAATACAGATTACCTCTTTTTATATTGGAGTAAACCGACAGGTACGGTTACGCAATACACTGTTCAATATGCTACTGATAGTGCTTTTACAAAGGACCTTACAACAGTTAAATTGACAACGACCTATAATTTCATTATGGGCTTAGCAAGACATAAAACCTATTACTTTAGAGTACAGGCAACGAACCAAAGCGGTTCATCTCCGTGGTCGCAAACTCTAACTGTAACGACACCTTAAGAAAGATGTTTTCATGCATGAGCAAGCGAAAGAAAACAACAAGGAGGTTCAATAGAATGAGGAAAAAGCTTCTCCTACCTTCTGCAATTGCAGGAGTGCTCATATTGGTTTTCGCCGTTACAATCGCGTTTAATCATTCGGCTTTCGCGAAAAATCAACAAACCAATACAAAAACAGCCGGAATGGAAAAGTATGCAGATCCCAAAAAGAAAAATGATACTAAGGCCGCAAGCAAAAGTCGCTTAAAGCAAATGAATATTGTAGGTGAAACAGCAACCGTTCTTAACGTTTTACCCATCACAATCATAGAAGAAATGCAAAAAGGAAAAACAATCGCACAAATCGCCAAAGATAAAGGTTTATCTGAACAAGAATTCACCCAAAAGTTATCCGACTTAGAAACAGAAATGGTGAATAACGCAGTAAGCAAAGGGACGATTACCCAAGAACACAAAGAGGCACTCGTTGCAGGAAAAACAGACAGACTGAAAAAAGCCCTTCAAACTAAAGGAGTCGACGTCAACGACCATGCTGCGATGGATATGGGGAATTAGTAGATAAATAGGTTTCATGATGGAATGGATAAACCGCCAAAATAGGGAATTTGTTTTGGCGGTTTATCTGTCTAATTTATTTATCTCTCCAATCATTACCGTTATAAGTAATTTGTGATACCTTTTGTCCTGCACCGAAGCATTCATATACAGCGCAGCCGTGAAGCCCTTTCGTTCTAAGATTTGTATGAATGCTACAGCTTGTAAGTATTGACAAGGACAAAATCTGCTGACTTTGCATGGATAAACGCCGTCATATGTTTACCCAAGCTTTTGTTCTTTCATCTATTTTCTTTACACACTCATCCTGACTTCTACAAAGAAAAGTAGCAATTATGATTGTTCAAATTTCTCAATAGTACAAGCGCTTACATTTTTATCACCGCCTACTTACTAGTAACGGCATATTTAGTCTTTTGTACAAAATTACACTCTACAATTATACGTACATATTGTTTGAATTGAAAACTAAAGAAATTATCTAATTGGAAATAATGCTCGTATATGGAGGATTTACTCTAGGAAAAAAACAAAAGGGTTCATCTTCTAATGAAGTGAACCCAAAAACAGATCGATTTGCTAGTCAAACTCCTCTACTATCTATTAATCTACAAAAAGGTCTTATACTTCCGACGATATTTCATCCTCATACTTCATGTATAGATTTTCGTACTTCTTCGCAATTTCTTTTTTATTAAATTTACCTACACTTGTTTTCGGAATCGCTTTCACAAAAAGAATCTGATCTGGAAGTTGCCATTTTGTAAAGCGTTCATATAGGAGAGTATCAAGCTCTTCTCTAGGAATCGTATAGTTGTCTTTTGTTACAACCAATGCTAGAGGTCGTTCCTGCCATTTTGCATGTGGAATTCCAACGACTACCGCCTCAAGTACCTCGTCGTGTCCCATTAACACATTTTCCATATCAATAGAAGAAATCCATTCCCCTCCGCTCTTAATGACATCCTTAATTCTATCTACAATTTTTACATATCCATTTTGATCGATGGTCCCTGCATCACCACTTCTCCAGTAACCATCTCGGAAACCGCTTTCAGTTTCTGGTGCTTTGTGGTAAGAACCTGTGATCCACGGACCTCGTAAGCATATTTCACCAACCGTTTTACCATCACGAGGTACTTCTTCGCCTGTTTCTGGATCACATAATTTGAACTCTACTCCTGTTACCGGCAACCCTTGTTTCCGTCTTAAATCCCATTTTTCTTCTTCTGTCAATTTATTTTTTAAAGTAGGACTCAGATGGTAGTTGAATGCCACCATTGGAGTAGTTTCTGTTGCACCGTATGCATGAATAATTTCTGCCCCTGTTAGTTCTTTGAACCCTTTCATCATGGAAATAGGTGGTTCTGTTGCACCTGATAAGAATCTTGCTCTGCTAAGATCAGGCTTTTTCTCAAGTGTTCGAATATAATGAAGCATCGGAAGGAAAATAGCAGGTGAACCAGCTGCAATCGTGACATTTTCGTTTATCATTATATCCACAAGAGGGGACGTATCTTCTGCTGTGAAGTTTCCGGGCAAGATTATCTTTGCCCCCACCATCGTAGCAATGTGAACAAGGCCCCATGATTGACTATGAAACATTGGAACAATCACGAGCAAACAATCATGGCTCGTAACTCCAAACCAAGCTGCTCCACCCATCGTATGAAGGTAGATATTGCGGTGCGAAAGATACACACCTTTAGGTCTACCGGTCGTTCCAGATGTATAGCATGCACTGTAAGCAGTTGTTTCTTCAATCATCGGCCAATCATATTCTGCACTTTCATCCTTGATTTGTTCCTCATAATGATAGAGAGGTGCTAATGACGTTTTTATTTCTGACATTGGCTTATCAGACATAACAATAAATCCTTTAACTGTTTTTAAATGAGGAGCGATTGCTTCAGCTACCGATAATACAGATTCGTCTACAAAAATGTATTTGGCTTCACTATGGTTTGTAATATAGGCTAAATCATCTGGCGAAATACGTAAATTCATTTGAAGAAGTGTTGCGCCGGTCCCAGGAATCGCAAAATATAATTCAAAATGTCGCTGAGAATTCCAATCTAATACCCCTATTTTATCTCCTGGTTCTACACCTAGCTGGTTTTCTAGAAAATTCGCAATCTTTGACATGCGTATAAAAGCATCTTTGTACGTATAACGATTAAGCTGTTTATTGCTCATATACAGAATCTCTTGATCTGGAAAGTTTCGTACAGCATGACGAATTAACGTAGTTGTATTCAATTGAAAATCATTCATTGAAGTCGATGGGCAGCCTTTTAATAGTCTCATCAAATTATTCCTCCCCTTATAATGATTCACTTCATGCATTGGATAGAATTGAAATACCGAAAGTTCATTCCCTCTATGCAAATCATCTTTTCCATAACAGAAGTGTATATTCTGTTAGTCTTTCTGATATAAAGTAACGACGCAAGCACCGCCAAGACCTAAGTTATGTTGGAGGCCAATCCTTGCTCCTTCTACTTGTCGATTACCTGCTTCCCCTCGCAAATGCCAAACAAGCTCTGTACACTGAGCCAAACCAGTTGCTCCAAGAGGATGCCCCTTAGACATTAATCCGCCGGATGGATTGACGACATATTTTCCACCATACGTATTATCTCGATCATTAATAAGCTTTTCGGCTTCGCCTTCACCACAAAGTCCTAACCCTTCGTAAGTGATGACCTCATTGGGCGTAAAACAATCATGTAGTTCCACTACATCTATATCCTGTGCACCTAAACCTGCTTTTTCATAAACCTGTTTAGCTGCACGAGCTGCCATATTACAGCCGACTAAATGCATATTATCCTCATAGCTATTCGGTGTATCTGTTGTCATTGCTTGGGCGATAATTTTCACTGTCTTATGAATATTGTGTTGTTTGGCAAACCGCTCACTACAGACGATGACAGCTGCTGCTCCGCATGTCGGTGGACATGCCATGAACCGTGTCAAACCCGGGTATACAACAGGGGCATTCATAACCTCATCTAATTGGATTTCTTGTGTAAACAAGGAGTACGGATTGTTTACGGCATGTTTCCTTGATTTCACAGCTACTTTCCCGTAAATATCAGGATTGGCCCCATATCTTTCAAGATATTCTATACCAGCAGCACCAAATACTTTTAATGCAAAAGGACCATTTGGTAATTCATGGTTTAATTGATCAAACCGATTGTGAATCCATTGGAAGGGTGATGTTCGATCAGTCCAATGTTCACCTAAGGCTCCCGGCTGCATTTCTTCAAATCCAAACGCTAGGACACAGTCACTTGCTCCGGATTCCACAGCTTGACGCGCCATGTATAAGGCAGTTGACCCTGATGAACAGTTATTATTTACATTAATAATTGGAATGCCTGTCATTCCTACTTGATATAACGCTGTTTGACCACATGTGCTATCTCCATAAACGTAGCTGGCATATGCTTGCTCGACGTCTGATAAAGCAATCCCAGCATCAGCTAGCGCCCCTGTAATTGCTTTTGATGCCATGACTTCATACGGCTCATTTCTTCCGGGTTTCTCAAATTTCACCATACTTACACCAATAACATTTGCTTGATTCGGCATATAGATAACCTCCTGTTTTTGTATACTGGATTTACCGTGGTGACATTCGAATACCGCCATCTAAACGAATGACTTCCCCATTTAAATATTCACTCTCGATGATAAACGTTGCTAGTTCCGCATATTCATATGGTTGTCCTAATCGTTTTGGAAATTCCACGCTTTCAGATAGTTTTTGAATAACCGCTTCGGACAACGTATCTGCCATTGGCGTCATAAACAAGCCTGGTGCAATCGTGTTCACACGAATCCCATATTCCGATAAATCACGTGCAACCGGCAACGTCATCCCCGCAACTCCTGCTTTACTTGCCCCATACGCAGCCTGCCCCATTTGTCCATCGAAGGCAGCCACAGAAGCCGTGTTAATGATGACCCCTCTTTCCCCAGAGTCTGTAAAAGTTTCATTATCTTTCATCTTATTAGCAGCCAACCTTAATACATTAAATGTTCCAACTAAATTAATCCCGACAACTTTATTGAAAGACTCTAGCGGTAATACCCCCTTTTTCCCAATTGTTTTCCCAGATGTTCCCACACCTGCACAGTTCACACAAATGTGAATACTGCCAAAGGCCTCGATAGCTTCGTTCATCCCTTGCTGCACAGATTCATCATCTGCTACATTCACAATTGCATAGTGAACATTCGTACCGATTTGATTCACTGCTTCCTTTGCTTTGGCTTCATCTAAATCAAAAATAACCACTTTAGCTCCCTTTTCTACTAGTCTAGTTACTGTTGCTAACCCTAATCCAGACGCTCCTCCTGTTACAACAGCTACCTTATCTTTTATATTCATACACGATCATCCTTTCAGCTCTTTACTTGTTTTCCAAAAATCCCTTTATCCGATAATGCCTCAATTCTTTTCTGGTCAAAACCAGCCTCTTTCAAAATGTTCTCTGAATGCTTTCCTGTTTGCACTCCTATAAAACGGTATTGTGCGGGCTGAGTCGAAAACTTTATCGGAAATGCCATTTGCTCTTGTGTACCACCCTGTAACTTTGGTACAGAAACAAGTAGCTCCCGTGCCTTTATTTGCGGATGATCTATCGTTTCTGAAAAATTCAAAACAGGCTCGACACAGCCGTCAAAATCATTGCCTAGAATCTGTAACCACTCGTCAAACGTTTTCTGCTTGAAGATATCAATCAGCTTTTCTTTAAAAATCCGCTGATCTTCAATACGCTGACTACTACTCAGTTTTACTAACTGTCCATCACCAACTAATTCACAGAGTCTTGCTTGAAATTGCGGTTCTAAGCTGCCAACGGAAAAATAACGTTGATCCTTCGTCTCATAATAATCGTAAAAGGTACCACCATTTAACAACATTGATTCAGGTTTTGGATCCACGCCTCCTACTAAATATCCGGAACCATAAAGGGCATTTAAAGAAAAAGTGACATCCGTAATGCTTACATCTATATACTGTCCTTCCCCCGTTTGTTCACGGTGATATGCTGCAGCTAATATACCAATTACTGCAGGCATAGATCCTCCCGCGATGTCAGCTACTTGTGTCCCTGCAGGAATAGGAGCTTGGTTTTTTCTGGATGAATAACTTGCAACACCTGCTATCGATAAGTAGTTAATATCATGTCCACCTCGATTCTGATATGGTCCTGTTTGTCCATAACCAGTAATGGAACAATAGATTATTTTGGGGTTAATCTCCTTCAGCTTTTCATAGCCAATTCCTAATCTGTCCATAGCCCCAGGCCGAAACTGTTCAATCACAATGTCATATTCCTGAACTAATTGGTATATAACATCCTTCGCTTCCTCTTGTTTCAAATCCAATGCTAAAGAACGTTTGGAGCGATTCAGATATCCAAATGCAGCTGATACCTCACCATCTAGCGGCGGAAGATGTTTCGTTAAATCCTCTCGATAGGGAGACTCCACTTTAATCACATCCGCACCCATATCTGCTAGCATCATGGTAGCAAAAGGACCTGGCAATAAAGTAGAAAAATCCAATATTTTTAATCCTGTTAAAATTCCCAACGTCCATCCTCCTAATCCCTTACTTTCTAAAAATATCCTTACTAATGATTTCTTTCATAATTTCGGACGTTCCGCCATAAATACGTTGTACCCTTGCATCTACATACGCTCGAGAAATTGGGTATTCCTCCATATAGCCATATCCACCAAATAGCTGCACACAGCCATCCACAATTCTACCTTGTGCTTCTGTAGTCGATAATTTTGCCATGCTTGCATCAGCAGTAGACAGTTGGTTTTTCTCCAACAATAGGAGACATTGATTTACATATGCTCGGTTAACTCTTGCTTCTGTTGTCATTTCGGCCATTTTATGCCGAATGACTTGCATCTTACTGAGAGGATTGCCGAATGCTTCTCGTTCATTCAGATACTTAATCGTTATCTCTAGTGCCCCTTCCATAGCACCGCACGCTCCAACAGCGAGAATCATCCTTTCACGTGGTAATTCATGCATCAATGTGATAAATCCATAATCAAGTTCTCCAAGTATTTGGCTAGAAGGTACGATTACATCATCAAAATATAATTCTGATGTGTCAGCTGAATGCAGACCGATTTTCTTTAAATTTTTACCCTTTGTTACACCTTTGCTATTGGCATCAACAATAAATAAAGTCGTTCCTTTGGAAGCTGGTACATGTTGATTCGTTCTGGCAATAACAATGACAAAATCAAAATGTTGTCCATTCGTGATAAACGTCTTCGAGCCATTGATGATATATTCACCTGTTGTCGCATTTTTCGTGGCTGCTGTTTTAATCCCCTGTAAGTCACTCCCAGCACCCGGCTCTGTCATAGCAATCGCACCAACGTATTCCCCGGTTACCATTCTTGGTAAATAATGAGCTTTTTGTTCTTCCGAACCCGAATGTAGAATATAGTGGGCTACAATATTAGAATGAACCGAGAGATTACTAGAAATGGCGTTGTATCCAAGTCTGCTGAATTCATCAACGATACTCGCTGCAAACTGTAAAGGAGCACCTAACCCTCCATATTTCTCAGGAAGATCAACACAAAGGAATCCTAAATCACCCAACTTTCTCCATAACTCTCTTGGCAGAATCCCGTCTGCCTCCCACTGGCAATACTGCTCTTCAATTTCCTTTTTTGCGAAGGCTTCAATCGACTTTTTGAATAATGCAATTTCTTCATCAATTGCTACTGATTGAGTCATCATATTCCCCCCATATTAAAAAACTATCTACACTTATATATCTTGCAATTTCCATGCCACTTTTTTTCTACTGAAACAATGCCTTTTCTTTGCAGATGTGTTAACGATCATTATCATAAATTTGTAAACTGTAAAATTTGTTTACAAATAAGTGTTAACGCTTACATTTATTGTTGATATAATGGAGATAATTAGGAGGTGATTTTATTTGTTAGTTTCAGAAGTCATGACAATGAATTTTGCTTGCTGCTCTCAAAATCATTCACTTCATGATGTGCTACCCATGTTTGCCCAAACCCATGCCAATATGCTTCCGATTGTTGATGACGAAAACAAATTAATTGGAGTTATTACTAAGAATACAATTTTTCAAATATTAACTACGAAACCATCTTTCGATACTACGATTCACGATTACTATAATCCAAACCCTATCTTTCTACGTCCGAACGATTCAATTGAAAATACCAGACAGTTGTTTTTAAAGCATAATATTGGACATGCCCCGGTTGTTAATGAAGAATTGATACCTATAGGAGTCATTTCCACCAAACAAATATTAAGTTCCTACAATATTGTCTTAAATCAAGTTGAATCTCAATTAGCATTGTTATTTAACAACTTGAACTTTGGTTTATTGTCCATTGATACAAGCTTCCGTATAACAGCAGCAAATTCCTTAGCATATCGACTATTAAATATAGAAGAAAACGAACGAAATGATTTTAAAGAAAATACGACGTTAAGAAGAATTACAGAATTAGTAGAAGATATTCTAATCAGTTTTTCCAAAGTTGCAAAAAAGCAGGTAATGTTGAACGAATTTAGCTTATATGTACATTGTTATCCACTGTACAACCATGAAGCGTTGGTGGGTGCAATGGTAATTATCGAAGATGTTACACAAATTGAACAGACAATTAATGAATTACAACTAACAAAAGAATGGGAGCAAAAACTAAGGTCTGTCATCGAATTCGCCTATGACGCTATTACTCTCGTTAATAAAAAAGCCGAGATTACGATGGTAAATAAGGGCTTCCGCGATCTATTTGGATTGGGTAGTAAAGATGTCTTACATCAATCTACAACCGAGTTATTCCCTGAACTCGAAATTGAAAATGTAATCAAGAATGGCATTAGCATTCATAACACACCACAAATTATCAGGGGACAACAATCTCTCATTTCTATTTTGCCTATAAAGGAAAATGGCGAAACGATCAGTGCCGTTTGTAAAGTAACATATCGTGGCTTACCCCATTTGCATGAAGCCTTAACAAAAGTGAAAAAGTTAGAAAAGCAGGTATCTGCCTATCAACATGAAATCAATGAAATAAAAGGAACCAAGTATACATTGTTTGATATTGCAGGAGAATCTAACGTCATACGAAAAGTAAAGCATGAAGCAACGCTAGCATCTAAAAGTATGTCCACCGTTTTGATTATTGGGGAAAGCGGGACGGGAAAGGAGTTATTTGCACAAGGTATCCATGCGGCTTCTGGACAAATGGGTCCCTTCGTCCAAGTAAATTGTGCGGCCATCCCTCCTGAACTGCTTGAATCTGAATTTTTCGGTTACACAGATGGTGCTTTTACAGGAGCGAAAAAAGGCGGAATGAAAGGGAAATTTGAGCTTGCACAAAATGGTACCATCTTTTTAGATGAAATCGGGGATATGTCCCTGCCCCTTCAAACAAAAATATTACGTGTCCTACAAGAAAAAGAATTTCAACCAATTGGCAGCTCGAAGACGATTCATTTAAATACGAAAATCATTGCCGCAACGAATCAAAATATTGAAAAATTAATTACTGAGGGGAAATTTAGAGAGGATTTATACTATCGGTTAAATATTATGCGGCTCAATATTCCCCCTTTACGAGAAAGAATAGAAGACTTACCCGATATTATTCATGAAATTATAAGTCGATTAAATCAAAGCGGCTTTTACATTAAAGGTGTCACCCACTCTGCTTTAACCAAACTTATGAAGCATACATGGCCTGGAAATGTAAGAGAATTGCATAATATTCTGGAAAGAGCAGCTAACTTAAAAACAAGTGATTACATTGATGCCGAAGATATTCCTACTTCCCACCATGTACCAGAAGAAAAAACCAACACGCAACAGACAACATCATCCTATAAAAATAGGATTCATTCGACTGAAAAAGATATGATCATTACAGCCCTAAAGGAAGCGAAAGGGAATAAAACAAAAGCAAGTCACTTACTCGGTATCAGTAGACCGTGGCTCTATGCAAAAATTAAGAAATATAATTTAGAATGAAACAGGTGTGGCTGACCTAAATTTGGGCAGCCACACCTGTTAGAAAGACAGTCACTTCTTCTCTAAGTCGGGTTGACTTTGTGCAAATCCCCGAAGTTAATCAAAATATGCCTGAATATTTTGTTTCATGTTCTCTTTGTTTTCCGCAAACTGCTTATGACGGTGACCGTTACCGCCAGACGGATGAGGAAAACCAAATAAAACAGCACTTGGGTTCATGTAATCGTTCTCTGCAAGAAAGGTTAACGCATTCGTTACGTTTACCCCTAACGGGATGATCAAAGCATCTTGTAGCTTTTTTAACTCACTTGTAAAATTTTCCATAACATATTTCTTTAGCAGCTCCGTTTTTAATAGATTAGGCACTGAGCCGTTATAATTTTTTCCGTTATAAAAAACGGGGTATGTGATAATGCTAGTAGTTTGAACAAGATGACTGGCCGTGTTAAACAACTCACTTGTAGAGGACAGTCCAAGGTATTGATGTAATTGCAGTTCATCTAACATCTTAATCAGATTTTTTCTCATTGGTCCTTCAAAGCTCGAATTTTTCTTCACTTGGTGCAGTATTTCTTCGTCTGTTACTTTGTTATCTCTCAAGTTTCGTACCGTTTCATACGACCTTTTCATTTGATGAAGTCCAGGAGTAATGCCAACAATAACAATTTTTGCTTGCTCATTTACATAGTCAAATGGAGCATAGTAGATTTCAAGTTTTTTCTTGTCATCTTTTTCAAGTAAAAACTGTGAGCTAAGCAGTGCTTCTTCCTCTATCGGTGAGGACAATGAAAATATTTTGCTTTTATATGTATCAAATTTCGAGTAGGATGTGATTGCCATAAGCTTTCCTCTATTCATTTGTTTATATTTAGAGCAGGATTCCTTATATAATCATTTTGGTTCGGTCATGCGCTGTCCTTTTCTCATCTACTAGTTTTTTGATTGTTTCGCGACCAAATGACAACTGGGATAAGTAATAAGGAAAGAATTCCTCCTATAAATGCGAGGATGTTATAACTAGAATGAGCTACGACCATTCCTGACAATGCTCCCGCTGCTGCCCCTGATAACGCGATAAGGACATCAACCGTTCCTTGCGTCTTTGCACGAGTAGAAGGGGTCGTTGCATCCACAATGAGCGCCGTTCCACTAATTAAGCCAAAATTCCATCCAAGCCCAAGTAAAGCAAGTGCGGTTATGAGGACGAGTAAGGAATCAGCTGATGCAAAAGCAGCTACTACACCAGCAGCAAGTAATGTAACGCCAGAAGCAATTGCGATGGCAGTTCGTCCAATTTTATCTACGAGTATACCCGTTATAAGAGAGGGAAGATACATTGCACCAATATGAATACCAATTACCATTCCTACCTCTTTCATACTATGTCCATGATGCACCATAAATACAGGCGTCATCGTCATAATGGAAACCATAACAATCTGAGTTAGGACCATGACTGTGGCTCCGACCACGATTCCTCGCTTATTTGTTTCTAATTCACTCGCTGTCTTTTCAGAAAGATTACTCCGGTCTCTTTTTTCTACCTCTGCGATTGCTTTCGCAACAACGAGAGGATCTGGACGAAGTAATACGAGAAGTACAATACCAGCAAGGGTATATGCGGTCGCAGCTAAAATAAACGGACCTGCAAGAGCGGGAACTCCGATTTGCGTGGCAAACTGCCCCATCACTTCAACCAAGTTTGGACCAGCAACTGCGCCGAATGTAGTAGAAACCATGGCGATGCTGATAGCGGTTGCCCGCTTCGATGGACTTGCTATATCCGTCCCTGCATAACGTGCTTGTAAATTGGTAGCTGTTCCAGCACCATATACTAATAGAGAAACAAAAAGAAGTACGATATTATTTGTTACTGCTGCCATAACAACTCCCATTGCGCCTATGCCACCAGCCAAGAAACCTACCCCAAGTCCTAAACGTCTTCCAAACTGTTGGGAGAGACGTCCAACGAGTAGAGCTGCAGCCGCGGAACCTAATGTAAATAACGCTGTTGGGACACCTGCAAAACTATCGGTACCTAACATGTTTTTAGCAAGAAGTCCGCCGACGGTAATACCTGCTGCAAGTCCTGCTCCTCCAAAAATTTGAGAAAGAACAACGATAATCATCGTACGCCGATATAGTTGCTGTTGCTTTTCTGGGGAATGAATATAACTCTGTAACCAAGCTGGTTGATTTTCTAAGGCTTTTGAATCATCAGTACTATTTGCCATTATGTAATCCGCCTTTCCTTATTTTACGATACAATCTAGAGACCTTTCCCCTTATGAATAGTTATAAATCACTATAACGAATGTTGCATTTGCCTGCAAATTTTTTGACTATTCCCCAATATTACACCTCTTAACTTTCACATAATTGGTAATGACAGAACATTCCCATTATGTATTAGATTCTCCTCTTTCTTCTAACAGTCCTATTGATCAGACTAATTCTCTCTACTATATTATATACCTTCCATTAATTCCTACATTCACTTATAATATAGTGTACTGTAAGTTGAAACCATTCACGAAAGGAGACCCACATTGATTGAGTCTTTACTTTTAAATTTTCTTTTTCTTCTTTTACCGGTTTTAATTTTTCTACTTTTCTTTGAAAACAGACCTCATTCTTATAACAAATATATTATTTCATTTCTTTCATCTATTACTATGCTTCTATGCATGTTATTTCCTATAAAATTATCCATTGGCTATCTCGTTGATTTACGTTATATTCCTTTTTTAATTATGGCCCTTTACGGAGGCTACAAATACTCGTTTCCACTCTTTATTACATTAAATGTCGTTCGGTTTATTATTGGTGGAAACGGATTTCTCAACTCTCTTGTTTTTTCTACCCTTACATTTATGTTAGTACCTTTACTAAGTAACCTATTTAAAAAACAAAACTATCAATATCGAATTCTAATGGCTGTAATGGTGTCTATTCTAACCGTTGTAAGCTATCTTGGTAGCCTTGTTTTCTTCATACCTGCAGTAAACAAGGAATACTGGGCGTTAGCTTACTTTACATTGACCATTTTCCTAATTAGCATGGTTATCATTATGATTTTAGTTGAGAAAATTATTGCAAATATGAAAAGACGCGAATCTCGTTTGAATACGGAACGATTGAATGTAATCAGTGAGCTATCAGCTAGCGTCTCACATGAAATTCGAAACCCTCTTACCGTTACGAGTGGATTTCTTCAACTTTTAAATCAATCAAAAACAATGACTAAGGAAGATAAGAGATATATTGAGTTTTCGTTGTTAGAATTAAAACGAGCGGAAAAAATTGTGAGTGATTTTTTAGCTTTCTCTAAACCTCAATCAGAAAACATGATTTATTCCAATTTAAAAGAAGAAACAGAGTATGTAAAAGACATTATTACCCCTTACGCAAACATGCATCAAGTTGACATACAATTTAGTTTTCATAACACTCATTCTTTTCGATATGATAAAAACCAAATACAGCAGTGCCTACTTAATTTATATAAAAACGCAATCGAAGCGATGAAAGAAACAGGCGGAACCCTTTCCATTGATGTTTCGGAACAAAAGAAAAACATTGTGATTACAATACGAGATACGGGGATTGGAATGTCACGAGAGGAAATGTTACGTTTAGGAAGACCTTATTATTCTACGAAAAAAGAAGGAACAGGTCTTGGTATGCTTATGGTGTATAGTACGATGAATAAAGTGAATGGCAAAATTGAAGTAGAGAGTGAAAAAGGAAAAGGAACTACTTTTCTTTTGACTATTCCTGTATAAGAAGTAGCTGCAACTATTTCTTATACTTTTTCTTTCTCTTTGCTCTTTTCTTCACTTTATTTTCAGCTTTTATCTCAAGCTCATAAAACTTTTTAAAAGATGCGATTGCAATTTCTACATGTTCTTTTTCAGGTGTATTTGTAAAAATATAATATTGCATGAATCTACCAAACATGAAAAGCGGTTTAAATACTACTTTAAGAACACCTTTTTCTATATAAGATAGTTCATATGCAATCATAAGAGAGGCTATAAATATGATTGGTGCTTGAAGTGGAAAGTTAAAAATATAAACGCATACTGATAAAAGTATAAAAATAATAATTCTAAAAGAAGTCTCATTTGTTCCACAAAAATAATGCGTTCTTTTTTGTTTTTGAACATTCTCCATCGTAAGCGGCAAGTCCTGATCAAAAGCATTGCATACCATATGTTCAGCTGCATGATATTGACCTGTTGAAGTGCTTCTCATTGAAAAAAATCCTAGTATAAAAGGTAACATTATAATAATCAAGTATGCTACATATCCCATATTAAAATCGAAAGTTCCTATTTTATTTGAGAAAACTAGTACTGGTAGGAGCAAAACAATTAATTTGAAGACTGTTTTCATTTTTGAATCTTCATCTTCTACAGCATCCCAAATCGCTCTTATACATGGAATTTTATACATAAAGTCTGATACTCCAAAGATATCAACATCCTCAAGCTCATCTATATCATATTTTATTTTTCCTTTACTATTCCTGTAAGTAAATACCGAAACATATTCACCTGAGAATTCAATTCCTTTTTTAGAGGACAAGCCTTCATAATCCATATTTATCACCTATACCCAAAGACATAACTATAATTCTATCATGTTATATACAATTGTTAACCCCTATTTAACTTTCCATTAAACCATATTTTTAAAGTCTTGAAAGCATTCTTTATAAATCTAATAGTATTCATCTTCAGTCGTATACCCTTCGCGTTCCACTTTAGAAATATTGGTATCCATAATTTTCTATAACATAGCTTGCGATGATTATGGACCCATTCCTTCAAACTAGGACCAAATAGGGAAAAGGGAGCATTCTTACGAAAAGATAAGAGGGTGTTCCCTTTATTTTCCAGAAAACTCCGTTGCAATCGTTTATACCAACAAGGTGCTGAAGGTATGGTATTAAGATGTACAGATCTTCAAATACCCAGATCACCAAACACTTCATCAAAAACGTCCATAAATGTCCGTGCAGTCAAACTTAAGTACCGTTCCCCTAAGTACGTAAATACTAATGTACGTGTTGGATGAGAATCAAGTGGAACGTACAACGGGTTCAGCTTCAGGTTTTGTCGCATCACCATTTTCGGAACTATAGTGACACCTAATCCGGAAGCAACCAGTGATTGTGCTGTCTCAATATTACTTGTCATAAAAGCAACTTGAGGTTGAAACCCACTTTCTGCACAAAGGTCCAGCACAACGCGACGAAATCCAAATCCCTGCTTTAGCAATATAAATGGAGATTCATTCACCGCTGCCAAAGGTAGCATTTTCTCTGCAACTTGTACGTTTTCATCTACAGAATTGACAATAAAGCGCACTTCTTCTGACATCCAGTTTTTTTCTTCTCGTGGAATCGCAAGTAACAAAGTTTCTGTTAACATCGAACGAGTGACCAAGCGGTTACTCTCAATCGGCAACGGTAAAACGGATAAATCCACTATCCCTCTCACCGTTAAATGTTCTAACTCTTCAGTTGATTCCTCAATTAAATGCACCTTTACTTGTGGATATCGCTCCAAGTAAGCCTGTATAAGTGGTGGCAGGACGTGACCACCTGTGACAGCTGGAACACCGATTGTCAATTCTGATCCAACTCCCTCATTGCTCTCGTGCATTTCACGCAAAAGATCGTCATGTGCTCGTATGATTTGCTCGGCTTTCTCGATAAACCGAATGCCTTCAGGGGTTAGAACAACCGGACCATGTCCTCGGTAAAACAAGCAGACACCAATTTCTTCTTCCAGTTTTCTAATTTGCTGACTCAGTGAGGGCTGGGCGATATGTAAGCTCACAGCAGCTTTCGTAAAGCTTCTTTTTCTATAAACCTCTAAGGCGTATTGTAATAATCTCAGTTCCACAAAACCAACTCCATAGTTTATACCTATCATTTTTATAGATTATATATCTTAGACGAATACTTGTCGATTCGTTATTCTACATATAAGAAATAGAATATCTGAGGAGGAAAAGGAAATGAATAATGGAAATATATCAGTTCAAAAGCAGTTTTCAAAAAATCCTGAGAAATATAGAGATGAAAAATTATTTGCAGCAGGTGAAGATCTACTTGAGATGATACAATCCGTCCCGCTAACAGGAAAGGAAATCGTACTTGATATTGGGACAGGCGCGGGGCATACAGCACTCACATTTTCCCCTTTTGTTGAGCAATGCATTGGTTTAGACGTAACCGAAGAAATGGTTCAAGTGGCAACGAATTTTGCAAAAGAACGCAGTGCTCACAATGTATTATTCCGTCAGGGTGATGCGGAACATCTGCCGTTTCCCGATTCGATGTTCGACATCATAACGTGTCGCTACGCAGCGCATCATTTTTCAAATGTTCGAAGGGTAGTACAAGAAATATCACGCGTACTTAAACCTAATGGGCACTTCTTACTCGTAGACCATTATGCCCCAGAAGATATAACATTAGATCGCTTTATCAACGAATTAAACAAGATGCGAGATTCGTCTCAAGTTCGCGAAAGTTCCCTATCTGAATGGCAGACTATGTTCGCCCAACATGCATTCACTTATAATGAAGTGGTAACATGGGATTTGCCTATCGATTTTGCTCGTTGGATTGAACGAGCAGGAACTTCAGCTGAAGTACAGCAGAAAATCGTATCACATATGCAAACTGCCCCAGCTCAGTGCCAAGATACATTTCATTTTGTCTATGATGAACAGGGGTATCCTACTTCTTTTTGCTTAAAAGCCGTTTTGTTGCATGGGATTAAGGAAGAAGTTGAAGATAACTAACTCTCTACTTTGATTCGTCAATTTACTCAAATCCTTTATTAGTAACTACCTTACTATCAACATTTTAAGTAAATCACAAACTTTAGTGAAAGCAACTCATGTTTAATTATATTTTCTTCATTCTTGCATACTACAGATATTTAATAATAAATAGATCAAAGCCAGATATACTTAGCATGGAGATATCTGGTTTTTTCCTCTATAAATATTATCCTATCAAGCAGGCAAATAAATGAACACCGGCATTACTAAGCAATAACAAAAAAATTTACTTTTCCAATGAATTCGGTAGAGTGTAAGTCAATCTTTTCAAAAGAGGAATTCCCATCTGACTTAAAAATGCTTGTAAAATGTAAGAACAGTGGTCAATCAAGAATTGATACAATTGAAGTTTCAATACGTATAAAATGTGAGGATAGTTATTTTAAAAACGTTCAAGCAGATTTACATTGTCTTTTATTGCAACTTTAGTTTTTCTCTAAATATTGATACTTTTAAGCAATTTTAGCATAAAAGAAAAAAATGTTATCCAACAATATAGAATGATATCAAGAGTAGTTAATAATCACTCACTACCTTCTTTTAGTACTTCTTGAATCGCATAAGCCACTCCATTTTCATTATTCGTTTTTGTCGTATAGCTACATACTTTTTTAATTTCATCCTCTGCATTTCCCATAGCAACACCTCGTCCAGCCATTTGAAGCATGGTTATGTCATTATAGTTGTCTCCCACAGCCATGACTTCTTTCATCTCAATCCCCCTACTTTCCGCAAAAAAGCGTAACGCAATTCCTTTTTGTGCAACGGGATGGTTAAATTCAAGATTACCTCTTGCTGATGAAGTAACTGTGAGATTTGGCTCATTTTCTAATTGCTTATATATTCTATCTAATTTCTCTTTTTCATGTGAAAAGGCAAGCATTTTGTATATTTTAAGATTCTCAATAGAAAATAAATCATCGTAGTTTTTTATAAATTGAAACTGTTCATTCTGAAAACGTTTATCTGCACGTTCCCGAATTTCCTCTTTATTGAAATCTGGGTTAACTGTTGTCATAATATCAATCATTACTTGCACATAGCCTTCTCTATTATCCGAATAAACACCATGATTTGTAAAAAATTCAAAATAGATATTTTCACTTTGACATGTAGATTTGATTTTTTGGCATTGGATTGTATGTAAAGGTACGTCTTTTACAATCTCCCCTTCCACAGAATGAATTTCAGCACCATTTAAACAAATAATGGGACATTTTAATTCAAAAGGTTGAAGGGTTTTTCGCGCACTATTATAGGGTCTTCCTGTTACAATGACAACTTCAATTCCCCGTTCCTTGGCATTTCGAATCGCGTATGCATTTTCTACACTAACCTCACCTAATTCATTTAATAATGTACCGTCTAAATCGGTTGCAATTATTCTCATTTTCGATCTCCTCTCGGTAAAGTAGCCATCCACATTTCAACTGTAAAATTATCACAACTGATTATTAAAATCAATTTTACGCTTCAGCCAGCAAGTTTTTGAATGATGAAATACCAAAAATACTCTCATATTTAAGAAATGGTATACTTATAACGAAATGAGAAAAGTTTACATGTATCTAAAGGTTATGAGTTATTACTTTATAAGAAAAAAGGAGCAAAAGTATGGAAACAAATAATAATACATTACGTGATATCAAGCAAACGGCCATTTTTAAAGCACCTATTCAAAAAGTATGGGAAGCAGTATCAACTTCAGAAGGTATTGTTTCATGGTTCATGCCAAACGATTTCCAGCCAAAAGAAGATCACGAGTTTCTTTTTCAATCACCTTTTGGTCCATCTCCTTGTAAAGTATTAGAAATAGATGCTCCATATCGACTATCTTTTGCATGGGATACAGATGGTTGGATCGTTTCGTTTGTTTTAAAAGCTTTGGAAGACAACACAGAATTTACTCTTATTCATAGTGGATGGAAACATCCTGATGCTATTGTGGGGAAAGCCACCGAAAAAAGTTCCGTCATTCACGATAGAATGGAACATGGCTGGGTAGGGATTGTGAATGAACGGCTAAAAAAAGTTGTAGAGGGCTAACTGAAGAATCACATGTTATATTGACTCAACACGTGAAATGGTCTTTAGGGAGGAATGATTATGGCTGTATCTAATGACATTCAAGAACTATATCACCATCTCTTAGATGCATGGAACAACCGCAATGCCAGCGGAATGGCTGAGTTGTTCACCGAGGATGGAGAGAGCATTGGTTTTGATGGGAGTCAGTCGATTGGAAGAATGGAAATATTTTCTCATCTCAACCCCATCTTCGAACACCGCCCCACTGCAACGTTTGTAAGCAAGGTTAAAAGTGTCCGTTTTCTGAGTAAAAATGTAGCCATTTTACGAGCGATAGCAGGTATGATTCCTCCTGGGGCATCAGATATCAATCCGAAAGTCAATACACTTCATACCCTTATTGTAATTTATACCGAAGGAAATTGGCGAATCCAGCTTTTTCAGAATACTCCAGCGCAGTTTCATGGGAGACCTGAGTTAGTAGAACAAATGACAGAAGAGTTGAGACAGCTACTTTAGTAAAATTTAAATAGTATCTACATTTCAAAGCAACCTTATTGTATGCATATCCATGCATTGTCCAGGTAGAATTGCGTCTTTTCTGAGTCATTCATAGTTTTCTATAAGTGTATGAATATGATTTTCTAGTTTTCTAAAATACTTTTCACTTAAAACATCTCTTCCGCCACGTATAATTTCTTCTGCATATTTAGTTGATGGAGGCGTTTCTTTTTCTTTAGTAATGACGACAAATGTTAACACATCAGGTAGTGACTTTCCTTGGTATAGAGGATGGACAAGGGTAGGTCGGTAAACACCTGCATGAACGCCCTCTCTTGTAAACAGATACTGTAGTGTGGATTTATGGATTTTGTATATTTTTCCTTCAACATAATCAGTTCTATCTTCTACAATATCTGCTTTGCCTCCGTCATCTGACTTTCTGGTGAAGCGTAATGTGTATCCGTCAAGGACGCCAACACCAATCATATCTTGAAACAAGCTATCTACACCTGCTTTCACAAATCTTTCGTGATCCATACAGGAGCCATAAGCAAAATAATAGAAATACTCTTTACTTTTTAAACGTTGATATACGTTCCAATCGCCTAATTCAAGCCATTCCCCTCTAGCAATTAACTCCTTACCTGCTACATATACTAAGGATTCACAACTCCCATTGTCTGTATAAACCTTCTTTGTCATTCTTTCATACAAATTATCTTTCCTACCCTCAACATAATCTTCTAATTCATCGATCAGTTTTAATTGTTCATTTGTTATCGTGTATAACTCCCCATACACCTTTTGAAATGGATGTTCTACTATTGCAGGATACCCAAAGCCAGTGTCATACATCTCTCCATATATCCAGCATTGCTGAGAAATGAGCTTGGCACCAAGTAAGAAATGGTGATTCTCTTCTCCTTTTCGTAGCGTTCCATAAACAAACATGTGAATCATAGACCTTCACTCCTTTATGAAATTTGAATCAAAAATGGATATGCTGAAAAATATAAATATTAGATTGGTATTTACATTACATGCAGGTTTTATATATCATTTAACCGAGCTAAATAAGACAATAAAAAATACAACGTAATACTCGATATCAAGCTTGTATATCCTAAAACTAAGAAAATAGATTGAAAGATAGAATTTTTTATGAATGCACCAACCGTACCTAGCACAAATCCAATTATGGCTGCACTAATTTCGTATGTAAATAAGGTATCAGTTAATATGTCCTTTGAATGCCCGTCAAATAGCCCCAAAAGTGTAAACAGAAATAAATAGAACGTTATACAATCTATAGAAAACCCTAAAATAATAACCACAGTTTTTCGCTCTAGCAATCCAACAAGTATCGTAAAAAGGCCTAAAACGATTGCTCCGATATAAAACAAGAATAAAATAAACAAGATTTTCTCTCCTATCATTCTTTACTATCTACAGTTATACATGGAGAGTTGATCATAAGATGATAATATTGCAAAAAGCGTATTTGCCTATAGCAAGTACACAATAGATACTATTCTATTTTCAATTATCTTACTACCAGAAGCAATATCATTCTGGTAAAAATATACACGAGTTATCATTTCACTTCTCGTTTCTACATGAAGAAAAGCCCACCCTACATACAGGGGAGCTTATTGTGTACAAAATACAAATGTCTAGCTTAGCACTTGATGGAGGCCGACCAAAATTAGAAGTATACCTGAAATCACATTGGCCTTCTTTCCTAGTTTTTCAGCAGCATATCTCGCCCCAAGATAAGCACAGAAACCTACACATATGTAACTGAAGGCTCCTGAAATTAATGATGTAACCCATATATTTAAATGAATAATACCTGCATCAAATCCGCCTGCTAAATTATTGATGGATAGGGCGATTCCAAGTATGATAGATTCCAGAAAACCTACCGATTTTGAGGCATCTAAATCTGCGTCTTCTGGATTTTGTAAAATTTGCAAAAGCAGATTGCGATTGGATGATTGCTGTTTTACCTTTTTCTCAAGTAAAGGTTGGATCAATACCCAAGTTCCTACAGCAACGAGTACAACCATGCCAATGAAATTTGCAATAAATGTCGGTATCCAATGGGATATCCAATTTCCAGATAGCCCGCCCACTAGCGCAAATAGAAATCCGATCAGTGCGATCATAGAGTTTGCCATAAATGGAATTTTAATTTGTTTCACTCCATATGCAACTCCAACGCCTGCATTATCTAAATTTGATGCCATTCCAATTGCAACCATCTGGAGTAAAATTCCGAAATTCATTCCAATTCCCCCTTAGCAACACATATAAAGCATTGTATTCTGGATGACTTAAGAATGTGCTACTTGCTTATATATTGTTAAAAAGGGGGAGCCGTGTAAATTTCTACTCGTTATTTCACCGGAATCCAAATCTCACTATAGTAATCCGGGCTGGACGGATTTCCTTCCGGATAAAGCTCAAATTCTGGTGCGTTTGCATGTGTATAGCCACTTCCAGGGAACCATTCTGAATAGATTTTATTCCAAACGTCTTGAATCGCTCCTGGCATCGGGCCGTTCACTTCAAAGACAACCCATTTAGAAGCTGGGATTGTAAGGTGTTCCATACCTTCTGGCACTTCTCCATCAAAATCGACTGCGACCCAATAGTCCATGACCTGCTTTGGATTAGATTCATTTGCGGCGCATACGCCGAGCAACCCACGAATCGAACCGTTGTTTAGCTTACTTAATGTCTCGCTTGTTCCATTTGCATTTACTTCATCCCAAAATTTAGGAATCCCGATGCTATTTTCTCCATGTTCGTATGAAAATTCTCGTTTGACTCCCATTACGAGAAAACTCTCTTTTTCTACAAAATTCCACTTCATCAGATCTGCCCCTTTCAATATGACCTGAATAATCAGGCACTCATAGAATGTAAGCTTTCCAACATATTTTCGGGATTCACATTCCTTAAAGGAGAATAAAGATAGGCCAATAGATTACCGCTAGTCTACTTTTTTTCTTATACCAGTAAGGCAGAACATACAATTAATTATCTTCAAAAAACAAAAATCCGATTATGCTCAAAACAAATAAAACGCCTAATGCACTTAGTCCTAGGAACCCAATGCCACCCACTAAAAATAAGCCCTTTGGAAATACGATTGCCACGATAATTCCAATTAATAATAGCCAAAACGCAAATTTAATTGTCGCTTTCAAAAGCTTCCACAGAATATAGCCAAAAAATACTCCTACTAATATATGAATGATTAGCACAATACTCACCGCCTAATAAAAGTTCTGTACCTACTATAGCAAGATAGGCTAATAATGACTAGCTAGCGAATAATACATACAATCCTTCGTATAATAAGCCTTCACTTCATTATATTACGAAAGTATGAAAAAGTAAGATCTGGTTAATCCGATTCTCACTCTAGATCCAGTATTTTTCTACATCAAGCCTTGCACTTTGTAGAAAATGGTCATCGTATCATGTACTCCCTCTTTCTTAACTATATACTCTAATTTACGCCATGTTATAATGGTTGGTAACCTGAACAAATGAGGTGGAATATGAGCAAAAAAAGAAAGGTAGTCTTATTTATTGCGATGAGTTTAGACGGGTATATCGCCGATAAAAACGGCGATTTGGACTGGCTTTACGCCGTAGAAGGAGAAGGGGACAATGGTTTTTCATCCTTTTATAAAACGATTGATACAATCGTAATGGGACGAACTACGTATGATCATTTGCTTCGCCTTGTTCCGGAATACCCTCATGGAGATAAGAACAGTTATATCTTTTCACACACTGAAAAAAGAAACGAACCATATGTTACGTTTGTGAATGAAGATCCGGGTACGTTTATTCAAACACTTCAAAAGCAAGAAGGAATGAACATCTGGCTGGTCGGGGGTGCAGGATTACTTGATTCCTTCTTACAAAAAAATCTTGTTGATGAAATCATTTTAACAATCTCCCCTATTATTCTTGGTGAAGGTACCCCTTTATTTCGGCCAAATGCTCACGAAATACAATTTCATCTAGTAAATCAGAAGCAATACGGACAGTTTGTACAGATTCATTATAAGGTACGATCAGCTACTAATTGAAACTGAAACATATTTTTGAAATCTTCATAACACGTTTCACAAATCCAATAGTAGTCATTCTTAGTTGCATATCCTTTTTGGCTTGGTTTATCGAATTTGTCCGTACAAAACTCACAATGATCGTGATTCCATGATTCACTTCGAATTTCATAGTTTTTGTACGTGACCGATTCCTTATATAAGTAATCCATCTGATCAGTTAGTCTCCAGTCATTTTTTTCAGTCAAAACGGCCATCCCTTCCAATCATTTATGTTTCCGTTCCTTTATCACATTCTAACTTTCAAAAATATTTTTCCTGTACTAAGCCTTCCTTATATTCTTTCTCATTTCCTCCTTAACGTATTAGAATAGAAGAAAAGCAAAAAAAGAGGTTGATAGCCGTGTTTGATATGAAAACCATTCAGCTCGTTCGGAGCCAAATAGAGAAAATGGAGGAGCTTGGGCAGCTGACACCAGATGTTCTTGAACTAATTTATGAACAACGCCTATTTAAATTGTTTATTCCAAACGAACTAAACGGAAGAATGACTCCCTTTCCCGAAGCGATTCAACTGTTTGAGGATGCAGCTTGGATTGATGGAAGCTTTGGCTGGCTTGTGCAAATTGGATCAGGCGCTGGATTTTTTGTGACGACCATGAAGGCGAAAACGGCTGCGAAGGTTTTCGCAAAGCGGGACGTGTATATCGCAGGAAGTGACCGGCCAACCGGCATTGCCAAAAAAGTGGACGGGGGCTATCTTGTAAATGGCAGCTGGCCATTTTGCAGCGGCTCGATGAATGCTACGATTTTTACCGCAAATTGCATTCTTGAAACAGGCAATGACAAAAACGGAACAATACAAGCCTTTGCGTTTACACCCGAGCAAGTGAAAATTGAAAAGGATTGGCATGCATTTGGACTAAAAGCAACGAACAGCTACACCATTCATGTTATGGATGCATTTATTTCCGAGGAAAAGGTGTTTGATGCTTATCATCCACATTTTTATTATGATGATCCGGTGTTCCACTATCCGTTCATTCCCTTTGCGGAGGCAAATATTGCCGCAACGACCATCGGCATCGCCCGACATTTTTTTGACGAAGCCAAAGAGTTTGCTTCCACCAAGAAAGACATGTGGGGTTCTTCGCGTTATGCTTTTGTAATGAGCAAAATTGAGGAAATGGAGTTACCATATAGCATCGCTGTTCATGCGTTTCACAACGCGGTGGAACAATCTTGGATGACCCATATTTCCGGGAAAGAATGTTCACCGGAAGAACTTCAAGCAATTAGCTTACAGAGTAAATTGGCTGCGGGGCATGCCATCCAAGGAGCGCAGGTTATATTCCGATATCTTGGAATGGATGCCATTATGGAGCATACGAACATCAACCGTATATACCGTGATTTACATACGGCATCACAGCATAAGCTGCTTGTATCGTTTGATTGAAAAAAATGGTTCTAGGATGGTGAAAGAGCACTGAAAAAAAATGGACTTCGAAAAATAGATGCGATGGTAACCTGCGGGTATTTTGTTACCGTCCGCAAACTTCTTCTTCGAAAGCAGGCACAATTGGAGCCCTTTTGTTACCGCTCGTAAGCTTTTTCCCCGTGAGCGGGCACAATCGAAGCTCTTTTGTTACCGCCCGTAATCTTTTTCCTCGTGAACGGGCACAATCAAAGCTCTTTTGTTACCGCCCGCATGTTTTTTCCCCGTGAGTGGGCATAATTCGATCCATATTTCTGTATTCTATGTTCATAAATTAGGGCTCTGAAAAATAGTAGTAGTCTTGGATGATACCTAGACACATTTTTTAAAATAGTAATTGTAAATGTCTGTCGTAGATTTCCACCAATTCATATACTTTTTCAACAATCTTCTCCTCTTTTACCGCTATCGTTTCGCTCGCATAAGTAGCAAGTTCCTTATGATACCGAATCATAACCGAATGTTTCGCATGCTGAAACATCGTAATATCATTTGCATCATTTCCGAAGGCGATATAATCCTGGATGCCAAGTGCTTGCAGCGCACTCCACTTATGTACGCCTTTTGGGCTAATGTCTAGAACGTTCTCATTTTTATGTTGATGGATGACAACATCAAGAGTATTCAATTCTTGATAGAAGGCAACTAAATCCGATGCGGTTAGAATAAGCACCTTAATGATATTTTTTAAGTTTTGTAGCTCTACCTTTTTAGCTAATCGATTCGGATCGACCCGCTGTAAAATAGGATGTTGAAGTATTTATCAGCGATATCTTAAATTTATCAGCGAAAAGTAATACTTTATCGGCGAATTTTTCGATTTATTGACGATTCGGGCTAATTCAGCAATTTCCGCCGACATCGCCATCCCGATCCCCGTCCATCTCAAAATAAAGATGATAATGCTTCGCACATCCTTCGTTAAACGTAAATCTGCAGTTAGGGCATTGCTCCGTTCCCATGTATTCAGCAATAGTGAGTTCGGTCCCGCATACCCCACAGAGGATGGCGTGCTCTCCGAATTCTTCCTGTTTCCATACGGTGATGGGATGATCTTCGCATTCTTCGTGGCATTTGTAGCATGGATAATATTTCCCGCAGCATTTGAATTTGATTGCAATGATGTCTTTTTCGGTTGCATAGTGCTTGCATCGTGTTTGATCGTCAACGATTGGTCCGTATACGTGTTTCATCTTACTGTCCTTCCCTAATAAGTGGTTTTGTTACTTTTCATCATATCAAAAAATGGAACAATTTTTCATTTTATTTGCTGTGAGTATATTATTTGTAATTTTTGTAAAAGGACGATATTCTGGATTAAACCACTAATTTTTTGTTAGCTAGTGGAAATAGATAAAAGGAATGGGAGGCGTACATAATGAAACATACAACAAGCAGTAAGCTTTTTGAACCTATTACAATCGGAGCGTGGAATCTACGTTCGAGAACTGCAATGGCGCCGATGACACGCTGTTTCGCTGATGACGGGACTGGCGTTGTTGGAGATAATGTTGTGGAATATTATCGTCGACGTGCAAACGATGGCATTGGTCTCATTATTACTGAAGGAATCGTTATTAGCCCGCGTGCCAAAGGAAATCCTGGCGTTCCCGGTATTTATACACAAGCACAAATCGATGCATGGAAGAAGGTAACCGATGCCGTGCATGCAGAAGGCGGTACAATTATTGCCCAAATTTGGCATGTCGGTAGAGCGAGCCATCATACGATTGCCGGTAATCTGCCGCCGCAAGCTCCATCTGCAATCCGAGCCGAAGGAAAAGTATCTCGTTTTGGAGAGCCATTTGATGTGCCAGAAGAAATGAGTATAGAAGACATTAAAGAAGTCATACAACAATATACACAAGCTGCAAAAAATGCGATTGAAGCTGGATTTGATGGTGTAGAAGTACACGGTGCACATGGCTATTTAATTGACCAATTCAACTCTGATATTTCTAATCAGCGTACTGATCGGTACGGTGGTGATCTTGCAAACCGGCTTACCTTTATGAAGGAAGTATTAACAAACGTCATTGCAGCCATCGGTACTGATCGTACGCTCATTCGTTTCTCTGCGCTTAAAATTGATCAGCCTCATTACATGTGGGATGATCCGGAAACAGCCATTCAAACCTTTATCGAAGCTTTCAAGCAAGTGGGAATTACAATGATCCATCCATCCACAATGGAATTTACGAAGAAAATTGCAGATGAAAAAACAATGCATCAACTCGTCCGTAAATACTGGGATGGTGTCATTGTCGGTGTGGGAGATATAAACCCCGAAACTGCTGAAGCAGCGCTTACAGAACGTACAATTGATATTGCTGCCTTTGGACGTCCGCTTATCGCAAATCCTGATTTTCTTCACCGCTTAAAAAATGGAGAAGACTTGATTACCTATGATGCAAAAACACATTTGAAGAACTTGATTTAATCCTATCTCTTCTATGATTAAATAAAAAAGGGGTACGCTTATCTTCCTAGATATGCGTACCCTTTTTAGCAACACTTTATTTGTACAAAATATCATCACGTAGTGTAGAAACAGTAGCTAATACTTGGTCAATGTCTGATTCCGCAACTCCAAAATGTGCCAGTGCATCGTGAAGATGTGTTGCAATTGCACCAAAGTGAGCAGGTTGAAGATTCATTCCTTCATGTGCCTTAGCCATAGAATTTCCAGAATACTTGTTTGGTCCGCCTAATGCGAAGCTAATAAACTTTGTTTGATGACGTCTTTGCTTTTCCATATCTGTATTCGCAAAAAATGTATTCACTGTGTCATCTGCTAACACGAGTTTATAAAAATAATCAACAACCTGACCAATCGTTTCTTCTCCGCCAAATTTTTCATAAAGATTTGTCATTGTCATGTGCCTCCCAGA
The DNA here is from genome assembly GCF_042610425.1 of Ectobacillus soli. Classification (NCBI taxonomy): domain Bacteria; kingdom Bacillati; phylum Bacillota; class Bacilli; order Caryophanales; family Bacillaceae; genus Ectobacillus; species Ectobacillus soli. The sequence continues at coordinate 1,866,583 of NZ_JBGJZM010000001.1, forward strand.
GTAATTACTATTGTTTACATGGTGAGTATACTTGATATCGTTTACAATGGTTGTGATTTATATCACAGTTTTAAATTTCAACTACGTTTTTTATGTAAATATTCAACGATTTGTCACTTCTTACCAGTTGTTCTCTGTTTTTCAAGATTAAACTCGAAACTCATTATACATTTGATGTATAATGTTTTAGTGAATATATACACATCTTCAATAGAACTTATCGTTATTTGTTGTTGAAGAGGCTATCAAATCATAGTAATCTAGGTGTAGATTCAAAGTGGAAAGAGAGTGTTATTAATGGGCCGTAAATGGAATAATATTAAAGAAAAAAAAGCATCAAAGGATTCTAATACGAGTCGTATCTATGCAAAGTTCGGACGCGAAATTTATGTGGCAGCTAGAAGCGGGGAACCGGATCCGGAATCAAATCAAAATTTAAGAGTCGTTCTTGAACGTGCGAAAACATACAGTGTGCCAAGAACGATTATTGATCGTGCGATTGAAAAAGCCAAAGGTGGATCGGATGAAAAATACGATACACTCCGTTATGAAGGATTTGGACCAAATGGATGCATGGTAATTGTCGATGCATTAACAAATAACGTAAACCGTACAGCATCAGATGTACGTGCTGCATTTGGTAAAAATGGCGGGAATATGGGCGTAACGGGATCTGTAGCTTATATGTTTGATGCAACAGCTGTTATCGGAATTGAAGACAAAACGGCAGATGAAGTTCTTGAGCTATTAATGGAAGCCGATGTAGACGTTCGTGACATTCTCGAAGAAGATGAATCAGTTATCGTATATGCAGAGCCTGATCAATTCTATGCAGTGCAAGATGCATTCAAAGCTGCGGGTATCACGGACTTTGTAGTCGCTGAACTTACAATGATTGCCCAAAACTATGTAACATTAGAAGAAGATGCACAAGCACAATTCGAAAAAATGATTGATGCTTTAGAAGATTTAGAAGATGTTCAACAAGTGTATCACAATGTGGAGCTTGGCGAATAATCAGAAAAACATTTTACTTAAAGAGGTCCTTGAAATGTCATATCATTTTCAAGGGCCTCTTTGTATTGGAAAGAAAGGCTTATTACAGATGCTATTTTGTTCCCAGCACGAATCACCAATCGTTTCTCTTCTTAACTAAAAGCAACAGAAACGTCTAATGAATATACCACGATGTCTCTTTTTTTCACTCTGGCGAGCACAATCCTCCCCCTTTTGTTACCGCTCCCCCTCTACTATCTGAAACATGGGCACAAAAAAGACTACTGAAACATTGTATGGTTTCAGTAGCCTCTTTTTTCTTTTCTAATTATTTCAAACCATCTAAAGAAGTGGTAACATTCATGTCGACAGTTCCTACGCCATTAACGCTGCCGCTATCTGTATATTGCCATGAATTCCACCCATTCCAATCGCTTAATGTTGACGGAGTGGTTGAGCTATATTTTGAAATCCATAGCGGAACATCATTAAGCCCAGATATCCCAAAGCCATTTACATACCAACGGCCTGTATACAGCATGACACGTCTGCCTGTTGCACTCTGTACATAGTTTATAAAATCTCTTGCCCAGTTTGAAACATAAGAGCCTGTTAGCGTACTAGTTGGACCTGCTGGCGATTCAAGATCCAGTACAGGCATTAAGTCTGTATGGTATTGATTTAATACATCAACAAAATGCTTTGCTTCCGATATAGCGTCATCTTGTTCAGGATGAGCAAAATGATACGCACCCACTAAAAGACCTGTAGCAGATGCATTTTGAACATATTGTGCGTACGTAGGATCTGTATATGTTACACCCTCTGTTGCCTTCATATAAGCAGCAGAAATGCCAGACTGCTTCACTTGATTCCAGTCCACACTTCCTTCCCAGTGGGAAACATCGATAAAGGAATATGCAGGTTTCAATACTGTCGTTACTTTACTAAAGCCTGTACCTTGCATATATTCCACTTCAATCCAGTGCACATCAGTTAAACCATTTGCTGCATTTGGGTTATCATAAATATTTATTCTTAACGCTTGTTCATTGTAAGTATTATACCCCCATGTATCTGCAACCTTTTGTCCATCTACATATACACGAACACCATCATCCGCTCCTGTGTATAGAAGATACTGTCCAGCTTTAAGATGTTCTGCCGTAACATAACGTGATGAGAAATGAGTTCCAGGAACACCTGTAGCAGGGGATCCTTCCAAGCCATTATCATCTTGTAACCCACCATTGGCTGCTTGTGGAAGTGTCTTCGCTGCAACCGGATATCCAGAAAGCGATTCATTTGGATAATAATAAGCAAGCCAGCTACCAAATGGTACTACATCTGAAAATACAGCTGCTCCCCCACCATTTTGATAATATTGCGTATGAATGTTATGTGAGCCTGCTGCTAGGTTTGGTAATAAAGCACGATCAGTTTGGCCAGCGGCTGGTGTCCAGCGATCAATCACTGTATTATTATCAACCGATACCTTGACTCCATCATCTGCAAATGACTGGGCGAAATAATCCCCACCATTTAACTGCTTATTCTGAACAAAGTCAGCTTGGAACAATTGTGAATTAAAACCAGTAGGTCCACCATTATTCCAATTATAATGAACGTCCCCATTTGAATCTAGCATAGAAAATACATTTTGAGCAGAAAATACATTTGCATCAACCCAACCTAAAACGCGATTACCCTGCTGAATTTTGTTCCAAGTGGTTGTTCCTTTTGTTGCACTTTGCACAATTTGCACCATTTGAAAACTAAAATCATTGGTTGGTTCTACAAAATTTGCACCATATTCCCCATACGGTAAGCTCCATATGCCATCACCTTTACTTGAAGGTGCGATAACTGCAGTTCGATTCTCATCTTTAATATTTGTCAAATCTGTCAATGTCTTTACACTGTCAATCCAGCCCAGCAACTTACCGTCTTTTTGCACTTGATACCAAGTGGTACTTCCAATTGTTACGGACTTAACTGCTTGTACTGTTTGATAGGTATAATCATTGGTACTTGCTACATACTGAGCACCCGTAATACCATAAGGAACTGTCCAAATACCGTTGCCAGCCGTACTCCCAATCGTCACGGATACATTTATCGTCTTTGCCAATCCTGCATTGTCTAGCGCATTGCTGCTAATCCAGCCGATTACTTGACCGTCTAGACTAAACTTGTACCATTGTACATTTCCATATGTAGCGCTCTCCAGCAATTGCAAATTTCGAAAAGCATATTGGTCCGTAGAGCCAAGATAATTTGCACCTGAAAGACCATAAGGAATGGACCAGATGCCATTGACATTCGTCGCACCCATTACGGCAGTCTGATTCATCATTTGAAAATTAGTCAGATTACTTAACACACTGCTATCAAGCCAGCCGATTACTTGACCATTTACACTAAATTGATTCCATACGACATTACCAATCGTAAGTTTCTGTGTTACTTTTATGTCTTTTCCTACATAATCATTGGTCGAACCAATATAACCCGCACCATTTAAACCATACGGAATAGACCAAACACCATTTCCTGCTGTAGACACTACTAGTTGATTTTGATTCAAATTCGTTGCAGCATTTACAACCTTACTATCAAGCCAACCTAGTTCTTGACCATTTACCTGCACATGATACCATAGTACATTTCCAACTTGCGTGCTCCCCATAATATGAACCATCATACCGCTATACATAGATACGTCTCCTACGTAAGTAGCGCCCTGTACCCCATACGGAAGAGTCCATACCCCATTGCCATTCATTTTATCTCTAACAAGCGCATCAAAACTTACTGTTTGCTCATTAACCACACCTTGAGCAGCTACAGAACTTGTAGAGGTTACAACTGAATTAGGCACTGCTTGGACACCGTAAACTGTAACGAGGGTACATACAGTTAGCCAAATCTTTTTCACTCCTACACATCCTCTCCTTAAAATAATAAGCATGTAGTTGGAAGAGGTTGATCCTTTATAATTGCGGTGCAAATGAAAAGGATACACAAATGACCCTCTTCACTACCTTTTTATATTACTATTTTCATAGAAATTTTTATATAGTATATCTTGCAAATATTTTAACAATAAAGTGCCAATAGTTCATACAATATTATCCATAAACACACTATTTCCTTGTGATTCTACTAAATACTAGAAATTAACCATTCTTCTATACTCATAATTAATGTTTTTGTAAAAAAATAGAAATAGTAATTTACAATACTTTAATATAATTCTATTTAGTAAATACTACATATTATCATGATTGATTTCACATACTATCTTCAATACAGCAAAATGGAGGAAGAGAAAATGAAAGTAGCAATCATGGGAGCAGGATTATCTGGGCTTACGTGTGCCATTATGCTAGAACGTCATGGGATTTATCCAACTATTTTTGAAAAACGTGACCGGGTTGGGGATCGATTTATTTGTGCCGAGAGCATGTTATCGATTTTATCAGCTCCTATCGCAGATCCAATTCGATATTTGTCAGAGGAATTTCAAATTTATTTAAAGCCTACGAGTCATATAGGAGAGCTCATTATCCATTCTGAACATCAAACAGCCAGTATTCAGGAACATGTAGGCTACATAAATATTAGAGGACGTCATGAGCAGTCTTTTGAACATCAATTAGCAGAGCAAGTAAAATCCGAAATTACCTTTCAATCCTCTTATTCCTACGAAGAATTGTCACATGAATTTACGCATGTTGTCGTTGCTACCGGTGATGCTTCTTATGCAGTGAAATTACGAAATTTTCGAGAAGATCTATCGGTTTCATTAAAGGGGGCTACCGTAAAAGGAGAATTTGAACGGTCTACAGTACAAGTCTGGTTACGTAATGATTGGGCACCAAAAGGATATGCCTATCTTCTTCCGTACTCGAATGCAGAAGCTAATATTGTCATCGCTCACCCAGATTTACCTGCACAATCCGAGGTAGATACCACTACTCTTTGGAATCGGTTTTATGAGGGAATCCAAGAGGAACTAGGTCAGACGTTGCCTATTACCGACCAGTTTCAATTTACGAACTATCCAATGGGAATTTGTACCCATCCGCGCATCGGAAATACATTATTTGTCGGGAGTTGCTTTGGTTCACTTATGCCCTTCCTTGGGTTTGGACAATTTGAATCCATGTTGACAGGTATTTATGCAGCTTATGATCTGTGTGGGTTAGAAACATTTGAGGAGCTTACAAAACCCTTGCGAGATAGCTATCGCCATTCTTTAACCCTACGCCGCGGGGTGGAGGCTCTCAGTAATCATTCGTTTGATGTAATGGTAAGCGGACTTAACGGTCCAATTGGGAAAACCTTACTTACACGCAATCATGTAAATTCATTAAAACTCATAAGTTACTTATTGCGTCCGTTTGTAAATAAGTAGGGAGCTAAATACAGGAAAAAAGGTGTCATCGAAATGACACCTTTTTTTATCATTATATAACCTGTAATGGACCAGTAAGAGTAGAAAATTTTGTTTCAGAATGTTGTTCCAAAAAGTCATACGCCTCACGTAACAATTGATTTTTCTTACTGTATAAGCTTGGACATGTTGATGTATTTCTTGTATGGCAGCAAGGACACCACAAACCTTCAAATGAAACATTGTTTGCTTTGATCGTATGCTCTTCCGGATTGAATTCAGTAAATAGAAGAACTGTTCCTCCCTTTTCCATATCTAAATAGAGAATAACTCTATTATTTGCGAGACGGATTTCACCATTCATATCCTTATCAAAAGTAACGCGCTTAATCTTCACCTATACTCACTCCTAGACAGTTATAAATAATTGTGTACTACTAGATAAAAAACATATACATTATATCACTTTTTATCCATTGTGTTATAGAAAACAATAATTACTAATATACTATGATTACAGTCTGTCTTCAAGTGAAATGTCTGTTTTTTTCTTTTCTAGCAAAGTCACAAAGGATGCTACTGGATTCACTACAAATAAAATAGCCTCAGATTAAAAAGCAATCTAAGGCTGACTACGCATGACACTAGGTTAGTCATGTAATTATTGTTTTTTTTAAATAGTTTAAACTGCTGATGCGATGTTTGCATCATTGAAGTAGATGACTTGTGAAAGATATTTGATTCCTTTAATATTTTCAAATACTTCTTTCGCTTCTCTTAATGTGTCAAACTCAAACATAGTTGTTTGGTCCTTGCAATGAACAGTAATTACCCACATATGAAAGCCTCCATTTAAATTATTTTTCGCTTATATGTTATATAACAAGGCTTATTATAGCACTCTCCTGTGCTATAAAATGTTACAGCTTTGAAACACTTTTTCAAGATAACGTTTTCACTTTGTTTACGTTGTAAATTAAATTTATATATTTAGTACATTTGTATTTATATGTTAATTTTTATAGAATACTAGGTGTAACGCTATTGGTAGGAGGAGGAAAATGAAGAAAATATGGGTAATCATTGTTGGGGTACTTCTTTTTTTAGTAGGCTGTGGACAAGAAGCAAAGCCTGAACAGACGCTTCAGATTTATACAAAAGCATGGAATGAACAAAAATTTGATGTGATGTACGATCAACTTTCGAGCGCATCTCAAGCTGCTATATCGAAGGATGATTTTATTAAACGTTATGAAAAAATTTATAAGGACATGGAAGTCAGTCAAATTACAATCGGTGCAGTTGAGTCAAAAACAAAAAACGAGGAACAAAATGGGAAAAGTTCACTTCCCTTCTCTGTGAAAATGAATACATTAGCGGGAGACATTTCGTTCAACGAGTCGCTTCCTCTCATTAAGGAGGTGCAAGATAAGAAAAATGTGTGGAAAGTAGAATGGAATCCATCGCTCCTCTTCCCTTCCATGAAAGAAGGAGATAAGATTGGCATTCAAACCTATAAGGCAAAGCGCGGGGAAATTCTCGATCGAAGCGGACAAGGTCTTGCTATAAATGGAAATGCAAACCAAGTTGGCATTGTCCCTGGAAAGCTCGGCGATAATGGGGAGCAAACAAAGCAAACTTTAGCTGTTAAACTTGGTATTTCGGTTGATACGATAAACAATAAGCTAAAGGAAAAATGGGTACAGCCTTCTCTTTTTGTCCCTCTAGCGTTTCTTCCAGATTCTGATAATATAACGGATTATGTAAGCTTACCTGGCGTTGCAACCAAATCCGTACCAATTCGGACGTATCCATTAAAGGATGCAGCTGCCCATCTAACCGGGTACATACGAGAAGTAAGTGCTGATGATTTAAAGACATTAAAAGGTTATCGTACAGGTGATGTAGTAGGAAAGGCTGGTTTGGAACAAGTCTATGAAGCGAAGCTAAGAGGTGAAAATGGCGGAAGAATCTACATTACAGATTCCTCTGGCAAGGAAAAAGAAACACTGGCAGAGAAAAAACAAACAGATGGTGAAACCATTACAGTAAATATTGATAGTCGTCTGCAGCAAGCAATCTATAATCAGATGAATCAAGATGCCGGAACTGCTTCGGCTATCAGTCCGAAAACAGGAGAAATACTTGCACTTGTAAGCAGCCCCTCTTATGATCCAAATGGATTTGTTAGAGGATTAAAGGATGCAGATTGGCAGTCTTTAAACAATGACCCGAAAAAGCCGCTGATGAACCGCTTTACAAAGGCCTATGCACCAGGCTCCGTATTTAAACCGATTACCGCTACGATTGGATTACAAGTAAAAACGATAGATCCGACCGAGGCACTCCCCATCACCGGATTGCAATGGGCCAAAGATGCATCTTGGGGAAATTACTATATAACACGTGTACATGAAGTTAATCCAGTCAACCTAGAAACTGCCATGGTCTATTCAGATAATATATATTTTGCCCAATCGGGTTTAAAAATTGGCAAAGATAAATTCACCGAAGAAGCGAAGAAATTTGGACTTGGCGAGAAACTTCCGCTTGCATATCCATTTCAAGATTCAAAATTAGGTGACATAAAAAATGATATCCAGTTAGCAGATACTTCCTATGGACAAGGGGAAGTTGTTTTAACATCCCTACAAGCCGCTCTTTCCTATGCACCCTTTGTAAATGATGGTAACATTCCTTATCCATCCTTACTACGAGGAGAAAATGATAGTAAAGTGTGGAAATCCAATGTTACAACAAAAGAAAACGCTGATGTCATTAATAAAGCACTGATTGCTGTTGTAAACAATCCCGAAGGAACAGGAAAAGGTGCCAAAATAGAAGGAATGACGCTTGCAGGTAAAACAGGAACAGCTGAATTAAAGCAAGGAAAAGAGGAAAATGGTACAGAAAATGGCTGGTTTATCGGCTATAATGCCGATGCTCCAAATTCCATAGTAGCAATGATGATTGAAGATGTAAAAAACCGGGGCGGTAGCGGTTACGTGGCTAACAAAGTGAAAACTATCTTTCAAGAAATGAAATAAGGACAGCAAACGCTGTCCCCTTTTTTTATTTTAAAACATCGTGATCAACATAACGTGCGCCGCTCATTTCACTTAAAATGTTAACAGCAACTTTTGCGCCGTCTCCTGCTGTAATAATGGTATGGAAACCTGATCCTGCAGCGATACCTGCTGCCCAAATACCATCAATATTTGTTTTTCCAGCTGCATCTACATCAAATACAGCTTTTAGGCGAGGTTCTGTTGCTGGCTTCGTTTTCAAACCTACTGTTTCTGCAAGATCAACGGACATACCTGTTGCAAGAATTATATATTTTGCTTCGTAAGAACCGTTTTCTGCTTGAATTTGAAAACCTTCCTCATTTTTAACAATGTTTACTACCTTATCTCCTACAATTTCAGCTCCAAATTTCGCTGCCTGTTTTTTTCCCATTTCTAGTAATTCAGGTCCAGTGATTTCCATCACGCCGTAGTGATTTTCAATCCATGCACGTTTTGTTAAGCTTTTATCATTTTCAAGTACTAATGTTTTCTTTCCAGCCTTTGCTGTAAATAGAGCAGCACTTGCACCAGCTGATCCGGCTCCAATAATTACTACATCAAACATCTTCAACAACTCCCTTTTTTCTTTTTAAATGTTGGTTCGTAGATGCTTAGTCGCTATAAAAAGCCACCTTCTATATGTAGCTTAGGTTGCTTTCTTTTCAAAGTCAAGAAAACGCTCTCCCTCAAACAACCATACATAATTAATTTACCTATTCCATATACTACAAATACATTTACATAAACTACTAGGAGGGAATCATATTGGGCAAAAAAAACGAGGATACATTGTATGAAGGAAGAGATCAAGCATACTTAGATATTGATCGTATGATTAATGAAGGTCTTTCTGGTGGCACAGTGCACCTAAAAGGGGAAAAAACGAATATTGAGGAAGCACGAGAGCTAGTGGAAGAAGAAAAACCATATACAACGGAGTAAAAAAAACCCATTCAGGGTTTTTTTTACTTCTCCTGTTTCGCAAATAAATTTGCCACAGAGGATACTTCAAATGGAAATAGAATCGTACTATTTTTTTCTGCTGCGATTTCTGTCATCGTTTGTAGCATACGAAGTTGAATAGCAGCCGGCTGTTTATTAAGCACTTCTGCTGCCTCAGCAAGTTTTTCTGCGGCTTCGTATTCCCCTTTTGCCGCAATAACTTTAGCTACCCGTTCACGCTCAGCCTCGGCTTCTTTCGCCATTGCACGGCGCAGACCTTCTGGTAAATCCATAGATCGTATTTCTACGCCTGTTATTTTAATGCCCCATGACTCAGTAGCCTCATCCAATTCCTTTCTAAGCAAATCATCTAATTTTTTTTGCTCCGTAAGCATTTCTGACATCGTATGCGCACCTAAATTAGAACGAAGAATCGTTTGCGCTACGGTAGAAGTTGCTTTTCTGTAGTTTTCTACATCAAGAAGTGCCTTATGTGCATTTACGACTTGATAGTAAACAACTGCATTAATTGTAACGGGTACACTATCTTTCGTAATAATATCTTGATTCTCTACATTTTCAACGCGAATCCGCATATCTACAGGTTTCACGACATCAACAAGCGGAATAATAAACTGAATTCCAGGTTGTAGGGAACGAGTGTAACGTCCTAAACGAAGAACAACGGCTTGTTGATATTGTTGTACAATACGAATTGAACTAATTATAACCAAAATAACTAAAACAATAATAATAACGACTGGTGCTATCATAACCTGTCAACTCCTTCAATCGGCAACTATCGCCTGCATTAGCTTTCCTATTTAGTTTACTAGATTTGGTATATTGTTACTATAAGAACGCTATATAATTCAAGGATTGTTTACATTTGCTACTTTCCCACAGAATCACAGAAACTAAATAAACCCAATTAATTAAAACCTGAGATAAGTTTGAACTATTGCTAGGATGTCAAGACTGTAACTATATACAAGGATTCTTTAGATGAAATAATTTAATACAAAGGAGCTAATTATTAATGATAGATGTAATCGTTGGATTAGGATTAGTATTAGGATTTGGTATTATTGCATCTGTGGTTTGGGTGATATTAAAAAATAAGCCAAAATAATGTATCGTATTTTCAAAAGCAAGGCAATAAAAAGAGAACATGATTACTTGTACAAAAATGAATTTGTAAGCTACCCTCGTTCTGTAATTCTAGCAATTTCTTGAAAGGACTCAATATCCCCTTCCCCACTTCCAAAATATAATTATTCAAATAATTTTAAAAACAAATTTTTTTATACAATCCTATTGACAACCCAATATGAATTTATTAAAATTTAGAAAAATCAAACAATCGAAAATCTCTTATCCGGAGAGGTGGAGGGACTGGCCCTACGAAGCCTCAGCAACCACACAGCAATGTGTACGGTGCTAATTCCAGCAAAGCTATGCTTTGAAAGATAAGAAGAGGTGTCTTTTTTATACAAAAACCCTCTTCTTAGGAAGAGGGTTTTCGGTTATAAAAAAGGAGAATAAACATGAATAGAGAAACTGAATTAGTAATCAATGATTATTTAGACTTATACCTATATGCAGGTAGTATTAATGATACCGCTTGGCAAAAAGATATCTTGGATAAACTACAATTTGTAAGAACAGAAGAAAAACAAGATACATTTTCTCTTCAAACTCTTTGGGATCAATATAATAGCATAAACCAAGAAATTCTTACGATTTATCATCAACTGCAAACGAAAGATTCCTCTAGTGAATTAGATCAAAAGCTTTGGAATTTAAAACAAACGCGAGTTTCGTTAGGAAAACAAATTCGTCTTGCCTATATTCAGTCTAAACAAATTTCTTAATACAACAGCACCTTACTGAGTAAGGTGCTGTTCCTAAAAAGTTAGCACTTTTCTTTCATTCCGCTCATCATGCCCATCATCATTGTCATCATTTCATCACATTCTTGCATTTTCACCATCATTTGATCCATGTTCATTTCCATATTCATTTCTTTCATTTGTTCCATCATCATTTTCATACCATTCATTTCACCCATCATACGGTCCATAGACATCATCATCATCATATTCATACACATTTTTTCCATCTTGCATTCCTCCCATTTCGCAATAATTTTGATTAAAAGGAATAAAAAAAGCGACATACCTCTTACACAATATTGATAATTGCAAAATTTCAATTATCAAGCAACGTAAGAACTTTGTGCGCTTCTGGCCGTTAACCATTCTTCCTTTTATATCTAATTTCATTATAAATTCCCAGTTTTTGTTTTACAATACTATGTGCCGTATTTCACAAGAATTATCTAATTATTCTATTTATAACTCCCCTTCCTACTATAAAACAAGTGAGCCTTGTGTAATATAAACAAGGCCCACTCTCCTACTATTGAATAACAGTAAATTTCGATGCCGCACTCGCTCCGTTACTAGTTACTTTAACGGATTCTACTCCAATCGTCTCTTTCTCGCTAATATGCCATGACCAGGATACAGTACCGTTTGCATCTGCTTTGTGTGCTTCAAGTCCAGCGATATTGCTTGTACCCTTTCCATCATTTACTGTAATTTGTGCTGTTGCATGCGGTGAGACTTTTGCTGTAACGGTCACAGTACTATTTCGCGGAGCGGGTGTGGATACGTTTACAATTTTAACTACATCGGTTGTCTTTGAATCAGTAGTATTGGAGGAAGTAGATGTTGAATTAGATGATTTCGTTGTATCTTGTTTTGAATTGGAAGAATCCTTTGCTGTGTCACTTCCTGAGGATGAGCTTGTAGATTTCGTTGCATCTTGACTGGTTGGATCGGTCGATGCTGGTTTACTTTGGTCTGCAGCAGCAGGATTTGGCGTTGCACTATTCTTCGTATCAGGTAGACTTGCACAGCCCATTAACGAAATTGACAGCAATACGAGAATCAAAATTTTTTTCATATGTAGCCCCCTTTTTCATTTCAAAAGCACCTTTCAAATGTAATAATTATCCAATTTTATACAAACTCCTGCACCTTCCACTTCTTTTAATAAAATTTTCAATCTAAAAGTAAGATTTCCACACCATTTAAACTAAAAAGCAATTGTTCTCCTATTAAAATAGATTTTACGCTTTCCTAACGAGAATCCAATATTACGACTATAAAATCATTGCCCAATATACCTATAAGTAAAATTCCCCCGTTCACGATATTGTGATACCTTCTGTAAAGTAATCGTTACAATCTCTCTTATACTAATAATGTTTATACTTCAAGGAATTGGGGAGATAGAATGCTAATGGAAACAAAGGATCGTTCAACTACGAAATATTCTTCATTGAATGCACATACAGCGCCTCGCTTGATTTTTTGGGAGCTTACAGAAGGTTGCAATTTAAAATGCGTTCATTGCCGAGCGACAGCTCAACCGCAGCGGGCAGCGGATGAGCTAACTGACAAGCAAGCTTATGAAGTAATTGATGATATTGCAAAATTTGATAAAAAACCTATTTTAATTTTAACTGGTGGAGAACCTTTGTATCGTCCGGACTTTTTTGACATTGCAAGCTATGCTTCGTCAAAGGGCATTCCAGTTGCAATGGCCTCTAATGGAACATTGATTACGGAAGAGATTGCAAGGAAAATTAAGGATGCCGGAATCAAGCGGGTTGCGATTAGTATGGACGGACCTAGTGCTGAGATTCATGACAGCTTTCGCGGGTTGCCGGGAGCATTCGAGGCTGCGCTTCGCGGGGCAAGAAATGTGCAAGCAATGGGATTGGAATTACAATTTAATTCAACCATTACAACACATAATGTCGAAGATATAGAGAAGATGTTCCAGCTTGCCCAGCAGATGAATGTAAATGCACTTCATTTGTTTATGCTCGTTCCCGTTGGATGTGGATTGGAAATTGTAGAGAGCAATATGTTAAGTGCAGATAAGTATGAGGAAGTACTTCGTTGGTTTTACAACCGTTCACGGGCTGCTTCCTTTGAGGTACGGGCTACATGTGCTCCGCATTACTACCGCATAATGCGACAAGAAGCAAGAAAAGCTGGGGAACGTATAACAATGCAAACACATGGTATGGCTGCCGTGACAAAGGGTTGTCTTGGCGGAACGGGCGTATGTTTCATTTCTCATAAGGGAAATGTGCAGCCGTGTGGATACCTTCCCGTCAAAGCAGGGAATGTGTTAGAACAATCGTTACAAACGATCTGGAATGAGTCTAGCGTATTCCAAAACCTACGTAATCCATCTTTATTGGAGGGAAAATGCGGAGTATGTGAATATACAAATGTTTGCTCAGGATGCCGGGCACGTGCCTACTATGCTGAAGAAAATTATCTTGCAGAAGAACCATATTGTAATCACAAGCCTAGGGAGCAATATTTCTAAAAGATATTCACAACATAAGAAAAAACGATAACTGGCTGTCAAATGACCACTGAAAAAATACTACCTTTCAGTGGTCTTATTTATGGGTAAAAGATGGAAAAATTCAGCTCCGATTGTGACCGCTCGCAGAAAAAGCAACTATTTTTCGAAGTCCATATTTTTTCAGTATCCTCGGCCGTCAACTATCGTTTTTTATTACATACATCTTAAAATTACTATCATTAGGTAGTTGACTCTCACTGTTATTTTCATTACCATACCAAAGTAGGTATGGTATGCCATATAAAGATTTAATTACCTGGCATCTTTGCAGAACTAACATAGGAAAAGGGAGTGCTACTTGTGTCAAAAGGAACGAAAATAGTCATAGTTGGCGGAGTTGCTGGCGGTGCAACAGCTGCAGCTCGCTTACGTCGTTTAGATGAAAATTTTGAAATCGTATTATTGGAACGGGGAGAGTATATTTCCTTCGCAAACTGTGGGTTACCCTATTATATTGGTGGTAGCATAAATTCTCGTGATAAATTACTGCTGCAAACTGTAGAGAGCATGTCTTTACGTTTCAATATGGACATTCGTAACTATAGTGAAGTAACCAAAATCAATCGTGACGAGAAGACAGTAACAGTAAAACATGTACAAACTGGAAAGATATATGAAGAATCCTATGATGTATTAATTTTATCTCCTGGAGCACATCCTGTAAAACCTGCGATTCCTGGTATTCAAGATGCTAATAATCTATTTACATTACGGAATATTCCCGATACAGATAAAATCAAACAGTATGTTGATACCCATCACATTCAAAAAGCAGTGGTCATTGGTGGAGGATTCATCGGTATTGAGATGATGGAAAACTTATGTAGTCTTGGCATCCATGTTTCGCTCGTACAAAAAGGAAATCAAGTGATGGCTCCTGTAGATTATGAAATGGCAGCTCTACTTCATGAGCATATCGTCCAAAATGGAGTAGAACTGATTTTAGAAGATGAAGTTAAGGCATTTGAAGATAACGGAAAGAAAGTAATCTTAAATAGCGGTACTTCATTAGATGCAGATATGATTATATTATCAATTGGTGTTGCACCAGAACATACATTAGCGAAAGAAGCAGGGTTACCTCTCGGAGTAAAAAACGCAATCAAAGTTGGCCCGACTCTTCAAACTGAAGACCCATCTATTTATGCTATTGGAGATGCTATTGAAGTTAGTGATTATATCAATGGTACGAAAGCGATGATTCCTCTCGCTTGGCCGGCAAACCGACAAGGCCGTTTAGTTGCAGACCATATTGCTGGTAAGGATGTTACTTATAATGGAACGATGGGCACATCTATTGCAAAGGTATTTGAATTAACAGTAGCTTCGACTGGTAATAATGAAAAGACATTAAAAGAACTAGGATTACCATATCAAGCCATCCATATTCATCCAAATTCTCATGCAGGGTATTATCCGGGTTCAACTACTATAGCGCTTAAATTATTATTTCATCCAACAGAAGGAACCATTTACGGCGCACAAGCGATTGGAACGGATGGTGTAGATAAACGAATTGATGTCATTGCAACAGCAATGAAAGGAAAATTAACCGTTCGTGATTTACCAGATTTAGAGCTTTCCTATGCTCCTCCTTATTCATCCGCTAAAGATCCAGTAAATATGGCTGGATATGTAGCATCAAATATTATCGAAGGTATGGTAGAAACTGTACAGTGGCATGAAATTAACGAAATCGTCCAAAACGGTGGACTTCTAATCGACGTTCGTGATCCATTCGAACTAGAAATGGGTTCTATACCAGGTTCCGTAAATATCCCTCTTGACGCAATTCGCGAACGTATACATGAATTACCAACAGATCAAACCATATATGTTTCTTGTCAATTCGGGCTTCGTGGTTACCTAGCAGCTCGTATACTACAGCAACATGGCTTTAATGTAAAAAACCTGGACGGAGGCTATAAAACATATAAAGCAGCATACGGAGACAATGAGAACGACTTAATAGAACCAGTAGAACAAATTGAAGCTATAAAAGAGGTGGCAGCTAGCGTGGAAACAGCAAACACGATAACAATTGATGCTTGTGGTCTACAATGTCCAGGTCCCATATTACAAGTAAAAAAACAAATGGATGCACTCTCACAAGGAGATATTGTAGAAGTTTCTGCTTCTGATCCCGGCTTTGCAAGTGATATAGGTGCATGGTGCAAACGGACAGGGAATACACTTCTTTCATCTTCATTCGAAAACAAAATCGTAAAAGCTATTATTCAAAAGGGAACAGGCAACTCAAATGCTCACCAAACAGTTTCAGAGACAAAAAATGGAACGACTATGGTAGTATTCAGCGGGGATTATGATAAAGCAATGGCTTCCTTTATTATTGCAAATGGTGCAGCTGCAATGGGTAAGAATGTAACAATGTTCTTCACATTCTGGGGCTTAAACATTCTGAGAAAAGAAAACTCTCCGAAAGTAGAAAAGAGTATAATAGAAAAAATGTTTGGAATAATGATGCCAAAAGGGATCAATAAATTGCCACTTTCTAAAATGAATATGGGTGGAATCGGAACGAAAATGATGAAAAATGTCATCAAACAAAAAAATGTAGAAAGCCTGCAATCACTTATTCAAATGGCACAAGCTTCAGGTGTAAAACTGATTGCATGCACAATGAGCATGGATGTAATGGGTATTAAAAAAGAAGAATTGATGGATAACATTGAATATGCAGGAGTGGCAACCTATCTAAGTGAAACAGAGGATGCTAATCATAACCTGTTTATATAATAAATAAAAAAGGGAATGGCTCAAAAATAGGTGCCATTCCCTTTTTTATACTCACTACCCTTGATATACATACAATTTTTGTGACATTCCTGCAGCTTGGTTATCCGTTGTGGAGGACGTCGCTTGCCATTCACTGCTTGGTACTTCCTTACAATGAGATGTAATCCACTTAGTAACCTCTTGATTACCCCTTCCTTGACCGCTAATAAGGAAGTATTTCACTTGTCCTTCCTTTAGCATATATTCAAGTTTTGAAACCGATAAGGCGGGATCACTTCCGGAGAATCCTCCCATAGCCATTACAGCATAATTCGTATTCAGCATGGTAGATCCTGCTTCTTGTGAGCTTTCGGTCGCATAGAGAAAGGTTTCGCCGGTATAATTGTTTTCTAAATACGTAAGCAATTTCTGGTTAACCTGCGTTCCTCTGCCTGGCATATTCCCTCGTGCAAATCCTTGTCCGCCGCGGTTAGGTCTGCCTTCTCCGTTATCAAATCGTTCCTTCATCGAAGAACCATTTTGTACACTGCCAGGTCCGCCCGGAGGCATCTCTCCTATTGGACCACCTCTCATAAAGTTTTGTTGGGTACTAGGTCCTGCAACAGGAAGTGTGCTATTTCCCCCGCCTAAAACCGTCCACATCGTCCAAACGAATGGAAAAATGAGCAAAGAAAGCACGCCCGCTAAGGATGTATAATATGCTGCTTTTTCACGTTCTTTCAAGAAAATAAGAAGTCCTGATAGAATAATTCCTAAACCAAGGGGTACAATCATCCATCCTACTGCAATAGCACTACTATTTTCATAGATAATAATCGCTTCAAATACAGAAGTAATGAAAATCGCACCTGGCAATAACATCCAGCCTTGTTTTTCTTTATATAGCTTCCAGAGTGCTGTCCAACCGATTCCGGTTAATGCTGCGATGGCCGGTCCCATCATGCTCAAATAATATTGATGAAAAAACTGTGCGATGCTAAAAAACACGAGCATGGGGAGCAGCCAGAGTGCCCAAAATGCTGTAAAATACTGCTGCATGGTGAGCTCCCGCTTGCTTTTCAGCGAAGCAAACACACCGATTACGGTAAATAAAACAAATGGTAAAAGCCAGCTTGCTTGGCCAGACAATTCTTTTTGGAACAGACGAAGTACACCAGCTTTACCAGTACCAAACATACCTCCCATTCCTTGACCTCCAGGAGGAGAAAAGGAATTCGTTCCACTTTGCACTGGATTGTTACCGTTAGGCATAGCATTACCAAAGTCTAGTTGTCCTTGGATGGCTTGGTCATTTTTCTTTGGCTGATTGCCTTTATCTCCGGTTAACCGTGAAATCCCATTGTATCCAAATGCCAGTTCAAGCACAGAGTTTGTTTGACTACTTCCAATGTATGGCCGGTTATCCTTCGAGATAGAATCTACAACTACTGCCCATGAAAGCGAAACTGCTGCAAGTACAACGGTTGCGATAGCAAGCTGAGCAATTTTTTTCTTCCACGATGTTTTTACAGCAAACAAATAGAATAAGTAAAAGGCTGGAAGAACCATATAGGCTTGCAGCATTTTAACGTTAAATCCAATTCCAACTAACATTACACTTACAATAAGCCAGCTTAGTTTTTGTTTTTCTACCGCTTTCATAAGTGCCATAGTCGCAAGTAACAATGTTACAATTAAAATACTATCTACATTGTTTGTCCGAACAACTGCAACAAAAATCGGCGTACATGCTAACGTAAGACTAGATAGAAGTGCGCTACTGCGTCCAAATTTCGGCTTTACAATCCGATACAATAGCCATACAGACACAACTCCCGCTAGTGCCTCTGGTAAGATTACACTAAAATCATTTACACCAAAGATTGCTGCGCTTAGTGCTTGAATCCAAAGGGCAACCGGCGGTTTATCTACCGTAATAAATCCAGCTGGGTCATAGGAAACGAAGAAAAAGTTATGGAAGCTAGTTAACATACTTTTCACGGCAACCGTGTAATACGTGTTAGATCCTGCCTTTGTCACTTGATAAAAATTCAAAAATAGAGAAAATATAAGTATTGCTACTAAAAGCAGGTCAATCCTACCCTTTTCTTTCGATTTCATTCTGAAACTCTCCTTTGTTTTAGCTTTAAATTCACATGGCACAACTGTAGCTTAGCATTCTTAACTTTTGCTTAAGGAAAGCGAATACGATTTTTCCAACAAAGGGTGGACTATCCTCTATGTTCACGTTGTATAATACATATAACGATTTATATTCATGTGCATAACAATTAATTTTGAGGAGCGTTTTTATCAAATGAGTTTAACCATTCTACAATTTATTGTTCCAATCGTTATTTATATTACAGTTACTTTGTTTTTTCGTGCAAAGCTAAAAGTGAAATGGATTTGGGCGATGCTAATAGGGGCTTGTGCTTCTTTTTTAATTACATATATTGCATTTAAATCCATTGATACGAACGCGACGCAGACTCCATCGCAAGACCAAAGCCAAAGTGCGACGCAGGATACAACAAAGCAAGCAGCTTCCAATCAATCGGCTGCCACAAAAACGGCTGCTATAGGTACAAAATTCCAATATAATGCTACCTTAAAAGAAGTCGAGCAAGCACTTGGAAAACCAGTTAAGACCATAAATGATTATTGGGCAGGATATAGTCTTATTAAATTCGATACTGAATCTTACCTTTTTAACAAACAAGACAAAGTCGTCGGTATGTACATTACATCTCCTTCCATTTCCATTTTCGGGGCCAATATTGGGATGACGAGTGCAGAAATAGCCACGAATCTCGGTAAAGCCGTTGATACGAGAGAAGAAAATACAACCTACTATACGAGATATAAGCATGAAGGAAGTACCATTTCTTTTGCCTCTAAGCAAAAAAATGGAAAAATCGAATATGCCATTGTTACGAAAGACTGAACCTAATAAAGGAGTAGCGCATAGAAGCGCTACTCCTTTATTGCTTGAAATACAGATAATACATGCGAAACCTGCTTGTCCGTGTGCGTAGCCATCAATGCCAGTCGTAAGCGGCTACTTCCTTGCGGTACTGTTGGCGGGCGAATTGCTGGAATGTAAATATTCGCGTCCAGTAAGGATTTTGAAAATGACACCGCATCTTCTGCATCGCCTATGATGATGGGAATAATGGGAGTGATGCCATCCGGAACATTGTATCCGATACGCTGCAGCCCCTTTCTAACCCGCATTGAAATCTGTTGCAGACGAAGTACACGTTTTTCACTTTGCTTCAAGAGATGGATGCTTTCCCTAGCTGCGGCAACCACTCCTGGTGAAAGAGACGTTTGAAAAATAAAGGTCCGTGCCTTCTGTCGTAGATAACGAATCAACACATCACTTCCGCAAACAAAACCTCCTTCACTTCCAAGTGCCTTACTCATAGTTCCAATCGTTACATCAACCGTTACGCCGAAATAGTCAGCACTACCGCGGCCATGTGATCCGATTACACCAGTCGCATGGGCATCATCTACAATTACGAACGCCTCATACAACCGTGCAATTGTAACAATATCTGGAAGCGGAGCAAGATCTCCGTCCATGCTAAACACTCCATCTGTTACGATGTATTTCCGCTTCACATTCCGGTACCTATCTAGTTTTTCTTGCAAATCCTTCATATCGGCATGCTTGTATACAACCGTTTTCCCTTTGCTTAACCGACAGCCGTCAATAAGACTCGCATGATTGAGCTCATCACTAAAAATCATACTTCCTTCCGTTGCCAATGTCGTAATAGTTCCAACATTTGCAAGAAATCCACTTGAAAAAATCAGCGCTGCTTCAGTCCCTTTAAACGCTGCAATCTCCTTTTCTAGTTGTTCGTGCTCGTTCATATTACCGGTTGTTAACCTCGCACCGCCACTACCTACCCCATTTTTCTCAATAGCCCGTATGGCAGCTTCCTTCACTCTCGGGTCATTGGCGAAACCTAAGTAGTTGTTGGAAGCTCCCATCATAACAGGTTTTCCGCCAATGGTAGTCCTTGCTTCACTAGGCCCTGCCAGATGTAATGTGCGTAGTAATCCTTTTTCTTCATCTATAAGAAGTTCCCTCTGCATCCACTCCTCGTAAGTCAATTCACTCATCTCCTCGTATCATCACAGGAACCTGTTCCAGAAAATGAATATATTGTTCTAAATCAATCGGCTGACGTACATAAAACACACGTCCCCCGCTTTCATCGCCGCGCAGTTTGAGATGTGGAATGCGGCAATAGGTGTTTCCAGCTACATAGCCAGTGATATATTCGGGATCATCGGACCAGCATAATTCTGCTACACTCCCTGCCAAGTGAACCTTCGTTGCTAGTGCAATTGATTCACGAACACGGGAGGATCCTCCCTCTCTCCTTTGCCACTTGTTCCAATATTCCTCTTCCCAGTCCAAATGAGATACCCGTACACCGCGTATGCCCTTATCATCTAAACGCTCTCCGCTACTAGCATCCATAATAATAGCGCCGCGTGTTGTAGTATCATGAGTGATAAAGTGAATGCCCTTTCTTGCCGCCAGTTCACTGACTCCTTCTTTCATAAGCCAATTTACCGCATATTGACGGGCATCCATCACGGTTTCACAAGTAAGGCTTTCAACTGAAAGCGGATAGATATAATGAATCGTGTTAGGTGGTACTCGATCTATTGTTATATTAATAAAGTCAGCCTCGCCCCTGCTATGATGGAGAGCCCGGTCAATCAACTGCTGTGCATATTGCTGTAATCCTTCCTCTGTAACCAACCGTTCCCCACCAGAAATATGCCGGCCTCCGATTTCATGGGATCCGCCCTTTGCTGCGCGCATACGAATACTATAGAGTGCTTCCATACCGAAATCCTCCTTTTCAAATATACGGAATTAGTGCATCTACATCCAAATATTGCTCAAATAGCGATTGAACATATTCACGGTCTTGCTTTCGGTCCGTCCAAGGTATATTTCCTAACAGTGGTACATCAGTCATTTTTTGTAAGAGAGCCGGATTGGTCTGCTCCGCTAGTCCATTTTCCCGTAATCCATTAAAAATAATACCGGCTACATATAGCCCATGTGCCCTTGCATAATGTATCGTTAACAGAATATGATTAATCGTTCCTAAATTGGGCCGTGCTACAAGTAGAAGGGGCAATTGAACTTCTTGCGCCAAATCAATAACAGTAAAATTGGGACCATACGGAACCGTAACGCCTCCAGCACCTTCAATAAGCATACTATCGTGTTTTGGAGATAACTCGTACCATGCCTCCATGACATGATCTAAATCATAATTCGTTCCTGCTCGCTCCTGCGCTAGTGCCGGTGCGAGCGGTTCATCAAATTGAAATGGATTAATTTCCTCTAATGAATCGGCTACTCCTGACATTTTCTTCAAAATATGTACATCACTTGTTTCGCTCTCACGGCGATCTCCGCTCATAAGGGGTTTGAATACCCCCGTATCAAAACCTCTACCACGTAGTACTCCTGCTATCCCCGCTGTAACAAATGTTTTCCCGATTTCGGTATCGGTTCCTGTAATAAAAAATCCTTTGTTCATTTCAAAGTCGCTTCCTTTGTAACATGATAGATTCCTTCTTTAATTCGGCTAACCATTTCCCTAATATCTTCTTCCGTTGAAGCAAGCGGCGGCATAAAGACAATGACATCCCCGAGCGGACGAGTCATTAATCCCAATTTCCGCATTTCTATCGTAGCCTTCCAGCCTATCCGTTCTTGCCAAGGGTATAATTCCTTGGTTGCTTTATCTTTAACAAGCTCAATTCCTGACATAAAGCCAACTTGACGAATATCACCAACGTGCTTTAACTCATAGAGACTACCAAGCTGCTCCTTCATATACGGCGTTTTCTTGGCAACACCTTCTACTGTTTGTTCTCGTTCATAGATGCGTAAGTTTTCTAAAGCAACTGCACAACCGAGTTGATTTCCTGTATAAGAATGACCGTGAAATAAGGTTTTCATTTTTTCATAGTCATCATAGAAGGCTTGATAAATCGTTTCACTTACCATCGTAATGGCCACAGGCAAATAGCCACCCGTTAGCATTTTTCCAGCTGTCATAATATCAGGAACAACCGATTCATGCATACAAGCAAACCATTTTCCCGTCCGGCCAAAGCCGACAGCTACTTCATCTGCAATCATAAGTACGTTATATTCCGTGCAGAGATCACGTACCTCTTTTAAAAATCCTGCAGGCATATTAATCATGCCTCCAGCACCTTGCATCATTGGCTCTAAAATAACTGCACACACTTCCTCATGATGTTCATCCAATTGCTGCTTCAATCTTGCAAG
Organism: Ectobacillus soli; assembly: GCF_042610425.1. Taxonomy (NCBI): domain Bacteria; kingdom Bacillati; phylum Bacillota; class Bacilli; order Caryophanales; family Bacillaceae; genus Ectobacillus; species Ectobacillus soli. Next base: position 1,889,525 of record NZ_JBGJZM010000001.1, read on the forward strand.
ACAATCTGCTTTCGTTTGTTCCGGATCCCCAGTTGGATGACGATAGACATACGGATACGGTGCTACGTAACTGGAAAACATAAGCGGATTATAAATTTTATGATAAATATCAATATCTCCAACACTTATTGATCCAATCGTATCGCCGTGATATCCGTTATGCATCGTAATAAATTTCGTCCGCGTCGTAACACCGATATTAAGCCAATATTGAAATGCCATCTTTATTGCAATTTCAACCGCGGTAGCCCCGCTATCCGAGTAAAAGACGCGGTCTAATCCTTTTGGCGTAATTTCAACTAGTTTCATGGCAAGCTCAACCGCTGGAACGTTCGCCATCCCTAGCATCGTAGAATGTGCAATTTTGTTTAGCTGTTCCATTAAGGCATCATTTAGCTCCTGCTTGCGATGACCATGCGGATTCAACCATACAGATGAGTTTGCATCATAGTATTCATTCCCCTCAGTATCTCGTATTTTTACTCCTTGTCCGCTTTCAATTACGAGGGGATCCTGATCATATTCCTTCATTTGTGTAAAAGGAAGCCATAGAACCTCTTTACTTTTTTGTACATAATCAATCGTCATTTTTCATTCTCCTTATGTTAACCATTTGTTTATTTTTGTTTACATTTAAAGCATACCAAATGCTTTTCCATTCTAATGTGTATGCTAGTTATGAAAACGCTTATCTATTATTTTACAGTAATTAGTTTTTATTGTTAACCTATATTGATTAAAAGTTTACATTAATAAAGGAACTTTGTCGTGTGAGAGGAGAAAATAAGGAGAAAAATTCTTATTAAACCAAGAAATGGATAAAAAAAGCAAAAAAAAAAAAACGAGAAGAGGGCGAACCCCCCTGCTCGTTCTTATTTTTTGTTTACGTTTGTAGCTTGAGGTCCACGGTTACCTTGTTCAACATCAAAAGTAACTTCTTGGCCTTCTTCTAAAGTTTTGAAGCCTTCACCTTGGATAGCAGAAAAGTGAACGAATACATCGTCTCCGCCTTCTACTTCAATAAAACCGAAACCTTTGTCTGCATTAAACCATTTTACTTTACCGTTTTGCATGAAAAAAATCCTCCTAATGTACCTTATGTACACATTTTTCAACCACTTCACCATTATATAGGAACAAAAAAGCCGCAACTCCATTGAAGATTTAACCTTGCTATCCCCAGAAGTTACAGCTTATTTAAATCTCTATGATATAAAAAGTAAAATGGTTTAAATACACATTACCATGAAGAAAGTAAAAAAGCAAATGTTTAAGCAATATTTTATCGATGCGTTCTCCCCCAACTTGTGATGCCGTAGTATTTTCCTGCTCCGTCATTCTGATTCATCACAACATCAAGATCATGAAAATAGCGGTGCAATTTGATTAAGTCCCCTTTTCCCGTTCCCGTTGTTAGCGTTTCTGCAAGACTGCGAATATCCTTTATATCCTTTTGTAAATCTTCATTTCCTGTATCGTTCATCGCACTTACTGAATCCACTATTTCCTTTGCACTTTGATGAACCTCGTTCCAATCTGGATTATTGATTTGCCCCCATCCTGTTAGACTATTTAAGATTTGGTGCTCCTTGGAAATAAATTGAGGGACCACTTGATCACCAATATTATTCGCTTTCACCTGGGTAAATTGCTGCGATGTCGAATTCACTTGCACAGATTGCTTTCCAAATAGGTTGGGAATAAATATATATGCGCCGTATAATACGATACCTATATTAATCGCAATTAGTGCAGACCAAATAATCTTGCTTTTCAACGTATAAGTCCTCCTCTAACCAATTGTGTTGTGAAAGACGATGAATATATATTAACTGTTATGTAATCTATTTCCATACTATCATATTAGCACGTTACCAAAGAAACTATTTATTAACATGTTAAGGATAAGTTAAGGTTACTATTGGATACTTCTCGTAGAAACAAAAATACGAAAAATAGTAGGAGGCACCACAATTATGAGATTTAAACGTAGCTTGATTATCCCTGTATTAGCAGCTTCTATATTAATACCAACCCTAGCAAGTGCAGCATCAAATCAGACTGATGCATCAAGTAACACAGCCGCTTCTGAGCAGCACCATGCGAAAAAACAAGCTAGTGATCATCAAAAGAAAGATGGAAAGCAAAAATTAACAACAATTATAAATCAATATGCTTCTTCTACGCTAAAGGATCAACTGACAAAGGATCTTGCAACGCATGATAGCTTAATGCAACAATTACATCAATCAGCAGCTTTCCAAAATAATAAAAGCCAAGAAAAATCGCAACGTGATGCTTTTTATCAAGCAAATAAACAACAAATTGATTCCATTCGTCAGCAAGAGAAGGATGGAAAACTAACAAAGCAACAAGCTCATGATCAAATTGACGCACTTCCAGGGCATCCACAAAAACAAACAAATACAAACAAGGAACAGACACGCACTGTCCATACTGAATTACAAACAGCTGTTAAAAACAAAGACACTGTAGCCATTACAACAGCTTTAGAAAAGCTAGATCAACAATTACAAAGCGAAAATCAGCAATTACAACAACAACTTAATACTGCAAAATAAGAGCCAAGTCATTCTAAAAAAGAAGGCACCTTCTATAAGCCCACTGAAAAAGCGCTAATTTTCAGTGGGCTTATTTATGAATTAAGAATGGAAAAATCTAGCTCAAATAGTGCCCGCTCACGGAAAAAAAGGATACGGGCTGAACAAAAGGGGGCCAATTGTGTCCGCTCACGAGAAAAAGCTTATGGGCGGTAACAAAAGAGCTCCGATTGTGCCCACTCACGAGGAAAAAGCTTGCGGACGGTAACAAAAGAGCTCCGATTGTTCCCGCTCACGAGGAAAAAGCTTGCGGACGGTAACAAAAGAGCTCCGATTGTTCCCGCTCACGAGGAAAAAGCTTGCGGACGGGTAACAAAAGAGCTCCGATTGTGCCCACTCACGAGGAAAAAGCTTGCGGACGGTAACAAAAGAGCTCCGATTGTGCCCGCTCACGAGAGAAAGCTTACGGACGGTAACAAAATGCCCGCACAGATCAGTTACTCTTGCACTTATTGTTTGAAGTCCATCCGTTTTCAGTGCCCTCGCTTCTATAGCTGCCTTCTGTTTTCGCATGGTATCGTATAAAAAATTGTTATGCTTCTACATTATTTTATGTATAATATATGATGGTAAGCATAGTGATACTTTGTTTCTTCCTATCTCTATGAATCTTTCAACTAGCTGCTGACTTGATTAATATACAGTTCAAACATATAAGGAGATTTTATGAGAAGCGCGATCTATAGTCCTTTACTTATAGCATTTGTGATTTATGTAGGTTTTTTACTACTCCCTGTCTCGTACTTTCCGAACATCATATCTGACAGTGAGATAAAGCAAGGTAGTTCTTCACCTGATGCCCTTCGATTTAAAAATACATATATACAACAACAAGTTTTGAATAGCAATAGATATATTCCTTTATTTGGTTCTTCTACGATTGGAATTTTTAGTCGCTTTCATCCTTCTCATTATTTTTCAGATGAGACGGTTATTCCGTATTTACAAGGACAGCCTGGTAGCACCGGTTTACTCCACGCGATGAATCTTGCAACCTTATCCCATTCCCTCCAAAATAAAAAGCTTGTCTATTTTCTAGATCCTTCTGATTTCATGAGTAAAGATGGACTTTCAGATAGTGGCTTTACGAAATATTTCTCAAGCTATCAAGCATACCAATTTCTATTTACCGATGACATTAGTACAGAATTGAAAACAAAGGTGGCTCCTAGGCTACTAAACTATTCTATGGTTAAAAAAGACCGTTTACTAACAATCATGTTAGAACGATATATATATAAAGATCCATGGCATCAATTCAAAGCGTTTTCATTAACACCTATTGCCTATTACCGCTTAAAACTGAAAGAAAAACAAGATTATTTTGACAGCTTGTCTGCAGTAAAAAACATAAAACCTGTGAAACTCCAAGCACCTACTAATAAGCTTTCGTGGGATCAGCTTGCCAAGGAGGCCGAGCAAGAAGGACAACTCCAAACAAATAGCAACTCGTTTGGCATTGTAAATGATACTTATAAAAAATACGAAGAAAAATATATGAGAAATCAAAATTCTTGGAATTCTTCTTCTTTTTTAGAATCCAGTGAGTTTGATGATTTACAGATGGTATTAGATGTACTACGAAAAGAACAGGCAACTCCTCTTTTCGTTTTATTGCCACGAAAAGGCGCTTATAGTGATTATATCGGCTTTACGAAGCCCTATCGCGAACAACTATATGCAAAAATTCGCAGTCAAGTAGAAGCATCTGGATTTCAGGTTACAGATTATTCGGGCGCAGAATATGATAACTATTTCATGAATGATCCTAATCATTTAGGATGGAAGGGCTGGGTTCGCGTGGATCAAGATTTATCGGAATTTTTATATGGTAGACTTGATAACAATCTAAACTAAAGAGAAGGGGAATCGTGAGATGAATCAATTAATGAAATATATCCATACATTGTGGTGCAATGCCTCCGTACGCTGGGCCGCTATGTTCCTGTTTTATGTAAGTATTCTGTTCGTTTTAACCTATCTCTATGGCTTTGTTAATCAGAATACGGATTCTAAATTTATTTACAATGAATTTTAAAAGAACGCTGTTCATTTTTTTCGATCATTCACAACAGACAATCCCATTATACAAATCATTAGCCAAGAACCTCCTGCTGCAAAGCCAGCTAGTACATCACTTGGATAGTGGACGCCGAGATAAATTCGGCTTATTCCTATCATGAAGATAAGTAATGCCATTACGCATATGGCTAAAACCTTCTGAACCCTTCCTTTGCATTGCCGAACAAGAAGGTAAGTAATCATACCATAAAAAACAAAGGAACTCATAGAATGTCCACTTGGAAAACTATATCCTGTTTCATGAATGATTGGATGAATGGTAGGCCGTTGTCGTTGAAAAATCCATTTCAACAACAGATCAAAACCAATTCCGCCTGAAGCTGCAAGAAATAGGAACATGGCTTCCCACATCCTTTTCTGCCAAATTAGGATAACAAGTAGCAACATAAGGATAGCCGCAATGGTTTGCCCAGCTCCCATAAAGGTGAAGCATTCCATTATAATTGTCTCGCGGTTAGATATAAAGGATTGAATCAACTTTATTATAGTAATATCAAAATTATACAGCTCTTTTTCAATTAGTTCCGAGGCGAACCTTGCAAAAATATATGTAAATGCTATCAAAATAGCAGTAGAATATACTAAAAATTTTCTTTCCGATGTGGATAACTTCATCAGCCTTACTCTCCCTATTCCCTCATTTTATATATACCTATAGTAACGGTCTCCATGCAAAAAGGCAAACCCGTGGAAGTTTGCCTTTTTGCTTATCTATTTAAACATTGGATAGGATGCTCTAAATTCTTTATTTTGTAGCTTTTAACTTTTCAAGCTCTTTTTGTACTTCTTCTTTTAGCTCACTACTTACAGATGGCATATGATCCCTTGTGTAAGCTTGTTGGAAGTATTGACTTGCAGCAGCTTCCGCTTCTAACTTTTGAATATATTCTTCCATTCTTGCAAAGCCCTTTAATGTATGTTCCGTTTGGAAGGATGCAAGAGTATCTTGTCCAGATTTTAGCGCTTTTGCAGCGTTTGCTCTAGAGATTAACACCAATTTTTTATATTGTAATTCCTTAAATGTTTCTTGCATTTTACCAATTTGATCGTAGAGAAGAGCTGTTTGTTTTTTCGTTGCTTCTAATTGTTGCTTGTACATCGCTAGCTTCTTCTCTTGTGTAATTTTTTCTTGTAATGCTACTTGCGCCACTTCGTCTTCGCCTCGGTCTACCGCTAATTGTGCTTGACGAACTCGTTTCGCAACGATAGCTTCTGCTTCCTCCACAAGTGTTTCATACTTCTTCTCCATAAATAACTGGTCGGCTAATGCATGCTGTGCTTTCCCGATTTGTTCTTCTACATCACGCATATACTGTTTTAACATCACGACTGGATTTTCTAATTTATCAATCACATCATGTACATCTGCCGTTACTAAGTCTTTCACTCTTCTAAATAATCCCATTTTATTTTTCCTCCTTGTTTATGTTTCGTTCCCATTCATCTAAGTAATCTGGTTGCTTCACAGTTTGTGTAGATGTATATTCATCACTTACTAAGTTGTCATTCTTGTTTTTAAATTTCTTATAGAGCCAGTAAATAGCTGCTGCAATAAGTAGAATTGGAAGGGTAGGTAGTGCACCTAGGCCGATTAACAGTAAGCCAATCCATTTTCTAGGGCCGTGATCTGCACCTCTCCATAATAACCAACCAACAAGAATGGATCCTAGCGCTAAGAAGAATGGAAGGATAGAGAACCCACCGAACCCTCTTTCATGATGACCAAATCCACCTTGATGCATCATACCTTCTTGATGTATGCCTTTGTGATGCTGGCCATTTTCTCGAAACTCACCAGCTTGATTTCCGCCTTGAAATTGTCCTTGTCCACCTTGAAACGTAGATTGTGTTGGTTGTTGACTATTCATCATTGATGTCATATTGAAGTTGTTGAAACGATATCCTTGATTTTTCACTACTTGAAATCCAGTGAAAATCACAATACCAATGACTGCTAAAAGCACCAGCCATTTTAATCCTTTTTTCTTTTTCATGCTTACACCTCCTATTAGTAGATTGCCTTGCTTACAGGACCCATTGTAGAAAAGAAAAAAGAAAATATGGTGAAAAATAGAGTCGGTGAAAAACTTTTTAAAAAGTTTTTGGGGAAAGAAAAAAAGCGTAAGGATTCTTACGCTTTCGTAGGTATGAGCACTGTAAAAGTAGTTCCTGCTTCGGTACTTGATACTTGAATCGTGCCGCGGTGAGCGTCGACAATCCACTTCGCAATAGATAAGCCGAGTCCATATCCGCCAATATTTTTTGAGCGGGATTTATCACCGCGGTAGAATCTTTCAAAAATCCGGCTATAGTCCTCCGGTTTTATGCCGATTCCCGTATCCTGAACGATCATACATAGACTATGTTTCTTATCGTTTTCCATGCGTAACGTGACGGTAATTGATCCATGATCCGGTGTGTATTTAATCGCATTGTCTACTAAAATATATAAGAGCTGTGTAAGGCGGTCTTCATTTCCATACACCTGTAAGGATTCTGGTGCATCGAATGCTATTTCTATTTGCTTGCTTGCAGCTATAGAGTGGAATGTTTCAATTACCTTACTAGCTGCTGGACGAAAATCAAATAGGATTTGCGTCACTTCTTGTTCATTTGAGTCGGACCGAGCGAGCGTGAGTAAATCACTGACGAGCTTTGTCATTCGCTTTACTTCCTCTTTCATATTCTGTTGTACCTTTCGAGAAAAGGCGCTCGTATGCTCGTCCTGTTCCATTTCTAATGTATCAAGAGAAGAAAGTAAAATGCTGAGCGGCGTTCGTAATTCATGGGAGGCGTTCCCTACAAATTCGCGCTGTCTTATATAGGATTCTTGGACCGGGACAAGAGCCCGCTTAGACATATAGCGGCTTAATGATAATGCAACACCAAAGAATACGACCCCAAGTCCGATTAAAATCATCAACAATATTTGAAAGAGATGGTAAACCGGAGAAATATTCTCCCCGACATAAAGCGTTCCTGTCTGATCTTTCCCATTCATAATAGGCAGGGCAATCATAAGGATTTTTAATTGCTGTACATCCTCACTATGCATCATATGGTGAGAACGCACTTCTAACGTTATATTTCGGATTTCACTTTGCTGAGGATACCAACCCTGTATCGTACTTAGAAAATCTTCTCGCATCGGATGAATCGTTTCATCACCGGATATAATTTTTCCTTGCCGATCGGCTACGTAGTAGAAATATTGATTTTGCCCAAATGTAACCGTTGATGAGGATCCAGACGCTCCGTTCATAGAATCTTGAATAACACTTGCTTGTTGGCTTGCAAGGGATTCTATTTCTTGGTTTTGATTATACATCATTATAAAATAAAGAAGTCCGTAAACAATACAAATAAACAGCACGAGAAACGTCATAAGCAATAGACTATAAGAAAGTGTTAATCTTGTTTGTGTTTGTCTAAAGACATCTTTGACCACCCGTTTCGTTCTTTGGATTCCAGTATGATCATTCAAGTTTATACCCAACCCCCCTTATGCTCTGAATCCACCCTTGTTGCCTTGGTATATTCAATTTTTTTCGTAATAATTTCACCGTTGCATCGATTGTTTTTACTGATACATCCGCATCATAGCCCCATATTCGATCAAGGATAATCTCCCTTGGCAAAACTTGTCCTTGATTTTGCACCAATAGATCAAACAATTGAAATTCCCGCGGTGTAAGGAGTATTTCTTCGTTTCCTTGAAATACCGCGTGGCTCGTTCGGTTCAATGTTAAGTGATGAATCGTGACGATTTCTTCCTGAATCGGAGCATAATTTCTCCGGGATACGGCACGCAAACGAGCAAGTAATTCATCAATTTCAAAAGGTTTTACGAGATAATCATCTGCACCCGAGTCGAGTCCCAGTATACGGTCCTGAAGTGCATCCTTTGCTGTTAGCATCAAAATGGCTCCTGCGTATCCCTCTTTTCGCAAACGACGGCAAACATTAACTCCGTCTTCGCCGGGCATCATCCAATCAAGAATGAGCACATCATAATGAGAGGCAAGCGCATAATCATAAACCTCATCGCCCCTCATGACCCAATCTACGTTATACCCGCCCTTTTTCTTCAGCATATGTACAACTAGCTCCCCAAGATGCTGATCATCTTCTGCTAGTAATAAATTCATGAAAACCACTCTCCTCTTCTTTACCTACTGTTTTCACTATATCGTATGAAAATGAAATATAAGTGAAACAAGCTGTAACATCTACGATATACCATGCAAAGAAAAGGTATGCTAGCTTTATTTTATATAATTCTTTCGATAATTACGACACTTGTCTTCGTTTTCTTGTGATTGCGTGTGAATTTCACTACCACTAAATGCATAGCAAAAACAATAGGGAGGGCTCCATGTAAAGGAGCCCTCCCTATTGTTTTTGCATTAAGCCTGATTTCGCATGGAAGCGTATTCTTTTTCCCGGTTAATCAATTTATGTTTCACTTCATGCCAGTCTTGGTCTGTGATGGAGTATAAAACCGCATTTCGAACGTATCCGTTATAATGAATTCGTTCGTTTCGGATAATCCCCTCTTTTACTGCGCCTAATCTCTCTATTGCTTTTTGTGAACGAATATTCCATTCATCCGTTTTGAACTGAACTCGTATGTATCCTAGCTGTTCAAAGCAATATTGTAGTAATAAATATTTGCAATCTGAGTTTACGAACGTTCTTTGATAAGGCATAGCATACCATGTATAGCCAATCTCACACGACTTCGTTTTATTATTCATTTCATAAATTCGCGTTGTTCCGATTACTTTGTTTGATTCTTTTATCATTACCACAAATGGAAGCGAAGTCATTTTCTGACGCGCTCGCAATGCGTTTGCAACCCATCTTTCCATATCCGCTTCTTTTTGGATATTTCCTAGCATAAACGACCATATATCATGGTTACTAATTTTATAAAGGAAAGGGGCATGTTCTTGCTGCATCGGAACAAGCTTAATTCTATCATTCTCAAGAGAAGGTGGTTGTTGGAATAATAATGGATTCAATGATATCTCTCCTTTTTACGGGTTACCTTTATATTAATTGGAAAATTAAAAAAATTAAATAGGAATTTCTCAAAAAATGTAATTAATTTTTATTTGGATCCATTATACAAATAAGCTGACCAATATCGAAATCGTAATAAAACTGAGCACTGTACTTACAAAGGTGATAGCTGATACAAGCTGCGGACGTGCATCGTATTGAACAGAGTAAAGAAGAGTTGTTACTGCAGATGGCATCGCTGCTAACACAATTATGACATGTTTAAGCAACGGGTCTATAGGTAGTATACTTACAATTCCCCATGCAAGAACAGGAGAAACAAGTAAACGGATTGTAGTTCCCATTGTAATTAATCGTTTATCAAAATCTTGAAATCGAATCATCGCAAGTTGCATACCTAGCACAAGCATGACTACAGGAATCGACGATTGCCCCACTAAATCAATGGCTTGCATAATACTTGGGGTGATGGAAATATGAGCATATTGAAATACTAAGCCTAGTCCTACTGCATATATATTCGGTATCCGAAAAATATTGAGAATTGCCTCCTTCATACTGCTTTTTCCGCGAGATGCATAATAGACACCAAATATCCCCATGATCAAAGCATGAAGAATCATAATAATAACCGCATCGTTAAATCCCTTATCCCCAAATGCAAATAAAATAATCGGCGTTCCGTAATTTCCTGAATTCATAAAGGCTGTTGTTAGAATCAAAGCATTTTCACTAAGGGAATCATAGTGAAGCCAACGACACACCATTCTCGTAATAAGAATTAATGCAGCTAATAAGAGTAGCTGGACTAGAACAATATAAAAAAATTGATGATCGAGTTTATTCATATAAAACGTACGAAAGATTAATGCAGGAGATAGAATATAGAGGGAAATAACAGAAACGGTTCGTATATCAAGCTGAAATCTCTTCTGGGCCCAATAGCCCGAAAAGAAAATAAGAAAAACTGGTAGGATAATTTCGAATAATGCCAATGTAGGAACCCCCAAGCGAATTAAGTAAAACTATATTATAATTTTCATATTATGTATCATAACGCGTTACAGCTGACCTGCCTAGTACCCTACTTTTGAATTTATATTATTAATATACTTCACTTAAATATATACGCAGCAGATACGGATCTTATCGCTTTGGGGACAATGGCTGCCCTTACAAAAGTCCCTGATGATTGAGTGAAGATTGAATGTAACATTGCAAACGGCCCCCCTGTTTTCTTTCAGTATCTTTTATCAATTCATTTCGCTGCTTACTTGCCAGAGCCCCATTTTTTAGATCAATCTCAATCAGGCTTCCATCATTCTCTTTCTAACTCATGAGTAAGGCCACTGAAACATCGTATTGTTTTAGTGGCCTCATTCGTAATTTGTGGTTTATTAATAGTCTTATTGTTGCAGTGGAATCTCTAGGTTTTGGCGTAATTTGTTTGTAACTTCTTTGCGCGTTTCATCCTTTACGCGGTAATGCCACATCGTACCTGTGAAGAAACCTTCTCCGCCTAATAGTTGGAGCTCTTCATTATTATTTCGGCTATCTTTATAGTTTTGAATGATTGAGATCATATCATCTTGCGTTAGGTTTGTTTTCACATCTTTGCCAACGGCGGTAAGGATTGGTTCAAGATTGGAAAGGGATGAGAGATCCGCTCCCTTTTTAATAGTGGCATTTACCAAGTCGCGAATTCTTGACTGACGGCCAAAGTCTCCGCTAGGATCATTATACCGATCACGTACGTAAGCCTCTGCCGTATTTCCCGTTAAATGAACGACTCCTTGTGGAAAATGAATCGTCCCTGTTGTGAAATCTAAATTGTTGTTTACATCGATGCCGCCTAATATAGTAACAATATCTTTTACCGAGCTTGTTTCTACTGTTACATAGTAGTCAACCGGAACATTCATATACTTCTCGATTGTGTTCACTGCCATGTCAATGTTCCCATATGCATATGCACGGTTAATGTTGTCACTCTCATTCTTTCCAACAATTTCTCCGTATGTATCACGCGGAATACTTAGCGTCTTCATTGTTTTGGTATTCGGATTTAACGTAAGGAGCATAATGGAATCAGAACGACCATATGTTTCTGTTTTGCTTTCTAGTTCATCTTCTCCGACTGGATCAATGCCTAGTAACAAAATCGAAATTGGCTTTTTCGCCTTTGCACTCACGTCCTCAGGTCGCTGCGAAGAATGGTCTCGGTTGAGCGATTGATGAATTTGGTTCATTGTATTTGACACCTTTTGATACACCGTGAATGCATATATGCCTCCCCCAATTAAGAGTACGGTAAAAATGCTAGCAATCCATATTAACACTGTTTTTTTCATTTGAACTATCCTCGTTTCCATACTAGGTCGTTATTGTTATTTACGTAAGTAATATGCCTATCTTTTAATCTATTATATCTTAATATAGGAATTTTTTCCTGTCCAATATCCATGTAATTTTATCTGTAACTATAGCATAATCAAGACCAAGCTTTAAGCTTTTTTTAGTTGCGGGTGTCAATCCAGGGCTTTGATTCCCGCTTCAGCACTGTTTCTTCTTTTACGAGCTTCAATCTCTGCCTTTGATTACCACTGCGGCACCTTTTCTTCTTTTACGAGCTTCAATCTCTGCCTTTGATTCCCGCTTCAGCACTGTTTCTTCTTTTACGAGCTTCAATCTCTGCCTTTGATTCCCTCTCCGGCACCTTTTCTTCTTTTACGAGCTTCAATCTCTGCCTTTGATTCCCTCTCCGGCACCTTTTCTTCTTTTTCGGGTATCAATCGCGGCATTATCGCCCGTTTTTTTCTTATAAAAGAAAAAAAGTATAATCCCCTCAAAAAGCGAGAGAATTATACCTGTAGGAATGGTTACACTTATGCCTTTGTAAATCTGCTTGCGGAAAAGAGTGACAAATCATATGTGCTTTTTCCCTCTTGTACTAGCTCTGCTAATTGCTCGCCAACGACGCTGCTAAATTTAAAGCCGTGACCGGAAAAACCGCAGGCAAATACGACGTTTGAATGCTCAGGATGTGTATCAATAATAAAGTGTTCATCTGGCGTCATCGTATACATGCACGTTTTCCCCATTTTCATTTCGTTCACTTGCGGCATATACGCTTGAACAAAGGAAGTTACGTCCCCGGCTTCTTCTGGAAATACACCGAATTCTTCTCTAGGTGCATCTGGATCCATTTCCCGTCCGCCGTCGTGACGACCTACCTTTAATCCAGCCCCTTCAATGCTTGGAAATCCGTAATACGTACCATCCGCTGTTTCAAACGCAAAGGCAGGAAACTGTTCCATACCATATAACTCTTCCGGGCAGTTAAACCAAGAAAAGGTTTTGCGAAGCACGGTGAGCGGCAAGTCAATTCCTGCCTGTTGAAGCAATTGTGATGCCCATGCCCCAGCTGTTACAATTACCGATTTTCCTTTGTATTCTTTATCATTCGCAGAAACGATGACTTCATCTTTTAGAATAGATACATTCGTAACTTTTGTGTTTGGTAAAATTGTAGCTCCGTATTTGACGGCAAGCTCGCGGTAGGCGGTGATGCAATCCTCCACACGTAATACGCCGGAATTCGGCTCGAGGCATGCAATTTCATCGTCTTTTGCTGCAATTCCTGGCCATTTCGCTTCGATTTCAGGTTTTTCAAGTATTTCTAGCGGCAAAGAGTACGTGTTCGCACTTTTAATTACTTCTTGTATAAACGGAGAAGATGCTTTTCCTACATTGATAACCCCCGTTTGATAAAACAGCTGCTTTCCTGATTCTTCTTCCAGTTCCGTCCAAAGCTCCTGTGCCCGTAGCGCAAGTGGTACATATCCTTCCCCTTCCCCGTACGCATGACGAATAATCCGCGTTTCGCCGTGATGCGTTCCTTGCGTATGTGGTGGATCAAAGGAATCGAGCAACAACACATTCTTCCCTTGTTTTGCTAAAAAATAACCGGCAGGCATTCCCATCGAACCTGCACCAACAATAATAGTGTCATAGATCATGATGATTACTCCTTTTTCTAGTATAATTATGATGTTTTTTGTCCCTAGTAAAGCTCTTACCCTTTTCTCGTAGAGCACCATTCATAGATAAAAGCTAGGACGACTTTCGTAAATGTAAGGAGCTGCTCCACTTCAACTTTTTCATTGACAGAATGGGCTTCTTCTAAGGAACCTGGTCCATAAATGACGGCGGGAATGTCGAATTCGCTAAACCAGCCTCCGTCGGTTACGGTGGGTGACATATCTAGGACTGCCTTCTCTTGAAACATAGTTTCATGCACAGTTGCCAGCGTCTGAATTGCTCGGTGATTTGGATCAATCTCAAGTGATGGAAAAATCTCACCTCGGTCTACAATCATTGATTCCCCGCCCCATGTAAACTGAGGAGGATTTTGTTTTAACCACGGATCGGCGTTTGCAATATTTCGAATGAATTCCTCAACTTCTTCGATCACTTGATGATGCGTTTCATTCGGATAAAAATGAACCGTTATCCAAAGCCGGCATTCATCTGCGATAAACGCAGCATGCCGCCCGCCTTCAATAACCGCAGGGTTAATCGTCATCATGCCAGCAGGATATCCTTTATATGTTTTCATAACAGCCCAGTAGCGTTCTAATTCCTGCAGGCCTTGGATAATTTTCATCATCTTCTCGATAGCACTGGCACCAAACAACTTGCCGCCTGCATGGAGCATCTGTCTTCTCGTTGCATCATGGAATGTTTGCGGGCTTTTTACCGTAATCCATCCGGTAATAACGCCGCCCTGCCCTTGCAAATGACACTCGCTCGTATCGACCACCAAAGCAAAATCTGCATCATACCCTCGCTTACAGCATTGCAAGGTTCCTGCTTCACCGACCTCTTCACCAATAACCGATTGAAAAAGCAAATCGCCAGGCAATTCAATGCCAGCCTCATGCAGCAGCCCAATCGCAAACAGCGCACCGGCGATGCCGCCCTTCATATCGGAAGCTCCTCTTCCAACTAAATGGCCATTCTCTACATAAGGCTGAAATGGGCCGGTTACCCAAGGCTCATCTGCAGACACTTCTGCGACGTCAATATGACCGTTTATGATTAAGCTTTGAAATTGATCAGAATCTGTCCCTTTGCGAATTCCTACCACATTGGGATCTCCAGGATACACATCCCACCTATCTACATCAAAGTCCCGTTCTCGTAAAATAGAGGAGATATATTGCTGAATATCACTTGTATTACGAGCCGGAGGGGCAGGCGTTTCAAAGGAGATAAGCGTTTTTGCAAGCGCAATCAATTCTTCTTTCCTTTCATCAATTTGTTGTACTAAAGATGAAATCGTATCATTCAACTTAAAAATCTCCTATCATTTTGTGTCTATTTTACTATCGTACCTCGAAATCGTCTGATTTTTTAGCATTTTCTTTAAAATTATTTGAATAAAGTGTGAATTGTTAATTTTGATTGTAAATGGGTGCTTCCTTTTTTCTTTCGCTGAGCACCCAAAAAGCAAAAAGAACCTGCTTTCTCAAAGTCAGGCTCTTTCCTATATTAATATTTTCTTATCGATATAACTGGTGCTTGCTGTTTCTCACGAATGGAATCCATACACGCTTGAAACAGTCGTTCAATGGCCTGCGTTTGATCCGCAAGCACTCGGATAACGAAGCCGCCTTCCTTCAGTAGCGAAACTCCGCCGTGCAAGGAATCTGAGCGGGCTTCTACGAGTTCTTTTACCTCATTCACCCAAGCAGACTGCAGTTCTGAATCAATGACAAGCAAGCTACCAAAGTGTGTATAACCTTCCATTTGCAAAAGCTCTGTTAACTCCTGTTCACTCGGATGCAAAAATACATGATCGTATAGCTGCAGCTTTCCATCGACATACACTTTTACTTTCGAACGAATCCAGTCATAGGAAAAATGCGTTCCGTCTTCTGACCAACCCGGCGTAATGATATCGCTATAAAGCAGGCGTGCCCCTTTTTCCATCCGAATGGTCGTCTCCTGCAAGAACCGAGCGCCCGCATAGGCGATAATCGGATCAGGGACAAACGCAAGATAGCCTCCTTTTTTCAAAGAAAGTTCTGTTTGCTGTGTGACCGGATGTTTCGGTGTTTTGTAGATTTTCGTAGCAGCCTGCGTTGTGACCGTTAGCATAGCATCTTCTTCCAAACTAATCTCTGTAAGATAGCGATCACCATCGACATAACCACCGCCGACGTGGATGCAATAAACAAAAGGGTATCCATCTTCATACACTGGACGCGTTACTTTAAATGTTCCTTGAAACTGGCAATCCTGCAGGACGGTTCGCTCTCCTTTGCGAACCGCTCGCATTTTCATCGATCCTTCCATTATGCAAGACCATCAAGCAGGGCGTATTTTTTAATCCAAGCGACAACCTCATTCAAGCCCGTTTCATCTTTTAAATTCGTAAAAATATACGGTTTGTTTCCTCGTGCTGCTTTTGTGTCTTGTTCCATCACTTCAAGGCTCGCACCGACATACGGCGCAAGGTCGGTTTTATTGATGATGAATAAGTCCGATTTGATCATCCCTTGTCCACCTTTACGCGGAATTTTCTCCCCTTGTGCCACATCAATGATATAGATGGAGAAATCGACGAGCTCTGGGCTAAACGTAGCCGCTAAGTTATCGCCGCCACTTTCAACAAAAATGAGATCCAAATCGTCATGTAATTCGTTTAATTCATCAATCGCAGCAAAATTCATCGAAGCATCTTCGCGAATGGCGGTGTGCGGACAACCTCCCGTCTCTACTCCAATAATCCGGTCTTCTGGTAACACACTATTTTTAATTAAAAAGAGGGCATCCTCTTTCGTATAAATATCATTTGTGACAACTGCCATACTTAGTTCATGCCGCATTGCTCTCGTTAATCGTTCGACTAGCATTGTTTTTCCTGCACCAACTGGACCACCCACACCAATTCGAATTGGTTCCACCATCGACGTACCCTCCTCCTTTATGACATAAACAACCGTACAGACAGCTGTTCATGCCGCATTTGTGCAATTTCGAGACCAGGTGCACTTTGTCCTAGCTCTTCCTCGCTACTCATTTCAATTTGCCCTGCGATTTCTTCCATAACAGGTTGCATATGTAGCAGCAGCCTTTGTCCATCCGTTTGACCAAGCGGGATTGCCCGCACACCGTTTTGGATGAGCGATTGAATCGATGAAAACAAATAGGACGCTAACGTTTCATGTCGGTCGATCCCTATTTCACTACAAACTATTGCAAACGCAAGCGCACTATGGCCAGAAAGCTCTTTTTTTCGAATGCGGTCTTTATATTGTTGCAGCAGCTCACTCTCATACAAATTGCAAAATAGCTTCACCATTTGCGCGCCAATTCTGCGATTTCCTTCCCTTGTCTCCCTGGCAAGCATCAGGCTCGAGAGAATCGTATCTAGCTCCCAAAGTTTTTCCACCTGCTTATTTTGCACGCATTCATAAGCAATTCGACACGCAAGACCATCGGTATAGGCGATTTGCGTTCGCATATACGCTTCTAATAAATGCGAAAACGTCTCAGCGTCGTAAACCTTCTGCTCATAGATGTACGTCTCTAACCCAAAGGAATGAGAAAACGCACCTGAGGGAAAATTACTATCGCAAATTTGCAGCAAGGACAACAGCTTAGTCATGATGATGTCCGATATGCCGAAACGGTTTCATTACCGTTCTATTTTCTCTTGTAAACGGAACGCCAAGCTGCTTTAGTAGCTCCTCAACCAAATAATCGTACTGAACGAGCATGTCCGCTCCTTCAAACTGGGCAGGGAGGTGACGATTGCCAAGTTGATGCGCGATTTCGCCCATTTGCTGCATAGAGCTAGGCGAAATAACAAGTAGATCATCTGCAAGCACGCTAACGACAATCATATTTGCATCGTCCATGTATAAAATATCACCATCCTGCAAATCGACTGGCTCCTTTAGCCGAATTCCGATATCATGGCCGTGATCGGTCGTTACGCGAAGAATTCGTTTCACGAGCTCGTCACTTCGCAAATAGACGCGCTCGGTATGATTTGGCCGCGAAGTTATTGTTGCTACATTACCAATTATATGTTCAATGATCATCGTCTCACCTCAAAATAAGAAATAGCGCTGCGCCATCGGCAGTACGCTGGCAGGCTCACAAGTCATAAGCTCTCCGTTTACTTTTACTTCATATGTTTGCGGATCTACCTCAATTTCAGGTGTTTCGCCGTTATACTTCATATCTTTCTTTTGCAGCGAACGTACGTTACTAACGACACCAATTTTTTTCTGCAAGCCAAGCTTTTCGTGGACACCGTTATCAAACGCAGCCTTCGACAAGAACGTAAGCGACGTTTTATACTTTGCCTTTCCAAAGCTTGCAAACATCGGCCGGTATAGCGCTGGCTGCGGCGTTGGGATGCTCGCATTTGGATCACCCATCACACTATGAGCAATCATCCCGCCCTTTAAAATAAGATCCGGCTTTACCCCGAAAAAGGCTGGGTCCCACACGACAAGATCGGCAAATTTTCCGACTTCCACCGAGCCGATATAGTTCGAAATGCCATGTGTAATCGCTGGGTTAATTGTATATTTTGCAATGTATCGTTTCACTCGAACGTTATCGCCTTGCGCCCCTTCCTCTGGCAAAGCACCGCGTTGCTTTTTCATTTTATCTGCCGTTTGCCACGTGCGAATAATGACTTCGCCGACACGCCCCATCGCCTGCGAGTCCGAGCTAATCATACTAAATACGCCTAAATCATGGAGAATATCCTCTGCCGCGATCGTTTCCTTTCGAATACGTGAATCTGCAAACGATATATCCTCCGGCACAGAAGGATCCAAATGATGACAGACCATTAGCATATCGAGATGTTCATCGAGTGTATTAACCGTATACGGACGTGTTGGATTCGTAGAGGACGGTAAAATATTTGGATAGCTTGCCGCTTTAATGATATCCGGTGCATGCCCGCCCCCGGCTCCTTCCGTATGATACGTATGAATGACGCGGCCATCGATAGCAGCTAGTGTATCCTCGACAAATCCGCCTTCATTTAGCGTATCGGTATGGACGGCGACCTGTACATCATACATATCTGCAACGCGCAGAGCATGATCGATGGCCGATGCCGTTGTGCCCCAGTCTTCATGCAATTTTAATCCGATTGCACCTGCCTCGACCTGCTCGGCAAGCGCATCAATGGAGGATGCATTTCCTTTCCCTAAAAAGCCAAGATTCATCGGGAATTCCTCTGCCGCCTCTAACATGCGGTGTATATTCCATTCACCCGGCGTACACGTCGTCGCATTCGTTCCCGTAGCAGGTCCCGTTCCGCCGCCGATCATCGTCGTCACACCGGAAGCGAGCGCTGTTTCAATTTGCTGCGGCGCGATAAAATGAATGTGGGAATCGATGCCACCAGCGGTTACAATCATTCCTTCTGCTGCAATAATTTCCGTAGCCGCCCCGATCGTCATCGTCACCCCGTCCATTAGTAACGGATTTCCCGCCTTACCAATCGCCGCTATGTTTCCGTCTTTTACACCAATATCTGCCTTATAAATACCGCTATAATCAACGATAATTGCATTCGTCAACACCAAATCCATCGATTCTTCGCGGGTAGCAAGCGGATGCTGGCCCATCCCGTCACGAATGACCTTACCGCCGCCAAACTTCACTTCATCACCGTAAATGGTATAGTCCTTCTCAATTTCAATAAACAACTCCGTATCAGCAAGGCGGACACAATCGCCTTTCGTCGGCCCAAACATATCAGCATATTGCCCCCGAGACATATGAAACGTCATTTTTCTGCCCCCTTATCAAGCGGACCATCCACTTTATTATGTAAACCATATACGCGGCGCTCGCCGGAAAACGGCACAAGCTGAATTTCCTTCGCATCACCTGGTTCAAAGCGCACAGCAGTACCAGCTGGAATGTCAAGATGCATCCCAAATGCAGCGCTGCGTGTAAATTCGAGCGCATCATTCACCTCAAAAAAATGAAAATGCGAACCTACCTGAACCGGACGATCTCCGCGGTTCAATACAGACAGCGTTATACTCGGTTTGTCTTCGTTACACACAATCGGCGTTTTTTGCAAGCGATATTCTCCTGGTATCATCGTACGCTCCTCCTATCTAATCGGATCGTGAACCGTTACAAGCTTTGTTCCATCCGGAAAGGTTGCCTCAACCTGGATATCTGGAATCATTTCCGGAATTCCTTCCATAACATCTTCTCTAGATAAAATCGTCGCACCAAATTGCATCAGCTCCGTCACACTTTTCCCGTCACGCGCTCCCTCGACAATTTCATATGTAATAAGTGCAATCGCCTCCGGATAATTAAGCTTCAGCCCACGCTGCATACGGCGCCGCGCCAAATCCGCAGCTACTACAACGAGTAATTTTTCCTGTTCCCGAGTTGTTAAACGCACGTCCATGCCCCCTTTTCGAATCCTATACATATTTCTTATTGCCTTCACACGGTTTTGTATTTAGGATGTTCCAAACTTTACATATTTTGAATAATTCTTGCAAATTAGTTTATATGTAATGTTTTCTTACATTATCTGTTACTTTTATTATAAGGGATTTTGTTTGATTTACAATGCTATTTTTTGAGAAGGGAAGGAGATTGGTTAGGGGCAAATTTGGAGTTTTCGTTCCAGCCGTGGCGATTTTTCCTCCGATACGAGCGCGATTTCTTATATTAAATAATCTCATAAAAAAAAAGCCAGCACGCCGCTACGGCATACTAGCTTTCTCCTCTCTCCCTTACGCAGCTTTTTTCACGACAGCTGCGTTCTTTTTACTCGTCATATATACCCCGCCGAATACGAGCAGACCCCCAATGATTTGGATCATCGTAATCGGTTGTCCTAAAAATGTACTTATAATTGCAGTAAAAACCGTGATTAAATTTAAATAGATTCCCGCACGGCTTGCCCCGATTTGTCCAACCGCAATATTCCAGAAGACAAACGAACCGACTGACGGAAAAAGTCCAATGTACAAAATCCCAATCAGGGCTCGTTCACTATGCGGCACATGTACACCCGTTGCAAGTACGAACGGTAATATAAGAAGAAGACCGAGAAAGACAGAAACGGCTGTTGCCGAAATCGGCGGTACTCCTTTTAACTTTCTTCCTAACAGCGAGTACACCGTCCAAATTAAAATAACAAATAGCATAATCAAATCGCCGACATTATAATGAATTGTAAATATCTGCTGGAGCTGTCCTTTTGTTAAAATTAACAACACACCAAACAAGGAGAGAAAGAGACCGAAAATATTTTTCCCAGCTAGTTTTTCTCCTAAAAATAAAAAAGAAAACAAGACAATTAACGCCGGATTTAATGAATTAATAAGGGCTGCATTTAAAGAAGTCGTATACTGAAGCGCTATGTATAAGAAAAAATTATACCCGATAATACCGAGCGCCGCCATTGGTAATAGGAGCTTCCACTTCTTCCACACGCTCTTCCAGTCTGGATGTTCGATAAAATGAGCAATTGGAAATAATAAAACAACCGCAATCATCCAGCGAGAAAATGTAATTTGGAGCGGAGACAGTTCAGCTACTACATATTTTCCGAATACATAATTGCCGGCCCAAAGTAAATTTGCTAAAACGAGAAAGAGAACAACAACGGACTTTTTCATATAAAACCACCTTCTATATTACAATACACTTATCTTCCATAGTACTACCGTTTTAAGTAGAAAGAAATGACTACTTTTTTCTTTCGTATCATGATTTACTAGAAACAGAGAAGAAAGGGGTGAAAGCAATGACAACGATTTGCATAATAGAAGATGATTCTTCTTTACGAGAATTATTAACGATGATGCTAAATAAAGAAGGATATGAAGTTGTATCATTTCCAGATGGATCACAGGTTGTAGAATATTGCTTAAGTATTGTGCCGGATCTTGTTATTTTAGATTGGATGTTACCAGTAAAAGATGGTATGACCATTTTAAAAGAGATTCGAAAAACATCCGATATGCCAGTGCTCGTTTTAACTGCAAAAGATACAGAACAAGATCAGTTAACCGGGTTTTTATACGGTGCAGATGACTATGTGACGAAACCATTTAGCTCACAAACCCTTTTGGCAAGAGTACGTGCCATTCTACGAAGAACTAGTCATCAAAAGATAAAGGACACAGAAGAAGAAACCATCATCCAAGGTGCACATTTTTTTATTCAAGTAGATGCCCATACAGTTTTTATTTATAACGAGGCTGTTAAAGATTTAACACCAAAGGAATTTGAACTCCTCGTTTTCTTTGCAAAGCGGCCCAATCATGTATTTTCAAGAGAGCAGCTGCTCGAACAAATATGGGGATACGATTTCTACGGGGATGTAAGAACGGTTGATGCGCACATCAAACGATTACGTAGAAAAATGGGGAATGTTGCGAGCAATTGGATTCAAACAGTATGGGGAGTGGGGTATAAATTTGATGAAACCACATAAAAGAACGATTCGTTTTTTTCATAAATTACTGGCCAATCACTTGCTCGTACTACTCCTTTGTTTTCTATCGCTCTTTCTGGCAACGAAGTGGTTTATTCCTTCTTTCTTGTATGATTTAAAAAGCAAAGAACTTATTCGTGTAGGGACTTTTTTAGTTAAAAATCCAGCTTCTATTTCCGAACAGATGGCGCCGCCAAGTGATACATCCTATCATGTAAAACGGATTACTGAATCGACCGAATACCCCGGCGGGTTCCAATTAACAAAGGAAAATTGGGATTCACTTAATTCCAATACCGTTCTTACCTTTAAGCATATACGTTTGCATCAACAAGACTCTGTAACGATTGTCATTCTACCGATTAAGAACCACGAGGCATTGATGTTGGTTTCCCCGATTACCGATACAGAAGAGGCAATTAACAAGGTTGAATCGGTATTATGGATGATTGGCGGAATTGCATTACTCGTTTCCATTTTACTTAGTATTTTCTTATCTAAACACATCGAGCAACGCCTCATGCAAATGCAGCACTTAACAAGGCAAATAGCGAATGGGAATTATAGCAACCGTCTTCCTGTTCAAGGTCATGATGAGCTTGCGGATTTATCAATGGATTTAAATAAAATGGCGGCAACATTAGAAGAAACGGAGCGCGAAATCAAACGAATGATGAACGTGCAATCCCAGTTTCTAGCTGATGTGTCACATGAACTAAAAACACCCTTAACAACAATGCGGGGCTTCTTAGAGATTCTTCGGACAAAAGAATGTTCTGACGAAGAAGAACAGCGAACACTGTTCCTACTTGAACAAGAAACAATTCGTCTCATTCGCCTTGTCCTTAGTGTAATGGACTTAGAAAGATTGCGAAGCGGAGAAACGCACTTACATTTACATGTCCATGCTCTTAAACCTGTACTTTCCGCTGTTACCGAACAAATGTCGATCCTTGCCGAAGAAAAAGAACTCGAACTCATATTAGTTCCATTTGACGATGTAGCTCTTGAAATGGAAGAAGATCGGTTTCGTCAAATTTTTATCAATCTAATCCGAAATGCAATCCAGTTTACAAACGAAGGAACCATTACCATACAGATTACCCAGCATACAAAGGATGTAGCAATATCGGTACAAGATACGGGCATTGGATTTGATGTAGATCAGCAACAAGATATTTTTGAACGTTTTTATAAAATTGAGCCTTCTAGACAAAAAACAGAAGGAGAAATGGGTCTGGGTCTAGCACTTGTAAAACAACTTGTACTCGCACATCATGGTCATATTGAAGTCACAAGCGAAGTCGGAAAAGGGTCTACTTTCACCGTCATTCTTCCTCTTTCTACAACTCAAATAGGCTAATTTCTTTCTTACCTTCGTCATAGTTTCGTCATACTTCCTTGTTATTCTATACACAAGGAAGGAGATGAAAGACGATGAAAACAAAGAAAATCATCGGAATGAGTATTATTACACTTAGTCTACTGGCAGGAGGCGTTTATGGAAGCACCCAAATGAATAAAACAGAGGCTGCAGAAGCAACTGCTCTAGTTGGAAGTAAAGCGGCATTGGAAGATTCCTCTATCACTGTCAACGAGGCCTTACAATATGCAATGCAAGATGAAAAATTAGCTGCAACTGAATACGAAGCCATTATAGCGAAATATGGTTCCCAAACAATCTATGAAAATATTCACAAGGCAGAGCTCCATCATATCGACTTACTTAAACCACTTTTGGAAAAATACGGGGTTACATTAGAGGACAGTGATTACAGTAAACTGATTACCCTACCAGATCAATTACAAGATTCTTATGCAGTAAATGTACAAGCTGAAAAAGACAATATTGCGATGTACAATAAATTTATTAATGATCCCTCTATTCCTAGTGATGTAAAAGATGTATTCCAGAAGCTATCCTTTGCATCTTCTCACCACCAACAAGCATTTGAAAATGCCGTAGCTGGAAAAACAATGACTCCTGGTGTAAATGGAAAGCAGCATCAAATGAATGGAACTTGTAACGCAGAACAAGGTATGGGTAACGGAAATGGTGCAGGACAAGGTAAAGGAATGGGTCTCGGTAATGGATACCGTAATCAACAATAGAAACTTGCAACAGCCCAATCGAAGGAAACTCCCCTACGAATGGGCTGTTGTATGTAACAAAAAAAGAACTGTAGAAACAGTTCTTTTTAAAGTTGAACGTATATTAGAATAATTGGCTCACCAATACAATAATACCTACTCCCCAACAATAATAGGCGAACGGACGCATTGCGTTGATCTCTTTCGTTTTAAACCAGTTCATTAAAATCCAAACGCTGATAAAAGCAAAAATACC
Organism: Ectobacillus soli; assembly: GCF_042610425.1. Classification (NCBI taxonomy): domain Bacteria; kingdom Bacillati; phylum Bacillota; class Bacilli; order Caryophanales; family Bacillaceae; genus Ectobacillus; species Ectobacillus soli. The sequence goes on from NZ_JBGJZM010000001.1 coordinate 1,914,120, forward strand.
AGATGCTAAACCACCTAGGAGAGACATTTGCATCAAATTTCCTGCGTGGGATTTTAGAAGTTTTGGAACTTCAACAATGACTGCCCCTAAAATAATCGGAGTTGCCAAAATCATCGAAAAGCGGGCCGATGCTTCTTGCTTTAATCCCATCCAAAATCCAGCGGTCATACTAGAACCAGAACGAGAAAATCCTGGAATAAGAGCCAAGGATTGAAATAGACCAATAATTAGAGCCTGTTTCCCATTTAAATCCTCAATTTCTTTGTTACCCTTAAAACGTGCTCTTTCTCCAAAGAATAGGAAGAAACCGTTAATAATTAAAAAGATAGAAGCGCTCGTTACATTGCTGAAGATATTGCGGAGTGGCTTCTCTAGAACAATACCAATTGCCGCTGCTGGCAACGTTGCAACAATAACTAAGAGTAATAATTTTTTGCTACCAGTGAAAATAGATTTTATTATTTCAAACCAGTCTTTCCAAAAGTAAATAAATAATGCAACAGCTGTACCAAGATGAAGCATTACAACATAGGGAAGAAAATTTTCCTTCAAAAATTGCGGATCTAAATTCCAATGAAATACATACGGTGTTAATACCCCATGAGCTACACTACTAATCGGAAATAATTCTGATATTCCTTGAATAATAGCGAAAACCAATGTTTGTAAGATTGTCATGTACTTGTCCAGCCCTTCATTATTCACAATATATTATTAAATGCAAAAGACGTTTTTAGTATAGCATAATATTTATTGTTGTATTTGCATAAATATTACCTTACGTTTTTTGGTTTTTAACAATTATGAAGATATGAAAACTAAGCCATCTACTTCATCAATCGTAGTACCTCTATAAAATTTTCCGTTTCCTTTGACATTCTTTCCTTTTCATAGGAAATCGCCATTTTGACGGTTTGTGTCAAATCTTCAATTTTCCGATACACAACTTCCTTTAATGTGAAATTTTGCAGGGAAGCAGGAACGATAGCAAGACCGACACCTGCAGCCACTAACCCAATCACGGTATGGTATTCCGTCGTCTCTTGTTTAATACTTGGATTAAATCCAACATGGTGACACATCGATACAATTTCATCATAGAATTCTGGCCAAATTGGACGAGAAAGAAGAATAAAGGAATCATTTCGTAGTTGTGACAGGGTAATTCGTTTCTCTTGAGCAAGTGGATGATGAATCGATAAGGCAAGTATGCAGGGTGCCTCGTGGATTACCTCTGTTGTTAAAATATCGCTCTCAATAGGCGGCCGTAGAAATCCAATGTCTAATTTACGATTGTGTAGTTCCTCGATTTGCTCAGGTGTTGAAAGTTCTCTCAGCTTGATTTCAACATTCGGATATTGATTGCGATATGTTCGAATAAGAGGCGGGAGAAAGTCATACGTAGCAGCACCCACAAATCCAATGGTAATCGTACCAATTTCGCCTCGTGCAGCCCGTTTTGTTAATGAAATCGCAGCATCTAATTGTTCGAATACCCCTTTTACTCCCTCTAAAAACACCTTACCTGCATCAGTAAGTTCTACAACCCGTTTTGTCCGCCGAAATAATACTTCCCCTAATTCCTCCTCAAGTTGCTGAATTTGTTGGCTGAGAGGAGGTTGCGTCATCTGCAGCCGTTTCGCCGCTCTTCCAAAATGAAGCTCCTCTGCTACCGCTATAAAATAATGCAATTGACGTAACTCCATTTATTTCCACCTTCTATTAATATGTTTTCCATATTAATCTTACCTAATATATATATTAGACACAATATAAAATCCACATTACAGTATATGTATAGTATTTTTCTTATTAAAAGATAAAGGAAGAGATCCCCTTGAGATTATTCACAATTGGCTTACAAATTCTTTTTCTATACGTATTCGTATTTATAGGTAACACCATCGTTGCCTTTACTCACTTGCCTATTCCGGGAAGTATAATCGGTATGCTTCTATTATTCATCTGCTTTCGTTTTAAAATGATTCCGATACAATGGGTAGCATCTGGTTCAAACTTATTGATTAAAGAACTACTCTTATTCTTTATTCCATCAGCTGTAGCAATCATACGTTATCGTGACATTCTTATGACAAATGGAATGGGAATTTCGGCTATCCTCATACTGAGTACACTAATGGTTATTGTATTTACTGGTATCTTTGCAGAAAAAATGGGGGGACGAAAAGAAGCATGATGATTCAAATATTCTTTCTAGGATTAACTGTATTTACATATCTATTTTCGAAAAAAGTATATCAAACCTATAAATGGACGCTATTAACACCGATGTTAATCACGCCAATTCTATTGATTGCTGTGTTACTACTATTTCATATTCCCTATGATCATTACGCACAAGGAGCGACGTGGTTATCAAAATTACTAGAACCAGCTGTCGTAGCATTTGCGTACCCGTTGTATCTATACCGGAACACATTAAAAAAATATGCAGTTCCGATCGTGCTAAATGTATTGGCAGGCTCGGTTATTTCGATTATTGTTTCAATGCTCTTAGCAAAAGTATTTCATTTAAATTTAGCCATGTCCGATAGCATCGTACCGCATATCGTAACGACACCGATCGCCATGCAAATTAGTTCGATGGCTGGAGGAACAAAGGACTTAACTGCTCTCTTTGTCGTGTTAACCGCCATCATCGGAATTATTTCAGGTCCATCCATCATACGAATTCTTCGCATCCGAACAGCGGTAGCGAAAGGCATTGTAATGGGTACAAGTGCCAATGGAACAGGAGCCTCCAGAGCATTTGAAATGGGACAACTAGAAGGAACAATTGCTACTATTTCCATGCTCTTAACCGCAACCTTTAACGTATTTCTCGTACCCCTACTCCTAGAGATCATGCCCTAATCTCTAGGTTTTTATTTTTTCTTTTTTTCCCGCTTGTATTGCTCCTTAAGCCGAAAGCATTCTTCCATATCAATATCATGCGCGTTCGCAATCGCTAATACATAATAGAGCACATCATACAATTCCTCTTCAATTGTGCCCTTAATCGTACCTGTTTCAGCCAATCGTCTATCTTTCCGAAGAACCTCCGAAAGCTCCCCTACTTCTTCGATTAACTTTTGAAAATAGATATTTTTTCGTTCTGGGTCTGCATCCTTCATTTTTATAAATTGCTGCAAATTATGTAGCGTAATATCTTGCCGAACAAATGTCTGTGCCATCTTTATTCTCCTTCAAGTGTTTTACTATCCTTAAGTAGGGTACATGGTTTTGGAGAAAATGAAAAGTGAAAAGTTGTAACAAAGACCCAAATTTAATGCCAGGAGGAAGTTTACCTGTGTTTAGACACTGATGGAGCTTGTTCGTTCATGATTGGGTGTTTCTGGTATTTTAGGAAATGGGTAGGATTCTTTTATTCCCGCTCAAGCCGGTTTTTCTGAGAGGCGGGCACGATTTCAGGACTTTTGTTACCGCTGTAGTCGATATTTCTGATGTACAGGCACAATTGACTCTCTTTTGTTACGGTCAACTCTCTTTTCTTTCGCTTTCGGGCTCAATCTTCCTCTTTTGTTACCGCCAGCTCTCTTTTTCCTCGCTTCTAGGCACGATTCCTCCCCTTTCAATATCGTTTTTTACTTTTCCCCATTTGCGGGCACGCAAATACGTTCCTCTTCCCCATTTTCTGCATGATCAAAACAGGTTTTTCAGCCAACAAAAAACTTCCACAAAAAACGTGGAAGTTATACAAGAGCATTTTCTTCAAAATGAAGCAATTGTAAAATATAATGCTTTAGATCGAGGTTTGCATCGCGCGTTCGCTTTTCCTTTACTTCTACAATGTCAACAAGTTCGCCCGGCTGTCCGCGAAGAATAACAATTTTATCACATAGATAGAGGGCTTCCTCGATATCATGTGTTACAAGAAGAATTGTCGCTTGGTCTGTTTCCCATATGTGACGGACTAGATTTTGCAATTGCATTTTCGTAAAAGCATCGAGTGCGCTGAACGGTTCGTCAAGAAGTAACAATTCAGGGCGAACAGAAAGGGCGCGGGCTATAGCAGTACGCTGCGCCATTCCTCCTGAAAGCTCTTTTGGATAGTGATTTTCAAATCCTTTTAGGCCAACGCGTTCCAATAATGCTAACGCCTCTTCCTTCTTGTTAGCCGACTTACTTGCAAAGGCCACGTTATCCAGGACCGATAACCAAGGCATGAGGCGAGGTTCTTGAAAGATAAAACTAAGATTGGTTTTTGTTTTTTCTATCGGTTTTCCGTTCCATAGAATATGACCGGACGTTAGCGGATCAAGACCTCCTATCGCTCGAAGAATCGTACTCTTTCCGCAGCCGCTCGTTCCAAGAAGACCGATTACCTCTCCTTTTCCTGCAAGAAACGAAACAGGCTGGAAGGCATGATTTCCGTTATCAAATTGTTTTTGTGCTTGTTGTATCGATAGCATAACATTACCTCCTATTTCTCATTTCTATTTGGCTATTCGATCTTGGTAAAAGAGTACTTTGGCCTCTAATGCTTTCAGCAAGGAATCCGATAGCTTCCCAAGAATGGCAAAAAGAACAATGCTCGATAAAATAATCTCGGGTGCATACGTATTTTGTCCGTTCACAAGAAGAAATCCTAATCCTTGGCTTGCTCCCATCAGTTCTGCTGCTACGACGAACATCCAGCCAAGTCCGAGTCCGCTACGAAGTCCAGTTAAATAACTTGGCATTGCTGCTGGTAAAATGATGCGATAGATTAGTTCAAACGTAGAAAAATGATATAGCTTCCCTACTTCTACTAGCTTTCGGTCCACATTTTGAATTCCACTTACGATATTTAAATACACGGGGAAGAATACCCCAACAGCAATTAAAACAACCTTTGACTCTTCGCTAATTCCCATCCAAAGGATAAATAGCGGTACCCATGCAAGGGAGGGAATCGAACGAAATGCTTGAATAATCGGGTCTAGGAGTGCCTCAACGGTGCGATTTAATCCTACTAAAGAGCCGAGAACTGTAGCAATGACAATACCAATCGCAAAGCCAGCGGCAATCCGCACTAACGTAAAGCCAATATGCCCCCATAGCGTGCCATCCTGTGCCATCGATCCAATTGTTGCTAGAATAGTAGATGGAGAAGGTAAGAGATGTGCAGAAATGATACCAAACCGACTTGCCCACTCCCAAATAACTAATAATAAAACAGGAAAAATCGTGCCAAGCAACCATTTGGAGCTATTGCCGGACGTCTTCGCCTTCTTTGCGGGAAGTGAAACGACAATTGTTTTTTCACTCATTTGTAATCCTCCTTTTTATTTCACTACTTCCTTCGCGAAAGAAGGCTGAATTAACTCATCAATTGTTTTTTTCGTATCCGTATTTGGCGGAATAATTTTTTCTTTAAGAAGAACAGTAGATGCTCCCTTTAAGGAATCCTTCACTGCATCATTCGGAATAGCATTTGAGAAATCACTGCGTTTTAATTCTAGTTTTGCAATTTCCGGGTCGAGCTTCGCTTCTTTTGCAAGAATTTGTGCTGTTTCTTCCGGATGCGCAAGTGCCCATTTTCTTGCATCTTCATAGGCTTCGAGTACAACTTTGACATAGGCTGGATATTGCTTTGCAAATTCACTTCGTACGTGAAGGAGACTGTACGTATTCCAATCAACTTGTCGTTTAAAGAGTGTTGCTTTTGATTCGAGTTCTACTTTGGCCATATGCGGATCCAAGCCGGCCCACGCATCAATTTGCTTAGTTTGAAGAGCAAGTGCACCGTCCGTATGCTGCAAGTTAATTAACTGAACATCCTTCGAAGACAAACCTGCTTCATCTAGTGCGCGCAGTAAGAAAATATGTGGATCTGTTCCGAATGTAGCGGCAACCTTCTTGCCCTTTAAATCTGCAACTGATTTTACGGATGAATCAGGTAGCGTAACGAGTGCGGTCCATTCTGGCTTCGACGCAACATAAACACTCTCAATCGGTGCTCCCTTTGCCTTCGCAATTAGTGCTGCACCTCCTGCAGCAGAACCAAAGTCCACACTGTTACTATTCAAAAATTCTAATGCCTTATTACTTCCTTGACTTAATACATATTTAACTGGAACTCCGTCTTTCGCTAATCGTTTTTCTAAGAAGCCTTGATCTTTAAGCACGAGACTTAGCGGAGAATAATACGCATAATCGATTCGAATTTCCTTTGGCTTTGCGGTAGCTGCGTTTGATTGGCAGCCCGTGATCAGTAGTGTGAATACAAGTAGAACAACTGCAATGATTTTCTTCATGTAACTTCCCCCTTGTTTTTGTCCCCATTTCCAAATAAAAAAGTCGACCTCATCTAGATAAGAGGTCGACTTTACATACCAGATCGTCCCTCTCATCTTTCAGAATAAGTATTCTGCTGGAATTAGCACCGTTTGAAGCTTTCGCATTCAATGGTTGCCGAGACATCTTAGGGCCAGTCCCTCCGTCTCTCTGGATAAGAGTGTTATATTTAATTATTATTAAACTTATAGGTTTTATTATATTTATAGTTCACAGAAATGTCAAAATATTTTTTTGCTTATTTAAATTAACTGAATAATGAAGATAAAAAGCACTAACAAAAAAGAGAGATTCACTCTCTCTTTTCCCTTCTCATGGTACCACGTTTCACCATGATCCTTTACCTGCATATGAAGCGCCGCTTTTATCGTTTGATTTGGAGATGTATCAGTGAGTCTGTTACCACCTGTTACGAGAAAAACGACCAATAGGCTGACACCTACTACCTATATCAAATTTTTTAAAGCAAAGCCTCTTTCTCATACGATTTTTTCTTTGCCTCATGACTTGTTAAGAAGTATGCACTTGCTTGTTCAAAAAAGCTGTGACGATGTAACGCTACGGCTACCATATCGCAATATTCTTCCACATACTTCCAAAGCCCTTCTTTTTTAAAGTAAAGGATAGCCTTACGTACCGCTTGCTCTAGTCTTTCGACTGGATATACGGTTACGACTGCTTTAAGAACGGAAAAATGATGCTTATATTCTTCATCACAAGATTTCATTCCTTCTGAAATTAAATCTTGTGCTTTACGATCCATGCCAAGCTTATTGTATTCTCTCGCAAGGAGAAACATTGTTTTCGGATTATCTTTTACTGCCTCTAGCAAATACGGGATAGCCAAATTAGATAGGCCTTGTTCAGCATATAAGAATCCTAGATTGTGACTTACTTTTAGAATGAGTTTCTTCTCATCTAACTTAAGTAATTGCTTTAACGAAGTAAGAAAATAAGTTTCTGCTTGGTCGAATTGCTTTAATAAAATGCAACTAAGACCCAGAACATTATCGCAAGAAGCTATATTTCGTTCATATCCGAAATTCTCTAAATAAAAGTAGCGTGCATTCGTGATATAACGAATCGAGTCTAGCGGTTGGTGTATATGATAATAAAACGTACCCACGCGGTAATAAAATTCTGCTTTTTCCGCTCCATCTGGAACGAAATCAAGTAAGACTTCCGCCTTTTGATAGTGAATACGTGCATCGCTATATTGACCGTTGTTCATCGCATAAATACCTTTAAACAAATGATAGTAATAAGTAAGGAAATCATCCATACTACTTTCATCTTTTTCAATATTTTGTACGGAGGAATCAGCATGTACCAAACTTTTTACGAGAATGCTATGACGGAAATCGAGAAGTGAATAATAGAGGAGTACGTTTTGATTTTCTTCCATATAAGAAAGCTTTATCTCAACTTCACGTTTATACTCCTCAGCCTTATTCACATGCTGCGAACGAATAGCTTGATACCATTCATTTAATAGATTTGTGATGTATGCGCTACTAATTACTTGAACTGACATCGCAATCTTCCTCCCTTATATTGTAAAGGTAGATTAATATTAGCAAATAAAAGATCATATGTATATTATTTTACTAAATATTTTTCTAAATAGTAACTTTTATTATTATAATAAAAGTTTTATACGTTATATTCTTTCATTTTGCATACTATTTAAGATTATTTTCAGGGATAGGATTCCTTTTCTTCCAACCTATTTCATGTTACGATAATAACAATTTTGTAGACCTGTGTTAGGTTAGATAAGGATGATTATAATGGGAACTTTTTTGATTACCCTACTCGTAACGAGTTTTATACAGCTTTGTTCCTGTGTTGGTGTAATTTTATTAATTGGGTTTGTGCTAGGTTTTTTTCAAGATTTGTCGCGCAGATATTGGACGTCTACATTTGGACGAACTGGCTTTCTACTTACTGCTTGGATTGGAACACCTATTCATGAACTTGGTCATGCAATGATGTGCCTTGTCTTTAGACATAAGATTGTAAGTGTACAGTGGTTTCCGACAAATACGCAAGGAGGACAGCTTGGCTTTGTCAGTCATACCTATAACCCGAACAGCTTATATCAAAGAATCGGGAACTTTTTCATTGGAGTTGCTCCTGTATTTAGCGGCATTGCGGCACTTGTCATTCTCATGTATTCCTTCGTTCCACAATCCTATCAATTGTTAATGAAGGATATATCAGCTATAAAAATGGATGGAAATTCCAGTGATGTTGCAAATCACATCTTTTCATCAGCTTTTGTATTATGGAAAAGTCTGTTTACAGTAACTAACTTCGCCCATCCTTCTTTTTTACTATTTCTATTTTTATCTGTTTGCATTTCTACTCATATCGCCCTAAGTCGTCCTGATATTGATGGTGCACTAAGTGGTGTAATCACGATTTTTATCGTCCTTCTTGTAATAAACGGAGCATCTAGCTTTCTTCATCTATCTAGCTATGGTCTCATGCAACTGCTTGGAACTTTCAATGCCTATGTACTTGTTTTTTCCAGTGTGGCGCTCATTTTTTCTTTTATGAGCTTACTAATAAGCTATATCATGTTCACGATAAAAAGGATTCTTCCATAAAAAGAGCGTTCTTAGTTAATGAGAACGCTCTTTGTTCATTATGAAATAAAAGTTAACCCGTACACCAATCCGTACCAAATGATTGGAAACAAACTCCATAATACAGTGTTACGGTAGTTTCCTTTCATATACTCTCTCCAAGCCATGAATGCGCTAACAATGATAAAAATCGGATAGCTTCCGATAACTAGCCATAGGGGCATTACCAATTCTGCAATGGCAAAAATAAATCCCATAACCCAAATGACTAGTGTACATGCTAGTAGTACCTCGCTTAGTATCAGCCATATAAATACCAGGCGCTTTCCATTTGACATTTCAACCTCTCCCATTCTACACCTCCTAGCTGTCATATTTTATTATTTATCTCAAATGACTCCTTGAGTAAATTTTTTTATATCGATATAACACTAGAATTTCTCTGCTATTTACATTGTATTTGTTTTATTTTATTATTTCCATTTAAATTTTGTAAAAATAAAATCAGTATACAATCCATTCCTTACTCTTGTACTTTTTTTCTCCATTCTTTACATACACCTTCACCCTGTAAATGGTACAATATTACTGGGAAATCTTACTTTTTGAACACTTTTGAATCTAATAATTGAATTCCCCCCAAATCGTACGTAATTATAATCTATTTATACTTAAAGTAAGGACGGTGAAGCGATGCACATATTGCGAAATGAACATGGTCTCACTTTAGTCGAATTGCTTGCTGTTGTTGTTATTTTAGGAATCGTTTCTGCCATTGCCGTTCCGTCCATTGGTTCCATTATTGAAAATTCAAAACGAGATGCACATATTGCCAATGCCCGACAAATGATTGAAGCGGCGCGGATTTATGCAACAAATGAAGGAGCGACAACTAATAGCGCTACCTTAGATGAATTAGCAACCAAAGGGTATATTGACTATCCAACAGATCCATTTTCCTCACAGCCCTATACAAAAAATAACGAAAACAAGGTAACATGGGACTCCCAAATACAAACCTTTTCAGTCACATTATATTGTAGTCAATCAAAATATAATATTATCGGAAAATCACTAGATGCCTTGCTAAACAGTACAAGTGCGTTTGATGGAACCTCATCTACTAATGGCACAACAACCGGTTCCACGGGTAGCACGACCATAGGAACGGTTGCCTTCCAGAATGCGAGTGATTTTACGACAAAGCTCGTGCTAAATCCAAATGACTATAATCCTGTAACGTTAAACGCAAACCAATGTACATATACGGGGAATGCACAGCTACAGCAAAGTAACTTTGCAGGAAATGTAAACTGGAGCCCATGTCCAGACACTCATTTTATTCAAGGGAGCACATATTTCAGCAATGGATTGAATCTGTACAATAATCTTTCTGTGACCGTTGATAAAGATATGTATGTGAACAATAGTGTTCAGTTTGCACCCGGAACAGCTACTGTAAGTGGAAATGCCCTTATTCAACAAAACTTAGTTCTTAATGGTGCTTCTAAGATGGATATTGGCCAAAATTTATATGTAAAAAGTAATACCAATCTTACAGATAATTCTTTACTTAATGTAAGTGGTAGCTTTCGAAGTGATAAGGGGCTGACAACATACGGAACTTCTGCAGTAACAATTGGGGGAAACGCTTTTATTACAAATAATACAACGATTTCTGGGACGATGAATGTAAAAGGAAATTTCCAAAGTGATAGCAGTCTCACGATTGACACAAATGGTGCGGTAACGATTGGGGGAAATATGGAAATCTCAAATTCACTTACACTAGGAAACAATTACCCTCTTACCATTAATGGAAATGCGGTGTTTACAACCCCCATTACAATTGCGAGCTGGGGGCATCAGCCAATCAATGTAAAAGGATCTGTTACAATTGGAAATCAAGTGTATACAAAAGATTTTGTCTACTATAATAGCGGAGATCCGTACAATGGAATTACATTTTTAATCGGGCATTAGGATAAGAGAGGAATAAAGACTATTCAAATTGAACAGCCTTTGTTCCTCTCTCCTTATTATTTCCGTATCGTCACATACGTTCCTGCCAGGTAATCATGAATAGCTCGTTTGTCCTTAAGAAAGGCAACCATAAATATACTTACTAAAATCGTTACACCAAATGTAAGTACACCTAGTCCCCATAGACCAATCCCTTCCCTAAGCAGCATCGTCATGTAATCGAGTCTTGTACCATTTCGTTTTACAATGCTAACATTTACTGCACGTTTGCCTATCGTGCATCCATTCCACAATACAGGAAGAATAGCTAAATAGAGAACGATTAGTAACTGATATCGCCAGTCATTAGGAATTTTTTGCAGAAGAGACATACCTGTTATCACACTAATAATGGCAGCAATGATACTCATTAGAATGAGATCTATAAATGTAGCAACTAGACGCGCAAGTAACGATGCAGATTGATAAATCATCGTAGTTTGCTCCCTTCCGTTTGCAAATAGACAGCTTCTATTCTTACTATACGCTGGAAGAAGGAGCAATAGACTCCAATTAAATAAGCACCTATCCGCAAAGTAGGCCACTGAAAAAGTACTACATTTCAGTGGCCTACTTTGTAAGTTAAGAAAGGAACGATATAGTAGAAATTGTTTCGGTTTATTTACGGTGTAGACGCTTTGCTTTTTGGTTTGAGCGTTGCATTTTTACTTTACTGTTCCAATATTGTGGTTTCAGAAGGGCAAATCCAGATTCGACTCGCTTGTTATCCGTAAATTCCATTTCTTTAGCAGTGTCGACCCAAAAGGCAGATAAGCCATTTTCCAGGCACTCATTGCTATTGACTGATCCAATAACGTAATCGGAGATACGGATGCCGTAGCGTTTGTTTTTGATAAATGTATTCTCTTCGATTTCAACACTAGCTTTATCCTTTAAGTAGACGCCATTGCTATTGTCACTTACTTCGTTTTGTACCATTTCGAGATGGGAAGATCCTTCGCATAATACACCCGCAAACCCGTGATTGGACATCTTATTATTCACAAGCCAAACTTCCCCGTTCATGCTTACCATAACGCCATTTTCTTCGTTCGCATCAAATTGATTTTTTTCAATCTTTCCAGTTGCCGCCCCGCCAATACTTATGCCATTTTTTCGGTTATGATGGAAGGCGTTATCCTTACATGAAGGAAGGCTAGTCCGGTCAAGAAGCATCACACCGTCCCCCTCATTTTCCTCAATTGTATTCTGAAGAAGAATGAGTTCACTATCATGACGGGCAAGAATACCATTTTCACTTCCTGTAATCGTATTTCCTGTTAGCTTGGATTTTGCATATTTTTCAAGAATGATAGAAACTTTATTAGTACGAAATGTATTATTTGACAGTACAGGCTTTGCTTCATCCGTTACAAAAACTGCACAAACCTTTGCACCCGTCATTTCATTATTTTCAATCATTACCTTCGATGCATTACTACAAATCATGCCATATGCAGCAAGATTGGAGAATTGATTATCGGATATAACTCCTTCTGCAGAATCTTTACATTCAATTGATGCGTGCTGACTTGTATCAAAGAAATTGCCAGTTACCGTCGTATAGGAAGAGGCAGCTAACACAATCGCTGTTTCATTGTTCTGAAATGAGGACGCGGAAACACGAAATCTTCCTCCGGATGACATCTCTATCAGCCCACCGTTAATCATACAATTATTTATACTTCCTTCTGTCATGCCCGATACTTTTATGATTGTTTGATTCGGTTCTGCAGCAAGTATGCTACAGTTTTCTACAATCAGTGAATAGCCGTCTATTGCAATGGCTACGTCTTCTGCATGATCAAATTCAATTGCTACATCTTCAAATTGGAAGGAATCGTGACTATTTGTATTGGAAAGCGGACTTTTTATGATAAGCTTTGTCTTTTCTTTTCCTTTTCCTACAAATGCTGCGGATTTCGAAAGCGATGCGGTATGTAGAATAAATTCACCTTCATCTAAGAAAAACGTAGTGCCTGATGTAGCATGATCGAGACGAATAGATAAATTTTCACCGTTAGCAACATTCATACGTTCTGTTGCTGTAATGAGTTTGGATCGATTGTCAATTCGGTGCTGTAACTCGGTAATAAGCGTAATTTCATTTTCTAACACCGAAAGCTCTTCATCAACTGTTTTCATCTCATCCTTCAAAAGTACCATAAGTTTCTCAATCCATTGGATAGAGCGATCGATTTCATTCTTTGCACTTTGGAAGACTCGTTTCGGATAATTATTGTATTTTTCTACCATGAATTCTTCATAATACATGTCAGAAAACTGAGTGATTTTTTCGTTTAAATCTTTTTCTGCAAAACGAACCGCAGCATCAATATCATATTTATATTTTGTTACATACTTTGTTTTATGAAAAACGAGAAGAACCTTGTCCTTATAAGGAGTTGTATAAGATTCAACGTTAATATGATTATCATACATTTTCATGTTGCGAACAATTGCTCGCTTTCCCGCTATTTCTATTTGATGTGGCAGAACTTGCAAAGGATTCGGAATGAAGTCAATCGACTTTGGATAGCGTAACCCATATTCGTAAATTACTTGATTTACACGTGCCATTTCCTTGCGCGCTACATCGTAAAGTAACTTAAAATAATTCTGCGAAGATTCTTGAAACTGCAAGCCGGTATTATAAAAGTCACTGACTTGTTCCGGAATATTTTCAGTATCCTTTTTAATCCATAGTGCAAGCAATTTACGTGCCTCATCAATCGCTTCTTCTTTTTCTTCGAAGCCTTCATTGGTTGTATGATACACATACGACGACATAGTAAATGTAAATGGACGCATTAGCTCGTCCTTTTTCAGAAGCGCGGCTGCTTGCTGTACATGCTCCTTTAGCTGCTCTGCTTTGCTATGATGCTCTGCTAACAATGAAATGAGCTGGTTCATATTCTCTTCTTTTTCCTGTTTTTCTTGCTTTTTTCGGTCTACATACCTGGAAAGCTTTTGTACATTTTTTTCGAAGCTATTACTCATTTGTCCAATGTAGCGCATGACGCTTTTTTGCAGGGCATATCTGACAGCCTCTTTTAAGTGTAAAAAGGCCGGTATTACGATTTCTTGTTCTATCATTGGAATACCACTTTGTTGAAAAAGAGATTGTAATAAAATCGTTTCATCCGTTGTATTGTTAAGTTCTTCCTCCCGTATATAAGAGGAAAGCTCCTGCCAGTAGAACTCGGAATGCTCCATACCCTTCTCTATCATCCGGGTATACAACGCCGTTTTCGCACTAACGGGAATACATTTTGGACTGCGTATACCAAATGATTGAAGTAATTGCATAATATCCTGTATAGATGCCTCTGGATCAATATGTGCAGTTGTTCGGTAATCCATTTTATTTACGATAAATATTGCTTCTTCCAGTAAATCCGGACGAATATCTGCTAATACACGCAAGGTTCTCTCATCATGAGGATTACTAGCATCAAAAATATAAAATAGTAAATCGGTTTCGAGCATGTCTTCCTTAAACCGTTTCAGTGCGTACTCTTCACTTGTATCCAAATCCACACTCGGTGTGTCAATAACAACAAAGTCAATCATTTCATGGGAATCCTGCTCTTGCAGCGCATGTAATTTATGATGAACTCGAAATTGAAATTTATCTTTTGTCAGCGTTCCATTTTTCATTTCCTGATGAAACGCATAGGATAATGGATTTCCTTTAATAGCGCGACTTTCACCATTGTCATATTCTATCATTACTTGATCATCGTGATCAGCAAATACAATTCGCGTGCTCGTACTAGAGGGAAGCCCAGTACCGTTCGGGATGAAATCTTCTCCTAGTAAAGCATTGATAAACGAAGATTTACCAGCTTGCTCTGTACCGGCTACCGAAATAACGAAATTAGGATGTTGCATTTTATCCTGCAAACGTTGGGAATGTAAAATATGATAGTCGGCAAGAGACGGAATGGAATTAGAATATTTTTCGATTTCCTTTTTAACACTTCGTAGGTGAGATTGAAATAATTCAAACACGATATTGTCCTCCTCCAAAAACCGTATTGCTGTCATATGTATAATAGATTTCATAGTATGATAGTTTCATTGTATAATACTAATAAAAAAATGAGTATAAATTCTATATGTTTTTGTGAAAAATTATATAAATATTAAAAAAATAGACACTATTAACATTAATTATATCGCTTTTTTCATATAAATAATGTAATTATATGAAAAAATATTATTAAAAACCTTTTTTATGCATAGGAAGAGACATATAGTAGAAAACCGTGTCATATTTTCTTACATTTTTTGAGGAAAAATCTAAACTTTCATTTACACTAGGGATATAAAGAAACGAAGATGGAGTGAGACAATGGATATTCTATTAACTATAGTATTTATTGGCATCCTAATCATTTTTGATTACCAATTTTATAGACCGCTCATGAGTAGATTAAAAGAACGTGAAAATAACGATTTCTAATAAAAAAGCTCTTTCTCCACAAAAATGAAAGAAAGAGCCCGTACATGTATAAGTTACGCTGCATTCGATAATGATTTGTCCTTACGAAAAACCCCCATAAGAGAGCCAATTTAATGAATGTTACGTTAAAGTTCACATGAATGAGAATGATACCTTTTTTCTGTGCCTAGTCCATGCTGGATCACGAGGCTTTAATCTGTCGTTTAGTTACCGCTTCGCTCGTATATCACGCTTGCCGGGCTCTAATCTGTTGCTTTAGTTACCGTTTCGCTTGTATTTCACGTTTACCGGGCTTTAATCTGTTGCTTTAATTACCGCTTCGCTTGTATATCTCGCTTACCGGGCTCTAATCCACCTCTTTGATACCCGCTACACCCATATATCACCTCGGGAGGGCACCAATCCCTCGCTTTGCTGACCGAGCCTCTCGAAAGTCACGTTTGCCGGGCATAAAGGCATTCGCACCAAAAAAAGAGTTTCTTATTCCCCATACATGTTCAATTGCTCCCGCATTTCCTCGATCATTTCATCGCGAAGTGACTTTGGTTCCAATACTTTCGCGTTCGTGCCCATGCTGCGAATCCATTTTTTAATTGATTCCTTTCCGCTCATTGTTGCTTCAAAATAAATGCTGCCATCAGGCTGGGCGGTGATTGTTTGCTGCTCTCCCCAGATAATTTGAGCGCTTCTAGCTCTTCACTCGTTATATTGCGTATATGAAGGAAGGAATTCCGATTTAGCGAATGGCCTCCATCCGGTCCTCTATCACTATCAATCATAATATCCGCTTTTATTAATTCAGCTCGGTAATTTCGAACCATTCTCTCATTTACTTCTAATAGGTTTGATAATTCAGCTATCTTCGTCTTCCCATTCGAATGTAAGATTTCAATCATTCGTAGTGCATTACTTAACTTACTCATACCACGTCCCCCCTACATCCGTCCAGAGCGAATAATAGAAACAATCATAAAAATAAACATTAACGTTGCAACAACCGATCCAATTTCAATCGCCGGAAACTTCCATAAAACGGTGGCTTGACCGGCGATGGCAGAGCCGACTATGAGACCAACCATCAAAATACTAAAAGAGAGTAATATAATACTAAAGGACAGACGGTTTACAATAGTATCAAGCTTTTGTAAGAAGACTTGCTGCTCAGTTACATGGATATCAAGACGCATTTTTCCTTTTTTAATCGTCGTGGTGATTTCTTTCAAGTCCTTCGGAAAATCAGATAACATTTCTGCATTTTCTACCAATTGATCCCATGATTTTTTTGCAATAGTTTTTGGATTGTAGCGGTTTTTCAAAAGGGTTTGTCCAAATGGCTTCGCTGCCGTCATGATACTAAATTCTGGATCTAAGTCTTCCACAATTCCTTCCACCGTAAGAAGCGCTTTACCAAGAACCGTAAAGTTAACAGGAATTTGAATTTGATGCTTAAATGCGACCGAAAATAAATCTGAAATCGTCCCGCCAAGACTCATCTTACTTAATGCAACATCGTAATACTTCATTTGTAAATCTTCTATGTCATCGTACAAACTATTCATATCGATATCATCTGGTAAAATTCCCATCGAGGAAAACGTATGTAATAAGCCTTTTGTATTGCTGCGCTGTAAATGAATGACGAGAGAGGCAAGATGGTATTTCATTTCTTCATTCAGCTTCCCAACCATACCAAAATCGATAAAACTAATTACTTGATTTGGCAGCACATAAATATTTCCTGGATGAGGGTCCCCGTGAAAGAAACCTTCAATTAATATTTGATGAAGCATTGCATTTGTCAGCCGCTCTGCTACAATTTTTCGATCATAGCCCTGTCCATCTAAATCTGCTAAATGGCTTACTTTAATCCCTTGGACATACTCCATTGTAAGTACTTTTCTTGTAGAATAATCCCAGTAAACACGAGGAATATGAATTTCAGGCTGATCTATAAATTGTTTAGCAACACGTTCGCCGTTTCTTCCTTCAATTGTGTAATCCAGCTCAGCAAATAAAGATTTAGAGAATTCTTCAATTATTTTGCGAATTTGATATGTTTTCGCCCAAGCTAATTTTGCCTCCATCAACCCGGCTAAATCATCTAAAATTTCTAAATCCGTATTAACAATCTTCTGAATGTCCGGTCGCTGAATTTTAATAGCAACTTGCTCTCCTGTTTGCAGCGTAGCAAGATGAACCTGGCCAATTGAAGCGGTCGCAAGTGGTTCTTCGTGAAAATCGGTGAAAATTTCTTCTACATTACCGCCTAGTTCCCCTGCAATGATCGCGCGAACCTGTTCAATAGAAAAAGAGGACACTTGATCTTGTAATTGTTCCAGTTCACCTGTAATTTCTTCGGGTATAAGATCTCTTCGTGTACTCGCAATTTGTCCAAGCTTCACAAAGGTAGGTCCTAATTCTTGTAGGGCCATACGAAGTTTCACACCAATCGTACGCAAGTTCATATCTTCCTCTGCTTCTATCGATTTTTTAGAAGGCGATTTGTCAAATAAACGATAGACAACATAGCTAAAACCGTTCCGTATAAAAGCATTGCTTATTTCCTGATAACGTTTCGCGTGTTTCATTCGTTTGCCAATCATGTAATTCCTCCAATTGCCAGATTCCCATTTAAGTAAATTGTTGCATCCTGTTCTCTATCATACTGTATGATACGTTGATTCCCAACTCTTAAATAAAAACAACTCCTATACGTGAGGACACTGAAAAAGCATAGATTTCGAAAAAAATGCGATGGAAACGTATCTTTGTAGACATTTTATTTCCGCTACCTTTCCTCTTTCCACGTCTTCGGGCTCAATTCACGCCATATTTCCCCATTTAAAGCCCATGAATAAGGCCACTGAAACATCATACGTTTTCAGTGGCCTCGATAAGGGAGGAATCGTCTTAGCAAATCCGCGGAAACATCGTTCCGGATAGTCGTGTCAACATTCGTTTAGAGCCAATTGGGGTTTCCAAAAGGAGTTGCCCTTTTTCTTTTCCGATGATGCTTCCAATAATTGCGGCATCCTTTCCTTCAGGACAATCACGCAGAATTTGAAGGACCTTCTCTTTCTCACTGTCTGCTACGATAAAGATGGATTTTCCTTCATTCGCTAAATAGAGTGGATCAAAACCGAGAATATCACAGGCGCCGTGTACTTCTTCTTTAATCGGAAGCTGGCGTTCCTTGATTTTCATCGTGAGCCTAAAATCTTCTGCAATTTCTACAAGAGTTGTCGCAAGTCCGCCTCTTGTTGGATCACGCATAATGCGGACGCTGTCGCACTCGTCAAGCACCTTCGCAATCATACCATTTAGAGAGGCGCAATCGCTAAGCGTCGGAGCGGAAATGCCAAGATCTCCTCGCGCGGTAACAACCGCAACGCCGTGGTCGCCTATTGTTCCAGAAATAATAATGGCATCGCCCTCTTCGAAAGTAAGGCTGCAACCTCGGCTTGGTTCATAGATTCCAATACCAGTCGTGTTAATGTACACGCCGTCCGCGCTTCCTTTTTCCACGACCTTTGTATCTCCTGCAATAATGGAGACGCCTGTTTTCTTCGCTTCATTTGCCATGTCAGCAACGATTTTCTTTAAATCAGAAATCGGAAATCCTTCTTCAATAACAAAGCCGCATGTTAAGTATACCGGCTTTGCACCGCTTACCGCCAAATCATTAATCGTACCGGCTACAGCTAATTTCCCGATTGAACCACCTGGGAAGAAAATCGGTTTAATGACGAAAGAATCGGTTGTTACGGCGATTTTTCCGACTGGCACTGATACAGATGCCGCATCAAAGAGAGCATCCTGCTCGCCAAATGCTGAGACAAATACATCGCGGATGAGGCGATGAGTTAGTTCACCGCCATCCCCGTGTGCTAAGTTGATGAACGTTTCCATTACAAACTCTCCCTCATATATTGATAATAAGCTGCGCAGCTACCTTCTGCCGAAACCATACAAGGTCCAATTGGATTGAGTGGCTGACAAGCCTTACCGAACAACGGGCATTCATTTGGTGAAATCAAGCCACGAATGACTTCGCCGCAGCGACATTTCGTTTTCCGCGGTTCCCCGACTTCCACTTTGAACCGTTTTTTCGCATTATACAAATCATACTCTTCCTTTAAATCCAAACCGCTCTCTGGAATAACTCCGATACCGCGCCAAGCTTCATCACATGTCGTTAAGTATGTGTCCATCCATTGCTGCGCTGCGGCGTTTCCTGCTTTACTTACGACAGACGTATAGTTATTTTCGATTACTGCCTTTCCTTGCAGAGCAAGATCAATTAACTTATAAATACTCGATAACAGTTCCGCTGTTTCAAAGCCTGTAATCACGCCTGTAATGTGATATTCATCTACTAGATATTTGTAAGAATCCTCTCCTAGTACAATCGAAACGTGCCCAGGTAGGATAAAGCCATCTAATTTCACATCGCCTGCTTCTAATAAATAGCGAAGAACGGGCTCAACCAATTTCGTTGTCATCCAAATCGAGAAATTCGTAATGCCACGTTTTTTCGCTTCCGCAACCATTAGCGTTAAAATCGGAATCGTTGTTTCAAAGCCAATCCCTAAAAAGATGACTTCTTTATCTGGATTTTCCTCAGCGATTCGAACGGTATCAATGGGAGAATAGACAACACGAATGTCATTACCGGCAATTTTCATATCAAGCAACGTTTTGTTCGAACCTGGAACACGCATCATATCGCCAAATGTACACAGAATTCGGTTATCCCCTTCTGCAAGAGCAATCATCGCATCAATAGAGCGTTGATCCGTTACGCATACAGGACAACCCGGACCAGAGATTAGATTAACTTCGTCTTTTACGCACTGCTTCACACCTGTACGGGCTAATGCCATCGTATGCGAGCCGCATACTTCCATAAAAGCAGGCTTACGTCCAAATTTGACTTGGAATTCCTTTGCTTTTTCAAGAACAGCTTCTACGAGTGGCATACAGATATCTGGATCATTCGACTGCTTCAGAATTTCTTGCATCGACTAACTTCCTCCATTCTACCACGCTGTCCTTTGCATATTGTTCATCGACAATACTCATCGCTTGACCCGCATGTACAATAACATAATCTCCAACTTCCACTTCAGGAACAAAGATAATTCCTACTGTCGTTTTCGATCCCATTACATCTACAACCGCTGTATATTCATGCTTTATTTCAACCTTAGCTGGTACACCAACACACATGTTTAGCCCTCCCTATTTGCCGCTGCAACGATTAATTGTCCGTATGACAGACCGCCATCATTGCAAGGCATTTGTTCTGGTACAAATACGGAAAATTCCCGTTTTGATAATTCTTCTCGCAATCGTTTTCGAAGGTATCGATTATGCATACTACCGCCGCCAAGTACGACATTTTGAACAGCCGTACCTTCACTTTGTTTTTCCATAAACGTTACAATTGATTGGACGACCGTTTCATGGAAACGTCCGCTAATGCTAGCTACTTCCACACCTCTTAAAACATCCTCGGCAATTTCCTTTATCATCGCATTCATTTGGATTTGAATTGGTTCTTTGTCTGAATATGCATACGAATACGGTTCATACACTTCGTTTTCATCGGCAAGCTCCGAAAGTGAGATAGCCGCTTCTCCGTCGTAGCTAGCTATTTTTGTAATACCGCAAAGTGCGCTCACCGCATCAAACAAGCGGCCACACGTACCTGCTTGGACTACATTTATATTCATTTCAATCATTTTTTCTAAAATATCGATTTCTTTCTCTTTTCCCGGAAATAACAATTTCGCTAGCTTCTTTCCTTGCTCACCGTGCATTGACATTAGCATGGCAGCAGCATTTCGCCATGGCTCACGAATACATTTCTCTCCGCCTGGTAGCGGTGTATACGCTAAGTGGGCAATCCGGTCAACACGTTCCGCATCTCCGTAAAATAGCTCAAAACCCCAAATGTTTCCGTCTAAACCATAGCCCGTTCCATCAAGGATTATGCCATACGCTTTCCCCTCAAGCTGATGTTCTCCCATACAAGCTGCCATATGTGCGTGATGATGTTGTACTTCAAATACAGTTTCAAATGGATACGCCTTTGCTAGTTCCCGCGTTTCGTAGGAAGGATGTTTATCAAGAACTGCTACATCTAGCGGCGTTTCAATCCATTTCATCAAGTGCTCATATTCCTGCTTGTAATGGTTCATCGTTTCTATATTTTCTAAATCCCCAATATGCGGGCCAAGAAAAATTTGTTCGTTTCTCCCAATCGTAAAGGTCGTCTTCTGCTGACCGCCAAAGGCAACAATCCCTGAAACATCCTTGTTTGCTACAAAAGGATCTGGGACAAAGCCACGAGCTCTTCGGAAGAAATCCAAGCGGCCATCGCTTATTTGTACGACTGAATCATCGACCGGATGAAGTATTTCTCGGTTATGAACGAGATAATAATCAGCGATTCCTTCTAAATGGGTAAGAGCTTCCTCGTCCTTATAAACCAGGGGCATTCCTGACGGGTTCGCGCTCGTCATAACAAAGCATCCGTCCTCATGCCGCTTAAATAATAAATGATGCAGCGGTGTATACGGTAGCATCACACCAATGGTTGTCATCTTCGGTGCTACACTCTCAGCAAGAAATGAGCCTTCCTTTTTCTTTACGATGACAATCGGTGCCTCTGGGCTTGTTAGTAGTTTCTTTTCTTCTTCACTTATATACGCCATTTCTTCAATGATAGACAGTGAAGCTGCCATCACCGCAAGCGGCCGTGCCGGACGATTTTTACGTTTCCGTAGCTTTGCCACCGCTTCTTCATTGGTTGCATCGCAGCAAAGATGATAGCCACCAAGACCTTTAATTGCGGCAATGTGACCTTCTTGCATATGCCGTGCTACTTCTTGAATCGGATCAGATACATCTACGCTGTTTCCTTTATCATCAAGCAGATTTACTTTCGGTCCGCAAGTAGGGCATGCAATCGGCTGTGCATGATGACGCCGATTTGCAGGGTCCACATATTCCTTCTCGCAATCTGGACACATCGGAAAGTGCTTCATCGATGTGTACGGGCGATCATACGGAAGTGCTGATATTATTGTATACCGCGGTCCACACTGCGTACAATTTATAAACGGATATTCATAACGAAAATCATTCGGATCATTCATCTCACGTAAACAGTCATCACAAACAGCGGAATCAATTGGAATGACAAGAGAGGATGTTCCGGCGCGCTCGCTTTCGATAATGGTAAAGCCTGCTATCCCACTTGGCGCGGTATCGCATATAGTCATACTGTTAATACTGGAAAGACGTGGTGCTTTTTCCTTAATATCAAGCAAAAACTGCTCGACATCCGCCATACGTCCTTCCGCAATAATCTTGACCCCATCCATATTATTCTGCACTGTACCTGTTATCTGATGAACATGGGCAAGCTGGTAGACAAACGGTCGAAAACCAACCCCTTGTACACGCCCGCGAATGCTCACTTTTACTGCACGCATTTTTTATACGCCTCTTGAATCCATGCATACCATTCCTCAAGTCCAGCTCCCGTTCTTGCAGAAAGAGAGATTAACTTCGAGTTCGGATTAATATCGGTTAAATCCTTCTTCGCTTCCTCTACATTAAAATCGAGATAAGGTAACAAATCGATTTTATTTAAAAGAACAAGCTCCGTTCGCATAAACATTTGTGGATATTTTGGAATTTTATCATTCCCCTCTGGAACGCTTAAAACAGCAATCTTATGATCCTGTCCCAAATCATATCCGGACGGGCAAACGAGATTCCCGACATTTTCAATAAACAAAATATCAAGTTCATCTAAATCAAGTTCTGCTAGACTTGCTGCAACCATTCTCGCATCTAGATGACAGCCGCCGTACGTGTTGATTTGTACCGCCTTTGCGCCAAGTGCCCTGATGCGGTCCGCATCTCTCTCCGTTGCTAGGTCTCCTTCAATCACGCCAATTCGGTACGTTCCTGCCAATGCCTTAACTGTTTCTTCTAGTAGCGTTGTTTTTCCAGCACCTGGTGAGCTCATAATATTTACAACAAGTGTATTTGTCTTGTTAAACAAATCACGATTAAATTCAGCTGCTTTATTATTATTCGTTAACACATCTGTTCGAAGTGTTATATTCATGTTTCCTCGCTCCCCTCATAGGATAATATTTGAAACGTTTCTCCTGATATAATTTTACCTGATGGAATATTACAATTCGGACATACCGCTATCTTTTGGGTTGGATGATACGAATGACCACATAACACGCATTCCGCTTTCGCTTCTTCCTTATGAATGATAAGCTGCGCGTTCTCTGAAAAAAGGTGCAAGTTCTGATCGCGAAAAATGTCAAATGCCATTCGCAAAGCATCAGGCATGGCATTACTTATTTCACCCACAATCAATTCCACTTGCTTGACTTGTACGACGCCCCGTTTTGCTGCATCCTGTTCAACAATTTGGAGGATATCCCCCATCAACGCCATTTCATGCATAACAATCACCTACAATCCGTTGTTATAACCAACAACGTACATTTGGTCTTTCTTTTTCACTTGCAACGCTGTAACAGCAAGCTCACCCTTACCTGTTTTCAGATGGTATTCCTTTTCGCAGTGCATGCAGGACGCCACATTATCATATCCACGTACTTGTATGAGATTTGAGCAAACTGGGCAAATACCGCTGATTGCAAGTACTTTCTCTTCATGAGAATAGAGAATGACCGGCTTGCCAGAAATAAAATGTATTTCTGACTCCCCCGCCATTTCTCCCACTTTCATAATAGGTACCCATGTAACTCCAAGCGCTTTGTCTGCGGCTTCTTCAATCTTTTTTAAATCATCAGATAAAAATGGCTCGTATACATATTTTACCGTTTGGATCATGCTTCCTGCCACTTCTTTTAGAAAGTCAAGGCGATTCATGACGCCTGTCTCCAACGATTGACTTGATCCATAACCGCTTTTGCTAGTTCTTCTAACTTTGCCTGATTTGTTTCCGTTAATTCTACACCAAGCTCTAACGAAGTGGGTTGCATTCCATACATCACAATGCGCTTTGGATACCGTTCTCTCCACTTTGCCGCAAATAGAACCTCCTGAAAGCCCATCTGATGTACCGACATTTTCAGTCCGAAAAATGCTGGAATTTCTTCCCCCTGTAACGAAAGAATCGTGCCACCTTCTACACCCGCATTAATCGCATCAATAATAATGAGATTTTCTGCTTCCTCTACGGGCTCTAACAGCTTCATTCCGTCCGTTAATCCTTCAATAATTTCAATTTGCTGATCACCCTTATATGCTTCTTCAAGAAGGGGTAACAAGTGAATGCCAACACCCTCATCTGTGAAGAGGGTGTTGCCAATTCCAAGTATAGTAATTTTATTTTGTTTCATCTTTTTCATCACCAACCAATTCTTTCGGTTCCGTCTTATAACCTGTAAAGATGGATGACATCGTACCATTTCGTTCGAGATAATCATCACGGAATGCCATGTAAATATGGATTACCATAAAGAGCATAAATGCCCACGCTACTAAATGATGCCAAGACCGAATCGTATAGCTATCTCCGCCAAATACGGCTGGTACCCATACGAAAAGTTTGCCCCAAAACGATTCTGGCTGCGGTTCAAAGTACATATAATAACCTGTTAATAGCATAACCCATGAGCCAAGACCGATAAAAATCCAGTAGCTCAGCTGTGCAAGCGTATTGTGACCGACGTAATGCGGTTTCTTATTTTTTAAGAATAAGTAAAACTTAATTGTTTCCCATACTTCTTTCCAAAAGATAAGACGAAACGGATTTGATGTTGCATACTTATTTCCAATAAACGCCCAGAATAGACGATAGAACAAATTAATGGTAAACAAAAATGCCGCGAAAAAGTGAATGTATCGTACCCATCCCATTAGGAACGAATAATACGCTTCCTCTTGTACATTTGAACCAACAAGAGGATTTCCGATATACATTCCTGTAATCATAAGTAAAATAATCGCAAGCACATTGATCCAGTGAAATACACGAACAGGCAACTCCCATACGTATACTTTCACCGCATTTTTTGCTTCCTTATACTCAATTTTCCGTTCCGGATGAAACGTAGATTCACTATTAGGCTCATGAGTATGATGTTGTGCTGGCATGAGGTCTGACATAGTTTGCCTCCTCCTAACCTAGTCGAATTTCAGTCGTTTGGTTTGATTCTAAATCTGTTAAATGTACCGCACAAGCAAGACACGGATCAAAAGAGTGAATAATCCGTATAATTTCTAACGGTTGCGTCTTGTCTGCCATCGGTGTACCTTTCAGCGCAGCTTCATATGCACCAATTTGATCCTTTGCATCTCTAGGCGAAGCATTCCAAGTCGATGGTACAACTGCTTGATAGTTTTTCGTTTTTCCATTTTCAATGTCAATCCAGTGTCCCAGTGCTCCGCGCGGTGCTTCTACCCAGCCCACACCTTGCGCTTTCTTCGGCCATGTGCTTGGCTCCCATTTTGAGCCGTCAAACGTAACTTGGTTACCGTTCTTAATATTTTTCAAAAGCTCATCCATATCATTGCGAAGCCATTTTGACATAAGAACCGTTTCTAGTGAACGTGCTACCGTACGACCGAGCGCTGATTTCATTGCTGAAATTGGTAAATCCAATTTCTTAAGCGTATCATCCATTACACTCACAATTTCATTGTTCTTCGCTGCATAACCGACCATCATGCGGGCAAGAGGGCCTGTTTCCATCGGCTGACCTTTCCAGCGCGGTGTTTTCAGCCAGCTATATTGCTTTTCTGTATCAAGATTTTTATAAGGCGCTTTCGGACCTGTATAATGAAGTGTCGTTTCTCCGGCAAACGGATGCTTTCCAACGCCCCCGCCTTCCTTGCCATCGTACGTATACCAAGAACGATCGATAAACTCTTGTACTTGAGCCGGATCTTTCAAATCCACATCATGCACTTCATTGATATTTCCGTTTAAAATGATGCCGCGCGGGAAGCGGTATAATTTCGTATCGTATAACGTACCTGTTGAGAAATCCCCGTAGCATAAGTAGTTTTCCAAACCGCCGCCATACGTCCAGTCCTTGTAATAAGAACCGATAGCAAGAACATCCGGCACATACACTTGATTCACAAATTCAATAGCTTGGTCAATGATTTGTGATACGTGCATTAAGCGCTCTGCATGAACACCGTTATCGCTATTAATATCAAGCGGCGTTGCCATCCCTCCGACTACATAGTGCGGATGCGGATTTTTCCCGCCGAAAATTGTTTGTACCTTTACAACTTCTTTTTGCCAATCAAGTGCTTCTAAATAATGCGCAACTGCCAGTAAATTCACTTCAGGCGGAAGCTTGTAAGCATTATGTCCCCAGTACCCATTCGCAAAAATTCCAAGCTGTCCGCTATCAACAAGCTTCTTTACTTTATTTTGCACATCAGCAAAATAGCCCGGTGAAGATTTTGGCCAGCTAGAAATCGACTGCGCCACGCGTGACGTTTCGGCAGGATTTGCCTTCAAAGCGCTTAGCACATCGACCCAGTCAAGTGCATGTAAGTGATAGAAGTGAACAACATGGTCATGGAAGAAAATAACCATATTCATAATGTCACGAATCAAATGAGCATTTCTTGGAATTTGAATCTGCAGTGCATCTTCTACAGAGCGTAAAGATGCAAGGGCATGCGTTGATGTACAAACACCACAAATACGCTGAATATAGGCCCATACATCACGAGGATCGCGGTCACGCACGATTAATTCGAGTCCGCGAACCGCTGTTCCTGAACTAAATGCATCCTTAATTTTACCTGTATCGTCAATGTCAACTTCGACGCGAAGATGACCTTCAATTCTTGTAATTGGATCTACTACTATACGTTCGCTCATTCGTCTTCCCCTCGTTTGTCATCAATTTTTTTCTTTACTACAGTTCCTGCTGCATGCACGGCAATGCCCGCAGTCGTTACGCCGACCGCTGCAAGTCCGATTGTATCCGGACTAATCGTCATTTGTGAACCAGGAATTTTCGCTCTTCTTGTGTAAAATGGACCATTGTCCCAGAAACCTTTTTCCGAACAGCCAATACAAGGATTCCCGGACTGAATCGGATAGCTTACGCCGCCATTCCAGCGCATTTCTGCACATGAATTGTATGTAGTTGGTCCTTTACAACCTACCTTGTATAAGCAATAGCCTTGTTTTGCTCCTTCATCATCAAAGGATTCTACAAACAATCCTGCATCAAAATATGCACGGCGGTTACATTTATCATGAATACGATGGCGGTAGAATGCTTTCGGACGACCAAGATGATCAAGTTCTGGCAATGTTCCGAAAGTAATAATATGTGCAATAACCCCTGTCATTACCTCTGCAATTGGCGGGCATCCTGGCACAAGAATCGTAGGCGTACCTGTTTGGAAGCTCGTAATTGGCTGTGCGCCTGTTGGATTTGGATAAGCAGCCGGAATACCACCCCATGCCGCACATGAGCCGTAAGCGATAACCGCTTTTGCGTTTTTCGCCATTTCTATGTACGTATCTTTCCCAGTTTTACCACCTATCGTACAGAAGCCCTCCTGCGGAATACTTCCCTCGACGGCAAGAACATATTGACCCTTATAATCCTTCAGAACCTTCTCCATCGCTGCTTCAATTTGAAATCCAGATGCAGCCGAAAGAACTTCTGTATATTCTAGGGAAATCATGTCGAATAGAACGCTTTCAACTTTTGGCTGGGACGAACGAATAAACGACTCTGAGCAACCTGTACAATCTTGAAATTGTAGCCATACAACTGGAACTCTTGTGCTCGTTTCCATCGCTTTTACCACTTCATTCGTTTGTGTAAAATCAAGGCCAACAGCCGCAGCGACTACGGTACACATTTTCAAGAAATCTCTGCGGGTAACCCCATTATCAATCGCAGTTTCATAAATTGTTTTTTGCTTTTTCATTTGCTAGATCCCTCCATTTTTCATGGAATAACTGTGTAAAGCTCTTAAATTCATGGTAAATGTAACATAACAATAAGGCTCTCGTCCTAGCATGTAGGAATTGTTCACAGAAACTCCTTTAACAAAACTTTTGTATGGTTAACATTTTTAGTAAGAAGCCTCTTCTTCCTCTTCCCTTTGCCGTTTCAACCGTTTTCTGTAAACAATCTTAGAAAGTGAAATACTAATTTCATAGAGCACTAATAAGGGAATCGTAACCAGAAAATCCGACATAAAGTCTGGCGGTGTAATGACAACAGCAATGACAATCAAAATAAAATAAGCATACTTACGCACGGTTGATAAAATAAAAGGATTAATGATACCAAGCGATGTTAAAAACATAATAACTACCGGAAGTTCAAATAATACACCAAACGGCAATGTCATATTCAACATAAATCGAAAGTATCGCTCAGCTGTAAAATTAGACAAAAATAAGTCTTTCCCTAATTCGATCAAAAACGATAGTATCATAGGGAAAATGACAAAGTACCCAAACGCAAGCCCAGCAATAAATAGCAAAAAGAGTGCTGGCACATAGGTTAGTGTAGCCTTTCTCTCCTTCGGTTTCAGCGCAGGTTTCACAAATAGCCAAATTTGCATAGCAACAACCGGAATCGTACATGCAATAGCAACAACAGTAGCGAGCATGAAATAAATCCACAATATATCACTTGGACCAAGTACAGCTAATTTCATCTCGATGCTTTTTGCAAACCATTTATAAATATCGATGGCGTACACAAACCCAACGATAAAAAAAACAACAAATGCAACGACCGATATAATAATCCGCTTCCGCAATTCATCCAAATGATCCAATAGCTGTAATTCTTTATCTTCCATGTCCGTCCCCTACCTATTCATAAGGTTCTAAGTACTGATTCACAAAAAAACGACTCGCATATAGAACATACGAAATCGTTTCATGCAAAAGAGTAACCTGGCACATTATATGCTATACCTTATTTCGTTTCAGCCTTAGTCTCTTCCTTTTTTTCCACGATCTTCTCTTGCTTTACTTCACTAACTACATCATTTGTTAGCTCAGCAGTAGACTTCTTAAATTCCTTTAACGTTTGTCCTAAAGCACGACCAATTTCGGGGAGCTTCTTAGGTCCAAACAAAATAAGTGCAAGAACTAGAATTAAAATTAAACCGGGTACGCCAATATTTGAAAACACGGCATCCATCCCCCTCCACTACTAATATGTATTTCTAAGATTGATTATATTATTATCTAAGTGAAATTGGTGTCAAACTGTGAAAGATTCATAGGAAATTCAAATATGTAGAAAATGTGTCAGGGGTTGTTTTTTTTGGATGGAAAACTCCTTTGGCGTGGTCACTTCGCGGTGGAGGGCCGTTTGGATCGCATCTTCCTCTTTTTCTTTCCCGTTCAAACAAAAAACGTCTACTATTTCAAAGACCACTGAAAAAAATACTATTTTCAGCGGTCTTTGAAATAGAAATATAGAAATATGGATCGAATTGTGCCCACTCTCGAAAAAAAACATGCGAGTGGTAACAATAGTTCTTCGTTTGTTCCCTCTCTCGGGAAAAAAACTTGCGGGTGGTAACAATAGTTCTTCGTTTGTTCCCTCTCTCGGGGAAAAAGCTTGCGGGCGGTAACAATAGTTCTTCGTTTGTTCCCTCTCTCGGGAAAAAACTTGCGGGTGGTAACAATAGTTCTTCGTTTGTTCCCTCTCTCGGGAAAAAAGCTTGCGGGTGGTAACAATAGTTCTTTGTTTGTTCCCTCTATCGGAAAAAAAGCTTACGGGTGGTAACAATAGTTCTTCGTTTGTTCCCTCTCTCGGGAAAAAAACTTGCGTGCGGTAACAATAGTAGTCAAGTCCAAATTTATGTGTAAAAGTGTATACAAGGTTTTCAACAAAGTTTATTGAATCAATAAGATTATATCGGTTTTTGGTTGAGGAAGGGGACGAATATCTTACTTCCTATTTAGTAGGCATTTGGTTAGGAACTACAATGATAGTAGGTGCTCTTTTGCATGTGAGAATCAAGGATCCGTTCAAAGAAATAACACCCGCTCTTGTGATTATGG
Organism: Ectobacillus soli; assembly: GCF_042610425.1. Lineage (NCBI taxonomy): Bacteria > Bacillati > Bacillota > Bacilli > Caryophanales > Bacillaceae > Ectobacillus > Ectobacillus soli. The sequence continues at coordinate 1,944,592 of NZ_JBGJZM010000001.1, forward strand.
TACTTGCACTTATAGTTTCTATTTTAAACTTATAATTTTAAACAAACTCCGTAGTTATCCTGCTACGGAGTTTATTTATCTAGAAAAATTCAAATCTATAAATTTACAAAAAACAGCTGAAACTTTGAAGTTGATGAAAAGTAGTCTAAAGCATCCTAATATAAAAGGAGTAACTGAAAGAGCAGCTACCCCCTTCATGATAATTACTTTGGTTATAGATTTAAAGGCATGACAAACATCGCAATACTCGTAATTACAATATAAACAAGCAACAACATTGTACAAAAGCCAGCAATTTGTCCAAATTTTATTTTCGTAATGTCAAGTAAGGCAATCGCCCAAAATGGCTGAATAAGATGAGACATCATATCTCCCCATCCGTATGCAATGGTCGTACTTGCCGGGCTAATACCCAATTCCTTCGCTGCCTTTAACAGATACGGTGCTTCGATAATCCACTTTGATCCACCTGAAGGTACAAAATATCCAAGCACCCCAGAATACCAATATACAATTGGTAAAAAAGTGTGGGGATTCGAAATAGAAATGAAGAAAGTCGTTAGCACATGACCTAAATTTGTATAGGAAATCAGTCCAAAAATTCCTCCGTAAAGCGGAAATTGGATTAAAATTCCCCAAGCACCTTGCACTCCTTTTTTACAACTCTCTAAAAATACGATTGGACGCCATGTTAGAAATAGAGCAAGTGTAAGAAACAACAGATTATACGTGTCTATACTCCAACCAGCAATCCCCTTTGATGTAAAAGTCTGAACAAGCAAATACAGACAAGCAATACCAACAATAATATTCCAACCAGGCCACCATGCAAGACGATCTGCTGGGCTTAAATGAGCGGGTCGTTCCATTTTATTTTCTTGTGTAATTGAATCAAGAACTTCTTTATCCATTCCTGTTCCTGCTTTTTTCGGTGTCAATAATGTTAATATCAATGCCGTAGAAATAATAGTAATAAAGACAAGGATAATATTAAACGAAGAAAAAATCGTACGAGATACAGGAATAATCTCCGTTAAAATTTTATCTTTTAATAAGAAATTATCAGGTGTCGCTACAAGTAAAGTTGCTGATCCCGAAAGACCTGCGTGCCACAACGTTGCAATTCCAACATACGCTGCTGCTACTAGCATCCGGATATCTGATTTCGGATTATGCTTTGCCACAAACGGAACAAGCGTTGCAGAGACAACAATGGTTAATGCCCAGTTCACAAATCCTGTCATTAAAGAGACGATTGCTACAAGTAAAGTTGCCTGCCATGGTTTATTGGGATTTGTCCGAGAACCCAGCCAGTTCAGCGCCGTTTTCGTAGCAGGTGCGGTAGCACAAACATATGCTACGATAATTGCAAAACTAAATTGAGCCATGAGCGGAAGCAAAACCCAAAGACCCTTTCCCCAAACTTGTACAGCCTGATTGGGTGAAGCGTTTCCAAATGAGAGTGCCATTCCAAAGATAATAAGCGAAAGAATAATCGCAATAATCCATGCATCCGGAACCCATTTTTGCGTCCAATTACTTGTTGTTAACGCAAAGTCTCTAAATTTATTCAAAATTCCTCGATCATTCTCGTATACAGAAGTTTCGAACTCATTTACTAGTTTTTCTTGCTCCATACCTATTACCCCCTTATTTTATAATTTGAAAAACAGGTGTCCCTTCTCTCCATTCGCTTAACTCTACTTTTGACCCTATTACTACTTCACTAGACTGTAATTTTTGCATTCTACCAATTAACCGTAAACCTTCTTCACACTCTACAACTACCACCGTATAAGGCGTTTCATCCTTCAATTTCAAATCGCCAACATGAATCGTAGTATAAGAGAACACAGTTCCTTTCCCTTCTACTCTCTTTGACAGATAACTATGCTTACTTCGACACTTCGGACAAAATTCATAGGTCTGCGCAGCAAGATGATCACATTCCTTACACTGATACACATCTATCATCATGTTTACCTCCTACGGTAAATATGAACGGCACATGTACCGCCAGATCCACCTAAATTGTGTGTTAATCCGATTGTTCCGTTTTCAATCTGACGTTTTCCAGCTTGTCCCCTTAGCTGATACACAATCTCTACGCCTTGCCCGACTCCTGTTGCACCAACTGGATGACCTTTTGCTTTCAGACCACCACTCGAATTAATTGGTAATTCCCCGTTCAGGCGGGTACGTCCCTCTAAAGCAGCCTTTCCTCCTTCGCCTGGCGCAAAAAATCCTAGGTCCTCCGTAGCAATAATTTCGGCAATCGTGAAGCAATCATGAACTTCAGCAAAATCGACGTCAGATGGCTGTATACCTGCCATTTCATAGGCCCTGGAAGCAGCAAGCCTGGAAGCCGAAAAAAATGTCATATCATCATTTGTAAAAATTTCAAATGAACCTGTTGCCTGACCCGATCCCACAATATCAATTACATCGTTTCGGTATGTCTTGGCAAGATCAGGAGCAGTAAGTACCATTGCTGATGCACCATCAGAAATAAGGGAACAGTCAAAAATACTAAACGGCTCAGCTATCATCGTTTGGCTAGCACATACATCTGCCAAACTAATTTTTTTGTGCATATGAGCGTTCGGATTCAATAAGGCATGATCATGATTTTTCACTGCTACAGCAGCGAGATGCTCCTTTGTCGTACCATATTGATACATATGGCGCTGTGCTACTAGAGCAAAAACACCTGGAAAGGTTAAACCGGCCTTTCCTTCCAGTTCCATATTACTAGCCTGAGCAAGAACCCCTGTTACACCAGCAGTAGGGAGTGAAGTCATTTTTTCTGCACCTACCACTAGTACACGTTTATGCAGTCCGCTTTTGATTGCCAAAATGGCTTCCCGAATCGCTAATCCACCAGAAGCACATGCGGCTTCCACCCTTGTCGCTGGAACTCCTTTCAGCCCTATTACAGAATTTGCATATGACGCAAGATGATTCTGATTAAAAAATTGATCACCAGCAAAATTTCCAAGATACAAAGCGTCAATTTCGTCCGGTCCCATGTTGGCATCAGCTAATGCCTTACTTGCAGCTTCTTGTACGAGTTCAGAAAAACTTTCTGTGAGAACACCATATTTCGTACTTCCAACCCCAATAACCGATGCAAGCACCATTGTTCTTCCCCCTACTCATTTATTTTTGGTTGTACGAATTCAATCGTCACCCCATTAAACCCATCATTCTTAGCAAATGCTACAGTAGAGCCATGAGCACCGGGACGCGGAATCGTATCCTTCATCGGAATCCCTCCCTTTTGCATGTTCGTAATTGTTTCTTGAATATCGTCCACTTCCAATGCAATATGATGAAGACCTCCGCCTGTCTCTCGCAAAAAATCGACGAGTTCACCCTCTTCTCCTAATGGTTGCACCAGTTCAATTTGCGTGTCTCCAATTGGAAGAAAAGCAATGTGTACATTGTATGATGCAACATATTCAATTTTTGTTGGAATAAGGCCGAGTAGCTTTTCATAAGGGAGGAGTGCTTTTTCTATATCATCCACGATAACTGCGATGTGATTGACTTTCTTACTCATTTATCTTTTCTCCCTTCTCATGCCATTTTCGCAAAACGTGTTTTTGAATTTTCCCAACGGACGTACGTGGAAGATCATGAACAAATTCGACAAACGCAGGCACTTTAAATTTAGCTAGGCGGTGCTTGCAATACGCAACAATTTCCTCTTCCGTCACCACTTGACCATCCCGTACAATCACATATGCTTTCATCGTTTCATCTCGCACTTCATCTGGAATTCCAATAATCGCACATTCATATACACAAGGATGCTCGCAAATGACTTTCTCCACTTCACTTGCTGCTACATTTTCACCAGCACGCTTAATCATATCTTTCACGCGATCAGCAAAGAAAAAGTAACCGCTTTCATTTACCCTCGCATTGTCCCCTGTGTACAGCCACCCATCCCGCAATGCCTCTTCTGTCGCACTCTCATTTTTAAAATAGCCTTTCATCAACGTACGCCCAGGAATACCCTTCACAATAATTTGTCCTATCTCTCCTTGCGCACATTCATTTCCGTCTTGATCGACTACCTTTACTTCATAGCCAAGCGTCGGTTTACCAATTGACATATTATTTCGAATGCCATCTAGTGGATTCATTAATGGTGTCCCAACTGTTTCAGTCATTCCATACAATTGTAGTAATTTCGTGTCGTAATTGGTTTCAAAATCATCTAACTGTTCATTAGTTATCGTTTGGGCAAACCAAATCATTCGTAACGAATTGTCACAATCAGATGGATCATACTCCTTTGCTAGAATCATTCGAATCGGTGCTGCAAAAAGCGAGCCAACTGTACACCCCAACCGTTTTGCTTGTTTAAAATAATTACTAGCACTAAACTTCTCAGTTATTGCAACACTTGCTCCAACCATTAAAGCAGACATAACGGAATAATACTGGGCATTCCCATGAAAAAGTGGTAAAACAATAAACTGACGATCTTCTGGTGTAAGTCGGATAGACTTGGACATTACTTCGCCTGCAAACAAGTAATTGGCATGCGTAATTAAAACCCCTTTTGGCCTCGATGTTGTTCCAGAAGTATATAGCATTGCCGCTACATCTTCTGCAAATAGAGGCACGTCAGGTAAGGTTGTTGATGCATGCTCCATTAAATAAGATAAACTTCTGTTCAACTCATCTTTCCCTTTATACCTAGCAAGTAAAATATCACGAAGCTTAGGGACATGATTGCGGATATGCTTAAATTTCTCCAAATATGTTTCTTCCGTTATGAGTAGCACAGACTCAGAGTGTTCTAGAATAAATTCCATTTCACTTTCAGTTGATAGAATATTCGTTGGAACCATAACTGCTCCAATTTCAGCTAATGCAAACCACGCTGTCATAAATTCCATACAATTTGGCAAATGCAAGGTCACTGTATCACCTTTACGTACTCCAAAATCCAATAGAACACTTGCAAGCCTCTTCACATCAGCTTGAAACTCACCATACAGCAACGAAAAATCCTGTTTCTCTTTATCTTCAAACAAAAGAAACAGTTTATCACCGTGCAAAGCAACTCTTTCATCTAGTACATTCCGCAATGTTTGATTTCCAATACTATCCATTTTCATCTCCCCCTATTTTAAAAACAGGTTGAATTTTCACATGTAACACTATTAAGATACAATCATAGCTAAAATGGCAAACTATAGTCTCAGACTATAGTCTCTGATTGGAATTATCTTATAATATATGTAAATTTATGTCAAATATATTTTTATATATTATAAACTACGATAAGGAGATGAATTATGACCAAGTTAACTCCTCGCCAAATTAAGGCATTGGAAACAAAAAAGAAAATTCTTGATACTTCATTACATTTATTCACATTAAGAGGTTACAACCAAGTAACAGTCGATGAAATTGTCAAAGAAAGCGGTACTTCAAAAGGGGCATTTTATAATCACTTTCAATCGAAGTACGAAATTTTCCTAGAAAAGTTCAAAGAAATCGATGATTTTTATGTCAGCTTTCAGCAGACCATTTCCTTAGACTTAAACTCTACCGAAAAAATTCTCACCTTTATTAACGCACAAATGACATTCATTCAAAATCAGCTTGGAAAAGAAGTAATGAAAGTAATTTACATCAACGTCCTAAATCCCAATCCTCATAATTATTTATTAGATGAAAACAGACATATGTATAACATACTCAAGGATTTTGTTACGGAAGGACGAAATAAGCAGGAATTACGAAGTGATTTATCCATGGAGAGTATGATAAAGATTTTGACTCGTTCAATGAGAGGGTGCATTTATGACTGGTGTATGAGCGGGGCAGGATTTGATCTTGTGAAGGAAAGTAGAACATTTTTTATGGTCGTACTTCAGGGATTTCAGCAAAATACGCAGAGTTGACGATAAAGGAAAGATCAAAACCATATGATAATGCAAAATATTCTTTTTTAACGTTTTCCCATACCAGTATAAGGAAATATTTGTTATAATTTCAAATAAGTTATTTTAAAAATCTATTATATTGGAAAAAAGGAGCGTTCCTATGAAACCCTATATCGCCCTATTACGAGGCATTAATGTCTCTGGTCAGAAAAAAATAATAATGAATGATTTAAAACAAGCGTTTCTTGATCTTGGTTATACCGATGTAACGACCTATGTACAAAGCGGAAATGTTGTATTTCAAGTAGAGGATCGGGATACGAATGAAATGCTATTGAAGCTGCAAATTGAAAAACAACTGAAAGAAGTGTTTCATTACGATATTCCGGTTACAGTACTATCACCGGATAATTTGAAACATACAGCAAGTCAAAATCCTTTTCTCTCTGCGAAAAATACAACAATTGATATGCTCTATATTTCCTTTTTATCTGAAGAACCAACAACGGAACACATAGACTTACTTCAATCGTATGAAAATGAAATTGAACTGTTACATTTTGGAGAAAAGGTTGTGTATTTACTATATCGGAATGGCTATGGACGTGCTAAAATCACGAATAATTTTATTGAACGGAAATTGCAAGTAAGCGCTACCACACGAAATTGGAAAACGGTGAACAAGCTGATTGAGCTTTCCTCTCAGATGGCGCATAAATGAAGAAGAACTGTTCACAGGGATAGCACTGAAAAACTTTTTCAGTGCTATCTCACCAGGTCACTTGTTAACAAGCATAGATGACATCACGAATAAACAAATGAAATAAGTAGGGTTTATACACGCGTTCAGTCCATGTAGTATGAGCATCCATTCCGTACACTCCGATATTAATAGCGAAGTGCTGTACATTCATACTTTCACCCCGAATTTGTATGTAAAAAAAGGGATGCCTCTGACAAGTTCATCCCTTGAATAGCCTATGCCGTTACATGGCCGTTCTCTCCTGATCCTTTAGCAAATAATACATACTTTCAATCGTTGGAATGAGAACATTTTGTTCCTTTGCGACTCGAATGACATGCCCCATAATCGAATCTAATTCCATTTTTCTTCCGCTTTCTAAATCCTGCAGCATGGAGGTTTTATGATTTCTAACAAATTCATTTGGGTACAGGACATTCGATTTCATTTCTTCTTCAAACGTCATTCCAATCGACTCTACTACGTTCAAGTATTCCTCAGTAACGCGGTTCATAATGTGATAGATTTGCGGATCCGCAATCGCCTCTCCGACTGTCTTTCGCGTGAGTGCAGTAATGGGATTATAGCTAATATTCCATAATAATTTTTCCCATTTCGCTTTTTTCATATTATCTGCTAAGATAACGTTCACACCTGCACGCTGAAATGCTCTAGCAAGAAGCTGAAGACTTTCTGAAGATTGATTGTTCCATGAACCCATCATTATATCTCCGCTTGCAACATGACGAATAAAACCAGGCTGTTCCACAATGACGGAGGCAAAAGCAGACGCTCCGATTATGGTTTCCTCTCCGAATCGATCGGCGAGTATTTCTTCATTGCCGATGCCATTTAATACACATACGATTTTTGTTTTTTTCGTTACAAGCTGATCTAACTCACCCATCACATCTGCTAACGCCGTTGATTTCACGGTAAGTAGCACGTAGTCGCACGCTTGTACTTCATGTAATTTTGTTGTATCTATGGCATGAACCGGCATAGAGTAATCGCCCCATATACTTTGAACGATCAAATCTTGTTGCTGCAATTGCGTAAGCGTGTTTCCACGTGCAACAAACGTAACATCTTCGCCAGCCCTCGCTAATAAACTTCCATAAAAACATCCGATTGCTCCGGATCCTACTACTACAAATTTCATCGAACCACCTCTTTCATCAAGTATTGTCGACGCAAGATCAACTGGCCCGCCCATCATGACATTCTCTATCTATGTAATATTTTATAACAGAAATTGAAGATTTCTTAATTTTTGTAAGATTATATAACAAGGAAAATAAAATGAGGGGCTACCGCTTATATGTGGCAAGAGAAGAATTGACGAAGTCGTCGGATGAGTTTGTTCATTTCACCAACCAAAAAATGGCTCCTAGCGACAGTTAGCTAAAAGCCATTCCTTTTCATTTACAAGAATAGGCAAGTCACAACCTCGTTCCCAAACTTTTTTTAATCTTTATCTATCAAAATCCCATATACGAATACTCAATCGTTCCATCTGGAAGAACTTGATATTTAACATGATTTGTCTCAAATATATGGACGATTTCTTGCCTTTCCTGTGTATGTAACTTGTTACTTTCATTAATGAATGTGTTGTATTGATCACTTAGATTTTTTGTGTAGGTATCGTTGTAGTGAATGCTGACAAATTGGAGCGTTTGCTGAGCAAGAGCCAATTCTTGTTCATAAATGTCTTGGAGTGCTTGTAGCTTCGGTTCTGTGGTAATCATAGTTTTCATTTCGTTATCCAGCTCCGTTATTTTTTGCTGGATATCTGCTTGGGAGCTTGGATTTTGACGTTGGAGAACTGAAAGTGACATATCGTACGCTTCCTTTTGCATCTTCTCCATTCCCCTAGATTTCAGTAAATATTGATGAATTGTCGGTGAAGCCGTATTCGATGGAGCTTTTGGAAATATATCTGTATTGTAATAAATAATAATTCCGATAAACAAGAAAATCCCAACCCATCCAACCGGTCGCTTCCATACTCTCCTCGGCCGTCTCGTATTGGAATAAATCGTATCGTCATATCCGTTCTGATTTAATTCCTTCATTTGCTTTCGAAAATTTTTCTGTGTTTGATTAAGCATACCTTCACTCCTGCTCTTTGGAATCTTCCTCCTATCATTTTAGTAAAATATTACATATAATAGCAATATGTACTATCAAAAAAATGCTACTCCTTTTTAAAAGAAGTAGCATTTTTTCACAATTTTTAAAGATAATCTTACAACAGCAAATTCGAATAACTCAAAACTCCATCAGGAAGCACTTGATAAGTGAGATTGTACTTCACCAATAGATTAATAATCTCTTGTCTTTTCTGCGATTTGAGTGTGTTAATCTCTCTCATGATGACAGCATAGTTTTCATTCACTTCTTGCGTAGCGTTTCCATCCGTATGTTGATAAGCAAACTGAAGCGCCTCTTCCGATAATGCAAGCTCTCGTTCATTGCACTCTTGAACAGGTTGTAAATAGGACTCTGTTGTTAGCATATTTTTCATCGTATCATCGATTTTATCTATTTTACGCTGGATTTCTTCCCTTGATCCTTTGTATTCATGATTAAATACAGCGATCGCAGTCTCAAGCGAATCTATTTTTATATCATTTACATCTTTTGTAGCTACAAGATAGTCATGTATCGTTCTTTCTGTATCATAGATTGGATTTCGTGCAAGGATTGTAATGTAAACAAATAGGAGGATAATACTAAGTAATAGAATGGCGAACCATTTAACAGAGCGCATTTCATACCAGCTTGGTCTTGGAAGGATAGTTAGCTGAACATTCTGCTCGTTCATTGCTGCCTTCTTTGGTTTTCTTAATTTTATCTTTTTTTGATTTACCATCGTTTCATCCCCAAGTGAGCAGTCTCATACTATAATTTTATAATACAATACTTCAATTCTCTTTTGGGTTAAAACTTTATTGTGCGGAGGAATCGTTGTGGTAAAACTAATCCTTACACTACTTACAATACCTTTGATTATCATCCACTTTAGCATTCTTTATTTTTGGATATTTGATTGGAAACGTTTAGTTACAGAGGTTGGATTAATCTATTGGATAGGTTCCATTGTAGTAGGAATCCTACTTTACATTGTATATCGTAAGTGGATTACAAATGGAATAGTTATCACAATTAATAGACGAATACTATGTTCGACAACAGTAATGACGATTGTGTTAGGAATTCTAGCTTTGATGATCGAATCCATTGTTAGATCTATGCCTTAAGGAGAGTAACGTAAATAAGGGGGCAATTGCCCCCTTATTTACGTTATTCTCTCAAACATTCGTATTCAAACCCTTTTATGCTTTCTTACGGATTTGCTGTTGGAAGTAAAAAAAGACTGGCAACGGTATGATAATCAAACCTAAGTTTTTTAGAATTCCATTTAAAGCATTTTCTTTTATTCGTTGTTTCTCTAATGCCACTACTTCGTTATACGATTGCTTCAACTTTGCTTCTGTCAGGTTTGCTTTATCAGAAGGAGCTTGCTTTTCCATCATCATGGTGTAATCTGCGAAGGATTGATAATACGAACTAGGAGCAATATAATCAGCCGCTGACATGAATACACCAACACTACCGCCAATTGACATCATAAGCGTTGCAAATAACACGAGATAATAATAGTATTGTTTAATCATAGCCTGAGACTCCCCTTCCTGTAGTGGTTGTTTATGTTTTTGTTTAAAAAGAGGGATAGCTATACCTGCTATAATAAGAATTACAACAATAACAAGCGCCGAAAATATAATTGTCCTCACCCCCCATATACAGTTATAAACATCGTATACATGTAGCATGTTCAGGATTTTTCTTTTATACGCATTTGCCGTTGAAAGTAAAAAAAGATTGGCAATGGTACAATAACAAAACCTAGTTTTTTTACGATTCCATTTAAAACACCATTTTTTATTTTTTGCTTTTCTGATACTATTGTATCTTCATAGGATTGTATCAACTTATCTACTGTAACAGTTGTATTATCTGAAGGTTCTTGCTTTTCCATCGTCATTGTATATTCTGTTAAAGAGTATGTGCTGGGCGCAATATAATCCACTAACGCTCTATATACAATAACACTTCCGATAATTGACATCATCAGCGTTGCAAATAACACGAGATAATAGTATAAATGTTTAATCATACGCTCAGATTCTCCTTTCTCTGTAACGAAGATTGTATACTATTTTTATATAGGAAGTAACCACAGTCCCTATTTCAATTATAAAACCATCTTTAGACTGTTTCATCGTGTATATTCGACATATTTATGTAATATCGTATGTAGAAGGTATTCGCCCTTAACTACAAAAATAGGTCAAGTATATCGAGATGATGGTTGAAGGATGCACGTTGCCTAAAATTGCCGAGCACCTAAAAATTCATATTTCTACCGCATTTTATTGGAGACACAAAATCTTGAACACATTAGGAATACACGGGTTTAATCAATTAACTGGAATTGTCGAAAGTGATGAAACTTTCTTTCGTGAGTCAATGAAAGGTAGAGAAATCACTCATAGAAAACCAAAAAAGCGTGGAGAAAAGGACAAAAAAAGAGGTATCTCCAATCAGAAAATAGCTGTTGTGTTCGCCCAAGACAGAAACGGCAATTCGATTGCTCGTAAAGCTGGTACAGGGCGTGTTAAAGCTGAAGAAATAGACGCAGTAATAGGTGGATATATTAATCCAACTTCTTTGCTATGTACGGATACAGCTACTAACTATAAAAAGTTTGCCAAGATGAAGAAATTGCAGCACGAACCTGTAAACGAACGGCAAAAGCAACGAGTGAAAGAAGGCATTTATCACATTCAACACGTTAACAACTTTCATAATCAGTTAAAGAAGTGGATGGAAAGATTCCAAGGAGTTGCCACAAAATACTTGGATAACTACTTGTACTGGTTCCGTTGGCTTGATTTAGGTAAAAATCTAGCATTTGAAAAACAAGTGGAACAAATTCTTATTTTGGCGTGCCAAAAATCAAGTTATATGACGATTGAAACTTTCAAAAGTGCATAAATAAGAACCCAACAAAATTGGTGTCAATTTGAGTGTCAAAATTATGTCTATTTAACCTAAACATAATAAAAAACTAGACATAGAGTGCCTAGTTTTGAGTGATTATGAATTTCTTGTTTTTTAGATAAAATGAATAACATAGACTCCACGTTTTTTCATTTACCACTACAAAGATATACGAACTTCCACCATCCATCGTTTTATAAAAATACTGTATAGGTATTTTCATCCATTGGAAAACCACCAACATCCGTTAATACATCATTTGTATTAGAAGGAAATAAATGGTGTAAATTGAGATGAATAAACTAATATTTAATTCTTAGATGGGTACGGAAATAGAGCAATAATACGAGCAAAAGTATACCAACAAAATTAATAACTCGGTCTAATTTTTTATTATTGATATACTTATTACTAAAATCATATAATTTCAGTCCAAGAAAGCCTCCAACAGTATTTGTAATTGCATCTGTTATGTCTGTCGCTCCAATAGCGAAGGTAAATTGGATTAATTCAAAAGTAAGACTTAAACCCAGTATAAAAGAAAACTTAGGTAAAAACCCAACTTTTTTGAAATTGACATTCAAAAGCAATCCCAAAGGAATAAAGACTATGACATTTTCTATCATCTCTATGAAATGGTCTCCTGAAGCAAATGGAATCAAGTTAAGACTCCTATGATGATAATTAAATACTGACGAAATATTGTACACTAATTTGAATAAAACTAACCAGATTAGTATCACTAAATATAAAGCTAGCAATCCTCTAGATAATATTTTTCCCATACAATCTCCTCTAAATTTTTTGTTTAAGTGTATCAAAAATATGCCCTGTTCAAAATCCGAAATTTCCACTTAAAAAATTGGGTATTGAAAAATCTCAAGTTCGCTTTTTATTAGGGATTGTATAAAAACCTTTAAAGAAGACTTAGTGAATGGATTCCAAACTGGTAAAAAGGATGTCAATTGACATCCTTTTTACTCTAATTATAGACAATTAATCGACCAATCTCAATGTCAAAACACTTGCCAAATCAAAATTTCAACCTCTTAACTGAACCCGTTACAAAATTGTTGAGTTCTTTCAAATTCCTAATTATATCTAAAATCCTAATTCAAGCCAAAATCCTAAATCAATCCTAATTCCTAAATCTAGAATCATTATGTCATATATTTTACTAAAATAAATATAACCCTTCAAAAACAACAAACTTTGCGAAAACAGCCTATTTTAAAGACGACTTCTACATTTGCACTTTATCCTCTCCATGCTTATGTCACGGATAATTAATCAGCGACTTTTTCGTTTTATCGACTATTTTCAACTATCAAAAAAAAAGGAATCCAGACTTCTGGATTCCCCTTTCTCTATCAAACTCTCACTACCCCGCCAACCTTCGGAAAATCCAATCCCAAGTTCTCACGTAGTGTATTCCCTTCATATTCTGTACGGAACAACCCGCGATTTTGCAATTCAGGAGTTACGAAGTCTACAAAGTCCTTTACGCCGCCTGGAAAGTACGGAAATTTCACATTAAATCCATCACATGCACCGCTTAGGAACCATTCTCCCAGTTTATCCGCTACAGCATCACCGGATCCGTATAAGAACAAATGTCCTTGCCCCTTAACAAAGAAGCGACCTAGCTGTTGGATTGTTAAATTTTCTTTTCTGGATAGCTCGGCTAGTAGTTCAAAGCGGCCTTTTTCTCCGTTTACTTGGTCAACATTTTTCAGTTCAGGAAGAAAGGAGTCTGGTGCATATTGAGATAAGTCATGGTCAACATAGCGGGATAACCAGCCAATGCCTAGCTCTGGCAAAATCAATTCTTGAAAATGCTCATATTTTTCCTCTGCTTCTTTTTGCGTCTTTGCTACGATTGGTACGACGCCAGGCATGATTAAAAATTGATCTTTATCTCGGCCAAAGCTTGTTACACGTTGTTTCATATCATCATAAATCACTTTTGCCTTTGCAATGGAATCAGGAGCAATGGTAAAGAATGCATCCGCATGCTTAGCAGCAAATTGCTTTCCATCCTCTGAAGAACTTGCCGTGAAAATCACCGGGTGTCCTTGCGGTGGTCTCGGGATATTAAGCGGACCTCTTACTTTATAGTATTTTCCTTCATGATTGATGGGATGAATTTTACTTCCATCGAGAAAACGGCCTTTTTCGCGATCAAAGAGTAGCGTGTCATCTTCCCAGCTATCCCATAGATCTTTTGCAACCTGGACAAACTCCGCACATTTTTCATAACGAAGCTTGTGGTCCAACTGATGATCAAGACCGAAGTTTGCAGCTTCATGATCGTGGGCCGTTGTCACAACGTTCCAAGCTGCGCGCCCACCGCTCATATGGTCAAGCGTTGCAAATGATCTTGCTACATTAAATGGATGACTGTAGGTTGATGATAAGGTAGAAACTAACCCGATTTTGCTTGTGACAGCGGCAAGTGTAGCCATAATTGTCGTAGCCTCAAAGCGAATTTGCGGTGTAAATTCAATGTCTTCTTCATTGTGAGCAAGTACATCGGCAATGAATAAAATATCAAATTTCCCTTGCTCGGCAAGCTGCGCAATTTCTTTATATAAACTGAAGCTCGTCACTTGTTCTGTTTTTGTATCTGGATAGCGCCATGCTGCTAAATGATGACCCAAATAAGATGTCATAAAAGCACCAAGATGCATTTGCTTTTGCTTCGTCATGTATGATTCCTCCTAGCTAAGCTGAAATTCTTTTTTTGTATTGCGATAACTTGTGATGGCGGAACTTGAAAGTTGTCTTACAACCATATCGTTATGTGGCGGGTTATACAGACCGCATTGCACATCGCGGAAATATCTCTCAAGTGGTAAATCCTTAGATAAGGCATGACCACCTGCTATTTTCATCGTCAAATCTACAATGCGTACTGCGTTATTACAAAGTACATATTTCGTCACCGCTACTTCATTGCTTAATTTGTCACGCCATTTTTCTTCTTGATCCCACTTTTCAGCCAGACCGTACAAGAGCGAACGGGAAGAGGTAAGCAGAATTTCGATTTCTCCTAGCTTTTCCTGAACGTGAGGTGCTTCTAAAATAACTGCACCAAGGCTTGGTGAATAGCGCGAATCCGCATATTCCAAAATAAAATCTCTTGCAGCAGTTGCAATTCCAAGATAGATGGCTGGAATCTGCAACGTATATGCGCTACTTAGCCCATTAAACCGGTTCGGAACGCCCTTTTCTGAATACGCAAGTAACGCTTCATCTGGCACGAATACGTCCTGAAGATCGATATCATGACTACCTGTATTTCTCATACCAAGTGTATTCCACGTCTCAATAACCTTTACCGATTCATTCTTTTCAATTAAAAATTCAGCAACTTTATCTTCTTCTTCGATATAAGCCATTACCGTAAAACGCTTCACAATCGGTGCAAGCGTTGCGAATGCTTTCCGGCCCGTTATGATATAACCGCCTTCTGTTTTCTTCGCGATTGTTGATGGATTCGCGCCGCGTACAATATTTCCCGTCGCCCGTTCTGTTGCATACACATTTAAAAGTGAGCCGTCCTCGACCGCTTCCCTACAAATCCTAGCAAAAACATCCTCTTTCCACGGACGGAAATAACGTAAGCTAAAAAACGTCATCAAATGCCAGCCCGCTGCAAGAGCAGTGCTACCTGAAGCTTTTCCTAGTCGCTCCTGTACAAGCAAGATTTCATAGAGAGAAAGACCTTCTCCGCCATATTCCTTAGGAATGGTAAAATTCAAAAATCCCTCTTTTTGTAAAATTTCAAAATGTTCAAATGGAAATTCGCCCGTTTCATCATATTTAGCAGCCGTTTTCGCGATTTCCTTTGCAATTCGATCGGCATGTTCCACAAGTTTTGCATCGCGATCATTTCGGATTACATATTCACTACTCATCGCATGTTGTCCCCCTTTTATGCACTTCTTACAAATATATAAGTATACATATATAAAAACACTGAATTAAAACAATATATCTCCAGAAGTACGCTAGTCAAACAGAAAAACCTTCTCCAAAAGAAGAAGGTTGTGAGTATACAGCTCTTCTTCTTATCTTCCAAGTTATCATCATAACTTGCAGGAATTAGCACCGTGGTAATAATAAAAAATATTAATACTGGTTGCCGAGGCGTCAAAGGGCCGGTCCCTCAACCTCTCTTGATAAGAAACAAAATATTAAACTAATTTTATTTGATTAATAGGAATTAAATGTATTGTATCATTGTTTTAAAAAGTTCACAATGAATTTTTCGAATATTTCAATTGTTCATGCTTTTTATTTGCTAGAAACAAGCTTTCTTGCTACAGTTAGTGCTTGCTCGATATCTGCAAGAATGTCTTCAATATCCTCTAACCCGACGGAAATTCGAACAAGCTCTGGAAAGACGCCGCTTGAGATTTGCTCTTTGGAAGACAATCTAGCGTGAGATGTGCTTGCTGGATGAATAACCAACGTTTTGGAATCCCCTACGTTGGCAACATGGGACAGAAGTTTAACTGAATTAATAAACGTTTTGGCTGCCTCAAGTCCCCCTTTAATGCCAAAGCTAAAGATGGATCCGGCTCCTTTAGGCAAGTACTGCTTAGCAAGATCATATTGCGAATCACTTGGTAGGCTCGGGTAATTGACCCATTCCACCTGTTCATGTTGCTCTAAAAATTCTGCTACTTGCAAGCTATTAGAGACATGCTGCTTCACGCGGACAGGAAGCGATTCAAGTCCTTGAATAAAGAGCCAACCGTTAAATGGCGACAGGGATGCCCCTAAATCATGCCCAAGCTCAAAGCGTGCCTTTGTAATAAACGCTTTATCTTTTCCCGCTTCCAAAAACGAACGATTTCCAATATTCGGGTTTGGTTCTGTAAACTCAGGAAACGTTCCGTTATCCCACGGGAACGTTCCGGAATCGATAATGGCACCGCCAATGGACGTACCGTGCCCCCCGACAAACTTCGTGATCGAATGCACGACGATATCTGCTCCGTGTTCAAAAGGTCGTGCCAAATATGGCGAGGCAAATGTATTATCCACTACGAGCGGAATATTATGACTATGGGCAATCTCACTTAACTCGCGTATATCGGCAATTTGCAAACTCGGATTTCCGATGGTTTCCGTATATACTGCCTTCGTCTTATCCGTAATCGCATCTTCAATCGCAGCAAGATCTCTTCCATCAACAAACCGAACGTTCACACCAAAACGCTTGAATGTTTTGGCAAATAACACATATGTACCGCCGTACAACGCGCTTGTTGTAACAACTTCATCCCCAGCCTTCGCAAGTGTCAAAATGGCAATCGCAATTGCAGCTTGACCAGATGATACTGCAAACGCACTCGTACCACCTTCTAGTCCAGCAAGTCGTTTTTCTAGCACATCGATTGTCGGATTCGCATTTCGGGAATAAATGTATCCTTCGCCGGATAATTTAAATAAATCTGCCGCGTGGTCGGTATCCTCAAACAAATACGAGGTAGTTTGATAGATCGGCACCGCTCTCGAACGTGTGAACGGATCCACAGGCTGACCGCCGTGTAGGGCGATTGTATCAAAACGATGGGAATTTTTTTGGTTTTCTGTCATAATAAAAATCTCCTTATACCTATTGAATTTTCAAAAAAATCTGATTCATTTTCATATACCCATGTATTCACAGTAGTTTTATTTGTTTTCAATCATACGTTGTTTCTATGGATAAATCAACCATTTTTAAGGTCCAGTTATTGCCTACCAAGAGCAGCGTACATTATGATGAAAATAAACGTATATTGAAAAGGAGTGGATTCGATGAAGATGGAAACAGAGTATTTACGAATTGTGAAAGATAGATTTGCAAGTGTAAAAGAGTTAGGAGATAAGGCAATTGCGCAAGTATCAGAAGAGGATATTCACTGGAGAGCGAATAAGGAATCAAATAGCATTGCTGCGATTGTCAAGCATGTAAGTGGCAATATGATCTCAAGATGGACCGATTTCTTACACGCAGATGGCGAGAAACCAAACCGGAATCGCGAGGAAGAATTTGTCGATACGATCAAATCGAAATCGGAATTGACTACTATTTTAGAAAAAGGGTGGAACACTCTTTTTGAAACATTAAATCATTTAGAAGAAATCGATTTAATGAGGAATGTGACCATTCGCGGTGAAAAACACCCTGTAATAGAAGCGATTGAAATACAAATCGCTCATTACGCTTACCATGTCGGGCAAATCGTTTATATCGGGAAACAAATAAAAGGCGGAGATTGGGATAGCCTGAGTATTCCAAAAGGAAAGTCCGAAGAATATTTACAACAAATGCTTGAGAAACATCAGTCGAAGTAAGCGAAAGGCCGCTGAATGATGCTCAGTGGCCACATTTCGCTTTCTTTAATAATTTCCAATCTCCCCGTCCGGCGTTTGAATAATAACCGGATTCTTCGCAGGATCGAGCCACTGCAAGATCGAAATCACATCATTTTGATCCGTAGCCGTGCAGCCATTCGTGTACATACTAGAGACATGGAAGAAGATTGCGCTTCCTGCTCCGGGGGTTCTGCTTGTATTATAGTTGATTACAAATCCGTAGTTGTAAGCAGGAATATCCATATTTTCGGCACTGCTCCACTGTCCACCTGTTGCACTTCGTGATTGCCATGTGTTATAGAGGGAGCTATTGGAATCATCAACCCAAACGTCATCTGATGTGATTTGACGGAATGGCAATTTTGTACCTGGATTTCCGTAGCGGCCAAATGCAGTGCCAATGGAATACTTTCCTCTTGGCGACTCCACGACATATTCACTCATTTGCGGTGCAAAGCCGTCGCGGCCAATGTGGCCGGAAATATCAAGAAGTGGCTTCCATCCTTTTCCGTCGCGTTCAAATGTACGGATGCGCGCTATATTTGTACCGTAGCCAGATGCCGTAACTAGAATAAGCTGCCCATTGTCACCAATGGTTTGCAATTGATCGGCAATCGTTACGCCGCCAAAACTAATCACTCTGCTATCAAGCCAGCCTGTGCGGCCACCCTGTGCAAATTGATACCAGGTTACCCCGTTATACGTGGCAGAAAGAAGCAACGTTAAATCTTTATTTGCAAAATCACTAGCTGCGCCAACGTAAGAAGCATTCGCCATTCCGTATGGCTTCGACCAAGCTGCATTCCCCGAAGCAGCAGACACATGTGCGACCTGACTCATACTATGAACGTCCGTTGCTGTAGAAATTGCTCTTTCATCAATCCAGCCTTCGTCATGACCATCGACTTGAAAGAAAAGCCAATGTACCCCATTTACGTCTAAGCTCCGAACCACTTGCAGCAGGCGATTTTCATAATTGCTTGCAGAACCAACATAGGATGCTCCTATTTCCCCGTACGGAGCACTCCACACACCATTTCCATTTCCATTGCCAATGAGTACCGATTTATTTTCATTTTGCATATTCGTCACGGAATTAGAAAATACATTGGCATCAACCCAGCCTAAAACGTGTCCTCCTACCATGATTTTATCCCAAGTTACTCCGTCCTTCATCGCACTTTGCACGATCTGCACGTTTTGATAACTGTAACGATTTGTTACATCAACCCAGCTCGCACCATATTCGCCGTACGGTGCACTCCAAATTCCGTCCCCTTTTGTCGACATACCGATGACAGCAGAACGATTTTCATCCTTCACATTTGTTAAGTCGGTTACTGCCCGCTGACCATCCACCCAGCCAATCGACTTGCCGTCCTTCGTTATTTCATACCAAGTTACATTTCCTCTTGTTACCGTTTTGGTTACCTGAACCGTTTGATAGGCATAGTCATTTGTACTTCCTACATACTGAGCGCCTACCACTCCGTACGGTGTTGACCAGATTCCATTACCTTGTGTACTTCCCATCACAATTGAAAAATTAACCGCCTTTACTTCACCGGCTTGCACTAATGCCGCCATATCCACCCAGCCAATCACCTGTCCATCTACGCTAACCTTATACCACTGAACGGTTCCAATCATCGCACTTTCGATAACTTGAATATCTCGGTATGCATACAAATCCGTTAATCCTACATAATTCGCCCCCGGCACGCCGTATGGAACCGACCAAATGCCATTTCCATTCGTCGCCCCCATTACCTCTGCCTGATTCATAGTTTCAAAATTTGTTACCTGGCTAAGTGCCCGGCTATCGAGCCAGCCAACCACCTTCCCATTTATACTAAACTGATACCAAAGCACAGTGCCCACCGTCATTTTCTGAACAAGCTGAACCTCTTGTCCGGCATAATCAATCGTCTGGCCAACATAGCTAGCACCTGATAATCCATACGGCAGAGACCAAATGCCATTCCCGCTCGTCCACGCAACAATTTGGTTTTCCTGTACGCTTGTTATAGGAGGATTGTCTGCTGCTTGAACCGGTAACCCTATAAGCAGCAAGGCTCCTCCTGTCAACACGAATTTACGATACGCCGAATACGACTTTCTCTTTTGCAATCTATTTTCCCCCTGAATATCCTATCTTGGTTTTTCTTTTATTCTATCAGTTTATGTAGAAAGGAAAAAGGACACAAAAAAAAGAGGGTAAACAAAGTAAGATACCCTCTTTCAAAAAGACAAATTCTGCTTTACCTCGCGAAGAACATCCCCGATATTCCGGTCCTGAATGACAAAATCGGCAATTGCATCGAGTGGTGTAGGCTCACGGTTCACAATGACTAACGAAGCCCCGTTTCGCTTAGCAATTTGCGGAAAGAGATTGGCAGGACTTACCTCCAAAGAGGTGCCAAAAACAAGAAACAAATCGGCTTTCCTGCTTTCCTCTTCTGCAAAAGACAATGCCTCCTCAGGAAGATTCTCGCCAAATAAAACAACCGAAGGACGAACAAAGCCACCGCATTCACAAATTAAATCCTCTGAATCAGTAAACCGATTACTCGTATATACTTTCCCGCAGCTGTGACAGTGACAGGTACGAAGCGTACCATGCAACTCAGCAACATGCCCGGAACCTGATAGAGAATGAAACCCATCCACATTTTGCGTAATAATCGCTTTCACACGTCCGCTATGTATCCAGTTTGAAAGAATCTCATATCCCTGATGAGGACGAACTTCACGAAGCGCTTTGATACGACTACGATAAAAAGCAATAAACTCAGGCCGATTGTTTTGCATCGCCTGCACAGATGCAAATTCTAACGGATTTCGATTTTTCCAAAGTGCATTTTGGCTCGAACGAAAATCAGGAAGACCTGATTCCGTGCTCATACCTGCACCTGTTAAGACGACTGGATAGGTAGCATGCGTTAATAAGGATGCGAGCAGCTTGTTCTCCCCCTTTCTGATATGTAGTATGTAGTTCTATGGAATGAGCCATAATCCTTTTGAAGATCGTATGAATTTATTTTGAATCTGCCGATAGTTATTGAAGTGTTCCGATTCAGCAACTCTTGGCGGACACAATTCCTCTCTTACCTTGTAAAGCTAGGTTCCCGCTTTGAAAACTATACGATTCGGAAATTCTCTAAAAAAAAAGTATAATTTTCTCAATAGGCATGAGAAAATTATACCTTTTTTATCGTAAAGGTCTTTACAACGACCATCCTAATCTGGCAAAATCACAACATACCAATCCAAATCTTCAAGGACGTTGCCAAAATTAATGCTGCTAAAATACCTTGTAGCATTTTAGCCGAAACTTTTTTGCTCATTTTTGCCCCAAGCGGAGAGGCTAGTATACTAGCGATTACCATAATAGCAGCCGGAATCCATACAATCTGACCCGTCATTAATTTACCTGTCGTTGCCCCAATGCTCGATATGAACGTAATAACAAGGGAAGAAGCAATCGTCATCCGTGTCGGCACCTTTAATATAACAAGCATAATGGGTACAAGGATAAAGGCTCCGCCTGCACCGACAATCCCGGAAACGCTTCCTACAATAAAGGATGAAATCACAGCAATCCAACGATTAAAGGTCACTTTTTGAAGCGACACATCATCTAATCCTTTTCTTGGAACAAACATCATAATGGCAGCAATTGTTGCTAATACAGCGTACAATATATTGATTTGTGCTTCACTAATCAATTTTGAACCATAACTCCCAATATAGCTTCCAATTAAAATACTACTTCCCATATATAAGACAAGAGCTTTATTTACATATTCACTTTTCCGATAGTACCATGCACCACTTAACGTGGAGAAGAATACTTGAACGGCTACAATGCCTGCTACTTCATGAGCAGAAAAGGATGAAAAGCCAAGCAGTGCCGGAACATATAATAAAATTGGGAAATTAATAATGGCGCCCCCAATTCCTAGCATCCCTGACAAAAAGGAACCGACAAATCCAAGCACAAAAATAAGGAGTACGAAACCGATACTCAATTTACTTTCCCCCTGTGATGTGAAAATAGATCCTCAAAAATTACTAGCAGTGAGATTGTTTACACCACTGCTAGTAAATCGATGTATAAACGAATTACGCCTTTTGAATCCAAAACTTTAATACCTCTTCATCATCTTCTTGATGAAGTAGTTCATGGCCTGTTGCTTTGGTCCATGCTGCTAAGTCCTTTTTAGCACCTTTATCAGTGGCATGAACTTCAAGAACTTGACCTTGCTCCATTACATCAATCGTCTTTTTCGTTTTCACAATAGGCATAGGACAAGACAGACCCTTTACATCCAGTAATTTATCCGAATTCATATATTATCCCTCATTTCCAATTCTTTACGAATGATGAAGAGCACAGCGATTTGGCCCAATCTCTAGCTCTTGTTGTTTTTCTACAGATACCGCAAGCTCCCCACGATTAATGGCTACAATTTCCTCGAAGTTAGGAGGAGTATTTGTATTTGCATTTTGAACCACTTGCTCAATAAAATCTGCTTTCCCTTTATTTTGCATCATTTCATTACGATTCCGAATGTTTCCAAGTGTATCCCCGATGTAGCCTGCACCATTTATTTCATCATCTAGGTTTGCATAGTGACTAGGAAGAACGATAACATCATCCGCAATTCCCGCTACTTTCTCATACACAGTCTCGTATAAATCTGCAGCCCATTCAGCTACCTTTCCACCTAGGTCTGGGCGTCCTAATCCTCCGACGAAAATCGTATCTCCAGAGAACAATAGCTTATCGTTCATAAGGAATGAAACACTACCAGGGGTATGTCCAGGCGTTTTCACAGCTAACACTTCTAGACTTACATTTGCAAAGTTAATCTTGCTATAGTCCTCGAGTGGTAGGAAGGAAATCGTCGCACCTTCACTCTTCATTAAATAGTAGGATGCGCCAGTACTTTGCGCGAGTGTATAGCCACCAGAGATATGATCAGCATGAAGATGCGAATCTACGATGTGTGAAATTGCTACACCCTCTTGCTTCGCCACCTGTTCGTAAGCCTCTACAAAACGAGAAGCATCGACAACCAAAGATTCTTTTCCTGACAAAATCATGTAGGAAAGACAGCCTTTTCCTACCCGGACAAATTGATATACTTTCACAGCTTCATCTTCATATACCTTTGCTTGGTACAAATATTCACTCCAAGTCTTCATTCCGCCCTGTAAATACGACACATTCGGCACATTTGCTTCCTCTAGCATCTCTGCAACAAATTTCGATGAACCTTCTTTTGCACAAACAACTAGCACACCGCGGTTCTTTGGCAATTTGTCTAATACAGGCTCTACCCCATCAAGTAAATCAAAATACGGCATATTAATTGAAGTTACGTTTTCGCCTTCAATTTTCCAATCGTTATAATCACTTTCATTCCGAACATCTAAAATGAAAAGGTCTTCTTTTTCCAAAAGCTTCTCCACGATTTCAGCAGAAGTTACTTCTATCATTGATCAAGTACCCCCTACGGTATAATTTTTCGTATAAATATCCATCAGCTTTGTACAGCTGATGGCGACTTCCCTTTATTCTTCTGTACTTTTTTCTAGCTTACCTGACCACATTGACATCCCAGGTATGACGTTTACAACATCCGAAAAACCATTTTTAGAAAGAAGCTGCGCAGCTAAGTCACTTCTTCTCCCCGTACGGCAAATAATATACATGCTACAATCCTTCGGAAGCTCTTCCATTTTCTCTTCTAAAACACCAAATGGAATCGACTTAGCGCCAGGAATATGACCAAAAGCAAACTCTGCAGGCTCTCTGACATCTAAGAGAAAGGAATTTTCTTCTAGCTTACTTTCCAATTGCTCATTCGTAATCACATGCGGATACGTTTCTTCCTCTTTTTCGCTACCAGCACTTGCCTTTCGCAAATAATGCTTTAACACATCTCCATCTTCCACTAATCCAATGTATTGATGACCAGTGTTAGCTGCCCAAGCGATTAGATCTGCTTTGGAACCATGATCCGTAGCTTGCACTTCAATTACTTGCCCAGGCATCATTGCATCGATCGCTTTCTTAGTTTTTACGATAGGCATCGGACAAGATAAACCTTTTGCATCTAACAAGACGTCTGTTTTAATCATGCAAGACTCTCCCTTGTATCTTATATATTTACTAATACTAGATGCCGTTTGTATACCAATAGGGGTATACAAACGGCGAAATGTATCCATTTCACATATAAATCACTCTTTAAAGCTATTTTTTCTATGCTGCAAACTGTTTCTTAGAAAGATAAAGAAACATCTGCATCCTTTGCAAAGTCTAGGAACGTAACAGCTCCCCCTACTTCTGTACCTTCTACGAAATCTTCCTTCGTTAGACCCATAACATCCATAGTCATCTGACATGCAATAAATGTAACTCCTAAATCCTGGGCCATCTCAATAAGCTCAGCAATAGATGGTACATTTGCTTTTTGAAAGCCTTCTTGAATTTGCTCTTTGCCAGCTGGTATTGGCAAATGATGAAGCCCTTCTTTATGAATGAGTTGTAACCCTTCAAAGGTAAAGAAAATTTTCACCTCTCCATTCGTCGCTGCTGCAGCCGTTGCAATATTAAATACTTTGTACGCGTCAAACATACCGCCATTTGCGGCAATAATAGCTACCTTCATGAAATAACCTCCATTGATCATTTTTTCATTCTTCATTTGTAATGTTTAGTAAAATCTTCGGGGGAAATATTCATATGCTTCATCTATGAAAGGGAAAGATAATTAGCAGTCACTTTTTGCCAAAATTATACCCTGATAGGTATATTAACTTGAATTTGAATAAAATGCAATACTTTTCTACTATTTACACAGTGAAAAATATAAATAATATGTCTAGCACCGTTTTCCATAGAAAAAAAGAGCTATGGACTAGATAGATGATTATACGTAAGAAGAATCCTATATTTCGCGATAAAGAAGCGAGATATGCGTGAATATCCTTAGTATATGATCAAAAATCCAGCCATTATGATCCAATACTTATTCTGTTTAATCCATTTTCTTCCTCCCACATAAATAAGGTCACTGAAACATAGTACGTTTTCAGTGGCCTTAATTAATACCTGCTCCTGTTAAATCCCAATCCCTACATACAGCTTATTTTCCTTCACTTCCATATGCTTAATCTTACCAAATAGAACCTTTTTGACGATATCGATTGAATTTAAATCCATACAGACCTTCTCCTCTTCATACGTAAGGGTCGGCGGGATGTTAAAGGCTACTTTCTTAATCCAGCCTTGATTTAAAGGCTTCATATCCACCACAGCAAAATATACGTTGCGATCTTCTGCATGAACCGGTTTAAGCTCGACCTGAAACGGAATTGTCACGAGCATTTTCTTCGCCTTTCCGCTAATAACAATGGTTTCCTCACCGAAGCTCACTGCTAAATCGCTAATGCCTTCGATTGGTTTCTGGTTCATTAGTTTCAAAAGCATAGTATCGGTGATTGGTACATTGATATATTTATCTTTTAGTATTTTCTTTTGACCACCTAAAATATCCGAAAATAGATTTCCCATGTTAATCACCCAATCGTTTTATTTTTTGAATATATTGATATTTTAAATGAGGATTGGATGAGGGTTTGTTGTATTTTGTCGAATATACAAAAATGGATACACATAGTATTGAAGCATAGTATCAGTCGCAGTAAGAATTCACTTTTTCTAACATATACCCCGCCAATCCCTCATCACAGCAATACACATAACACCCTTTCATTCCACGGGTCATGAGTGTCTTGTACGTATTCCGAACCAAATCCGCCAGCAGTTCGTCCTGTCCCTTTCGAGGTTTCGCGCCTTTGTCTTTAAACTCATCTCTGCGAACAATCAGCGACTTCGTTTCCGGATCATACCCGAGATCCTTACCGATAATGACGCCGACATAGTCCATTTCAAGTCCTTGAACGGTGTGAATGCAGCCAACTTGATTGGCACAATCGGGATGAATCGCCCAATCGATTCGTCTTGCATCGTTCCAAGGCAGCGCAAATTGATGCTCCTCGATAACTACGTCAAGTGCAAGCTTGCCATCCACAGAATCTTTCGTCCAATCCCATGCGTAGCCTGCCAACAGTCTACCAGCGCGTTTATTGACAATTTCATCTTGCAAAATTTGCGGACTTGGCACGACTTTAAAATCAAAGTCACCTTCTAGTTTTACTTCCCCGTCCCCTTGAAACAGACTATCGAGCCACGAAATATAATTTCCCGATCCAGAGCAGCGGTACTGCGAAGCTAGTTCTACGATATGTACGTCTGCACCCTGCTTCTTCGCTTCTCTTTGGAGCAGGTTCACACTACCAATATCTTTTTTCGAGATTTTTTGAAAGTCATCGATAAAAAAGACGCTAATGCGCGAGGAACGAATGATCTGCGTTGCTTGATTTTCGCCTTCGATTTTCTTTTTCATATGACCATGCTCTTTCAAGCGATGCGCTTCGTCACACATAAGTACGTCAAAATATTGGTCCGGCGTGTCGACATAAGACGCCGATCCTTTGAACAGATCCCTTACTTCTACATGACCAGAGGAACCAATTAGCTTCTTCCGAAGGACCTCGCGAAAGGCTTGATTTGGAGTAATATACTCCACATTTGCCTCCGTTCGAAGCATATAGCTCATAAGATTCAGCCCAATGACAGATTTTCCTGTACCTGGCCCGCCTTTAATCAAAATAACATGCTTTCCATCCGTTTGTTGACGAGCTTGATTATATAATGTAACAACCTTTTCATAAGCCACCTTTTGTTCATCTAACAGCACGAACTCCTCATTGCCATCAATCAGGGAGCCAACTGTTTCTACTAGTTTTTTAGAAGGACGAATTTTCCCATTTTCAATCGACTCGGCAATTTCCTTCCCGTTCCCCTTCTCCACAAGCGCATGAATCGACTGCGCCAGCAAGCGATCATCAAACTGAAAGTAAAGCGGCGATTCCTCGACATAGGCTTGATACCGTGTATCTAACAGTGGCTCGTTTTGCTTCGCCTGGATGTAGTTATGTAAATACGCACACGAATGGAGCTGAATAGGCGCATCCTCATATAATGATTCATTAAAGTTTTGCAGGTGGCGTTTGTACGAAGAGGCTTGATAAGACGGATGCACTGTCTCCCGCTCACGCTTTGCCAAAAAAGTCTGGACAATACCGTCTCCCTTTGCCACCTTCGCCTTCTCCCACTGCTTCAATTCTACAATAATCGCATTCTTCGTTCCTTTTTCATCCTCCCCTACAACAAAAAAATCGATTCGTTTCTCCGTAGAGGGTAGCTTGTACTCTAGCAAAACATGCGTATCCTCTTTTACATTCGCATCGCGTAGCACTCTTGCCATCTGCGGCAAAGAACGCTTCCAGGACCGGATTTCACTAGGAGAAACAACCTTATTCATTTTCGCTAACACATTTTCTTGCAAAACATACTCAATCTGATTTTCATAGATATGCTCCAAAAAATGCGAAGAAGGTTCATTATAGATAATCATCTACCGCATCGCTCACTTTCCCGGAACTGGATATTTGATTGCATTCTTTTCGAGTTTTTTATAGACTTCCTCTTCTAGATCAATACCTAGCTTATCGACGAGCTGAATGAGATAGA
This sequence comes from Ectobacillus soli, assembly GCF_042610425.1. Lineage (NCBI taxonomy): Bacteria > Bacillati > Bacillota > Bacilli > Caryophanales > Bacillaceae > Ectobacillus > Ectobacillus soli. Next base: position 1,972,364 of record NZ_JBGJZM010000001.1, read on the forward strand.
TGAAAATATCAGCCATTTCCTCTTTCATATTTTGCTTCGTTTCGGACACAGCTTGCTCACTCGTTTTCCACTGAAAGTTTTCAAGCAGTTCACTCGCTTCAAGTGCAATCGAAATAGCTAAATCCTTTTCCGTATGGTATTGTTTCCAATCGCGATCATCGCGGAATTTTAGAATTTGTTCTGTAACTTGTTTCAATTTGAATCGCTCCCTAGTTGAATAATTGGATGGTATATGGATATTGTAGCACTTTAGAGGGAATACGCTTACTTTTTTACTGATAAACAGAGCCACTAGATATGAAACTCACTACTATTATAAAAAGCTTATTCAAACAAAAGTAAACAACCTGCCCCCCTAAGAATAGAGGACAGGTTGCCTATGTCTACATCTAAAATGTGAATCAGTTCACAATTATAGCCAAGCCTAATTGCTGCTAATTATTTCTCTTCAACGTAAGAAATTACAACCTTTTCAGGTTCAAATTTTCCTTCACCTAACTTCTTAACACGTTCACAAGAAGGTAACTTGCAAGAGAAATCTTCCACATTTGCTGAAACAATCTTCTTGCTTTGAAGTTCTGCAAATAATTTTTCAACTGCATCGTCAATACTAATTAACTCATTTGTTTTTTCATCAACAAACCCTTCCACGCATGCGCTTACGATATTATCTTGAATATATTCTTCCACAAACTGCATTCTTGCTCCTAAAAGTTCTTCTACTTCTTTATTTTCTAATTCAATAATTGTTGTAATATTCATATGTACATCCACCTCTCTTTTTATATTTAAATTATACTAGTATTAGGAGTTAATTATGTAAACGTTTTCTTAACATTGTTTGACAATAATATGAATTTTCTAATTTTGTTGAGTTAAAAATTTCTTTTCATTTTTAGCGCCTCTTCATTCTATTAAATCATTCGTATAAATATTTGTTTATATGAAAGTATCAAGAAAACACAATACGGCTGGCACATCTTTTTTTGTTACTCCCGCGCCACCTTAAACCGAAGCACCGTTTTCAATTTTTCTACTGCTACTCTACGGGGGTCGGAGAGATAGATTTCCTTGTGTATTTTATAGATTCGTTTGTATCCATTGTTTTCGCAGTAGGCTTCCATCTTTTCGAAGCTAGCCGGTTCGTCATCATAGCTTCCAATGTGCATCATTTGGCAGCATAGTCCCTCTTCCAAGATTTCAAATCTAGCACTATCTAAATAAAGATTTGACTTTTTCCTTTTTGTCTGTTCAAGAAATGCTTCGAACATTTCTGGTGTTAGAAAATCAGGTTGGCGCATCATGAGCGTATATTTAAAGTTATTTTTATCCGTTAACGGCTTGTCCTTGTCAAACAAGTCCCATATCCCTTCGAGAGGAAAAACCGTATATTCATAATAGCCCTCTGGGACGATTTCCTGTTTGTACGACATTTTTATTGCGTAGCTGAGACTGTATAAAGCAGCAACGACAAGAGCGAACTCCTCACCATTCGGGTTTCCTTTTCCATCAATCATAATATAAGGAATCGCTGGAATTTCGATGATAGACGGTGTTTGTTTGGGTAGATACAATTCCTTGTAGTTCTTTTTGTATTCGATTTTCATCTTCATCACCGCTTTCTTTTAGCTTCTTTTTTGTTACATTGAATGTTCAAAAAAACCATAGCTAATAAAGTATGATTCTATCTTTAGCATATAGAAAATAAGCAATAGAGACAACTAGCTTTAAGCTTTAGGATATTAGTTTGGCCACTCGTTCATGATTTCCTCACAATTACGCATCTGTGAGCGGGTATAATCTGAACTCTTTTGTTACCACTCATATTCTTTTTTCCCGAGTTCGGGCACAATTCGAACCCCTTTTTTACCACTTCCATTCTTTTTTCCCAAGTTCGGGCACAATTCGAACCCTTTTTTTACCACACCCAGCCTTTTTTCCACCAAGAGGGCATAATTCGTACTCTTTTGTTACCGCTCCTAGCCTTTTTCCCACTGAGCGGGTACAATCCGAACTCTTTTGTTACCGCTCGCCTCCTTTTTTCCTTCGAGCGAGCACAATTAAATAAAGCCACTGAAAAGTAATGCTTTTCAGTGGCCACAGTTTATTTCAGCGCCTATTGTTCTTTTCTTTTGATTTGACGCTGAAAATAGAAAAAGATAGGAAGCGGAATTACAATCCAGCCTACGCTTTTAATAATTCCGTTAAGTGCGTTGTCCTTGATTCGCTGTTTTTCAGCTACGACTAATTCATCGTAAGATTTTTTAAGCTGGTCATCGGTCACGGTTGTTTGATTCGACGGGTCCTTCGTTTGCATCATTTTATAGTCAGAAAAGGATTGATAATACGAGCTAGGTGACACATAGTCAGCTACAGACATGAATACCCCAACGCTTCCGCCAATTGACATCATCAACGTGGCAAACAAAACAAGATAGTAATAGAGATTTCGAATCATGGAGGATTCTCCTTTCTCAAGCCAAAGTGTTTGCGAATAACTTTGCTAGTCTCATAAGAGGAATACTTATGATTATCTTAATTGTAACGAAAAATGAGCCAGAAGAAAATGAAATATGTAGGGATTGGTTACCGCTTTTGGAGAAAATCTGCTTTGACGGGCACCAATCAGGTCATTTGGTTCCCGCCTTTTAAGAAAATCCGCTTTAGCGGGCATCAATCGGGTCATTTGCTTCCCACTTTCACTGAAAATCCAGCTTCCTGGGCATCAATCATACCCATTAATTACCGCTCTCACTAAATACCCTCTTCCACGGTCATCAATCCAACTACTAACTCCTCTACCGTCCCTCTTTCACAAAAAACAATTCCCTACTCGCAACGGTTTCTCCCGTCATTTATTACCGATTTCTCAATTTGCCCCGGTCTCGCCTATTTTTGCTCGGATTCCACAATATGGTTAGCCAATTCTATTTGGAAATTGTGTGTATTGAAGATTGTTTGTCGGACCCATTTCCCAATTTGTCCCTACACGCAGTATAATGATACCAAAACCAAGGGGTGATTATGTGATACAAGATGTGAAGAGAAAATTGGAAGTTGCTCTTGAAGATTGGGAGATGATGGCGAAAGCCTCAGAAGATGAAAGTGAAGATAGTGCCGAACGATTTGAGATGCATTTTTATGAGTTCATTGATGAACTAAAGGCTTGGTATCAACATTTAGAACAACCGCCAGCTACAATCGAAGAAGCAGAAAATTTGACTGAAATAAAAGAAATTGCGGAGCGCTTGCCTGCACCGCTTGAACTTAACTTTTATACAGAACTTGAGTTAATCATTGAAGGTAAAGATCGTATACGTTATGATGATTAATCTCTTTTAGGACTTCAAACATTGCAAATGCAAAGAAAAAACGAAAAGTGTAAAATAAAATTGAAAAAGAATGAAAGGAAGTAAACCAATTATGGAAAAAATCATGTTTATTGAAACAGGAATGGGCATCGATGTTCATGGTCAAAATATTACGACTGCAGCCATTCGAGCTATAAAAAATGCGATTCACTATAATTCTATGCCTGGTATTCGGTCTGTACTGCCTGACAACAACCGAGATAATATGAGAGTCAATGTAAAATTAGCAGTTCCTTGTGATAAAGAGAAACTTGATATGGATGCTGTTAAAAAAACGTTACCATTTGGAATCGTAACGGTGGAAGTTATGGATGGGGGAATGTTGACAACGAGCGGGATTCTCTTGGAGGAAAAGGGAGATAAAAATGATATGATGTACATCGTTGTTGCATCGGTTGAGGTTGGTTATTAAGTCTATAAAGTTTGATATAAGATTATGTGGTTTTCTAGGTAGTAAGAGTCCTGTACAGTCGTACAAGACTCTTATTTTTGTTGATACGGTATTTTAAAGACCAGCATTGCTTATTTCACTGACTCCATAATGTCAACCGCCAAATTCCGATCTGCTTCTTCTCCGTTTGCTTTCTCCATCGGTTCGAATCCTGGTATCACTGTGTTAAAATGAGCGATATGATCTGAAAGTGCTACATCATCAATCGGAATAAGCTTGATCGTAACCTTCCCGTCCTTGAGTTCTACTACTCGGAACGCTGGAATATCCAGGCATGCAGCAGTTTGAATATAGTGCCATCCATCTTGCCAAACGATGGAGTTCACATGATTGTGACCGCAGAAGTAGAATCCGGAACCTTTCTTTTTATCCAAAATATTTCCAAATTTCGGGTGGATCGATAATTTATCGATAGTAGAACGTGCAGTCGTACCGTAGATAGGATGATGGGCGAAAACAAAGACCGGTTTGTCCCCCGATGTTTCAAGCTGGGATTGTAACCACTCCAGCTGGTCGGGATCGATTTCTCCGCCCCAGTCAGCACGATTCATTTCTTTCGTCGTATCGAGAAAAATCAGTTTGGCCTCTTCCGTATCGATGGCCTGGTAGCGCTGCTGCCCGGTCATTGTCAGGATGTCGGTTTTAGGAATAGATAAAGTATCATGGTTGCCGAGTACGTGGATAAAATGACGATCACTGGTTCTGATTCGACTAAACAAATAGTCAAACTCCTCAGGATGGCCCTCGTGAGTCAGATCCCCTATAGAAATATGGAAGTCCGCATCCATTTTCAAAAATGTATCTATCATAACGGAGTAGGCTTCTTCGCTTACCTTATGCATTTCTTCAGTACCACTTTCCATCCGCGAATAATGGAAATCTCCCATTAGAACTAATTTCATTTTTGTATTCTCCTTATAGTATCCATTCCGGTTATGCGCGCTCTTCTTTATTTGGATTGTTTCGTACTACTTGAAAACAAATCTATTTTTATAGGTTTAGGTACTCTTCTAGTAAAGGTGTAAATATATTGGAAACCTGCCTCTTTAGCCATATCTAAAGCTACTTCCAAATGTGACCCTACTGTAGCAGCTTTATGAGAATCTGAACCAATCGTCAAAATCTCTCCGCCTAGCTCTTTATAGAGTTTTAATACTTTCATAGAGGGTAGTGTCTCATTTAAAGCCCTTTTGGATAATCCGGAGGTATTAATCTCTATCCCAATGTTTCTGCTAATTGCTTTTCTTAGAATTTCGATTACGATTTCTTTAAATCGATTAAAATCATACTTACCTAAATAATCCACGTCAACCGCATATCGTTTCATCAGATCAAAATGAGCCATTACATCAATATTCGCATGGGAAGCCAATTGATAAATCTCTTCGAAATATCTTTGATAAAGCGGTACGGGTTCTTTATCAATCATATAAGATCGAATATCTTGATTTTCAATATTGTGTACAGAACCAAGGATAAAATCTAGTGGAAGCCCTTCTAATTGTTCTTTATATTTTTCTTGTAATAAATGAGGCTCGCATAATTCAATTCCTGCTTTAATTTTCAAACGATCTTCGAAAACATGTTGGTATTCTTCAATTTGTGAGAAATATCGTGTAAAGTCCATATGGCCATAGGTTACCGCCTTCGGATTGACAGAGAAATGTTCAGTGAAGCAGATTTCAGTAATCCCCTTCTTTATTGCTTCTTCACATACCGATTTCATAGTTGCTTGAGAGTCAAATGAATTATCAGTGTGATGGTGATAGTCTGTTAGATACATAATAGGTTCTCCTTACCAATAAGCGAATAGTTATTTTCCATAATGTTCAGCATTATATCTTTTATTTTCTGCATGAGTCAGCGCCCAAATAATCTTCTCTAGAGGATTCACATGAATAGGATGTGAAAAGATTTCTTGGTTACGAAGGGAATAATAATTGTAAGAATTTCGGCTTGTATAATTCACCATATCTTTTGAATTATGAACACCAAACGCTAGACTTTCAATTGAAAATTGCGGTATTTTCCCAATTTGATTGATGCCTGCATAATGGAGATGTCCACTATGAATGCTAATCACGTCACTGTTTTTAAGAATATCAAATAATCGATCAGACACTTCTGTTGTTTTCACACCATTCCATACTAATGGGTGGTGCATAAATAATAGTGTTCCAGCTTCTGATTTTTCTTTTAAAATTTCCTCTAACCAGTCTACTTGTGAATCTGTTATCACTCCCTCATGATAATCGTCAACGGAAGTATCTAAGAAAATGAGTCTGTATCCATTTATCTCTTCCATATAATCTAATGAATCGGATTTATTTTGGATATTAAAAAAGCCTTGATAGTAGTTTTGTTTATCATCATGATTTCCTAAACAATAAAATACCGGAAAACCAAACGGAATATTGTCTTCCACCAGCCCTTTTATATGTTTATAGTCTTCCGGGCTTCCATCATGGACAAGATCGCCCGTAATAGCAATAAAATCTATTTCTTCAAAATCTATATTTCGAAGTATAGCAACCAGATTTTCTGCTGGATTTTTAACTCCATTAAAAATCTGTTCCAGCGGATCATTGAGATAGTTATTTCTAAAGTGTGTATCGGATAATTGAATAAATGATAATTGACTCATGTCTGTCCTCCCTATTTCGTAACTAAGATTTTTTCAGTTTGATAGTCAGATTCTATTCCACTTGCAGCTTTCTTTTTCAAAATGATACTGTCCGGATAACCAATATTGTTTTCTGTTTCTTTGTCGAAGAAATGAATTTGATCCATCGTTATATTGACGAACACTTCTTCCCCATCTTTAAAAACATTAAACTCCTCGATTGCAATTACATTTTCACCTTCTACATCTAAGTGAATGGCAAAATTACTTCCTTGGTTTTCTGAATGTTTTACTTTTGCACGGATACTTCCTTCGATAGGTGTTTTTGCTAATTGAATATGTTCAGGACGGATGCCTAAAACGAATGTATGGGAAGAACTATTTTCAACATACTGCTTCCAATCCTCACTTAAATTAAAGGACTGCTTTCCAATATGGAGAATTCCATTCGAATATTGTACATTTTCTAAAATATTTGCAGGCGGATTTCCAATAAATTTCGCAGTGAAAATATTTGCTGGACGATGGTACACATTTTCTGGAGTATCAAGCATTTGCAATACCCCTTTATTTAACAAGGCAATTCTGGTTCCGAACGTCATCGCCTCAATTTGATCATGCGTAACATAAACCATGGTTTGTTTATATTGATTATGAATATCCATAAGAGCTGTACGAGCTGAAATTCTCAATTGGGCATCTAAGTTAGAAAGTGGTTCATCCAGTAAAAAATAATCACTATTCTTTACAACAGATCTTGCTAAGGCAACCCTTTGTCTTTGTCCACCTGAAAGTTCACTAGGTTTTCTGTCATAATACGGTTTTAATTGAAGAAATTCAGCTGCTGCATTCAGTCTTTTTTCAATTTCATCTTTGGGCTGCTTCTTTACTTTAAGAGCATACGTTATATTTTCTATTACAGTCATATGCGGATATAATGCGTAATTTTGAAAAACCATTCCAACATTACGCTTACCAGACGGTACATCATTTACCCGCTCATTTCTCATATAAAGATCACCTTCCGTAACATCTTCCAAACCGGCAATCATTCTTAAAATGGTTGATTTACCACAACCTGAAGGACCTAACAACACGAGACGTTCACCTGAATGAATTTCAAAATTCAAGTTGTCAATCACCACATTATCTCCGTATGATTTTCTTACATTTTCAAACCTAATATTTGCCATTCTTTATTCCTCCTATTTAATTCCCGATGAAGTAAATGTTCCAATAATATATTTTTGGAAAATCAGATAAAGTAATAGTGGAATTGACATGGTAATCACTGACACAGCCATGGCTACCGCAAAATTCGTACCACCTTCAGAGCTAATAAACATCTGTAGTGCTAGCGGTAAAGTATAACTTTCTTTTGATTTTAAAATCAATGATGACCAAACAAATTCATTCCAAGAATTCACGAAAAACCAAATTCCGACTGACGTAATTTGTGGTCTTATGAGTGGTGACACAATATCTTTCATAATTCTATAATGACCAATCTCATCAAGCATTGCAGATTCGATTAACGAATAGGGAATGGATCTCATCACTTGAGTGAATAAAAATATACCCGCCGCATCCGCAATTTGAGGTAAAATCACACCTAAGAGATGATCCGTTAACCCAACTTTTGAGAGCATGATATAGTTAGGAACCATCGTTACCGTAAATGGAATAAAAATCGTAGCAATTAATAAAAAATACAGGGGTTTCTTTCCTATAAAACTAAAGTAAACAAAGGCATAGGCTGCTAAAAATGATGTTACTAATTTTAAAATCGTTACCGTTGACGCAATCGTAAAGTTATTCAAGATAATTTGGAATAACGGTAATTGCTGATATAATTGACTGTAGTTTTCAAATGTTGGTGAAGAAGGAAATATAGCCAGCACATTATTATATACATCCTGTAAAGTGCGAAACGAAGTTCCCAATGCAAATAAAATGGGGATAAGCCAGATCATAACGACCACTACAAATATCCCTGTCCAAATAACGGAAGGTAATCTATTCTCAATTTTCATAGTGGACCCCTCTTTCTACAAACCAAAACTCTAGAAACAGCAGCAGTACAAACAAACATAATGTCAGCATGGAAAATGCTGCAGAAGTCCCAGTGCTATATACTTCAAATGCCTGATGATACGACTGATAAATTAAGTTTGAACTTCCGTAATCAGGTCCCCCCTGAGTCATTACTCTGACTGGTGAATACACATACTGTAAGCCAGTCACGATTGTCATAATGAGGATATACACACCTGTTGAACCGCTCATTGGCATGACAATATCTTTTAAAATTCTCCAGCTTGGAATATTATCAAGCTTTGCTGCTTCGATTACTTCATTAGAAATACCTGAAATTGCTGCATATAAGGTTATGAAATTATATCCAAATACTTTCCAAGTCACAACGAAGCTAATTACGACAATTACTAACCCCTGCGTTTGGCTCCAGTTTGGTATGGATAAACCCATAGATTGCGCTATTCGTGCAACTGGACCGGAAATAGGATTGAGTATCCAAGTTGCCAAAATGGATCCAACCACTAACGATATAAAGGATGGAAGGAAGTAGGCTGACTTAAAGAAGTTTTTAAAGTTTCGTATTAATAAATGAAGGACGAAAGCAAAAATGTAAGGAACAACAAAATTTAAAAGTAACAAAATAACAATATACCAAAACGTATTCAACAAGATTTTATAGGTAATGGGGTCCGTTAAAACACTAGTATAATTGGCTAATCCAACAAAGGTCTTCGTAGGTGCTATCATATTCCAATCAAAGAAACTTAAGTACAGTGTATAGAGAGTCGGCCAAAGTACAAATAGGCTAAGAATCACGATTGCAGGTGATAACAGCAAGATTGTTTTCCATTGTATCTTCTTAAAATTAACTAACATATTATCCTCCAGCATTATGCTTAACATTTTTAAAATAGGAAAATAGATTAGCTGTATGTAACCTATTTTCCTATTACCATTCAAGAACCTATTTGATTAATCCATTGATTGAATCTTGCGTTTTCTTCATTTCCGTACTTACATCTCCGCCGCCTAAAATACGATCTCTCATATCAATAAGCATTTGCTCTGCTTGAAGACCTGAATTTCCAGGGAACGGTGCCCAAGGAATAAGATTGCTTATAGTTGAATAGGCTGCGCCAAACATATTATCATCTTTAATTAAGGCTGCAAGGTCTTTATTATTTGTAGCATCTGTTGTTTCAGGAAGATATCCTGTTCCTTGTGTCCAAGCAGCTACACTATCAGATTCGTATAAGAATTTTTCAAATTCCCAAGCTGCTTTTTGTTCTTCTTCTTTATCAGCTGTAATTGCCAAGAAAGAACCACCTGCTGGTACTTTTAATGTCTTTCCTTCAAATGTTGGGGATGGAACGGCAATTGCTTTAAATTTTGCATTTTGGGTAACATTTTTTCTTTGTGCAATCGTCAAGTGAGCCATACCTACATCTCCAGAAACAAATGCCTGTTGACCTTGGTCAACACCAATGTGTAAGGCACTGCCGCCTTTAACTAAATCTTGATAAAATTTGTATGTTGCAATTCCCTCATTACTATCAAATGATGCTTTACCGTTAGTAAGAGTTTTTGCACCGTTACTTTCCATCATTTGTTGAACGTTCCAAGTATCTGCTGCTTCAGCAATGTATAGACCTTTTTTGCCAGTAACTTGCGTTATTTTTTCTGAAGCCTTTGCAACAGCTTCCCATGTTTTCAAATCATCTGGATTGATACCTGCTTTATTTAAAATATCCATGTTTAAATACAGAACGGGAACACTTAGGGAATAAGGTAGCCCTACTTGAGCTCCTTTGTTGTTAACCGCTAAATTTAAAATATTAGTAGCGTATTTTTCTTTTAAAAAGTTTTTATCGTTCGGATAGGATTTATTGATTATTGTTTGAGGCTCTACATATTTAAAATTATTAGAAAAGTATTCTCTATACGACCAACCAATTTGCACCAAAGCTGGAGACTTCCCTGCAGCAGCTGAAGATTGCAAGTTTTTCATTAAACCTTGATACATACCTTGGTTATATACGCCTTTAACAACAATTTTATCTTGGGATGCGTTAAACTTGTTAATCAATTCCGTAACGGTTTTTCCGCCTTGTGTTTCTGCGTTTGGATACCAATACTCAATAACGGTTGGGCTCTTCTTAGCAGAGTTGCTAGTTTGAGATGTATTACATGCAGTCAAAACTAATGTTAGAGCAACTAATCCTACTACTAATTTAAAATACTTTTTTAACATGATTACACTCCTATAAAATGATTATTTTGGAATAATTACATGGTGACACTTAAAGAGAATAATAACGTTTACTTAATATCTGATGTCTTAATGTATCATTGGATGTTTTCACCATTAGTTCGTTGTCTCATTTCCACAACCCGCAAGTTTTGCTGCAATGCATGCTGTTAAAACGACTTTTCTCCGTTTAACCATTTTGGACCATACCGTATTGCTTTTTACTATGAATATTTTGGTCTCCCTTACGCTTATCTTCTCTTTGCCATCACCACCTTTAATGTGACTAGGTTTTTAAACCGTGTAGATTTTGATGCCGCAGTCACGAAAAGGCTGAAGGTCATATTCTGACGCTTCCTTTCCCGTAATCAGCGTATGGATGGCACTATTTGGAGCCACCGTATGTAAGGAAAGCTTTCCAATTTTGCTGTCGTCTGCAACCACAATAATTTCCCCAGCTGCACGGATCATTTCTTGCTTAGCCGGTACCACTTGTGCATCCGGATGCATTAAACCGTATTGGGGATGCAATGCAGTCATTCCCATAAACGATTTTTCGACATGCAGCGATCTCAGAGCATGATCCGTGAACATGCCGTTCAGAAAATAACTGGATGGATACAGTTCGCCACCGGTCAAGATCACTTTAATTCGAGGTGCATCCCGCAATTCTGCTGCAACATTCATATCGTTCGTCACTACCGTAATATCAGATCGGTGAATTAGGTTTCTCGCGATATGCAAAGTAGTCGTCCCTGAGTCGATAATGATGCTTTCCCCATCCTCCACTAGACTGGCAGCCTTTTTACCAATTCTCATTTTTTGATCCAAGTTTAGTGTGGTTCTTTCCACAAAAGGGGGCTCATCATAAGTCCACTTCTCCATAATCACACCGCCGTGGGTTCTTTTCAGCGTGCCATTCTGTTCTATTTCTGCAAGATCCCGTCTGATCGTTGCTTCGTGTACATTAAATTTCTTTGCAAGTGCAGAGATTGTCGCCGTACGATTCTGTCTTACATAATCAATGATTAGCATTCTTCTCTCGATTGCTAACAACATCTGTCTCCTTTCACGCAAACAATGTTCATTTTTGCAAATTCCTTTTCGTATTTTGCATTTTTTTGTTCACTTTGATTGTAAACATGAACTTTTAATCTGGTGTAAATCATATGTTTTTCTGAAATTAAGAATATGTAAACCTATGCAAATAGGAACCAAAATGATATGAAGCAAGTCAGCCGGCAAAAATTGTTTACGCATTTAAATACTATTTTTTTTAGAAATATGAATATCCTTATTCAATAACCAGACTGTTAATTGAGACCATTTAGTAGAATTAAAGCAGGAACATACCCTAATGTATAAAAAAATGGTCAGAAATCGAATTAAGATTTCTGACCATTTTTTATACATTATAAATTCAAACTTTCTTTGAAGCAGTAGCAGTCCATACACCCTTAAAATGTCTTTCTACCTAGTTTTTGTTTGATACGGCAATCATGAATTCGGTATCCAAGCAATCAAATCAATTTCCACATCTGCGCCGCCAGCTAACCCTGTTACACCAATACACGTTCTTGCTGGCAAATCTCTATTATAGAAACTCCGATATACTGTATTTACTTCTTCAAAATGCCCCATATTCGTTATAAAGACGCGCGACTGAATGACATGTTCGAAGCCGCTTCCTACTTCATCCAGAATAATTTTCAAGTTTTCCATAACAAGCCTTGTTTGCTCGGCAAATGTACCGAGAATCATTTCATTTGTTTTCGGATTGGTAGGCATTTGCCCGGTGATAAATACAAGATTCCCTACCTTTACTGCATGTGAGAAGGGCCCAATTGGCGTTGGCGCACTATCTGCCATTACCTTAACAATCATTTGATCAAGCATCGCTACAGCTCCTTTAGAATTGAGAATGAAATATGCAACTCACACATTTATTTTTCTGAATTTTCTAATATAATTATAGAATAAAAAATATGTATAACTGTGCAAGTTGTCAGCATATCTTCCATAGAATAAATGGAACTCTCTCGTCAAAAGGAGATTCTACATAAAAGAACAATAACTTAAGTAGAAAAGCAGCCAAAAAATTAATTCTTTTACAAAGTAGATAAGAAGTCATGTCGTTTTTATCTTATCCCTTTTCAGATCTATATATAAAGATCCGTCAGTTTGAATTTCAGCATAGAAAACTTCTTCTATTGAATGAATGCCTTGCTTTTTTAATTGTTGTAATACCCATTCTTTCGTTACATCTAGCTCTTTAAGGTTCTTATGTACAATTTCCCCATCAGAAATGATCTCAGTAGGTAAATACTTCGGTATAGTTGTTGGGACTTGTAAATCCTTTTTTGTTACTAACTGATTTTCCACCTTTTTTAATATACTTAACTTTCCGTCAGGTTCTAAAACAGCATAGGAAACATCCTTTGAAGAAAAAACCCCTTGTTCTCTTAACATCATACTGAAATCGTCTATGTTTAATCGAACTGATTTTAAAGCCTTTTCTAAAATCTTTCCTTCTTTCATAACAATCGTGGGTTCATCATCCAATATAATTCTTGCTTTGCTTGATTTAATTCCAATATACTCCATAACAAATGTAAGAAAAGACCACCAAATAATAGAGGTAAGTCCATTCAGGAATGAAGTTTCATTCTCTCCCGCAATATTTGCAGCTATGCTGCCAATCGTAATACCTGTAATGTAGTTAAAAAATGTAAGTTGGCTAAGCTGCTTTTTTCCGAGAAGACGAGCTAGTACAAGTAATACAATAAATGAAATCGTTGATCTAAGGATTATTTCCCAAAAGTCTAATTGATAGAATTCATCTATATTCATTTGAATTAGCACCTTCTATTCATTCTCAATAGATGATTAAATGTATACCTTTATCCATACTAGTATGGATTGCTATTCATAATCTTATTCTACAGTCACCATAAGGAATCAATTCTTTTAGTCAGGGATTATTTGACACTTACATATCTATGTTCTCAATGAGTGGAGATTTTTTTCCAGAATACAATACCCATAGCTCGTGAAGTGCACGAGTGCAGCCAACGTATAACAGCTTTGCATTCTGCTTGGTGTCTTCGTAATGCTTTTCATCTACATCGACAAGCAGTACTGAGTCAAATTCAAGTCCTTTCGCTAGGTAAACTGGAACGACTGAGATGCCTCCTTCGTATTTGCTCTGCTTTGCATGAATAAAGTTTGCAGATAGTCCTGCTTCTAACAGGGCACTATGGAGAAGTACACATTCATCTTCTGTGCGGCCGATAATCGCAATGGTATCCATTTTATTTTGTTGCAGTTGTTCGATGGTTTTGATGATAGTAGCAATGCGGTTCGTATCTTCGACTTCTACCATTTTTACCTTTTCCCCGCTTCGAAAAACAGGATTAGCTAAGCTTACAGGAATATTTGCTTTCGCAATAATTTCATTAGCAAAGTAAATGATTTCCATTGTAGAACGATAGCTCCTGTTTAATTCAAAATATCTTACTTCATTTAGATTGAAAATCTCTAAAAATTCATCCCAGTTTTGAATACCTTGATACTCGTGAATGGCTTGCGATAAGTCCCCTAATATGGTGAAGGAATTTCCTTGTGTCATCTGCTTTAATAATGCGATTTGAAACGGTGAAAAATCCTGTGCTTCATCTACGATTACGTGATGATATTTGTGCTGTGATTCGATGCCGTACAGACGGTTATGAATATAGACAAGCGGAGGTAAATCCTCTAGATCCATCTCTTTCTTTCTACAATTCGCTGCCGTAGCCTTTATAATGTCTGCCGGGATGCTGTCTACAAATGATGATTTCATAAATAGTGATTTATAGAAGGAAAGAGCAGTATGCTTTGGCCATTGCTTCATATAGGAAGTTAGATATTGTGTTGCTTTTTTCTTTCTGTCTTTTTTTATGCTAGTTGTTCCTATATTCTTCAGCTTGTCATCAATCCATTTTTTTATCCGTGCCACGATGCGTTCTCTTCGTTTAGCTAATGGATAAAGCTTATATTCGAAGGTAAACCAATGATGAAGCGTTTCTTTTTCTAACCGTATATTGTCCCATGGTTCAAAATCTTTATTTGGAACGGCCGATGTTTCATAGCTTTCTATGTATGTTTCAATGTAATCCATAAAATGAGTTGAGCCCTTCCATTTACCTGGACTATTCTTATTCATTTCTGAGCGATTGAAACTAGGAGTGAACCATTTTTCTAGGTTCTCTGATGAATCCTTAACGGTTACCTCGCCGCCAAGTATATCTAAAGCCCAATCTGTAAAAGTTGTTTGCTGAATGCCGCCTACTCCCAGCTCAGGAAGTACGTTTGAAATATAATCAAGGAACATATTGTTTGGTGCAAAGATAATCATTTTTTCAGCTTGTATAGTTTCACGGTATTGATAAATCAAATATGCAAGACGATGCAGAGCAACGGTTGTTTTTCCGCTTCCGGCAACCCCTTGAATGATTAATGGGGTATTTTTGGATGCTCGAATAATATCATTTTGTTCGGATTGAATGGATGAAACGATATCCTTTAAGCGATTATCTTTATTTTCGTTTAAACGATATATTAGAAAATCATCAGTGACAGATACATTTTGGCTGCCTTTTACAAAAGTATCTACAACACGTTGGAGAATTTTCTTGCGAATTACGATATTTCGTTTGAGATATATTAAGCCTTCAATGATACCTTCAGGAGATTCGTAATAAGCAGGATCGTCTCCTCCTGTGAATGAGTAAAACATACTGGCAACAGGAGCACGCCAATCAATCACGATCGGTTGCTCTGTCACTTGATCAGATACACCTATTTTTCCAATATAAATCGGCATAGATTCCTGGCCTTCTTCTTGAAAGTCCATTCTACCAAAGTACGGCTCATTTATCGCTACGCGAAGGTTTCTTCGATTGGTTTCTCGTATGCCTTCTAATACTCGCTCTGAAAAAACACTCCCTGAATATACAGGAATTCCTTCAAGTTTTGCTAATTGCCGGTCAATTTCGTCTATATTTGTATTTAGTTTCTGAAGCTCTTCTTCATATGCTTGTGTTTCCATTTTTCTTAACCTCCCTACATAAGTAGATAACCGAACTTTTAGATGGAATATCATTCTATCAAGAAGATAAGGATAAAGTAAAGAAAAAACAGAGAGAATGTAGCAAGTTTATTTTTTCAAGGGAACAACGGGATTCAGAGATAATTTTTTCCCCTTCTTTTACATATTTTTATTTCTAACAGGGAATTTTATAGGTATCGAAAAGAAGGAGATCCTCTTTATGAACTACAAAATTTTCAAATCCATCAATCGGCTTTCTGGACATTATTCTCCAATTGATTTGCTAATGATCTTCATTTCCAATAAATTGCGGTATGTGTTTTTGTTTGTTTTGATTTTTATGTGGTTTCGAAATGATTTTAGTAAAAGAATTTCTTTCCTTGCGGTGATTTCCGCGGGGGTGGCTTTATTTCTAAACACGTTGATTAAATTGTTTTATTTTACACCACGTCCTTTTGTGAAACGTCGAGTGGGCATACTCATTCCATCCAAAACAGATTCTTCCTTTCCAAGTAAACATACAATACTTGCATTTGCTGTATCGACTTCGATCCTTCTATATAAACGTACTCTTGGTTTAATTATGTGGACTTTATCAATGTTGACGGGTTTCTCACGTATTTGGATTGGTCATCATTATCCATTCGATATTCTTGGAAGTGCCTTTATTGGCACCATGACAAGTATCCTTGTTAATAAAATTTTCCGCCGTGTTATTTAAGTTGCCCATCAATAAGCAAATTTATCAACGTTTACTGTGGGGCAAATTTCGATTATATTCATATCAAAACATTGCCAGCATGTTCACCTCCAAAAACGCAAATATTAAATAGTGCAAGGTGATTTCAAATTTTTCTAAAGAGGGGTGCTGGAAAATGAATACTTGGATGCCTGCAATTATGAAGAACGTGGTAAATATGCTAGGTAAAAGAAGAAATAGCGGTAAAGGATGGATTTGGGCGTCTTTACTTGGGGTAGGAGTAAGTGCAGCCGCATGGGGACTCGGAAGAAATCGAGACAGAAATATGTTTCGTCCTCTTCGATATACAATGAATAGAATGAGAAATCGAGTAGCGAATCAAATGCCAAATGTTGCAGCTGGAATGACAGAGTTTGCGGATGATCTTGTGCCTGATACGACCAAAAATAATTAGTTTTAAAAACGCCTACATTTTGTAGGCGTTTTTGAACTCTATATCACCTGAACATATTCCACCTGACGGCCTATGAAAAATGATTCGTCGTATTCATAAATTTTCCCTATTCCAAAACCCGATACAGCTCATCTAACCTTTGGATTTGATAGGATGGACGAATTTTCGTATCATTGGCCTTTATTCCAGGGTTAAACCAGCATGTGTCTATGCCTGCGATTTGCCCGCCTTTCATATCAGAGCTTAAGGAGTCCCCTATAATTAACCCCTGTTCCATGAAAAAATGAGGAATTCGTGCAAAAACATAATCAAAATATTCCTTCATTGGCTTCTGATAACCTGTAGCCTCAGAAACAAAAATATTTTTAAATAGCGGATATAGTCCTGACTTACGTAACCGTTTTTCCTGCGTCTTAGAAACACCGTTCGTCACAATATATAAATCATAATCATGCTGTAGATTTGTGATTAATTCCAATGCACCCTCAACAAGATGATGCCCTTCTTCTAGATAGCTCCGATACTTTTTTTCCAATAAAACGCCATCAATCTCTTGCCCGTATTCATGAAATAAAATAGAAAAACGCGTATTCAATACCTCTTCACGATTTATTTTTCCTTCTTCAAAGGATCTCCAAAGACCTTGATTTATCTTTTTATAATGTGATTCGATTTCAGTGGTTAAGGGGATGTTTTGTTCCTCGAACAGGAGGTGTAATGCTAAATTTTCTGCTGCACGAAAATCAAGTAATGTATCATCTACATCGAAAAATAACGTTTGATACTTTTTCAAAATGACCTCTCCATTTTTTCTTTTTATAGCAATTGTACGTTGTAAGTCATTCTATGTCATCTTGGACGACTCTCTACTTTTATTGCTACCACCTAATTTAAAATACTAAAATGCCATCGACAATGACCAGCACGCCAAGAAACTGCTCAAACGTGTAGACATAGTTCCAACATAACGATTAAACCATTAAATCGTCCTGTATATAGACAAATTGGCATTCTGAAGCATACACAAACTCCGTCCATTATGAAAATAATTCGTTTTATTAAGGATTGGGCAAAAAAGGATTGCGATATACGATTGTAATAAAGACTTAAAACAAAGCAGATATCGTTAAGTATGAAAGGAAGCCCCCCTCTTAGGAAAGCTTCCCTTTATATTTCAATTTGTTTAATGATTTTTGCGGGATTGCCCCCTACCACTACATTATCAGGTACATCTTTAGTCACTACTGCACCTGACGCAACAACTACATTGTTTCCAATATGGATTCCAGGATTTATTACCGCTCTGCCACCAATCCAAACATTGTTACCAATCGTAATCGGTTTCGCATATTCTAGACCAGAATTACGCTCGAATGGATTAAGTGGATGTGTTGCTGTATAGATATGTACACCTGGGGCCAAAAAACAATTATCTCCGATTCTCACTTCACAAACATCTAAAATCACACAATCAAAATTAGCATAAAAGTTTTCTCCCACGTGAATATTGTAACCATAATCACATCGGAAATTTGGCTCTATGTATAGAGACTTACCCGTTGAACCAAAAAGCTCTTTTAATAGTTCTTCACGTTTTTCCACTTCAATCTCTAAAGTTTGATTGTATCGTCTTGTTTTGCGCCTTGCTTCTATACGGTCACTTGCCAATTCAGGGTCAGTAGAATCATACAGCTCCCCGGCTAACATCTTTTCCTTTTCTGTTTTCATACGATATCTCCTCATGTGAAAATAAAAGTTCTTTCTAGCATCTCCAATTGATCCGAATCCGTCACACTAGACGAGTGAATGAAATATCAACTATAGGTATTAAAATTTGTAGTTAAACGGGATTAACTAAAAAATCTCGTCTCTTAAACTAAAGAGGCGGGATCCATCTGCTCTTATACAGGTTTCATTGAAAATTCAACGATAATTAGTAACGAACCCCCAAATCTGATTTTTGGGGATTTTAAGAAACTTTCTTCATTCCTGACAAAAATAGCTTATGTATGCATGTAGAATTCTCTACCTTCTAAGGTATAGCAGTGACTATTTCTTCTTATCGCTTGGGAACACAACTCCAATTTGCTTTCGCGCTTCATCTATAATCTCCATGACGGTTAGCGAATTTGCATAAGAATTTATGGAGGATTCCCGCTTCCCTGCTTGAATTAATTCATTAAATTCCTTTATCTCATAAAACATCGGCGCACTTCTTTGCGGCTGTGTAATATTTTCTACGGTTCCATTTCGATAATAAATTTCTACTTGCTCCGGTGTATTGATCTTATCTGCTCTTATATTCCCTTCTTCCCCTTGTATTTCAAAAGGAATGGTAGAATTAGTAATTTTAGAATACATGATTACCGCTTCCATCTCTGCATATTTCAGCAAAATGCTGCCGTCCCCATCCACACCCGATTCCAAAAGCAGTCCATTTGCCTTGACCTCAAGCGGCTTACCGAATAATACAACAAGCGGATAGATACAGTAAATGCCAATATCCATCAAAGCACCGTTCGATAACGCTGGATTGAAAGCATTCAATACAACGCCTTCCTTATACGCATCATAACGGGAAGAATATTGGCAATAGCTCGCCATATACCTGCGAACCTTGCCGATTTTATTTACATGCTGCTGCACACTTTTAAAGTTCGGAACAAATGTAGATTTTAAAGCCTCCATAAGCAGCACGTCATTATCCCTTGCAGCTTGAATCATATCTCTTACTTCAGAAGCATTGGATGCAATCGGTTTCTCACATAAAATATGCTTGCCATGATTCATGAAAAGAATAGCCTGCTCTGCATGAAAGGAATTAGGGCTAGCGATATACACCGCATCAATTTCTGTACTTTTTGCCATACCTTCTAAATCAGTAAATATAGACATCACTCCATACTTTGCGGAAAATTCCGCTGCCCGCTCACTTGTTCTAGAGTACACGGCAGACAAAGAAAAATCTTCTAATTGACTGGCTGCTTGCAAAAATGACTCTGTAATTCGGCTTGTCCCGATGATGCCAAATCTAACCATATTCTTATCTCCTTTATCTATCATTTAGAAAATTCTACTATATTCGTGTCAAGTTGCGTAACCTTAACCTTCTCAAATAACAAAATCAGGACTAACAAACAGTTCATCAAGTGTTTCTTAACTCTCCTTATTTGACGTTTCTAACTTATCTTCATAGAAAGCTCTTTTCGAGATGGCTTTACGTCCTTTTCGTTTGTTTTGATAAGCCAAATTAAAAACCTCCTTGTTATACGGAGAAATCCACGTAGCAAGGAGGTCGAACGGTCTTTTTTTACTTACTAACACAGTCTATATTATGAACATAACATTTACCAATTTTTTCTTAACAGTCGATAAACGTTGTTACATCAAGGTTTATGGCGGGACTGCGTGGGAATCGAACCCACCTGACTAGGCACGCTGGTCACAAGCGGTTTTGAAGACCGTGGAATACACCAGTTTACAACGCTTGATTCAGAAAGTATTTCGATTGATTCCTTCCATAACATTAAAGATTTTCATTTTGTTGACGGATTTCATCCTGAGCGATAATAACATTAGCCTCCTCTAAGGCCCTATGCTCATCAACTGAATCACCTGGAATATTTTTCAGGTTTGGGAATGTATCACCAGTGTTTATCGTAACTTGCTGTTTTTTGGGGGCGTTTGTATGATAGTCCTTTTTTTTGTCACTAGCCATCTCACTCATCTCCTTTTTAAGTTTTGACTTAACAGTAAGGATTACCTTTTCCTTGGTGTTTCTTTTCCATAAAAAAATAGGCATTGTCTCCACCTTATTATTATGGCTAAAATTTTCTCAATTATAATTTTGGAAGATAGACTTTAATATTTGATTTAGACTCTCTACGAGTGAATAGCCAGCTCTATTAGAAATCCGTAGGAATGTGCCGAACGATTTGAGATGCATTTTTATGAGTTCATTGATGCATTAAAGGCATGGTATCAGCAAAAAAACATTACCATTTAGAATTGTAACGGCGGAAGTTATGGACGGCGGAATGATGACAACAAGCGGGATTCTCCTTAAGGAAAAGGGAGATAAAATGATATGATGTATATTGTTATCGCATAGGTAGAAGTTGGGTATTAAAGCTAGAAGGAGAAGCTATCTACAAGGTTTGAGTTCAGTATAATACGAACTCAAACCTTAGAGAAGCTGTCTATCTTTTTTCTACTTTTATATTTCACTATTCAACTTTCCATCATATGAATCACATTTTCCGTAAACACCTGAAATGAATCTCCTTTTTTTCCGTAATACATAAGATGGCGACAAGCAAAAATGTATCCTTTTTTCCCGCTTTTATAGGTAAATTCTAATAAAGGCGCTTTTAATTCCAGTTCTTTTATATCCGTTTGCTGAATCATTCTAGGTTCCATCTGTAATAACTCCCGCTCCGACATAATTTCTAGTGCGATTTTCAACGCTTCCTTACTATGAAAAATTAATATTTTCGGTTGGATCAAACTTAAAAGTTGATAAAATATATTTTTTCCATAATTAATCACTTCTTTTGGTTCTTGTTTCAATTCTTTGACAGATTTCGTTGGATAGGAGATCACATTTGTCTCTGCTATGGAAACATTTGTGTGCTGCTTTAGTAAATCGATCATGGAATTCATCCCGATACGCGTTCTAGACATCTCCGTTTTTCCTTGAAGTAATCGAAGTTTCGAGTAATATTCAAGAAATTTATCGTTATGCAAAAGAAGTTCAACGTACTCATGGAAATCAATATCATTCGGATAAATAGGTGTAGCTGGATTAATGCCCACTAAAAAAATGTCAATTTCATCAATTCTTCCATTACATACGAAAGGTCGATAATATGCTTTGTCTTCTTTTGAAAATGATATCATCTCAAAAAGCTTTTCTCTCCAGAATTCTTCACCATGAACAACATCTTTTTCTCCGTTACGAAGACGTTGATATATTTCTCGTAGCAGCTGGTCAACAAACATCTTTTGACTCTCGTCTATATCACCATCCCTCCAACGCCATCCACGTTGCTGCATAAACAATAGGATACGAAGATCATCTAAAGATAAGTCTTTCCGTAACATATCAAATTGACGATAATAATGAAAAGCTTTACTTGAGAAATCATGACATTGATCCCCTAAGTATTCGTATCCGTTAAAAGTTAAAGCAAATTTCCATATCTGATTCCATACGGTGAAATCACTTTTATTCCGCGGACTTCCTTCAATTTGTAAAACATATTGGAGTTGCGGTATGTCCAGTGGAGTTAATTCACTGGAAGGAATTTGTCTGTCACCCCAATTATGATTCAAGTTAGATTCAATGCTGCGCATTAGCTTATCAAGAAGTGTTTCCGCCATGTTGTAACCGCGTAGACTCTTTCTCCATCTTTCTGGAATAGCAGCAAAACCAAATACGATCCCTGCAAGTCCTCCTACGACAGCAGCATTTGTATCCGTATCACCCCCGTAAGAGATGGCAACTTTCACAGCGCTCTCGAAGCTTTTCTCCTTTAACGCTAATCGCGCGCAGTTAAAAGTAGATACGACGTAACCACTTCCGTCCGTAACGGGATTGTCATCAGGTCGCAATACTGTCTCTAATTCCTCCCTATAGTTTGAATTCCCATAGATCGTACGTAACGACTGTACGGCAGCTTTATAAGCTTCGTCCTGATCATGTCCCTGAAGTAATCCGCGAGCCCACAAACAATACAAAGCACAGCATACCTGATTGGTGATGTGACCGTGCGTAACCAAGGATTGCGTATGCGCACTTTCAACCAATTGTTTTGTATTTCCGGTATGCCACAAGGCAAGAGGTAATACACGCATCAATGATCCGTTCCCCTTCCCCTCAGGACGCACAAAACCAGCACGTTCAGGCGGCATGCCACTCAGAAATGCTTCAAGTGCTGCAGCAGTCTGCTTTCCAACATCAAACACAATATTATCCACGGTCCATTTTCCACTTTTATACCAAGAGATAAGCTTCCGTGCAAAATGATTTAAGTTAAGGCTATTTTCTTCCAAAAGTGAATCCAATAAACACAGAGCTTGTGCTCCATCATCAGACCATGTTCCTTCTGGTACACCTTTGTAAGTCCTTTCAAAACCATTCGGTACCTTCATTTCAATTTGATTCAATGGGGGAAGGCTGTCCGAACTATGAAATTCATATGGTACACCTAGGGCATCACCTATTAAAAGTCCCCAGAAACCCCCAGAAATACGGTCAAAGTAATCTATCATTCTTATTTCCTCCTTATCAAAATCCATTATTATATTTGAATGTTATGTTAAACTCGATTACAGTTCCTCATATTGAATGGTGTACTTCTGTTCAAAAACATAGACCTTAGACCCATCATCCCTCATGATGACGTCAATATAGATGGGATTTTGCTCATCTAAAGGAAAGGAGATTGGCAAGTGTGGGTTCTCTTGTTGGAAAAATCCAATAGTCCCGCAATAATCCTCGATATAATCAGCCACCATAATGTGACCATTTGAAACGATCAAGTCTTCTCCCATGTTAAAATCAATTCTTGGCACACTCACAATCCTTTCCCCATTGAGAAAAATAGGAACTTTACTCGGTTCCTCTGGGAAAACTTCGACAGCATCACTTGTAGTGGTTGTAATTTGATGATAGCTATCGTAAACCTGGCTCACTTCCACACAACCCTCCATATCAAATGAAAGATTTTTATTGCCCTTTTCATACAAGATGATGGAATGACCTTTGAAAAGAACTTTTTGAATCAATTGAAAGCCATTTGAAATGATTCCACAGGTAGATTTTCTCTCTGAAACATAGATTGCCTTATCATACAGCCATGAATAAACCATAGATAAATGGAATTCCGTTCTTGGAAACTGAATCGATACAAACGTAAGCTTTCCCTGCATTTCAAGCAGACAAACAAAAACATCAGCAAGTTGAATTGCATGGATTTGAAACTCAGAATATTCATTTTCATATTCCTGGATGACACAGTATTCATAGTAATCTGGATATTCACGCAAACAATCCTTTACCTTTTTGGCAATAAAATTTTGCTTCAGCTTGTCAAATTCAATCATCATCAGGCTCTTCCTCCTCCTTTTCCCTTACATTTAAAGAGATATATGTTTCATTGCAAGTTGAATTTCATCTTTTTGGTAACTCAAATATATTCCAACAATTATCAATTGTCAATATGTAATATTCATTTTGAATATATCACTTTAATTATTTCATTTCGATTGCTAATAGTGAAGTGTTCTGTTACAGTAAATTTAAACAAGTTTAGATGTAAGGATGTTGAATATGGAGAGAGAAGAACATTTTAGTAAGGATGGATTTCCCCTACTGCTGGGACTACCTGTAGATATATGTATTTTCACGGTAACAACGGAAAAACGTGAAGTCGATGAAAATGAAATCATCGATAAACGCTCCCTCCGTTCCCTTCCCAAACGGTTTCTGGAAATCCTACTGGTAAAACGTCTGAATGACCCTTTTTATCAACAATGGGCATTACCTGGAGGCTACACCAAGGTTGAAAGTGAATCACTTGAAAAGGCCGCCAAACGGGAATTAAAAGAAGAGACAAATTTGGATGCTGTGGTGACGGGAGAATTGGATCAATCCAATTCCGGGGTATATATCGAACAAATGAAGGCTTATTATAGACCCGATAGAGACCCTCGTGGCTACACGCCTACAGTTGCTTATGTTGCTTTAGTGAACGAGAAATATTTGCAAACGCTTCGTGCCGGCGGTGATGCGGGTGAAGTAAAGCTATTTCGTTTACAACTTACGAAAGATAATACCCTTAGATTCGAATCTGAGGACGAAACGGTAACGGTCAACGAAACGGAGCTTGCATTTGATCACGCGGACATTATTCATGATTCATTAAAACATATACAAAGCATGATATTGACGACGACCATTGCAAAAACATTACTATCGGAGGAATTTACAATCGCAGAATTGCACCAAGTCATTTCAACTATCGCTCCTAATTTATTGATGTCTACTTCAAATTTCACCCGAGACATCGTAAAAACAAAGACAAGAGACCGTATGTTAGAGGAAGTTAAGAATTCTGATGGCACACCAAAAAAGTCTAACCAATATTCAGCTAGACCTGCGCAGTTGTATCGATTTAGTGAGTCATATGAACCAAAGTTATCTATATACCCTAGGTTATAATCGTTACTACTTCGATAATATATAAATGGGTTAATGACAGACTTATTTTCTTTTAGAACGCCTACTTTTGTGTGGGCGTTCTTGTTCCTAATAAATATTTTTTATTAACGAGCATCTTATGCCTCTTCTTGAACAATTCTTGTAACAGCCGAGGAAATTTCTGCAAGAATCCCTTTAAAGTCATTGCTAGTATATAAAGCGTTAATTGTGCGAAGGATTTTATCCTGATCCATCCAATTAATTGTCTATATACTCGGATACTCGGTGACTGTATAAATTCTTGTGTACAGTGCACCCGCTTCTTTGGACTTTTCCTTAATAGAAACTACGCTTTGTTACTACTGTTTTAATAATTATAATCGATGTTCAAATTCTAATTGGCCTACTTCAACCGCGTAAATCGCATCCTATCCACTTCCAATTGGAATACTTCTAGATAATGAATAAGAGATTTGATAGTCACATTAATGAGATGATGATTTTCCGCACTTTGGGCATCTCGGATTATAGACAAACCTATTATCATTACCTATGTGGTAATCAAAAGCTGTAATGACCATTCTATCAAAGAGCATCTCATTGAGAAGAATTTTTTCTAAATAAAAACTTTCTGCATTGGGATTAGGAAATTTTGTTAATTTTGGCTTTAGATTTGGTCTCATCCATTCATAAAATTCATTACATCCGTGTGAACATCTTGTAACTCCCCAAACTAACTGACAATCTAAATCCCTGCATTGCCAAGTGTGCTCATCGAGCTTAATTATATTCGTCAATCCACATGATGGACATTCTTTAAAAACTGTCCCCCATTTGATAAGCTGACGATAAATAAATAGATTAAAAAGCTTACTTAATCGTTGTGAAGATCGTAAATCTGTTTGACTAATAGGCAGAATTCCTATTCGATAGTCGCCATATTTTTGCGCATCACCTTCAATGAAAGCTTCTCCAAAATTAATTAACCTTTGTAAAAGACCTGTGTTTTCTACTTGTGAGAAATCATCTAAATTAATTGGTAAGATATAAATATCTGTGCAATTAGAAGAAGGTTCTTCAGATTCTAAGATATTGGTTGTATATTTAAGAAGATTACTTTCAGAAGACCCTATAAAACTAAAAAGTGTGTGCAAGTTCAGTTCAAATGTTCGATTCTCAGGGATCTTGGATAGTTCTTCAGTTAATGTTTTTCTCCATTCTCTATCTAGATTTTTTAATTCATTTTTTTGGTTCGTTGTTAGACTCTTTTGTTCATCTATATATTTTTTAATTACTTGACCTAAACGTTTCTCTAAAGACTTATTAGGTTTTTTTCGAAACAGCAAAACCTGTTGATTATCCCTCCATATCTCTTTAAAAATCATTTTCTCCTCATATTCTTTGAATGATATCGGAAATGACGTAGGTACATTTATCACAAATGATAAGGACTCTTCCATTTTAAAGGTAACGATATCTTTAAATCCTTGACTTTGATTTTGAGCATTCACAACGCAATATTCATTACTAAATTTAATATCAAAGTTAATCGTACAATCATTTATTAATTCAAAGTAAGAATCTTCGTGGAATTGGTAGCCTAATAAATGTAATGAATATATACTAAGAACTTGTACATATGTTTTATAATATTCATCGATATTTAAGATATTGGCACCCGATAAGTCTTGCTGCGTTTTCTTATTAAAAATTAAAAGTTTGTTCCACAATTTAAAAAGCTCATTATATCTATTGTCCATGTTAATAATATTGGTAGGCTGGATAGGTAGTTCTAAGCGTTTTCTGGCATCTATACTTTGGAAAAATGGTGTAGAGATTACGGAAGATAGCTGCTTTTCAATCGTTAGAAGCATTCTTTCAAGCTTTTTAAATTGTTTTCTAATTTCCTCTTCGGATTCACTATCATATTCAGGTAATAAACTTCGAAGCATTTCTAATTTTTTATAATCGTTTATCTCTGTAGCATAGAATTCCCAATCTTGTAATGTATCTTTTTGTGAAATTGCTATTTTTACTTCATCATGTTTTTTAACGACATAGTTTAAAATGGCTTCAATAACCATTTTAAAAAATATATTTTCATAAATGTTAATGTCGTCTTCATATACTTCAGCTCTTAATCGTGAAGGAATTAGACCTGTAATAGTTCTAGAACGCCAATGCTCTGAATGTGATGCAAGATGTTGGAGTGAGGAAGGTGTAATACGCTTCACTAACTCCACATCTAAAATTTCTTCCTCAATACGTAAATGCTGTCTAGGCTTTGTGCAAATATCTAAGGCAAACGGCAGTACATTATAAATATCTTCTAAAAGCGAGTTATCAAGCCCAGTTAAAGGATTAATGATTTGGAGTAAATGAATTTGTCCACTTTTAATCGCTTCTAACAAACTGTCGATTGATTTTTTTTGAACTCCCAGCCATTCTTTTACACTTCGATGAAAATCAGCAAAACTATCAATTAATGTATCTCCTATAAATAATTCTTCAACATACTTTATTACTAAACGAATAGGCTTATTGTTTAATATTAATTCTATTATCGTATGATTTTCTCTGCTCATGTAGCATGGAATAATAAAACTACCATCTTCACTGCATTTGCATGGAAACAACCCATTATTAATTTTTACTTCGTTTAATGTTTCCTCATGAACAGTCAGTTCTAAGTAATTAAATAAACTTGCAATATTAACTGTTTGACTTTTGACTAATAGCTCCTCGCCATGCCCATTTCTGTCTTTTAATACTAGTCTCATCCTATCAACCACCTAAACGATTAATTTTTTGCGAGATTAGTTTTTTACACTCTACAAAATGTTCCCGGCCAAATTCCATTTCGATTAATTCGATTAAATCCTTTAAACTATCTTTTAGGTACGTTTCATACCTTCCGTCTAGTTTACGTAAGACTTTTTGCGAAATTAGATGGTCTATTGCTTCTAATTTTGTACCACCTGCGGCGACATACACTGATACAAATTTCCCCATTTGCATTTTAATACGGTTACCAAAAGTTATATCCAAATTCACGTGCAGGAATTCATCAATCAAATCAATTTGTACCCATTCATCATCATTCAGACAATTTTCTTTCATTACTTGAGCATCTTCTAATAGGCCGCTTAATTCACTAAAAGATACCCTCAGCTGCTTCGGTTCATCTGCATAAAATTCTTCTTCACGTGAATTAAAGTTTAATACTTGAGCTCGATCATATACTTTATCTGTAATACCAAATGTAGATTCATCTCTATTAGCGGTCCCTATAAACCAAATATTTGGTGTTACAAATAGGCTGGTATGATTATCAACTAAATAGGCCGGTCTATTTTCTATATTAGGTTCATCATTATTAGAAACCAATGGAATCACCCAATTTTCTGGGCTTTCTTCAAGCACAGCTAAGAAATCTGCAAAATAATACTCAATACGTGCAAGGTTCATTTCATCTAAAACAATAAAATAGATTTTTTCTCGATTAGCCGTTGCGCTTGCTTCATACACTTTTTTTGTGAAGATAGTTTCTTTAAATCTACGGGTAAAGTCGTTATCGTATCCTAATAATTCTCTATTGTCTCGCCATGATGGCTGAACAGGTACTAAAGTATTTTCAATATGTAAAGCTTCCTTAAATAATCTAGGAAGACTAGACTTACCAGTTCCACTTAACCCTTGTAGTATTAATAACTTAGAAGCAGCCAACGATGCGATAAACGATCGAATCATTTTTTCGTTATAATATAATCCTAATTTAGATGCCCCATAACTTCTTATATACTGTACTAATTGTTTTAAGTCTATTTGGTTTTTCTGTACTCTGATTACATCCTGTTTAGCAATGTCTCGGTCTATTTCTAATAAACCAGGAAACTTACTTTGTGTATTTGATTTATACACTTCATTGATCTTATTTAGTTCATCTTGCAACTGGGCATTTAATGTTTTTAATGTCTCTGAAACACGCTTACTTTGTTCCAATTCAATAACACCTAAACTAAGAGATTCAGCTTTATTTTCGGCCTCTAGTTTTAAGCGTTGTTCTTCTTTTAACTTATCTCGCAAAAATTCAACTTGATTTGCGCTGTTTCGTAATGCAAGCAGTTCTTCTTGGGAAGGAAATTGTGCTAACTCATCTTTTAATCTCATGTTTTCTCTTCTAACTGAATCTAATTCCTCCACAATTGTGTTAACGGATCGCAATTCATCTTCCGGGATAAATTGCGATAAATGTTTAACCTCTTCTTTTAGTTTTTGAATGATTTCTTGGTCTAGTTGGCGTAATTCTTGAATGGATTTGATTTCAAATTGTAACTCTTCTACTTTTTGTGGAGAAAGCTCCATAAGCTTAGTTTCAAAGTAGCGGCGCTTTTCAATTAGTTCTTTCTTCAAAAACTCTAAGTCTTCTTCTTGCAATTCAATTTCCAATTTTCGTTTCTTTAACTCAGAGTCCTTCTCTATTAAACTTTTGATTTTCAATTCATATTCATTCACGAGTTGATTATATTCATTTTCAACTTTCACTTGAGAAGCTTGCACAACTTTTAATCTTTCATTTTCTGCTGCTAACTTAATTTGATGTGCTTCTTCCTGGGCAGCTAATACTTTTCCATTTGCTTTGGAAAGGAGTTCTTCGTTTTTCTTTAATGACTCCTGATATTGCTGTTCTCCTTTAACCACAATTTCTTGATTTTCTTTAAGTTTTTGATGTAAATCCCCTTCCCAAATTTCATGTAGCTCTTGTCTGTACGATTCCTGAATGTTTTTTTCTTCTGCTTTAAGAGCTTTAATCATTTTTTCTCGATCTTCAGTGATTTTCCGTTTTTCTTCTATTAACTTCGATTTCTCTAGATTCAACTGCTGTTCTTGTTCATGGATTTCATTTTTCAGCTTGTTTTTTAAAGATTCATATTCTGCTTTAAGTTCAGTTTCTTTATTTAATAACTCGACTTCTATTTCTTCAATTTGAAGTTCACATTCAGCTTTTTTCGCTTCGTATTCTTGAATTTTCTGTTGAACACGCTCATCTTCAAGTAGTTCATTTTCCTTTTTTAGTTTTTGCTGCTCTACGATTTCTTTTATCTTATCTTGCTTAGTGAGTTGGTTAACTTTTCTGTTTAGAAAGTTCCCCCGCTGTTTTGTTCTAGACATTGGGATGCTCCTTTATTTTAAGTAATGTGCGATTAAGCTATCTAATAAAAAGTCAAGTTCGTATTTGATATCTACGAAATTTTGAGATTTAACAACTTCTGCCTCGGTAAAGTGTGCCGTTTTATTTCGTACATTCGTTATGATGTTAATTCTTTTATAAAAGTCTGGTATACTTTTTAATAATTGCAGAGAAGGGGTTTCATGCTCATTATAATAAGCATCGAATGCCAAAAAAAGAGCCCTATCTTTACTTGAAATTCCTCTGTTATTCGCTACACTTCTCAGACGGTTATAAAAGTCCGCACTATATAAATTTGAAGGGATATCAATACGTAAATTTTCAGCTATACGCTTCAAAGTATCTTTAAAACTGTATCTCGTAATAGGTTTTATTACATCCCATTTATTTGGAATTTTTTCGATACAATATTTTAAAACACCTTCAAGGGTTCTTTGGGCACGCATATAGAACGTATCGTAGTCTTCATGATATTCAATTAGTCGATTGTAAGACCTTGTGGTTGCTTCAATCTGACTTCTAAGTGCTTTCCATGCTTCATAGTTTGCAATAAAAGGATATTTTTTAAACAATTCTATGTCTAAATTGTTGTTAAATGGATATTTATCAATTAACTCCTCTTGAGCTTCCTGCATGAAAAATTCTATATTTTCCTGAAGCCTATCGTTTTTTTGAGCATGCATGAGCATATGTTTAGTAAACCAATCATCTTCATTTTCACCAAAAGGAGAAGTAATCGCTACCTTTTCAGGTAAATCTGGATCAACGTATAGATTTGCTTCTAAGTAAAGAATTTCCGGTTTATTACTAATAATCTTAATTGTAGTATTATTCTCTGACATATTAGTTTCCGCTTGCGATTCTTCTTTATCCTTTAAACTTTTGATTTCAATTTCACCATTATCATCAATTAATTGCCAATCTACTTCTTTAATTAACAAATCCATTTCATCTAAAAAGCTGCATTGGTCTGCTTCAATAACTTCATTAGCATAATCCTTTTGTAAAGTATCTGCTATTCTATTAATTTGTTTGCGAATTTTTAATGCCTGGCCTATGTCAAAAAATGTTGGTTTTTGATATCTATAATTAGAATGACCTTCAAAAACATAATCATATTGCAGGTTTTCTTCTACAGGCAATTCACTCACTTTAAAGTTAGGGATGATATCCCCTGTTAGAGCATCTCTAAAAATATAAATTTGCTCATAGTTCATTAGCATGCCCTGTTCTACATTCAAGCTATTAGTTAAAAGTTGCTCCCCGCTTTTAGTTAGATAACCATCTGAACCTAAATAACCTTGTTGTACACATGACTCTTTAACTGTTTTAATTAATTCTTTTGACATTCCCAGTTGATAAATGATTGTGTGATCTTTAAGTTTATTTATTTTTGCAAGTGATAAAACAAGCTCTTGTAATATATCTAGCTCTTCAGTAAAGATACTAGGTAGAATAGCCTTCCAAGCGTATACAGGCCAAACAATTTTTTTACAAAAAAAATGGGGCTGTGCAGCTTTTTTTCCTAAATTAATTGTGTACTTGAAGGTGCTCATAATATCCCTCTTTCCTACAAAGCTGATAAAAGTCATATAATTCTTGAATCACTATGTGCCCTTGATTTAGTGCTACTGTTTCGACATCTCCGATTACCATAATCAGTCTCTTTCCACGGCTAAAAGCTACATTCAGACGGTTTCTGGATTCTAAGAATCCTACACTCTTTCTTTTATCTTTTAAGCTATTTGAACGCACTGTGGACAGAATAACGACATCAAATTCTTTCCCTTGAAATGAATCGACAGTACCAACTTCTACTCGGCTTTGATCTTGCAATGAGAATTTTTCAATTTCATTTTGTAAATCTATCGCTTGTTTTTTATAAAATGTAATAACTCCAATTGAATATTCTGTATTAGCTTTTAGTATTTGATGGACTTCTTTCATCACTTTTTCTACTTCACTTTTGCGGTTTTTACTTTGCCCATTAACTGCACTTTCCTGCCCAAAAGACTGCGGGACATCTATCCAGGCAATAGGATGATATTTATATCGTTCTAAATTATGCTGTTTTTGTTCAGCAGTCACACCCGATAAAAGAGAACCATCATAGAAACACTTACTAATAAATTGGGATATCTTAGGATGCATTCGATATTGATCCCTCAGCATAACTGTTCTTTTATGTGAAGTATTTTTGGCTTTTTCCAACATCTTAAATAATCTAGAAAATAATGGTTCTTTCAGTAATTCTCTTATTTCAGGATCATTTTTATGCTCTAGTAATCTTTTAACAACATCTTCTTCTAATAAATGTGGCAATTGTTTATGGTCTCCTACCAGAATAATATGCTTTCCTAAGCTCATTGGAATTAAAAGGTCCAATGGATTAGCTCTGGCTGCCTCATCTATAATGACATAATCGTAAACAATATTTGATTTCAATTTTAATGTTGAAATACTGTTTAATACCGACTGTTGGCAAGTAGCTGCATTAATTTTTGTATATTTGTTAATTAATTGGGATATTTTCCCGGGATTCTCAAGCTGATCTTTAAAATCCCAAAGAATATCTGATACCGTTTGAGCACCTTTATTAAAGTAATTTTCGAAATGGGTATGGAGCTCAGACAAAATAGAACCTACATCCAAATCAAATAGATCTTCGTCTATTTGTAATGCACGGTTTACATTATATTTATCATGAAGTGATTCAATCGACTTTTTAAATCTTGGAAGCAAATTCTTTACTTCCTCTTCGTCAACAGCCATTCTTATTTCATTCCAAACACCTGGTATTTCCAGATTCATATCAATATTTGAACGGACAAAGCGAACAAGCTGTGATAAATTATCTCTTCCATCATCCATATAAGAAGCTAAAGATACTCTTTGCTTTTGTAAAAGTTCAATAAACGCTAACTGCTCCGGCTCTTGAGTATTTTCGTTTCCAGCAACTTTCCGTGTGCCTGTGTTTTTAATTAGCCTTTCAACTCGCTCTATAATATTTTGATTTAAGGAAATCTCCTTTAATAGTGGGTACAGTTCTTTAAAAAACTTATGAACTTCTTCTGGATTTTTCTTATGTATAAATATTTCTTGCAGAAGTATTAATATTTCACGAATAACAAGTCTTTCCTGTCCATTTTCTTCACGGTGTAAAACCTCTTCACAGCGATTTGAAACTTCAGAAATCCATTTTAAAATTGATCGTTCAGCATTCGTAGAGTTATCGATTTTTTTTCCACCTATACGGTTAACTGGTAATCCTCCATATTCTACATTTTCAATGGCATTATCTACTGCATCATGCTGAGCACTAGAAACTAAAATACGGATATCTCCATTATGAATCATATTTAATCTTGCTATAATGGCTCGTATCACAGTGGTTTTACCAGTTCCAGGCGGGCCTTGAATAATTGCTATGTCTGGTGTATTTATTGCTATATCAATTGCTTCTCGCTGCCGTTCTGTAAAACTTATTTTTTCCGTGCCAAAAATTCTTCTTAATAATTTCTCAGTTACAGCAGCCCTGTGTTTTATCACAATTTCTTCGGATGCACCTGACTGTAAAATCAATTTCAAATTTACCAAAGGCGTTCGACAATTTAAGATTTTACGAAGAGCCTTTTCTCTACGCTGAGCAATTATTTTCGACCCCGAGTAACTTCCCATAAGATATCCAGAAGAAGGTATCGAAACATTCTCATCTTCTAAATCAATTGTTAGTCCATATTGGTCTCCTTGACGTTTATTTTCTAAAGTTACTTCGGTACCAATAAAAACACTTAAGGAACTGGTGATATCCTCACTTTTAAAGTTTTTAGGACTTACTACTGCATAGCCAATATCTGATTTTAAAAATAAAACAGATGGCTTTTTCTCAAGGTAAAACACTTGTCTAAGACGGCCATTTTCTCCTAACTTACTAAACGTCGAAGTATATTTTAAGCTTCCTAAATCTTCTATTTGTTCTTTTGCTAGCTCTGTTTCCAATTCACTATATAAATCCCAAAGTTTTAACAACTCATGCGTATCTTTCAAACTTTCTTGATATTTTTTCATTCCGTCATACGAAAGTTGTGCGTTATTAAGGTGATCTTGGAATGAAATACACCCTCTAAATACCATAATTGTCCCGTATATAGCTGATCTATTACGCAAATGTTGTATTTCAATAGCTTGCATAATATTTTGTTTCGTTTTTTGAAAAATACATATGAATTCAGATCCAATCAATGTAACCTTTTCTAAGCTTTTATTTGTTCGAACGAAACATACATCATCAACTAAAAATTCCTCTTTAAAAAAATTGATAGGCTTTTTATGAATGGCTAATTTTTTAAAATCGGCTTCAATAGCTTTATTGATAATGAATTTTAAATTCTCATTTTCATTAAAGTGTATAGCTTGAGTAAATTTAATAATAGTAAAAAGGACTGACAAGCTATTTATTGCATCCATTCGAACTAAACAGGCATTTTTATAATATTCCAAGTCATAAATTACATTTCGCAGTGCACTTTCTGGCAAAATCACTTCAACTAAACCATTTACACCCTCACCTTTATCTAGAAAAAGTTTATCTCCTGAGGGTATCATTTTCATCAACGATCCTTCATATTTTCTTTCCAAAGGAACATTAATCGTGGCATTATATTGGTATTGTTGTCCAAAACTAATATCGGTGGCTTTCACTTAATACCCTCCTAATTCACAGTAAAAAAATGCCCCTAATCATATTATTTTTCTTAAATATTTCACTAAGACTATCCACATTTTCTTTAATATCAATAAGGACATTCTCTACACCTATCTTCAAACTCTTTGTTTCTTTAGGCTTCACTATGTCTCTGCTTCGTGTTTCTTTATTGACAATAATGAAATTATTTTCGCTACAGTTTTTTAAAATTATATGATTTGCATCGACTTTTTTAAGAATAGCTATCAATCTATCAGAATCTTGAGAGATAAAGGATTCTACATGACTACGATAGATGCCTATAGCATCATTATCTAATACTAAACTAGAAACTATCCTACTAACTTTTTCCTTTCCTTTTTCAAAAAAGTCATCAGTAATATTTGTAGTTTCCACAATTTGAACTTTACAAATCTCATTTTTCTTTTCATCACACCATGGGCAAATCTGCTCTTTTTCATCCAGTAAATAATAATAGGCCTGACATTGATCGTTCTCACATTTTATTAGCTGATCTTCTGCTTTTTGTAATGCAGAGGTAAATTCGTATAATGTTGGTCTCATCATATAATCATGCAATCCATCAACAAACATTCTTTGAAACAATTCTTTTAACTCATCGGTTAAAATAATATTCGCAGGCAAAATCGAAGTATTCCTATTACTTTCATCATTTGGATGATCTACATATACGCTGCGTCCTTTTACAGCTTCTTCTTCCATCTCAGGAGTCCCATTTAAAATGGCATCTCCAATTAGAGGATGCCCCAATCTAAAGAGCTCAAATAAAATAACAGCAAAAGAATAAGTATCTGATATTGAATTAGGCTGTTTATTCAAACTAAATAACTCAGGTGCTATGTAGCGGGGTGTTCCTAAGACAGATGATGAAAAAAGACTCGTTGATGTTAAATTATCTGAATCTATTAGCACAATAGATTTCTGTTGTCTAGCTACTAATATGTTATTAGGAGAAACATCGCAGTAACATAAACCTTGTAAATGAAGCTGACGATAGCATTTACTCAAAGATATTGCGATTTCTAATCTTTTTCTAATCCCACCAGTTTGAATGTTATACCACTCACCTAAATTAGTATTTGATCCTGGATACAAATACTTATTTAATGATTCATGTCCTTTTGCCTTTTTCATAACGTATCCAATTAAAGGTTCACGTAAAATAGATACAGGTGTAATAATTCTTGCTTCATTTGAAATACGTTGTTTCATAATCCATTTAAAACGCTCTACTATTTCTTGACGTTTTTCTTCATCTGCTCGGACAACTTTAATTAGAAAGGCTTCATTTTCAGTATCATAAACTGCTCCTTGAGCTCCTTCTCCTATTCTATCCCTTACAATGTATGTTCTGCCTTCCGTATCTTTAACTGCCATCCCTTTTGAAAGTTTCATTCATTTTCACCTTATTTCCACATGGTAAGTATACAAAATGTTCTATCATCTGAATGATTTTTTGTTTTCCAGTTAATAATCCAATCCTCTATTACCCTTTGCATTTCAATAACACCTTTTTCTCTTAATTCATCGTAAAGATAAGCAGGTAATTTTTTTAACATATCATGTTTCAAATCATCAGATACACCATCACTAGTTAAAATAAACACAATTGGCACTTCCTGCATGAAATTTATAGGCGTATATTTAGACTTAAAATAATCTAAAGCATTATTTGAAGCTAAAGAATATGTTTGATTAGAAAAAGAGTTTCTTTCCTCATTAATTTGGACTGCTTCATTTTTTACTGAGTAAAGAATTAGCCCATCTCCAATCCTGCCTAATAGAACTCCATGTTTAAAGATTATTAGATAGAGTAATGTTGTATCATATTCCCGAAAATTATTTGGAAAAATCCGTCTCCAATTTTCAAGAAATCTACTATTAAATGCATTAATTTCTTTTTCCAATAAGGTATCTTCACTGCAAAAATGTTCGTTAATCATTTGCTCCAGTAAATCTACAGCCTTTTGTGAACCTATATGGGAATGTTTAGCAGATCCTAATCCATCAGCTAAAATTATATATTTTATTTGGTTTTTCACATTACATCTAAAATAGTCTTGATTATACTCATTGTTTCTTTGATGACGTACTCCTTTAACAGAAATTGCATTAAATGTAACCTTATACCCATCACTCTCATATTCACCAAAATCAGAAAGAAAAGTCTGTTTTATCATTTCACATTACCAATTCATCATCCGGGAATAAATCTTCAAAAGGTATATCATCAAATTGATTAGGGTTCGCACTTACCGATTGTTGACTTACAGTCCTAGTAACCCATTCAAAGAACTTACCTATAGTAGTTACTTCAACAGCTTTAATTACCGGAATATTCTCTTTATTAACAAATGCTTTAAGTAACTCAAAATCAGCATCTTGTCCAATTCCTAAAGCTAATCTCATACAATTTTTACTTTTGTTAGCGGTATGCAACCGTTTTAAAGGAGGCCATTCTAAATATTGTGTTTTATCTACAGGTCTATTTTCATACATTTTTTTTGTAATATCTGTAGGTATACCATCACTAACTAAAATAATGACAGGTGTATATGATCGATTAGGAACAATGGCTCTATCCTCAATCATTTCTACGACTTTTTCCACACTTTCACCTATAGGCGTTCTCCCGCTAGCAACTAATTCTGGTAACACAATGTCTTCAACTTTTTTTAGTTCTTGAATGACTTCTACATTACCACTAATTTTAATTAAGCTAATTTCAATTTGCCCCTTTGCTCCTTCAATATTCGAAAGAGCTGCTACCATCTCTTTTAATGAGTTGTTTACCATATCTATTTTCGACCCCTGCATACTACCACTTGCATCAACAAGAATAAAAACTGGTAGTGGTCGAGCGGTAGTTATAACAAAGTTATTTAATCCCATTCTTTACACCTCAACTATGTAGTTTGATTTATATATATGTATAGAAAATACAATCTATTAGTAATAATTACTTTCTTACCATAGTTTAACACGGAAGATATTTTGAGGGAAACATATATTTTACCAAATAAAGGTGTTTCCACTAGTTATTCTACTTAAATTAATTGCCTTCTTAAGAAGTAAAATCTATAAAAGGAAAGATTGGAATTAATAAATTATCGTCTTTAACCTTACTCACAAGATGTTAGGATAAATAGCTTTTGTATTTCTTAAAATCTTTGTCTTAGGTTCTCTTATTATTTATCTGTTAAATATTATATAGTTTTTAAAATATTGCCATTTTAACTATATAAACATTTATCTTTTCTTAAATTTATATAGGTAAAATAAAATGATCGATGTTTATTTCGTCAATTATTTCTTGATTATTAATTAAAAACTGTTTGTATTTAGTTATCTGTTTATTAAGGAACAATAACCTATTTTTTGACCGGGTAATACCTGTGTATATAAGTTCTTCATCAATAGTATCTTCATCATACCCTGCAGGGTTTTCAAGTATTAAGAATACATTTTCAGCTTCCCATCCTTTAAAACTATGAATTGTAGACATTTTAATGGTTCCTCTATTCATTTGGAACGCGATTTTTTCATTTTTTCTTACCTTTCTTAGTTTATCTTTAAATATCCAACTATCTGTTCCATATTTTTGACTTAGAAGAATATATGTTTCTTTCTTTTCAAATGTTTTTGTTATATTAAGATTATATTGATTCCTAAAGATACATTCCATTTCCCTTAAAGAATCAATATGTCTACCTAATATCACTACATCATTATAAGGTATCTTGTTTATATGGATATATCTATATATAAATTGGCAAAATATTTCAAGATTATCCAAAAATTCCGTTTCTATGTCTCCAATATAACCTGTATTAAAATTAAATTCTTGCTGCATGATAAATTCTAATCTTTGATATCTGTTTTTCAAGTACATTTCAAAGTAGTTTACAGATAAATCAGTAATAATTGAAGATAAGCGATATGATTGGCTAAGTACATTCCATTCTTTATCACTAATAATTGTATTAATATTCCCATGATCAAGTGCTGTACCATAAATGTTTTGTTTCTCATCTCCAAATACAACTAATTCTCCATTATCAGAGAGAAAATACTTCTTAATTATTGTTTGCCATTCTATCTTATAGTCTTGTATTTCATCTATAAAAATAGAATCATACTTTTGTATTTCTTTACCATCAAACATGTGAATATTTTCGTATGTCTCTACTTCAACATCATATTCATTAGCCATCGTATTAATAAAATTATGGTAGTTATCAATGTGAAACATATTCCAAGGAAATTCATCCCGAACCTGATTTAATTTATCACGAATAAAGTTTCTCAAGGTAATGTTATACGTTAAAATTAACACTCTTCCCCTTGTCCTTTTATGTGCATTAACGGCCCTCTTTGCTAATACAAACGTTTTTCCAGAACCAGCAACACCCTTAATTTTAATTTCTTCTTTTTTACTCTTAATTAATTTTTGTTGCTCTTTACTGTATATGATTTCTTTACCAAGTTCCAATAGATGAATAGATGGAGCAAAAAATAATTGGAACTCTTCATAATAGTTACTTGTATAATCTTCAGATAATGTTTGTTTAAAATATCGCATATTTCTAAACTTATCAAAATGTAACGAATCTCCACCAAGTATGTCTACCCATTTGTTATAACTTCGGCAATCCTTGCAAAAGTCTAACGCCTCTTTTTCTGTAGAATTATGAAAATAGACTGCAGTTTGTATATATCCGTATTTTCTGGAATTGTGAATACTTGCTTCAACAAAACCTTCTATATATGAGTAAATATGATCTTTATAGTCCTGTACTTGTTTAATAGGGGATTTTATTCTTGCATTACTATAACACGTATACAAATACCAATCTTTGTTGTGAATTTTATACAAGTTTAAATTCCAATCCTTTACCTCAATTACCAATATTCCTTTTGTCTTATGAAGAATAACAAAGTCCGGCAAACTTCCATTAAGAAAAGGTTGAAAATAGACCAAATAATCATTATTTAATTTTTGTAAGAATGAAAGTAAAGTTTTTTCACCATTTGTAGGTTTTTGTTTTAATTTATTTATATCTTCTAAAGAAGGAATAACGATTGCCATGCTACTGAATCTCCTTTTGAACAGTCCAGTCTAATTATAGTATGTTTTTGATAAATTAATTTTGAGCCACTTTTATACGATTTGATTACATAAAAAATGAGCCACTGATTTCCAATTCTATTAACCTCTTTTATGATAGGAAGTGACCAAACTTACTTCATAAGAGGGGACGAAAAGGATGATCAAAATGGCTAAATCACCCTAAAACTAAACCCATAAATAAATCCTAATTAGTGAGGAAGCAGTTTTAAACCTATACCAGTATTTTGCGAAAACTATATATTTCCCATAAGAGAATTTCATAGGAGAATTTTTATTCATTACATATTAGGCTTGTTTATATACTCAAACTGCTTTAATGCATCGTTTTTGAATTGCTCATTTATTATATTTTTTTCCAAATACTTCTTTAACTTTGGAAAGATATCTGTCATAATATTATTAAACTCTAAAATAAAATCACTATAGTAATCTATAAAAAATGCCTGAAACTGTTTTTGAAATTTATTTGTAAGGTCTCCTTTACTTTCATGACCAGTAAAAGGGTCAACAATTTTAGGAACATATACGATGTTCCAAGGTGCAGAAAAGGCAAATGGATTCTTAGTTCGTGCAAAAATATGCGATACCTGATAGTTTCTAATTTGTTCATACTTATTATCATTTTTTACATTTTTTGAAAAACCAGTAAGTTCCTTAATTACTTTAGTTGGAACAGCATTATTTGTTGCGTCTTTTTTAAAATTAGAATGACCAAATAATTCCTTGTACATTTCTATATACATGTTAGTTCCTTTAGCATCACGTCCATATCCTCTAATAAAAACCGTTTGATTACCTGTTTCTATATTAAATTTTAATTTCTCCCAATGATTTTTTACTTTAGTCTTATCAATAAATTTTGATTCCTCTACCCCAAATTTAATTAGTTCTTCTTCATTAATCCCAAATTTGCTCATAAAAACATCGTATGCGTCTATCACTTTTTTCTCCCTTTAAATTAAAATTTCTCAAAAATATCTATAAAAAGAAACTGAGAAGCCATGAAAAAACATCTCTAAATTATTCCTAATATATAAAAATTCCATTAATAATAGTGCTTTATTATAAGCATATTGTTCTTGCAACATATCAAGCAATTGGTTTGCAAAATTTGATGAGATTCAAAATTCTGAATCACCTCTCTTAGGCCGATAATTTATTTCAGCCTCTTTTTTAATAAAACCCCTGGATCCTTAGAGGGAATAACCCATTCCACGGGCACCTGATAAGGCCATCTGTTATTATCCCTAAAAGGAGTTTCTTTTACTTTTGCTAATCCTATTATTCTTTGTATTGGTGATGTTATATATATAGACAAAAAATTGTTAATATGAACCTTTTTTGCCTGTGATTTTCCTTCCTCAGAATTAGAAAATCCAACAGTTGGATTTTCTTTTCGTTTTAATAACTCATCATAACAATATATTTATTTTACTTTAGGACTAAGTTATCCATTTAACTCCTCCTAGAAATAATAGTAATATATGCCTAAGTTTCAGATTTTTAATCATAACAGTTTGCTTCAATGGAATACGTATCCTATAGCCTAGGACTTACTTTAATATTAACAATAAACGGAAATAAAACAACTATATTATACTGGACGGCACT
This sequence comes from Ectobacillus soli, assembly GCF_042610425.1. Lineage (NCBI taxonomy): Bacteria > Bacillati > Bacillota > Bacilli > Caryophanales > Bacillaceae > Ectobacillus > Ectobacillus soli. The sequence continues at coordinate 2,014,199 of NZ_JBGJZM010000001.1, forward strand.
CCCCCTCCATATTTCACACAATACTATTATAAGTATGCTAGATAATAACAATTTATCCTTATATAAAAACTTAATAAAATTGTAGGTGGAGAAAGGGAAGCAAGAGAAAGTATTATTATTTTAACTGATCTAAATCCATAAAATTACGGAATAATTTTCCTTCATAAACTATGCAAATTGTATAGTCTCCCTTTTCAGCGAAACCTTAATGTCCAGTTGCTTCCTCCCGTTGTTGAATTTCATCTTTAAGATTACTTTTCTCTTCTGGTTCTTATCCTGTTCGTGTAATATATAGCCTCAGTTTTTGAGTTAACTTATAAGTATCTTGGAATCCTTGAACCCAAGTTCCTAAACTATTGAATACAATAAGAAGAATGTAACAGTACGTACGATCCTCCTTAGTTTTAATTAGTCCCCATATTTCCTGATAAGATGTAATCTCCTTACCATGCCCCTTAAATTTTTTTATTGAATGATATAACTGGTACGGTTCTCTATGGTAATTTATTACTAGAAGATTGGACTTTTTATTCATTTTACCTCTAATGTTTCTAGATTCGTATAAATTACATCATTATTCTCATAATCTTGTAATTTTCTACCTAATTGAGTAAGGGAATCAGATTCTCCATTTGGTCAATAAACTCCGACTACTTCAGCGTAAGAATGCTGATAAATTTTCATAAAAGCTGGGATTAAAGGAATTTTAACGGCATTTTACTGTTAAAGGATAACCCCGCCCTCCATTGCAAAGAAATTTCTTGCTTAATTTTCAAAAGAAAGGAGACCTTGACACATTCAATACTTTATGTCTTAGTCTCCTTTAATCTTTTATTGCATTGGCGGTACTTTAATCATTTTTATAGTTTGTTTTGATAATTCGCCCGTTGATAATAAGAATTTCCCTCGAACGAAGCATTCCCCTTTACCTAAATCATGAAGCAATACTAAATCTCGTTTTTCTAAATAAAGCTTCTCCGAAACACCTTTAAAGTCGCTATCAATTGGATGAAAGTAAATTGAGGTCGTAGCGTTTTCAAGAGAGCTCATTTCTGCTGGTTTAAAATTAACAAATGATTGCGTTGCAAACCAAGCTGAAATACCAAATTTGCGTCCTTCACGAAGGATTTTATCCGAAGGTGAACCTGATTTAAAGCTTAAATTTTGCGCCTCATCAAGAACGATAGGCAATGGTTGCTCTTCATTACCACGTTGTGCGTAATACCAAATTTCCCAGAGTAATAGCTCTGTCATTAGCTTTTTAATATTATCCTGATCGAATCCTTCAAACTGAATAATTGAAATTTGTCCTGTTTTCTTGTAATAATCATCCCATGTAAAATGTTCATTATAATCGAATGGATCAATATCAACAAATTGTTGGAGTTTGTTCACAATAGAAGCTAATGTTGAACTTGAAATGTCTTCTAATTTCTTTAACTCTACCATTAGTTTCTTCATTGTAAAGCCTTCTTTATATTTATCAATTCCTTCTTTTATAGCTGTATACAGAGCATTCACTTGTTGCGGACCGAAGCTAAATACCGATTCGAAAATAGCAGAAACGCGACCTGCTACCTCATAGGATTTTTCAACACGGAAACCTTGATTTGTGTGGAATTCACGTCGTAAAAACGGATTAATTGGTAACTTATCATCATATACAATTCGTTCATGAATACGATTACCTAATACCTTAACAAATTTCTTATCCAGCTTAGATTTGGTATAACTTGCTGAATAGTCAATAATCACCGAAGATTGTCCCACTTCGGCTAATTGAAGTAGCATCGATTGTATAAAGTAAGTTTTACCTTCTCCTGAACGTCCACCAATGATTAAATGACGGTTGTTTAGCTGAGGATGGCCAAATTCCCAGTAAATCCGCTTTTCATTAGATTGAAGATGCCCCAATAAAGGGCGAATATCTTTAACTGGTACTTTTAGTATGGCAGATTGGCTTATTTCCTCATCTTCTGTTTCTACCTGGTCGATTTCAGTTACTACTTCTATTTCATTTATTCTAGTTGCAGCAACTTCAGCTAAGGCCCCTTTTTCAATCATTTTAATTTTAGTAGTATTTTCTTTTGTTTCAGTTTCTTCGATTTCTGTTTTTTCTTCAGCCGGTACATTGTAGTCTTCAATAATAATGGATGCATGTGAAGTAACTTTATCTAGCTCATTAGGAACCTCTGAAGTGAGTTCTTTATCATCTATTAACGTTGGTAGTGTTAAATATTCTGGTAAATCCACAGCTTGCATCTTTTCATGAGTTGTTTCAATTAAGATGACGTTGCTGTAGTCATCCTTTTTCAGCTCTTCAATCGTCATCCCTATTGCTTTATAGGCAATTCGCTCTGGAATATCATAGACCGTTACATCATTATACGTATCCTTGCTTTTCACATGTGCATCTTTTCTAAACGAAACGATAGCTCCAATATTTAATTCTGCCTGATGATTATCCGTCACAACAAATTTATCATTTAATAATAATTCAATCGTTTTTTCATCTAGCTTAAAACTCTTTTCTGGCCAGAATGCATTCACCTCCATTTTACGAGCGTTAACAATAAATAATTTAGCAAAGAAGTTACGCAAGAATTTTGCTTCAAATCCTGTATTCATCATCAGTTCCTTCTTTAAAGCCTTTGTTAAATTTGTTACTTGCTGCGTTCCCTTCGCGATTACTGCTATTGAGTTATCGCCAATTTTAACTTCTATAGGATAAAGATGCATATATAACTGCTTCTCGTCTAGCTTAATGCCAATCATTAATAAATCATCACTTAGTGATCCTTTTTGACCTATTAATTTACTTGAAAAGATACCATCTCTTTTGTTTAATCGTACATTGCCCGCTACTCGAACAATTTCCTCCATGGAGATAGGTACCCATATAATATCATGCTGTTCACTTAATTCAATCAGCATAAACTTAATCGCTGCTACAATACTCATCTTTTCACGTTGGTCATGCCCTACATCCTGTACTGCTCGTAATAACCATTCTCCATTAAATGTGTTAAATGCCTTAATAACTTGATCTAATTTTTCTTTTGGAAAAGCAATTCCTTGTTTTGCGAAGAATTCTTCAATCACCCTATAGTATTGTTTTGATTTATTTGTCACTGTAATAGCATCATAATGATTCGATGAAGATAACTGGTCAGAATAATGCACAATCACTAAGTTTTCTGATGTTTCTTGGAAGTATTCTAAATCAACCGCTGGATCAATGAAAATGAGCCAAATTGATTGATTATACAATGTCTTTAAAAAAGCTTCATCATCTCCGTCAATATGTAAACAAAGCATTTCGTCTTTATGATAAGCATTTGTTCCTTTATTTCGACGGTTCGTACTTAGCTCATTGATTTTTGTAGCAAATCTAGTAAGTTGTGATCTTTGTTCATTCGATCCACCTATACCGAATCCAATACGATAGCCACCTTGTTCTGTACGTATTGATGTTGGAGTGACATATAGACCGTCTAAATTCAGTGCATTCGGAGCTTGCCTTACCTTTTGTGTTGAAACGGATTCTTTACTTAGCATTTTATAAAACGTTAAATGACTATATTCAATCGGCTCACTAATTGATTTTTTTATAAAAACTAAATTACTTTGAATAACTTGGAACACATCAATTGCATTAAAATTTGTCGTTTTGCAATCTATATCAAACTCTGTTTTGAGTTTTTCTGCGTCATTCATGGTATTAAAGCTTTCAAATGCTGTTAAATTATTATCATCAACGTAGTAGCCAACAATCTTAATTAATGGTAATCCCTGCAATGATTTTCGGCGTTTCATTTCATACTTAAACCACTGTACGACACCTCTTAAAATTTCAATATCATTTTCAATATTAATAATATTGACTACAATTTCTGTCTCATTTGCTAATGAGAAGAGATAATCATAATACTTGAAAAATTGCTTTAATTTTTCTTCCACGACTTGCGCAAGATATTTATTTGTCTCTCCAATCGATACTTGAGTTTTCGGACGGTATTCATGCCATTCTGCTTGGAAGCTGTTTGGGCTCGGCTTATACACCTCATCTAATTCATTTATTAGATAAGGGATTGTATATGCAGCTTTCATTTTCGACAAAATATTACGATCCACATCACTACCTGCAAGTTCATTAGTTAACATTAATTGATAAACTACATTTAACGGAGAAAATGGTGTCATATATAGCACATCAAAGTCTTGTAATGTACCTAGATATAAAATGTCTCGCACTTCTTGGGACATATTTTCCCCTTCTTGAATGGAATTAATTGCTTCTATAAATGCTTCCACATACTCTTTTGCTAGTACTGAAAGTTCCTCATTGTAAAAGGCAAAAGACGGGATTGTGTTACTTACTTTAAAATATTCTAAAAATGCACAGTAGCTCGCTTCTAAACGCTCAGGCATTGCAATTTTCTTTGCATGTAGACCTAATAAATCCTTCTTTGTAACATGCCAGCTTGCTTTCACCCACTGCTCTTCGATTTCATACAAATAGCGAAATTCCTTTTTTATCACTAATGGTTGATCACCAATCATAATTCGCTGATTCAAACGTGTATATTCAACATTTATTTTTTTACACATCTTTCGCTGCCAAACTTGGAAGGGAGTCACAGGGAAAGAACTTAAATCCTCATCTTCAATTTCAATGGTAAATACCGCTTCTTCAATTTTCACGGGAAAGGCTAATTTAGACGTTTCTACATCTAATATATCTGGAGAAAATCGTAGCTTTAAACCACATTCAGGAATTTCTACTACTTCTTCTTTATTTTGCAGCTCAAAATCTGCTTCCGGTACTTCGCCAAATACTAAAAATTCATTTTTAAGCTCTAGTACAAGATGACCCTTTGTATTTAATGAAAAACTGTTGTCATGTGTTGCCAAAATTTTTTCAACAATTGGTAACACTAAAAATCTGAAGCTATAAGCGCCTTTCGTCATATTCTCATGCTTATAATCAATTTTTACAAATGTTGAACCATTTTTTAGTTCAATTATCACTTCAAGTGAATGTCCTATAGCTTTAGTGAATTTTTGGGATTTATCTTTGATATATTCTTGTTTTGTTTTTGCGGTAAATGGGAGACTGACTTTAAGTCGCTGTCCAGCCTTTGCTTCCGGGATAAAAACAACAAAGTCATACGTGCGGATACGGCTTTCTATTTTCCAATATGTCTTCACTAAAACCTTTTTATCAGCATCTTCCACTCGCCAAATCTTTACTTCCTCTGGCTTATATGCAATCATTTTTATTGATTCAACTTTTTCCTTCGCTTTAATAATTTCTTCAAAGGTAAGCGAATCATCCTCTTTGAAAAGCTTTCTACCAATTGAAGAATCAAAATTTTCCTTTAGTAAATCCTCACTATTTCCTAATTCACGCGTACGTGTAATATCCTCGAATAGTGTTTGGTTATCATTTAATCGCTTTTGAATTTCTCGGTCTAAATTTTTATAATCCCGAGTATTTTTTTCATATATATCACGTGCCTCAATCAATCTTTCCAATAGTGGATCTTTGAAATAGTTAATCATTTTAAGATCTTCAGTAGTCATTTCATCTTGGTTCACCCAAGTCAACAAATCCTCAAAATCTAAAAACGAAACATTTTGAATGTGATTCATATCATCTCGATGTTCTAAATAGTTATAAAGCATTTCTTTATTATGTTTTGGTAACTTACTTTCAGTTACCATTTTTATAATATTGCCAACCATACTCGAACTATGTAGTGGGAATCCTTCTGCAGTTAAATTGACACTCCCTCCGCGAATAGAATCCAGTTTCTTATTTGAAATCATTACGATTGAAGCATTTTTCCAATCACCTTGCTGTTCACTCATCTCATTTCTTAAAGTCACGATAAAGTCAACATGTGTACTATCTAGTGTAGAAGCAATTACAAATTTTGCGTCGTCGTAATGTAATGCAATCGTCTTGTATTCGTTTGAACCATCAGGGCTTTTGTATACAAATGTTGTTGCCTCTTCTAAACTTTGTAACGATTCTACTACCCGCTTCATATATTCCTCAGAAGGCAACTCCATATAATAACGCCCAATTTCTTGATTTGAAGCCTTATGCTTAAAGAACATCCGGAGTTGTTTAACAACTACTTTATAAAATGGACTTAACATATTGTGCATCCCCACTATCACTTTTTTTATCTAGATAGTTTAACTTGTCTAACAGTTCAACTATTTCTAATTTCGTATCATCATCGACAATGACACCTCGTTTATCAAATTCAACCCATAGTTGATTTAACTCAATACGCGGTTTACTTCCAACAGCAACAGCTGTTAATAATAATAATTGCTTCAGATTAAGTGCTAAAATCGTTCCTAATGCTCCCCCATTTTTTCTATAAAACTTCGAAATAAAGGTTGTATAAGCTAATTTATAACGTGTGAAAACTTCTGTACTAATTTGACGACGGATTTTTTCAAACATATACCGATATGCTGTATCGATATCCTGCCCATTATATGCTTCTAATTCCTCTAGCCCGTGATAGTGACTAAACACTTCATTGATCCATTTATATAGCGATTCAATGTATTGCTTTGCTGCCTCTTCACCTGCTTCAGACAAGATTTTTTTGTAATCATGGTAGTATAGGTTTTCATCTGTTGTAAATGTATTTAATGCTAAAATATTAAGTAAATGCTCATGCGTATAGAAGTTCAAAATCTGACCTTTTATACGTAAAAAGCCTTCCTTATAACCTAGCCTCCATTTTGAAGCCTTTTCCTGATTCATTAAAAATGGTAAACTATGTAATTTCATTTCATCGAAATTACTAAACTTATTAGTTTGGAAAATGATTTGAGTCATTGCTATAAATGTGTAGTGAATGAATAAATTATCAATATGCTCAACAAAAAAACCTGGATTTTTCGATAGCGCCCTTACATCCTCTAAAAACAATTCCTGATACTGTTTAAATAATACGCGGAACCGTGGTTTTAAAGAACTTTGCGTCTTAGGAATTTCAATATTTAAAATGTCATGCATTAACCCCTCATGCTGTAATTCACTTAAAACAACTTGAATTTCATCGTGTATATCGCGAATATAAATATCATAGAAAAACTGAATAACCTGCATTTGTCCTTTATATTCTGCTTTTTCTTCAGGTAAGTGAATATACTTTAAATATTGAAAAGAATCCACATTATTCGTATCAACATTTCCTAATTCATATGTTAAAAACTCTTCAAACATCGCTTTTGACTCGTCAGAGTCATAATCCCCGGCATCCAAAATGTTATTTAGGAAATTATCCGCTTTTGTAAACTCTAACGCTTCATTACCCACTAAACGTAATAATGCCGCTGTTACTGTTGAAAACCCATCTTTATATGCTGCTCGGTCAGCGGTTCGTGAAGGTAATGGTAAAATACGAACATACTTTTTTCGTTCAAAGCTATATTTATCATTTTTATCTGTTACAAAATTTTTGATTTTATCAAAATCTAATGTATATGTCATTATCTTACCTTCTCTACCTCGAATTTTACTGAACCAAAGCTAGGCTTAGTAATTAAATACTTTGATTTATCAACACTTCTCACAATCATAACTTCCTCGCTACTTTTTTCTACCGAACTTAATAGCTGCTTATAGAAATCTTCAAATTGAATTGCTACATTCATTTCATTTTTATTCGGACGATAGCCGCCTTTTACTTTTAATAGCAACTCGTACAATCTTAAATCTAAGTTAAAGACGGATTTGCAAAAGCCCAAGGTTATATAGTTGTCAAATTGTAAAATTACTTCATCTGACTCCTGTGCACCAAATGATTTCTGTACATACTCTTTTAATTTCAGTGGAAATGCTAAACGATGTGGACGACTTAAATCATTCGATACGAAATAATAGTTTGGTAGCGGTGATCCCTTCCATTTAATGAATGCTTCCTTCAAAATAGCAAATAATTCCCCTATCATTTTTTTATCACCTGTATGGAAACTGTATAGATACTTCACAAAATCCAGAAATGTTTTATATACGGTAGGCTCTGTTAAATCCTTCATTCGAATAATGAATTTAGACAGCTCTTGTAATTGATTTTTTTCAATTGCCTGCTGAATTACATTTCGAAAAATATCAGACTGCCAATCTACTTTACATTCATTAAAAATTTTTTGAACAAACACTTGCTTTTCCGATAACACATGTAAATTAGAAATTAACACATCGATTTCTTTTACACGTATCTGTAATGGATCGATTATACAGATTTTTTCGAGTAGCGATGAACGCTCAGGATGATTAAATAAAAGATTTGGCAATGTATGCTCAATGCTAAATCCTGTTTTATTTGAATTCACTTCTAACTCTGATGGTACAATTATCGTAAAAATAAAGTTATAGAATGCTCGAGTAGATAGCATAATTTTCTCTCGCAAAATTACATGATAAATCTTTTCTAGTACACGGACACGAATTTCTTCATTTTGTAAAAGTTGATAGTTCGCATGTGCAATTGTCAAAATGCCTGCTTCGACATCCTGCTTCCATGCCTGATAAATTGGATTATCGCAATCATCTTGTACGATTTTTGTGAAAATAGATTCTAAAAAAGCAGATTGCGGTCCATTAGGTGTTAATGCAAAAACTCGTTCGCTTGCAAAATTATATAATTGAAACCTTTTATTTTTATCGGAATTACTGTCCGTGAATAATGAATTTTCATCAAACACGCCATTTTCATTAATAAATTGTCTTAGCTGTGCAAATTGCCCTTTTTCCTTTTGAGAAATATAAAAATTGTGCAATACTCCAATATTAATCGCTACAATTATGTGCTGAGTAGGGGTGTGCCCATCATTAAACCCTTGTAAAATCTTCTCTAATGTTTCGATAGAAGATTCAGTCGGATTATGGGATACCGTCGCATCATTATGTACAAAAACATTTAAAAATAGTGACGGGTATGCTGACTTTAAAGCTGATTTTAAATATGAAAGCAAGTGTGACTTTCCATCACCAACAGACCCACATAATAAAATTAACTGTTTCTCATCTTGTTGCTCGAGACACTTTACTGCTTTAATAATTTTATCTTCAATTGGACGCTTAGTATGCATATATTTATTAAAAGGCGTAAATGTGTTCGTATGTATAACTGTCTCTTTTGATGAACTTTTTAACATTTTTATTTGATTTAAAAATTTTGATTCTGGATTCGGCTTTATATTTGTCATTACATCACCTTTTGTCTCTTTTGTTATTATTCTACCATTTATCCATTCATTAAGTTAACTTAATATGCCTCCCTGATATATACCAAAAAAAAGATATGTTCTAACAATTGAGCAGTAGTAAACATTCAATTATATAATCACTATGCATCTTTTTAGAAAAAAGTGCTTTCCCACACAATGTTAAAGAACATCATATTACACAAATATATCTTTTAATATAAATATATAGATAATGCAGTCACAGAAAATTTCTTTGGCTTATTAAAATCCTAACTATTGTATCTCTATGAATTTGGCAGTATAGAGCATTTTAAGAAAAAATTAGAAACCTATATTTACAAACACAAATGAATCAAAATAAATCGAAGAGGAGTGAGCCTGTAAAACAGAATTCACTCCTACTAGCTGCTTAATATATTTGTCTAACTTTTTGGATTTACTTCATTTTTGTGAGCGTTTTTGTTACTTTAGTTTCTATTTAGATGTCTTGGCCTACCATTTTTCGTAACTCATCAAAAAGACCTCGCTATTTAGCGAGGTCTACATAATTATTTTAAAATAGACTAAGTTGTTTAGGCTTGTTTTCTGCAACTTTACTATCTTCTTTTTCAATTTTAAGAATCTGTCTCCCCATTCTTTCGATTAACCCAACAACTAAAGCATTGCCCATACAAAAATACCTCATTCTATCAGACATGCCTTCCGTCCAGTTATCAGGGAATCCATTAAGCCGCTCACATTCTTTAGGAGTAAGAATACGTAATCTATTTGTTTGTGGGTCTTGGACAACATGACTACTTCGATTAACGGTTCCTTCACTCGTTAACATTGTTCTTCCTGGCTTATCAAGTGAATCAGGAAATACCATCCCACCTTCGGAAAATATATATTTATGCCCAGTTGCTGATATGCGTTCAATTCTCTTAGGACCTTTTAAATATTTGTACTTTTCAATTGCGCTTTCATTTAAATAATACTTTTCTTCTACATCTTGTTCAAGAATTTCACCTAAAGTAATAAATTGTTCTACTATAGGAATTAGTTCTTCTGTATATACAACACCATTACGCATAATACCACCGTTCAAATATTTTGCTGAAAATTGGTCAGATATCTCAAGTATGTCCTTTGGTAATTCAAAAGAATTTGGTATGTGCTTTTCAGAATGAATTTCTGCAGTTGGAAATACATTAGCAAAAAAGCCCTCTTGATGAAGCATATTCCGACTTTCTATTACAGACATCCTTTCAACATAAGGTGTATCGTTACGAATTGCAAAAATAAAAACTCTACGACGACGTTGTGCTTGACCATACTCTGCTGCATTTATAACTCGCCATTCTACGGTATAGTTTAAATCGCGAAAACTCGCTAGCATAATTGAAAAGTCTCTTCCTCTTTGTTTTGAAGGAGATTTTAATAATCGATCAACATTTTCAAGTAGTACGTATCTTGGCCTAATTTCAGACACAAAACGAACAATTTCCCAAAACAAAACTCCTTTTTTCCCTTGAATTCCTTTTTCATTAGATAGGCTACGTGCAACAGAGTAATCCTGACAAGGGAAACCACCGACAAGTACTTCAATATTCATATCTCTTAAACTTTTTTCATCCACTGTTGATATATCTTCGTTAGAATGGATGCCTTTATTGTTAAAGTGACGAGTATAGCAATCAAATGCGTCCTGTGCTTTTTTTGATGGTTCCCATTGGTTCCCCCACACTACATCGAATTCTTTTGTCGCTTCAAGACCAAGACGAAACCCTCCTACACCAGCAAATAATTCTATTACTCTTAACATATTTTGAACATCCTTTCGATACATGCAGAACTAAGAAGTTTTATAGTATTTACTTGTACTAAATAACTTAAATAAGAATAGACTAGATTATTTTATAATATCATAAATCGTCTAATGTTTCATATGTCTACAGTATGCTGAAAATAAATTTACTTCTAGTATATTATACACAAAATCGAACGTATATTCTATATTAACCTTTTTATTGAAATATTTGCATATTTCATCTATCTTTTAAGTTAAAGCGCATTCTTTATTAGAGGAGTACATGAAAATGGACTATCAAACTATGGAAGAACTACTTATTAAGGCAAAAGAAGCAGAAGGAAAATCATTTAAAGAATTAGACAAATATAATCGACTCGAAAATATCAAAGCAAAAGGTGCTTTAGGTCAAGTTATTGAAGAAAGCTTTTTTGGTTACTCAATTAACTCGGCTGCTAGACCAGACTTTGATAATATTGGTGTTGAATTAAAAGTTACTCCCTTCAAAAAAAATAAAAATAAATCCTTATCAGCAAAGGAGCGACTTGTACTAAATATTATCAATTACATGGAAGAAGCTTATACTACTTTTTATTCATCTAGTTTTTGGAAGAAAAATAAGTGTCTATTGCTGATGTTTTATGAGTGGAAGCCTGATGTTAATCGTCAGAACTTCTATATACAAAAAAGTATCCTTTACCAATACCCTGAAGCTGACTTAGAAATTATTAAACAAGATTGGAAAACCATTATAGATAAAATCCGTAGTGGTAAAGCTGATGAACTGTCCGAAGGAGATACCAATTACTTAGGTGCTTGTACTAAGGGTTCGAACAAAAGCTCACTTCGACCACAACCCTTCTCCCAAACCATGGCAATGCAAAGAGCATTTTCTCTAAAACAATCATATATGACCAGCTTGGTCAGAAAATTCGTAGACCAAGAAGAATTAGTTAGTTTTGCGAAGACGGAAGAATTAAAGACAAAAACACTTGATCAACTTTTATACGAGCGCTTCTCTCCTTTCGTAAATTTAACTGACAAAGAAATTGCCACTAAAACTGGAATAGAATACAAAAATCAATCGAAATCCTTTGTCGCAAATATAATAAGTTCTTTATTAGGCATAAAGGGTACAAATCTAAATCAAATAGCTGAATTTGCAAAAGCCAATATCAAGTTTAAAACCATACGTCTTGAACCGAACGGAAAACCTCAAGAAAGTATGTCGTTTAAAAATATTGATTTCCATCAATGGACAAGTGAATCATGGGAAGATAGTTATATACGTAATTTTTTTCTCGAAACCAAATTTCTATTTGTTATATTTAAATATAAGGAAACAAAGAAACAGAACTTTAATCGTGAATTGTTCTTCGAAGGAATAAAACTGTGGAATATGCCCTTCTCTACCATCGAGAAAGAACTAAAACAAGTCTGGGAAGAAGTAAATAAATTAATAACAGAAGGCTTGAAAATTAGCTATATAAAAAAAGGTCAAAAAAAAATAGAAACAAATAATCTACCTAAAAGCTCCTTCAACGGTGTTGCTCATATTAGACCAAAAGGAAGAGATGGCACTGATAAGATTCAATTACCAAATGAACAAACGATTACTAAGCAGTGTTTTTGGTTGAATAGTAGTTATGTTGCACAGATAGTAAATGAGGACTAAATTTCATACAAACATAAAAATGCCCCTAAACTTTTAAATCTTAAGACTTTAAGTTTAGGGGTAAAAATTATTTTATTCTTCCATCTATTAAACTAATACAAATAAACACTAAATTATTCTGCTTAGATTCCGAATGTTATTGCCTTCCTATATCTTGAAATCAGATAAAAAACTATCTGTTTTGCAAATGTTACCTTTAAATCGCGCATAAATTTTGTGTTAGTGATTCCATAAAAATTCAAAATTCTTTTTTAGCTATAGTTTAAATAATGAAAGAATATCTTCTATGTCCTCAATTGGGTCAGGGGTCAGTTCCTTTCCTTCTATAGCATCGAGCATACGTTGTTCTTTTTCTTTTAAGCGTACATAGACTTTTTCATCAATTGTATTATGGACTTGATCTTCTGTATCTAACATAAAGTAATAGTATTGAGTATATTGGTTGTTTGGCAGACCTAATCGATGAATTCGGTCTCTAGATTGCAACATGTGAGTGAGATTAAATGAATACTCTAAATAAATTGCGTCATGGCAGGTCTTATGTAATGAGACAGATTCTGCCAGCGTGTGTGGATTGGTTATTAATACGTCTATTTCTTGTTTTTTAAAGCTTTCAATAATTCGATTTCGTTCTTCTTGAGGTGTAGCACCATAGATTACAGCAGCTTTAACACCTTTTGAAATTAAATCGCGATATACTTTATCAATTGTATTTACAAACATGCACCAAATAATGCATTGTTTTTGTTGCTGATGTAAATTATAGGCCAGATGTAACGCTTTATGATATTTCGTTGTTTCTTTTACTTTTCGAATAATGTTTACTTCCTCTTCTGAGAAACTAATGACATCATTTTGAAACTCTGCATACCAATCAACATTACTTTCTTCACCGTATATTTCTACTATATCAATTGCTTTAAGTAAAAGTTCTGGATTTGAAGAAGCTTGTGTTAGTCGTATATATAAATGTAATGGCGAGTGACCATATTTTTGATATAGTAAGTCAATAATCTGATGTTCTTCATAAGTAGTCGAGCATCTTAGAAGTTGGTCTTCATTTGCTTTTGGTACATTTAATTGTTTTTTAGTTGTTCTCCAAAAGAAAGGATAGAGCTTTTCATTAATATTCTTTACGAGTTGTAATGAAGGCTTTTTCAATTCATTTGGTTCGAAGCCAAAAAACATTTTATATTCTTCCATATATAAAATGTTTAAAAAGTTATAAATGTCTTGATAAGAATTTGGGATAGGTGTTCCTGTTAATGCAAATTTATAGATTGGTTTCTCAGCAATTCGTTTAGCAAATTGTGCTCTCTTACTCGTTAAACCTTTGATTTTATGTATTTCATCAAACACTAAAACTGTGCGTTCATCAATAACATCAATAAGTGCAGCTTCATACTTAGGTAACGATTCATAGTTAACTAATATCAGATTCTTTCCCATTCCGTTCAATCGCAGTTGCACTTCAGCAGCATCTTCTTCATGAATATCGAGTACCTTTAACTCTTTTTGGTCTCCAAAATTCTCTTTGAATTCAAGTTTCCAAGATAGAAAGGCGTTTTTGGGTCCAATCATAATAATTTTGTCAGCCGTATTGATTTCTTTAGAGTTCAAATAGGCAAATACCCCATAAATCATTGACGTTTTACCAGATCCAGGTACAGAAAAATTAGCAGCTTTTTTCATTTGCGTCATATAAAAAGAGCTCCACATTTGTTGTTCTCTTAAAGACCTATGAAGTTCTTTGGATACAATAGCCGAAAATTTCTTAAAATCGGTAATTATTCTACTATCATGATTTTTAATAAGAAGTGCGTATTTTGAACGTTCTTCAATCCAGTATGCATGATCATCAATATAATCTAATAATGTTTGGCTCACTATAAATTGAAATTGCTTTTTAGTTGCATACTTCTCGAGTATTGAGATAATTTTTTGCATGTCAATATATGTAAGATTATCTTTGAAATTAGGATACTCATCTTCATAGTACGGTTTTAATTTTCTAGAAATGAAAAAATCATTTGTATTGATTTGATAACCTTTCAAATTATCCTGAATAACCAATTGATTTTCCTCAATTGTTAATATGAGAGCATCCTCTGTTAGCATATCTTTGTCCACAATAATCCTTCCTTTGTCATATTTAATAATTTCTTTCTTAATAACTTCATCAATATCTTTGATGTAAATATTCATCTCTTGAGCTTTATTATTCCAAAGTTTCTCAAATTGCTTAATTGCAATTTGTATCTTTTGTTGATCAAAGGAGGAGGATAGCCATGTCGTTGTTACATCAAATGCCTCATAATTATGTTCTATTGCGGCTTGAGTTTCATTATTTGAACCAGAAAAGTAAATAATATTGTTCTCTGCATCAGTACAAATACCGAATTTTGAATGAAACAATCCCTCTTTTACAAAGCCTATTTTAATATCTACATAGCTGTTCGCAATAAGATATGCTAGATTATAGAATTGTACCTTCTCTTCTAGATTTAAAGTTTCATTTAACTTGCCTAGAAGATTATTTTGTAATTTTTTTCGTAAGTCGTAGCCAACTTTAATCAGATTAAAATCTTCATCACTAATTTGATTTGATATGATTAGGCGGAATTTACCGCCATTTTGAACTAGCCCTTGTAATCCTTTCGCGTAAGCAGCAAGAGCTTTTGCACTAAAATACCCACTAACCCTATCGTATGAAATAGTATGATACAATACAGGATTATAAAAATCTTTTGCTATATCGGATTCAGACGTATAATAGCTAGGGTGAATGAAAAGTTCCGTATACATTACATTTTCTCTTCAAATAATTTAATAGTGAATTGCACCTTGTCTAAGATTTCTTTAAAATCATTTTTGCTCTCATCATCCATGTGTGAAAGTGCTACAGAGTCAATTGCGTCAAGTAAATCAAATGCATTACTTAATAAATCTATTGGCTTGTTACGTGCTGATTCTGTTCGAGAAGCTTCAAGTTTCTTGTTAATAATCTTATTTCCTTCTTCTTTTACTTCGCTAAGATCCTTGCTTGCTTTTGCAAGATCTTGTATTGAATTAATAGGAGTACTTTGAATCGTATCATGAACCTTTTCTACAATATCTTCGTATTCATTCAAAAATTCATTTACACTTTTTGATTTAAGAATATCTTTACCAATGCTACGAATATGGCGAGTTAAATCTCCACCTGACGATGTAAAAATAGCAGTGAATAGTGTATCCTTGACAGCTTCTTTCTGATTATCACTTGTACGTTTTAAAATCGTCATAATCTCTTGTAAGGGCCCATCAAGATTTAAATCACGCGCTATATAGAATTTTCCTTTAGCATTAATAAATTCAAGGTATTCTACCATCAAAATAGCTTCTGCTTTTAGCTTTTCAACTTCTTTGTCTTTTTTATTTGTATTTGCCGCGTATTCTTTTACAGTGAATGTTTCATTTTCTACCAAATCTCGATAAACATCTACTAAATTATCAATTGGATTATAGTCAACAGGTTTTTCTTCTGCATGTTGTAAATTAAGTTCTAAACGTTTTATATCCTTTTGCGAAATCCCCTTATCTGTGTCCAATATGACAGCTTCAAAGTAGTAATCTTTACCACTCTCTTTATGTAATTCACGTAGACATGTGAAGCGACGATTTCCATCTACAATTCGTCCATTTTTTAAAACGACTCCAGCAACTCTCTGACCAAATTTATCTATATTATTTTTAGTGTTACGTAGTGCTACCGCATTAGAGTTCACAATAAATTCGTGAATTGTTTCATTATAGCTTTCAATATTGTCTAGAGACAACTGACCATGTTCATCAGTATGTCTACTAATATTTGTAGCGATACGCCCGTTTAATTCATTGTAGTATAAGTATGTTAATGGTATACGATATACTTTATAGTTCTCTGTTTTCCCCTTAATTGTTAGTTTACGTGTCCCATTTGTTTCTTGGATATCTTGCCCTATTATTCCCAATAAATCAATTTCTGTCATTGATCATAAACCTCCTCATAGTAATCTTCTTTATCAGCATAAAATCTATATAATTCTTCAGAATAATATATGTCAGTGTCTCTTAGTAAGTATACCACTTTTGATTTTTCTAATATAATGCCATATGTATTTTGGATAGTATCAAGAAAATCGTAAATATCAATTTTTCGCATTTGCAGTATTAAGTCAAATAAAAAGTTCTTAAGTGATATTGTTTCATTAGTTATCCTAAAAATATAACCTTCCGAAGTTTGAATAGTACCTATCTCATCAAATGTCCAAATTAATCGATTGTAAAAATCATTTGTAAAACCTAAGTCTTCAAGGTAATGAGAAAAACCTTTTTGTTGGAGAGCGTATAAAGTAAAATAGTCAGTACTATTAACGAATGTGAGTATCGCGTTCTTATAATTTGTGATATCATCTTTACTCATTTGTGCTTGTGAAAATTTATTATATGTCATGTAAACATCTTTTTCTACTTTGAATATGTCATGGTTCTTCTCTAAATCATATACAACTGTACCGAATGACTGAGTTCCATATATCGGAAGATGCTCGTTGTAAAAATAGTCTTTCGACAAAATCATACTTCTAAAGTATTGATCGACGCTGTTGTAATCATTTTTTAAAATATAGTTACTTCGTAACGTGTAGTCTAATTTAGATAAATTCATATTATTAATAAAATCTTCTGGAAAGTCAGTACGAATAGATTTACCTATTTTTAATACTTCTTGCACTGTATATAGCGGTTCCCTGAGTAATAAGGATAGATTAAAAATGTCGTTACTTGAAAGTAAATTATAATCTAATTTAATCATGTCCCCATCAATGTATTTATGCAACTGAGATAATATAAAGCTTCTTGTAGAATCTGCACGAATTCCCCAAACCTCTTCTACAAATTCTAAAAGTTCATCAAGTTCTACAGGAGCATATTCTCTAAATAAGAGAAGAAGAAAGTCCTTTTTAGTTATATGGCCAACCGAAAATTCTGGCATTCTAGTATAATTTACATCATCTTTTTGCACCTGTAATTTATATAAGTTGTGCAACTCATATTCGGTTCTAATATCAATTTCTTCCATTAAATCCTGATTTTCTTTAAAGATTTTTCTCATACTATATATACCAGGTTCCAACTGTAGAAGAGAATTTAATGTATACAATATACCAGGAGTAATAATATCGAAATCATAATATCTATAGGCATTACTGTTACCTCTAATAATATTTGGACATCGATTACTTAGCCCTCTAATAGAAACCTCATCGCTAAGAAGTGAAGAAGGAAGATTCCGCTTTATTATGTATTCATTAAATTTATCTAATATCATTGAATCATTCAAGGCATTTAATGCATAGAAAGGAATTATTTCTTCAAAAATGTTATTTTTTGATAATTCTTTAATATCACCCTTTCTATCAATAAAGCAGTTATAATGACGTAAGATAATCTTACGCTGTGCATCATTGAATCTACTATTAAAAATTTCGTCTAATAATGATTTTTTACCTCGCTTATATTTTAAATCTAAGTATAAGTACACATACCCTTCTTCGTTG
Source organism: Ectobacillus soli (assembly GCF_042610425.1). NCBI lineage: Bacteria > Bacillati > Bacillota > Bacilli > Caryophanales > Bacillaceae > Ectobacillus > Ectobacillus soli. The sequence continues at coordinate 2,032,488 of NZ_JBGJZM010000001.1, forward strand.
TATAGAGTACAGAACAGGCTATTGCTTATATTAAATTTTTCAAAAACAGCTGAATATTTAATATCTTCTTCGAATGTAGGATTATTATTTAATATACGATTTAATATATTGTAGATACCTTGTCTCGAATATTGATGATTCTCAGCTAATTCCGTAGCAGATACCCCACTCAAGAAAGATATAAAAATCTCTTTATTTACAAAATCTTTTTTCATATATTCTGCAAGATGAGGATATTGTCTTATAATAACGCCTTGTGAATCACACTTTATATATTTTTTATCATGAAATTCTTTAATAATCTTATCTAATGTGTCATTTTCTAATGTATATGGAACTTCTTTTAGAATCTCATTAAACGTTGTTGAGGCTTTGGATGACATTGAGGAGAGAATGTCTTCTACATTTTGTTTGACCAGATTATATGGTACATTACCTTTTTTTAATTCGAATGTATTGTAAGCAGCTTGTATTTTGTTAAAAGTAGACTGTTTATTTGCACCATTCTTCTCATTAAATACTTCGAGCGTCAAATTAGGTATGTCTGAATAGGCAATATTTAAGTTGATTAAGTTGTCTATAATGTTTGGGGAAAGACCTACATGTGCTAGTTGAGCTACACATTCTTTTTCGTAATTGAAATTAGCATCATCTAAAATTTTCATGATGTCATAATATAGTTTAGGCTTTTTATTAATCATGGGATGTACTTTTTCAGCATGAGATAGAAAGTCTTTAATCGTAATTTCTTGATTTACTAAGTTTCTAATTTGATTCAATGAGATTCCATGATTATACAGCATATAAAGGTCATACATAACCATCACTTCCTACGAATTATAAACATATTGATAATACATTTCTTTAGTATGAAAAATTTTTTGAAGTTCTTTAGCATAGTATAAATCAGATGATTTTGCAAAATTAATAGCATTCTCATAACTTAAATTAATTTGCCATTTAGTTTTAATTTTCGCCACAAAATCATCAATACTAATATATGGCTCATTTTTTGATATTAAATATTCAAAAAAGGTAGTATTTGAAACCTCAGATTTTGTTTTTATAAATATTATTATATTTTTTGCTAGTTTTAAATATTTTAAACGCCCTGGGCGTTTTAAAATACTTTCATAAAATATATTGTCAAATCCGCAATCTTCTAAATCATGATAAAATCCATTTTCTCTTAATGATTTAAGTGTAAAGAAAGTATAAGATTTAACACTTTGTTCAACTGCACATTTATAAGATACTAATTTATCTTTAGTCACATTAGCCCTCTTAAGACAGGTGTCCGTAATGAACATATTTTCTTCTATTTTTAATAGTTTATAAGCGTTTTCGAAATTATCTATCTTTCTTCTAACAAAAGGAGTTTGAAATAACGGATTTTCAGGAACCTCAAAGTAATCATTTTTAAAGATTATATTTTCAAAATATTCATTGGCATCTTTTAGTGAGTTAGAAATAATAAAATGTGTATCAATTTTATATCCTATAGTTTTTAATAAATTATTATTAATATCAAAAGTTGTAAAAGTAAGTAGGACTTTCTTTACTAATGTAAAAAATTCTTCTATTGTATAAATTAATCTGTCTAATAAAGATTCTAATATAATTAGTTCATTACTTGAAAATCTTTGTTCATTGATAGTTGTTGAAACACTCCTTCTATTAATTGCAGAAAGATCATGTAATATTTCCCCAATATAACTACTATTTAGCCAATAAGCTTGTTTTGTAATAAATTGTCCATCTGGTAATTCTATAGTATCATTACTATCTTTGGCTTTAGGACGTATATGAGCGACTGGATTGTCACTAATACAAGGTAGATTATTTTGAATAGTAACTCTGTTACCAACAAGTCTTTCAGTAAATTCTATACCATTAGTAACAATTCTTTTCGTATCAGCCCACATTTTTTGGACTTCACAGTCCAGTGTTTGTTGAGGCATTTTCCAAATTTTTATCCCTTTAAAATATAAAACAATAGATTCATGAATTTGTTTATATTGAAAAACTACAAATAAAAAAATTGTGGTATCAAATTTTCTTCTTAAATAGCTATTTTGCCATTCTTCATCTACAAGATTGATAAATTTTATTTGATCAAAAGACATAGATTCTTTAGGTTTACCATTTACTTGTAATCTAATGGTTTTGATTGAGAGTTGCAATGGTTTTAAATCTTCAGCTAGTTGTTTTTTATCGAAATTTTTGTAATGTAACATTTTATTTACTAGAGTAACAATAGATAGCTTTGTAGAAATAAGTTCTGGATTTATTCCCACTTTGTACGCTATGTCTTCAAAAGATAGACCTATCAAATCACTTATTGAATTTCTTATTACAGATTCAATTTCTTTTAAATCTAATGTCATATAATCACCTGTATATACAAATGTTTATTATTTTGTTCAGTATTATCATATAAATTAATTCTAACATAACTATATTCTAATTAAAAGATAGCTCAATTGGTACTAAAGCGGGAAGAAAGGAGATAATTATCCCCTTTCTCCCCGCTACAAACACTTAGGCATAATCATAGAAGAGCTACTTTTTAGATGTCTTTATTCATTTTTCACAAAAACTTATCACATAGGTTTTCATGTATATTTTGTTTTTTCAAGCTGATTCCTAAAATTTTCATGTAAAATCCTGTATCGATTCCGCTAAGTTCACCGATGTCCTCTTGAAAGCTTTCAAACACTTGGATGATCGCATCGCTAAATTCTACTTCCTCCGTACAGCCGTCCTCTTCCAGCTCACTTAGTTTCGTAATGCCTGATCCGATTATTTTTTCATCTTTTAAGCTGTGAAGTTGTTCATACATATGATGGGCGATGCGAGCTGCCTTTCGCATTTTCCAAGCGCTTCGCACCATTTTCTCATAATGAAAAAAATTTGCGGTCGTTGGGACGCTTTCAATCATGCTGACAAGAAACGAAATGCCGCCGATTTGTTCTAAAAAGGATGGCCCCATTTTTTCACTAAGCGTAACAAGGTCAACGGGTCCCCCTTCTTCTTCCATCTGTTTCATCATCCGGAAAATTGCTTGGTGAACAGCGGAAGTAAAGTGCTCCTCCGTTAAGCGACACTCCTTTAGCAAATCGTCCTCAAGCATAATGGAACCTAGCACCGATTGCTCCGCCTCTATGCTCTGAATACTCATTGCTCTATACCCTGTTCCTTCAGAAATTCACGCAGCTCTTCATCCGATAGGGCATGCTTCTTCCACTGTTCTTGTTTCTCCAGTAGTTGCTCCGTTGTATTTTCTATGTATAAGGCTGAAACCTGTTTCTTCGTTCGAAATTTTTCCTGATCCTCCTCTGTATCACTTACTCTCTGATACCCCTTTGCATGCCAATCTCGTAATATTCCTTTTACGTACGCAAGCGATCGTTTGTTATTTTCAAAGGCAATTTGAAGGGCTTTTAATACAAGCTCCTCCGATAGGTCATCGATCCACGCACTTAGCTCCTGCGCTGCATAAGGTGATATACTGCTAAAATGTTGTTCATAAAACGTAAAGACGTTGCCCGCTGGATTTTCGTTTGTTTCTACATTGGTTTCTGCACTATTTATCTCGGCATCGTCCGCCAGTTCAGAGGCTTCCGGTACTTTTTCATTCGTACTGCCAAAATGGGCAAGAAGTAACGGTATGCTTAACTCCTCTTCTATACATTTTTCTAAAAACATATGTAAGAACGTCTTGCTTTTCACACTTTTCAACTCGCGAAGCACACACTTTTCCACATTTGTGTTTGTAATTGGGTTGTATCGTAACCAGTTCGGCATATAGATTTCCTTTGTTTCCGAATCATACAGCACTTTTCCATACTCAATAAAACGCTGAAGCAGCTTGTCCACCGTTTCTCGGTTATATCCCGTCTCCATCTCCGCCAACCGTTTTGGCAAGGGAAAAATTCCGCACTGCGTCGTTTTCGTACATGTCAGTAAATATAGATAAAAATATCTCTCTTCCGGAGTCAATTCCAATACAAAAGCATCTTGCCAAAAATTCACCTGCACAAGCCGGTATACCGCCATCTTCCTTCCTCCCATCCTAAGTAGACTCAAAATGGTCCCTCTACTTTACAAATAAAGACAAAACGAAAGAAAGTGGGAATTTTTTTGCGAATTTTTTAACGATGCGAAAATGATTATGTGCTTGTTTTTATTTTGTATTGTACTGATTTATTACTTGGAAGGGGGTTGCAAGGGGGTATGGAGGGGGTTCGAAGTCTATTAAAATTTTATGAGCCGTTTTATGACCTTTTCGTGTATCCTCATCAGATGAATAAGAAAGATGAATTTGATAATCCTCGACCACTTCTTTTAACAGATTTAACCGTTCTTTGACAGAGGGTACTTGTGCGACTTTTGGTTCCTTTTCAATCACTTCAATTAGCTTTTCGCAGTAAGTCACTTCATCTTTTACTTCGTAATCTTCTTATTATAAACAGTTGAAAGTTTGATTTTCTCAAACTTTCAACTGCCTAATTAAGAGCAGTCCTGAGAGTGAACATGATTACGAAATCGTTTGTAAAATTTTTACGATTCTGTTTTCAAAATCAGAAATGTCTACCTTATCCAGATAGTCGGGTCCTAGCAATTGATACTGTTTCATTTTATAAAAATCCATAATCGCTTGTTTTAAGGTGACATCATACTGAATCGAAAATGATGGCTCCATGAAGCGTCTCAGCACAGCATCGTCTTGAACCATAAACAGTACCGCATTCAATCTGTTGAAAACCTTCTGATTCATCCCAGATTCAAAAAAAGTTTGTAAATTTTTATTTCGATTTTGTAGGGCAGCTGCAAGATTCTCAAAATGGTACGGATAAAATTCTTTGAGATCCTCTAAGAACAAATCAGATATATAAGTGACACAGATCAAAGATTGTAAAAATGTTAATTCAAAGCGCTCGACATAAGTGATGGAATCGTCTTTGACAACGGTGTCTGCCCCTTGCAAATAATTAATGTAATAATCTACAACCTTCTGGATGATTTCATCTTTGGATGAGAAGTATTTATAGAGTGTCACTTTGCTGATATCCATATATTTTGCGATATCGTCAATTTTCAGTTGGCTGAATTTGATTCTTCTTATAACAGGCTTTATTTTCTCGATATATTGTTCAACGCTTACGGGTTTTCTCATGAAATGAAACCTCCTTTTAGTACTCATAAATCATATTATATCGGATTAGTCGTCATAACAAACACTTTTTATTAAATTTAATAACTTAACCTTTTTTATAAATTTAGTTCAATTTGTTAAATAAATGGTTTATAATGGTTATTGAAACATCCTAAATTGAATATCCAAGGGAGGAAAAAAAATGAAAAATATGCGTGTTTTCGTAACAGGAGCGACTGGTTTCATCGGTTCCGCCGTTGTCCGTGAACTCATTGATGTCGGGCATCAGGTCGTTGGGCTTGCCCGCTCGAACAAGGCTGCCGAAGCATTGGAGGCTGCCGGTGCCGACGTGCTTCTCGGCTCCCTCGACGACCTCGACAGCCTTCGAAGCGGAGCCTCCGAGGCGGACGGGGTCATTCACCTGGCCTTCAAACACGACTTCTTGGACTTTGCGGCAGCTGCCGAGAGCGACAGTCTTGCGATCGAGGCGATTGGAACGGCGCTCGAGGGCACAGGGAAGCCACTCGTGGTCACCTCGGGAACATTGATGCTTTCACCGGGGAGACTTGGAACGGAAGAAGACGCGTCGATTCAGTCTACACCCCGGCGCTCCGAGGAGGCGGCGATCGCGCTGGCTGGTCGCGGGGTGCGATCATCGGTTGTCCGTCTCGCACCGTCTGTACATGGCCAGGGTGATCATGGTTTCGTTCCGGCCCTTATCAGCATCGCGCATGAAAAAGGCATTTCGGCATATGTGGGTGAAGGACGCAACCACTGGCCAGCGGTACATCGGCTTGATGCAGCACGTCTCTTCAGGCTGGCGCTTGAAAAGGGGGCAGCAGGAGCTATTTATCACGGGGTCGCCGACGAAGGTGTACCATTCCGAGACATTGCTGGCGTCATTGGTAGACACTTGAACCTACCGGTGCTCAGCATTTCCCGCGAGGAGGCAGACGCTCACTTCGGGTGGCTTTCCTTCGCAGCGTCGACTGACAACCCGGCGTCGAGCGCACTAACCCAGGATCGCTTGGGATGGCGGCCAATACATCCCGCCTTAATCCCCGACCTCGAACAGGGGCACTACTTCAATAGCTGAAGATATCCGATCCGGGTTACGAAGAAGTCGCTCGATTCTGCCGATTATATAGGCTTCAGACTCATTTAAGCAATATATTGATTGGGTGGTTGAAGGTGACAACACCATTGAGCTGAAGCTTGAAATGATGAAAAATCCCAAACAAGCAGTTCTAAAAGAAATTTCATTAATGTTGGAATTTGCTCCTCCAGCTGTGAATACTGATCTAGACGCAGGTCTGAATATGACTGGAGGACCATTAGATGCATTTGCAGAGGGAATTTTCAAAGGATTAGCAGAGGGTAAAAAGGAAATAGGATATGGAACTTCTGTGGATTGCTTACGTATATCACGGGACGATAGTTGTTTTAATAGGTCATATCGGGGAAAATACAGCAAAACTCGCCTCAGGTATTTTTGGCGAGTTTTCTTTTTTTATTTATCCATTCCTGCCCCGTTACTTTAAGCGAAAAATTTCACAAACTCTTTACTGATACCAATTTACTTTAAATATCTTATTCCACAATCTGCCTCTTTAATGGATCAACTTTTGCACAAATAAGGTTCTCTCTTTTAAAAACAAAAGCCTGTCCATAATCCTGGATAGCTTTCTAAGATAATCTATTTACAAAATAAAAAGGACCTATCTCTATAAGTCCTGTTCCTTGGTACAAGCCCCACCTACGCTGTATACCTTTGACAGCCACGCGTGCCATCCAACCTAATACTATCATAACAGAAAACATTTAGATCTTGTTGGTTAGTCCTTCGTCAAATCCTGCTATTCACATGTCGAAACATGACGCAACAAAAAAAAGGAACACACCAAAAGAATTTTACTGAAGTAGGCATAAAAAAGGAAAGGGTTTCCCCCTCTAACTTTTCACACAAATATATATCAATCATCGCACTGCGTCGTCTTCGATTACGTCAACAAATACAAATAACAACAACATTCCTCCGTTTTAGGCTAAAAACGCTTTCTTTCAATAAGTCACCTTGAATCTAAGTACATTCCCATAACAAGTGCATAGGATAATTTTATAAACTGTGAAAGGATTGAGAAAAATGTACTATGTTCCTTATATGTATCCATATCAATATCCTTATTATGTCAATGGTTCAATGTATAACTATGGAAGACAGTCTGATTACTGGTCTTTTTCTAATGAGCTAGAGTATGCAAACAGATTTAATTCTTTTCGCTCTTCAAACGGTGATGGACGTATTTTGTTAACAGATTATGGTCCAAAATCATTAGCCGTTAATATCAATGAAGCAGCGAAGCAAAATAATACGTATCGTACTGCTTTATGGACAGGACCACATTTACAAGTTACTTTGATGAGTCTCAATGTTGGCGAAGATATCGGTTTAGAAATTCATCCTAACGTTGATCAATTCTTACGTATTGAACAAGGCCAGGGGATTGTTCAAATGGGTAAGAGTAAAGATAACTTAAACTTTAAACAATATGTCCAAGATGATTTTGCAATAATGATACCTGCTGGAACATGGCATAATCTAACCAATACAGGTAATATTCCGCTAAAACTTTACTCGATATATGCTCCTCCTAACCATCCATTTGGTACTGTCCACGTTACCAAAGCAGCTGCATTGGCTTCTGTAGAAGACCACGGTCATAGCAATGGAGATACAGTCATTTCTGGCAAGACTCCAGATGAATGGATACAGCACACGGAATATTTAGTAACTAAAGGATTAGAAGATGTTAAAAGAGGAATAAATGCTACACATATTCTTCAAGAATTTATTCTAATGGGCGTTCTTGTAGGGAAAGGGTATTCTCCTGAAAAAGCATATGAAACAGTAGAAGAATGGGAACGTACTGGAGAATCCAAACTTCTTCAGAAAAGCAAAAATATGTAGTATAGAAATAGAGAATATAAAAAACGTATTTTGATCAAATTTTTTTCAAAACACGCTTTTTCTTTTTGTTCTATTATCAAGGTTATTAGTATCAATTAGCAAGAGACCTTACGAATAGAGGATCCATTGGATTCTAATTGGACCATTAAGAAAAATAGCGAAGGTAAGAATAACTTTTGGTTCGGTTTTAAGGCTCATTTCAACAGCTTATGAAATCATTGCCTATAATAAGCGCAATGAAGGGATACAACTATGCTTCAGTGTTTATTTTCAACTTTGCAATTCTGAATTCCTAGGATGGCATTCGCTGGACAATAGCGGGTAGCACCAGTAATGATGGGCACGAATCCTATTATTCCCCACCAGCTTCTGTAATAAAGTCCAACTAGGATAATAACAGTACCAATCCCAATTCTTATTGCTTGCTCCGTTTTCCCAACATTACATTTCATCTAATCCCTCCTAAAAAATACTTTAAAGATGGTTAATATTATAATCATTCCTAATCAAAGTATGCAATCTAGATATTTTATTAGTAAAAAGATTACAAATAAATATATCTTTCATTAAAGATCCCAGTAGAGTATTCATGGAAGGCTGGCGATATTACAGCTTTATTAATTTAAACAGGATTTTCTTTTTTCTCTGTCACTCCATAAGGTGAGGCTGCTGTAATGAATACAGCAGCCTGTTAAGCAGCTACTGTAACAATTACCTTTTCTTTATAGTTTGTGTATCGGGATCCATGGTTATATCTTTGGTATATTCTTCAAGATTCATTTCATCGCTTTTACTTACTATTTTAGGATTAAAAGAAAGAATAGATGAAGTTTTATACCCTCCAGTCACATTTAGGACATGAAAGCCATTTTGAGATAATATTCGATCGGCAATATACCCTCTTATACCGACTTGACAATACTCAATAATTGTTTTATTTTGATCTAACTCATGTATTCTGTCTCTCAGACTATCTACAGGTATATTGACTGCCCCATCTATATGACCGCTTTTAAATTCTTCTTCGGTTCTCACATCTATGAGCGTATAGTCGTCCTTGTCATGATTAGCTATGTCTTTCCAAGCGACCATATGGGATCTTCTTGCTAAAACGTTTTGAGCAACAAAACCAGCCATATTTACAGGATCTTTAGCAGATGAAAATGGGGGAGCATAACAAAGTTCTAGTTCTGTTAAATCTTCAACCGTTCCGCCTAATCTTATCGTTGTTGCGATAACATCTATTCTTTTATCTACTCCTTCGTATCCTATACCTTGTGCGCCTAAAATCTTTCCTTCCTCATTAAAGATAAGTTTTAGCGCCATAGGTCTTGCATCAGGGTAATAGGAAGCATGAGACATGGGATGAACATAAATAACCTTGTAAGGAATTGTAAATCTTTGTAGTGTTCGTTCATTAGCTCCTGTGCTTGCCGCAACTATATTAAAAACTTTAATAATAGATGTACCTTGTGTTCCCTTATAGGTTGAATGTATGGCGCAAATATTATCGGCCGCTATTCTTCCTTGTTTATTGGCAGGACCAGCAAGTGGAATCGCTGTTTCTCTCTTAGTTATAAAGTCCATTACTTGTATTGCATCTCCTACAGCGTAAACCCCATCGATGTTTGTTTGCATGTTTTCATTTACGATAATATGACCCCTTGGTCCAAATTCCAAACCTGAATCGTTTAAAAAAGCAGTATCAGGTGCAACTCCTATTGCTAATATAGCTATATCTGCATGAAGTTTTGTATCACTATTTAATACCACTTGTATTTGTTTTCCTGACTCGTTAAAGGCTTTGACACCATCATGAAGGAGCAATTTGATTCCATGGTCAGTTAGTTCTTTCTCAGCCATCACAACCATATCTGAATCAAAAGGGGCAAGGATATGAGGGGCAGCCTCGCAAAGCACCACTTCAAGTCCCCTTTCTTTTAGATTTTCAGCCATCTCTACCCCAATATACCCACCACCAATTACTACGGCAGATTTTGTTTCATTCTTATCAACATAAGCCTTTATAGCATCCGTATCGGCAATATTTCTTAAAGTAAAAATGGTATCATGATCAATACCAGGAATGGGAGGTTTTAACGCTTTCGTTCCAGGGGAAAGGATTACATAATCATAGCCTTCTTCATACGTTCCCTTATTTTTGCTTTGAACTGTCACTTTCTTATTCTTTGTATCAACATGTGTAACCTCACTAAAAATTCTAACATCAATATTAAATCTGGCTTTCATCGCATCAGGAGTTTGTACTAAAAGTTTATCTCTGTCCTTTATAACTTCCCCAATGTAATAAGGAAGTCCGCAGTTTGCGAAGGAAATATGTTCGTCTCTTTCAAACATTATGATTTCAGCTTTCTCATCAAGTCGTCTAAGCCTTGCAGCAGCGGAAGCACCACCAGCAACTCCGCCAACTATTAATACTTTTTTATTCATTGTACCCTCCTATACTTATTCATTTATTTATATCCCTTCCTCTACTAGAGTTTGATGTTTTTTTATCTGACATACATAATATGTAATAAATTTAGTTCATCCATCACAATAGTCATTAAGTTATAACATAATACACATACTTGTACTGGTGTATTATATAGAAGCCAAAAAGATAAATACGTTCAAAAAATTTTCTGTTAGAGCCAAATTCGGCAACTAGCAATCGCATTTTATTGTATGATTATTAGAAATGAACATGTACTAATGAGGAGAGTCTTATGCCAGTTAAAATCACACCTACGGGAAAACAATTGATTTTTCAACAAATAGCCAGTCTTGAACAAGAATTAAAGCAAGTACGTATTGATAAAAATATTGCCTATCATGCTTGTGGCGATGATAAGTTAGCCAATCCTAATTTTCATAAATTAGAGCAAGATGAATACTTATTAGAAAGACGCATTCACGAAATTCAACATACGTATACAACAGCTGAGTATATTCAATTTGATGAACGTAATACGGAAACAGTTGATATTGGCTCTATCGTTAAGTGTTCGTTTGAGTATACAGATTTTACGGAAGAAGAAATATATGAAATCGTAGGGTACGGTGAATCGAATATAGAAGAAAACAAACTTTTCTATGATACACCGGTTGCGATGAAGTTGATAGGTTTAAAAATTGGCGAGGAAACTATTTTATTCATTCCTTCAGGAAAAGTGAAATGTAAGGTGTTAAAGTTGTATAGCGGGTGGGACGAAGTAGGGATTCGTTAAAAGATAGTTATTGAAATCTCTACTAGCAGGAGTTATCACTACAATTCGAATGAAAGAAACCATAAATAAGTAATAGTTTTATAAAACCTTTATCACTTTTGGAACTCGCGGGTGCGTTAGTTCAAGAAATTAAAGGCAGGAATCATAGTAATGAACTGATAGTGATAATAATGGCAGATTAGGATTTATTTTGTCAAACGATGAAGATAATTTAAATTTTATGATAAAATTCAGGTAGAGAAACTTTAATAATCATATATTGGAAGGACACCAACGTGATTTCGAAAAATAAAAAAACGACTTTGAAGCCGGCTTCCGTGCTAATTATAATCATAAGCTCAATTTTACTAAACTTTATTACTCCTCTGTATGCAAAGGCTGAGAATAGAATGGATGTAAAACCAGATACTCTTCGTTTGCCGCTTTCTTCCTACTTAACGATCATAAAAGATTCCCAAAAAAATATGGATATGAATGAAGTTCTTCGAATGATGAAGGACCATTCGGCTGAGAATTTCGTTGAAAAGAAAACAAACATCGGCCTAACCTCGGCTGCTCATTGGGGTTATGCTGAAATTTATAATGATTCCCCAGCCCCGCGGACGCTGATTTATGAGATTGATGGAAGAAATGAAAATATTGAGTTATATATTGAAAACTCATCTGGAACATATGAGATAAAAAAAGCAGGAACTGAATATCCCTTTTCGCAAAATGGTATAAAGTATCGAAATATTGCCTATGAACTCAAGTTTCAACCATATGAACAGAAAAAAGTAATCATTAGAAATACCTCTTTAATTGTGAGGTTTCCAATAACTATTTGGGATCAAACGACTTTTATCGAAAAATCTACGAGTGATGCTAATTTTTTAGGTATTACATATGGAATTTTCCTGATCATGATTGTTTATAATCTCTTTCTCCTTTTCTCTTTGAAGGAAAGAATATACTTGTATTATATAATGACAGTTTTAAGTTGCTTGCTCTTTTTTATGGTAATTAACGGCACTGCGTATATGTATCTTTGGCCTAATCACCCTTTTTGGGAAACAAGAAGCTACATGTTTTTCGATACCTTTACGTTATTTTGGTTTTTCCTTTTTTTAAAGAATTTTTTAGAAACGAAGAAATATTTACCGAAAATGAACATGGTTATTGTATTTATGATTATTTTAAACGTCTTTGGGATGTTTGCTTCAGTCAGCTTAGATTTTGTTTTGAGCAGACATATTCTACCTTTCATTAACTTTCCTTCACTTGGAGCCGGTTTATTGGCAGGAATCTGCTTAATCAAAAAACAAAGACGTATTGCAATTACCTATTTAATTTCCTTTTTCCCTGTTTTTTTTGGATCTTTTCTTTATTTATTCAAACAGTTTGGACTCCTTTCTTATAATGTGATGACAGAATATTCTTTGCAAATCGGCTTTACGTTGCAAATTGCCTTCTTATCTATTGCACTAGCAGATAAAATTAATATGTTGAAAAATCAAGTAATGATGGCAAATGATACAGCACTGAAAGCCCAGCAAGATGTAACCATTCATTTAGAAAAAAAAGTACGGGAAAGAACTGTAGCGTTAGAAGAAGCAAATCTGAAATTGCGAAATTTATCAAATATCGACGGCCTTTCCTCTTTATTTAATCGGAGATACTTTGACGAAATGCTACAAAAAGAATGGCAGAAACATATAAGTGAAAATAAACCAATATCACTACTAATCTGCGACATTGATTTTTTCAAAAAATATAATGATAACTATGGTCATCTCGCAGGGGATTTGTGCATTCAAAGTGTCGCAAAAGAAATAAAAGAATGCTGTTCGCCTAGTGATATTCCTGCCAGATATGGCGGAGAAGAATTTGTGATTCTGATGAGGGATACAAACGAAGAAAGAGCGAAAGAAATCGGCGAACGATTACGACAGAATGTATTCCATTTAAACATACCGCACGAAGCATCTTTAATGCATCATATCGTGACTCTAAGTATCGGAATGTCTACCCTTTATCCTGACGCAATCGGTAACGAAAAGACTCTTTTGGAACTCGCCGATAAGGCTTTGTATTATAGCAAAGAGAATGGAAAGAACAGAGTTACAGTATATAACGAGAATTTTTAACAATAATCCCAAATTCGATGCTTCATTTTTTCGAATTAATGCGGCACCAGTACCTCGCCCATCAGAAAAATGAGTAGCATCAATCCTATAAATGTGACAAGAAAAACGAAAATAGAGCGTTCTTTCTTTTTAAAAATGGATATCATGCCTATAAGAAAAGCACATACCCCTGCAGTAAGCCCAATAACCATAGGTATAGTAACAGCAAGATTATTAAAAAAGGTTTGATCCTCAATTGGGCCCTGTACTTGTGCAACAATTGTACCAAGAGCTAATAAAAGAAAGAACGTACTAAGTAAACCAATAGACCATTTACCAAGAAAAGTACTTGGGAGGAATTTTCTTTTCATAACCTCATCCCCTCTCATCGTTCTATTTCTTATTTTCATTATATCAGTTCTGCAATTTATCGAAAACAGACGGTTTATTATCGAAAGCAACATATTTATTATCGAATCCACCTCTTCACCTCCATAAAAAAACCTGTACCAGGCTACCCTGGTACAGGTTTCTTCGTAATAAATTAGGCCATTACAGGAACAGCCGTTTCCTCTACTTCTTTTTTCTTAGATCTATGTTTTTTCTCTAATAATTACGCCCGATTGTTTACTATCATTATTTATAGGTTCACCATATTGTATCTAAATGAGGCTCTACACTTTTCATTTTTTCAGAAAAAAATAATCTCTAAAAGGTTTCCACGATATTTCATAAAAAGATCATTTTTAGTCTGTAAAGTAGTTTAGAAAATGTTCTGCAGCTTTAGTAAGTTGGTGTTGTTTCAAAAATATAATAGCCGGTTCAATATATAATGAAAAATTCTCTATTTCAAGGATTTTGATATCTTGATTAAAGGTCACGTAAATTTCTGATTTTGGAATAATAGAAATTCCGATTCCAGAGGCAACAAAACTCAGCAAGGTAGAAATATCTTTACACTCTATCACGATATTCGGAGAAAACTGATGCTTATGGAAGTGGCTTAGAATTGTTTCGTAAACGGAATACCCTTCCATAGGACCTAGCATGAGAAAGGGATAATCAATTATTTCCTTTAAACTCACTGTATTTTTAACAAATCGACTTTTCCAACTCGATGGAATCACCACTACAAAAGGGTCCCGCGGAAGACTTCTCACTCGATAATCTTGTAATTTCGTGGGAAGAACCATGAAAGAAAGTTCAATCTCCCGTTCGACTAGTAATTTCTGAAGGTAAGAAGAATCCCCATTCCAAATCTTTATAAATACATTTGGATACTTTTCCCTAAAATTACGAACGTTTTGAGGAAGGAAATTAACGCAACTGGAGGATACCCCAATTGATAAGGTACCCCGAATTCCCTGTTCCATTTCTCTGATTTCTTGTTTAATCGAACTGATGTCTTGCAACATGTGAACAGCATGTCTATATAAGATTTTCCCTGTCTCAGTTAACTCCCATTGATGGGTGTACCGTTTGATTAGAACAGTCCCTAGTTCTTCTTCTAAACGTTTAAGCTGTTGACTTAGAGGTGGTTGTGCCATATGTAATAATTCCGCTGCCTTCGTGATATTCCCTTCATCCACTATTGTTTTAAAGTACTTTAGTTGTCTAATATCCACTATGTCTACCCCGTCATATATTTTTTATATACTATTATAACAATAAATATATTTTTTATATGATGGGAAATTTGTTAAGATAATTTTATTGTTCTTTCTTGTGTATTTTTTCTTTTTCTGCAGCTTTTCAAACACATAGAAAAATAATTCCAAACAATTCGAGGAAATTTAACGGAAAAGGAGATCTGATATGAAGGAAAAATTATGGACGAAAGACTTTATAAGTGTTACAACTACTAATTTCTTTCTAATGTTAACCTTTTACTTATTAATGGTAACCATTTCTGTATTTTCAGCAAACGAGTTTCACTCAACTGAAAGTCAGGCCGGCTTAGCTTCTAGTATTTTTGTTATTGGTGCACTAGTTGGGCGTCTATTTGGTGGAAGATACGTGGAAAGCATTGGTCGGAAAAAAATACTTTTAATTGGCCTAATTTTAATTGTTATTTCATCGGTTCTATATTTTGGGGTTAATAGTTTTGTGTTACTTATAGCGAATCGTTTATTACATGGTTTCGCATT
The DNA here is from genome assembly GCF_042610425.1 of Ectobacillus soli. NCBI lineage: Bacteria > Bacillati > Bacillota > Bacilli > Caryophanales > Bacillaceae > Ectobacillus > Ectobacillus soli. The sequence goes on from NZ_JBGJZM010000001.1 coordinate 2,048,096, forward strand.
TGGAGTTGCTGGGACTGCGACAGGGACAATCATAGCCCAAGTCATTCCAAAATCCAGAAGTGGAGAAGGAATAGGTTACTTTGCTTTGAGTATGACATTGGCAACCGCTATTGGACCTTTTGTAGGTATATTTATTCTTCAACGGTATAGCTTTAACATCATTTTTGTTTTTTGTTTAATCTGTGTATCTATTAGTTTACTTTTAGCTCTTTTCATAAAAGTTCAAGAGATTTCACTAACAGAAGAACAAATAGAAGAAATGAAAAGATTTAGACTTTCTAACTTTATTGAACCCAAATCTGTACCTATTACACTCGTTGCTACGGTCACTGCTTTTTGTTATTCAGGTATTATATCTTTTCTCACATTCTTTTCGACTGAAAATCATTTAACTGAAGCCGCGAGTTTCTTTTTGTAGTATATGCTTGTGCTGTACTATTTACGAGACCATTTACTGGTCGTTGGTTCGACTCGAAAGGTCCAAACTTTATCATGTACCCAGCAATTATTTCCTTTATCATCGGTATGTTTATTCTAAGTCAAACACATAACGGTATCATTCTTTTAATAGCTGGTGCTTTTATCGGTTTTGGATATGGAACATATATGTCAAGTAGTCAAACAGTTGCAGTCAAGGTTGCACCCCCTCATCGTATCGGGCTAGCAACATCAACTTTTTTTATTCTTACAGATATAGGTCTAGGGATTGGACCTTTCCTACAAGGATTTCTAGTTCCTACAATAGGATATAATGGATTATATATCACCCTTGCTATTTTATTAGTGGTTTGTTTACCATTACATCATTTCTTATACGGAATAAAAGCTCATTCGGAAAAAAGATCTGATTCTACAGTAGAAGCACATTCATAAGAAGTAACCAATCACATGGCTTTTTATTGAGGAAAAATAATAAAGGCAATGCACCTTTTTAAATTGTGCTTGCCTCTCTTTTAACATTTGGGATTATAGTCTTTTTGAATTTTAATAATAAACCTCACTTACTTATGATACGGTTCACCGCACATGCTATACTGGCAGTTGTTTCATGAATTTTTCCACGCCTGCTTTTCCCCTAAGAATATCACAGCTTTTTTTATCTGTTTTTTAATGTAAAAATTTGAAATGAACATATATTAAAACAAGTACCTTTCCCTGTGTAATAGGACCTTTTTCTTATGCATATTTTTATTCTTAAGTTATTATGTTTTTTGGAGGAGAAGCCAATGAAAAGTTATCCTTCCTACCCTTATTTCAACAAGAAAACTGAATGCTATGAAAAATTTATTGCTTTTCCACCACAGCATCAGAATCAACAGCCCGGCATGGAGTACTTAATGAACCCTCGACCTATCTTTGAAAACCCATCCTATATAGGCAGTCAGAAACTTCAAGGCCATGTAGCCATTATTACAGGAGGTGATAGTGGTATTGGGCGTGCCGTTTCTATTGCATTTGCCAAAGAAGGTGCCGATATCGCCATAGCATATTTGAATGAGCATCAAGATGCTGAAGAAACCAAAACTATAATTGAACAATTAGACAGAAAATGTATACTGCTACCTGCTGACCTGCGATATAAAGATCAGTGTGATAAGGTTATTGAACATACCATAAGAACCTTTGGAAAATTAAACATCCTCGTCAATAACATTGGGGTCGTCTATCCCCAACAATCTCTTTTGGAAATATCAGAAGAACAACTTATTTCTACCTTCGCAACGAATATCTTTTCCTATTTTTTCATGGCACAGGCAGCATTGCCTTATTTAAATCCAGGGAGTTCCATCATTAATACTGCCTCAGCAGCTGCCTACCTTGGAGAAAAGTCGTTAATTGATTATTCTTCTACGAAAGGGGCAGTTGTTTCTTTCACACGTTCTCTCTCATTATCGTTAGTCGATTATGGTATTCGCGTAAATAGCGTAGCACCTGGCCTGACTTGGACACCATTAATTCCCTCCGCGTTTTCAGCAGAAAATGTATCATTATGGGGCACTAGTACTCCCTATGGACGTGCAGCGCAGCCCTTTGAACTCGCGCCGACCTATGTTTATCTTGCCAGCCAAGATTCCTACTATGTAACAGGTCAAACACTGCATGTAAATGGCGGGATCTTTACCGCCACTTAATTAACATTTTTTTGGATTTATTGTTTCCACCATTTCTTATAAAAGAAACCTGCACCAGCCTGGTACAGGTTTCTTCGTTATAAATTATTCCATTACAGGAACAGCCGTTTCCTCTACTTCTTTTTTCTTAGATTTTTGCTTTTTCTCTAATTTAAGTTGTTTTAATAACATGGTGCATAGAGCTCCTATGATAATAAATAGCAGTCCCGTGAAAAATACACTATGGAGCGTATCCATTAAGGATGTTTTTAAAATAGGAACGATTTTATCAGCTAAGGCTGCTGGCATTTGCTTTAGTACATCTGGATTAAAGAGCACTTGGTACATGCCTTGCGGATTTGTTGTAATTGTATCCTTCATTTTTGCTACAAGTGGTCCTGCTTGTGCAGGCAATGTATTTAAATACGGAACGAGGTTGTCGTTCAGCATTGTTTCGGATTTACTGTTCATGACCGCGCCTAATACCGTAATTCCAAATGTTCCCCCAATGGAGCGGAAGAATTGGCTCGATGAAGTGACGACGCCAAGTTCGTGTGGCGGGAATGTTTCTTGCAACGCAAGCGTAAGCGTTGGCATAACAAATCCCATTCCGAGTCCAATAATGGCCATATATGAAGTTGCAGCGAGCTGCGTCGTTTGCATATTTAATGTTGATAAGAGCCAGAAGCCGCCTGCCATGACGATCATACCGAAAATAATTTGCGTCTTCATTCCGATTTTATATACAATTTGTCCGCCGATGATACTTGCAAATATCATCGAAATCATCATGGGAGTCATGATTGTACCCGATTGCGTGGCACTTACTCCGACAATCCCTTGCATAAAGAATGGAACGAACGTAATGGCACCAAACATCCCGATGCTCATGAAAAATCCAATCAGATTAAGCGGAGTAAAAATTCTACTTTTGAACAAGTGCATTGGCAAAATAGGTTCTTTTGCTTTTCTTTCAACAAACACGAAGCTTACTAAGCCAATTACCGCTAGGACAAACAAGCCAATCTCCTGCCAGGAATCCCAGGCGTAATCTTTTCCGCCAAAGCTAAGGCCAAGAAGTAAGCTGACAATCCCGACAATCATCGTAATCATACCGGCAATATCGAATGAAATCGGTCCGGTATGTTTCTTCGCTTTAATCCCCAAGGTGATAAAAATCGTCGCAATGATTCCAACAGGAAGGTTGATAAAAAACACCCAGTGCCAATTTAAGCTATCTACAATCCAGCCGCCTATTTGCGGGCCAATTACGGATGCAAGGCCGAATATTCCGCCGAATACCCCTTGAAATCTTGCACGTTGTGCCCCTGTAAAAATATCACCAATTACAATCATCGCCATTGGCATTAAGACACCGCCGCCGATTCCTTGTAAGGCACGGTATAAAACGAGTTGCGTCATCGTAGTAGCTGTTCCGCATAAAGCAGAAGCGACCATAAAGATAATAAGCCCCGTTACATAAACGGACCGGCGTCCGAGTAAATCAGATAACTTTCCAGCAATCGGTACAACCGTCGTGGATGTTAACAAATAAGCGGTTGTCATCCATGTCATCATACTGAGGCCACCAAGATCACCGACAATACGAGGCATAGCGGTTCCGACTATCGTCCCATCAAGCGCAGCAAAAAACATCGCAATAATGAGCCCAATAATTAATAATGTTCGATTATACTGATGTGATTCCATTGTTGAACTCTCCTTTTTATCTATCTATTTTGCTGTGCAGCTATCTCTGCAAGCTTTTCAGCAATTTCTGCAAACTTCGTAAGCTCCTCTTCTGACAAGAAAGAAAGATACCGTTTAACGATTGCTTTTCGTTCGACTAGGATTTTTTGAAATTTCTCATCCCCTGCTTCTGACAAGCGAATGTTTACGACGCGGCGATCCTTGTCATCGTGCACGCGCATAATAAACCCATGCTGCTCGAGCCGGTCCATCATAAACGTCATCGCACTTGGCTTCACATCCATATGATCCGCAAGCTCGGATACCTTACACTTTCCTTGTCTTTGAATCAGTGATAAGACGATAAATTGTGACAACGTAATCCCATGCACACTCATGCTCTTCAACATTTCAGCTTGCATTTTTCGAATCGCTTCTTGAAGTGCCGATTGAATTCGGTCAATCAGCTGCTCAGCTTTCTCCATAGTTAATCCCCTTTTATATTTTTATACACTAAATATATTATTTTGCTAATATTTAATCCTAGTTAAATATATATGAAGTATAAATAAATTTCAAGTAAAACGTTCATTGGAATTTCGACCGTATCTCGCATGCATGAAAAAAGGTCACTGAAACGGAATTCCTGTTTCAGTGACCTGGATAAAGTGGGTTTCTTCTTATGTCATCTACCTAAATTAAGCACTAATCTCACTTGAGTTTGCTTTCTTTTGTCGTTGTTTCTTTGCTTTTCGGAAATGGAACAGCTCATAAACGACTGGGATAACAACGAGTGTTAGCAAGGTTGCAACGGCTAAGCCGCCGATTACAACAATGGCAAGACCTTGCGATACGAGGCTTGCACTTTCTGCTTGTTTAAAGAGAAGCGGAACCATGGCCCCAATGGTAGCAAATGCTGTCATAAGGATTGGACGCATCCGCGTTGAAGCAGCTTCCACAATCGCATCACGAATAGTCATCGTTTGTTCATTATGCTTCACGCGGTCGAGCAATACAATTGCGTTTGTTACAACGATACCGATAAGCATTAATGCACCAAGCAGTGACGTTTGATCCACTGGAATGCCGCTAATTAACAGGCCGAGAATCGCACCAATGGCTGCAAGTGGTAAGGAGAACAAGATGGCTATTGGAGCTCTTAGAGACTTAAAGGTAACGACCATGATAATGAACACTAAGCAAATAGATGCTAACATCGCCATAAACAAATCACTGAAATCATCGGATTGTTGCGCGCTTGCTCCGCCGACATAGACCTTCGTATTTTCTGGTAAGGATAGTGCTTTTGTATTTTTATCTCCATTAATAAAGGCATTTAAGCTTGTGGAAATGGACGATAATTTCGCTGGATCCACTTCGGCCGTAACGCGAATAAATTGGTTTCCATCCTTATGGAAGATGCTAGTTGGCTTATCCTCTTGCTTCAGTTCTGCTAGTTTCGAAATAGGGGTCATGCCTGTAGCAGTTGTAACCGGAATTTTCGTTAAATCATCCTTTGATTTTGGATCGATAATTGGTTCTAATTGTACAGCCGTTTCTTTATTATCTACTGTCACTGTACCGAGCGGTGTCGTATTTAACATAACGCCTAGTTGACGGCTCACCTGTTGTACATTGGCAACAGATTGGTTGATTTCGAATGAATAGACCGTTTTGTTCTCATCTTGGTTCGTTTTTGCAGCTTTCACACCGTCAATTGTTTTTGCTTTTTCTTCAATTTTCTTTGCAACGGTTTGTAAATCCTCTAGCTTCTCTCCGGTTACATCGACCGTTATAGATGTTGGTGCATTTGATAACATGGACGAAGCCTGTGCGGTAAACGTCGCTCCCGGGTAGTTCACACTTTGTTTCTTGATTTCTTCCGTAAATGAATCTAAATCCTTTTCATTCTTTAAAAATATGAAAAATCGCGCTGACGTCGGAGATCCTACATTGCCGTATTTCGCCGCATCATTTGAGTTTCCGATTTGTAAAGAAGAAATTTTCACCTGATCTTGCTTGGAAATATAGTTTTCGAGATCCGCTGCATGTTTCTTTACTTCGTCGATTGGAGTGTTATTTGGATAGCTTAGCATTACACTAACCGTATCCGCCTTTTCCTTACTAATTGCCCCCTTCGGCATCGCAATATACGTTCCGATTGATCCGAAAAATAGGAGTAGTGAAGTAATGAGAATCAACCATTTGTGATTCAGTGACCATGTCAAAAACTTGCTAAAACGAACAGCTGGCTTGTGCTCTCTTATCTTCGCATTTTTTAATAAGCTTGAGCTCATAAGTGGTACTACTGTTAAAGCGACCAATAAAGAAGAAAGTAGCGAATACGTAACCGTTAAGGCAAAAGGAAGCACTAAATCTTGCAAACCACCACTAACCAAACCGATTGGTAAAAATACAGCAACTGTCGTTAACGTAGAAGATGTAATTGCTGTTCCAACTTCTTTTACCGCATCAAGAATGAGAGATGATGAAAATTTTTCCGTTTGCATTCTTCGGAAAATATTTTCAATGACAACGATACTATCATCAACAAGGCGCCCTACTGCCACTGCAACGCCGCCTAGCGTCAGAATGTTTAACGTAATTCCACTTCTTGATAATAAGAATAACGTGAAGCAAAGCGATAATGGAATGGAAATGATCGTAATGAACGTCGTACGAATGCTGCGCAGGAACAACATGATCACAATCGTAGCAAACAAGGCGCCGAGCAATACTTCATTCATCATACTTGTCACAGAGGACTTCACAGTGTTCCCTAATGCCAGTAAAATCTCGGCATGAACATTTGAATACTTATCATTGACTTGCTTCGTTACTTTTTCAATATCCTGGCTCACGGATACTGCGTTCGACTGACCATCCTTCGTCACAACGAATAATAAAGCCTCTTTCCCGTTTACATGCGTCACTACATTTTCTGCCTTCTTGATGTCAATCGTTGAAATGTCTTCAAGCTTTACATTTGGAGCAACTTGAAGCTGCTTTAAATCAGTTATATTTTTAACATTGCCGATAACTTGTAGGTTCCCTGTTTTTCCATCAATATTCTTTTCTCCTAACGTTACCGCAACATTTTGCCCTTGCAGCGACGTTATAACGCTTTCCATGCTAACTTGTTTTTGCTGTAGCTTCTCAGGATCCAATTTGATCGATACATAAGAATCGGTAATACCTGACGCTTGAACGCTGGCTACCCCTTTCACATCTTGGAACATCGGCAGAATGCTTTTTTTCGCTAATTCGACATTTGCCGGTGTAAGCCCTTCATCAAAGGTAAACGCAACGTCTACGATTGGAATCATAGATGTGTTTAATAAAACAATATTCGGTTTGGATACATTTGCTGGAAGTGTAACTGAACCTAGTGCATCTTGTACATCTTGTTTTGCTTTGTCTAATTTCGTTTTCGAATTAAACGTAATATCAATTTTCGTAAAGCCATCACCAATCGTTGAGTACGTATTGGTCTTTCCAGGCACAGTAGTAACCGCTCGTTCAATCGGCTCTGCTACTTGCTTTTCCATACTGCTTGAATTCAACCCCTGCCCCATCACTACCACAGAAATTTGCGGGAAATTCGCAGAAGGGAACAGTTCCATCGGCATCGTCCGATAGCTTACAATCCCCAAAACAAAAATAACAAGAGTCATAATCAAAACAGCAGCCTTATTGCCGAAAGACCACTTTGTAAAAATTGACACGATTCCACCTTCTCTTTTCATAATATTTCCACAAAATCATTGTATCATCAGTTCACACCCTCTTAACATATGCTTATTGTCACATTTTTTATAGATTTCCTATGACGAATAGCACATAACAGTAGGATTGTGATGGGAATGGAGATATTTAGTATCGAAATCGGCGGGTGGATGATGGATAGTCAAAATTCATTATCGAAACGGAGCTGTTTATTACCGAAAACCGGCTACTTATTATCGAAATCAGATGGTTTATTATCGAATCCAAGTTTCAACGAGGCATCGTTAGAACTAATTACCTTTGGACCGCCATCCGCAATTTTGACCGTTCGTGTGCAACACATTATTCCCTTCCAAGCATCCACATTGTGTAATACAATTGTCATTGAAGAGGCATGTCGAGATACACGAATGGAGGTAAAAAAGATGGATGTTGCACAAGTGAAAATATATCTGAAAGATCCTTCCAAAGCTATTTTAGATGCCAAGAACCACGAATTTACCCAGTTCGAAATGCAAGACGGTCTTGATGCTTTATATAATCAATTAAAACTAAAACAAAAGGGACCCTTCTCAGGAATTGGATCCTTATTAACAAATATCTATCAATGGGATGCCTTGAAGCTTATTACTTCACAAGATTACTTGGATAGTAGGATAAACCCATTTATAGAAAAAATGAACGCAGAATTACAATGGACTCTGAAACAATATGATGATTTTATGGATTGATTCTCTGTAAAGCTCTCATTTTATCTCCAGTTATGAAAACCTAAAGGAGGACTCCCCTTTGGAACACGAACTAAAAGAACTCATAAAAAAATGCGATGAAGCAATTAAGAAAGAAGATTTCGACACGTTAATGAACTACTATACAGATGATGCAATTTTAGTTGTAAAGCCAGAGATGATTGCACAGGGAAAAGAACAAATCAAAAAAGCCTTTATTGCAATCGCCAAGTACTTTAATAACAGCATCGTACCTACGCAAGGGGAAATGATGATTTTAGAAGCGGGCGACACAGCACTAGTCCTTTCCCAAACCCTTCTTTCTGCGGATAAAGGGGATTCGGAGTTTTCCATGGACCGACGCGCAACCTATGTATTTAAGAAAAATACAGCGGGAAAGTGGCTATGTGCGATTGATAACTCATACGGAACGGAACTGCTTAGTAAGTAGATAAAAAAATGCCAACCCATATAAGGCTGACTTATTATTGGCGGCTTGTTTTTGTTCTTACTAAATCACGCTGATTTTCCTAACCAGGAAGAGTACGCTGTTTATGACTTTGTGAAGAAATGTACGTAAACTAATCTGCCATGTTCGTTTCTGGCAGAAACTTGTATGCTTTTATGTTGTTTCATATCGTGACGCATTTTCTAAGGTTTGATTTGTTTACCATTACAAAATCAAAACCCCTTCAAATACGATCGAAGGGGTTTGTAACTATTATTTTTTCTCGAAGATAACGAAAAAAACACCCGTAAGAATGAGGATGGAGCCGATCCAAAACGTTACACCAATGCTCTCTCCTAGAATCAGCCATCCGAGTAATGTCCCTACCACGGGTTGAAAGAAGAAAAATATCCCCCCACTTGAGGCATTCAGCATTTGTAATCCACGATTCCAAAGTAGAAATCCACCTGCTGTTGATACAATGCCCAAATACAAGATTCCTCCCCAAATGGCCGGATGAGTCAACTCGGAGATAGGAATTGCGTGTAATCTTGGTAAAACAAAAGGAGTCAACACGATCAGGGCTACCAAGATGGAATAGGTCGTTACCACAATTTGTGAATACTCACTCGGCACACGCTTTACAAGTACGGACATAAGTGCCCATGTTAAAGCGGCAATAAGCAGTGAAATGCCACCTAGTTTACTAGACAGATTCACATGACCGACTCCAACAATGAGAAAAACCCCAATTGTCGCTAAACAAACGGAGAGTCCTTTTTTTAATGTCAACCGTTCTTTAAGAAGTAAGCGTGCAAAAATAACCATAAATGCTGGTGTTGAAGAAGTGATGATGGCTCCCATTTGTGCTGAGGACAACATGGTACCCGTTTCCTGCGTCACGATTGAAATGGTGTTACCAATTACTCCAATGGCTATGATGATTAAGAAATCGCGTTTCTCGATTCGCCAATTTTGCCGTGTAAAGAAGCCGAAAACGAGAAGTGCAACAATAGCCACTAAATACCGCATCCACACAAGTTCCAGTGGGGGTATAACTGCTACTACAATTTTAACAACAACGTACATACCGCCCCAAATACTGGAAGCTAAAGCTAAATATATAGAACCTAATAAGGTGGTTTTCATTTTTTATACCCTCCGTATTTTGTTTAGGTCGAAAATGCCCCTAACGGAGAGATGTAGTCACCTTCACTCCATTAAGAGCAGAAGCGTGCTACTGGTACATCGTTTTCATATAAGGAAGTCCAATACATTTCGATTCACCTCTCGTCCTACTTAACTACAATAATCTGTGTTTTATTGTAGCAGAATATTTAGTTTTTTTACATGTTTAGAGCTTCCTATACTAAGAGTTAGATTGCAGAATTGTCCTTAAAAACCGGGGTGTTTTCGTTCAAAAAATAAGAGTAGTGGTGAAAAATGACCCACTGCTCTTGAATCCCTTAGAAGCTCCCTTTTAAATGCCAGATGACCATCTAACATTAAGAAATAAATACTAAATCGTTTATGCATACTACCCGTTTTCTTTCCTCACAAATGACTTCTTTCGATAAACCCTTTTATTGACTGATTCAAGTATTTCGCTGCCTTCGTAGGGACTTGATGCTTCACATGATCAATCCCTAGCAAATCACTGTGCGGCAATTTTTCATGCATGCGCTTTGCGTAATAGGAAAAAATTTTATCCATCTTCCCATACACAACTAAAATCGGCTGCTTTATGTCCGCTAGTTGATTGGTGCAGTTATAATGCAGACTGTATTGATAATACTGTTCCACATTTTCTGCATTTCCTCTTCTAGCTGCTTTAAACATTTTGACAAATAACTTCCTCGTATTCGAATTACTCCATGAAACAGACCATGCCAAAATAGAAACAGCGCCAGCTTTAGCCAGCCTCATTCCGAGCATTATTTTATTGTTCAAATGTGCATCGTTCACTTCCGACATACCGCTGATGACAATTCCTCCAAGTGCCTGGCTTGCAAAAACCTGCAGAAACTCTAGGACGATAGAGCCTCCAGTCGAATATCCGCATAGAAATGCTTGTTCAATTTGTAAATGATCGAGTATACAGCAAATATCCTGTGCAATGAGTGGATAGGTGATGGGCTCATGTGAAAATTGACTTCTGCCATGACCTCGCATGTCAAAGGTAATCACTTTAAAGGATTTACTTAATTCCTCGATTTGGTATGTAAAATTTATACTCGTTAATACAGGAGGGTGAATGAAAACGATTGGAATCCCGCTTCCTTGCACTGAATAATAGAGGCTGCACCCGTCTACTTCTAGCATTGGCATAAATATGATTCCCTCCATTTGGTGAAACTTTTTTTGACTTTAAAGCGCTGTTCTTCCCTTTAGGACTTACATCTACTCCTACTATTTAACAAGGGAAACTACTTTATACAAAAAATCTCCTGAGCCCCTCTTTCCTAATCTGATTTTCTCCATAATACCGATCTAAGCAGTCAAACTTTACATTTATCTGTACATCCATTAAACTATTCAATAAATCAATTGAATAGTTTAATGGATGGTGAAGCGTATGAATAAAAAAAGAGAATTTAAAGATGCCATTTATAGTCAAATCGCCCGAATCGGCAAAGCAATGTCCAGTCCGAAACGATTAGAGTTACTAGATATACTTTCTCAATCTCCGAAAACCGTAGAAACACTTGCCAGAGAAACGGAAATGAGCGTAGCCAATGTCTCACAACATTTGCAAACACTTCGCGAGGCCCATTTGGTGGAATCAAGCAAACAAGGGAACTTTGTTTTTTACAGATTAAGTTCTCAGGCTATCGCTACCTTTCTGATAGGGATGAGGAATGTAGCTGAGGAACAAATTATAGAAATCCAATCTATCTATGATCAGTTCTTTTCAAGTCAGGATCCGGCAGAGCCAATCACGTCTGTAGAGCTGTTAGATCGCCTTAAGAAAGGAAGCGTCACTCTCCTTGATGTACGTCCAAAGGAAGAGTATGCAGCCGATCATATTCCAACTGCCATTTCCATACCGATTGATGAATTAGAGGACCAACTAGTAAATCTTCCGCAAGATCAAGAGATCATTGCCTACTGCCGAGGACGTTATTGCGTGTATTCCTTACAAGCCATCAATCTCTTGCGTTCTAGGGGATACAAGGCTGTTCGTTTAGAAAATGGGGTACAAGAATGGAAACAAGCCGACTTTCCTTTAGAAGGTGAATCTAATTTGCACTAATTAAAAAAATATGAACTTGTATGTCTATGTTGAACCCATTTGAAAAGCAATCATGTTCAAGTACGGAGGAATTGATATGAATCAACATAAAATGCAGCAGCTCCCTATTCAAATTGGACTGAAAGAAAATGCCTTATTCTTTTCACTACTCGTTTTGATTAACTTGTTTGTCGGTTCAATGGTAGGATTAGAACGAACCGTCTTGCCATTACTTGGGGAAAAGGTATTTGGACTCGCTTCCGCAAGTAGTGCATTGTCTTTCATTGTGAGTTTTGGCTTTACAAAGGCTATTGTTAATCTCATGGCCGGCGGGATTGCGGATCGGATTGGACGAAAACGGGTATTACTTGTTGGTTGGACGATGGGCTTGTTTGTCCCGCTTCTCGTCATTTGGGCGCCTTCGTGGTGGTGGATTGTCGTTGCGAATATGTTTCTTGGTATCAACCAAGGACTTGCTTGGTCAATGACGGTCAATATGAAGATTGATGTAGTGAAGTCGAATCAGCGTGGTATGGCAATCGGCTGGAATGAGTTTGCTGGATATAGCGGCGTAGCACTCGCTTCTATACTTTCCGGCTATGTAGCTACCCACTATTCGTTGCGACCAGAACCATTTTATCTAGGCATTGTATTCAGTATAATCGGTCTCCTCCTATCTTTTTTCACAAAGGATACAGGTGACTATATCAAACTACAAGTACAGAAGCACAAACAAGCTCTTCCTAAAGAGCAACTGTCTACAAAAGAAATCTTTCGTAAAACAACGTGGAAAGATCAAACCTTATCCAGTTGTAGTTTTGCAGGTCTTTCCACCAATCTAAAAGACGGCATGGCTTGGGGATTGTTTCCCGTATTCTTTCTACACTCTGGTCTTTCTATTAGTCAAATTGGTGTGATTGTGGCGCTTTATCCAGCGGCATGGGGATTCTTCCAACTATTCACTGGAGCGTTAAGTGACCGTATTGGCCGAAAATGGCTCATTGCTTCTGGCATGTGGATCCAAGCTAGCAGCATTTGGTGGATTGTTTTTACCGGTACCTATACCTCTTGGTTAGTCGGTGCGATTGCACTAGGACTTGGAACTGCCATGGTTTATCCAACTCTGCAAGCAGCCATAAGTGATGTGGCACATCCAGACTGGCGTGCTTCTGCGATGGGCGTATACCGTTTTTGGCGTGACAGCGGCTATGCTTTCGGTGCAATTCTTGCAGGAATTTTGACGGATCTACTAAATGTAACGTGGAGTATCGGTCTTGTGGCCTTCTTGCCTTTACTAGCAGGTGTGAATGTAGCCATTCGAATGAAGGAAACACTAAACAAATAGATACAAAAGGAGTTGTGATGTAGCTATGGCTTTGTTTGATCATTCTGCAAAAACGTATGACGAGTGGTGCAAAACCCCGCTTGGTTCATTCGTTGATACCGTAGAAAAACAAATGATCGTCGAACTGTCGGACCTAAAACCAGGAGAACAGGCTTTGGATATTGGTTGCGGAACAGGTATATACTCTCTTTTACTAGCATTACACGGACTAGAAGTGACGGGCATTGATATTTCTTCTGAAATGCTGCAGAGAGCAAAAGAGAAAGCAGAAAAACAAAAGCAATCCATTCATTTCATGGAAGGAGACATTCATAACCTCCCTTTTGAAGACAATACGTTTGATTTAGTCATTTCAAACCTAGTACTTGAGTTTGTTGATTCTCCTAACGATGTGATAGCAGAAGGAATGAGAGTGTTAAAACCCGAAGGCCGAATGGTAGTCGGGATGATTGGTAAAAAAAGCGATTGGGCTAAAATGTATAAAAAACGCGGAGAAGAAAAAAAGGAAAGTGTTTTTGCAGGAGCACATTTTTTTAGTTTAGAAGATATAAACAAGCTATATCAGAACGAGCCATCCTTGACTCGGTTCGGATTATATGTTTCTCCTCATGAATTTATTTCGCAAGAACTTGCTTATGATTTAGAAAAGGAACGTTCAGCAAAACAGCAAGAAGAAGGCGCTGGTTTTATTGTTGCACAGTGGATTGCTTTGAAATAAGGTGTGATTAACTAATCAATAATATCCTTCATACGAAAGGCAAATGGTACGAGCATGTTTTGACCAAAACATGCTCGTACTTATTTTTGTTCGATTAGCTTCTTTCACGAAAGCCATACGACGAACTTATTATTCCCACAGCTTATATCTATCTGCAATGTTCTCTAAGCTTATTCTTCCGCGTTGCATAGATGGCGGACAAATCTCATTATATTTGGTTATTTTTACGTTTATTTCATCCATTGCATCTTTTATTGTTGATTCCATGGCGTTCTGTTCCATCATTTGCAATGTTGAAGCAATTTTCTCCCTTATTTCCTTTTGCAAGTTTATCCAAGGAGGTAAGTAACCTGCATCTTTTGCTATATTTAAAAAATTACTGTATACATCTCCGCTAAAGAAGCTGTTCGGAAAGGGTTTCCCGAATCCTGGAATTTTCTTTACTTCTTCATCCATTTTGGAATCTTTGATAATCTGATCAATCAAATTAGGATTGTTTCCCATATGTGTCTCCCCTTTCTAAAATAATTTGATTTTCTTACCAAATGAAAGGAATGAGCCGATACTGTGTTTGTAAGCAATACTCTTTATAGCCGCTAAGCTCTCTTAAAAGCACTGCTTCTTCATTTTTTATTCGGAATAAAAGGGTAGGTATTATAAAGAGCATCGGTATGATTGCAAAATAAGATCCAAGTGCTAGTGGCAGAAAGAAAGACATGATTACCATTCCTAAGTACATCGGATGGCGAACGATTGAATAAGGACCTGTTGTAATAACATGCTGTTCATTCTCTACTTGAATAACAGTGGAAGCATAGCTATTTTCCTTAAAAACAACGAAAATAAAAATATATGCTGCAAAAACAATCAGGTTTGATACCATTACAAGCCATATTGGTTCATGAGACCAATGAAAACGGAAATCAATCCCCGGAATAAGAAATCCAATATAATATAGTTTAAAAAAGGCAGGCGCTTTTTTAGTAGTAGCTTCCTCTCTAACCTTCGTTCGTCTTGCTAAAAGTTCAGGATTCTTTTTGCTAAAGTAAATTGTAATGAAAAGAGTAAGTAAGGAGAAACCAAACCAAAAAATCCAAGCTTCCCAAAACTTCGTTGTGCCTGCAGGGAGAAATAAGATCATCCACATAACGATCATAAGTAGCATTGGAACGATATACATCTTTAGCTTTGACACGCTATTAGTCCCCATTTCGATTTCCTCCCTGATTACTATCATTCTGACCGATAATTAAGATATTTTTGTATAAGTTGCTTATGTTTCATCTGTGCCGGGGAAAGAACATTCTTTGCCATCTCATTGAATAAAAGTTCATTCGTTTTTCCAAATCCAGATTTATCATGTAACATTTCTTTTAGAAATGGCACACTCTTTATAAATGCAGCACCTTCCCTTGCCAGAATTTCAATTTCAGGATCGTCTTCAGACATTTGCTTCAATTTAGAAAGACGTCTGCCAAATTCTAGAGCTGTTTGAAATTGTTCGGGATGTGATTGAAAGTATTCAGCCATTAATTTAAAATTTTCTTGGTGATCTTCTCCCCATTGAAAGTCTTCTAGAATACCAAAAATATTACGTTGTTGATCAAAGAGTTCAGGATATGCGATATACTTTTCCCTTTGCTCGGGTGCCAATATTTGTGTAACCATTTGAAATAATTCAGATTCAGAGGAAGTATCTTCAAGCTGTACTGCTTGTTGACTTAGTAATAGTTCTATCTTTGCTAATTGCTCCTCGATCGTCGTTTTCTCATGTGAAAGTTCAGCTCGCAATGACTGCAGGACTTCTCGCAAAGTTCTGTGGCTCTGTGTATCTCCTACTATTTCTTTTATTTGTTTCAGGTCTAGCCCTAATTGTTTTAAATGTTTAATCATTCTCATACGAGCAAGTTCCTCTGCTCCATACAAACGATAACCACTTGCAGAACGTTTTGGTTCTTGCAATATACCAATTTTATGATAATACAGCACGGTCTTTAATGTACTTCTAGTTAATTTGACGAAATCACTAATTTTAATTTGATTATCCACCTATATCCTCCTCGATTTCATTGTAAACTCTACCCTAAGGGTGGAGTCAAATCAATCCTAAAAATCATTATTGGTAACGAAGAGCTTCCCTGTGGGCTTTTCAACATGGTTGCAAAAGTTTCCTAAGTTCTTTTTATTTTAAATTACCCAGATTTGACTGAAGGTAAAATAAGAAGAGTATAAGCCATATAACTATTCAAATGTCATGCCAAAAAATAAAGTGATGCTTAAAAAAGTTACGCATATCCATTTTTAAACTGCAAATAATAACAATTGACGAATATGATTGTGGCATGACATTTAAAGAACTAGGACGTGGATTATATGGAGTTTTTTAGTGGTCAAGTATCACTGACCACCGTACAATGGGGCTTAAGAGCGGTTATTGGTTTCTTCTTTTTAATAATCATAGCTAAGCTAATGGGACAACGATCTATTTCACAGTTTAGATTTCTGGATTTTGTTATTTCGTTGATAATAGGGAATATTATTGCCCATCCTTTATCAGATGAGAAGTTAGGATTACAAGGTTCTATGATTACCATGAGTGTACTAGTAATTTTATACCTTACGGGAGTGTTTTTAAGCTTAAGGTGGGATTTACTAAGGAAAATTTTTGATCCTCCTCCCATACCACTTATAGAATATGGGAAAATTAATTACAAAAATTTAAATAAAGCTAGAATATCAATTGATAATCTTTTATCTGAACTACGAAAAGAAAAAACTGAAGATATTCAAAAAGTGGCACTTGCATTATGGGAACCCGGAGGTACCATATCCATATTCCTATATCCTCAATATAAGCCAATCACTTATGCTAATTTCAATTCAGTAGAACCTTTTGATTTTCCTAAAATCATTATTAAAGAACAAAAAATTATTTACAGCGAGTTAAGACAACTTGGAAAAGACGAACAATGGCTATTAAATAAAATAAAAACATCATATAACGTAAATTTAAGCGATATATTACTTGCCACTATTGGAAATGATGAAGATATTAAAATATTTTTGTATTAATTAATTCACAAAAGCCATATTTTATTCTACCGTTTTTCAAGTTCAACTACAGATGTTCTTTTTCTTTTGTTTGTGGCATTCTAATAATGGTTCTTACGATAGTTTGGTGAAATGAAGAAACAAACAATAATCCTGTTCCTGTTATTGAAACCAATGAGAAGGATAAAGAGCAAAAAAAGCAAGAAATTGAGGAAATGCTTAAAAAGTTAAGAGCTTAAAACAAAGGAAGATGAGACGTGAACGCAACAGACAAAAAACATGTTGATTTTACAGAGGATCTACAAAATGAGGTCTTTACCAAAAATATTAAATCGATGTACATTCAATCAAACGGTTAAGAAGTTAAGCTGCAAACGCCGTTCTGGCTGTCATTATAGGGGTAAAATCGTTAGCTTTATAGACTCCTCATTAATCATGAAAATCAGAAACTCTATTTAGTCTTCCTTTTATTATCTTACAACGTCCAAAACTTGTTTTGATTTCTCTCGTGCGTAGTTGGTTTAACTGATTTTAAAATGAAAATTCAGGGATATTACGGGCCTCGTCTTAAAATATTTAATAGTAACTAGAACCATTTCTATAAAATGGGTTTTGAGAGGGTGAAAAAGAGAGTGTTAACACTCTCTTTCGTTTATACAAAAATACAACCTTTTTCTCTTTATTTTTTTCTAATAGTTTAACAAATTTAACAAACAAAATAATAGGCATAAAAAAAGCACAGCTTCTTCACCAATGATTGCGTGATTTGCTATGCTATTTCTTATGTCATTTCTTATAATTTTTCAAGTTTCGTAATAATAATTTTCGAAGCATCTCCATATCCTTGGACCTTATATATTGCTCCAGTTTGAGAAGCGGAGAGGAACGCAGAATCATCATTTAATCCATTGCTACCATGAACAACGAGCTGATATCCATTCATGTATGAAAGAAAATAGACTTGTCCGTTTTTTTGAATAAACTTACCACGTAAGGCATGATAAGAACTTGTCTGATTAGGTGAGTATGATTGAGTATTAGGAATAGCCGATTGAGAAGTTGGCTTAGGGCTTTGTGCAAAATCTTCTACCACATTTGTTGTGTATGATTGACTATTAGTCGCACCAGTAGCCGGTTGAGAAGTTGGCTTATTCACCGTCCCAGTTTGGTTAGGGCTTTGGTTACTAGACTGACCATTTGTTGAGTATGATTTAGTATTAGCCGAACCAGTAGCCGGTTGAGAAGTTGGCTTATTCACCGTCCCAGTTGGGTTAGGGCTTTGGTTACTAGACTGACCATTTGTTGAGTATGATTTAGTATTAGCCGAACCAGTAGCCGTATGATGAGAAGTTTGGTTAGGGCTTTGGTTAATATAACCATATGTTGAGTATGATTGAGTATTAGCCGAACCAGTAGCCGGTTGAGAAGTTGCCGGTTGAGAAGTTGGCTTATTCACCGTCCAAGTTGGGTTAGGGCTTTGGTTAATATACTGACCATATGTTGAGTATGATTTAGTATTAGCCGAACCAGTAGCCGCATGAGATTCGGTTGGGTTCACTGTAGTTATTCCTAATATAGCCACCATAGGTACAGCTAAAGCCATTACAGTACTGATCCCTTTTGTCATTTTTTTATTCAAGAGTATCATCCTTTCTATGTATCTTCATAATTTTACCATCATAAGTCTACTTTAATAGAACAAAAAAGTCAAAAAATTTCAAATTATATGAAGGGTAAATACAATTTAGTATTACATAATACTTTGACTTATGCATATTTCAATTGTAATTTACTAATAAATATAATTTAATAAGGTGGTCGAGAAATATGACTGAAGTATATGCAATCTCAATGAACAAAGGTGGCGTTGGTAAGACATCGCTCGTTTAATAATTGTCTTTCTCTGGTGATATCGGAACCATAGACCAATAATCCATTGCAAATACGAATATGTTGCGCTTAAACAAACTATTAGAGAGGGGTGCTCCTTAATGACAAATAGTAGAATGAATCCTAAGGTTGATGAATTTTTAAGTAAAGCTAAAAAGTGGAAGGAAGAATATGAGAAGTTGAGAAATATCGTTCTTGACTGTGAGCTGACTGAAGAATTTAAGTGGATGCATCCTTGTTACACATTTGAGAAAAAAAACATAGTTTTAATACATGGATTTAAAGAATATTGTGCGCTTCTGTTTCACAAAGGTGCCTTGTTACAGGATGCCCATGGGATTCTAATCCAACAAACGGAGAATGTACAGGCGGCGCGCCAGATTCGTTTCACCACTGTTCAAGAAATAGTTGAAATGGAAACCATCTTGAAAGCCTATATATCTGAAGCCATTGAAGTTGAAAAAGCCGGTTTGGAAGGGAATTTTAAAAAGAATACAGAATTCATTATTCCTGAAGAACTTCAAAATAAATTCGATGAAATCCCTGTCTTGAAAACTGCTTTTGAAGCATTGACGCCGGGACGGCAAAGAGCATACATTCTTTATTTTTCAGGACCCAAACAATCCAAGACCCGACAGTCAAGGGTTGAAAAATATATACAGCAAATTCTCAATGGAAAGGGATTAAATGATTAGTATATTGATGAGAAATCGTCGGTGAGGAGTCCCCTGCCACAACAGGAAGACCATGGATTAATTATAGAGTAGAAGTTCCGGAGTGACTAATAAATACTATATTGAAATAAGCAAACTCTATACAATTCTTGACTTTTCAATACATCCAAGCCAAAATTCTATAACCTGCCTTCCCATACAAAAGAGAAGCCATCGCTGCTATGACTTCTCCTTCTGTAACTTATGCTTTATAAATGAGGGGGTCAGACAAGGTTCTATTCATTCTTTAACGGACTTTTCATCAAAATAAGTGTATGAAGGTTCTTCTTCAGCTGCAATGATCATTTCGATCTCTAATTGTTCAAGTAAATACTCATTCATGCTTCTGTTCTTGTCCATTTACTTTCAGCCTCCCTTTCTAATACACGCTTATATTTTTAAATCCAATAGTGGAATCCCCTGATAAGATAGGGATTGTAGTTGTAATTATAGCAAGGATTGATATATACAGCTGGATTTCTGTTAGATTTTCTGACAGGATTTATTTCTTTCATATTATTCCCTATTTCATGATAAAATACCAACATATTTATCCTTTCTAAGTACAAACTATCCTAGTTGTTGGGAGGCAGATTGTATGCAAGTCCTCATTTGGGTCATTATCCTTTTCGTGGTGTATAGTCTTCTTGTTCGCCGCAAACAGGCGGTGATTTTTAAAAAGGATCATTTAACTGTGCGTTCATCTAAATTAGCAAATCTAACATTTTCAAAGGATGAGATTCTAGGTGTACATATTCTGACAGGAAATCTTCCAAACAACGCAGTGGTTCTAAACAGCTCCTTGTATTTCGGACCTATTACGAAACTTTGGACAGGAATGCAACCAGATCGAATTGTTTTCACTACAAATTCTAGTGCCTATGTCGTTTATGTTGAGGATTGTGATAAATTTATAGAAAGATATAGGAACTGGAAGGAGTCTAACTAACTGCCTTACGTTGTATTTCCTAATATATTACGATTGAAAACATGCTACTATAATGATAAACCAATATATGGAGGCGAGTTTCATGATTCAACGTCCGAACCAAAATGAGTACAATCCTTATTACGAGAAGTATATCTCGCTTATTCCAATTGGGGATATCCTAACATTTTTGAAAACGCAGCATGAGGATTTGCAAGCTTTACTGCGAGATGCATCAAATGAACAAGGCGAGTATCGCTATGCACCTGAAAAATGGAGCTTAAAAGAAGTAATTGGCCATATGATTGATACGGAACGCATTATGAGCTATCGCTTACTTGCGGTCAGTCGCGGCGAAACAATGGCTTTGCCATCCTTTGATCAAGATGAGTACGTAAAAGGCGCCGATTTCGATTTATTTCCACTTGCCGATCTGCTGGCCGACTTTGCTCTTGTCCGGGCATGCACCTGTTCTTTACTTGGCGGACTATCCGATGACGTCCTCGCCCGCACCGGAATGGTGGCGGATTATCCGACAACTGCACGGGCGCTCGCTTATATTATCGCAGGACATGAATTGCATCATCTTTCGATTATTAAGGAAAGATATTTGTAAACAAAAAAACGGAGATGCCTCTCCGTTTTTTTGTTTTTGCGTTTATTAGGTGTCTGGTTGGATCGCATTTGATCGGGGTTCGATTGCATCCTGGATAATTTCCTTCAGGTCTCGCTCAATCCGTGTACTTCGGATCGCATCTGATCGATTTCCGATCGCATTTCTTCTTTTTCCGATCGCATCCGCCGCACTTCCGATCGCATCCGCTCGGGGTTCGATTGCAACCTGACCAATCTCCTCACTACCATCTGCAGAATTTAATACGTATTATAAATATTTTGACACGTTTCAGATGTTGGTTCAAAGAAACAATGCTTTTTATATCGTCCAACTAAGGGTTGCCCATACCACTGATCCGGACAATCACCAGGCGGACGGAAATACCACAAACTAAATTTTGCAGGCCAATGCCTGTATCCATTAATAGCACGCCGAGCTAGCGTTTTATCACTTTCTCGCGCCCTTTGATAAAAGTATCCATGTTGAACGGCTTCAAATGCATGCTCTTGATAAACCATTTGTGGAATCGTACGAAGTCCTTTAAAATCCGAACAGTTCGCTCTTATACGGTTAATCCCCACATTCCCAACAAGCTGCATCCCAAGCGTTCCTTCCCCTTCCGCTTCTGCGCGAAGTAGCCTTGCAAGCAAGGTAATATCTGTTTCCTTAGCACTCACTACCGCCATCCTTCCACCTCCCATCATTTTATAGTATTAAGGGTGGCGGAAGATGATGACCTGCTGGCTGGTCCATTGTTTAAAAATAATGTAAAAGGGGACATCCAAGTTTGGATGTCCCCTTTTACTTCTTAATGCGTTGAAATATTATCTATCTTTTTCATTATTTTTCTTTTGATTATCTTTCTCGTTTTCAACCTTTTCTTGTTTCTTTTCTACTTTTTTATCTTCTTTATGATTGTTTTGTTCATTCTCTACTTTTTGCGTTGGAGCTGATGTGGCAGTATGTTCTTGTTCATGTGTTACTGGTTGTTGTATGGATCCATTTTGTGTTGCGGCAACTTCTGGGTGTTGCTCACTTGCCGGATTTGTTACATTCTCTCCTGCTTCATTTGTTGTCGTTTGTGCTCCATTTGTGTTTGTAACTGCTGTATTTGTTGCTGGAGCTGCTTGCGTTTCTCCTACAACTTGAAGATTTGTATTTTCTGTTTGCTGTGCTGTTTGAGTTTCTTTTAATTTTTCAATTTTTGCAGCAAGCTTCGTGAAGCTCTTCTCGATATTTTTTGCAATGGCTTCTTTCGCTTGTGGATTTTTCACTTTATCAAGCACCGCTGCCAATGCTTCGATGTTATGTCCAATATGTACTTGTACTTCCTTTTTCTTTTCTTGTTCCTTACTTTCTTTTGTTACAGGAGTTGTTGTTGATTGTGTTGTTGCCGGTTGTGTTGTTGCTGGTTGCGTTGTTGCCGGTTGCGTTGTTGCCGGTTGCGTTGTTGCTGGTTGCGTTGTTGCTGGTTGCGTTGTTGCTGGTTGCGTTGTTGCTGGTTGCGTTGTTGCTGGTTGCGTTGTTGCCGGTTGCGTTGCGGTATCTTCGCCAGTTAGTTTTTCTGATTTTTCAATGCTGTCTGCAGCTTTTTGAAGTGTATCCTGCGTAAGTGTATCATTTCCTTTTTCGTTCAATACATTTGCCTCAGCAATACGCTCGGCTGCTTGTTCAGATAATAGCTTCGCTTTATCTAAATCATTCGTCGCAAGTGCTAGGCGAATTTGTTCAACCGTTGTTTTGACAAAATAGAAGAAATCACCTTCAACAAGGTTTGGCTGTGCTACTTGTGGTGCTACAGTTGTATCATTACTTGCTGCAAATGCTGCTGTTCCAGTCATCATCATACTTCCAGCGATAAAAGTAGTCATGGCGCTTTTGATTAGTTTATTCATTAGTTAGTTCCCCCATTTTGTTATTCACTATACTTATTCGGAGGACCTATATTTTTTGTGGGGGTAACTTCATATTTTCTTGAAGAAGAAGAATGAGGGTGGGACAAAACCCACCTCTGAGATGAAAAAGCCGGTGGAACCATCAGCCCTTTTATATAGCATCTATTCTGATGTTCATTCCGATTTGCTATTGCTTATCGCAAACATACGGAAAAAGAATCGGAAAGAAAAAAGAAATCCTACGCCTATAAATCCATAACATATACAGTATTTTATTGATTTAAGCATTTTTTTCAATATTTAGTGGGATAATAACAAAAAATGGAATGGGAGTGAAAAGATGCTGGAGAAAGGGAAAATTTCAGCCTTACAGATGGGAATGATCACGTATGCAACTATAATCGCAAGCGGGGCCTTATTACCAAACATTACAGCGAAAGCAGCGGATCGAGATATGTGGCTGTCGCCGATTTGGGCTTCCCTTACAGGCTTTCTTGTTCTTTGTATTATATATCAATTGAGCAGGCTCTATCCGAAGGAGACGCTTATCCAGTACAGTGTACATATTCTTGGCACAATCCCGGGAAAAGCCGTTGGTTTTTTCTACTTATTCTATTTACTGCACATTAATGCATCTCTCATCAGGATTTACGGAGATTACTTGGTTGGTAATTTTTACAGTAAAACTCCGACGATTGTGGTCTTAGCAAGTATGGTTCTTGTCTCTGCCTTTACAGTACGCGGAGGGGTGGAAGTATTGGGAAGATTCACCCAGCTCTTTGTGCCATTTTTGATTTTGATGTGGCTGTTGATTATCATCCTGATCATTCCGGATTTAGAACCGAAGAATATGTTTCCGATCATGGAGCATGGCATCATGCCCTCCATTAAGGGGGCACCACAAAGCTGGTTCACCCATTATGCTTTATTTGCTTATATATTTCCTTTCTTGACTGACCGGAAAAAAGGAATGAAATGGGGGATGATTTCGATATTCAGCGCCATGCTTACCTTGACTATTTTTAATTTGACTGCTCTCTTCGTATTCGGAGAAAGTACAGCCGACAGGCTCTACCCGTTGATGGATGTTTCCCGATACATCAGCATTGGAAATTTTTTTGAACATGTTGAAGCGATCGTGATGGCAATTTGGGTGTTAGGGGCGTTCATTAAAATCTCGGTGTACTATTATGTGTTGGTTCTTGGTACAGCCCAATGGTTACATCTCTCTGACTATCGCCCTGTCGTATTTCCACTCGGTTTTTTGTTGATCCTTTTCAGTATTTGGTCAGCTTCTAATTTGCAGGAACTGATTGCAGCATATGGAAGATCACTACCTTTTTACTATGATACATTTCACTTGGTGATTCCTATACTTCTTCTTCTCATTGCTATCATAAGGAAAAAGAAACGGAAAGGAAAACGAGATTATACGCCTATAAATCAATAACATATACAATATTTTGTGAATTTAAAAATTCCGTGGAGACAATTGATGGTATTTACCCGTTTATGTCCCCTCATTTCTTACTATAGAAATGCGCCCGTTGAACAAGGAAAGCGATACTCTTGTTATTCAAGCATGGCACTCTTAAATTAATTAAAAAAGCAAATAAAATTTTAATAGTTGAATCAATTTCATAATTTAAAGCCCTTGTCCCCCAAGGAGTTCAATGTATAAAAAAAAGGCACCCCACAAATTCCTGTATACTGTTTAGTAACGACACAAGAATGGAAGGTGACTCCCTATGTCTATTAAACGACAAGGAAGCTTGTTTGACATGCAAGATTTATATGAAATGGAACCAACGAAACGATTTGAAGACATATTTTCGACTTTACACATTGAACCCTTGTTAGTTGTCGTGTCAAAAAAGAATGTTTATGGTGCTCCTACTGAACTTAATTATCCAGCAATGATCTATGCTCTCGTTGCTCGTATCGTGGAACGTATTCCCACCATTAAAGATCTCGTGAAACGGTTACGAAATGATTTTATGTTTCATCTTGAGTGTGGTTTCTTGTTCTCTGATCATATCCCATCAGAGGCTTCCTTTTCTCGTTTTACTCAAAAGTTAAGTGAGTCGAATGCGCTTGAAACCGTTCAAGAAACCTTGCTTCTTCAAGCTATTCAAGAAGGTTTTCTTCAGGATGATGTCGTTTCGATTGATGCGACACATTTTGAATCACGAGACCGAGCTGCGCCACAAGAAAAAAAGCCCAAACCACAACCGAAAAAGCGTGGCCGTAAATCGAAGGCTGAACAAGAAGCCTTTCAAAAGGAAAAACAAGAACGAGAAGATCAAGAAACCATCTACGAAAAAAATTATCATGAAATTGATTCAAATATCAAAATTTTCTAACTTTTATATAATTTGATTATGCTATACTTATTATGGTAATTGTAATTACATTACTGTTACCGAATACAATCGCTTGCTGAGGGGGAATAGAAGTGAACGAATATGTGAAGGTATTGCAGAATTATGTAGGATTTGAAGGAAGAGCTAACCGTAAAGAGTATTGGATGTTTGCACTTATTAACTTATTAATTTCAATCGTTTTAGGAATCATTCAGTCGGTAGCTCATCTATCTCAAGTTTTAGCGTGGATTTATACATTAGCTGTTCTATTACCATCTCTAGCAGTTTCCGTTCGTCGATTACACGATACAGGAAGAAGTGGATGGTTTTTACTACTCGCTATCCTTCCGATAATCGGTCACATTATTTTACTTGTATTCTTCTGTCTCCCAACCAAAGAAAATGATCAAACATTTGGACCAGCAAACAACCTGACAACATGAAGCGAATGTCATTTGCATGAACCGCCTATCCATTGATAGAGCGGTTTTTTTATTTTAGTTAGAATTTTTCCGCCGTTAAATCTACCTTTCCCGCCGTTATTCCCCTCTGTTCCGCCGTTAAACCTTAGGTTTCCGCCGTTGAAATTCCAGTTCTCTCTTCTTTCCTCTTTCCTCGCTCCCCCTTCGCCGTTAAACCTACCTTTCCCGCCGTTATTTCCCTCTGTTCCGCCGTTAAACCTTAGGTTCCCGCCCTTAAAATTCCAGTTCTCTCTTCTTTCCTCCTTCCTCGCTCCCCCTTCGCCGTTAAACCTACCTTTCCCGCCGTTATTCCCCTCTGTTCCGCCGTTAAACCTTAGGTTTCCGCCGTTAAAATTCCCTTTCTCTCTTCTTTCCTCCTTCCTCACTCCCCCTCCGCCGTTATATTTTCACTTCCCTCCCCCATCCAAAAAAGAAGAAGGCTCCTCAGCCTCCTCCTTCTTCTCCGTATTTTCTTGTATTCGCAAAAACCTCGACCTTGTGCACGCCTCCATCATCGACGAGCTCTAGATACGCTGCTGCTCCTACATTTTTTCCGTCTACTACCCATGTAAACGATTCATTTTCCCCGGAAAATATGGTAATGGCATACAGCGTCTCCCCATATCGATAGTTCACCTCGAATGATTCCCAATCGTACGGTACGCATGGCGTAATATACAGTCGGTTCTCCTGTCTCTTTACGCCAAGTACATGTTCGAGTCCAGCTTGGTACATCCAGCCCGCGGCACCGGTGTACCAGGACCAGCCGGCTCGCCCTTCGTGTGGATGGGCGGTGTAGACGTCGGCGGACATGACGTATGGTTCGTTTCCGTATGTTTCGACGTCGCGTGCTGTTTTCGTGTGCGAAATAGGGTTTAGCATCGAGAAGAGTTCGAATGCTTTGTCCCTCCGGCCGAGCATCGACCAAGCGACAATGCCCCAGATGACGCCATGAGTATATTGGCCGCCGTTTTCCCGAATGCCGGCCGGATAGCCCTGGATGTAACCCGGACTTGGTTTCGTTTCACTAAATGCTTTTGTCAACAATCTAGCAAGACCAAGTTTTCGGTCAACGAGTTCGCGGTCAAAGGAGCGCATCGCCCGTTCCATGCGATCATGCGTTGTTCCGCCAGAAATGACGGACCACGACTGAGCAATGGCATCAATGCGGCATTCCTTACTTTCAATGGAACCGAGCCATGTGCCGGCGTCGGTAAACGCCCGGCGGAACCAGCCGCCGTCCCACGCCTTCTCATTTAGATGCTTCGCAAGGTTCGCGGATTCCTCTACAAACTGCGCTTTCACATCTGCAGAAAGAATGCCATCCTCTAATCTTCCAAACCGTTTTAAAATATCAAGTAAAAACCAACCGAGCCAGACGCTTTCGCCGCGTCCCTTTGCTCCAATGCGGCTCATACCATCATTCCAGTCACCGATTCCCATAAGCGGAAGACCGTGTTCGCCGTATTTAAGCGAATGCCGAATGGCACGGAGGCAATGCTCTAACACCGAGCCCTTTTCCTCTGAAATAACCGTATCTTCATAGCGCTCAAGCTCGCCCTCTCGCAGCACATCACTATGCAAAAAGGCTACTTCTTCTTGTAAAATGTCAGCATCGCCGGTTTGCTCAATGTAACGGGACACTGCATAAGGGAGCCACAGCAAATCATCGGAAAAGAGAGTACGAATTCCCTTACTTGTGTCAATATGCCACCAATGCTGCACATCTCCTTCCTTGTACTGATGCGCTGCATTAATCAAAATTTGTCGTCTAACAATACTTGGATCGACATGTAAGAAGGCAAGTGCGTCTTGCAATTGATCCCGAAAGCCGAAGGCCCCTCCAGCTTGGTAAAAGGCAGTCCGTGCCCACAAACGGCAGACGAGTGCTTGATACAATAACCAGCCATTTAACAAAATATCCATCCCGCGATCTGGTGTTTTCACCTGCACCTGTCCGAGCGTACGCTCCCAATATTTTTTCACATCTATACGAGCATCCGCAAAGGCTGAAGGATGACTATATTTGCTAACAAGGCGGTGCACCTCCTCCTTCGAAGAAGTACAACCAAGTAATATCGTAACGCTAGTTTCGCCGCCAGCTGGTAGTTTCACCTGCGCTTGCACGGCTCCGCATGAATTTGAAAAGGTACCGACTTTCATCGACAATTTGTCTTGAAATAATGCAGCGGGCCTCTGTGCTTTACCGCGTCCGATAAAATCGGTTCGATCGCCGGTATAGGAAACTGTGCCGGACGCTGCAATATGGAGGAAAGCAGTAGCATCTCGGAATGTCTCTTGATATAGATTATGCGCAAGTAAGGTGCCATTTTCCCATTCGGTAACGATGAAAGGAGCCTGTGCTTCCCTTAGAACGCCGAGAACCCACTCCACATAATACGTAATCGAAATCGTTTTTTCTTCCTCGCTTGTATTTTTCAGGCGAAGCTGCATCAATTTCAGCGGATCTTCCGTCGGTACGGTGATTTCCATCGTATGCACGATATCCCCGTCCAATTGTTCAATAGCGCTCTGGCCAAAGCCGTGCGTTACCTTGTACGATCGTCCGTCTCCATTTGGCTTCGGGGCAGCGGTCCATATTTCATTGCTGGCAATATCCCGCAAATACAAACACTCACCAGGTCGGTCAAGGACCGGATCATTCGTCCACGGTGTCAGCTTGCATTCTCTTGAATTATGCCACCATGTATAACCAGTTCCGAGCTCCGTTACAACGCATCCAAAATGTGGATTAGCCAGTACGTTACTCCATGGTCTAGGTAAATATACACCCTCTCCGACATGCATTTGATACGCCTTACCACCTTCTACAAATCCGCCCCAGCCATTATAAAATTCACCCTTTGCCGCTAATCGTATCGCTTTATTTGTTGACATGCTCATTGGCAAAGCAGATGGTACTTCTGGCAGGTCTCGTTTGTTCACACGTAGCTGCGTCTTAAGACTTGGCCCACCTGCACGTATGATGACGCGCGCCGCAGCAAAGAGAAGGGTCCGCACCTCAACAGATAAATGAGATGTTTTCAAGAAAATAAGCCGCTGCGGGTTCCAAATGCCACGGTTCTTCAAATTATCATGGACGCGATGCATAAATTCATCTTGGTAACTACCGTGCGTTTCATCGAGTATAACAAGCTCAGTAGCCACACCAAGCATGCTAAGATACTGATGCTGACAGGCGGTGGTTAAAACAAACGGCAAATCTGCATGATGGCGCACAGACACGACAAACATCGGAATATCACCGCTAATGCCATGCGACCATAAAGACGACTGCCCTAATGTATTTTGTAAAATGGCCTCTCTGCGCAGCGGTGAAAGCGGTGGTGTATACAACAAACGACTCGCTAATAGATGTGCATGCATTGCCTCTTTACGTGTAAGGTGCATTTGGCGAAGATCAATTTGCGTGCGTACCCATGCAAGATGGAACGCTCGGTCTGCTTGCCGCGGTTCCCGCAGATGATCTACAATGGCAAGTGCCTCTTCTCGTTCTTTCGCAACGCCGGTTACCATATAGACCGTCGCAGTAGCTTGTGGAGGCAATTGAATACTCCGGCGCATCACAAAGGCTGGGTCAACAACCGAACCCGTTGCACCGCTTAAACGTGTACGCAGAGCCTTTGGTGCTTGCAAGGAATGACCACGCCCGATGAAGGCTGCTCGGTCTGTTTCAAATTCATAGTCACTAATCTCATGCTTATCCACATAAACGGTATGAACAGCCCACGTTTCTTCTTCCTCATCCTCACGCCGTCTTCTCTTTGCGACTAGACATGAAGCCCCTGAATCATGATTCGTTTCAATAAATAATTTATTAAAAGCTGGATGCGCACTATCCGCAGAGGGATGGGCGAGCGCTAACTCAAGGAATGAGGTCACCTCAAGTGTTCGATCCTGTGCTCCCGTATTCGTTAGCGTAAGCCTGCGCACCTGGGCATCCATATTGGATGCAATCGTTACTTCAAGCTTAGTTGATATATCATCATATAATTCTTCATAAACGGTTTTATCTAACCGAAATAACGTCTTCATCTCTCCCGTTGCACAAGGAAAGTTCGTGACACTCCACGCTTTATCCTGCACTACGTCATACAGATAAACAATTGGGCCTGATGTATCTTCGACTGGGTCCTCTCGCCACCTCGTTACAGCCAGACTATTCCACATCAACATGCCTGTACCGACGTTGGTATTCACACTTGTCAATCGTCCATTCGATAATACATTCACTTCTAAAGCTTCAGTTGGCTCAGTAAAGATTCGATCACTTTCATCGGACGGACAGTCGAATTCTAGCGTTTTTACCTGATCCAGTGGCTCAGTCAGCATGGCAGCCTTTGCTGGTATACGCTCCTGCAAGAGCAGTTCAGCAGAACAGACGCGCGGATCACGGTGGAATCGGTTCACCATAATGTCATCCTGAAGCAAATTCACAAGCGTAAGCATACTCATCCCTTGGTGATGCGCCATAAAGCTTTGTACTACCTGATAATCGGCTCCACGCGGCATGCGAGTCTTTGTGAAATCGACCGCTTCATAGAATCCATACGTTCCTTTTGCATCATAGGATTCTAACGAATGAAGGGCTTTGACAGCTGCTTCTTTCGCATGTGGAAGGGCCAGAATCGTTGCATACGGCGCGATGACCTGATGATTTTCTAAACCACGCTGCATCCCAAGCCCCGGCACCCCAAACGCACGGTACTGGTAGTTTAATTGATAATCAAACGCATAGTACCCGCTCTCAGATATACCAAAAGGAAGCTTTAGCCCATCGGCATACGTTTTCTGACGTTTCACAACCGCTCGGTACGTTGAATCCCAAATGGTGTTTGGATACGTTCGCATGAGTAGACTTGGCATCAAATACTCAAACATCGTTCCCGACCATGACAGAAGCGTCTTGCACCCATCAATCATGGTCATCGTACGGCCCAGTGTAAACCAATGAGACACGGAAACCTGCCCTAAGCTAATTGCGACAAAGCTAGCTTGCCTTGCCTCGGAAGCAAGTAAATCATACAAAATTGTATCCTTTTGCTCCGTATCAACATGGTAGCCAAGACAAAACAAACGCTCGTCATCGTTATACAACGCTTTAAAATCGGTTTGTTCTACAATCTCGTCAATTTTTTCAATGATCATGTGAATACGAGAGGCAAACTCCTCTTCCTCGCATTCGATAAGCGCCTGACGAACTACCATTAAATAGGCGACAAAATTTCCGGAGTCTACCGTCGAAACGTAGCGCGGCGTAAGAGGAGAAGCGCTGCGTGTATCATACCAGTTTAACAAATGCCCTTTCCATTTTTCCATTGATTCGACCGTTTGTAAGGTAGATTCTATCCGAAAGAGCATCGCTTCTGTATCGGTAAAATGTAAATCACGAGATGCCACCGTGCAGGCAAGATAAATGCCAATATTCGTCGGTGACGTACGATGGGCGACAAGCTCACTTGGCTGATATTGCACATTATCAGGTGGTAACCACGATTCCTCTCTCGTAACATATCGCTCATAAAATGACCAAATATGACGAGCCAAGTCTCGTAGCTCCGGCTTTGCCTCCTCTACCCACGCATGCGAAATAGACTTTGGCGGTCGATTCAACTGCACAATAATAGGTCGTGCCAACAGCCAAATGACAGCGAAGGCAAAAGCTGTAGTACGGCTACCACCGGAAAGAAAAGCAAGCCCTAAGAAGAAAGCAATGACGATATAGCCCGCAAGTTCGTACATAAAAACGCGGCCACGTGCCGGACTGCGGTCCGTTAGCGCAGAAGTGACCCACTCTAGCAGTTTCCGCTTGCTTACATACAACCTATACAACGTTCGAATAATCGCATCAACCGAAAGAATCGCCGCAAAGGGTAAAGTCAGTAGATGAACCACGCATTGCAGAAAGCTCACCTTCATACTCTTTACTCTTCCGCTACCCATTACTACATGCACACAAGCCATGAAAAATGGAAGAAAAATCGTAAGCAGTACAATCATTTCCCATACCAATGCACGGCCCGGTAATAGATGCAAACCGAGCAGTGCAACTAGAAATAAAGCGGGTGCCATCAGACTTCTGCGTAAATTATCAATAATTTGCCACCGCGTAAGTCCGCATAAATCTACCTTTTTACTATCCCCATATCTATCCTTACAGGTCCGTCCAATCCACTTAATAAGCTGCCAATCACCGCGAATCCAACGATGTGCTCGGCGCTCAAACGCATAGTACGTAGATGGCTGTGACTCAATTACTTCAATATCAGAGGTTAACCCTGTTCGCAGAAATCCACCTTCTAGTACATCATGACTTAACACATGATGGTCTGGAATCCGATCCACCAGCGTTTTTTTAAATGCTTCCACATCAAAAATTCCTTTTCCAACAAAAACAGCATGACCAAACAAATCCTGATAGCTATTTGACACCGCAAATGCATACGGATCAATGCCTGGTTCCTCGGACCATAAGGAGGCAAAACGAGATTTTTGCGTAGATGCAAAGTTTACCCCAATGCGTGGCTGCAATACGCCGAAGCCTTCCACCACACGTGTTTCTTCCTTATTTAAACGCGGCCGATTATAGGGAAAGTGAATCGTTCCCGCCATGCGGCTAACTACCCCAATCGGTAGCTGCGTATCATGATCCGCCGTAAAGACATACCGAATACCAGACAAAACCTCTTTGTTTCCATGAATCGTTGTAAAGCTCGTATCTTCCTTGCCTGACAACAGCTCCACAAATTCAACGAGCTTTCCTCGCTTTCGTTCCCAGCCCATAAATACTTCATCGACATCATTATAAAGACGCGCACGATGAAAAAGAAAAAATAGATCAAAGCCATACTTGTTGCAGAGTGCGTCTATGCGCTTAATCGCATGCGCCACTATTTCTTCATCACCAGGCTGCGTTTCCTCATTGGCATCAGCAAAATCGGCCAGTACACCGAAATAAATATGCTTTTGTCGGTTCGCTAGGTAATGCACGAGCAGCCGGTCCATCACATCGTCTACCTCTTCCATACTCGACCAAATGATTGGCATAACAACCATCGTTTTCGCATCGTTTGGAAGTTTATCAGAAAAATCATAGCGAAGCAGCGTAGTAGGACGGCAACACCGACTTATTAAACCATGCAGGGTAGTTACCGCCCATTCACTCATCGGTAGCACCAGAGCTACTGCAATAACAAGCCAAGCAAGCGGCTGCACGCCGGTTCCAGATGCTATTAAAGTACCAGCAAGCCAAATAAACCCAAGCAACAATACGATAGACGCCGATACATACGAAACCATCGGCTTCCTACGAATCGCAAGCTGCGGCAATTGACGGGGACGCGTTACCTTACAAAGCTCCTTACGCATGGTCGTCATCCCATGCGGATCCAACAAATAATGAACAAGACTTGCATCCTTAAGCCCAACATTTGCCGAATGCTGTCTTTCCTTTGCAAGATAAACAGCCGTCTGTGCAACGATCGGCTCTGGAACATGAAGCTGGTATGCTATATCCGTTACGCGCGTACGAAGGACATTTTGACTTACTTCATCAATCTCCTTGTACTCACTCGTTATATCGGATAAAAGAATTTGCTCGACATGAGACAAGCGAGCGAACGACTTTCGCCATGGCAAACGTTCGAGTCGATGCAAGCTTTGTACGAGATTACCGCATGTCACCTGCAACTCAGCCTGAAGCTGTTGCTCAAGGGAAACGATGTGATCAAGACTTTCCTCGCTGTTCCCAACATAGGCCGCCAGCCACTCCTGAACAACGTGAATATCCGGTTCCTGCTCCCGCAAATGCCGAACAATATGTACAATTTCAATGGGACCGAGTGTTTGTTTCCGTGCCACCCTCTCAAGTAAAGCACGTACCTCATCATCTGATAGCTGCTTCTTCGTCATTTCACCAAGCAAAGAGGAAACGAAATGACACACCTCATGTCGATTGCGTACATCTCGCATCGTCTTCGCAAGCCTACGAATAATCATCACGCGAAGCGCACTCGGCAACGCCCAGCACTCCGCCACGCGAAGAACCGAGACCTCCTGATATGACAGCACATACTGTTCAAAAGAATGTGCATCATAGCAACCATCCACATGCTCCAAATAATCATCACAAAGAGCATATATACGAGGCTGGCCGGTTGAACGTATGCGCGGCAACTTATGAAGCGTAGCCCGCGGCAAATTTCGCATCACTTCCTGCGACTGCGTCTCTAGAAAATGAATGTGATCAAGCAACCAATCCTCCGCCGGCTGCTTACAATGACCTTTGCTAAGACTCACCTGCTCCGCAAACTCGTGCAAGCTAGCCATATCAGACCGAAAAGCTGGCCAAAACCGAACCTTCAAGCGACTTGGTTCACAAACTTCATGCATAAGGGCAAACTCGTGTCCCCTAGTTCTTAGTTGATCAGTAGTAAGAATCATAAGAGCCTCCTAGGTTTCATTACCAAAAATGATGCCCTTTATGAGACCCTTTTATGCAAAACAAGAGGGATTTTATGGTGAGGAAAGCAGTGAAAAACTAAAAAAACGAATCCACATCATTCTAGATTTCATGGTCGGATTCTGATAAACTCTAGGTGGACAAGTAAAAAGAAAGGAGAATGTAAATGTCAGAAATCAGCAATAAAGAACTCATGCAAGCAATTTTAGAAACCAATCGTATCGTGAAAATCATGCAAACTGATTTAGAAGATGTGAAAAAGGATATCGCTGAATTAAAAACAGATGTCGCTGTGTTGAAAACAGACGTCGCTGTGTTGAAAACAGACGTCGCTGTGCTGAAAACAGATGTCGCTGTGCTGAAAATAGACGTCGCTGAATTAAAATCCGAGCTTCAAATTGTAAAAACAGATGTGGAAGAAATCAAAATAACACAACAAGTATTCCAAAACGACCTATGGATGAACAAAACTGATGTTCAAAAGATAAAAAATCATCTAAATATTTAATGAAATACCCCTTGTAGACACATCATAATACATTCTAGAATCCACATCCTCACTCTCTGTCCTCGATGTCTTGACCGATAATTACTAGATGCATACAACTTACTACCCTATTCTTATGATCCGAACTTCATTCGGATATGATCCAAAATGACTAACTTATGATCCGAATTCCCCAACTTATGATCCGAACTTCATCGGATATGATCCAAAATGACTAACTTATGATCCGAACCCCAGTTTAGCCCACAGATTGAATACCTCATGAACCGTTTATGATCCGAATTCCCCAACTTATGATCCGAACTTCATCGGATATGATCCAAAACCAGTCATATATGATCCGAACCCACGTTCAGCCCACGGATTGAATACCTCATGAACCGTTTATGATCCGAGTTCCCCAACTTATGATCCGAACTTCATCGGATATGATCCAAAATCAGTCATATATGATCCGAACCCCAGTTCAGCCCACAGATTGAGGACCTCATGGACCGTTTATGATCCGAGTTCCCCAACTTATGATCCAAACCATTACTCAAGCTCCTAATCCATCAAAACTATTACTATATTAATATCCACTATTTAATTCCTATCATTCCCTTTTTTGTACGATTCTATTATAAAATAGAAATGATAATACGATAAAAGGGAGGCACTTTCATGTTTTTTGCTTTGTTAACATACAAGACATCTTTGGAAAGGGTAGACGAATACTTAGAAGAACATAAACATTACTTAGATAAAAATTATCAACTTGGGAATTTTATATTTTCTGGTAGAAGAAATCCACGCATAGGTGGTGTTATATTAATTAACCAATCTTCTAAAGAGCAAGTAATGAATATTATTGCAGAAGACCCATTTTATGAACATGAAATTGCTGAGTATGAGTTAATTGAGTTTACGCCATCAAAATATGATGAAAAATTTAATGTGTTTCTGAAGTAAATTTTTGAAAAACATTCGATATATTGGTGGGCACGGAAATGAGCATTACGTGCCCTTTTTTAATGGATATGAATGGATTGTGACCGGCTGCGGTGATTTGTGTAGAATGCGGTCACTAATCCGGGCTTTAATTACCGTCTTCTTTCTTTTTTTCACAATGCGGGCTCTAATCCGATGCTTTAGTGACCGTCTTCTTTCTTTTTTTCACAATGCGGTCACTAATCCGGGCTTTAATTACCGGCTTCTTTCTTTTTGACACAATGCGGGCTCTAATCAGATACTTTAGTGACCGGCTTCTTTCTTTTTTTCACAATGCGGTCACTAATCGGGGCTTTAATTACCGGCTTCTTTCTTTTTTTCACGATGCGGTCACTAATCCGAGCTTTAATTACCGGCTTCTTTCTTTTTTTCACGATGTGGTTACTAATCCGTAGCTTCGATTACCTACAACCCATTTTTTCAACGTGCGCGGGAACCATAGCGTTAGCCTCACTTAAATTATGCACTCGCCCGGCACGATTCCGAGCATTTCATTCCACCTACCCCCATCTCACCAACAACCCGCAATGCGTCAACCCGCCACCAAATCCGTATAAAAGAAGTGTGTCCCCTGCTTGTAGTTTTCCTTCCCGAAATCCTTTATCTAAAGCAAGTGGTATAGAAGCCGCTGATGTATTTCCGCACTCCACTAGGCTGGTCAAGGTGCGATCAACAGGGAACTCGCTCTTTTCACATATTGATTCAATCATGCGGAGGTTTGCGCTATGCGGAACAAACCAATCGACATCTGCTAGATGCATCCCGCTGTTTTCCATCAACTTTTGTATACCTTGCGGGACAGTTGTTACTGCCCATTTATACACTTGCCGGCCATTTTGTACCAAGAAACCGTTATCTACTAATTCGGTTTCACCCATACGATTCGATAAATTCGTGCTATAGAGATTGATGCCGCCTGCACCGTCTGAGCCCATGTGAGTGGCAAAGAAACTTGGATTTTTTTCGTCATATTCCACGAGAACAGCCCCCGCACCGTCTCCAAAAAGAATACAAGTCGTGCGGTCGGTATAATCCATAATTTTTGATAGTGTCTCTCCGCCGATGACAAGAACTTTCTTGTGCAGACCTGCCGTAATCAGGCCGTTCGCCATATGCAATCCGTACGTAAATCCAGCACACGCTGCATTGATATCGATGACGCCGGTGTTTCGGATGCCTAATTTTCCTTGTACACTTGCCGCTACACTTGGCGTATGAAAATCAGGTGTCATCGTACATACGATAATGAGATCCACATCCTCCACAGACTTCTGTGAGGATTGCATTAAGTTTTGAACCGCCTGCACGCAAAGATCGCTTGTAAACTCATCTTCGGCAGCAAGGCGACGTTCCTTTATGCCTGTTCGCTGCACAATCCACTCATCATTCGTCTCGACCATTTGTTCTAAATCTGCATTCGTTAACACCCGCTCTGGAACATATGAACCAATCGCTG
Organism: Ectobacillus soli; assembly: GCF_042610425.1. Lineage (NCBI taxonomy): Bacteria > Bacillati > Bacillota > Bacilli > Caryophanales > Bacillaceae > Ectobacillus > Ectobacillus soli. The sequence goes on from NZ_JBGJZM010000001.1 coordinate 2,085,446, forward strand.
TAATACGTGCCTTTGATGTATGCATAATCGGAAACACTCCTGTTGTTATTTTATACTACATATTATGACTAGGTACTAAATATTATGTAAAACTATCCTATCATGTTTACTTTGCCCACTTCAACTCAAAAAATCTAACAATACAGCCTTCCAATACTTGTTTCGCCGTACTGCCTACTTCGGTACGAGCCTCATGACAAGAACAAACGCTAATATATCTACAGATGAACCCAAAGCATTAAACAAAATAAAGAAAATGAAGTGTGATGACAATAAGCCAAGTGAACGCCTCTCTTCCATTTTTCCTTTCGCCCATTAGCCATTCAGGTAGATCAATATTCCCGCTTGTTTCCTTTTTTCACGAACTCCCAATCCACCTCAATATTTTTTCTTACCCTTTGCAGAAGTGTTAAAATGGCTTCAGCTTCTTTCGGCGTAAATCCAGACAATGCCACCTGATTGGAATACTCCCCTTCTTTTTTTAGAAGAGGATAGACATTTTTCCCTTTCAAAGTTGGATATAACCGTTTAATTTTTTTGTTCGTTTTATCGTCTTTCTTTTCTATAAGCCCTTGCATCTCCAACTTTTTTATTGCACGAGCTGCTGTCGTGCGGTCAACCTTTATCATTTCGGCAACTTTTTCTTGAATGATTCCGGGATTTTCACAGATGCGAACCACATACAAATACTGCCCTTTTGTAAGGTCAAATTCTTTGAATTCTATATTACTGATCGAGTCTAGCGCCCTTGCAATCATACCAATTTCACGCAGAATTTCCTTCATTCGAAAAACCCCTAACTTTTTTGTTGCATTTACAACAATAATAATATCACGTATACTATTCATAGACTACATTATTATGACCTGTCTCAAAAAATAAAGCTAGAAAAGGATTGAAGATTGATGTATGCAAAAAGAATAACCGTAGAGGACGATTTAAAACAAGCGTTTGAAATTCGAAAAGCCGTATTTGTTGAGGAGCAAGGGGTACCACTGCAAGATGAATTTGACGAATTCGATACGTTGAATGGACAATGTGAGCACATATTAGCCTATTATAAAGAACAGCCTGTTGGAGTCGGAAGACTAAGAATCGTAGATGGATTCGGGAAATTAGAGCGAATTTGTATTTTACCGTCTTATCGTAAAGTTGGTCTAGGGAAAATAATTATTCAAGCATTAGAAAAACTCGCAAAAGAAAGAGGAGTATCCAAAGCGAAACTACACGGGCAAACACATGCAGAAGGCTTTTATCAAAAATTTGGCTATAAGACTTCATCTGCTGTCTTTATGGAAGATGGGATTCCGCATTTATTAATGATAAAAGAATTGGCCACTCATTAAGATTAGATTGGACAAACCTACAATCTTTTTTCACTTTACATTAGCATGGCGTAAATACTTTTAGGCTGATGGTTAATCATCAGCCTGTAATTTTTGCGTTAAATATCTCCATTTGAATCAACAAAAAGCTTTATATCATCCTAAATTTCCGACCTTATCTTTTTTCATCAGGGTCGGCATGAATATTTACCCGGGTATTTTTTAATGTTTCATTCAAATCCTTTTTCAGGCTACCAATAATATCATGTGTTTCTTTGACTGTAAGATCAGGGGGAACAGTGATATGAAAATCAATATGTTTCTTATTGCCTGACTTTCTTGTTTTAAGCTTATGATAATCAATAAATTGATGACTATGTTCGCTGATGATTTTTTTTACCTCTGCTTCTTCTTCATCAGACAACTTTGAATCAAGAAGATGGTCAAAAGCATTTTTACATAGTTCCCACGCCTCCTTGATTATGATCAATGCTACAAGTATGGCAACAATCGAATCCAGTATACTTAGACCCGTAAGCTTGATAAGAAGAATTCCTATACCCACTCCCAAAGAAGTGTAAACATCTGTTTTCAAATGGAGGGCATCTGCCTCAAGAGCCATCGAATCTTCCTCCTGAGAAACCTTGTACAACTTTCTTGACACAGCCAAATTGATAAGTGCTGATACAAGCATAACAGCGATTGCAATATTCGCTTGTTCTATTTCAGCAGGATTCAGTATTTTTTTAACTGCCTCCGTAATAATCAGTGCAGCAGCTACAAAAATCAAAAGACCTTCGATTAAGCCGGAAATATTCTCTATTTTCCCATGCCCGTAAGGATGTTTCTTATCTGCAGGCTTTGCAGAATTTCTGACAGAAAAAAATGCTACGAATGAGGCTACTAGATCCATTCCTGAATGAATTGCTTCCGAAATAATACTGACTGAACCACTTAAAAAACCTGCAATCAATTTAAAAATAATTAGTATTGTGTTGGACATAATGGATAAAAAAGCAATCTTAACTCTTCTATCAGAATTTAACATAAGTAATTCTCTCCCCCTATACATATTGATAAATAGGAATGTTCCTTATTAATTATATACATATCAATATACCAAAATATATAGAGTGAAACTAAATTTTCAAGATATCAGCCTAATTTATCAATCATCATTCAATTAATTAGTGTCGTACTTTATTCACCAGCCATTGCAATTGCTCTAGTTTCATGAACTGTGCCATGTGGGTGCTCAGCGGGTGCGTAAATAGAGTACATTTTAAGTGGTTTATCCCCTGTGTTGGTTACATTATGCCATTTACCAGCAGGTATCAAAATTGCATAGTCATTTCTTACTTTTTCTTCAAAATTTAGATTTTCCTTACTATCACCCATTTGAACAAGTCCTTGGCCTTCTTCAATACGTAAGAATTGATCCGTTTTAGGATGAATTTCTAAACCGATGTCCTCTCCAACTTCAATATTCATCAAAGTAACTTGCAAGTGAGACCCAGTCCATAAGGCAGTGCGATATGTATCATTTTTCTTAGTAACATCCTCAATATTTACCACAAACGCTTCTGCTCCATAATCTTTTAATTCCATTAAACCGTCTCCTTCAATAATAGTTTAACTTTACTATTCCCCAAATACTTTATTTCATGTAATTGTTACGGGGCAGGAAGATGGCATAATGAAGTACTATGAGCAGTAACTCAATAGTGAAAACATATTCATTCTCTGTCTTTTTAATAAAATAAAACGAAATACTTATTCTTTTTCACCAAATAAAAACCATTCTGGCAAGAATGGTTTTCCCTTTTGTTTATTAAGGTTGAACATCCATATGCTAATTTTCTTTCACATCAATCACCGTAAATCGTTCGCAGACGAGCAACATATCCTCTGAAAATGTCAGCCCATATTTGGCTAGCTCTTGTGTGAAAAGTCTTTCATGCGTGTCCCGCCAATATTGATACGTTCGATCGCCTTCTCCTTCGGCAACCGCAAACGCTTCTGATACTTCGTTCATCGGTGTGACCGTGACTTCCACCGTTTTTATGATTGCTACCAGATTTTCATGACTGTTTAAAACAATGCTATAATCCTCTGTTGTTGGCAAAGCTTCTTGATCAAGTTCATAAAAAACATAGCCCGAACACGTCGCTGTTTTTACGCCATCGACTACCAATTGAGCGAGATAATCTGGATCATCTCCGAATTGCCAGGCCTCAACGGACGTTGGTTTCTCTTTATTTTTCCAAAATGCATTCCAGTAATCTTTCGCTACTTCATTCATTCTTGCATCCCTCTAATCTTCATGCGTGTTCGTTTTTCATCGCTTCTCAGTTGCGAGGAGCTTACCACTCCATACGATTACACAAAGAAGTAATATGAGCAAGATGATGGCGGCCATGCCAAGCGTAAATACCGATGTTTTTTCCAACGGAAACGATGCCTGAATCTGGATGTAGAAATGTCTTTTCTAGGTCAGATGGACTTAGGCTTCGTAACAAGATGATCCAACGTATGTGCAGCGCCTCAAGCAGCATGAGTGAAATGCTAACAGGCAACTTCGAATCCGGTAATTCAGCCCATCTCGCTTCCTCATACGGCTTTATGGTAGGTTGATTTTCGGTAAGTGCGAGCTTAAAACGCACATACGCATTCATATGACTATCCGCGACATGATGCACAACCTGACGAACCGTCCAACCGCCATCCCGGTAAGGTGTATCAAGCTGTTCCTCACTCAGCTTGCTGACGACATCACGCAGTTGTAACGGCAATTGTTCAATTTCATGAATCCAATCTTTAATCACTGCAGGCGTCAGTTCACCTTCGAATTGAAACGTTCCAATCGGGTATTTTCTATCCAAAACGTAGGTCTCCTTCTTGTAAATCAAATTTTGTACAGTCGTTTCCCTCATTATACCTGCTTCTTCATTAAAGCGACCTTTATTTCTATGTCGTTTGGCTTATGTACTATTTCTTCATTATAAGTCCAGTAGCCGAGGGATTCGTATAGCAAGATATTTCTTGGAACATTCATCCGAACTTTGCACCGCACCGTATGCTTCCCGTTTTGAACGGCGTATTCTTCTAAGGCGGTTACGAGTTTCTTCGCAATTCCTTGCCCCTGCTTTTCCGGAACCACTGATAACCGGGAAAAATAAATACCTGTATCTTGTATACGAAAGCGAACCATCCCTACCGGATTATCTTCTATAAAAACAATAAAAGCCTGCTCCCCATCTTCGAGCGCTTCCGTGATCGACTGCACTGTTTCCTCTAACGCACTAGAAGGCGCTACTTCATTCTCGTATTCTTGAAAAGCTTGTATCATAATTGCGTGAATAATAGGAGCTTGTGATGCGTCTGCTAATTGTATATGCACGTGCGTCCCTTCCTTCGTTGGATTGTGTCAAACTCAATATAAAAAGTAAATTTTCATACAATTATCATATATACGAAGGCAAATATTTCGTATACATCTCGATTGCATTTGTATGCTGTTTTAATGTATCAATGATTTTCTTATGAGGCTTTGTATAAATGATTGGATAATCGATTTCACCTTGTTGTTCATTTACTGGAAATGCTAATTTTTCTTCTTCAATCGAAAATTCAGCCTGAACTCCAGGTTTATTCCCGCGCGCATCTAAGCGGATCCAACGCCCGATTGATGTAAGAAAGACGGCGTTAAGCGCATGGATGCAATAGCCTTCCTCTGGAGCATCAAATAGCAGAAGGCGCTGATAACAAAAACCGGTAGGAATTCGCTTTGCTCGTAATAAGGCTGCTAACAAATTCGATTTTGCATAACAAATTCCTTCGTTGTAGGTCAGTACCTCATCTGCACGACAGGTAACCTTTGAACTTTGAATATCCCAGGAATGAGAAATTTCATCACGAACATATTCGAAAGCTAACTTTGCCATTTCAAGATCCGTCTGCTCACTTGTAAACAATTCGTCGACTTTTTCTTGTATGAAAGGATGAGAATAGTTTACTTCATCTGATTCATCTAAATAGTCTGCTAGCTTTTTAGATTCAGGTATAAATTCCATTTGCTTCTCCCTCATATGAAATCGTATGTATGGTAAGCAACAACAAATTATTTCTTCCATAATACTATATATTTGGGATGTAAATTCAATTATTTTCGTCCACGCTACCCATCCTAAAAAGGATAGACTGTTCATCTAAAACTGCCCTACGTATCTTCTACTAGGACATCATTCGACAATAATCCCAAATCACATCTGATAAACTTACTATACAACGCTAGCAGCAGGAGGATTCTGATTATGACAACTAACCCCTACTTCCAACATCCCTTTATGAGTGATCAAATTATAAATTCTATGGCGCAAAATGTAGTCGTAATCGATCAGGACGGATTTATTATCCATACCAATAATCAGTGGGGAGAATTCTGCTCGAAAAACGGTGGAGATATAAAGAAATGCGGAATTGGAATTAACTACTTTGAAGTTTGCCTCCGCAGCTATAAAAATGCTGGCATAACGGAAATGATCTATGTCTTACGGAACCTGAAATTTATTCTGAATGGAAGACAAGAAAGCTTTTCCTATGAATATCCGTGCCACTCCCCTGATGAAAAAAGATGGTTTCTCATGTACGTAACCCCTCTTCAGCAAGGAGCTGGCAAAAGCACCGGAGCAGTCATTGTCCATGTCGACATTACCGCAAAAAAATTAGCAGAAGAACATATGATTTATCAAGAGCGACTATCCGCCATCGGGCAATTAGTAGCGACCGTCGCACATGAAATTCGAAATCCTCTCACTACACTGAAAGGATTCTGGCAACTATTCAATCATCATCCGAATCACACCCTAACGGCTTATGCCGATATCATCAGTCAAGAAATTCAGGAGATAGAAAATATTATCACAAAGTTCATGATTCTTGCTGATCCCATACAAGAACAAGTAGTTGAAATGAACATACTAGAATTGCTTCAACATGCGTTAAAATTGATGGAAGTTGATTCTAGTAAGTATACGGTCACAATCTCGTATCCATACCTTGCAGACAGCTGGCTGATACTCTGTAACGAAAATCAAATGATTCACGCCTTCAGAAACATTATGAATAATGCCTTTCTCGCCATGCCTGATGGAGGAGAGCTAGCCATTCATTTAGAGACCCATGATAATCGTGTAGAAATTATATTTACAGACGAGGGTTGTGGCATCCCGATTGAATTACTGGAGAAATTGGGAGAACCCTTTTATGTAACTGATAAAAAAGGAAGCGGACTTGGCCTTATGCTGGTATATCAAATTATTCATAAACATAACGGCATAGTGTCCATAGAAAGTCAGTTAAATTATGGCACGAAAGTGAAGATTGTGTTGCCTATAACCTAAATGTTTCATTTTATTAATTATATGGTCAGGAGTCCGAGTAGCAAAGAAGTTCGGCTAAGACTGAACATTCCTTAATTATTACATTATCCTGCTTTTTTCCTGCACACGAAACTAGTTTACGTGTATAAAGAGAAAGGTAGGATTTTACTTTCTTTGCCTACGAGGTTTCACTCTTTTTAATATAAACAAATCCACTCAAAGAACTAATTACGGCGTTCGGCCGTTAAAACCTACGTATCAGTCTTACCGCTATGCATATTATCGACTGTCACCAACAGCAGCTCTTTAAACAATAAGCATTCCTTACTGCCCTATTGCATTCCAATATATGGTATTGTAATAATTAGTCAGATCATTTATATATGGGGGGATTAAATTGAAATTGATTTCCATCTGTCCGAGCAATACCGAATTAGTTGCATATTTAGGATTAACCCCGTCACTAATCGGGGTAGATAATTTTTCTGATTGGCCCGAAGAAATCAATGGATTACCAAGGTTGGGACCAGATTTAGACATAGATATGGACAAGGTAGAAAACTTACAGCCTGATTTAGTTTTAGCCTCCCTTTCCGTTCCAGGGATGGAACGCAATATTAAGGAGCTGGACAAACGCAATATCCCGTATGTAATTGTTCCGAATCCACAAACCTTACAAGAAGTCGGAGACTGTCTCTTGTTTGTCGGAAAAGCAACGAAAGCATATGACAAAGCAAACCAACTGTACGAAAAATTTACTCGTATTCTTACATACTACGACTCTTTAAGCCATCAAGTAGATTCACAAAAAACACTTTATTGGGAGTGGTGGGCGAAGCCAATCTTCACTCCAGGCGCCGGGAATTGGCTAACAGAGATCAGTAGGCTTGCTGGAGGACGAAACATTTTTGAGGATAAAGCAGAAGCAAGCGTCCAAACAGATTGGGAAGACATAAAGCTTCGAAATCCAGACGTTATATGTGTTGTATGGGTAGGTGTTCAGAAAAAGAAGGTTAATCCAAAGGTAATCCTAAAACGTCCAGGTTTAGAGAATATGAATGCGATCCAAAACAATCAACTTTTCATTCTGGATGAACCTCTTTATTGCAGACCATCTCCCCGTTTGTTGAACGGGTTAGCTAAAATTGGGTATCTCCTTCATCCTGACATTTATCCAAAATGTAATGAGGGAGTTGACTTGTTACTTCATTCTGAATTCGTATTATAAGGTCATGGTTAACCATTTTTTTAGCGATAAGCCGAGGTAGAACGTATGCACTCATCAACTTAACAGTTCGCCCCCGACTTGTAGAAACATAATTGAAGCTGGGTTGCACGTATAACAAGCGAAGCTATGATACTACAAGAAAATGGCTTATATAATTCTTTTGTATTTAGTTAGTTGTTTTTATGATGCGATTTTCTTACATTTTTTTCAAACCAACCGAATGCAACTTCTGCCTTAACAATTTCATTATCTGGTGAAACTAAAAAAAGAATAAAGGACTCGCCCGATGAAAAAATAAATTTTCCATCTTCATCACTGGTCAAAGTACTTTTTGGTGGTACAATTCGCTTAAATCCATTTACCCCTCTCTTTGGAAAGCCTTCTACAAGTTCTGCAAATGCAATTTTTACTTCCGGCTTTGGAAGTGGAGAAAGACTTGTGTTTGCAGGTGTCACCTTATCCGAAATCATTGGTTTCCCAGGAGGGATTGGATTAAACCAAATTTCAGCTATAAAAGGTTGATTAGAATGATTCGTAATGGTAAATGCATTTACAAATAAGTTTACATCTGAATGAAAGGGGTTAATTAAGCCACCCCAAGCATTTTTCCCTTTTCCGAAACGAATCGTTTCAGTTTGCCCAACAAAATATCTTCCTTGTAAGGATTGATATAATGAGTTAGGGATGTTGACAGCCTTTATAAATTGGTCATTTTTAGACATTGTCATATAAGCACTCACTCCTTTCTAAATTGTATGTAGATTAATAGAGAATGTATGGACAAATATAATTAAATAGAAATAAAAGTAGAATTGAACGACAAGTCTCGTTCCAAATCGATTTAAAAAATCCGTCCTCGTTTACCTATTTCATTACAGCTGTTTCATCATGGAAACAACCTTTATTGCAATACCGTTTGGCTACTATACAATTTTCCAGTATGTCTTTGGACCATTGCTTCGCAGAATAGCATGCTTTGGCACCTGTCTTACTACAAACACACAAGTAAGTGTGTCTACTGAAGCCCCAATTGCATTGATTAAGATTAATGTTATTAGAGTAGGAGTTAATAAGCCGAAAATCCCTAGAATGATAGGAAAAAGAATGGAAAGAACCACAAAGGGAACCAATGTGATGAAGATATACCTTGTTTTATAGATTTCTTCTTCCGTATACACAAAACCACCAAAGGGAGTAAGACCTAAGTATGTTTTGTCCGAACGGAAAAAGTTTGGAACGAAAATCAAATGAAGCAGTTCGTGAACGATAAGTAGTAAAAAAAGGCCAACAATAAAAATGAAATCAATACGTATGATAATGGCATTAGATGTTTGATCAATTAGAGGAAAAGAAATACTAGAAAACATATTGATAATTACGATAGAAAGAATGGCATTTAGAAACATAAACGGAACTGATGTAAATATGATTTTACCCATGTTGTTCGGTTCTTTCAGCAACGTCCATCCATCACTTACTAATTGTGCATGTAGGGGTTCATTTACTTTTGGTAACTGATTTTTGATTTTCAAGCACATCTCTCCCATCAAGCATGCATTTTTTTATTTCACCCCGCCAAAAACGGCAAGCTCCATCCACTTAAAATAACAATCGGAATGCTTAAAACCAATTTTTCTTAGCCAATTAACCTGAATATCTACTCTTTCTAGTATATTATCTTCCTTATCAGGGCGATTGTAATATTCCTTCGCTATTTCTTGGCTGTCCCTTTTATTATGAGTGGCAAGATAATCAATAAACAGTTCATCATGCAATTTTGCCAATTCAGGAGTGGCAGAAGCTGTATGCTCAACATTTATGAAAATACCGCCTGGTGCAAGTATATTGTATATTTCTTGATACAGTTCTTTTTTCTTTGTTTGCGGCAGATGATGAATTGCGTACCCAGAAACAATGCAGTCCATTGACCCTGGCTTAGCATACTGCGCAATTGAACGACTGAAATCCCCATGAATAATTTCACAACGATTCCTATACTCTTTCATGTGAACGCGTGCATGTTCAATCATTGGCTTTGAATGATCCACTAATACAGCAGAAGCCTTGGGGTAAGATGTAAGCAAAATTTCAGCCAAAAACCCATTTCCACATTCCAAATCCATGATTCTTTTCGGATTTGGAATAAAATGATTGACTACTTGAAGCATGAGTTTCGTTTGTTCTGCTCCAAAAGGAATTCCCCCGCGAACCTGTTCCAGATAATGTTGAGTAACCTCTTTCCTTTGCCAAGTTGTTTCCATTTTCGCTCCTCCTTTATATAAAAAAGCCTATCCTCTCATAAGAGACGACAGGCTTTACCTACCTCATTGATTTGTTTATTTATCAACAAATTAATCTCAACCGTTACATATTTTCATAATTTTAAAAATTTTCTCTATTTTACTATTTATTCTTGCATTAATCAACCTATAATTACCATTTTTCTCTCTTAACAACAGCTCTGATCAAAGAATTAAGTGCTGCTGAATTTGTTAATTTTCCCTTTTGGTTGGAAAAACCAATACCTTTCTATTTTTTACATCATATAAACCACTTGGAGTCAATCGAATAAATGGTAAATGAGTTGCAGAGAAAAATAATAAGGTGAAGGCAGGGTCGTTATATTTATAGCCTCTTTCTTTTAGTAACTCGATCATTTTTTTCTCATCTTTAATTAAAAATCCCATATCTAAATTAGACATGATACCCCTTAAAGGTAAAGGAATTTCGTGTATGATATGATTTTCTTCAACCAAGACCATACCTCCACCGATTTCTTGCATTCGTTCAAAAGCAAAAAGCATATCTGTTTTTCTTTTACCTATGATTAATATATCTCCTGTTCCAGAATAAGAACTTGCAAATCCACCTAAATGTTGAGCAAACCCTTTTACTAATGTATTTATTCTCCAAGATCCATCTCGTGCAACCATCATAAGGAAACATTCATCATGTTCCAGTGATAATTCATCACTATTAACATCGATACTACTTTCATACGGTTTGGTAATTACATTATTTAGTAAGTTAATGCCATTTGAAGCCGAAAAGCTAAAATCATCTTCTTGTAACGTCCATTTTAAATGAAGAGGAGATAATTGATACTTGTCCCAATCGATGGATGTTGAATCGTTTTTATCTATCCCATCTTGCTTAATCCATTTCCCTTTTGCTAATACACTAATAGGTGTAGGGTTAGTTTTGCTCTCTAAAATATTTATATTAGCTATTCTCCCTGTAGCAATTGATCCATGCAAATGTTCCATATTATAATAGCGTGCGATATTATAACTTGCCATTTTATAAGCATCAATTACTGGTATACCATGATACATTGCCATTTTTATCAGTTCATCAGTCATTCCATTTTCATAAAAAAAAGGATGAGAACCGTCCGTGGTAAAGAAAAATCTATCAAAATTTCGGACACCTAAGTCTACTAATTCTTTTAAAAGAATTTCTAAATCAGGTCGAATCGATGAATGTCTAAGAGATACTGTATAGCCCTGCATTAGACGTGTAAGTGCTTCTTGACCTGTCATTGCTTCATGATCGCAATCTGTACCGAGTAACATTAATTTTGCTAAAGTACGTTCGGACGCTCCTGGAAAATGTCCTTCTACCTTTTTATTTAACCTCTTTGTCTCTTGTACCCAGGATAGCATTTGGTTATCTCCATTTAATAATTTCGGCCATGCTGTTAGCTCTCCACCTTGCAGCACCGATTCATGTTGGAGCCAAGACATCACATCTTCAGTATTAAAAATATCATCTTGATTCGGCAACTCGGTTTGTCCATCAAAACGACACCACCAGTACATGCTTGATGGAATGTTTTGAAATTCATTTAATAATTCAAAGGCTACTTTAGTAGGAAGCTCAAAGAATAAAATGATATTATCACTAATAAAAGTCGTTGTGCCGAATTGCCCCGCATGTTTCGCTAATGTTAGAGGATTGTATAACTGATAAGGGTGATTATGCGGCTCAATATATCCAGGTACTACATATTGCCCCTGACAATCAATCACCTCATATCCTTTTACGTTTTTAGGAAGATTCTCTCCAACATAAACGATACGATCTTCATATATCCAAATATTCGCAACTAACCATTGATGCAAATAGGTATTTAAATACGTTGCGTTTTTTAGGATCATATGAGGATTTTTTTCTTCATCAAGTACCTCTACATGGTTTCTTATTTGTTTGTTGCCCCATCTATACTTTCTATTATCCATCTCGTCCCCCTATTTTTGTTATTATTTGGTAGTATAATAAACTTCGCATATGTTTATTATACTTGCAAGAATTTCGCACATATTTTACCAATGTGAAATTGATTTTCTTATTGAACCTACTTTGCTAGCTACATATTAAATTTATTTATTCATCTGTTAATACCCTGTCCCCTCTACTATTAGGTTGGGATATTACCAAAAACTCTACATCTCCATTCGATTCATTACACATTTGATGTGGAATAAGGGGAGGTACTTCGATTCCTTCTTGCGAATCTAAAGTGAAGCGTTCTCCCCCCATAATTAATGTTGCAGTGCCTGATAACACAAAGAAAAATTGACGTGCCTGATTATGATAATGTCTTACCTCAGAAGTTTGAACGGGCATCCGTTCATGAATAATACTTAACTCTTTATTTTTCACTAAGTGCCAGCCATCACACTGGTCTCCCCATATGTAATGCTCCGCGTTTTGTTTTGATATCTTCAAAGGGATCACTTCCTTGTTTTTGTAATCTGCTTGATCCATAATCGCGCCCGATTACTGAACAACAGCTTTAAATGGAATTTAAATACCTCCCCTTAATGGAACAATTGTTATATCAGCAAATAAACCTTATCAAAGTAATTAAGTTGATGATTATGAATAAGGATTTTTAAATATCACTTTGGGATTCGCATAGATATAATATTCCATTTTGTTTTTTTTAGACCAACCTGTTTGCAAAAGCATTTGAATATGTCTGAGTTTCCATTCTTCTGACAAACATATAGCATATTCATCAAATATCTCGGTGTTGCCAAAAGAATAGATGATTACGTTATACTTATCCTTTAATAGATTCAACACTGATTTTTCTGATTTTTCTGTATCCAAATTGTCTTCGTCTAAGCGGAAATTATTTAGAAAATAAAGTTCTCCGGACACATCTTTTAATTGATCCTTATGTTCAAATAAGAACCACCATAATTCAGAACACAGCTGAGAAACAGCATCCAGTTCTCTTAAAGAGTTTCTTTCGGTGAACATATCATTAATAATAAGAGGAATATTCAATTGATACCCTGTAATAATACCAATATTCTTATTGTAATCATCCTTAATATCCATCCAATGAGGGTGTATGTACTTTGTTTGTATATCATCGCAAATAAATTCTACTTCTTTTTTCATTATATTTTTCACCAATTGCATATCGTTAGCTCCTTCATTTTTTAAAAGTGAAACCAAAAATTACAACTAGAAAGCATCTATATAGACACTATAAAATTAGTTTTTTGTCAAAACAAGCAATTCATTAACCAACCTAAACATCCAATTTCTATTATACTGATACAGCATCACTTAAAGGAAAACCAAAAAGCTAATGTACAATCCATTGTAACCTAATCTATCTTTTTATAAAGAGTTACTCCGCAATCTGGCCCTAAAATGGAAAAAGCACTTCTCCTTATTACAGGAAAGCGCCCGATTGTTGAAGTATAATGTTTCACAATCTTTTTTGGTTCTTATCTAATTCCAGTTAATCTGACGGATGAGCTATTCTCCATCAAAAACATTTTTATCTATAAACAATCAAAACTAAAAAAGGGCAGTTAAGTCTCGCCCTTATTAGGTGTTAACTATCGTCCCATTAGGTTAGAGTGTACAATTTTTTAATTTAAAATGGTGGTTGTCCCGTTCATTTTCTTGATTTCAGAAATAAAAGCCAGTGCTGATGGATTAAATCCTTTTACGATAAGCCATACTGCTAAAATCATTTCGTTAGCTGCTACTGGCAAACTTAAAAAGGCTCCCCAAATAGAAATTTGATTAATAACTCCAAACATTTCCAATATTGATGCAAGAAAAACGAGTGCTGAGCCTGTCATGCCCAAGATAGGTATAAACTGAGGTACGAGCTTAGATTTATAAAATATATAACTATACATCATTGTATTAATGCCTAACATAAAATTGGGACCAAGTAAAAATGTCCAATCATGGATTGATTTTAATACTGTACCTGAGGCTTCAAATGAGGCGATATTCGGAGATGTAATTGCTGCAAATTCCTGACTTAAAGTTAAAAGGGACAATACGCTTATTATACCAATAGTAATAATAACGGCTTCAAGAAACCTGAAGCAAACATGCCAAAGAGCTATGGTTTCATTGTATTTTCTTAAAATCGGAAACATCGTAGTTGAAGTGCCAACGGCTGAAACGACAAGAATTAATTCCATAAGTGCTCCCATTATCACCTGATTAGCATATTCAGGACCTTTAATCAGGTAATCTGGGCCCTTTAGAATAGGGTTGTATAAATTCAGACCTATTATTGCTGTAACTGCTGCAAATATAAAGAGTGCTCCTATAATTAGTTCGCTTTTTTTGGTAGCCATTTGTTCATCTCCCCTTTCTTAAGGATAGTGATACAAGTTCAGTTTTACATCAACACATCCACAAATTGTTATAACTTTATACATAAGATCTGTTGTGGTCTATGTTGCACATTAATCAAATACTAGTGTGGCGTATTCAATCCCCATGCAATAACTTGAAACAAAAGGCCTAATGAAAGAAGTCCAAATCCCCATTTAATCATGGATTGTCTGGGAGCCGATTTTACATATTCCATAAAAATAAAGACTGAACCAATAAAAGCAACAATAAAACCTATACCACTTAAACTCCAAGCCCACCAACCTAACAAACCAATCCCTCCTCGCATATATAAACTACAGGATAATCATATCAAACCAATAATATAAATTTGGTAATTTCACAATAAAATAACATTAAAAAGCAGTTGAAAAAACCGGAAAATCATTCTAGTAAACTAGCACTTTCATTTCCTATTCACTGACTAAACTTTTCAAATATGAAGATAATACTTCAGGTTGCGAAAAGAACGGTGAGTGGTCTGTATCAAGGGTAATGATTTGCCTGTTCAGACTCATTATCCAAAATACTACATAGACGGTCAGTATAATCTTTCAAAGTAACCTTAGAAAGTGGGGTTTTATCCTTTCCGTGTCCTGGTAAATCAAAGGTTAATACCCGGTGTCCAGCGTCTTGTAACAAAGGGATAACTCTATCTCAACACCATTCTCCATGCCATGCGCCATGAACCAGAACGTATGTACTCATTCAATCACTCCTTTTTTATTTACCCTTTTCATTATATTGGAAATTTTTTCAAATAACAGTTTTTTAATAAATTCCGCTTAATAAATATCCAGTTTTCTTTGCAAGTATTGTACCATTAAATGGCCCTAAAATGGAAAAGCACTCTCCTTATTACAGGAAAGCGCCCGATTATGGAATACTAATTATTTAAAGAAATGTATAAATCTAAAAAGTACTTTTATTTTAAACGTCATGTAATCAATAAACCATTATTCTGTCACGACAAATTCTTGGGTTGGCGGACTGATTGTTATTTTAGCTATCATATCAGCAATCTTCTCCTTAATAACAAAAAGCAAAGGAATTGACCGTTACATCTTTGGAAAATAGTAATTGGAACGCTGCTCTTTACACTATTCTGTCTGCGGGTACTTTGGACAGTTATTTGCAATAACATATACCTAAATGAGCCAAAAAATAGAGCGACGGTCGGTGTCACTATGTGCATAACCGTCGCTCTAAATCTGTGTTGGACTCCGAATCATTCTAAATACCCGAATAAATAATATTCCTCAACTGGATTACCAGACTTTTAAGCTCCTTCTCTCTTTCCAAATAGTATAGCGAAGCTTGCAGCAACGGGAGATTCGGTTCCGCTTTTTTCATTTCCCTCTGGATAAAATAGCAAAGCTCACTCAGCTCCGAACGATGTTTGGCGCCTGACGGAAGAGCGTTTAGGGGCGAATCCATTTCCCGGAACAGTTCGGTAAGAATCTGCTCCTTCTCTCCTTGGCGATTCTCGAGCCCCCAGTTTAAATACCTCTCGAACGAAGCTTGTTTCAGCAGAGGCTTCAGATTGGAAGCCATCATATGTTTAACAAGCACGTTAAGCTTGTCCAAAATGAACTTTGCCGTTTCCTCGAGCGATAACGACTTTTCTTCATAAGCAATCCAAAATAGATACTCCTTCAGAATCGCTCGATAGATGGAAACCAAATCCCACAGATACGGATGAATATCTTCGCCGTACACATGTAGCAAACACTCACTATGCCATCGGATGAGCCGCCCCCTAACCTTGTGTCTAAGCGGTTGGAACTTGGGATCCTGTTGGATAGGGAGCTCCGTAAATTCGACCAGAATATGCTTGTATTCTATAAAATAACGGAATCGAAGAATGATCTGCTGTACAAACTGCTCTTCTGGCGTAAGTCCAGGAAGGCGCGTCAGCCTATCGACTTGATCAAAATAGTCGTTATGACATTGATCAAACACCTCGCTGAATAGGTCTTCCTTGGAAGGAAAGTATTTATAGACGGATCCTTTGGCAATACCGCAATCCTCAGCAATATCCTGTATCGTTGTTGAAAGAAACCCCCGTTCCTTAAAAAGCCTCGTCGCTGATTTTACAACCTCTTCCCTTGCCACACTCATAAACAATATCTCCCCACTTGACTATTTTTGAATCATCGTACAAAATATAAGACATCAAGTCAAATGACCTTATGTTTAATATTTGAAACTAAAGGTCAAATTTAAAAAGTGAGGAGAACATACGGAATGGAAAAATTATTGGATCCGCAAAAAACAGCGTTGGTTGTCATTGATTTGCAAAAATGGCTAGGAAATCAATACGCCCCTTATTCTGCCGAGCAGGTGATATCTAACGCCGCCGCCTTGGCTGATGCTTTCCGTGAGCAAGGCTCGATGGTTGCACTGGTCCGGGTATCTAGCAAAGATCTGAAGGATATCCCGAGACCGAAGTTGGATTCGCCTGCACCACCACTGAATCTGCCTGAAGAATGGGATCAAATCGTCCCGGAAATGCGGGTCGCCGAGACAGACCATATCATCACTAAGAAGCATTGGGGAGCTTTTTACGGAACGGAGCTCGACCTGCAGTTGCGCCGCCGGGGAATCGACACCATCGTTTTATGCGGCATCGCTACCGGGCTTGGCGTGGATACGACCGCGCGGGAAGCGTTTATGCATGGGTATCAGCTGATTTTGGCGATTGATGCCATGACTGGGTTTTCTCAAGCCGAGCACGATCACGTGAAAAATTTTATTTTTCCACGCATCGGGCGTATTCGGACAACACAGGAAATTATCTCTGCCTTTGCTAAAGCTTGAACCTATTAGAACTCAATCAGTCCTTCAATCCTTGTTTCGAACAGTTATGAGAGACAGATGGTATTTAAACGTGCAACTAACTCGTCGAAAGAACCAAGTTCAACAGCTTTTCAAAGTCACTCATCCTGATTTAAATAAAGCTTTTAAGAGCCTTTTTACTACATCTGTTTTGGAGTTAGTCTTAGAGATGGCGAACCAAATTTAGCTTACGAATGGGATGTTTCGAGCATACTATCCTGCTGGCACTTCAAGACGAAGGGCGAATGTCACTCGATTGGTAGATTACTGCGTTAACTGATGTAACCTTCACATCTCTTAGTAACAATCCCAATACAAATACCACTCATCATCAAGTCTTGATTTGTAGATATATATGTTTCCATTATCTCCAATCATAAACTTAGGTTTTTCTTCTGAAGTTATTTGCATAATATACTCATAATCTTGAGATATTGGAGATTGTATATAAGAAGCAAAACCTCCTATTTTAGTCCTAGAATATTGTTCGTATTCATCAAAAAAAGTATCACTTAACTCATCAGAATCATTTATAAGTCATATCGACATACTCCCAGGATTCTTCCCAGCAAGGATAATCTTCTTTATCTGCTATAGTCCACTTGATCTGAAACGATTTATGTCCATTTGAAAAGTGATCGTATACAACGAACTCGATGCCCTAGACTAGACGATTTTAAATGTTCTCCCACTTCAATTAAGTAGCTTTTGAGTTTCTCTGTTGTAAATTCATTCATATCAATATCGCCAAAAAATCTTAATAACAGATTATATTGAAAGCAATAGGTTTTCAGGTTAGAGCTGAATATCCTTCAATCTTCTTATCTAGTTGATACTTCTCCCATGCTTCAGATAATAACATTACACTTCACTCTCCTAGGTTATGAA
Organism: Ectobacillus soli; assembly: GCF_042610425.1. Taxonomy (NCBI): domain Bacteria; kingdom Bacillati; phylum Bacillota; class Bacilli; order Caryophanales; family Bacillaceae; genus Ectobacillus; species Ectobacillus soli. Next base: position 2,103,772 of record NZ_JBGJZM010000001.1, read on the forward strand.
CCATTTAATCTAGATTCTATTATGTTCAAAAAGAGCAAATTTCATACTAAAGTTATTCAACAATCTAGGAGTTACTATTTTCTAGGAACTCTGAAAGCTCCAAGGAATGAAAAAGAGCCAAGAAGAAATACTCCTTCAAATATGACTAATGCATAGATGATAACACTAGAAGGATTTTTAAGTATATTGATATATGACATGAAAGCCTTGCTTTCCTTATTTTTTGTTGATGGTATCTTTTTGCCTATAGTAACTAACAATATGGCAGAGAGAACGGCGAGGCCTGCATAAATACCAAATACACCTCTCCAATTTAGGAAATATGCAATCGAACCGCCAATTGCCATACTAAGTCCTTGACCTAAGAAAGACATACCCATAAATGAACCGATTGCAGTTTGTCTTTCTTCCAAAGGGAACAAATCACCTATTAGCGCCAATGAAATTGGCATTATGGATGCTGCAAACATTCCGGTTAAAGCCCTGTATACTGCCAAGTCAGGAATAGCAACAGCAAACGCACAAAATGCAGTAGCTAATGTAAACATCAACATGGCAAATGTAATATCTGTCGCTTACCAAATCGTTCTGCAAGATACCCATATAACAGCTGAAACAAACCAAAAGGCAACATATAGGCAGTTATTACAATAGAAGCTGATGCAACATCGACATTCAAATTTTGTGCAATGGAAGGAAGAATAGGCGATACCACCCAATTATCAGCCATTGTAACAAAACCTGCAAAACCGAGTATTAGTAACATTTTTTTCTTATCCATAAAAATCTTCTCCTTTCATCTACCAGCCCTTTAAAAAAGCAGAGGTACTTTCCATTTTGTTACTGTTTATTATGATGGGATTGATTTTACTCATCTCTTTATTCGACTTCAAGTTCCTAGTTGCTTTCCGATATTTATCTCCCTCATAATATAATATACAATACAACTATTTTTCTAGTTTAATAGTTTTAATTGTATCTATTTTTTAACAATAACTTTAAAAATACTTGTAGGAATAAAGTTTATTCTCCCTATCCAAACACTGAATCTATCCCGTAATACTCTTCCTTAAGGAATCAACTTAAATAAAATAAAGAACGATCTTAAAAAATTAACAACCATTTTAAAAGTACATGATTTACATATATAGGGGAATATAATAGAAGCAATATTAACTTCTATTTTATACAATCTGAAACAGAAGATTATGATTTATTTCTACAACAATTATCCAAAGAGTTACATGACCAATTTGGAATTGAACATGCAACAATTCAAATTGAAAAAGGAACGTTTTGCTGTTCACTTGCATCTGAAGAAACGATATAAAGAAAAATAATAATGCATATTTGTTCACAAAACATTCAATAATAAAACTACAAAACTAGAAAAATAGTTTTATAATAACGATAAGGAAGTGATAATATGAAAAAGCAATGTTGCTCAGTAAAAAATTCAGTAAAAAGTGATGAGGAAGCAAAAGCAGTGGTGCAACAATCCGCGATAAATGTACCATTGTTAAAAAATAATGAACAACTATTAGAAACAGCAGAATTTTTTAAAGCATTAGGTGACGAAACGAGAATTAAGATAATCGGTATGCTTTCAGTTGAGGATCTTTGTATGTGTGAAATTGTGTCTGGCTTACAGATCGCTACTTCTACTATATCTCATCATTTGAAATTGCTAGAACGAGGTAAAGTGATTCAATCACGAAAAGAAGGACGTTATACTGTGTACAATCTAAACAAAGAAAAAGTTCTAGCTTATATTAATTAGACGACTTTTATGTTTGAAAAAGGGGGAATATTTATGGATGCCTTTCTAAATGTATTTTCATGGCTGAACGATCAGCTGCTTAAAATGCAGTGGCTTTCAGATTTAATTCGAAAACTCGTAGAAGAAGTTTTTAATATGCCTATTGATAGTAAAATTGGTGGAAGTATACACTTTTTTATCTACGATACAATCAAGATATTTATTCTTTTATCTGTCTTAATTTATATTATCTCGTATATTCAAAGCTATTTTCCACCAGAACGAACAAAAAAAATGCTTGGCGGAATCAAAGGGATTAAAGGAAACATACTTGGCGCATTACTTGGAACCATTACACCATTTTGCAGTTGTTCAAGTATTCCTATCTTTATAGGATTTACATCTGCTGGTTTACCTTTAGGTGTAACCTTTTCATTTTTAATTTCATCACCATTGGTAGACTTAGCATCTTTTCTATTATTAACCTCTTTCTTTGGAATAAAAATTGCACTTATATACGTTGTAGTCGGATTAATTCTTGCTGTTGTAGGCGGTACAATTATCGATAAGTTACGATTAGAAAAATATGTCGAAGAATATGTTACCGAAGTTGAAAATGTAGATGTTGAAGTGGAAGAATTAACTACAAAGGAAAGAAGAACTTATTCTATAGATCAAGTCAAAGATATTATTAAGAAGGTTTGGTTATACGTACTTATTGGCGTTGGTATAGGTGCATTAATCCACAATTGGATTCCAGCGTCTTGGGTACAAAATGTCATCGGGGATGATAATCCTTTCGCTGTTCTCATCGCAACAATAGTTGGTATGCCAATCTATGCAGATATATTTGGTACACTACCAATTGCTGAAGCATTGTTTGGAAAAGGTGTAGGAATAGGTACTGTACTTTCATTTATGATGGCCGTAACAGCCCTTTCATTACCTTCTATTATCATGTTAAGTAAAGTGGTTAAACCTAAATTACTGGGTATTTTTGTATCAATCGTTGCAATAGGTATTATCATCATAGGTTACACATTTAATGCGTTAGAATTCCTAATCTAATTGGGTTTTCAATATACAATCATATAGTAAGGAGATGTTCGACTTGAATATTAAAATTTTAGGATCAGGATGCTCCAATTGCAAGAGATTAGAGGCCAATGCAAAGGCTGCCATAGAAGAATTAGGACTAGATGCAACAATTGAAAAAGTAACAGATATTAAAGATATTATGAAATATGGTGTCATGAGTACTCCTGCACTTGTTGTAGATGAAAAAGTGAAAGTAATGGGTAAAGTACCTAGTGCAGAAGATATTAAAAAATACTTATAAAATGTAACTAATTCAACATTCAAAAGGCGATTTCATATATACAAGAAATCGCCTTTTCTTATTCATTCTTGTTCAACTCCGGCTTCGTTACTTTTATAAAAATCTCCTTTAAAATTTAGGATAGAGATCTAATTTTCCTTAAAGGAGTTGCTCTACAATCTGGCCCGATTGTTTAATAGAATGACTCACATTTTTTAAACGACTTTTTTGTCACTTAACAATAAGCCTTGGTATCAAACATCCTCATTACGATAAGTTTAAATCCTTCCAACCATAGATAGTAATGATCAATCCCTAGTAAACCAAGCACGCTGAAGTAACGTGATTCCCTCATAAATTTCATTTTCATTTAATCCAGCAAAGCCAAGGAGAACCATTGGCTTCCCTATAGCAGGTGGATTTACATAGTAGATTGATACGGGATATACCTTAACCCCCTCTTTCATAGCAGATTCAATAAGTTCTTCCTCAGACATCGTATTGTTTGGTTCCAATAAGATATGCAAGCCCGTTTCTGCACCAATCACATGTACTTGTTCCCCCATTATATGTTTAATGGTTGTAAGCAGAGCGGCACGTCTTTTTTTGTATATATTCCGTACTTTGTTTATATGTCTGTCCCAATGTCCATTTTCCATAAAGAGCTTGAGAGTATGCTGATGAAGTCTCGAAACTGTTTGTTTATATACAGTGAACTTCTCCCTATAGAGCGCTAATAACGATGGGGGCAATACCATATAACTTAAACGTATGGAGGGGATGAGAGATTTTGAAAACGTACCTAGGTAGATAACATTTCCATGGTTATCAAGACCCTGAAGGGAAGGGATTGGTTTCCCATGATATCTAAATTCGCCATCATAATCATCCTCGATAATGAACCCGTTCTCTTGTCTCGCCCATTCAATTAATTCCATTCGTCTTGATATAGGCATTACGGTACCGATTGGAAATTGATGAGATGGAGTGACATAAGCTACTTTTGCTCCGCTTTTTCTTAGTTCCGTAATACTGATTCCTTTTTCATCAAGGTGGATTGGCTTAATCTCTGTTCCATAATCCCTCAGCACAAATCGTACGCGGTGAAAGCCGGGTTCTTCTAAGGCATAGGGTACTTGTCTGCCTATCATACCGCATAACAAACTAAGTACGTATTGTGTTCCAGCTCCGATTACAATTTGCTCTGCTGAACATTGGACTCCTCTTGATTGATACAGATACTCCGCAATCAGTCTGCGCAGTGAAATTTCTCCTTGCGGCTCACCAGTTAATAAGAGATGACCTTGGTCCGAATAAAGAATTTGCATGGTTAGTTTACGCCATATTTCATATGGAAAATGCTTTAGATCTATATCTCCGTGTTTAAAATCATATCGAATAGTGGGTATTTGTTTATTCTCCAAATTTTCAATCAATACCCTCTGCTTATCTTTATAGCTCGTTAAAAAGAATTCGTTTTTTAGCTCCTCAACAAATAATCCTTTTCTTGCTTTCGGTTGAACGTATCCTTCAGCTATAAGCTGTTGGTAGGCAGCATCGACTGTATTCCGGCTCACCTGTAAGTATTCCGCTAATTTTCTTTGGGAAGGAAATTTGCTTAAAGGGGGTATGTTCCCGCTCCGTATTTCACTTCGAATATAATCATACAGTTGTATGTACAATGGTTCTTTTCTACTACTATCAAGGGCGGGAGTCATTTCTAACATGCTATTCACCTCTCTATGCATTCTGGCTCTATAAAAATTAGGAAAACTGGCTCTTTTTATGATGCCAGCGCAATCTTTATACTAAGGATACAATAAAGATAACAAAAAAACAGGAGGGTAAACTTATGTATATTCCATCGCAATTTCAAATTGAAAAGGAAGAAATACAGTACGACATTATAAAAAATAATGGCTTTGCTACCTTGTTTTCTCAGCATGATGGAGTTCCCTACGCAACTCATTTACCTTTGATGATTGATCAGGAGAATAAATGTTTATATGGGCATTTGGCACGTCCTAATCCTCAATGGAAGGATATTAAAGACCAAACTGTACTAGCTATCTTCCAGGGTCCCCACTGCTATATCTCGCCCTCTTGGTACGAGACAAATAAAACAGTACCAACATGGAATTATGTCACTGTTCATGTCTATGGACATGTTGAGATGATCGGTACGGAAGAATTAATGAATTCCCTACGTGATCTCGTATTGAAATATGAAAAGCCAAACAGTCCCTATAAATTAGATCAAGTAGACGCTAGTTTAATAGAGGGCATGACGAAAGGAATTGTAGGATTCAAAATCAAGATTGATAAAATAGAAGGAAAGGCAAAGCTAAGTCAAAACCACTCAGTTGAGCGACAAGAACTTGTCATTTGGCAATTGGAACAATCTACGAGTGAAAATGACCGAAACATTGCATCTTTAATGAAAGAAAACCTTGAAACCAAACGTTGAGAGTGGTGATGTAGTAGGAATTTTTTTAATAGGTGCAAGAAAGGCGGCGGAGAATTTTGAATATCGAAGCAATAGAATTAATAGGGCAGCGAGTGAAACTTGTGCCGATGCATATCGATCATATTGAAGGATTATTCGAAGCCGGTAGCAATGATGAGATATGGACATACATGCCGATGAAGGTTAAAACGATGGATGATGCAAAGCGCCTTGTAGACAACGCTCTATCTGCTAGAGATCAAGGATTAGAATTTCCCTATACCATTTTTGACCAAGAAACAAATAAAATCGTAGGTAGCAGCCGATTTCTTACTATTTCTAAATTAAACCGTAGTCTCGAAATCGGCTGGACTTGGTATAATCCAAGTGTTTGGCGTACTCGTATAAACACCGAATGTAAATACTTGTTGCTCTGTCATTGTTTTGAAACCTTATCCACGATACGTGTAGAATTTAAAACGGATTCTCGAAATACTCGTTCTCAGCGGGCTATTGAAAGACTAGGTGCAGTTAAAGAAGGAACTTGGCGAAATCACCGCATTTTATCGGATGGCTACATACGTGACTCAGTTTACTACAGTATTATTTTCCAAGAATGGCACACTGTAAAATCGAAGCTGCAACATTACTTAAAAAGCTAGCAATAGATGAATCCATCTAGAAATATTATTTTCGAACGCCGTTGATGATTCGTATTTTCGTTAGCGGCGTTTCATACTATTATATCAATGTCTAGTCCATTCTTTTTAAAATGAGACATCAGGTTTCAAAGCTCTTATTTGTAATTAATGTTCACTTATTTTGCAACGTATTGCTTTTGGTCTCCTTGTTACTGATATTTTTATGTAGCCAATCTAGCATTGATATCCCCTACCATGATTGTACATAAGCAAGTATAGTCACAATCAAAAAAACAACCCCAAGTAGCCCGTTCCATAGGCTCAACTTTTCCCGATAGTTGCGTTGCTCTTTTGTTTCAGAGTGAAAATTCGCACGTTGTCGGTCTCCGCTCACCCAAACCCCAAGCGATAATCCTGAAATGAGAAAACAAACAGCGGTAATGCTAAGAAACAAGTTGAATAGGATCATATTGTTTTCCCCCTCATTTTCCATAACATTTTCTACATCTCGTCTGTTTAACAGATGTGCGGAATACGATGAAGTAATTGTATCTTTCTCACATTCTATTATATATCAGACGGGAGGCCCGAATATGTTTATTACATCAACGATTTTAAAGCTAGCAATTGCTACCTTTTTAGGGATGATTTTAGGCCTTGAGCGCGAATTGAAGCGCAAGCCGCTTGGTCTGAAAACAAATACGGTCATTTGTGTTGCTAGTTGTTTGATTACGATTGTATCAATAGAATCGGCGTATCAATTTCCGAAGATGCAAAACATTACGATGGATCCGCTCAGATTAGCAGCTCAAATTGTGAGCGGTGTTGGTTTTCTTGGTGCTGGGGTCATTCTCGTCAAAGGAATGACGGTAACTGGACTGACGACGGCTGCCATGATGTGGGGTGCGTCCGGTATTGGTATAGCGGTCGGGGCTGGCTTTTGGGAAGAAGCGTCCATTGCACTTGGTTTTATGATTATTTCGGTAGAACTGCTTCCTGTTTTTTTGCGAAAAATCGGTCCGGGACGCCTACGTGAAAAAGAATTAGAATTAATCATCATCGCCACGGAAGATAGCGATTTAGATAACATCCAAACAAGTATCAAAAGCAAAGAAATTATCATCCATCACGTACGCATCCGCGATATGAAAAACGGCAACCGCCAGCTCACTTACTCTATCTCCACCTACGAAAACAGACAAACAACCGCTGTCTATGAAGAGATACGCTCCATCAAAGGGATCCGCTCAGTAGAGCTCGCAACGGGTGGATAGCTTAGAAATGATAGAGAGTTATGAAATTTTGATAGATTTCTACAAACACAGCGATACCAAAATAAGCAAAAAAATCGAAACTTATCCCATGAAAATCACCACAAAAAAGAACGAGAGTTACTCGTTCTTTTTTCGTTCTATTATTACGCTCCAATGGAACCGGTGTAGCCTATGTCCTTCAGACGTTTCCTTAATGCATCGCTTACACGCTTTTGTTCAGCTTTAATCTTTTCGACGAGATATGCTTTCTGCTCAGGGTTTGTTACGAGCGGATAGTACAGTTCAATCTGTTTCAAATACGAGATAATGGAAGCGACATCCTTTGTATTTGTAATAGAAAGCGCTGATGCTCGCTGCAGTAATTTTTGGACTTGTAAGTATGGGAGCTGTGGCTTCAAATCTTTCCAAAGAATATCAGAAATGGCTTTATAACCTGCTAGATTCGGATGAACATCGTTTGGATTCGGTAGATATGCGTATGGATTTTCAGCAAATGGTGTGGAAATGTCTATATACGTCGTTCCGGTTTGGTTGGCTGCTTGTTGAATGGTTTGATTAATGAGTGAGAGAACTTGAAGAAGTGCTTGCTGCTGATCAGTTGGTAGATATGGAAATGCATTGTAGTAGCCGATAACATATACCTTTGCGTGCGGGTTAATTGCCTTAATTGTTCCGAGTGTCATTCCGAGATTAGTACCAATTTGCGTCAGAATTCCTGGTACTTTTGCGGGATCAAGGGATACACCCGCTTGCGTAATGGTCAGTTCTCGAAGGAGATCATTTGCCCCTGCATGAACCGTGATAATATCAGACTTTGCAATTTGGGTAAGTACCTCTGGCTTTTGCACGATTGTAAGTACATCCGTTGTCGTTGCTCCTGACTGGGCAAAGTGTTTGTCAAAGGAACCCAAGTACCCCGCATCTTGTATATCCTTTGCTAAAAAGTCTGCATACCCTTGTCCAATTTGTCTGTACGGTGTTTGACCTGCAGCGAGTGAATCTCCCAAAGCAAGGTACGACAGCTGATCCGACGGCTTCACTGTTACAGGTGCTGCGCTCGTAACCGGCGCAAACGCCAATGTGAAGATGGATAGAGCGAGTGCAAAAAAGGTTATTTTTTTATACTTGACTAACATTCTCATCCTCCTAATATAGTAGAATAAACTCTTCCATGTGTTCATTCTACTTTTATGGAGGAAATTCCTGTAAATTCGAGGATGCTTTTATGCACTAACTAGTTAAAAAATGGAAACAGTCAATTGACCTACATATCATACACTATGCGACAACACGAGCCCCCCATACACAAATGCAGCAATAATTACAAACGCTGGATGGATTCTTCGCATTTCCATTGCCCAAAATGCTACAAGGGCAATTCCAATAAACTGCAGTATCCCGATTGAAGCGAACGAACTTGTGCTCATCTTCCAGGTTAATAGAACCATCATGATTGCAATCACAGGTTGGACAAGGAGTGTCATCCCTTTTACAATAGGAGATTTGCTAAATTTATTTAATACTTTTAACAGCAAGATTAGTGCAATAGTCGATGGTACGACTGTGGCAACAAGCGCAATAATTGCGCCTGACCATCCTGCGACATCATAACCAACAAAAGTTGCAATATTTGTTGCAATAGGTCCAGGCAGTGAATTGCCGAGTGCAAGCATATTTGAAAATTCGGCATCCGTTAACCAATGATAATGAGGAACAATTTCTGCATACATAAGAGGAATGGACGCAGGTCCTCCTCCATACCCAAGAATATTTGCAATAAAAAATCCCATAAAAAGTTGAAAATAGATGATCATGCGCTCTTACCCTCCTTTTTGCTTCTTTTTCCCCATCTTGTAACGGATCTAAAATGAATACTTCCATATGCTAAAAAGATAACAATTACAATGGCTGGATGGATGTGGATGATTTGAAGGAGGAGAAATGCAATAAGGAACATGACAATTCCCAACGTTTTTCCTAAGCCCTTTACTGCCTTTTTTCCAAATTGATAGGCCATGGCACCAAGCATAACCGCTATAACAGGTGTAACACCTGCAATCATTCCCATGACAACTTTCGAAGTGCTAAGTAGAGTAACAACAGAAAGCAAAGCAATCATAGCAACGCTGCTTGGTAATATATGTATGAGTACAGCAAGCATTGCACCCGTTGCTCCCTTTAGCTTATATCCCAAATAGGCAACCATTTTTGTTGCAATCGGACCTGGCAACGCATTCGCTATCGCTAACGTTTCTCCAAATTCATCATCCTGCATCCATTTATATCTCGATACCGCTTCATGTCTAATTAGCGGGATCACAGAAGGTCCGCCTCCAAAACCAAGAATTCCAGTTCGGAACATAGCTACTGATAATTGATAATACGGATGATCCATCAACTTTCCATTTTCATTATCTTTCATCTTATAATTTCATCCCCATTCTGCTCTTATATCTTTGAATTAGGAGCTGACAATCTACACTCATAATTCCAGGAAGAGGATACAATTTTTGATTTAGAAACTCTTCCATTTCTTGATTATCTTTGAACAACCCATGCATATGAAGTTTACTTGGCCCCGTCATATGATACAGACTAGTGACAGCAGGTTCATCAGCTAATATAGTCGCAACCTCTTGCAAATGCTTAGGTTCCACCTCGACATTAAAAAAAGCCGACACGGAAATCCCCATTTTTTCTGGATTCACCACTGCCGTGAATCGTTCAATCACACCATTTTCCATTAAATTATTAATACGAGATTGCGTAGCCACCCTAGAAAGTCCTATTTCTTTAGCTAAATCTGTGTAAGATATTCTCCCATCATCATGCAAAATCTGAAGGATTTTTCTATCAATCTCATCTAAGCTAGTATACGATTTATGATCCATAAATTATTATCCCCTAACACAGAATATATTTTGAAAGTCATTTACCAATTTAACTTTCTTTATGTTTAAATATATAGCCATTTATATTCAATATCAATATAAAAATTCATAATTAGTTACGCATAGAGTACTTTTATTTTATTATAAAAAATAAATTTTTTTGCTTCATGACAAAAATAAAGTGGTCACGTTTTCATCCTTTAACCCACTTTCTTTTTGAATAATAATGAACGCTATATTAAACAAATAGTAAGTCATGATACACCTATACTATTATAATATAGCACTTATAAAGTTTTTATATTTCGTTTTGCAAATTATCCTATTGACAATATATACTATGTTATATTAAATTACATTACAAGTTATACAAACAGATAAAACAACTTAGAATCTGATTAATTTTTGGCACATTTGTATAATATATCGTTATTTATGTGATATATACTGACATGATTTTATGATTACAATCAAAGAGGAGGAAACATTTTGAAAGCAAAAAATCCAGTCATATTAATTATTCTATTTTCACTCGGTTGGGCTTTTATGTATGCAGATCGCAATATTTTGTCACCGGTAATGGGAGTCATTGGACAGGAATGGGGACTTTCCAAAACACAACTCGGTTTAATGTCGACCGTTTTCTTTATTACATATGCCTTAATGCAAATACCAGCTGGTTTTCTTGCTGATCGATTAGGAAGAGTCAAAGTATTAGTAGGTGGATATATTCTATTCGGTATTGGAACATTACTTAGCGGACTAGCACCAGGATTTAGCGTATTTCTTCTTATTCGTGCTATTACAGGTTTAGGGGAAGGAACATATTATGGTCCGCAATATGGAATATCATCGAGTCGCATTCCCAAAAAGTATCGCGGTGTATCTTCAGCACTAATCAATAGCGGGATGGCTTTCGGTATTTCTTTAGGCTTTATCGCTTCAAGTTATATTACATTTACACTCAAAATGAGTTGGCAATATTCTTTCTATTTATTTGGAGCATTAACTGTAATTGTCGCCATCCTTATCTCTTTATTCATTAAAGATGACAAGCAAGAAGAATTAACGGAACAAAACCTTCCAATCGCAACTCCAAAGGAAAGTATAAAGATTCTGTTTAGTCGAAATCACATTTTTACTTATATTATTATTTTCTGTTCTTTGTATGGATTCTTTAGTATGCTCACATGGCTCCCTTATTATCTACAAACTGCAAGAGGGCTAAAAGGATCTAGCACGGGTATTATTGCTTCCTTAGTACCATGGGCCTCTATTCCAGGCGCAATCTTTTTCGGTTATATTTCAGATCGTATTAAACATAAAAAACCGCTTATTTTACTCCTTGCTTTACTCGGAGCTATTTGTCAATTCGTCATTCCTTATACACAAAATTACTCATTAATGCTAACTGGATTAGTAATATACGGACTTGTTGGTAAGCTAGCTCTTGATCCAATTTTAGTTTCCTATGTTGCTGAAAATACACCAAGATATATGTATGCAAGAGCATATGGAGTATTTAACTTTATGGGTATGCTTTCATCTATATTTGCTCCATATATAACTGGGTACTTCGCTGAAAAAACTGGTTCCATCGAGATTGGTTTTTATTTATCCGGAGCATTGCTATTAATTGGAGGTTTCCTCTTCTTATTTACTAGCACAAAACCATCTGTAGCTGTAGTAAAAATGGATTCTGTGCCGGCTGCAGCTGTTGTGAAATAGTGTACCAAAGATTTTTATTCACCTTCTATCAGAAGGAGAAAACCCTTATCTGATAGAAGGTTATTTTTATAAAAAGGGGGAAGTTATATGGAAAAACCTGTTATCGGAACAAAAACAATGGTAGTGAGTCCGCATTATTTAGCCTCTACAGCAGGCGCAAGAATACTAGCAAAGGGAGGAAATGCGTTTGATGCAGCTGTAGCAGTTAGTGCCTGTCTAGCCGTAGTGTATCCTCATATGACAAATGTTGGAGGCGACTCATTTTGGCTTACCTATCATCATGCAGAAAAAAAAGTCCGTGCGTATAACGGAAGCGGTCGCTCCGGATATCAGGTAAATCGTAACTTGTATGAAGGCGAGGAAGAAATCCCAAGAAGAGGCGTGCGAAGTGCCATTACGGTTCCGGGTATGGTTGACAGTTGGGATGCAGTTCTTCGTGAATATGGCCGGCTTAGCTTAGCGGAAGTTCTCGAACCGGCTATTACGTATGCAACAGAAGGATTTCCTATGTCATCGAGTCATGAGGAAAATACGAGACTCGTTTATGATGTTCTATCACACACCCCCATTACTTCTTCAATTTATACGCCAGCGGGAAAAATCATCAGAACAGGAGAAAAATTTGTACAAAGTCAATTAGCCAATACATTAAGGGTACTTGCAAAAGAAGGACGCGACGCTTTCTACAAAGGTTCGATTGCAGAAGAAATTGCTTCTTTTCTGAAAGAACATGGTGGATATTTAATTCGTGATGATTTTGCTGATCATTATGGCAATTGGGTTGATCCTATTTCTACTTCCTATCATGATTATACAATGTACCAGGTTCCTCCCAATTCCCAAGGGTTTTCCGCTTTAATGACACTTAATATTTTAGAAAACTATGATTTTTCTTCTATTAAACATGGTTCCTATGAATATTATCATGTATTAGTAGAAGCACTAAAACGCAGCTTTACAGATCGAAATAAAGTGCTGACAGACCCAGACTTTTACGATATTCCTTTAAAGCGCCTTCTAAGTAAAGAATATGCCGCCCAGCTTGCTGCCTCTATAAGCCTTGACCAGGTTGGAAGCCAAAAAACGGAACCAATTGGAAACGATACTGCCTTCGCAGCCGTTATAGACGACGAAGGAAATGCGGTTTCGTTTATTCAAAGTCTCTACTTTGAATTTGGATCAGCGGTTGTAGCTGGGAATACAGGCATATTACTGCAAAACAGAGGATCTTTCTTCTCATTAAATCCAAATCACGTAAATAAACTAGAACCACATAAACGCACCTTCCATACACTTATGCCTGCTATGGCTTTTTTAAACGGTAAGCCAAGTATATTATACGGAACACAAGGCGGCGAAGGGCAACCACAAACACAAACGGCCGTTATTACTCGCCTGATTCACTATGGAATGAATCCGCAGCAAGCAGTTAGCGAACCGCGCTTTGTCTGGGGAAGAACATGGGGAGATGCCACGCAAGAATTAAAAGTAGAAGCACGGGTACATGACGATGTATTAACCGCCCTATCCTCCGCAGGTCACATCGTACGAAAAGTACAAGAAATGGACGGCGTTATGGGCCATGCGCACGCCATTCAAATTGACGCCAACGGATTTCGACTCGGCGGCAGCGATCCACGCAGCGACGGAGCAGCAATTGGATGGTAAAAAAGAAAAGCGGAATCGACTTGGTCAGCTCCGCAGGGCGGCTTTTTGCCTTTATGGTTGAGGGTTCTCCGGCCGGAGGAGCTAGCCGATGGAGCTGGACATCATAAGAAAAGCGGACCCGGCTTGCCCAGCTCCGCAGGAATGAATCAAATGTTTTATGCTTTCTCACTATAATAAGGTGGTGACTACAAATGAATAATCAATTTAGTGCATTTATTGATCCTGAATTTCATCTAGAAGCAACTGGCAAAGGAAAGTTAAATGGTTTATCCTTTGCAGTCAAAGATGTGTTTGCTTTAAAAGGTCACACAAACGCAGCAGGGAATCCAGACTGGCTTCGCACTCATCATGTAGCAGAGCAAAATGCTGCAGTTGTGGATACTCTCCTTCAATACGGAGCGCAGCTTACAGGAATTACGCATACCGATGAATTAATGTATAGCTTAAACGGTGAAAACATTCATTATGGAACTCCTATCAATCCAAACGCACCTGGGTGCATTCCTGGCGGTTCTTCAAGTGGTTCTGCAGTTGCAGTCGCATCAGGTTCTGTAGATTTTGCGCTTGGAACGGATACAGGAGGTTCTGTTCGGATTCCGTCTTCGTATAATGGAATTTATGGCATTCGTCCTTCCCACGGAAAAATCGATATGGAAGGTGTCATTCCTTTATCTGCTCAGTTTGATACCGTGGGCTTTATGGCAAAGGATGCAAATCTTTTATATGAAATTGGCGCTACCTTATTTGGCGAAGATTGTTCTTTACCAACCATTGAAAGAATTTACATCGCAGAGGATGCATGGAACTTAGCGGAAGAAAGTACAAAACAAGTACTTCTAGAACCCATTCAATTGCTTACAAAGGGGCTAATAACAGAACATGTAGAAATTGCTCCAGAAGGATTTAAGAAGTGGATGACTGCCTTTCGTTTGCTCCAAGGTCGTGAAATTTGGAAAACGCATGGAGATTGGATCACTACCCATACACCTACATTTGGACCTGATATCGCAGACCGCTTTGAGTGGGCTTCACACATCCCAGAAGACGATGCGTATGAAAAAGCGAAGCAGCTTCGCCCTATCATTCAAAAACGGCTAGGTAAACTCCTTGGAGAAACAGGGTGCCTTGTCATTCCTACAACCCCAGGACCTGCTCCGCAGATAGGACGTTCCATGGATGCTATCGAAATAACAAGAACGAATACGATGCAGCTTAGCTGTATTGCAGGACTTTCCGGATTCCCGCAAATCACAATACCTTATATCGGTATAGATCATTTGCCAATTGGTCTCTCTATTATAGGAGGATATGGGTCCGATATGCAGCTACTTACATTCGTAAAAAATATGTTTGGTAGTCAACGCTTACCTAACCATGTAACAAAATGAGTTTTTGTTACATGGCCAATATCACCTTAGCATACTACTATAACTCTCACCGATTTTTAAAGTAGTATGCTGGTTATTTATTGCGCAACGTTAACATTCATTAAGCGAACAACAATAATCTTCCTACCAAAAAGTATACGATATAGATGCATATCGCTAGCAAAATAGCATAAAGTGGCTTCATCCAATAGGCCAATAAAAACACACTGAAAAGAAACAGAACCGCTCCGAACGCACCAAAAATTCCAGCTTTTTGGGCAGACTGGAATTCATTCTTGTTTAAAAATTTCGTTTGTAGTATCAAATTTGCTAGTGTCATGATGGGCAAAATAGTAATAACACCTGACAAAAATATATTTTTTGATTTGCTGAAATACGTTGCAAGAGCAAGGATGCAACCTCCAATGATGAATTTTGAAACATACTCGAACACTACTACTACACTTCCTTGTAACAGAATATTCATTAAAATCTTATTCTATTTTGATACATATTTATGTATTTGTATACCCACTACTCTAATCTTTCTAGTGGATAAAAATGATAGTGTTAGTTTCTATACTCGTCCATAGTCGGTCTATCTCTTCTTATTTAGCCGTTGTAATACAAGGCTCTCCCACTGTTTCCACGAAAACATTTGTTTTAACATAATCCCCGTTTTTACTCCCCTACCAAACGGATACCGAAGCGCAGTATTGGATTGATCCGCTATATAAGCAATTTTCTCTGCTACTTCCTTTGGATCTCCAAATTTACTGTGTCCTTTTTCTAAATAGCGTTCTATTTGACTCATATAATCATAGTAAGGAGAGGATTCGGATGCTTCTGATATATGCTTACCGCTTGACCAAATATTCGTTTTATACGAACCAGGTTCTATCAGAACAACATCAATTCCAAACGGTTTTACCTCTAAGCGAAGGCATTCACTCCAGCCTTCCAGTGCATGCTTGGATGCTACATAAGGTGATAAACCTGGAAATCCGACCTTCCCGCTAATGCTGCTCAAATTGATAATTTTTCCACATTTTTGTTTTCTCATTATGGGAAGAACAGCTTGAGTCACTCGAATGACTCCAAATAGATTCGTCTCAAACTGTCTTTTGTATTCCTCAAGCGGAATCTCTTCCACAAACCCACCTGCTGCATATCCAGCATTGTTAACAAGAACATGTACATACCTTACTTCTTCTAATATAGGAAGAAACTGTTTTATAGACTCTTCGGATGTTACATCCAGTGGTTGAACCTGAATTCGATTGGCTACCCCTATTCTTTTCGATTCATCTACTAGATTAAACCGAGCTTCTACATTTCTCATCGTAGCGATAACATCATACTCACGCTTCGCTAGTTCCAATGCTGTAAGCATCCCAAATCCACTTGAAGTCCCTGTAACAACTGCCACCTTTTTTTCCACTATTCTCCCCCTTTGCCATTTGTACATGTTCTGTCTTTCTTGCTCTTCTTATTTTACTAGATTTTTCTTATACCCCATTACACTATTGCCAATATAGTTTCATAAATGTTTCATATAGACGAATTTTCAGTTGTATATTTATTACTTCCAGGGAGTTTCTTAATTTCATTCCAAGCTTCAATCGCTTCCGTACGACTTTTCCCTTTATTTTTTGTGTCAGAGAAAAAGTCACGAATAAATTGATTGTATTCAAATTGAGGAGCAATTTTCTTCTTATAAGATGGGTCTTTCTTTCGCCTTTCCTCTTCATACCAAGCTTCTACAACATCACGATATGCTTTCCCTACATTGTCTTTAAAGTAATTTTGAATGTAAGTAGAAAAATGAAATTTCGAACTAATTACTGTCTTAAAGAATGCTCTTACGTCTTGACTGCAACGATGATTTTCCGTAATTACAGTATCAAGACTCAATTCGACCTTTGTTCGAGGTTTATTACCAGCCTTTGAATTTCTAAATGGTTTTTTTATCTCTCCTGTTTGAAGAAATGTTTCAATTCTATCTAAAATCTCTATCTTGGAACCAGATGCACTTATTCCATTTTCTCTACAAAAAAATTGCAATTCTTCTTTTAACCAATAGTAATCTCTAAAATCTTGAACACTTATTTCTTTTGTAAGAGTGGATCTCATTTATAACACCCCCATATGTAAATATTTACATTATAGAACATTTGTTCCTATAAATTAAAAAGAAGCTAACTACTCGATTAGGTAGCTAACTTCTTTCTTCTTTCTTTTACTTTAATCTCTTCTTATCCCCTTACCCCCGGTTCGGCCGATTGCCTGATGGAAGGAAAAAGGATAATACAAGTGCCACCACTGACAAAACAGTCGCAATTAAAAATGCGTCATTAATACCGTTTACCATTGAAAGCTTCATGACTTGGCTATATAGTGCTGCCGTGCTAAGCGTCGATCCCGTTTGTTGTGATACATGTGCCAAGGCTGTAATGCTCTGACTCATCTGCGCGACATTCTGATTCATAATTGGATCAGTTGATGTAATCGCACCCGCATAGTCTGCCCCGTGGAAGGTTGTTTGTCTTGTCATGACAGTGACGAGAATTGCTGTTCCAATCGAGCCAGCTATAGAACGAAGTGTATTTTGGGATGCAGTACCGTGCGAAATCTGTTTCAACGGTAATGCGTTCATTCCCGCTGTCATAATTGGCATCATAATAAACGCCATCCCAAAAGAGCGTAAGATGTAAATTCCGACAATTGTAGCATAAGGCGTGTCCATTGTAAGCTTTGATAGCTCATACGTACCATATGTCATCAAAATTAATCCAAAAATTGCCAGCGGACGAATGCCATAGCGATCAAATAACTTTCCAGCAAATGGTCCCATCAGTCCCATAATTAATGATCCTGGTAACAGCAATAACCCGGTATCAATTGGCGAAAAACCGCGTATGTTTTGCAAGTATACAGGCAACAGAATCATTCCGCCAAAAAGCGCCATAGTAATAATAATATTAATTAATATTGTAAAGGAGAAGGCTGGAATCTTGAAAATGGTTAAATCCAAGAGCTTCGTTTTTGCGTTGAGTTCCCACCAAATGAAGACAATGAGACCAACCACTCCAATTGTGAGCATAACATCAATTTCTATGCTGTCCCAACCTTTATTTCCGGCTTCACTTAATGCATACAACAGACTGCCAAACCCAATAGTAGATACAACAACCCCGATTACATCGAATTTCGGCTTCGACAGTGGCTGTACGAGTTTGAACCAGCGTAAGGCCATCAAAAAGATAACAGCTCCCAAAGCAAACATCGCATAAAACATAATATTCCACGTGTAGTTTTCCACAAGCCAACCGGCAATTGTTGGTCCGATAGCTGGTGCTAGAATCAATGCGACCCCAAGAAGTCCCATAGCTGCGCCGCGTTTTTCTGGCGGAAAGAGCGTCATAAAAATATTCATTCCTGTTGGCATAAGAATACCTGCTCCAACTGCTTGCACAAGACGGCCTGTTAACATCACTGGAAAATTACCCGATAGAGCACAAATAATAGAGCCGACTGTGAAAAACCCCATAGCTATCAGAAATAGCTTTCGATACGTAAAAGATTGGATCAAATAGGCACTAATAGGTACCAAGATCCCGTTTACCAGCATAAAACCGGTAGACAGCCATTGCACTGTGGCTGTAGATACATTGAACTCATTCATTAATACCGGTAACGCTACATTGATAACGGTTTGATTGAGAATGGAAAAAAACATACCTAAGATCAATACGAACAATACCAATCGTACATTAATCGCAGGCTCTGCTGCGGGCTTAGGAGTTATTTTTTTGGTCGCCGGAATTTCTTCTTCCTCCATATGTTTCTCTTCTACCGTTTCTTGTTTCCCCTCTTTGTCTTCTTGTTTCACTTTTACCAAAGTGTCCTGCTGCTTTGGCATAGTAGGAGCAAGAGGTTCTGATTCACTCTTCTTTTTTTGTTTTCGAAAAAACACGTTCACAATGAAAAATACAAGGACACAAAAGAGTGCATACACTGCAATCATAGTTGATAACATGTAGTACCCCCCTTATCTATGAATGCGAACCGTTACGTTCATCCCAGGTACAATATTTAAGGATTTATTATGGTTTAACGCAATTTTTACTGGAATGACTTGTGTAACCTTCGTATAATTCGCATTCGAATTACTACTTGGCAGTAAGGAGAACGTTCCTGATGTTGTTAATCCAATTTGATCCACGACACCCGTTAATGCGGTATCAGAATACGCATCCACATATACGTCTACTTGTTGACCCTTTTGTACTTTGTCAACATCTGTTTCTTTAATATTTGCTGTTACATATAAATTGTTCATATCGAAAGCATAAGCAATTGGTGTTCCTGCCCCGACAAAAGTATTTACTGTTGCATTCGATTGTACCAAAGTTGCACCTGCTGGCACTGTGATATCTATATTTTGCATCGCAGTTGCTGTTTGGAATTCTACGGTACCCACTTTATCGCCAGCATTGTAGGATTTGCCAACCTCTCCTGTCCAGGAAGTTAGCTTACCTGCTGCAGGGGAAGCTATCGGAATGATTTTCCCATCAATCTTGGCATTATTTGTTTTTAAATAGCTTTGTGATTGATTGTAGTAATAGTAGCCAAGAAAGCCACCCCCAACAAGTACAATCAACGTAATAATATTGATAATAAATAAACGGCGAAATGAATTCATGAAGACTCTCCTTTTCTTATAACTGTTTCATTTTGACACATGAATAGAACCTAATACTATAAATCTCTAAGCTTTGCAACTTATATTCCAATCAAAAATGACCAATTAGTCAATAACATTCTATACTATATAGTACCCGCTAGTTTTTGACAACAAATATATATTCAATTCATCTTGCATATTTAAAAACTTTTTTCATATTGCTAATCATCCGCACCTTGTTTTATGATAAGTGCATACGACCCATCGGTCATAAATGACTTGCATGATAAGTTTTATATAAAATGAACGGCGACAATATATGTACATGACATATAAAGTTTTTTTGTTCTTACAGGTCATGAGGACCTAAATAACCACATTCACAGTTACAAAATTACTACCAACTTCATCTGGAACCGTCCCAGAGAACATAGAGGTGAATAGAGTGAATACACGCAAGAAAGAAATTATCACAGAAGCAACAAAGTTGTTCAGTCAGAAGGGATACCTTGCAACATCCATTCAGGAAATCGTAGAGCGGAGTGGTATGTCAAAGGGTACCTTTTATAATTATTTCAATTCTAAAGAGGAACTTATCCTCTCCTGTATCAAGCATCATTATGAACTGCTGAATGAGAAATTGAATGTAATTACGAACCAGAACTTAGATGAAAAAACAAAGTTTATGAAACAGTTACAAGCACTTCTGGAACATTCGTTTGAGCATAGAGACTTCACTCAATTGCAGATGCAGGAACAAACGTTACGTGAAAACGAGCTAATTCGTCAACTTCTATTTAAGGTACGAGCTCAATTGTTGACTTGGCTTCACCGACGTCTTATCAAGGTGTACGGAGACCGTATATCGCTTTATGCACTAGACTGCGCGACTATATTAAAAGGAATGTTGAGGGAATACATATCTTACATCGTATTTGACCAAAAGCCAGTAACACCAGAGGAAGTAATTTTCTTCCTAATGCGTCGCATGGATGCAATTGTTGTCAGCTTTACTAAAGATGAGAAGCCACTGTTGAATGAATACCTAATGGAGAACTTTCTTCATGTGGAAGCGTTAGAAAAACAAGAGTGCCATAAACAAATCATTCTTATCATTTCCCGTATACGTGATGTAATAGACTCACTCACAATAAGCCAAAAGCAACGGGATAAATTGGTACTTTCATTAGATGCGATTGAACATGAATTTAGTCAAACACAGCAAGAACCACGTGAACATATTGTCCAAGGATTATTACTGTATATGCAGAAGCAAAAGGTACTAGAGTCCGATTTACAAGAATTATCAGCTTCTGTGGAAGCCTATTTCTAATCAAATAGGAGATAAATTAGCTTTCACCGCTTTAACGCGGGAGAGATGACGCAAAGGAAATCATTCCTTTTTGTCATCTCTTTTTTATCGTCTGCATTTAAACACTCGGATTTGCTTCAGACAAAACCACTTTTCCTCGCTTCAACTGTTTTTCCTTTTTTCCATGCATAAAGTAGTAAAGTATGATACAGAATAGGATAATAGCCACCATTGTCATATAAAGACCTCGATATCCTGTATAAGGAATAAGGAACCCTAATACATAAGGCCCAACTCCAAAGCCAAGATCAACAAAAATAAAATAGGTTGATGTAGCCAAACCTAAGCGATGGGGCGGCGTTACTTTTACAGAAACTGCTTGTGCTGAAGAGGTAAAGTTTCCATACCCAAGGCCGATAATTGCCCCTGCTAGCAGCAAGGTCCATCCCTGTTCCGCTTGGCTGAGAAGGAACATGCCTCCTGCAAAGATAATAAGAGCCGGATAAATAACAAAATTAGCCCCTTTCACATCAAATAATCGACCGGAAACTGGTCTTGATAGGAAAACGACTATTGCATAAACAATAAAGAAAAAGCTAGCTGCGTCTACCAGCTGTAACTCTTTCGCATAGAACGTAATAAAAGAAAGAACGCCTGAATAGGCGAGACCTACAAATAACGTAACAATTGCAATTGGAAGAGCTTTGAATTCTATAAAGCTACTAATTGTTAAACCATCACTTTCTACTGCCGTATGTTTAGAGGCTTCCTTAAGAGAGAGTGTTAAACCGGATGTAGAAACTAAGCTTAAAACTCCTATAACTACAGAAAATATAAAAATAACTTGGAAGTTTGTATGCTGAACTAAATATAGACCCAAAAATGGACCAATAGCCGTTGCTATAATCGCACTTAAACTATAATACCCAATTCCCTCACCACGTCTTGATGACGGAATAATTTGTGCTACAATGGTTCCCGTAGCTGTACTAGCTATCCCTAATGCAATCCCATGCAAGAAGCGATTCATCAGTAAGAAAAACAAAGTATTTGCACCAAAGTAAAACAACGTAGTAGCAGTGAAAAAAAGCAATCCTACAAGCAGAACTTTTTTTCGTCCTTTCTTTTCGATAATTCTACCCGTGAAAAGTCTCCCAAATAGAGCCCCAATAACAAAGATTCCTGTAACAAGTCCTGCTTCACTCGTGCTCGCATGAAATGTTTCTACAGCGTAAATCGAAATACTTACCATTAATAAGTAAAAAATCAATGTTACAAAAAAGTTAATGGTAGAAACAATAATAAAATCTTTCGTCCATAATTTTTCCCTAGTCATTTTTTTCCCCTTTGTTTTAACAACTGATTATTTATTTCGTCTTGATAAAATGAACTGATGAATCCCATTTTAAATATAATTTTTCGAAATGTAAAACAACGATTTTTAATGTTAATATAAGAATTACTTATATTAAAAAAATAGGAGGCCTTACTTATGAATTTTGATCAGATGGAGTATATAAAGGAAGTCGTGAAAACGAAATCCATGTCTCTTGCTGCACAAAACCTGCATGTGTCCCAATCAGCGATCAGTCAGTCGATCTCTTTATTGGAAAAAGAAATCGGAATTTCATTATTTAAACGTTCTCGCTTTGGAACCATTCCTACCGAAGAAGGAAAAAGCATTATTAAAAAAGCGCTGGAAATATCAAAAAAAGTCAATGAAATGAAGGAGGAAGTCCACTCTTTAACCTCTTCCTTTATTGGAGAATTACGAATTGCTACGATCCCTAGCTTATTTATGAATGTCTTACCTCAAGCACTCTACCAATTTAAAAAAGATCTTCCACAGATTAACGTGACGATTATCGAAATGGAAAGCAAAGAAATTATTGAAAGAGTAAATCAACATGATGTGGACCTAGGTTTTATTGGCCTAAATAAACATTCAGAAGCAGGACTTCCAGAACAAATTAAATCTCAATTATTTCATTATCAATGGGGAGTTAAAGTAATTGTCCCTAATAATTCTCCGCTCGCTTTTAATAAAGAACTACTGCTACAGGACATCGTAGATTATCCCTTTGTCATATACAACGGGAGCTTTTGGGACAACGTAGTGGAATATATTACAAAAAAGCAAGGACCCATAAATGTAATATTTACGACTACGAATACGGAAGTAATTAAAAGAACCGTATCAGAAGGGCTAGGCATTAGTTTATTATCCAGTTTGATGTTAAAAGACGACCCCTATGTAGAAAGCCACCGAATCGTAGCTATTCCCTTGGCTGATTATAATATAGACTCAAGCATTTCATTTGGTTGGATACACTCGCAAAATAACACGCAATACAGATTGATAAAGAAGTTTTTAGAATATGTAGAGGTATAATCATCGTGTAATACGAAATCTCCAATTCAGTTCATGTACTTCCTCACAGAGTTCATAAAAGAAACCTTTTAAACTCGGATGATGGCTTTACCACGCCTAAATAAAACTAAACACATATAAATAATTTGATTTAATTATTGACATGGTATATGTGAGGGAGTACTATAATTATCAATTGAATATTTCTTATCAAGAGTGGCGGAGGGATTGGCCCTGTGAAGCCCAACAACCAGCATGTTTGTCAGCATGTATGGTGTTAATTCCAGCAGATGTATATTTACAATCTGAAAGATAAGGAGGCGCATCGGGGTAATTCGCTAAGTCTTCATTCTTTCAGCCAGAATGAAGACTTTTTTATTCGCTGAAAGAGAGTCGCAGTCTGTCAGATTCGAGATTCATTGTTTATTATTCATCATATCAAAAGGGGTGGGGAAAATGGCAGAAGTATCATCAACTACAGAAGTGCAAGAACAACTTAATACGAAAAAAGCTAGTGGTTCAGCATTCATTCGCAGTGAGGATTGGTGGTCTGTGTGGATTGGATTATTGCTTGTCGTCTTGGCCGTAGTTTTATGGGGATTAGGAAATTCACTGTCTGTAGTAACTGCGCAAATTCCAAAATGGACAGAGTTTTCTGCATTGACGAAAGCTCTTGGCGGGCGTGCCGGTAATATTTTTCTTCTTTTTATAACATTGGCAGTAGTGTTTAGCATTGCAGCATCATTTTTGAAAATTAATGTGAAGAAGTTTTTATCAGGATTTATTGTACTATTCATTTTAAGTGTACTAATTAATAGTTTTAGCGGCTGGAAATGGGCACAACAGTATAATTTAGAGGCCCCGTTAGTTGCCTTAGCAATCGGGCTGATTATTGGAAATATTGTTCCGATACCGGAATGGTTTGGAACGTCTCTCCGTACAGAACTTTATGTCAAAGTCGGTATTGTCCTTCTCGGTGCAACATTGCCCTTCACTTTAATTGTGCAAGCTGGACCTGTTGCCTTCATCCAAGCAACGATTATTGCTCTCATTACATTCTTTACTATTTATTTTGTTGGGACAAAAGCATTAGGATTAGATAAAAAATTCGCTTCCATCCTTGGCGCCGGTGGTTCGATTTGCGGTGTTTCAGCCTCCATTGCGGTTGGGAGTTCCATAAAGGCCAAGAAAGAACATGTTTCCGTTGCCATTTCTCTTGTTGTTGTTTGGGCAGTTGCAATGATTTTTATTCTTTCATTCATTATTAAAGCTTTAGGCATACCTGCAGGTCCTGCCGGAGCATGGATTGGTACATCAGAATTTGCTGATGCAGCAGGAATAACGGCTGCCAGCTCATTTGGCGATAAAGCTTTAACATCTTTTACGTTAGTTAAAGTGGTTGGCCGCGATATTTTCATAGGTATTTGGAGCTTTGTGCTTGCATTTATATCAATTACGTATTGGGAAAATAAACAAGAGGGGAAAAAAGCTGATAAAACGCAAATTTGGCGTAGATTCCCTAAATTTGTGATTGGATTTTTCATCGCTTCTGCTCTTCTGACAATTATTATTGCTAGTGTTTCTGCTGCTCAAGGAAAAGTCATTAACACGAATGTCATTGCACCGATTAAGGAATTAAGAACATGGGTCTTCACATTCACTTTCCTTTCAATTGGTTTGACAACGAGGTTCAAAGACTTAACTTCTGTCGGATGGAAACCCTTTGTAGCATTCAGTTCTGGAGCGATAGTAAACGTTATTTTAGGTTACATTTTGTCCATCTGGATACTAGGATCGTACTGGGCAGGTTTGTAATTCCAGCGTAATGTAAGAACAGCAAACTAATACCTGTAGATGAAACGCCATGAGAGAACGGAGATGGTTAGATCGTGTTGAAAGATCAATTAGTATGTAATCACAAAACCTGCTTTATTTTTCATTTTCTTTCAAATGATTTGCGTAGTTTTCGAAGACAGGATCGTTTTGTTAAATCAAGTGCTGCAGAAATAGTTGATGACTGGAACACAGCCTTGTCACTCCGTCTAGGTGACATTTCTAATATGATACGTTTATTGACAGCAGCACATGATAGTTGGAGCGTTTTGTGGAAAAAAGATCACATTGTGATGGAAACGGACGATTATGATTTTAGTGATGCCGTTCAAGTATTGCATAAACATGGATATACGGACAAAAATTATATTTTAGAAGTTGAGTATGAACGTAAATGGGGTATGTTGTAAAGAAGAAATGTTTCGACTATTTTATGGGCAGTTTCCCCGTTTTAAGGTTTCTCTTATGCCTTAAAGCGGGGTCTTACTCCCCTTACATAGCGAGATTAGAGGCAAATTCAAAAAAAGATTCCACTTACTCTATATTCACTTTTTTCCGATAATAAACGAATATAACGTAACTTCTTCCCCCTCTATTCCCTTAACTTCTTTCTCGATTTCTCTCCAATACGGACAATCATACGCAATTAATAATCCGATCATCGTTCCGCTATGTGCCACAACAATACCTCCTCCATACGTCTCATGTAATCGAAAAAATGTATGAAAATAAGGATTAGGTAAAAACCGCTGATTGATTGCTGCGCTCATCGTGCTAGCTCGAAAAATATCGGAAAGATTGTGTGATTTCATTCCTTCTCGTATAAGATGGTAAGCTTTAGAACATTGCTGCTTCTCTTCATTTGTATACGATTTTGGTAGCTGATTAAAGGCGATGGTATTTACTGTTCCGCCTGTATCGATACCTATTAGCCTGCAAGGTGGGAGCTGACCGAATGATTCTAGTAGCCGACCACTTTTATAATCATAGGCAACTATCCCGTCATACATGACACCATCGGTTGGTTCGATGCTGCTAGCAAGTATAGAGAGGATCTCTTCTGATACGGGTAACTCATAGCTTGCGGCTACCGCCTTCATACTGGCAATAAGATCTGCAGAGCTGCTTGCCATTCCTTTTCCAACAGGAATATTAGAATCCATATATAGACAACCGCCACTTGTGATTTCAAAGCATTGCAGTAGGGATTTACACGCTAAAATAGCTTTTTTATAAAAGCTTGGTCCTGTTATATCCGTTCTGTCATTTGGAATAAATACCGCCCTGCTTTGTAAGGCCGGGATAGGTAGTGTAATTAAAAAAGGGCGCTCCTGATGCACCCCTTGCACAAGCTCTCCAAATGTACCAAAGCAGCTTCCTGTACCCATTTTCATGCTTACCACCCCATAGTGATTGCAACAAGCAAACAGACGAGCACACAAATCGTAGATGTAAGCTTCATCACTTTGATTGTAGCCAATATGTCCTGTTTCTGAATTAGCCGCTCCGGATCTCCCATTTTCGCGCGGTGAGAGACTATTCCTCCGTAGTAATTCGTTCCGCCAAGCTGAATATGAAGTGCCCCGGCAATCGTAGCCTCGGGTATTCCGCTATTTGGACTCGGATGACCCTTGGCATCACGCACAACCATACGCCGTGCTGCACGTACATCCAGTCTTCGAATCCAGCAGGCAAGCAGCATAAATAAAATCGTCAATCGTGCCGGAATATAATTGAGTACATCATCGAGGCGAGCAGAAGCCCAGCCAAGATTCTGATACTTCTCATTTTTATAGCCCACCATCGAATCGAGGGTGTTGACCGCTCTATACATCATCGCAAGCGGAGCACCGCCAAGTAGCGCAAAGAAAAGAGGAGATATAATTGCATCAACGATATTTTCCGCGACCGTTTCCACTGTTCCTCGTGAAATTTCTCCTTCATCTAATCTCTCAGTATCACGGCCAACTATCATACTCAAACTATGTCTTGCTTTTGTGAAATCACCGTCTTTTAAATGATGATATACTTCAAGTCCTGCATCTCCAAGACCTTTTGTTGCAATCGTTGTAGATATGAGCCAAATTTCTACGACGATTGCCAGCCAGTGATTCCATAATCCGAGACCATATAGCAGCAATGTAATAATTCCGTACACACCGCCTGCGATGATTATCGGAAATAAGAGACCAGCTGCTTTTAATGCTTTTTCCTTTTTCACAACTCTGCGAATCCCTGATTCTAGCAATCGAATTGCCTTTCCAATCCAGACGACGGGATGGGGCAAGGACCGCGGATCTCCGACGATGCGGTCAATGATATATGCAATGACGATTTCTATTCCATGAACTAGCATCTTAATCCTCCCGCCCTAGTACTTCGTATATGGCATCATAGACCTGGCAGCCGATGGCATTACCGATTGTCGTAGCAGTTCCGGCAAATGCATGGGTTGGTTCGTTCTTATTTTGTGTCACGGCTAGTACAACGCTATCTGTCGTAGTTCCTGTTGCAATCTTGCCATTTTCATCTGTAATATGTAAATCCTGCATGGCCGCTGCCTTGGCTTCGGTTGCCGTAATAATGCCGTTTATCATCGCTGCATGTGTCATGTTGCCATCAATGAAAAGAAATGTATTAATCGTACCGCACTGATAAGCAGAAAACGTTTCCCGTCTTGTACCAGCTCTTGCGCTATTTCCAACTCCTGCCGTTACACAACAAATCATCCGGAATGCATCTCCGTTCATCTCTTGAATAGATGCATCCAGAATGTTTGCTGCAGTTTGCAACCCAATCGACTGCTCTGCAGGACATTCCCATTCCTTCAGTTTTTGTTTCATTAGCAAAACCGGATCGCTTACATCAAAATCAAAGGGAACCTTCCAGTTAACAAAGTGACTTGCTCGCTTAAGCCCTCCGCCATAAACTGCGCTACTGAATACTTCCAATACCGAAGGATGCTGCATGATGATACGATCGTCTTTTTTATAAATTTCAAATTCTGGCCAAACCGCCGAACGATAAAAGTGTTTCTCATGAAATGGTTGCACGATGTTCTCCTTACCCAGTTTGCTATATGTCACGCACGGAGTGAAACGTCCGTGTTTGTGTATCAAATTCTACTATAATCCCTTTGCCAAGTTTGATTCCCTTCACATTCCAAAACTCGTTTTCATTCTGTTGTACCCATTTACTAAGAAACCAACGAATCGGACCTCCATGGCTTACAACAAGAATGGTTTCCTCTTTATGTAACAATGTTTCATTCAACCATTTGTCAAACCTTACACCAAGTTGATGCAAGGTTTCGCCGTTTGGCGGACTGATCTCTAACGGATTATGAATCCATTTTTCAAACCATTCGGATTCGTTTTCCGTAATCATTTCATATGTTTTACAATCCCAATTGCCAAAGTCAAGTTCTCGTAAAGCAACCACAGGGATAGGCTTCAGTTGCAAAGCTGAACCAATGATTTGCGCACTTTCCATCGTACGTGATAAATCACTGGAATAGAGCTTACCTTTATCTGTTGAAATCTTCCCCTTCAATTGGTCTGCTAATTGAAAAAGTTGCTTGCGCCCCGTCTCATTTAACGGTGCATCGTAATGTCCAAGATAGCAGTGTGCTGCATTTTCATTGGTTTGGCCGTGTCGTATGAAAATTAGTTTCATGCTACAAATCTCCAAATGGCTAACGCTAGAAATAAAGAAACACATTCGCTAAATTCCACTAGCGCTCCGTAGCAATCTCCGGTTAGCATGTTTAGCTTTTTATAAATTTTCATTACAAACAAACCTGTTATAATGGCCGTTACACTAAATAATAGAATACCAGACATACCCGTTGTTAGATAGGTAATTCCAACAAGTATTAGCGTATGTATGGCTAGAATGAGCCACGTTATGTATGTACGAAGACCTGCACCAATTCCGCCTTCTTTTCGGTATGGCAAAAGACGAATGGCGCTAATTAGCAAAAACCGTGCATAGAATGGACTTAGCACTAGAATGCTAGGCAAATGCAAATGAAGCAATTCATATACTGCAATCATTTTCCCGACAATGAGGCATATCCCTGCAATCACACCCATAGCCCCAACGCGGCTATCCTTCATAATTTCTAGTGTTTCTTCACGACTTCGGTTGCTTCCAAAACCATCGGCTAAATCCATCCAGCCGTCAATATGCAACCCACCTGTAACCCAAATCCATAGTAACACAATTAAAAATGCAGAAACAGCTTCTGAAAATATCCTTTCTATTCCAAAAGAAGCAAGGGATAAGATCGCACCGATGATAAGACCTACAATTGGAAAATAGATAGCACTTTTTTGCCAATCCTGTTTGGATGATTGAATTCTTGGAACTGGAATACGTGTTAAAAACATAACTGCTGTAAGAAATGCTTTCATTATTTCAACCTCACAGGCAAACCGGAAAAAACAGCAAACGCTTCGTCAGCTGCCTCAGCCACTATTTGATTTATTTTCCCAAGAACATCCTGAAATAAGCGTCCAAGCGGGGATAATGCAATTCCACCTAAACCTACCTCATCGGACACAATGATGAGGTGCTGGTTTAGATTTCGAATCTCTTCCAGCCACTCTGTTGCCTCCTGAATAATCTCGACTTTCTCTTCCTTATTCTCCGATATATTCATACAACGGTTCGCAACCCATGTACCTATGCAATCTACTAGAATACTATCATAGTTTTGATAAACAGACTGATACCCGACTAGTTCCTCTGGCTTTTCTAATACGTCCCAATGGTCCGGTCTGCGATCCTTATGCTTCTGAATTCTGTTTTTCATTTCTTCATCGGTAACAACACCAAAGGCAACATATAACACGGAACCAGGTTGTGAGGATGCAAGTTTTTCCGCAAAGTCGCTCTTTCCGGAACGCACTCCTCCTGTAATATACGTGATTGTCAACGGATTTCCTCCTTTTCTACTTCTTGCAGTGCTTGTAGAAGACGGTCATTTTCATGCTTCGTCCGAATTGCAATGCGAACATCATGGGAGGTTAAGCCAGGATACATGCTACAGGAACGAATTAAAATCCCCTTTTTTCCAAGCTTCCACTGTAAATCTGCTGCTTCTAACTCATTCGGAAGACGAATTAATAGGAAATTCGCTTGTCCCGGAAACACAAACCAACCTAAGCGTTCTGTAATGAAACGTGTTACGTAGCTTCGTTGCTCTTCAATTAAAGTAATTGTTTGTTGTTCGTATTCCTGTTCTTCTAGACAAGCCTCTCCTGCTGCAAGGGCTAGCTGATTTACACTCCAAGTGACTTGCTTTTTTTGTAATTTTGCAATAATGTCTGGTTGTGATATGGCATAGCCGAGGCGTAAACCCGGTATAGCGTAGAATTTTGTCATAGAACGGATGAAAACAATGTGTTGAAACGCTTTCATTTTTGTAAGTAAAGTGACTTGCTTATCGACCGGAATAAAGTCGATAAATGCTTCATCCATGATGACATACGTATGTGTTTGCTGAGCAAAGGATGCGATTTGCATGAGCTCTTCTTTTGTATAGAGAATGCCAGTTGGATTATTCGGATGACCGAGGAAGACAAGATCCGTCTCTGCTAGTAACATCTGTATAGACGACATATCTGGTTTATAATTATACTCCCGTTTGCCGTAGATGGACTTAACTTTTGCACCATAGGATCGCGTCAGCTGTTCATATTCTGAAAAACAGGGATACACAATGCCGACTGTTTCTGGCTGCAATCCTAAAATTGCTAGTGCCATGCACTCCGCTGCCCCGTTTCCAATCAAAATATTCTCAGGAAGAACGGATAACTTTTCCGCTAGCTTTTGCTTTAAAAGGCGCTGCGCTGGATCCGGGTAGTGGATAATCGTTTTCAGTTGATCCTGTAGTCGTTTCATGACAAATGCCGGAGGCCCGAGCGGATTAATATTGGCACTAAAATCTAAAAAATCTCCCGCCGGCGTATCGAAGAGTTTCTCAGCTGTGAGCAAATCACCGCCATGACCGTATGTTTCAATCCATGCCATTAAAATTCAATTCCTTTCACAGCTGGTACGCCTTCCTTATAATAATGCTTCACTTCTTTCATTTCTGTAACCAAATCAGCGCAAGCAATGATCTCTTCTTTTGCTGATCGTCCGGTAATAATAAGATGCATCCCCTCTTGACGGGTTTGGATTAAGCGAATCACCTCTTCAAGGGGAAGAACGTCATCAACAGGGAATTTTGAAATGGCAAGTGCATTGTTTAACTCATCTAAAATAACAACGTCATAAGAGCCGGAAAACACCTTTTCTTTCGTAAACGCCCATGCTTTCTTTAGTGCCAAGCGATGTTCTTCTGGTGTTTTCGTCCACGTAAAGCCGACTCCTGTTTGATGCATTTCAATACCGATCTTATCAAATGTGATGTTTTCGCCGTATGTACGGTTCGGTGATTTAATGAACTGAATGACTAATACCCGTTTCCCGCGGCCAGCAGCACGTACTGCAAGACCCATAGCTGCAGTCGTTTTTCCTTTTCCATCACCTGTATACACTAACGTAAGTCCTCGTTGTTTCTTATTTTCTATTGTTTCTTCCATTCTTTCACACCCCTATAACCAAGTTGTTTTCTCTTCAAAAGGTGTCCGGGTAGGTGTCTTTTGCTTTTTCAATGACTCCTCATCCGGATAGCCGATAAACACATTTCCAATAATTTTTTTATTTTCTGGTGAACCGATGAATGCATACATACGTGCGTCTCTGACAAGACCGACACCTCTTGTTCTCCATACAAATCCTAAACCTAGTTCTTTCGCAGCTAGCCACATCGAATGAATGGCGCAGCATACAGCATACTCATTATCTTCCGATGCTTCTTCATCTCCATCGACTACATCAGACGTCACAATAATATTAACAGGCGTATGTTTCAATACTTTCAACGAACTCTCTACAAGATGAGGTTTTGTCGGAAAACGCTCCTGCAAATAAGATGTTGCGAGCTCTTCATACCGTTTCTTTGCTTCTCCCTTTATTACATAAAAACTCCATGGCTCCCTCATCCGGTCGTTTGGCGCCCATGTGGCAGCATCAAGCAAAACTTTAATTTTTTCATCTTCTACATCGCGCACTGCATAGTCTCGAATTGCTCTTCTATTTTTCAATTCTTCTACCAATGACATATTAATAACTCCCTACCTGCATTTCTTTATTTGCTTGCAAATCTTCAAACCACTGAATCTTCTTTCGTAGCCCGACCACTTCTCCGACAAGAACAATCGCTGGATGTGTTATCTTGTTCTCTTCTGCGACTGCTTCTATCGTAGTTAAATCCCCTGTTACCGTCTTTTGCTTTTCCGTTGTGCCCCACTGAATAATCGCAACAGGTGTGTGCGGATCTTTTCCATGCTCGGTAAGCTTGCTGCATATATGATGTAAATTTCCGATTCCCATGTAAAAGGCAATCGTATCAATTCCCTGGGCAAGAGCTGACCAGTTCAGATGATCTGCTCCTTTTTCCTCACGACCGTGTCCGGTTACAATAGCGAAAGAGGATGCATGATCACGGTGCGTAACAGGAATGCCGGCATAAGCAGGTGCTGCAATTCCTGCTGTAATACCTGGCACAATTTCATAGCAGATTCCCTGCTCAGCAAGTACTTCCGCTTCCTCGCCAACTCGGCCAAATACGCAAGGATCTCCTCCCTTTAAACGGACAACCGTCTTTCCTTCAAGTGCTTTTTCTACCAAAAGCTCATGAATTTGCTCTTGAATCAATGCGTGTTTACCTGGAAGCTTGCCACAAAATATTAACTCGGTATCCTTTTTCGCATAATCCAATAATTTGCTGCTTGCCAAACGATCATATAAAATGACGTCAGCCTTCTGTATACATTCCATTCCGTACACGGTGATGAGTTTCGGGTCACCAGGACCCGCACCGACCAAATATACTATTCCCTTTGTCACTATTACCCCGCTCCTCTTTATCCAACTGGTTTACTCGTACTATCAATCTATTCTTTTGAGATATTCGCAGAATCGAATGTTGCCATTTCTTTTAGCATGAGCGTTGCAGACTCTAAAATAGGAAAGGCAACTGCAGCTCCACTTCCTTCTCCTAAACGAAATCCTAAATCAAGGATTGGTTTCTTTCCTAACAGCTCAATTGCAATCTTATGTCCGATTTCAACAGAATGATGTCCGACAATCATATAGTCACCTGCATACTCACATATTTCTTTTGCAAGAAGAGCAGAAATCGTACAAATAAAACCATCAACTAAAATAGGAATGCGGTGATAAGCAGCAGCAAGCATGGCGCCTGTCATCGCACCAATTTCCAAGCCGCCTACCTTTGCAAGTACATCAATTGGATCTGATTTGTCAGGTTTTCTTGCTTCAATCCCGCGCATAATAACGTCCTGCTTATGCTGTACCTTTTCTGGTACAATTCCAGTTCCGCGTCCAACCAATTCGCTAATATCACGTCCACTTAAAACAGCTAAAATTGCACTACTAGGCGTCGTGTTTCCTATTCCCATTTCTCCAACAATCAAACATTTCACGCCTTGCTTAATCAAGTTTTCTGCTCGTTCATAACCGACTTCGATAGCCCGTTCTGCCTCATCTCTTGTCATTGCATCCTGCTTGCAAAAGTTTGCTGTACCAAAACGGACTTTTCGTTGAACCAAATCATCAGCTTCGATCGTCTGTGCTACACCAACATCGACAATTTCAAATTTAGCCCCGATTTGTCTACTGAATACATTGATTGCAGCTCCTCCATGTAAAAAGTTTTGTACCATTTGAACCGTAACCTCTGCAGGAAACGCGGATACTCCTTCTTCTACAACACCGTGGTCGGCAGCAAACGTAATGACCCCAGCTGGCGCTACAACAGGAAATGGTTCCGATGTAATTTCTGCAAGTTGAATCGCAAGTTCCTCTAATCTACCTAAACTACCAGGCGGCTTTGTTAACGTATCAATATATTCCTCTACACGTTTTCCCATTTGCTTATCTACTGGTCCTATGTTCTGGATTGTCTTTATCATTTTGCAATCTCCTTTGTTTGGAACTCTTCCATTTTTTTATTTATAAAAGCAAAGTCAACATGCTTTCTCACATGCTCAGCTACTCTGTCGTATTCTGCCTCTCGCAGTTCATTAAACGTTACGCGCTGATTGATTGGATCTAATCCCTTATGCTGTCTAATCGTATTTAACACCGTTTCGCGTAAGGCATCATTATGAAAAATCCCGTGAAAATAGGTGCCCACGACTCGTTCATCCTCACTTTTGCAGCCGTCTACTCCGCCCTCTGTCTGAATAAAAGTATGGTTGTCCAGTGCGATTGTTTCTCCCATATGAATCTCGTAGCCAGTTACTGCAAAGCCCTGCTGCGCGAAGGATGCCTGTCCCTTTGACAGTACGGTCGTTTTCTCCTCTGTCATCACCGTGCGAACAGGGAGCAGACCGAGACCTTCTATTTTTTCATACGGGGATTCTACCCTAAGTGGGTCGAAAATTTTCTCACCGAGCATTTGATACCCACCGCAAATCCCAAATATACATGATTTCTTTTTCTTATGTAAGTCTAGCAATTTCTCCGCTATCCCGCTTTCTTGTAAAAACATAAGGTCCTCAATCGTATTTTTACTTCCGGGCAAAAGAATCAAATCAGGCTCATGCACTTGATCTGCCCTCGTAACATAGCGAACATCACAGTCCGGCTCGGCAAAGAACGGCTCGGCATCAGTAAAATTCGAGATTCTTGGATATTGGATGACGACGATATCAATCTCTTTTTCTACATGCTTATCGGAAGTATATTGATTTAAAACGAGAGAATCCTCGGCATCAATCGCTAAATTTCGAATATACGGAACCACGCCAAGTACCTTCTTTCCCGTATACTCTTCAAACCAATCGAGCCCGGGTTGTAGCAGGCTGACATCACCGCGAAATTTATTAATAATGACACCAATGACACGCTCGCGGTCTTCTGGGTTCAGCAGCTGAAGCGTTCCAACTAAGCTTGCAAATACGCCGCCTTTGTCAATATCTCCAATTAAAATAACAGGAGCATTCGCAATTCTTGCTACACGCATATTGACAAGCTCGCGGTCCATTAAATTGATTTCTGCAGGACTTCCTGCTCCTTCTATTACAATTCGTTCGTACCCTTCAGATAAAACTTGCAGCGATTCCTGAATTAGCTTTACTCCCATTTTGAAGAAATCCTTCCGATAATCCCCTGCCTTCATCGTTTCAAATACTTTGCCGTGTACGACAATTTGTGATTCATAGTCGCGGGATGGTTTAATTAAAATCGGGTTCATATCGGTTGTTGCAGCGATTCCTGCTGCTTCTGCTTGCACGCCTTGAGCTCTGCCAATTTCTTTTCCATCAATCGTAATATAAGAATTGAGCGCCATATTTTGTGACTTAAACGGAGCCGTTTTGAAACCGTCCTGTGCAAAAATACGGCAAAAAGCAGTGGTGATGACGCTTTTCCCGGCATCCGAATGCGTTCCTTGCAGCATAATGGGGAGTGCTTTATTCATGCGTCTTCATCTCCTTGCAACGGTTGATCCAATTTACCACCATTTGCGGACAAGAACCAAAATGAAAATGAGTGTAACCAGCGATTAGATTTTCACGCATGTAACCTTCTTGCTTTCTGCCGCGCATCCCTTTTGTTTCGTAAGCATATGGAACCTCATCCTTTGGATGAAACGTCGAGTAATGAAATTCATGTCCTTTTGCTTGCAAGTTTCCTTCCAGTAAAAAGTTTGTTCCCGTTACTTCCCGGTAGCCAAGTGCTGCTAGCTTTGTTTGCATTTTAACTATTCCAGGAATAACACCAACCATTTCATAGGTTTCGCCATTTGTCGTTTCAATTGCTTCCGTTAAAAACATAAACCCCCCGCACTCCGCAAGTGTCGGAAGTCCTCGTTCTATCGCTGCGCGAATCGACTGCTTCACTTCTGATTGGCTCGCAAGTTCCTTCGCAAATTCCTCTGGAAACCCGCCGCCGATGTACAGACCATCGACATCTGCTGGCACTATTTCGCCCGCCAATGGAGAAAATTCTACTAGATCTGCGCCGTAAGCTTTCAATATGTCAAAGTTCTCCTGATAATAAAAGTTAAAGGCTGCATCTCTTGCCACTGCAATGCGAACCGACTTTTCTTCCTTCGTCTCAAACTGCGAACTTGGTACTTGTAAAGTCATCGTTTCTGCTAGCTCATAGAGTCGGTCAATCTCTACGGTTTCTAATACAGCATCTCCAAGCGTATCAAAGAATGGATTGAGTTCCCCACGTTCCACTGAAGGCACTAACCCTAAATGCCGTTCTGGAATCGTAAGCGCTTCATCTCGTTTCATATAACCGAGTACCGGAATGCCGCATTCTTGCTCAATTGCTGTTTTCACAATACGAAAATGTCCTTCACTACCGACTCGATTCGCAATCACACCAACAATATTTGTTTCTTCTAAAAAGGATTGAAATCCCTTCACAATCGCAGCGCTACTTCTAGCCATGCTCGCGCAGTTCACAACGAGAACAACCGGACTTTTTGTAATGATACTGATTTCGGCTGTCGTCCCTACATTATTGGTTGGATTCTTCCCGTCAAAAAAACCCATCACACCTTCAATTATGGAAATATCGGCGCCCGCGCTGCCCCGATTCACAATGTCTTTTACCATTTCATGACCGAGCATCCAGCTGTCCAAATTACGAGAATTCCTTCCTGTTACTGCGGTATGATAAGTAGGATCGATATAATCTGGCCCGCATTTAAAACCTTGAACGATATACCCTTTTTTTCGTAATGCCGACATAATCCCGATTGTTACTGTTGTTTTTCCAACACCGCTTCCGGTTCCTGCAATAACAAGTCTTCTATTTAACATGCCATTTTTCCTCCTTTCCCTGTCGATTAGTGGGGAATAACCGCTACAGAAATCGTAACATTCCCTGACTTTTTCTTCACAAGTTCTAATGCTTCCGCACCGCTATATAACAGTGCTGCTGGTTCGCTCACCCCATACGCTCCGGTGTATTTAAAGACTGTTTCAGAAGGTTGCTTTATTTTCACCCTATTTAGTACTTCAGGAGAATAATAAACAAATTCCCAGTCGTTCTTTCGCACTACCTCAAGTAAACCTTCTTCATCTTTTTTCAAATCAATCGTACAAAGGGCCTTCACGCTTTTGATAGAAACATGCAGTTCGTCTAACGTTTCATGAATGACGGATTCTATTTCCTCAAATGATGTACCGCGGTTACAGCCCATTCCAAGCACAATCACCTTCGGACGGTATAACACTCCGTTTTGTAAAATGGAGTTCTCCTCTGCATGAAGATTTCGATGGGTCACGACAAGGGCAGCATTATGCGGATGCTTTAACGCCTCAGCAACCGAATGGTAGACTTTCATATGTATAGGCAGCGGATGGTTGTAGTTCCACCATTCTTTTTCGCCAGATTCTTGCACAATTGCAATCTGTTCTTCATTCACAACCGCTGCGCTAACCGGCGTTAATTTTTCAGCAGATTCCCATACCCAGCCAAAGCGTTTGCCAAAGAGATCAACGGGGATCGTTTGTTGAACGTCCGAAGCAGTCGTAATGATAGCATTCGCACCTAAAGTTGCTGCTACCTCTCTCGTCAGTTCATTGGCTCCGCCGATGTGACCCGACAATACACTGATTACATTCTCACCTTTATCGTCGATGACCACAACAGCAGGATCTACCTTTTTATCTTTTAAAAGAGGAGCAATCATACGCACAACTGCACCAAGAGAAATAATAATTATGAGTCCTTGATACGATTTGAAAAGGGCGGGAAGCAACAAGCGGACACTCCCAGTAAACATTTGAATGTCCTTATCTTGCTCGTCTCCCTGTTCAAATTTGCTCATATAATATACATCCGTATTTTGAAACGAACGCCCTAGCTTTCTTGCAATCTGTACGCCGTGTTTCGTGATGGCAACAACCGCATACTCACCGCTTTGCTCGATTGCAGGCATTTGTCCTTCCAGAAGCGTATGAATCACGATTGTACCCCCCGGCGAAATCCGTGCGTAAATTCTTTATCATACAGCTTAGAACGGTACTCTTTATCATGTATATTTTCATCAAGCGCCCAGCCCATCAAAATCATTGCCTGCTTCCGTATACCATTTGTCCGCATTGCCTCATCCATGTTTTCCACTGTCGTACGGACAACTTTTTGGTCAGGCCATGATGCTTTATAAATAACCGCTACCGGCGTATCTTTGCTCCAACCGGCATCCAATACTTCTTTCATCACTTTTTTCGTTAAGGTGCTACTTAAGAAAAGAGCGATTGTACAATGATGCTTGGCTAAATCCCGCAGTTTTTCAAACTCAGGCACTGGCGTTCTTCCTTCAGCTCTTGTTAAAATCAACGTTTGTGTTAAGTCTGGAATGGTAAGTTCTGCTTGTGCCGCTGCAGCTGCTGCAAATACGGAGCTAACACCAGGCACGATTTCAACACCGACGCCAGCTTTTTTTAGTAACACCATTTGTTCCATAATCGCACCGTATACGGCTGGATCACCTGTGTGAACACGCACAACCTTTTTCCCTTGCTTGATTCGTTCCACCATAATAGAGACCATTTCTTCTAAATGCATGCCCGCTGTTTTCATGACTTCTGCTTCTGGCTTTGCTTTTGCAATTAATTCTTCATTCACAAGAGAATCAGCATACAATACTACATCTGCTTCCTCTAGAAGCTTTAACCCTTTTACTGTAATCAAATCTGGATCTCCAGGACCTGCTCCAATTATGTATAGTTTCATTTTCTCACCACCATTAATGTTAGATATTCCAATTCTGCGCCTTCAATTTCTTCTGCTTTCCAAATAATCTCTTCATCCGATGTCACTTTTGTCACAACAGAAGTATTCTGAAGCAAATCTAATTCACGTACCACTTGTAGCATCAAATCGATAACCTTTGCCACCTTGATAAAAATGACACAATCATGATCTTCAATGGCTTGCTTCATTGCTTCATAATTATCGTGCGCTGGAATAATTGCTACGTGCTCATCCCCGTCTGCAAGCGGAATACCTAGTCTTGCAGCAGCTCCGTTCACAGAAGAAATACCTGGAACAACTTCAATGATAGCTTCCGGATGGCGCTCTTGCATCAAAACCATCATATGGATGAATGTACTATATAATAGTGGATCGCCTTCTGTAACGAACGCAACATTCTTTCCTTCCTGTAGCTTTTCCCAAACGCTTTCAACCGTTTCGCTCCACTTTCGTTCTAAAATGGTCTCATCCTTTGTCATTGGAAACACAAGACCAAGCATTTCCTTTTCATTCGGATTCACATACACATCGATAATTTTTTGGGCATAGCTTTTGCTTCCCTTTTGTTTCTTCGGATACGCAATGACTGGTGATTCCTTTAATCTTCGAAACGCCTTAACGGTAATCAATTCCGGATCTCCCGGACCAACTCCTAAACCATATAATGTTCCTAGCATCTTTACTCTCCTCGCTCTGCGCTTATGATATAAATCGGATTGAGTGCATCAAACCGAGTTAGGTTCAAAATCGGCTTGCTTCGTGAAATTTGGACAAGCGTAATATTCGTCTTGAATCCTTGTTTTTTAAATGCTTTCTGAGCTTCCGCCAAATTTTCAATCGTTACCGCATTTAAAACAATCCGGCCTTTCTCTTTCAACCGACTGCAGCAAATGTCTAAAATCGCATCCATTCCGCCTGCTGTCCCGCCGATAAATACGGCATCCGGATCAGAGAATGTATCGAGTCCTTCTGGTGCTTTTCCTTGGACAACGGTTGCATCTACGCGAAACTTTGCTAAGTTTTGCCAGCAATTTTCTAAATCACCTTCATTCTTTTCAATGGCGAAGATTTGTCCTTCACGTGCTACTTTTGCTGCCTCAATCGCCACAGAACCTGTACATGTACCGATATCCCATACAATACTGTCCTTCTGCAAATGAAGTGCACTTATGCTCAGCGCTCGAATTTCCTTTTTCGTAATCAGCCCTTTCTCAGGCTTACGCTGAATAAACTCTTCATCCTCTATACCGATAGACCAAGATGGACCTTCAGCCGTTTTCTTCAAAACCACTACATTTAACGGCGAAAACTCGGCATCTTTCATCTCGTCTAACTCCATATGGCGACATCTTTCATTTTCGCTTCCTACATTTTCTGCTATAAATGCCTTATACTCCGTCATGCCAAACGACAATAAGTACTGTGCAATTCGATTCGGTGAATTCTCTTCATCTGTTAAAATAGCAATTTTTTCTCTTCCGTCAATGCGCTGGGCAAGCCCCTTCATACTTCTTCCATGAACGCTGGTCAAATACGCATCATTCCATCGTTCTCCCATTCTTGCAAAGGTAAGTTGGACGGAACTTACATACGGATAGATTTCAATTTCTATTTTGCTAGATAAATAGCTACCAATCCCATAAAATAGGGGATCACCTGATGCTAGAATGACAACGCTTCTCGTCTCTGTTTGAAGACGTTCTACTAATTTTGCAAGTCCGCCTTCAATCACAACCTTTTCTCCCGTATAATCTGGGAAAAAGGCAAGCTGCCGGTTTCCTCCTACTAGCACTTCACTTTCATAAATCCACTTCTCATACTTAGGAAGCAAGCTTTGCTTCCCATCATCACCAATTCCAATTATTTTCATCAATGGCGCACTGCCTTTCCTAAGCATTCTCCCTTTAACGTATATAAAGTCGTATCCACTTCCATACCACCATCCACTTCCTGAAGAGCAGACAGGCAACAATGCTCACTTAGCTTCGTGAAATATTCCACGTAGCCATGCTGCATCATCCAATCTCCAACCTGTGATGCTGTATTGGCAGCTTTAATTTCTTCGAGTAGCGGCTGCCCAGCCCCCACTTTGCAAGCAATCTGTGCTAAAAATTCA
Source organism: Ectobacillus soli (assembly GCF_042610425.1). Lineage (NCBI taxonomy): Bacteria > Bacillati > Bacillota > Bacilli > Caryophanales > Bacillaceae > Ectobacillus > Ectobacillus soli. Next base: position 2,145,043 of record NZ_JBGJZM010000001.1, read on the forward strand.
AAATCAACCGCTGCACTTTTTGAGTGGACCATCATAATCCCTTGGGCTACCTTGGAGAATTTCCCCATCATTCCAACCATCGAAACGCGCTTTGCCCCTTGCCGTTTGCACTGCTTTAACGTAAACCCAACAAAATCACCCATTTCAATAAACGCTTCCTCAGGCAAATAAGGAAATTGCTTCATCGCATACGCTTCACTGCGTCCGCCTGTCGTGATGACAACGTGGTCACAGTGGCTAGCTCGTGCTACCCGAATTGCCTGCACAATACTTGCTTTAAAAGCAGATGTAGAAAACGGGACGACAATCCCGCGCGTTCCTAAAATCGAGATTCCACCGATGATACCGAGCCGGCCATTTAACGTTTTTTTCGCAATTTCTTCCCCGCCTGGTACAGAAATCACAATGGTAATGCCTCGCTCTATACCATAATCCTGCAGAACATCACGTGCGGCCTCTAGAATCATGCGGCGCGGCACGGGATTAATCGCCGCTTCCCCGACAGCAACCGGCAATCCTTCCTTCGTGACGCGTCCTACTCCGGTGCCTCCATCTAACACGATATCTGGCTGATCTGACCAAGTCACAGTAGAAATAATGCTCGCCCCGTGCGTTGCATCGGGATCATCTCCACCATCCTTTATTACAACTGCCAATGCAGTTTGCTCGGTTCGTTCACAGCTTTCAATAACAAACGTGGCAAATCGTTTGATTGGCAAATAAATCGTCGCTTCAGTTTGCGTTTGTCCGGTAATAAGAGCAGTAAGTGCTGCTTTCGTTGCGGCTGTCGCACACGATCCGGTTGTATAGCCTTCGCGAAGCTTTTTCTCACTCATTTTTATTCCTTATCCGCTAGTAAAGAAAGAGCATTTAACGCTGCCACCGTTATCGTACTTCCGCCCTTTCTCCCTACATTCGTAATAAACGGAATATCTAGCTTTGCTAATTCTTCTTTGGATTCAGCTGCAGATACAAAACCAACAGGAAGTCCAATTATAAGATCAGGTTTTGCTTCTCCTTCTTTAATGAGACGGATGAGCTCCAGCAAGGCAGTAGGTGCATTGCCAATCGCATAAATACCACCTTCTGCTTCTTTAATCGCTTTTCGCATCGAAATGATGGCACGCGTCGTATTCAATCGCTTTGCTTCTTCTCTTACATCCGGATCCGAAATATATACTTTGATTTCCCCACCAAACTTTTCAATTCGTGTTTTGTTCGCTCCCACTTGAACCATTTGTACATCTGCTATCACTTTTTTCCCGCTTCGGATTGCACGAATACCAGCTTGGATTGCATCGGGATGAAATAGCAAGCTCCTTCCTAGATCAAAATCAGCTGATGCATGAATAACACGTTGCACGATAGGATATTGTTCCTCGGTAAAAGAATGTGGTCCTAGCTCTTCCGTAATCATAGCAAAGCTTCTTCCCTCAATTTGCTCGGGCTGAACCGTAACAGGTTTAAATTCAGTACGAAAATCCATATGCTCCATCTCCTTATTTAATGGTTTCTATTTTTTTAACAGCAAAGCTTCCTCTAACGCTTGTAATACCTCAGAAAAATGAGAATACACACAACCATATTCCATTTTTGGCCGTTCAATGAGAATGATGTCGATACCGAGTTCTTTTGCCGCCTCTACTTTCTCATCAACAGAGCCAACTTTTCCACTTTCCTTTGTAATCATCGTGGTGACGCCATATTGATTATAAAGAGCCTTATCCAGCTCCTTTGTAAATGGTCCTTGAATGGCCACAATATTTTTTTGCGGCAATCTAAGCTGTTCGCATTTTTCCATATTGTCTGTGCGTGGCAGCATACGGGCAATCAGGCGAACATCCGGAAGTGCTACTAATTTTTCCGTAAAGATTTGCAGGGTTTTGCTGCCAGTCGTTAACATGACAACCCCTTTTTTCTTTGCCGCTTCTATGGCCGCCTCTTCATAGCTGCTTACGACCGTCATTTTTTCATACGCAAATTTCTGAGATTCACGCTCATAGCGGATGTACGGAACTTGCGCCTGCTCAGCTGCATGGATAGCATTTTTGGATGCCTCTTCCGCAAAAGGATGGCTGGCATCCACGACAACTTGTACACCTTTTTCCCGAATGAAATCGGCCATTTCTTTATCTGTCATTCTTCCTGTCCTTACATCGATTCCCACCTGCTTCATTTCCGATGCAGCATTCTCTGTAACAACTGTGGTAAGGATCAAATAACCGGCTTTCTGGATTTCTAACGCCAATGCACGGGCATCACTTGTGCCAGCCAGCATGAAAATCATATCAATCCGCCTGCCTTTTTCTCCTCATGACTGTGATGATGATCATGGTTGTGATCGTGATCATGGTCGTGATCGTGATCATGGTCGTGGTGATGATGTTCAATATGTTCCATCGCATCCAAACGATATTGACAAATGTCACAATTCATACGCACTTCACCTTGCAGTGCTTCCCTAGCACGTTCTTGTAAAATAGTAAGTAAGTTTGGATGAAAACCAAAATAGCCTGCCAGCTCAAACGTAATGTCAGGGTGCAGCCCTTGAAACTTTGTAATCATCTCTTCCAAACGTTTTATTAAAATGCCTGTGAATAAAAAGTAAGGAAGAATAATCACTTTCTTTGCCCCAAGCTTGATGCACCGCTCAACTCCTTCTTCTACAAGCGGATCCGTCACACCCATGAAAGCTGGTTCGACAAATTTATAATTTGTTTTCTCCCAAAGTAATCTTGAAATCTTATATAAATCACTGTTTGCGTCGGGATCACTCCCACCACGTCCCAAAAGTAGAATAGCAGTGTCTGCCATTGGTTCATCTGGATTCTCACCAATTTCTACTAATCTCGTTTTCAAAATCCCGAAGATTTCTTCATGGACTCCTATTGGTTTACCATATGTAAAAGATACATGGGAATACTTTTGTTTTGCATCATCAATGGCTGCTGGAATATGAATTTTCGAATGCCCAGCAGGTAAAAGCATAATTGGAATCACAATTACTTCCTTTGCACCCTTTTCAACGCAGTTATCAATTCCTTGACTAACTGTCGGTCTTTCAAATTCTAAAAAGCATGCTTCTATTAAAAGTGACGGATCCCATCCTGACTTCATATTTTCTATAAACTGCAGAACTTGGCTGTTTCCTTCTGGATCTTTACTCCCATGCCCTACAAACAAAATAGCTTTCACACATCTTCCCCCTTATTTTTCCTACTTACTCTCCGCAAGCCGGTTCTTCTATTTTCAAATTCGGCGTCATATCCTGAAACTCGAAGCCCTGTACATTCTTAACGCGTTTAAAGAATTTGTAAAAGCGTTCGTTCGGATAACCTTTCTCCTTATATTCCTGTACGATTGCTTCTACAATACCGACAATTTTGTCAGGTGCAATTCCTTCTGCAACAATCTGGCCTGAATGTGCATTTCGTCCGGTTGTTTTTGCACCTAAAAACAAATCAAAGGCTCCTCTTCGAAAAACGATTCCGATATCTTCCTTCACAGCACCATAACACGCCATGGCACAGCCATTGAAGCCAATTTTCAGCTCTTTCGGTAGCTGTATTCCTCCTAGCTTTGTTTGAATTTCTTCAGCATAGGGAATGCTATCCTTTTTGTCTCCATCGCAAAAGTCGCATGCCTTAACTGTTAGCACCTCCCCTATCGGTGACAGTAAAAAGCCTGCTTCCTGTAAAGTAGTTGTAATTGAATTCGGATTATCGGTTGGAATCACAAGCTTGATCGCATGATCCGGTGTATATTCCATCGTGCCTTCGTCCGATACTAGCTCGGCAAGTGTCATCATCTGCTGTGCTGTAAATTTCTTATTAGCAACACCTGGACTTACAGCGAGCTCTAATAAGGATGTAATTGGTTGCTGGATAAATGACTTTTCATTATCGATTTCCCCCGAAACAGCTTGCAGCGCCTCTTCTGCTAATTCATGTGGAGACATCTTAACTTGATTCAATGACCAAGGCTCTGCTTCCTTTTGCAGACGCTTATGCGGCGCAAGCTTTTGCTCGGTTTGATCTAGCGTATACTTTCGTTGGTAGCCGCGCGGGGTAATCATGAGATTATCATAGACAAACGTCGATGAATTTCCGACAATCACCGTTGTAAGCATCCCAATTTCATGTTCTAGCATGTTTGCAAGGTTTGTAATAACAACATCTTGCCGGTCACGATACGCACTTTTCACAAGGCCGACCGGCGTATTTGGCGAGCGATACTTTAGTAAGATCCGCTGTGCCTCTTCAATTTGTCTCGTTCTTCTCCCGCTTTTCGGATTATAAAAGGCAATGACAAAGTCAGCCTGCGCCGCCGCATCAATTCTCTTTTCAATCAAAGTCCAAGGCGTTAAATGATCGCTTAAGCTAATCGTGCATGCATCATGCATAATCGGTGCTCCGAGCAATGAAGCACAGGAATTAATCGCCGAAATACCTGGAATAATTTCAACCTCAACGCCGGTTTCCTTTCGCCATCCAGCCCCTAGAAGAACTTCATAAACAAGACCCGCCATCCCGTACACACCGGCATCACCGCTTGAAATAACAGCAACATTCTTGCCCTGCTCAGCTTGTCTTACCGCTTCTTGCGCCCGGCTTACTTCTTCTGTCATACCAGTGCTCACAATCGTCTGTCCTACTAATAATCCTTCTATCAAATCGACATATGTTTTATAACCAATAACGATGTCACATTCCCCAATTGCTTCCTTTGCCCGTTTCGTAATATGCTCGCTACTTCCTGGGCCAAACCCAATAACTGCTACTTTTCCTTTCACGCTCATGCGCCGCCTTTCCAATAGGCTAGAAGCATGGAAACTCCCAGACCTATGCTATATATGCCCGTAACAGAACCTAAAATGAAGTAAAGTCGTTGTCTTGCTATCGTCTTCATAAAACCCCATGAAAAACATAAGGCAATCGTAATTGTGGAAATCAACAATCCAACAACAAATAAAATGAGTTGCAGCATCGCAGACGAGATATGATGCACGCCGACCGCATTTGTTAAGATGACGATTTGAGTCGGACTTTCTACCCCAATGCCATGAATGATGCCAATTATAAAGGCGCCAATCATCCCAAACTGTGTTGTAGATACTCTGTTTTCCCTTTTATTTCGTGCAAATAATTCATATACAATTCTGAACCTGCTTTTATAAACATAATCTTGTCTTTGCCAAACCATCGTAATCAACATATACGTTCCTAGTACAAGCAAGGAAAGGCTAACCAATAGCTCTAATGCTTCCCTTGAAGCTTTCGACAATTCTACCCCTAAAAATAAGGATAGGAGACCAATGAGAAAGACGATGAATCCATGACCAAAGGCATACATGACACCAAGTGACACTTGCTTGCGTTTCTGTCCTGCACTTCCAACCATATCGGCAATGGCTGCCACATGATCACCATCCATACCATGCTTCATTCCAAGTAAAATTGTTAAGCAAGTAAACGCAATCCATTCCAAACGAAACACCTCAATTATTTGATTTCAATATGCCAGCTTCACTTTTTGAACCTACTAGAGGGATAAAGCCATCCTCCTCATAATGATAGAGAACTGCTTCATCTAGTACATTGCCAGAGGCAAGTTGCTGCACAATCTGTCTTCCAATTATTTCGTCTACTTCCTTGTACCAAGTTCCTTGCGGGTAGGCGATGACAATAGGAGCATCCTTGCATCTTCCATTGCACCTTGTTCTTGTTGTATGTATAAGAGCATCAGCCCCAATTTTCGTAATCTCACCACGAATCGCCTGCGTTACCTCCTCTCCTCCTTTTCTCATACAGCTACTTCCGTTACAAACCAATACGTGATGCTTCGTTCCTGTTAGGTTCCAAGTCGTCATAGCAACTCTCCTTTCTACACTAAAAAAAGCACCCCTATCAACGGATAGGGGTGCGAATAAATACGATTGCTACAGCATTTTAGTCAGCACTTCCACCCATACTCCCGTAAGTTTAAGTAAGCCAAAAACAAGGCAGGTCTCCTGACTTAGGTTCATCATTTCATTGCGTCTTCCCAAGCATCGCTCAGTGACATGTACAACAAAACTCCCCTTTACAGTGGCGGGTACCGTGATGGATTTTCACCATCTTCCCTTTTAAACGCAGCTTGTAAATCACCGCGTACCTCATTTCTATCATTCTATTCAATTGTAAATTTACTATTTTCTCTTCCAAAACAAATAAGCCACTCAACTATTCATGAGTGACTGAAACGAAAGCTCGGAAAGGTAAGCGCATACAAACCTTTATCAATGCTGTCGCTTCACCTTCTCAATCCCCGAAGAATTTGAAACTTATAGAACTAAGACAGGTCTCCTGACTCGTGCATCTTCCTACTTTAGGTCCTTCCCGTATTCATTACAGTGGTTCACCTATTTCGTCCACACATACAGTTGCGGGTACAGTTCCGTTTTTTCACGGATTCCCTATTAAGCCTTTGTGGCATCTTATTTTATCGCTGAAACTATTCACTTTTAAAACAATTCTTGTTTGTAGTCATGATACCGCAAATTGTTTGACTTTTCAACATTTTTTTACAATTGCTGTTAATTCCCCCATGTTTCATGAAAAATTAAATCGGCAAGACTGCGGCGCTTTTCCCAATTAGCCGTCTCTAAAATAGGTTGCTTCGGATAATCCTCAGTATACCCAATGGAAAGCAAGGCAACCGGATCAATATGAGGCGGAATATGCAAAATATCGCGCACATCATTTTTCTTATAAAAGCTAACCCATCCCATCGCCAATCCTTCTGCACATGAAGCTAGCCACATATTTTCAATGGCGCATGCTGTCGATAATATATCCGTCTCTGGAATCGAATTTCTCCCAAGAACATGAGAACCACCTCGCGTCGGATCGCATGTCACACAAATCGTGAGCGGAGCTTGTTTGATTCCTTCTATTTTCAATTCCAAGAACTTGGCTGAACGTTCATCTTCGTAATGAATCGAAAGCGCTTTCCTTTCCTTCTCCGCTGCCCATGCTAATTTCTCTTTCACGGGCGAAGACGTAACCATAATAAAATTCCATGGCTGCATAAACCCTACCGAAGGAGCATGATGCGCCGCTTGCAAAATCCGCTCGACTGCATCTTCTGGTATCGGATTTGGGAGAAAACTACGTACATCTCTCCTTCTATAAATCACATTGTATACCGCATCTTTTTCAACTGAATCTCCAATCATTAAACCATCCCCTCTTTTCTAGTATAACATCTCACCTATATTAGATTACATATTTCCCTAATGCAATCCTTTATCTTGTATGAGGTTTTTTTCTTTTGAAATCAAAACAGCCTGAGCCCCGTGAAATCAGACTCAGGCTACTCTATACTATTGTATTCTTCCTTGTTCTATAAACTGCGTAATAACATTGATATATTTTTCCCGCCCTTGTTCTATATTTTGTGGCATAGAGCACCAATATGGGTGAGGGATACGCTCTGCAATTTTGATATCCTGAGGGAGACGCCCATCCTCTTTCATTTCGTAAAGTGTTTCCTCTACTTTCCTACTAACTGGTATAATGTAGCTTGGCATGAGCAAATTCATTTCTTTAATAAATCCTTTGGTAAACAATTTTGCTACCCATCCAGCTAAATCATAGTAATGAAAAGCACTCCGATGCCGTTGGAAACCAAACCAGGATAGATTTGTCATATATACATGCTGAAAGAATGCTGTTGGACCGAAATGTTGGATGATACTGTAGATAAATTGTGAGCTGACTTCAGATGTAGTACGAGGGACGTTTCCTAGTAACACCGATAGCGACTTAAAATCTAGAAATGGTACACCTGTTTTACTAGCGCGGTTGTTAGGATTCATGCCGACTAACGCAATTCGTTTTTCAGCTTGAGGCTTATAATACAAGGCGTAAAATTGTTTTGCTAATTCCTTAAATTCTTCACAATCCGCAATAATAGAAATGTTCCTCTCTTCTAATGTTTTCATAATCCTTCGATTTTTCCTTGCATCTCTCAAAAAATTAAAATGTTCTTCAATAATCTGATCCATTCTTCATCTCCCCTTTTCTCTGTATTCAACTTCAAAGGTATTATAATATAAACATATAGAGGTAAAAGAGAAATACACCAAATCTAAAACTATTTTTACAAAATTAGGAATCATGTAAAAGAAGGTCTAAATTTGAAATGATAACTTAATACGAAATTAGGTTGACATTTCTGTTTATTTCATGGTAAAAATCCTGGAATTATGTAGAATGTGACTTCATTTTGCTTACTAATTCAATCGTACCTTCTTATCTTGACATTCCCTCTTTTTCTAGTGCATAATAACGTCAAGTAGATACAAGGAAAAACGTGAGAAAAGGAATAGTAAGCACCTTTCAGGTGATAGAGAATGGAATCCACCGGCTGTAAGATTCCTCACCTTTGAATTTGCTGAACCTACCTTGGAGTCCTAGGCGAAAGCCATGGCGTAGCACCGACGTTACAGGTGAAAGTGGGTGTAATGATTACACCAAGTAAGGTGGTACCGCGGAACGATGACTCTTCCGTCCTTTCATAGAAAGGATGGGAGGGTCTTTTTTGCATAGAAACAGAAAATACTCTGGTACGCGCGTTTTTGATGAAGATGGAGGGAATATAGGTGAAACGGCAACGGATCGTTGTGAAAATTGGAAGCAGCTCGCTGACAACAACTAACGGAGTTTGTATGGAGAAGCTAGCCGATCATGTGGCAGCTATTGCAAAGCTTAAAGCTATGGGTCATGATGTGGTACTTATTACATCGGGTGCAGTTGCAGCTGGCTTTGCAGCACTTGGCTATCCAACTCGGCCTGTGACGATGAAAGGCAAGCAAGCGGCAGCAGCAGTTGGACAAGGATTGTTAATGCAAGCATATACAGCAGAATTTCAGAAACATAGTATTATCACAGCTCAGCTACTTTTAACGAGAAGTGATTTTTCACGAAAAGAACAATATAGCAATGCATATGCAGCATTGTCGGAGCTACTCGATCGTCATGCATTGCCAATTATTAACGAAAATGACTCAGTATCTCTCGTAGAACTCACATTTGGTGATAATGATATGCTTTCTGCACTCGTTAGTGGCCTTGTGTACGCAGATATGCTCATCATTTTAACAGATGTAAACGGCCTATATGATAGCAATCCAAGAGACAATCCAGATGCGAAGCGGTTTTCCTATCTTCCTTCCATTACGGATGAAATCGCTGCGCTAGCAAAAGGCTCAGGCACAAAAGTTGGCACAGGGGGCATGAAATCAAAGATTGATGCCGCCAAAACAGCCGTTTCACTTGGTGTAAACGTGTTTATCGGAACGGGGCAAGGCGAAGATAAATTACTAGACATCCTTCTTGGTAAAGGAGACGGTACGTACATCGGCCATACAGAACAAAAAACAGTAAATACGAATAAACAATGGATCTCCCTGCATTCCATTATTCGCGGCCGTATTTCGATTGACACCGGCGCAGCCAGAGCCGTTGTCCAGAACGGAAAAAGCCTCCTGCCTGCAGGAGTGACGACAGTGGAAGGTAACTTTGTACCTGGCGATGTTGTGGAAGTTCTCGGTCCAAAGGGAACCATCATTGGCAGAGGGCAAGTACAATATTCAGCATACGAACTAGAACAAGTCAAAGGGAAACAAAGCTTTGAAATTATGCAGCAGGAAGAACGGCACAGCTACGAAGTCATTCACCGTGACAATTGGGTTACTTTATAAAGTGAAACTTCCATCAGTGGGGGGTTTTCTTCATCCCCCACTGATGGTTAGTTGAACCAATCGGGCTTTTACGGGCAGTTAGACCCCCACTTAGCCTTTTCTGATTTTCTAATGTCTTAACGTGGGGGTCTTACTGCCCCGTTAATGCGGGATAAAATAAGGGGGCACGCAAAATGAGTGAAGTAGTGGAAAAAGGAAAACTTGCAAAAGTAGCCGCACAGCAATTCGTGACAAAAACAACCGAACAAAAAAACGCGGCACTCTCTGCTATTGCGGATGCATTGGCGTCAGAAACGTCTTATATTTTACAAGAAAATGAAAAGGATTTAACTGCAGGCAAAGAAAAAGGAATGTCTTCTTCTATGCTAGATCGTCTTCGCTTAACAGAGGAACGTCTAGCTGGAATGGCGGAAGGAATTCGTCAGTTGATTGACTTGCCAGACCCTGTCGGCAAAACGATATCCACAATCAAACGTCCAAACGGTCTTACGATTAAACAAGTAACGGTACCACTCGGTGTTGTCGGTATGATTTACGAAGCTCGTCCAAACGTAACTGTTGATGCAGCAACACTTTGTCTGAAAACAGGTAACGCGGCACTCCTTCGCGGAAGCTCATCTGCCATTTATTCAAATAAAGCCATTGTTACCGTTCTGCGCCGGGCCATTGCGAAAACAGCACTGCCAGTTGATAGCGTACAACTTATCGAAGATACATCTCGGAATAGCGCAAAGGAATTGTTCACCTTAAATGACTATCTGGACGTTCTTATTCCGCGCGGGGGAAAACAATTAATTGATACCGTTGTTCGGGAGGCATCTGTTCCCGTTATCGAAACAGGAGCTGGCAATTGCCATGTATTCGTCGATGAAACAGCAGATTTTGAAATGGCAACTGCTATTATTATTAATGCAAAAACACAGCGTCCTTCCGTTTGTAACGCCATCGAAACGATTGTTTTACACGAAGCATGGACGAAGAAATACGGAAAAACATTATTTGAAACGCTACATGACCGTGGTATAGAGCTACGCGGTGATGAAAAGGCACGCGCAATTGATAGCAGCATCCTTCCTGCAACCGAGGATGACTACTTATATGAATTTTTATCCTTAACACTAGCTGTAAAAATTGTCTCATCAGTAGAAGAGGCCATCCAGCATATTAACCATTACGGCTCCAAGCACTCAGAAGCGATTATTACAGAAAATGATGAGCACGTTGCACAGTTTTTTAATGAAATTGATGCTGCCGCTCTTTATCACAATGCATCTACTCGCTTTACCGACGGCTTCGAATTCGGCTTCGGTGCAGAAATCGGCATTAGCACGCAAAAGCTTCACGCTCGCGGACCAATGGGGTTACCAGTACTCACCACAACGAAATATAAAATTTATGGAAACGGACAAATACGGGAGTAGAACTAGCTCCCCCTCATTTATTTACTATGGAGGCCAAAGTGATGGTAAGAAAATCATTTCGAATGAATATTGCAAAAAACAGAACTATCTCCATTGAAGGATCCATTGTAAATGTAGATGTAACGCATGATGAATTTTTAGATGAATTCACCAAATGGCTCGACTCAAAAGATTGGGGATTCATGGGCTACACAAACGACACCGAAGAAGACGCAGGCGAAAGATTAAAGCATATTTTAGAAAATATGGATGAATCGGAGAAGGATTAAGGTTTTTCCCGAAGGATGATGCTTGCTTGCGTCATCCTTGTTTCGTTTGGAATGTGAGTGTATTCGGATGCGGTCCGTATTCGACACTTTGCGATCCAAACTTCAGTGCACCCGCCATTATGTGATTCCAATAAAAATCAGACCCATCCTAAGATGAATCTGCCTTACCTAGTCAATCTATACTAGTACTTAAGTAAGATATAAGCCTGTTGGCGTACATCCTCCTTACATACTTCTTTGAATCCTATTTTTCTCACTGCACGGGGATCGCTTGCCCAGTAGTAATCGAACCTTTTCGTAATTTTAGTAAGCAATACAGCCAAGCCTCTTTTTTCCTGCAACAATGCCATCCCCTCCCGTTTCTCTGATTAATTTTTTAATATTCTGATAATTATAAAATATTCTATCCTATTTGTCAATTGAAAATAAAAATGACTTCAGCTGTTATCAACGAAGTCATTTTTATTTACACTATGTTATTTCACTTGGCTTACTGTAAAGAATGCTTCATACAAAGCTTGGACTGCTTTTTTCTCATCGACACTATGAACACCAAACATCATACTTACTTCTGAAGATCCTTGGTTAATCATTTCAAGATTGACACGGGCAGCAGCAAGTGCACCTGTGGCCTTCGCCATCGTACCAACTGTGCTAATCATACCCTCGCCAACGATCATAACCATCGATAAATCATGATCAATCGTAACATTATCTACTTCCAGTTCTTCATAAATACGCTGAATGATTGCTTCTTCTTTGCCTTCACCAATCTGATCTTGACGAATAATGACAGAAATATCATCAATTCCAGAAGGTGTATGTTCATACGAAACACCGAAATCTTCTAAAATTTGAAGCAAACGACGTCCAAAGCCAATTTCACGGTGCAACAAATATTTACTTACATTTATGCTACAAAAACCATCATCACTGGCAATCCCAACAACAGGTCCGTTTGACTGCTTGCGCTTTGCCAAAATATACGTACCTGGTGCTGACGGATTATTCGTATTGCGAATGTTTACCGGAATCCCTGCGCGAAAGGCTGGAATTAACGCTTCGTCGTGGAATACGGCAAAGCCTGCATACGAAAGCTCACGCATTTCTTGATACGTTAATTCTTTAATTTCACTTGGATGGTCAATAAAGTTTGGATTCACTGCATAAACAGCATCAACGTCTGTAAAGTTTTCATATACGTCTGCTTTCACACCATTTGCAAGAATGGAACCCGTAATATCAGAGCCGCCACGTGAGAACGTAACAATCTTACCGCTCTCGGAATAGCCGAAAAATCCTGGAAAAATGACAATCCCTTTGCGGTCCCGAAGCGCAAGTAAATTGTCATACGATTGCGGCAATACTTGTGCATTTCCAGGCTCATCACTCACGAGTAAGCCTGCGTCCTTCGGATTCACATACTGTGCTTCGATTCCTTGCTTTTGGAAATAAGCAGCAACAAGCTTTGCGCTACTATCTTCCCCGTTTGCCTTAATACTATCGGTGAACGATTCCGGATTGCTTCGATCACTGTTTAGAAGCCCTGCTAAGTGCATAGAAAGTTCCTCTACAATCGATTCTCCTAATTGTAAATACGTTGCAATATCACGATACCGTTCAATTACTGCTTCAAACGCTTCCTTTGCATCGCTCGTTTCCAGCATTTGCTCTGCACATTGTATTAAAAGATCTGTGACCTTTGTATCCCCTTTATACCGTTTACCTGGAGCTGATACAACGACAACCTTTCGTTCTGGGTCATCTGTCACAATACGAAATACCTTTTCAATTTGTTCACCAGAGGCTACGGAAGATCCCCCGAACTTAATTACCTTCACATTCATCCCCACCAATTACTGAATAGTCTTAATACATATAAATTTCATTATCGCTTGTCTTGTATAAAGTTGCAATCATTTTTTGTTCTATAACCCTATCGTTCCGACTCTCTACCTGCACTCGCTTGTAACAAGTCTCGTATTTCTTCCAACAGTTGTTCCTCTTTCGGTTGCTTTGGTTCTTCTACTTCAACTGGTTTTTCTCTCTTTAGCTGCTGTAATACGCGTATGAAAAGAAAAATAGAGAACGCTACAATAAAGAAGTCAACCACTGTTTGCAAGAAGCTTCCGTATTTAATAGAGGCTTTCCCAATGGTAAATTGCAAATCAGTAAAATTAATACCACCTAGAAGAAGTCCAACTATTGGCATAATCATATCATTTACAAGAGAAGTAACAATTTTCCCAAATGCTGCCCCGATAATAACCCCGACTGCTAAATCAACAACATTTCCTTTTAACGCAAACTTTTTAAAATCATTCCACATGATAATCCCTCTCTTCTATATAACCTGCTATTATTATACAAAGAAAGAAAAGTATTGCACTACTTATTATTTGGTATGAACTAAAAAAGCATGGACTTCGAAGAATAGGTGAGATAGAAACTTATCTTTGCGGGCACGATTCCTGCTAGATTACTCCATTCCTAACTCATAAATAAGGCCACTGAAACACAGTACTGTTTCAGTGGCCCCCGCTAAGCGATTGTTTATTCTATTAGGCACGGCGATCATTTGGTAGTTTCCACGATAAAACGCCGAGCAAAGGTAAAAAGCTACATAGAATCATAATAAATGTTAAACCATATATATCAGCAAGCTTTCCGAGTGCAACTGCTCCGAGCGCGCCCATTCCAAAGGCAAGGCCGACGATCAGTCCAGAAGCTACGCCAATTTTACCAGGAAGAAGTTCCTGTGCATACACGACCGTTACACTAAAGCTACTTGATAAAATAAAGCCAATTGCAAGAAACAAAGGAATAACCACGGTCAGTGGTGCGTACGGTAATACCAAGGCAAGCGGCGCTGCTCCGAGCAAAGAAGCCATAATAATATTACGCTTTCCAAACCGGTCAGCAAGCGGACCTCCGAAGAATGTTCCGAATACACCCGCAATCATAAAAGCAAAGACAAAATACTGCGCGTGTTGAATCGACAACCCATAATGCTTGATTAAATAAAACTGATAAAAATTACTAATGCCAGCTCCGTACCATGAGCGAGCGAAAACAAGGAAAACAAGGAGAAAGATTGCAACCTTTACTTCTCTACTTATCTTGTCTGTGCCATCTTCCAGTTTTTTCTTCGCCCGCTTTGCTCCTGCAAGTAATTCCTTGCGATACCAAGTAGATACATAGAACAAAATGGCGATTCCAATTGCCGCAAGAACGGTAAAGGATAATGCCCCTCTTTGACCGAACGGAACAAATATTAACACCGTAATCATTGGTGCAAGCGCATTACCCGTATTTCCACCAACTTGATAAATGCTTTGTGCAAGTCCGCGCTTATTGCCCGCTGCCATAAATGCTACCCGCGCTCCTTCTGGGTGAAACACAGCAGATCCGAGTCCAATAAACAAAACGGACAGTAACACGAAAATAAAATTTGGTGCAAATGCCAAGCCGGCGATGCCTAGTAAACTCGATAACATCCCAAGTGGCAACAAAAAGGGCGATGGCTTTTTATCCGTATACGAGCCAAACACTGGCTGCATAATAGATGAAGTCATATTCAGCGCAAACGCAATCCCACCTATTTGTACATACGAAAGATTCATCGTATTCTCTAAAATTGGAAACGCCGCTGGCACGACGGCTTGCATGGTGTCATTTAACAAATGTCCCGCACTAATTGCGAATAAAATCGGATACATCATCGTATTCGAATAAATCTGTTTTTTTACCGCTTCCACGAAAAGCCTCCTTATCTTAGCCGAAAATTCCCATACTTAAGTACCGTTCTCCTGTATCAGGAGCCATACATAATACTCTCTTGCCTGGTCCTAATTTTTTTGCGATTTCAATCGCAGCAAAGGCAGTTGCACCTGCAGAAGGACCAACTAGAATCCCTTCTTTTCTCGCTAAATCGCGCATCGTATTAAGCGCATCTTCATCTTCAATTTGCATAATTTCATCAAAAACATGTTGATTTAATATGGAAGGAATAAAGCCTGGGCTTGTGCCGACAAGCTTATGTGGACCTGGCTTACCGCCTGATAGAACCGGAGATCCTTTTGGCTCAACAACAGTAATATGTAAGTTAGGTAAATGCTCCTTCAATACTTCTCCTGTACCCGTAATCGTACCGCCCGTTCCAGCACTTGACACAAACACATCAAGATTTCCTTCCATTTGTTCTAAAATTTCAAGCGCTGTAGTAGTACGATGTGCATCTGGATTCGCAGGATTTTCGAATTGCTGCGGAATATAGCTGTTTGGAATTTGTGCATTTAATTCCTTTGCCTTGGCAATCGCACCCGGCATCCGCTCTGCTGCAGGCGTAAGCACAACCTCAGCCCCATATGCCTTTAAAATTTGAATTCGTTCCTTCGAACTATTATCTGGCATAATCAAAATTGCTTTATACCCTTTTGCAGCCGCATTCATCGCAAGACCGATTCCTGTATTCCCGCTCGTTGGTTCAATGATCGTACCTCCTGGCAAAAGCAATCCGTTCTTTTCAGCCGTCACGATTAAATTATAAGCCGCACGGTCCTTTACACTACCAGAGGGATTAAACATTTCAAGTTTAATAAAAACATCAGCTGCGCCCTCTGGCGTAATCCGATTTAACTTCACTACAGGCGTATTCCCAATCAATTCTGTAATATCTTCATATATATGCATGACTCTCATCCTTTTTATTTGAAATAAGAAACTTACTATTTTTACGTTATCATTGTAAGGAATATCCGTCAATCCATTCGTTTCCGATTGGGATTGAAGTTGGCGGAATAGATTGAAGATAGAAAAGAAGCGGGGGGCATGATGAAATCTATCCCTTATGCGAATAGTCGATAAATTGGGATTTTCGCTGATGCATGCTTCATTGGTTACCTTAACCGGAAAAATACTACCCTCACTCACCATCATAATCCTATGCAGGGAAAACTTTTCAATCATTTCATACCCGTACGTTTCGCCTTCCGCAATAATCGCAAGTAAACAACCCTCTAAAACACCTTTTAACATTTGTGTGGATGACATGTTGTAGACCTTTCTTCACTATCTTGTATTACAAGGGAATTAAGGTATATCAAACAGTATCTTGCAAAACAATGTACTGTTTGGATATTTATTCTATTCTTATCCCACTTTTAGAACTTATAATAGAATCAAGAATATTTACAGGAGGAACTCATTGTGGCAGATTACATCTCATATCTACGAAATTTTGTTGGGCATAGCAAGGTGATTATGGTAGTCGCTGGGGTATTTATTTTGGACGAGCAAAACCGAGTTTTGTTGCAACAACGTTCAGACAACGGACTTTGGGGGCATCCGGGCGGCTATATGGAGCTTGGGGAAACGATTGAAGAAACCGCAAAACGAGAAATTTGGGAAGAAACAGGACTTACGCTTGGCAAACTCGATTTACTTGGCGTCTACTCCGGTCCAAATTTTGAACGTACCCTACAAAATGGGGATCAAGTGTCCCTTGTCAAATTTATGTTCACAACGCGCGAATTTTCCGGTAACCTCCACGAAAATAATAACGAAACACTCCAGCTTCGCTTCTATCCTCTAGATGAATTACCTGAAGTTTGGCATTTGCAGCTACCTGCATTTGAAGATTTGAAAAAGCAAGGCGGACCGTATATTCGGTAGTCGTGAAAGGAAGAAGGATTCCCCTCTTCCTTTCCCTTTGCGCTATAAAACGATGCCACCTTTCTTTCAATATCATTACAAATCTATATCGATTTAAAAACCCCGGCATGGTAACATACAATATACATAACTATTGAAAAATACGATACTTTTTTTCTGTAAAAGCTAACTAGAAATAGTGTTCCTCTAAATTTCTAACCTAGAACTTCTAATCTGTTTACAAATCATAGTAGTATGTTTCAGCTTACTACTAGTAAGCTTCAAAAAAGTATAATATGTAACTATACGTATCTAACATATCAGAATGGTTTCCGAAATGAATTTATATATACATCTAAGAGGTGAACATTTATGAACAAACAAATTGTGTCGGACTGTCGATTATTCTTTACAGCATTTTTACATGCACCCATTGGGATGGCTTTAGTAGGCCTAGATGGAAAATGGCTGAAGACAAACCCAGCTCTCTATAAAATGATCGGCTATAGTGAAGAAGAATTACTTGATATAACCTTTCAAGATGTTACGCATGAAGACGATCTAAAATTAGATAACTTCTATGTTAAACAACTGCTAGCAGGAAAAATGGATACCTACCAATTAATAAAACGGTATTATCATAAAAATGGTAAAATTATTTGGGCTCTTTTAAACGTTGCAATTGTAAAAGATAGCAAAGATGTACCGCTTTACTTCATTTCACAAATTGTCGATATCTCCGAAATGGTACGCATGGAAAAGCGATCAAATGATACATTTACACTGCTTGCTGAATATTCCAATGACATTGTATCAAAACATTCACAAACAGGCGAATTTTTGTATATCTCTCCTAGTAGCAAAAAACTGCTTGGCTATGAAACGGAAGATATACTCGAGAAATCTCTTCTTGATTTTGTTCATCCATCTGATTCTTTGTATGTGGAGGATGTGCTTCGCAGAATTATGTCTACTTCAAAAGTGCATACAGTTCGCTACCGTATAAAATGCGAGGATTATTCATACAAATGGATGGAATCGGCGTTTCGAACGATTCAAAATAAACAAGGAGACGGCATAGAAGTATTTGCTGTCACAAAAGATATTTCAGAAATTATAAATATCACGACTCAATTGCAACAAGCAAACGAAATTTCCTTCCATGACGAATTAACAGGAATTGGAAATAGAAGAGCGTTTTCAACAAGCATAGACCAACTATGTAATGAAAGTAGATTAACAAATCAGACACTAGGGGTCATACTTTGCGACATCGATCAGTTTAAACGTTACAACGATACTTACGGACATGTAAAAGGAGATACCTGTCTGAAACAAGTGGCTCACGCGCTTCAAGAAGTAAGCGAACATATTGGCGTAACAGTTACTCGGTACGGCGGAGAAGAATTTGTTATCCTTCTACCTAATACAAACAAAATACAAGCGTTGGAAGCAGGCGAGAGAATCCGTCAAAAAATAGAACAATTGCAAATCCCCCACAAAGCATCCACCGTTTCGCCCTTTGTTACGATTAGCGTAGGAATCGCTCTTACGTCCTGTCAAACTGAATCCCCAAATCAGCTCGTCGACCGAGCAGACAAAGCACTCTACGTAGCGAAACAACGGAGTCGAAATACCGTCGTACTGAGTGCATCTCCCAGTACAGAATATGTTTGACAAAGATTTGACGAAAAACAATAGATTTTTCATCTGAAATTTGAAAATAAAAATAGTAGGGGATTGTGAGGAAACATGTATGGGCTCGCACAGCATCGTTGCAACAAATGAAAGATGGAAAGGAATTGTATTTGTCATTTTAGCAGCAAGTCTTTGGGGAATTTCAGGTACTGCTGCCCAGTTTTTATTTCAAAAACAAGGATTTAATACGGAATGGCTTGTTGGGACTCGTCTCTTGCTATCGGGTATATTGTTACTTGCCTTCGATTATTCGAAACAAAAGCAACATTTTTTTGATATTTGGAAAGACAAAAAGGACCGAAACAGTCTCGTTATCTTTGGCATTTTCGGTATGCTTGGCGTACAGTATACAT
Source organism: Ectobacillus soli (assembly GCF_042610425.1). NCBI lineage: Bacteria > Bacillati > Bacillota > Bacilli > Caryophanales > Bacillaceae > Ectobacillus > Ectobacillus soli. The sequence continues at coordinate 2,164,181 of NZ_JBGJZM010000001.1, forward strand.
ATTTTGCATCTATTACAGCTGGCAACGCAGCGACTGCTACTTTGCTTCAGTACATGAGTCCTGTCATTATTACACTCTACCTATCCGTTCGAACAAAGTGTCTGCCAACTTTTCAAGAAAGCTTGGCTGTGCTGCTTGCACTAGTCGGTACCTTCTTTCTTGTAACAAAGGGTGGTGGACTGCAATTATCCATAAGCACGTGGGCAATTTTTTGGGGGATATTATCAGCCCTTACTGCTGCCTTTTATACCCTACATCCATATCGTTTAATCGTAAAATGGGGCTCTATTCCGATTGTTGGCTGGGGGATGTTGATTGGCGGAGTTGGCCTTAGCCTCCTTCACTCTCCTTTTCAATTCAGTGGGCAATGGTCGACCGGAGCCGTGTTTGCCTTTCTCTTTATTGTTTTGTTCGGCACCCTTCTTGCATTTTACATGTATTTGGAGAGTTTAAAGTATATACGTGCCTCGGAGGCGAGCGTACTTGGTAGTGCGGAGCCACTATCTGCGGCCTTCGTATCCATCGTTTGGCTGAATCTATCCTTTGGCATCACAGAATGGATTGGAATGATTTGTATCATTAGTACCATTCTTATTTTATCTGTAGGAAAGAAATAATAAAGAGGGGACCCACGCGCGCGCAGAAGGTCCCCTTTCACTACCCAGAATCTACCTCTGTAATCCACACCATTTCTAAACGACGCATCATTAGCAGTCTTTTCATCGCATCTCTCTCCCTTCTTTTTAATCAATACCTATTTTATAAATTTAAAAATATGTGCCGATTTTTTAGTTCATTCATTTTCTGTTTTACTTGTTCATCGTGTTTGCATTCTTCAATCGTACGTTTTCGCTTTTCAATAATCACCGTAAAAATGAGCAGTTGTAATCGCATCGTTTTTCCTCCCTCCTTCATTCATAACTGAAAATGGCACAAAAAAGCCGCAGGATCATTCTAGCTCCTACGGCTTACATGAAAAAGCCACAAGAAACAAATCGTCCCTACGGCGTAATTTTACAAGGATTTGTGCAATTTCAGCACTCCCGCCAATTGGTCGACTGATATCGGATTGTAAATGTTATGAAATACATCATGGATGTTTTCATGCTAATCGACCTCCTTTTGGAATATTTTTCTTACATATCCTATTATAGTATATGAAAAAGTGGTTTGCAAACTGTTTTTTTCACTAAAAATTCCCATTTTTCAAAAAAGCTGCTTCCATTTCTATCCCTTACTTGTAACATTGGAAATCCTATTATTTCTGCTACCCACTCCATTTGAAATCGGTAAAGTGACTGTGGCGGTCGTTCCTTTCCCCAGCTTGCTGTCAAAAGCAATACTTCCTTTATGAAACTCAATAATCCGATAACTTACCGTAAGACCGAGTCCCGTTCCTTTCTCTTTATATGATAAGAATGGCTCACCTAAATGCTTTAAATGCTCTTGGGAAATCCCACTTCCATTGTCGCGAACCGTAACGACGATATGGGTATCATCCTGACGGTTTATCTCCACCTTTACATGAGATGCATTTGCTTCAAATGAATTCTTAATTAGGTTAATAAAAAGCTGCTTCAACTGATTTCCTTCACAATCAATAAGTGGAAGATTCTTTTCTTCCTCTTTCGTCATTTCTACACCATGAAAATTCGCCTGTGTTTCAAGCAGCGACATGACATCCTTTACAATACTACGAATATCTTCTTTCTCAAATGTTATTTTTTGCGGTTTTGCTAACACGAGAAGTTCACTAACAATATTATTAATACGATCTAACTCATTTAACATAATTTCATAATAATGCGGATCCGTCGTATCTTTTCTACGAAGCAGTTGTACAAATCCACGCAAGGCAGTAAGTGGATTGCGGATTTCATGAGCAACTCCTGCTGCAAGCTCACCAACGGTAGACAGCATTTCCGCTTTGCGTAGTTGTTCCTCGGTCTTTTTCCATTCTGTTACGTTTTGACCATAGCCGATGACACCTACCAGTTGATTCTCTACAATCATCGGAACTGTCGTACAATTTAATATCCGCTTGGACCCATCTTTATGTAAGAGCTGTACCTCGTGATTTGTCGTTCCTTCTTCATTTTTTAGCACATGCTTAAATACTTCAATCGCCTGATTGCGATATTCTTCATCGATGATGCGCAATATGGATTTCCCGATAAATTCCTCTGTTTTAAAGCCGGTAACTACTTCAAAATGGGGACTTAAATCCGTAATAACCCCATGTAAATCGACCATATACACTACATCTGGATTGTATTTAAAAAGAGATTTATAGCGTTGCTCACTTTGTGTGAGCTTCTTGTCAGCATTTTTTTGTTCCGTAATATCGCGGCCAATTACAATTAATGCTTTTCGTGCTCCGTTACTATGAAACAAGGGAGCTTTAATAACATCTAGTATTTTTGTTTTCCCATTAGGCTGGGGAATAATTTCCTCACATCGCATATTCTTACGTGCCAGCCACGTTTTTTCATCAGAAATTTCACAGTAGGAAAAAATATCTTTAAAAAAAGGGTTATGCGCTCCTAGTTCTGCATCCGTCATACCGCGGTAATCTATATTTTCAAGCTGAAACAAATGTACGCCAAAGTCATTGGTCTCGATCCATCTGCCATTCTCATCTTTAAACGTAACAAAATCAACCATGGAATGAATAAGATGACTTAATCGTTGTTCTTCCTGATGGAGCCCTTCTAGTTGCTTTTGTTTTGATAGTAAATAGTATATAAAGCCCCCTGAAATAATAATATATATCAAATCGGTAATTCTACTAAACAGCAACAGATTTTGGATTCGATTCGCAGAGGCATCCTCTAGCACGCTTACAAACAAAAACCATACAATTGTAAAAACAGCATAATAGACAACTAGTTTTTTGTTTCCCACATTGCGCTCCCCTTTACCTCTATTATTCATCATTGTAACGGAATTGTCACAATTCGACAACATGATCTGAATTACCACATTCTATGGCAGAGGAGAGCAAAATATGCCACGATTATAGAATAGAGTGGCTACTATTCCAAATACGACTCACTTTTCCTACCAGAATATACTCCATAGCATCATCTCCGCTATAAGTAGAATAATCGTTCCTCCAATTAATAGAGCCGTTTTACGAAGTAGCTCGTTTTCCCGAAATGGAATGCCGCAAATATAAGCGCCAAGCGTAATTCGGGATGGACTTGCAATCGTAGCAACGGAAGAGCTCGTATTTTGCCCCATCGTAATATATTCCCATGGCAATCCAATATGGCGTGCCGTTTGCATTTGTAACTTCATAAACATCGCATTCGAACCTGCATTACTTCCTGTTAAAAACCCACCAACCGCTCCGATGATAGGGGCAACTATAAGAAACATCCTCCCAAATGTATCACCCGCTACTTGAGCAAGCAGAGAATGCATACCAGATGCACCCATTAATTCGGATACAGAAATAAACATCGTTGTTGTAATAAAAAAGGTAATCCATTGCTTACTCGTTTGCAGTAATGATTCTTTCACAATACGAAGCGGAATCCTAAGTAAAAAAATGGTGAATATACAAGTGATAAAAAGCCAAAATCCTGGCGAATACAAAAGTTGCAGTTTATAAGAAAAGGCCGGCAGATCAACAACTGCATTGCTTACAAATATGTGCTGAAGTGCTGGAACGATCCGAGAAAGAAGAATACATACTGTTAAAAATAAGTACGGACTCATAATTTTAACAATAGATTCCCGTTCGCCTACAACGGATGCTGCTTGCTGGCCATAGGCTTTCTCATTCACATTTGATTTTGCTAGCCAAAGTCCATAGCTAGTTGTTATCATAGGGCCTAATATACCAGCTAGCTCGACACTGACATATTTACTAAATAAATAAATCGAGGATGAAAACAACAGAAAGAAGATAACGCTTTCTTTCCACTTTTGCACAACTGCAGACCAACCTCCTACGATGAAGAGTGCGGCAATGATGAAATAGGCAAAAACAGGGGTACTTAGTAGCGCTGTGCCCGCTCCCATTTTCGCTAACGGCATATTTAGAATTTGCGTTCCGATAATCGTTCCCGTGGCAAGCGCTCCCCAAGAACTTGCTAATAACCCGATAAATGAGAGCATAGCAGACTGTAATGGAGGATAACCGAGCGCCAGAAAAATCGGTGCTGCAATCATAAATCCGATTCCAAAGCCGCTTGCAGACTCGATAAGTGGACAAAGTCCGAAGCAAAGGAGAAGAGTTTGTAGCAATCGATCTCCTGTCGCATACGAAATAAAGGTAGCAATACTGCTAATACTCCCCATTTTATTCATGAGGTGAAATAATAAAATTCCAAAAAATAAAACGTAACCGACGATAAAACAAATAAGTGCTCCTTTCATTGTTGCATGCGTAATTTGTCCAACTTGTAAATGAAACGCAGGATACGAGAGTACGATACATAATGAAACGAAGTATGCAAGCAAGGAAGCTCGTAAACTCGTTTGTTTCATAACAAAAAGAAAGAAAAAGATGCTTATAATCGGCATAATTGCTAGCAAAGTTTCCACATAACCACCATCCCATGTAAAAAATAACAATTGATTTGTAAATCTATTATATAACAGTTTACCATAATATCAAATAGTATTATTACAGATTTGCAATTGCAAAAAAATAGCCCTACTTTTTCCTTTATATTTGGTAAAGGAAAGAATAGGACTTAAATAGCTCCAACAAACGAAACAAACTCGTTTGACGGAAGTGGGGGACTAAAGTAATAGCCTTGCACATGTGTACAATTTAACGAGTTGAGAAAGGCTAATTGCTCTACGGTCTCAACCCCTTCAGCAATGAGCTTTACATTACACTGCTCTGCCAAAAATGTGATAGCCGAAATAATCCATTTATTCCGGTAGCTAAATGCAAGTTCTGTAACAAATTGCGGTGCAATTTTGATCGTATGTACTTGATATTGTTGCAAGTATTGCAAATTTGAATAACCTGTTCCAAAGTCATCAATGCTAACGCGCACACCCAAGTGATGTAGCTTCTTAAGTTTTTCTATCGCTTTCGCATCTTGTTCCATACTAATGGATTCTGTTAATTCAAGCTCCAAGTCTTTAGGGTTTAGCCCCGTCTGTTTAAGCGCATCCTCAACAATTTCTATAAAATCATCTTGAACAAATTGTACAAGAGAGACGTTTACCCCTAACCTACCAATACTATACCCTTCCTCTTTCCACTGGGCACATTGGCGGCACGCCTCAAACAGCACCCATTTTCCTAATGGGATAATAAGACCCGTCTCTTCTGCAGTAGGAATAAATGTAGCAGGAGATATTATTCCCTTTTCAGGATGATTCCACCGAACTAAAGCTTCCATACCGCTCAGCTTTTGCGTACGTGTATTAATTTGCGGCTGATAATAGAGCACGAATTCTTGGTTGGTTACAGCACGCTGTAATTCTAGTGTAAGCTTGATTTGATCCGTTATTTCTTTCTTCATAGAAGGTTCGTACACGCTGATCGTCCGGCCCATTTTCTCTGCATATAGAAGGGCAAGCTCTGCACGCTGTAAGCTCTTCTCACGTTCTTCAAACGTTGATATTGCATATCCGACGCTGCAAGAAAGATAAAATAGTTGCCCTCCTATCGAAAATGGTTGTTTCAGATTGCTTTGTATCATTTCCAACGTTGGAGAAACATCTTGTACACTGCTACTTGTCACTAACAAGGCAAACCGATCTCCTGAAAGTCTTGAAAGGTAACCGATTTCACCAATTTGTTTCTTTAATCGTTCTCCTACGCTATAAAGCATCTCATCGCCTATTGCAAAGCCTAGATGTATATTCACATATTGAATTCTCTTCACATGAATGATAAGTAATGCAACCTTATTATTTTCAGTAAAGTATAGATTCGTAATCTCTTTCTCAAGCCCATAACGATTTGGCAATTTCGTGATTGTATCTAATGTGCTACGCTTTAATAATAAGGAGGAATTCTTTTTTACTAAAAGCCCAATACTAATGAGTAACGCTAGGAGAAATAGCCAAAGAATAGACTGAACCCATATCATATCCAGCTGCATTACAGTAAGAAAAGAGAGAAAAAATTGAACCAGAATAACGCCCCCCATTCCTTTCTATATAACAAATAAATTTACAATATCTTTAATCCTATTGTACTAAAAAATAAGAAAACTAGGTTGCTTATTTTATATATATACTATACAAACCTATCTAAAAAGAATAACTGTCGAACAATTTCCACATTTTGATGAATGAAACATACACAAATTACTGCTCCCTCAGCAAAAAAGGCAGAAGCAACTACGTACTTGCCCCTGCCTTTTTATCTATTTCATTTTACATCACGTGCTTAGTTGCGTGAATAAGTACTTCAATTTCCTCGTATTTTCCTTGTTCTAGCAGCTCAATAATCCGGCTTCCGACAACAACCCCATCGGTTACATCATCCATTAATTTGATTTGATCCGGTGATGAAATCCCAAATCCAGCAAGGACAGGAAGAGAACTAAGTTCCTTCACTTGCTTTAAATATGTAAATAAACTTTCTTGAAATTCTCTTCGCGCCCCTGTTACCCCTGTAACGGTTACGGCATAAATAAATCCTTGCCCTTCTTTCACAATCTTTGTAATTCTTTCAAGTGGGCTCGTTAATGTTACAAGTGGGATAAGGGCAAGCTTCCCACGCATCGCTTCCGTTAAAATTCCTTTTTCCTCATATGGAAGATCAGGTACAATCAGTCCGTCCACACCGGCTTCTTGGCATTTCGCCATAAAGCGTTCAATACCATATGCAAAAATCGGATTCATATAGGTCATAAGTACGAAGGGCAATGTTACATTTGGTCGTACTTCTTGCAATGCTTGGAAAATTCCATCCAGCGTTGTTCCTCCGTCTAATGCTCGTTTCCCCGCACGTTGAATCGTTGGACCGTCTGCAACCGGATCAGAAAAGGGAATACCAATCTCAACGAGTGTAGCTCCCGCTTTATCTAGAAATGTAATATTCTCTTGTAGCTTAGTAAGCCCGCCGTCTCCTGCCATAATATATGGCACGAATGCTTTATCGCCGCGTTCTTTTATATTTAAAAATGCTCGTTCTATATTTTGTTCTCCCATGATTATTCCCCTCCTAAGTATGCTTTTACGCTTTCAACATCTTTATCACCGCGGCCTGAAAGACAAATAACAAGTCCTTCATCCTTTTTCATCGTCGGTGCGAGCTTCATTGCATAAGCAATCGCATGCGAGCTTTCAAGTGCTGGAATAATTCCTTCCTTTTGAGAGAGAAATACGAGCGCATCAATTGCTTCCTTGTCTGTAACCGAATAGTATTCCACACGCTTGATATCCTTAAGAAGACTATGCTCTGGTCCTACGCCAGGATAATCTAAACCAGCTGAGATCGAATACGGCTCCTGCACTTGTCCATCCTGATCATGAAGTAAGTACATCATACTGCCATGCAAAATCCCAACGGACCCTTTCGTAATGGTAGCCGCATGTTGTTCTGTATCCACCCCTAGTCCTGCTGCCTCTACTCCATATAGCTTCACGTCTTCGTCTTGGATGAACGGATAGAACATGCCCATTGCATTACTTCCGCCACCTACGCATGCAACAATAGCATCTGGTAATTTTCCTTCCACCGCCGCATATTGTTCCTTCGTTTCGTTACCGATGACACTTTGAAAATCGCGTACAATTTGCGGAAATGGATGTGGCCCAAGTACTGATCCCATAATATAATGCGTATCTTGCACATGCGTAACCCAGTAGCGAAGCGCTTCGTTTACAGCATCTTTAAGCGTTCCGTTCCCTGAAGACACACTCTCTACCTTCGCACCAAGTAGTTCCATACGAAATACATTCAGACGTTGGCGGCGAATATCTTCCTCACCCATGAAAATGACACACTCAAGGCCGAGTAAGGCACAAACAGTTGCCGTAGCAACGCCGTGCTGACCTGCACCTGTTTCTGCTACAATTTTCTTTTTCCCCATTCGTACTGCAAGCAAGGCTTGTCCGATTGTATTATTAATTTTGTGTGCTCCTGTATGATTTAGGTCTTCCCGCTTTAAATAAATCTTTGCTCCGCCAAGAAGCTTCGTCATGTTTTCTGCGAAATAAAGGGGGGTTTTTCGTCCAACATATTGTTCTAAATAATAGTTCACTTTTTTAAGGAATTCTTCATCTTGCATCGCTTCCTTATAAGCTGCCTCCAGTTCCAATACTGACTGCATAAGCGTTTCGGGAACATAACGTCCGCCGTACTGACCGTAATGGCCTAATTCATCGGGATAATTATAAGTAATCATATTAGCACTCCTTCACTTTTTGAATAAATTGTCGTATCTTTTCTATGTCCTTTATTCCATTGGTTTCTAAGCTGCTGCTTGCATCGACCATGAAAGGCTTTGCAATCTTTATGGCATCTTGTACGTTATCCGTGTTAAGTCCTCCTGCAAGAATTAAGCGTTTACGCTGCTCGTTTGTGAGCATGCGCAGAATATCCCATGAAAAGGACGTTCCATTTCCGCCGTGGTATACCCCTTTTGGACTGTCCAGCAAAATGTAGGAGGCTTTACTTGTGAGTGCTTGTTCTACTTCCTGCTCGTTACTAACTCCGAATGCTTGAATGAAAGGAGTATGAAGCTTCTCTAAGTATGCCTTGTCTTCATCACCATGCAATTGAACGAAGTCTAGGTTACAAAATGAAGCAATTTCTTCTACGGATTCTACCGGTTCATTGACGAAAACCCCTACTTTCAGTACGTCACTTGGTAGCTTCTTGATAATGTTCTTTGCCTCTTCAGGTGTTATTTTCCGTTTACTCGGTGCAAACACGAAACCAAGGGCATCCGCACCATACTCACAAGCTGCTTTTGCTGTTTCTACGTCTTTTATGCCACATATCTTTACGTTCATACACCTAACACTCCGAACATATCTTCAAGGGAACCGGCCTTCATTAGTGCTTCTCCTACTAAAATGCCATTTGCGCCTGCTTCTTTTACGCGAAGTACATCGGCACGGGAATGGATGCCGCTTTCACTAATGAGTAGAATGCCTGCTTCCTTCACCTTAGCTCCTAGCTTTTCCGTTGCTTGCAAATCGACTTCAAACGTTTTTAAATTTCGATTGTTGACGCCAATAATTTCAGGATGGATTGCTAGCGCTGCGAGCAACTCTTCCTCGTTATGCACTTCCACAATGGCCTCTAGTCCTAATCCTTTCGAATAATCATACAATTCTTGCAGACGTTTTGGAGATAGCGCAGCTACAATGAGAAGGATTACATCCGCACCAGCCGCATTTGCACGTTGTAGTTGGATTTCATCAATCATAAAATCCTTACATAATAGCGGTATATCTACTACTTTCCGTACATTCGTTAAATCTTGGAACGATCCTTTAAAAAACATCGAATCTGTTAAAACTGAAATCGTACCTGCACCGAGTTGTTCATACGTTTTCGCTTGCTTTTCTACATCGACATGAACATTTAAATCTCCCTTAGACGGAGAAGCACGTTTAATTTCTGAAATGATAGTAAGACTCTTACTCTTCAGTTTTTCTACTAAAGAAGCATGTGCTCTTACAGTTTCATCCGAAAACCCATTACGACGAAGTTCTTCTACTTCAATTCGTTTTTGGGCAACAATGGTATCTAGAATCGTCGTCATTTATTTCACTTCCTCTGCCATTTTGTTACTTTCTACCGCTAGTTGCTGTAGCTTTGCTAACGCCTTACCGGAATCAATACTTTCTTTCGCAAGTTCGACCCCTTCTTGTATGCTATCTGCTTTGCCATTAGCAAACAGAGCAAGCGCTGCGTTTAATACGACTGTATCCCGATGGACACCTTGTTTTCCTTCTAGCACCTCTTTTGTAATGACTGCATTTTCTTCTGGTAATCCGCCGCGTATTTGGCTGTTATCTGCAAGTTGTAGGCCAAGTTCTTCCGGATTGACTACCATTTCTTCAATGATACCATCATGAAGAAACGTAATATAATTTTCTCCTTGCAAAGATGCTTCATCGAGAAAGCCATTTCCATTTACAACTACGGCGCGCTTTATACCGATTTTTCGAAGAACCTCTGCGATTGGAACGAGCATGTCTCGTTTGTAAATACCGACAAGCTGCGTTTCTAGCGCCACTGGATTCGTAAGCGGTCCGATAAAATTGAAAATTGTTGGAATGTTGAGCTCTTTACGTACCTTCATAATTCCCTTTAGTTTCGGGTGAACAGCTGGTGCAAATAAAAATGATATACCAACCGATTCAAGAAGCTGCTTTACTTGGCTTGGCGGACAAGTAATGTTTACACCTAACTTTTCTAACACATCTGCACTCCCCGTTTTACTGGATACAGCGCGGTTGCCATGCTTTGCGACCTTTACTCCTGCTCCTGCCAGAACAAATGCAGCAGTTGTACTTATATTAAATGTTTGCGCCCCGTCTCCGCCTGTTCCGCAATTATCCATTGCACCGCTTATCGTGTTCGAAAACGGAAGCGCCTTTTCCCGTAGTGCCTTTACAAGGCCATAAATTTCATCTGCTGTTTCCCCTTTTGACTTTAAGCCGACAAGAAAAGCAGCAATTTCCGTATCCTTCGCCTCTCCTTCTAGCATAGCTATACCTGCTTCATACGTTTCCTGTTCACTTAATTCCTTTTGTTCAATCAATTTACGTAAATATAAATTCATGATTTCTCCCCCTTAGTTTATCTTGTATTAACGCGTTTCTCCAACGGATTCAGATGCATAAGCTAGAAATTGTTCAATCATTCGTTTTCCTTCTTCAGTTGCAATAGATTCTGGATGAAATTGTAATCCAAATAAAGGATGATAATGATGTTTAATTGCCATGATTTCCCCATCATCCATGGCAGTTGCAAGAACTTCAAATGCAGATGGCAATGTTTCACGCTTTGCTACGAGTGAATGATAACGCATCGCGGTGAGTGGTTGCTTTACATATTCAAATATGGAAGTCCCTGTATGACGAAGCAGAGATGTTTTTCCGTGCTTAACATGTTTGGCACGAACGACTTCACCGCCAAATGCATGCACAATTGCTTGATGACCAAGACAGATACCAAGAATCGGAATATTCCGATAAAATTTTCGAATAACATCCACACAAATACCGGCATCCTCTGGTCGTCCAGGTCCTGGTGAAATAATGATTGCTTCCGGATTCATCGTTTCAATTTCTTCAATGGTAATTTTGTCATTGCGCACAACCTTAATATTTGTATTGCACAGTCCGATTAGCTGATACAGGTTATACGTAAAGGAATCGTAGTTATCAAGTAATAATATCATTTCAGCACCTCCAACAATGCTCTCGCTTTATTTAATGTTTCATGATACTCACTTTCCGGGTTTGAATCATATACAATACCTGCTCCTGCTTGAATGTATGCCTTCTGATCCTTAACAACCATCGTCCGAATAGCAAGTCCCATATCCATATCTCCATTAAACGAAATATACCCAACCGTTCCAGAATAGACACCGCGTTTAACCGATTCTAGTTCATCGATGATAGTCATCGCTCGTATTTTCGGAGCTCCTGATACCGTTCCTGCTGGCAAGCATTGCTTAAGTGCATCTAAGCACGTAACATCTTCCCGAAGTATGCCTGTCACTTCCGATACAATGTGCATCACATGGGAGTATCGTTCGATGTTCATAAATTTTTCAAGTGTAACCGATCCAATTTCACTCACATAGCCGACATCATTTCTACCAAGATCAACCAGCATGAGATGTTCTGCCTTTTCCTTTTCATCATGTAGTAGCTCGTCTGCAACCCGGATATCCTCTTCCTTCGTTGTTCCGCGTGGACGCGTGCCTGCAATTGGATTGGTTGTTACCTTTCTACCTTTTACCGAAAGAAGACTTTCTGGTGAGGAACCAAGCACCACGTATGAATCAAAATCTACATAGAACATATACGGTGATGGGTTGGTCACGCGAAGTCTACGATACAATCCAAATGGATTTCCTTGGAAGGAAGTATGAATACGCTGTGATAACACAACTTGAAAAATATCTCCTGCTCGGATGTATTCTTTAGCAGCTTCTACTATTTCATGAAACTGCTCCTGGGTAACGTTTGAAGTAAAAGTTCCTTCTAGTTCTGTAGTTATCTTGGCAATAGGAGATTGCTTGAATAAATGCTCCTTCGTTTTTGTGATTACTTCTTGTATTTCTTCATAGGACATCGTCTCATTCTTCCGATACACATAGACGATGCTCACCTTTTGAAATTTATGATCAAACACCACGAACATTTTGTAAAATAATAGATGTGCTTCAGGCATATCTAGTTCATCTTCATTCATCTCGCCCAGTACCTCGTATTGTCTGATGACATCATAGCCGATATAGCCAATAGCACCACCTGTAAACGGAAACGGACTTTCCATTTCTGTGAAAGCAAGTAGTTCTTCCACAACATCTAACACTTTCTGCTCTCTGTACTCTGTACCATGTTCCGTTACAATTTCTACATGCTCTCCTCTGCTTTTTACTTCTGCATAAGGATTGCTGCCAATAAATGAGTACCGTCCTTTATCTTCATGGCTGAGCGAGCTTTCTAGCAAAAATTTCTTTGTTCCTTCTAAGCGGCTATAAAGTAAAACGGGCGTTACATCGTCTCCCTCCATCTCTTCTATGATGTAAAATAACGCGTTTTCTTTTTGCTTTATTTCAAATTGCTCTTTTGTTATCATCCTTCGTCTCATCCTCTCTCAGCATGTAAAATTGTATAAAAAAAGTCCTTTTGCAATTATGCAAAAGGACGATATCTCTACCGCGGTGCCACCTCACGTTGAACTTACCTATGGCAAGTTCCTCTTTTCGGGTACAAATCATACCCTATCCTTTGTAACGGCGGAAAGCCCGGGTAAACCTACTAACTAGTTCAGAATACCTCTCGTAAGCCCATTCTGTATACCGCATCGCACCGGGCTCTCACCTATCCCCGACTCTCTGGAACGTCTCAGATATACATACTCTTCTTACTCAACGATTTGTGTCATTTAATTATTAAAAAATACAAAAGGGGCCCTCATCCAAAAAGGACGAGAAACCCCGTGGTGCCACCTTCGTTAGTTACCTTCGTAACTCACTTTGCGTATTCCTAACTCGAATACGTGTCTCTTATAACGATGAGACCGTTCGCCAAAGCCTACTCTACATTCGGTTTGGAAGCTCCGAAGCCCATTCCATATTACGCACATACTGATTTGCACCGACCATCAGCTCTCTGAAATGACGAAAATATGTACTTTTCTTCTTCAACGCTTATTCATTGTTGCCTTCGATTATACATACTTCCAAATCAAAAGTGCAACATTAAAGTAATTTCTAGTTGATTGTAGTATATTAAATTCCCTACGTCAACCATGACTTTTTTCTAAATTTATTTTTTTATTTTCTCAAATTGTGTGTAATATATACCTATTCGACAAATATAGTGATATTCCTCTGTTTTTCTTAAAAAACTTAATATTTTCTTCATTTTTATTTAAATGTACTGTAACACTTATTATGTAATATAAATTGTAATACAAGCCAAAGGGGGGATTTTCATGATTTTGAGACATAAGGAATTTAAAAGCAGTGGAAGCATCGTACATTTTCCTTCATCCGTTTCAATGCCGATGACGAATAGTGAAAACCCACATCTAATGTTAGCTTCTAATATCGTACCTGTTATTGGTGTTCACTTTAGTCGATCTAAGCTTAAATTAAAGGTTGGCCAAACAGACGATTTGTATATAACAATTCTTCCGGATCAAGCTTTGGCTCCCCAATTAAAATGGGCCATTACGAACGAAGACATTGTGGAAGCAACGTTTCATCATGATCATATTCATGTGAAAGCAAAAAACGCCGGCAAAACAATTGTAATTGTAACAACAAACGACGGACAATTTCGTGACCTTTGCATTATTACAGTTACAAGCTATCTAACTACAAACAAGTAATCAAATGCCTTCTGAAACCTCTTTGTTTCCAACCTGCTGCATGAGAAAGAAAAATACACCAGCTAATACGAGGATGCCACCAACCATTTGAATACCAATTAGCTTTTCACCAAGAAGAAGAACAGCTAAAAGGGTGGCTCCTACAGGTTCTCCTAAAATACTCATTGAAATTGTTGTAGCATTCACATAATTTAATAGCCAATTGCTAATTACATGGGATAGCGTTGGCACTGTTGCGAGTAGCACGAACATGGTCCAATCATGAGACGAATATCCAAAACATTTCGTTGCCGTCACCATGTTATAGATGGTAAGAAACAAGGCTGCCCCTGCAAACACGGTAAAACTATAAATCCAATGGGACAGTTTTTTTACTGCATTTTGTCCAATCAATAAATAGACAACAACTGCAACTACACTTAAAAAGGAAAGAAAATCTCCCAAAAGAGCGGCTTTACCTAATCCAATATCTCCCCAACCAATGAATGCAACACCCAAGATTGCAAGCACAATTGTTGCAAGCGATGCTAGCGTTGTACGCTCACGAAAAATGAAAAACCCACCAGCCAGTGAAATAAGTGGCTGCACAGCTAGAATAATTGTTGAGCTAGCCACAGTAGTGAGCTTTAAAGATGAAAACCACAATAGAAAGTGAAGAGCTAGAAAAAAACCAGATAACAGTAAGAATAGCCAATCTTTCTTCGTAATACTCCGAAACTCCCCTCTTTTTTTCCAAACAAACGGAAGCAGCAGTAAACTTGCAAACCATAAACGGTACATACTTAAAACGGAGGAAGGTGCACTAGACATTTTTACAAAAATAGCAGCAAATGAAACAGCAATAATGGAAATGGCTAACGGAAGTGCAATTGATTTATTCAAAATGAAATCTCCTCTCTTTATTTAATCTTCACAATGTCTGGTTCCTATTTTCTTTCCCAGCTATTTGTATGGTAAACTATGTAAGTAAAACATTAGTTATAGGGGAGAGAATATAAGATGCAAGGTAGCGTGCACGAAGTTACAATCCATAGTAAATCATTGCAAGAGGACATTCTTCTGCTCGTCTATTTGCCATCTGCCTACACACCGCTTTATCATCATACGGTCGTCATTGCTCAGGACGGCCAAGATTATATTCAATTTGGAAAAGTACTCCGCTTACTGGAATCCATGCAACATAAAATAGAGCCTACCATCTTTGTTGGTATTCCATACAAAGATATACAGGACCGAAGAAATAAGTATCATCCTAGTGGCATACAAAATCAAGCCTATATTCGGTTTCTCGCCCATGAGCTTACTCCGTATCTCGATTGGCATTACGCTACGCATCAGATGGGAAAAGGACGCATTTTACTGGGTGATTCTCTTGGAGCTACGGTTTCCTTATTAGCTTCTCTTATGTATCCTCATACATTTGGAAAATGTATTCTACAGTCACCCTATGTCGATGAAAGGGTCATGCAGCAAGCAAACGCCCTGTCTCCATCACATGATTTAGACATCTATCATGTAATTGGAACCGAAGAAAGTCAGGTTGCTACATCAGATGGAACATTAAAAAATTTTATCACACCTAACCGCCAACTTCGAGAACTATTAAAAACGAAACCAATTGCCTATTACTATCATGAGTTTCAAGGCAATCATACATGGAAGCATTGGCAAAACGACTTGCCAACGGCATTTTCCTCCATGCTCACACTCTAAACTTTCGGTATGTTGTTTCTTTGATATACTAAAAAAGAACTCAGCACATACATAGCTGTAACAAGGAGGCCACCAGCATGAAATTTGGTATTGTTATTTTCCCATCTCAGGAAATACAGGATCGCGCGAATAATCTTCGGAAACGATATGATACGGATTATGCACTCATTCCTCCTCATATTACTATAAAGCGTACGTTTGAGGCGGTAGACTCCGACACAACTGAAATGGTAGCGTACCTAAAGAAAACTGCAGCAGACATACAGCCATTTGGAATAAAAGTAACTAAGATTAGTACCTCTTATCCTGTTTCTAACGCACTTTATTTAAAAATTGAACCTTCTGAGCAGCTTGTAGCCTTACACGAAGCCATGTATCGTGGCTATTTTACGCAAACTCCGGCTTTTTCCTTTATACCTTGTATAACCGTAGCACAAAATCTATCTGATCAAGAACATGCAGATGTATTTGGCAGATTGAAGATGAAGCAATTTCAGTATGAACAAAATGTAGACCAATTTCACCTTATCTCTCAGCAAGAGGACGATTCATGGAAAATAATTGAGACATTTCAATTAGGAAAGAAATAAGATTCATATTCCAGAGGTGGGCTAACAGGTGAACAACCTGTTAGCCCACCTCTTTCTTTTTTAGGATCTACTATGATAATATGAAAGGTATTGAATTTTCGTTTAGAAGGAAAGGAGACTCGTGAATTGGACGTTGCACGTTATCATAATACTACTATTGATTTGCGAACTTACCCGCGCGAACACTTTCAAATATTGTATGAAGCAAGTCTGCAGTGCGAAGTAACATGTACATCGTGCCACGAGCCTGTAAAGCTATATCTTGGAATTTCCCAATCACCTCATTTTTATCATATTTCTTCTGCACATACATGCAACGAAGAAGAAATGAAAGCAAATAAAGAAGAGCCCGTCCTTGCGCATGCTTCAGTAGAACGAGATGGCTTTCGATTCCCAATATCTCGTGCGATTCACGATGAACATGTGACGTCCTCTTGGAAGAACGTACAACCATACACAGCTACTGAGCAGTTTACAGGCTCTAGCCAGCAGCCTTCTTATCACATATTAAATGAAGAGCAGATTCCGCTCGATTCCGCTCAATATGAGGCGGTACAATGTACGGAAGGTCCTCTGTTAATTTTAGCAGGGGCAGGTAGCGGAAAAACGAGAGTACTTACCGCAAGAACTGCCTATATGATCCAAGCCAAAGGAATCGATCCGAAATCCATCATGCTTGTTACATTTACTTCTAAGGCAGCTAAGGAAATGAAAGATCGCTTACATCGCTTTTCAAGCCTTTCTCCCCTTGCCCTACATTCCGTTACCGTAGGAACATTTCATAGTATTTGTTTCAAAATGCTGCTTCATTTCGATCCACAACGCTATTCGCCTAACGCCTTAATTAAATATGAATGGCAAATTGAAAGAATACTAAAGGATGCAGGGGCAGAAATTGGACTGGATGAGAAGGAGTTTCCATATGATCAAAGCATGGCGCAAATTAGCTATTGGAAAAACACGTTAACCTCTTCTACCATTACACCAAAGGATAAGTGGGAAGAACAAGTTCTTTATTTATACAAACGGTATGAGGAACAAAAAGCAAAACAAGGCCAGTTTGACTTCGATGATATGTTACTTGGCTGCTATCATATGTTGCTAGAAAATAAAGAGTTGCTAGAACGCTATCAACGCCGTTTTCAATATTTTCTTATTGATGAATTTCAAGATATTAATAAAGTACAATATGAAATTATTAAACTTCTGTCTTCTACCGCACACAATATTTGTGCAGTAGGGGATGATGATCAGTCGATTTACGCATTCCGTGGCAGTGATCCATCCTTTATCTTACATTTTGATGAGGAATTTCCGAACGCTACGGTTATTACCTTGCATGAAAATTATCGATCATCTCATAGTATCGTTACGGCCGCAAATAAAGTTATTACGCGAAATAAAAAGCGGCGGTCAAAGAAGATGAAGGCCCAATTTCAACTTTCTTCCCCTCCCACTTTCTTCTTTCCTTATGACGAGGAAGAGGAAGCAACGATTGTTGTAACGGACATAAAGGAACGAATTGAACAAGGGGCTCGTCCCTCTGACTTTGCTATTTTATACCGAACGAACACTGCTTCACGGGCTATATTTGAGCGTCTTTGTCAGTCTACCATTCCGTTTACTACGGAGCAGGGTGCAGACTCCTTTTACAAGCGCAAAATCGTACGTTATTTATTATCTTTTATGCGACTTAGCGTAAATGAAGAAGATACCTCTGCTCTAGCAGATTTACTTTCTGCTCTCTTTCTAAAGCAATCTGTTATGCAGGATTTAAAACGAATTAGCATTTTAGAGGATTGTACACTCGTTTCGGCTCTAGCCAAGCTTCCCTCCATTATGCCGTTTCAGCAAAAAAAATTACAGCGCATCGTTCCAATTTTTCGCAAACTGCGGAATCTAACTCCTGTTACTGCCATTGAAATCATTGAGAAAGATATGGGATTTTCCGAGTTTATTAAAAAACGCGGCGGTGAAGGCAATCAAATGGAGAAAGGCTCTGATGATATTCGAGATGTAAAGGTAGTGGCACGAAAATTCAAAACGCTGCCCGAACTTCTTGAACATGCGGATCATATGACTGCAATGACTGCTGAAATAAAAAAACGAAGTGCCTCCTACAAAGATGCAGTGCAAATGCTAACCATTCACAAGGCAAAGGGGCTTGAATATAAGCACGTCTATGTAC
Source organism: Ectobacillus soli (assembly GCF_042610425.1). NCBI lineage: Bacteria > Bacillati > Bacillota > Bacilli > Caryophanales > Bacillaceae > Ectobacillus > Ectobacillus soli. The sequence goes on from NZ_JBGJZM010000001.1 coordinate 2,182,695, forward strand.
TAGGAGGAGTAGATGGATCGCTTCCGCATGATTATTCGTTAGAATCATTTCGAGAAGGCGACGAAATGCCGCTCGAAGAAGAACGGCGACTCGCCTATGTAGCTATGACGCGAGCAAAAGAATCCTTGCTCGTATCCGTACCGATGATGCGCCGCGGGAAAACAGCTCATCCATCTCGCCTTCTTTCCCCACTTTTAAAATAAAAAGCAGAGCATCAATCGCTCTGCTTTTTATTTAGAGTCATTTTTGGAATCTTTCGCTTTCTTTTTTCCACCACAATTACAGCCTTTTTTCTTTACATAGCCTTCCTGCAATGCCTGCTGTTGCATTTGATAATTCCATTGATGAAGGGTTGGATTTGGACGATGCTTCATACTTCTCTCCCCCCTTTTGTACAAATTCTATTCTATTCAGTATATGACCTTACATAGATGTCTGTTCCTTTCAATCACCTAGCATTCTCGTAACAATCGTTTCTACAATCGCAGCCAAACCTGCTATCGCAAGTAAAAGGAGTAACGGTTCCGTTAAGGCTGGCATTTTATAGTAGAACAATAACAATCCTGCTGTTGTCCATATCCCTGTACACCAATAACAGCTAAGTAAATCCCCTATCCATTTTTGTAATCCCGTCCCTTTACTCTTCGTATATGTTTCTACAGATCCATCTGGTTCGGTCACTTTCTTTTCGTCTATAAAAGGAGCCCGAATAAACCGAGTAATTTTGTCATAGATAAGCAGCCGCGTCAATCGAAATGAAGCAAATATAAAAATAACAAGCAAAAACCAATTCTCTTTCAATAGATTCACTTCCTTTATCTTCGCCTCCAAAGCCCATTTCTTAAAAAGCAAACCCAGTATAGTAACCGATTCTAATCAAACTCAATATCTTAGTAGTGTAAAACAAAACTAAATGATAAGGAGTGAAATTCATGACAAATCATTCTAACATTGGCTGCGTTTGCGATGTTGTAAAATTCATCAATGAAATTCAAGATGTAAATACAGATCCAGGCTGCACTACCAATTGCTTAAACCCCGTGCTTGGCGCATCCACAAACGGCCTAACACCTAATACAAGAGTATTCTCTTTATACACAAAAGAAGGAGAATTATTTTATGCGGAATTCTTAACTGAAGGTTGTGATACGGATTCATCACAATTCTTCCGCGTAGAGAGTGTTGAGGACTGCTGCGCAGTGCTCCGAGTATTGAAAAAAGAACAAAAAAACATGGGTATTTGTGAGTTTACCGCAACTTCCCAATGCCTCATTGTAGATTTAAATGCTTTCATCGCTATTGCATGTATTGAGGATACATTTATCCCTGGAGTTTAATGTAAACCACACAAACTATGATGAGCGGTAGGAGATTTCTACCGCTCTTTTACATACGCTACAAAAATCGTATGCAAAGAGAAATTCTATGCCATTCTCATTTGAATGGATACAATGTCTGTGAATGGAATTTTTATAACCGATAAATGATTATAAGCTCGTAATGTTACGATTTGATTTTCAAAGCTTTTCAAATATCCAATATACATTCCTGTATGGGTTTTACACTCACACAATACAGCCGGAATATAATGCGGGCGATTTAAGAGATAATAAATCTTCTGTTTATTATCTAGATCTTTAAATGATTTTCTGATCGTCTCTTCGGCTTCTTGTCTCTTTTCCGTTTGCTCTAGCGTTTCTTCTAACGTTTCTTCTAACGTTTCTTCTAACGTTTCTTCTAACGTTTCTTCTAGCGTTTCTTCTAGTGCACTCACCACATCGTTTTTTGTATCGTTTCGTTCATTTTTATCATCCTGTATCTCTTGCTCTTGAAGTAAAGACTCAACTTGCTCAGTTGGTTCTTCTCTTACTTGTTGTTTATCTGACTTTATAATAAATGACTGCTGCATGAAAATTCTTGCTTTTTGAACCTGCGTGTTCGCAATGTACAAAAGAGGTTCTTGCTCGAGTTGACTTTTCTTACCCATGTTTTTCCCCCCAGACATGATCTATCCACTCTACAAACAATCTATGATTCACTCTAAAGTTATAGTTCTTATTCTTTCTTTTTACTCTTAAACTGGACGAATGATTGCATCTTGAAAATCGTTCATCAAACCAACGCGATTCGACTTTTCTAGCAGCTTGTATTCCCAAAATGTTGAGGTATGATGAGATTTATTGGGATACCGCATATACACGTAGTTATAGCGTGATGTGCCATACAATAGTAGATTGCTTTGTAAACAAGCTTCTAAAAATCTAGTATCCTCGCCTACATTGATAGCTTCGAATGAAACAGTAGGAAAAATATCCTTTCGAAATAGTAGAGTAGCACCTACTAAATAGTTCGTAGCTAACTCTTTTTGATTACGAACATAGACAAATTCTTTATTTTCATTAAATAGCGTAAGAAGCTTATAACGTAAATAGTAGATAAAAACCGTGCTTTTTCCAACAACAGCAGCATCGCTATCTCGGAATCCTTTCGCTGCTTCTACTAGATAGTATGCAGAATAGTAGTCATCATCATCAAACTTAACGATATATGGATACTTAGCTTGAGGTATAGCTATGTTATAGCATTCTCCAAGCGTCACATGCTCCGGTTGTTGAAGGACTGTAACATTCGGGTAGAGCGCAGCCTCTTGTTTCCATCGATTCACATCCATTTGATCGTTATTCAATACAATGATTAATTCCTTCTCTTTAAATAGCTGGCGTTCATAGTTTTTAAAAACGTTTTGCATGGCATATTGTCGGTTTGTGCATGCAATAATGCTGAACAACCAATCACCCCCTTTTTAAAAACGAAAACGCAGTTATTTCATCTTATTCCCTTATGTAAGATAGTATGCAATCGCCCACACATTCCAAAATAAATTCCATATAGTAGAATTAGAATTCTTTTCAAATATTGAGGTGAACCCCTTGAAAAAAACCGTTCTCATTACGGGAGTTGCAGGATTTCTCGGTTCTCATTTAGCAACAGTACTCCTGCGCAATTCCGAAATCACGGTCATTGGTCTCGATAATTTATCCACAGGAACAATGAAAAATATTGATCATTTACTCCCTTTAAATACATTTCGATTTATTCATTGCGATGTAGCAAAATCAGATGTATTACATCTGGATGATATAAACAAGGTACATGAGATTTATCATCTAGCCTCTCCTGCCTCGCCAAAATTCTATCAATCGATTCCCTTTGACACGATCGACACAAACATCCAAGGAACAAAAAATATGTTAGAGTTAGCAAAGCAAACTGGTGCTAAGCTCGTATATACGAGCACAAGCGAAGCTTACGGAGATCCCGATGTACACCCGCAACCCGAAATCTACAGAGGAAATGTAAATACATGGGGCCCTCGTGCTTGCTATGATGAAGCAAAACGTATGGGAGAGGTTCTTTGTTATTTATACTACACTCTATATCATATTCCCGTAAAAGTAGCCAGGTTGTTTAATACGTACTCCGCGGGGCTTCGAAATGATGATGGAAGGGTTATATCTAATTTTGTTACCCAAGCCTTAACATGTGCTGATATAACCGTATATGGAGATGGTAAGCAAACTCGTTCGTTTTGTTATGTAACGGATACAATACGCGGACTTATGTTATTGATGGAAAAAAATGAGGCAAACGGAGAAATTATTAATATTGGGAATCCTGTTGAATATACCATTCTTGATGTGGCTCATATGGTGAAGAAGTTAACAAATTCGCAGAGTAAGATTACGTATCATCCCCTTCCTCAGGATGATCCAAAGCAGCGTAGACCAGATATTGGGAAAGCATGGAAAATTCTTAAATGGTCGCCAAACATCACATTGGAATCAGGTTTACAACTTACTATTCAGACATACATCCAAAAAGGTCAAGTAAATCATATAGAATAACAATCCGTGAATGTTATGAGATTTGTAATATGCTATTCTTCCTTTCATTACAATCATTTTTTAATTCAGTAGGAGGTCTTACATGAATATTGAAACGTACCTTTCTAATATTTCCTTTCAGTATATTAAGCCTAACACACCTGTAGAGTCAGACAGAACCGCATTAGAGATGCTAAATACCGTTCTTCCTGAAGACAATAAATACTTACAATCCATTTATAATCTTTGTAGTATACCCAAGATGTCTACGTTCACAATTGGCACCATTATTAATAAAATTGTTTCACAAATGAAAGAAAATCAATATTTTGTAAACGTAGGAGTTTGGCATGGTTTTACCTTTTTATCAGGTGTAGTAAATAATCCTTCAAAGAAATGTATAGGTATTGATAATTTTTCAGAATTTGGTGGTCCTCGCGAAGAATTTCTCCAACGATTTCATTCCTATAATAGCAAAAACCATTTATTCTATGAAATGGATTATATAGATTACTTTTCACATATTCATAAAGGTGAAATTGGCTTCTATATATATGATGGAGAGCACAGCTATGAAAACCAATTAAAAGGTTTACAAGTGGCAGAGCCCTTTTTCGGTGAGGACTGTCTAATAATGATTGATGATACAAATTGGGAGCAAGTACGTAAAGCAACCTTTAGTTTCTTGTCCAGTAGCAAAAATAAATATCAAGTATTAGCAGACATACCCACCTATCACGATAGTCATCCTACTTATTGGAACGGAATCATTCTTCTAAAAAAAATAAAATAATGAGCTAAAGTCAATAACTAAGCAAGCAATAGAAGGTGGGTGATGATTTTGGAAGAAATTCATATTGTGGTAGCTACAAATAATAACTATTTTAAACCGTTAGTAACAATGTTATATTCTCTCTACGATCACATTACTTCAAAAAATCTAGTGAACATTTACATTATTGACGGTAATATTTCCCCTAAAAATAAATTGATATTAAAAAAAGCTTTATCTAGATTTAAACCTACCCTGAAATATTTATCAGTAAATGAATCTTTATACCAAAACTGTAATGCTTGGGAACATGTTAGTAAGGAGAGTTATTATCGTATTTCTATACCTGATCTTCTCGATAGTGCCATTCCAAAGGTCTTGTATTTAGACTGCGATTTAATCATAAAAGATGACATTACAAAATTATGGAACATAGATATTGATCCTTATTTCATTGCTGCTGTTGAAGATCCGAATGGTGAAAATAGATATACAGATCTTCTTTTTCCTGCATGTTCAGGTCATTTTAATTCTGGTGTGATGTTAATCAATCTTGAAAAGTGGAGAAACCATCATATATCAAATAAAGTTCTTCAATTTATCAAGGATAACCCTGACAGAATCTTATGGGGTGACCAAGATGCGTTAAATGCTATCCTTCATGATAAGTGGCTTAAACTACATTATAAATGGAACTTTCAAGTATTTCGTATGAGCCACTTAGTAATGAAACCAGCAATTATTCATTATAATACGAATATAAAGCCTTGGAATGGTATTACTCCCCTTCAAGAAGAATATCAAAAATATTGGTTTCTTTTAAAAAGATATCTTAAATAATTTAGGAACCTTTTTTAATAACCCCATTACTAGTTACAGAAACTAGGTAAGGCATGAACATAGACTCTTGATCTTTGTACACCTATTAGTTGATTTTAAAAAATTCCTTCTCTATTTTTAACCTCTTTTGAACTAGAATCCTTAGAAATTGTTCCGAGATTGTATCACTCATTGTAATAATTGCATCAATCTTGCCTTGTTTTATTAATTTATTTATTTCTTTCTTTTTAAATTTAGAGCGATTATATATGAATTCATGTATATGAATATCAATTCTTGGTAAAATATATTGTTCAAAAAAACGGCATTTTTCTTCTGAAGTTGCTAAAATACAGTTTGGATTGCGATTTGTTCTGGCATAAATTATTTCTTGAACCCTTGTTAAAACAGCTAATGTGGATTCGATAGAAAATTCAATCAAATTTGAATGACTAAGAGAATCATGTACAATACGATATTGATACAGAACCTTAGGTATCTTCTCAATAGGTGCAATTTCAAATAGACGCGTCCATAAATTATAATCATAAGTGATTTTGAATTTGGTATTATATCCCCCCACCTTATGAAAAGCAGCCTTTGAAAATATTGCGCTTCCATGACATAAATAACATCTATATAACCTAGATTCATATATTTCTTTTTTAGTAAGGGTTACATTAAAATATTCAGTATTCCATCTGAGAATACTTTCATGCACAAAGTTCTTTCCAGGAATACATTCAACATACGAACCGACACCTACAGCTCCAGGATTATTACGTAAATATTGAATTTGTTCCTGTAGTCTGGTAGGCATGCTTATATCATCAGCATCTTGAATCGCAATCCAATCCCCAGTTGCTTTTTCTATTCCGAGGTTAAGACAAGCAGCTGCTCCCTGATTTTTTTCTAAATGGACAACCTTTACTCTAGTATCCTGAATAGAATCTAATATTTTTCTTGTGTTATCTGTAGATCCATCATTTACAATCATATATTCAAAGTACGAATATGTTTGATTCAATATACTATCGATACACTCTTGCAGGTACTGTTCTCCATTGTACACAGCTGTTACTACAGTTATCAGCATATAAAGCCTCCCTCACGGCTACATATTTAATCCAACGAAAAGGAATCTTATAAAACATTTGCTAATTGTAATGTTTTAAATAAATCTTCAAGTTTTATTTCGATATGATCACAGATTGCTAACGGAAATAGAAGTCCTGATTCAAACATTGGTCTCACACCTTTTCCTACTAAATAGTGGTAATTTAAATCTATATGGTAACTTAGTACCCTATAATGTGGATGTATATAGGTCCCTGGAAACAACTCAATCACCTTTGTTCCTGGTTTACAGAAAACCAAATTGGCAAGAGCAGCTCCATGTGGAGAAATAACCACTTCTGCTGACGAAAATAGACTGATTTGCTCTTTAACTGACATATTTTCCAATGTAATTTTCTTAAATCCATATCTTCCAAGGAATTCTATAACTTCATTTTCATTTGCTACCTTACGACACATGGATTCTCTGCTTATATAAAGACGCTCATACCCTTGTCTTTCTTCACGATATTTTAAAAGTTCATTTCGTAAGAACTCACATGCCCACTTAGGCATGTAACCCAAATAGCTTGGTAAGAAAGGAATCTGTAGCTGATTCACTTTCACATGCAAGTTCTGATGACATGCCACTAAGCTGCTATCATGTATACCTAACATGTGCAGAGTTTCATACTGAAAAGGAACTCGTAATGGATTAATAATTATTCTTTGAAAATCCAAATGGCTTTCTCTGAGTATATATAAACGAGGTAAAATATCGAACATCCAATGGTAATAATTATAAGGCTGACAAAAGGAAAGAAGTGCTACTTGATCTAAATCCCCACTAATTCTTGGTAGCTTATTGTAAGTAAAAATAGAATGATTTTGCGGCTTCTTTCCAAATTCAAAAGATACTTCAGATAACAAGTTATTATCACGCGTTATAACAGTTCCGCTTACTCCACAAACCCTAGCATTTTTTAACACCATCATATGTGATGGAAAGTATGGTTTCTTCCTTTCTTGAATAAAAACATGATGCGGCTCATCATATATTGCTTTAGGAAAATCTATACCTTGCGGATCTACACCTCCATATTCTATATATTTCTCTTCTAACTTGTTCATATTTAGTTTCCATTCTTGTATTGTTGTATATACACCCGTTGGTGGTTTTCTGATTTTCTTCATATTATTCTCCTAAAAAAGAATATTTCACTTGAAAATCTAACAAAATCACCGTCAAATTAAATCATGAACAATTACTCCTACATATATATTCAGCTGATTACAGAATTTTGCTAGTTGATTATATTTCCGAATTTTTTATTGCTACATATTAACAGTCATAAGTACGATACCTCTATGGCTCTCTCATTTGTTTCAATCTGTTTTGCCCACACATTATGCAACAAATTTCATATAATAATAGCATCATTGTAGAGAAACATGCTTCATAAAGGCTACACAATTAAAAAAATCAACATATAATATTATTTCAAATAATAGATTATCCACGCCTATAACAGTGATTAAATATTTGAAAAAAATGCGAAAGAAATCATTCTAAGGATTAGTGTAGTGAAAAACATTTCCATACTTTTACAGTGTCAGCCGGATAACGGAGCAAGAGATATCGCATTCAGATGGATAATAAAATTTTATGAAACAGCCATGCCTGATGCTGAACTTTGTTTTAGTAGACGGAGATATTATTTTTAGCCCATCCATACTTCTTGAAGCCATAAATCTATTACACAGTTACAAATAGGTTATCCCATTCCGTAATGTAGTAAATCTATCACCAGAAAATACAAATTCATTGTTGGAGACTCAACCAAACTGGCCATTAAACACTTCCATAAACAACTACTATGTAGATAGTTATTATGATCGTTTTGCTGGCAAACTGTCCGTTATGTCACGTAATACTTTCATAGTTGCAGGCGGTTTTGACGAAAGATTTATTGGTTGGGGTGGTGATGATGATGCCTTTGTCCATGCTTTAGAAACATTATGTGGAAACTATATAAAACTAGGCAGAGAGGTATTCCATTTATGGCATCCACGAACGGATTGGTGTTGCTTTAAAATAAAGTTGGATCATTTCATAATCGTGTTGCTCCACAAATTGCGCCCGATTGTTGAAGATTGAATAACACGAAGGAGCTGCATCAGTGGGCTCCTCAGTTATTTTACTAACGCCCCCTTTGGCTTAAGTACAATATTTCACAAACTTATCTAGACAAAATTCATTAGAAAAAGTAGAGAAAAAGTTGGAATATGACAGGAACTTTTGTTGATGAAAGATAAAAATTAATAAACCTTAACCAATTTGGTCAAGGTTTTTTCTGTCGGATAATCAGCTAAAAAAATCTATTTTAAGCTAAACAGATACACATGGAAAGAGAGCCCGTGCAGTTGGCATTGGTGCAACATTCGTACGCCATGTATTAGTAACTGGGTTATAAGCTTCTACAATGTTTAAATACGAAGGAGACAAATTAGGATTAAATCCACCCATTACAAAAATTTCTGAATCACAAACACAAGCAGCAGTACCCCAACGACTTGTTGGCATGGATGCACCTGTAGACCAGGTATCTGTGGTTGGATCATAGATGAACACGGTGTTAGTAGCTGTACCAGATACCCGCCCACCAAACACATAGATTTTTTCGTTAAATACTGCAGCAGAAGGGAATGCTCTTGGTTGTGGCAACGGTGCTCTAGGGGACCAAAGGTTTGTAGTTGGATCATAAGCATCATGGTTTGCAAGTTCACTTGTTCCGTCAAAACCACCAATTGCATGCAGCAATCCATTCAATGACACAACAGCCAGCTCAGATTTTGCGGAAGGGAGTGACTGAACCATTGACCAAGCAGTACCATTAAATGCTTCAACGGTAGCAAGTTGATCAGCCGGAGCAAGTCCTGTGTTGCCGCCTACGGCATAAAATATACCGTTTAGCACATCTCCACCTAAAGAACCACGAGCTACGTTGGCACTAGGAGCAAACGTCCATGTGTTCGTGGCGGGATCAAAAAATTCTGCCCTATTTGTTGCAGTAAAAGGAGCAGGAGTAAAACCATGGCTGACTATGACCTTTCCATTTGGCATCAATCCTCCTGCAAGTGCATCAAGAGGTTCTAGCAAGGGAGCACGAGTTTGCCATGTATTCTGTTCACAAAAGAATATATCTACATTGCTAATCGCGCTACCATTTAGTTCTCCACCTATTGCCAAAATATGAGTTGGGGGAGTCGGTAGGGTCGAAATGAGGTCTAAGACATTTTCAAATTTAAACTCCAGAAGCATTTCCTTTTTAATGACATCACGAAGGGTTCTTACAACACTTACATTGACATCACGAAGATCACCTACTGAAACCTCTGGCGGAGAAAACGTAACTCCTGTGCCATCTAATGTTCCTAGAATAAATTGAAGCTTCTCCGCCTCAGCGTTCATGATGTGGGCAAGAGATAATTCCTCAAGGGCAATAGAAGCCAAAAGCAATGGAACAGTCTGTCCAACACTAATCGAAATAGCAGGCGTCATATTAGGAATATTAGGAAACGACAAAATTATTCACCTCCTTGGTATAGGGTATATAGAAAATTAGAAAACAAAGACTTGTTAAGCATTTGTTCTCTATATTTTATTCAACTAGATTTTAAGAGACTGTATACTTGTCTACTTGTCTATGTATAAATGCCAATTTTATTGCAAAAATCCTTTGGATTGAACCCATGACAATTTTGGTAGTAATAAAAATACCTTCAAGAACATGGTCTAATTTATTTTGAGAAAAAAATCATATTTTATGGACGCTGTTGAACTACCTGCCCCGTTAAGTGAAAACTTTCACAATACTCAACATGCTTTTTACATAAATCTCCAATATCATTAAAAACATTCTTCAACAATCTGGCCCTATTGTGGAATAAGAAAAAATCCTGTATATCAACACAAGATTTTTAATCAAACTTTATTATAAATGATCAATCTTTATTTTAAATAATCGAACTTTGTTTTAAATGATCAATCTTTTTTATAGGGAGGGTGTCTTTCTAAGTTGGATAGATTCATAATTAATGACACCTCATTTTGATTCAAATACTTTTTTCAAATAAATTTCTCAGTTTTTATATTTATTCGGATTTTCCTTATAACATTTCCATGCGGAACGAATCATGTCTTCTAAAGAATATTTAGGAACCCAACCTAGTTCCTCATAAATTTTTTGGGCAGATGCAACCAAATAAGGAGGTTCTCCATCTCTTCTTCTCTCGTATACTACGTTAGCCTTCTTCATGGTTAATCTCTCACACTGTTCAATAATCTGTTTGACAGAATACCCTTTATGGTTACCTACGTTGTAAACCCTTCCCACAGGTGAAGAATGTAACAATTTTTGTAAAGATAATATATGGGCCTCTACCAAATCAAGAACATGAATGTAATCACGTATACTTGTTCCATCAAAAGTATTGAAATCATCTCCGAATACAGATATATGTTTAGATTTTCCTAGTAGGTGAAAGAGGATATTAGGAATAAGATGTGTTTCAGGATTATGATATTCACCAATTTCACCTGTGAAATCAGCTCCAGCTACATTAAAGTAACGAAGAATAATATAATCTAACCCATAGGTCTTAAAGCAATCCTGTATCATTTGTTCAACCATTAACTTTGAACGCCCGTATGGATTAATAGGAAATGTAGTAGATTCTTCAACTAAATATTCATTCTCTGATAAACCGTAGGTAGCACAAGTAGAGGAAAAAATAATTTTCTTAACATTATGCTTGATCATAGCTTTTAATAGAACAAAAGAATTACAAACATTATTCTCATAATACTGAAGAGGATTGAACATAGATTCGCTAACTATACAACTTGCTGCAAAATGAATAACTGCCTCAATTTTGTATTGTGTAAAAATATGTTCCAACAAAGTAAAGTCTCCTATATTTCCCTCAATAAATATGGCCCTTTCGTCTAGTAACCATCTATGCCCTGTTGAAAAATTATCTAACACCAAAACAGGATATCCTTTATCTAATAATTCTTTTACAGCATGGCTGCCTATATAGCCGGCTCCTCCCAGAACCAGTATCATATGGTCACCTCCCTCCTATTACATATAGTTATAAAATAAGGTCATAGAAATTAAAAATTGGAAACACCTGTATAAGTAAATCCTAAACGCTTCAGTTCTTCAGCATTTAAGCAGTTGCGTCCATCCAAAATAATAGATTGTTTCATTTTCTCTTTTACAGATTCCCATGCAAATTTCTTATACTCCAACCAATCCGTACAAATAAAAGCAGCATCTGCATCTGAAACAGTTTCTTCTATACTTTCATATTGATTTACTTTCTCCGACATAAGGTTTGCAACAGGATCATGAACTTTTACAGTTACTCCTTGTTTAAATAAGAATTCTACAATACGTAAAGAAGGAGACTCTCTCATGTCATCTGTATCAGCTTTAAAGGATAATCCAAGCACTGCAATCGTTTTCCCCTTCCAACCCCCTACTACATGCTCCATCCGCTCTAAAACATAAAAAGGCTGTGTCTGATTCACCTCTATGGCACTTTTTAAAATTGTTAATGGAACAGAATAGGACTGCGCTGTATCCAATAACGAATTTACATCTTTTGGAAAACAAGACCCCCCATACCCGATTCCTGCACCTAAAAAACTCGTTCCAATCCGTTTATCTAATCCCATTCCTTTTGCTACATCTGTAACATTTATATTCAACTGATCACATAATCTTGCTAATTCATTACTATATGAGATTTTTAATGCTAAAAAAGAATTAGCTGCATATTTAATTAATTCTGATGACCTAGTTGTTGTCTCCAAATATGGACACATAACTTCACCAAAAAGCTCTCTCATTTTTTGAAACGCCCTTTCGGTAGAAGCTCCCACTACAATACGATCAGGATGTAGTGCATCATAGAGTGCTGATCCTTCTCGTAAAAATTCAGGATTGGATACAACATCAAATTCATGTGATTTTTCTTGAGATTCCTTAATCCAACCTGTTATTTTTTCTGCCGTACCTACAGGAACTGTACTTTTTGTTACAATTGTTTTATATCCATTCATCCATGTTCCAATTGATTTAGCCACTTGTTCGATATACATTAAATTTGCGCTACCGTCTTCTTGTTGCGGTGTACCTACACAAATATAAATCATATCGTTATTTATAATTCCTTCTTCAATATTCGTGGTAAATGAAATATTTTTTTGCTTCAATTGTTGCTTTAATAAGTCTTCAAGTCCAGCTTCATAAAAATGAAGCTTTCCTGTTTGTAAATGCTCAATTTTTTTGACATCTATATCATGGCCCGTAACTTTGTGACCAAGTTGTGCGAAAAGTAAAGACGTCGTAGTGCCAACATAACCTGTACCAACAACTAAGATGTTCATCTGCTCCTCCTTACCAACTACAATAAAACTTATTGGGGTTTGAACATATAATGCAACAATGCCATGTATTCTTCTTCCTTACCTAAGTCATAACAATCCATATCAAGCACTTGCGCCTTGTATGAATGCACAGCAAGCATATCTTGAATGGCATCCGTTAATTGAATCTCATTTCCAACACCTGGAGATGTTTGATGTAAAAAAGGGAAAAGATCAGGGGTGAATATATAACGACCCATTACAGCTAGATTTGAGGGGGGAAAATGTTGAGGCTTTTCCATAATATTCGTAATAGTATATAATCCTTCGGAAAGTTGCGTTCCTTCTATTACGCCATATAGCTTTAAATCTTCTTGTTTCACAGTCTTTACACCAATAATATTTTCTTTATGTTGCTTGTAGGTTGCAATTAATGTTTGGAGTGCGTTTGTTGTTTCATTTATAAATAGTTGATCAGGCAGTAACACTGCAAATGGCTCATTTCCTACAAATCTCTCTGCTAAGCGAATGGCATCTCCTAATCCCTTTGCATAGGATTGCCTACTAAATTGAATATGGACATTTGGTTGCTTCAGTAATGGTAGTAATTCTGATTTATTAGATTGTATTAGGTATGTTTCTAACTCTAAAGATCGATCAAAATAATCCATAATCATTGTTTTCGAACGAGATAATATAATTAAGATTTCTTCGATTCCTGCTTCCACAGCTTCTTGCACAATATAATCAATGGCTGGCCGTCCACATATCGGAAACATTTCTTTTGGTAAGACCTTAGTAATAGGAAGATTTCTTGTTCCATATCCCGCTGCCGGTATAACAGCCTTTTTCACCAAACTTTTTCACCTCATTAAATCTTTTTAAATTTTTCCGTATTTTAAATCTCACTACTCAATATATTTATACTTACATAAATTGGTGACAGCCTATCCTCGTTATCAATTTATATTTAAGCAATAAAAAAAGGCAATCGGCTTCTTCATGCCGATTGCTTCAAACCAAATTCATTTTATCCTAAAATATGGTAACCAGAGTCAACATGCAAGTTCTCTCCCGTAATACCACGAGACATATCACTAAACATAAAGGTTGCTGCATCGCCCACTTCTTCTTGTGTAACATTGCGACGAAGCGGTGTTTTTTCTTCAATTTCTTTTAGAATACTATTAAATTCTCCAATCCCTTTTGAAGAAAGCGTACGGATTGGACCTGCAGAGATGGCATTGACGCGAATATTATGCTGACCTAAATCATTTGCTAAGTATCTTACACTTGCATCAAGTGCAGCTTTTGCAACACCCATTAAATTGTAGTTTTTCACGACACGTTCGCCGCCAAGATACGTTAGTGTTACAATGCTTCCGCCTTCAGTCATCAATTCCTTTGCTGCTTTTGCAACAGCCGTTAATGAGTATGCACTAATATCTAGCGAAAGTTTAAAGCCATCACGAGATGTGTCGACAAACTCTCCTTTTAAATCTTCTTTATTTGCGTAGGCGATACAATGTGCAACACCATGGATTGTTCCAACTTTTTCTTTAATTTCCGTAAAACAACGGGCAATATCCTCATCACTCGTTACATCGCACTGAAGAATATGTGAATGTTGACCTTCCAATGTTTCTGCTAAATCACGTACATTTTGTGCCATTCGTTCTCTAGCGTATGTAAAAATCAAGTTTGCACCTGCCTCGTGAAGAGAACGTGCTATTCCCCAGGCAATACTTCTTTGATTCGCAACACCCATCACGACGATATTTTTCCCTTTTAAGTTGAGAAGAGTCATTCTGTCATCCTCCTATTATATATAACACTAGTTATTAGCACCTGATACTATAAAATAGTGTACCATATTTCTCATACCCTGCAAATGAGAAATGTTATGTTGCTTTCCTCTTACTACTTATATATATTTATGGTGATGAAATCGTTAGAAGTAAGTGTGCTCATATATAGTGAAAGGAAGCGGACGGAATGAAGGTATATTACGATATAATTGGAGATATTCACGGATGTTATAACGAATTCCTGATTCTGACCAAGATGCTTGGCTATGAATGGACAAACAAGATTCCCATTCATCCAGAGGGACGCCAACTTGTATTTGTAGGAGATATTACCGATCGTGGACCCGATTCCTTACGAATGGTAGACATCATTTATCGTCTTGTCATAAATCATAAAGTTGCACAGTATGTACCAGGTAACCATTGTAATAAATTATATCGTTATTTTTTAGGACGGAATGTACAAGTTAAGCATGGACTGGAGACAACTGTCGATGAATATATGACGCTTTCCTCTAAGGAACAAGACGATATTCGAAATAAGTTTCTCCAGTTGTATAAGCAATCTCCTCTTTATCATCTGCTTGATGATGGACAACTAATCGTTTGTCATGCGGGAATGAAAGAAGAATTTATTGGTCGAAGAGATAATGAGGTAAAAACATTTGTCCTTTATGGCGATATTTCTGGGAAAAAGCATAAGGACGGTTCTCCCGTTCGAGGAGATTGGGCTAAATCCTATAATGGCGGTGCATGGATTGTATACGGCCATACCCCAGTTCTGAAACCTCGCTTTATGAATCATAGTGTAAACATCGATACAGGAGCTGTTTTTGGGGGAATGCTAACCGCCCTTCGTTATCCCGAAATGAAGACGGTAAGTGTTCCCTCCTCCATGCCCTTTGTACAAGAGAAATTTCGTCAATTTGATTAAGAAGAGCGACCTACTTCGTAGCTCGCTCTTTTTCTATTGCTGCTTGCATATCTACAGGAACCAAACAAGTAAAAGATAGCATTTTATTCAGCATAGGATGATAAAACGTAAGAGATGTACTATGAAGTGCTTGTCTGTTAATCAACTTTCTATCGCCCCCGTACAGATCATCACCAACGAGAGGATGACCAATGTGTGCCATATGTACACGAATTTGATGGGTTCGACCAGTTTCAAGCCGGAGTGCAACCCGTGTACTGTTTGGCAATCGTTCAATGACGCGAAAATGTGTAATTGCCTGCTGTCCTGACGGAGAAACCATTCGTTCAATGATGCTCTCTCCTTTTCTCGCAATCGGTGCACAGATAGTACCCACATCCTCCGACACAACGCCATGAACGAGTGCTTCATACGTTCTTACAATCGATTTTATTTGCTGTTGCTGTGCAAAGGCATGATGAATGAAACGATTTTTTGCGATGAGCATAAGCCCTGAAGTATCCCGGTCCAGCCTTGTCACAATATGTACCGTACTCGCTAAATGTTGCTGATCATAATGGTGCAGCAAAGCGTTTGCTACCGTTCCATGTGGATGTTCGCGAGAAGGAATGGATGACATATTTGGCCTTTTGTTAATAACTAGCACGTACTCATCTTCATACACGATGTGAAGGGGAATCGATTCGCTCTCCATCCCTTCACTACGCTGTTCAGGCGGAAATGTAACTTGCAGCAGTTCGCGTGCTTGTAACATATGACGAACCGTTACTTGTTCACCACCCACGGTAATGTTCCCACCATGAAATTTAATATCCGTAAGAGCTGCTCTTGAAATCCCTTTTGATCGCAGAAATTCACGAACGAGTATGCCTGCTTCTTGCTCTGTAATATTCCATTTTAATACGATCATACTATCTCCTATCGATCTGCTACAAATGAGTCACGTACCCGCTTCCAAAACGGAAACGGACGGTAACGAACGAATCGCACCTTTTGCTGTGCAACGCGGTATTGAATCGATTTTACATCTTCATGAAAAATACTTAAATGGTCAATGCTTATTTGCAAATCCATATGGGTCACCGGTTTTATCACACATGTGTGATGTTTCGGAAGAACAAGGGGAGAGCCTACGGTTCGGAACACCCGATTATTTATGGATGCCATTTCCGTTATTTGCAAAGCTTCAAGGGACGGATGAATGATTGCTCCCCCTAATGCTTTGTTATAGGCCGTACTACCTGATGGAGTGGAAACACACAAGCCATCTCCCCGAAACGTTTCAAAATAATCCCCACGAATTTCTACATCCACCACAAGCGTACCATCTGGACGTCTCACTGTCGCTTCGTTTAAAGCCAAATATTGTGATTCCTTGCTACCATCTAAATAGCGAACAATCACTTCAAGAAGAGGGTATTCCACTACGTGATAAGGCGTTTTCGCAACCGCGATAACCAGTTTTTCTACTTCGCTTGGAAGCCAATCGGCATAAAAGCCGAGATGTCCCGTATGAACGCCTACAAAAGCCGTCTTATCTAGCCGTTCACAATATCGGTGAAAGGCATAAAGTAATGTCCCGTCCCCACCAACAGAAATCACAATATCGGGTTCTTCTTCATTGCTTACAAATCCAAAATCCTCCAAATAATGCCGCATTTTATCCGCAAGCTCATTTGACGCTTGATCTCCCTTTGATGTGATTGCAAAATTCATCTACAACACCCTTTAAATTTTATTATTCTAACTCTGTTTTTCGAGAGAAAACCTTTTGTGCTTCTTGTATTTCAATACGTATGGATGACATCTCTTCATCAAGTCGAAAGGCCGCTTCTGCTGCACGCTGCAAGCGTTCCCGAATGTCTGTTGGAAAATTCCCTTTATACTTATAATTTAAGGAATGCTCAATCGTTGCCCAAAAATTCATCGCTAACGTTCGAATTTGAATTTCAACGAGTACTTTCTTTTCTCCTTGAATCGTTTGTACCGGGTATTCCACAACGACATGATACGAGCGATAACCACTTTCCTTATTCTGCGTCACATAATCTCGCTCTTCCACTATTTCAAAGTCATTTCGTCTACGTAAAATCTCTACAATAGGCTTTATGTCATCAACAAATTGGCACATCATACGAAGACCAGCTATATCCTGCATCTCTTCTTCCAATTTATCGAGAGAAATATTTCGTTTCACTGCCTTATCAAGAATGCTTGCTTCGGATTTAACTCTTCCCGTTACAAACTCAATAGGAGAATGCTTCGTACTCATTTCAAACTGCGAGCGCATTCCTTTTAATTTAACCTTTAATTCTGATACTGCTTGTTCATAAGGCGCTAAAAATTCTTCCCAATTGCGCATAATTACCACCATCCAATACATAATCCCGCTTTAATGATTGGCAGTTCCTTTACTTCCGAACATTAAAGTTTGATCCTTCATTCTCACTCGTCTTCCTCTTCTGAATAGACTACAGAAAAATTTCCTCTACCGTCTTCACGAGTGTCTCCCCATAATTTGCGTTACCTTCAATATTTCGAATTAAATACTGCAGTTCTTCTTTCATCATCTTTAGCTCAAGTTCTTTTCCATCCAATCTTATGTATGCCTTCTTCTGCTTTACCATCAGCGTTTTACAAAATTCCCAATACGTATGCGGAATCGCCACATAGCAATAATCCTCTTCACTTTCTAACATATATAAAAATGTAAGATGATTAGAATCTACTAGCATATGTTCATGCGGCTTCCACTCGTCTAAAACAAAATCTGTATATTCAGTGGAAAGGATAAGACGATCTTCAATCCATTCGGCACTGCTAATTATAATTTGTTTGTGCATGTATCATTGCCTCCAATAATTCCAACTGCATCATGCATATTTATTGTAACATAACAGAGTAGATTACAAATAAAACATTGAATCAATTTACGTGAAAAGGGATAATAAGAACCAAAAGAAGGAGAGAATACCGATGAGTCAAGAAACTGAAATTGAAGTGAAAAATTTAATTACAAAAGAAGAATTTGAAACACTCTGTGCATTTTTTTCCGTTACAACCTTTACAAAGCAAGTAAATCACTATTTTGAAACAAAAGATCAGGCTATCAAAGATCATGGATGTGCTCTTCGAATTCGGTTCAAACACGACACCTATATACTGACATTAAAGCAGCCCCTTGCAATTGGATTATTAGAAACACATCAAGAACTAACAAAGGATGAAGCTGCGCAAATGATGGAAACTGGACAGATAGTTGAAGGACAAGTGGCAACGATTCTAAAGAGTATGAATATCACGACTCCCCTTACATACTATGGCCGTTTAACGACCGAACGTGCTGAAATCAAATATAAAGGTGGAGTACTTGTTTTTGACCATAGCTTTTATTTTCAAGAAGACGATTATGAACTCGAATATGAAGTAGATGAAGAATATAAAACAGAAGCCTTTTTTCAACTGCTATCACACTACAAAATCCCTATACGTCCAACTAAAAACAAAGTGCAACGCTTTTTTCTTGCCAAACAAAAAAACGTCAACTAGTATAAAGTAAATCTTTCCTCTCGGATTGGCATGAAGCTTATCCCCGTACACAAACTTTATGCTGCTATAGTACAACAGGTCACTTTAGTTGCTCTATATGATACACTATTGCTACAATATAGGTATCTTCTATTTCCAGTATAAAATTACCGGATAGATTGTTAAATAACGCTAAACCCATATGCACAAAAATAGATATATAAACGGAAGAAGGAGTAGCCAAGTATGAATCAAAATTCAATTACACCATTCGATGCAATTGGCGGCGAACACGTCCTTGCAACATTGGTTGATACCTTTTATTCGTACGTGAGTCAGCATCCAGATTTAGCTCCCATCTTTCCGAATGACTTGACGGAAACAGCCCGCAAACAAAAACAGTTTTTAACACAATACTTCGGCGGACCGGCTCTTTATACGACAGAGCATGGTCATCCGATGCTTCGTGCCCGTCATCTTCGGTTTGAAATTACACCTAAGCGTAAAGATGCGTGGCTTTCTTGTATGGAACGTGCACTAGATGACGTTGGAATAGAAGGACCAATTCGAGAATTTGTGAGGGAGCGTTTGCAATTAACTGCTACGCATATGGTCAATACTCCTGAAACAGGTGAGGAATAATGAACAAACCAGAATCTGACAAAGTTCTACCCATGCCTTTTCACCGGTGTGTAAAGAAGCCAATCGAAGCATTTCTATTTATCGACCCTCTTTGCGGAGATTGTTGGACGATTGAGCCGCTTATTATTAAGTTTATTCTCGAATATGGTGACTATTTTTCACTTCGTTATATTTTAACAGGAAAAGCAGAATCTTCCTGTTACAATCCACACACATGGAATAAACCCGCTAATATTCGATTTGTGTGGGAAAAAACGTCAAGTCTCCACGGATTTTCTTGCGATGGTAAAATCAATATGTACCATTTTGATTCTTCTCCTTATGTTTGTTCTTTTGCTGTGAAAGCAGCTGAATTGCAGGGAAGAAAAGCAGGTTCAATCTTTCTACGTAAGCTACGTGAGCATTTGTTTTTGCACCACGTAGAAGTACCGGATCGTGAAATATTGATTTCCATCGCTAAACATAGTGGAATTGACGTTGAAGAATTCACGCATGATTTACACTCGGCTAGTGCAGCAAAAGCATTTCAATGCGACTTAAAATTTACAAATGAAATGCATATAACAGAAGTTCCTTCACTTATATTTTTCCAAGCAAATTCTGATGAAGAAGGCGTTAAAGTAGCGGGTATCTATTCATATACAGTATACGCACAAGTGCTGAAGGAAATGATGAATGAAGAATTATTACCAAAACCTCTTCCTACCATGGAAGAAACGATAAAACGATTTGAATTTTTGACGACAGATGAAATTGCTACCATTTATGAGCTATCTGTTGTGGAAGCAGAAATGGAACTAAAAAAACTTCAACTTAAACGGAAAGTCGCGCAATATTCGACAGAAAAAGATATATATTGGATGCTCGTAAAAGAAAACGACTCTGTTTAAAAACAGAGTCGTTTCTTTTACGGCTTATAAAATTTTAAAGGGGATGGGAGAAATTTCACGTTCAAACAAAGGGGTATATGTTTGTTTGTGAATTAGTTCACGGATATTATGTTACAGCATCCGACTCATTATGACAACAGTTTTTATTTTTAATTCACAAAAAAGTCACATTCTAACTCTTTTTCCCTATGAATATATTATAAAAGCGTAAATAGGGGGTATATACACATGATTCAAAAAATATTGATTAGTCTTGTAATAATCAGTTTTGTATTTCTGTTATACTTACTTTCCTTACTTCAGCTCTTTCCGATCCTACTTGCCGTCCCGCTATTATTTGCCAGCATTGTTTTTTCTATCTCACTCGTAAACGGACACAAACGATTTCGAGGGTTTTAGTCTTTATTCCTAACCAATAAAAAAAAGACGCAATCTGCGTCTTTTTTTAGGCTGTTTTCGTAATGTTTGTTGCTAATTAGATGTTTTTATTTTATCTATCTGAGTTGATTGGAGCGGAAGGCACTTGACTCCTGCGGGAAAAGAGGGAAGTGGGAGACCCCGCAGGCGGTAACGCCGAGGAGGCTCCCCTCCCTCCCCGCGGAAAGCAAGTGCCTGGAGCGGAGATCAACGGGCAAAGTATAGTCTAAAAACAACAATTTATGCGAAAAGAGCCTTTTTTTATTACTTTTCAAACAAAAGCTGTTCAAATTCATTTAATTTTTCTTCAAAGACTTGCAAAGCCTCTTTCACAGGTTCAGGAGACGTCATATCAACGCCAGCCTTCTTTAACACTTCAATCGGATAATCTGAGCTTCCTGCCTTCAAGAAGTTTGAAATATAACGTTCTACTGCCGTTTCCCCTTCGTCTAAAATTTGTTTGGATAATGCAGTAGCGGCACTATATCCTGTTGCGTATTGATATACATAATAATCGTAGTAGAAATGCGGAATGCGGGCCCATTCCAAACCAATTTCTTCATCAATAACTAAATTTTCTCCAAAGTATTTCTTATTTAAATCATAATACAGCTGCGTAAGGAAATCTGGTGTCAATGCTTGCCCTTCCTGTGCCTTCTTATGAATAAGATGCTCAAATTCAGCAAACATCGTTTGACGGAATACGGTGCCTCGGAAACCTTCTAGATAGTGATTTAGCAAATAAATGCGTTTCTTTTTATCATCAGTCGTTTTTAATAAATAATCATTCAATAACGCTTCATTACATGTAGAGGCAACCTCTGCTACGAAAATAGAATAGTCACCATAAACATATGGTTGATTGTTTCGTGTATAGTAGCTGTGCACCGAATGTCCGAATTCATGAGCTAGTGTAAATAAACTATTCACATTATTTTGCCAGTTCATTAACACATAAGGATTCGTACCATATGCTCCTGAAGAATAAGCACCACTTCGTTTTCCACGGTTTTCATACACATCTACCCAACGATTTTCGAATGCATCCTGTAAGATTGCTACATACTCATCACCAAGCACCGTAAATGCCTTAAGTAATGTCTCCTTGGCTTCCTCATATTTAACTTCCATTTTTACTTCTTTCACAAGCGGTGTATACAAATCATACATATGAATGTCATCCAGCTCCAAGGCGCGTTTTCGAATATCCACATAACGATGAAGCAAGGAAAGATTATCATTTACCGTGTTTACGAGCTGATCATAGACACTTTCAGGAATATTATTGTTACTAAGCGCAGCTTCTCTTGCAGAGCTGTATTTACGAACGCTTGAATAGAAATTATTTTTCTTAACAGCTCCGCTTAATGTACTTGAAAATGTATTTTTGTATGCACCGTACGTACTGTATACAGCCTTAAAGGCATCCTCACGAACACGTCGATCATCACTCTCTAAAAATTGAATATAGCGGCCATGTGTTACTTCAACTTGATTACCCGCTTCATCTTTTATTTCTGGAAACTTTAAATCGGCATTATTTAACATACCAAACGTATTACTAGAACTACGAAGGACTTCAGACGCCTGAGCTAAAATAGCTTCTTCGCTTTCTGTTAGTACATGCGGACGCTGACGATTAATTTCATCTAAAGCATGTGTATATAACTTCAAATCATTATTTTCTTGTAGAAAGGATGCAACTGTTTCTTCTGGAATCGCTAAGATTTCAGGAACAATATATGCCATTAAGCTAGATGCTTGAGCGTAAAGACCTGTAGCTCTATCATTCAATGCTTGATACACTGAATTCGTTGTATCTTCATCATAGCGCATATGAGCATATGTATACAGCTTACCAAGACGAAGCATGACTTCATCTTCAAATTTAAAAACAGCTAACAAATCATTTGCAGATTTTCCGAGTTTCCCCTTAAAATCATTTACTTTTGGTAATATATCTTTCACATTAGAAAACTCTTGCTCCCATTGCTGATCAGACGTAAAGATGTCTTCTAATCGCCATGTATATTGCTTTTCCGCATCTTTACGACTTGGCAATGTCTTAGTTACTTGTTGTTCACTCATCTAAAAAGCCTCCTTTTTCTAACACAATACTATATTTCGCCTTGCCTAACAGGATTCCTGCTACTTCCCTTCGTACTCTTCCTATTATATCCTTTTTCTCTCAGATGATGTTACTGGTTGCCCTTGAAAAAGCGAAAGCGCCCTCTGCATAGCTATATCGTCGGATTTCAATGCTTCTTCTAAAGTTACAGGAATTCTGACATTTGCAGTCTTTTGAAATGAAACTTGTGATAGGCTGCGAATAATCCCTGATTGTTCTAAAAATCGTCCATATTCCATGAAAGCCAGCTTAGGAAAGGCTGGAGGAAAATATGGTAATAGCCTTGGCTTCCATCTCTTCTTTGCTGTTAACCTCGCATAAATTGTTAACCAAGAGAAAGATTCCCCGATCTGAAGCCTTTCCAGTTCTTCAAGAAGAACATAGCTTTGCCAAAGAAGCGCGGGAGTGTGAATACTAACAAGAGAAGGAAGAGGAACAGCAATCTCAGAGGGAAAAAGCGACGGAGGTATGCTCTTTTCATATAAAAACCGTAGAAAATGGGAGTGATTACGCATAGAGAACAGACCTGATTCTCGCCATCGTCGTTTTTTCTTATTCCATTGTATTGCTAAATGATTAGGTTGCATGAAGGATGGGGACAAAAGAGAATGGATGGATGTCGTTTTTACAGGAAGATATTGAATATGAGAGAAGGATTGTGAGGTAGAGTAAGGTGTGATATGACTACAACGATAAAAGGCGGCCGCATTTGGGCAAAAGTAAACCAGAAAAGGCGGATTTCCTTGTGTAAATAGTGTATGAAACGAGGTAGTATGAAGAAAGTTCGATCCGTTACGTTTAAATTGGTTTCCACCTAAAATCCACAACACTCGTATTCCTTCGTTCCAATACGAAGTCGTACGCTTCACAAATTCATCAGGCTGTATAATCGAACATTGAAATTCAACAGCTACGCGAGTTTTTCCTGATATGAGCAATAAATCGGGCCTCTGTTTAATACTGCTTATATAAGACTCAAGCTCGACATTCATATTTTGCGATACAAACCAGTTATAAAGCAATTCCTTTCCATACAGATGATAGGGTGATTCACGTTCCTGCTGCAAAAGACAGTTGTTTCGTCTGTGAGCGAAATGAGGTTTGTTCTTCTCCCCTATCTTCATAAGCACTTGTTGCTGGCAAATCGGACAAAAGAAATGTTCATTTTGCTTCACAATAGGAAGATTTTCTTTGCAAAACTGGAGGGCGTTTATTCGTTCCCCTTTTTCATTTACCGCAATAAACAATCTATCACGCTCCTTTCGTTATCTATCTTTTTCTACACAGATAGACACTGCTCCTACTTCCAAACATAAAAAAACCGCTATTTGCAAAAAATTTACAAAAGCGGAGAAAGTAAGCGATAGGTTGATTCAATAACCCGTAGAAAAATCGACCGATTCTGAAATTGATCTAAATCGATTTCCTCTGAAACGAGCAAATCATTTTCAAAGTCTTGGACAAGCTCCTTCACGCTCGGCGTACCATATAAAAAAGCATTGACTTCAAAATTTAGATGAAAGCTACGCATATCCATATTTGCGGTTCCTATGGAGGCAATTTCACCATCTACAATTACAATTTTACTATGCATAAATCCTTTGGTGTATTCGTATATTTTCGCACCTACCTCTAATAATTCTGGGAAGTATGAACGTGAGGCATAAAATACCGTTTTCTTATCTGGCTTGCTTGGAACAAGAAGTCTAACATCAATTCCAGCAATTGCCGCCATCTTAAGTGCCCCTAAAACATCATCGTCCGGAATAAAATAAGGAGTCGCAATCCAAATGGACTTGCGCGCTGACGAAATCATTGCAAAGTACAAAATTTTTATCGTTTCCCACTTATTATCCGGTCCTCCGGCAACGAGCTGAACAGCGCCAAGATTATCATCTTGAACTCGTTCTGCGCATAAAAACTTTTCGTCTTGCAATGTCTGCTCTGTCATATAAAACCAATCTTGCATAAAGAGAAGCTGCAAGCTTTGCACTGCCTCACCGCGCATATACAGATGCGTATCTCTCCAAAATCCGTAGAATGGATTTTTTCCTAAATACTCATCCCCAATATTTAGCCCTCCAACAAACCCTTTATTTCCATCAACAACAATTATTTTTCGATGATTTCGATAATTAATTCGATCATTTAAAATGGGAAAATGAACAGGAAAGAAAGGCACAATATCTACACCTGCCATGCGTAAATCTGCAATGTACTGTTTAGAAAGATGGAGGCATCCTACTGCATCATATAAGAAACGAACTTGCACTCCTTCTTTTACCTTCTGTATTAATAACTCTTTTATCTCAGTACCAAGCGTATCATGGCGCACAATATAAGATTCCATATGTATGTGATGCTTTGCCTTTTTCAACACTGCTAATATTTTTGCAAAGGTTTCTTCCCCGTTCGTAAGCACCTTTGTTTCCGTACAATGGGATAAGGCTAGCTTTCCATAGGATTCTGCTAAACGAAATAACAGCTCTTGATGCTTTTGTGGCGTTATATGATTATCTTCCGTTTCCTTATACCGCAAAAATTTTTTTTCATCTAATACTGCTTTCTTTTGAAACATTCTTTTTTTTCGGTAGTTTTGTCCAAATAATAAATAGGCAAAAAAACCAACAACCGGAAAAATACCGAGTACAATAAGCCACGTTAATGTTTTCGAAGGATTTCGATTTTCTAAAAAGATGACGCATCCAATAAGAAAAGCAGAAAGAGTAATCAAGATACTGAGTGCTTTCACAATTGATGCTCCACGAAGTTGCGTAATACCTGAATAAATAACTGAATCATTGTACATTCGAAGGACAACAAACAAAACGGACAGTACGATAAATAGAAAACCAAGCTTTAGTATATTCTTCATACTTGTGCATCCCTTCTTCATAAAAAAAGTCGATTTCATTAGTAAGAAATCGACTTATGATACGGGTGGGAAATTTGAATGAATAACATCTAATGCATTCTGTGCAATGATTTGCTTTCCGTATTCTTGAACACGATAGATGGTCATAGCAGATTCTTCCCCATATTCTAACAAGATACTAAGAATCATATCAATTTCCTCTTCTTCATGCTCTGTTTCATCGAATTCTACATATAAATAGTAGCGTCCCTCATATGAATACAATTCGTTTTTACTATCCGCAAGTTGTAGACGATGGCTTAGAGTTATAACATCATCGAAGTCTGCAAATTTAACAAGAAAGCCCAACATACCATCTTTATTTAAGTACATGAAATCCTCTTGCTCTAATTGTTCTTCAAATAATGCTTCCAATCGCTCATCCATTGGAATATCGATGACTTTATCAAGAAGTGGCAATTCTAATTTCTTTCCATCCTTTGATAACTGGGCCTTCGTAACAATCACTTCAATCCCTTTATCAAGCGCTTGCACCTGTATCCAAAGCGGACCATCAACAAAGAAATCGTCTTGATCACGAACTTCATCCATCATTTCCCAGAATAATTGTTCGCTTCGTTCTCGATTGTACCAAATTTCTTCGCGATTAAATCCCCGCTCCTCTATATCGATGTAAGATATATAAAACTTAACAGTGTTCTCATTAATTCTTTCAATTTCCATCATTAGATCTCTCCCTTCTTTCTTTTAAATGTTCTATGAAGGGAAGCCCCTTAGCATGTAGTGACATCATTATACATCGTTTGTTGCTAATAGAAAATCTTGTACTTTCATTTTATGATAAGACGAGGAAGAATGGAAATAAAATCATTGTTTTTTAGAAAAAACAGTCATTTACCCATTATTTATCGCCTAAGATTAAAAAGAAGAACACCTTTACATTCCTTGACAGATTGAATACGCTCCCTTATATTGATGAGAGAACTTGGACATAGGGATTACTATGTACCTGAAAATTTTTAATGAGGTATTATACCTTTCAGAATATTTTAATATGACGGGGGAAACAAAATGGATTTTGATATTATCATGTCGATATTAATAATTATTGGCATCGATATTGTACTTGGAGGAGATAATGCCATTGTCATTGCCTTAGCTAGTCGCAATCTCCCAGTTAGCGTTAAAAATAGAGCGATATTTTTCGGTACGGGACTAGCTGTAATTATACGAATCATTTTAACCATTCTTGCTGTCTTTTTATTAAAAATTCCATTTTTACAATTTGTCGGTGGCATGCTCCTGATCTTTATTGCTTATAATCTCCTTACCGAAAATGGGGAAGATACATCCTCAATTAAGCCGGCATCAACACTACTTAGTGCAGTAAGAACGATAGTATTCGCCGATGTTGTAATGGGGTTTGATAATGTATTAGCCATTGCAGGTGCTGCAAATGGTCACATTGTGCTTGTTATGATTGGCTTATTATTTTCTGTTCCTATCATCGTCGGAGGAAGTAAAATCATTTTAATTTTTATGGAAAAGCATCCTTCTCTTGTTTATTTTGGAGCGGGTATACTCGGATACACTGCAGGAAATATGATCGTACATGAACCGAGACTTTCCGTTTTCTTTTCTACCTACTCATTCTTGCAAGTAGTTGTACCAATTGCAACGATTGTACTTATTCTATCGGCAGGCTACCTTACAAACATAATGAAGCCGAAAAAAATTCATCATTAAAAGCAGGGTGGAAACTTATCTTAGCGGTGACGGAAAATTCTCACCGCTATTTTATTTTTTCATTGTTTGCGGGTATAATCGAAGTTCTCATGTGCCCGTCATCTCAATTCTAAAAACATAAAAAAAAGCCCTGATAACAGGACCCTTTCACACTTTTAATTAACAAGTCTTTGTGCTTCGCGCAATTGAAAAGTACGAACAGTACGAGGTAAAAAGCGACGAATTTCGTCTTCATTATACCCAACTTGTAGGCGCTTTTCGTCAATAATAATAGGTCGACGAAGAATACCCGGATACTCTTGAATAATCTTATACAACTGCTGCAATGGTAATGATTCTAAATTAACATTCAACTCTTGAAAAATTTTCGAACGTGTTGAAATAATTTCATCTGTTCCACTTTCTGTCATACGTAAAATCTCTTTTATTTCGTCAATTGATAACGGATCGGAAAAGATGTTTCTTTCTGTATATGGAATGTTATTTTCCTCTAACCAAAGCTTAGCCTTTCTACAAGACGTACAACTTGGTGAACTATATAATTTTACCATCTGGTACTCACTCTCCCTAGTCATGAGTATTAACTAACATAAATTCTAAAATCATCCACTAAGTGAAATTAATTTTCATTTTACAATTACTATAAATAAGAACCTGTTGAAATTATTATACAATAAGTTGAAAAAGAAATATATACTTATTTATTTAAAAATTAAAAAAACCTATACAAACATTGTACAATTATGAGTAATCGAAGAATTTTGCTGTATATTGTCATATTTATTATTTTGAATTTCTATCTCACTCGTAAATCCTAAAATTTTTGTTTCATTTTCTTTTCTTCTTAAAGCGTTTCCACTACAATAGATAGTAGATATTCGTTGGGAGGAATGAATCATGGTAGGATATTTTGTTGATCTTATTATTGTAGCGATTTTAATTATAGGAATAACGGCTACTATAGGTATAATTACAAATGGCATCGGAGAAAAATTCTTTGGTGGAAGAAAACATCGTGAATTTATTGATCAAAGTGCTAAAACGCAAATTGGCTGGAATACAGTTGGTGGAAAAGGAATTTATAAAAAACATACGTATTAATGTTGTATAAGTGTTGTACAAGTATAGGTTTAAAAAGAGGTAGCATGATTATCATGCTACCTCTTTTTTAGTTTTGTACTTACTTATATAACTCTTTGTATGTTTTAAACTCCGCTTCCGAGCATAAAACCCAATGTCCCGGACGAATCTCACGCATTTGCGGCTGTTCGTCACCATAGTTATGAATAGATGGATCGTATTTAATACGTCTACGATTGCGTTCATAAGCAGGATCTGGTAACGGAATAGCTGATAATAACGATTTTGTATAAGGATGAACGGCGTGAGAATATACTTCATCACTATTCGAAAGCTCTACAAGCTTCCCACGATACATTACACCAATTCTATCGCTAATATATTTAACCATAGATAAATCATGGGCGATAAATAAAAACGTTAACCCTTTTTCTGCTTGCAGTTTCTTTAATAAGTTTACAACCTGTGCTTGGATTGAAACGTCAAGAGCAGAAATTGGTTCATCGGCAATAATAAACTCAGGATCAACAGCAAGTGCACGTGCAATGCCAATACGTTGTCTTTGACCACCAGAAAATTCATGTGGGTAACGACTCGCATGTTCACGATTTAGTCCTACTGTTTCCAATAGTTCATAGACGCGGTTCATACGTTCTTCCTTCGTTTTTGCCAACCCATGAATATCAATTCCTTCTGCTACGATGTCTGCTACAGTCATACGCGGGTTTAACGAAGCATACGGATCTTGGAAAATCATTTGCATTTTACGATTAAATTTCTTTAATTCTACCCTAGATTTTTTTCCATGTACATCAACGCCGTCAAATTTCACTTCACCATCTGTTGCATCGTATAAACGAATAATGGATCTTCCTGTTGTCGATTTACCAGAACCTGATTCTCCAACAAGTCCGAACGTTTCGCCCTTATAGATATCAAATGTAATACCATCAACAGCCTTTACGACCCCACCGCTTACAGAGAAATGTTGCTTTAAATTTTTAACTTCAATCAATTTTTCATTGTTATTATTCATTATTCGCACCTGCTTTCATTTGGCGGATACGATTTTTAACAATTTCAGGAGGCTCCATATCCGGTGCATTTTCATGGAGCAACCATGTTGCTGCATAATGAGTTGGACTTACCTTAAACATAGGTGGTTCCATTTCGTAATCAATCTTTAATGCCCGCGGATTACGTGCTGCAAACGCATCACCTTTTGGCGGCTTAATTAAGTCAGGAGGTGTACCTGGAATTGCATATAACTCGTCTTCTCCTCCGTCTAAACTTGGCATAGACGCAAGCAATCCCCATGTGTATGGATGCTTTGGATTGTAGAATATTTCATCTACCGTTCCAATTTCTACAATTTTCCCGGCATACATAACAGCAACGCGATCGGCTACGTTGGCTACAACACCAAGATCATGGGTAATAAAGATGATGGATGATTCTGTTTTTTGTTGAATGTCTTTCATAAGCTCCAATATTTGTGCTTGAATGGTCACGTCAAGAGCAGTTGTTGGTTCGTCTGCAATTAATAGCTTTGGATTACAAGAAAGAGCCATTGCAATTACTACACGTTGTCTCATACCACCAGAAAACTGGTGAGGATATTGTTTCACGCGTAATGCTGAATCAGGAATTCCAACAAGATCTAAAAGTTCAATTGCTACTTTTCGTGCATCTTGTTTATTCATATTCTGATGCTTAATAAGGCCTTCCATTATTTGAACTCCAACTGTCATAGTTGGATTTAACGACGTCATCGGATCTTGGAAAATCATCGCAATTTCTTTTCCACGAATGGATTGCAATTCTTTTTCATTCATCTTAGTAATATCTTTACCATCAAATAGGATTTCTCCGCCCTTAATGCGTCCAGGGGGGCTCGGAATAAGTCCCATTAATGCCTTAGAAGTGACTGATTTACCGGAACCAGATTCTCCAACAATGGCTAATGTTTCTCCCTTTTTCACATCGAAGTTTACTCCGCGCACCGCTTGTACTTCACCGCCATGCGTTTCAAAGGAGACTTGCAAGTCTTTTACTTCTAACAGCTTTTCCATTCTATTCTCTCCTTCCTATATTACTTACGCATTTTTGGATCGAGTGCGTCGCGCAAACCATCTGCAAATAAGTTAAAGCTTAAAATAAGCAAACTAATAACAATAGATGGAACGATCATCATATGTGGATATGTTTGTAGTGATTTGAATCCATCACTTACAAGTGATCCAAGAGATGCAAACGGAGGACGAATCCCTAATCCGATAAAGCTTAAGAAGGCTTCGGAATAAATCGCCGTAGGAATAGTAAACATTGTCATAACAATAATAGGACCCATTACATTTGGAATCAAATGTTTGGCAATTAGCTTACTATTAGAAGCTCCTAATGTACGCGAAGCAAGAACATATTCTTGTCCTTTTAATTTCAACATTTGACCACGAACAATCCGTGACATATTAATCCACCCAGTAATAACCATCGCCAAGGATATCGATAATATACCTGGCTGTAAGACGAGCACAAACAAGATAACAATAATCAGGAATGGAATCCCATTCAATACTTCTACAATACGCTGCATGATATTATCCACACGTCCGCCGTAGAAACCAGATATACCACCATATGTGACCCCAATGACCATGTCAATAATTGCAGCTAAAAAGCCGATATAGATAGAAACGCGTGTACCTTCCCATGTTCTTGCCCAAAGATCACGTCCTAAATCATCCGTACCAAACCAGAAGTATTCAGTTACTTCTTTCTTTTCGTACTGATTCACACCGTATTGATCTGTCCCATTAAAAGGAAGCCAAGATACTTGTTCTAAAACTGGAATTCTTGGTGGAAGCTTCGCACGATTTAAATCTTGATCTTTATACGAATACTTACTCATCGCAGGGCCAAATGCCGCAAAGAAGAAAACGATAAGTAAGATGACAAGACCTACAACTGAACCTTTATTTCGGAACAAACGTGCTCTTACATCTTGCCAATAGGTTAAGCTCTTACGAACAATTTGTTCATGATCTCCAGCGTTTTTATTAGCAGGCTGAAACAAATCAGGAGATAAATTATATTGTTTTTCTTCCATCAGTTTTTCCCTCCTGCTACTCGAATACGAGGATCAACTACTCCGTATAGCATGTCTACAAGGAAAATAACAAGGACAAATAATGCACTATAGAAAATAGTCGTACCCATAATCACTGTATAGTCGTTCAAAATAATAGATTGAACAAATTGTTGCCCTAATCCCGGAATAGAAAAGATTTGTTCAATTATTAGTGTTCCTGTCATTAAATTAACTGCTAATGGGCCTAGAATTGTAATAACTGGGATTAATGCATTTCTTAGTGCATGTTTGATAATAACACCTAATTGACCAATCCCTTTTGCCTTTGCAGTAACAATATAATCAGAAGCAAGTACTTCTAATAGCTCTGATCTTGTAAACCGCGCAACATTCGCAATTACGACAGCAGACAATGCTATCGTTGGAAGAATGGTATAGGAAAATCCCTTCCAGAATGCTACTGGCAAAATTTCTAGCTTAACACCTACATAATATTGTAATAGTCCTGCAAATACAAAGGAAGGAATCGATATACCTAGCACAGAAATAACAGTTGCCGTGTAATCAACCCACGTGTTATTTCGCAGTGCAGCTACAATTCCGAGCAATAGCCCAATTATAGTTCCAAACACAAGTGCTTGAAATCCTAGATATGCAGATGGTCCAATTCGAGTCCCAATTAACTCAGTTACTGGACGATTGTCATATTTAAAAGATACGCCTAAATCACCTTGTACAAGATGTACCATATATCTTCCATACTGAACTGGTACAGGGTCATTTAGTCCATACTTTTCCAAAATGATTTGACGTTGCTGCGGTGAAAGTTTTTCTTGGTTTTGAAGCGGGGAACCTGGAAGAAGCTTCATCAAGAAGAACGTAAAGGTTGTAATCAAAAACAAAGTAATAATCATGTACACGAAACGTTGAAATATATAACGTCCCACACTAGCACCTCCCTATATTTTGCGAAATGTTCTAACAATTAACCCTCCGAAATACACTTTTCTTTATATATAGTAAAAGAAGAGTACACATCGAAAATGAGACATACTCTCTTGGACTATTAAAACAAATACTCTTTTCCTTCATTACTCGGATTAACTCCTGTAGAGCTTGATGATGATAGGATGAACGTATAACAACAGTAGCAAGCGTGTCAAAGGAGATAAAAATGATTTATACTTTTCATCAAGAAAAGTCTCTCACTTACTATGCAATCGGTTGTTGTTTATTCCATAGATGACGTAAATGTAGCATCCATGCTATCCATGCAGAGTAATCTACAGTATCAAATTTTAACAATTAGAGTCGAACCGTGTCAACATCAAAAGCTTACCATTTATTGAAGTCTTCACTCATTCATCGCCCGTTTTCATTCTTATAAATAATCTAATTTGTATACTATATAAGGAATGAAAACAGTTACTTTTTCTTAACATCTACTTCATTTAAAACAGTTCACACAATTGACATTTTCATTCGTTTAAACGAACAAAAATTACAAGAAACACGTATTGATATCTTTTATCAATAACGTATATTCGTATTCACGTAAATCCCTATGTATGATTACAAAGGTTCAAAGTAGAATCTTTGTAAAATAAAAAAAGCCTCTTGCCTTCGATAGATGCACCATTTTTTTAATATAACGGTTTTATACAATAGTTCTCGCAATTATTAGCCAGTTATTACAATTTTAATTATACATATAATCTGACAGTTGTGAATAGTGATTTTTCGGTTTTTCGAAATCTTTCTACATTTTACTCTGTTAATGTTCGTGAATTCGACGAAAATTCTTACTATTTCCGTATTGGAAATACTCCTCTTTTTATTTTATATAGTATAATGTTCCTACTAGTCCTTATGTAACGGAGGTTGAGTCAATTGAATCGCAATATTGTTCTAACGAGTATACTTTCTTTAGCTACTTTAGTACTATCAGCAATCTTAGCTTTCGTATACGGCCGTTCCCTATTTTTACTTCATTTTGTTAATATAATGTTTTACATTGCACTCTTACTTGTCATAATCGGTGGGTTTTTGTTTATCTTTGAACGAGGCGGATATAATGTGATACGCTACGCTTTCCATAAGGCCCGTTTTTTTATAAAACCGAAAGAAGAAGCAATGATTGCTGAAGTAGAAGGGGAAAAAAATGAAAAGAAAATGCTTTATCAAACATATTCCTTTACGTTCACATATCCGATTTTGCTAACAGGGATTTTTTCTGCACTGCTTTCCACTATCATTAGCTTCATGTTTCTTGTATAGGTTGCAAGATAATAAATATTTTTGTTATAATGGAATGCAAAGAATAACGAACTGCTTACCTATTTTATCTAACATTAAGCGCAGCATCATTACTGCGCTACTTATACGAAGCGTTGAGAAAGAAAAGTACGTATTGCAACAATTTATAGAGAGCTTGTGGCTGGTGTAAACAGGCATTTGTGCAATACGGAATGGGCTTTTGAGCACCAAACCGAAATTAAGTAGGCTTTGGCGTTTCATCTAACGTTAGCAGATGCCGTTTTAAACGGAGTAAGAGATTTTGCGTAAAGCAAAATAAGTAGGGTGGCACCGCGGTCCATTCGTCCCTAGATAGAGGGATGTTTGGGCTTTTTTTATGCCGTTATTTGGATGAACTAGCGCTTAATTAAATTAACGTATCTTAGGAGGTTATAAAATGTCAGTTATATTTTCAGGAATTCAACCAAGTGGTTCGATTACAATTGGAAATTATTTAGGGGCAATGAAGCAATTTGTTGAATTGCAGGATGAACACGATTGTTATTTTTGCATCGTGAATTTGCACGCTATTACCGTACAACAAGATCCTATTGCCTTACGTAAAAATATACGAAATCTTGCTGCCCTATATCTTGCATGCGGAATTGATCCAGAAAAATCTACCTTATTCGTTCAATCCGAAGTTCCTGCACATGCCCAGCTCGGATGGATTATGCAATGTACCTCTTATATTGGTGAATTAGAACGCATGACACAATTTAAAGATAAATCGAAGGGGAAAGATTCTGTTTCTTCAGGGTTGCTTACCTATCCACCGCTTATGGCAGCTGATATTCTTCTCTATAACACGGAGTTGGTTCCTGTTGGAGATGATCAAAAGCAACATATTGAAATTACACGTGATCTTGCTGAACGCTTTAATAATCGGTATCGTGAGGTCTTTACAATTCCTGAGATTCGCATATCAAAGGTAGGCGCGCGCGTTATGTCTCTTGCTGAACCAACGAAAAAAATGAGCAAATCAGATGCAAATGTAAAAGCAATGATCAGTCTTCTTGACGATCCAAAAGCAATTGAAAAGAAAATAAAGAGTGCTGTTACAGATTCCGAAGGCATTGTAAAATACGATAAAGAGAATAAGCCAGGCGTTTCCAATCTTCTTACCATTTATTCTTCCTTCAGCGGAAAAACAATTGAACAGCTAGAAGTACAGTACGAAGGAAAAGGATATGGCGATTTTAAAGCAGACTTAGCACAGGTTATCATTGATGCACTTGCACCAATTCAATCACGTTATCATGAGCTAATTTCCTCTCCTGAACTTGACGATATACTTGAAGCCGGTGCTGAAAAAGCAAACCGCGTAGCAATGAAACAACTTCGAAAAGTAGAAAATGCAATGGGTCTTAGCCGTAAGCGTAGATAACAGCTTAATGTAAGAAAGACCGTCATTCAAATTCTTCGTTTGAATGACGGTCTTTCTTTATCTTCTTATCCTTTTTGCGGTAGTTCCTTTTCAATTTCCCACAGTTTTTCAAAGAAAGGTTGTCCCTTAACGAGACGTTCACACAGATGCTCATGCTTACCCGACCATCCATATTTCACTTCTTCAAATAATTGCTTCCAAACATTATCAAAAGATAAACCTTGAATATCGGAATAGGCACTGGGATTCCATTCCGTATACCAATATCGAATTTCTGCTGCATTCTTCGTTGTATGTAATTGATCTAGTGCCATAAACAATAACTGCTTAAGCTGTCTTTCTTTTCTCGTGAGACCTCTCATCGTAATAGGGGAAGGGGATAAAATATGGTAGTCCTTCCTTTCTTCCGATTGATTAAATGTGTACGACTCAGTTTCTGAATGTTCAATCATGTCATACACCATTTGCTCCTGCCTCGGAATGAGTCTACTTTTACGAATCGGAATATTATATCCGATTGTATCAATTGCGAGAATACCGAATCCATCGGTAATGATGAAGCAATAATCAAGTTGCAATCGTTCATGATTTTTACGAATATACGCTTTTTGATGAATATTCTCCAGTAATGTCACGGGTATATCTAACAATTCGTTCTCCAAATAATGATACAGATCAGAGTCTACTTTTAAAAGCGGGACTTGATCCAGTAGCTCGATTGAATCATCTTTCCGCCACTCAAAGAAATGACATACATTGTAGCCATTCTCTTCACCTTCAAACCAGTTAACCCACACATCATGCAGATATAACATGTTCACCCCTCACTTCACAACTGTTTGTAGCTATCAGTATAAGCAGATAGCAAGGAGTTTATTCCAGTATCTAGAATTTATTACAAAGATACTTGAATTGTTTTTATTGCCTGTTCCCACTACTCGATCGATAGGGGGAACGATTTCGCATACTGTAAAACCTGCATAGCGTTCATAGTAAGCAATTGCTTGCTCGCCACATGTTCCCGCTGTATACAATCCTGTACAATATGAAATCCTACACCATAGCCAAGCATACGCGGATATCCTCTTGAACCGATCAGTAACCGATCGTGTAATGTTTCACCCTTCTTGATATGGCAGGATTGTTTTAGAAACAAGTTCCAGTATCTTACACATTCTTCTTTTGTATAATAGAAAACCCACGGAGCATGCCACTCATATCCGTGTCTCTCCCGAACTGCAGCTTCCGCCAAGCCTTCCATAATCATCGACTCTAGCAACGTACATTCTTCTACCGAGCTGCTTGCATGAAGACGGCACACATGATGATACTCATGGGTAAGCATTGCTTGCATTTCCTTATCTGTGTTCCGGCTACTGGCGAAAAGAAAGATACATGACGATAAAGCAAGGCCAGATTTACCATTATACTCACGTTCCATACTACGATTATAAATATTCGAGGGTAAAAGGTAGACGGGTATATTTGGTCCGTTCAGCCAAACTCTTATACTAGCAAATTCCCTTTGCAACGTTCTATATAGGTGCACTAATTTTTTTAATTCCTCACGCCCCTCTTCATAGGGACGATACATCCCCCATGACAAAAGAAATGCATATATTTCCCGCGGAGAAAGAGGCAAGTGCTCGGTAAAATGCTCGCATATTTTTTCCGGTTGCTCGTAATGTGCTACCAACCATTCATAGGTGTTTTGAACCGTCATCCTTTCACTCCTCTTCTACCATACCGTATAATCCATAATATGTAGGGAGCGTGAATTTGATAAAAAAATCGCCCTCGTCGCTAGAACGAGGGCGATTTTTACTTCTTATGCTTCGTACTTCTTAAAGATAAGTGCTGCGTTATGACCACCAAATCCAAGAGAATTGCTTAGAACTACGTTTACATCTTGCTTACGTGCTTCATTTGGAACGTAATCTAAATCACATTCTGGATCCGGTGTTTCATAGTTAATTGTTGGCGGAATCAATCCGTCTTTAATAGCTTTAACAGAGAAAACAGCTTCTACTGCTCCAGCCGCTCCGAGCATATGACCTGTCATCGATTTCGTTGAACTAATCGCTACATGCGAAGCATGTGCGCCGAATACTTCTTTAATGGCCATTGTTTCATACTTATCATTTGCATCCGTACTCGTACCATGAGCATTAATATAATCAACGTCTTCCGGATGTAAGCCAGCATCTTTAATTGCCTTTTTCATCGCACGTGCGGCACCTTCTCCGCCAGGTGCTGGAAGTGTAATATGGAAGGCATCGCCTGTAGCGCCGTATCCGACGATTTCTGCATAGATATGGGCACCACGCTTTTGCGCATGTTCTAATTCTTCAAGTACTAAAATACCAGAGCCTTCCCCCATAATAAAACCGCTACGGTTTTTATCAAATGGGCGACAAGCTGTGCTTGGATCTTCATTTGTAGATAATGCCTTTGCAGAGCAAAATCCTGCGACTGACATGTTCGTAATTGGCGCCTCTGCACCACCTGTAATCATAGCAATTGCATCTCCGCGTTGAATTGCTTTGAACGAATCACCAATTGAGTTTGCACCTGATGCACAAGCTGTTACAGTACAAGCATTAATCCCTTTTGCTCCTAAGATAATGGACACTTGTCCTGCAGCCATATCTGGAATTAACATTGGAACGAAGAAAGGACTAACACGACGTGCACCTTTATTCATGTAAGTAGTAAACTGCTCTTCATATGTTTCCATACCGCCGATACCAGATCCAATCCAAACTCCAATATCTGCAGCATTTTCTTCGGTTATATCTAATTTTGCATCTTCAACAGCCATTTTGGCAGCAGCAACTGCAAATTGTGTAAAACGATCCATTTTACGTGCTTCTTTTTTATCAATAAATTCTTCGACTTGAAAATCTTTAATTTCAGCAGCAACTTTTGCTGTAAATTTCTCTGCATCTAGACGTGTAAGAGGACCTATTCCTGATATTCCATTACGAATACTATTCCAAGAAGCTTCTACACTATTGCCAACTGGCGTAACAGCACCTAATCCAGTAATAACTACGCGTTTTGGTTCCATAACTTTACCGACACCCCTTTAAATTATTTGCCCCAACGAATAACGACTGCACCCCATACTAAGCCGCCACCAAATCCAACTAGTACAATAACATCATCATCTTTAATTCTACCATTATTTAGTTCTTCCACAATTGCAATAGGAATTGAAGATGCAGACGTATTACCGTATTTTGCAACCGTTTTACTCATCTTCTCTTCTGGAAGACCCAAACGTTGTCTTGAGGATTCCATAATTCTAATATTCGCTTGATGTGGTACGAGAAAATCTACGTCTTCTTTCGTTAATCCTGCTTTTTCAATAACAGAAATTGCAGAATCCCCCATTTGGCGTACGGCAAATTTGAATACTTCTCTACCGTTCATAATGATATGTTTTTGTTCATCTTCATATAAATGCTTACCGCCGCTTCCATCCGCTCCAAGTTCGAATGAAAGAATCCCTCTACCTTCAGAAACAGGTCCGATAATGGCAGCACCTGCACCGTCACCAAATAAGACTGCTGTATTACGATCCGTCCAGTCTGTGAT
The DNA here is from genome assembly GCF_042610425.1 of Ectobacillus soli. NCBI lineage: Bacteria > Bacillati > Bacillota > Bacilli > Caryophanales > Bacillaceae > Ectobacillus > Ectobacillus soli. Next base: position 2,222,086 of record NZ_JBGJZM010000001.1, read on the forward strand.
CTTAGATAATTTTTCTACTGCTACCACCAACACATACTTATAGGTTCCGGATTCAATAAATTGCTTAGCAGTAATCATGCCATACATAAAACCGGCACACGCTGCACTAATATCCATTGCCGCAGCATTCTTAGCACCTAGCTTTTCTTGAATCATACATGAAACGGTTGGAAATGGTTGATCAGGCGTTACAGTGGAAACTAAAATTAATTCTATATCTTCAGCGCTGATTCCTGCATCTTTAATTGCTGCTTCAGCTGCTTTTAATGCCATATCTGACGTATTTTCATCATCACTAGCAATGTGTCGTTCTTCAATTCCGGTTCTCGTACGAATCCACTCATCTGAAGTTTCTACTATCTTTTCAAGATCGTGATTTGTGAGCACCTTTTCTGGCACATGTCTTCCAATTCCTACTATTCCAGCATTCACGCTGCACTCCTCCAATTTATATCAATTATTATGACTTGGTACTAATTTTAGCGAAAAAAAATCCATTTGTCTAGAAAAAGTGATAGTGCATTCTTTCTATCCATTTCTCACGACCTGCGTTTCATTTCAAATCATATAGGTACTTATATTGCAGAATATGATGTTTTTGTTCTTGTAGTCCTTGTTCGATTGTATACATAGGTTCATAATCAAAGCATTTTTCTCTTTTATACCTTCCCTTTTCCGATAATTCTACTGTACCACCTAGTATCCTTATCCCTTTTTCCCATGCATCCGCCTCCTTGCTCTCTACATGAAACGTTCCACACTCCTTTGAGCTGCTACACTGAAATAGACATGCAGCTACATCTTCGACAAATATAACATCATCCATGCACTCTTTTACAACAGGAATCGTTTCTTGTCGTAGCTGTGCTTCAAGTAGTTGTTGAAAAACCATGGATCGCGGCTGCCATGGGCCATAGACCGCCGGCACACGAAGAATAAGATAGTTGGGTAAAGTGGCCACTTTTTCTTCTAATGTTGCAAAAGAAAGATTATCGAGATCTTCATTTTCTTTATTGGAAGGAATAGATGACAGTAATATAACTCGTATGGACTGGCTCTCATACAAATTCAAGAAGCTCTGAATAGCAGTCTTATCATAATCATTTGAATTTAGATAACAAATATAAATACAGTCTACTTCTTGATTCCATTCATTCCGTTCTTGCACACAATGATAGGTAAAGCTTGCATTTCTACCAATTAGTAACATTTTTTCCTCGTTCCACATAGAAAAGTGCTGCAAATCCTCTACACCTAAACCAATTACCTCAATCCCCTCCTGCAGCAATCGCTTGACAAGGGCATACCCAATAAACGTAAATGCTCCTACTACCATTACACGCTTCATTTTTTTCCTCCTCTCGTATGATTTTCATATATCTTCGTATGTAGCAAGCCCCTTATGTAAGGAGCTTGCTACAATTTTTCATTATTTCTATAAAACTGACTGATGGCATCAGCCATATTGTATTTGCTTTCAGGAAAGTGAAAAAGAAGAAATACGTCACCTGTCTTGCTATGAAATTGTTCGAAATCACGAATTACCATTTTTCGTTCATTCTTTTCATGAATCGGAACCAATAATTGTACTGGAATTGAAGAAGGATTGTTTTGAAACGTTTTCGAAGAAATCGCTTGGATCATATTGTCTTCCGATTGATAAGCAATCGTTAGTTCTCGCAAGAGCCGCTTATAAAAAAACTTATGCTCTCTTTCCAGTTCAATATGACGCGGAAGATGTAAACAAGGATTTATTAATACGGCAGACCGAATATAAGATGGATTATTATGCATAATTTGCAAAGCAACAAGTGCTCCCATCCCTTCTGCTATAATATGAATGTTTTCATTTAAAATTTCCTTTTTCATTACAACATGATACAAACGTTTTGCAAGTGTAACGGCAGCATTACTCCCCCAGTGTCGTCCATATAAATTTGAAGTAAAAATTGTATATCCTTTTCTAACTAAAGCGTTCAAGAGCTTTGCTTTACCATTATGCTGCATCCATAAACTTGTACGATTATCAACAAAATGATTATAATCACCGAGTAATAAAATTCCAAATCCATTCGGTCGATCTGACAAATGAATGACACACGGTTCATTTTCTAAAGTAAAGAAACGCTCTACAATGCTCATATTATCCCTTCCTTACTTACATACGTGACATATTTCCTACTAATACTGTATGTAGTAGAATGCGTTTTGCCTTCTCTAAAAAATATTTTTATAATCTTCATTCATTTGTGTTACAATAAATGAAGAATGAACAATAGGGGTGTGGAGAATATGAAATACATTTCTTCTTTTTTCTGGTCATTTGTTCTTGTACAAATGGCAAGCTATGTAATTAGCAGTATGACTAGTACGAAATACGACTTTACACAATCTACACTTATGTCGGTTGTAATTACTGTATTAATTCTTCTTATTGCAAGCTTAGTTCCAAACGAACCTTCAAAACAACATTAATAAAAAAAGGCTGACAATATGTCAGCCTTTTTTATATCCATTTACTTTGTTTTCACTGACAATTCTCCTTTTTCAGCATCTATAACAACCGTACTATCATCATGAATGGTACCGGCTATTAACTCCCGTGCTAGCTTTGTTTCCACTTGTCGTTGAATAAATCGTTTTAATGGACGCGCTCCGTATGCAGGATCAAATGCTGAATCTGCAATAAATTGCTTAGCTTCTACTGATAATGTAATCTGAATGTTTCGTTCTGCTAACCGCACTCCAAGCTCTTGAATCAATTTATCAATGATGGCAAGTATTTCTTTCATCGTTAATGGCTTAAACAAAATTGTCTCGTCAACGCGATTTAGAAATTCTGGACGAAAGTGAGTACGTAATTGTTGAAAAACTTGCTTACGTGCTTCTTCTTTTATACTGCCATCATCCGCAAGTCCTTCTAATAAATAATGAGATCCAATATTAGATGTCATAATAATAACAGTATTTTTGAAGTCAACCGTTCTTCCTTGCGAATCGGTAATACGCCCATCATCTAGCATCTGCAATAAGATATTAAATACTTCTGGATGTGCCTTTTCAATTTCATCTAGTAGGATAACCGAATACGGTTTGCGCCGAACGGCTTCCGTCAGTTGACCGCCCTCTTCATACCCAACATATCCTGGAGGAGCTCCGACAAGACGGGAGACAGAATGTTTTTCCATGTATTCAGACATGTCGATACGAATCATGTGCTCCTCACTATCAAACAAAGACTGTGCAAGTGTTTTAGCAAGTTCTGTTTTACCAACACCTGTTGGACCAAGAAATAAGAAGGAACCAATGGGGCGATTCGGATCTTTAATACCTGCACGTGCACGAAGTACCGCATCCGCTACAAGCTGAACAGCTTCTTCTTGTCCCACAACACGCTGCGACAAAATGTCCTCTAAGCGAAGAAGTTTTTCCCGTTCTCCTTCTACCAGCTTGGTCACTGGAATCCCTGTCCAGCGCGATACAATGGAGGCAATTTCTTCTTCTGTTACTTCTTCCCGAAGCAAGCGATTATCACTTTGTTTTTCTGTTGCTTCTTCTTCCGCTTGCTTGATTTCTTTCTCAAGCGCTGGAATGCGCCCATGCCGAAGTTCCGCTGCTTTATTTAAATCATATTTTCCTTCTGCTTCCTCTAAATCACGTCGAAGGGCTTCAAGTTGTGTACGTAATTCACGAACATGCTGAATTTCACCCTTTTCTTGCTGCCACTGTGCCCGCATCGTATGAGCTTGATCCTTCCACTCTGCTAGTTCACGTCGCAAAGCATCAAGACGTTTCTTACTTCCTTCATCCTTTTCCTTGCTAAGTGCTGCTTCTTCAATTTCGAGTTGCATAATTCGTCTTGTTACCTCGTCAAGCTCTGTTGGCAAAGAATCAATTTCAGTACGAATTGTCGCACATGCTTCGTCCACTAAATCGATTGCTTTGTCTGGTAAAAAACGATCAGAAATATACCGATCTGATAATGTTGCTGCTGCAACTAGTGCACGGTCATGAATATTTACGCCATGATAAATCTCAAATCGTTCCTTTAATCCACGCAAAATTGAAATTGAATCTATGACAGTTGGTTCTTCGACAAGCACTTGTTGAAAACGGCGTTCAAGTGCTGGATCTTTCTCGATATACTTTCGATATTCATCAAGTGTTGTAGCACCAATGCAGTGGAGTTCCCCCCGTGCAAGCATTGGCTTTAGCATATTACCAGCATCCATGGCACCTTCTGTTTTTCCAGCCCCCACGATTGTGTGCAACTCATCAATAAATAGAAGAACTCGTCCTTCACTTTTTTTCACTTCATTTAATACGGCTTGTAATCGTTCTTCAAACTCTCCTCGAAACTTAGCACCCGCAACAAGAGCACTTAAGTCAAGAGAAAATACCGTTTTATCCTTTAGTCCTTCTGGAACATCTTTGCGAACAATACGTTGGGCAAGACCTTCTACAATTGCGGTTTTCCCTACCCCTGGTTCCCCGATAAGAACCGGGTTGTTTTTCGTTTTTCTTGATAATATACGAATCACACGGCGAATTTCACTATCACGCCCAATAACAGGATCAATTTTTCCCTGGCGTACCTCTTGTACGAGATCACGGCCATACTTTTCCAATGCTTCATACGTAGTTTCTGGATTTTGACTCGTCACGCGCTGATTCCCCCTTATTTCCATTAAAACAGTTAGCATCTGCTCTTTTTGTATATGAAACGAATGTAATAACTGAACAATATCATAGTTTTTCTTTTCATCGCATAACGCCAGCATCACATGTTCAACCGACAGATAATCATCATGTAAATGGTTTTTCTCTTGTTCCGCTCTTCCAAAAAGCTCTTCTACATTAGCGGTAATATACATCTTTCCTATTTCAGAACCCGCTCCCGTAACACTTGGTTTTTTAGCAAGTAGCTTTTGTAATTGATCTGTAAAATTAGAGATGGAGACACCAAGCTTCGTTAGTAAACGAGAGGCTAAATCCTCTTGCTCAACTAATGCGAAAAGAATATGAATCGTATCCACCTCTTGATGATGATGAGATGTTGCAATCTTCTGCGCCTTGACAAACGCTTCCTGTGTCTTTTGCGTCATTTGATTGAAATCCATATGCATTCCCTTCTTTCAAAAAGTTTGACCTTTTTTGACCTTTACACATTTATTATATTCTGTTTTGTAAATTTTACAATAAAAAGCTGTCTCTTTTTTAAAAAGAGACAGCTTTTCGTTACGGTTTTCGTTTATATGTCCATTGCCGATTATGATTACTTACATCTGGAAATACATCACCGGCTTGTAGTGTTACTTTTTGTGGATCTTTCACCATACTACCTGTTTCCCCAACTTCTACATATTCCCCATTATTTGGTGCTTTCTGCCCTGGTCTAAATCGATGACTTTGCCCCATCCTATCTCTCCTTACTATTTTATTTACCTTAGTATGTCCCTTTTTGCGCAAAAAAAAACTGACCATTCAGGTCAGCTCATAAAGGAGAGTCAAACAACTTATACGAGAAGATTACATTAGTTATTATAAGCGCTTTCTTTTTTGAATGTAACCCCTTTCACAAAGTATACATAATTTTCACTCTTTTTATGATGAAATTCAATTCCCATCTTGACTAAACTTATCTTTCGCGCCTAGACAAATATGTAAACATGGACGTAATATAAAATAGAATACCAAATAATTACTAAAAAGGTGAACCTATGACTGATAAACATTTAATCGCACTTGATTTAGATGGTACTTTACTAAAAGATGATAAAACAATTTCATTAAGAACTAAAATTGCCCTTCAAAAAGCGCGTGAATTAGGTCATATCGTTGCCATTTCAACGGGTCGACCATACCGAGCAAGCAGCCTCTACTATCATGAATTACAACTTGATACTCCGATTGTAAATTTTAACGGTGCCTATGTACATCATCCATTAGATGCATCATGGGGACAGTATCATACTCCCCTACATGTCAGCACATCAAAGGAGATTATTGAAGCCTGCTCCCAATTCGGTATTAAAAATATGTATGCCGAAGTTGGTGATGATGTTTACGCAAACTTCAAGGATGAAGGTCTCAACCATATTTTCCAATTAGGATCACCGAAGATTTATACCGGGGATTTACTTCATATGTTAAACGATCATCCAACGTGCTTGCTTATCGATGCAGAGGAATCAAAAGTTGAAAATATCCGCCAACATTTAACAAACGCACATGCCGAAATCATTGATCATCGCCGCTGGGCAAGTCCTTGGCACATTATTGAAATTGTAAAAAGCGGCATGAACAAAGCGATTGGGCTTCAAAAGCTAACTGAGTATTATGGAATACCGAAAGCAAATGTCATTGCCTTTGGTGATGAAGATAATGATCTTGAAATGATTGATTTTGCAGGACGGGGAATTGCGATGGGAAATGCGATTGACCGGCTAAAAACAATTGCCAATGATGTTACCCTTACAAACGAAGAAGATGGCATCGCCATTTATTTAGAAAGCCTTCTTAACTTGAAGTAACTTCCAATTGTAATTTATTATTTCTGACACATACTATATTTGACACATTCATACCGTGTGTCCAGTATAGTATGTAAATTGCTTGAACTGGGGGAATAATGATGGGTAAAAAAAACAAGTCGAAACGTTTTATCCAACAAGGTTGTGACTCTGTAAGCAAGCATGATGAACAGTTTCCATATCGACATACTCTTGCCGAAGCAGAAGCAGAAGCAGAAAAGATGAGAAATCAATCCTTTTCCGGAGGTTTCTAATGGGGAATATGCTCTTTCAACAAGCTAGAGATGCAGTAGGACATGCAGTTTCGTGTAATGATTCCAATGAACAATCGGTTCTTATCGAAAAAGCTAAAAATGCACTTTCCTCTGCCTACAGTAATTCAACAACTGCTGAAAAACAGCAGCTACGCCAATTGCAACAGGAAATACAAGCAATTGAACACATTCACTAAGAGGGCGATTTGCCCTCTTTTTCCTCTTCTAATCCTTGCGAAACAAACCAAAAACTGATTCTGTATGAACAACATTCGTAAAAGCATGAGGGTCAACTGCTTGAATAATCTTCATTAATTCATATAACTCGTACCGTGAAAATACAATCATCAGCAATTCCTTCTGACTATTTGTATATGCTCCCGTTGCCGGAACCGTTGTAATTCCCCGAACGAGATTCGATTGAATTGCTTTGCGTAACGCATCGCCTTGCTGCGTCACAATAAACGCCGTAAGCTTTACATAACGTGTGTGAATCGTATCAATTACACGTGTAGACGCATACAAGGAAACAAGGGTGTATAAAGCCTTCTCCCAACCAAAAAGGGCCCCTGCACATAGAATAATGATGGCATTAAAAAGGAAAAAATATGTTCCAATCGGCTTTCCTTTCTTATGAGACACGATCATTGCGATAATATCTAATCCCCCGGTAGATGCCCCCCATTTCAAAGCCAAACCCGTTCCAATTGCAACAATTACACCACCAAATACTGCATTTAAAATAATATTATCCGATACGCTTTGTACAGGGATTATTTCTAGAAATAACGTAGTAAATACAATGCTTAAAAAACTAAAAAAGGTAAATGATTTTCCTACCTGTTTCCAGGCAACGAGAACAATAGGAATATTAAACAAAATATATAACGTTCCAGTTGAAATGGATACATGCATATAATCCGCTAGCACCCGAGAAAGCAATTGGGCCAGCCCTGCAAACCCACTTGCATATACATTAGCAGGAATTAAAAATAAATTCATCCCAAGTCCTGCTAATATACCTCCAATTATGACAATACCTAGCTTTTGAGCTTTTTCAAAATAGCCTTGTTTCCGCTCCGACATTTGCCCCATCCTTTCCCTTCTATCTCATACATAGTCTATACGGAATCGGAAAAGCTAAACGTACGGAATGATAAGGAGGAAAGAAGTATGGCAAAGACAAGCGATAACGATAAAAAAGCAAAGGATAATCAAGCAAAACGTGAGAAAAAAAATGAAGAAACGCTAAGCAATGCGAGCAAGGGAAAGCATTCTTATTCTGAAAAAACAGATCATCTATAAAGAAAAGGGCTATCCAAAATTAAAAGATGGCACTGAAATTGTCATTCAGTGCCATAATTAAATAGGAATAGCCCTTTTCTTTTCGTTTTACTTACTTTTTAAAATACGTCCATCCCTCTTCTTGATATACCTTTTCTTCCTTCATTAATTTACCGAGTGCCCGTTTAAATGCAGCCTTGCTCATTCCAAAACGCTCGGAAATATCTTCAGGTGAGCTTTTGTCCCAAAACGGCATAGCCCCCCCGCGCCCTTCCATATATAAGTAAATAAACTCAGCATCTGTATCCATACCTTCTTGCTTGAGAGGCAAAAGAGAAATGTTGATCGTACCATCTTCTTTCACATCAATAACCCGCCCTGTTACTCTTTCTCCCAAACGGGGCTCTTGCTTACGCTGTGAACTATGAAGGAACGCAATAAAATGCTCATCTGTGTATACACTAGAACCGACATGCATCGTTCTAAATACACGGCCGCTTATGCTTTTATTTAGCATAGAAGGCGTTGCCTTCACAGCATTTTCCTTACATATTTCAGGACTTGCGACAATCGCAATCAGACGATTCGTATGCGTTTCCTTTAAACGGCAGTACAGTTCGTCTCCTTCTTCTGGCCATACTCCTATAAAGCCCGGTAATTCATCGAATGGCACAAGAATATCCTTCGAAACACCAATATCAACAAATGCTCCCGTACGATTAACAACCTTTACAACCTTCGCCCAGCTATAACCTTCCGTTGTAACATACGGTGTTTTCATTGTGGCAGTTACACGACCTTGATGATCATAATACAAAAAAGTTGAAATGCTGTCGCCTTCTTCAATTTCACCAATTACTTCATTTTTATGTAAAAACACTTGTTCCGCTTCATTTCCTACCATATACCCAATTTCAGTTTCACGGAGCACAGTTACAGTTACCATTGATCCTAATTTTAACATGTACACAATCCTTTCTTTTCAAACTACGTTAGTGTTTTGAATTCACAATTTGTAGCGTTCCAAACAACGAACCATTATATCATGTTTTCACTCCTGATTGTTACTTTCCCCTAATTTTCGTATAATGATAACTACATGAGTTTATTAGTCTTTAGAAATAAAGGTTGGAGGTGCTTTACATGGCAAAGGATATCTCGTTTGATGTCGTTTCAGAAGTTGAAATGCCAGAGGTAACAAATGCTGTAAACTTGGCATTAAAAGAAATACTGAACCGCTATGATTTTAAGGGAAGCAAATGTGATATTACGTTAGAAAAAGAAAATTTAGTTCTTGTCGCAGACGATGAATATAAGCTCGGACAATTAAAGGATGTACTGCTTAGCAAGCTAATCAAACGCGGGGTGGCCATAAAAAATTTAGACTATGGAAAAATCGAAAATGCTACCGGTAGTACGATACGCCAACGCGTCGTCTTAAAACAAGGAATTGACAAAGACGATGCTAAAAAAATTAACACACTTATTAAAAACAGTAAATTAAAAGTAAAAAGCCAAATCCAAGATGATCAAATACGCGTCTCAGGAAAAAGCCGCGACGACCTACAAACCATCATCGCAGCCATACGCCAAGAAGACCTATCAGTAGAAGTACAATTTATAAATTATAGATAGAAAAGCGGAGCCGGCTCGTTCAGCTCCGGAGGGCAGAGGTTCTCTGACCGGAAGGAGCTAGCCGGCGAAGCTAGATCAAGAAAAGCGGAATCGACTTGTTCAGCCCCATAGGGCGAGGGTTCTCTGACCGGAGGGGCTAGTCGATGGAGCTAGATCAAGAAAAGCGGAGCCGGCTTGTTCAGCTCCACAAAAAAATCGCCCTTTCAAGGCGATTTTTTTATCCTAATGATTAATTATTGTGAATAATAGCCTTGCTAAGGGATCCGTTTGCTGGGAGCACAAAGGTTTCTCCGTAAAGGGACAATGGTAATTCCATCCCTTCATCCTGCGTAAGTACTACTGTTTCTTTCGTTACGTTCACTTTTATTTGATGTCCGCGATACACAATACGAAACGAGTAACTATCCCACGCAGATGGAATAAACGGTGCAAAAGAAATGGATTCATGATCCGTTCTCATCCCTGCGAATCCTTGCACAATAGCAAGCCATGAACCCGTCATGCTCGTAATATGCAATCCATCCTCAGTATCATTGTTATAATTATCTAAATCAAGACGAGCCGTTCGATTGTACATTTCATATGCCTTTTCTTCCATACCTAACTCTGCAGCAAGAATGGAATGAACACAAGGTGACAAACTAGACTCATGCACCGTCATTGGCTCATAAAATTCAAAGTTACGGCGCTTCTCTTCTATTGTATACCGATCATTAAAGAAATAGATTCCTTGCAGAACATCTGCTTGTTTAATAAAGCAGCTGCGCAGTACTTTATCCCAAGACCAGTTTTGATTAAGCGGCTGTTCTTCTAAAGAAAGCGTGTCAACCGTACGCAAATCCTTATCTAAAAACGTATCATGCTGTACAAATACTCCTAGCTCTTCGTCATATGGATAATACATATGATTTACAATATGATTCCATTTCGTTTTTTCTTCTTTTGTGATAGCAAGATCTTTCAGACGTTCTTCACCGCCACTTTGTTGCAGATAGTCTACCACTTGTAGTGTATACTGCAAGGTCCATGCTGCTATCGTATTTGTATACCAGTTGTTGTTACTATTGTTTTCATACTCATTCGGACCGGTTACCCCATGAATCATATATACTTGTTTCTTTTTATTATAGTGAACACGATCTGCCCAGAAGCGAGATATCCCTATCAGTACATCGATACCATATTCTTTTAAATACAGCTTATCCCCTGTATAGTTTACATAATTATATATACCATAAGCAATCGCACCATTACGATGGATTTCTTCAAATGTAATTTCCCATTCATTATGACATTCAATGCCCGTAAAGGTTACCATCGGATACAATGCGCCTGCAAGTCCTTGCTTCTTTGCATTTACGTATGCTTGTGGCAGCTGATTATAACGATAAATTGCTAGATTACGAGCAACTTCGGGCTCTGCTGTTCCTAAGTATAAGGGTAAGGCATACGCTTCCGTATCCCAATAAGTCGCACCACCGTACTTCTCACCTGTAAATCCCTTTGGGCCGATGTTTAGCCGTGCATCCTCCCCGTAATACGTGGAAAATAGCTGAAATAAATTGAATCGAATCCCTTGCTGCGCCTCTTCGTCCCCTTGTATTTCAACATCCGCCATGCGCCAACGTGAAAGCCAGCCACCTGTATGTTCTTCCAATATAACAGCATACCCTTTATCAATGTTCCTCTGCAGTACTTCATTCCCTTTATGAACAAGATGTGTTCGGTCGTAGTCTCGGTCCGTCGTTATGGCTATATATTTATAAAGAGTAATACGTTTGCCGCTCCTTCCTTCTATATCAAAACGATTCTCGATATATTCATCCTTACTTAGAGTCCTAACTGCTTTCACATTTCCCTCTACTCTAATCTTCATAGTAGCCGCTACTTCAAAAGTAGGTGTTCCAAACGAATTATCCTTTGTACGCATCACAAGCGATCCTTCATAAGGCTTGACAACCTTACTCACTTCCACCCAAAAATCTTCTTCATAATTCGAATCTTCATTTCGTACATCTCCGTCAAGATACGGCACAAACGTAATCGTTCCATCATAATTTATAGGCGTAGCAGAATAGGAAATAACAGCAAGTTCTGCATCAGAAACGGACAAGAAACGAACAACTTCAAATTTTGTTTTCTTTCCTTCTTGATCGACTATAAATGAGCGAGAAAGTAGACCATGCTGCATATCCAAATTGCGGTGATACTCTACCATTTCGGACTTAAATAAATCAATTTCTTCCCCGTTTACAAATACGCGAATGCCGATAAAATTAATTGCATTAATTACTTTTCCAAAATAATCTGGGTAGCCATTTTTCCACCAGCCGACACGTGTTTTATCTGGAAACCAAACTCCTGCTACATAGGAACCACGATGTGAATCGCCTGAATACGTTTCTTCAAAGTTTCCACGCATCCCCATATGACCGTTTCCAATACTAGTCATACTTTCAGCAAGTCGAAATTCTTCTTTATTCAGCTTATTCTCAATAATTTTCCAATAATCTACATCAAATAATCGTTTCATACGATTCTCACCTTTTCTTATAAAATTAGTGCAATCGGTTGCACTTATATCTATACCCTATCCCATTTCCCTTTCACTTTATATCCGTCTCTATCAGTAAAAAGAGAATCGTTTCGTGATTTGTTCAAGAAACACTTTATTTCTCGTTTAACATACTAAATTTTTTAAACTACAACCTGATCTATATCGTTTTAAATTGATTTTTGTTATAAACTTTGCATGTTTGTCTGATTACAAGCTTGTGCGGTACGATAATACTCTTTGGTGAAAGATTCGGAGTTTCCACTTTTTCAATTAGGCTTTTTACTGCCTCATACCCCAGTTGATAAATTTTCACATCCACAGATGTTAATGGCGGGTATGCAAGTTCTGCAAAAATGACGTTGTTAAAGCTAATGACAGAAACTTTATCAGGAACACTGTAGCCTTTTTCAGAAAGTGTACTTAAAACCCCAAGGGCCATTATATCGTCTGTTACTACAATTGCTGTAGGCGCAGTAGCATACTCCATAAGATGCTCCACAGCAAGTTGTCCTCCCTCTCGCAAAAGCTCCATATAGCATACATATTCATTTGGTAACTCAATATTAGCAAGCCTTAAAGCGGCTTTATATCCTGCTAGCCGCTCCTTTGTTACCATCAAATTCGGACTACCTCCAATGAATGCAATTCGCTTATGACCAAGAGAAAGCAAATATTCGGTCACTTCTCGTCCAGCTACGTAGTTATCATTATCAATGTACGTAATGTTTTCAATCGTATGATTTGGCTTTCCAATCAAAACAAAAGGAAATTGCTGTTCATTTAAATACATCACAACTTTATCATCAATACGGGAATACAATACAATGATGCCATCTACCCGTTTTCCTTGTACCATTTTAACAACACCATCAAAGATTTCCTCTTCCGTCTCTCCTGTAGACATATATAAAGAATAATCTTTCATATGTGCATAGGAGCTAATCCCTCTTATTACCTCTGGGAAGAAAGGATTTTGAAATGATGTATTAGCAGAACTCGGCATGACTAAACCAATTGCTTGTGTCGTTTGATTTGCTAAACTACGGGCATTCATATTTGGATGATAGCCAAGTTCATCCATGATTTTACGAACCCTTTTTTTTGTCTTTTCACTAATGCGAGGACTATTTGCAATAACGCGAGACACTGTGGATGGTGCGACATTAGCTTTTTTAGCGACATCTTTAATTGTAATAGCCATTTCACACCATCCTTTCTCTGTTTCAATCTTGTGCTACAGATTAACGGTTCACCTCTTTCAAGTGATGTTAACCTTTATAGCCGCCTGATTTTGTGTAACTCCATTCAAGGTAGCTTCTGAAATAAGTTTCACTTTTGATTAGGTTTATTATACCATTAAGAACCTTGAGTTTTATAAATTTCAAGCGTTTTCTTTATCTTCCTAACTATAGATATATGACTTACCCTTTTTCAAAATTCATTGACTTTAGACTCCCTGAATACTACTCTTAAAAAGAAAGAGCAATCGTTTGCTCATCTATCCTTTATCCCACATTAGCTAGGATTTTGAACGTTCACTTTAATAACCTCTATAAGTAAGACGACGTATGAATTTGTATATATAGAATACGATCCCTTTATAGGAGGAATGTAGCATGCTTAAAGAAGCTATTTATCATCGTCCAAAAAATAATTATGCATACGCATATAATGAAAAAACCCTTCATATACGTTTGCGTACAAAAAAAAATGATATACACGAAGTGTCACTTCTTCATGGTGATCCATACGATTGGAAGGATGAAAAATGGAAATATAATACGTCTCCTATGAAAAAATTGGCCACTACGGAGCTTTATGATTATTGGTCGATTACCATTACTCCAGATTTTCGTCGTCTACGCTATGCCTTTTTGCTTCGGGATCATTGTGAAACTACTATTTTCACTGAAAAAGGCTTTTACAAAGAGCCCCTCACCGACGATATAGCTCCCTATTTCTGCTTCCCCTTTATCAATCCTGAAGATGTATTTTCTGCCCCTTCGTGGGTACAAGATACGGTTTGGTATCAAATTTTTCCAGAACGATTTGCCAACGGGGATTCTTCCTTAAATCCTGATGATACACTGGCGTGGGGAAGCACCGATCCAACACCTATTAATTTCTTTGGAGGAGATTTCGAAGGGATTATTAATCATATTGACTATCTCGTTAAATTAGGCATTTCCGGCATTTATTTTACCCCTATCTTCAAAGCTACATCCAACCATAAATACGATACTATTGACTATATGGAAATTGACGCTCAATTCGGAGATAAGGAAACATTCAAGCGTCTTGTGGAAGTGTGCCATAAAAATGGCATACGAGTCATGTTAGATGCTGTCTTTAATCATAGTGGCTTCTATTTTCCTCCGTTTCAAGATGTAATAAAAAACGGGGAACTTTCCCTCTATAAGGATTGGTTTTATATACATAAATTTCCAATCGTTACCGAGCCCATCCCGTCCTATGATACATTTGCATTCACATATATGATGCCAAAGCTTAACACCGCTCATCCTACTGTTCGCGACTATTTACTAGAGGTAGGTCGTTACTGGGTTCGTGAATTCAATATTGATGGTTGGCGCCTTGATGTTGCAAATGAAGTAAGTCATGACTTTTGGCGGGAATTTCGAAAGGAAGTAAAGGCAATCAAGCCCGATGTATATATTCTAGGAGAAATATGGCACGATAGCATGCCATGGCTGCAAGGAGACCAATTTGATGCCGTCATGAACTATCCGTATACAAATGCTGCCATTAAATTTTTTGCAGAAAATACGATTCATGCCGAAGAGTTTGTATACAGAACAGCAGAAGCAATGCTCATGTATCCTACCAATGCAACGGAGGTTACTTTCAACTTACTTGGCAGTCATGATACACCTCGTATTTTAACAGTTTGTAAAAATAATAAGGATATAGTAAAGCAGTTATTTGCGTTCCTCCTTTCCTCTTCTGGATCTCCTTGTATTTACTACGGAGATGAAATAAGCATGAAAGGGTCAATGGATCCCGGTTGTCGTGCATGTATGATATGGGATAAAGAGAATCAAGATTTAGATATGTTCGAATTTATTTCACATCTCATCCTACTCCGCAAAACAATTCCTGCATTTGGTAACAAAGGTACAATTGATTTTATCAAAGCAGAAGGATCTCTCGTCATGTATAAAAAAACGTTTGATGGACAAAAGATTGTATTTGCCTATAACAATTCTTCTGGCCCATTGCGAGTAAACGTACCATCCGATTCTCACATCAAACAATTTCTTTATGCAGATTTCCGATTAAAAGAAAAACTACATTCTGCTGAGATTACATTAGGTGCACATGGCTTAACAATATGGGAATGCTAAATAATGACTGAGGTAAGTGGAACGACTTATCTCAGTCATTCACTTTCTTCTATTCACACCTCATCCGGCAATTAAGCTATCGCTAGCTATAACGTGCATTTCATGTTCATTTTCACATTTTGTGCTTTCTGAAATGTGAAATTTCCTACCATGATAGAAAGTTTCTCCATACGGAATATTCATAAACTACCCAGATATAGTCTTTGGAAACACGAGTGTTTATATAGCGACACAAAAGGCCTTTTACCTATTTTACATTTTATTACTTAAATGGTTTTATATTTCTAACATAATGTTATGTTTCCTTACATATGAATACGATTTCATTATAATACACTTTTAATTTATAAAATCTTTACAATTTTTCACCGATTTTATCTTGCCAAAATCCAGATTAGCCACTATGATACTAAATATAACATAAAGTGTTAGGAAAACTAACACAAGGAGATGCCAGTCTCAAGAACTCATGTATCAATTTAAAATTTTATTCATGAAATGGAGGATTCAACATGCAAGGTCTAAACGGTAGCGACACAGTCTTTATGTTCGTATCAGCAATCATTGTCATGCTTATGACACCTGGACTCGCACTTTTCTACGGTGGTATGGTAAGAAGTAAAAACGTATTAAGTACAACAATGCACAGTTATTCAGCATTGGCAATTGTTTCAATACAATGGATATTATTTGGATACTCGCTTACATTTGGTACAGATTGGAATGGAATAATTGGAGGACTTAACTTCGCAGGTTTAACCGGCGTTGGATTTGATCCTAATGCCGATTATAGTGCAACAATTCCTCATGGTTTGTTTATGCTCTTCCAACTAATGTTTGCAATTTTAACTCCAGCTCTAATTTCCGGAGCATTTGCAGAACGTATGAAATTCGGTCCTTTCCTAGCATTCATTTTCCTTTGGTCAACACTTGTTTACGATCCACTTGCTCACTGGGTATGGGGTGTAGGAGGTTGGCTTAGAAACTTAGGAGCTCTTGACTTTGCTGGTGGTAACGTCGTTCATATTTCTTCTGGGGTATCTGGTCTTGTTCTTGCAATCATACTTGGTAAACGCAAGGACTTAAAAACAGTTACACCGCATAATCTTCCTATGACCGTACTAGGTGCAGCTTTACTTTGGTTCGGTTGGTACGGATTTAACGTAGGTAGTGCTCTTTCCTTCAACTCAGTTGCATTAACAGCATTTATTAATACAAATACAGCAGCAGCTGTAGCAGCAATCGCTTGGGTTGCATGTGAATGGATTCTTACAAAGAAACCTACTATTCTTGGAGCAGTGAGTGGTGTGATTGCTGGTTTAGTAGCTATTACTCCAGCTTGTGGTTTCGTAACTCCGATGGCTTCCATTATCATTGGTTTAGTCGGTGGTATTGTTTGTTACTTCGGCGTATCTTATTTGAAGAAAAAGTTGGGATACGACGATGCACTTGATGCATTTGGTGTTCACGGTATTGGCGGAACTTGGGGCGGCATTGCAACTGGATTATTTGCTACAAAAACAGTAAATGATGCAGGTGCTAACGGCTTATTCTATGGCGATCCTTCCCTAGTTGGTAAGCAGTTGATTGCAATTGTTGCTTCCTATGCTTTTGCAGCAATCGGTACATTTGTTATCATTAAAGTGATTAGCCTCTTCACTCCGATTCGTGCTAGTGAAGAAGAAGAAGCTCTTGGTCTTGACATCTCCATTCACGGTGAAAAAGCTTATCACGAAAGTATATAATAAGAAGAGGGTGATATACGATGAGTGAAACAATTACTAAAATTGAAATCATTACACGTCCAACTAAATTTGAGGAATTCAAACAAGAATTAGCGAAAATTGGTGTTAGTGGTATTACTGTAACCCATGTATTAGGTTGTGGCTTACAAAAAGGCTTCACAGAAGTGTATCGCGGTGTTCAACGTGAAATTACAATGCATGAACGTTTAAAAATTGAAATCGTAGTTTGTAAGGTACCTGTAAAAGACGTTGTTGATACAGCAAAACGTGTTTTAAACACCGGAAAACCTGGAGATGGAAAAATTTTTATCACTGAACTTAGTAATGCAATAAAAATTCGTAATGGCGTAGAAGGTTGCGACGCTCTGCAAGACGAAAAATAAGATTACTTGTTTCCTAGAAAGGAGCTGTGGTAATAACCACAGCTCCTTTAATTTTATCTTTTCAAATTATGATTCTTTAATTGAAATATTGTAATGCGTAAACCATACATCGATCTGCGCTAGATGTGCAAGCAGTTGTGGACCTGTCATAAGCTGCCCAAACCAAGGCGTCGAAAAGGCAGTTCCTTCTGAATCAATAAGATTCTGCAGCTGCTTCGAATCAAATAATTCATGTAGCATACTGCTCTTTTTCAAAAGAATTTCCTTTAACCAAGCAACTACTGCTTTTGTATAGTATGGATTATGCGTCTTTGGATACGGGCTTTTCTTACGGTATAGCACTTCATCAGGTAATACCCCTTCAAGCGCTTTTCGTAATAATCCCTTTTCTCTTCCGTCGTGCATTTTCATCTCCCAAGGTACGTTCCATACATATTCGACTAACCTATGATCGGCAAAGGGAACACGTACTTCTAAGCTTGCCCCCATGCTCATACGATCCTTCCGATCAAGAAGTGTCGTCATAAACCAAACCATATTTAAATAGAATAATTGACGTCTCTTTGCTTCAAGCGGTGTTTCTCCATCTAGCCTAGGAGTTTCCTTCACCGTTTCTTCGTAACGTTGCTGTACATAGTCACGCAAGTTCAGCTTCTTTCTCCATTCAGATCGTAGCAGTGTTTCACGTGCTTCTGTTGAACGCATCCACGGAAAGGAATTTGCCTCCAAGTCAGTCTGTTTATGAAACCATGGATAACCCCCAAATATTTCATCTGCACATTCTCCTGATAAACTTACAACGAATTTCTCCTTAATTTCTCGGCAAAACCACAATAAGGATGAATCTACATCAGCCATACCTGGTAAATCACGAACTATTACCGCTTCTGTTAAATAAGCTGCAAGCTCTTCATTCGAAATCATGCAACGGTGATGATTCGTACGAAAGCGATCTGTCATAAGGTCAATCCAATACCCATCAGCATTTGGCTGAAATGAATTTGATTTAAAATACGTATCATTTCCTACATAATCAATCGAGTACGTATGAAGGGGGTCTTTCCCCTCATGCGCATAAGCTTCTGCTGCAAATGCTGTAATGGCGCTCGAATCAACCCCTCCAGAGAGGAATGTACACAGAGGCACGTCAGATACGAGCTGTCTTGTAATGGCATCTTCTAGTAAATAGCGAACCTTTTGGACCGTTTCTTCAAACGTATCGGTATGCTTACGACTTACCACATTCCAATAACGCCACTTCCGTAAACCATTCGTAGAAAACGTCATCACATGACCGGGACGAAGCTCATCAATCCCATGAAATACACCATGCCCTGGCGAGCGAGATGGACCTAGACCAAGTACCTCCGCTAATCCTTCATACGTTACTTCTGCACTTACAGTTGGATGAGCCAAAATAGCTTTTATCTCCGAACCAAATAACAATCTGTTTCCATCCTGCTTATAAAACAACGGTTTTACCCCAAGCCTATCCCGCGCAAGAAATACTTGTTCCTTTTCACTATCCCACACCGCAAACGCGAAAATACCATTTAAATGATCTACACATGCTTCTTTCCATTCCATATAAGCGGATAGCAATACTTCTGTATCCGAATGTCCTTGAAATGTATAGCCTCTTTGTAGCAATTCACGACGAATATCCTCTGTGTTATATAGCTCTCCGTTATAGCAAATCGTATAGAGATGATCCTTTCCTCTTGTCATCGGCTGCTTTCCGCCCTCTGGATCGACAACAACTAATCGTTTATGACCAAATATGGCGTGCGTGGATGAATATACATTCGAATCATCCGGTCCACGCTTCGAAAGTGCATTCATCATTTTCATAACTGTTTCCTGTTCATTCTTAACTGTACGTGCATACTCAACCCAACCGGTAATTCCACACATACCCCTCATCCTTTCTAAAATCTTCATATTTATAAAGATACATTGGGGTGTTCGTTTCAATCGAACAAAGCGCTGCTTTCTAACCTTGCAAGTTGGTTTCATTGTATGCCTCTAAAAGTAAAAACGTGCCTATATCGTTATAAATCGTCGGAAACTTGTCGATACCAATACTACAAAGGGAGGAGATATTATGTTAAATCGCTATCACATCATGCGCAATCAACAACGCGCCTATACAATAGGAAGTATCGAACATATTAATACAGAATGGATTTTCTTTGATGAAGAAAGTGAAGAAGCTAGCTTAGTGGCAGATATTGTTCAAGATGGATTTGAAATACTATACGAGCAACATTGGATACCAGCCCATTTGTATGAAAATGATATTATAAAAATAGAGCACACATTGCATCACCTACAAAACAAAGATATACTTCGTGTCCCTAAAAAACTACAGTATTCCTATGAGGTATGGCTAACGGAGTTATCAGATCCATCATTCTACACATTTGCAAGCATGCTACAAGAACTGGGCTATTCCGTATATGATTCGATTTTCTGTCATAATAGCTTACAATTTCAAAGTAACTTTCAGCTCAAACAAGGAGTTAACTTTATTGTATACGACAACGGCGATTTCGTCTGCTCGGTACAACATCAGTATTTACGGGGAATAGAAATAGAAAAGGACACATTTACATTCACTCGTGCCGATGGCGAAACAAGGATACAAGAAAGTATATAAAAAACGAACTGGTAAACTGACAGTTCGTTCTTTATATAAGCCAAGCTCATACTGCCCTTAAGAGAGCAATTATTTTACTTCGTTTACTAATGTCCCAATGTTTTCTATTGAAATTTCAATTACGTCGCCTGCTTTTAAATAACTTGGTGGTTGTAATCCCAATCCCACACCCGCTGGCGTCCCAGTTGTAATAATATCTCCAGGCTCAAGCGTCATTCCCTTACTTAAGATAGATAGGACCGTACGAATATCAAACATCATTTTCGATGTATGGGACGATTGACGAACTTCTCCGTTCACCTTTGTTTCAATTGTTAAATTTTGTGGGTCTTCAATGCTGGAACGGTCTACAATAACAGGTCCCATAGGACAAAATGTATCTAAGCTTTTGCCTAGAAAATATTGTTTATGCCGATTTTGCAAATCACGTGCACTCACATCATTTATAATGGTATAGCCAAATATATAAGAATATGCCTCTTCTTTCGAAATAGCAGTTCCACGTTTCCCAATAATGATGGCTAGCTCTCCTTCATAATCAACCTGGTTTGTTACGTCTGCATGACTTTCAATATAATTTCTATGTCCGATTACAGTAGTAAGCGCTTTTGTAAAAAATAAAGGATGTTCCGGAATGTCCGAAACACCCCCCATTTCAATAGCATGTTCTCTATAATTTTTACCGACACACATAATATTTTTCAGTGGGCGTGGAATCGGAGCAAGCAGCGTTACTTCTTCTAGCTGATACTGGCCAATAGGCTGTTTCTCGTTTGCCATATGTACAATTTCTTTTGCCTGTTCAAGAAAGTCTTCTCCCGCTTCTATACACTCAATCATCGTATTCGGAATGCTCACCTTGCCCATTAACGCTAACTGCGCTTCTTGCAAATGAAGTACCTTCGTGAATGTTTCATCCATAACCCCTACAAATACCGTTTCTTCTTTCTTAGCAGTTACAAAATTCATTTCATCACTCCTTTTATCTTTCTACCTTATGTACTTCGAATGGGAACAAACAAAATCCTGCTTATTTCGGCAAAAGCTCCTTCTTTCATTTCAATCAAATTATTATATTGCTAAAATTTGTAGAATTCTATACTCTTTTAGCGAAACTGTTTTCTTTTGGAAATAAAATTGTATAATAGGATATAGAGAAAGTGATAGAAGTAATTGCTCTTTATTATTTCAAAGAGATGGAGCCAAGGATATGCTACAACGAGCGATTGAAGAAAAACGAGAAATGATGAAAAACTTGGTTAATCGATATGGAATGACAGCTGAAGTCACAATTAGCTGTAGTCAAGAATTAGACAAGCTCTTAAATAGAGTATTACTAGCACAGTTAGAAGCTAACAACAGCTACAAACAGAAAAAAGGTCTTTCTCTTAAACCAACTGATTATATAGAATACAAAGGATAATCAATTTCTTTCTCGAAAAACACGATTCCTTTACATGAAAGGTGATGGAACAACGGTACTTCATACCATTGTCCCGTCACCTTTTTTTTTCGTTTTCGAAAGTTTTATACACGTTCTCAGGCATTTACCCATACAATTACATATACGAAACTTTTTTGATGAAGGATGTTAGACGATGCCTGCAATTGTAGGAAATGTAAATATTGTCAATATAGGATCGAGCGGAGTATTTCACATTGGCGATGTGTTTGTCATTCGTCCTATTTCCTACGCCAAAACGATTGCTGGTTCAGGATCCTTTAATGTCGGAGAAACGATATCCGTCTATAATTATCAAAATGAAACGAATGTAAACGATCCTGATTATAATGATCAACCCATTACCTTTACGTACTAAGGAGGAGATGATCGTGAATCTATATGTTCAGCAAAGCATTGTTATTCATAATCTTCGGGTAGGAAGCATTACTACTTCCTCTGTATTTCAAATTGGGAGCGCAGGAACGATTAAAGCACTTTCGAAATTTTCCAATACTGGTGGATTTACAGAACCTGCTCGTCCATTACAAGCAAAGGGACAAATTATTACCATTGCCTCTTCAGATGATTCTGCCAAGTAGGTTCCTTTGAGAGGAGGGAAGATTATGAATCCAGATTGGGTTACTTTTACCACACAGCTTCAGCAAGCCCTAGTACAACAACAACAACGACTAGAGGAGTTAGAAGCGATCATTCGATCCATGCGAGAGGAAATTGATGGACTAAAACGAAATCCTCCCTCTTCTATAGGAAAAGTTGAATACAAATTTGACCAACTGAAAGTTGAAAATTTAAATGGAACGTTAAATATTGGTCTTTCCCCTTTTGCAAAAAAAGAAAATGTGATTGAAGACTTTGATGTGGGTACAGAAAAGCTAAAGGTCAATCCTGAAACCGAGGTAAATCCCGACTTCTACCAAGATTTAATCCAGGAGATGAATCGTTATTTATCAGAAGAAGCATACGGGCGCATTATTCAGTTAGAAACAAATGAGCGAACATCCATTGATGATATGTACAGGCAAATGATGATTGATGACATAAAAAAACAGATGGAGCATCGACTTCCTTATTATTTATCACAGGTACAGCCATATCCGGAGATTACTTCTAATCCAGCTTATATGAAAGAGATCATTATTCAAAACATGAAGCAAGATATTGACAAGGCATTTTTAGCGTTCATTCAACACTTACCTCATCATGTCCGAAAGGAGTAATTTGCATGAATTTCACGGTTGTCAATTACGAGCTTAATGTGGGAAGTATTAAATCACTTGGAGTTTCTGCTGCATCCCTCTTTTTAGTAGGGGATGCAGATGTCATTATCATGTCCTCTATTTTGGACACACCACCTGAATCATTAGCCAAAGGACCATTCGTACCTCTCGTTTTAGGTGTACCTACATCATAGTAATAGGAGGCTAGGAATGTTTAGTCGATTTTCTGTAGTAGATCAAATAAATATCACTTCCCTCGGTCTTGATGGTGTAACGCAGCTGGGTGATACGAATACGATTGCAGCAAAGAATAGAGCAGTTGCTATTCAAAAAGAGGGAAATCAATTTTCTTTAAATGTAGCCCCCCTTACATCCTTTTCAATGTTTACAGACTATGAAATTACAATACCTACTAGAAGAAAGGAGGTACGGCTGCATACGATTAATGAATGTCCATTTATTCATGTCAATCAGATTACAGTAACGTTCATCCAAAGTGCCGCTGTTTTTCATGTTGGCAATGTAGATTATGTATTTACAAATTCTCGACTCTTACAAATACGGCAATTTGAATAAGGGAAAATAACACATAATTGATCCTTTTCATATACTACTTACAGGAAAATACGATAAGAGGGTGAAAGTATTGCCATCATTTGTAGGAAATGTAGTTGTACAATCGAGTACAGGTTCGTTTAATTTAGGTGATTTCTATAATGTATCGCCAAAGGAAAATGCAAAGACATATAACGGTTCAGGTGCATCCAATACAGGCTTTGTCATCAATACATTTAACGGCATTAATGCGACGAATACATTGGATCCAGATGTAAACGATCAGAATACAGCTGGAACTGCTTAATGTAATCCAAACAGCCCGTTACAAGAGTAACGGGCTACCCTCCTTTATTAGTCAACTTGTAGTATATGATGACCATCAAAAAAGTACAGGTATTTTTCCTTCACCTTTTTATGGATTCCTTCTTCAACCGCTTTACTATAAAGAACCAGCTGCATTTCATAACGCTTCAGCAGTTCTGACCGTGCCTGTTCAAAGCCACCAGGAAATTTACCTGTAATACGGTCGGTTTTAAAATCAATCAATACGATTCCATCCTCTTCTTCAATCATACAGTCAATAACCCCTTGCACCAGTACTTCTTCCTCTTCCCTTCCGTTCCAATCTGCGTAGGATTCACTTGCATGTACCGTCATCGAAAAAGGAACTTCACGCTCTGTTTTTCCGTTTAGCATACGTTGACCGAGTGGGGAGTGGAAAAATGTAACGATGTCTTGCGGAACAATAGTTACAGCTTGTTCATATGTTAAAAGTTCATTATTTACCATCTTTGCTAATAGTTCTTCTATATAATCAGTGGTAACCATTTCCCGAAGCGAGATATGCTGCATCACAAGGTGAACTGCTGTCCCGTATTCAGCACCTGTTAGCCCAGTACGCTCCATAAATCTCGGTCTCGTGCCGATTGGAGTCATCGCCTGACTAGAAGTTCGTCCCTCTTCTTCAATTTGATAATTCCGTTTGATTTCAGTTACAGTCTGCTTTGCACGATGCTCGGTCGCTGCTTGAAAAGGATAGGTCCATGTAAGACGAGCTAGCACTTCATCATGCTTATCCGAGATTACATCAACTTCCTGATGCTTTTGAAGAGAATCTACTAATGAACGTTGCACGTCGTCCAGCTGCTCGGCAGGAGATAATATCGCTGCCTGAACAGGGCGTATCGTCCATGATGAATCATCATTATATACAAAGGACGGGATGCTAGTTGTAAATTCCGCAACCGAACTACTCGCTTTATGGCGCAGCAATGCATATCCGATCCAGTCCATATAACAGGATGATCCAGCTCGAATGTAGTCAGGAAGCAACCAATTCTCATGCTCCCGCATATCTCTCCATTTGCTAAGGGAGTCTTCCATATCTTTCACCGTTCCAATTAAAATGAGCTTTTCTTTTGCTCGTGTTAACGCTACATAAAGTACACGCATTTCTTCGGCAATCAAATCCAATTTCATTTTTCGTTTTATTGCAAGCTGCGGCAATGTTTTATATTGAATCCTTTTCTTCGGATCAATGAACGGGGAACCAAATCCTAAATCTTTATGAAGCAAATAACGGCGATTTAAGTCTTGTACATTAAACTGACGATTTAAACCTGCAACGAATACAATTGGAAACTCTAGTCCTTTACTTTTATGAATCGTCATAATCCGAACAACATCTTCTTGTTCTCCAATAGAACGTGCTGTCCCCATATCATCACCGCGCTCTACGATTCGCTCAATAAAGCGCAGAAATCGAAACAGCCCCCGAAAAGAAGTTGCTTCATATTGACGTGCACGATCATACAGAACACGTAAATTTGCTTGGCGCTGCTTACCGGATGGCAATCCTGCAACAAAATCGTAATACCCTGTTTCACGGTATATCTTCCAAATTAAATCTGAAAGGGGCTGCTGGCGCGCAAAGCTCCGCCATTCTTGCAGAAGCTCATAAAAAGAGGAGATTTTTTCATACATATTCTCTCCTTCATCTCCTTCATGTAAATAAGCAAGAAGGACTTGATAGAAGGAGCCTCTCTTTTTAAATATTCGCAAATTCGCCAATTCTTCATCCGTTACCCCTACAATCGGTGAGCGAAGAACAGAAGCAAGTGGAATATCCTGAGCGGGATTGTCAATCACACGAAGTACATTAAGCATAATATGAATCTCGGTCGCCGCAAAATAACCCGTGGAAAGCTCTGCATACACAGGAATGCCTAGTTGCTTACATTCTTCCACCATCACTGGGGCCCACGGCATCGAGCGAAGTAAAATAACAAAGTCACGATAGGAAACCGGACGCATTGTATTCGTCTTACGGTCGAACACCTCATAGCCAGATGCAACCATTTCTTTTATGCGCCGTGCAAGGAACCTAGCTTCAAGCTGTGACGCTTCCCATTCCGTTTGCTCATCCTCTTCTTCGTCCGAGTCCTCCTTGTGCTGATCAATAATAACCCATTCAGCTGCCGCGTTCTTAGATTCTGGATAACTTGCCCCTAACTTTAGCTCAGCATCCGCATTGTACTCAATTTCGCCTACGGTTTCCCCCATAATTTGCCGAAAAATAAAATTCGTTCCTGCCAATACTTCTTGCCGGCTTCGAAAGTTTTTCGCTAAATCAATACGCATACCGCCGTCCTTACCATCTGGCGTAAACGCTTTGTATTTTCCTAAAAAGAGACCCGGCTCTGCAAGGCGAAAGCGATAAATAGACTGCTTTACATCCCCTACCATAAATAGATTTCCATTACGTTCCGATTCCTTCGTTACAAGCTGCAGAATACGTTCTTGCACCATATTTGTATCTTGATATTCATCCACAAGCACCTCTAGAAATTTATCTTGGTACTGAATAGCAGCAGATGACGGCTTCATTCCATCAGATGAATCAGAAAGTATTTCCAAGCAATAATGCTCGAGATCCGTAAAATCAACAATGCCTTTGTCACTCTTACTTGCTTGAAATCTCACGCTAAATTCTTTTACAAGTTCAACAAGCTTGGCTAACACTGGCTTCATTTTCAATATATCCTGGATAAAATAAACAGGGCTTCTACTAAAACATTCTTCCTTTAGGTTTTTCACCATCTCCTTTGCTTTATTTCGAAGCTTCTCTGTTCGGCTAAGCAATTCCTCATCATATTCGCTTTTTTTAATTCTCGGCAAGGTAGCCCATTTTACCTGTTGCATCAACTCATATGTTTCGGTCCAAGAATGACTAGCTGCATCTAATAATGACTGAATTACTAGTTGGTCTCCTTCAAACACAGAAGCCCTAGGCACCGGACCATCTGGCAACGTAGTAAGTAGGAGTGCTTTCTTTATACAATCATAAGCGCCTTGTAGCGTAATTCTCGTGTCATTAAGAAGAGTTTTTGTATACGGTAACTCTTCAATCGTTTTCCCTTCTACGTCATACATCGAAACGAGCTGGTCTAGCCATGCATTCGGACTTGGATGAGCTCGGGATTCCAGTAATAGACGGAGGATCATCTTTTGAATGTCGTCATCACTGCGATCATTCGTATACATATCGACTAATTCAAAAAATAGATCATTTTGCTCCGTTCCGTACTGCTCTTCCAGTAAATCGCCAAGTACTTCTTCTTTTAACAATTCAATTTCTGTTTCATTTGCAATACGAAAACCAGGATCCAGCGAAATCATAAAATAATAAGAACGAATTACCTGCAAACAAAAGGAGTGCAGCGTTGAAATAGAAGCACGATTTAACAAGGTAAGCTGTTTTCTAAGATGATATGAATCCTCATGAGAGGACAATTCCTTTTCTAACGCTTCCCCGATACGCTTTTTCATTTCCTGGGCAGAAGCATTCGTGAACGTTACAACAAGGAGACGATCTACGTCCTGCTTCCCTGTGACAATTTTTTTAATAATCCGTTCAACGAGAACAGCTGTTTTTCCAGATCCTGCCGCTGCAGCAACAAGAATATCACGATCAGCCTCGGTAATGGCCTTCCATTGTTCGTCTGTCCATTGACTGTCTTGGGGTTTACCTATTTCGGTCATCTTGATTCCTCCTCTCCCATTTTTTCTAATGCTTCTTTACTCTTGAGATGAGCAAGTAAACGATAGTCCGTTATACTTTCATCGAATTGACAAATTGAACGAAATTTACAAAAGGTACACGCTGTTTTCTTATTCATTTTGTACGGTGCTATATCAATCTTTCCATTTGATATATTATTTCCAATTGTTTCAAATGTACGGTGGACATGCTTCTTTAGTACATCGAATTCCTGCTCGCTAGCAACGGATGAATTGCTATAAAAGCTGCCATCCTTTTTTAAACCCGCAGAAACGATTTGGGACATACCCGTTTCTAGTGTTTTATCCATAACGTGCATAACCTTTGTATCTGCTAGCATTAACCCCTTCATCTTAAACTGTTTGACAATTTCACTTTCAATGTCTTCCTCCGACAAATTTGCCTTTACATCAATAATTGGATTATGAATATGAAAATAAAGAACACCAGCTGGTACGACCTGATTGCCATTTCTTACCCATTGATTCGCATTTTCTATAACTACATCCAAATACGTAAGCATTTGCAGTGATAATCCATAATACACTTCCGTCATATCTAATACTTTATTACTTGATTTATAATCAATAATCCGCAAGAATGTCCCATTTTCTCCTTCCGCACGGTCCACGCGGTCAATCCTACCAACAATATTCATATTTACTCCATTTTTCAACTGCAATTTAACAGGTGGCAAAGCAGCTTGTCCCATGCCAAACGGTACTTCTAAGCCTACGGGAACAAATCCACTCGCTCTTTCATGCTCACTTAATACAACAGAGGCACGGTACACAATGTGCTGTAATTTTCGTTTTAAATATTGATGACGGTTCGAACTAAGTAAAATTTCCTTTTGCAATAGAGGAGCTAATGTTTCAATGGATTCATCTGCTAAATGTTCACATTCCTTCTTCGTTAAATCTCCCCAGCTACGCTTATGTGATAAAAGCTGCTCGGCAATATTTTTCAAGGCAGCATGAAACAGTTCTCCAATGTCAGGTGCTTCTATTTTATATATATCCCTCTCACGAAGCCCTAATCCATATTGAATGAAGTGCGCATAAGAGCAACGCTGAAATAGCTCCATACGTGACACACTCCCCGTCATTTCATCCCCGTACAATTCCTTGCTTACGGTTGGACCTAGCTTACGGGCTTCATTTCGGTAAAATAAACTGGACAAAACACGTTTACTTCGTACCTTCCACGCATCGTTTGTCACATAAAAATTGTATACATCCCACCAAAACGATAAATCACTTTCATACTGGTATCTTTTCCACGTTTGCAGTTGTTGTGTTACATACGTTAAAGTAGCAGCTGGTGTTTCCACGAAGGAAAGTTGTTGTTCCTTCGATACATCATTTACATCATTCGTTGCAAATACTTCTTGGACGAGTGGAAGCATACCTCGTATTTTCTTAAATAAGCTCGATGCAAGCAATGTTTTTCCTTCTTCATCTGCAAAGGGACAGGAAATAAAAAGCATTCGGGAAGGCTTTGTCAAAGTTTCATAAATTAAGAACTGCTCTTCTAACAAGGATTGTCTACTCGTAGATGCCATTTCCATCCCATTTAGAAGCAACATTTCTCGTTCCTCATCTGAAAGAACTCCTTCATCTGATGGAACCGCCGGCACAACCCCTTCGTTTACCCCAATGAAAAAAAGAGCAGAGATATTCGTTACACGAGACGTATCCATATTTGCGATAAGTACTTGATCCAGCGATGGCGGGATGTTCGCAAATTGTAAAGATTCTAGTCCTGTCGACAAAACATGAGTAAACAAATCAAGAGAAAGCTTCTCATTCCCTAGCATTTCTACAAAAGTATCCAACAGATGTATAACCTCATCCCAAACTTGTTCATGATCTTTCGCGAATAATAGCTGTCCCTTTTCTTCTTCTTTTTTCCGAAGTTCTTCTAGTTTTTTCGGAACTTGTAATTCTTCTAAGAAAAGATAAAGTGCCTCGCACATACCTAGTACGGATTTTGCACGCTTCAACCTGTTTTTCAACGCTAGAATTGGCTTTGCAATCCAGTCACGAACTCTGTTAATCTTCTCTTCCATTTCTTTATCACGATCTGTTTGCCCGGCACTTATACCATCTAATGATCGATATCTACGGTATGTCCATCGTTCAGTTGATGTCCAACGACTACCTTGCACACCATATGCAAGACAGTAGTTTTCAAATTCATCAATTTCTTGCCGTATCGTTTCTATATCAGAATGAAGAGGGTATAAAAGCTCTGTTTTTACACAGCGAAAGATAGCATCATAGCGCCAATTTCCATTTATCACATCGAAAACGGAGCGAATCAATTCTATTAGCGGGTGATGTAGCATCGAACGCTTTTTATCGATAAAATAGGGAATATTATAATCTTGAAACATCGTTTGAATGATATCGTAATAGCTTTCCCCATTTCGAACTATTACCGCTATATCTCGGTACCTGTATCCATCTCGAACGAGCTGACGCATTTCCCTTGCAATGGTCTCTACTTCAGCACGACGGTTCGTAGCTGCAACTAATGTAACATCCGGTTTTTCCCCAAAATAAGGATAAGGACGTACATCATAATTTTTCTCTATATGAGCGAGCGAGCGGCTTGTTTGAAAACGTTCCTGCCTAGTTAATTTCACCGGTTCTTCTACACGTACCCCAACTTCTTTAGCAGCACGCAATAAGCGATTATAGGTATGCCATGTTCGATAAAATAGATTCAACTCATTCTTCTGTTCCTTCTCTTCATCAAGAGTTAACGCAACCGTAACGTGACAGCCACTGCGCATCAGCTGCTTTAACACATCGAGTTCTTGCGGCAAAAAGGTATGAAATCCATCCACGTACACCATAGCATCTTTAACATAATTCGATTGCGGAACTTTTTCAATTAATAGCTGGATATAATCTTCTGCATCTAAATATTTACCTACTAATGCGCGTTCAAAATCCTCATATAAAAGCTGTAAATCATGAAGTTTATTTGCAAGCAACGGTTGTTCTCCCGTATCTAGCTCCTGTGACAGTAGGTATATATCGGATGGTGTAACATTATGACGCTTCCATTCTGCAATCATCGCACTCAACTGATCAAAAAATCCATTTTGATCAGCTGCCTTATGAAAAATGGTAAGTTCATCCTTGCGTCCTTCCACAATTTTCCGAAGAAGCATATTGACACCGGCACCATCAATATGAAGACGACTTGACCCTCCTACCTCCTGAAGCACACGCCAAGCAAGCCGGGAAAAACTAAATACTTGCGCACGTATGGAGCTTCGTACCGTGCGATGCAACGCTTGTTGTGCTTGAAATGTCATTTGTTCCGGAACCAAATACAAAATCGAAACTCCCTGCGGACTAGATTGCATTTCCGTCTGTATTTCATGTAATATGGTTTTACTTTTTCCACTACCAGCTCGTCCAATTATAAAGCGAAGTGACATACAGCTTCTCACCCTTCCTTAAAGAAAAAAAGGTAACTCGATAGAATCGAATTACCATCAAAATGTAACTTGTAACTCATCAATCGGCCAATATCGTAAGTCTACTTTCCCAACAATTTGATGTATATCTACGAATCCAAACTTTCTGCTATCCCAACTCTCTAATCGATTGTCTCCGAGGACAAACAGACTATAGTTAGGAACTACAATTTGTCCAGTTACTTCCTTAAGTGTAAAGTCTTCCGTCAGTAATCCTTTCGAAAGTCGTTGTTTGTAAGATTGTAAAAACGGTTCTTGTATGAATACACCGTTAATATATAGTTTATCCTGTTTATATTCGATGCGATCTCCCGGCAAGCCGATAACACGCTTTACATAATCTTCCTCGCTGCTTGCATGAAAGACAACAACATCAAAACGATGCAGTTCTCCCACTTGGTGAAATATTTTATTGATAACGATTAAGTTTCCATCCTGAAGTGTGGGCATCATTGATTTTCCTTGAACGACATAAGTTGAGAGGAAAAAGGTTCGAATGGATACGGCTAAAAGAATAGCTACTCCTAATGTTTTCACCCAAAACAAAACTTCTTTCTTCATAACGATTCCTCCTCGTTACCATTGCCAAGGCCAAAACTGGTAAACCCTCAGTCTTTTTTCTATTGTATCATTATTTGAGATATTTTCTAAGCAGAATACGAAGATACCTGCTGCGTGAAAATCAATTCATTATATAGGAAAAAGTACCAAGAAAAATGCATATCATGCGTTTTTCTTGGTACTTTATTATCCATTCACCGTAAGATAAATCTTATTCGTCATGCTCGGCAACATATATATTTTCATCCTCCGATGCGTGTTCAAATAGTTCATCTTTGTCAGCAAATTGAAAGGACTTTAAATTTTGCCTATCTTTACGATCTTCAAAAGCTGAACGTAGCTGTGCAGTTCGATGCAGTTGATTTTCAAATGAGCCTTTTGAGATTTCAAAATTAATCACTTTACTATTACTAAATGTAATAAGTAGGGTATTGTGTGGAAGAGATTTACTAGATGTGACGTGATAGTGGGATACCCATGCACACTCTTTTCGTGTGTATGACGATGTTGGAAAAAAATAAATATTGTCTGTAGGACTAATGCAAATCGGGGCTTTGTGAGTTACGCCAATAAGTTCCTTTGTTCCTTCTTTTCGACCAGCAAAACTGCTACCAAAATAGCGACAGCTTTTTTCAATGATTTCAAATGGACTCTGTAAGACGAAAAATTCATCCTCTTCCTCAATGACGCTCGAAATAATACGCTCATCCCGAATGACTACTGGAAGAATAGCAATTGTTTTTCGGTTCAAAACATATTCTTTTAAAAACTTTATAAGCTTTACGTTCAACCTCTTCACTCCTTTTCAAATTTGTAGAAATATAAGGCTTATTGTTACATTTGGATTATACTATTTTCCATTCTATCAAAATGTTTATTTTCAATATTTTTACATTTTTATAACAAAAGAGGGTACGATTCTCCTTTGTTATAAATAGCTTTTCATACATTAGAAATCAGCGAAATCGTTCCCTTATACAAAGCGTAAACTAATTCGATTATTAAAAATCTGATTTCTATTTTTACTTGTACCAACTGTTCATAGGCATGTACTTCACGATTATCAATTACCTTGACTTGATATTGTAAATTGTATTTACAATATCACAGCTTCCTCGGTGGAATGCCAATTGAATGATTTTGATAGTTGGAATTTCCAGCACGACTTTTGGGGAACGTGCGCCAAAAAAAAAAGAAGGATAGGGGTTAGCCCCTATCCTTCTTTCATTCTC
Organism: Ectobacillus soli; assembly: GCF_042610425.1. Classification (NCBI taxonomy): domain Bacteria; kingdom Bacillati; phylum Bacillota; class Bacilli; order Caryophanales; family Bacillaceae; genus Ectobacillus; species Ectobacillus soli. Next base: position 2,255,090 of record NZ_JBGJZM010000001.1, read on the forward strand.
TTATTTTGTAAATTGTGCTTCTTCTGTAGAACCTTTCAATGCCGTTGTGGAAGAAGTTCCACCTGTAACAACTTGAGCAACTTGGTCAAAGTAACCTGTCCCTACTTCGCGTTGATGACGAGTTGCAGAGTAGCCAAATTCTTCTGCAGCAAATTCTCTTTGTTGCAATTCAGAATAAGCAGCCATACCGCGCTCTTTATAGCCACGTGCAAGATCAAACATGCCATAGTTTAATGCATGGAAGCCTGCAAGCGTTACGAATTGGAATTTGTATCCAAAAGATGCGATTTGTTTTTGGAACGTTGCAATCGTTTCATCATCAAGCTTTTTCTTCCAGTTAAAGGAAGGTGAGCAGTTATACGCAAGCAATTTGTTCGGGAATTTCTCATGAATCGCGTCAGCAAAGCGCTTTGCATCTTCCAAATTTGGTTCAGATGTTTCGCACCAAATTAAATCTGCATACGGCGCATAAGCAAGACCGCGAGCAATTGCTTGGTCTAAACCAGCACGAGTACGGAAGAAGCCTTCAGCTGTACGTTCGCCAGTAATAAATTCATGGTCAAGCGGATCAATATCACTTGTGATCAAATCAGCTGCGTCTGCATCTGTTCTTGCAACAATTACAGTAGGTACGCCTGAAACGTCAGCTGCAAGGCGTGCTGCAATTAGATTACGAACCGCAGTTTGCGTTGGAAGTAAAACTTTTCCGCCCAAGTGGCCGCATTTTTTCTCAGACGAAAGCTGATCTTCGAAGTGAACCCCAGCAGCTCCAGCTTCAATCATACCTTTCATCAATTCGAATACATTTAATTGCCCGCCAAATCCAGCTTCTGCATCAGCTACGATTGGTACGAAATAATCAACGTCTCCGCTACCTTCCATATGCTGAATTTGATCCGCACGTTGAAGTGTTTGGTTAATTCGTTTTACAACAGCCGGTACACTGTTTGCAGGATATAAACTTTGGTCTGGATACATTTGACCAGAAAGGTTTGCATCAGCTGCTACTTGCCAGCCGCTTAAGTAGATTGCTTGAAGACCAGCTTTTACCTGCTGCATCGCTTGGTTCCCCGTTAGTGCTCCTAATGCATGAATGTAATCTTCTGTATGAAGAAGATTCCATAATTTTTCTGCGCCTCGGCGAGCAAGTGTATGTTCAATTTCAACCGAACCACGAAGGCGAAGTACATCCTCTGCAGAATATGGACGAACCACACCACTCCAACGATTATCTAATTCCCACTGTTCTTGTAATTGTTTTGCTTTTTCATTTGTCATTTTATTTCATCCCCTTTTAAAATTTTATAAACCGTAAATCGTTATATACCCCTTATAACAATTCATACCCTGGTATCGTTAAAAATTCAGCAAATTCATTATTTTCGATTAATGAAGTAAATAGTTTAGCAGCCTCTTCAAATCTACCATTCTCAAATGCTGCATTTCCTACTTCAGCTTGAATTGCTTCCATTTCTTCCCCTTGAATGGTTGCAACCATATCTGTTGTAATCTTTGTTCCATCCGTAAACTTTCCTTCCGGATGACGAATCCATTGCCAAACCTGCGCACGTGAAATTTCTGCAGTTGCTGCATCTTCCATAAGATTATGGATGGGAGCGGCCCCTCTTCCGCTTAGCCATGATGCAATATATTGAATCCCTACATTAATATTTGTACGTAAGCCTTGCTCCGTAATCGTTCCCTTTGGTACTTCTACTAATTGTTCTTCGGTAACATTTACATCTTCACGTTTTCTATCAATCTGATTTGGCGTAAGCATTATACGGTCAAATACTTCCTTTGCTACTGGAACGAGTGCTGGATGTGCAACCCATGTTCCATCATGACCATCATTTGCTTCACGCTCTTTATCCGCACGAACCTTTGCAAATGCTTCTTCATTTGCCTCTGGATCATTTTTAACCGGTATTTGTGCTGCCATTCCCCCAATAGCAGGAGCATTCCGGCGATGACAAGTTTGAATAACGCGTAAACAATAGGCACGCATAAATGGTGACGTCATGGTTACCTGTGAACGATCTGGAATCAGAACGTCAGGACGATTTACAAATGTTTTGATATAGCTGAAAATATAATCCCAACGACCGCAATTTAATCCAGCGGAATGATCACGTAATTCATACAGAATTTCATCTACTTCAAAAGCTGCATGGATGGTTTCTAACAATACCGTTGCTTTAATACTCCCATAAGGAATTCCAATATATTCCTCAGCGAATGTAAATACATCATTCCATAATCTTGCTTCTAAATAACCTTGTAATTTCGGTAAGTAAAAGTATGGACCGCTTCCTTTTGCAAGCAATGTCTTTGCGTTATGAAAGAGGAACAGAGCAAAGTCAAACAAACCCCCTGATACTTCTTCCTCGTTAATATGAACATGCTTTTCATTTAGATGCCAGCCTCGCGGTCTAACCAAAAGCACCGCTACTTTTTCATTTAGCTTATATTCTTTCCCATTTGGATTGGTAAAGGAAATTGTGCCATTAACTGCATCATGCAAGTTGATTTGGCCTTCAATATTATTTTCCCATTTCGGAGAGTTTGCATCTTCGAAATCTGCCATAAAAACACTTGCACCGGAGTTTAACGCATTAATTACCATTTTCCGATCAACAGGTCCCGTAATTTCTACACGTCGGTCTTGCAAATCGGCAGGAATAGGAGCAATACTCCATTCACTGTTGCGTATACGTTCGGTTTCAGGCAAAAACCGAAGTGCTTCCCCGTTATTGATTCGTTCTTGCTTTTCTTTACGCGCTAGAAGCAGATCCTTTCGGCGCGGATTAAAGCGTTCATGTAAAGCTCTAACAAAAGAAAGTGCTTCAGGTGTTAGGATTTCTGAAAATTCAGATGTAATAGATCCAGAAATCGAAACGCCAGACGTTTCTACTACCATAGTATTCTCTCCTCCACTTCCAACTGTTTTATAACACATTTGATATTACTTTTTTATTATATAACAACTTTCACAGAAAGAAAGGCTTTTTTCTGAATTTTTTAACAAAAGAAATCTACATTTTTTTACAAGCTTTGACAAAAAAATAAAAACAGCGCAAAATGCACTGTTTTTATTTTTTTTCTTCGTATTTTTCTAAATATTGGATTCTCTCTAAAATCGTTGGATGTGTATACAGAAAGAACTTCACTAACGGAGGTGGATTGACTTGACTTAAGCTCGTTTTCGATAAATCTTGGAATGTGTCAACAGCTGCTACAGAGTCATGCGTCATCTCCATCGCATAGCTATCGGCTGCTCTCTCCTCTATTCGCGAAACATAATTTGTTGCTGGACTAACTGCAAATGACAGGACAGACGAAATGAGAAAGAAAAGCGGAAGTATGGACAAACTACTTAATGACGGGATATGTAGGATGTGTTTCCATTTTCTTATACTGAAGGAGAGAATATGTTTCAGTACAAACAAGCCTATAAATGACAGAACAATAGATCCTGCGACTCCTAAGTAGATGTGCTTTTTCACGTAATGGGCCATTTCATGTGCCATAATAAACAGGATTTCATTATCGTTTAATTTCTTTAACGTCGTATCCCATAAAACAATCCGTGAATTGCCGCCAATTCCTGTCACATACGCATTCAAAGAGTTTGTTTTCTTAGACATATTCACTTCGTATACATGACTTGCAGGAATGTCTGCTTTCGCAGCCATCGTTAAAATTTTCTGCTCTAACTCTTTATTCTGCAGAGGCGTAAATGTATTATAAAGCGGATCAATAAAGACAGGCTGAATAAATGTTAGAAAAATCGTAAAGGGAATCGAGAGCGCCCATGCATATAGCCACCAACGCTTTTCGCTTTTTTTGATAAGCCAAAGAATAACGTTGATTACAACAAACATAAGAGCAAAGTTAATCCAAAAATCGATAACTTGATCCTTTATCCAGCTAGTCATTGACTGCGTTGCGATATGATACGATTTTGATACCTCATAGCCGACCACTTTCAACGGAAGAGCTAGCAATGTAGTCAAAAGAGAAAGCTGAAAATAATAAAGAAACGTTTGCAAAACTGTGATTTTCGTTGCTTGCTTTGCCCATGTTTCAAATCGTTTTGAGATTCCAAAGATGAGAATAAACAATAAAAACATCCATTCTAAAGGAGTAGATAAAAAATATAATACATATTTAATACGCGAATATTCCTGACTAAGCAAAAGCTCCCTTGCATTCATGAATGTTGCTGGATCAGCACTCGTTCCTTTTAATGCAGTAGGAATCATACCATTCGTTGCATAGAATAAATACCAATAGATAAAAAGAGCAAATAATACATACGCAAACAGTGACCAACGCACTATTTTTTTCATGTCTTACCTCCTTGATGTCCAGCCGATACTGTACTACTATTGTAAGTCCCTGTCCATCATAATAGAACAAAATGCTAAAAAATGAAAAAACTATCAGAAGAATCCATCCTCTGATAGCTTTACCTTCCCATACTTTATTTATTATGTGACAACGATTCTCGAAGAGCACGACGTAATATCTTACCAGTCGTATTTTTGGGGAGCTCATCTAAAAATGCAATAGCAGATGGTACCTTATATTTAGCAAGATGAGCGTTGCAGTAATGAATCAGTTCTTCTTTACTGACTGAATCTTCATTCATTACAACGTATGCTTTTACTGCTTCTCCAAAGCTTTCATCTGGTACACCAACCACAATAGCCTCAGCTACCGCTTTATGCTTATACAATACTTCTTCAATTTCCCGCGGATATACATTATATCCTCCGACTAGAATTAAATCCTTTTTACGATCTACGATATAAAAGTACCCTTCTTCATCCATTCTCGCAAGATCTCCCGTATACAGCCAACCTTCGCGTATAGTTGCTGCTGTTTCTTCCGGCATTTTATAATAACCTTTCATCACATTAGGACCTCGGACGATTAGTTCTCCTACCTCCCCAATTCCTACTTCCTCTCCTAATTCATTGACGACCTTATTTTCCACATTCCAAATGCTTCTGCCAATGGATCCCGCTTTACGAGGTTGATCAAGCGGATTAAAGCAAGTAACCGGAGACGCTTCTGATAGACCATACCCTTCTGAAATACGAACATGAAAAGCCTTCTCGAAATTTTCCAGAAGTGCAACCGGCAAAGACGCTCCTCCTGATATGCAAAGACGCATATTATGAAAATCAACAGTGTGACCATTACGAGTTTGATATAAAAAGTTATACATCGTCGGTACACCTGCAAATACTGTAGCATCATATTTACTCGCCACGCGAAATACTTCTTTCGGACTAAACTTTGGCAGGATAAGAATAGTACTACCGCTGACAATTGGGGCATTCACCACAACCGTTAAGCAAAAAACGTGAAACATTGGAAGAGTAGCAATCAATTTATCCTGTTCAGTAAATTGCAAATACGAACCGATATCACGAGCATTACTATACAGATTATTGTGAGTCAGCATAGCACCTTTTGGCTTTCCAGTTGTGCCCGATGTATACAAAATAACAGCTGGATCATCAGCTTGAATATCTGGCTTATCTACTAGAAGATTTCCCTTTTCTATCACATTTGTAAACGTTTTCATTTTTTCGTTAAATGGTGTTATTAATGGCGTACATACAATAATATGTTCCAGTTCAGGCAATTGGTGCTCTAATCCTTGGAGAACAGGCAACAGTTGCTCCATAGAAATAATTGCTTTTACATCTCCATTTTGCAAAATATACTGAAGCTCGTCTATTGTATACGTAGGATTAATCGGAACAACGGTAGCGCCTGCACGTATTGCACCATAGAATCCAATAATAAAATATGGGGAGTTTCCAACAAGCAAAGCTATATGATCACCTTTACGTATGCCAAGATGATACAATCCACTCGCAAATTTTGTCACTGCATCGTGTAAATCAAAATAAGATGTTTCCTTATCATCAAATATGAACGCCGTTTTGCTTCCTTTTTCTCTCGCTGTTTTCTCTAGAGAATAAACAAGATTCACGAAAAAGCCCCCTCTTTCATAAATTTTACCATTAATTACATTTTTATTATAATCTATAAGAAAATAAACAAGCAAGCTATATTCATAGAAGAAAAAAAGAGACCGCTATGCAAGTAGTTTACATAACGGTCTCTTTTTACTATTCATTTAAAAGAAAAGTGTTAGAAACTCTTCTGTTGTAAGACTACCAAAATACTCTTTTACATGAATATTGTGTAGTGCCTGTGCAAAGCTTTCCTTATCAAATTTACTACCGACAAGGGCGGCTTCAATATCTTGTACATCCTCAACGCCAAAGAAATCACCATAGATTTTACACATTTCTACGATTCCCTTATTCACTTCTAAGCGTACATCAATTTGCCCGACCTTAAAACGATGAGAATGCTTTAAATTAAACTTTGGTGATTTTCCATAGTTCCAATCCCAGTTTCGATAGCGTTCTTCCGATAGCTTATGTATAGCAGACCAATCTTCTTCTGTAAGCTCATAGGTTGGCACTTCTTTGCCATCAAAAATCGATTGCAGTAACAATTGTTTGAACTGTTCAACTGTTAGATTCTGGTCCAATAATTCACGAATATTGGCTACTCGTTGACGAATGGATTTAATTCCTTTGGAATGAATTTTATCCATTTTCACATTAAGAGCCCCTACTACATCCTCCATATGAGAATCAAACAATAGGGTACCATGGCTGAACATTCTTCCTCTTGTAGAGAACTGCGCATTTCCCGATATTTTTCGTCCATCAGCTAAAATATCATTGCGACCACTTAATTCAGCATGCACGCCAAGAATACGGAGGGCCTCAATTACTGGTTCCGTGAACTTCTTAAAGTTATGAAAACTTTCTCCATCATCTTTCGTAATAAAACTAAAGTTTAAATTTCCAAGATCATGATAGACGGCCCCACCACCAGACAAGCGTCGGACAACATGAATGCCATGATCCTTTACGTAATCTGCATTAATTTCTTCGGCTGTATTTTGATTTTTACCAATAATAATAGACGGCTCGTTAATATAAAACAGTAAATACGTTTCGTTTATGTCTAGATTCTTCAAACAATACTCTTCGATTGCTAAATTAATGGTCGGGTCTGTAATTCCTTTATTGTCTATAAAACGCATTTCTTCACCTCATTTAATCCAAGTATATCCGCCGTGTGCTAACACGGTAGGACCATCAAACATTTGACTCGCTTCTTTTACTAAATCAGATAGATCTCCAACATGAGGAAGATGTGTAAGAAGTAACGTATGAACACCTGCTTCCTTGGCAATCATTCCTGCTTCTGTACTATTTAAATGACCTGCTTTACTTCCATCCTGGCTGGCATACATATTACATTCGCAAATAAAAAGCTGTGCTCCGCTTGTAAATGGAATGAGCTCAGGGAAAAAGCTCGTATCTGCAGTATAGACTACTGTATCCTCTCCTGCTTCGATACGCATCGCAAAACAAGGAGCAGGATGGATTGTTTTTCTAAAGGTAATCGAAAAAGGTCCAATTTGCAACGATTCTGCTGGGTTATATGCTATCCCTTTCGTATACACCTCATGTGTTAACGATTGAAATCCTTTTTCATCCACTGTATGACCATAAATAGGTAACTCCTTCATTGCCGTACCTGTTACAGATTGAATCAGACGTGCGTATTGCAATACTCCGATATCTGCTACATGATCGTGATGATAATGAGACAGAAGCACTGCATCTAAATCCTTTACATCTATGTATGATTGTAGTTGGGATAAGACGCCGCTTCCACAATCAATTAACAACTGAAATCCTTCATGTTCAAATAAATAGCCGGATGTCGCACCACCTGCTTCTGGATATCCGCCCCAAAATCCTACTACCGTTACTTTCATTCGTCGTCATCCTTTCTGTTAACAGTTTTCTCATATCCCCTTAACTATAATCGATTTTTTCGTAAGTTTCACTTTTTCTTCACATTTGTTATAAAACAGTTGTTGACTTATACCTATTGTACTACTACAATAGGTATTACAGACAAAGAATATTTAAAAAGTAGTTGATTACTAGACCAAACAACGGAAGGGAAGAAAACAATCATGCTACAAAGCCCAATGGAATTTTTCAGAACGTTACCTGCGAAAAAATGCGAAGAATGTGGAAAAGAAATTAACGAGCAAGCAGAAGCATACCATAACCATTGCGAAGATTGTAATCATAAGGAAGCTTAATACGTTATCTATTCCATCTCACATAATTTTAGAAAATCAGATTATTTTTAAATATATGAAGCTCCCTAAACAGGGAGCTTTTTTCTGTACCATTATCTGTACTAATCTAATTATTAATGAATGTATCCTAACCAAACATATAAACCGACTAATGTAAGAAACAGGGTCGGGATTGTAAGTATGATACCTACTTTACTATAATACACCCACGAAATTTTGATTCCCCTCGTTTTTAATACGTGAAGCCAAAGAAGAGTGGCAAGTGATCCAATTGGTGTCATTTTCGGTCCTAAATCAGAGCCAATCACATTTGCATAAGCAAGAGCCTCTCGTACCAAATAGGTTGTATGTGTGTCAGTAATTGCTAACGAATCAATCATGACTGTAGGAAGATTATTCATCACAGAGGAAAGGAATGCTGCTATAAAACCCATACCAATAGTAGCTGCAAATAGTCCATGATTGGCTGTCCCTTGAATGATAGTGGCTAATACACTTGTTAATCCTACATTTTTAAGTCCGTACACGACTACATACATACCGATAGAGAAAAACACAATTGCCCACGGTGCTCCTTTTAACACTTTCTTTGTTTCAATGGCAGAACTCTTGCGCGCAATTAGTAAGAAAAGAATGGCAACCGTCCCTGCAATAGAGGAAACGGGAAGATGAAGATATCCACTACTGTAATAACCGAAAAATAGCATGGTAAGAACGGCCCATGATAAACGAAATAGCGTGCGATCTTTGAGCGCTTCTTCAGGCTTTTTTAATTGACTACTGTCATAACGTTTCGGAATACTTTTGTGAAAGAATACGTATAGAAATAATAGAGAGGCTCCAAAGCTACATAGAGTAGGCACCACCATGTGCGATGCATAGGTAGCAAAATCAATATGATGATAATCTGCAGAAACAATATTCACCAAATTACTTACTACTAACGGTAGAGATGTTGTATCTGAAATAAATCCCGATGCCAGAATAAAGGGCAAAATCATTTTATCTGAAAAATGCAGCGCACGCACCATGGCTAATACGATAGGTGTTAAAATAAGTGCCGCACCATCATTCGCAAAAATAGCTGCAACAATTGCTCCTAAAATTGTGACAAGGAAAAACATAGAGTATCCATTTCCTTTTGCAAAACGAGCCATATGTAAAGCTGCCCATTCAAAGAAACCAATTTCATCAAGAATAAGCGATATGATAATAAGTGCTACAAAGGTTAACGTAGCATTCCATACAATTGCTGTTACTTGAAGCACATCTTGAATAGATACCACTCCAGCTACAAGTGCTACTACTGCTCCTCCACAAGCAGACCAACCAATTGACAACCCCTTCGGCTGCCATATAACAAAAACTAGTGTCACTAAAAAAATAAGAATAGCAGACGTAACCAATGTACACATTCCTTTCTTCCCTATCCTACATACAAAATTCTAATAGCCAAAAACAGTTCCATTATATAACTGAAACATTATATAAGCAAAACTGTTCAACAGGTAGAAAACAAATAAAAACCTAGCAGATAGACTGCTAGGCTAATCGAACCATCGTATTTGAAATTGAGGATTCTTTCACAAGAAGCTCAAGATTAAATTCATATACTTCCTTTTTTCGATAAGTTCGAGTATGAATTTTTTCTATCATAAGTTTCATTACTTTACTTGCCATTTTATCTACTGGCTGACTAACTGTCGTAATAGTTGGATTCATAATTTCTGATAGAATTTGATTATCAAATCCTACAATAGCGAGTTGATCTGGAATACTCCATTTACTTCGCTTTGCCTCCGAGATAATGCCTGCCGCAACTTCATCTCCGCCTGCAAAAACCGCTGTAGGAGGCTTTTTCATCTTTAAAATAGTGTGAAAGACATTTTTTCCGTCTTCAATGTCGTAAGCGTTATGAAGAAAATCAACTGCATCCACTTGACTTTGGTACTCAGATATAGCTTGTACAAAGCCATCTTTACGCTGCTGTACAACCATACTTCCTTCGCTACCACTACAAAATAATAAACGACGATGTCCTTGTTCAAGCAAATGTTTTGTGGCTATGTAAGCCCCTTCTTTTTGATTAAATGTAACAGTAGGAATCTTTGCTTCTTCCGCATATTCGTTGCATAAAACAATGGGACCATGTTCTAAATAAGGCTCTACCTGCTCCCACTTGTTTTGTAAAGAACATAAAATAATTCCGTCTACTTGCTTAGAAGAAAGAAGCTGTAAATATTCCATTTCTTTTTCTGGCAAATATCTTGTTTGGCAAATAATGAGCTTATATTTATATTCTGAAGCTTCAATTTCAAGTGATTCTATTAATTTACTAAAAAAGGGATCTGTTACCCGAGGAACTAACACTGCAATCGTTTCCGTTTTCTGATTTCGCAATCTTCTAGCAGCAGAATTCGGTACAAAGCCAAGCGTGTTCATTGCAACGATTACCCTTTTCTTTTTGTCCTCAGATACATATGGATGGTCATTTATGACTCGTGATACCGTTGTCCGAGATAACCCGGCCAATTTTGCCACGTCTTCAATTGTTGACACCAATCTCTCCCCCTCACATGCTGAAAGCGCTTACCATTTTAAAATTATATAGCAATCTATTTTAAATTTCAATAGCATATCCTATTTTTCTATATGTGTTAAGCTAATAATCAAATACAGTGGAATTAAATAAGAAATCAACTTGAATATACAAGAAAAGAACTTCTAAAGGTAAATCTTTAGAAGTTCTTTTTCATATTATTATTTTTCTTCTGTTAATCTAGTAAACTGACGCTTGTGAACAAGGGATAAGGTTGCAATGGTTCCTGCTGCAAACACTACGATATATAGCATAAGGATACCGATATTTTGCCACATGAAACTATAATCTCCGCTAGAAATCGCTGCTTTAAATCCAAACACACTATAAGTCATTGGCAACCAAGCATTAAATGGTTGTAAGCCGCTTGGGAGTAATTCAAGCGGGAAGGTTCCAGCACTCGTTGTAAGTTGAAAAATCAAAATGATAATCGCTAGGAAGCGACCTGCATTGCTAAGAGCCGTTACGAAAAATTGGACAAGTGCTAGGAACGTAAGGCTCGTGATCAAACTTACTAACATAAAATACGGAATACTTTGTACATGAATTTGTAATCCTGCCAGCATAATAACATCTGCGATAAGAGCTTGTAGAATACCTACTCCTAGTAATATACCAAACTTACTAATAAACCAGCTGAATCCTGTTTTTGGTATGCCAACTGTTTCACGCATTGGGAACACAATACTGATAAGGAGTGCTCCTACAAACAAACCAAGTGATAAGAAATATGGTGCAAATCCTGTTCCGTAGTTTGGAACTTCTGCAATTTTCTCTGTTTTTACTTCTACAGGGTCTGCGAACATTTGGTATTTCGCTTGATCACCTTTCACACTACCTGTTTCTTTTGCAGCATCGCCTAGCTTTGTGCTAAGTTCACCGCTACCGTCACTCGCTTTTGTTAAACCATCAGTAATTTTAGAAGAACCATCTGCCAACAACGGCGCTCCGTCTTTAACTTCGCCAAGTTTTCCTGTTAACTGGTTAAGTCCATCTGCTAATTGGTTGGAACCATTTGCTAATAACGGGGCTCCGTCCTTCAAAGTACCAAGTTTTTCAGTTAATTGACCTGAACCTGCTGCTAACTGACTTGCTCCTGAATTCACTTGACTAAGTCCTGCTGCCAGTTGGCTTGAGCCTGTTGCTAATAACGGGGCTCCGTCTTTTAATTCACCGAGTTTACCAGTTAACTGTGCTGATCCACTAGCCAATTGGTTTGCTCCGGACGTTACCCCACCAAGCCCGGTAGTAAGTTGGCTCGCTCCGTCTGCTAATAGCGGGGCCCCATCTTTTAATGTTCCAAGTCCTGCTGTTAATTGATCAGCTCCTGCTGTAAGAGAAGACGCTCCTTGACTAATTTCACCAGCCTTTTCAGCTAATACACTTGTGCCGTCTGCCACTTGCTTTGTACCAGCAACAACTTGATTATTACCATCAATTGCTTGCTGCATCGCCGCTTTTAACTGACTCTTATATGGCTCTGGAAGTGTATCTAACTGTTGATTGATTTGCGTTAGGCCTGCGCTGACTTGTTTTGCTCCGTCAGATGCTGTTTTTGCCCCGCTACTAGCTTGCTCAGCACCCGTTTTCCACTGGGATGCTCCGCTTGCAAGAGAAGAGGCTCCGCTGCTAATGCTCTGCGCGCCTGCATACAGCTTCGGTGCATTCATATTTAATTCGTTTAATTTAGATGTTAATTGCAAAGATCCATCATATAGTTTAGATGCTCCGCCGCTTAATTCACCCAATTTATTTGTAATTTGTTGTGAGCCTGCATATAACTGCGGTACTCCTGAACTTACAGTGCTAAGGTTACTCGATAATTGCTGAGAGCCCGTTAATAGCTGTGATGCTCCTCTACCTAGTTCCCCCAACTTATCTGTAATCGTTTGTGATCCTCCGTATAATAACGGTGCTCCGCTACTCACTTCGCCTAGCTTACTCGATAATTGCTGTGAGCCTGTCAATAACTGAGCTGATCCACTATAGAGAACCGGCGCTCCGTTACTTAATTCTCTTAGTTTGTCAGTTAACTGTTTCGATCCATCTGATAGCTGTGTGGATCCATCGTGTAATTGACCAGCTCCGTTTGCAGCATCATTAAGTCCATTAGAAACCTTCTGAATGCTAGCAAACATTTTTTCTGCATACGTTTCAGATAATGTATTTGCTACTTTTTCTTTAATCTTTTCAACCGCTGATCCTCCAATTTGTGAGGATAGGAAGTTAATACTCTCATTTGGAACATATTCCAGTTGAAGTTTTTCCGGATGATCTTTAAGCAGTGTAGTCGCATTTTCTGAAAAATTAGTTGGAACACGAATCATCATATAATATTTACGACTATTCAATCCGTCCGTAGCCGTTTTTTCATCAACAAATTCCCATTTAAAATTTGTATCCTTCTTCAGATTATTGATGAATTCATCCCCAACATGTAGCGGCTCCCCATCATTTACGGCACCTTTGTCTAAGTTTACCACTGCTACTGGAAGATCCTGCAAATGACTATATGGATCCCAAAACGCCCATAGGAACATCCCAGCATATAGTACAGGAACAAATAGTACAGCAATGATAGGAATTAGTAATTTCTTGTTCTGAAAAATGGCTAAGAATTCTTTTCCTAACAACGTGAATCCTCTCATCGTTTGTGTCTCCTCCTATCTAAAAAAACAATTGACCACTTCGTTCATATAGTCATTTTTGTCGTAAAAAGAAGGACCATCTATTTTGACAATCCCTTTAGCAAATATTGCTCGAATAACTGAGCAATATGCTCCTTTTCTAATGGCTCATGAGTCTTTTCCCAATCAAATATAAGAGAGATGTAGAGACGAACCATGATAAACGCAGTAATCTCCGTTTCACATTCCTGAATCTCGCCCTTTTCAATCGCTTTCTCCAACTTCGTTTTAATAAATGTAATCATTTCTTCATCGAGTTGTCGCATTACATCTTGAACTTCTGGAGTCCCTATATCCTTTTCTTCTTGAACAAGCTTAATCATAAGTTGATGTTGTTTACGAAATTCAAGAATACTATAAATTGCGCGATGAGCGTTCTCAAAGAATGGTTTCTTCGGTTCAATTGCTTCATTTGCAACCTTCTTCATTTCTTCAATAAGACGAGAAATAATTTCTCCAAAAAGTTCCTCCTTATTTCGAAAAAAAGTATAAATCGTCCCTTTTCCTACATTTGCTAATCTAGCGACTTGCTCCATAGTCGTCGCTTTATAGCCAAAGGATGCGAACGATCTTGCAGCTGCTTCCAAGATGGATCGTTTTCGATCTATCGCCATCTTCCTGCCTCCTAAAATGACCAGATGAACAAATCAGTCAATCAGTATGTTTTGAATGTTATCATAACATTATAAAAAGCGCAAGAACTATGTACTATCTTTTATTTCGGATTCGTTTTCATTTCTCTGACATCCAACTATTGCTATACTTATTACAAATAAGCTGTACAAAATTCATACATACTAAGCAATAAGGAGATGATCTCTAATGACAGATACACGAATTCTTGTATGGCTTCGTAAGGATTTTCGTTTATATGACAATCCAGCCTTGCTCTTTGCTGCCAAGGAAGGTAAAATATTGCCCCTATATATTTATGATGAACAATATGAAGGGAGCTGGCCGCTTGGATCGGCTTCCAAATGGTGGCTTCATCATGCCCTAGTAGATATGAAGGCACAATTAGAAAAGCGACATATCCCCTTTGTTATTCGTACAGGCAACGTGCAATCGCAGCTTCTCGAACTTGTGAAAGAAACAAATGCATCTGCTGTTTATTTTAATCGACGCTATGAACCTGATGTGCTCACTCATGATAAAGAACTTATCAATATGCTACATCAGCAAGGAATCATATGCAAAACGTTTGAATCTCATATTCTTCTTGATCCAGATACAATTACAAAACCGAACGGAGATCCGTACAAAGTATTTACTCCCTTTTATAAAGCATTGCAAAAACAAACTGTACCTTTTCCTGTTAAACGATTGGACGATGCAAGTGTCATGGAAGGAACATTTGAAAGTGTAGCAATTTCAGACTTACATCTCCTGCCTGCCGTTCATTGGATGAAGGAAATAGAGAGAATATGGATACCTACAGAAGAAGGAGCTTACAAAACGCTAAACCAATTCTTAGCAAAGCGGCTTGGACATTATCAAGACGGACGTGACTTTCCAGCCATAGCTATGCATTCATCATTAGCTCCCTATTATGCATTCGGGCAGCTTTCTCCTCGTCTTGTATACTATTATATAAAGCGAAAGCTTTCCCCAAGCATAGGGGTACAAGGGGAAAGCTATTTGCGGCAGCTTGTATGGCGGGAATTTGCATACCATCTTCTGCTCCACTTTCCGCATACAACAAAGGAGCCTTTGCTACCCGCTTTTCAACATTTCCCTTGGAAAGAAGATGATGCCCTGTTTCAGGCTTGGACAAAGGGACGAACCGGATATCCATTTGTCGATGCGGGGATGCGTGAGCTATGGAATACCGGTTTTATGCACAACCGCGTTCGTATGGTTGTTGCTTCATTTTTAGTCAAGCATCTACTTATCCCCTGGCAGCGGGGCGCGGCTTGGTTTTGGGATACACTGTTAGATGCAGACCTTGCCAATAACACAATGGGATGGCAATGGGTAGCGGGAAGCGGCGCAGATGCTGCCCCGTATTTTCGAATATTCAACCCGATTACACAAGGGGAAAAATTTGATACGGATGGTGAATATGTACGGCGCTGGATTCCTGAACTAAAGGATCTTCCGAATAAATATATACATAGGCCGTGGGAAGCAAATAATGACGTATTACAAAGTGCTAAGATCACACTTGGCGTTACGTATCCGTATCCAATTGTGAATCACGTCGTGGCACGCAAGCAAGCACTTTCAGCTTATGAGGAGATGAAAGCAAAAGTATCGAAATAACTACTTAATCAGAACCCGAAAATAAAGACATCCACAGAGACGGTTTTCTCTGTGGATGTTGGTCTTCTAGCGTGTTTCCATTAGTTTTTGTATACTCGTAACGTACGTTAACACATGCCGAACTGCTGCTTCCCCTTGATCAATACAATCAGGTAAGCCTGCTCCTCGGTATGAGCTCCCTGCGACATAAACCCCTGGTAGTTCTTTCTCCATGAAGGAGGTAATGAATTCCATACGTTCCTTGTGTCCAACAGTATATTGTGGCATCGCTTCTCGCCAACGTGACACAATGGAAAATTCAGGATCCATATCTATTTCCATTGTTTTCTTTAGATCTTCCATGACAATACTGATGATCTCTTCATCAGATTTCTCAACAATCTCTTCATCACCAGGTCTCCCTACATAGCAGCGAAGCAGTACCTTTCCTTTTGGCGTCGTATGCGGCCACTTTTTGTGAGTCCATGTACACGCTGTAATTTTAAAATCGCTATTCCTTGAGACAACAAAACCCGTTCCTTGAATATCACGAGTAATCGCTTTTTCTGGGAAAGCCAATGCTACATTTGCTACGGTAGTGGAAGGAATTGAATGAAGAAATTGAAACTCGTCGTATTGCTGGAATAGATTGGCGAGTGACTGATGCGGCGCTGCTACGATGACGGATACAGCTTCGATTGTTTTTCCATTACTAAGATACAAAAGGTAGCCGTCTTCCTTTTTCTCGATTCGTTCCACACGTGTACTTGTTAACAATGTTCCTTCTTCGAGCCGTTCTTCCACATGCTCTACAAGTGATTGTAAACCTGTGCGCACTGTTTGGAAAATTCCTTTCGGATTCGCTGTTTTACGTGTTGGCGGAGCTAGTGTTTTCATCCCAAGTACAATGCTTCGATATTTTTGCTCGACCTGATAGAACTGAGGGAACGTTGCCATCAAGCTCATCTCATCTATATCTCCTGCATAAATGCCAGAAAGAAGAGGTTCAATTAAATTTTCTACCACTTGATTTCCAAGCCTTCTACGGAAAAAATGGCCAAGCGATTGATCTTCCATAGCCTTAGAAGTAGGCAAAATAAAATCGAATCCTGCTCTTATTTTTCCAAGAGGAGAGAACATTCCAGAAAATAGAAAAGGTTTAATTTGCGTCGGTATGCCCATCATACTGCCTTGTGGAATGCTATGAAGTTTTCCGTTCACTAATACGTAAGATTTCCCCGTTGCATTGTTAACGAGTTCATCTTCTAATCCGACTTCTTTAGCCAAACGGCTAGCACTTGTCTTACGTTCTAAAAACGAGTCTGGTCCTCTTTCAATAACAAAGCCATCCTTTTGCAACGTTTTTATTTTTCCGCCAATTGTACCGGTAGCTTCGATGAGCAAGGTTTGCAAAGGTAAATTTTGCTCACGGATTTCTTTTTGTAAATAGTAAGTGGCTGTAAGTCCAGCAATACCAGCGCCGATAATAACAATCCGTTGTTCCATATGTATTTCCTCCTCTTGCTACATCTATTCAGATAGTATATGTCTTTTTCATAACAACTTGTGCTAAGCAATCAATAAATGCATCCTGTGCATTTGGCATGTCTGGACGATAGTAGCTTGCTCCTACTTTATCCGTAACCGCCTTACATTCAACATCATTGTCGTATAAAACCTCTAAGTGATTGACAATAAACCCTACCGGCGCATATACGAAAGCTTTATAGCCATATTTATTATATAAGTCTAATGTTAAGTCCTGTACATCTGGCCCAATCCAAGGGTCCGGTGTATTTCCCGCACTTTGCCAGCCTATTGCATAGTCCTTAACCCCTGCAGCCTCGCTAATTAGCTCTGCAGTTTCTTTCAACTGATCTGGATAGGGATCACCTGCAGCGATAATTTTTTCTGGTAAACTATGTGCAGATACGATTAAAATGGCTTGTTCCCGTTCTTCCTGTTGCATAGATGCGTAGGTTTCTTTAATCTTGGTCGCCCAGTAACTAATAAATGTAGGCTCTTTATACCAGCTTTCAATACTATGAATAACAGGACCACCAAATTTGGCTGCTTCTTCCTTTGCACGACCGTTATAGGATTTCACACTAAATGTAGAATAGTGAGGGGCTAATACAAGACTAATTGCTTCCTCAATTCCATCTTCATGCATTTGCCGAACGGCATCTTCTATGAATGGTTCAATATGCTTTAGTCCTAAATACATATGAAATTCAATTTCTTCTTGTATTTCATTTAATCTCGCTTCGAGCTTAGTAGCCTGTTCTTCGGTAATTTTTGCAAGAGGAGAGATTCCGCCAATTGCGCGGTAACGTCTTACTAAATCTTCAAACATTTCCGGAGTTGGTTTTCTCCCTCTACGAATATGTGTATAATAGCGTTCGATATCTTCTTCCTTGTATGGCGTTCCGTATGCCATGACAAGCAAACCCATTTTCTTTTTCATGATTCGAATCCCGCCTTCTATTATTCTCTATTGTTTCTGATGGAGCGCCGTATACTCATGAATAAACGATGTTAAACGCTGCAATGTTTCTGGTTTAACCTCAGGAAATACCCCATGCCCAAGATTAAATACATAACCGGGTTGTTTCATCCCTTCATCCAAGATGCTCTTCACGTTTTTCTCAATGACATCCCATGAACAAAGTAAGACAGCAGGATCTAGATTTCCTTGTATTGCTTTCTGGATGCCGCGTGCACGTGCCTGCTCAATCGGCAAACGCCAGTCCAATCCTACAACATCAAGCGGCAATTCATTCCATTCGTTTGCCAAGTGACTTGCTCCCACGCCGAACATAATGAGAGGGACTTTCAAAGGACGAAGCTCAGAAAAAATACGTTGCATGACAGGCTTAATATAGGTGCGATAATCTGCTACATTCAACGCACCTACCCAAGAATCAAAAATTTGAATGGCTTTTGCCCCTGCATTTACTTGAGCTGTAACATAGGTAATCGTCATTGTTGCTAATTTATCCATAAGCGCAAACCACACTTTTTCATCCTCATGCATAAGTGCCTTTGTTTTATTATAATTTCTGGATGGTCCTCCCTCAATCATATAGCTCGCAAGCGTAAACGGAGCACCGGAAAAGCCAATTAACGGAACATCTAGCATTTCACCAGTTAATAATCGTATCGTATCCAGTACATAAGGAATATCTTGTTCTGGATGTATTTCACCTAAAAGCTCTATGTCTTGTAACGAGCGAATGGGATTGCTTATAACAGGACCAATACCAGCTTTAATGTCAACGTCCACTCCGATAGATGGCAGCGGTGTCATAATATCTTTATAGAGTATCGCAGCATCTACACCGTAATTGTCTACCGGTAACTTCGTAACGTATGCACACAATTCGGGCTGATGCGTTATTTCAAATAAGGAGTATTTTTCCTTGATTTTACGGTATTCGGGCTGAGAACGTCCCGCTTGTCTCATATACCATACTGGGACATAATCTGTTTTTTCCCCTTTGCATGCTCTTAATAGCGTGTCGTTGAATTGTCGTACCACAATCCCAATCTCCCCTCAATTACATTTTTTACAAAAATGATAGCGTATTTTAAACCGTATCTTTTCCTACTATACCGTTTTAACAATAAAATTGCACAGCAGAGTGTTTAAGTTCAACAAATCGACACTTTTACGATTGGCGATATCAATATTTCAAATCAGGATAAATTCCCTTACGCATTATACCATATTGCTATTTACTAAGATTTGACTATGTCTGTTTTTTCCCCTTCGCGATTGGTCTGTGGATTAAAGGGCACGATATATAAACTAGGTACAGCAAACACATTTACGTATTTCATTTCATACTCCGATTGTCCAGTAACAGTTGTTAGCAAAGTACTCGTATCTCCTTCCTTCTTATAAATACGGTACTGCACCCGTTTGTCTGCAAGTGGATTCCACTTGATATTTACCGTAAACAACCCAATAGGTGTAAAAGTCAGCTTTGCCTGTGCATTGGTTAACTTTGCTAATCGTATAGGCTCTCCAATGTTTTCTACTCCGTCTGGCATTGTAAATGCTGTTTGTGTCTCAGCATGAGAAGCCGTTAAAATTTTTTTTAATAGTCTCGTTGGATAATCGCTACCCTCGGTTATATAATGAGTATCATCGGTGTGGTCATACCCCATCCATACAGCCCCTACCATATTGGGAGTATATCCAACGAACCATGCATCTCTCGCACCTGTATCACGGTTAGGGAGCGAGGTCGTTCCAGTTTTCCCAGCTAACGCTCCGTTGTAAGTGCCAGATTGAGCTGTTCCATCCTTTACTGTTCCTTCCAGCATACGTGTCATGAACCACGCGGTTTGCTTTGAAAACACATTTGTTTCTGTTTGCAGGGTCTGTCCAATGATGGCCCCTTTTTGATTCATTACTCTTTCAATCACATGGGGCTCAGTCACATTTCCTTCTGCAGAAAAGGCACGATACATTTTTACTAGTTCAAGCGGAGACACACCCTCCTGCAAACCACCTAGTGCCGCACTTAATCCCGTATCCCGAATGTTCACGTTCGCCTTTGCTAAGTAAGATTTCGCTGTATCTATACCGATTTCATTTAAAAGCGAAACAGCAGGGACATTGGCTGAGTCTTTAACTGCATCAAACATCGTAATTTCCTTAGAATAGATATCATTATAATTACGAGGAATGTACCCGTTAAATGACTGCTTTTCATTTGATAACATAGAATAAGGCTGGTATTTCTTCGTTTCAAGAGCAGGGGCATAAACAAGAAGCGGCTTAATCACGGAGCCGGGCTGTCTTTTCATATACAATCGATTATAGCCCCTTGGAACATAATGGCGTCCACCAATGGCCGCCTTAATCCCTCCCGTCTTACTATCCATCAGAACAAACGAACCTTCTATATCTGTACTACCACTAGGAAAGTTACGATTGTCCTGAAATAGATTGTAAGCCGTTTTCTGTATGGTTGGATCTAACGTAACGACAAACGTATAACCCCCTCTTAATACTTCTTCATAGGATAGCTTATACGTATCCGCAGCTTCTTGAAATACCATATCAATAAAAGGTAAGAATGCTTGCTCTTCTTTAGAGTTTTGTACATCTAGCGCAAGTGTTTTTCCCTGTTCACGGACTGTTTCTTCCGCACTCAAAAATCCTTGCTTATTCATTAAAGACAAAACCAAATCACGACGTTCCTTGCTCTTATCAGGATGCAAAATAGGAGAGTAGCTAGTAGGTGCCTTCATTAAACCAGCCAATAACGCCCCTTCGGAAACAGATAGATTCTGTACATTTTTATGAAAATAAAATTGAGAAGCGGTTTGAATCCCATACACCCCATGACCAAAATAAACTTGATTCACATACATTTCTAGCAGTTGATTTTTCGTATAACGCTGTTCTAAATTAACTGCGATGATTAGTTCTTTCGTTTTACGAAGCCACGTTTTTTCATTTGTTAAAAATATATTTTTAGCAAGCTGCTGCGTAATCGTGCTCCCGCCTTCTACCTTCGAACCAGCGAGAATGTCCTTATATAATGCACGGAATATGGAAGTGAAATCCACACCATGATGCTCATAAAACCGCGTATCCTCGGCTGCTACAAATGCATGCTGTACATAAAGCGGAATATCATCAATAGAAACGAGTTCCCTATTTTGATCATACATTTTTGTTATTTCATTTCCTTGTTCGTCTACGATGCGTGAGGTAGACTCAAACACCAGCTTTTTATCATCAATAACAAAATTACCCAAAAAGATAATTAATAAATAACCGATAAGTGCAACTACGCAGACGATTGCCGAACTTCCTGCTAGGATAAGTCCCTTTTTCAAGGCAGTAGGTCTCCTTTACCATAAGATGGTTTGTATTAGTATTAGAAGAATATATTCCTTTATGTATAGAATCTCAATCTTTTTTACAACAAAAAAGGAGAGGAATAAAGGAGAAACATATTTATTTCTTACTATAATAAAGCACACTGCCTTTATGGGAGGGAGTTCTTCACACAAAAGGGAGTAGGTTTCCCTACTCCCCTTTTGCATGTAGCCATCGTAATTGATAGCATTTCATTGCGATTTCACCAAGTCGATCCAATAAGTTGTAGTTTGCATATGCTCCTACGGCTGCTCCAATAATTGGTACGAGCTGTAACATTTTTGCTAAGTCAATGTAATCACGGTACTCTTGCTGTAACGTTCGCCAATCTACGTTACGCCCCTTTTCTCTGCATGCTTCCCAGCCTTCTATAATGGTAAAAATATCACGACGATGCTTGTCACTAGAAAATGCTAGCTGAAATACATGAAGAATAAAAAGACGCTCCTCTTCTTTACTCGTATCATGACCGTAAATCGTTGCTACCTCAAATAAAAATTTAATTTTAATCGATACAAGTAGTGGAAAATCTGCAAGGCCTAGTAAGATGCCACCTGCACCGGTACCGGCCCCTTCTACAGCAGCAATTTTCTTATAATCTTCCCGTTTCCGATTGACTCGTTCATCTCGCTGTTGCAATGACAGATGATGCTCCTTTAACGTTGGCTGGATAAAATCAGATCCTACGAGAATTCCTTGAACCATCTTTTTTATACTTTCTGTCAGCACAATATTCACTTTTTCAGGCGTTAGCTGCTGCACTTTTGTTTGTACTTTTTTTGATACGCGGTTCATAAAAGATGAGTTTTTTAGCATTTCTTCTTTCCATTCCATGAGCCGGATACGTATAACTGTTTCATAATCTGTCAACGAGTTCACTTCCCTTGTATTACTTAAGGTAAGAGGATCTTCATTCGCTTGCTACTATATCCGTACGTAAATCCGTAGCTAAAAACCAGATTACAAAGAAGGACGATCGCTGTCATGATCCAATCATGTGTAGCAAAGGCAAACACGATTGAAAACACAACAGACGATAATACGAGTAATCGCATAAGTAATGTTAAAAATGCTCGTTGCTGTACTATGGCTGCTATTGGATATAAACTTACCCAAAGTGTGACGTGATAATGCTTCGCCAAGCTAAGTAACTGGTATGCGATTATATAAATAAATAAAAAGCTTATAAACATCCTTGCGTATAGAAACGGTACATAATAGACAATCACACTACCAAGAATAAGTTGTCTTACAAACATACCGAAATAGCTACCTGATCTTAAAAATGTTCGAATATATAGGAAAGAGTACGTATTTTGTTTTGAAAAGGAAACCGTTTTAGTCATAATATCAAGCCATTTTCTTCTTTTCACTCGTTCCTTTAATTGCGGTACATCCGTAAATAAGTTAGCAATTCGATATAACAATAGCATTTTTTTCTCTTCATCATTGATAAGATACTCCCAATTATATCCTTGTTTCCCTTTTCTACGATATAACGAGAACAAATACACACCCATGCCGAACACTATAACTACCGTGTATATAACAGACACTTTACTTAGAAGGCTAAATGTAAAGGCAAATGATAGTCCGAACCGCATAACGTAATCGATGATCCGGATTCGTTCATCCAATATATACGTTCGTTCCCATACGATAAGTAAATTCCAGCTTGCAACAATTGCCAATAAAACAAGCAATATAACGTATGTAGACATCGCTTCCTTATATTGATGGCTATAAAGCGGAGCTAGCACCAGTCCAACCACTAAAACCAGCAGTAATTGAACGAAATAAGAAAAAGAAAAAGCCATTCTAAAATAGGACTTCATTTTTTCTTCTATTGGAAGTAAAAAAACAATATCGGGTCGCTTAACGAAAGTTTGAACACTTCCATTGGTCACAATGAATGAAAAAATGATGACCATAAGCCAAGTAGTGGGAAAGGAGGGCGACAATGTTTGCAGCCATGCATGATAATAATAAGCTCCAATTCCAATTGCAAATATAAGTACAAACTTAAGATGATCATTGAAAATATATTTCCCGTACGTTCTCATTTCTTTCACAAAAAGTTTAAATCTCTTCTTCCACAATTCAACTGTGTTCATGATTTTCTTCCTTTGTTAGTTCAATATAGAGATCATCAAGCGATGCCCCTGGCATGGAGAATTGTTGCTGCAAGTCTTGCAAGCTCCCCTTTGCCACCACCTGTCCGTGATGCAAAATAATAAATGAATCACAATATTTCTCTGCCGTTGTTAAAATATGTGTACTCATTAAAATGCCAGCTCCGTTTTTTTTCATTCGCCCCATTAGCTCCAGTAAAGATTGAATACCAAGCGGATCTAGACCAAGAAAAGGCTCATCGATAATATAGAGCGATGGCTGCACAAGAAAGGCGCACATAATCATAACCTTTTGCTTCATTCCTTTTGAAAAATGAGAGGGAAACCATTTTAATCGGTTACTCATCCGAAATTCTTCTAGCAACGGTTTTATTCTTTCTTCATATTGCTTTTCCTCAACACCATACGCCATTGCCGTTAGCTGTAAATGTTCCTCCAATGTCAATTCATCATATAAAATCGGGGACTCTGGAATGTACGTAAAGCTACCACGATAAAGAGTTGGATCATCTTGAAATGTTTTCCCATGAATCGTGATGCTCCCTTGTCTTGGTGTCATAAGGCCGATAATGTGTTTAATTGTCGTACTTTTCCCTGCACCATTTAGTCCTATTAGTCCCACAAGCTCGCTAGACTTAACAGAAAATGAAATATCTTGCAGTACAGGTCGTTTTGAATAACCTCCGGTAACGTGTTGCACTTCTAATAATGAATTCATAGTTCCATCCTTTCTTTATGTGGATGATGTATCCTTATCTTACCAAAAAACAGGCCCCTCTACCTAGGATTTCTAACATGCATGAAAAAAATCGGGTGTATATTTCTTTTTGAACTGGTTACATTAATGAAGGAAGAAGGAAGTTGTTGAACAAAAGTCCCAGAAAAGTAATGAAAATGAATGTTTCATTCTTTATCATCGAAATGGGGTGTCCGCTAAGGACTATTTATGGAAAACAACGCATTTTGTTCGAAATGAGGTGTCTCGAGGAGAGTAGATCTGTATTCCACAAGAGTTAGATGCATTCTCTAATAGGACAAAGAAAGAACAAAAAGGAATTCACAGGAAAATAGCATATACTTCAACTACAAATGAGGTGTTTCTAGCAGAGTAGCGAAGAAACAATGCAACCATTTTTCCAGTAAATGAGGTGTCTCCAAAAGGTACACAAGCGATGATTCAACATACCTTCTTCATTAAACAGGAAGCTTTGCTTCCTGTTTTTTATTTATAGCTTGAATAGGAACTTCTGCCCTCCAGAGCTGACCAAGCCGATTCCACTTTTCTTATTTTGTCTGTTGTGTAATTATGGTAAGATACGGGTAAGACAATTAGAAAGGGTGAACGATATGAATCATTCAGAGAAAGATTGTATTTTTTGCAAAATTATTAAGGGAGACATTCCAAGTGCAAAAGTGTATGAGGATGAACATGTGCTCGCTTTTTTAGATATTAGTCAGGTTACAAAAGGTCACACGCTCGTCATTCCGAAAGTACATAAACAAGATGTTTTTGCGTTAACACCGGATGTTTCTGAAAACGTATTCAAAGCTGTACCAAAAATTGCAAATGCCCTTAAAGCACAATACGAGCCAGTTGGTTTAAACGTGCTTAACAATAACGGTGAAAAAGCTGGCCAAAGTGTGTTTCATTTCCATATTCATTTAATTCCAAGATATGAAAACGACAATAGCTTTGGCCTGACATGGAAAACGCATTATGATACCTACACACCTGAAGAACTGAAAAACATGGCGGATTCCATCGCAAGTCATCTTTAAAACCACATTGCTATAGTATGTATATAAGGAGGTAGAATCATGTCAAATTATAAAGCATTTCTTACTGGGCTTCTTTGCGGGGGAGCCGTTGCCGCTGTTACTGTTTTACTTGCAGCACCATCATCAGGAAAGGATTTTCGGTATTCCATAAAGCGGAAAAGCGATGACTTAAAAAATTCTCTAGATGAAATTAAATCAGACTCTATTCAGCTTAAAGATCAAATTATTCAAACAGCTGAAGAAAGTAAAGATGTCTTTATTGAACTTAAAAATGATATTCAAAAAACATTTTCTTCTTGGAAGCAGGAAACAGAGCCAAATAAAGAGAATATTCAAAAAGAAATACTAGAAATTCAACAATCGCTTGATTCCTTGCAGAAAAATATCATACAAAAAAATTAAGTACATGAATAACGGGCCAGAACTGGAAAGTTTTGGCTTATACAAAATTTTTTTACAATTCTTACAAAAGTACTTTATTAATTTTTATTTTACTGGCATAATAGATGCTATAGTAGATAAACAAAAAAAGTAGGTGAGTCAATGAGTAATGGGGAAAAAAACTATTCAGTTAAAGAAGCTCTTATATTCAGCCAACGTATTGCTCAGCTTTCCAAAGCATTATGGAAAAGTGTAGAAAAAGATTGGCAGCAATGGATTAAGCCATATGATCTAAATATAAATGAACATCATATCCTTTCGATTGCGTATCATTTAAAAGGAGCTTCTATTTCTGAAATTGCAAAGTTTGGTGTAATGCATGTGTCTACTGCATTCAACTTTTCAAAAAAGCTAGAAGAACGAGGACTTCTTGTGTTTTCAAAGAAGGAAGATGACAAACGTAATACGTATATTGAAATAACAGAAAAAGGCGAAGAACTAATTCTAAAACTCATGGAAGAATACGTACCGGAGCAAAACTCCATCTTCAATGGTGCACTTGCACTACGTGATTTCTATGGTAAATTTCCAGAAAATATTGAATTAATGGCCATTTTACGAAATATATATGGGCAAGAGTTTATCGACATTTTTGAAAAATCATTAGAGAACATTGAAGAAAATTTTATTGAGAAGGACAAAAAGCTAATAAAGAAATAATCTCTACTCTTTATTATCAAGCTTTCTCTATCCTTCTTATCTTTTTTTGGAAGCGCTCTATTTACATAATTGATTAATGACGTTCCATTCACCAATCTTTCCTTCGATCTCTTCATCTACGAATATTATATCCACCGTAATCCCACATACTAACGATGAAATACATTTCGAAATGAAAGCTTTCTAATGGTAACTCTCCATTATGTACTAGTTAATAAAAGCATCCGGTCAACAATTGCTGACCGGAATAGTTTTTAATCTTTACATTATTGCCTTATAGCCAAGCTGCGCCAACGATAATTAAAAGAATAAACAAAACAACAATTAACGCAAAGCCACCAGAGTATCCGTATCCACCGCTCATTACTGACACCTCCTTTACGCTCTGTACCCTATACTATGCATCGCTTGAAACAAAGGAGTAGGCAATGACCCAGTTAAGTTGATTAATATAAGCATACAACGCTCAATATAGTGAAAAATTCTAGCCTTTCAAGAAAATTATTTATGCACAATTAAAAACATTGTACAAGCTCATAATCCATCCTATTCTTTAACGTACTGTTAAGAATCAGCCATATTTTGGCTTGTCCATATGAAAACATTGGGAAGTATGTTATATTATTTGTTGTACTATTTGAACATACTGATACTAAAAAAATATGTAGGAGTGTTATAAATGAAAAAAGTACTAATTGCGCTAGCAGCTACAAGCGTACTCGCACTTTCTGCCTGCGGTAGCTCTGATGTGGTAGTAAAATCAAATGCAGGAAACGTGACGAAAACTGAGTTTTACGACGCTATGAAACAACAAGCTGGAGCTAGCGTACTAAAACAACTCACAATCCAAAAAGTATTCTCAAAAAATTACAACGTAACCGATAAAGAAATTTCAACTGAATTTGATAAAGCAAAGCAACAATACGGAGATCAATTTGATACCCTTCTAAAACAAAGTGGTATGACGCAAGCTTCGTTCAAAGAGCAAATTCGTGCAAGCCTTGCACTTAAGAAAGCGGTTGGAGCTAGTATTACAGATCAGGAGCTAAAGGATCATTACAAGCCTGAAATTAAAGCAAGCCATATTCTTGTGGCTGATGAAGCAACTGCAAAAAAAGTAAAAGATTTATTAAATCAAGGCCAATCCTTTGAAGATTTAGCAAAACAATATTCAACAGATACAGGTTCAAAAGATAAAGGCGGCGATTTAGGCTACTTTACTTCTGGCAAGATGGTAGCTGAATTTGAAGCTGCTGCTTATAAATTACAAAAGGATCAAGTTAGTGATCCAGTTAAAACACAATATGGTTATCACATCATTAAAGTGACTGACATTAAGCCATTACAACCATTTGATCAAGTAAAAGAAACCATTCGTTCCCAATTAGTTGATACAAAAATGCAAGATACTACATTTATGAACGATTTCGTTGATAAAGAATTTAAGAAAGTAAATGCAACTGTAGAAGATAGCGATTTGAAAGATGCTTTAAATCCAGCACCAGCACAATCGACTGGTCAAACAACTGGTCAAACGACTGGTCAAGCAACAACTGGTCAATAATAGAAATGCAAAAGGGAGTGATTCAATCACTCCCTTTTTTTATGCTCCTGCTGAAATATTCTGTTCATCAATAGGTACAACTGCATCTCGCAATGCCTGTTCTAATTCATCTGTATATTTCTTCTTCACGTCTGGACTCCAATGTAAACGTCTTTCCATATAAGCAATAACACCATCCTTCCATGTATGAACCCAGTTAATTTTGAAGAATAATGCGCCTGTACGACGAATGAAAAAATCAATTGGCTTTGTAACCATTTCATAATCCATGCTATAAATAAGTGGTAAAAATACGTCTAAAGGCATACCCACCTCTTGCTTGCTATATTTTTTTGCCAATTTAAATAAAATATCGGCATTCGATCCATAAAAGCTAGCAAAATAATGTGATTGTTCCCTTGTTAATCCGTAGTCTTTACCTTCCTTTTCTTTTTTCTTTATAAAGGATTCATATCCTCCTTCCATATTACCACCTGATATAGGTAAGTGCTTCGTTTGACATGCAAGGTACGAATCATCCCCTTCTTGTTCTAAAAGGGAAACAACTACATCCATTACCATTTCTGCCATCTTTCGATACCCAGTTAATTTTCCACCAGCAATTGTAAGAAGTCCACTGTCCGATTGCCAGATTTCATCCTTACGAGAAATTTCAGAAGCATTTTTCCCTTCTTCGTAGATAAGTGGGCGAACCCCTGCCCAGCTAGATTCAATGTCCCGCTCAGTGATATTCACGGATGGGAACATGTAATTAATAGCATCGATTACATATTTTCGATCAGCAATCGTCATTTTTGGGTTGGTAGCATCCAAATCATAAAACGTATCGGTAGTGCCTACATATGCTTTTCCATCTCTTGGAATGGCAAACACCATTCTCCCGTCTGGCGTATCAAAATATATAGCTTGTTGTAAAGGGAACCGCTTTTCGTCAATAACAATATGGATTCCTTTTGATAGCTGTAATCGTTTTCCTATTCTTGAATGATCTTTTTCACGTAAGTGATCTACCCATGGTCCTGTTGCATTTATAATTTTTTTTGCATACACTTCGTACGTGTTCTGATCAAGCTGATCCACAACACGTACCCCCACTACTTTTTTCCCTTCATACAGAAGTTCTTCTACCTTTGTATAGTTCACTGCCTTGGCGCCGAGCGCAACTGCTTCCTTCAAGACTTCAATGGTTAACCTAGCATCATCGGTACGGTATTCCACATAATAGCCGCCGCCCTTCAGGTTTTCTTGCTTAATGAGCGGCTCTCGTTTCATAGTTTGCTCCCGATTTAGCATGGAACGACGTTCACCACGTTTTACTCCCGCTAAAAAGTCATAAACTCGAAGACCGAGCGACGTACTAAATTTTCCAAATGTCCCGCCTTTATGAATGGGAAGAAGCATCCACTCTGGTGTTGTAACGTGCGGTCCGTTTTCATATACAATTGCGCGTTCCTTCCCCACCTCAGCCACCATTTTTACTTCATATTGTTTTAAATAACGTAACCCTCCATGAACAAGCTTAGTAGACCGACTGGATGTACCTGCAGCAAAATCCTGCATTTCAAATAAAACCGTTGACATACCTCTTGATGTCGCATCTAAAGCAATTCCTGAACCCGTAATTCCTCCGCCGATTATAATGACATCAACATGACACTGATTTACACTTGTAAGAATTTCTTTTCTTTGCATAGTTGAAAATAGTATGCTCATCCTGTTTCCCCCTTAAAAAAAGAAAAGACCGCAAATAACACTATAAAATATGCTTTCATAGCGCAATGCGGTCTCTCTCATTCTCCTGCCAATTTATTAACTTATGTTTAGTATACTACACCATTTTCTATTTGAAAACTTTCGTTGCTTCAATCGCCTTTTTCCAACCTGAATATAGCTTCGTGCTTTGCACTTTCGGCATAGTGGGTATAAACGACTTGTCAATCTGCCACTGCTGTGCTATTTCCTCTTGACTATCCCAATATCCAACTGCCAGACCAGCTAAATACGCTGCTCCAAGTGCAGTCGTTTCATTTACTACAGGGCGTTCCACTGGTACACCTAGCATATCTCCTTGAAATTGCATAAGAAAATTATTTTTCACTGCTCCGCCGTCTACGCGCAACGCTTTTAAAGCAATTTTAGAATCCGCCTCCATTGCACCAAGCACATCCTTTGTTTGATAAGCCAATGATTCAAGCGTAGCACGTATAAAATGTTCCTTTGTTGTACCGCGTGTAATTCCAAATACTGCACCGCGTACATCACTATCCCAGTACGGTGTACCTAATCCAACAAAAGCTGGAACCACGTACACCCCATCAGTTGAATCTACTCTTTGTGCGTATAATTCACTTTCTTTCGCTTCCTTAATCATGCGCATTCCGTCTCGAAGCCACTGAATTGCTGATCCTGCTATGAAAATACTTCCCTCCAACGCATAGACTACGTCTCCATTCAATCCCCATGCAATCGTTGTTAGCAATCCCCTTTTAGATGCGACTGCCTGTTTGCCTGTGTTCATGAGCATAAAGCAGCCCGTTCCATATGTGTTTTTCGCCATTCCTGCTGTAAAGCAAGCCTGTCCAAATAACGCAGCCTGCTGATCTCCGGCAATACCCGCAATCGGTACTTGCTGTCCAAAGAAATGATAGGTTGCCGTATATCCATAAATTTCTGAAGACGGACGAACAGTCGGGAGCATATTTTTCGGAATCGTCAACATCGCAAGCAATTCCTCATCCCACTTTAAATCGTAAATATTGTACATCATCGTACGAGATGCATTGGAATAATCGGTTACATGCGTCGCTCCGCCTGTTAACTTCCAAGTAATCCACGTATCAATTGTTCCAAATAGCAATTCACCGCGTTCTGCTTTTTCACGTGCTCCCTCTACATGGTCTAATATCCATTTCACCTTTGTTCCAGAGAAATATGCGTCAATGAGTAGACCGGTCTTTTCTCGCACCATCGAAGAATACCCTTGTGATTTTAACTCTTCACAAATGGCTGCCGTTTGACGAGATTGCCAAACAATCGCATTATAGATTGGTTTACCTGTATGCTTATCCCAAATAACGGTCGTTTCTCGCTGATTCGTTATACCAATCCCCTCCACTTGGGAGGGACGAACATCAGCTTCGCTCAAGCAGCTCGCGATAACAGCAAGCACGGATCCCCAAATTTCATTAGCATTATGCTCTACCCAGCCAGGCTTAGGAAAATGTTGTGTAAACTCCTTCTGTGCACTATGGATGATTTCCCCTTGCTTATTAAACAAGATGGCTCGTGAACTCGTAGTTCCTTGATCGAGTGATAACATATAAGTTTTCATGAAAGATACCCCTCTCATCTATGTATTTTCAAACATAAGAGCATATGCGCTAATTTTCTATGTACTCTTTCCATAGCTTCTCGTTTGAGGTGGTTACAGCGGTTGCTCCCGCATCAATTGCCTGCCGGACGTCTTGTAACGAACGAATAAATCCACCTGCTAAAATGGGAATACCCGTATGTTCCTTAACCTCAGTAATAATATCACTAAGCAAGCCAGGAAGTACTTCAATATAATCTGGCTTCGTCTTTTCTAGCAAGGTATAGCTTTTTGTAAGGGAACTAGAATCAATTAAAAAAATGCGCTGTATCGCTACAACTCCTTTTTGCTTTGCCTTTACAATCACATTTGCCTTTGTTGAAAGAATACCATAGGGATGAAATTCTTGGCATACGTATTCAACTCCATAGGAATCACTTTGCAGACCATGAATTAAGTCTAAATGTAAGAAAACTTTCTTCCCATGTTTTTTTGCTAGCGTCATGATACTTTTCAACTGTCCCACATGCAAATCTAGCAAGACTATATATGTATACTTGCTAATTACTAGTTTTTCTAAATCCTTAATATGACGTACAGCTGGCAAAATCTCATGAAATTCCATTGGCCTCTCCTTTTTACACCAAAGTTTTCTTACGTGAATGTAATTTCATTGTATACAAAAAAGACGTACAGAAAAAGAAGCTTTCCTTTTTCTGTACGTAGCCATTTATAGCAAAACGGAATGATCATCCTTTTCATCCATACGTTTTTCTTGTTCCGCACGCATTCTTTCTATATATATTTCGCCTTCTCGTTCAATAAACTCACGGTCAAGATTCTCTTCTTTTTTGGACGTATACAAAGTCATAAATCCACTTATAACAATTCCAATAATTACAACATACACCCATAAAGGCATCTCATTGTTCTCCTTTCATTCGTAGACAAGCTTTATACTACACTGTATGAAAGGAGGGCTAGATGTATACCCTTATTCGTGAAATTTTGGTTTATAGAAGGAGCGATTGTCTAGCGCAAATATACGATCGGAGAATTCGCCTGGTTTCACACGGCTGAGCGCACGATCCATCATGTTCATTTTCGCATCTAGATTATCTATATAATGAAGAATTTCTGCTTCGCGAATCATCGGTGGCTTCGGACTGCCCCATTCCCCTTTACCATGATGGCTTAGAACAATATGTTGTAAAATTACCACTTCTTCGCCTTCAATGGAAAGTTCATCAGCAGCTTTTGATATTTCACTAACCATGATGGAAATATGACCTAATAAATTTCCTTCCACCGTATACGTTGTTGAAATCGGACCGGATAGTTCAATGACTTTACCAAGATCATGTAAAATAACACCTGCATATAACAAGTCTTTATCTAGCGATGGATATAATCCCGCTATCGCTTTCGCTAAATTTAGCATAGACACGACATGATAGGCCAAGCCAGATACGAATTCATGATGATTTTTTGTAGCAGCTGGATATTCCAAGAATCGATCCTGGTATTTCTTCAACAGATGTCTTGTGATTCGTTGAAGCGTTGGATTGCGCATTTCAAACACATATTGGGTAATCATATCTTGCATCGTTTGTTTCGGAATAGGAGCCCGTTCTACAAATTCTGATATTTCCGGTGCTTCTTCTGGCTGAAGTACGCGAATTTGCTTTAGTTTAAGTTGAATGCGTCCTTTATAATTTAAAATATCACCTGCTACCTTTACGATTTTCTCAGGTGCATAGCGCTGTTCATCATCCTTTGAAATGTCCCATACCTTAGCTTCAATTTCTCCACTTTGATCTTGTAGCATAAGTGTTAAAAAGGGTTTTCCATTGCTGGCAATTCCCCGTACCGATGATTTAATGAGCAATAGTATATCTACCTGTTCTCCAACGTCATATTCCATAATCTTCTTTTTCATGTGTAGTCCTCCAAAATGTCCAATTATCAATAGTATATCATACAAAAAACTTCCATATCACAATATCAGACGACATTTCTCTTCTCTTGCAAGCGTATCGTCTCATCCTCTGAAAAATAAGAAAGAAACCCTTCATGACATGTGAAAAATAGAATTTGTCTTGTACTAGAAAGATCTCGCAATAAAGATAAAGTCTGCTTTGTTCGAACCTTGTCAAAGTGCACAAAGCTATCGTCAATAATTAATGGAATATTTCCATCAAACGTATCCGCTAATGCAAATCGCAAACATAAGTATAGTTGTTCTGCCGTTGCTTGGCTCAGCTCATAGGCAGCAAAACGCATCCCATCGTATCTCTCTACAAGAAAAGATTGTTCTTGATTTGGCACAAATAGCTTCACATACTGACCACTTGTTACATGGTTAAAATATTTCTCGGCTCTTTCTAACATGCGTGGTAATTTCACCTGTTGATATCGTTCCTTCGTTTTCATTAGTACATTTTTAGCAGTTGCATAAGCCGCCCATTGCTTCATTTGCTCACGAATAATCGATTTTTTTGCTTCCCATTCATGTAGTAAATCGGAATAGGTGCTTCCTTCTTCCAGTCCTGCAATTTCCGCCTGATACTGAGCTAAATTACGCTGCATCGTTTGCTCTTCCAGAAGCAATGTATCCAGTTGACTACGCTGTTTCTGTAGCAGATCATGATAATCCTCTGTCCATATTCGATGATCCGATATATTAAGTTCCGTTAACCGTTCTTGTAATAACTGTATTTGTGTCGTGAGAAACGATACTTGCTTCAGAGTAGTTTGTTTTTCTTCGTCCTGTTTTCCCCGTGCATAAAATTCCTCTTCGGTATGAGAAGAGGATGCGTTCCAAAGTACATCTCGTTCGTGTTGCAGTATCTTATTGTTATGAAGCAGCTCCTGTTGTTCCTCTTCCCATTCGGTAATTTTTTCAAGAAGCTGCTTGTATTCCACCTTCTGTTGCTGCTCTTTCTTTACAATTTCTCTCATCTGATAGAGACTGTCGCTCGCTCGTTCTTCCTCTATTTGAAAAAAGTTTTGCAGCTCATCTAGCTTATTTTGAAATTGCTGAATTTCTCTTTGTAATGAATTCTTTTTCTGAGAAGCCTTTTCATATTCTCGATATAGATTTTTAATTTTTTCAACTCGCTCCAATATAGTCAGAAGCTGTCTATAAGAAAGAGAATCAGCTAATCCATACTGTCTTTTCCATGTTTTTAAATTTTTCTCTACGCTAAAGGAAGACTGTTCCCACTCTTCATACTGTTTTAGAATTCGTTCATAGTTTTTTTCTGCCTGCTGCAGTTTAAATTCTTCTCGGTCCATGACTTGCCTTAGTTCCATATCCTGAACATTGGAAGGTTTTCGGTAGTATACAAAAAAAGCAACAATAATAAGTAAAAAAACAAGCGTTCCGTACATAATCTGATTCGTAAGAAAGACAACTAGACTACCAGCTAGAATTGCAAGTATAAAATATAGAAAGGGTACATTCTTTTGCTTCACAGATGAAGATCTCTTATTCGAATTCTGCATACGTTCCTTTATACCACGGAGATGCTGCTCTTGCTCGTCTAACTCATCCTTCGCATGCGAAAATCGTTCATCCAATTGCTGCTTTTGTTCCTCTAAGCGCTGCGATTGCTGCAACATACTAGTCAAATTCTCCTTTGCAGCCAAACTTGTATCAAGTTGCAAAAAGAAAGCTTTCTCTTGCAGCAAGCCTATACTACGTTGCAATCCTTCTATTTCTTCCTTCATTTGCTCCATTCTAGTTTCGTTAACCGTTTGTTCTTTCATTGCTTGTTCGTAAGAGAGTTGCTTAAGACGACATTCTTCAATCTGTACTTCCTTTTGCAGGAGCGCCTCGTTAACCGAGCACATCCTTGCT
Organism: Ectobacillus soli; assembly: GCF_042610425.1. NCBI lineage: Bacteria > Bacillati > Bacillota > Bacilli > Caryophanales > Bacillaceae > Ectobacillus > Ectobacillus soli. The sequence continues at coordinate 2,290,494 of NZ_JBGJZM010000001.1, forward strand.
TCTTTCTTTCCTTCTTCTATTTTATCAGCTAATACTTGCAGACGAAGCTGCACTGGTCTCCACTTTGCAAGCAATTGTTCATAGCGCAGCACACCTTGTGCTGGAAATGACGTTTCGGGTATTGTAGCAAGAAAATCCTCATGCTTTTGTTTTTCTAACAATAGCGGTGCAAGGGTAATCATCGTTTCATCGTCTTTTATCAAACGATTTCGTCTTTTCTTTTCCTGTTGCATCTTCTCTACTTGTAGTTCGCCCTCTTTTTTCAATTGCTGCCATTTTTCATACTGTCCAATTTTCTTTTGCCATGCTTGAAAGGAGTCTTTCAATTTATGTAAATCCGACAAACCAACGTTAATAGATGGCTTTCTTCCATTTGGTTTAAACAATGCTTCCATTTCACGATCAAGTTTTTTCTCCATTTGTAGCAGCGTATCCGTTCCAACAGCGCCCGCAGAAAACAGATAGTTTCCGAGCTCTTCCTTTTTCACTTGATGGATGTTTTGAAGTCCATGCATATCAAAACAAAACACCGATTCAAATAAAGAGCTATCCAATCCTTGTAGCAGCTGCTTTAGCTCTTGTTCTCCGCCCATAGAGCCATCTTCAAAATAAACCGTGACCTCTCCGCTTGCTGTTTTAGGAATTCGTTCCACGCGAATGTGTCCATATTGCTCGCTTTGTATCGTAATGGCCCCGCCGTATGCACCGCCTTCTTTCGGTTCATAGCGAAGTTGTCCCCTTGTAGGAAATCCAAATAAAATACTTTTAATAAACGAACGAATTGTCGATTTTCCTGCTTCATTTTCTCCGTACAAAATCGTAACGGAAGAGAGAGACAGCTGTACATCTTGTAACTTTCCGTATCCGTATATATGGAGTTTTTCAAGCTTCACCTTACATCCCCTCTTCCTGCTACTAATTCACGTAACATAATACGTTTTGCTTCTTGTAGTATTTCCTCTTTTTCTTCCTCATTAAATGCATCGATTGCTTTTGCTACCCCGCTTTGCCAAAGTGGTTTTACAATTGACTCCAAGTATGTGCACGATTCTACTTCCTGCAGCAGTTCTCCAATAAAATGACTTTCTTGTTTCATTGCTTCCATCGCATCATTAGAAAGCGTGTGATTGTAACACTTTACTACATAAACAAACTGTCTATCCTCTTGGCTTTGCAAAAGCTGAACGATTTCTTCAAGCTGTTTTGGATCTTGCAAATAAATCGATAGCTCCCCGTATCCAGTAAAAGTTAAAATGACAAGCGTTCCTTCATTTTTTCTACGCATATGCTTAACCATGGAGTAGCATCTCTCTAGCAATTCATCTATGTACTGCAATCCGTCTATGGAAATAGAAGCTTCCTCCCAAATAACATCTGCAGTCGATACAAACGTATAAGAAGCACTAGGCCCAAGGGTAACAAGATAACAGCCTTTCTCCCCTGTTTCTTTACGATGTCTTCCTTGAATGTTTCCAGGATAAATAATAGGCGGCTGCTCATATAGCACATTTCGCTTATGAATATGTCCGAGTGCCCAATAATCAAATTGTTTATCGAGTAATTCCCGCACTAAAAACGGAGCATAGCGACTATGATCGCTCGCTTCCTCCACACTTCCATGAAGCATCCCAATATGAAAGGGAGCTTGCTCGGTCTTTTCATATTGGGATGTCATATTTTCAAGTACTGCCTGTTGTAAATAACTAAAGCCATATATGTATGCAAACAACTGATTATTTTTATAAAAGGGCTTATACTCTACCGTATCTTTTTCAAACACAGTTACATTAGAGGGAAACTCTATTTCTGCAAAGCTTCCACCCAGATGATCATGATTGCCATGAATAATAAAGACGGAAATGTTATGATCATCTAATCTCTGTAATTCATTGCGAAGAAAAAGTTGAGCCCGAATACTTCGCGCATCTGCGTCATACAAATCTCCTGCTAGCAAAACAAAATCGACCTTCTCTTCAATAGCTACTTGTACAATTCGTGAGAAGGAAGAAAACGTACTCTCCTTCATTCTAGCAAAAAGCTCCTGTGGCAATTCCCCTTCCATACCTTTAAACGGACTATCTAAATGTAAATCCGCTGCATGAATAAATCGTAACGGTTCCACCTACACAACTCCTCTACCATTTCGCTGTATCTTATTGTAGCACTTTATTCTAGGAATTTCTTTTTGCACAAAATACATAAATATGTAAAAATAGTATAAAGATTCAATTTATTTTACAAAGGAGGAAATATATTAAAATGGAAACGTATACAGTAACTGCATTTGATAAAGGCGGGCATGTCGTATTAGACCAACATTTTACAGCTACTAATGATAACGAGGCAAAGAAAAAAGGGGAACAACTCCTAGTAGACAACAATGTACTAGAACAAACGCATCGGTGCATTAACTCTCGTGGAAAACTATTATTATTTCATTCTTAATAAAGAGCCGGCGCAATAAAGGCCGGCTTATTATTATCTTCCTATAAACCCTGGTGGACGTTTTTCTAAGAAAGCTTGAATTCCTTCCGCGTGATCTTCCGTCTTTCTCATTTGTATTTGTCCTGCTTTTTCAAGTGCTAATGTATGCTGCAATGTAGCTTTGTTCAATTCTGTGAAAATATTCTTTGTTTGCAGCATAGCCCGAACCGGCTTTTTGAGCCATCCCTCGGCTTTTTTCTTTACGGTTTCTTGGAAATCCTGCTGCGTGATTTCATCGATAATTCCAAGTTTCAATGCTTCAGGAGCTGTCATTCTCTTTCCTTCCCAAATGAGTTGTTTGGCCACAACTTCTCCTACCCGCTGATTGAGAAAGAAATGCCCCCCTCCATCTGGAATTAATCCAATTCCGATAAAATTCATCGCAATGAGTGATGAGGCATCTGCAATCACATAATCGGCCGCTAATGCTAAGCTAAGACCAAGTCCAGCAGTTGGGCCATGAATGGCTGCAATGACAAGCTTTTGCATAGTATAGAGAGTCACAACTAGCTCTGAAATTTGATTCATAATCGGCTCGAACTTACTTTCATCCATGTCAGTGAGCATCGATTTAATATCTCCGCCTGCAGAAAATCCTCGGCCCATTCCGCAAAGAACGACAACATCCACATCACTAGCTGCAACAACTTGACACGCACGCAAAAGCTCCGCTATGGTTGGTACATCTAACGCATTTAGTACACTCGGACGATTTAACATAATGGTTGCGATTCTGCCCTCGTATTTAATAATCACATTTTCCGCAGTACTTGAAACATTCATTTTCTCATCTCCCTCAAATGGTTAGTCTTATATACAATTTGAGGAAGAAATGAAAAATCCTTCTTTTTATATATTGGTCAATTTTTTTAGATTGCCTTTCATGATGCAAGATACAAACTTTGCGATAGCTTTTCGTATCATGCTATTTGCCCCGCTATTCTTATTGCTTCACACGTTCTTGTACTTGTCTTACGAGTGTCGTTACCGTTTTGCGTGGTAAAAAGCGAACGATATTCGCTAATAATTGATTTTGAAATCCTGGAATAACAACAGATTTACCTTTTTTTATCAATGAAATAATACGGAAAAAGTGGAGCAGAGATAAAGGTTCTCTGCTCCACTCCCCTATTTATTTCACCGATTGCGCAAACATTTGCCGTAGTACGAACTTCTGCATTTTTCCGCTCGCGTTTCGCGGTAATTCATCTAGAAAAACGTAGTGACGAGGGCGTTTATAATCAGCTAATGCATCACTATGTTTGCAATAAGCATCTAGTTCTTCTGCCGTTATACTTAGGTCCTTCTTGACGACAACTGCAGTGACCCGTTCTCCCCAAAGTTCGTCAGGCTCACCAAGTACAGCTACATCAAGAATCCCTTCATGACTATGCAAAAAGTCTTCAATTTCCCGCGGATAAATGTTCACTCCTCCGCTAATTACCATATCATCAACGCGATCAGCTACGTACAAATATCCATCCTGATCCATATAACCAAGATCACCGGAGTGATACCATCCATTGTACAATGATTTTTCCGTAGCCTCTTCTCGGTTATGATAACATGCCATCATTGTTGGACCTCGCATAATAATTTCTCCTACCTCATAGGGAGGAAGAATATCTTCAGGATCCGATGGATGATCTTCCTGTGCCTTCACAATTCGAATTTCATGGTTAAAACAGGGTGTACCGGCTGAACCAGCTTTTGTTAACTGATCTTCTTCTACTAGAAATGCAACAACCGGTCCCATTTCTGTCATACCGTAGATTTGAACTAAATCGATGTTTAATCGTTCCTTACATTCCTTCACGAGCGACGGAGCCATAGCTGCACCACCATAAACACCTAGTTTCATAGAAGATAAATTATAATTTGTCACATTCTCTTGCAAAAGCATATTCCACATCGTTGGCGCTGCAAAGAAGGTCGTAATGCCTTCTGTTTCAATCGTGTGCAATACTTCCTTTGCTTCAAATTGGTGTAAGATTACATTTTTTGCACCTGCATGTACGCGTGATAATAGCCCTGCATGAAGCTCCCCGCAATGATAAAGAGGTGCTACAATAAGACCTACGCTATCTCGCGTATATTTTTCATAGTACATACAAATGAGACTGTGCTCCGCCATTTCACGGTGGCGATGAAGCACTCCTTTCGGTCGTCCTGTCGTGCCGCTCGTGTACATAACCGAGCAATAATCGGTTTCTACTACTTCTATTGGCGGAAGTATGGATGAAGCCTTCGAAACCGTATCATGATAAGAGACAGCATAATCGGGTGCGTTATTTTCAATATACCAAAATGAGACGGATGGAAACTCCTCTTCAATACTAGCAATTACAGGTTCAACCGCTTTTTCAAATATAACAACTTTAGGACTTGCATCAGATAGAATGTACGCTACTTCTTTAGATTTTAACCGATAATTAATTGGGTTAAAGATTGCGCCTACTTTCATACAAGCAAAGTAAACGGTTACAAACTCACTTGAATTATAAAGAAAGACGGATACGGTATCTCCCTTTGTAACTCCGGCTTCTAGTAGTGCCGTTCCCACTTTATTTACTTGCTCATCCCATTGTGTATACGTATAGCGGATTTCTTTTGATGTTTCTACGAGGGCTTCCTTATTTGGATAGTTTCGCACAGCTAAATCGAAAATTCTGCCTATAGTCATGTACACGATAAACTTCCACCTCCTACATAATTTTACATTTATATACATTCTATTTGTAGGATGGTGCTTCCTTCTCTTGTATTCATTTAATTTTTTTCATGTAATCGGAGCGGTTTCCAAGAGCAAAAAATTAAACGCAGGGGACGCAAAAAAACTCCTCATAAATTGAGGAGTTTTGATTAGATTTTTTTACTATTTGTATATCCCTGTAAAAAAGTAAGTGGAAATTGCTTACGAAAATGTTCCTTAATCATATAAGTTACCCCATTTTCATTGTTAGAGCGTGTAATCCAGTCTGCTGCATGTTTAACAGCAAGAGGTGCATTTCCCATTGCCACGCCTAATCCCACATGCTCTAGCACCTCAATGTCATCTATACTGTCGCCAATTGCTACCATCTCGTGCAGCTCGATATTCAAATGTTCACCAAGAAGCTGCAGACCGTGAAGTTTTGAAGCGCCAAGAGGCAGAATTTCAATCCGATAATCGGAACATTCACTTACGCTAACATCGTCAAATTCTTCTCGAATTGTCTGAAGTGTACGATCCTTTTCTTCCTTATTGGAAAAGAAAACATCAATTTTCGGCGCAGAAACTGGCTCATCTCGAAGGGTATCTCCCAGTGATTCCACAAATTGAATCGGATAAAAGACAGGATCTGCATTCGAAAGAACGGCACGTGCAATAACGTTTGAAGATAGCTTTCGGCGGTTTCCTAGTGAAAATCGTTCATGTGTAATACGTATGTTACAATCAAAATGTTCCAAAACCTGCACAAGGTTAAATGTTTTTTCCTCTGATAATCGATTTTGTATAAAAGGAGTGTCGAGCGAAGAGGATAGAAATGAACCGCTATGTGTAATAAGAATGGATTCCAGCTTTAATGCTTTTGCTATCCGCTCTGCCGATTGAAAATTACGGCTTGTGTATAACGTAACGTATACTTCCTTGTCACGAACAAAGTCGATAGCTTCCTTCGTTCCCTTTTGTAATCTACCATTCGAGCGAAGCAGCGTTCCGTCTATATTAATAGCCAACAGACGATAAATCATAGCACGCCTCCTTTTCTGTCATACCCTATACTTAACTTATGAATTGGAAGCCTATATTAGAACGATACGTTATCGTTATAAGAAGGAGGTCATACAATGAAGCTACCAGAATCCTCTTATGTAGGAAATACACTTGAAGTTGCACAGGGCTTGCTTGGGCATAAACTTGTACATATTGTAAATGGAATTAAGCGTAGTGGGTATATTGTAGAAGTAGAAGCGTACCAAGGAACAGAGGATAAAGCAGCACATAGCTACGGAGGACAACCAACGAAACGGACAGAAGTAATGTATGGACCGTCTGCCCATGCATACGTCTATTTCATTTATGGTATGCACTATTGCTTTAACATCGTCACCGCACCAGTAGGAGTCCCACATGCTATCCTCATTCGTGCTCTTATGCCCGCCGAAGGAATGGAACATATGCTACAATCCCGATATGGAACAGTGGATGTAACAAAGCAGCAACTACGAAATATAACAAACGGTCCCGGAAAACTTGCAAAGGCAATGGAAATTACAACCGAGCAAAATGGACAATCGCTTATTAGCGATACGTTATACATCGAAAAAGTAGCTCCGCAAGACCATTTATCACAGCAATACAAAATTGGATGTGGTCCACGCATCAATATTAACTATGCAGAAGAAGCCATTCACTATCCGTGGCGCCTTTATTTCATCGGACATCCTCATGTTTCCAAATAAAATATTTCTAACCAAAAAACGTCTGCAGGCGGATGCAGACGTTTTTTACAAAGCTTAGCTTATGCAGGCATAATTGTGCCGTATAAATCCTCTAATGGCTTCAAAATAATTTTATTTAAGTCAGTAATAAGTAAATTCATACGTTGTTCCGCTTCCATTAGCTGTGAAATTTTCACATTTTGTTGAACCTGTTCCACAATTTGTTGTGCACTCGCGTTATCAGCTTCTGAAAGCTGCTGCCCTTGCATCATTTTTTGTTGTAGCACCATTTGCACTTCACGAAACTGTTCAAAAAGCTGCTTAGCCTCAGCATCAGCTTGTACAGCTTGATATTTTTGTTGTAACGTTTGAAAATCAGAGTTTTCGATGATCGCCTTCTGTAATGCATACGCTTCATCGTACATATTTGCTGCCATCTTTTTTTCCTCCTTATACGTTGATAATCACTCTAACTATACCAGACTATGTAACATATGTATAATTCTTTCGGATTATGCCAGTAGGTATATATCCGTGTTCACCAGCCCTTATTCCCCATCATACTATAACTTTATAATCTTGGAGAGAATGAGGGAATGTAATGTTTACAGCATCATCATTGAAAATCGTCAGTCATAATGAACTGGAATATCACAATATTCTTCTATCTCGCCGCCTTGCAAAACAATGGAAGCTCAGAAAAGGTGATACCATCACTATTTTTTTTGGTCTAACGAGCGTATTAGTGAATATTACTTCAATAGACGAGAAAGAAAATACTCTCTTTGCTTCTCCTTCTCTTCTTTCTTACCTTACTCTATACAATGTGCAGCAAATTCGCTACCGTTATCTTTCTTCCCAGCAGCAGCTATTTCTCGGTCCAATTATTGCCATCGTAACAGACATACAAAGTCTAGACCCCCTTTCATTCGGTTCTATATCCGAATTTTGTGAGGAGGTTGCCGTATTAAGTGAACAAAGTAGCTGTTTCTTCTATGTTACCTCTTTATCTCTTTGGGACAAAGAGCACATAGTCGGCTATTACTTTCAAGAGGGACAATGGAGAAAGGAGAAAATGCCGTTTCCTTCAATCGTGTACAATCGGATTCATTCTCGGAAAGTAGAACAAAGTAACATCTTTCAAAAATGGATAGACGTACTACAAGATTACGGCATTCCTCATTTTAACAATCGATTTTTAAATAAATGGGAAGTATACGAAACACTTTTGACATTTCCGCATCTAAAGCCATTCCTTCCTACTAGTTACCTATTCACAGATTGTAAGGTACTAGAACAAGTGATTTCTGAATTTCCATGTATATTTGTAAAGCCTATTTACGGTAGTAAAGGAAAGCATATTTTTAAAATAACGGTGTCACCGGAGAAATTTTTAGTAGACTATACGACGTTTCAAAGAGATATTTCCAAAGAGTATGCTACTCTTCCTGAACTGTTTGCAATGTTAAAGCAGCATATCGGACGACGACCTTACATCGTGCAGCAAGGGCTCTCTCTTTATACGTACTTTGATCGTTCCGTTGATTTTCGAATTCTCTGTCAAAAAAAAGACCATTATACATGGAACGTAACCTCTGTAGTGGCACGGGTTTCAAACAGAGGTGAATTCGTTTCTAACATAGATAGAGGCGGAGAAATGTATAAAATGGATGAAATATTGCAGTGGGGATTTGAAACGAACGACATCAGGCATGTGAAAAAATTAATCATGGAGCTCTCTCTGGAAATAGCAAAATATCTAAGCCAAGCTTACGATGGCTTATATGCAGAATTTGGAATGGATATAGCGCTGGATCAGCTAGGAAATCCCTGGTTGCTTGAGGTCAATATAAAACCATCTAAAAATCACCTACCAGCTACCTCATCTGCAAGACCATCTGCTCGTGCTCTTCTGTTATATTGTACGATAGCAGCAAAACAACCGATAAGGAGGATGGAATAATGCTAGGTTTACTTTCCCTTCGCATACATCAGGAACATGAATATTTTACTGAAATTGCAAAGCGCAGCAAGCGGTATCAGATTCCTGTCGTTCGTTTTACTCCTTCCCACATTGATCCAAGTACAGAAATGGTGACAGGACTTCTATTTAATCATGAGACGCAGGATTGGAAAAAGGAAACATTTCCTTTACCTTCCTATATTTACGACCGTTGTTTTTATAATCAATCGAGTGCTTCCAAGGCGGCAAAGCCAATCGTGGAATGGCTGAAGAAACGACCACAGACCGTTTTTTTAGGGCACGGGTTACCTGATAAGCTCCAATTATATTCAATTTTATCGAAAAATCCAATGATTTCCCCCTATTTACCAATCACAAAACAAGCTACGATTGATCGCGTTTGGAATACACTTCTCAAAACGCGTGAACTTGTACTAAAGCCCATGAATGGCTCTCAAGGAAATGGCTATTGCCATCTATCTCTCCGCCGCCATGAAATAAACATAAAGATGCAGCAAAAGGAAATACAAAGGTATACATTTTCATCCAAAGATGCATTCTTAACATGGTTATCAAAGCTTCTACAAGACAAACCTTATATACAACAGCCATTTCTTTCTATTCAAGAAAACAGTCAACCATTTGATATTCGAATATTATTACAAAAAAATGAAGAAGGATTATGGACCGAAGCTGGCCGCGCGGTTCGAATTGGCGAAGCACACTCCCTTGTTTCCAACCTTGCCGCCGGGAGTCAACCCATTTCTTATGATGAATGGAAACGAACATTAGCAAAGCATACAGGGATCATGCTAGAGGAAGCAATTGTAACTCTTATAAAAACAGTACCTGAAACATTGGAAAAAGAACTTCCACCATTATTTGAACTCGGACTCGATCTTTCATTGGACCGCGGTCACGCAGTTTGGCTCTTAGATATAAACTCAAAGCCAGGGCGAAAAGTACTGCTAGCATCCAATCCATCCTGCAAAGAACAATTATACGGAGCCCCACTTGCCTACTGCCGCTATTTAGCACGCCATTCTAAAGGGGCGGATGTACGATGAAAAAAACGGTATTTTCTATTCAAGTAAGTGAACACAATCCAAATACAGTGTATCTTCCTTATGTGTTCCCATCCACTGTGAATCTAAAAGAGATTTCGTTTGGTACGCGTATCCTACCATGTGATGTCATTACAGATTATTTATCAGATAACACAGTTACGATTGGTAGTGAAATTTATGCTGAATTAGGGCTTCCTTTTTCGTCTGACGTTCATATTTTTCTACATGAAGAAAGCATTCACATTGGACCGTTAATTGGAATTTTCACAGCTGGGTTTACGGAATCTACTTTACGACCAATAGGAGAACGTTCCTTATTTTTTGCGAATTTACTTTCTTCAGTAGAGGGTGCTTACATCTTTGTATTTGGCTCCCATCAAATTAACTGGAAGGAAGGATGTATTTCAGGCTACTTTTACAATGAAAAGCGCTGGGTACAATATGATATTCCGTTTCCACATGTTGTCTATGACAGGTTGCCAAATCGAAAAACGGAACATCATCGTGCGATTGCTCGCGTTAAGCAGCGCCTGCAAAGCGAGTACTTAATCCCCTGGTTTAATCCAGGATTTTTCAACAAATGGGATGTATATCAATTACTTAAAGAAGATTTCAATGCTTCGTTATACTTACCAGAAACACAGCTATTTGAATCATTCGAACAAGTCGAATTCCTTCTTTCAAAATATAAACATGTCTATATGAAACCGATGAATGGTAGCTTAGGCATGAGTATTTATCAAATTCGCTACTCCACCTCGCAAAACGAGTACTATTGCCGCTTTCGAGATGAGGAAGGAAACAAGCTGCGAAAGTATCAGTCTCTTGAAGTACTCATCAATCATTTACTTTCACAGCATGATTTACATACCTTTATTGTCCAGCAAGGAATTTCTCTCCTACGCGTGAACGGACATCCTGTTGATTTTCGCATTCATACCAATAAAAATAGAAACGGTGAATGGAAGATGAGTGCATTAGCGGCTAAGATTGCTGGGCAAGGTAGTATGACCACACATGTAAATAACGGGGGCGACATTAAAAGTATGGAAGAAATTTTTCCAGATGAAGAGTTGCGAACATCCATCCTCTTTGCTATGCAACAGGCAACACTTCTACTAAGCGAAAAAATCGATGAAAAGATGGAGGGGTATATCGGGGAAATCGGCTTTGATATCGGAATGGACCATGAGCAACGCATTTGGTTATTTGAAGCAAATTCTAAACCGGGTCGCTCCATTTTTGATCACCCAAAGCTAAAAACAAGTGATCAATTAACGAAGGAGTTGTTTCTTCAGTACGCTATTCATCTAACAGAAAAATCACTTATGTTCCCGGAGGAAATGTTTCCATGACCGTGATCACATATAACCAAATAACAAGAAATTGGACGCATCCTGCATATAACTTTCATTTTGGACGTGGAACAGTTATGGTAGCGTCCCCTGCTCCTTCCATCTCATTTGTTATGCAACGACAAGGTGAGCGAGTTGGACCTCTAGTCGGAATTCTAACGAGCCGCTCATCTACTGGAAAGATATGCGGAGATTGGAAACGCTTTGCTAGGCTGCAGAAGGAGCTCCGCTTACGGGGCGGGATTAGTTTTGTTTTCACACCTGAAGATATATATGACTCAGTCATTACCGGTTACGTTTTTCTAGAAAACGAGACATGGAGAGCTTGTTCATTTCCTTATCCAGATGTTGTTTATAACCGCATTCCGTACCGATCGCATGAAAAAAGAGAGAGCTGCCAGCATGCACTCTCTCTTTTTACTTCGATGGGAATCTCAGTAGTTAATCCTTATTTTTTCTCAAAATGGGATGTTCATAAGACATTATATCAAAATGAGAAAGTAAGACCCTTTTTACTTCCAACCTTTCTGCTTGATGGCGAGCGACTCACCAGCATGCTGCAATCCCATAAATCCTTGTATGTAAAGCATTGTGAATCTTCAAAAGGAAAAAATTTATATTTCATGAGATACGCCCAAGGAGAAGTAGCTATTACATCAGCAAATGGTACCACTGTGCACAGCAAGCTTTCTGAAGCTTGGGATTTGATTGCCGGAAATGCGATGTACCTAGCTCAACCTGCACTCGATTATGATACGTACCACAATCGGAAATATGATTTACGTATCCTTGTCCACTCTCTTTCTGGTTCGTTTACCATTACAGGTGTTGGCATTCGCGTTGCAGCTATAGACCAAATTACAACGCATGTTCATAACGGGGGAGAGCGTATACACGAAACCGAATTATCTCGTCCAATCCGTCATGATATTCTGGCAGAGTTAGTCCAGCAATGTGGAAACAGTCTGTGCCGGCATTTTGGAAATGTTAGAGAATTCTCAATGGATATCGGCATCGATAAGCAAGGAAATTATTTTATCTATGAGTGTAATGCAAAACCAATGATATTTGATGAAAAAGAAATTACGATGCGTGCCATCGAAAATATTGTCACAATATTCGAGGAAGAAGCTTTTGCAAGCGACTCTTGATTCTATTTTCACCCTAAGAATATGGTAGAATATCGATAACTCAGGTTGCAAGGAGATGCAAAAATGCTTGAAAAACTACTTCAATATTATGACGATGTTGTAATTAATGACATTCCGAAGGAATATAAGGAATACGAATGGTACACCGATGAAGAAAATCGAATCATTGGCATTGAGAAAAAACAACTAACAATAAAAGATAAAGAAATGCTGTCTCTGTTTTTAACTTCTATTTCAACAGACGAATTCTTCATCACGCCCGCCAAGCGTATGTGGAAGGAGCTATTATTTCAAGAAGGAAAAATAATTCCTACGTTGCAGCGCGAATTTCAATACGTGCGATTCCTTCATTTTTCCATGAAGCAACCCTTTTTTGAAAAGAAAACATGGGAAGAGGCATTACAAGGCCTACTATCCACTTCCTTCGTTGTCCTGTGGAAGGACCATCGGCATGGAATCATCATTGAAACCTATCCCTTCGAAGCTTCAACGGAATCCCTTGATCATGAAATGATTGCCACATTAACAAGTGATTTTTTCATATCCCTTCGTATACTTGCTGGAAAAAGACAAATGATAGACGGGTCCCTTCCTTCAGCTTTTGTGTGGGAAGAACAAATTTTCGAACAAGCCCTACCATTTATGACAAAGCAAAACATTTATCAATTAGAGGATGTACTCCCTTATGTACTCATAAGTAATCCACAATTAGCACAACCGCTATTGACACGGGTGAAACAGGATACCGAACTGCTCCGCACAATCCGTACTTATTTAGAATGCAATATGAACCTGACGCTTGCAGCGAAAAAACAGTACATGCATCGAAACAGTGTACAATATCGTGTGGATAAATTTATAGAAAAAACAGGAATCGATATTAAAACATTCACAGGTGCTGTAACCGTGTATATTGCCCTCCTGTTAAATGAAATGTCATAATTTATTTGTACAGTTTGCACAAATAAAGGCCGTCTTTTTATTCAGTCTGCCCATTTACGCTTGTCGGTCATAAACGTTACACTACAAATACGATAACGATTACAGACTAGGTAGGAGGAAGTACCATGGCTGAATTAAAATTAGAACATATTTATAAAATTTATGATAATAATGTAACAGCTGTTTCAGACTTTAACCTTACTATTGCAGATAAAGAATTCATCGTATTTGTAGGCCCGTCTGGTTGCGGAAAATCTACTACACTTCGCATGATTGCAGGATTAGAAGAAATCTCCAAAGGTGATTTTTATATCGATGACAAACGTGTAAATGACGTTGCCCCTAAAGACCGTGATATCGCAATGGTATTCCAAAACTACGCCTTGTATCCACATATGAGTGTATATGAGAACATGGCATTTGGCTTAAAACTTCGAAAATTCGCAAAAGATGAAATTGACAAACGTGTAAGAGAAGCTGCCCGTATTCTAGGTTTAGAGCAGTATTTAGATCGAAAACCGAAGGCTCTTTCTGGGGGACAACGGCAACGCGTTGCTTTAGGACGTGCGATTGTTCGTGATGCAAAAATATTCCTAATGGATGAACCGTTATCGAACTTAGACGCCAAGCTTCGTGTTAGCATGCGCGCCGAAATTGCCAAACTCCACCAACGTCTATCAACGACAACGATTTACGTAACTCATGACCAAACAGAAGCAATGACAATGGCAACACGTCTTGTCGTTATGAAGGATGGCTTGATTCAGCAAGTTGGTTCCCCTAAGGAAGTATACGACAAGCCTGCAAACGTGTTTGTCGGTGGCTTTATTGGCTCTCCTGCTATGAACTTCTTTAAAGGAATCATACAAGATGATGTATTTGTTAATGGGAATCTTGTATTAAAGGTACCAGAAGAAAAGCTAACATACCTACGTGAACAAGGATATATTGGCAAAGAAATACTCTTGGGAATTCGTCCAGAAGAAATTCATGATGAACCTGTTTTCGTTCAAGCTGTACAAGGAGCTAATATAGAAGCTACTATTGAAGTTGCTGAATTACTTGGTGCAGAGTCAATGCTATACTCTTATATTAACGGTCAAGAATTCATTGCTCGTGTTGATGCTCACTCCGAATATAAACCAGGTCAGAAGGTATTACTAGGCTTTGATATGAATAAAGTTCACTTCTTTGATACGGATACAGAAGCACGCATTCATAGTGGAAATGAATAATTTGTCAAAGGGGACAATGATCTACATATAGATCATTGTCCTTTTTCATTGTTACAAAGTAAATAACATAATTTCAAATTCTTGTAAACAAATTTTACAATATAATATATGTATACATTGTGAATCCTTATCCTCTTCCATATCTATTTCTTCATACGGACTATACGAATCGACATAATCGATTGTTTTTCCATAATCCAGCAGTTCATTCCCGCATACAGAACATGGTAACCTAACTGCCTTCAACCCATTACAATAGGGACAAATTTGCATACTTCGTTCCTCCAAAAAGGGGCGGATAATTTCCGCCCCTATAGCCATACTATTAACGTTGTGGATAACCAGTAAATTGTTGCTGAGCCATTGTAACTAAACGTTTTGTAATTTCACCGCCAACGGAT
Source organism: Ectobacillus soli (assembly GCF_042610425.1). NCBI lineage: Bacteria > Bacillati > Bacillota > Bacilli > Caryophanales > Bacillaceae > Ectobacillus > Ectobacillus soli. The sequence goes on from NZ_JBGJZM010000001.1 coordinate 2,305,517, forward strand.
CCATTAGCACGAGATGTAGCATCAGGTCCAAGTGTTACGCCAAATTCTTGTGCAATTTCATATTTCATTTGGTCGATCGCAGACTGTGATCCAGGTACTACAAGGTTATTTGTGTTTGCCATATCTATCACCTCCTTAGATGATGTAATTCTATTATGTGAAAAAGAAACCGTTCTATGTATGATAAACAGGTGTTAGTTTTTGGAATTTATATATTTGTAAAATTTACATACTTATTTTCTGTATGTAGTAATTTGTTTCATCCATACTATGAGTGTAAGAGCTTAGCTTTTACGCTTGATGAAAAATCAAAGGAGGAACGAGCATGCCAAATCAACAATCTTCTAATCAGCTCGTCGTACCAGGCTCACAACCTGCGCTTGATTCGATGAAAAACGAAATTGCACAAGAATTTGGAGTCACATTAGGCCCTGATGCAACGTCTCGTGCAAACGGTTCTGTCGGTGGGGAAATTACAAAACGCTTAGTTACAATGGCTCAGCAACAACTGGGCGGTTATTCAAAATAAAAAAAGATGACTCAATACGAGTTGAGTCATCGTATGAAATAGGCCTTGTTGCATCCTTGCACAGGCCTATTTTTTACTTTACTGTAATTTAGGAACCAGCAGCTTGCGTTTCATACATTTGATAGTACCGACCTTTTTTCTCCATAAGTTCATCATGTGAGCCACGTTCAACGATTTGTCCTCGTTCTAGCACAAGAATTTGGTCTGCTTGTTTAATCGTTGATAATCGGTGAGCAATCACAAAGGTTGTTCTTCCTTTTTTTAGTACATCTAATGCACGCTGGATTACAGCCTCTGTTTCTGTATCCACACTCGCAGTTGCTTCATCCAAGATTAAGATAGCTGGATTAAATGCAAGTGCCCGTGCAAATGAAATAAGCTGTCGTTCTCCTGTGGAAAGTGTACTTCCCTTCTCAATTACCGGCTCATCTATCCCATTTGGTAACTGTGAAACAAACCGATTCGCACCTACCCTACTGAGTGCATGCTGCACCATATCTTTCGTTATCTTTTCGTTTTCTAAACTGACATTTGTAGCAATCGTTCCTGTAAATAGAAAGGGATCTTGTAAAACAATCCCCATGTGAGAACGAAGTGCCTGCTTTGACATTTCATTTATATTACGGTCATCAATCCGAATCTGTCCCTTTTGAAATTCGTAAAATCTAAACAAAATATTCATAATACTACTTTTCCCTGATCCAGTATGCCCAACAAGAGCAATCGTCTCCCCTTGCTTTGCTTTAAATGAAATATCCTTTAAAACATAATCATACCCATTGTAAGCAAAACATACATTCTTAAATTCAACATTTCCTATAGGACGAGGGGCTCTGTCGCTGCTTACCTCTATTCCCTCTTCATCAAGCAACTGGAACACACGCTCAGCTGATACTCTTGCTTGTTCCAAATTAGCAAGCTGATTAACCATTCCCGTAATTGGCGTGAATAACCGTGTTAAATAGTCAACAAATGCATATAACACACCTAAAGAAATGACGCCATTTGCACTAAGAGAAGCACCTCCAAAGTACCAAATTACCGAAACAAACGCTAAATTTCGCAATATGTTTACTAAATTGTGTGAAGTAGCTGAATTTAAGCGAAGAAGCTTCGTCTGATACTGATAATAATCCTGATTTAACTTAGCAAACTCACGTTTCATTTGCTTCTCTTGTCGAAATGCTTGAATGATTGACATTCCTTGAATGCTTTCGTTAATCATTCCATTAATGTCAGATAGCTTCGAACGAACAAGATGATTATAGTGCGATGCAGCCTTTCGATACAACACAATCCAAATATATAAAATAGGAAGGATGATCAATGCTACACTAGCTAATTTCACATCCAGAAAGAAGAGAGCAATGAAAATACCTACTATATACATGGTGCTCTGGAAAAAGGTAGCTACAACCGTCACATACAACTCACGAATAGCTTCTGTATCATTGGTTACCCTCGATACAATTTTACCTGCTGGAAGATGATCAAAGTAGGAAATAGGTAACTTCTGAACATGCCTGAACACATCTTCTCTCATTTTCTGTATAACTCGATTCGCAGCTTTTTGCATATACAACTTTTGACCATAGGCAAATAGGGAAGCAACAAGAATAAGGACTAAATAACCTCCACCAAGAATAAGGATGCGAAATATTTCTGGCTTATAAAAGGAATACAACTCATCTCCTGTCAATTTTTGAGCAGCATATGTTTGAACAGCATTTCCTTTGTGAACACTAATTTCTTGGTCAGTGGCTGTACGAGTTCCTTCAAATAAAATATGGCCATTAATCAAATAGAAATCTCGTTTCACTTGTACAAGTTGAATTTCTTTTCCCTTTGGCTCATTTTGCGTGAACCTGTCACCTCTCTTATAGAAACTTCCATTCATATATACAGCATCTTTCGTATTCTCTGTTTGAAAAAATGGTTGTTCAATCGATACAATATGCTGATCAATAATCTGCTTCGCTATAAAGGGACCTGTTAGCTCTGCTGCTACAGATATACTAAGCATTAAGAGTGCAGCTAACACAATTTCTTTAAAGGTCATCGTATATTGAATAAGACGTTTTCCTGTATTCATACGCTCACCTCACTATCATGTCCATGTAGTTGTTGCCGTTCATACTGCTGTTTGTACCATCCATGTCCCTTCACTAACGCCCCATGGGTCCCTTTCTCTACTATATGTCCTTCGTCCATGACAAGTATTAAATCGGCATGACGTACTGCCGAAAGTCTATGGGTCGTAATAATGGTTGTTTTTCCCTTACGCTCCGTGCGAATTCCCTCTAATATCGTAGCTTCTGTACGGGAATCAACTGCCGAAAGTGAGTCATCTAGAATTAAAATTTCTGGATTTCCAATCATCGCCCGTGCAATTGAAATTCTTTGTTTTTGACCACCAGATAAGGAAACTCCCTTTTCCCCAACAATCGTCTCCAATCCCTGCGGTAAAAACTCGATATCCTTTTCAAATGCAGCTAACTTAATTGCATGAGCAAAACCTGCTTCCGTTATATCCTGTACACCGAATAGAATATTTTCCTTTACCGTCTTTGAGAATAATATGTGCTCTTGAGGTACATACCCAATCCAGCTTAAGACATCCTGTATTTTAATTTTTTCGAGTGGAACACCAGAAATAGAAATAGTACCGTCCCCCAACGGATATTGCCGCAATAGTTGGCGAATTAGCGTTGTCTTTCCGCTTCCCGTTTTACCTACAATTCCTAATGTTTGCCCTCTTTTCAAGGAAAAACTAACATCCTCTAAACTATTAGAATGAGAAGAAGGATACGAAAAGGATACTTTCTCAAATGTTAGCATTGTCGGTTCAGCTACATGTATCGCTTCCTTCTCCTCTACAACATCTGGCTTATATGAGAGCGTATTATTTACACGATCAATAGAAGCATTTCCGCGTTGCATTACATTGATTAGCTCGCCAATGGCAAACATTGGCCATATCATCATCCCGAGATATACATTAAAGGAGACGAGTTCTCCCAATGTAACTTCATTTTGAAATACAAGAAACGCACCATAGACAAGCCCAATTAAGTAACTTATCCCGACAAGCATCTTAACCGTTGGCTCGAACAATGCATCAATTTTCGCTACTTCCATGTTTTTCGCATAGATGTCTTCAGCTAATGTATGAAATCGTCTCTCTTCTGCCGTTTCTTGCACATAAGCACGAATGGTGCGTACACCTGCAATCGACTCTAATACTTTATCATTCATATCTCCAAATGCATCCTGAGCAATTGTAAAGCGCTTATGAAGTTTGTTTCCATATTTATTCATCGCATAAGCCATTAGAGGAAGCGGTAAAATGGCTGCAAACGTAAGCTTCCAACTAATCGTAACTCCCATCATAAACAAAATCGTTAGCATATACATGCTAGAATCCACTAATGTTAAAATTCCGAACCCTGCTGTATTGGAGATTGCTTTTAAATCATTTGTTGCCCGCGCCATTAAATCGCCCGTTCGGTTCCTCTGATAAAATGTCGGCGTCATCTTTATAAGATGATTGGTTAATTTTCCGCGCATCGTTTTTTCTAACAAAAATGCTCCGCCAAATAAGTAATATTGCCAATAATATGTGGCAATATAGCCGACTATCATCACAAATAATAAGATTTCTAAGTAGGTCGCAATTCCTCCCGATGTTAAAACATCTGTTTTTATATCATCTATTGCCAATCCAATCACCTTTGGTGGAATGATTTCAACTATATTTACAAGAAGCAATAAGCCTACCGCTAGTGTATACCGCTTCCAATTTTCTTTAAAAAACCAAGATAACTTTTGTAACATTGATAGCATACTTCAAATCCCCTCCTGTACATCTTTATCTACCCGCTATAACAAATTGGTTTCTTTTTATTTAACAGCAACAATTGGCGCAAAACAAAAAAGGCGTACCACATCATTGTGCGGTATGCCAAAATATGCATAAAAAAGCGCACGTTTCATTACGCGAAACGCACGCTTTCTGTCATAATTAATTAAGAAAACTATTTAATCATGCGAAAAGTGGTTACGCGTTGCATATGATGTTTTACAAGTACGGTTTTTATCTTACCAACAACTGCACGATCCATAGCACGCAACCTCCTTTTGACTATTTTTTTACATTTTAAATTGTATAACTGTATAAACTTTCCTGTCAATAGTGTTTTTTACAATTCGTTTGTTCACTCCAAAATAATATCCACTATTTTGTATCGTGTTGACACGGGTTGTTCACATTAGTATGCAAAATTTGTGCCAATTTATCAACATGTGGATAAAACATTTGAATTTTTTTGCACAGACTACTACAATCACTTTATATTCACTTCATACAACTAGGAGGAATTATATGAAAATGTATAAGTTTTATATAAATGGACAATGGCGCGAAAGCGAATCAAGTCAGACGATAGACATCAGATCACCATATCTTCACAAGATAATTGGACAAGTTCAAGCCATTACTAAACAAGAAGTTGATGAAGCCATTCAATCTGCAAAACTCGCACAAAAAAAATGGGCAGAAACTTCCCTGCAAGAACGAGCAAGTGTTTTATACAAATGGGCAGATGAATTAGTTAATATGCAAGATGAAATTGCAACGATTATAATGCAAGAAGTCGGTAAAGGCTATAATGATGCAAAAAAAGAAGCAGTTCGTACTGCTGACTTCATTCGATATACTGTAGGAGAAGCACTTCATATGAACGGTGAAAGTATGATGGGCGATAGCTTCCCTGGTGGATCTCAATCAAAGCTTGCTGTCGTACAACGAGTTCCACTTGGCGTTATACTTGCCATTTCTCCTTTTAATTATCCCGTAAATCTCGCAGCTGCCAAACTCGCACCTGCACTAATGGCTGGGAATGCTGTTATTTTCAAACCAGCTACTCAAGGATCAATTAGTGGGATTAAAATGATAGAAGCGTTGGATAAAGCAGGTTTTCCAGATGGACTTCTTAGTTTAGTTACTGGCCGTGGTTCTGTCATTGGTGACTACTTAGTGGAACACAGTGGAGTGGATATGGTATCGTTCACAGGTGGTACAGAGACAGGACAGCATATTGCAAAAACGGTTAAAATGGTGCCACTCGTTCTCGAACTAGGTGGCAAGGATCCTGGAATCGTACGTGAAGATGCGGACTTACAAGCTGCTGCGCAGCACATTAGCAGCGGAGCATTTTCATACTCTGGTCAACGCTGTACGGCTATTAAGCGCGTATTAGTTCATGAAACTGTTGCAGATACACTCGTTTCCCTTTTACATGAAGAAATCAGTAAACTTTCCGTTGGTTCTCCAGAAGAAAACAGCGTGATTGTACCACTCATTGATGATAAATCAGCTGACTTTGTGCAAGGATTAATTGACGATGCCGTTGCAAAGGGAGCCACCATCATTATGGGAAATAAGCGAGAAGGTAATTTAATTTATCCTACCCTTATCGATCATGTTACGGAAGATATGAGCATAGCATGGGAAGAACCGTTTGGACCTGTACTACCTATTATCCGCGTGTCTTCAGACGAGGAAGCCATTCGCATTGCAAATGAATCAGAATTCGGATTACAAGCAAGTGTATTTACAAAAGATATTAACCGTGCATTTTCTATTGCAAATAAAATAGAAGCAGGTTCCGTTCAAATTAACGGTCGTACCGAAAGAGGTCCAGATCACTTCCCATTTTTAGGAGTAAAATCATCTGGTATGGGTGTACAAGGCATTCAAAAAAGTATTCTTTCTATGACACGTGAAAAAGTTACTGTCGTGAATATTACCGAGTAAATGAGAAAAAAACGAAGCGCCAGCAAGCGCTTCGTTTTTTGTTGTAGTCTACAGCGATTGCTGCTTACCGACATGGCTGACTTCTTTACTCGTATTCTTTTTCCAAATACCAAGAGCAACCACCCCAACTACAATGACAGCTTCAAATCCATATTTCACAAAGGAATTAGTAAAATATGTGGAAAGAAACGGCTCACCTACAATCATTTTTGAAGCAGTCCAAGCGAGTACACCAGCTCCTATGGTAATAATAATTGGAAAGCGATCGACAAACTTTAAGATAATCGTACTTCCCCAAACGACAATAGGAACAGAAATGAGTAGACCAAGTATGACTAATAATGGACTACCTTCAGAAGCACCTGCAACAGCAAGTACATTATCGAGTCCCATCAGCGCATCTGCAATAATAATCATTCGAATGGCTGCCCAAATACTTACCTCTGACGTTACCTCATGCTTTTTTTCTTCTACTAGTAACCTATATGCAATCCATATAAGTAACACTCCACCCACAAGAAGAAGACCTGGTATTTGGAGTAACCATACAACTACCAAAGTAGCAATTGCCCGAATAACGATAGCACCAAGCGACCCCCAAAAGATAACTTTCTTTTGGTCCTGTTTTGGTAAATTTCTAGCAGCCAATCCAATGACAATCGCATTATCTCCCGCTAATACTAAATCAATAATCACAATAGACAATAGTGCCATTAATATCTCTGTTTGAAATAAATCCATGTCATTTCCTCCTATTGTTTTCATTTCTTATCTACTAATCCTTTTTGAAATGAATAGATTCTCAGTTCCTAACTAGGAAAGCAATTGATACTTTTCTTGTAAATGTACCGGTGCCATTTTAACAATTCCTTGTAAGATAAATAGAAAAATGGTCACATCATCAAGAAGACCAAATCCCATCAGAAAATCTGGAATAAGATCAAATGGAATGAGAAAATACCCTACCATACCTATAATAGAAAGTAATTTTCTTCTATTTGGTACTTCGGTTGATAGATAAAAATCTTTCAAAAATGGAAGAAATCTTCGAACATTCCATACAAACCGAATACGTTTCCAAGTATTATACACGTTTATCACCTCTACTTATGTTATTTATCAAAACGTAAAAAGACCTAAGCCTGGATGGCCTAGGTCTTATAAAACGAAAAGACCTCTACCATCCTAACTAGAAGGTAAAGGTCTTGCTAACAACAAAATCGTTGCCAACAAAGCCGAGGGATGCATCCCTGAACTGACGACTTTGCTGCTAAAGCTACTCCCCTTTATATGGGTATACAATTAACTATTATATTATTGAAAATTCCAGATTGCGTCAATGCTTTTATTTCATAAAACTAGGATGTTTTACATCATCTTCGCACCTACTTATACATATTTTCGATTTGTCATCTTTCCATCAAAGGTAAATACCACAGCCTTATTTTCAATCATTGTTTCTAAATGAACCGAACGACCCCAAAGCTGATAGGTGTATGGCAGAACTTTCTCTAAATATTTCACATCTAACTCAATTCCTTCAAAATGATGCTTTAAATAAAGCTCACCATTCTTTACATAGTCTCCGTCATACACCGTTATATACGGAAATCCACCATTCACTCGCATATTGACAAGCTGATCTCTTACATGTGTCCAGTCTTTATCAATTACCTTGTATTCTTTACCTTGCTTTTGAAACAAATACAAGTCTTCGCGATAAACCAAGTCTTTATTTAAATAATTGCGAATAAAAGAAGTATCAGACTCAATTTCACGAACTTCAAATATTTTTTCACGTCCCGTATTTGGTAGGACACCCTCTCTTTTCATTTCTTCAGTGGGGGTATTGTATCGTTCTTCGATATTTTCAAAAATTTTCAAGCCTAAATAATAAGGATTAATACTTGTTTTTGATGGCTGTACAACGCCAGCGTTTAGCTTTGCAAATTCAATAGCTTCCTCACTAGATAGATCCATTTCACGAATAATACGTTGATGCCAATAGGAAGCCCAGCCTTCGTTCATAATTTTCGTTTCCAACTGTGGCCAGAAATATAACATTTCCTCCCGCATCATTGTTAATATATCTCGTTGCCAAGGTTCTAGCTCACGACTATACTCCTCAATAAAGAGAAGTAGATCTTTTTCAGGTTGTGGCGGAAATTTCTTTTTTGGACGTACTAGATGATTCTTGTTATTTCTATCATCTAAGTTCCATAAATCATCATAAGGGGAAGTTGGTTTTGAAGGAGGACCCTCTTCCTCCTCATCCATCGTCCATGCTAGTTTTGGCCGCATTAGAGACGGATCTATATGCTCTTGTAGTGCAAGCACTGCATCCAAAAATGTTTCGACTTCCTTCTTTCCGTATTTATGTTCATATTGCTTAATACGATCGGCAGTTGCTGCCATACTCTCAACCATATCTCGCTTCGTATTCATAAACCGAACGTTATTCTTAAAAAAATCACAATGCGCCAGTACATGGGCAACAATTAATTTATTTTGAATGAGTGAATTTGTTTCAAGTAAAAAAGCATAACAAGGATCGGAATTAATGACAAGCTCGTAAATTTTACTTAATCCTAAATCGTAGTGAATCTTCATTTTGTAAAATTGCTTGCCAAAACTCCAATGTGAAAAACGCGTTGGCATTCCGTATGCTCCAAATGTATAAATAATATCAGCTGGACAAATTTCATAGCGCATCGGATAAAAATCAAGTCCAAATCCTTTAGCGATTTCCGTAATTTCATCAATTGCGTATTCCAATACTTTATAATCATCACTCTTCAACATAGTCCCTCCCTTAGCTCTCTTATGACAATTGTATGAGAGGAAAGGACATTTCATGAAGATTGTTCTTATTACCCTTTAGTTTGTTCAAAAGACAGATTTCACAATAAAAATTATTGTATTCCTAACAAATTCTTTCAGGCTTACTTTTCAATCTACTAACACACACTAATACCAACCCCTCAAAGTTAAGGAGGGATAAAATGTTCTCAGAGTCTGACTATGACAAAGCATTGTATTATACCTACAATTGCGAGTGGGATGAGCTACTGGTTCTTATGGTAAGAACAAAGGATGAGCTTTTTTCTAAAAGGATTGAGCATTTTCTCCACGCCTTTAAATACGCAAAAGATTTACGCATAGTTGATCAACATCTACAGCTTATGTTCCAATATATTGATCATGCTTCCCAGAAATTGTATACGGAACAAATTGAACAGCATATGTAGTTTTCCTTATAAAGAAAAAAGGCATTCACACTTTACGTGAATGCCCTTCTTTTCAAGCTAATCAAGCCTTTTTTAGCAATGCATCATTTACTTTATCCATAAATGCTGTTGATACTTCTTGTAGTTTTGCTTCGCTGTCTGCTAGACTTGTTCCTTTTACCCCAAAGTAAAATTTAACTTTTGGTTCTGTTCCAGATGGACGTAGGCAAACCCATGTACCGTCCTCTAAAATATATTTTAATACGTTAGACTTTGGTAAATGGATTGTTTCTGTCGTTCCATTATCCAATGTTCGAATGCTTGTTTTATAATCTTCTACCGTTTTTACACGTATACCAGCAAATTCGCTTGGTGCTTCTTGACGGAATGTTGCAAGAAGGTTTCCAATTTGCTCTGCTCCATCTTTCCCTTTTAAGGTAAGAGATTTTAATCCTTCACGATAAAAACCATACTTTGCAAAGATTTCAAGCAAACCGTCATATAACGTCATACCGCGTTTCTTATAATAAGCAGCAACTTCAATAGCGAAAATCGTAGCTTGGACAGCATCTTTATCCCGAACAAAGTCCCCGATTAAGTAGCCATAACTTTCTTCGTAGCCAAACTGGAATGTATATTCTCCAGTTTGTTCGAATTGCTTAATTTTTTCACCGATAAATTTAAAGCCAGTTAATGTATCAATTGTTTCAAGTCCGTAAGCCTTTGCAATGGCACGACCAATTTCAGAGGTAACGATTGTTTTTAATACAATACCATTTTCAGGAAGAATATCCTTTTTCTTCTTTTGTGATAGCAAATAATCCAATAGGATTGCGCCTGTTTGGTTACCTGTTAGTACAGTATATTCTCCGTTGCTATTTTTTACTGCCACGCCAAGTCTGTCCGCATCAGGGTCTGTCGCTACAAGTACGTCAGCATTAATTTTCGTACCATACCCGATTGCAAGTTCAAAGGCTGCATGTTCTTCAGGATTTGGCGATTTTACAGTTGAGAAATTTCCATCCGGTAGCTCTTGTTCTTTTACGATTGTAATATTTGTATAACCGAGTGCATCTAATGCTTTACGAACTGGCTTATTAGATGTACCATGCAACGGTGTAAATACAATTTTCAGGTCCTTACCAATTTCTTCTGCTAGCTCAGGATGAACAGAAATTGTTTTGAGCTTTGCAACATATGTTTCATCCATTTCTTCACCGATAATTTTAATAAGTCCTTTTGCTTTTAAGGATTCTTCAGATTCTACATATATTTCTAATTCGTTTTCAATTTCATTTACTTTATCAATAACGATATCCGCTTCTTTTGGTGGAAGCTGACCGCCATCTTCACCATATACTTTATATCCATTATATTCAGGAGGATTGTGACTCGCTGTTACAACTATTCCTGAAAAAGCATTCAATTCACGAACTGCAAAGGATAGCTCTGGAGTTGGTCGAAGCTCTGCAAAAACATACGATTGAATGCTGTGTGTTGCAAGTGTTTTTGCTGCTTCCATTGCAAATTCTGGTGACATATGACGAGAATCGAAGGCAATGACAACACCACGTTTTTTCGCTTTTTCTCCAAACGACTCAATAAAACGTGCTAGCCCTTCAGATGCCTTACGTACCGTATATATGTTCATTCGGTTTGTACCAGGTCCAATTTCTCCTCGCATTCCGCCTGTACCGAATTCTAAGTTCTTATAGAAGCATTCTTCTAACCCTTTTTCGTTGTTTTTCATATTTTCAAGTACTGTTTTCATTTCTTCATCTAATGCTGGTGATTGAATCCAACGTTCGTATGCTTGCTTCCAACTCATCCTAATATCCTCTCCTGTTTTAAAAATTTCTAGTTTCACTACAAAATTTGTCATTCTTCTACATTAATTCTGTAAATCACATACATTTCCTGCAAGAAAAATGGCAATATGTTCTTTCTGTTCGTTAAGAATATGTAAAAAAGGAACTGTAAGTAATTTTATCATATCCTTAATTTTAAATAGCTAGAAGATGGTAAAAGTTTGTTTCTTTTTTCTAATTATTCGTGAATTCACTCCTATTTCCCCATATTTCAGCTTGTAGATAATATCCATACATGAACTTAGTACATCATGCTCACACTATTACCAAGAGGTTTTCCTCCTCTTGTTCACAATGGTTAGCTTTAGAAGATCAAATAAATGAGGTGAATTGTATGCCCGATGTACGCTGTGCCGTTTCCAATTGTTCGTTTTGGGGCCAGAATAATTATTGTCAAGCAAATTCAATTATTGTAAAACCTGAATCACAATCGTATACATCTGAACAGAATTTGTTTGAAAGTTCAATTCTAAATGGAATGATGATAGAAAGTGCCATAACTACCAGCTCGGAAACATGCTGTCAAACATTTCGCCCAAATATATAATCAAAAAATGAACTAATAAAGATTTCGCGAAATAGATCGGTAAACAGATTTTTCTGTTCCAGTCTATTTCGCATTTTTGATTTAATGTTTTATGTTTCGTTTGTATTGATTTACGATAATATATTCTGGTATTTGTTCATATGATATAGCCTTTGTTGAATCCCTAATATAGGTGCGATTTCCTACGTTGAACATGTCTTTATAATGCCGTGAAAACACTGGAAACTTTTGATTTGCTTTAATTTCTCTTATCGGAATAAAGTGCCCGTGAAAATCCTGCCAATATAGCATGGTTGTATCTAATGTACGAATTTGTCCAATTTGCTTTGGATGAACCTGCTCCTTGTTCCAACTGATTACTTGATAGCCAAATTTATGGGCAGCTCTCTCCACTGATTCATCGAATGTGGCAATAACTACACTCGTTTGTAGTGGAGTACGTTCGTATAGCCACTGTATATTGCGATCATTCATTCGTATGCAGCCATTAGACTCACGGCTTCCAATTGAATATTCCTTATTCGTTCCATGAATCCCATATTGCTTATAGTTTAATCCCATCCATCTTGTACCTAATGGATTATTGGGAGCACCACCCTCAATCTGCTTACGATGGTAGTCTTTATTTTTATACTTGTCTATAATGAAAAAACGTCCCTCTGGTGTAGGGGTTTCTGATGTTCCTGTCGACACAGGAAAGCTTTTCATATACATCCCATTTTCAAAATAGGATAGTTGGTTATTTGCAAGATTTATTACTATAAACCGATCCCCCTGGCCAGCTCCTTGCACATTTGAAATAATTATAGTAAGTATATACAACGATAAAAGTAGTATGCGCATAGCTATTCCTCTCGAACGTTCATTTCCTGATTTTACCCATTAACCACTACCCCTCCATTCACATGTAACATCTGTCCGGTTACATACGTTGCATCCTGCGAAGCAAGATATACATAGGCTCCTGCTACCTCCCAAGGCTGACCTGGTCGCCCCATTGGAACATCACCTCCAAATTCACTTACCTTCTCTGCATCGAAGCTTGATGGAATAAGTGGTGTCCAGATTGGACCCGGTGCTATCCCATTCACACGAATCCCTACCTTAACGAGAGATTTAGATAACGAACGGGTAAACGATACAATTGCTCCCTTACTAGATGCATAATCAAGTAACGATTCATTTCCTTCGTATGCTGTGATCGAAGCGGTATTAATAATGCAATCTCCTTTCTTTAAATATGGAAGTGCTGCCTTTGTTATATAAAAATACGAAAACAAATTTATCCGAAAAGTTCGTTCGAGTTGACTTGCTGTAATATCTAATAAACTATTTTGTGGATATTGTACAGCTAAATTATTCACAATAACATGTAGATTACCCAGTTTTTCAGCCGTGCTTTTTACAGTTTCTATACAATGCTCTTCTTCACTTAAATCACCAGCAACTAGAACACACTTGACTCCATATGATTCAACAAGCTGTTTTGTCATTTTGGCATCTTCATGCTCATCGAAATAAGCGATGCTTATATTAGCGCCTTCCTTTGCAAAAGCAATTGCAACTGCCTTGCCAATGCCACTATCTCCGCCAGTTATAAGGGCACATTTACCTTGTAGCTTTCCTGATCCCTTGTACAAGGAATTGTCAAATACGGGTTTAGGATTCATTAGAGATTCCAACCCTGGCTGTTTCTCTTGATGTTGCGGGGGTTGTAGTTGTTTCGTTTGCATTTGTTTCATTTGGTAGCCTCCTTACCAAGTTGTCATAATTAGCATGACCACAAAGGCTCCATTGTAGTAATTGTAAAATAAAAAAAATATAAGATTTTTCAGTTTTTTTGTCCTGAAAATCCAACTATGATTTCACAGAAATATTTCTTGCAATTCATTAAAACAACGAATAATATATATTACTGTTGTCATTATTATTCGTATAAAAGAAAGGATTTTACTATGTTTAACCTCTCAAACCATAACACAAATATAAAAACAGAAATTATTGCTGGGATTACAACATTTCTTACAATGGCGTACATTGTCGTTGTCAATCCCGTTATTCTTTCCGATGCAGGCGTCCCATTTCAACAAGGATTTACAGCAACGATTATCGCTGCTTTTGTTGGAACATTATGTATGGCACTATTTGCAAATATGCCCATTGCCATTGCTCCTGGAATGGGATTAAATGCTTATTTTGCCTACTCCGTCGTGAAAGCTCATGCTGGCGTTACATTTGCAATAGCGTTTTCAGCAGTATTTATAACAGGTCTCATTTTTCTCGTTCTATCCTTAACAAGCTTCCGAACCAAATTAATGGAAGTTATTCCTGAAAATATTAAGCATGCTATTACTGCAGGAATCGGTTTATTTATAGCATTTATTGGATTACGACTAACCGGGATTATTACAAAACACCCCACTAATTTAGTCGGGATAGGTGATTTTCATTCACCTTCCGTTTTACTTGCTTTAGCTGGCCTAGCCATTACCCTTATCCTACTTGTTCGAAATGTTAAGGGCGCCTTATTCCTAGGGATGTTGCTTACATCCATTCTTTCACTAGTAACCGGACAGCTCTCGTTTCATAAAGGAATTGTTTCCCTGCCTTCTCTTCCGAGTGGAGTCATTGTAGCAAATCCTATAACAGCAGTTAGTGATGTCATTCATTATGGTTTATACGGCGTAGTTTTTTCATTTTTACTCGTTACCTTATTTGATACAACTGGCACGTTACTTGGTGTATCCGAGCAAGCAGGGTTGATGAAAAATGGAAAACTACCTCAGGCAGGACGTGCCCTTCTTTCTGATAGTATCTCTACAACAGTCGGCGCCATGTTCGGTACTAGTCCCACAACTGCTTACATCGAATCTTCTGCAGGCGTTGGGGCTGGAGGTCGTACTGGTCTAACAGCTCTCGTAATTGCTATTTTATTTGCAATAGCAGCCTTCTTTAGCCCGCTCGTAGATGCTGTTTCTAGTGTAAATGCTATTACATCACCTTCTCTTATTATTGTTGGAAGTTTTATGATGGGCTCAGTTCGTAATATTCGTTGGGACGAATTTGATGAAGCATTTCCCGCTTTTCTCGTCATTTTAAGTATGCCGCTTACATCAAGTATTTCAACGGGAATATCCCTCGGATTCATTACATATCCGCTTATGAAGATAGCAAAGGGAAAATTTCGTGATGTACATCCGCTTGTATACCTATTTGCCGTATTGTTTTTGTATCAACTTGTATGGTTGTCTCGGTAAATGAAGTCAACTGTTATCTTCTCTGAATAAAAGGAAAAAGCATCAGCTACTAGCTGATGCTTTTTCTCCTAAATATTCTTTTAATTTCTCAGATTGACGTTTTGCATCACGATAACCTTGCTCGTACAGTAGCTCTAGCTTATGTACATCCTTTTCCATTCTTCCTACTTGAAGTGGCTCAAACGGACGAATAATAAACACTTTGCCTTCTTTCTCTAACTGTTCCACATAACGCAATGTTTCATTGTAGGTTTGATAACGTGTTAACATCTGTTCTACTAATTTTGGATATTTCCGATACGCTTGCTTTGCAATCCAACCAAATTTCGAAGGCTTTTTTTCATACCCTTCATTTCGTGTTAAGACAAGGACTACTTTTTCAGCACCGTCCTGCATTGCCTTACGAATCGGAATCGGGTCTGATATACCGCCGTCCATAAGCTTTTTTTCACGAAACTCCACAACAGGGGCAATAAAAGGCAAGGAGCTAGAAGCGCGTAGCATCGTTAGTGCTTCTTCCTGCGTACCATCCTTTTCAAAATACACAGGATTACCTGTTTCTACATCCGTAGCTCCGATCACAAAATGCTCTTTCGCTGCAAAATACGTATCAAAATCAAATGGCACATGCTCAGTTGGAATTTCCTGAAATATAAAGTCCATATCAAACAACTGACCTTTTCGAAATAGATTTCGATACGATAAATAATTTGGATGGTTGATGTAGCCAATATTTACTTCTTTATTTCGTCCATTTTGGCGTGATAAGTAGGAGGCTGCATTGCATGCTCCTGCTGAAACTCCAATTACATAAGGAAAGAACATATTTTGTTCCATAAATAATTCAAGTACTCCAGCAGTATATACTCCGCGCATCCCACCGCCTTCAAGTACTAATCCTGCATTCTCTTGCATACGTTCATCTCCTTAACTTTATTAACATTACATTAAGTATAACAACATGTAACGTAATTCGGAAAGAACTTGTTTACAAGAGCTTTACCCGAAGTATCGATGATAGATACTTTTAGCTTCTCGTAAATCCTTTGTACCATGAACCATCACACGTCCATCTCGAAACATGACAAGCCGTTTATCTTCAGTAGAAAATGCTAACACATATTCATTACATAATAGGTCCTGTACCGTGCCTTGCAACGTTTTCTTGTATAACTGCAAATCCACATTTTTTCTGTGTGGATTACGGATTTGTACCGTATTTCGTCCACATAAGACGGTTGTTTTTGATTCATTTTCCTTTTTTAAATAAGGATAGCTCGCATGCATGCCGCAGGATGGACAGTCAGCTTTTCTTAAGCGCTGCACATCTAGAGAAGTATGCTCGTTGTTCCAAAGATCAAATGATACGAGATTACGTCTTAGCGCCTTATGATCTCCTACGAGTAGCTTTAACGTTTCCGTCACTTGATATGAGACAACTTGTGATACAGCTGGAGCAATAATTCCATTCGTATCACAGGTTGCTCCGCCAAGGGGAATGGATTGTAATAAACAGTGTAAGCAAGGTGTTTCTCCTGGCACAATGGTATACGACAATCCGTAGCTCCCTACACATGCACCATATACCCACGGAATACGATGTTTTTGCGAAATATCATTAATCAGAAAACGAATTTCAAAATTATCTGTTGCATCAACGATTACATCAACATCACGACTGAAATCTTCTAAACTCTCAGCTGTTACATCTGTTACATATGCAGCTATTTCGACTTCATGATTAATTTGTTCCAACCGTGTTTTTGCTGCAATTGCTTTTGGCAAATGATTGATTGCATCCTGTTCCACATACAGCTGTTGCCGCTGTAGATTACTCCAATCTATATAATCACGATCGACAATCGTAAGCTTACCTACCCCTGCACGTGCTAACATTTCTGCATTTCCACTACCTAGTGCTCCTGCTCCAATAACCAGCACATGTTTCTCACGCAGTAGCTCTTGTCCCTTGTCGCCAATCGGAGAAAATAAAATTTGGCGAGAATATCGGCTAATCAAGTACGCTCATTCCTTCAATTGGACTGCTTGCAGTAGCATAACGCTTGCGTGCAATTCTTCCTGCCTCAAAGCCAAGTCGTCCTGCACGTATTGCTAATTTCATAGCTTCAGCCATTTTTACTGGATCGGTTGCTCCTGAAACAGCGCTATTAAGAAGCACCCCATCCGCACCAAGTTCCATTGCAAATGCTGCATCTGCCGGACTTCCAATGCCTGCATCTACAATAACAGGAACAGTTGCCTGTTCAATAATAAATTTTATATTTAACGGATTTACGATACCAAGTCCAGAACCAATTGGAGATGCACCTGGCATAATTGCATGAACACCAAGTTCTTGTAACCGTTTCGCTAATACAACATCATCGGATACGTAAGGAAGAACTGTAAAACCTTCTTTAAGTAAAGCTTCACTTGCTTTAAACGTTTCAAATGGATCCGGTAACAGTGTTTTACTATCACCAATGACTTCTACTTTCACCATATGGCAAAGACCAGATGCTTTTGCTAGTTTGGCAATACGAACTGCTTCTTCAGCTGTTTTCGCTCCTGCTGTATTTGGTAAAAGTGTGTACTTTGTAACATCAATTTTTTCTAATAGATTGGGTTGTGAACCATCATAAATATCCATACGACGAACTGCAAATGTTAAAATTTCAGCTTCAGAAACTTCAATTGCCTTCTTTTGTTCATCATAATCCTTAAATTTTCCTGTTCCTAATAATAATCTAGATTCAAATGAAAATGAACCGATTTTTAACATATTAGCCGCCTCCTACGAATGTTACTATTTCTATTTTGTCTCCATCAGATAATCCTTCACCTGCATGTTGTTCTTTTTCTAAAATAAAATTATTTCGTTCCACCACAACAATTTTATTGGATAACCCTAAATGCGCTAATAACAGCTCTACTGTCGTAATCGTATCTGGAATTATAATTTCCTTTGCATTAACATTTAGCTTCACTTGCTTCCCTCCCCAATGAAAGAATGGAGTAGATCATTTTGTTGCTTTCCTTCTAATAAATCCGCCATATAAACTCCTGAAATGGCACTTAACAAAATTCCATTACGAAAATGGCCTGTACATGTATACAATCCTGGAATATCAGGATGCTTTCCAATATACGGCATTCCATGTTTGGATTGTGGTCTAAGTCCAGCCCATGCTTTTTCCCACTCAGCATCTTTCAGTTCAGGTAAAATGTGTAGTGCTCTCTCCATCGAATATTGGATGCTTTCTACGCTAACAGCTTTGTTAAATGTATGAGGTTTCACGGTTGCGCCAATAATGTAACGCCCATTACGTTTAGGCGCAATGTAAAACCCATCTTCAAATACAGGAATGGATAGTAATGGCTTAAAGCTTTTGACAGCAATGATTTCACCCTTCACTGGATACGTACCCCAGCTCGGATCAAAGTGACGTAGAAGCTTTGTACTCCATGATCCAGATGCAATAATAACAGAATCACTATACATCACTCCCACTGATGTAACGACTCCCGTTGCACGATTGTTCTCTACTTTAATATCTAATACCTCTGTTTGCTCATAAATATCAGCGCCAGATATCGCAGCAGAATGTGCAAATGCTTTTGCCAGCTCTGGTGCGATGACATGGCCATCATTCGGATGATATACAGCTGCAACTACCGCCTCAGAAAGGTTAGGCTCTCTTTCTCGAAGTTCTTCCCCGGAAAGAAAATGTGATTCTTCTCCTATTTGCTTCTGCCATTTCATAATTTCCATAAGCTTTGCAGCTGCTTCATCACTTTGTGCAATACGGTAAATTCCTTTTTCTTCATAGCCGATATCTATGCCGGTTTTTGCTCGCAACTGTTTTGACAAGGGTGCAAACATTGCTCTACTCTGCCGTGCTAGATCAAATAAAGGATCATATTCATCCCATTCTGCTTGTACCCCGAGCAAGCCAGCCGCAGCTCTAGAAGCTTCAGACGCTATTTTACCTTTTTCAACAATAGCAACCTTGTAGCCTCTTTCAGAAAGAAAATGTGCAATAGAATTACCAATAATACCGCCGCCAACAATGATGCTATCATATGTTTTCATCAATTTGTTTCTCCCACTTTCGAATCATTTGTCTATATGCACTTGCTTGTTCAACTGGATCTATTACCCCGATAATGCCAGACATTACAGCAAATCCTTTTACCCCTGTATTCAACACATATGCTACATTTTCTGGTGTAATGCCGCCTATCCCATATGTAGGAATTGTCAGCCTTTGTGCAATATTTGTAATTTCATCTAATCCTCTAGGTGGCATATTTTCCTTCGAATGAGTTTGAAAAAGATGACCGTATAAAACGGAATCGGCTCCATTTTGCTCTGCTTGGAGCGCTTCTGATAGAGAATGTACAGAACATCCTACATGAAGATGGGGAAATGCATTCTTCAACACTCTAACATCCACGCTCGTATAGCCAATTTGCACACGCGAGATACCAAGCAGCAGAGCTATATCAACACGATCATTCACAACTACTTTCTCAACTGGTATTCCTTTATCAAGAAGAAGCTTCACACCTTCAAATAATTCTCTCGATGTTTTTTCTCGCTCTCGAATATGAAAAAAATCAACTGCACTTTGAATTCGAATTGCTAAATCTGCAAATTCTGCAAAAGATAATTTCCCATTTGAAATTACGTGAAGTTCTCTTTTCATACTTTTCTCCTACTTCAATACATTTTCAAATAATTCATTAGCAGGTACAACCTGTTTTGTCATTCCCTTTTCCTTCAGCCATTTATTTTGCTCAGTCCATGATGCTGCAGTTTGAGATAAAAATGGGCCATCACTTGTTTCCATTCTTTGCAATAAAATATTCATACTTTCTTTTTCCACTTGTGGATCTAAAGGAGAGTTTTGTTTTTCTTGATTGTTTAATAAAATTTGTAATGCTTCATCTGGATTTTTCTTCGTAAATTCATATCCTTTTTTCGCACCGCGTAAGAATGCTTCAACTGCTGCACGGTCTTTGCTTAATGTTTGATCACCTGCAACAAATACAAGTTCATTATAATTTGGTACACCATAATCAGCAGGGTTGAATGTTACTGTTTGAAAGCCTTGTTTATTTAATAATGGTACTTCATGATTAATATAGGCACCTGTAACCGCATCAACTTTCTTCATAGTTAAGGCAGAGATTAAATCAAATCCGACATCAACAAACTTTACCTTATCAGGATTTCCCCCATCTTGTTTTACCATTGTTTTTACATATTCTTCACTAAGTTGTGTACCTGGATATCCAACTGTTTTTCCATCTAAATCTTTGGGAGATTTAATACCTGCATCCTTTAAAGAAACAACACGGCTAAGCGGTGATCTTACAATGGCACCTACTGATTTCACAGGAACTCCTTCATTCGTTCTTGCTATCACAACATCTGGTTGATAGTAAATTCCTAACGTAACCTTTCCTGCAGCTGCTAATGTTAATGGATCTGTAGGATTCGAAGGAAATTGCACATTGACCTTCACACCTTCTTCTTTAAAATACCCCTTCTCTATTGCAGCATAAATAAAGCTATGCACGGCATTTGGATACCAATCTAGCATGATTGTAACTTCTTTTTCTTTCTTAGCAGTACCACCATTTGAACAACCAATTAATGCGACAACAAGGGCCGCAAATACAAGAACAAACTTTAAACGTTTCATGAATCCTTCCTCCAACCTACAAATTTTTTCTCAAATAAAGTGACAATAAATACAAAAATAATTGCTAGTAAAGATAATATAAAAATTGGAGCAAATACCCCAGCACCATCAAGCTGCGTCATCATGCGCTTGCTAAAATAGCCAAGTCCAGCCTGCGCACCTAACCATTCTCCAATTGCAGCACCAATTACACTAAAGGGCACAGCAACTTTTAATGCTGAAAAGAAAAATGGTAGTGACGCTGGTAACTTCAATTTAAAAAAGATATCTTTACGGGATGCACCATAAGTAATAAGCAACTCTTCCCATTCGCGCTTTGTAGAACGTAATCCGTCATAGGTATTCACAGCAATCGGAAAAAAGACAATAAGCACTGTTACAGTTACCTTGCTCCAAATGGAGTAGCCAAACCAAAGCACAAACAACGGGGCAAGCGCTGTTACGGGAATCGTCTGCGACGCAACAAGCAATGGATAAAAAGCACGCTCCACAAAAGGATGTAAGCTCATCGCTACAGCAAGTCCAACTCCTAATACAATGGAAATAGCTAAACCGATGACGACTACCGTTAGCGTTGCCGAAAGATGAACCGTGAACAAAATGGCACGAAGATCCCATATTTTTTGAAAAATGGCGCTAGGCGTCGGCAAAATATACATCGCATCCACAATCCTAGCTCCAATTTCCCATACAATTAAAAAAATAGTTACAACAAGAATAGAAGGAAAATAGTAATTTAGCTTTTTCATTGTTTCACCTTGCCTTGTAGCATACCAAGTAATGTTTCTTTCAATTGTAAAATTTCGGGTCGATTTATATCTTGTCTGCATCGTTCTTTTGGTAAAGGAACATTGAACGCTTGCATGGTTGAGATTGGCTTCTCTGTTACAACAAATATTCGCTGTGATAGAAACAACGCTTCCTCCACATCATGCGTAATAAATACTATCGTTTTGTTCCATTTCATCCATTGCTCATATAACCATTCCTGTAAGCTTAATTTCGTGATTGCATCTAATGCGCTGAACGGTTCATCGAGCAGGAGAATGTTGTTTCCTGTTAAAAATGTACGAAGAAAGGATACACGTTGCCGCATTCCACCTGACAAATCCTTTGGGTATTTGTTTTCATAGCCTTGCAATCCAAACTTCTCTAAATATTCGATTACTTTTTCTTGTGCTTTCTTTTTCTTCATTCCTTGGCATTCAAGCGAGATGGCTGCATTTTCTAAAATACTTCGCCACGGCAGCAACAAATCAGATTGGGGCATATAACCAACTGCACGGCTTCCGCGACTAACCGTAACATCTTGGATTGTGATACTTCCTTTATTTGTCTCTTCAAGTCCTGTAAGTAGCCTAAAAATAGTACTTTTCCCACATCCACTCGGTCCGATAATACTTATAAATTCACCCTGTTCAATCTGAAAATCCAAATCTTGGAGTATATTCTGTTTTTCTCCGTCATACGCAAACGAAACGTTATGAAAGCGAATGATGTTCTGCAAATCCCCACATCTCCTTACGGTACGCCATATCCCAGAACAAATATTCAAAACGACTTGTATTGATAAATATCTCTTCTAAACGAAGCAGCTCTTGTTTACTTTTACCTTCCGCGATTTCATTTAGCAAATCAATCATCCAAATGCAAAGTTCCCCGTACTCACTTGAGCTGTAGCCGCGAATCCACTCCCCATAAAACGGATGATCTACACTACCAGCAATTGCACTTAAGCGCTTTCCTATTTCCCAATAGCTCCACATACAAGGAAGTAAGGATGCAACCAACTCTGCAAGCGTCCCGCTTTGAGATACGGAAAGCATATAATGGGTATACGCTAAATTCATAGATGCAGACTTCGCCTCATCTAACTCCTGTAGATTGATTCCAAGACGCTGTGCATATTGCCTATGCAAGTTCATCTCACCATTTAAAATAGAGTCAATTTGCTTTGCAAATTTCCCCATAACAGTTGGGTCTGTTGCTTTTACAACTCCTAGAGCATATACCTTCGCATAATCTAGCAAGTACAAATAATCTTGGATGATATAAAATTGGAATTTACTACGATCGAGTGTACCGTCACCAATACCCGTAACAAACGGATGTTCATAAATTACTTTCCATACTGGCTTTGATCTCTCATATAGTTCATCACAAAATTTCACGAAAAAATCCCTCTCTCTATTTAATAACTCTGCTTGGCATACAAAAAGCCGCTTCTCATAAAGAAGCGGCTGTAAACAATGGATACTATTCATCGTCATACATCACTTCCCTTCGCTAGCATTACCTAGATCAGGTTCATAAGGGTTAAGGCAGTCGCCTCTCTCAGCTCATTTCGCACCCCTAGTGAAAAAGATATACACAAATAAAAAAGCCCAATTATTCACGACAGGAAAGTGGGCATTAATTTCATCGTCCGTTTGCTTTCCTCCGCTAGAATTATCTAGATCAGGTAAAAAGGGTCATGGACTTAAGGTCTCCTCTCAGCCGGCAACACCAGCTCCCCTAGCAATCTCATTAAATTGTGAACTTATTGTAACATTACGTTGCTTTTCCTGCAACTGTTTTACCTTGTAAGAACAATAGTTGGAAAAAATAACAGGTATTTCGTTCACCATCTTATCAAATCATCTAGTTTTTTAAGTACTATTATACGATTCGTTCTTGATTGCGAACTGTCAATAGTACTTTGTTACATTTTTATGATATTTTTTTGTTATTTTTATAAACAATAACAGATAAATGTTAAAAATAACAAAAACTATTATAAATATATTGAAAAATCATTAAATTAATAGAATAATATATATAGATGATAGTCATTTTAATTTATAACTACCTCATTTTTATATATAGCTCTATATGCAATTATTATTATAATAGGAGGAATTGCTATGAACGCTAGAACTCTTTTCGTTTCATCCGTTGCACTAGCTGCTTTACCATTCATTGTAGATTCTGTACAAGCAAGCAGTAATACTGCTGGAACTGTAAATGCAACCTATTTAAATGTTCGAACCGGTCCTAGTACAAATGATAGCGTAATTGGTGCCTTACCAAATCAAAGCAGCGTTACCATTCTAGGAGAAAGCGGTAATTGGTACAAAATTCAATACAACAATCAAGTTGCTTATGTAAGCAAAGATTATGTTACAGTTTCTTCTTCCAAATACAAAGTAACAGCAGATTCACTACGTGTTCGTAGCGGCGCAAGTACCAGTTCTTCTATTATAGGAATGTTAGGTAATGGGGATGAAGTTACAGTAGAGTCTGAAAATAATGGCTGGTGCAAAATTACATATAACAATCAGGCTGCCTATGTAAGCAAAGCTTTTCTCGCTTCCTCTAATTCTTCCACTTCATCTTCTGTTCAATCAACTTCTACATTTTATGTAAATGCAGATAGTTTACGTTTCAGAACAGGACCTGGAACAAACTATAACATTATTGATGTATTATCAAGTGGTCAAAAAGTAGAAGTAACTGGTCAATCCGGAAGTTGGTATAAAGTTCGTTACAACGGAAATGATGGATATGTTTCTAAAGATTATCTTTCTACTTCACAGAATGTAGCTACTTCTAGTTCTACTTCCACATCACAAGCTTCTTCTATCTTACATTGGCCTGCTTCTGGTGGAATTGTTACGAGTGATTTCGGTCCAAGATGGGGTAGCATGCACTATGGTGTCGATATTGCAGCGCCAGGAAATATCCAAATTCTTGCCGCAGCTTCCGGTACGGTCAGCCGTTCCTATTATTCTACAAGCTATGGTAATGTTGTATTCCTTACTCATCACATTAATGGACAACTTTACACAACCGTATATGCTCATATGAAAAATCGCTATGTAAGCGAAGGTGATACGGTCAGCCAAGGTCAAGTTCTAGGTTACATGGGAAGCACCGGAGAAGCTACAGGACAGCATTTACACTTCGAGCTTCACAAAGGAGAATGGAATTTCGCAAAATCAAATGCCATTAATCCTCTTCCTTATTTGCAACATTAAAAGTAGGCATTTATACAAAGCCTATTCGGAGGTTCGTTTGAATGAAAGATATACCTATATTTTTAGAATTATTATCCTTATTCGGACTTATTTGCTGTCTGTTTATCTTTAATGCAAGTCTTGCTTTTTTAATTATCTTAGTCTCATTTGTATCGTGTGAAATTTTTATGGAATGGCTTCAATTAAAACTTGCATCTTGGTTATCCATTACATACAAATTATCATATATAATTGCAGTCGGCATTGTAGCTATTAAAGAAAATGGACTGCATATGTCCTCTATGTTTGCAGTTTTCTTTATAGCCATACTACTTATCATTCCAAATCAATCTTCAATTGTGGAGACGACCCGGGGATAAGACAAGTCGATGATTACAAAAACTTCAATTCGAACCTTTATCTTATATATAAAAACTCATCCAAATTGGATGAGTTTTTACTTTTATATTTTAGATTGTACCGTACATATGATAAGTAACTTGAAGTATATTTCTTTGCTCATCTGTGCACCAGTAGGCAATAATTTCTTCAATAATACTTTGACAATTATTATAATAAAATGTGTTTAAAAAACCGTTTGTTTTATCCGTTACTTGTGAAAAGACATATTCACGAAGCAAATCCTCCTTATAAGGAATTCCTCTACTCATAGTTAACATTTCCTGAAAATAATCTGTTTGTTGTGGTACCCGAATCAATTGATAAAATGAAATATAGGATAGTAATGTTCCTATAAATTCTTTATATTTTTCATATAATGAGAAATTTAAATGAGCCATCATATCTCTCATAACTGCCACATAATCATCCATAATAAATTGATAGGGATCATAAAAAAATTCTGCTAACTGAGCTAGTATCGCATAGTGACAAGCTATAATCATCCGATTTTCTGTATGGTCTTCTAAATAGCTTATACATCGTTTATAAGTTTCGACGAGATTATATGTATATAGATTTGAAATTGTAGAATTACAATAAATAGCAAGTTCCATTGATAATTCTTCAAACTTATTAGTATCCATGTCACGTGCTTCTCGACATAAAAAAAGTAGTTTACATTCTATTATTTCTTTTTCTGATGCTAAGTGCGGGCAGGAAGGAATCCAACTTAAATCATATTTTATTTTTTCCCATATCGCATAATCACACTCTTCTAAACGGAGAGCTTTTTGTTTTACAATTATATAATTCCATGCAGTTGCTTTCGTAAAGTCATCCCATACCTCTATTTCTAATGAATTAAAAATAAAAGGAAGAATTTGTTGTTCCTTCAATATGTTATAAGCTTGTTCATACCATCTTACTTCTTGACATAAACGAACAATTCGAAGTATGGTAGGCATTTCATCTTTGTTAAATTTCGGAAGTTCCTTCATTACTTTCATTCCAAACTGAATAAATGGAAGAATTGTTTCTTTTTTGTAGAATTCCTTTTCCTTCCATGATAAAACCTGACTATCGTATCCGCTTTTTTCAGTACGATTAGGAATGAGCAAATAAAGTAAATCCGAAAATGTTGTAGGTGATGAAAAGTTTTCTGTAACTAACATCCAGTTTGGCTCATTTTCTACTGTATTCATTAGTAACCCCCTTTTACACGTTTCTCCATGCATACATCTTCCCTGCATAGCGGCATTTTTTAAGAAAAAAAGATGAAATATATATTTTGGGTTAAATACTGTCATTCCTATAACTATTTTTTTATTTGTATAGTTTAATAATACTAATATAAACTAGTATTTTCTATAAAAATATAAGTATTATGTTAATCATATCATATATATTTTTTTATTTTTTTGATTTGTAAAAAAAGATAACTCGTAGGATATGCCATCCTACGAGTTATCTTTTTTGAAATTCTGTAAAATCATATTTTAATTTAGATTGTTTCATGATGATCTTCTGAAATTTCACTAAGGGCAAATTGTGCTTGATCATCTGTAAATCCTTCAACAGCTAAATCACCAAGTGAAATCATACCAACAAGATTACTGTGTTCAACAACTGGCAGGCGTCTAACTTGATAACGTGCCATCAGTTCTGATGCTTTCTCTACTGGATCATCTGGGGATACACTAATTATATCCGTGCTCATTACTTCTGTGATACTCTCAGAACCAGGATGCTTTTCGGCAAGACCTCGTAAGATTATATCTCGGTCAGTTACAAGCCCAATTAAACGACTGTTATCTACAACCGGTATAATCCCAACATCCTCTTGTTTCATTTTACTTGCTGCTTCAAATACATTGTCTACCGAAGTACAATACGCTATATTCGTACTCATTACATCTCTAATGGCTGTCATGAAATATCCCTCCTTGCATTTAGTAGTATAACCGGAAGACTATATTTCATTTCGTTTTTTGATAAATGTCATGAGTTAAATTGTGGGAATTTATAATACTACGGATTTTTTATGATTTGTTTTTTAATCTATGTATGTCTGATAATTTATTTATACATATTAAAAAAATCAGTGCTGTTTTTTGCACTGATTTTCTAAAATGACCCGTACGGGAATCGAACCCGTGATACCGCCGTGAAAGGGCGGTGTCTTAACCGCTTGACCAACGGGCCATGGCTCCGCAGGTAGGACTCGAACCTACGACCGATCGGTTAACAGCCGATTGCTCTACCACTGAGCTACTGCGGAATAATGAAGTTGTACAATGAAAAGGTGGCTCGGGACGGAATCGAACCGCCGACACGAGGATTTTCAGTCCTCTGCTCTACCGACTGAGCTACCGAGCCAAATGGCGGTCCGGACGGGACTCGAACCCGCGACCTCCTGCGTGACAGGCAGGCATTCTAACCAGCTGAACTACCGGACCAGATTGCGGGGACAGGATTTGAACCTGCGACCTTCGGGTTATGAGCCCGACGAGCTACCGGACTGCTCCACCCCGCGACGATATAAATAATATTTAATTTGTATAAAAATAATATGGAGGAGGAAGAGGGATTCGAACCCCCGCGCGGCTTGCGCCGCCTCTCGGTTTTCAAGACCGATCCCTTCAGCCGGACTTGGGTATTCCTCCAATTGGCTGGGCTAGCTGGATTCGAACCAACGCATGACGGAGTCAAAGTCCGTTGCCTTACCGCTTGGCTATAGCCCAATATTATAAAAATAATTTAAATTACAATGGAGGGGGGCGGATTCGAACCGCCGAACCCGAAGGAGCGGATTTACAGTCCGCCGCGTTTAGCCACTTCGCTACCCCTCCGTACTATGGTGGAGGATGACGGGATCGAACCGCCGACCCTCTGCTTGTAAGGCAGATGCTCTCCCAGCTGAGCTAATCCTCCAAAAAAAAAGCCCAAATAGGGTAATTGCCTAGCGACGTCCTACTCTCACAGGGACAAAGTCCCAACTACCATCGGCGCAAAAGAGCTTAACTTCCGTGTTCGGTATGGGAACGGGTGTGACCTCT